>OZ220484.1:0-3650170 GCA_965116165.1 Pseudomonadales bacterium | reverse complement strand
TTAAGTAAACTCATTTGCGGGGCAGCACACTATATACTCGTAAACTATTGATTTCATTGACTCGAATGCGGCGACTACAGGATTGATCAGAGGTTCCCCAACAGAGTACGAATCGACATACTGGCTTTGCGGCACCTCGTTTCTATTCCGCCGTATTTTCCACAATGATTGATTCCAGTGTAGCGCCAATACCCCATCTTTCCGGTCGGTACATATCCTCGACCAGGGGCGCGGGCACCTTGTATTCTCCAGGCGTCACCGCCCGAACCAGATAGAGCACATGGCCGCTGTTGTATCGGCTGACATCCAGAGCGGCCACATAGCGGTCATCTTTGAATTCCTCGTGTTTAAGAACGGTCTTTCCGATAAGTTCACTTGCCGGTTTATAGCCGAATTTAAATTCGTCCAGTTTGATGGCTTGATCCAGATTCTGGTTTTCGATTTCGAGGCCGGCGGGCAGCAGGTCAACCAGTAGGGCATCTGGTGTGCGCTCTTCAGCACTTACCTCCAGATGCACGATACTCAGCTCCCCCACTTTCAATTTGGAAGGGTTGATCTCCTCACCATAGATGTTGTACCAAGTGCGAATTACGCTCAGGCCATGTTCCGCAACCTGCGGTGCCTTGGTGCTGTAACCACTGATATCAGTACTGACAAACAATGGCCTCGCGTGACGGGATTGCAACAGTAGACGATTAGAAATATCCTCACTGCCGAGCCGCCGGGAAAAGGTGCTCTCCTCCTCAAGAGTGGCACTTGTGTCGCCAATGGTCAAGGTTGCCCGCCATTGATCCGCCTGCATATTTTCTAGAGAAGAGCCGGCGAAAAATAGTGCGTTGCTTTCCTGAGTGCTCAGCCGCTCTCGGCTGTAAACAGCATCAGCCAAGCTGAAACTCAGTTTCACTGCCTCATCGACGCGGATCTCGTGTTTGATGAGTAAATGAATGATCAGGGCCAAGTCGCGTTCGCGGCTGCCATAGTCGCCATAGTAATATCGGCGTACTTCCCTGTGGTCATGGGCAAGTGCACTATCGATAGCCTTTTTCGCACGCTTTTTATCTCCCATGGACTCCAGTGCCAGTCCCAAGTGCAATTTTGGAAGCGCGCTTTTTGCATTCTCAAAATCGTGATCAAAGAGTGTGCGCAGTGACCCTAGCGGTGCCCCATTTACCCTGGACAGGACATAGGCGGCATAAGCCTTGTAGGCGAATGCATAATGGTCACGATCCTCGCTCCAGTGCTCACCGACAAATCGCCCCCTGTGGTTGACATATTGGCGCAGACGATTCAGGACGCGGTCAAGCATGGTTTCCGGAACGTCGACACCCATATCGCGGGCTTGGAGCAGCAAATCGCCAACAAAAGCCGTCAGCCAGTGATTCTCGGGCGACCTGTTACTCCAAAGACCGAATCCGCCATTGGATCGCTGCATAGTGGCGATGCGATCAATCCCCTCTTCGATCATCTGTAGACGTTTGCTTTCATCAATGGGCGTCAGATTGAACTGGGCTTGTTGCTGCGCGTTGGCATAGATCAGCGGAAATACCCTGCTGCTGGTTTGTTCCAAGCATCCATAGGGATACTCAAGAAGCTGATGCAGGCGTTGTCTCAGATTGAGATTGGCGCGGGAAGACACCGATAGAACAGCGTCAACGGTTTCCGGAATCATCGCTTCGATGTCTTTGTGTTCAAGTGCATACTGAGCACCGGGCTTCAAAAGCTGCTGTTTCCGCTTCACTATCGCCGGATAGGGTGGGCGCACCCCCAATTTCCACTGCCGGCGGATCGGCTCGATATCCGCACCGATAATCGACAGTTCGATAGTCCCCTGTCCATGACCACGATGCTCCGTGGCGTCAATGGCATAGGTCAGGGTAGTCTTTTCTTCGTCTGCCAGTTCGATAGCTGTTGAAGTTGTCTTGAGCCGAACTGGACCATCGCTGCTAACAGCCACCTGCAATGACTGCGCATTCCCGCTCAGATTGCCTATATCGAGAGCAATGGTGGATTTGTCTCCCATGGCCAAAAATCTCGGCATGGATATTTGCGTGACAATCGGCGCGGCCACCGTGATTTCGCGTTCCCCATTTCCGAATCGATCATCGGAAAAAGCGGTAGCCATCAGCCGCAGACGCCCGTTGAAATAGGGTATCTTCAAGGGCACCCTGCCGAGACCCTCCTTATCCACCTCTACCAAACCACTGAATAAAGAAACAATCTGCACATCCGATGGCGGCGCTTTTCTGCCTTTGGCCACGTCCATATCCCCACCGAAACGTAGTCTGGCGTTGCGGGCGCTGCTGATATCTATCACTCGATCATAGACATCTCGACTTTCAGGTGAATAACGGCGCTGGCCAAAAAAGGCTTCGAAAGGATCGGGTGTGGCAAAATTGCTGATACTCAACACTCCCTCATCCACAGCGGCTACGGTGGCATAGATCTGATCCGGCAAAGTGATACCGTCGCTTTGAGTGACTTGAAAGATGGCGTCCAGAGTTTCCTCGGGCAGTATTTTTTCCGGCGTCGTAAATTTCACCATCAGTTTTCTATCGGTGCGATTCAACGGCAGGTGAATCAATCCAAAGCTGCGTTTGGGGGTGATGGATTCTTTCTCGGTACCCGGGCGCATTACGATGGCGGAGATATAAACGTTGTGCTGGCTCCAGTCGCCTATGGGTATTTCCACGGTGGCGCCTTCAGCGGGGAGAGAGATTCGCCGCATCCACAGTGGGTTATCCGCCTCCACGATAACCAACGCTTTGCCCGCCTCCGGTGGTACCAATTGCAATTTGGCGGTCTGTCCAGGCTCATAGTGTTCCCGATCCAGAGCCATAGTGACTTTATCCGGCCGCGCCGCCTGGGCACCGGTTCGTGCATCATTCCAGTCGGCATACCAGTTGTATCCGGCATAAAAACGCAGGCTGGATTTCAGACGGTTATGGTTGTCTTTTACTTCCAGGCGATAACTTCCCCTATCCACCGGCATTTCAACCTTGGCATGTGTACCGGCGGCAATATTGACAGTCTGGGAAAATTCGGGATATTCCTTGTCGTTCCATTCATAATGCCAGCCTCGACCCTCGTCATAGACCCAAAAATAGCTTCGGTCCTCCCGGATCAAAACCACTTCGAGATCCCTTGCGGCCAACTTCCTACCCTTTATGTCCGCCATTACGATATCGAAGGCGACCCTCGAGTTGGCATCCGGGTTGTTGTCTTTAAAATCGGGGCGAATGCCGATCATTGCCTCGGCCGGCCATACCAAAGCAGAATAGACGCGGGTTACCGGCCGACCACCGGTTTCATACAGGCTGCCGATCATCCGCACTTCTAGTGGCGAGCAGGTTGACCGCCACTTGGAGGGAATTCTCAGGGTACCGTTACCACCCCTGTCGAGGTTGATATCATCAAGCTCAAATTCCGGTGGAACCTTGGCTTCGATATCGCCAAACTGAAAGGTTTTAAGGACATCCACAGGACTGCGCCAATGCTTGACATTGATGATCGTACTGAGGCGATTCCCTGCCGCCGGTGCCCCGTAAAGATATTTCCCCACCACAGGAATACTCAGATTTTCACGTGCCCCGCTGACAATGGGATCTTGATCGCCCTCGTTAAAAGTGAGCGTCATGCGCTCCGGCAAAAACTCCTCGACTTTGAATGTATAGATTGTCGGCTTTAATACGGGCCCGCTGACCTCCAACTTCCAGCTACCGGTTTGTGCCGCCTCGGGTATGGGCCAGCTATAGCGATAGTATTCCTTTTGCTGTGAACGCCAGCGAAAAGATTTGACCAATGTGCCGTCCGGCCGTTTGATTCGTGCCTGCAGAACCGGTGGGTTCCGTTCCGGTAAACGCCGTCCATCGCCGTCGCGCAACAGGCCGTTGAAGTCGATAATTTCCCCTGGGCGAAACAGATCCCGGGGGGTATATACGAATAATTCCACCGGTAGCTGCGGTCGGTTCCCCAAGTCAAATTCCGAAAGATCCAGAGCGGGTCTTTCGATTTGGATAAAAGAATAATGCCGATCGGTTTTAGCGATAATCAGATCGGCTGAAGAATAGTCACCGGTAAAACTGGCCAATCCATCGTCAGAGGTTTTGCTTTCCCGTACCAGGGTATTCTTATTCATAAGACTGACTTCAACGTTTCCAAGCGCCCGGCCGGTTTTGAGAGACGAGGCGTGGACATCCAGTTGATCCTCATAGAATCGCGCGTGTAGTCCCACATCGGTAATCGAAAACCACAGTAACTGTTCACGGCGATATTGCCCAGCGGGCAGCATTACAGCCAAGTAGATCCCCGGTTCTGACAGCGAACTGATATCTTGTACAGGAACACTGCGTTTGGTGCGGGTATTTTTGGGGATATCCAGATCATAACGCGCACTGTGAACCAATTTGGCATAATGCGTCAGATAATCCGCGCCCCTGTAATAAGAAGGCCGAGTATTAATACTGCGCAGAAAATCGTGCGCTTTCTTGTCCTCTACCCGGAAGAAATCGATATTAATCTCTTCAACGTTGACACTGACGACTGGAATTCCATTGCCCAGCCCCTCGGTAAGAAACAAACCCTTAGTGTCGAAATTAATCGATGCCTGTAATGAACGAGTTTTGATCTCGGCGTCTTCTGGCACCGCCAACTTTTGACCATTGGCGGCGGTCAAACCCCGTAGAATGCGGATGTCATAAGTGACATTCGGATCGATATGGGGAAACCAGACAATTTTCCCGGACTCCCCAACCACCCAGGCACCGTCCACAGCACCAGCACCTTGCCGACTGATGGAGAAATACCGTTGGTGATCGTCAGCGGGGTTGAGAGGCACGGACAGGACGACGGCTAGAGAGTTTCGGCCATCTCTGTTGCGTTCAGAAATATCCAATATTTTCAATGGCGAATTGCCATAATTCCGCTTGACTTCCTCTAAATCAAAAACATGTTCCGAAACAGTAGCTCTCGATGTTTTTTCCTCAGCGGCTTTCGATGTTTTTTCCTCAACGGGAAGTTCTCTATTGTCTTCCTCAACAGAAAGTTCCCTACTTATCGCAGCCAGCCAGTTATCGCAGCCAGCCAGTGTAAAGCCGATCGCAAGTAGGCTGTAGGCCACCCATTTTTTTGTCGAATTCATTTTAGGAAGCCCTTATAAAACGCGACGTTTCGCCGACATCGATCTTGGGCGCAAGCGGGCACCAGACGAAAATACCATCTACAAGTCCCGCTATCCGATGGAGAAGCGCAACCGAGGAGCCTGCGCTTGGATAAGCCGGGACACCATTATGTGGGCTAGTGCGTGGACCAGGATCGCAGTTCCGGCAGCACTTCCTCCGCGAACAGCCTTATGCTCTTCTCGGCCTGTTCGCCGGTCAGTCCCCCGTAGCTCACCTGCACGGTCAGGTCGAAATCGCCGATGCTCTTGCGACGGCTCTCCATCTTTTCCAAGATCTGTTGCGGCGTACCCCAGGTGTTGATGTCCACGAAAGCGTTCGCGGCATCGGCCATGCCCGAATCCTTCAACAGTTCGGCATTGTCCGCATAATCTCCGTAACCCTTCATCTGGCGAAAATGGTCGCTCGCCATTTCATAGTGTTCCATCACCGTGATGTAGTAGTTCGCCATGTACTTGCGGGCATTCAACTCGGCGACTTCCGCACTTTCGTCGCAACTCAGGAAATCAACACACACCGGCGAGGGCGGCTGGGTATTGTGATGTTCCCGGTAGAGATCCCGATAGCGATTGAAGTGATCCGCCATCTCCTCCCACGGCTTCTGCGCGAAGCTCATCATTTTCGCGCCGAGACGCGCCACCACCGGCACCGAGTCCGACGACATGCCCACCGCATAGAAGCGATCTTTAAAGCTGGCGTAGGGCTTCGGGCGGAGTTCCGTGCGCTTCTGTTTGTAATAGGGGCCGTCGCCTTCGATGACGCCCGTCTCCAAAGCCTTGATGATTATCTCCGCCGCCTCGTCAAAACGGTCGCGCGCTTCGTTCATGTCCACGCCGAAGCGCTCGTATTCACGTCGCGCCAAACCTCGCCCGATACCGAACAGCGCCCGGCCCTTGCTCAGGTGGTCGAGCACGATCATGCGCTCCGCCACCCGCAGCGGATCGTTCCACGGCAGGATGACCGCGCCGGTCAACAAACCCACCCGCTCCGTTTGCGCGGCCATGTAGCTCAGATATTGGAGGTTGTCCGGCGACATCGCGTAATTGAAAAAGTGGTGCTCGACGGCGCTCAGCGTGTCGAAACCAAGCGGCTCGGCAAGACCGCCCAAATGAATATCCCGCTCCCAGGCCGCCTGGTCGGTGATCCCATCCTCGAAGTTCTGGAACACCATTAACAATCCTACTTGCATGAGCCACTCCCAAATGAATGAAGGCGCACTATAACCAATAAGCCAAGGGTGGAAAAACCCCGATGTCCAACCGACCTATTGCGTATTGACCATATAGACCTAATGTGCTGTCCGGCAAATTCGCTATAAAATAGTCACCGGCCTATAAAAAATAATTTCATTTAAAATCAATAATATACGATACATTACACAGGTCGAATAGTATGCGCATTTCCGGGACAGGACACTAAGGAAGGTCTGAACAATTCGATAGAGAAGCATTGAGATACTCATAAGATATTGATTTTATTTATTATTGTGCCGCGATCACAGAATTAATCAGAGGTTCCCCTAATGTTGAGGATTTAGCGACTGGAAACTACCACATGTCGGCTTCTGTCAACCCATCGATATAATTCCCCTTTAAATGGCTGCGAACATCGTTGGTGGAAACGTCCGCTCATGCATGATCGCGGCACTTGGGCAAATCGCCGCAAAACGCACATCGGTCCGCGCTTCGTCGCAAAGCCCCCACAACAACCCTTCACCGAGCCAGCCCGAGATCCCGCCGAACCCTGGGCAGCACCTCCGCGGCCAGATACTCGATGCGCCGACTACCACTCTCCAACGGCTCGCCCGGGAACTGCGCCCAAAAGTGCACATCGGCGATCTCGGGGTAATCCGTAAGCAGCCGCTTCAGGTTCGCGACGGCGCCATCGGCGTCGCATAGTTCGTAAAGCCCGCCGCTGATCGCGCTCGCGGCATCCGGGAACAGCGGCACAGACTCCGGTGGCCCGAAGGCACCCCACGAGATGTATTGGTTGGTTTGATACAGAACATGCTCCCCAATCCGTGCCGCCTCTGCCTCGGGATCGGGTGCCACGATCATCCAGTTGCCGGCACAGATCATCCCTTGGGAACGATCCTTCCCCTGCTGCCGCAAAGCGTTGATGTACAGGTCGTGCCCGATACCTCCGGTGGAAAGAAAACCGTCGCCGATTCGCGCGGCCCGGGCAATCGCCGGTTCCGCCATGCCGCCCATCAGAAGCCTCGGCGGCTGCTCGGGAACCGGTCCAACGGGCAGCCCGTCAATCCGGTAGCGCTTGCCCTTGATGGTGACGGGGCTGCCGGACCAGGCTTGGCGAATAATGTCGATACCCTCCTCCATCAAGCTCGGTCGATGGTTGAGCCGGCGCCCGAAATAGTCGAATTCCAGCGCCCGATAGCCGAGGCCGACGCCAAGGTCGAAGCGCCCACCCGTCAGGATCGATACGGCCGCCGCGTCTTCCGCTAAACGTACGGGATCGGCCAGCGGCAGCAACATCAGGTTGGTGCCGATACGCATGCGCGAGGTGCGCTCGCCGATGGCCGCGGCGATCACCAAAGGCGAGGGCGTATAGCCGTCCTCGCAGAAGTGGTGTTCGGTGAGCCAGACCGAGTCGAACCCGAGGGTCTCCGCCCAAGTGATTTGTTCGAGCGACCGACGGTAAAGCCGTTCAAAGGAAACCGGGCTCGGTGCCGGGTTCCTGAAGTCATACCAGAGTCCGAAATGCACGCGGCGTTCGCTCATGGGAGCCTCCGGGCCAGAAAGTCGAGCAGGACGGAATGATAGCGGTTGCGATCCTCCAGGAACGGGGCATGGCCGCAGCCCTCGAAAATTTCAAGTTCCGCATCGGGCAGCGTCGCCGCGGCGAACCGTCCGATGTCGGCGGGCACCAGGCCATCGGCCCCACCGGCGACCACCAACGCCGGACAGGCGAGCCCGGCCATGGCCGCGCGCTGGTCGATCTCCGCGAGGGCAGCCAGCGAAGCATCGGCGGCGGGGCTGGCTTCCAGTGCGATCTGCCAGACGCGCTGCTTCACGGCCTCGCCGACATCAAGCGCGAACACACCGTCGAAATAGAGGGTTCTAAGAAAGTTAACACGGTCCGCACGCAAAGCAACGACCGTGGCCGCGACATCCTCGGGATGCCCGCCGTGGTTAAAACCTTCCGCCTGGGTGTAGCGCGGTGTCGCACCCCCGGTCAACACTAGACCACCGAGTCCATCGCCGAGCCGGACAGCGGCATCGACGACCACGGCCCCCCCCAACGACCAGCCGTTAAGCACCGGTTTCTCAAGCCTCAGATGCCGACAAAGCATCGCCAGATCGGCACCGAGCGCCTCAATGGAAACATCCTTGAAGTCCTTGTCGGATGCGCCACAGCAGCGGTGGTCGTAGGCAACCGCCCCGTATCCCGCATCAGCGAGTCGCGCCACCGTATCGTCCCAAACCCGGCATCCCATGCCCCAGCCGTGGGAAAGCACCACCGTGCGCTTGCCCGGATGATGCTCAAAGTAAATTTCCTTCCCGGATTCAACCCGCAATCTGCCCATACCCTGTCTCCCGGCCGAATGTTTTGCTCATAAAATCGAACAGATCGAATTATCGCCAGATACGTCGGCGGGGCCTTAAGCCGCACATCCCCTTGGTCCGGCGCACCAAGACATTATCCCGAATCTTCGGGAAGCTCTCTCGCAAGCCGCGCCAAGGACTCGCGCAACGGTTTCAAGCTAAGCGCCAAGCAGGCCGCCGCCACCGAGTAATTCACCACCGCCAGCGACGCCAGCGACAAATCGATGGCATCCTCCCGCCCAAATACGTAATCGTTCATCAAGCCAATGATCAAAGGCGCGAAAAGGTAGGACAGAAAGTTCACGCAGACAAGATACAGTGCAATCATCTGGCCGCGCATCTGATTGGGCGCGATGGCACCGAGCGCGGCATTGCTCAGGCCCGGCGGCATGGCCATGGTGAAGGTGATGGGCACCAACATGACGGCGGCCATGAGTCCACTATCGAGCAGCGGCAATACAATGGCGACCGGGCCCAGCACCAGGGTGCCCCAGAGCGTGACGCGCATGGGTGCATCCGCACCGCCCCTGCCGATCAGACGGCCCGCGTAGAAGCCCGCCCAAATGCTCCCCACCAAGCCCACAACCAGTGCCACAACACCATAGGTCAGGCCAATCTCCGTTCGGGTCCAGCCGTGTTTGCGCACGAAAAATTCCACCACCCAGGTCAGAAAGGCCCAGCCCTGGATCGACAGGCAGAGGTAGGCGATGAAGTGATAGGTGAGATAGCGGCCCCGCGACTTCACGAACACCCACACTTCCCGGATGGCATAGCCCGTCGCGGCCTCGGTGACCAGGCCCCGCCGTTTCGGTTCCGCGATCGTGAACATCACGGCCGCAAGCAAAATGCCCGGCAGGCCGACTGTCACCAATACCATTTGCCAAGAATACAGCTCGCCAAACACCGGCAATACGAAATTCGGCTGCGCCTCGAGCCAATCCACCAGCGGCCCACCGACGATGTTTGCCAACCCCGTGCCGATAAACGGCGCCGCGCCGACGATGCCGAAGGCGAGCGGCAACCGGTTGTGGTCGAAGTAATCGGCCAACATGGAAACCGATGCCGGGCCAAGCGACGCCTCGCCGATGCCAACGCCCATGCGCGCCAAAAAGAGGTTGCGGAAGTTCTCCGCCTTGCCGGCCAGCGCCGTCATCAGGCTCCAAAAGAAGATACCGGCGGCAATCAGGTTGCGGCGGTTGTAATGGTCGGCGGCCCGCGCCAGAGGCAGCGTGGCGAGGGTGTAAACGAGAGAGAAGGCCAGCCCGATGATGAGTGAAATTTCAGTATCGGAAAGGCCGCCCAGATCTCGCTTCACCGGGCCAATCATCACGTTGAGAATCTGCCGGTCGATGAAAGACAATGTCGACGCAACGGTGAGCAGAAACACCACGTACCACTGGGTGCGCGACGAGTAGAGAGCCTTGGGTGAGGAGGTACCGCTCATATTAGGAAATTCCTCGGCAACAGCCAGCAGGACGGCGACAGCGGATTTCCGCACCGGGTTTGTGGGTGTACGGGGCTACAGCAGCTTGATCAGCGTGACGATCAGCCCGGTTTGAGCGATCAGTGCACCGAACAGCCATTTCAGGAGATCGGTCTTGACCGCCTCGATTCCAGCCTTGGTTTCCTGCCGCAGGGTTTCGATGCCGGTCTTGGTCGCCAGCCGCAGGGCCTCGATGTCGGCCTTGACCTGCGCCATGTCGGCCTTGGTTTCCTGCCGCAGGGCCTCGATGTCGGCCTTGATCTGCGCCATGTCGGCCTTGGTTTCCTGCCGCAGGGCCTCGATGTCGGCCTTGACCTGCGCCATGTCGCCCTTGGTTTCCTGCCGCAGGGTTTCGATGGCGGCCTTGGTCGCAAGATTGGCGTTGAGTAGGGCAACTTGTTCTTCCGCCAAGGCCTCTGCCTGCTGCACGGTAAAGCCGTTCTCTGTCAAGCGCTTGACGAAGCGGTGGGTGTCGAATGCAATGGCCTCGCTCATGGGCCTATCATAGGGATTCCGTCAGCAGCGGACAAGGCAGTGTACTGGCTCAAGATTTCGAAATTTAGGTTTGTCGGATCAGGTAGCCTCATCAAGTATTTGATGTCATGCCTATTATCCTGAACCATGTTATAGCGAAGCTCCTCAATGCGAGGCATTAGCACAGCCAACTGGGCACTCCAGATACGTTGTTCGATTTCCCTAGGAGGCTCATCCACTGCGGCACGCGCGGGATGAGCAACGCCAGATTTGGACATAGTCCCTCGTCTCCAGTCCAACGGAGTCTCCGCGGTCCAGCCCTTGTCATGTGCGATATGTTGAAGCGATTGAAGAGGAGATAGGATCGCTCGCTCCCCCTCATCAAGAAGGTAGACAGCAGTGTCAAAATCCCAGCGCACAACGCGGGAAACCAACGTTGCGAGAAGTTGCCGCGCAAGGGGGGAAAACATGCGGCTCCGTAATCGTTCGGAGGCAAGTAGCAAAAGGTCTACTTCGTCGATTGTTCCATCCCACTCTCGATGAGTTAGAGCCATGTCGGGCCGCGGCGAATCACTCGGTGAGGATCCATCCAGAGGAACACAGAAGAGAGTCCTACCCAATAGCTGTTCTCCGCGGATAGCATGTGCATACCGACCTAGGAAATCCTGCCAAGATGGCCAACTGCACTCGTCGATATCAACCAAACGGATCAGTCGCCCCCTAAATCTGTCATCCGTCAACAAATCTTGGAGCGATTGAGCCGTAACGGGGTCGCCTTGGACAAGGTTTGCGCTGATATCGTCACACGGGGAATCCGTAGCAACTAATTCAACGAAGCGCAGCGCATTGCCCAAGGAATCCATCAGTGCGTTGTCGAAACCGTCGGGAACACCGTCCGGAAACCTCACAACCAAGTTCGAGCCCTTCATCAGCACATCGCGGACAGACTCGATAAACTATCTTGGTCCCGGTAGCTCCCAGAGCGTCATGGGTTGTTATCGGCCAATACAGTTTCTACGAGTGGATTGAGCCTCCACGATCCGCCCATGTCCTGCGCAAGCCCCAGTTGTATGGCCCAGAAGAGACGCCTTTGCAACGTTCCCGATGGGAAAGTCGCTTCCCCGTCCTCCTTGAGCAAATCCGCATACATCTTGACTTCGTTAAACGTCAACCGGCCACAATCTCGAAGAGTAGTGATCTGTTCGCGCACTTGATCAGATCCCAAACCCAGATCTTCGATCAATTCTATTCGACTCGTGGCTATATATTTCTGAAGTGCGTCTTTCTTTCCCTGCCAAGTCTTCGGACTAGATTTGGCATAGTACTCAAGAAGGCATGGCCATCCCCCAGTTAATTCGTGCAGTTCATCGACATGAGGAATCGCTTCATTGAGATTCAGATCGTCACACCATTGCTTCAAGAATCTTGTATCCCAAGGTTGGATACCGACCCAATCGAAACGTCCATTTGCATGATCAACAAAATAATCATCGGGCAACTCCAAAATCAGCCCCCATAGCCGGTCTGCATCGGCGGGAAAGATAACTCGAAGAGTGGAGCCGACTTTGCCTCGCGTGAGCATATCCGCGGTAGATTCGATCCAACGCATGGCCCATGGGTCACTATCATCGACCATGCATACGTACGTCTCGCGTATAGGGCGAAACGTTTTCAACTTTCTGAGCAGTCCGGCCTCATCCATACAGGGCTTCAATGGACGGAATAGTTTCTTGCTCATACGTTGCAAAAGAAAATGTCTACACTCTTGAAGGTTGGAAATCTTCGTTCCGCAAAGTACACCAACACACCCACCACGCTTCAATAGCCCTTCTTGTTCGTAAGTCAATGGGCCACGCCGTGCAGATGCTGAATTGTCTTGAGGATATTGTGCGTGATACGCGGCGGCCTCAAACACAGCTGGGATAAAGCGCTCTTTTTCGAGAACACCCAGTATTGTTTCTCCATTACCCAGCAGCATGAGAACATTCGGATTTCGGAACGCATACAGTGCGGGACCACTATCTTGGACTTGGGGACGGCGCCGAAGAACCCCGAGTCCACACATCTCGCGCAACAGCGTATCGAACTCCTTCCTGGAAATGTCGAATCCCTGCCACCATGCATCCTGTGCGTATTCCATCACTTCCCTGGCAGAAAATCCCCGCGACGGTCCAGTAGAATCACCCTGCACCGCGAATGCCATTGCATAGGCAATCACTTCATAGCGCTGGTCAAGTTGCAGGGTGAAAGCGAACCGTTCCCGAATCTGATCGCGAAAGCCATCTCTGGCAAACACCGCATCAATGTCGGCTCGCGTGACTTGACGTGGAAAGTCCCCGACCTTTGTCTCACGCAAATGCTTAAGCAATGCTTCGCCGCATAGCTGAATGAGAGACGGATAATAGTTGGTCCACACTAGGATGTATGTCACCAAACTATCTTTTTCAAAAGTGTAACCGGCAGCGGCCATGGGCTCCTTGATGAGCGCCCGCGCCTGCTCCCAGTCACGATTGCCAAGAAGAGGGCCCACACAAATAGCAGTGCCAAAGTGAGCCAGTGGGTGGTTTGCGCGTTCGGTATTGCGAAGCACGTTGTGAAGGCCGCACAGAACAACTTTGAACCTCCGTTTGGTCTCGTCCATCAGACCCTTGAGGCTGCTAGACTCGCGGAAGTTGTGCTTTAGATCGTCTTCCAGAAACTGGTCCGCCTCGTCCAAAAGAAGCAGTATCTGCCGGCTCTTGTCGTGGGAAAGCCAATCCGCAATGGCCTCCGTCAAGCTGCGTACCAACCGATCCCGACCGCGAGGCCGCCCCCTCCGGTCTCCTGTGATGACATTGAGGCTTGCGAATTCATCCCATAGTACTTCCCAAAGATGATCGGCGCGGGAGGCGGAACCGATATCGAACTTTTTCAAATCCACGCAGTGCGCTATATGTCCTTTGTCTGGATGATGGAAAGTTGTCTCCGCAGAGCGCAGAAGGGCTGTTTTTCCGAGCTGTCGTCCCCCATAAACGAAACAGCTTCCATAGCGCTCCATGATTTCGCGCCGTTCTCTTTCGCGACCGTAAAATGCCTCGGGCGGGATCAGCCCGGCGGCGGTAAAGAACGGCTCTACACAGGTAAAGGGCAGTGTGCAATCGAAAAGCGCTCTCAGCCTCAACATTCCAGTAGTTAGGGAGGCCAAGTAAAGAACGAGCGTCTCGTCGACCACAATGAACTGGGCGGAGTTCTTAATAGACCAACGGCGCAGCCACAGCCTATCTTCTATTGAGAGACGTCCGAAGTGAAGTACGATGGCATGCCGGTTTGGGTTCAACTCGACGGACCGAATAATCGATGCACGTGCGGATTGGCTCCAGCTTAGAATCACGTCGTAGTGTCCATCCGCCGTGGAACCGAACGAGTGAACAGGGCACAGTTCGCGGTTTCGCAGAGGCTCGGTTGTAACAGTAATCACGGTGTCAGCCACTCGCCGGCCTTCCTTGGGGCTTTTGGGACTGAAACCTAGGTAGGTCAGGATCTCATGCAAACGATTAATATCCGGTGTTCTATAGCGGTCCATCAGATACCATGCTTCTATTAGACTAGCTGAATGTCTGGCCTGCACGCCGGTTAGTGCCGAAAACTCAAGGCCAAGCATGTCTTCTCTTCGCTGCACAGCGTTTACGACTGCGTCTTGTGTATAGCTCTCACTATCCTCCCGACCCTCGGCCAGCCAATTCATCAAGTCCAAAAAAGCCTTTAATGTCTTGCTTTCGCCCACCTTGTTTGAGACCAAGGGACGATTATCTTCCAGACAATCGATGTACTCGTGGAGCGCTATTAAGTCACCCGCGTCCAAGGCATCCTGCACCAAGTCCCTTTCATCGGCACCGAGGCGATCCCTAAATTTCTCCAACTGCTGCTCAACCCCACCAATGCAATCCCTGAAAATCGGTTCCACCAACTTATCAATTTGCCGTACGTTTCTGATGGCGGCCAAGATTTGATCTTCGTCATGTCCGTCAAGTATCCGGCGCGTGTCCTGGATATCGGCGCTCAGATCCAAGTACGAATCCTCGAGAACTGCTCCCCTGATGAACGACTGTTCCAGTTTTTCGCTCAGATCATAGAGTTTCTGATGGTTCTGCCGAACCTTTTCTGGGATGGCTTTATCCAATCGCTCGCGATAGTCGGCCGCGTTAGGGTCGTTTTCGCTCGACATGCGGTCGTAAACAGCCCGCGCCCCTATTATGTCGTCATTTTCCATACGTACATCAAAGGCGGTTGTTAGAGATTCAGCATGTCGCTCCGTATCTACAATTGAAGCGAGAGCATCTGGAGGTGAAACCGATTTATCTATGTTTCCGTGTTCGTCCAGTCGTAACTCAACGACTTGGACAAGGTCGCCGGACAATATCTCGTTTATCCAGTTTTCGGAGACAGTCTCGTTTCCATCGTTGTGAAGCAGAATATCGTCGAGTGACTTGATCGCCCCAACCGCCTGTGTCATGGCCGCTCGCAAGGGCAAACTGGGATTAGATTCTTGGCACTTTCTAATTGCCTCCAAGGCGGTTTCACCATGGTCCCGAATATCCCGACGAAGCCTTGCGACGTTATCTCTCGCCCAGTTCGTTCCGCTGGGTTTAGCATCGACGAGTTGCCGCCAACTTTCTGCGAGAGCGACCGGTTTCTGCAAATGATGTTCTAGCTGCGACAACGCCCGGCCAGAGATGCCTCCACCGATTCGCTGACCCAATTCATTTCGCCAAGTGTGGTCAAACAGGGTATGAACTGACTTGGGGGTGAACAGCTTGACGATTTCGTCGACGCGCTCTTTCAACTTGGCATTGTCGCGAGAGACTAAGTCCATCAATTCTGCCAGAACACCACCACGGCCCACCCAGTGCTTCCAAACTCGATCCGTCGGGACAAACATGAATTTAGGTGCTGCTGAGGAACGCCAGCTAGCGACACGCCCAAGGTGTCTTTCCCAACGGTCTTTCCATACGCCCTCATCGAATGTCGCCGCCAGAGTGGAGACATCCCGATAGGCTCTTCGCAACCAGTCCTCGTGTCTCAGCATGGCTTTCGCAAATTGCTCTACCGGCTTGAACTTGCCGGACAATTCGACACGCTGCAACAAAGGAAACGCACTGGTTTGTAACCGAGCAAACAGTGACGGACGCAGGGACGCAGAGAAGACCAATAGATTAAGGGCATCCTTCCTTTCCTCTTGACCAACATCTCCAAAGTCGAGCCTCGACAACACGTTAGCCGCCCTGCGCTCATAGTCGTGAACAACCTCCTCTACTGGGCTGCTGACCAAAGAACCCAGTGCCAAAGTAGCTAGCAATTCCGACGAAGGATTTAGTGTGGTCTGGCCTACTTCTTCGCTCAGGCGGGCAATGTGATAGGCGAGCCCTAATTGTCCTTTATTCAAGGCAGCCCAGGCAGCGTTGGGAATCTCTTCGTCAGGCACCGCCGGCGCGGGTGAGATTGGCGCTTCCTCCTCGGTTTCTGCTTGGGGCTGGGTGTACTCCTCTTGCTCTTGCTCTTGGACTTCAACACCGGCAGATGCAGTTGGCAACTCAGGGCTGTTGCCGTCGGGATCTCTCACAGTTGCCTGCGCTGACGACATACTTTCACCTGCACCTCCTGAAGGCGGACTTGACGGCTCAGGAGTGGGTGAGACCTTGGGGGGCGTTGATTCCGAGCCTCCCAATTCTTTCGGCTCTTTCGGCAAGCCCGGTGATTCGATAACCTCCATGGCTGGGCGCGCCACTTCAAGGGCCTTGGCTTTGGCGTTGAGTTTGGCGAGTCCTAATGACGTGACCTTCTCTTGCTGCATGCGCTCCAATGCCGAGTCCTCTTCAGACTGTACGCCATTGAGTATTTCGTCCTGGAGGCCGCGTAACTCTACTCTGGCTTGCACCTCGTCTTTTTGAGCTCTGGCCCATATAGCGAAATGAGCCGGTACTTCTCGCACCGCTCGTTCGATATCTTTCTGGAACAAACTCAAGCCTGAAGCGCCGTCTCCCGAATAAACCACACGCCAATCTGCCAATATCTCTTTGGCGTCTTTGACCCGCAAGAGGCCCTGTTTAGAGCTCTCGTCCAAGAGTTTCTCCAAAGCCCCGACCCGATCTTCCACTTTTCTTCTAGCCGCCAATTCGATAACGGAGTTCCGCATACCTGCAACCTTTGCAGCATGATCCGCAACATCGTTAAACAACTCGTCCGAAGGTTGATTTTCACTCAGCGCTGACGCTGCGAGGCTCAATTCCTGTGCAGCCTGGCGTAGTGATTCGAGAACGTTCACCTCCTCCGGGTTCACCACCGTTGACTCGGGAGATTGTCCTTTATCAACTTGGGGCGTATCTTTACTTTGCGCGCCGAGGAATTGGAATTCCATTGAGACATCGTCCGATTGCTCCGCTGCCCAACGCAGAAGGCGGACATCGTCCAGCAATGTGGAGACCGCAAATGCGGCCATTAGCACATCCCATTGACGGTCAGTCGAAAGGTCGTCCCATTGAGCAATATCCTCCGAAATGGGTTTGATCGCGGCGACCGCAACAATACGCCAGTCATCGTCCACGATTTCAGGAGCATGGAATTCCGGGAACTCTTGGAGATGCTGTGCATCAAGTTCGGCTGACAAAAGTACTTCATCGTATCTTTTCAGAACCTCGTATTCGATGGACGGTATAGGACTGCTATCCGGGTCGTGACTCTCGTCTTCGGCGGTGGTTATCACCCGCCACAATTTTCGTCGTGCGCTGGGATTGCTATAGAAAGCGGTTAGCTCCTTTTGACAGAGCTCGGCAGTTTTGGCTTGGCGGGGTGACTTGTAACCCATTCCTTTGAGGGTCTTTCTGACGTAACGGGCTTTCCGGATGGCTTGCTTCTCTCTTGTGGTCTGTATAGCGAGCAACTCGCACAGCGCGTCAAAACCCTCTTTGCCCGAACAGAGGGATGACGGTAGCCCCTTCGGCATGTGAAACTGAACAGTCTTAGCCATGAACGGTACCCCAACCAAACGAACCGGATTACGGAGGGTATACAGACATAATCGACGAATTCAACTCACAGACGGTGTACCAGCTTGACTTTTCGGATTCTGCCGAGCCAAGACTCGCGTACTGTTCGGTTCGTGCAAATGTCGAACTGATACACTGCCAACTCACACTAGTGGAGGCGGAACAGCCAGAACCGACACCAACTCACGATGCTTGCCAGCCGCACAAAAACCAACGCCGTACACTCGACCGCGAGCAATTCGGAGAAGCCCCCCCGACCGAACTCTCGCCTAGAGAACTGGCTGCCGCTCTCATTGCCCCAACAGCCTCCCCCCCCCCCAGCGGAGTAGGCCTGACACTCAACCCGGCCCGAATTGAGCTGAAGAGAGGCGCAGGTTCGCACCTTGCCGTGAGGTCGGGCACCAAACATGAGGACTGCTGAAGGCCGGGTAACCCGCAGGTAATCACCCTGCCGGCTGGAAGCTTCCCGTTCTTCCGGTCAGGCGATCAGGCGTCGGAGGCGGGCTCAATGCCCGCCATGCCCGCGACCTCGCCGATACGGACGGGCTTGATCGGCACTCGGGGCGCGAACAGGGAATGTTCTCCGGTCGGGCGTCCTGTGTGCCGTTCGATGATGGATGCGGCAACGGGGGCGCAGTAGCGACCCTGACATGGCCCCATACCAAGACGGGTGCGCTGTTTCAACATGGCAACGGTCGTATCGCCCTGTTCGAGCGCCGCACTCAAGTCGCCAAGCCGGACATTTTCGCAACGGCAAATGAGCGTATCCGGCACGGCGAGTTCCGTCTGATAGTGCGGCGCGGCAAATACGCGCCACAGGGCAGCCTGGAACCTGCGATGGCGGCGCAGCCTGCGCACCGCTCGTTCGCATTCGCGGGTGGCTTTCGCAGATAAGGTGAAACCCAGGGAACGGACGGCGGCAGACGCGGCGATCAATCCCTCCTCCACCGCCGATGACACACCACCGAGCCCACAGCAATCGCCGACCGCATAGACCCCTGATACGGTGGTCTCACAATGCTCGTCGCGCACCGTTGCCAAGTGGCCGCGTCCTCTGTCATGGCCGTGCCGACAACCCAGACATCGAAGGACTTCGTTATTCGGCTGAAAGCCGTATCCAACACATACCGTGTCCACCGCCACCTCACGGTCAACCCCCATGTTCTCCTCGCCTACCTTAGCAAGGGTCGCCAAGAGTCCACCGTTGGCGCGGTCCACCCCTTTCAGAATCCGCCGATAGAGCACCGGCACACCGGTGGATCGCAACCCGGCTAGGTAGCGGAGGCCGTCCACGGCAATATCCGGCGCGGACAAAAACATTAGCGCGGCATCCCCTAGGACACCCCGGCCGGGCGCACGGGCAGATTCCGCCACCGCAACCACCGTGGCACCGGCCTGCCGCAATTCAAGCGCTACCTGAAGGTTTAACGGCCCGTTACCCGCCACGAGTAAACATTTGCCGGCAAGCACACCGTGGCTGCGCAACAGGGTCTGGGCAGCGCCAGTGGTCATGACGCCGGGCAAGGTCCAGCCCGGAACCGGCATCCCCCGCTCGTAGGCACCGGTTGCAACGATGGTTCGCCTCGGACGCATGATCCAACTGCCATGTCCATCGGAGACACCGAACTCGTTTGGAGCAAAGGCACCCCAGATTTCGGTGCCGACGAATATCCGTACTCCCGAGCGTCTCGCCCGTTCGATCAGGACACGCCCGGACTCGAACTGCCGGTCATCCGCCAGAGATGCGGGCAGTTGCGCCGTCGGGACGGGTTGCTTGAAGAACTGGCCGCCGAGTGCTGGACGCTCATCGACGAGCACGACATCGGCACCCGCCTCGCCCGCTACGGATGCGGCCGTGAGCCCGCCCGCGCCACCTCCCACGATCAACAGATCCGGCGTTTCCGGCCGACCTCTCCCCCCATTGTCCGGCGAATACCCACCCGGCGGCACCGGTTCCGGCATTCGGGAGACACGCATCGCATCCGCGACGGGCTTCATACACGCCCGGATGCCACTGCGGCCGTCGATCCACATCCGGCATTCCTGACAGACACCCATGCCGCAGAACAGGCCCCGCCCATCGCCGGAACCCGCATGCCGAAGTTCGCGCTCGCCGACTGCCGTCAGTGCCGCAGCCACGGAAATGCCCGGTCGGCACCGAATTTCCCGTCCCTCGAAGAAGATGCTGATTCTCTCCATGACTGTCCTGACGCCGTCGGCTTCGCTTACCGCGGATCTTTCCCGGTTCGTCCCCAGCGGTGCATCGTTTCCGTGGGCGGTTGCCATCCGTCCGGAGGCGGAATGCGTTTGAACCGATTGATGTTCACCGTGAAACCACTGTCATTACCGTTCATGAACATACACCGCTCGGCGATGCGCCAGCCGGCGTCCTGTCGCACGAACCGGTCTTGATACTGGCCGTAGATGGTTGCCGTGGAGCCATCCGGCCGCTCGTGCCAAGCCTGTACGTAACTGCGCACCAAGGCTTCATCCGCACCCTGGAATCCGATTTGCACGTTGCTCAGATGATGAGAGGTTCGCGCCCACCGCCACATGCGGGCGAGCGACTGCTTGAGCGCCACCGCGCCACAGCTCCGCAGCCAGTCATTGGGGCCGTACACAACCAAGCAATCCGGGGTGAACAGGGCGCATAGGCGTGGCAGGTCCATGCAGTCCAGCGCGTTGCAGTACTCGTTGAGCACCCAGGTTATTTCTTCGGCATCGCACAGTTGCCGTAACCGTTCATCGCTCACGATGCGGCATCCCGATCAACAGGCTTCGAGGCATTCCGCGTGGACCAAAACCCCGAGCGGAACAGGTCACTTGCGGATCTTCCGGGAGCGGGCTTTCCGAGCACCAGGCAGACATGCGGTACGAGCCTTCGGCACACCGGGTAACCGAGTTGTCGGTTGATTCCGAGTGCGCTGAAGTGCTTTAAAATCCGCCAGTGGTGCCAAGGTGCCGAATGCCCACGCTGGACAACCGCTTCCATTGCTAGCGGCACTGTGGTTCCCTGACGGTCAGCGGACATAGGTCGCTCCGTTGATGTCGAGGGTTGCACCGGAAAGGTGACGCATGTTGCCCTCGGCCAGAAATGCGATCAGTTCGCCCACTTCGCCCGGGGGAACCCATTCGCGCATTGCCAGGGACTGTGTCACAGCATCCTCGCCACTCTGCATTTCGGCAAAGTCGATGGACATTCGAGTACGCACGATACCCGGCGCGACGATGTAGGTGTAGATACCTTCCTTCGCATAACCCCGGGCGATGGATTGGGCGACGGCCTTGATCGCTCCCTTGGAGGCAGCATAGGCAATCATTTTCGGATCAGTCGCGCCGCGCTGCGCCACCCAACTCGACATCAGCACGATAATGCCGCCACCTCGTGTCCTGAAATGCCGGACCGCCGCGCGCATCAGACGGGCCTGGGCCTGCACGTTCACTTGGAGATGTGTCGTCCAAGAGATGTCCCAATTCTCCTCACTGTCGTCAAAACCACCGGACGGGTGCATGAAGGCGGCATTGAGAACGAGCACATCAATGTGGCCGTACCAAGCCAAGGCTTCCTGCCAGACCCGCTCCACCGCAGTGTTGTCGGTGAAGTCCCCGGCCACGAGATGTCTGCGGCCCGCCTTGATGTCGGCAACGGCTGCCTCGGCACCTTCCCGGTCTCCGGGATGCCCCCGATAATGGGCGATCAACCGGGCCCCCGCAGCGCCAAGTACGCCCGCGGTAGCGGCACCGATGCCTTGGGAGGCACCGGTCAGCAGGATTACTCTGTCGCTCAGGGGCCCTTTGCTCATGAAACCCAGGATGCCGTGATATGCGCTAACTGCTAGGCGGCGCGGGGACTTGCCGCCATGACAGCGCGCCGCCGGGTACATTTGTCATCCTGCCCTCCCACCACGGATAATGGCCGCTCATTATTGCACTGTATGAGTATGGTGGTCACTGCACCTTGGGAACCCGATAGCGACTGGCGCCGGCAGGTTGGCCGTGTGCGGGCGGGCCGTTCCCTGAAACCCGATGTCTGGCCGCAAGATGCCCGCTGCGCAGTTGCCTTTTCCTTCGACTGCGACCACGAGGCCTACGAACTCGGAGCTGGCGGTCAGGCGGTGGGACGCTTGGCTTGGGGCGAGTTCGGCCGTCGGGTCGGCGTACCGCGAATCATCGAAATCCTGCGCCGGCACGAAGTCGGGGCCAGCTTCTTCATGCCAGCGGTCTGCGCCCTGATCGATCCCGACGAAACGAAACGCATCGCCGGTGCCGGACACGAAATCGGTATCCATGGCTGGATGCATGAGAACAACTCCCTCTTGGATGCGGTGACGGAACGGGAACTGGCGTTGCGCGCGCGCGACCTGCTGGCGGACCAACTGGGAACGGCGCCGGTCGGGTTCCGCTCCGCAAACTGGGATCTGAGCCGCGATACGATCGCAATCGTCGCAGAAATGGGCCTCGAGTACGACAGCTCGCTGATGGCCGATGAGGACTGCTATGAACTCCTGCTCGACGGCGAACCCACCGGCGTTGTGGAAGTTCCCGTCGAATGGCTCCGCGACGATGCGGTCTACCTGATGTTCAACCGCCAGCCGGCCACACGGCCCTGGGCCACACCCGAGGATGTCTTCGACATCTTCCGGCGAGAGCTGGATGCGGCTTGGCAACAGCGCGGCCTGTTTCAACTCGTGATGCACCCGTTCGTCATCGGCTACCGCTCGCGCATTTGGATACTTGAGCGCCTGATCGAGCACGCCCTGTCCATAGGCGATGTGTGGTTCGGCACCCACGCCGAGGTTGCCCGGTGGGTCAAGGCACTGCTATGAAGACGAAAATCAACAAGCGTGACCACGTCAACTCGCTGGTGCGGGGGCTTGAGATCATGCGCACCTTCACCCGGACGCGTCCAAGTATGACACTGAACGACATCTCCCGCGCCTCAGACCTCGTCCACGTGCTGTTCGGACGCGTGGCATCTCAAGGCCGAGGGCAAGGATTGTGCGCCCTCATCCAGGAAACACTCTAATTCAGACGCTCCCGCTTCCAAAATTCGCGCACCTCGTCGTCCAACCCCGTCATTTCCCAACGAATCAAGGACAAGGGCAGGCGCCCGGCCGCCATGAAAGTGTCGTGGAACTCCTTCAGATTGAAGTCGCCGCCAAGCTGCATTTTGCGGTCGGCAAGCAGATGCTGCATCTGTAGCATACCCACGGTATAGCCTAGGCCGTAGCCGGGCGGGCGACGCAGGTAAATTTCGGCATCGACGCGTGCAACATCCTCATCAAGCCAGGGGGTGCGTTCCATCCACCACCGTACAACTTCCGGAACGCTCATTTCATTGGTTTGCAGCCAAACATCCGCAGGCACCCGTGCGGCGCGGAAAATGCCGAAAATGTAGATCAGTTCTCGCACCCGGGGCCGGTCGTCGATAACACCCGCATTCATCATGCCCTCTTCCAAGTAGACAGCCCAACCCTCGGTGCGGGCGCCGGAGGTGATCTTGCCGCGAATAGGGTGGGGGTTGTTGCGCTCGACCAAGCCGTCGAAACGGTGTCCCGGAATAACGGCGTGCAGATGATCGGGCGTCGGGTTGCGGTATTGCACTTGCTCCCAAAAGTTAGGACCGCCCGGACGCACGATCCACGGTACGTTGGTGTCGAGTTCGCGCACATAGCCCGGAATCGTGATGATGTCTCGCTCCACCAGAAAAGTGCGAATGCGCTTGTCGGTCTCCGCGATGCGCGCGGCATAGTCTGCCGCGGTTGTCGGAAGTTCGATCTCCGGTAGATGCCGGTTGCGGTGTTTCTCAAGCGTCAAAACACTCCAGAGCCGGTCGAGTTCCCGCAATCCCAAAGTTACAATCTGGTCCGCGTTGTAGGGCATCAGCTTGACGTGCTTGAGGTACCAATTGAAGTAGTCCTTGCCGACGCCACCGCTGCCCGTCATCGCGGGACGGTTCTCCACCAGCCAAGCATGGAATGCCTGCACCGATGCCCGTGCCGCGCCAATGTCCTCGGTAAGCTCCGGCTGCCGCTCCACCGCCCGCTGCAACAAATCCTCATACCAGCCGATTACACCGGCCGGGGGTACTGCCCGGTAGGGATAACCGTGGCCGACGCCATCGGCGTTGGTCAGGTTGAAGATAGCGAGATCCGCATAGTCCGCGGCGACCTCGGTGAGATTTTCTTTGGCCGCCTCAAGAAGCAGCGAACTGGCCTTGAGTTGCACACGCAGGTCCAGCGTTTCCGATTCGGAAAGCGGCAGTTCGGCGAAGGTCAACCGCAGCAAGCGATCGACATAGAATCCAGGGTCGCGGGACCAGGGGCGTGAAACCTTGAGCGTGAACTCATACCGGTCAAAGCGAGACCGCACAGCGAGATATTCCGATTGCCCCGGCAACGACCAGTCCGTCACAGCCATGTTATGGAGGCGCGCCTGAAATTTATCCATCTGCGCGACGCGCGCCGCCACGGCTGCCGCGCCGTAATCCGGGTGCACCTCCATCGCCGCGCCGGCAATGTCCCGATTCGGACGCTGGCCACCGGCACGCTCCGGATCCTGCCAAGCTAGAAATTCCTGGAACAGCGCCACAAAATCGTCGTAGGAGCCCGAGCCCTCCGGCATGCCCTCCAAGCGTGCGGCCGTGGCCAAGGGCGCCAACGCCCCAATCAAGACAAGCGCTGCAACCGATCGTCCAAACCGTGAATGTGTCATTGTCAATTGTCCTCCCAATGCAAAGCAGTGCCCACCGCGCCCAACGTCACTTCGCCAATTCAAGGGTAGTGCCATGCGGGTTCCACTCGGCCCACGGGACCGCCGCCGCGAGGGACGCCGGATACCCGAAGAGAGTTGGCCTGTGGGACACTCTATCTAGCCGACTCGGTTTGATCATCGATGTCCCAGCCGAATGGTCGTACCCACAAAGTAGCGCCGTCCCACCGTGTCGTAGAGTTGCGCCTGGGTATTCGAGTCGCCGCCGGCGCGGAAACCCAATACCGGCGGTTGAGTGTCGAGCACATTGCTCACTCCGGCGAAAACCTCGACGAAATTGGCGAAGGTATAGCCCCCGGAAATATCCCAGTACGTCTCGGTGCCGATGGGGATGTTATTGTTGGGAAACGCCCCTTCGGCCAGTTTGAAGCCGCCGATGACCTCGACATCGGTACGCATGTGCGCCGAGCCACTGTTCCACACGGCACTGAACAGGCCCCGGAAATCCGGCGTCGCCCGGATGAGGTTGCCCGAGCAGGAACCCCCAAGATAGCCCGCGCAATCAACCACCGGCTGGCCTTCCAGAATCACGGTGTCGTCCTTGGTCTGCCAAGTTGATAGCCACCGCAGATCGAGCGAGGCGCCGTTGCCAAGAACACCAAGCGATTCGGGCAGCACCATGTTATAGCTGGCCTGTAGATCAATACCGGTTCCCTTGCGCGTTTGCAGGTTCAACAGCGGTGCGTTGACCTGATCGATGTTGCCCAGCGCATCGCGGGATATGGCTCGGCATTGCGGCGAGCTGTTGTCAAGCAGTTCGAAGCAGGAGTTCACCAGAGTTTGGGAATCGACGGAACTTATGGCGCCTTCGACCTTGATCTCCCAATAATCCAAGGTCAGCGTCAAACCCGCCAACGCGGGTGGCGAAACCACAAGCCCGACTGTGTAGGTATCCGACTTCTCTTCGTTTAGCGACAGATTACCGCCGGAGAACTGGTTCCAACCCTGGCTCGCGCCAACTTGCAAATCATCGACGAAGCGTTCGGGAACGCCCTGTTGCCTGCAGATATCCTTGATTGCCGATGTGGGGTTGTTGTCGACCACACAGGGATCCTCCCCACCGATAAAGCTCTGGTTTGGCGGGGCATACAACTCGTCGAGGTTTGGTGCGCGTATCGCACGGCTGATGGAGAAGCGACCGCGCGCCCATTCTATTGGTGCCCAATCGAGGCCGGCCCGCCATGTTGTGACGCCGCCAACCGTGGAGTAATCGGAATAGCGTACCGCCCCTTCAACGGCCAGAGTCGAAATGATTGGAATGCGGGCCTCTGCGTAGAGTTCCCAAAGGTCATAATCGCCATCGTTGGGTACGGGTGGTACGCCGCCGAGGTCACCGGATGCGGAGATTTCATCGGGTATGGTTTGGTAGGTCTCATCACGCCATTCGAAGCCGACCGCAGTCGCAACCGCGCCCGCCGGCAATTCGAACATGTCGCCCGCCAATGACCCCCCAAACACTTGCCGTTCAAATTTATCGGCGCGCCCGGTTGTCACCGTAAGAAAGTCCGCCATTTCCGAGGTCAACGTATTAGTGCCGTAGATGTTGACCGGTACGCAGTCGAGTAGATTGATGCGGCAACGCGGATTGCCGTTCTCATCCACCACGACATCAAGCCCCAAGGTTGTGCGCGACCGAGACAACAACCCAATCCGTGTCTCATCCACATCCGAGCGCTGAAATTGGTAGAAGGCATCCCACGCCCACTCGCTGTTCGCCAATTGGATGGCGCCGCGCAACCCACCCGTCACACCGAAGGATTCGTGCAGGATGTGGGCGTTGCGCGGACCGAACTCCAAAAAGCGGCGCCCATTGCCATTGGTAACAAACACACCATCGCCGTCCGGGTCGAAGTAATGCCGGTTGGCGGCAAAAAACTCGCGTAATGGAGCCGGGAACAGCGGGTTGGTATCGGCGTTGGGTAGCCTCAGGGTACCGTTGGGAGCACCGGCGCTGGTGGGTGCAACCGCCAAGGCGGCCTGCTGCCACTCGTTTTCCTTCTTGGTGTAGAACGCTTGGGTGTAGGCCTCAATGTTGTCGGCAACATCGTAATTACCGAGTACGCTGATTTGCCACCGCTCCATGGGCCGCAGGATGTAGTTGGTTGCCGCGTAGTTGAACTGGTCGGTGGGACGGCAGAATGGCAGAGGCTGGCTGTTTTCACCAAAACGTATTCCCTGAATCGGGCCCGGACAGGATGCTGTCGCGCCGACGAGGTCGACGTCCACAATTTGATCGAAATCCGCCGACGGAACGAAGATTTTTCCGCCCGGAATGTTGCCTGAACCAAACTCGTTCAGCTTGCCAGTACTGTCGGCGAGCCAAGGTTGCTGCGAAAACTTGCGGTTTTCCATGAACACTGGGGAACGCTCCATATAGGAGGCGTGGAAGGTGATGTTGCCCGACCCGTCTTCCCTATTCGCGCCCAGGGTTACATCGACCTTGTGCGTGGAGGCATCGCCCTCGCCGGCCTCGCCCCACTGATAACGTACATCGGTACCCTCGAAGTCATCCATCAGAATGAAGTTGACCGCGCCGGCAATGGCATCGGAGCCGTATACCGCCGAGGCACCGCCGGTGGCAATTTCCACCCGCTCAATCAGCATGTCCGGGATCACCGCCATATCGGAAAGCCCTGTGACGCTAGCGGGAATGAACCGCTTGCCGTCGACTAGAACCAGGGTGCGCACGGAGCCCAAACCACGCAGGTCCGGTGCCAAAACGCCATCGCCGCCGCTCTGGTTGGAAGCACTGGTGGTATCCGGATTCAACTGCGGATACATGTTGAGCGTTTCCTCAAGCGAGGCGTTGCCCGAGTTGCGAATAACGTCGCTATCCACTGTGGCGATCGGGCTAATGGCTGTGAAGTCCTGGCGGATCAGGCGCGAACCCGTAACCACCACCTCTTCGATCGCAGCAGCGGATGACTCGGCTTCTCCCCCCAAGGCCAGCGGCGCCTGGCCAGCCAAGGTCAATGCCGGACCCGCCCACATGGCGTGTCGTATGGCAGTACGCAACGGATCACTTTTGCGAGAAATAGTCATTTGAATTTCCTCCCTTTTGCCTAAGGCGACAGCGACACCCTAAATCCATCGCCCAACATGAGATTTGCGGCCACCAGGGAATGATGCCTCAACTGCCTGGAACTGCCACTCGACTTGTGTCCCCCACACGTTGGCGACTATCGTGTTCTAGTTCTAGGCTGAAAGATGGGCGAACATCCCATCGAAGTCAATAGAGATGGACGCTGTGCGCACAAAAATTGAAAATTTCGAACAACTGGCCCATGTCCTTGCCGTGATGAGTGCCGATGCTTAAGCTCCGCCACAGGCGCAAGGCGATAAATAAACATTGCCATGGTGTGGCCCAGGCCCAACAAAAGGAAGGTTATCGGCTTGCGAGCGGGCTCGTTGACCCGTCTTGTCCGTAGTCGAGCGGTTTAGTGTCCCGTCACCAAGTTCGATGTACGAGATGCATGATCTGGCATCCAAGACCATACTGCTAACGGGTTCCTCAAAGGGAATCGGTGCCGCTATTGCAGAGCGCTTGGGCACTGCGGGTGCTCGTATTATTTTGCACTACGGCACCGACCGGAAGGGTGCCGAGCAAGCGGCGCGGGGCATTGCCGAAGATAGGAAGCTGTTCGTTCAAGCCGACTTTAGCCGGCGCGAGGCGGTGGAGGAACTCTGGGCGGCTGCCGAAGCTTGGACTGGACGCATCGATGTGCTGGTCAACAACGCCGGCGTCATGCTCTGGGACGGTGGCTTCGATGCGCCGCTCGCCGACTGGGATCGGGTTTGGGAGGAATCCTTCGAAATCAATGTAATGGCACCGGCACGGCTGTTGCGCCAGGCTGTACCATACTTCCTCGAACAGAACGGCGGCACAATTATCACCATCTCAAGCTGGTCCGCCCAGCGTGGCGCCACCAATCCGGCAAACATTGCCTATGCCGCCACCAAGGCTGCGGCACACGCCGCCACCCAAACCGTCGCGCGCGCCTACGCGGCCCAAGGCATACTGGCCTATGTGGTGGCACCGGGTATGGTGCGCACACGGCTGTCGGAACAGTTCGCCGCTACTCAGGGCGGCGTCGAACGGGTTACCGCCAAGCTGGCGATGGGCGAATGGGCGCCCCCCTCGGAGCTGGCGGAATTGGTGGCTTGGCTCGCCACCGGCCGCTGTCGGCATCTGAGTGGTGCCACCCTGGATGTGAACGGTGCCACCTATGTTCGCTAAAGCAACCCCGATTTACTCTGAAACCATCGTTAGGGCATCAATGCATTCATCGAGTTACGATTGCCGGTGTTCCCGACTCATACGCAAACGATTTCACAATGGCTTGTTAATGATGCGCAAACTTATCCCGCTCTTCGCGACCTGGACTGTCGCACTGACCTGCCTGACCGCTCCCTTCGCCCTCGCCCGGACGCTTGATGAGATCATTCGCGACGGCACGATTCGCGTCGGCGTCAATCCCAACTTTCCGCCGATGAGTTCCTACAGCCCGACCAATAAATTGGAGGGCTTCGACATCGACGTCGGCAACCGAATCGGCGAGGCGCTTGCCGTGGACGTGGAATTCGTCACCACCGAGACAGCCCAACGAGTGCCCTTCCTAGTTTCCAAACGTATCGACATCGCGCTGGGCGCCCTCACCCGCACACCGGCACGGGCGAAACTCATCAGTTATACTCTGCCGCTGCATTCGGAATCCATGGGCGTGGTCACGACAGACAAGGCCGGTATTTCATCCTGGGAGGATCTGAACCGAGAGGACATCACCCTAGTCAACATGCGTGGCAATCTGTCGGTCTCCCTGCTCAGGGAGCGTCTGCCCAAACCCAAGGTATTGCTGGTGGACGGCAACGCGGACACGATTCGGGCAATTGCCCAAGGCCGGGCCGATGCCCTGGTCGAGAATGTGGATTTCTTCCTGCGCTTCACGAAGAACTACCCGAACGTGCGTTGGCGTGTGCTCGACGACCCAATGCATGTCGCCTGGTGCGCGATTGGCGTCGGCAAGGGCAACGGCGCACTGCGCGACTTCCTAAACGTGCTGCTGTACGACCTGCACTCGTCCGGCTACATCGACGAAGCCTGGCGTAAGTGGTACGGCACACCCATGGCCGCGCCACTGGAGCCCGACCCTTATTTCTGATCGCGTTGCCACGGCTCCTTTCCGACCCTTCCGCAATGGATTACACCTTTCAGTTCTCAGAGGTATTCACCGAGCTTCCCTACCTGCTCGGTGGTGCCTTGGTGACCCTGGAAATAGCCTTCGTCTCTTTTTGGGGCGGGGCGGTTATCGGCCTTGGCGGCGCGCTCGCCAAGGTTTACGGTGGCCGATTACTCCGCAGGACGGCTTCCATCTACGTCTCGGCGCTTACCAATACCCCCGCCCTAGTGCAGATTTTCTTGCTTTACTACGCGCTGCCCGATGCCGGCATCCTGCTCGGACCAATGACCGCGGTGCTAATCGGCCTGACCTTGAATGCCGGCGCCTATCTCACGGAAATCATCCGGGCGGGCATCATCTCGGTGCGGCAATCGGAGATGGACGCCGGCATCACGCTGGGCATGTCGCGGACGCAACTGGTGCGCTACGTGATGCTGCCGCACACGGCAAAAACCATTTACGCACCACTTTCAAACTTTTTTGTGTGGCTCGTACTCGGCAGTTCCATGGCGGCATTGTTCGGCGTAGAGGAATTGACCGGGCGAGCCATCAACGTCAGTACCGTGAACCTGCGCAGCATTGAAACCTTCGCCGTGGTGGCGGCGATCTACGTGGTGCTCACGATATTCGCAAGCACATCGCTGGCACTCACCGGGCGCTGGCTGTTCCGGGTCAAGGCCAAGGTGCTCTGATGATGGTTCGAGGCGCCCACAAAGCGCCCATCAGCGTGACATGCGACTCGCCCCGGGGAAACGGCGCGATATCCTGCCCGACCGCTTTGCTTCCGGGGCTGGCATCGGCCGGGGATTCCGCGATCGGGAGACTCTGCTGATGCTGGATACGGTCATCGCACAGGTACCCGCCTTCTTCAATCCACACAATCTCCTGTTCATCCTGGAGGCTATGGGGCGCACATTGGGCATGACGGTCATCGGCTGCGCCGCAGGCTTCACTCTGGGCATGGGCATTGCGGTGCTGCGCGGATCCAAATCGAAATTGCTGCTGCCACTACGCCTCGTTGGCATCGCCTATGTGGAGTTGTTCCGCCGGATTCCGTTTCTGGTGATTCTCTTCATTGTGCTGTTTGTCATCGAGCCGCTGCTGCCGGGCACCTCGCTGTTCGGCATCGCCACCGTTTCCGTGTGTCTGCTGTCCACCGCCTTTTTGTCGGAGATTATCCGTGCAGGCCTCGAATCGGTGTCCGAGCGTCAGATCGAAGGCGCCCTGGCACTAAACTTCAATGCCTTGCAGACGCTGGCGATGGTCACGCTGCCCCAATCCTGGAAAATCATCTTGCCGCCGACTGCGGCGTTCGTTGTGATGTTCGTGAAAGATACAGCGTTGGCCTCGCAACTCGGTGTAATCGAACTGACCTTTGCCGGCAAGATGCTAGTCAACCGGGGCTTTTCGCCGTTGCTTGGCTTTGGTGCCATACTGATTTGCTATTTCATTCTTTCCTATCCCCTAAGCCGCGCCGCAGCCAAACTGGAGCAGCGCCTTGCCGCGCGTTGAGCTGAGTACTGAAGTTGGGCTGTGCTTTGACACACCTTGAAATTGACAATTTGAGTTCGCGCTACGGCAACGATTCCATACTCAAGGGCGTTAGCCTGAGCGTGGATCAGGGTGAGGTGTTGAGCATCATCGGGCCGTCGGGCTCCGGGAAGAGCACCCTGCTACGCGTCCTGATTGGCCTGACGCCACCGAGTGGCGGTGTTGTCCATCTCCCCGAGGGAGCGGTCGATTACGGCAGCCGCCGCAGCTTGCGGGCCCTGCGCGACAAAATGTCCATCGTCTTCCAAGAATACAACCTGTTCCAGAATATGACGGTGATGCGCAACGTTACCGTGGCGCCAATCAAGATCAGAAAGCGTTCCCGAGACCAGGTTGAGGGGGAGGCTTTGGCACTGCTTGAGAAGGTCGGCATGGCGCACAAGCGAGATGCCTATCCAGACGAACTTTCCGGTGGCCAGCAACAGCGGGTCGCTATCGCCCGGGCTCTCGCCACCAAGCCGGACATTTTGCTGCTCGACGAAGTCACCGCAGCCTTGGATCCAGAGCGTGTCAACGAGGTTCTTGAAACTATACGGGCGCTAACCAGCGAGGGCATCACCATGCTGATTGTCTCCCACGAGATGGCATTCGTCCGCGAGGTTTCCACCCGCGTAGCGATGATGGATGAAGGCCGGCTTATCGAATGCGGTCCACCGACGCAAATATTCGACGCGCCCAAAGAGCGCCGGACGCGGGATTTTGTCTCAACGATATTGCGCCACTGAATGTCACTCTGCCGGTGCCGCAATCAACGGCAAAAGGTGTCGGCGGGCAATCGCCAATACTTCGGGTGTACGGTGGAAACACAATAGTATTTTGACAATCTCGGCAGTTCATTCATGAACAGTCGATGTTAGGGACTGAAGTAGGAAACATCGAAGTCAACCGGTGGTGCCTGTCCCCGCACGAGGCTCGCAACGATGCGGCTTGCCGCCAATGCCCCGCTGAACCCCATCCAAGGTACCCAATTGACAAAGAAGCCCGGTAAGCCCGGCATTTCACCGATGAGGGGTCGCCAGCTTTCGCTTCCGTTGACCGGGGCGGCCCAACTGCGCACAACGCCCAGGGTACGCAGGACCGGCACCACATCCGTGGCGATGCGCAGGTTTTTCACAAACGAGGACGCCAACACACACGCGTGGCCATGCGCATCTCGCCTAGCCGGCCAGCCGCCACCAATCACGATGGTGCCATCCCGAGTCTGCTTTAGTGTTAACCGCTCCGATACCGCATAGGTCAAGCAATCGATCAGGGGTGTGGTTTTTTCAGTTACGATGAGTTGTTGCACAAACGGCAAATCGTCGAACCCGGCACCCACCAACTCGGCCACCGACCCCGCCCGGACCCCGGCGGCGTTGACAATGCGTGTTGCACGGTGTCCACCCCGCGTGGTCTCAATCTCGTAAAAAGAGCCCGAGCGTCGAATGGCATCCACCCGGCAACCAAGCTTGATTGTTGCGCCCAACCGACGCGCAGCGACGGCAAAGGTCGGCACGGCGACCAGTGGATCAGCCTTGCCCTCGACCGGGCAGAAAGCACCACCAATCAGACGCCCCGACAACCAGGGAAATCGTCGCCGCAAGTCTTCTGCACCAAGCAGTTCCATCTCCAAACCGGCCCTATGATCGATAGCAAACTTCTGTTCAAGCATCCGCATCTCGAAATCGGTTGCCGCAACAACCAAGCCCCCATCCAGAGAAACGGCCAATTCCGGCGCAAGCGATTCGCCAGCCGCCTCCCACAACCGGATCGACTCCAAAAATAACGGCAATGCCGGAGCAAAAGACCGCGCCCAATCAGCGCCGTTGACAAGGAAGGGTTCCGGCGGAATCTGTGCGTGCAAACTTCCGGCGTTCACGCCGGAGGCACAAGCACCGGGCTCGTGCTGTTCAAGCAATGTGACTTCCACGCCTTCGGCGGCCAGATAGTAGGCCGTGGAACAGCCGGCGATTCCACCGCCTATGACAACAACATCGGTGTGTTCGGCCATGTTGGGCACCATTCGCCAATTGGTTTTGTATCGATTTGACTTTTCGAATTCCGCCGAGCCAAAGCTCACACACTGTTCGGTTCGTGCAAATGTCAAACTGCGACACTGAGGTGGTCCTGGTTCGTTGGACAGTCCGAGGGCGAGAATAAGGTGTACTCCGAGTGGTTCTGAGCCCTCGGTGAATAGAACGTGCCGACCCGGCGGGACGATGTCAACGGCATCGTCGACGCGGCTGCGGCCGTCGTTGTGAAGAGCCGGTCGGTGACGACCGGAAGTACCCTTCCGGTCGTCGCTAACCAATGCGCCGCGGCACTCGCCGTGTCACCCGAAGGGGCGCAACGCAGTGGAGCAGCCGCGTAGCGGCTTGACGCGGCGAGGGCCGTGGCGTTCCCGGCACGCATGTTCCCCGGCTGGTTCACGCGGCCTCTCCCAAGGTGCCCCGGTAGACATCGCCGGGCGTCCGGCCGCCCAGCGACGAATGCGGACGCAGTTCGCCATAGAAGCTGAACCAAGAACCGATGACGCGCTCGGCGTCGCGGCCATCCGCCAGCTCGTGCAGGTACACGGCCTCGTACTTCAGCGAGCGCCACAACCGCTCGATGAAGATGTTGTCGAGGTAGCGACCGCGGCCGTCCATGGAACAGAGCGCGCCAGCGGCGCGCACCCTGTCGGTGAACGCGGTGCTGGTGAACTGCGCGCCCTGGTCCGTGTTGAAGATCTGCGGGGTGCCGTAGCGCAGCGCCGCATCCAGCGCCTCGACACAGAAGGCACTGTCCATGGTGTTCGACAGCCGCCACGACAGGACGTGGCGGCTGGCCCAGTCCATCACGGCCACCAGGTAGAAAAAGCCCCGCGCAACAGGAACGTAGGTGATGTCGGCGCACCACACCTGGTCCGGGCGGTCGATCACCAGATCGCGCAGCAGGTATGGGTACACGCGGTGCTCCGGGTTGGCCACGCTGGTGCGCGGCTTCCGGTAAACCGCCTCCATGCCCATCAGCCGCATCAGCCGGCGCACCCGGTGCCGTCCGGCGACTACGCCTTCGCGGCGCAGGTGCCGCGCCATCTGCCGGCTGCCGTAGAACGGGTGCTCCAGATGCAGTTCGTCCAGGCGGCGCATCAGCGCCAGGTTGTCCGCGCTCTCGCCCAGCGGCTCGTAGTACTGCGACGAACGGCTCACGCCCAGCAGCGCGCACTGCCGGGACAGCGACAGCCCGCAGCCGCGGTCGACCAGCGCGGCACGCTCCGCACGGCTCAGCGCTCCAACCCGCGCAGAAAAAAATCCCGTTCCACCGTCAGCTCGCCGATCTTCGCGTGCAGGTTGCGGATCGTCGCCTCGTGCTCCCCGTCGCGCCTCGATCCCGGTTGCGAGAACACCTCCTCGAGGCCCTCCACGGCCTGACGCTTCCAGGCGCTCACCTGGTTCGGGTGCACCTCGTAGCGCACCGCGATCGCCTGCACCGTGTCCCGCTCCCGCAGCGCCTCCAGCGCCACGCGCTTCTTGAACTCCGCCGTGAAACGGCGCCTCTTCCTGGTCATTCCAGTGTCTCCTCTCGACACCGGAGTACACCTTAGCGACCTGTCCAAAAAAGTGGGACCACCTCACACTACCCGCCGGTTCGATCAGTGGACAATTTTTTGTGCTCTATGCTAACGTTTGGGCGCATAGCGAGCCACTTCACCTGGGTTGTTCCGCCTCGATTCCACGCATCTTAATCAATCCGACAATTCATCAAAGGAGGGTACCCATGTCTCGACAATTTCGCGGGTGCTACACGGTTGCAATCACACCCTTCACCGACGACGGCAGTCGCATCTGCATCGATTCCCTGAAGCGCTTTCTCGACTGGCAACTCGCCTGCGATGTTCCTGGCATCATCATGTTGGGCACCACCGGGGAATTTTTGACTGTCAATGACACGGAACGCCGCGCTCTGGTCGGCATCACGGTCGAACACATCGGCGGACGCATGGATGTGCTCGTGGGCAGCATGAACGCCTACACCCCCAACGCGGTTCGCTACAGTCGCGAGGCCGAGGATTTAGGCGCCAATGGGCTGATGATCATACCGCCCTACTACTACACTCCGACCGAGGACGAGATATTCGCCTACTACGAAGCCATCTGCACTGCCGTTTCCATCCCCATTATGCTTTACAACAACCCGTTCACTTCGAATGTGGACATGTCCGCCGCATTCGTCACCAAGCTGACCCGCGCGTTCGACAACATCCGCTATATCAAGGAGGCCAGTGTGGATGTCGGACGGGTATTCGACATCACCGAACAGACCGGAGGCGTCATGAACGTATTCGCCGGAGAGCGGCCAGTGGAGAGTTTTTTGCTTGGTGCTGTGGGATACGTCAATCCATTCGGCAACTACATTCCCTATTCGACCGCCCGCATGTGGGATTTTCTTACGGCTGGCCATATCGACGAGGCGAAACACATCCAGGAACTGGCCGAGAAAATTAACGCGGTCATTGCCGACGGCCATCCCACCTACGGGCACCAATGTTATTCGAAAGCCCTCGCCGCCGCCGCTGGCTATCCGGTGGGCGATGTGCGCCCACCCCTTACGAGATTCAAGCAACTCGGACAGGAGGGTCGGGAGCGGCTGGACAAAATGACTCCCCTCATGCGTGAAGTCGAAGCCTATGCGCGGCGTGCGATGTCCGAGTCCGGCCTAAATCATCGGATTAATGAGCCATTGCAGGTGGCTGGTCACTGATACTGCCAGACCCCTCCGATTGCTTTCCCAGGTTGCGTGTCTGGCCTCGTTAGGCTCGAAGTTCGCCAGTGATGGTCGGGGTACGGAATGACATTGCCGGCACTCTTTCAGCCCTTCACCGTTCGTGGTGTCACCTTCCCCAACCGTGTATTCGTCTCGCCGATGTGCCAATACTGCGCCAAGGACGGCCACGCCGTGAATTGGCACTTCGTCCACCATGGCCGATTTTCTCTGGGCGGGCCGGGCGGAGCCTGTGTCGAAGCGAGCGGCATTACCAGAACAGGCCGCATCACCCACGGATGCCTTGGCATCTATCTCGACAGCCATATCGAGGGTCTCTCGCGGATCGTTTCCATTTATCACGAACAGCGCATCCGAGTGGGCATACAAATTGGACACTCGGGGCGCAAGGGCAGCGCTGCGGCGCCGCTTGAAGGGGCGGCGCCTTTGGCCGACTACAACCCGTCCGCCACTTGGGAAACCATCGCCCCGAGCGCCATTCCCATGTCCAAGGGCTGGCCGACACCACGGGCGATGCGCACCGAGGAAATCCAGGAAATAATCGATGCCTTCGCGGCCGCCGCCCGCAGAGCCGTGCGCGCGGGCTTCGACTTCATCGAAATCCACGGGGCGCACGGCTATTTGGTCAACAGCTTCTTCTCCCCCATTGCCAATCGTCGCGACGATGAGTGGGGCGGGCCAGACATTGAGAACCGGGTGCGTTTTCCCTTACGGGTTGCCGAAGCGGTCCGCTCGGAGATGCCCGATTCGATGCCGCTACTCTTTAGAACTTCCGTTGTCGACGGCCTCGAGGGCGGCGTAACGGTTACGGAGTCAATTCATCTGGCAAGAGCCTTGAAGACTTGCGGCGTGGACCTGATCGATTGCTCATCCGGTGGCGTTATCGGCCCATCGGGACGAGCCAGCACCAACCCATCGCCGGGCTATCTGGTGCCGTACGCAAAGGCGGTTCGCGACGGCGCGAATATTCCCACCATGGCCGTCGGCCTAATCCTGGAACCGAACCAGGCGAATGCGGTCATTGAATCCGCCAGCGCCGATCTGGTGGCCCTCGGTCGCCAGTTGCTCGATGATCCGAACTTCGTTTTCCACGCCGCGCGACAACTTGGGCATCCAGACCCTTTCGAGATTCTGCCGGAGTCCTACGCCTTTTTCCTCAAGCGACGGAAGATTAGCTGAATCCGTACTGTATCAGCACGGGATGAGGAACTCTCCATACCGCCTGGGGACTAGCGAAACGGTGTTTTGGATCAACGCAGGCAGGGCGACCGCCTCGCCGATTGATTTATCCATTACCAAGTATCCCGTGTCAAAAAACCAGACTTCAGGATGTGCGCACATCATCTCCGTCGGCACGCACCGCCTCAATGCGCAGACCAATCAGGCTCGACGCGGTACCCACCCGAAATTCCGAGAATTGTGCGCTTTCCCAAAACGGCGGCCGCAACTGATCTTGAATCGCCGCCCGCCGCTCTACCGTAAGAACAGCATTCAACATGTCGTTGATGCGATAGCGATGTGCCGAAAGCCGTGCCTGACTGTCGGCAATCATGTGATCCAAGTCGTCGGGACGAAAAGCCTGCCAGCGTTGTGCCGAGTCCGCAATAACCGTACAGACTTCTCGCACAATCCCCGCCGACGGGTGCTCATTGCAATATTGTTCCGCCCGCGCCAATGATGCGCGCAATTCCTTTACCGCCCGCCGCAATCCACCACCCCGCCTCGTTATTGCGACAAAGCGCCGCATAGCATGCAAGGGGCTACCACGCCCGAGCAGGAAGGTTACCTGCGCACTCTGATTTCGGTTTTGTTGCACAACCAAGCTGTCTTCTGTGTGCGCAAGCCACAGCAACCGTCCGCCCGGAACCAACACGCGCACCACCTCGGCTAGCGATTTCGCCAAATCCGTGTATTCCAAGCCGTATTGCGATGTCACGACATCAAAGGCGGCGTCGGGCAACGGCAGGTTTTCCGCCACGACGCCGCCGAGGAATCGAGCCTCGCGCAAGCCGGGGGGCGGACAGCGAAGATAACGCAGCGGGCGAATATCCGCCGCATCGATGCCTGTGAGCGCAAAAGTCCTTCCGGCGTGCTCCGCCGCCCGTGCGGCGAGACTGAGCACCGCGCCATTCCCTGTGGCAATGTCGAGGACGCGGCTGCCTTCGGCGAGGCCCATAAAGCGTCCCAACCAATAGGCGTCGATTGCACGGGCCGTGTCCTCATTTTCTGCCATGCAGGACGCCTGGCGGCCTTCCCGCCAATAGCGTTTCCATCCCTCGCGGGTGCGTGCCAATCCGCTCATAAGGCTATGCTACAGCCTGTACCCACCTCTCCCGCCAATGCGGGCAGCGCTTCTTGGCAAAGGCGTGATGAGCGCGGCGTCCGCAAGGCATGCCCACCAACCGAAAAGTTGGGAATGCGCTTCCTCCCGAAAGGTTGCCTGCAAAATCGTGTGTGGCATCGTTAACAAGCGTTCCCCACCGGCATGAGCACTGTCCGCATTTCGCCGACTAAAACCCAAAGATAACCAAACAACATCCGATCCAAACCCTCATCTCCGGTATCGACCAAGAGACGCCGACCGGGCAGCGCCGCCAACTTTTCCATGGAAGACATCACCATCAGATTCTCAACTCCCACCAGCCTAATCACGCGACTACTCAACTGCTGATTGCCACGACCAAACAGAAAGCCCTGGCCACCCACCACACCGACGACAAGGCGGGTCGGGCACCCATCTGTTAGGTTGAGAATACCCTTTTCATTCAGGTCAAGAGCGAGACAACGACCCTTGGTTACCGCATCGACCCCAAGGGCCGTTCCTTCGAATCCACACTGCCGCTTGACCAATTGCATCGTCGAACCCGGACCCAAGAGTGAGATGCGCTCGTCCCGCAACAAGCCGACCACGCGCCGAGCCGCACCCGCAAGCGCCGCTCGGTTGGTCACACGGCTTGTCGACTTGGCACCGGGAACCAAAAACGACAGAAACGGTGTGCGCACCATGCCATATAGCTTGGGCGATGCGGCGGTTGCGGCATCGCCCACGATTTCGCGATCCATAACCTCGGCATCGCGCAGCATTGATGCGCGGTCCGCCGCGATCAGGAAATTGCGCGCGACTTCGCCAGCGGCACGCGCCGTCGCGGCAAAGACGGCAGAGTGCATTTTCACACCGGATGGTACGCCAAGAAGCGGTGTCGTTGTGCCGACGATGGGAAGCAGATCCCGCGCCGTGCCGTCTCCACCGACGAATAGCAACAAATCCGGTCTTCGTTCGACGATGGCCAAAGCAGCTACACAGCTATCTTCAGGCCCGGTGGCAACATCCATAACGTGGTGCAGGATCGATACATCCAAGCCACTGCGCCGCGCCACATCGGCACCCATCACGCCGGAACAGGTCAGCACTTCCAAACTCGCACCCAACGCATCGAGTTGCGACAACGCCGCCATCGCCCGGCTCTCGGCAACCGCAACGGCGCCAAGCGACCTTGCCTTGGTGGCCAAAGCGCCATCCGTGCCTTTCAGACCAACGGAGCCGCCCATCCCGGCAATCGGATTGACGATCAGTCCCAAGCGAATAGTGTTCATTGTCGAAGGGTGGCCCGTCTCAGTCGCCAATCAATACAAGCTCTTCCGCAACGCTGTGAGGCGAGGCGACTCCCGCAACGAATCATCCATTTTCACAATTTGAGCGGTGCATCTGTTTTCCTTCCTTGTGCTCGACAAGCCCCACAAACCATGACGTTCAGCACGCCCAAAGATCTAGACGGTCATCCAACCACAGTTTTGTTCGACGTGCGAACACCTGTGCGCCAATGATATATTTCTAAAACCGTCCGGCCACAAGCGCCAAGGCTGCACCTCGACTCGGAATTGACGCAAAAGCGCGGTGCTGGAAAATCGATCCAAGGGAGCCATACATCACTGGAGACGAATAGCGCCATGACCGACGCCCGTACTGCCCGCCCCCACCCCTATATGCCCAACTCCGCGCCCGCCGTGCGAAGGGAATTGCTGGATTCCCTCGGCCTCATTGATGCGGAAAGCCTATTTGAGCAGATTCCTACCGACCATCGCCATGCCACGCCCTTCAATCTGCCGCCCGCACTGACGTCGGAACTCGAACTCCGACGGCATATGCTCAGCCTGCTCGACAAAAATCGCTCCTGCGAGGAAGCGCTCAATTTTCTCGGCGGCGGATGCTGGCAACACCATGTGCCCGCAGTTTGCGACGAGATGATTCGACGCAGCGAATTTTTGACGCCGGTTTGGGGTACGCCTTCCTCGGACCTTGGGCGGAATCAGAGCTGGTTCGAATTCACGAGCCAACTCGGCGAATTGCTGGACATGGATCTTGTGGCCCTGCCCGTTTATAGCTGGGGCTGTGCCGCCGGCCATGCTCTGCGCATGGCGGCACGCATCACTGGCCGCAATCGCGTACTAATTCCACGCCACATGGATCCGGAACGACGAGCGGTGGTCGCTACCTATTGCGAGCCGGCGCAGATGGCTTCGCACCTGTTGGTTGACGAATTCGACTTGGATCCGGCAACCGGGCTGATCGATCTCGACGACCTCCAAGCACGTCTGTCCGACGACTGCGCGGCAATCTATTTCGAAACGCCTTCGTATTTGGGACGCATTCAGGAGCAGGCATCAGAGATTGCCGCCGCCGCAGGTTGTCGGGGCGCACAAACCATCGTCGGCGTCGATCCCATCTCGCTGGGCGTACTTGCGCCGCCCGGACATTACGGTGCCGATATCGCCGTGGGTTCGATTCAGCCGTTGGGCATCCATATGCACTGCGGCGGTGGCCTCGGCGGCTTCATCGCCTCGCGTGACGAGCCGCAGTATGCCCGCGAGTACCCGACCCTATTGATCAGCATCGGCGAAACCAACTGCGGCGAGCACGGATTCGGCATGGCGCTGATGCACCAAAGCTCCTATGGTTCTCGTGAGGAAGGCAAGGACTGGACCGGCAACTCAACCTACCTGTGGGCAATCGCCGCGGCCGCCTACATGGCATTGCTCGGACCGCGGGGTTTTCGGGAACTCGGAGAACTCATCGTGCAGCGCACCCACTATGCGGCATCGCTGCTCAGGCGCATCAATGGGATTTCGATTGCGCCAAATCAAGGATTCTTCAAGGAATTCGTCGTCAATTTCGACGGTACCGGAAAATCTGTTGCCGAGGCAAACGCCTACCTGCTCGATCACAACATCTTCGGCGGAATTGACCTAAGCCGAATCTTCCCGGAGCTTGGGCAAAGTGCGCTTTATTGCGTAACGGAGTTGCACAGCCAAGCCGACCTCGAACGACTTGCGTCCTGTATTGAAGAGGTCTGTGCATCGTGAACGGCGCGGCAATAGCTCTCACCCCTGTTGCGTTGGGCATGTTGAGCCACATCGAACCGAACCCAGGCCCGGCTTAGGCAAGCGCAGCATCTTATCGACAATTGAAATAAGGCCTGTACACCGTGGATAACATCAACCTCCGTCGCTACCACTCCGCTGTCTGGGACGAACCCATCGTCATGGAAATGGGCGCACCCGGACGGCGTGGCTGTCATTTTCCTGATGTCGAAGACGCTGTCGCGGAAGCCGTCGGCGCCGCCTCCGAACTCATCCCGGCATCCATACAGCGCACGGCGCCACCGCAACTGCCAGAGATGTCCGAGCCCGATGTGCTGCGCCACTACCTCCACCTTTCCCAGGAAACACTGGGCATGATGGGCATCAGTCTGTTCGGCACCTGCACCATGAAATACAACCCGCGGCTGACCGAAGACTTGAGCCTGCGTCCACAGATCGCCGACCTACACCCCAACCAGGACGTCTCGACACTGCAAGGCACACTCGAAGCCATCCACGGCCTCGACCTGATGCTGCGCGAACTTTCCGGCATGGACCGGTTCGTTTTCCAACCAGCCGGTGGCGCCGATGCCGCCTATACCCATGCATGCGTGACCCGCGCCTACCATGCCGCACGCGGACAACTTGAACAGCGCAAACAAATCATCACCAGCATTCAGGCGCATCCCTGCAATCCGGCCACCTCCGCCGCTGCCGGTTTCGAGGTGGTCACGCTAATGCTTGAAGAAGGCGGCTATCCGTCGCTGGATGCGCTGAAAGCCGCCGTTTCCGAGCGCACCGCGGCACTGATGATCGGCAACCCCGACGACATGGGTGTCTACAATCCCAATATCGGAGAATGGGTGAAGGTCGTACACGATGCCGGCGGCCTGTGTTTCTACGACCATGCCAACTTCAACGGCGTCATGACCAGGGTGCGCGCCCGCGAACTGGGATTCGATGCCTGCATGTTCATGCTGCACAAAACTTTCGGGGTGGCCAAGGGCGGCGGCGGCCCGGCGGTCGGTGCCTACGGCTGCACCGCCGAGTTGGCCGAATACCTGCCCGGCCCGTTGATTGAGAAGACAGGCGACCGATTTGTGCTCAAGGACGGCAATCCCAAGGGCGTGGGGCGGGTACGGGAATACCTTGGTAATGTACAGCAAGTGGTCAAAGCCTATGCTTGGCTACGCGCCATGGGTGCCGAGGGCCTATCCGAAGCGGCGGACCTCTCGGTATTGGCCAACAACTACATGGAGAAGAAACTGCTGAAAATCCGCGGCATTAGCCGTTCCCACCCGGGGGACAATACCTGGCGGATGGAAATGACGCGTTTCAGCCTCGAACAACTTTTCGAGGAAACCGGCGTCAGCGTGCTCGATGTGCAAAATCGCATGGTCGACTACGGCATAGATGCCTTCTGGCTCAGCCACGAACCTTGGCTCGTACCTCAGCCCTTCACTCCGGAAGCCGGCGAGATGTGGTCGAAGGAAGACCTGGACTACTGGATAGCGGTACTAAAACGCATATCCGACGAAGCCTATTCCGATCCCGACCTAGTCAAATCCGCCCCGCACAACCAAGCGATTCATCGACTCAATGCGGCACCTCTGGAAGACCCCGGCCGCTGGGCCATGACTTGGCGCGCCTACAAACACAAGCGCCAAAACCGATTGGCCGTGCCGCAGTAGAACTTTACGCGCATTGAACTGCATCAAGGCCTGGCTCGACACCAACAGATTAACGAGGGCCGATATGCGACCAGTGCTCCAATCGGTCCCGCCTCAATCCCCCGTGCCGAAACCCAGCTCCTCGTGGTACCAACCAGCGCCGACAACAGCCATTGAATCGTTGTTGGGCAATCGCTTGCTCCAGCCGCTAGGGTCGGCCTGATAGGCGGCGAGCACACGCTCGGCCTCTTCCGCATCCTCGCCCTCGAACTCGTAGACGGTGAGATACTGCGACGGCGGATCGCCCAAAAAACCGCGGGCCGCCTTAAAGCAGCGCACCGATTTGACATTCGGGCAGTTGTAGGTGTCCTCCACATGATTTCCGAGGTACCACTCGTTGAAGGCTTCCACGAGATCCTCGGTCTTGGGTTCCACAAGCCCCATGAGTATCAGTTTCTTGGCCATGCGCATTTCCTCCGATAGCGATTCAGGATCCGATAGGGAATTGGTGCACCTTAATCCCTAAACCTAGAATTGCAATCATCCGACGACTACTCGGCGGTATCGGCCAAAAGTGCTTTCACTACCCTTGCCAGCCTCGCCACGTTCATTCACGAATAGGCTGGGCTAGTCCGCCTGCCGGACTTATCTGTTCTGTGCCGAATTTCTTAAATTATTGATTTTATTAGGAATTATATCGATTAATTGACAAAATCCAACATGTGGTGGTTTCTCGCCACTAAAGCCTCAATATATAGTGGCATGTCAACTTATGTATAATAAGTTCCATTTTATTGATATTTCAGAAACTCCCTCGCGATGGGTTGAAAATCAAATATCAATTAGAATCAATGGGTTATGAAATTAAGCGTGATAAAGTCCGACGGGCTGCCAGTTAAATACCCTGCCCGTGAAATGGCAAGCTTGCGCCCCGTTCCCCACAGAGGAGGCAAGGACATGACCAGAATCAGCAAGCTGGATCCAAAGGATTGGGATGCCGGCCTAAGGGCGCTCACCCAACCGGACAACGCAACACCCTTGGAACTGGGTTTGATGCGCATGTTTGCGCACGCACCGGGTATCGCCAAGGGCTTGGCCGCCTTTGGCGGTTCGCTGAAGATGCATCGCACATTGCCGAGCCGGCTCGTGGAATTGGTGCGGCTGCGCGTGGCGTTCCATAACCAGTGCCGAAGCTGCATGGCAATTCGCTACACCGACGCCGTCAACGCCGGGGTGACAGAAGACCTCGTTTGCGAACTGGCCGACCCGCCCAAGGCCGACAACCTCACCGAGGCCGAGCAGTGCGCGCTCAACTTCGCCGACCTGTTCGCCAACAATCATCTCGCCATCGACGACACGACCTACGATGAACTGCGCGAGCACTTTACCGAACCCGAAATCATCGAATTGGCAATGAATATCGCCTTCTTTGTCGGTTTCGGACGGCTGGCGGCAACGCTGGCGATGACCGAGGAGCTGCCCGAGGCGTTTCAGGCGGAAAACGGCGAAACTCTAACCCCCTGGGGAGAAGCGTCAATCGTCGTTCGCTAAACCGGTTGAGCGATTCATCCGCTCGCCGCCAATCCCGTCCGCTCGAACCCTGCGACAGAATCTTGCCGACGGGCGCGGGGGCGACTCGTGGTGAAAGACTCACCCCCCGGCCTCAATAGCCGCACGCATCTCTTTTTGCCGTTCCTCGGTAATGGGATAGCGCCAGATAATCGCGCCCGATGCCAGGTAAAACAGGGACGGAAGCAGCGCGAATAGAAAACTCACACCAAACAGCGCATCCGGCCCATTCAGCGCGTCCGGTGCCGGGTTGAAGTCAAACAAAGCAAGGCCCGTCAATGCCACCCAGACACCGAGCGAACCGGCCAACTTTTGCACAAAGGACCACACGGAAAAGTACGAGGCGGCCCGGTTTTCCCCGCTTTGCAGCGTATCGAAGTCGATCACATCCGCCTTCATCGAATTGGGTAGTGCCGCAAATCCGCCAGCGGCGAAACCGGTGACGACCGTGATGGGCGTCATCCACCAAAAATCACCGGCACCGAGGAGCAGGTAGAACGGATGGGCGAGGGCAATCAACGCAAAGCTCCCCATATAGGCGCGGTGTTTGCCAATCCTAGTGGATAGCCAAACCCAAAAAGGCACTGCCGCCAGATTCGACAAATAGAAAAATGTGAGCATGAAAATCGCCAGATCTTCCGCGCCAAGCACAAAAGTGATGAAGAAAAGATAGAGTGGCGTGGTGATGGCGATCCCCGTGTTACTGACCAGAAACGCCAGCGCCAGACGCTTGAAGGGGCCGTTGCCCAGCATCAGTCGGAACCCCTGGCCGATTGGCAGGACCGAGCGAATAGGGTCACGATTTTCCGGCACTTGCGTAACCGTCAGAACCACACAGATCGGCATGACCACCAGCAAGGCGATGCCGACCACCTGCAGCACCGCCGCCGTGCCCTTGAGCGCAAACAAAAGGAATGCCAGCAGAGGCGCGAGCTGGGCCACCAAATTGCCGACCACACCCATCATCGAACGCGCACCGGTGATGCGCGACCGCTCGTGGTAGTCGGGCGACAATTCCGCCGCCCAGGAATAATACGGAATGAGCATCATGGTGGTACCCAGGGACACCACCGCCATCCAGGTCAGCATGTGCAGCCCGCCGGCGTCGGACGGCGGCAGATAAAGCATGTAGATACCCGCCATCATGACCGGCGCCGCGGCCAGGATCCACGGTCGCCGCCGACCCCAACGGCTGTGCGTGCGGTCGCTGATGTAGCCCATCAGTGGATCGTTCGCCAAATCGAAGAGCCGAACCGCCAATATGATGTTGGCGGTCACCACCAGCGGCACACCCAAGTCGCTCGCATAAAACTTTGGAATAAAGACAAGCGCCGGGAAAATCGACATCATCAGCGGCAGGTCGGTGAGCGCGTAATAAAAGAGAACGGAACGCTTTAGTCGGGCCACGCTAGTGTCTCGTCAAGCCTGTTTCATCGCTTCAGAACGTGTCATGAGCGTCATGGAATATTGACTATCGGACTAATGGGCCGTCAAATGTTTGGCAACCGCAACCAACACTAGGAATGGACAATGGGATTCGCCATCAACCCCCACAACAGTTGGCTGGCGCTTGAAGAGCGCGCCAAAGCCGAAACCAACCCACGCCGCAAGGCCCTGGTCACCGCCGTCCGCGACCACATGGAGTACGAAATCAAAGGGCAACTCGAACCGCTGATGAGCACCCTGACCAGCGAGCCGATCTACCATTTCTGGGGTCAGGCGGAGCCTTCGGTGATTGCGGGGCGGGATGCCGTCCGCGCCTTTTACAGCAACATGTTCGACACCGGTGGCCAGCAATTCGAAGTGGTGGTGGACAAGATCGTGGTTAGCGACAACCATGTGGTGACCGAAGGCCAGGTTAAACAGGTGCATCGTGGCGCTTCCTTGATCGCCGTGGGCCTCAACGAGGTAAAGGGCAAGCCCGTCGCACAGGACGATCTATTTGTCACCAGAGCGCAACTCGTCACCCTATGGCCGGGCGACGCGGACGACAAATTAATCGGCGAAGACATCTATTTCGGATCAAACGCCTTCGCCGATGTGCGGAAGATCACTCCCGAGGCGCTGCCGCCGTACTATCACAGCGTATAGCGATATTGCAGGCTCAGGGTCCGGCCGAGTGGCGTAGTGGCTGCTTGGTCGAGGCTGTTTGCCCCCATCTCATTGCATGTCGCGGGAGGCCCACTGTTGTAGTTGGCACAACGGCCGGGAATGGCGCCGCCGGTAATGACGTAGATCTTATCGGTGAGATTGCGGCCAATCAGGCTAATGGTGTGCTGCCTGTCCTCCGAATAAAAGCTGACGGCGGCATCGATGAGCCAAAAGCTGTCCTGCATGAACGGGTCAAGCGTCGCCGTCCAAGCATAGTCGCCGGTATAGCGGAAATCCGCCGACACCTCGCCACGCCAGCCGGAACCTATCGCAAAGTCGTAGGATCCGCCGATAAATCCGGTAATGTCCGCACTGCCCGCGCCGTCTTCGCCCTTGAGGTTTTCGCCCGTCGCGTTGATAAAGTCTTCGGAATAGGTGGTGTCGGTCCATGCCCAGGCACTGCGGATGCTCAAACCCTCGATGTCCGTATTCCACAGCATGTCGAATTCGATACCGTTGGTCTCAAGCGCCGATGCGTTGAACGTACTGAACTGAATAATCGACGAATCGAAGAGCTGTACCTGCAGGTCGGAGTACTCGTAGGTGAAGGCCGTCGCGTTGAAACGCATGGCACCGTCGAGGAAACGCCCCTTCAAGCCCGCTTCAAAGCCCTCCGCCTCCTCGGACTGATAAATAAGGAAATCGGGGAATTCCGGGTTGGTCGGCTGTAGCGCCGCGGTGGGCAGGGCGCTGTTGTCGATGCCGCCGGATTTGAAGCCCTGTTTGTAGGCGACATAAACGCTGACGTCGTCGTTCAGGTAGTAGTTGACCGCCACTTCGGGCGAAATGTTGTCGTCGTCGAATTCCAAACCTTCCTCAATGAGAGGCGGTACGCCCCACCCAAACAGAGTCGCGGCCGCGTGCAGGTAGGGTATTTCAATTCGGCCCACCTTGGACTCGTCGGTGTAACGGGCACCGGCCGTGACCTCCGTGCGCTCATTCAAATTCCAATACACGGCCAGGAAAGCGGAATACACCTCCGTATCCAAAAAGTGGTGCTTGTTGTAGTCGTATTCGTTGCCGGTAACCGGATCGGGGCCGATAATGGCCGCACTCGGATCGCCACCAACCGCGGCATAGGCTGGCCCAAAGATATTCGGCATGACGCCCAGGTTGAACGCATACTGATAGGCATCGAACTCCTGCTCGATGTCCTGATAGAAGAAACCCGCCTGAAAGTTAACCGGGCTGTCGAAGTGGCTGGCCAAACGAAATTCCTGGCTCAGGCTCTTGTAGACATTGTTGTGCAGGCCACCAAAAACGCCGGCGCCGTAGCTGTAGTCGTCGAGTTCCCAATGTTTCAGGTCAACCCAACCCGTTACCGAGGTCAGGGAGAGCGACGGGGAGACATCCCAATCCATGCGCAATGACAGGAAGTGGGTGTCCTGCTCAAGGCCGGGTTCGCCATTGTCGAAGCCTTGCGGCAAGCCGTCGCGCAAGCCGGGGTGCAGATTTACTTTTGAGGTGTTGCCATTCAGCTTGCAGTCGTCCACGCCTTGAAAAATTCGAAAAGCATTCGCCGCGGACGGTACGCCAGTGGGTTGGTGCTTACCTTCCGGGCAGACATCCTCGGTCCAAGCGGTCCCGGCGCCTTCGTTGTCGTACTCGGAGTAGCTGTACTTCAACTTGGCCTGAAAGACATCGGTGGGATTCCAAAGCAGGGTGAGGCGCGTGTTCAGCGATTCGTCGCCGTACTGCTTGTCCGCTCCGGAAATGGCCACGTTAACCGGGTCGTTTTCCGCCGAATAGTTCTTGAACAGCTCGTCATTCCTTGTGAAACCAACGGCGAGGCGGGCACCGAGGGTTTCCGAGAGCGGGCCGGAAGCGATGAATTCGCCATAGGTGCCCTGGTGTTCGAACTCGTAGCCGGCGGCCGCCTCCAGCTCGAACTCGCCGCCCGGATCGTTGGTGGTGATGGACACCACGCCCGCGGTGGCCGACTTCCCGAAGTAAAGCGACTGCGGGCCCTTGAGAATCTCCAACTGCCCCATATCGAGATAGGAGTTGTGGATGAAGCGTCCCCGGTTAACGACCACGCCATCGAGATTGATGGCCATCGAATGGTCGAAGGCGGCGGAGATCGAGCTTGAGCCGATGCCCCGCAGCCGCAGCGACGAGCCGTTGCCCGAGCCACCGTGGGATATCACCATGTTGGGCACCATCTTGGCGGCATCCACAAGGTTGGTGATGTTGTAGCGATCAAGGTCCGCTTCCGTCATCGCCGCTATGGTCACCGGCACATCCTGCAGCGTTTCGTCCTGCTGCCGGGCGGTAACGATGATTTCCTCGACCTCGCCCGCTTCCGAGGCAAACGCGGGTATCGAGCCTCCCCACACAAACACCGCCAGCCAGCCAGCCAGATTGAGTTTCCTCATCATGAATCTCTCCATCCAGATAAATTTGATGTCCAATCGCCGATGTTGCATCCGCTCACAGTCAGCCGGACACAAACTGTGGAGGATTCTTCAGATTCTGGAACCAAAGTCAATAGTTGGCCAGCAATTCCCGCTAAGCACGGCAATGCCCAAAAATTGGTGCCCAGCCTATGGCTGAGTGGTCGATGTCGCTCGGTATTTGGACCCAAACGAATAATCACGCATCGTCAGCGGGAATTGCAGATGGTTGGCTGTGTCGCAGTTGGACATTTGCTGTGCCCATGGCTCCATCCAACCGATCATGCCGTCCGCAAGCGTCCAGATGCGCGGCCTAAGCCCCGCCAGCGTATCCAGCGATACGTCAAGGGGCGACAACAAAGCAGATGGGCGCACCCTGCGGCGGGAGCGGCGACCCCGACCAGCCTAACCTCGGCACACGAGCAAAATTGCTACCGTTGCTCCCTTCCGGGCCTGGCGGGGTTCACAACCCGTCGTTGCGAGGGAACCGGGCGGGGTCGCCATCGTTCCCGACAGCTTCCCGGCCGCCGGAGTGCTATATGGTAGCGCCAATCGACGCATCGTTGCGGAATTTTTCACTGCCGGGCCAGCCGCCAGACCGGCGCCGCCCGCGATTGGGTTGAGCGGTAGGGGTTGATGTCGAGCCCTCCTCTTCTTTGGAAGCGGCCGTAAACGCTGAGCTCCGCCGGGCGGCAACGTTCCAGCAAATCGACGAAGATTCGTTCGATGGTATCTTCATGGAACCCCGCGTGGCAGCGGAAAGACACCAGATAGCGCAACAGTCCGTCGGGGGCGATGCGCGGACCAGTGTAGTCGACCATAATCGATGCCCAGTCGGGTTGCCCGGTAATGGGGCAGAGGCTGCGAAACAAATGCGTATGCCAGATTTCGCTTGCGTAGCCGGAATCGGTACCGTCGCGTCCCGACCCCAATCCACCCGCTTGCGCCGGCAATCCATCAACCGCGCCCAGATTATTCGGGTTCCGCTCGTAGTCGTGGATAACCACCTCCAAGTCGTCCAGACTCTTGCCGGGCATTGCGGTGATGTTGCCCAGCCGATCAATGCCAATGAGTTCAACCTCAATCGGTGCGCCGAAAGCCACCGTCAGATCCGCTTCAAGCGCTTGCGCAACCTGCTCCCGGCCCACGAACCGCAGTTGCGCAAAACCGTTCAGATAGAACTTCATCGACTTGCTTTCAACGAGATTGGGCGAAGCACAGGAAACCCGCAGCCGCAGGCCCGCCACACGTGGCTTACCCATGTTGTCGAGCCAGGAAAATTCATAGCCGGTCCACAGATCGTCGCCGTTAAAGGGCAGGGCATCGGCAATGCCAAGAGCGGCGCGGGCGGGGGCGCGTTCGATGGGATGCAACAACGATAGACCACGGGAGGTTTGCAACTCCGACATAGATCGCCCCCTATTCCGACACAGCCTCCGACAGCCCAACGAGTCTATCGGATGCCCGATGGTAACCGACCAAGATTAAGGAACCTCTCATTAAGGGACTTATAAAGGAAAGTTAACAGAAACCGACATGTGGTGGTTTTCGGCCGCCAAATCCTCAACATATAGTGGTACATCAACTTACGTATATTAAGTCCCCTGATTAATCCGGGAATTATATCGATGTGTTGACAGAAGCCGATATGTGGTAGTTCCCTGCCACTAAAACCTCAACATATAGTTGTATGCCAACTTATGTATATAAGTCCCTTAAGGAGCCCCCGAGAAATCCTGTATTCAGGGCATACGGTTTAATAAAATCAATAGCTTACGAGTAGACGAATGTCGCTCTATCGAATTGTTCAGACCTTCCTCAACCTGGCCCTGATCTCGACCCTGGCGGGCTGTTTCGGCAACGGCTCGCCGCCGGAACCCAAACCCGCACCACCGCCATCGCCACCCGAGCCGGTCTACCAGGCCGAAGTCCGCCGCACGGAATACGGCATTCCCCACATCAAGGCCGACGACTGGGGCAGCCTCGGCTACGGATACGGGTACGCCTACGCCCAGGACAATTTTTGCGTGGCGATGCGGGCCATCGTCTACGCAACCAGCCGGTCGGCTGAGTTTTTCGGCGAACAACAAGGCGATGTCGCCTCGGATTTCGTGCTGCGGCTGATGCTGGGCACCAAGGACGAATTCCGCGAGCGGTTTCTATCCAGCCGCGAGGATGACGCACACCTCCTGGTGCGGGGCTTTGCGGCGGGCATGAACCGCCACCTGCGTGAAACCGATGCCGAAAATCTGCCGGCGGGCGAGGCCGGATGCCAAAATGCGGACTGGGTCTATGAAATCGATGCCACCGATCTGTGGATGCATATCGCCCGTGTCACCCTGGCCGGAAGCTCGGACTTGACTATCGTGCGCACAGCAATCATGGCGCCAGAGGGTCCGGACGGAACCGCACCAATCGGCTACAGCGACGAAGAACGGAAGGCCCTGCAACATGTATTGCAGCGCCAGGGACGGGCGTTCGGTTTTGGCGCAACCGGCAGCAATGCCCTGGCCGTGGGCCGGGATCTAAGCCAAACGGACAAGGCCCTGCTGCTCGGCAACCCCCATCGCGGTTGGAGCGGGCCGGGCGGCTTCCATCAACTGCACCTGACCATTCCCGGCGATTACGATGTGGCCGGCGCCGCCCTGCACGCTGTGCCCTGGGTGGGCATCGGCTTCAATAGCGATCTGGCCTGGACCCATACCACCTCGTTCGCCTCCCATTTCACGCTGTACGAACTGCAACTCAACCCCCGGGATCTGCTTCAATACCGCTACGAAGGCGAGTGGCGCGACATCACCACCGAAGAGGAAACCATCGCTGTAAAACTTGATGACGGCTCGTTGGAGGAGCGCAAACACAGCTTCCATCTCTCCCACTACGGGCCGATCGTGAACCTGGGCGGGATCAGCAAATTGCTCGATGGCTGGCCACTGCGGAACGGCAACCTGCTGACCCTGCGCGATGCCAACGCACTGCGCGGAACACAGCTCGCCGATCAGTATCTGGACATGGGACGGGCGCGTACGATTGCAACGTTTACGGAAGCGCTGAAGCGTATCGGCAACCCCGTCTTTCACACCATCGCCGCCCACCGCGACGGCGAGGTGTTCTATGGCGAGATATCCGCCATTCCACACCTGACCCAGCAACAGCTCGACGACTGCCTCACCGACCTCGGCCAACTGCTCGGGTTCGCCACGAACAACGCGGCCATCGTCCTGGACGGCAGCGAGGATGAATGCGCATGGGGCGAAGACCCGGATAGCCCGCCCGGTTCGAATCTCTATGGGTATGAGGCGCGCCCGAAATTGCTGACCACGGACTATGTGGGCAACGGCAACGACAGCTATTGGCTCAGCAACGCCGACAATCCGCTGACGGGCTTCCCGTTGGTGTTTGGCTGGCTGGGACACGAAAATTCGCAACAGTCGCTGCGTACACGGCTCGGCCATCTGATGGTGCGGGAACGACGCGCCGCCACCGACGGGCTGGATCCGTTGCCGGGGTTTACATTGGATACGATAAAGTCATTCATGTACCGCAATCGGGTATACGGTGCCGAAATCGTATTGGACGATGTACTGGCCATCTGCGCGGCATTGCCGGGCGCCAACGATAACGAGGCGCGCGCCAAGCGGGCCTGCGCCGTGCTGGCCGACTGGGACCGCAAGGTTGAGTTGGAAAGCCGTGGCGCCCAGGTATTCACCGAGTTCTGGCGCGGTATTCACCGGAGCCTTGGCAACGACTTCAACCTATTGATCGAAAGCCGCTCGTTCTGGAAGGTGGATTTCGACGCGGCCGACCCACTCAACACGCCTCGTGACATCGACCGTTCCAAGAGCCGCAACCGGAACCTCGTTGTGGCGGCGTTGAGCGAGGCGGTGCTGGCCCTGGACAAAGCCGGGGTCGCGCTCGACGCCCCCTGGCGGGAAGCGCAGTTCAGCAACCGCAACGGCAACCGCATTCCCATCCACGGCGGCGACCCGGAAGCCGGCGTCTACAGCGCCATTTCAGCGCGGCTCGACGACGGCGGCTACAGCCCCCGCTCCGGCAATACCTACCTGCAAGCGGTCACCTGGGACGACCACTGCCCGGTGGCCGACACCGTCCTGGTGCCCTCCCAGTCGAGCAGCCCCGAATCACCCCATTACGCCGACCAAACCGAGTTGTACAGTCGCAAGGATTGGGTGCGTTTCCCGTACTGCGAGGAAGAAATCAAGGCGGCGCAGATCGGGGAGACGCTGTTAATCGAGGAATAAATGGACAGGCGCTCCGCCTCGAAAAAAGGTATTTCGGCCTTCATGCCCGCGCCCGCAACATCCACCAGGATCGGCGGATTCGCCGCCTCCGCATCCCGTCGGGAAGCCTTGGGGAGATTCCCGCTTTCCCACCGCAACCGATTCTCGATATACGTAACCGTCGCTGGCTTAAGGAAACTCTGATTAATCCTGTATTCACGGCATCCGAGTCAATGAAGTCAATAGGTTACGAATATCTCAATGCTGCTCTATTGATTTGTTCAGACCTTCCTTAACAAAACTCATTGAAGAATCCCCAGGATCGAGGATGATTGGGAATCGGAGCGGCATTCACTCACATAATATTCCTGTAAGATATTCGGGTACTCGCGATCAATGAACTCATCATCCCCTCCATCACGGATCCCATTTCCGCTCACAATCACCAAGTTGGCGCAGTACATAAGTTCCCGGCAGCACATTTTCTGTCCGCGCTCGCGCCTGTCGATATTCAGATCGGCTCCGGTTTCCTCGTCGATTAGCTTGTCCGGGATCCGATTGTCCGTGCATTGGTGATAGTCCCTAATGCACATGTACTGAATGGCGAAATAGTCCTCCTCCAAGCTGAGCGGTCCTATTTGTACAACAGTGTCGGCCCGGGCGATTCCGGCCAGAGACATGAGGTGGTCCCACTTTTTTGGACAGGTCGCTAAGGTGTACTCCGGTGTCGAGAGGAGACACTGGAATGACCAGGAAGAGGCGCCGTTTCACGGCGGAGTTCAAGAAGCGCGTGGCGCTGGAGGCGCTGCGGGAGCGGGACACGGTGCAGGCGATCGCGGCGCGCTACGAGGTGCACCCGAACCAGGTGAGCGCCTGGAAGCGTCAGGCCGTGGAGGGCCTCGAGGAGGTGTTCTCGCAACCGGGATCGAGGCGCGACGGGGAGCACGAGGCGACGATCCGCAACCTGCACGCGAAGATCGGCGAGCTGACGGTGGAACGGGATTTTTTTCTGCGCGGGTTGGAGCGCTGAGCCGTGCGGAGCGTGCCGCGCTGGTCGACCGCGGCTGCGGGCTGTCGCTGTCCCGGCAGTGCGCGCTGCTGGGCGTGAGCCGTTCGTCGCAGTACTACGAGCCGCTGGGCGAGAGCGCGGACAACCTGGCGCTGATGCGCCGCCTGGACGAACTGCATCTGGAGCACCCGTTCTACGGCAGCCGGCAGATGGCGCGGCACCTGCGCCGCGAAGGCGTAGTCGCCGGACGGCACCGGGTGCGCCGGCTGATGCGGCTGATGGGCATGGAGGCGGTTTACCGGAAGCCGCGCACCAGCGTGGCCAACCCGGAGCACCGCGTGTACCCATACCTGCTGCGCGATCTGGTGATCGACCGCCCGGACCAGGTGTGGTGCGCCGACATCACCTACGTTCCTGTTGCGCGGGGCTTTTTCTACCTGGTGGCCGTGATGGACTGGGCCAGCCGCCACGTCCTGTCGTGGCGGCTGTCGAACACCATGGACAGTGCCTTCTGTGTCGAGGCGCTGGATGCGGCGCTGCGCTACGGCACCCCGCAGATCTTCAACACGGACCAGGGCGCGCAGTTCACCAGCACCGCGTTCACCGACAGGGTGCGCGCCGCTGGCGCGCTCTGTTCCATGGACGGCCGCGGTCGCTACCTCGACAACATCTTCATCGAGCGGTTGTGGCGCTCGCTGAAGTACGAGGCCGTGTACCTGCACGAGCTGGCGGATGGCCGCGACGCCGAGCGCGTCATCGGTTCTTGGTTCAGCTTCTATGGCGAACTGCGTCCGCATTCGTCGCTGGGCGGCCGGACGCCCGGCGATGTCTACCGGGGCACCTTGGGAGAGGCCGCGTGAACCAGCCGGGGAACATGCGTGCCGGGAACGCCACGGCCCTCGCCGCGTCAAGCCGCTACGCGGCTGCTCCACTGCGTTGCGCCCCTTCGGGTGACACGGCGAGTGCCGCGGCGCATTGGTTAGCGACGACCGGAAGGGTACTTCCGGTCGTCACCGACCGGCTCTTCACAACGACGGCCGCAGCCGCGTCGACGATGCCGTTGACATCGTCCCGCCGGGTCGGCACGTTCTATTCACCGAGGGCTCAGAACCACTCGGAGTACACCTTATTCTCGCCCTCGGACTGTCCAACGAACCAGGACCACCTCAACACAACCGCCATTGCGATCAATACGCGAAACTTTAATAACTGCATTTCCTATTTTCCTTTTGCTAATTAGTGTCAGCCAGAAAATCACCCTCGGCTGGCCCGTCCCGGGCTCGCGGTCAAAGTGGTGACGATTTTTCGTTATAACTGAAGTTTGGTGCGCAGGTACTCTTAACTTACGATCCCATAAGTCTAACAACAATGGCGGCTGTAGCCATGCAATCAGTCACTGTGCTTTGATATCCACTCGACCAAAGTGCTGGTTGTGTGCCCATGGAAATAGTCCATTTGAATGACTATTCCTCTAGCGCCGTCCGCACCAATCCCCGCGTCTCGGGCAATATCCGCCGTCAAGGCGTTTTCAACACTTACAAAGGCTAGGCGATCATCCAAGAAATGGTGTTGTGGCCAAGTTTCCTGAACCTTCGTCCATGCCTCTTGGTTGGGCGCGTTCAAAATGATGGCGTAGAGAGCCATGCCTCTCATTCCACGGCCAGCGGCGTCGCCGACTTGCCGTTGTCGGCGGCGAATTTGGCGTAGCTGAACCGTTTGCCGTGAATCCCCTGGGCGAAGGTGAACATGCGGTCAACGATTTGGAACATCACCCACTCCTTTCTTTCCGATCATCGGTGAACTCTTCATCCGCGTCATGCGCCAAAGTCTCCAGAGACAAAATTCCGAAAGGTGTTGACCTGTACATTCCCGGCTTAATAGTCCCGGCTTACCTCTTTTCGTAGACCGCGCCCAGGCCGATCTGCTCATCATTGGGAAGAATCGCGAAAACGATCGCCCGCGTACCCATGCCCGGCTTGTCCGGCGTATCCATGACACTCATGATCATTTCCACCTGACCGGCATCGAAACTGATCAGGCCGCAGTTAATAACGGGCATCCCCTCAAACGCGATGAAGGCTGGATTGAGGCCGGCAAGCGTGGCTGCAAATTCGCAGGTTAATTCCCCAAGCGCACCCCCGACATTGATCGTGATCTGATCGTCAAAGGCGCCGGCGACGTTCGTGGTGAATACGGCGGGCAAGCCCGGGTTGTCGCCCAGTGGGCCCCAGGTTCCCTGAAGCTGCGCCACGGAACCGCCCCGCTCAAAGCCGGCAAACGCCCAGCCATGAAACTTTCGGGCGGGTTGTCCGGCAACGGTATAGTCCCCGCGAATCCAATCGCCATCTCGATACATCGCGCTAAGGGTGACATTGTCGGAACCGCCTTCAACCGCGAACCCCTCCAAGCCTATCTTCCCGGATTCATACACGACGCCCTTCCCTGTGATCGTCGCCGCATCGGAATTGTAGGTACCCCGGGCAATACGGGTGACATCCGCCTCCGGTAGCCACGCATACAACCTGCTGTCCGGGAGCAGGATGACATACCCCTCGCCACCCTCTCCATCCGCAAAGGAAACCTGCCAAAGGCCCACGGCGCCCCGGTATTCCCGCTTGGCGCCGGAAAGGTTGGAAAGATGCCCCGATGGTGTATTCATCAGACTCATCACCTGTACCGGTTGATTGGCCGACACCGTCAAGGACCATTTGCCCGTACCGGTGCCCAGGCCCGCATCTTCAAGCTCTTTGGCGGTAGCCGAATAGGCGCCTTGCGCCCCGATGGTCGCGGTAACGTCCGCAGACCCCTCTTCCCCGGCATCGTCTCGCCCGGAGATGGTGACATTGGCCTGCGCATTGCCAAGATTGACAATACGCAGCCAGCTTTCCTGGTTGGTGTTTCGTCCCGGGTTAAAGACCGGCACCCGATGATGCATGGCGGCCTCGCTGGCCACATCGTGCATGCTCGTTAGAAAGCCGTCGAACAACGTTCGGATGTAGGCCAGCGGCTCGATGTCGATTTCGTCACTGTAAAGCATCAGCCGCCAATTGCCGGTGCCGTTGCCCAGGCCGGACGTCAGGCCTTTGGTCGCATTGCCGTCCTCAACATCGGCGGAGTTGACGTGGATCGTCTCAAGAGCTTCCAACCGCAGCCTTGCGGGCCCCCTTTGCGAGCCGCTGTCATCCACGCCATAGATATGAGCCACGCCGCCCTTATTGGAGTGGTTGATTATTCGCAAAAAACCCTGACGTTCTTTTGGGTCGTCGGCTGGCATGAACAGTGGAATATGGTGTTCCCGACCCACCTTTTCCGCAAAAACAGCCTGGCTCCATCCCAACAAAATTGCCACAACCACCAATCTGAAATGCATAGCATTCTCCTCAATCTTGATTAACTCCGCAGACTTCCCTGGAGGCTCATCGATTATTGTCGGTCGCCGATGAACTCCAAGAGGCCGCATTATAGGGAAGATATGAACAATTCCATAGAGCAGCATTGAGCTACTCGTAAGCGATTGATTTTATTACCTTGGATGCTGTGGCTACAGAATTGATCAGAGGTTCCATAGGGAAGGTCTGAACAAATCAATAGAGCGGTACTGAGCCACTCGTAACCTATTGATTTCATTAAATCGGATGCCGCGAATATAGGATTGATCAGAGGTTCCATAGCTCAATTGCCCCGGTAGCCAGTGACAAAAGTTCAGGCACGGCGCCATCGGGTTGGTGGAATTCTCCCAAGCTTCGGGGTTGCCGAGATCAGGTTGCCGAACCGGCGCGAAACGAGGCCGGCCGCCGCTGTTTGAATGCCGCGACCCCAAGGTCCGCCAGCCGCACCGGCTCCGGCAACCGGAAGCCGCCGCCGCAACGCAAGACGAGGTCAATCGCACCCCGATGATCGCAGCGATGGCCAGGGCTTACGAACAGCGGTTTAACGCCGGTTCGGGTTCTCAGTACCGAGCCCACCCGCTCGTTCCGATGCATCAGGTTCGTAAAGTCACCGCGCTCAACACCCGGCTCGTCGTATTCCCCGACAAGCCGCGATTTGGCGCAACCCACGGTCGGTTTGTCCAACAGCACCCCGAGATGGCAGGCGAGTCCCATGCGGCGCGGGTGGGCAAGGCCCTGCCCGTCGCAGAGCACGGCCTCGAACCCCGTCCGCACGCGGGCGAGCACGCCCTTCAACGCCGGCACCTCCCGAAATGACAGCAGCCCCGGAATATAGGGGAAGCGAAGCACCCGGCTGAGCGCTCTCGTTTCAAGCACGGCTTGACGCACGATGTCCCACACCACCGCCACGGCATAGATCCGGCCATCTCCAAACGCGCAATCCACACCCACAACGACGGATACGGGCGGCAGCTTCGAGAGTGCCACCCTCGTCCGTAGTTCATTCTGAATCGCCACCGCTCGCTTGGGTGTTACATTCCAGCGGTGCATGCGTGAACGCTCAGCCCGGTTTCGGTATCGGCTTCGGCCCGCGACGCACCGCCATTGCGCCGAGCAATCATGCCCCGTGCGGGCCAATCTGCCCGCGGTGGCGCAGTAGGTGGTCCAGCAACACCAGGGCCACCATGGCCTCGGCTATGGGCGTGGCGCGAATGCCCACACAGGGGTCGTGGCGACCCTTGGTGATCACTTCGGTTTCATTGCCGTCGATGTCGATGGTCCTGCCCGGCGTGGTCAGGCTCGAGGTCGGTTTCAGGGCGATGCGGGCAACGACTTCCTGGCCCGAGGAAATGCCGCCCAAAATGCCGCCCGCATGATTGCTTAGGAACCCCGCTCTCGACATCTCGTCGCGGTGTTCGGTACCACGCTGGCCAACCACCGCGAAACCATCCCCGATACCAACGGCCTTGACCGCGTTGATTCCCATCAAGGCACCGGCCAATTCCGCATCGAGCTTGGCGAATACCGGCTCGCCCAAACCGGCCGGAACGTTGCTGGCCACCACGGTGATTTCGGCGCCGATGGAGTCGCCTTCCCGCCGCATCCGGTCGATCAGCGCGGCAATGGCCGCGACCGCCCGCGGATCCGGGCAGAAAAAAGGGTTCTCTTCCACGGCCTCCCAGGACGTAAAAGTTGGGACGATATCGCCAATGCGGGAAAGGTAGCCGCGCACCCTGACCCCGGCTTCGCCGCGCAGGCATTTCTTGGCGATCGCGCCCGCCGCGACGCGCATAACCGTTTCCCGCGCCGAGGCGCGGCCACTGCCCCGATAATCGCGAATCCCGTATTTTTTCAGATAGGCGAAGTCCGCGTGGGCCGGGCGAAATTTACGCTTGATGTCCTCGTAGTCCCTGCTTTTCTGATCGACATTGCGGACAAGGAGTCCGATGGGCGTGCCGGTCGTCCTACCCTCGAACACGCCGGAGAGTATTTCAACCGCGTCTGTTTCGCGGCGCTGGCTGGTGTACCGCGAACGACCCGGACGCCGACGATCCAGGTCCGGTTGCAAATCCGCCTCGGACAACGGCATGCCCGGCGGACAACCGTCCACGACGGCGCCCAAAGCCGCACCGTGGCTCTCGCCGAACGTGGTCAGGGTGAAAAGTTGGCCGAAGGTGTTGCCGGACATGGGTGCTGCTCCCGCCGCTCAGACTTATTGGTTCAAACGACGGGCGTCGGCGGCGAGCAGCAGAAAGACGCCTTCGCCGCCATCCGGCAAGTCCGGCCAAACGAAGGACGGGCACCGCCATCGATCCTCCAAACGCCCGCGACCCTCGCCCACCTCACCAACAAAAACGCCATCTTCGGCAAGATAGTTCGAGACGGCGCCGATTACCCGGTTCATGGGGGTGAGTCCATCGACACCACCAGCGAGCCCCAATGCCGGCTCCCGGGCAAACTCGGGCGGCAAGGCCGCCATGGCGTCGGCATCGACATAGGGCGGGTTGCAGAGAATCAGATCAAATCTCGAATCGTCGATGCGGCTCCCCGTTGGCCCGATGCCTTTACTTTCCGGGGACTGAACAGCTTCTCCCCGCCCCCCGGTGCCAGCCGCAACCAATTCCCCATCCCGTAGCAGCCGCTGTTTGAACTGAACAACTTCGTCCTGGCTCCCGGTGCCGGCAGCGTCGGCGTTCGAGCCGTACCGCCGATGTTTCCGCGTCTGAACAACTTCGCCCCGCCCCCTGGTGCCAGCCGCCGCCGCCCTTGCAGCATTCTCCACGCCTTGTGGCGGCTCGGACTCGGCGGCCAGATCCGGCCTCACTAGCGCGACCGACCCACCCCGGTGATCGGTGCCCCGCACAGGCTTTGGGGGTTTTTCGATTGCTCGACGGGCAATGGTGTCAAGCCCGCTGAACAGGTCCGACCACACCGCTTCCACCCGCCCCTCAAGCCCATGCTCCACTAGGTTGCGTCGCGCCGTCTCGACGGCCAACCGATCAATATCGGCGAGTACAACCCGAGCGCTCGGGAAGTGCCGGGCGGCAAGAATGCCGAGACATCCGCTGCCGCAGCACAAATCGAGTATGTGTCGAGGGTCCGGGAGCCATGGGCGCAACCCACCCTTCACCAGCAGTGGACCAATGGGCGAGCGCGGCACCACAATCCCGGGGGGTACAAGGAATCGCTCGCCGCAGTAGGATGCTTTGCCGAGCAGGTAGGCCAGTGGCTGCCGCTCGACGACGCGGCGGCGCGCGAGTTCCCGTATGCGGTTCGTTTGCGACCCCGGGAGCGGCGCGTCGAGTGAGGATTGCCTATCCGGCAACCCGGAAGCGCCCAGCACGAGGGCAACCGCCTCGTCCCAGGCGTTGTCCGTACCCTGGCCGTAGATGAGAGATGCGGCCGCGAACCGCTCGTGGGTCTCGCGCAGCACTTCCGACAGTTTGATTGCCATTGTTCCTATGGATTCAATCGCGTTGCTGTCGATGCGGCAACACCAATTCGATGCGGGATGCGGTGCCCCCGGCCCGAGGCAGCAGCGGGCCCGCGCCGAAGGGGATCAACACTGGAGCCTCTTCTGACGCCAGGCTCCGTTTAAGCTCCGCCGCCACCGTTGCGGCGCAAGCCCCGGCGCGTTCGAGAAGCACCTCGCCCGCCTCCGGCCCGTAGAGATGGCACACCACATACAGTTTCTGGCGTTCAAAGATTCCGAGCCGGGGCGCAACATCGCCGAGTGTCCGCATGCCCTCCGCCGGAATCGTTCCATCCCGCCGCGGCCGCACGCCATCTATCACCGAAAACCCGTCGCCGGCAAGCTTTTCGGTTAGTTGCGAGTTGACCGTCGCGCTCACCGCCCGCTCGGGTTGCAGGACTTCGATGTGCGCATAAATACGGCGGTTGCCCCTTTCTATGACATAGGCGGACACGAGCTGGCCATCCCGGTCCGCCGCCACGTAGAACTGATTGCCGTCCGGGCCGAAAAGCACCGGTTGACGATACACCTGGCTGGCCCAGGCATTGCTGCGGCCGCAGTCGCGGCTTTCACAGGAAAAGATCGCATCGGCACCGAGTACGCGATGGTAATGGCCGATCACCTCCTCGCGGAGCGAACCCGGCGGTATCTGGTAAGTCACCCGCAAGGCCGTGGCATCGACACGCAATTTCTGATCAATGCTCAATTCCCGGCGGATTTTCTCAACGGCGCTCACGATGAATTCCCGGGGCGCCGGATTGTCGTCCTCCTCGAAAAAGACAATCCAGGAACGCGGGAATCGCGGGATGCCGTCCGGATCCCGGGTGTCTGGCGGATCCGTTCGCGCCTGGGCAATACCGGCTGTCAAAGCAAGGCAGACGAGCGACATGCGGCCCGCGGCCCGCGGCAGTCGCCCCGCCAAATCACGGCAAATGCCCGACGGCCCACCCATGCGCCGGGAAATCTTCCCCAACAATGTTCGGGGCAAATGAGCGCGGCGATGCTTTGCCGGGCTTGCTGAGGTAAGGTCTGAACAAATCAATAGAGCGGCACTGAGCCACTCGTAGCCTATTGATTTCATTAGATAGGATGCCGAGAATATAGGATTAATCGGAGGTTCCTGAGGTTTGTGTTCGGCTTTGTGCGCTGGGACAGTCGATTATCCCACCTCCGGCAAGTGGCAAAGTGGCAAAGTGGCAAAGTGGCAAAGTGGCCGCCATGCTAATCTGATAGCAGTTCCAGCAGCAAACGGTTGATTCGACCCACATAAGCCGACACATCCGTCAGCCCGCTCCCTTCCATCAGCGATGCGTGCTCGAACAGCACCATAACCAAATCGGCGAAACGGTCTTCGTCCGCCTCGTCGTGCAAGCGCCTGAGCAGCGGATGGTCGGCGTTGTATTCAAAGTACGGCTTGGTATCGGGCAGCGTTTGGCCGGACGCCTCCATGATGCGCCGCATCTGCGTGCCGATGGCGAATTCCGCCAAAACCAGGCAGGCCGGTGAATCGGTAAGCCGGCTCGACTTGCGCACACCCTCGACACGCTCGCCGATGACCGTCTTGATGCGCTCGGTGAGCGGGTCATCGTCATCCTTCTTGTCGTCCGCATCCCGCGGCTCGCCCGGCATCTTCAGGTCGGCGCGCATGACATCCTGAAACGCCTTGCCGTCAAACTCATGCAACTGCGACATGAGCCACTCGTCGATGCGGTCGGACAACAACAACACCTCGATGCCCTTGTCGCGGAACGCCTCGAGATGCGGGCTGGCAACGGCATTCGCGTAGGAGTCGGCCACCAGATAGTATATCGAGTCTTGGCCTTCCACCACGCGGCCCAGGTACTGTTCCAGGCCGACGCTCTGGGTCTCGCCCTCGCCCGCCGTGGACGCGAAACGATACAACTTCAGCAAGTGTTCCCGGTTGGCAAAATCCTCGCCGGCGCCTTCCTTGAGAACCTCGCCGAACTCGTCCCAGAAGAGCCGATAGTCGTCCGGTGCCTTGTCGGCCATGGTTTCCAATCGCGACAACACCCGCTTAGTGAGGGCTGTGCGGATGCGGGAGACACGCGCATCCTGCTGCAAAAGTTCCCGGGAAACATTCAGCGGCAACTCACTGGCGTCGACAACCCCCTTAACAAACCGCAGATAGAGGGGCAGGAACTGCTCCGCCTCGTCCATGATGAAAACACGTCGCACGTAGAGCTTGAGGCCGCGCGGCTTCTCCCGATTCCAGAGGTCGAACGGCGCGCGTCGCGGCAGATAAAGCAGGCTCGTGTATTCGAGGGTGCCCTCCACCCGGTTGTGGCTCCAGGCGAGCGGGTCTTCAAAATCGTGGGAGATGTGTTTGTAGAACGCCTTGTATTCATCGTCACCGAGTTCGGAGCGGGAGCGCGTCCACATCGCCTTGGCCTCGTTGACGGTTTCCAGTTGCGCTTCCCCCGCATCGTCGTCATCGTCGGCGGCCGTGCTCTCTTTCGGCATACGCACCGGCACCGCTATGTGATCGGAGTACTTGCGCACGAGATTGCGCAGGCGGAAAGAATCGGCGAATTCAAGCGCATCCTCGCGCAGATGCAGTGTGACCCTGGTGCCCCGGGCGGCTTCGGCGTCCGCCACCGTAAACTCGTCCTCGCCCTTCGACACCCAGCGCGTGCCCTGGTCCGTGCCGGCGCCCCGGGTTAACACCTCCACCTCATCGGCGACGATAAAGGCACTGTAGAAGCCCACGCCAAATTGGCCGATCAGGGTCGCATCTTTTTGCTGGTCACCGGTGAGTTGCGCGAGAAACTCGGCGGTGCCGGACTTGGCGATGGTTCCCAATTGTTCGATGGCCTCCCGCCGGGTCATGCCTATGCCGTTGTCTTCCACCGAGAGGGTCTTGGCGTCCTTGTCGAAACGGATGGTGATGGCGAACTCGTCGCCCGGCTCGATCAGGCCCGGTTCCGCGATTGCGCGAAAACGCAGCTTGTCGATGGCGTCCGAGGCGTTGGAGATCAACTCGCGCAGGAATATCTCCCGGTTGGAGTACAGCGAGTGGATCATCAGTTTGAGAAGTTGCCTGGCCTCCGTTTGGAAGCCGTGGGTTTCAGCTTGTGCGGTCATGGATTGCGACCTTCCCGTTTGCTGCCGGACAATTGGCCATAGATTGGGCCTCGACCCGGGAAATCAAGCCAACGCGAGGGATTTCAGGCCCAGCCCGTCACCTCCGCCAGGGCGTTGCCGATATCCACCAGGCTGCGCACCGTCTTAACGCCGGCCGCTTCGAGCGAGGCAAACTTTTCCGTAGCCGTGCCCTTGCCGCCGGCGACGATGGCACCGGCATGGCCCATGCGTTTGCCGGGCGGTGCGGTGACTCCGGCGATATAGGCAACGACGGGTTTGGTGAGGTGGTCGCGAATGAACGCCGCCGCCTCTTCCTCGGCCGACCCCCCGATTTCACCGACCATAACGACGGCTTCGGTATCCGGATCTTCCTGGAACAACGCCAATATGTCCGTGAATTGGCTGCCCGGTATCGGGTCTCCGCCGATACCGACGCAGGTGCTCTGGCCAAAGCCCCGGTCGGTGGTCTGCTTGACGGCTTCGTAGGTCAGGGTTCCGGAACGGGAAACGATGCCGACCCTGCCGGGCCGATGGATATCACCGGGCATAATGCCGAGCTTGCATTCATCCGGGGTGATCACGCCCGGGCAGTTGGGTCCGATAAGCCGTGCGGTACCGATGTCGAGCCGCGCCTTGACGGTGAGCATATCCAGGGTGGGTACACCCTCCGAGATGCAGACGACGAGGTCGATGCCCGCGTCGAGCGCTTCGAGAATGGAATCCTTGCAGAACGGCGCCGGCACGTAGATGACCGAAGCGGTCGCCGCGGTTGCCTCCACCGCTTCGGCAACCGTATTGAACACGGGACGGCCGAGGTGGGTGGCGCCGCCCTTGCCCGGCGTGACGCCGCCAACCAGTTGCGTCCCGTAGGCGATGGCCTGTTCGCAGTGCAGGGTGCCCTGCGACCCCGTGAATCCCTGACAAATGACGCGCGTATCGCTGCCAACCAGAATGCTCATCCGGCAATTCCCCCGGCCGCATCGACCGCCTTCCGCGCCGCCTCTTCGAGGGATTCGGCGGCAACGATGTTGAGTCCGCTATCGGTCAAAATCTCGCGCCCGCGCGTCGCGTTGTTGCCTTCGAAACGGACAATGACGGGTACGGCCACGCCCACCTCCCCAACCGCGCCGACAATGCCCTCGGCAATGATCGCGCAACTGACAATGCCGCCGAAAATGTTGATCAACACGGCCCGCACCGCATCGTCCGAGAGGATGATCTTAAACGCCTCCGATACGGCCCCGCGAGTGGCGCCACCGCCCACATCCAGGAAATTGGCCGGGTTGCCGCCGTAGAGTTTCACCAGATCCATCGTGCCCATGGCAAGGCCCGCGCCATTCACCATACAGCCAATGTTGCCGTCGAGGGCCACATAGTTGAGGCCGAACCCCGCGGCCCGAGCCTCGCGGTCGTCCTCCTGGGAAGGGTCGCGCATCTCGGCGAGCCGCTTCTGCCGAGGCAATGCATTGCCATCGATATTCATTTTGGCGTCCAGACAATGCACCCTACCCTCCGTGGTCACCACCAATGGATTGATCTCCAACAGCGAGCAATCCAATTCCTCGAACAGCCTGGCCAAATTCAGGAAGATGTCGGTGAACTGCCGTATTTGCCCGCTGGAAAGGCCCAGGCGAAATGCCAAGGATCGACCCTGGTAGGGTTGCGGCCCCACATAGGGATCAATCGCTTCCCGCAGGATCTTCTCCGGGGTTTGCTCGGCCACCTTCTCGATTTCAACGCCACCCTCGGTGGATGCCATAAACACAACCCGCCGGCTGCCGCGGTCGATAACCGCGCCGAGATACAGCTCTCGCTCGATTCCGACGCAGCTTTCCACATAGATACTGTTGACCGGCTGACCCCGGGCGTCGGTCTGCGCCGTCACGAGCCTGCCGCCGATCCACCGCTCGGCAAATGCCCGCACCTCGTCGAGCGAATCCGCCACCTTGACACCACCGGCCTTGCCGCGACCGCCGGCATGCACCTGCGCCTTGACCGCCCAACGCCCACCGCCAATCCGCTCCGCCGCGGTCACCGCCGACGCCGCGCTGCTGGCAACAATGCCGGCCGAGACGGGCAAGCCATACTCGGCAAACAGCTTTTTGGCCTGAAATTCATGCAAATTCATTGGGCAAGACCCCTAATTGATGAATCAGCCACGCCGCCTCCGGTTAACCATATGTATGGCATGGCCCGCCACCCCGAGCGCCGCCTCGTGTATCGCCTCGGAAAGCGTCGGATGGGCAAACATGGTCAAGCCCAAATCCTCGGCGCTCGCATCGAACTCCATCGCGATCACAGCCTGGGCGACCAACTCCGATGCCTGGGGGCCGAGTATGTGGGCTCCCAGAATCCGGTCGGTCCCGGCCTCGGCAACAATCTTCACAAAACCGACCGCATCGTTCGCCGCCAGCGCCCGTCCGCTCGCGGCAAAGGGAAAGACGCCGGTTTTCACGGCCACGCCGGCATCGGCGAGTTCCTCTTCCGTCCTACCCACCCAAGCAATCTCGGGGTGGGTGTAGATGACGTTGGGCACCGTTTCATAGTTAACCAGCGGTTTGTGGCCGGCAATGCGTTCGGCCACCATGACGCCCTCCTCCGCGCCCTTGTGCGCAAGCATGGGGCCACGCACACAGTCGCCCACCGCAAATACGTTGGCCACGGTGGTGGCGCACAATTCGTCCACATCGATAAAGCCCCCGGCGTCCACGGCCACACCGCTGTCGGGGGCGAGCAGGCCATCCGTAAAGGGCCGTCGGCCGACAGCGACGATGAGCTTGTCGACCTCGATGGATTGCGGCCCGTCGGCATCCTCATAGGTCACCGCCACCCCCCGCGAACCCACCTCGGAACCCGCAACCCGGCTTGCGAGCCGAATGTCGAGGCCCTGGCCACGAAAGATTCTTAGGGAATCCCGCGCAATGCGCCGATCAACCATGGGCAGAAAATCCGGCAGGGCCTCGAGAATCACAACCTCGGATCCCAGCCGGCTCCATACACTGCCGAGCTCCAGCCCGATCACCCCGGCACCGATTACCCCGAGCCGGGGGGGCACTTCCTGAAATTCCAGGGCGCCGGTGGAATCGACAATGGCGGCACCGTCAATCGGCGTCGGTGGAATCTCCGCGGGCACCGACCCCGCCGCCAGCACCACAGTGTCGGCGACCAGCGTTCGCACCCGGCCCTCGTGGCACCGGTATTCGACCCGGCGTTCGGACAATAGCCGACCGACCCCGGGCAAACCGGTCACTCCGTTGCCCTTGAACAGCGCCGCAATGCCGCCGGTGAGGCCCGCCACCACTTCGTCCTTGCGCGCGATCATCCTGGGAACATCGATGGCAACACCCTCGACGGAAACACCGATGGTGCCGAGGTGCCCCGCCGCTTCCCTGTATTTGTGCGAAGCATCGAGCAAGGCCTTCGAGGGAATACAGCCCCAATTGAGGCAGGTACCGCCGAACACGGGCTTGCCGTCCTTGCCGAGCGACTTGTCGATGCAGGCTGTCGACAAGCCCAATTGGGCGGCCCTGATGGCGGCGGCGTATCCCGCCGGGCCGGCCCCAATGACGATGACATCAAATTGATCTTCCATCACTACCCCTTAGCCTCAATCCGCCAACAGCGCCGCACTCGTCACAACTCCAGCAGAATTCTAGCCGGATCCTCAAGCAGCCCCTTGATCGCCACCAAAAAGCGCACCGCCTCGCTACCGTCGATAAGGCGGTGATCGTAGGAAAGCGCCAGGTACATCATCGGGCGCGCAACAATTTCTCCGTCCCTCACCACGGGCCGCTCCTGAATTTTGTGCATGCCCAGAATACCGGTCTGTGGCGGATTCAGGATCGGGGTGGATAGCAGGGAGCCGAACACGCCACCGTTTGAAAGCGTGAAGGTTCCGCCGGATATTTCCTCAATGGTCAGTTTGCCGGCACGCGCCTTTTCGCCATACTCGTTGATCTGGTCCTCAATTTGCGCCATGCCAAGCGCATCGGCATCGCGCACCACCGGCACCACCAAGCCCCGGTCTGTATTGACCGCGACGCCGATGTCGTAATAGCCGTGATAGACGATGTCGTCGCCGTCGATGGAGGCGTTGACCGCCGGAAAGCGCTTCAGTGCCTCGACACAGGCGCGCACAAAAAAAGACATGTAGCCGAGACGGGTGCCGTTGTGCCGCGCCCTGAATTCGTCCTGGTACTTGCGTCTGAGCGCCATGACCGGCGACATGTCCACCTCGTTGAAGGTGGTGAGCATGGCGGCGTTCCGCTGTGCCTCCACCAGGCGCCGGGCGATGCTGGCGCGCAGCCGTGTCATGGGCACGCGGCGTTCGACACGCTCCGCCGCGGCCTCGAATGTCAAGGCGTCGGCGGTTTGCACAAGCGGCTCCGGTTGCACCGGCTTGGTGGTTCGCCCCGGTGGCGGCGGCGTGGGTCTTTCCTCCTCCACGAATTGCGCCACGTCTTCCTTGGTAATGCGGCCATCCCGGCCGGTACCCTGCACCCGGGCAATATCAACGCCCTTTTCGTCGGCCAACTTGCGCGCCGCGGGACTCGCGCTCACGGGCTCCGTTGGCGCCGGCGCGGCATCCTGATCGGGCATGGCGGGTGGGGTCACCTCGCCCGGTTCGAAGGTTGCCAACAATTCTTCGCTGGAGACGATATCGCCCTCCTGCTTGAGGACGCGGTTTAGGCGACCATCCGCGGGCGCCACCACTTCCAAAACCACCTTGTCGGTTTCGATATCGACGAGCAGATCGTCGCGTCGAATCGGCTCATCCGGCCCCTTGTGCCAAACGGCAACGGTGCCTTCCGTGATCGATTCGGGAAAGGCTGGCGCTTTGATATCCATCGTATTATCCGAACAGTGCGTCGTTGACCAACCGCTGCTGCTGGTCGTTGTGCATTTGCGGGTAGCCTCCCGCCGTGGCGGCAAAGGAATCCCTGCCGGCATACTCCAGGGGCGGGAATGTATCCAGACCGGCAATCACCTGGCGTATCTTGTGCTGCGTTTGAAACCAGGCACCCTGATTTTGGGGTTCCTCCTGACACCATACCACCCGCCGCACGCGGGTGTAGGGGGCGACGGCGCGGGCGAGATCCTCCCTCGGGTACGGGTACAACTGCTCGATGCGCAGAATGGCCACATTTTGCGCCCCGCTGGCGCGCCGCGCCTCAAGCAGTTCGTAATACACCTTGCCGCCGCACAACACCAGCCGGTCCACCCCCTTGGGATCAAGGTCGTCGATTTCCGGCAGCACCGTCCGAAAGGCGCCGTCGTAAAGATCCTCCAGCGTGGAAACGGCCATCTTGTGCCGGAGCAGGCTCTTCGGAGTAAGCGCAATGAGCGGTTTGCGCAGAGGACGGATCACCTGGCGGCGCAGCATGTGGAATGCCTGGGCGGGCGTGGTCGGCAGGCAAACCTGCATGTTGTATTCCGCGCACAATTGCAGGTAGCGCTCCAGGCGGGCCGAGGAATGTTCCGGGCCGGCACCCTCGTAACCGTGCGGCAAGAGCATGGTCAGGCCACAAAGTCGTCCCCACTTGACCTCGCCCGACGAAACAAATTGGTCGATGACCACCTGGGCACTGTTGGCGAAATCTCCGAATTGAGCTTCCCAAACGATCAGATCCCCGGGCGAGGTGGTGGCGTAGCCGTATTCGAATGCGAGCACCGCCTCCTCGGAAAGCAGGGAATCGTAAATATCGAAGTTGGTGGATTCCGAGAGATGGTTGAGCGGAATGTAGCGCTTGCCGTCCGCCTGATTGTAGAGACAGGCGTGCCGGTGGGAAAACGTGCCCACGCCCACATCCTGGCCCGTCAGGCGCACGCCATGCCCCTCATCCACCAAGGTGCCGTAGGCCATTACCTCGGCATAGCCCCAGTTGACCGGCAATTGGCCGGCTGTCATGCGGGCGCGCTCGTCAACGGTCTTTTTGACCTGGCGCTGCAGGGTGAAGCCGTCCGGGATGCGGCTGAGCCGCTCACCGATATCCACGAACCGTTCCCCGGACACCCGGGTGTCGGCCGCCGCGATCCACCCGTGGTGGAGATAGGGTCGCCAGTCGACGAACAGGCTCTCATCGGGCTGATGCACAATGGACAGCGCCACATGGCCGCCGCTTTTCAGGGTATTGCGATACCTTTCCGCCAAATCGTTGGCTTCGTTGCGTGTAACCACCTGCTCGGCCACAAGCTTTTCGACATAGCGGTCCCGGGTTGTGGGCAGGGCGCGAATCCGCTTGTACATCAGCGGCTGGGTCTTCATGGGTTCTTCGGACTCGTTGTGGCCGCGGCGACGGTAGCAGACCAAATCGATCACCACATCCTTGCGAAAATACATGCGGTAGTCGGCGGCAATCCGGGTGACGAAGGTTACCGCCTCCGGGTCGTCGCCGTTGACGTGGAAAATGGGCGCCTGAACCATCTTGGCGATTTCGGTGCAATACTCCGTGGAACGGGCGTCGTCCTGCCGGTGTGTTGTGAAGCCGATCTGGTTGTTCAGGATGATGTGCACGGTGCCGCCGGTTTTGAACCCCCGGGTCTGGGACATCTGCAACGTTTCCATCACCACGCCCTGGCCGGAGAAGGCGGCGTCGCCGTGCACAACGATGGGCACCACCAAATCGCCGCTGTAGTCGCGGCGGCGGTCCTGGCGCGCCCGCACCGAGCCGGCGACCACCGGGCCGACGATCTCCAAGTGCGACGGGTTGAAGGCGAGCGCCAGGTGCATTTCGCCACCCGGCGTCATGACATTGGTGGAAAAGCCCTGGTGGTATTTCACATCGCCGGTGCTTGCCGACTCGTGGACCTTGCCGTCGAACTCGCTGAACAAATCCCGGGGATCCTTGCCGAGAATGTTGACGAGTACGTTCAGGCGTCCACGGTGCGCCATGCCCAGGACGGCTTCGATGACATCGTGGTCGCCGAGCCGTTGCAACAATTCATGCAGGCACGGAATGAGGGATTCGGCGCCTTCCAGACCAAAGCGCTTGGTGCCCGGGTAGCGCCCGTGCAGGTGTTTCTCCAAGCCCTCCGCCGCCGTTAGACGTTCGAGAATCCGGCGCTTTTGGGCAACCGTCGGGGATGGCTTCGAGCGTATCGATTCCAGGCGGTGCTGAACCCAAATCTGCTCGTCCGCCTGTACGATATGCATATATTCGGCACCGATGCTGCCGCAATAGGTCATCTCCAGGGTTTCAACGATTTCGCGCAGCTTGGCCTTGCCATCGCCGTAGCCGAGCGACCCCGTATCGAATATCTCCTCGAATTCGGCGACGGACAGGCCGTGATAGGCCAAATCGAGTACCGGCATCGCGGGCCGTTCCATAAGGGCCAATGGATCGATATCCGCCTTTTTGTGGCCCCGGTGCCGGTAGGCGGCGATCAGTTCCAAAACGCGCATCTGCTTGCGCTGATGCTCGCTCTCCACGGCCGCGCTCTGTTTTTCCGGACGCGCCTTGAGGCGGTTGCGGCCGATGCGCTCGAAGTGCTGGACAATGCCGCTGTGCGGCACCTCAACCACCTCCGCCCCGGCCTCGGCGGCCGGCAGTTCCTGGAAATACCGTTCCCACTCGGGCGGTAGATCTTCGCCGCCGGCGAGATAGTGCTCATACATCGCTTCGATGTAGGCGGCATTGGTGCCCGCCAAGTGGGAACTGCGGCGCTGACGTTGGAACTCCGACCCGGCCATAGGCTGTGCTCTCCCTCTCTTCGCGGTGGCGAACGCGGCGCTCTAGACGCCTTGCGAAAGCATCAGGGTGCGAATCTTGCCGATCGCCCGGGTGGGGTTGAGATGTTTGGGGCAAACAGCCACGCAGTTCATGATGCCGCGACAGCGGAAGACGCTGAATGGATCCTCCAAATCGGTGAGGCGCTCGACGGTGGCCGTATCGCGGCTGTCCGCCAGGAAGCGGTAGGCCTGCAATAATCCCGCCGGACCGACAAACTTATCCGGGTTCCACCAAAACGAAGGACAAGCTGTCGAACAGCAGGCGCATAGGATGCATTCGTAGAGGCCGTCGAGCTCGGCCCGCTCTTCCGGCGATTGCAGTCTCTCGCGGGCCGGTGGCGGCGTGTCGTTGATGAGGTACGGCTTGATCCTCTCGTACTGGCGGTAGAACTGGGACATGTCCACCACCAAATCCCGGACCACCGGCAGGCCGGGCAGCGGCCGCAAAACCAGCCTGCCGCCCCGCGCCGCCTCCGAAACCGGTGTGATGCAGGCAAGCCCGTTCTTGCCATTCATGTTCATGCCGTCCGAGCCGCAGACACCCTCCCGGCAACTGCGGCGGTAGGAAAGGCTCGGATCCTGCTCTTTGAGAAGCGCCAACACATCAAGCACCATCAGGTCGCGACCCTCGGGCAGATCAACGGACATCTCCCGCATGTGCGGCTCGGTGTCGGATTCGGGGTTGTATCGATAAACGCTGACCTGCATGGGCACTCCGAAGCAATCTGTTCGCATTTATTTTAGGGAATTATATCGATGCGTTGACATGAAGCCGACACCTGGGGTTTTCCTGCCGCTAAGGCCTCAACATAATAGTGGTATGTCCACTATGGATATAAGTCCCCATTTTATTAGGGAACCTCTGATTAATTCTGTAGTTGCGACATCCGAGTTAATAAAATCAATGAGTTACGAGTAACTCAAAGCTGCTCTATCGAATTGTTCGGGCCTTCCTTAGTGTCCTGTCCCGGCAATGCGCATATTATTCGATCTCTGTGTAATGTATCGTATATTATTGATTTTAAATGAAATTATTTTTTATAGGCCGGTGATTATTTTATAGCGAATTTGCCGGACAGCGCATTAGGTGGTGTATCTGTTTGACCTTTCGGATTCCAGCGCGCCAAGACTCGCGCACTGTTCGCTGCGTGCACTGTCAAGCCGATGCAACACCGCATTTTAGCCCGGTATCGCCCCATCAGTACCTCCGCTCTTGGGGCTCGAATACCGGAACGGTCTTGGGCGCGAAGTTGACCGTGCGCTTGCCGACCCGCAATTCCGCCGGGAAGTACAGGGAATGGCACAGCCAGTTCTCGTCGTCGCGTTCCTGATAGTCGTCCCGGGCGTGGGCACCCCGGCTTTCCCGCCGGGCCTCGGCGACGATGGCCGTTGCCTCGGCCACCTCGAGAAGATTGTCGAGTTCAAGCGCCTCAAGCCTCGCGGTGTTGAACACACGGCTTTTATCGTCCAATCCGGCCTCGCCGATGCGCTGGCGCAGTTCCGCCAGCCGCTCGATGCCGGTGCGCATGCGGGCTTCGGTGCGAAAGACGCCAAAGCTGTTCTGCATGATGGCTTGGAGCTCTTTCCTGAGGCTGTCCACCGACTCGCCCCCGGCGGATGTATTCCAGCGGTGCAGCCGGGCCAACGAGGCCTCGAGGTCCGAATCGCTCGCCTCCCGATAGGCAACGCCCTGGCGCAGTACTTCCTCGATTTGCAGGCCGGCGGCCCGCCCAAATACGATGAGATCGAGCAGCGAATTGCCGCCGAGCCGGTTGGCGCCGTGTACCGACACGCAAGCCACTTCGCCGGCGGCATAGAGGCCATCGACCCGCCGGTCGTTGCCATCGACATCCTGGGACAGCGCCTGACCGTATACCCCCGTGGGAATGCCGCCCATCATGTAGTGACAGGTGGGAACCACGGGAATCGGCGCCCGGACCGGATCGACATGGGCAAAGGTGCGGGATAATTCAAGAATACCCGGCAGGCGGGTATTCAGTACCTCCGCGCCGAGGTGGTCGAGCTTGAGCAGCACGTGGTCCGCCTCCGGTCCGCAGCCCCGGCCTTCAAGAATCTCGATAACCATGGACCGGGAAACCACGTCCCGACCCGCCAAATCCTTGGCGGTCGGCGCATAGCGCTCCATGAAGCGCTCGCCGTCCCCGTTGATCAAATAGCCGCCCTCGCCCCGGCAGCCTTCGGTAACCAACACCCCGGCACCAGCGATGCCGGTCGGGTGAAACTGCCACATTTCAATATCCTGCACCGGCAGGCCCGCGCGCAGCGCCATGCCGACGCCGTCGCCGGTATTCATAAGCGCATTGGTGGTGCTGGCGTAGATGCGGCCGGCACCGCCGGTGGCGAATACGGTGGCTTTGGCGGAAATGTGGACCACCTCGCCCGTCTCAATCTCAATGGCGGTCACCCCCACCACGGCGCCGTCCTGATTGGTGACGAGATCAACGGCAAACCACTCGTTCAGGAAAGTGGCGCCGGCCTTGAGGTTGGCTTGGAACAGGGTGTGCAGCAATGCGTGGCCGGTGCGGTCCGCGGCGGCGCAGGTGCGGGCCGCCTGGCCGCCTCGACCGTAGTCCTTCGATTGGCCACCGAAGGGCCGCTGGTAAATACGGCCGGATTCCGTGCGGGAAAACGGCAAGCCCATGTGCTCGAGTTCGAACACTGCCTGCGGGCCTTCGCTGCACATGTATTCGATGGCGTCCTGATCGCCGATATAGTCGGAACCCTTGACGGTGTCGTACATATGCCAGCGCCAATCGTCGTTCGGGTCTTCACTGGCGATGGCGCAGGTGATGCCGCCCTGGGCGGAAACGGTGTGCGAGCGGGTGGGGAACACCTTGGAGAGCACCGCCGTCTTCAATCCGGATCGCGCCAGTTGCAGCGACGCGCGCATACCGGCCCCGCCGCCGCCGACAATGACGCCATCGAATTCCATCTTGCGCGGCGGTGCCATCAACAATCCCTCAATGGAGCGGCGCCCGGCCTGGAACCAACTCCGATGACATGAAACCGTGCATGGCCGGGTTCCGGGTTTGCCCGCGCTGCGACACTAGAGCGCCCAAACAATGGCCAATCCCCAAAACAAATAGACGAAGAGCGCGAGCGCCATACCGCATTGATAGAGGAAGCGGAATGGCGTTGCGTATCGGCCAAAATAATGTGGCCGAACATAGTCCGTGCCGATGGTCCACATGCCGACCCAGCCGTGCGCCACAGTCGCCAGGAGCGCCAGGGTGCTGAAGAGCCGCATGCTCATTGAGCCAAAATAATCGACGAGCTGCGCATGGGTAACGCCGTCGTTGACGATAAACCAACCGACAACGCAACCCGCATACAAGGCCAGCACCACGGCGCTTACGCGCTGCAACACGAAATCGGCGAGCCCGCTGCGCGACAGGGACAGGACGCTCGTCACCATAGCCAGGCTCCAAGGGCCGCAACCACAACCAGGGTCAACGCGAATATCGACCAGGAAGCCCGGCGCGCCACCCCAAGGGTATCGCCAATATGCAGGTCGAGCAGCAGATGCCGAATGCCGGCCAGCAGGTGGTAGGCGAGCAGGGCCAATACGGCGAGCAAAGCGACTTTCGCGCCGATGCCGGCGAGCAGGGCCGCCGCCCGATCAAAGCCGACGGGCGAGGAAAGCGCCAAGCCGAGCAGATACAGAAGCCAGGCAAAACCCACAAACAGGCCCAGGCCGCTCAGGCGGTGGACGATGGAGGCCATGGCGGTGACCGGCCAGCGGAACCTGGCCGGCGACAGCGACAGGTCGACCGGACGCGTGGGTCTCACAACCAGCCCCCCCGATCACCGACGCGATTCGTGAACAAATCAATGGCCCCGCCCGCCTTTGCCTGGGCTTTCCGGGGTGTCCCCATCTTACTTTCGGGCAAGGCACACAATGCGGTTGATTCTGAGTGGCTACTAAGCCGCATTAGGCTACACATGTCCTAAAAAGTTAACAAAATCAAAATTCCAAGGAACATCTTATTAATTCCGCAGTCGGGACATTATTTATTAATAAGATCAATATCTTATGATTATATGAATGCTGCTCTATCGAATTGTTCAGACCTTCCTTAATCCTATCAATGAGGCGCAACGCCTTCATGAAGCCGCGACCGCGCGCGCATTCGATCAACTGCGCCAAAACCTATAGGCATCGGGATGCCCGGACCACGATGGCGCAAATAGCTCACCGAGGGTATGGAGTCTCGAACCCTCGGATAATGCAAGTTTTATCAATCACTTGCATTATCCGACAGGCAACCCAATGGCGATACAGTGTACTCCGAAGTCTCTTCAGTTTCACCCCGCCGGCCGACCGTCAGGTCATCAGTCGATTCGATGGTAGCCGGATCACGTGGGAGGCTAGCGGTCTATCCGACGAATCGAGGCCACCTAATTGTAGAGCGATTTAATCGAACCGTCGGCTAATTATCAAACGCCTTACCGGACGCCGAGACAACACCCAAATAAGCTGTCAGCGAGCATCGGCGTACTCATTCCGACTTCCAACCCACACTTCCGCACCTTTCAATGGAAACTTGACTTAAAGCCAGAAATTCCTAGGGAAACTCCGGTTGATTCGCCTCTCCCATTATGATGGAAATTGACGTCTCAACGGTTTTTCCCCTTGCGCCAAACGACCCTGTCCGATGCCGACTTCGAGAAGTTCAGGAAAATGACCCGCAAGGAGCAATTTCTGGACGACATGCAATCCATCATCCCCTGGCGCGAGTTGAGCGAGGCCATCGAGCCCTTCCATCCAGACCCGAAGGGTGCCGGCCGCCGCCCGATCGGCATTGAGCGGATGCTCCGCATCCACTTTCTCCAGCACTGGTTCAACCTGTCGGACCCGGCCGCGGAGTGAGGCGCTTTACGACTCGCGGGCAATGCGCCGGTTCGTGGGCATCGACCTGGGCCGGAAGCCGACCCCGGACGAGACGACGATCCGCAAGTTCCGGCACCTGATGGAGAGGCACAACCTGGGCGATCGCCTGTTCGAGCTGGTCAACGGGTATCTGAGCGAGAACGGGCTAAGGGTGAATCGGGGCACGATCGTGGACGCGAGTATCACCGCCGCGCCCAGTTCAACGGCCATGTCGAGCGCGCCAACCGATCCGCCCGGATCGAGTTCTGGAACCGCCACGACGGCCCCACCTGGCACGGCCTCACCTGGCGCTGGGCTGCCGAACCCCCAACGAGTACCTTGTCGAGCTTGAGGAGGCTGCCTGATCCGACAACCCTAAATTCCGAAATCTCCCGAGCCAATACAGGGTTGCCAATACCGCACCGCATGGCATATGCTTCACCGTGTGCGCGAGGCTTGCAACGGGGGGTGTTCACATTGGGCAACATTGTCGAGGTCGATGAAACCTATATCGGTGGACGCGAGGCCAACAAGCACAAGGCTAGGAAACTGAACGCCGGCCGCGGCACGGTGGGAAAAACCGCAGTGGCGGATATCCGGGAGCGCGGAGGGAAGGTCACGGCCAAACCCGTCGAGCGAACGGACAGCGCCACATTGATTCCCTTCGTCGAGGACATTGAGCGGGGCGCGAAGGTTTTCACCGACGACGCGGCGGCATACGCGGCCCTGCCGAGCATCCTGAACCAATTCGCCCACGAGACGGTTTCGCACGGCAAGGGAGAATATGTTCGAGGCGAGGCGCACACCACTCGATCGAAAGCGTCTGGGCGGTTCTCAAGCGCTCGATCCACGGCACTTGGCACCATGTTTCGCCGAAGCACCTTCGCCGATATGTCAACGAGGCGACGTTCAGATTGAACCAAGGCAATTTCCGGGTTGATACCGTTGACCGTATGCTCGCGCCTTCGCCCAGGGCATTCATGGCAAGCGGCTCAGCTACGCCAAGCTCATAGCCGACAACGGCAAGTCGGCAATTCCGATGGCAGTGCAATGAGCAACACCGCTCTTGAAACGCCTCTCAAGAAATTTGAGACCATGCGGGATGAGCTTGTTCAAAAACACCACGGACAATTCGTGGTGATCAGTGGCGACCAAGTGCTGGGGTTCTACAAGGAGATAATGGAAGGATATTATGCTGGCAAGAAGCGTTTCGGTTTGGGGAATTTTCTGTTGAAGAGGTGCATTTCCAAGGAAGAGGAAGTTGAGCTACGTTTCCATAGTCGTGTAATGTGACGTCATGCGGAAACCACCGAACGCCTATGCGTTCACAATCAAGTATGACCGAAAGATTAATGCATTATTCACCGATATCTTTATCTCCGAGGCTTTTGATCCGAAATTGGCCCCTGTTGGAAATCAGCAACCCAAACCGAGTGCGTTCAAGGCCATTTGGGACACTGGAGCAACCGCTTCGGTAATCACGCAAAAGGTTGTATCTATCCTCGGTCTTCAACCGATTGACCAAGTCAAATCCCATACGGTGGCGGGAAGCGTTAAGACCAATATATATGCTGTCAGCATGCTTCTTCCAAATCACGTTAAGGTGCCAAACATACTTGTTGCCGAGGGGAAGATGAGCGAAATGGATGTGCTAATCGGCATGGACATCATAAATCAAGGAGATTTCGCCGTAACTAATAGAGCAGATATGACCTGAATGACTTACAACCAACCCTCCAATCGCCGATTGGATTTTGTGGAGGAGTACAACTCAGTTAAATTCCGTCGCTCTAGTCGCAAAAGACCCAAGAAAGGGCGGCGCACGAGAAAATAAAATGACCGAGGCACTACTACAACCAGCCTCCCCACGGTTTCTAGATATCGGTACGGAGCGAAACCGCGATGTCTGAATCGAATTGGGCGAATCAGGCTATATGGACGGGAGATTGCTTAGAAGTCATGCGGGGTATGAACTCCGAATCGGTGGATTTGATCTATTTGGATCCGCCATTCAATTCCAAGGCGAACTACGCGGCCCCAATAGGCAGTAAGGCCGCAGGCGCCCACTTCAAGGATACCTGGACGCTCACCGATATTGATGTTGAATGGATCAATCTTGTTGAGGCCAAGCATCCCACCCTGTACCGCGTCTTACTGGCGGCAATGACGAAAAGCGATAAGTCCTATCTGGCCTACATGACCACGCGCATTCTCGAAATGCACCGCATCCTGAAGCCGACGGGAAGTATCTATCTGCACTGTGATCCAACGATGAGCCACTATCTGAAATTGGTTATGGATGCGATCTGGGGAAGGAATAAGTTTTGCAATGAAATCATTTGGAAGCGGAATTCATCGCACAACGACTCCAAAACATTTGGCCGTGTATCAGATACGATACTGTTCTATGGTACGCCAATTCGGACGGATGCGGTTCGTGTGCCTCTTGATCCCAATTATGATGAATCCGCCGCCCAAGGACGAGAACCGCAATCCAACCAAGGCATAGCGGGATGAGCGCTGGAAACTTAGACGGATTGCCGATCAATTCCGCCTGCGGATTTTACTACATAATTCCCTTATTTTTGTGTGTGTGAAAATATAAGCGGCTATAAGCGACTGATCCAAAGATAAAACCGTCTCTGGATCAGCTCGTCAATGTGCAATTAGCCGAGAGCCGAAGCAACAGCGATCCAGAGAAGTCCAGGCAAACAGAAGACCAGAGCACAGGCTAGGCCCGACCTAGCAGCCTGTTGAAATTTTGCTGGATTGGGGCGGATCGGGGCGGTCGCAGGCGCGCCACGGCGACGCGGCGGGGCGACCTTCCCGGCGAATCCCGGGTCGGCCACCCGCCGGAACCGCCCAAATCGATGGCCGCCCGCCCATGCGGCCCGCAACCGGGCCCGCGGACCCCTCCATCGCGCCGCTCACGCCGCCAGCGCCCGCAAGCGCGCGATGTTGTAGGCGGCCGCGGTGAATCGAAACAGCCAGTCGACCCGCTCCCGGCCCCGGTGCCGCAGCTTCCCCAGCAATCCGTATGTCTTCATCCAGCCGAACGGCTCCTCAACCCGTTTGCGCCGGCGCTGGCTGACCGCGTAGCCCGCGTGGCGGGTCGTGCGCCCGTCCAGGCGGCTGTGACGGGCCCGGGCCGCCACGTGGGGGGTGACGCCCAGCGCCCGGCAGCCGTCCACGAACCGGCCAACATCGTACCCCCGGTCCGCGCCGACCGTCCGGCCCCGCCGACGCGGCCCCCGGCCCAGCATCTCCAGGCCCGCCTCCCACTCCCGGCTCGTCCCCGCCTCCGTCACCGCCGTCTCCACGATCAGGCCGTTGCGGTTCTCAGTCAATATATGCCCCATGTGCACCAGCCTCGCCTCCTTGCCGGACCCCTTGCGGAACAGCCGCGAATCCGGGTCCGTCGTCGACCGGTGCGTCGCGTTGCCGCGGCTCCGGCCGCGGAAGTCCTCCCCGTCGCCATCGTCGCCATCGCCGCCCCCGTCTTTTGGCCGATAGGACTTCATCGACGCGCACGCCTCCAGCAGCGTCCCGTCGACCGAGAAGTGGTCGCGCGAGAGCAGGTGCTCCGCGTGGCCCCGCTCCCGGACCGCGTCGAACAGCTTCTCGTCGATCCGGTGGCCCAGAAGCCGGTCCCGGTTCTTGCCGGACACCGAGTGGTCCCACACCTTCCCGTCCATCCCCAGGCCCACGAACCAGCGGAACAGCAGGTCGTGGTCGATGCGCTCCATCAACTGCCGCTCCGAGCGGACCGTGAACAGGATTTGAAGAAGCAGGGCGCGGAGGAGCTGCTCGGGGGGAATGGACGGGCGGCCGCGCGTCGAATACATCGACTCGAAGGCCGGCTCGAGCTCGGCCAGGGCCTCGTCGACAATCCGCCGGATCTTCCTGATGGGATGGCTCTGCGGGATCCGCGACTCCAGGTCCACATAGCTGAACAGTTCCGGCTGGGGGGTCGTCTCGCCTCTCATGGGTCCACTCCGTAAAACGATGTGCCATTATCGCCCAGACGGCCTTTTTTCAACAGGCTGCTAGCCTGTTGCGCCGGCGCGGGAACACCGGCGCAAAGAACCAGAGCAAGGCCCAGGGCAGAGAAGCCCAGAGCAAAAAGAAGCCCACGCAAGGCGGGCAAAAGAGACACACAAACGACTCGGAAAGATAGTCCAGAACCGCCGGAAAGGCTTACGCCACTCTGAATTGAAGTACAATAGACGAGCGCATCATTCGAGCGGTTGCGTTTGGGCACCAACATGGACAGTGAGCTCCTGAGGTGGTCCTGGTTCGTTGGACAGTCCGAGGGCGAGAATAAGGTGTACTCCGAGTGGTTCTGAGCCCTCGGTGAATAGAACGTGCCGACCCGGCGGGACGATGTCAACGGCATCGTCGACGCGGCTGCGGCCGTCGTTGTGAAGAGCCGGTCGGTGACGACCGGAAGTACCCTTCCGGTCGTCGCTAACCAATGCGCCGCGGCACTCGCCGTGTCACCCGAAGGGGCGCAACGCAGTGGAGCAGCCGCGTAGCGGCTTGACGCGGCGAGGGCCGTGGCGTTCCCGGCACGCATGTTCCCCGGCTGGTTCACGCGGCCTCTCCCAAGGTGCCCCGGTAGACATCGCCGGGCGTCCGGCCGCCCAGCGACGAATGCGGACGCAGTTCGCCATAGAAGCTGAACCAAGAACCGATGACGCGCTCGGCGTCGCGGCCATCCGCCAGCTCGTGCAGGTACACGGCCTCGTACTTCAGCGAGCGCCACAACCGCTCGATGAAGATGTTGTCGAGGTAGCGACCGCGGCCGTCCATGGAACAGAGCGCGCCAGCGGCGCGCACCCTGTCGGTGAACGCGGTGCTGGTGAACTGCGCGCCCTGGTCCGTGTTGAAGATCTGCGGGGTGCCGTAGCGCAGCGCCGCATCCAGCGCCTCGACACAGAAGGCACTGTCCATGGTGTTCGACAGCCGCCACGACAGGACGTGGCGGCTGGCCCAGTCCATCACGGCCACCAGGTAGAAAAAGCCCCGCGCAACAGGAACGTAGGTGATGTCGGCGCACCACACCTGGTCCGGGCGGTCGATCACCAGATCGCGCAGCAGGTATGGGTACACGCGGTGCTCCGGGTTGGCCACGCTGGTGCGCGGCTTCCGGTAAACCGCCTCCATGCCCATCAGCCGCATCAGCCGGCGCACCCGGTGCCGTCCGGCGACTACGCCTTCGCGGCGCAGGTGCCGCGCCATCTGCCGGCTGCCGTAGAACGGGTGCTCCAGATGCAGTTCGTCCAGGCGGCGCATCAGCGCCAGGTTGTCCGCGCTCTCGCCCAGCGGCTCGTAGTACTGCGACGAACGGCTCACGCCCAGCAGCGCGCACTGCCGGGACAGCGACAGCCCGCAGCCGCGGTCGACCAGCGCGGCACGCTCCGCACGGCTCAGCGCTCCAACCCGCGCAGAAAAAAATCCCGTTCCACCGTCAGCTCGCCGATCTTCGCGTGCAGGTTGCGGATCGTCGCCTCGTGCTCCCCGTCGCGCCTCGATCCCGGTTGCGAGAACACCTCCTCGAGGCCCTCCACGGCCTGACGCTTCCAGGCGCTCACCTGGTTCGGGTGCACCTCGTAGCGCGCCGCGATCGCCTGCACCGTGTCCCGCTCCCGCAGCGCCTCCAGCGCCACGCGCTTCTTGAACTCCGCCGTGAAACGGCGCCTCTTCCTGGTCATTCCAGTGTCTCCTCTCGACACCGGAGTACACCTTAGCGACCTGTCCAAAAAAGTGGGACCACCTCATCCATCGGAGTCCATGGCAAGGACGATGGCTATATTCGATCTGGGGTTTCCGAACTCATGGACATATTCCTCACTTGAAGGTGAACCAGGAAACATGTTCGAATTGAAAAAAGTTCGTCGGGATAAAAAATCGATGGGGCCGTTGAAGGCGGTAATGCTTTTTCACTCTCAATACAGGTGACAATCGAATGTCAAATCATAGCAATCTGTTTGTGGTGGATCGCGAGCGGAAAGTGGTCAGATTCCATACCCTATTTGATATAGGCAATTCGGCACCCGAGGAACCCGTTACAGTGGCTGCGGAGCCGTTTCAGCAGTCAAACGCGCCCGGGAACCTGTCGGCGGCTGAAACGCTTGACGATGTTTGTGACAGGGCCAAAAGGTCCGCGAAGCGGACAACCTCTCTGTTCGTCAAGTAATCCATCCGTGTTTTTTCGACCAGACGCGTCGTTCAGCGACGAGGCGAAGGCTTATGCTTTTATCGCTAGTTACTACAATAACCTTGATATCAATCACGTAAATATCGACTCGGCCCGGCTTCGGGGCATATTTAAAACGGCCCAAGACGCATTTCCCCACGATGGAGGCCTAAGCAACGCAAGCCCGTTCAAAAGAGCCGCGTTTCTAGTCTGTATGTTCGCTGGAGAGAGGCCTATTTCTACCCCTTTGCCCCCAGATAGATTTGACCCCCAGCTTGTGGACATCCAAAACCATGCAAATGCGGTTTTGGCACTTGAAATGGCTATCGAGAGCCTAACGTCGCCGATCACCGGCGAGGCACACCGCCGATGGATCAAGGTATCGGCGCAACAGGTGCTCGCCTAGCAGACAGGCACGCCGGCAGAGACAGCTCTGGCACACCTCAGCGAGGACGACAGACGATATGTGGTGCTCGGCATCACGGCCGAGGAATGGCAATCAAGACAGAGGAAAGGACGACAGACCTCGTAGACACAAAACCCGACATTCTGATATACAGCAACCACAACCAACGGAGAACGACCAATGAGACACACGGCAATACTTCTAGGCGCACTGCTGATCGCGGGAACCGCATCGGCGCAACACCTGCACCGAATACACAACGCGGCAATGGGAAAATGCCTCATACAACGAGCCGAGAACATGCGGCACTACCACGAACCAACATCGATACCAGACAACAACAAAATGGAAGTAATGGGCTTCGCCCGAAAATACCTACTGGAATGCTACGAACAGGAAAAGATCCACATCACCAAATACATGAACCGATGCTCGCCTAGCCGCAAAATGGAAATAGAAGGAAAAGGATCAGAAGCATATGCCGTATGCGAAGACATGGGCCTAGACCTCTACCTCAAAAACGAACCACTCTACGACTGGGGAAATTTCCTTTGGGATGATCAAGTACGAACATGCCAAAGTGACTCCTTCTACGACGACCCAAAAATAACTGTCGACGGCATCGCAAGAGTCGAGGAAGTCAAAAAACACACCATCTTCGACGCCCAGCACTTCGAGGCCAACCGCGACGACGACCCAGAAACCACAACAACAGAGACACACATATCAACACCATTGCCAAAGAACTACGACCACCTGATACACAACGCGACAAAGGGAAGATGCATGCTCCTGAGAGCCAACAACATGCAGCACTACCACCACACAACCTCAAATCCCGACAGAAGCGGGAAACACGTAGAGGGCTTCGCCAAAACCTACCTAGAAGTCTGCATGACAATAAATAAAAACTACCTAGGGGCAGGACTGCAAGACTGCTACTCCGACTCACGCAGCCGATGCACCAACTATCCTCTGAATAGTCCAAGCATATTTAACAACCGAGACGCGGCGGCGGCCTACTGCATGGACCAAAAAATCAAATCCTTCATACAAACGGGAAGCTACCCGACACGCTACAAATGGGGCACAGGCTGGACCCGCACCGAATGGATGGGAAGCCGAGGCAACTAACCCAAAACAACCACACACCATCAAGGCCGCCAGAGCGCGGCCTTTTTTGTGTGTGCCGTCAAACAGAAGACCAGAGCACAGGCTAGGCCCGACCTAGCAGCCTGTTGAAAAAAGGCCGTCTGGGCGATAATGGCACATCGTTTTACGGAGTGGACCCATGAGAGGCGAGACGACCCCCCAACCGGAACTGTTCAGCTATGTGGACCTGGAGTCGCGGATCCCGCAGAGCCATCCCATCAGGAAGATCCGGCGGATTGTCGACGAGGCCCTGGCCGAGCTCGAGCCGGCCTTCGAGTCGATGTATTCGACGCGCGGCCGCCCGTCCATTCCCCCGAGCAGCTCCTCCGCGCCCTGCTTCTTCAAATCCTGTTCACGGTCCGCTCGGAGCGGCAGTTGATGGAGCGCATCGACCACGACCTGCTGTTCCGCTGGTTCGTGGGCCTGGGGATGGACGGGAAGGTGTGGGACCACTCGGTGTCCGGCAAGAACCGGGACCGGCTTCTGGGCCACCGGATCGACGAGAAGCTGTTCGACGCGGTCCGGGAGCGGGGCCACGCGGAGCACCTGCTCTCGCGCGACCACTTCTCGGTCGACGGGACGCTGCTGGAGGCGTGCGCGTCGATGAAGTCCTATCGGCCAAAAGACGGGGGCGGCGATGGCGACGATGGCGACGGGGAGGACTTCCGCGGCCGGAGCCGCGGCAACGCGACGCACCGGTCGACGACGGACCCGGATTCGCGGCTGTTCCGCAAGGGGTCCGGCAAGGAGGCGAGGCTGGTGCACATGGGGCATATATTGACTGAGAACCGCAACGGCCTGATCGTGGAGACGGCGGTGACGGAGGCGGGGACGAGCCGGGAGTGGGAGGCGGGCCTGGAGATGCTGGGCCGGGGGCCGCGTCGGCGGGGCCGGACGGTCGGCGCGGACCGGGGGTACGATGTTGGCCGGTTCGTGGACGGCTGCCGGACGCTGGGCGTCACCCCCCACGTGGCGGCCCGGGCCCGTCACAGCCGCCTGGACGGGCGCACGACCCGCCACGCGGGCTACGCGGTCAGCCAGCGCCGGCGCAAACGGGTTGAGGAGCCGTTCGGCTGGATGAAGACATACGGATTGCTGGGGAAGCTGCGGCACCGGGGCCGGGAGCGGGTCGACTGGCTGTTTCGATTCACCGCGGCCGCCTACAACATCGCGCGCTTGCGGGCGCTGGCGGCGTGAGCGGCGCGATGGAGGGGTCCGCGGGCCCGGTTGCGGGCCGCATGGGCGGGCGGCCATCGATTTGGGCGGTTCCGGCGGGTGGCCGACCCGGGATTCGCCGGGAAGGTCGCCCCGCCGCGTCGCCGTGGCGCGCCTGCGACCGCCCCGATCCGCCCCAATCCAGCAAAATTTCAACAGGCTGCTAGCCTGTTGCGCCGGCGCGGGAACACCGGCGCAAAGAACCAGAGCAAAAAGAAGCCCGCACAAGGCGGGCAAAAGAGACACACAAACGACACGGAAAGATAGTCCGGAACCGCCGGAAAGGCTTACGCCCGTATGCCGACAATCCAATCAACGAAGAGCTTCAATGAGGCGGGCGGAACCAGAGTACCAATTCAACCATAAAACAGGACCGGCCTACCGCTGGAATCAACCAAGCAAGTTCGACCGTCCTCGTCGACAACCTCAGTGCAATCATCGAAATCGATCTTGCCAAGCGCACGAAAGAACGGCGCAAGCTGACCGCCAAGATCAACCTCGGAATCGGAACCACGGTCGACATCGACCTTAAAATCAAAACGCGCCTCATTGAGCTTGTAGCGAAGCTCATCGAGCACGGTCATGCCCTGCACACCCGGATAATCAATATGATCGAGAGGCACCGGCAACACCAATCGCGGATCCACGCGGAGATAGTCCGGCTCACGAAAAGCCGGAAGATCGTCACTCGAATAGCGCCAACCACCGACGAAAAAACCATACAAACCAGACACCAACTCATCGGCACGCCAGCGATCAACAGCCGGCAAAGTGTGCTCAGACCAATACGGAACCAAGCCACTTTCGGGCTTGCCCATGACAGTAGACGAATACGAAGAAGCATGGCGCGACATGAACTGCCACCACGGGGCGAGCAGCATCAACGCTTGCGGCAGCACAGTGCGATACGCCAACACCTCACCAGGCAGGCCGCCCAACACGCCAAGATGGACAGGCTCAGGCCGAGGAAAGGCACCGATGGTTGACCGAAGAATCCAGAGCACACGCTCGCGAGACTCGTCACTGACCGCCATAGACGCGCTCCTCCTCACCACGACACCAGCCAACAATGGAATCACGCACAGAAAACACGCGGTCATTCAAGCCACACCAATCGGCGGAAAGCTCGCCATCGGAAGACTCGGCGAGGGAAGACACCAACGCGTTGCGGGCAGTAGGCGGCTCATCCGACCAGATGGCCAGACGCTCCTCATGCGATAGCGTACTCAACTCGCGACGCTGAAGCATGGCGGAAAGCAACTGCGTGCACTTCGGGGGGCTGGCGCTGCAGCTCAAGCCGAGGCGGGGTCGCCCGCACTACGCCAGGGTGCGGGTGAGGGTGCGGCGGTACATGGACGGGAGCCTGTCGGTGTGGCATGGGCCGCGGTTGCTCCGGCGCTACGGGCCGGACGGGACGCCGCGTCCGGAGCCGCTGGCGGAGGCCGCCTAGGACAGGGGCGGAATCCGACTCGGCAAACCGGACAGTTTATTTGTTCTAAAACCGGACATATGTATTTGTTTACAACACCATGCGGCAAACCTTAAGCGAACCGCACGAGAAGTATGTATAATGGCGTTTCGCGGTGGGGCTCGTCCCCTCGCATATCCCTTGGGGAAGCCATTGGAGCACCACGATGTTCGAGCCAACATTGAGGGTGCCCGGTTTATACACTGATTCATTTTCCGAAACGCCGTCTCCGCGACAAATGGGCGGCGATTGCACAGGGAGGTTGTATGGTGGACGCCAACGGCATGGTTGCCCGGCTGACCGTTGACGGCAAAGAGATTGATTTGCCCATGTACGAGGGCAGCGAAGGCCCGAATGTCATCGATGTGGGCAAGCTCACCGGCCTTGGCTATTTCACCTACGACCCGGGTTTCGTCTCCACCGCCGCCTGCGATTCCCAAATCACCTACATCGACGGCAATGCCGGCCTGTTGCTGCACCGGGGCTACCCCATCGAACAGTTGGCCGAACAATCCGACTACCTGGAGTTGGCGTACCTGCTGCTCAACGGCGAATTGCCCAACAGTTCCCAAAAGGGCGATTTTGTCAATACCATCAAGCGCTACGCCATGGTGCACGAGCAACTCCAGTTCCTGTACCGGGGGTTTCGCCGGGACGCGCATCCCATGGCCATCATGTGCGGCGTCGTTGGCGCCCTGTCGGCGTTCTATCACGATTCGCTGAATATCGACGACCCGGAGCATCGCCGCATCACCGCCTATCGCCTGATCGCGAAAATCCCGACGCTGGCCGCCATGTGCTACAAGTACTCGCGGGGCGAACCCTTCGTCTATCCGCGCAACGACCTGCACCACACGGAAAACTTCCTGCACATGATGTTCGCGACACCCTGCGAAGACTACGAAGTGAATCCCGTGCTGGCCCGAGCCATGGACCGCATCTTTCTCCTGCACGCCGACCACGAACAAAACGCGTCCACATCGACGGTGCGCCTGGCGGGCTCCACCGGCGCCAATCCATTTGCCTGTATCGCCGCCGGCATCGCGGCCCTATGGGGTCCGGCCCACGGCGGTGCGAACGAGGCCGTGCTCAGCATGCTCGATGAGATCGGCGATGAAAAGAACATCGACAAGTTCGTTAAAAAGGCCAAGGACAGGAACGACCCATTCCGCCTAATGGGTTTCGGCCACCGGGTCTACAAGAATTACGACCCGCGCGCCAAGGTGATGCAGCAAACCTGTCGGGAGGTGCTCAATGTACTCGGCGTAGAGGATAATCCACAGTTGCGCATGGCCCAAAGGCTGGAGAAGATTGCGCTGGAGGACGAATATTTCGCCGAGAAGCGCCTGTATCCCAATGTCGATTTCTATTCGGGCATTATCCTGAAGGCGATCGGCATACCGGTTGAGATGTTCACCGTGATCTTCGCCATCGGCCGCACCCCCGGCTGGATTGCCCACTGGAACGAGATGATCAGCGGCTCCTACCGGCTCGGCCGCCCGCGGCAGTTGTACCAGGGCCCGAGACGACGGGACTATGTGCCGCTGAGCGACCGGTAAGGGAGTGTTGCCCGACAAGATAAAATGCCATGGTCGTAGCCAATATCGCACCCAACCTGTTTGTCCGATTTCAGTAATTCCCGCTAAGCGTGGCGGTGCCCGGAAATTGGTGCCCGAATAATGCCCCAGTAGTCGATTTCAATGAGTGTTCGCACCCAAACGAATGATCGTGCATGTCGGCGGAAATTGCTGATCCGATTTTAAGGAGCCTCTGATTAATCCTGATAGTCGGGACATCCGATTGAATAAAATCAATAGCTTACGAGTCACTCAATGCTGCTCTATCGAATTGTTCAGACCTTCCTTAACTTCTTAGTCGCGTAATAAGGCTGGAAGTGTCCCACCGGTTGCCGCCCCTGGCCTGGACATCCGCGTAGAACTGGTCAACCAAGGCGGTCAGCGGTAGCCGGGCTTGGTGGGCCCGCCCCGTGCGCAGGGTGATGTCGAGATCCTTGCGCATCCAATCCACGGCGAAGCCAAAATCGAACTCTCCCCGCGCCATGGTGTGCGCCCGGTTTTCCATTTGCCAGGATTGGGCCGCGCCCTTGGAAATCACCTCCACCACGACCGCCGGATCCAATCCCACCCGCATGGCGAAATCGATGCCTTCGCTCAGGCCCTGCAAAACGCCGGCGATGCAGATCTGATTGACCATCTTGGTGAGTTGTCCGGCACCGACCGGGCCCATGAGTCTTGAAAATCGCCCGTAGCAATCGAACAACGGCAAGACGCGTTCGTAGTCGGCCGGGGCACCGCCCGCCATGATCGTGAGCTGCCCGTTCTCGGCCCCCGCCTGGCCCCCGGATACCGGCGCATCCACGAAGCCGACATCCCCGGCACGCGCCGCCGCCGCCACCTCTCTCGCCACCTCCGCGGAAACCGTGGTGTGATCGACCAGGATTCCGCCCGCGCCCATGCCGCTCAACACGCCGCCGTCCCCGAGAACAACCGAGCGAACATCGTCGTCATTGCCGACACAGATGAGCACGAATTCCGCCCCGGCGGCCGCCTCGCCCGGCGACGCGAACGCCTTGCCGCCGTATTCGTTCACCCAGGCTTCGGCCTTCGAGGCGGTCCGGTTGTAGACCCGCGTAGAGTAGCTGGCGGTGCCGAGGTGCCCCGCCATGGGATATCCCATGACACCAAGTCCGATAAACGCCACAGTGGGTCTGGACATAGGATCGATCTCCCTTTCTGAAAATCCGCAAAGGCCGTAGTTTAGCGCGATGCCCTCTAACACCGCGTGCTCCAGAAAAATGGGTTATAAAATATGAGCGCCAATTTTTGGGTATCGCCACTATTGGCACGAATTGCCGACCAACAAGAGAGGCACCCCGGCCGCCGGAAAGCACATTTCGGGTTAAACTGCGGAGCCTTCCCCGGGCTCCATCAATCGAAACAGGCCACCATGCAACCCAGCGACCTACCCGGCGTTGAAAAGCTGCTCAGTTCCGCCGCCTTGCGGCCGCTCGTGGCCCACCATGGACCGGAATCCGTAAAGCGCGCTTTGCGGGAGTTGCAAGGCGGGCTACGGGCCGACGGTAGCATCCCGGCATGGGCGGCCAGCCCGGAGGGCTACGCCGAACGATTGCGGGCGACCCTCGCCGGTCGGGGCTACCGGCCGGTGCACAATCTGACCGGAACGGTCATTCACACAAATCTCGGGCGCGCCCCAATCGGCGCCGCGCTGTGGGATTCGATCCGGCCGCTGGTGACCGGCGCGATGAACCTGGAATACGACCTGAGACGGGGCCGACGGGGGGACCGCGAAAGCGTTGTGGAAGAGCGCCTGACCCACCTGACCGGCGCCGAAGCCGCCACGGTCGTGAACAACAACGCCGCCGCCCTGCTGCTGGTGCTCAACACCCTCGCGCTCAATCGGCCCGTCCCGGTATCCCGGGGCGAACTCATCGAAATCGGCGGCAGCTTCCGGCTGCCGGAACTCATGCGGCGGGCCGGCTGTCGGCTGGTGGAGGTGGGAACCACCAATCGTACACACCTTGGGGATTTCGAAGCGGCCGCCGGTAAGGCCGCTCTGCTTCTCAAGGTGCATACCAGCAACTATCGCATCGAAGGCTTTACCGCCGAGGTCCCCACCCCGCAACTGGCCGCTCTCGCCGACAGGTATGGCATCCCCCTCTGCGTGGATCTCGGCAGCGGTGCCCTGCTCGACCTGCGCAAGTTCGGCTTGCCCCATGAGCCGATGCCCAGCCAAGTTCTGGGCGCGGGAGCGCATCTGGTGACCTTCAGCGGCGACAAGCTTCTGGGCGGGGTGCAGGCGGGCCTGATCGCGGGGCGAAAAGACCTTATTTCCCAACTGCAGCGCAATCCCATCAAACGAGCGCTGCGGGCCGACAAAATCGCGCTGGCAATGCTGGATGCCACCCTGAAAATCTATGAAGAGCCCGATCGGGCACCGCTCAAGATCCCCCTGTTGAACCTGTTAACAACGCCGTTGGCGACGCTGGAGAAACGCGCCGGCAGATTGCGCGATGCCCTCGCCGAGAGGGTGGACGGTTTCGAGTTGGAGGTTTCCCGATCAGCCGCGCAAATCGGCAGTGGCGCCCTGCCGGACAAAACACTCGAAAGCCGCGCCCTGGTGATCCGGCACGCGCAGCCGAGGCGGGTCCGGAGCCTTGAGGAACGGCTGCGAAAATTGCCCACCCCCATCATCGGGCGCATGCAGCGGGGCGCGTTGTGGCTGGATCTGCTCGCCGTAGTGGATTTCGGCGGCTTGCTCGCCGCCGTCGAAGAGCTTTGAAAGTTGCGGGTTCGCAAGCGGGTCCGCCAAGCCCGGATGAGCGCGGGGCCTCGTCCTCATGATCGTTACGTTGGCGGGCCATGTCGACCACGGCAAAACCAGCCTGGTCAAGGCGCTCACCGGCGTCGACACCGATACATTGCGCGAGGAGCGGCGGCGCGGGCTGACCATCGACCTGGGCTTCGCCTACGCGGTCGCCGCAAAGAACCGGGACGATGTCCTGGGTTTTGTGGATGTTCCCGGCCATCACCGCTTTATCCACAACATGGTCGCCGGCGTTGCCGCCATGCAGTGCGCGCTGCTGACGGTCGCCGCGGACGACGGCCCCATGCCGCAAAGCCGCGAGCACCTGCAGATCCTGGAGTTGGCCGGGCTCCGCCGGGGGATTGTGGCCCTGACCAAGTGCGACCGGGTGAGCCCGGAGCGCATTGTCGAAGCGGAGCGGGAAACGCGGGCGCTTCTTGCCGGCACCTTTCTGGAGGATGCTTGCGTCTTCCGTACTTCCGCGCAAACCGGCCTTGGGATCCCAGAGTTGGCTAGGGCGCTCTGGACGGCGCATCGCGCACAGGAACAGAAGATACCGGAGCGCCGGTTCCGTCTGGCCGTGGACCGGGCGTTCATCGCGCAGGGTTCGGGCCTGGTGGTGACCGGCACGGTGCATGCCGGATGCGTTGTGCGCAACCAGGAAATCGCCGTCTTTCCAACCGGGGAAAAGGGGCGCGTGCGGGGCATCCGGGCGCAGAATCGGGATGTTGACAGCGCCGCTGCCGGTGACCGAGCCGCGATCAATCTGGTGGGAATCGATACGCAACGCATCGGCCGGGGGTCATGGCTGACGGAAACCCCCTCCCCGCCGCACCGCAACTTCGCCATCGACCTGGGTGTGGTGGATGACTTTCCGCGCTCCGTGAAGCACTGGCTGCCGGTGCATGTCTACCACGCGACCACGCACAGCACCGCCCACCTGGCCCTGCTTCGCCCCGGCCGTCTGGAGCCAGGGCATCGCGCGCATGTGGAATTGGTAACGGACGAACCGCTCTGCGCCCGCAGCGGCGACCGGATTCTGGTGCGCGATCAAGGGCTGGATCGCACCCTGGGCGGCGGACCGGTGCTGACCGATCTGCCGGCGACCACGCGGCGGCGGAGGCCGGAACGGCTGGCGCGCATGGCGGCGTTCGCGCATGGGGAGCCGAAGCGGATACTTGAGGCGCTGGTCGAACAGGGGCCTCTGGATGCCGCGCCGCTGGAACACACCCTGGGCCTGCCCGCCCCCCGGCTGGAGGAATTACTGGACGATTTGGATGCGGACCGTCATGGCGGGATAGTGATCGGTCGCCCACTGTGGGCCGGTTGGCGAGCTGCGGCAATCGAGTTCATCGGGGACTATCGGGCCGCGCATCCCGACCGGGCGGGTGTACGGCCGAACCAACTACCCGCAGGCATTCCCGCCGCATACCGCCTGGAGTTGCTGAATGAACTGGTCGCCGAAAGGGCCCTGGGCGTTACCGCCGGCGCCTATCACCCACCCCGGCACGTGGCGTCGTTACCGGAAGCGGAGCGGGTGTTGCTGAATCGCCTGCGGCCAATGCTGGATGTCGACCAGGCGCCAAGTGCCGGCGACCTGGCAAAGGAACTCTGCATGCCGCTCGCCACTCTCACCGGCAGCCTCAGGGGTTTCGCCCGGCGCGGGCTGCTGGCGCAGGTTTCCACCAAGCGTTTCTACTGGCCGGAGCGGCTGGCGCGCATAGCGGGCTATGTCGTCGACCTCGCCGAGCCCGGGCCCTTCACCGTGCGTGGTTTCCGCAATGCGACCGGAATCGGCCGGAACATCGCTATCGAAGTGCTGGAGTACTTCGATTCCAAGGGATTCACACGGCGCATCGGGGATAGGCGGGTAGTGGTCAAGCCTTTCGAGTTGTGATACGACTTACCCGTAGGGGGTGGGGATAGCCAGTCCGGCGAGCGGAAGAGCATCGTCTCCGGTGGGGCGCGCGGCCTTCAAAGCCGTTGAGGCGCGATGACGCGCTTGGTGGGTTCGACTCCTACCTCTTCCGCCATAATTGGTATATACTCGGTCGCCGTACACAATTATCCCGTCTGCATCCGAACGTACGCGACCGGAGGGCATCATGAACTATCGGGAGTTCTTCACCATTCCTCGTCTGTGGGCGATGTTTGGCGTGATGCTTGTCGTGATGTTCACCGTTCTGCTTGTCGTCGGCGGCAGGATCTTTCAGATGGCGCCCCCTGTCCCCGAACAGGGTGTTGTGGTCGCCGGCAATCCAAGCTCGGTCCTGTTCAGCCACGACGACATTCACCGGGGACGCGATGTCTGGCGGCGCCTGGGCGGCATGGAACTGGGGTCGGTCTGGGGCCACGGATCGTACCTCGCGCCGGACTGGACCGCCGATGTGCTCCACCGGGAATCCGTCGCCATGCTTGAGGCGCGGGGCGACTTTGCAAACCTCCCGGAGCCGGAGCGGGCCGCGCGGCTTGCCGCCCATGCCGCGCTCATCCGGGTCAACACCCACGATCCGGAAACCGGGCGGATCGTTGTCTCCCCGGAGCGCGCGGAGGCGATCAAGACACTCATCGCATACTACACCGCGCTGTTTGGCGGCACCGGAGACGGCCCTGAAGCCCGGGCTCTAAGAGAAGCGTACGCCATCCCGAACCAACCGCTTGGATCGGCGCCGGACGAGGACATCCGGACACTCGTGGCATGGTGGTGGTGGACAGCCTGGGCGGCGTCGACCCTGCGGCCGGACGATACCGTCACCTACACGAACAACTGGCCACACGAACCGCTGATCAACAATCGCCCGACCGGCTCAATGTTCGTCTGGACGTTCATTTCGGTGGCCCTGCTCATTGTCGGAGCGGGTGCGCTCTGCTGGTTCTTTCTTCGAGAGCGCGACGAGTGGCAGAGGGATCAGGAACCCGAGGACGGCTACGCCAAGACCAATCCGATGGCACGCCTGCAACCGACGGCGTCCATGAAGGCAACGGTCAGATATGTCTGGGTGGTGGCATTGCTTCTCGGGCTTCAGATCCTACTCGGCGCCGTCACCGCGCACTACGCTGTGGAGGGGCACGATTTCTATGGGATCCCGCTCGCCGATGTCGCACCCTATGCGCTGACTCGAACCTGGCATGTCCAGTTGGCCGTTCTCTGGATCGCGACAGCCTGGCTGGGGGCGGGCTTGTATCTTGCGCCGATAATCGCCGGAACGGGGACGGATCCGCGTTTTCAGCGGCTTGGCGTCGATGTGTTGCTGGCGGCGCTGGTGGTCGCGGTCGTCGGAACCTTTGCCGGACAGTGGTTCACCCTGACCGGCCGCTTAACCGATCCCGACCTGGTCTACTGGTTCGGCCACCAGGGCTACGAATATCTGGATATGGGCCGATTCTGGCAGATTCTGATCTTTGCCGGCCTGCTCATCTGGCTCGGCCTGATGCTGCGCTGTCTGGTTCCCGCCATACGCCGGTCGGGCCCGGACAAGCATCTTGTGCTGCTGCTTCTGTTCTCGACGGTTGTCGTCGCGCTGCTGTTCGGCGCCGGCTTCCTGTACGGCCGCGATACCCACCTCAGCATTGCCGAATACTGGCGGTGGTGGGTCGTGCATCTCTGGGTCGAGGGCATATTCGAGGTGTTCGCAACCGCTTGGGTCGCCTACGTGTTTGTTCAGATGAGGCTGCTCAGGGCCGCCACCGCGGCGATCTACGTCATGTTTTCGGCAATGATCTTTCTTGGCGGCGGCGTCCTCGGCACGTTCCACCACCTCTATTTTGCCGGGACGCCCGAGTCGGTCCTGGCACTCGGCGCCGTATTTTCCGCCCTTGAGGTGGTGCCGCTGGCACTCATCGGATTCGAGGCGTACGACCACTGGAGCGCGGAGCGACGGGCTCCCTGGGTGCGGCGCTATCATCTGCCCTTGATGTTCTTCCTGGCGGTTGCCTTCTGGAATCTGGTTGGCGCGGGTGTCCTCGGCTTCCTGATCAATCCGCCGCTGTCGCTTTACTATCTGCAAGGATTGCTCACCACACCGACGCATGGACACGCGGCTCTGTTCGGGGTGTACGGCATGCTCGGCATTGGATTGCTGCTGCTGTGCCGGCGTGATCTGCCGCAGGTTGCCGCAGCCTGGTCGGACCGAATGCTGAAATGGGTCTTCTGGCTGTTCAACGGCGGTCTGGCACTGATGGTGTTCGGCTCGCTGCTCCCGCAGGGGATCGTGCAGGCACTCGTATCGTTCGATCAGGGGTACTGGCATGCGCGAACGCCGGAGCTCATACACTCGCCGCTCATGGAGACGCTTGTCTGGTTGCGGGTTCCGGGGGATCTGGTATTTGCCCTGGGCGCGCTGCTGCTGATCCTGTTCCTGGTACGGCTCGAGCTCGGGCGTCGCGACCCCGCCGTATAGGCCGGCAATCACCATGGCTTGGGCATCGGCGAATCGGTCCAGCGCGGACCAGCCCTACCACATCCATTCGGCCGACTTCGATCTGAGCGGTGCTGCCGGATATGGCCAAGAGGGCATCTGCTCATTCCTTGTCAGATGCCGTTGCGTCAAACACCGAGGGCAATTCCCCCGAGCCCGTGACAAGCAGTTCGACATCTGGCGTTAGATCTTGGCCCAAGGCAAGGGGGCAACGGCCTGCTGAAAACGATTAATCATCTGGTGGGACAACTATCCCGTTTGGCACGACGGGGGCGAGTCTGCGCAGGCGCAAGGGACTTCGCGTGTTTGCTGCTTCTCACAATGGCACTGTCCTGACTCTTGATCGTGTCAAGCGGCATGAATACGGGCCTTGACCTTCCGCTCGACCTTAATCTTCCGTTGGCCTTGGTATGGCCGTCGCATGTCCATCACGACCCCGCCCGCGCTCGGTTCGAAACCCCATACTACGACCTTCGAAGCCGCTACCCAGAGGTCTGATAAAGGTTGAAGATAAAGGCTTGCACCAAGACGCGACGGCCTCCATCTTCTGCACTTCGCATTTGAACCCGCCATTCTCCTGGTGAGGTGGTCCCACTTTTTTGGACAGGTCGCTAAGGTGTACTCCGGTGTCGAGAGGAGACACTGGAATGACCAGGAAGAGGCGCCGTTTCACGGCGGAGTTCAAGAAGCGCGTGGCGCTGGAGGCGCTGCGGGAGCGGGACACGGTGCAGGCGATCGCGGCGCGCTACGAGGTGCACCCGAACCAGGTGAGCGCCTGGAAGCGTCAGGCCGTGGAGGGCCTCGAGGAGGTGTTCTCGCAACCGGGATCGAGGCGCGACGGGGAGCACGAGGCGACGATCCGCAACCTGCACGCGAAGATCGGCGAGCTGACGGTGGAACGGGATTTTTTTCTGCGCGGGTTGGAGCGCTGAGCCGTGCGGAGCGTGCCGCGCTGGTCGACCGCGGCTGCGGGCTGTCGCTGTCCCGGCAGTGCGCGCTGCTGGGCGTGAGCCGTTCGTCGCAGTACTACGAGCCGCTGGGCGAGAGCGCGGACAACCTGGCGCTGATGCGCCGCCTGGACGAACTGCATCTGGAGCACCCGTTCTACGGCAGCCGGCAGATGGCGCGGCACCTGCGCCGCGAAGGCGTAGTCGCCGGACGGCACCGGGTGCGCCGGCTGATGCGGCTGATGGGCATGGAGGCGGTTTACCGGAAGCCGCGCACCAGCGTGGCCAACCCGGAGCACCGCGTGTACCCATACCTGCTGCGCGATCTGGTGATCGACCGCCCGGACCAGGTGTGGTGCGCCGACATCACCTACGTTCCTGTTGCGCGGGGCTTTTTCTACCTGGTGGCCGTGATGGACTGGGCCAGCCGCCACGTCCTGTCGTGGCGGCTGTCGAACACCATGGACAGTGCCTTCTGTGTCGAGGCGCTGGATGCGGCGCTGCGCTACGGCACCCCGCAGATCTTCAACACGGACCAGGGCGCGCAGTTCACCAGCACCGCGTTCACCGACAGGGTGCGCGCCGCTGGCGCGCTCTGTTCCATGGACGGCCGCGGTCGCTACCTCGACAACATCTTCATCGAGCGGTTGTGGCGCTCGCTGAAGTACGAGGCCGTGTACCTGCACGAGCTGGCGGATGGCCGCGACGCCGAGCGCGTCATCGGTTCTTGGTTCAGCTTCTATGGCGAACTGCGTCCGCATTCGTCGCTGGGCGGCCGGACGCCCGGCGATGTCTACCGGGGCACCTTGGGAGAGGCCGCGTGAACCAGCCGGGGAACATGCGTGCCGGGAACGCCACGGCCCTCGCCGCGTCAAGCCGCTACGCGGCTGCTCCACTGCGTTGCGCCCCTTCGGGTGACACGGCGAGTGCCGCGGCGCATTGGTTAGCGACGACCGGAAGGGTACTTCCGGTCGTCACCGACCGGCTCTTCACAACGACGGCCGCAGCCGCGTCGACGATGCCGTTGACATCGTCCCGCCGGGTCGGCACGTTCTATTCACCGAGGGCTCAGAACCACTCGGAGTACACCTTATTCTCGCCCTCGGACTGTCCAACGAACCAGGACCACTTCAGTGAGACATATCTCAATGGTGTTTTTACCTATCGATTGACCAATATTTCGAGCATCTGATATGTGATATTCCCAAGGGATATCTATCTCTAGAAGGGAAATACGTTGCTCGAATAGGCTCCGGTACTCTGGATTTATGTCGAAGCCTATGGCACCCATGCCTAAACGCATCGCGGCAATCATCGATGATCCCGAACCAGCGAAAGGGTCTAACAAAACTCCTCTTTGGTTCGCAGCGAAGCATTCAATGGTCTTTGTTGCTAATGACACAGGGAATGTTGCGGGATGCCCAGAAGCATCTTGATCCTTATGCAAATTCCGCCAAATACTGAAGGAATTTTTAAGCCATACAGAGCCAGACAATTCATTTGCCCGTAATGCACTCATGCGGCGACCATCAATCCCGTCATATCCGCCTCATTCCCCCACGCATCAAATCCATCGTGGTGCCGCCGTGCAAAAACGTCCAGCTTCGAGCCATCGAAGTAGTGTCCAATGTTGCGATAAAACAATGCAGGCTTTTCGCTATGTTTGGTAACGGGTGCTTCAAACAGGGTTTTCATCTTCCCTATTGAACTCTTCGGAAACCGGCACTTACCCCTGTAGCCGAACAAGCAATGTTCGGTAGTTATTTGATATGGCCCAAACGGACAGGGCCCTGTAGACTTGTCCCAAGTTAGCGTTGTGTAGTAGTTGAAACCCCAATCATCCAAAAGGGCAAACGCCTGCACCAGGATTGGCTTGCCGCTTGATCTTGACTTGCTATTGGTTGCCCACAACCAGATAAAAGCATCTTCTGCCGCCCATTCACCAACGGGAACCGCAACGATTTCTCTGTATGTCATGGTGGAATAGGGCAGCTCCGTTCCCTGATTGGGACGTACCTTCCTTTTTCCTGTTTTACCTTGATCCCAAGGCGGGTCAACCACGACGCACTTGTATTGTCTCGCCATCATCGCAGTTCCACTGGAACGGCAGACTTGCCGTTGTCGGCGATGATATCAACATACCGCAGCCGCTTGCCATCGATCTGAGCAGCAAGTTCGCCGATGCGGTCGATAGTGTCAACCTCGTGGTTGCCTTCATTCAGGCGAAAAATCACCTCGTTGACGTACTGGCCAAGATGCTTGAAAAAAACGTGGTGCCATGTGCCGTTAATCGAGCGCTTGAGCACCGCCCAGACGGATTCAACGTTGTTGGTATGAACGTTGTCGTGTACATACTCGCCCTCGCTGTGCTTTACGTAGTCGTATTGGTCGATGATGTTCGGAAGGGGAATGTACGCCCTAACCTTATCGGTATAGACCGTTGACCTCGACTCCACGTTTACCTCAACGAATTTGACAAGCGCGTTCGAGGTAGTTTTCTCGACAGGTTCAGCCTTCACATTTACCCTTGCGTTCCCTAGCACTCGCAACTAGCACCTTCCCCACGGAACCGCGACCCGAGCCGATAGGTTTCCCGCGCTTGGCCCTGCTCATGTCCTTCCTATTGTCATCAATGTAGGTTGCACCCACATTGACGGTTTCATGGAGCTTGAAATAGCCCTGTGCGCAGGCATCCCTAATACGGTCAAGCATATGCCAAGCGGTGCGGTACTGGCAACCCGGTGAGCGGGTTCACTACCTTTCGGAATTTTGGGATCAGGCAATGCGGTCATTGTACGCTGAAATTGGGCCGGGGTGAGCCATCCGAGGGCCTGGTGCGCCGGACGTTGTGATAGTCGTCTAGGTACCGAGGGCCCTGTTGATAGCGGCGACGGTGAGTTCGCCGCGGTACACCGACCGGAACTCGGTTCGCGGGGCTCGGTTGCTGCGCCCGACGTGCCCATTGAGGTCCGGTCGGCGCGGGGGCGGGACGTTGAGGGGGATGTTTTCGGCTTCGCGGGCGGCCTCGAAGTCCCTCATGAACTCGGCTCCGCCGGCGACCCGCGCGGACCGGATGGGCATGTGCCTCCGGACCTCACCGAGGAACCGCGCAGCGGTTTTGGAGGTAGCGCTGGAACAGGTTCTAGCGTACGGGGCCTTGGTGATGGGATTCTTGGCGTGGAATTGTTTGAGGGACTTGCCGTCGACATGGACGGTCATGTGGTCGATTTGGACGAGTTCCCCGGGCCGTGCGGGCCTTTGTCCGGCGGGGAGGTGCCGGGCGTGTCCGTTGAAGCATCTCCGCCGCCTGCTTTTGGCGCATCCCTCGCAGTGCGACGCGAGGCGCGGGTGCCCCGGGAGACGAGGCGTCCGACGCTGGAGACGCCCGGGGTGAAGTCGTCGTGGTGTCTGGAGAGGATGGCGTGGATGACGGCGCGCCCGGCCCAGGGCCTGCGTTCGTTCTCGACGCGCCGCCGGTCCAGGGGGGTCCATTGCTTGGGCCGGGATCGGCGGTTCCGGTGGTCCGGGTGTCGACGCAAGGGCGCTTGCGGGAAGGGAGGCAGGCCTGCAACAGCTTCATGCCCGGGCTCCTTGTTCATTTAGTTGAACCAAGCATGCCTGAGTTGGCGGCGCACGTCGTCCATGCCTTGAACGGTGGGGACCGTTACCCCCGTTCCCTTATAAAGCACCGCCATCGGGGGCCAGCTTCCTGTACCATAATGCGTCACTTGCCAATCGGAGCCAAGCATGAACCAACCCGCCGTCATCGCGAGCCCGGACCAGGCGCATCGGCCGCCTGTCTCCCCGGTCTACGTGCCTCCGTTTGAATTAACACAGGGGCAGCCGCCGCCCATTGCCGCGAACAATGGGCTGCCGTATGCCGCATTCGACCGGAACGGCGACGCCGGAACCACCGCCGCGACCGAAGCGGCGCTCAAACAAATCGCACAAGGCGAAGGGCGAGCACTTGTCGAAGCGCTCGACAACGCGCCGCCCGGCCCGATCAAAACCAAGTGGGGGCTTGGCTTCCGGCGCTTTGCGGAATGCTGGGACTATATTCGGGCAAACAACTTCGAGGTGCCGGAAGGTGGCCTGGCCATACCGCTGCGCTACACCATCCACGAACAACCCTCCTACTCCGTCGTCTCGTCCAATGCGCTCTGGCGCGATCCGCAGCGCGAAGACGACGCCCGGGCACTGCGCAACGACGAACAGGAGAACAACCGGCGCTCCCTTTACTTCCCCCAGGTATTGCGCGATGCGCGGCGCATCGAGAGCTACTACCCCAAGCTCTCGCCCTATGGCCCAAAGTGCATGGACAAGCTGGGCGTCGCCCTCGCGCACTGCGAATCGAAGTGCGAAAATTTCTACGATGCGCACGAGGTGGAGCGGGTCTTCTATCCGGAGATGGAAGCACTGCTGCTCGAGTTCTTCCCCGGCGCGACGGATGCGCTCGTCTACAACCACGATGTATTCGACAAGCATTATGCGGGCGACCGAACGGAAGACCAGGACAACAAAAACCCAGGGGTTAACACCTTCTACGCAAACCTGGTCCACAACGATCTAAACGACAACAGCGGGCGGGTAAGGTGCCGGGAGCTACTCACGAGGAATTTGCGTAATTTCGGACGCACGCAGCATTACACGGAAGCCGAGGCGGACGCGAAGATGTCGCGACGCTTCATGTCCATCAACCTGGCCAAGCCGATGGAAACCGTGCGGCAAAACCCCTTTGTGCTGTGCGCCTGGCCGTCCTTTGCCGACCAACCCTACATCACCAATTACCGCATCTACGACGACCGGGTCGGCGAGACCACCCGCTTCACCTACCGACCCGAGCACGAATGGTATTGGCTCCCCGAGCAGCAGCCGACCGAGGTATCCTTGCTCAAATGCTACGACTCGCTCACCGACGGGTCCGTTTCCCGCTGGTCATTCCACACCGCCTGCATTGATCCAAGGGCACCCGCCGATACACCCTGCCGAAAAAACATCGTGGTTCGGTCTTTCGTCTTTTTCCAGGAACAATAGTTTCCAGAGCAGAGGTACCGCCGCCAAGCTAAGGAACCTCTGATTAATCCTGCGGGCTTGGCATCCGATTTAATAAAATCAATAGATTACGAGTATCCCAAATGCCGCTCTATTGATTTGTTCAGACCTTCCCTAAATTGGTTGTGTCGCCGTTCGCCATCTGCACGAACCGAGTGGTGCGCGAGCCTTGGCTCGACGCAATCCGAAAAAGTCAAGTCGATATAACACCCCCAATACGGCCAACCCACCCCCCTCAAACACATGAGCTCAGCAGCCACAGCACGACGGCGACGAGAAGCACAATAGAAAGGACAGAAAAACACCCGGAAAAAGCCTCCCCCACAATTTTCCTGGCTGTCGCCGAAAAGATCAGCAGAGCCAACAACACCCATTCCACGGTTGCGCCCGTCAGTTGCTGGAATCGTCGACGCCGGAGTCAAGCACATTGCCATCCGCATCGAGCGCGACGATATCGCCAAGCCGAAGCGCCCGAATATCCGCCTCAATACGGTTTCTATCGCCCACCACAACCCAAATCAGCCGCTGCGGTCGCACCACCTCAACCGCGGCGCGCCGGATTTCAGCCTCGGATAGACGCCGAACCGCATCGGCGTAGGTGTGCCAATAATCATCCGACAACCCAAATCGCACGATCTCGGAAAGTGAGCCCACAACCGCGGAAGCCGTTTCCCAACGCCCCGGCAGCGACAGTATGCGTCGGTCCTTCACCTTGGCGATTTCCTCCGGCTCCGGTGGGCGATGGCTGCGAATCGCCTTGATTTCGCGTTGCAACTCGGCCATGGCGGCGCTGGTCTTGTCGGTTTGCACCGGCGCCACCGCCAGGAACGGCCGTTGTCCGCGGGCGGCGACGATTTGCGTCCTGGCCCCGTAGGACCAACCCTTGTCTTCGCGAAGATTCATGTTGACGCGCGCCGTGAAATCGCCGCCGAGCACCTGGTTCATGGCGCTGATGGCCATTTCCGCGTCGTTGTTGCGCGGCGGCGCGATATGGCCCGCAATGACGACCGATTGCTCGGAATCGGGGCGATCGACGAGGTAAACGACGGATGTATCCTGATGGGCGACGGCAGCAAGGTTCTTGCTCGGCACATTGCCCGGTATCCAAGCCGAAAAACGCTCTGTAAGCAGCGGCTCGATCTCGCCCCGGGTGGTGTCGCCAACAATGATTAGCGTCGCATTGTTCGGCTTGAACCAAGTTTTGTGGAAAGCCGCGAGATCCTCGGGGGTCAGTGCCGCCACCGAAGCCTCGTCGCCGGAGCCCGTAAAGGGCAGGCTATAGGCATGGCCCTCGCCGTAGAGAATGCGCGGAAAGAGCCGCAGCGCCAAGGTTCGGGGCCGCACCTTTTCCTGCTGTATGGCGACCAGTTGCAATTGCTGGAGGCGCTTGAAATCCGCCGCCGGAAACGATGGATTCAGGATCACATCCGCGTACAGATCCAGTGATTCGGCGAGATTTTCCTTGAGCGCGGATAGGTTCACATAGGAGGTGTCAAGGTCGGACCCGCCACCCAGGCCCGCCCCCAACCGCTGCATCGCGTCGCTGATTTCCAACGCATTGCGACTTCTGGTGCCCTCGTCGAGCATGGCAAGCGTGAGGTTTGCCGTGCCCGGCGTGGCGAACTGATCGGCGGCAAAGCCCGCATCGACCACAAGATTCATTTCGACGACGGGAATCGCGCGCCGTTCGGCAAGCATGATTTGCAGGCCGTTCTCAAGCGCAAACCGTTCGACCGTATCGAAGGGCGCCGCCGGTGGCGTACCCGTCTCCGGCAGGCGCGAGCGGTCCGCTCTGGCCTCGGCGACCGTTGTGGATGGGAAGGGCACCACCTCCAGGTTCAAATGTCCCCGCTCCATCCAGCGCTCGGCGGCGACCCTGAGATCGGCCGTCGTCGCCGCTTGCCAACGGGCGAGCGTGGTTTTGTAAAAGGCGGGATTGCCCATATACGTTTCATTGCGCGCGAGTTGATCGCTTTTGCCACCGAAGCCGCCGACCCGCTCGATACCGTGAATAAATCCGGCGCGACGGGTCGTGACCATGCGGTTCAATTCGTCGGCCGTTGGGCCATGCTTGATAAAGGCCGCAATCTCCTCTTCGATAGCCGCGTCGAGTTCGGCGAGGCTGTGTTCCGGCAGAGCCGTGGCGACAACACCAAAAATGCCGGCAATCTCCATCGGAAAGGCGAAGGCGCCGATGTCCGAGGCGATGCGGTCATCGTAGACAAGTCGCTTATAGAGCCGGGATGTCTTGCCCTCGCTGAGTATGCCCGCCACGAGATCCAGATGATCGACATCGAGGCTGCCGTAGCCCGGCATGGTCCAAGCCTTGAAGAGGCGCGCCTGCGGCACCCGATCCTGCATAACCAGACGGCGGGAACCTTGTGGTTCCGGTATCCATTCCGCCTGTCGGTCGAGCGGCGGCCCAGCGGGAATGTGACCGAAATAGTGCTCGACGCGGGCCTTTACATCTTCTGCCCGCACATCCCCCGCAATGACCAAGACCGCATTCGCGGCACCGTAATAGCGATTGAACCACTCCCGCACATCGTCGAGCGACGCGGCATTCAGATCCGCCATGCTACCGATAACGGGCCATGAATAGGGATGCCCTTCCGGGAACAGGTTCTTGAACAACAGGTCGAAGGCGCGCCCATAGGGCTGATTCTCACTCTGGCGCTTTTCGTTCTGCACCACGCCGCGCTGTTCGTCGAGACGCGCCTGATCGACCGCGCCGAGCAGATGGCCCATGCGGTCCGACTCCATCCACAACGCCAGATCGAGGGCGTTTTTCGGCACCACCTCGAAGTAGTTGGTTCGATCAACGTTGGTGGTGCCGTTCATGCCGGTGGCGCCCACCCGTTCAAAAGGCTCGAAGAATTCACCGGGGTAGTTTTCCGTACCGTTGAACATCAGGTGTTCAAACAGGTGGGCAAAGCCCGTCTTGCCCCGTTGCTCGTTCTTGGAACCCACGTGGTACCAGACATTAACCGCCACCACCGGTGCCTTGTTGTCTTCGTGGACGATGAGGGTCAGGCCGTTGTCGAGGGTGAATTTTTGGAAAGGGATGTCGATATCCACCACCGCGCTGTCGACATCCCGTGTTGCCGATGGGCTCGCCAAGTTGCCCGAAACGCCTTGCGCCTCATCCGGTTCGTCACGCGGGGCGACGCCGCATGAGGCCGACAGAAAAAGCGCGGTCCAAAGAACGACAACCCTTCCTAGGGTACGGCGCACTCCGTTTGATGAAATACAACCGATCAATCGCGACATACCAGTGCTCCATCCAACTGATAATTTCACATCAGCGCGTCCGCAAGCGCCCGGATGCGCAGGCCTAGCCCGCCAGCGTATCCGGCGATACGTCGCCAACAACAAGGACGGCGACTATCGTCCAACTGGTATATCAGCGCAAGCGGTTAAAATTAGGGAACATCTGATTAAACCTGTAGTCACGGCAAGTGTGGGTTGGACGGGAACATCGAAATCCCAAACGTCGTGATGCACCGTCCGGTAATGCCAAACCATCTCACCGGTGGTGCCGTTCAAGGCGACGATGGAACCGGGATAGTGATCCAGATTGCCGTTCCGGTCGCCGCCGTAATAGTCGGGCGAGGAGTTGCCGGTGGGCACGATAACCAAATTGCGTTGGGCCGCGGGTTGCCCTCAATGCGCGCCATATGCGGGTGCGGGCTAACGACCCGCTGGCAGGCGGACCAGCATCTTGCCGCGATTCTCCCCTTCATAAAGCTGGCGGAACGCGACGGGGAATGTGTCCACCTCTCCATCCACGATGTGCTCGACCAAGCGCAAGTCGCCGCTTGCCACCCAGTGCGCCATGCGTCGGCGCGCCTCGGCATAACGGTCGGCGTAATCGAAGATGACAAAGCCCTGCATGCGCGCGCGCATGGTGCCGAGCCAGATGTAGTTGCTCGGGCCGGCCATGGTTTCCGCCGGGTACTGGGATGTCGAACCGCACAGCAGCACCACCCCGCGCATGCCGATCAGCTTAAGGCTCTCATCGAGCACGGAACCGCCAACATTGTCGAAAATCACATCGATCCGGTCGGGCGCCACTGCCGCGAGTTGCTCGTAAAGATTGCCGTTGCGGTAGTTGATGGCCGCGTGATAGCCAAGCTGTTCGGTCAGCCAGCGACATTTGTCATCGGAGCCGGTAATGCCGATGACCCGCGCCCCCGCCAGCCTCGCGATCTGCCCGGCAATGGAGCCCACGGCGCCGGCAGCACCGTTCACCAACACGGTCTGACCAGGCTGCGGCTTGCATTCCTCGGTTAGGGCAAAGTAGGCGGTAAGGCCCGAAACGCCGAAACCACCGAGCCAGGAACCGAGCGGTGCCTGTTTCAGGTCGCACTTCTCCAAGTCGCCACCATCGCTCAGGGCATAGTTCCGCACGCCCTGGGAAGCGAGCACCGCCTCGCCAACCCGGAAATTGGGATGGTTGGATTCGACCACCCTGCCCGCCATGGAGCCCCGTATCGGATCGCCGGGCCGCACCCGAAACAAGAACTCGTCGCTATCCCGCACGATCAGGCGCAGTGCGGCATCGACGGCAAGATAATGCGCCTGCACCAACACCTGGCCGGCACCGGTTTCGGGAACGGCGGCTGTGCGGACCTCGAAGTCGTCCGGGCCGGCAATGCCCTCCGGCACCCGCTTCAGATAAAGCTGGCTGTTAACACCTTCGTTGGTGGATGCAATGGCCACGGCTCAACCCTCCTCCGGCAAATGGCGATTAAAAATTCACCCCGAGTTCGACGCCCCACTGCAGGGGCGCGCCGAATTGCGTGAAGTTCCACAAACCGCCCACGGAGTTGGCCGATACACGGTATTTTTCGTTCAGCAGATTTTTCCCGAAAGCGGTTACCGACCAGCGCTCGTCGCGGCTGGTGTAGGTGATATTCGCGTCGAGCAGCACCCGTTCCTCCAACTGCGTGTAGGTGGGGTGCCGGGCTAAGGCGGTGTTGAACCTGGGATTGGTGCCCGTCGCCGCATTGGGGTCGAAGGGGCTCATTTCCGCTTCGCTCTGGTAATGAAAGCTGAGGGCGTAGGTGATGGCGGCGCCGCTGCCGAGGGGTTGATCGTAGAGGGCACGGCCACCCACCTGCCATTTCGATGCGAAGGGAATGTCGAGGTCGGTGAGATCGAGGCCCTCGAATTCGAACTCGTCATAGCTCGCGTCGAGATAACCGACCGAACCCTTGAGTTGCAGATTCTCGGTCACCAGCCAAGTGGTCTCGACCTCGAAACCGAGGGCGTTCGATTCGCCCGCGTTCAGGGTAATGGTCTCCTGGCCCTCGACGCCGCTCACCGGATCCGTGAAGCGGAACACCTGGTTGCGCTGCAAGTCCTGGAAGTCGGTATAGAAGATGGCGGCGTTGAAGCGCAGGCGGCTGTCGAGCAGATCGGCCTTGAACCCAACCTCATAGTTGATGTTCTTTTCCGGGTTGTAGGCGATACAGGTCAATTCCTGGGAACAGGTCTCGCTAAAGCCTCCGGCGAGAAAACCGGTCGCGACGCCGGCATACCACAACTGGGGGTCGGATGGCTTGTAGTCGAGCACGACGCGCCAGGTGGTCTCGGACCACTCCTCGGTGCTATCGGCGATGAAGCGATACTGGGAATCGGGCAACACCTGCTTGCGCTGATCGATCTGCGAGCCTTCGAGACCGGCGCGGCTGACCGTGTTGGACCTTGCGTCGATGCAATTGTTCTTCCAATCCATCGGATCGAAGGGTTTATCCGGGTCGGCCGGTTGCGCGTCCCGCGACTCCGTGTACCTGTTGCAGGGTGCGCCACCGCCAGTCGGCTTGTAGAAATCCTTCTTGTCCTTGGTGTGTCGAACGCCGGCCGTGATGCTGAACCGCTCGTTGATCTGGAAGGTGCCGTCGGCGTAGAGCGCCCAGGATTTGCGATCCTGCTTGACGATGCCGTGGGCGGGGTCGCCGGTAATACCGCGCAGGTCCATATCGACATAGCCACGCTCGTCCAGGAGGGGTAGGGCCGGGTTTATCCCGATTGGGAACAGGGAAGACAGCCCGACGGTGGCGTAGGAGCGAAAGTCGAGTTGGTCCCGGAGATAGATGCCGCCCGCCACGACATTCAACGGTCCGTCGAACTCGGTGACCAAGCGCACCTCCTGCTGGAATTGTTCGCGTTCCAGGTTGCGGGTCGCATCAAAGAGCGATAGGAAGGCTTCGCCGGTATAGGTGCTGGGTAGGGTTTCCTCCTGCTCGCGATAACCCGTGATCGACTTGATCTGGAAATTGTCGAACCCAAGCGACTGGTTGAAGTAGTAACCATCGATATCCACCCGATGCCCGTCGCGGATGTTGATGCCGTTGCCCTGCTGCGTTACCCCCGTGCTGAACGGGTCGTCATGCCCCGCGGCATGAATGCCGGGAAAGCCGAGGTTTTCGAGAAGGAAGCCTTCTCCCGCCGGCGTTTCGTTGACACTCGCCGGTGAATCCGAGTCGTCGCGGATGATTTCCCAAATAAAATAGCCTTCGTAACGATCATTCGGCTGCCAAAGTAGCTTGGCCTTCGCCGCCACGACATCCTTGCCGCCCAAGCGCTCGCCGGCACCCGTGGTCACCTGGCTGAGTTCCGGCGGCAGCATGTCCGGCGTGATGCGCATGAGTTGATAGAGAGGGCTGTTCGGAAAGCTCGCCGTGTCCTTGTCGTTGGTGTAGAAGCCCTGCTCGTCCGTCACGGAGCCCGCGAAGCGGAACCCGAACTTGCCCTCGATAATGGGGATATCAATGCCCGCCTGGGCCTTGAAGTTGTCCGAGCCGCCATCATAGCCGCCGGTGGATACCCTGAAGGTGGCACCAAATTCGTCGAGGTCCGGCCGCTTGGAAGTGATCACGATGGTGCCGCCGGTACTGTTTTTGCCGAACAGGGTGCCTTGCGGACCCCGGTAGACCTCCACCTGGTCGAGATCGAAGAGTTCCACGAATTGGGTCTGAACATGGTTCAGGGCGAACTCGTCGATGAGTATCCCCACGCTCGGATCCTGGGTGGTTAGAATTGAAATGGTGCCGGTGCCCCGAATGCCGCCGGCAAGCGCGTTGAAGCCCGTTTGCAGCGTCAGGTTGACATTGGGCGACAGATCGCCGATGGCCCGGATGTCGTTGCCGAAGGTTCGGGAAATTTCCGGCGCCGTCAGAGTGGAAACCGCAATCGGCGTGTCCTGCTGGCTGGCATCCCGCTTGGTGCCGGTGACGATGATCTCCTCCAGGTAGCCCGAACGCTCGCCGGCCTCCCCCCCCCCAGCAGCGTGGGCCGGCACAGCGGCAACACCAAGGCCGAAAAGCAAACCGAGCGCGACCCGGGTACGCGAAACTTTCGCTGCATTCATGATTCCTATCCCCAGTTGTGATTGTAAGAGGCAAAGGACGGATTCTATAACCTGTTTTCCTTTTTTCCAAACGCTGTGCGGGATTAACGGCAATTCCCGCCATTATTGTGGCGATGCCCGCTAATCGGCTCCGAACCAGTGCTCCATCCAACTGATAATGCCGCATCAGCACGCCCGCAAGCGTCCGGATGCGCGGCTTAAGCCCCCGCCGACATATCCGGCGATACGTCAAGGGGCGACAACGCAGCCCCGGCCGGGAGCGCGAGGGGTACCCTCGCATGAAACAGATGGACGCTTGCGAGCATGCCCGCATAGTCAATGTGGCCCGGCATTCGAATCCCAACGGATGGTCGTGCATAGACTGGTGGAAATTGCCGCGGGTTTAGTGTTGTCGACGGGCCATTGTGCGCCGCATTGTCACGCCGTCCGCCCTTCTGCTACGGTCGTCGCATGAGCGCACTAAAAAAAATAACGGTCAACGGCCACTTTCAAATGCGGCGCGGGCACCTGCAAAATCCCGTCATAGCCTACGAAACCCTCGGCCGACTCGACGCCGCCAAAGACAATGCGGTGCTGGTATTCACCGGCCTGTCACCGTCCGCCCACATCGCCTCATCGCCAGCGGACCCGGCCACGGGCTGGTGGGAGGATATGGTCGGGCCGGACAAACCCATCGACACAACCCGGTATTTCGTCATTTGCATCAATTCGCTCGGCAGTTGTTTCGGCTCGACGGGGCCGGCCTCGCCGAATCCGGCCACCGGGCGTCCGTACCGGCTGGACTTTCCCGTACTCTGCGTGGAAGACATCGCCAACAGCGCCGCACTGGTGCTCGACCACTTGGGTGTGCATCGGTTGTACGCCGTGGTCGGCGCCTCCATGGGCGGTATGACGGCGTTGGCATTCGCCCTGCAGCATCCCGAGCGTAGCCGCGGCCTCGTCTCCATTTCCTCCGCCGAGCGCAGCCTGCCCTTCGCCATAGCGCTGCGCTCCCTGCAACGGGAGATCATCCGCACCGACCCGGCCTGGCGGAACGGACAGTACGATTTCGACGAGGGGCCGATCAGCGGCATGCGACTGGCCCGCAAACTGGGCATGATTACGTATCGCTCCGCTGCGGAGTGGGCGGAACGATTCGGCCGCGAACGGGCCACCCAGGAACCGCCAGCGCACCACCCGTTTGGCATCGACTTCGAGGTGGAATCGTATCTGGAGGCACAGGCCAACCGCTTTATCGGCGGATTTGACGCCAATTGCTATCTCTACTTGTCGCGCGCCATGGATCTGTTCGACGCCGCTGGCCGTGGCGGCAGTCTGGAGGACGGCCTACGGCGGCTGCGAGTTGATAGGGCGTTGGTGGTCGGCGTCACTTCCGACTTCCTCTTCCCGTTACACCAGCAGGAGGAGTTGGCCCGCGCACTGGAGCCTCACGTCCCGCAGGTTGCATTCAAGCCGCTCGCTTCGATTCAGGGACATGATTCGTTCCTGGTCGATATGGATCGTTTCCGACCAGCGGTGGCGGAGTTTTTCCAGGAGAAGAGCCAACAATGTGGGATTGATGCGCCATTTTATGCCGATGGTGGTCCGTAGTGGCTCATCGTTCGAATGCGGTGGGGCTTTTGTCGCGGGCCGCTAAGCCCGAATCAGGCGGCGCCCGGTCGTGATGCGGCCGATATCGGCACTGGCGGAATAATTTTCGGCGCGCAGCGCCCGCACACAGTCCGCCGCGTGCTCCTCCGGTACGCAAGCGAGCAATCCACCGGAAGTCTGCGGGTCGGCCAGCAGTCGCAATCGTGGATCATCCAGCGCCACATCCCGTAGTTCGAAATCCGCCAATGCCTGGGCGTTGTCCGCCTGCAGCACACTGCTCGCCCCGCATCGGAAAGCCTCAAGCGCACCGTCGAGCCGGGGAACGGCACTCAGCCCAATTTCCGAACCAATGCCGGATGCCCGCAACATTTCGCCCAAATGGCCCACCAAACCAAAGCCGGTAACATCGGTGCAGGCGCGCGCGCGCTGTTCGCGGAAAATATCGATGGCGCACCGGTTGGACTGGTCCATGGCGGCAATCGCCGACTGAATCGACCGAGTCGCCGCCAGACCGCGCATATGGGCCGCGAGCAACACGCCGCTGCCGAGCGCCTTGGTGAGAATCAGCCGGTCGCCGGGTTGGCCGCCCCGCTTGGTCAAAAGCCGCCCCAACGCCCTGCCGGTAACCGCCAAACCGAGCGAGAGTTCCGGCCCTTCCGATGAATGTCCGCCAACCAGCGGCACACCGTCCGCATTCAAGACATCGACCGCGCCTCGCAGCAGGTCATAGAGTTCCTCCTCCATCATGGCCTCGGCCATTAACGGCACCGTGGCGATGGCCAGAGCACTGGTGGGCCGCGCGCCCATGGCATAGATATCGTTCAAGCTGTGGTGCGCGGTGATGCGGCCAAACCGATAGGGATCGTCAATCGGGCTGCGAAACCCATCCACCGTGAGGAGTAGCGGCTCGCTGTGCCCGCGTATCACCGCCGCATCCTCGCCAATGCCCTGGACAACATCGAGATGGTTTTGCTCGGGCAGTCGGCTCAGTACGCGGTACAGGGGGACGCTGGCGAGTTTTGCGCCGCAACCGCCGCAGCGCACGGGATCGAATGGTCGCTGGTCCGCTGGTCCGTGGTTGGCATCGGGGCTGTCCTTGTCGGCTGTGTGGACCATTTCCGGCAGTTTTTGATACTTCACCATGAAACGCCGGTCGATCCAATCCTTCCAACGCCATGCCCAACGCCCCCGCAGCGCCAGTCCGGAGCGCGACGCGACAGCCCGTCCGTCGCCCGTTCCGATCAGGCTCAGGAAGCGCTTCTGCGCCCGGAAACGCCGCAGCGGCCGTCCCGCCACCACAGCGCACAGGTTGGCCGCCAATATCGGGCCGGAGCGCACGGCAATTACGCCGGACTTGGGCCTTGGTTGGCGCTCAAGGCTCGCCGCATCGCCCGCTACGAACACCCGCGGGTGGGATAGCGACCGCAAATGCGCATCGACCCTGGCAAAGCCTTGCGCATCGGTGGCTAACGCACTCCGACGAATCCAGCCCGGCGCCACCACGCCGGTGACCCAAAACAACCAGTCGAATCCGAGGACGGAATCGTCATCAAGGGTCAATTCGCTGTCGTTGGCGCCCGTCACCGCCGCAAGGCGCAGGCCGATGTGCGCCTTTGTCAGTTCATCGACGAGCAGCCGCTTCGTACCCCGGCCATGGTCGGGCAACAGCTCCGGCGTCACAACATCGATCACAACATCGGGAGGCAGAGCGTTGCGCACCGCCAGCGCCAATTCCACACCGCCGGCACCGCCGCCAACGACCAGGATTCGCGCACCGGGCCCAGCCCGCTCCCGTACCGTCCGCCACCGCGGCAGAAAGCGGCCAATCGGCTTAACCGGCACGCCCACCTCGCCGAATGTCCTCGGTACCGCGCCGCAATTAATGGACAGCGTGTCGAAGCGCATCGGGGGGCGGTGGGCGCACTTCAGGACATTGCGCCGCAGATCAAGCCCGGTCACCTCGTCGACAATCAGCCGCGCCCCGGCCGACCGGCACAACGGACCGAGATCGATGTGCAAATCATCCCATCGGTAATGGCCGGCGACATACCCCGGCAGCATCCCGGTATAGGGTGTGTGCGCCTCGCGGGCCAGCATGGTGACGCGCACCCCTTCCAAGGGCGCCATGGCCAATACCCGAAGCACTTCGATATGGCTGTGGCCACCGCCGACCAGCACCAGGTCGCTGACCCGCGGCCTAGGATTAGGCCGCATGATCCGGGGAGGCAACGCGCCACAACGGAAGTTGCCCATCGCCACGCCCACCAACTTCCAAATATGTGGCGGACACCCGCCAGCCTAGCCGGTGCTGTATCGATTTGACTTTTCGGATTCCACCGAGCCGGGGCCCGCGCACTGTTCGGTTCGCGCAAATGTCAAACCGCGACACAATCGCCTATCCGTCGAAGGTGAAGAACCCGCATCGGAACACTAAGGAAGGTCTGAACAATTCGATAGATCAGCATTTAGCTACTCGTAAGCAATTGATTTTATTAAACTGGATATCCCGGCTACAGGATTAATCAGGGGTTCCTTAAGATGGTTTCCGCATCCATCGGCTCGCGGACGCGGCTTCCCGCACGGCGCCGCCCGCACTCGCCCAACCGTTGAAGCCGGCTTCCAAATGCGCGACATCCGCATACCCCATGTCCTTTAGCGCCCTAGCGGCCAGGGCGGAGCGTCCACCGCCGGCGCAAAACAACACGATACGCTTGTCTTCCGTGAAGTAGTCGCGGTGGTAGGGGCTGGCCGGATCCGCCCAAAATTCCAACATGCCGCGCGGTGCGTGTTGCGCCCCGGGGATGGTTCCGAGATCAATGATCTCCTGCAATTCGCGGATATCGACGAGCAATAGGTCGTCCCTGGAGCGCAGCTCGTTGCGCAACTGCTCGACGGAAAGATTCTCAAGGTCGCGCTTGGTCTGCGCGACCAACTCAACTATCGGCTTGATGCCCACGCCATGCTCCCAACCAACCGGCCAAGCACTACTGTATCGCATCTGTCGCCCATTGCTCAGCCACCATTCGGCCGGAAGCCCGCGCCGTAGAATACCTGTGAGCGTGAACGGCGGATATTTGCAGCCGAAATTCTAAGAAACCTCTTATTAAGCCTGTAGTTACAGCATTCGAGTTGATAAGATCAATAGTTTACGAGTGTCCTGATGCTGCTTTATCGAGTTGTTCAGACCTTCCCTAAGTATCGCGTGAGTCGGCGGGTTGGCGCGACACTAGGGCACTCGCGGTCATGATCGAGATTCGCCCCGTATCCAACAGGCACCTGCTGAGGCAGTTCATCAAGGTGCCTTGGACGGTGTACCGCAACGACCCCCTATGGATACCGCCGTTGCTTTTCGAACGGTTGCGGGCGCTGGCACCGACGGAGCCGATTTTCCAACACCTCGACTGGCAGGGCTGGGTTGCCTACCGGGAAGGTGTGCCCGTCGGCCGCATCAGTGCGCAGGTGGATTCGCTGCACCTTCGCCACAACCACCCCGGCGAGGGATTTTTCGGCATGATCGAAGGGCTGGACGAGCCGCTACTGTTCGAAAATCTCACCGCGACCGCGGAGGCTTGGCTGCGCGAAAGGGGCATGACCTCGGTACTCGGGCCGCTAAACCTGAACATCAATCAAGAACCCGGGTTGCTTTGCGATGGATACGACTCGCCCCAGAATTTCCTGATGGGCCATGCCCATCCCTACTATCATCGCCACCTTGAGGCGGCGGGCTATCGTCGCCACAAGGAACTGCTGGCCTACCGGATGCACATCGACGCCCAAGAACCCGCCTCCGTCCGTCGCCTACACCGGCGTCTCGGCGACCGCCTGCTGCTGCGCCGCCTCAACCGCGCCGACAAGGCGGCGGAACTGGAGGTGCTGCGTCAAATCTTCAACGACGGCTGGTCCGATAACTGGGGATTCGTACCCTTCACCGCGGCCGAGTTCAAGGCGTTGGGCAAAACCTTATTGTATGTTGTGCCGCCCGAGTTCATCCGCATCGCCGAACTCGACGGCAAGGCCGCGGGATTTATCGTCGTGCTCCCCAACATCAACGAATGCATAAAAGATCTGGACGGACGGCTATTCCCGACGGGTTGGATTAAATTGCTCTGGCGGTTGAAGGTCCGGTTCCCCAAAACCGTCCGGATCCCGCTCATGGGCGTGCGCAGGGATTTGCACAATAGTTTTCTGGCCCCCGGCGTGGCGACGGCCCTGATTCAAAGCGTCAGGGCACCAACCATCCAACGCAATGTCGATTCCTGCGAGCTGTCCTGGATTCTTGAGGACAACACCGCCATGCGTGGCATCATTGAGCGGCTTGGCGGCACCGTCGGCAAGCGCTACCGCTTGTATCGAAAGGGGCTCGCCAACTCGTGAAAGCCATCGTACTCGCCGGCGAGCGGCTGGGCGGCGGCAAACCCGTCGCCGCTGCAGGTCCAGCCGCATCCGTGCTGGTCGAGGTCGCCGCAATCCCAAGCATTGTCCGGGTCATCGAAACCCTGCGCGGTACGCCCGGGATCGACGGCGGGATCATCGCCGGACCGGATGCGTCTGTTTGTTCCGGCTCGGAAACGCTCGGCAACCTATCTGCACAGGGAGACTACCTTTGGCTCCAACCCGGCCCCGGGCCGGCGGAGAGCATAGTACGCGCGCTCGACGCTCTGGATACCCACCCAATACTGGTGACAACCGGCGACCACGCGCTGCTCACACCGGCCATCGTCGCGCAGTTTCTGGGAGCCGCCGCCACCGCCAATGCCTGCGCCGTGGCGGGTCTTGTGCCGTATGAGCGGGTTGCGCGGCGATTCCCCGGCACAAGACGCACCCGCCTTAAATTTCGGGAGGGCGGCTTTTGCGGCACCAATCTGTTTCTTTTGCGCAACCCCGACGCCCGTGGCGCGGTGACCTTCTGGGCGCGGGTTCAGCGTGACCGCAAACAGCCCTGGAAAATTGCGCGGCACCTGGGTTTGCGTACCCTGACGCGGTACTTGCTCGGACGCCTTGCGATGGACGATGCTTTTGCGACACTTTCACAATTGGCCGAGTGTGCGGTCGCCTGGGTCGAGGTGGACGACGAGCGGGCGGCCGTGGATGTGGATTCGTTGGCGGACCTCGCTATTGCGGAGCAAATATTGGCGAATTCGCCGAACAACCAACCGCATGGGGCGCACCGCCACGGCTAGGGAATCGAGAGTGCGAAACGAATCGGAAACCGCCATGCCGAACAATCGTCCGGCGCCCAGGCTTGGCGTGCGTTTGGGCAGGATTGTGCTGCGCGCGGTGGACCGCTTTCTCGCTCGCCATTCCATCGTGCCCACCACGCCCTTCCTGCCCCCCCAAGCCTTCCCGCAGGTGCCGCCGCTGGAAGCCAACTGGCACACCATCCGCGACGAGCTCGACGAGGTTCTGAGGCATCCGGAAGCGATTCCGGCCTTCCACGAAATGTCCCCGGATCAGGTGCGGATATCCCACGGCGATCATTGGAAAACCTATGTGCTTTACGTATTCGGCAAGCGCATCGACGAAAACTGCCGGGCCTGCCCGCGCACGGCGGCAATCCTCGACGGGATGCGCGATTTGCGCAACGCCTGGTTTTCCATATTGGCACCCGGTTACCACATACCGCCGCACCGGGGTCCAACCAGGGCGCTGGTGCGCTGCCACCTGGGTTTGCGCATTCCGGCCAACGCGGAGGACTGTTGGATTCGCGTGGGCGACGAGGTCCGCCATTGGCAGGCCGGACGCTGCCTTTGTTTCGACGACACCTTCGAGCACGAGGTGCGCAACGCCACCCCGGAGGCCCGCGTCGTGTTGTTCGTGGACATCGACCGACCGCTGGATCGATTTGCCGAACCTTGCCGAAACGCCTTGTTGTCATTGTTGCGGGCCAGCGCCTATGTGCGCAAGCCACTGGCCAACCTAAGACGCTGGAACAGGCGCATCGGCCAACATGCTGATTGATTTCGCCGAAACCGACATCGGCCGGGGGTTGCACACCGAAATTTGCGTGGTCGGCGCCGGTGCCGCCGGCGTAACCCTGGCCCGGGGTCTGGCGGCGCGCGGGCTGGACATTTGCCTACTGGAAAGCGGCGGATTCGACCACGACCCCGTCACCCAATCGCTTGGCGTCGGCGGGAACATCGGCATGCCCTATTACGATCTGGACCAAAGCCGCCTGCGCTTTTTCGGTGGTACGACGAACATTTGGGGCGGGCGTTGCGCGCCGCTGGACAACATCGACTTCGAAAGGCGAGGCTGGGTGCCGCACAGCGGCTGGCCAATCGCTCCCCAAGATCTGGCGGAGGGCTACCGTGCGGCCCACCGCGACCTGGAGGTCGGGCCATTTGACTATGGCGAATCGCTTTGGCGCACCCTGGCCATAGAGCCGCCGCCATTTGATCCCGACCGATTCGTCACGCCGTTCTGGCGCTTCGACGACATGCGGGAACGCTTCAGCGTCCGGCGCGCCCAAGATCTCATCGCGAGTTCCACCGTGCGGATACTGATCCATGCCAATGTCGTACACCTGCAGGCCACGGCGAATGCAAGCGGTCTGGATCACGTTTTGATCTCAAACCTGGGCGACCGGCGCGCCAGGGTTTGGGCGAACATCTATGTGCTGGCCTGCGGCGGTATTGAAAACGCCCGGCTCCTGCTGGCATCGCGAGATGTGGAGCCACAGGGCATCGGCAACCGGCACGACCGGGTCGGCCGCTTTTTCATGGAGCACGCCCACGGCAGATTGGGTCACCTGCAATCCAACAACACCTTCGAGCTGTGGAACAAATTTCGCAAACGGTTTCCCAAACCGACCACCAACGACAAGGGAAAACGGCTCAACAGCGTCCCTATCGCGCCGATTCTCGCACCCGCCCCGACACTGCAACGCGAACTCGGCATCCTGAACACCGCGCTGACGTTCAAGCTGCAGCGCGACCCGCGCCGGGGCGTACCGGCAGCACAGCGCATTTATCAGGGCCTCAAGCACCAATTGGCGCCGAATCGAATCAACCGCCAACTTTGGCACGGCTATCGGAATCTGGCGGCCTGGTATCAACGCCACTTGGAACGCGCCGTCAACCGCAGTCTTGCGGCGCTGCCGGATCGACGATTGAACGTCATGATTCGCGCCGAGCAGGCACCGAACCCAGCAAGCCGGGTACGGCTCTCGCACAGCAAGGATGCACTGGGCCTACCCAGAGCGGACCTTGACTGGCGACTCAACGAACAGGATAAGCATACACTCCGGCAACTGGCGACAACGCTGGACACCGAAATGGCGCGGCTGGATTTCGGCCGTTTCGAGCCGGAGCCCTGGCTCTACGAAGACGCATCCGCCTGGCCGCTTGATCCAACGGTTGGCAACCACCCTATCGGCGGCTATCACCACATGGGCACAACACGGATGAGCGACGATCCAAAAAAGGGTGTCGCCGACCGGAACTGCGCGGTGCACGGCTATCGGAACCTGTACATTGCCGGCAGTTCCCTTTTCACCACCAGCGGGTGGGCGAATCCGACCCTGACCATCCTTGCGTTGGTCCACCGATTGAAGGACCACCTCGTTTCGCGTAAGGTCGCGGCCCGCTCGCCCTAGCAGCCCACGGCAACACCGCGACAGGCCAACACATTGAAGGTGGTCGGCTCGAACGTTAGCCCCATTGTTATCCCAAGCCCACCATCGGGCTAGGGACGGTCTGAACAATGTGATAGAACGGCATCGATCTACTCGTAGCCTATTGATTTTGTTAGATCGAATGCCGTGACTACAGGTTTAATCAGAGGTTCCCCGGATGAAAGTCATTCTTCTGAGCGCCGGGCAAGGCAAACGGCTGCTCCCGCTGACCACGAATCTACCGAAATGCGCACTGTCCCTTGGCGAAAAAACAGCGCTTGAGTGGCAGTTGCAATCACTGGCGGCGGCCGGCGCCAGTGAAGTTGTGGTCGCAACCGGTTTCCGGGCCGAGGCGGTCAGCAACATCATCCACCAATTCCATAAGCTTCCGGTGCGCATTGCCCACAACCCCTTCTATGCCCAGTGCGACAACCTGGGCACCTGCTGGATTGTGCGACACGAGATGACCGATCCATTTGTTTTGATCAACGGCGATACGATGTTCGAGCCGGATGTTTTCCGACGCTTGATCGCAAGCAGGCCCTCCCACAACATCACCCTGGTTACCAACCGCAAGGACAGCTACGACGACGACGACATGAAGGTGACCGTCACCAACGGCGAACTCAAACGCGTGGACAAACAGCTTCCCATCGCCGAGGTGGACGGCGAATCCATCGGCATGATTCTGTTTCGCGGGACCGGGGTGGGCCTATTCCGCACGCAACTCGAAACAATGATGCTGGAGGAATCGACACTGAGGCGCTGGTATTTGTCCGCCGTCGATTTGTTGGCCCGCCAAGGGCATGTGGGCACCATCGACACCGCCGGCCATGACTGGTGCGAAATCGATGATCGCACGGATCTCGACCACGCCAGCGTCACGGTTCCCGGCTGGTGGCAAGCTCATTAGCGACGACCTCGACCCGGGGGTGGTCTGTCTGGAAAGGGGGGAGGGCCTGTGGCAAGCTCATTAGCGCCGCACAACGACCTCGACACCGTTCGGCCCGCTGGATTGCAATCGCTGGGCCGCCAAATCGTAAACGATGATGGAACTGGTCATCGATACATCCTCTCCCTCGAGCACCGCATTGTCGTACAACTCAAGCAGTTCTTCCCGATATCGATAATGGATGCGGTCACCTCGCCCAATAATCGTGGAACCCTCGTTGTCGAAGGCGATTCGGGCGGGATTCCCATTGACGATCAATAGCTCCGGGTTTTCCATTGGTCCGTGAACCTCGGCGGTATCCGCGACAACGCGCCAATGGTCCGAACGCATCTCGAAATTGCCCGCCAAATAAAGAACCCCGCCGTCCTCCCCTTCCCAGGCCCGGTCGGCCCGAATTACTATGGGCGCTTCCCCGTCCGATGCAGGCGTTGCCGTTGCCGCCATCGAAATCGAGCCACCGAGTGTCAATGAGAGCAGCGCCCAATGGATGGCGAGCCCGCCCATCGCGCCAACGACCGTCATGATCGTACACCGGTATCTGGTTCGGGAAGTGTCGAAACCCCTGGTCGCGGTGGTGGCGCTGCTTGTCGGCATCTTCATGGCCTACAGCCTAACGCGCTTTCTGGCTGACGCAAACGAGGGTGTGCTGAGCGCGTCGGCGGTATCGACACTAACCGGGCTCAAGGTGTTGATCGCCCTGGAAGTGTTGATACCCATCGCCCTCTATGTCGGCATGATCGTGGCGCTCGGCCGGTTTTATTCGGATCATGAAGTGACGGCCCTAAAGGCCGGCGGTGTCGGCGAGGGGCGTATCGTTGCGCCCGTTGTCTGGCTGTCGCTGACCGTCGCCGCAGTGGTTGGCGCGCTTTCAATCGTCGTGCGGCCCTGGGCCTACCAACAGTTGTATGACTTTCGGACGGAAGCCGAGGCCTCCGCGGATTTGGAGGAGATCACGCCCGGCAGGTTCCACCTTCACGGCGATGCGGACCGTATGGTGTTTCTTGAAGAGCGGGACGCCGAAACCGGCGAATTCGCCGGCCTGTTTGTTCGCTCGCGCAAGGCATCGGATTTGGAGGTCATCTCCGGACAGCGCGGCCGGATCGAGATATTCGCCAAGCCGGGCGCGCATCGGCTCAATCTCGACAACGCCTTTGTCTATCGCCAAACTCCGAACGACAGGGATCTGATCGGCCGGTTCGACACCTTCTCAATCTGGATACCCACCCTCATTCCAGAGCCGGTCGGCCACCGGTCCAAGGCGATATCGACCGCCAGCCTGTTCGACTCCGACAAGGCCGCAGACCGCGCGGAATTGCAGTGGCGGCTCTCCACATCGGTATCGACGGTGCTGCTGGCGCTGCTCGCCGTACCCCTTGGCCGGGCACGCCCCCGTGGAGGGCGCTACGGACGCATCTTGCTGGCGACCGCGGCCTACGCGATCTACTTCAACTTTATCGGCATTGCGCGTTCGGGCGTGGAACAGGGAACCCTCGACCACCTCTGGTGGGTGCCGATGGGCCTGGCGACCGTCGTCGTAGCGACCCTATTGACACCACAACGCTAACCTTGTCCCTGCTCGACCGATATCTGTTCATCGCCCTATTGCGCGGCGGTAGCCCGGTATTGCTGGGGCTGCTGGGGTTGTTTGGGTTCATCGAGCTGGCCGAACAACTCGAGGATGTCGGCAAGGGCACATTCAGCAGCCTGGACGCGTTGCGCATCGTTGCCTTTTCATTGCCACGCATCGGTATCGACCTCTTGCCCGTCACCTGCCTGCTCGGCACCGTGGTCGGATTGAGCGCACTGGCCAACCAATCGGAAATCACGGCCATGCGGGCGTGCGGGTTGGCGACTCGACGGCTGGTCCGGCCGTTGTTCGGGTTGCTCGGTGCCGTCATTTTATCCGTGGCAGCGCTCCAGCAATACGTGATCCCCGATTTCGAGCGCCGCTCTGCGGATTTGCGCACACACGCACTGGCGGACACAGCCATTCGCGACGATGCGCACTGGACAAGGAGTGGCTCGAACCTCGTGCGCGTGGGCGATGTTCGTTACGGTACCGTCCCGCTGGACATTGAAATTTACGAATTCGACGCCCAAGGCGACATCGTGCGACTGATCCAAGCCGACAGCGCCGACGTGATCGGTACCGACGAATGGCTGCTGCGCGCAGTTACCACAACGCAATTCGGCGGCGAGGCGGCCATACGCGGCCATGTGCAGCGACTGCCGTGGCGCAATCGCATCAGCGCCGAACAGTTGTCCGCCTTCGTGCAGGCGGATTACGCCCTGGCACCGGTGGATCTGGCGCAATACATCGGTCATCTACGGGACAACGGCCTGGACACGCATCACTATCGACTCCTTTTATGGCACCAGTTGAGTCTACCGCTCGGGCTGGTGGCCATGGCGTTGCTCGGTGTCCCTTTCGTAGTGGGTTCCACCAGGGCGATTCCACTCGGTGTCCGCCTGACGCTGGGCGGGGCGGTCGGTATCGCCTTCTACCTGTTGGAACGCACTGTCACCCAGGTGACCCTGCTCTACCAACTGCCGGCGGTACCCGCAAGCCTCGCACCGGATCTGATCGCGCTGGCCGTAGCGGTGGCCGTGTTGTTCTCCAAACGTTGATTCACGGCCAAGTGGGCACCCCGTTCCGTTCCATCATCATCGCGCGCGCAATCCATCCAGGTCGACGGCGTCGTCGAACGCGCCGACTTGAGTTCAAGAACTGAATTCTTGAGCCTCCACAAGGGGCGCCCCGCCGACAAGGCCGCGCACGCCTTGCAAATGGCCATTGCTTCGACTATAAGGCGCAAGTTGCGATTAACGATTAAGATGTTTGCTTCCGTCATTCGATGGCTAAAAACCCCTAAACCCAACCAATGAGGATGAGTTCACGATGAAGAAGATAGGCGACAGCCCTGAGGGCAAAACCACCGTATCGGCCGCTATGGACGGCCCGCCGCAGCGGTTCGGGCGGAATCTGGCCGCCTTACCCGACAGCTCTTTGGGCCTGCCGCCCTCCCGAAAATCCGGGCTCGGGGCTGAGCCGGTGGGTGCCCTCGGAAGAAGCGCCCGCCGCCTGAGCGCGGCATTCGCCACCTTCCTCCTCATCGCGCTGACCACCGCCCTCGCGCCCCAGGCCGCGCAGGCGGCGCAGACCATTACTCTCACCCTCATACCGGGCGACGGCCAGATCGAACTCGTGTGGGCCTATACCGGCTCCACCTCGGGCGCTTCCAAGTGGCAGGTCGAGTACTTCCCAGGCAGCAGCGGCGATCAGTGGCGCGACCTGCCGGGGGGTGCCGCCGCTCGCCGCGCGACCATTCCCGTCGCTGGCGGACCCAAGGTGGCCAACGGCACAGAGTACAACGTACGGATCCGTCTGTTGAATACGAGCAACTCCAAAATAAAGGCAACCACGGATAGCGGGGAACAGAGCTGGGTGAAGGCCACGCCGATGGCGAGCAAAACAACGTACCAACAACTGGACGGCACTGGCGACCTGGCGCCTATGGCGGTGGAGTACGCCCGGGAACTGGTGATGGTTCCGGGGGGGAAGAAAACCGTCGCGCTCAAGAGCCCAGCGGCCGCGGATGGGGGCAACACCATGCATCGGGTGGCCGCGCGTCTCAAGCGGCAGATTCTGAAGGGCGACACGGCCTATCTTCGCTTGGCGCTGGGCGGCGGGATGGTGTTCGCGGAGGGGAAGACCGTCAACAACATCGGGTGGCATTTCTCCGCGGACCCCGCCAAGGCGAAGTCAGCGTGCGTGAACAACGCTGGAACGAAGAAATGGGATGATCCCGATAATAGAACATCGGTGGGTCAAGCATTGAAAACAGCGTTCATCACGGGGCGGCCGGGGGCCGATGTTGCCGTCTTCAAGATCGACACCGACGCATCTGATTATGGCGTTGATGGAGACGATCATGGCGCTGCCGGAACCCGGTTGCTTCCTGTTGATATGGACATCTACGATACCGATGACCCTGTCGATGCGGAGTGCGACGCCCCGAAGAAGCCCGTGAGAATATTCGCCGAGATTGCCGATTTTCTGGCGGTGCCGGCGGGCGCGGGCAGCTATACGGCGAGCCTCTCGCTGCATGGTAACCCGGACGAGGCGCTGGCGGGCACGAACGCGTCCACGGCGCTGGCCGGCACGGCCACCATCGTGAAGGTCGTCGATGGGCTGGACGCCACGGTAAAAGCCGAGGCTCAACCCGCGGTCGCGCATGTGGGCACCTCCCCGCAACCGTTCCTGTGGTTCCGCGACGCGAGCGCCGCCACCGGCGTGAAGAACAAGGCGGTCCTCGGCTCCGCCAAGGCGACGGTCGCGAGGGACAACCTCTACAATGCCGCCAACGGCAAGCTCGCCACGGGGAGCGACCTGCTGCCCGACGGCAGCGTCAATTTCTCCGTGGAGGGGGACTTCTCGATCGGGGCGTTCAACCTGAAGGTTTCCACGGACGCCACCGACTCGTCGAAAGCCTGCCCGGAGGCCGGCACCGCGGGGTCGCCGGCGATGGGCAACCTCAAGCCGGCCGAGGATGGTCCGGCCGACATGGCGATGCTGAATGGGCAGAACGCGGGGACGTACCATCTGTGTGTGCAGGTTGACACCATGGGGGCGAACGCGACCCCGATTCCGGCCGGCATATACCGCGGGACCATCAGCCGCAACGGTGCCAGCGGTGGCACGACGGAGTTGGCGACGGGGGTAATCGGGAACATCCGGCGCAACGGCACGACGGTGGACCTGACCTACCTTACGGTGTCCGAGAAATACGACCAGCGCCTGGTCATCGTCAACAAGGGGTCGGTCGACGCGACATACACCCTGGGCTCGTTCGTGACGGAGGCGGGCACACAGGCGATGCCGAAGGCCGCGGCGAGCGGCATGGTTGCGGCGGGCAGTCAGGCGGTGCTGCCGGTCGTTGACCTGGTTGAGTTCACGGGTCCGATGACGCGGGCGGCGGCGACGCTGAGCATCAACGCGGATGTGGACGACATTCGGGTGGTAACCACCCAGGTGAACCTGCAGGACGGCAGTACGGACACGGTGGTCTATGCCTCGGTGGACGGCGCCACGGTCAACTAGCGACCCGCCGCGGCTCTCCCGACCCCACATTTCCAAGCCCAAACAAGCGCTTGGTTCCTAGCCACCAATACGCTAGGATTTGGCCCTTGGCGAAATGGGGTTGGGTTGAGTCTTGGGGCCCATTCGGCCCTGCGCTGAATACGCCCGGACAACAGTCTGGAACAGAGATCGGGTTTTTATCAGATTAATTATGCTTAGGCTCAGGATGGTTGGAATGTAAGCAAGGTCATTCCGCCGATTTGTTCACCTTAAAAATATAAACGAACGTTGGCAAAGTATGGTTGCAACCCCGACGGAGAGTGGGTTACCACTACGTAATGAAAATTTAGAGGGGCTGGCCGACGCCTTGGATTACGCGGCGGCCGGCCGTGCCGGATACAACTTCTACGATGGCTCGGGCCGGTTGAATGCCGTGTTGCCGTATCGGGAGTTGCGTACCGAGGCGCGGCGTTTGGCGCGGCGTTTGGCTGGTTTGCGGCTGCCTCGTTATGCGCGCGTTGCCATCGTCGCCGATACGGCGCCCTTCTTTCACCATTTCTTCTTCGCCGCCCAATACGCCGGCCTTATTCCGGTGCCCATGCCGGCGACCATTCAAATGGGCGGTGGTGCCGCCTATGTTGCCCAGATACGCCGAATGATGGACAGCTGCGGTGCCGCGGTTGCCGTGGCACCGGATGGTTTTGTCGAGTTGTTGCGTCCAGCCGTCAAGCCGCTTTCGTTGGCGTTTGCCGGTAGTCCAGCGGATTTCGAAGCCTTGCCGGAAGCCGCCGAATTGCCTCCTCCACTGACAGGCGACGAGCCCGCCTACCTACAGTACACATCCGGCAGCACCCGCTTTCCCCGGGGCGTGGAGATGTCTCAACGGGCGGTACTGACCAATTTGCGCGAAATTACTGAAATCGGCGGCAAATTTCGGCAAGGCGACAGGCTCGTATCCTGGCTGCCCTTCTATCACGATATGGGATTGGTGGGTTTTGTCCTGGTGCCCCTCATTTGTGCCCTGTCGGTCGATTACCTCAGCCCGCGCACTTTTGCCATGCGCCCCCGCCTGTGGTTGAAGCTGATTTCCGACAACCGCTGCACCGTGTCCTCCGGCCCGCCGTCCGGCTACGGTTTGTGCGCCACGCGATTGCGCGAGGCGGACTACGAAAAATACGACCTGTCCTGTTGGCGGCTGGCGGGCGTTGGCGCAGAACGCATTGATCCAAGGCTACTCGAAAAATTTAGCCAGTTATTGGCACCCGCCGGTTTCGACCCCAAGGCATTCGTCGCCTGCTATGGCATGGCGGAATGTTGTTTGGCGATCAGCTTCGCGCCTCTCAACGAGGGGATTTACATCGACAAGGTGGAGAAGGACCGAGTCCTGACGACCGGCGCGGCGCGGCCGTGCGCTTCAGACGAGGACGCGCTGAAGCTTGTCGATTGCGGCGCGGTGCTACCGAGCTATGAATTTCGTATCTGCGATGAGGGTGGACGGGAAATAGCGGACCGGCAGTGCGGGCGAATCATGGTGCGTGGTCCCAGTGTCATGCGCGGCTACTTCAACGATCCGAAAGCAACCGCCGAAGTGCTTGATAAGGATGGCTGGTTGGACACCGGCGATATCGGATATCGGTACGGCGGCAATCTTGTTGTCACCGCGCGCAAAAAGGACGTCATTATCATCAACGGTCGCAATATCTGGCCTCAGGATCTCGAGCAACTCGCGGAAAGCTGCCCCGGTGTGCGTGCCGGAACCACATCCGCATTCGAGGTTACGCAACCGGATGGCGGGCCCTTGGTTGTGGTTGTTGTCGAAAGCAAGCGCGAGCGCCCGGAACTGTCGCGCAATATCCGTTCCCTCGTGCGACAGCATTTCGGCGTACCTTCGCTCGTGGAGATTGTCCGGCCGAGAACATTGCCCCGCACTTCCTCCGGCAAGCTCTCAAGAACGACGGCGCAAGCCGGCTTTCTGCGTCGCATGGGTTGGGACGACGACGGCCAGCCCATTGTTGATCAACAGGCGGGGGCTTAGGCCTGACCCCGGCGGAGGTGAACAACCGCCTCCCGGGAAAAATCGCTGTCACCGGCCTCACCGGGTTTATCGGCAATCGCCTAGCCGCCAAACTTTTGGCGTTGCGGGCCGATGTGCGCGGTATTGTACGCTCTACGCACAGACTCCGCGCCGGTATTCAGCCTTGGCGCGTTGCGTTGGACGACGCGGAGGGTCTTGCCAAGGCACTGGCCGGCGTTACAGCGGTGGTGCACTTGGCGGGCGCGGTGCGGGGCCGCAACTACGAGGACTTTCAAGGTGTCAATGTTGACGCTGTCGCCAACCTCTGCATCGCTATCGACCGACAGACCCCGCCCCCGCCGCTCCTGTTGATTTCTTCTGCCGCCGCGCAACACCCGGAACTGTCGGATTATGCGGCCAGTAAGCGGAACGGTGAAGCGGTGCTTGCGGCCTGGCCGCATCTTGATCACACCATTTTGCGACCACCCGCGGTTTACGGCCCCGGCGAAAAGGAAATGCGTCCACTCATCGATTGGATGCGGCGCGGTTTCACCATTGTGCCGGGCAATTCCAACCAGCGTCTGGCATTCCTGCATGTGGACGATTTGGCCGACGCGGTGATTGCCTGGCTCCGCGACCCCGCCCGCTGCCGACACGGCTGCTTTGCAATCGACGATGGCGCATCGGATGGTTACGATTGGTCCGCTATCGCCGCCGCGGCTGGGGTGCGGCGCAACCGAATGGTCGTGGTTCCGACCGGCTTGCTGATGACCGTCGCCCGGGCGAACCGGGTGTTGGCGGCTCTGCTCAGCTATGCGCCGATGCTGACACCCGGCAAAGTACGGGAACTGAGCCAGAATTCCTGGTGCGTCGGCGACGGTGCCTTTGCCGTGCTGACCGGCTGGCGGCCCCGCTACGACTTGGCCGAAGGATTGCGACAAATGTATCGTGGAAACTGCAATGGAATCGATTGAAAAGACACTCTGCGAGTTGCTGGGGAATACGGCGGTGCTCGCCGTTCCGGTGACGCCGCAGACCGACCTGCTTGACGAACTCGCGCTGGCATCCGCCCAGGTCATGGAATTCGTCATGGAGGTGGAAGACCACTTCGACATCATACTGGAACAGGAGGCGCTTGCCGATGTACGCACCATCAGTGAATTGGCGAATGCCGTCCGCGCCGCTCTGCAATGAATTTGCTCGGTAAATTCCGAGAAATAGCGGCATTGCGCGAAGCGCTTGGGGAAACCGACCCCACGCGGGTGGTCATCGACAGCCTCAATTCCGCCACCGAGGGCATCATCGACGGCCGCCCCACGATTCTCGCGGGCACCAATAACTATCTTGGCCTTACCTTCGACCCCGACGGCGTGGCGGCTGGCAAACAGGCGCTGTCCCGCGCGGGAACCGGCACCACCGGCTCGCGCATGGCGAACGGTACCTATGCCGGACACGTGGCCCTTGAAGCGGAACTGGCCGATTTTTATGGCTATCCCAACGCCCTGGTGTTTTCCACGGGCTATGCGGCAAATCTCGGTTCCCTGGCGGCCCTGCTTGGGCCGGACGACGCGGTGTTGCTGGACTCGGACGCCCACGCCAGCCTATTCGATGGGTGTCGCATGTGCCCCGCAAAAGTTTTCACCTTCCGCCACAACGACCCAAACAGCCTGAGTGCCCGGCTAGGCCGCCTCGGCGAAATGGCTAAACGCACATTGGTTGTGGTCGAAGGGTTGTACAGCGTGCTCGGAGACAGGGCACCCATCCGGGAGGTTGTTGAGATCAAAAATCGCCATGGTGCCTATCTATTTGTCGATGAAGCCCATTCTCTGGGCGTACTCGGCGAAAAGGGGCGCGGGCTTTCGGAAGAAGCGGGCGTTCTCGACGAAGTGGATTTCATCGTCGGCACCTTCAGCAAGAGTCTCGGCGCCACCGGTGGTTTCTGTGTCAGCCGACACCGCGAATTGGCCCTGTTTTCCTATCGAAGCCGTCCCTACATGTTCACCGCCTCACCGTCGCCCGCCGTGGTCGAGTGTACGCGGTCCGCCCTGCGCGCCCTGCGCACAAGGCCCGAGCTCAGAGCCCGCCTTTGGCAAAACGCGACCCGGTTGTACGAGGGCTTGACACAACTTGGACTGCGGGTCGGCGACGCGCCCTCGCCGGTGCTCGCCGTTCGGCTAAACGACCGCGCCGCGGCTCTGGCCGCTTGGAATGACATGTTGCGCCAAGGTGTCTACGTTAACCTCATGTTGCCGCCCGCGGCGCCAGCCGGTGCCAGCCTGTTGCGCATGAGCGTGAGCGCCGCGCATACCGATCAACAAATCGACGAGATTGTGCGCGTAGTGCGGCGCGTCGTCGTTGATTCGCCGACTTCAGCGTTTACCAAGGGCGGCCAAGGTGCCGTCTGAAAAATACACATACCAGTCATCCTGTTCGCGTCGGATCGTAATCATTTAATTTTAATGGGTATTTTTGCATATGGATCAATGCCGATTGGGCGGTGAATTCATCGGACGGTACACTAGCGGAAGGCGCCCGCCCGATACAGACGCCAAACCAATGGCCAGGCGAACACCAGCGGGTAGCGCCGCTGGCGTTCGGTGGCTTCCAAGTGGACGCCAGAGTGGCGCTCCAGTTTCCATAACATGTAGTCCACCGGATCCGCGAAGGTGAGGGCCGATTTAAGTAGGCGCGCGGCGGACAGACTCTTGCCAACCGCCCGCCGCAGCCGCCAGACGACCGGTCGGTCGGGCGCGACGGGACGGGCGTCGAACAGGGCATCGTAGTAGGAGCGGTCGGCGTCGTAGATTTCCCGGTACTTGCCCACCCGTTCCGACCGCAATTCGGCCGCGTAGGTGCGTTTGAACAGGGCTTGCCAATAGGCCGCCGGGGTGGTCAGCGTTGCGGGAGAACCCATGGCCTTGAGCAGACGCTGGGTGGACTGTTCGGCAATGTAGTCGAGACGGGCCCGAATCCTCTCGTCCCGGCATTGCAAAAGACGGCAGGGCTGCGCGAACCGCGCCCAAAAATAGGGATGGAAATTCGTTGTTACCGCCCTCAGCAACTGTCGTGTGCGCAATACGCTGACTTTCGCACGCGTCTCGCCCTGCCCGATGCAATAGACATTGGGCGGCAGGAGGATGCCGAGCCAGCGATCCAAGCCGAGCGAGCCGGGGTATCGATCCAGGAGCACATACAGGTCCGGCATTGCCTGGGGGTTGCCGCGCAGATAGGAGCCGTACAGCACAACGGCGTCTATATGGTCGCCGAAGCGTTCGTCAAGGTCGGCCAGCAGGCCGGCGAGGGACGGGGTCGGCGAGGTGTCGCGATGTATTTTCTCAACCATAGGCGCGGCGTGTCGATGAAAATGTGCGGAAACTTTGCGGATAGCGTTGCGCGGCGTCCTCCGCCGCCAGCCAGGATGTCAGCGGTCCGTGCGCCAGGCGCGCCCAGACACCAAGAATCAGGCGACCCAGCAGGATGATGCTCGAGATCAGGGTCCACCACGCCACTAGCTCGAAGCCAAGGTCGGGTTCGCCAGCGAGCCAACCGGCCGTTAACAAAAGCAGGCAGGGATTACGCCGCGCCGTGAACAACCGGAACCAGGCATCGAATGGACGCCAGGCAAAAAGGCTTGCGGAACCCAGCCCATGGAAAGCGCCCTCGATCAGCCGGCCACCCACATAGCCCGCGACGACAAATAACAACAGCGCATCGAAATCAAGGCCCAAAAGCGGCTCGGGCCCAACCAGCGAAAGCCCCCAAAGCCAATACCAAAAGGGTGGATGCAGAATATCCATGCCGTGGTCGAGCCAATGCCCGAATGTGCTTGATTGCACGGTGACGCGCGCCAGTTTGCCGTCGACCGTGTCGAGGAAAGTCATGAGCCAGCCGAGCAACAACCCCCAAAAGTATTCCCCCTCGTAGAACAGCCAGCAAACCGCCAGCATCAGCACAAAGCCGGCGCAGGTGACCATATTTGGCGTGACGCCCCGGTTTGCGCACCAACGCACCATCGCCTTGGCGGGCACCGGCCACCACCACTTGGTGATGAAATCCGTGATTCCCTTGTACGAGATGCCATACAACCGGTCTTCCAGCGCCCCGCCTGTTCCCGCGGTGATGGGAACCAGCAGGGGCGGTTCCGTTTTGCGCAGTTCCGCCTGAAATCCACCGAGGGTGCGCACATCGATGGTCGGCAGTGTTGTGGACGAGCCGGGGGTTTCCAAGGCGTGCAGGGCGACACTGGCCAGGGGTCCGGCCACATGGGCCGCGGTCGGCTCGGAATGGTCCATCAACACACCCCGGTACCCTAGCAGCCCCTCCAATGTGCGCAGGTCGTAGGCATAGTCGGCGCGCAATATCAGCACGGTTTCGGTGTCGGATGCGGACGCCGGGTCATCGACCAGTTCAATGCCTCCGATACTCGCGAGTTGACGTGCGATTCGTTGCTGGTTCGTCAGTCCCCACAGACGCTCGTCGGAGGCACCGACAATTAACGCAATTGTCATTGCAACTTGCTGAGTAAAAAGGTGATTATGTGCCAGCCCATGCGCATGATCCACATTTCCGATCCACACCTGACCAACTTGGCGGGCATCCCGGCCAACTATTTCTCTGGGAAGCGCCGGCTGGGGTATGCATCCTGGCGCTTTCGCCGCCGCCACCGGCACCTTCGCTCCACGCTGGATAAGCTCTGCGCGTTGGCGGGGACGCTAAAGCCCGATGTCATCGTTGTCACCGGCGACTTGGTTCACCTGGGGTTGCCTGAGGAAATTGCGGCCGCCGCGGAGTGGTTGCGTAGCCTCGGAGGGCCGGAGCGCGTGTTTGTCGTTCCCGGCAATCACGATGTCTACCGGGCGGATTCCTGGGCGGCCGTCGAGACGCATTGGCGCGATTACCTGCGGCTCAACCCCGGCCGACGAGATGAACCGGCGCACTGGTCGGGCTTTCCCACCCTGCTCTGTTGGGACGGTGTGCACATACACGGTCTCAACACCGGCTTGCCGACCCCGGCTCTCAGTGCGGGGGGGGAATTGGGGGCTGGCCAGTGCGGGCGCTTGGCTCAAAACCTGGCCGCGGCGCCCGTCGACAGCCTGCATATTCTGGCAATCCACCACCCGCCGGTGCTCGGGGCGGTACCGCGGCGCAAGGCGCTCAGCGATTTGGGCCGATTTGAAGGGGTCGCGAGCGGGGCGCATCTGGTGCTGCATGGCCATGGTCATTTCAACCGCCTATTTCGCCTGGGCGAGATCCCGGTCTTCGCCACCGGTTCCGCCTCCAAGGCGGATGCCGCCCTGCGCTGTTTCGATATAGGACGCGAGACCCGTGGATGGCATGTGGAGATGCGTCTACACGTCCGCGATGCCGACGGATTTTCCGTCACCGAAACCCGTGCTTTCGAGTTTTCGCAACCTCTCACCGGCATGGGGAATACTTCACCCAATCCACTCAGATCCACTATCATGAGGAAACTATGAAATCACGACGTACATTTCTGAAACACACCACCGGCCTCGCTGCCATCCCTCTGCTCGACCTGCTCGGTACCGGCTCGGCCAGGGCGGCGGGCGAGGTCAAAATAGAGGAAAGCGACCCGCTAGCGGTTGCCTTCGGCTACATGCACGATGCCGCCCAGGTGGACACCGCAAAATTTCCCAAGCGGGCGGCGCCCGCGAACGACATGTTCCCAGCGGGCGCCGAGCAATTTTGCGACAACTGCGGCCAATACGCCGCAACCGAGGACGGCTGGGGAACCTGCACCATTTTCCCCGGTAAACTGGTCGCCGCCAAGGGCTGGTGCAATGTCTGGGTGCCAATGCCCTAACCCGACCTATTCGTGAATGAAGGTGGCGAGGCCGGCAAGAGTAGTGAAGGCACTGGGTGCGCGGGGCAAGAGTGCGCGCGGGTGTGCCTGACGGCCTGTTGAGCACGCGGCGGGAACACGCCAGAGCTTTCGTTGCTATTGACGGCCGCAGTAGTTTATTCATGAACAGGTCGATCTAGGTGCCGCCGCGCATAGAATCTTGCTGGTTGCAAACCCCGGGGAGAGGCTGGCCTCATGCCGCCCTGCCGTGGCAATGCTTGAACTTTTTCCCCGAGCCGCACGGACAGGGCTCATTGCGACCAACCTTGCGTTCGCCGCGCACAAAGGGTGCCTGTTTGCCTGGTTCACCGTTTCGAGAAGCCGCGCCGCCCGGGGCACCGGTGCCCCCGCCATCCGCACCGTCGAGGGCCGATGCTTCCGCATGGGAGTAGCGCATGCGTCGCTCGGCCTCGTCCCGGCGGCGACGCTCCGCCAATGCCACCGCGCTCGGTGTCTTGATCCGCACCCTGGACAAGAGTTTCACCACATCCCGCTTGATGTTGTACAGCAATTCCTGAAACAGCTCGAAGGATTCCCGCTTGTACTCCTGCCTAGGCTGCTTTTGCGCATAGGCGCGCAGACCAATGCTCTGCCGCAAGTAGTCCATGGCGGCTAGGTGCTCCTTCCAGCGCTGGTCGAGAATTTGCAGCATGATCTGCTTCTCCACCACCCGGGCATCCACGCCCTGCTCCCGCCACCCGGCTTCCTTGTCGACATACTCCGCCTCGATCCGTGCCAGAATTTTCTCTCCAAGGCCCTCCGCATTGAGTGAGTCGTCCGCTGCCAACCACTGGCCAACGGATTGCGAACTGGCGAATTCCGTCAAGAGCGCCTGCTCAAGGCCCTCGACATCCCATTGTTCCTCCACGCTCTGGGGGGGGATGTACTGGGCCACCACATCGAGCACGATCTCCTCGCGAAAGCCCGCCAGGGTATCGACGATATCGTCCACCGCCATCAGATCCCGGCGTTGTTGGTAAATCACCTGACGCTGATCGTTGGACACATCATCGAACTCCAACAGGGATTTGCGCATGTCGAAGTTGCGTCCCTCCACCTTGCGCTGCGCACGCTCAATGGCGTTGTTGACAACCCGGTGCTCAATCGCCTCGCCCTCTTCCAGGCCGATGGATTGCATGAACCGGCGCATGCGCTCGGAGGCGAAGATGCGCAGCAGATTGTCCTCCACGGAAAGATAGAAACGCGAGGAGCCCGGATCGCCCTGGCGACCGGAGCGTCCGCGAAGCTGATTGTCGATGCGCCGGCTTTCGTGCCGCTCGGTACCGATGATGTGTAGGCCACCCGCCTCGACAACCTGGGCGTGGCGCTTCTCCCAATCCTTCCGCAACGCGCCAATATCGCTGTCCGACGGATTGTTCAGCTTGGCGATCTCGGCTTCCCAATTCCCGCCCAAAACGATGTCCGTGCCGCGGCCGGCCATATTGGTGGCGATGGTCACCGTACCGGGGCTGCCGGCCTGGGCGATGACATCCGCCTCCCGCTCGTGCTGTTTGGCATTCAATACGTTGTGCGGAATTTTACGTTTGTCGAGTTCCCTGGAAAGGCGCTCCGAGGCATCGATCGAGGCCGTACCCACGAGCGCCGGCTGACCGCGCGCCATGCAGTCGGTAATATCCTCGACGATGGCGTCGTACTTCTCGTCGATGGTCAAATACACTAGGTCGTTGTAATCTCGGCGAACCATCGGCATGTGGGTGGGAATGACGACCACATCAAGGCTGTAGATCTGGCGGAACTCGAAGGCTTCCGTATCGGCGGTGCCGGTCATGCCGGCCAGTTTCTCGAACAGGCGGAAATAATTCTGGAAGGTTGTCGAGGCAAGTGTCTGGCTCTCATTCTGAATGGCCACACCTTCCTTGGCCTCAACGGCCTGATGCAAACCCTCCGACCAACGCCGGCCCGGCATGGCGCGGCCGGTGTGTTCGTCGACGATAACGACCTGGCCGTCGGCAACCATGTAGTCGACATCGCGCTTGAACAGCGCATGCGCCCGCATGGCCGCGCTCAGATGGTGCAGAAGGTTTAAATTACCCGCCGAGTACAGGCTGTCGTTTTCTTCGAGCAGGCCCATTTTCACGAGTTGGGCCTCGACGAAGGCGTGCCCCCGTTCGGTGAGTTCCACCTGCCGGTTCTTTTCATCGACGACAAAATCGCCCTCGACCCGTGGCGGCGCATCCGGCCCTTCGCCCGGAATCTCCCGCTTAAGCCGCAGCGCGAGACGATTGGTGTGCTTGTAAAGTTCCGTACTCTGTTCGGCGGGCCCGGAAATGATCAAAGGTGTACGGGCCTCGTCGATAAGAATCGAATCAACCTCGTCGACAATGGCATAGCGCAGCTCCCTCTGAAAGCGATCCTGCAAAGTAAACGCCATGTTGTCGCGGAGATAATCGAAGCCGAACTCGTTGTTCGTGCCGTAGGTCACGTCCGCCTCATAGGCGCCGTGTTTTTCGGCGGGATCTTGCCCGGACTGAATGACGCCGACGACGAGCCCAAGCGCCTCATAGATCGGCCCCATCCAAGCGGCGTCCCGACGCGCCAAATAATCGTTCACCGTGACGATATGCACACCCTGCCCGCCAAGGGCGTTGAGATAGGCCGGCAATGTCGCCACCAATGTCTTGCCCTCACCGGTGCGCATTTCCGCAATCCGGCCCTCGTGCAGGGTAATGCCGCCGATGAGTTGCACATCGAAATGGCGCATTTCCTTGCTGCGCCAAGCCGCCTCGCGCACGGCGGCAAAGGCTTCGGGAAGCAGGGCGTCGAGTTTTTCGCCGGCCGCATGACGCTGCCGCAACTCATTCGTAAACCCCTTCAGTTCATCATCCCGCATGGACTTGAAGCGGGGCTCGAGCGCATTGATTTGCGCCACGACCTTGCCCATGCGTCTAAGTTCGCGGTTATTCTTGGTTCCAAAGAGGGTTCGGGTCAGCTTTCCTATCAAGACAATTGGCCGGACGATTCAAAAGGATCGGAATTTTACCGGTTTTTGCACCGATATAGCGCGACGAAACCACCGGCGAGACACCCGGCCGCCAAGGCGCGGGGAACGAGAATATTCAAGCGACAAGCAACCGGGATGCATCATCGCCCGGCTGCTAGGAATTGCGGCGGGCAACATATTTGGCGGGATCGACGTGCCGACCGTTCTTGATAACTTCGATATGCACATGGGGCCCGGTGGTGCGTCCGGTGGTGCCGAGCGCGCCGACGGTATCGCCACGCTTGACGATATCGCCCACCTTGACGCGCAGCTCATCGTTATGGGCGTAGCGGGTGACATACCCATCGCCGTGGTCGATTTCGACAATCTTGCCGTAATTTTTCCGATTACCCGAATACACCACGACGCCGTCCGCAATAGCCATAACGTCCGCACCTTGCCGGCCGGCAAAATCCATGCCCGCATGCCAGCCTATCTTGCCGCTGATCGGATCCACCCGCCTACCGTAGGGCGAGGAAATCCACCCCTGACGCACCGGCCAGCCGGAAAAGCGTACCGCCTCCCGGTACTTTTGATTGTCGAGCAGTTTCTCAAGTGCCTCCAGTTCTTCCTCGCGGTTGCGGATATCGATGGCCAGGGCCTCAAGACCCGCACGCAAATTGGGCCGGTCGAGAGCCGTCTCGCAACCGGCGACCGGGCCGCCTATGGGGGCGGGAAGATCGAACCCGAATTCGTCGAGCGGAATGCTCGCGACTTCGGCAACCTGAATACCCAATGACTCCACGCGCCACAGGCGGGACTGCATTTGCGCGAGCTGTCTGCCGACGGCGCCGCTCTCGGCCAACGTCTGTTGCTCAAGCTCCCGTACGCGGGCATCCTGTTCGGCCAAGCGATCCCGCCACTGATCGATCATCCCGGGAACTAGGTAGTGACCGAAAAAAACCGCATAGGATGTGGTACTCAGAGCGACAGTGAGACCAAGCGCTAGAAAAACGGCCGCAAGCGCGGCTCGCCACCCGACCCGAACCGTGCGGGCATCACCTTTTTTCTTGACCAAAATTATGTCCATTTCCACAATCCGGGGAATTTGGAGCCCATGTACAAAGGCCTGTCCAATGGATCTTTCGCACATCCAAGCCCACAACGATTGGCCCACTCCCTCATGCAAGCCAATAGCCCTTTCCTATGGGCGACGCATTTTCTCCATGGGTGGCCCGCAAATCAACTTCGGCGGAGTGTCGCACCCAACGCATCGAAACCTCCGGGCGCTTGTGCCGACAGGTTCCGAGAGGCACCCGATGTTCAGATGGATACACCAACCCGTCCGGCAATTTTCCCGAACATGAAAATCGATGAAATCCTAGCCCCGCATCGCCGCCGCCACACCGGCCCGCATCACCACCGCCACGCCAGACGGCAAGCACTGCTCGACCAGGCCAAGCTGCAAGCATTGCTCGACCAGGCCGCCCGGCAGGATGGCTGGACACGGGAGCTGCGGGCCATACTGCCCCACCCCCTGGGCAACGCCTGCCGCGTCGTCGCCATTCGGGACGAGACCCTTGTCGTGCTCTGTGCCGATGGGGCCGTCGCCACACGCCTGCGTTTCCAAACCTCGGAGCTCCTCGACCAGCTTCGGGTACTGAAGCACTACAGTCAGGTTACACGTCTCGAAATCCGTGTCTCGCGGGTTGGCGACCGGCTCACCGGCTAGCGTCGGCGGCCAGGACGGATCAACCCGCGCACGGCACCCAAGCCCGCACTTTCCGGCCCGATAGCCTCGCGCTCAGTCCGCCTGCTTTCTTAGAAACGCCGGGATGTCGAGCAGCTTCTCATCGAACCTCTGTTCTTCGGACACGCCTGTGCCATTGCTTCCATAGCGGGACGAATGCCTTTCGTAGCCGAGCCGCTCGAGTTCGTCGTAGCCCGGCCTAGCCGCCCGATCCTTTTGCGGGCCCTCATATTCCACGACATTCAACTCCTGTGGTTTGTCCAGGCCCAATCCCGTGGCAACGATCGTCACCCGCAACTCGTCGCCCATGGCCGGATCAATAACGGTTCCCGCAACGACTTTGGCCCGGTCCGCGGCGAATCCCTCGATCATTTTACCGACCTCGTCGAACTCGCCGATGCTCAGTTCCGGACCGGCACTGACGTTGACCAGGATGCCGTGCGCACCCTGTAGATCGACATCCTCCAACAACGGGCTGCGAATGGCCGCATCCGCCGCATCGCCGGCCCGGTTGTCCCCCGTCGCGGTGCCCGTGCCCATCATGGCCGTGCCCATTTCGGCCATCACGGTACGAACATCCGCGAAGTCGACATTGATCAGTCCCGGACGGGTAATGAGATCGGCTATCCCCTGGACGGCGCCAAACAGCACATCGTTGGCCGCGGCAAAAGCATCAAGCATGGTCGTGCTTTCGCCAAGCACCGCCAGTAGTCGTTGATTCGGAATGGTGATCAACGAGTCCACACTCTCGGACAGCTCATCAACACCCTGGTCCGCGACTGCGTCACGATTTTCGAACCTGAAGGGGCGGGTGACCACCGCAACGGTCAGAATGTCCATTTCCTTGGCGATGCGCGCCACGACCGGCGCGGCACCCGTCCCGGTGCCGCCCCCCATGCCGGCGGTAACGAAAACCATGTCCGCCCCCTGGAGTAGTTCGGCAATGCGGTCGCGGTCTTCGAGAGCCGCCTCGCGGCCAATATGCGGGTTGGCTCCCGCGCCGAGACCCCGGGTGATTGAACTACCCACCTGCAGGACCGTTGCATCCTGGATGTTTTTCAATGCTTGGGCATCGGTGTTGACGGCGACAAAATCGACACCATCGATCTTCTGTTTGAGCATGTGCCGAATGGCGTTGCCGCCGCCACCCCCCACGCCAAACACCTTGATTACGGCGCTCTGGGGTCCGCTATCTAGTAAATTGAACATTTATGGTCTCCTATCAGGAATGTCTACTGAGCCAATTTCTGAATCTGCCAAATACACCGCGCGGCCGGGTTCGGCCCGCGGTGACTTGCTCTTCTTGTTCTCTTTCCCTGCCGTACATCAATAATCCGACGCCCGTCGCGTAGATGGGGTTCTTGACGATGTCCCTAAGCCCCGTCACGTTGACCGGCGTACCGACACTTACCGGCATATGGAAGATCTCTTCGGCAAGTTCAACCACGCCTTCCATTTTTGATGCTCCCCCAGTGAGCACCACCCCTGCGGCAATGCGGTTTTCATACGCACTGCCGCGAAGTTCCGCTTGAACCAAGGTGAAAAGTTCGTCGTAGCGCGCCTCCACGACCTCGGCCAGGGTCTGCCTCAACATTTCCCTGTCCGGCCGGTCTCCCACGCCGGGCACCTTGATTTTGTCGTCCGTCCGCACCAATTGCGGTAGTGCGCACGCGTATTGGATCTTGATTTCCTCGGCACTCTGCGTTGGCGTTCGGAACGCCATGGCGATGTCGTTGGTCACCTGGTCGCCGGCAATGGGTATCACGCTCGTATGCCGGATGGCGCCGCCGGCAAATACCGCGATATCGGTCGTACCGCCGCCGATATCCACTAGGCAAACCCCCAGGTCGCGCTCATCCTCGGATAGGATGGAATAGCTCGATGCCCATTGTTCCAACACGAGTTCCTTGGCCGTCAACTGACAGAGTTCGATACACTTTTCGATGTCTTGGTGGGCATTTGGCGAACATTTAACCAGGTGTACCTTGGCTTCAAGCCGCACCCCGGACATGCCGAGCGGTTCGCGGATCCCCTCCTGGTTATCGATGGCGTACTCCTGCGGCAGAATGTGCAGAATGCGCTGGCCGTCCGAATTGGGCTGGGCCTGGGCCGCGTCGAGAACCCGGTCCAGGTCCATCTGCTGCACTTGCCGGTCGCGGATGGCGACGATGCCGTGCGAATTGATGCTGCGAACATGGCGTCCGGCGATGCCCGCATAGACGGTATCGATGGGGCATCCGGCGATGAGTTCCGCTTCTTGCACGGCGCGCTGTATGGACTGCACGGTGGATTCGATGTTGACCACCACCCCTTTCCTGAGACCACGCGAGGGATGGGAGCCGATGCCTATCACCTCCATCCCGCCATCGGGTGTGGCCTGCCCGACGATGGCCGCTACTTTGCTCGTGCCGATATCCAAACCGACAACGCGCATGGGATCGCTTTCCGATGTCATGCCGCCCCCATCGCTCCCACCATTCCCCTAAGCTCCCGCATGGTGCGCGATCGACGCTCGCCAGCGCACCGCCATGCCGTAATCGTATCGCAAATCAATCATGTCGATGTCCGCACCGAGCCCGCCAAGAAACCGCGACCAGGCAACGAGAAAGCGCCCCATTCGTTGGTCGAGATCCTGCGCTCCCAACATTAGGGTCGGACCGCCCGCCACCGCCGACGACACCGATCCGCTCGTGGCACGGGTGGCCGGAACAGAGCCATCCAAGACATCCGACGACCAACCCCGGGGATTGACGAGCTGGATTTTCCATTCCCCGATCTCGTTTTCGGAAAGGCGGGCAACCCGCAACTCGGTCTCGGCCGCCAACCCCCGGAGGCGGCGGTATACGGCCAGAGCGCGGGCGGGGCCCGATACCGCACAGTCGAAAACCGGCACACCCGGGGGGCCGCTGGGGGTACGGACAAGCTCGCCCGACGGGGTGAGATAGCCGTCGTCCCCCCATCGCGCCACCAGGGTGCGGCGCGTCACCCGCACCAGCAGCGTATCCGGCCAAAGCTTGCGCACGCTGACATCGTCCGGCCAGGACAAAGTCATGATCCGCTCACGCAACTCCGACACATCCACCGTCAAAAGCCGACCATCGAGCACCTGCCCGACACGGCGCCGGACCTGCGCCGCCTCGGGTGGCGCAAGTTCGCCCTCAACCCTAACGAGGCGCACCTCGTCAACAGCGAACCAAGAGGCGAAACCCACATACGCCAACGCCGCCAACACCACGAAGGCAAGACAACTACGCATCGCCGATGCCACGCAATCGGTTCGATATCCGGCTGACGTTGCCGGCACCCTGTACCAGCACCACATCGCCCTCCCGCACAAGCTCACCGAGCACTTCGAGCGCGGCGACCGGGGTCGCCGCAAAGCGCGGCTCGGATCCACCCCGCCGCCGCACCCCGCAGCACAGGGCCCGGCCATCGGCACCCGGTATCGGCGTCTCGCCGGCCGAATACACCTCCATCACCACCAACGCGTCCACCTCCGAGAGAACATCGACAAATGCGTCGAACAAATCCCGGGTGCGGCTGTAGCGATGCGGCTGATAGGCCATCGTCAAGCGCCGGCCCGGCCAGACGTTTCGCGCCGTCTCAAGCACAGCGCGGACCTCCGTCGGATGGTGACCGTAGTCGTCCACCAGGATCACCCGAACACCGCCAATGCGGATGTCGTCAAAAATCTGGAAGCGGCGCCCAACACCGGAGAAGTCGGCGAGCCCCCGCAGCACGGCGGCATCGTCGATGCCCTCTTCCGTTGCCACGGCGATGGCGGCCAGGGCGTTCAGCACGTTGTGCCGACCCGGAATGGCAAGGCCGATATCGAGCGTGGGCCGCCCCCTGGGACGGTGGGCGCGGAAGCGCCAATGCCGACCATCCGTCGCAACATCCGAGGCCCGGTAGTCGGCGTCGCGCGCAAATCCATAGGTGAACATGGGCCTGGACAACTCGGGCAGGAGGGCGCGCACCACCGGATCGTCGGCGCAGAGTATGGCCGTGCCGTAGAACGGCAGGCGGTGCACAAATTCAACAAATGTCGATTTGAGACGCGCGAAGTCGTGACCGTAGGTGGCCATGTGATCCCGATCAATGTTGGTCACCACCGTTACCATCGGCTGCAAATAGAGAAAGGAAGCGTCGGATTCATCCGCCTCCACAATGATGGTGCGGCTGCCGCCGATCCGGGCGTGGGTACCCGCGCTTTCCAGCAACCCACCAATCACAAAGGTCGGATCCCGGCCGGCCGCCAAATAGATCGCGACCAACAGGCTGGTTGTGGTGGTTTTTCCATGGGTGCCGGCAACCGCAATGCCATGCCGATAACGCAGCAACTCGCCCAGCATCTCGGCGCGCGCGACCACCGGAATACGCGCCGCGCGGGCCGCCACAAGCTCCGGATTGTCGGCCGCGATGGCACTCGACACGACCAACACATCGGCACCCTCGACCTGCTCCGGCGCGTGGCCCCGGAATACGGTCGCGCCCAGGGACGCAAGCCTGGCCGTGGTGGCCGAGCGCACGAGATCCGAACCGGAAATCGCGTAGCCCTGATTGATCAGTACCTCGGCAATGCCCGACATGCCGGCACCGCCAATGCCCAGGAAGTGGATGCGCCGCACAGGGCCCATCTCCGGAACCCGATGGGTATTGGGGCATCGATTTGCGTTCGACGCGGTCACTGTCCGGTTTCCTCCCATTGCGCCCGGACCACCAGCCCGACCAATGCACAGCAGGCTATCAGGCTGTTGCCGCCGTAACTGACGAAAGGCAGCGTTAGGCCCTTGGTCGGCAACAAGCCGCTGGCAACACCCAAGTTGATCATCGCCTGTACGCCGAGCGCGACCCCGACTCCGTAACAAAGATAACCGCCGAATTTTTCCCCTTGCGCCAATTGGCGGCGGCCAACCGCCAAAATCCGATGGACCAGAAAAGCCAACAGAAACAAAAGCGCCAGCGCGCCCACCAAGCCCAATTCCTCGGCAATGACAGCGAAAATAAAATCGTTGTGCGCCTCCGGCAGATAGTAGAGCTTCTGAATACCGGCCCCCAGCCCCAAACCGAACACTTCCCCCCGTCCGAAGGCGATGAGGGCCTGGACAAGTTGATAGCCACTGGTGTTGGCTGTTGCCCAGGGATCTATAAAGGAAACGAGCCGCTCCAACCGATAGGGCTGCGCGACCGCCAGATAGGAAAAGAGACCCGCCCCGGCAAAAGCCAGGGGAACGAAATAGCGCAGGGGGATGCCCGCCAGAAATACAAGAGCCCCCACCGCGCATCCCAATACCACCACGGAACCGATGTCCGGTTCGGCGACCAGAAGCGCGAGTATCGCGCCAACCAAAACCAAGGGCGCCAGCAGCACCCGACCCTTCTGCTTGAGCGCATCGTCGTTGCGCGCCAAGAAGCCGGCCAGATACACCAGCAGAAGGAATCGGGCGATTTCGGACGGTTGCGCACTGACAATGCCGAGGTCGATCCAGCGCGTTGCGCCGTTAACGGACTGGCCGATACCGGGCACCAGTACCAGGGCGCAGAGCGCCAGGGCGGCAAGTCCGGCCAGGTGCCTGCAACGACACCAGACGGATAGGGGCACCTTGAGCACCACAAGGAAGACCGCCAACGCGACCCCGAGGTAGGCACCGTGGCGGACAAGATGATCGCCATTCATGGCGACGGATGCCGATGCCACCATCACAAGGCCGAAAGCGAGCGCCAACAACCAAGTAAACACAAGTGGCAGATCAATGGCGGCAACCCTATTGCTGCGCCGCGCCCCGGAAGGTTCCGCAGCCGGCGTCCGGGCCTGTCCACCTTGAGAATTTCGACCGCGCACTCTTGTTTCACCCAACCGATAAACGTGAATCAGGGCAGCCGGGGGCGCCGCAACTCCGCCACCGCCGCACAAAAGGCCAACCCGCGGGCCTCGAAGTTTTCGAACTGGTCAAAACTGGCACAGGCCGGCGATAGCAGCACACGATCACCCGACTCGGCCACCGCGACGGCCCGACGCACCGCCTCGCCCATCGTTCGCACCTTGGATACCGGAATACGTCCGCATACGGCCCGAGCGATCGCCGGACCATCGGCACCAAGAACAACCAAATGCCGGACACCCACGGCAATTGCCTCGCCAAAGGCGGCGAAGTCGGCATCCTTGCCCTCGCCACCGGCAATCAGAACGATGCCACCGGGGTCATCGGCAAAGCCGGCCAACGCCGCGAGCGCCGCGCCCACATTGGTTGCCTTGGAATCGTTGATATAGGTCACGCCGTTGATGGTCGCCACGGTTTCACAGCGGTGCGGTAGCCCGCGGAAACCCGAGAGTGCGGGGACAAGGCGCGACTCGTCGCCGCGAAAGTCCCCACCATGCACCATGGCCAGGGCGGCAAGCAGATTCTGCTCATTGTGGTTACCGGCAAGAGGCAGGTGCTCGACATCGAACAGAACCCGCTCCCCGCAGGCCAGCACAGGCCGGCCACGCCGTCGCCGAATACCCCAATGACCGACGGCCGGCGCATCGCGACCGAAAGTGGTGTGTTCCGCCGGCTGTGCCGATAACGGCCATGTGCGCGGGTCGTGCCGATTCGCGACGGCGCGTTGCGCCCCGGCGTAGATGCGCTGCTTGGCCGCCACGTAGCGGTACATGTTGCCGTGCCAATCGAGGTGGTCCCGGCTTAGGTTCAATATGGTGGCCGCGTGGCAGCGGAGGGCACGGCTGCGCTCAAGCTGAAAACTTGAGAGTTCCAAAACATAACAATCCCGATTCGACTCGATGGCATCGAGCGCCGCCAAGCCCAGATTGCCGCCAACCCCCGCACGCGCGCCCTCAACGGCCAGGAGATGGCCGATCAGTGAGGTCACCGTGCTCTTGCCATTGGTGCCCGTCACCAGATAAACCGGCTCGCGCACTTCGGCGAAAAACAGGTCGATGTCGCTCAATACCGGCAAGCCGCTCGCTAGAACCCGTCGTCCCAACGGGCTGCGCGGGGCAATGCCGGGGCTAAGGATCGCCCGGTCGAAGCCGCCCGGGTCGAAGATTTCGGTACCGAGACGGAATTCGACCGCCGGAAAAGCCGCCCTGGCCTCGGCCAGGCCCGGCGGTTGCGGCCGAGAATCGATAACCACGAGTTCGTCGCCCCCGGCAAGGTGCCGCAAACAGGACATCCCGGTGATACCAAGCCCCACAATCGCCGTGCGCATGGCCGCTACCGCAACTTAAGCGAGGAAAGGCCCACCAGCACTAGCACCAGCGTCACAATCCAGAATCGGATGGTCACGCGAGACTCCGGCCAGCCTTTCAGTTCGAAATGATGATGCATGGGGGCCATGCGGAAGATGCGCCGCCCGGTCAGCCGATACGACGCCACCTGTAAAATGACCGACACCGTTTCCAGCACGAAGAGCCCGCCCATGATGAGCAGAACGATCTCATGGCGCACGATGATGGCGACGACGGCCAGAGCCGCGCCCAACGCCAGCGCGCCCACATCGCCCATGAATACCTCCGCGGGATGGGCGTTGAACCACAGAAATCCCAAACCCGCGCCAATGATGGCACCGCAGAAGACCGCCACCTCGCCCGCCAATGGAATGTGCGGAATCTGCAGGTAGAGGGCGAATTCGATGTGGCCGGCCAAATAGGCAATCAGGGCCAAGGCGGCACCGACCATGACGGTGGGAAGAATGGCAAGGCCATCCAACCCGTCCGTCAGGTTCACCGCATTGCTCATGCCCACGATCATGAAGTAGGCCAATACGATGTACCCCAGCCCGAGCGGCACGGCGACCGTCTTGAAAAAGGGGACGATCAGGGCGGTTTCGGCGGGCAAATCCGCGCTCCAATACAGAAACACCGCCGCCGCAAGGCCACATACGGATTGCCAGGCGTACTTCCACCCGGCGCTCAATCCCCTAGCGTCCGCGCGGCTCAGTTTGAGGTAGTCGTCCACCCAACCGATGCCGCCGAATGCCAGGGTAACGAGCAGCGCGGTCCAGACGTAACGGTTGCTCAACTCGCCCCAAAGCAGCGTCGTCACGGCGATGACGACGATGATCAGGGCACCGCCCATCGTTGGTGTGCCCGCCTTGGCGAGGTGGCCCGCGGGCCCGTCGTCGCGGACGACCTGGCGGATTTGGTAGGTGGCCAGGCGCCTGATCAGGAAGGGGCCGATCATCAGAGATATCGCCAACGCGGTCAGTACGCTCACCATGATGCGGAAGGTGAGGTACTGGAAAACGGAAAACCCGCTCAGAAATCCGGCGAGATATTCGGTAAGCCACAGCAGCATTAGACCGCTCCCCCCAATCTTGCCAACCGGGCGTTGCCGTTCACGGCCACAAATGTCGGATCGCCCCAACCCGCCCGGTCGTTGCCCATGAGGCGTTCCAAATCGGCATGCAACCGCCCTCCCCGATCATCATCGTTCCGGCGCAATGGCGTTCGTACCTTCATGGGGCACCCTCAACCAGTTGCAAATGACGGCACACCATCTCGCGATCGCTACATGGGATGCGGCGACCACGGACCATCTGATGGGTTTCGTGTCCACGGCCGACGATGACCACCATATCGTCGGGCGCGGCCTCGGCGATCGCGCCGGCGATCGCACCGGTGCGGTCCACCTCTTCGCGAACAATGGCGTCCCTCTCCAACCCGGCGCGCATATCCCGAATGATGGCGGCCGGCTCCTCCCAACGCGGATTATCGCTGGTCAGCCAAACCACATCGGCGGCGCGCCCCGCAACACGAGCCATCTGCGGACGCTTGCCGCGATCCCGATTGCCGCCGCAGCCGACAACGCAGATAAGCCTGCCCCGGCAATGGGGCAGAAGAGCCCCCAGGGCATTGGCCAGCGCGTCCGGTGTATGCGCATAGTCCACAACCACGGTGGGAAACCCCGAATTGCGAAAGAATTGCATGCGACCAGGCACGCTGGACAGCACCGCCGCCCGTTCAACCAATTCGTTGAACGACAGTCCGCCCGCCGCCAACACGGCGATGGCGGCGGCGATATTGGCAAGTGAAAACTCGCCCAACAGAGGGATTTCGAGGTCTGCCCGGCCCCAGGGACTGATAAGCCGCGCCCGGGTGCCAGCGGCCTCGTGGCGCAGCCGATCCCAGGAAACATCGGCGTTCCGCCGTCCAACGGCAATGACATCGGGGCCCTTGAGGCCGCGTGCCAAATCGCGGCCAAACGCATCATCGACATTGATGACCGCCAGACGCACCGACGGGTACTCGAACAGCCGCCGCTTGGCCATTCCGTAATCGCTGTAAGTGGCGTGATAGTCGAGATGATCCCGGGTCAAGTTGGTGAAAACAGCGGCTTCAAATCGAACCGCGTCCAGGCGCCCCTGCGCCAGCGCATGGGAACTCGCCTCCATGCAAGCCCAAACACAGCCGCGCCCGCGCAGCCGGGCGAGGCGTTTTTGCGTGGCGACGGCATCCGCCGTGGTTAGCGTGGAGGGTGCCAGGCAACCCAACTCACCCCACCCCAGGGTGCCAAGATAACCGGCGCGCTGGCCAAGCCCCGCCGCCAGGTCGGCAAGGTGGTGCGCGATGGATGTCTTGCCATTGGTGCCGGTAACGCCGACACAGCGCAGCGCCCGACTCGGTTCGCCGTAAAAGCGCGCCGCCAACGCCCCCCGCGACTCGCGCAGGCCCTCGACCACGACAACCGGAACATCCAAGTCGGCGAGATGTCGCTCCGCCAATACGCAAACAGCGCCCCGCCCAACCGCCTGATCCACATGGTCGTGGCCATCCGTGGCGGTGCCCCTGACGGCGATAAAGGCATCCCCGGGCCGCACCACCCGGGAATCCTCCGCAAGCCCGCTCAATTCGATGTCCGGCGCACCGGTACCGTCCAGCAAATTGGGGAGGCTCATCGGCGCGAGCCTCATGTTCGTGCTCCCGGCGCGACAGGTGACTGTTTCATAGTCGGCTCCCGCACGCCCGTATTACTTGGCCCCGCCGTCGATGCCACCGCGACCTGTTCGCCTTCCGGCGGAACATCCATCAACCGCAATGCGCGCTCGGCCACCCGGGCGAAAACCGGTGCCGCAACCGCGCCACCGCCAATGCGCGAACCGCCGGCATCATTCACCACCACAACCATGAGCAGACGTGGGTCGTGCAGCGGAGCCACCCCGACGAAAAGAGCCACATGACGCTTTTTCGAATACCCGTCCTCGTTAACAATGCGTGTGGTTCCCGTCTTGCCGGCGACCCGATAGCCCGGAATGTGCGCGGCCGGTGCCGTTCCCTCCCGCGAGGTGACACCCTCCATCAGGTTAAGTACGGTGTGGGCCGTGTGCGCCTCGAAGACACGGCGACCCCCGGGCGGGCTATCGAGCTTCAGCGCCGAAATCGGTATCCGCACACCACCGCTGGCCACGGTCAGATAGGCTTGGGCAAGTTGGAGTGGGGACAGGGTTAGACCATAGCCAAACGCCAGCGTCGCCCGGGCCACAGGGTGCTCAAGCCCCGCCGGATCGAGATGCCCCACGGATTCCCCCGGCAAGCCGCTGCCCACAAAATCCCCCGCGCCGGCGCGCCGCAGAACCTCGTACACGGCTCTGGGCGGCAACGCCAACGCCACTTTGGCGAACCCCACCTGGCTGGATTTATGCAGCGCCCGAGCCAGGCTGATGCGCCCACGATTCAACGGATCCTCAATCAGTTTTCCACGAATCCCGATGTAGCCCGGCGAGGTGTCGATGATCGTATCGGGCCGATACTGTCCGGATTCGAGAGCGGCTATCACGGCGAAGGGCTTCACCGTGGAACCCGGCTCGTAGAGATCGGTTGCCGCCCGGTTGCGCATGCCCGAAAGAGGGCCGGTGAGGGGTTCGTTCGGATTGTAGGACGGTTGATTGACAAGCGCCAAAATCTCGCCCGTCCGCACATCCAGAATAACTAGGGAACCGGAACGGGCCCTGTGCCAGGCCACCGCGTTTTTTAGCTCCCGATAGGCGGCGTATTGCAACCGCAGGTCGATGCTGAGCGCGAGATCCTGCCCCATGCGCGGTGCGGATTGGAAATCCAGATCGCGGATGATGTTGCCAAGCCGGTCCTTCAAAACCAATTTTCGGCCGTGCTTGCCGCGCAGCAGGTGATCGAAGGAGAGTTCAATGCCCTCCAGGCCAATGTCGTCGATATTCGTCATGCCGACAACATGGGCGGCGGTCTCCCCGGCGGGATAGTAGCGCCGATACTCGCGCTGGAAGTCGAGTCCCTCAATGCGCAATTTGCGAATCTGTTCCGCCGTCGCCCAAGGCACCCGGCGCTTCAGGTAAACAAAGGACTTCTCGCGATTCGCGTCGATCAGCGCGGCAAGGCGGTCGGCACCGATACCCAGGCGCGGCGCCAGACGTTGCAGGTCCGCCTCGGCCAACCGTTGGCGGGACGGATCCGTCCAAACTGCGACCACGGGCGTGCTAACCGCCAGCGGCTCGCCGTAGCGGTCGTGAATGACGCCCCGATAGGACGGCACAATCTCGGTGCGCAACGAACGCGCGTCGCCCTGACCCTGTAGGAAATCCTTTTCGAGAAAGGCCAGCCACGCAACCCGGGCCGCTATGGCCACCGACCCCAGCAACAGCAGGGACAACATGAAATAGTGTCGCCAGACAATCACGGCCCGATGCGCTCCACGCGCTCGGGGAACCGCATACCGAGTTCCTCCGCCGCCAGGCGTTCCACATGCTGATAGGCGACCAGCGCTCCCTGTTCGAGCAGTAGGCGGCTGTGCTCGGCAAGCAACAGATCCTGCTGATTGCGGGCTATCTGCAATAGACCCTGTGTCTTGCGAAGCTGATGCGAGGTGACGACCACCTGCAGGCCGGAAGCCACCACGCAGGCGAGCAGAATCAACATCAACCCCAAGCTTCCGACAGAATTCCCTTTACCCCCCCGCGCACCGCCTGGCCGGCGCCGGGAGGCACTTCGAGACAACTTCCCGGATCGGGCCATCATTCCGTACTCGTGATGCGGCCGCGCCGCAATAGGCCGCAAGCGGTCATGCGGCACGCTCGAGAACGCGCAGCACGGCGCTGCGGGCGCGGGGGTTGCGCGATACCTCTCGATACCCGGCGCGCAGCGGCCCGGCGACGATACGGCCACTCACCCGCAAATCCCGGCTTCGGGCCGGAATTTCCCTTGGCAGGCGGGGCGGCGAACTGCGCGCCCGGAAGTAGCGCTTGACAATGCGATCCTCGAGAGAATGGAAACTGATCACCGCGATGCGCCCGCCAACGGTCAACCGCGCAAATATGCCTTCCAGCCCGTGCCGCAGTTCCTCAAGTTCGTCGTTTATGAAGATACGCAGAGCCTGAAAAACACGCGTCGCCGCATGTATGGTCCGCCCGCGACCCGCCTGGGCCCGGGAAACCACCCGGGCCAATTGCCCGGTGGTGGAGAGTGGACGGGCCGCCACAATGGCCTCGCCGATACGCCGGGCGTGGCGTTCCTCGCCGTATGCCCGAATGACGCGGGTCAGTTCGCCGACGCCGACTTCGTTCAGCCAGACGGCGGCGGTCAATGTCTGGCGACGGTCCATGCGCATATCGAGCGGGCCGTCCGCCCGGAAGCTGAAGCCGCGGGCCGGCTCGTCGAGTTGCGCCGAGGACAGGCCGAGGTCCAGTATCGCGCCCCGAATCCGCTCAATGCCGGTTTGGGAAAGAATGCCGCCGATTTCGCCGAAACGGCCCCGCCAGGGAATGACGCGGCTATCCTCGGCGGCCAGCGCCTCGGCGCGGGCGAAGGCCGCCTCGTCCCGGTCCACCGCCAGCAGTCGGCTCGACGCGCACAGTTGGTCGAGCAGCCGTCGGCTATGCCCTCCAAAGCCGAAGGTGGCGTCGAGATAGTCGCCCGCCGTTGCGGTCGGCGCAATGTGCTCGACGACCTCGGTACAGAGAACGGGCTCGTGTTTCACAGCGATAAACCGACGAAATCATCGCCCTCGGCCAACAGGGCTCCATTTTCCACCGAGGTATGGGCAGCCACGCGAGCGCGCCAAGCATCCTGCGCCCAAATCTCGATCTTGTTGCCCAGGCCTACCAACACGAGCGCTTTCTTGAGGTCGCAATGGTCGCGCAACGGAACGGGCAACAAAATACGCCCGTGGCCGTCGAGTTCAAGATCGGTGGCATGACCGATCAGGATGCGTTGCAGCCAACGCGTTTCCGGACGGATATTGGGCAGGGTGCCCAGCTTGTCCTGCACGGATTCCCATTCCGGGAGCGGGTATAGGAGCAGGCATTTCTCCCGCACATCGACGGTAACCACCACTTTGCCCTGGGCATCGTCGAGTAGCCGCTCACGAAAGCGGGTTGCCAGGGAGAGGCGCCCCTTGGCATCCAGACTGGCATTGGAAATACCGCGAAACATGGTCATCGACCCTAGGGCACTGAGACCCACTTTTTCCCACAATTTCCCAAAAACCGACACTATCCCCTTTAAAGGTGCGGTGTCAAGGCGTATGAGGGAACCTCTGAATAACCCCGTAGTCGGGGCATCCGATTTAATAAAATCAATGGCTTACGAGCAGTTAAATGCTGCTCTATCGAATTGTTCAGAGTTTCCTAAACTGGAATAACTCGCGGATTTACAAGGGATTTGGGGATAAAGAAAGGCGGAGCTGGCCGATAAGCCGGGTTCTGTTGCCGGGGACCGCCCGGGCACTGTGCCCTTGTTGCCCCGGCCTGCAGCCATTCATCTACGGCCTTCGTCACCGAAGACCTCCAGCGGCCTACCCGAATCCGGCGCGGACAACGCCATTGGATTCCTATTTGGCCTTGCTCCGGGCGGGGTTTACCTAGCCACCCGTGTTACCACGCGCGCGGTGCGCTCTTACCGCACCCTTTCACCCTTACCGCATCGTCCCGAGCGAATACCCAGGGTTTCAGCGGCGGTCTACTCTCTGCTGCACTTTCCGTAAGCTCGCGCTTCCCAGGCGTTACCTGGCGCCCTGTCCTCCGGAGCCCGGACTTTCCTCTCGCGGCACAGGGCGAAGCGCCCGCCGCCAGCGGCTGCATGGCCAGCTCCAATCGAAGCGTCCTCCCTCGGCGGGCTATTGTCAATTCATTGATCAAGCAGTCATTCTGATTCCGGCGCCCGCTCCTTTTCAACTTCCGCCGGAGACTGGGCCTGGGCGACGATTTCATCGTAATAGTCCGATTTTTTGCCGCCGCAAACCCCGGCCATTACTTTGGCGACGCGGGCCGGCGGCAGCTCCCGAACCAGGGTTTGCACAAGCCGCCGCTCGTCCAAAACCTTGCCGGGACGCTGCGGGGCACCCCCCAATACACAGACGAATTCTCCGCGCAGGGCGTCCTCCGCACGAAGTTGAGCCAACAGGTCCAAGGCGGAGCCGATGAGGAAACTTTCGAATCTTTTGGTCATTTCGCGGGCCACCATGAGTTCGCGGTGCGGCGCAATCCGGCCGATGATCGTCAGTGTCGAGGCCATGCGGTGCGGCGCTTCGAAGAAAACGGTGGCCTGCCCGGTTGCGCAGATCGCTTCAAGCGCCCGCCCGCGGGCGGCGAGTCCCGCATCCAAAAAACCAACGAAACGAAACCCGCTCAACGGCAGCGGACATACCGATAGAGCGGCGGTCACCGCACTCGCGCCGGGAATCGGGGACACGGGGATACCGCGCGCCCGGCATTGGCTGACCAGGCGGAAACCCGGATCGGAGATCAGCGGCGTGCCCGCATCGGAAACCAGGGCGACCTTTTCACCCCGTGCGAGGCGCTCCAACACCCGACCCGCCGCGCGGGGCTCGTTGTCGTCGCGCAGTGAGACAAGGCGTGGTCGCGGTATGTCGAGATGCGCCAACAGGACGGCGGTGCGTCTGGTATCCTCGGAGGCGATTGTCTCAACCTCGGCGAGGACATTGGCTGCTCGACGCGTCACATCCCCCAGGTTTCCAATAGGGGTCGCCACCACAAACAAACATCCCGACATGGGTTCTCCTGAACGTGCCAATGATCACCATGCAAAATACCCGGTTCCATCACCGGTGACCATGCGGGCGCTCCCACGGAACAATTGCCAAGGGCAGGCGGCGGGTTGGCGTCCCGACGGCGCCCCGGATTCCCTATGCGAATGGAACACATTCTCCAGCCGGGCGGTCGGTCCCACCGCCTGTCTCAGACCGATCCGGGGGCAACTGGCCATTTTGGCGTGCATGACCCTGGCCGCATGCGAGTCCATCCAGCCGACCGAACTTGTCGAGCAAGTAGACATTGAAGGTGCGCAGCCCAAACCGGCCGTCGTCGAAATCGACAGCGTTCCCCGGCCCGTCGATGATGCGGATCGGCTAATCGACCGGTCGTGCGGGCGGCGGGCGGACCGCCTGTGCGTGATCGAAGTACTGGCAAACCTCGTCGCGGATAATGCCGCCACGGAAACAACGGAAACTGATCATGCTGTTGTAGCGCGTACAGCGGCAAACCTCGTCGCGGGCAATGCCGCCACGGAAACATCGCCGACGGCCGGAACCAAAGAACAAGTGGGATCGAATGACAACCCGCGCCCGCGGCGACTGCACGATCGGTTGTGGCGGTTGACCGGCACTTTTTCCCAAGCGCAAGTCACCACCCTGGCACAAAGCCACCATTTGGCTCCTCTATGGAGGCTGCGCGCCGCATTGAGCGCCAGCCGCTCCAGGCAAGAGCAGGTAGCCCGGTTTCGTGCTTGGGCGGACCGCCATCCCTCGCATCCCTTTGCCGTCGTCGCGCCGACCAGCCTTGCCGAGCCACCCGCCCCCGGCGCGCCACTTGGCCGGGTTGGACTATTCGTGCCGTTGAGCGGTGCCCTATCGGCCGCCGGCCGCGCGGTGCGCGACGGTTTCATCGCCGCCTGGCTGGACGACCCCGGGCCGCACAAGTCTCCGCTGCGCATCTACGACACCGCCGCTCGACCGCTGGCGGAACTCTATGAGCAAAGCCTGGTCGACGACATACGACTCATCGTCGGCCCCTTGAGCAAGCAGCGGCTCGAGGCATTGCGCCGTCTAAACCCGACACCGGCCGTACTCGGCCTCAACTATCTCGATAAAGCGATTTGCGGATCGGGCCGGGCCACCGACTTGGTCGCCAATCCGAACACAACGGCAACCGAAGCGCCCTGCAAGGCACTGGACGAGGCCCCCGCGGGCATCCCGGTAATAGGCCAACGGCCCGGCGGGGCAATGCCCAACGATAGGCAACACCGGGACAGTCTGGCCGGACACCCGGGAATAGGCCAGCGGCCCGGCGGGGCAATGCCGTCCGGCCCGCGCCCACCCGGACAGTTCCTGCAATTGGGGCTGGCCATCGAAGACGAAGCCGCCACCATCGCGGACCGCCTGCTAACCGATGATTTCCACCGACTGCTCGCCGTTCACAGTACCGAGGAATGGTCGGTTCGCGGCGCTCGGGCACTGGCGGACGCCTGGCCACTCGAGATTGAGACGCAGAGCTTTGCCGATGTCAAAACGTTAACCGAATCCATTGGCGATGCCATGCGAATCACCGCGAGCACGGAACGCGGGGCGGCGCTGGAAGCGCTGTTGAGGACAGAACTGGAATTTCTTCCCCGGCCCCGGTCGGACATCGACGGGGTGGTGGCATTCGTCGATCACATCGAGGCCACCGCGCTGGCACCCGCGCTCAAGTTTCACTTCGCCGCCCATCTGCCCGTTTACGCCAGTTCGCAAAGCATCCGCAACGCCGCCGCGCTTGGCGAGCTCAGTGGCTTCCGGGTCACCGAGATGCCGTTCAATCTTCACGCCCACCCGCTTTGGGACAGGATGAGGAAGGGTTTCGACAAGGGCGACGGCAATATAGCCACCCTGCATGCCCTGGGTATGGATGCCTATCGCGTCGTCGCCCTTTGGGATTGGGTGGCCGATGGCGAGCCGCTATACGGGGCCACCGGCGAGTTGCGCCTCGCTGGCGACGGACGCCTACGCCGCCGCCTCGCCTGGGCGAGCGTATCGTCAAACGGGATTCGCCCGGCACCGGCTGGCGCAACGCGGTGAATCCCCATGTCCGAGCGACCCTTCCCCACCCCTACAACCGAAAAGGGCCGGCAGGCGGAAGATTTGGCCCTGGCGCACCTAGAGCGCCATGGATTGCGATTGATCGCCCGCAACTACCGGTGCCGCGCCGGCGAAGTGGACCTGGTCATGGAACACGCCAACAGTCTCGTGTTCGTGGAAGTGCGCTCCCGCACCACGACCGCCTTCGTCCATCCCAAGGAAACTGTGGATTGGCGCAAACAGCGGCGCCTGACCAGAGTGGCGGCCCTATTTCTCCGGGCGCATCGACAGTTGCGCAGCCGCCCGGTTCGATTTGACGTGGTAGCGGTGACGCGGCCAAACTATACCGCCACATTGGAGTGGATTCGGGGCGCGTTCCAGGCCGGTGAGTTCTTCTGACGACAACCGTGGATTCTCCTTTCCGCGAGCGGCGGCGGTTCTGCTGGCGGTGGGTTTGTCCGCCTGCGCCTCCTTTTCAGACGACCCCAGGGTGCGTACCCCCGGCGCCCAAATCGATGACGAAATCCTGGAAAAAGTTGTCGAGAGGGAGATCCGGCAATCCGACCCGGAATTGAAAAAGGCCCATCTGGTCGTAGCCAGCTACGGTGGCCTTGTGTTGTTAATAGGGCAAGTGCCGAGTGAGGATCTCAAGTCCAAGGCGCAATCCGTTACCCAGGGTATTGCCAAGGTGCGCGCCGTGCACAACGAAATCGGTGTCGGAGGGGTCATTTCCCATATCGCCCGCACCAACGACCGCTGGCTCACCACCAAGGTAAAAACCCAGCTCATCCGCGCCGAGGATGTGCCCGGTCGTAAAATGAAAGTGCAAACCGAAAATGGCGTCGTCTACCTCATTGGCTTTCTATCACGGGCGGAAGCCGATGCGGCGGTGCGCGTCGCATCGACGGTTTTCGGTGTGCAAAAAATTGTCAGGGTGTTCGAATATCTCGACTGAGCCGGTGCCTGACCACGCCCGGGGTCGCGGCGCCCCCCTTGGGCGGGAAGCATCAATACCCCCCTCCCCCAAGCTCCTCCCCCGGCCAAGAACGCGAGGCGTCCGGCCGACCGGCGTCTACTCCCGCATCTCCAATTCCACCTCGGTGAGGCTGGCCCGAAACGATTCCCGGTCGAAAATCATCTGCATGTAATTCTGCAGCGGCCGGGTCGAGCGTTCCGGCAGAGTGATGTCGACGGCCTGTAGCCGCCACAATATCGGCGATACACAACAATCCACCAGGGTGAATTCATCGTTCATAAAAAAGGGTTTCTCGCCGAATATGGGCGCAACGCCTATGATGCTTTCGCGCAACTCGTCGCGCACCCGGGTGCGCACGGATTCCCGGCCCTTGCCGGACATGAGGATGTCGAGCCTGCCGCTCCACTCCTTCTCGACACGGATTATCCACAGCCTCGACAGGGCCCGCTGCACCGGATAAACCGGCAAGAGCGGCGGGTGCGGGAACCGCTCGTCGAGGTACTCCATGATCACGTTGGACTCGTAGAGCACAAGATCGCGGTCCGCCAGCACCGGCAGGCTGTTGTAGGGATTGACCTCGATCAGATCCCCCGGTTTGCGGTTCGGGTCGATGTCGACAATATCGACAGTGACCCTCTTTTCCGCCAACACCATGCGCACGCGATGGGAATAGTGATCCCGCGCGTCGGAAAACAAGTTCATGGAGGATCGTCGGATGAGTCGGGTAATCAAGCTCATTGCAGTGCTGCGCGCGCCGGTGTTCGCCGGCTTTTCAAATCAATGGACATCTTTCCAGAACTCCCGGTTAAGCAGCCAGGTGAAAACCCCAAGAAAGGCGAGAAAGAGCAGAACGTAAACACCCAGGCGCTGCCGTTCCAGACGCATCGGTTCGCCAACATAGAACAAAAAATTGACAAGATCGTACACCGCCCGATCATATTCCTCACCGGAGTACAGCCCAGTGCCCGCATCGACCGCCAGTTCGTGGCAATCTTCCGCCGCGGGTGGGCAAAGATCGCGCTGCACGCCCTGTAGATCGAGAAGCGCATGGGGCATGCCCACATTCTCGAACACCTTGTTGTTCACCCCGAAGGGCCGCGACTCATCGACATAGAAGGTTTTGAGGTAGTTGTAGAGCCACTCCGGGCCGCGCACCCGGGTCACCATCGTCAGATCCGGGGCCGGGGCGCCGAACCAGTTGCGCGCCTGATCCGGATCCATCGCCGTTGTCATTAGCCCGCCGATTTTCTGCCCGGTGAAAACGACCGTGTCGAGCGCCACATCGTGGGGAACGCCCAGGTCGTCCGCGGTGCGCTCATAGCGCTGAAAGCGCAGGGAGTGGCAGCCGAGACAATAGTTGGCGTACAGGCGCAAGCCACGCTGTAGCGAGGGTTGATCGGTCGGGTCGGGCGCCATTGCCGCCATGGGCCATGTGCTGTCGGCCGCCGCGACCGGATTGGATACGGCGCTCGATACCGCCAACAACAACGCACCCAGGCATGTCGGGAAATGGAATCGAAGCCGCATGACGGGACGGTCGATCTCGACCGACGCACCCGGCCGGCGGCGATACCCCGTTCGGCCCGCGAGACTGCTCATCGGTTGACCCCGTGCCCACACATCAGGATTGGATAATGCGATCCGGTACGGGCTTCGTCCTTTCAACCCGTGTATACCAAGGCATCAGAACAAAGTAGGCGAAATACAGCACCGTGCAAAACTGCGCCACGGCGGTGGCCAACGACGAGGGCGGCACCATGCCCAAATAGCCCAGGATAAAGAAACTAACGACAAAGAGCGCCAACATCAGCTTGGAGATGGCGCCCTTGTGGCGAACCGGCGAAACCGGGCTCTTGTCAAGCCAGGGCAGGAAAGCGGGCAGGGCAATGGCGCCGACCATGACCACCAGCCCCCAGAATTTCGCCGGCACACCGAATAGCGGGAAGGTCGCGGCCCGCAACATGGCGTAAAACGGCGTGTAGTACCAAACAGGGGCGATATGTTCCGGCGTTTTCAACGGGTCGGCCATTTCAAAGTTTGGTTTCTCCAGGAAGTAGCCGCCCATCTCCGGCGCAAAGAAAACCACGGCGCAGAAGAGAAAGAGAAACACCACGGTGGCGTGTACATCGTGGGTGACTGTATAGGGCCAAAACGGCACGCCGTCGAGTGGCTTGCCGGTGGCGTCCTTGAATTTTTTAATGTCCACGCCGTTCGGCGCCGTTGAGCCGACATGATGCAGCGCCACAAAATGGATAAAGACCAACCCCACCAATAGGAGCGGCAGGGCGATCACATGCAGGGCAAAGAAGCGATTCAGTGTGATGTCCGACATCAGAAAATCGCCGCGCAGCCATTCCATCAGGTCTGGTCCGACAAGGGGAATAGCTCCGACCAGCGACACAATGACCTGCGCACCCCAATAGGACATGTTTCCCCAGGGCAGCAGGTAGCCGAAGAATCCCTCGGCCATCAGCACCAGGTAGATGGCCATGCCGATCAACCACAGCAGTTCCCGGGGCTTGCGGTACGAGCCGTACAGCAAGCCGCGAAACATATGTAGATAAACGATGACGAAGAAGGCCGATGCGCCGGTTGAATGCAGATAGCGCAACAGCCAGCCGAACTCGACATCGCGCATGATGTACTCGACGGAGGCGAAGGCCCCCTCTCCGCTCGGCACATAGCTCATGGTCAGCCACAAACCCGTGATCAATTGCATGACCAAAATGAACGTGGCCAGCCATCCCATCAGGTACCAGAGGTTGTGGTTTTTCGGCGCGTAGTACTTGGAAAGGTGGTATTCCCAGGTTTCCGTCGCCGGGAAGCGCTCATCGAGCCAATCGACGAATGCATCCAGGCGCCTCGCAACCCGACCTTGGCGGTGCTCCATCAGGCGGTCTCCTCGTCCTCGCCAATGACAATCACCATATCCGACTCGAAGCGGTACGGCGGCACCTCCAGATTGTCCGGCGCCGGCACCGCCTTAGCCACGCGACCGGCGAGGTCGAAGCGCGAGCCGTGGCAGGGGCAAAAAAAACCGCCCTGCCAATTGGCATCGAAGGATTCGGGCCGCACCGCACCGTGAAACTTGGGCGAACAGCCCAGATGCGTGCAGAGCCCGAGATACACGCCAATGTCCGGACGCCTGGAACGCCAAGGGTTGCGGGCGTATTCGGGTTGCATTTCGAGATTGTCCGAGTTCTCGTCCGCCAAGCTGTCGTTGGCCTGCCTGAGGCGCCGGACGACGGTCTCGTCACGTTTCACAACAAACACGGGCTTGCCCCGCCAAGCCGGGGTGGGGCCGTAGATCTCGCCGGGGCGAAGTTTGGAGATATCCACTGTTACCGGGGCGCCGGCCGCCCGCGCCTTGGCGCTCGGTAGCCAGGAGCGCACAAAGGGAACCGACGCCCCGATGGCGCCAATACCGCCAATCGTAGCGGTCGCGCCGACCAGGAAATTGCGCCGCTTGCGATTTGCCCCGCGCGCATTTTCTCCGTCGGGAATTGCCTTATCGGCCGTATCGGTACACAAAGGTTAAGCCTCCTTCTTAATGCTTAAGGAAGGTCTGAACAATTCGATAGAACAGCATTTATTTACTCGTAAGATATTGATTTTACCAATTTTAATACCGTGGGCACAGAATTAATCAGAGGTTCCTTAATGCGCTTATGCGAGCGTGATATGCAAGCCTGACCGGACGCCGGCGACCACCCCGCCGCCGGACCAGAGGGTTGTTGCACGGAAGTTTCCCACCCGGCGTGTCGGGACGGCGACCCGGCGGAACAATGCCCGATTCTCTGGGGAATTATATCGGTGGGTTGGCAATGGATGCGGCATTATCGGTTGGATGGAGCACTAGCATGGGCTCCGCAATCAGCGCTTGGAGTACTGCGGTCGCTTGCGCGCCTTGCGCAAACCGACTTTCTTGCGTTCCACCTCGCGGGCATCACGGGTCAGAAAGCCGGCCTGGCGCAGGGACTTGCGCAGGGTCTCGTCCCGATCCACCAACGCCCGGGCGATGCCGTGCCGAATCGCGCCGGCCTGACCGGAATTGCCGCCGCCCCGCACCGTCACCCGGACATCGACCTTGTCGGCCAATTCCACCAGATCAAGCGGTTGACGTACGATCATGCGCGCCGTTTCGCGACCAAAATAGTGATCGAGCGGCTGCGCGTTGACCCTGATGTTACCCGTGCCGGAGGCAATGAATACCCGGGCCGCGGCTGTTTTGCGCCGACCGGTTCCGTAATGTGTTTCGCTTGCCACGATTGCTCCGTTAGATTTCGATAGGTTGTGGTTGCTGCGCCGCGTGTGGATGATCCGGGCCGGCATAGACCTTGAGTTTGCGGAACATCGCACGCCCCAAAGAGTTTCTCGGCAACATGCCCCTAACCGCCTTTTCAACAATGCGCTCCGGATGGGTCTGACGCATTTTGGCGAGACTTGTCGCCTTGATGCCGCCCGGATAGCCACTGTGCCGATAGTAAATCTTGTCCGTTTCCTTGTTTCCGGTGACCCGGATTTTCTCGGCATTAACCACGATGATGTAATCGCCGGTATCCACATGCGGCGTGTATTCCGGCTTGTGCTTGCCGCGCAACCGGTGCGCAATGGACGATGCGAGACGCCCGAGCGTGCGACCCTCGGCATCCACAACGTACCACGAACGTTGCACATCCTGAATACGCATACTCACCGTCTTCATGACTTGGAAACCCCTAGTTCACCGACACCGGTCGCCGACCGACGAGCCAACACCGCCCCGACACACCTCTTTATGTCGGGTTCCGGTGTCACTCGCGTTCAAGATGGGTCGGCTTTCAAAAGGCGCGCATATTAACGATTGGGCATGGCTTTGACAATCTCGCGGCACATCAACCCGCCCTATGCGACCTTGCCAGGTAATCGTTGGATTGCATTTCCACCAGCCGACTGGCGGTCCGCTGGAATTCCTGGCGATACCGCTCGCCGACATAGAGTTCTTCGACCGGCACCTCCGCCGCAAGGATGAGCTTAACATTGCGGTCGTAGAACTCGTCCACCAGGCTGATGAACCGGCGGGCGGCATCCTCGCGGGCACCATCGAGGCGGGGCACATCGGACAGCAACACCGAATTGTGGCAGCGGGCGAGTTCGATATAGTCGTTTGGGCTGCGCGGGCCCTCGCACAATTCGGCGAAATCGAACCAGGCAACATCGTCCGCCAAACGCCGCGTCCTTATGGGCCGCCCGTTAACCTCAAGTTCACCGGCATCCCGCGACCCGGCCCCGGCAAGCGCCGCGTAACTCTCGGCCAAGCTCCTTTCCGCCTCCGCGCCGAGCGGGCAATGATAGATCCCGGTCCGTTCCAGCGTTCTCAACCGATGGTCGAAAGCGCCGTCCATTCGATGCACGAGGGTGTGCCGCTCCAGAGCCGCAATAGCGGGCAGGAAGCGGCGGCGTTGCAGACCGTTCTCATAAAGGCGGCTCGGGCACAGATTCGAGGTGGCCACCAGCGTAACACCCCGGGCAAACAGGTTCTTTAGGAGTTCGCCCAAAATCATGGCGTCGCCAATGTCGGCCACGAAAAATTCATCGAAACACAGCACCCGCGCACGGCCCGCGAGCCCGTCGGCAACATGGCGCAAGGGGTCGGCGGTGCCACGCAATCGGTGCAGTTCGTCGTGCACCCCGCGCATGAAGCGGTGGAAGTGCATGCGCAGTCCGCCTGTCGACAGGCAGGCGTGGAACATATCCATCAACATCGTTTTGCCGCGGCCCACCCCACCCCATAGGTAGAGGCCGCACTCCGGGGCCGGGTTGCGCCGCCGGAACAGCCACCGGCCCCGGCGTTGGCGCTTCTCGAGCCGGTGATGCAGGTCGTCGAGCAATGCCACAGCCCCACTCTGCGCCCGATCCTCCATGAGGTTTCCCGCCGCCAGTTCCCGCCGGTATCGTTGTGCGGGGGTCATCGCCCATTGCGCCCATCACGGACCTCCGCCGCCAGCGCGTGGGCTTCCAAGCCCTCGCCCCGGGCGAGCACCGAGGCCGTTTCCGACAGGACGCGGCAACCCTCCGACGACAGGGCGATGATCGAGCTGCGTTTCTGGAAATCGTCGACGCCAAGGGGGGATGAGAAGCGCGCCGTGCCGTTGGTGGGCAACACATGGCTCGGGCCGGCCACATAGTCGCCCATCACCTCCGGCGAATGCGCGCCCAGGAAGACGGCACCCGCATTATGTACCTGCTCAAGCAGGCTATACGGGTCGCGGACGGCGAGCATCAGATGTTCCGGTGCGATTTTGTTGGCGATTTCCACCGCCTCCCCAAGTGAGGCGGTGTCGATCAGCGCACCCCGCCCGGCCAACGAGCGGGCAATGATAGAGCGGCGCTCGCGATCAACAAGCAGCATCTCCAATCGCTCCGCCACGGCATCCAAATAGGCGCCATCCGGGCAAAGCAGCAAACCCTGCGCCGAGGCATCGTGTTCCGCCTGGGAAAAGAGATCGTAGACCAGCCAATCGACCGGGGCGGTGCCGTCGGCGACAATCAGAATTTCACTGGGCCCGGCAATGTGGTCAATGCCGGTTTGACCATAGACCCGCCGCTTGGCGGCGGCGACAAAGGCGTTGCCGGGGCCGACGATCTTGTCCACCGGGCGGATGGTTTCGGTTCCCCAGGCCAGCGCCGCAATGGCCTGGGCCCCGCCAATGGCATAGGCCTCGGATACGCCAACCAGGTGCAATGCCGCCAATACCATGTCGTTGCGCCGGCCACCGGGCGTGGGCATGGTCACGGCAATGTCCTCCACCCCCGCAACCCGGGCCGGAATGATCGTCATCAATACCGTGGACGGATAGGCCGCCAACCCGCCGGGAACGTAAACACCAACGCGCTTGAGCGCCGTCACGCGCTGGCCAAGACGATTGCCGAATTCGTCCTCAAAGTTCCAGGACTCCGGTGTTCGGTGGCGGTGATAGCGGTCAATGCGCTCGGCGGCCGTCTCGAGAGCGGCCCGCTGTTGCGCCGGCAAGGCGTCGAACACCCCTCGAAATGTCTTCGTATCGAGCACGAGTTCGCCGAAATCGGCAACGCCGACCGCATCGAACCGGTTGGTGAACTCGACGAGCGCCGCATCCCCCCGCGCCCTGACAGCGGCAATGATGTCCGCCACCGCGGCGTCCACGTTGGCGGCGACGGTGTCGATGCCCGTCAACGCCTTGAGCTGGCGCGCGAATGCGGGCGATGCGCTGTTTAGTCGCCGGATGTTCACGGTGTCAAAAGACCCGCCAACGGGCGGTGTATCATTTGGGAACTGTATCGATGAGTTGACAGAAGCCGACATGTGGTCGTTTCCAATGGCTAAATCCTCAACATATAGTGGCGTGTCAACTTATGTGGATGAGTCCCTATCATTTTGGCTTTTCGGATGCCGCCGAGCCAAGGTTTGCGCACTATTCGATTCGTGCGAATGTCAAACCGATACAGCGCCTTCCAACATGGTCGCTTGCAAGTTCCGACCGCACAACTGGACACGACCGCGTTAAATTCGGCGCACATCGGCACCAAGCGCGGAGAGTTTTTCCTCAATGGCCTCGTAGCCCCGGTCGATATGGTAGATGCGATCGATGAGTGTCCGGCCCTCGGCGACCAAGCCGGCGACAACGAGGCTGGATGAGGCGCGCAGGTCGGTCGCCATCACCTGGGCCGCCTTGAGCGATTCCACCCCCTGTACAAGCGCGGTGGAAACATCCGCCAATTCGATGTGGGCACCAAGCCGGTTGATTTCCTGCACATGCATAAAGCGGTTCTCAAAGATGTTTTCCGTGACCCGGCACTTTCCCTCCGCAATCGCATTCATGGCTAAGAACTGCGCCTGCATATCCGTCGGGAAACCCGGGAAGGGCGCGGTTTCGATGTTGACCGCGCGTGGTCGGGCCCGCATTTCCAGTTCCACCCAGCCCTTGCCGGTTAGAATGTCCGCGCCCGCCACCATCAAGCGTTCCAATACCGCGCCGAGCGTGCGCGGGTCGATGTCCGTGAGGCGCACCCGCCCCCGGGTCGCCGCCGCCGCAATCAAATAGGTACCCGCCTCAACCCGGTCGGCCATCACCGCGTAGCGGGCGCCCCCGAGTTCCCCGACGCCGTCGATGGCAATGGTGGAGGTGCCCTGTCCAGAGACGCGCGCGCCCAGGGCATTGAGAAAATTGCCGAGATCCACAACCTCCGGCTCACGCGCCGCCCCCTTCAGCAACGTATGCCCATCGGCCAGGGCCGCCGCCATCATCAGATTCTCGGTGCCGCCAACGGTCACCACATCCATCTCGATCTCCGCGCCCCTCAGCCCTCCCGGCGCGCTCGCCCGTACATAGCCGTCGCGCATGGCGATGTCGGCGCCCATGGCGGCAAAACCCTTCAGATGTTGATCGACCGGGCGCGCGCCGATGGCGCACCCCCCCGGCAAGGACACCTCGGCGTTCCCAAAGCGGGCGAGCAACGGCCCCATGACGAGGAAGGACGCGCGCATGGTCTTCACCAAATCGTAGGGGGCGCGCAACTGGCTGAGCCGGGCGGCGGCGACCTCAATGCCCGAATGGCCGTTATCCGCGGCATCGGCACCAAGACAGCGGAGCAGCTTGAGCATTGTTCTGATGTCGTTAAGGCGTGGGGCGTTATCCAGCACCACCCGTTCGCCGGTCAATAGGCTTGCCGCGAGAATTGGCAGCGCCGCATTCTTGGCACCGGATACGCGCAGCGAACCCTCGAGGCGTCGCCCACCGTTGATGAGCAATTTGTCCATTCGGCGGTTTAGCGGCCGTCGAAGCGGTTGCGGGCGGCAATGGACGCATCCCGGAGTACCGGAACCGCCGAAATGCCCGTCTGGCGACAGCGGCGTACCGTGGCGGCCGGGCCACGACGTATCGAACATGGGGTAAAAATCACCGGGATCTAGGCTCGCTCGCCCGCGGTTGCGGCGTCAATGGTGACGGCGTGCAGGCTGCCATCCGCGATGAACGCCTCGATGCAGGCATAAACCGCCTGGTGTCGGCGCACCCGGCTCAGGCTCGCAAAGCGGTCGCCGGTGACCCGAATGAGCGCCCGATTGCCTTCCAGCACAACCTGAACTTCGCTGTCGGACAAGGACTCGCGAATGCACGCCTCTATCTGGGCCTGCAAAGTCATGAATGCAACCTCCCACAGTAAAATAATCGGCTAGTGTCGCGTCGCATCGATCCGCCACCAAGCGGGCACCGGGCTAGACATACCATTGCGTACAGGTCGAACAGCGGGCGCATGCGCTAGGCATCCAGCGCCAATATGTCGCTCAAACCCGAAAAAGCCGCGATATTGCGCAGGCTCGCCGAGGCGCCCCTGAAAACCACCGACTTGCCAATAGCGCGCGCCGCCCGCTGCCAGGCTATCAGCAACGCCACGGCAACACTGCTGGCTTCCTCAAGCCCGGAGCAATCAAACTCAATGCACTCCCCTTCGAACCCGCGAATACGCGTCTCGCCCGCCTCGCGCACCTCGGCAAGATTGTCGAAACCGACCCGGCCGGCAAGACCGCCCTCCACGGTGAGGGTGCACTCCGTCATATAGGCGGATTCCCATCCCCGCCCGCCATCGCTGCGGGTGCGGGCGCGTCTTCCGCCACGACATCCGACCAGGCGTCGATCACGCGGTCGAGGTCGCCGCCATACCGGGCATCGGCCACGGCACTTTTGAATTGGCTGCGGAAAGTCAGGCCGATATTCACCCCGGCAATGACGATATTGCCGATGCGCCAAACGCCGTCCCCGCTCCGGTTCATCGTGTAAACAACAGGATGCACATTGCCGCCGGTGCGGATTTCCATGCGCACATTTTGTCGGTTGGGTCGCCGTGGCGGCCTTTCCGGGGGCACCACCACGACCTGGCCGTCGACGAATTTGGTCAACGACAGCGCATAGGTGCGGAGCAGGCTGGTCTTGAAGTTCGCCGCGAACCGGCGGCGCTGGTCCGGGGTGGCCTTTCGGTAGTGCACCGACATGACGCCCCGGGAAAAGCCCCGGAAGTCGATGGCCGGCGAGAGTAGCGCGTCCACCTCGCGCAAAAAGCGGCCGGGATCCTCGTCCACATAGGCGCGGGATGCGTCGATGAGTTCGAGCAATGCCGCCGACACTTCCTGAATGGCCTGATGCGGCGCGGAATCGAACCGGGCGGCGGCCACCCGCGCACCGGGCGCGGCGGCCAGCACGATTACCGGGGCAATGAGGAGCCCCAACGTCAAAACAGTGCGTAATTTCATGAGCCGAGATTCGTTACCAAATCGCCGATCAGGTTTTCCAACACCAGGGCACCCTGGGTATCGAAGATTTCATCGCCGTCCTCCAGGGTTTCCTCGTCGGCGCCCGGCAGCAGGCTAACATAGCGAGACCCAATAATGCCTTCCGTTAGAATGCGGGCACCGGTATCGGCACTCAAATCGCCCGCCCGCTGCTCGATTTCCATATGCACCACAGCCTCGCCGTATTCGGTGTTCACTGCAATGTGCGACACGCGACCGATGACGACCCCGGCCATACTAACCTTGGCGCGTCGCTTCAGCCCCGCCACATCGTCGAAGCGGGCGGTGATGGAATAGGTGGAACTGTCCTGGAAATTGATGCCGCTGACGCGCACCACCAGGAATATGAGCGCCAGAATGCCGGCGAGCACGAAGGCGCCGACACTGATCTCCACGGTTCGCATACGCATGGCTTCTTGCTCCCGGTCAAAAGTCTCCGTACATGCTGAGCGTCAGCAGAAAGTCCAGGGCCAGGACCAGCACCGACGAATACACGACAGTGCGCGTCGTCGCAAGCCCAATGCCTTCCGCCGAGGGATAGGTGTCATAGCCCTGGAAGACCGCAATCCAAGTCACCACCAGGGCGAAAAAGACACTTTTGAGCATACCCTTACCGATGTCTTCCCAGATTTCCACCGTATCGGTCATGCCCGACCAAAAGGCGCCGCGCTCGATACCAAGCCACTCTATGCCGACCACCACCCCGCCGTAAATGGCCACCACGTTGAAAATCGCCGTCAACAGGGGCAGGGAGATGAAACCCGCCCAAAGTCGCGGCGCCACCACGCGGCGGAGTGGATCGACGCCCATCATCTCCATGCTCGCCAGTTGCTCGGTGGATTTCATCAGCCCGATTTCGGCGGTGATCGAGGAGCCCGCCCGGCCAGCGAACAGGAGCGCCGTAATCACGGGCCCGAGTTCGCGCAACAACACCACGGCAAGCCCGACACCCACCGCGTCCTGAGCGCCAAACCGGGAAAGCTGCGTGTAGAACTGCAGCGCCAATACGGCGCCAATGGAAAAAGCGGACAGCATGATGATGATGAGCGAGAGTACGCCGACATTGTAAATCTGCCGCACAACCAGATACAGATCCGCCGGGGAGGGCAGCCAAAGGAGCGACGCCGCCCATAGGACCGATGCCCGCCCGAGTCTGGCGATGCTGTCCAGGGTCCGGTAACCGATCCGGCACACCCAATCGAGCGGGGTGGCTACAGATCCCGCGCGTCCATGTGTCCGTCCCGACCGCTCGAAGCCCGCCTTCATGGGCCATATGCTCCGAACAGATCCTCGCTATAGTCCGCGGCCGGATAATGAAAGGCCACCGGGCCGTCGGGTGTGCCGTTGATGAACTGGCGCACCTCGGGCTCAGGGTGGTCTTTGAGCGCCGACGCCGCGCCGACGCCGATAACGCCGCCGCCGGATAGCACATAGATGCGATCGGCGATGCTCGCGGTTTCGTGGATATCGTGGGATACCACCAGGCTTGTCGTGCCGAGCGACGCGTTGAGGTTCCCGATGAGGCTCAGCAAGACGCCCATGGCGATGGGATCCTGTCCGGCGAACGGTTCGTCGTACATGATCAACTCCGGGTCGAGCGCGATCGCCCGGGCCAGCGCAACCCGCCTTGCCATGCCCCCAGAGAGTTCGTTCGGCATAAGCGCTCTGGCGCCGCGCAAGCCAACGGCATTCAGCTTCATCAATACCAGGTCGCGAATACTGTCCTCCGGCAATTTGGTGTGCGCGCGCAGGGGAAAGGCGACATTCTCGAAGACGGTCAGGTCGGTAAACAGGGCGGCGGACTGAAAGAGCACACCCATGCGCCGCCGAATCGAGAACAGTTCCGCACGGGGAACACGGGATACATCGCGTCCGGCAACCAACACCCGCCCACGATCCGGTTTCAGGCTGCCGCCGATCATGCGCAGCAGGGTCGTTTTACCGCAGCCGCTCGGCCCCATGATGGCGGTGATGCCGCCGCGCGGCACATCCAGCGATAGATCTTGAAAAATCGTTCGCTCGCCGATGGCGTAGTGCAGGCCACGAACCTCGACGAGATTTCCGCGCTCGGGCACAGCGTTCTCGATTTCCTTTTCTGTGGGCATAGGACGGAATTTCAGCACCTGCCGCACTCCGATACAAGAACGGCTTTCGTATCACGGCAATTCCCGCCAACTCGGCATGTGACTAATTTCCAATCTGCGACTAAAGTGCGCCTTCCGGCTTTGCCAAGCCATTCGGTTCTTCGCTATGTGGGTTCCCGTACTCGGGCTGATCGCCGGTTTCATGGCCCTCGTCTGGAGCGCGGACAAGTTTCTGTCCGGCGCCGCAAGCACCGCCCGCAACCTCGGCGTCTCCAAGATACTGATCGGATTGACCATCGTTTCCATCGGCACCTCGGCACCGGAGATTTTCGTGGCGATAACCGCTTCCTTTGAGGGCAATCCGATGCTGGGCATCGGCAACGCCATCGGCTCGAATATCGCCAACATCGGGCTGGTGCTCGGGGTGGCGGCCCTGGTCGCGCCGCTGCCGTTTTCCAAACGGGTTTTGCACGCGGAGCTGCCTTGGCTCATTGGGGCGACAGTGCTGGCGCTCTTGCTGATGTTCGACTTGAAGCTCGGCCTGGTGGACAGCCTCCTGTTACTGTCCGGGCTGCTGTTTATTCTATATCTGCTGGTGTCAAAACGTTCGCCAACCCACGCCGACATGCCGGACGCCATCCGCGGTGAACTCGACGAAATCCCCGAGATGGCCACCCCGAAGGGCATTCTATGGCTAATCGGTGGCCTCGTTGTTCTGGTGGCAAGCGCCGAGTTGCTCGTCTGGTCCGCCACGGACATCGCCGAACGGCTCGGCGTCAGCGAACTGGTCATCGGTCTAACCATCGTCGCGATGGGCACCAGCCTGCCGGAGCTTGCCGCCACGGTCGCCGCCGCCATCAAGGGTCACACGGATATCGCCATCGGCAATGTCGTCGGCTCCAACATTCTGAATATTCTCGCCGTGCTCTCCATACCCGGCCTGCTCGCAACAGTCGAGATGGAGTCGGTGGCGCTATGGCGTGACTGCGGCATGATGGCCGCGCTTACGCTGCTGCTGGCTCTATTCGCCTACGGCATCAACTCGCGCGCCGTTATCACGCGATTCGAAGGGGCCGTCATGCTGCTGGCCTGGATCGGCTACAACTCACTACTGATACAACAGTCTATACACTAGGGAACGCCCGATCAGTCACCTTTATCAGCAATTCCCGCTAACGATGCGTGATTATTCGTTTGGGCCCAAATACCGAGCGAAATTGACCATTCAGACATAAGCACTGGATAATTCCCGAAAATTAAGCGCCATGAAGTCCGGCAGGCCGCCGACCCGGCCTATTCATGCATGACCGTGGCGCCGCGCACCGGGATGTGGAGCGTGTCCGTGCTGCCGTCCAGCAGGTTCACCTGGGTCGTCGCCACCCGGATGTCCCCCGGCGCCGCGACCACGCTCAGCGTCGCCGACGCCCGCCGACGCGGACCCGCGAACTCGACCAGGTCCGAAACCCGCAGCACCACCTGACCGCCCGCCGGGACCGTGCCGACCGCCGCCGCCGTCGGCGTCGCCCGCGTCCCCGCCTCCGTCACCAGCGAGCCCAGGTCGTACCTCGCGTCGCGCGCCCCCTCGTTGACGATGATCAGGCGCTGGTTGTACTTCCCCGACGCGGTCAGATAGGTCAGCCGGGCCGTCGTCCCGTTGCGCCGGATCCGGCCGATCACACCCGTCGCCAGCGTCTCGTCGGCGTCGCCGACCCCGGTGCGGCTGACCGTCCCGCGGTACAGCCCGGCCGGAATCGGGGCCCCGTTCGCGGCGGCCACCCGAACGCACAGATGGTGCGTCCCCGCGTTCCGCCCCCCGAGCGTCGCCCTGTCCGGCGGGCCGCCGGCCGCCGGCGCCAGGTTGCCCGTCGCCGGCGACCCCGCGGCGCCGGCCGCCGGGCAGACCCCCGACGGGTCCGCCGCGTCCGCGGGAATCCCCAGGCTGAACGCCCCGATCGAGAAGTCCCCCTCAACCGCGAGGTTGACGCTGCCGTCGGGCAGCAGGTCGCTCCCCGTGGCGATCCCGCCGGTGGTGGGATTGTGGAGGTTGTTCCCCGCGATCGTCGCCCTGGCCGAGCCCAGAACCGCCGCGTCCGTCACGCCGCCGGCCGCGGCCGCGTCCCGGAACCACAGGAACGGTTGCGGGGAGGTGCCCACGTGCGCGACAACGGGTTGGGTCGCCGCCTCCACCCCGGCGTCCAGACCGTCGACGACCCGCACGATGGTGGCCGCGCCGCCCAGAGCCACGGACGCGTTGCGGCCCGCCAGGGCGTCGTCCGCGTCGCCGTGCAGCGAGATGCCCGCCGTGTACGCGCCCTCGCCCGCCGGCACCGCCAGGTGGTCGGCGATGTCGGCGAATATCCTCGTGGGCTCATTGGGGGTGCCGCACTTCGGGCCGCCGCCGGCGACGGCGCGCGCCTCGGGGGGAAGGTGTCTGCCCCCGTCCCGGCTCGGGAGGTCCAGGCCGAAATCGTCGTCCGCGCCCGTTTCGAGCCGGAAGACCGCGACGCTTTCCCCCGCCCGCCCCGCGACGAGGGATGTCCCGATCGCCTTGCCCGCCGACGTGACGTGGTCCGGATTGATGAACGCCGCGCCATTCTCCATCGTGCACGACGAGGGCGGCCTCAGGGGGTTCGCGGACCAGCGCCACCCGATGTCGCCGACATTCTTCCCCTCGGCGAACACCATCCCCCCGCCCAGCGCCAGGCGGACATGGACCGACTCGTCCACCAGGATGCGCCGCCCGAGCGCCGCCGCCACCCGGTGCCGGGTGTCGGTGGCCACCGCGGCCACCGGGCTCTTGATGTTGACGGTCGTCTTGCCGGCCGGAACCACGACCAGCTCCCGGGCGTACTCCACCGGCTCGGGCGCCAGGCCGCCGGCGCCGTCCAGTTGCTGATAGGTCATGCCGCCCGTCGGCGACTCCGGCGGCGGCGTCGGATCCGTCCCCCCGGCGCCCGGCGTCGTGTCCCTCACCGTCACGGAGACGCTGTCGATGGCGAGCGCGGCGCCGTAGTCGTTGTCGGTGCTGGCCGATGTGTGCGTCAGGGTCGCCCTGTCGTTGGCCGTGTCGGCGTCGGCTCCGGCGCCGACCGTCACCGTCTGCGCCGTGCCGTGGTTGGCCGGCGTGAACGTCAGCGGCGAGCCCGCCACCGTCACCTCGCCCGAGGCGCCGCCCACCGTCACCGTCACGTTCGCCGCCGGCGCCGTGTTCAGCCTCAGGGTGTAGGCGCCGCTGCCGCCCTCGTCGATCGTCAGCGAGGTCGGCGAGACCGTCACGCCCGGCACCGCGGCCACCGTCACGTCCACCGTGCCGGCGTCCGGTATCGCATCCGCCGCGGCCCCCGTCAGCCGGAAGGCGTGGTCGATCGTCGCCGTGCCGTTGCCCACCCCGGTCACCGTCACCGTCTTCGCCGTGTTGTAGTTGGTGGTGGTGAAGGCCAGGCTCGGCGGACTCACCGTCGCCGCCGACGTGTCGTCGCTCGCGATCGACAGCGTCCCCGCATACGCCTTCGTCAGCGCCACCGTGTAGGTGGCCGTGGAACCGGGCGCCACCGTCACCGGCGAACCGGCGATCGTCAGGGCCGGCCTGTCATCATCATCGTCGCTCAGGGTCACCGTGCGGATGTTGGACCAGAGGCCGTTCCGATCATTGATCCCCCGTCCGCGAATCCTCACCTCCACCACCGCGCCCTCGGGGTAGAAGGTGTCCAGCCCCCAGTCAACCGTCCGCGCCGAAAGTACCGCCGAAGCGCCAGTGCGAGCGGTTCCCCGCCAGTCGGTGCCGCCCCTGAGACGATGACCCATCCGCCAATACCACCAGGTGGCTCCAGCAGGGAGAAGATCGCCGCTATGGGTCCACGTCAGTCGAACCCCCAGAGCCAAGTTGGGCGCATTCGATGTCGCCCCCGTCAGCACCGGCGCCGCCAGCGCATACGGCGTCGCCGTCACCTCGTCCGACCACACCGACTGCACCCCCGGACCAACCGCCGCAAACAGCCGGAACGTATGCTCCGTGCCGCCCGTCAGCCCCGTCACCGTGGCGCTCGTCGTGCTCCCGCCCGTGACCGTCGTGGTCGTGCTCCAGCCGCCCGTGCTCTTGTACTGGTAGCCCCAGCTCGTTATCGGAATGCCCGACAGCGCGCTCCAGCTCAGGGTGGCCGAACGGTCGCCCGCCGCCACCGTCAGGACCGGCTTGGGAACCGTATTCGTCGGCGTCGCCTTCACCTCGTCCGACCACACCGACTGCACCCCGGGACCGACCGCGGCGAACAGCCGGAACGTGTATTCCGTGCCGATCGTCAGACCCGTCACCGTGTGGCTCGTCGCGCCGCCGTCCGAAACCGTCGCGGTCGTGCTCCAGCTGCCGCCCGCGCTCTTGTACTCATAGCCCCAGCTCGCAACCGTCACCCCCGACAAGGCGCTCCAGCTCAGGGTGACCCTGGCGTAGCCCGCTTCCGCGCTCAGAACCGGCTTGGGAACCGCCGCCGACGCCGACGGCGTCGCCTCCACCACCGCCGACTGCGCGCTGTTGCCGCCGCTGTTCCGCGCCCGGATGCGGAAACGGTACTCCACATCGTTGTCCAGACCCGTCACCGTGTGGCTCACCGTGTCCGCGTCCGACCCGGGAATCGCGGTCCAGCCGCCCCAGGCGGCGCTGCCCTTCCTCCGCCGCAACTGATACCTCGTGATCGAATCGTCGTCCGGGTCGGTCCACGTCAGCTCCACCTGACCGTTGCCCGCCTCCGCCGACAACCCCGACGGCCTGGCGGGAACGGAAGCGGCCGTCGGCGTCGCGGTGACTTCGTTGGAGTAAGGAGGTGCTGTTGTCTGGATCCTCACAGGTGGGGGGCTTGTGACTCCGCGTGTGACCTTGAAAGTGTATGCGGCGCCGTTTTCCAGACCTGTCACGGTGTGCGTTCGGATGGCCTTGCCGCCGGGAATCTCATCGCCCAGGCCGCTGTAGCTTCCGCCGCCTTTCTTCTGCGCGTACCGCCAGTGATCAAACGCCTCCCCGTCGTCGTTGGCATAGGTCCAGGACAACGTCACCCGCCCGTCCCCCGCCGTGGCGGTGAGGGTGATGGTCGGCCCGGCGTCCGCGGTCGTGCCGGTGGTTTTTACACGGAAGCCCGGAGGACAGACCGCAGAAGGATTATAAGTAGAATGGGTCGCTGTAAGACTGATCTCATATTCGGTGTTGGCGTCCAGACCGGTCAGCGTGCGGCTGGTCGCGGCGGCATTCGAGATGGTGACAGAGGTCGAACTTCCCCCGGTCTTGCCGTAAGACAATGTCCATCCGTTGCGGAATACATCGGTCGGCGCCGTCCAGGTGACGACAAACCCGTCCGAACGCGGCGCGAGACTCAGGTTCGTCGGGCTGAGCACGGAAGGGCAGCTGTCCATAGGCGTCGCCGTCACCCAGCCCGTGGCGGCGCCGTCGCCGGAGGCGTTCACGGCGCGGATCATGAAACTGTATTCGGCGTCGTCGTCCAGACTGGTCACCATGTGCCTCACGGTGTTCGCGCCCGAACCCGCCATGGCGGCCCAGGTGGCGCTGGCCTTTGACGGCGTCTTGGCGTGGCGCAGCTTGTAGCCGGTGATCGTGCCGGCCGGCTTGGTCCATGTCAGCAACACCTGTGTGGTGCCGGCCCCCGTCGCCGTCAGGTTCGTCGGGGCGGCGGGAACGGTCGTGGTTGTGGATGCCGTCGGCGTGGCGGTCACCCAACCCGTATTGCCTATCACGGTTTGCGCCAGGGTGTCTCCCCGTGAAGTCGCCAGTCTGAGCCGGATATTGTATGTGTCGTCGTTGACCAGCGCGGGTCGTCCAGCGAGAGGGAGAGCTACGCTGCGCGCAGCCACTCCGCCTGGGATATCGCGCCATTGATCGCCAGTGCTTCCGGTGAAATACTCGACCTGCCACTTGGAAGCACCCGTGGTGGAGCCGCTATAGGTCCACGAGAGGTCAATCCTGGCATTGCCCGGCGTGGCGGTGAGAGTGATGGTGACCGGCGGGGTGGCGGTCGGCGTCGCCGTCACCACATCGGACCAGGGACTGGTATTAATGGAACTGCCACTTCGGGCCCGGATACGGAAGTCGTACGACATGCCGTTGGTCAGGCCTGCGCTGCTGATGGTCGTTCGGGTAATTGTCAGGCTCGTTGTAGCACCGGTCCCATTAATGGTGGACGACGCAGCGGGCCAGTTGTCAGTGCTCAGCTTGACCTGGTAGAGCCATTGGGTAATCTGCTGGTCCGGCTGGGCGTTCCAGGTCAGCACGACATTCCCCGCACCCGGCGTCGCGGCCAACCCGGACGGCTTGTCCGGCGCCTGCGCCAGCGCGTTCTGCGGCGCGAGCACGGCGAGCGTCGCCAGCGCGAAGGAGACAAGAGCGAATCCCGCCTTCAGGCGGCGGGCGGTTCTCCCGGGGGCGCCCATCGGCTCAGCCCCGCGCCCGGACTCTTCGGGGGGGGGGGGGGGGGTGCCTGACAGGGAGTTCGCGCGCGGCGCCCACGCCCGGACAGCCGCGGCAGGCCGCGCGCCGCCGGATCGTCCGTCGTCCTCGTGCTTGTCCTTGTCACGGTCTCGCTCTCCCGTCCCAGATATTCCGCCGCCGCGCTGGCGCGGCGATTACTTCGCGACCATATTAAAGCCGAGGCGGGGGAACGATTGCAAACGCCGTGCGGGTTGTCGATCCATCCCGCCACGCGCCCTGCCGGCCGACGGGGCGTCGGCTCGACACTTGCGCGAACCGAGCGCCTTGCGAGCCCCGGCGCGGCAAGGGCCGGGGTGGTTGGTGAACGGGAAGATTGATTTTATTGACTTGGATGCCGAGGCTACAGAATTAATCAGAGGTTCCCCTAGTAGAATCGATGGGATATTGGATCTTCGATGCCGCTCTATCGCCTTGTTCAGACCTTCCCCATCCGCTTTGGCGGCGAACAGAGGCGGCGTCCCAGGAATTTTGGCGGCATGCGCAACGAGCAATACGGCCTGGCCACCGGTGTTCTATTTGCCATCGGCACATTGTTGCTGGCCTTCTATTTCGCGCCCTGGCGAGGTTCGTTGACGCCAAGCGCGTTGCCCCCGGAGCTCGCCGACGAGCCCGACCTCCACATGGAAGGGGCGACGATCACCCAATTTCAACAGGACGGCACCCTGAGGTACCGTCTCGGCGCCCGGGAAATTCGCCACTTCGAGAAGGAGCGGTTTACCCGGCTGCTGACACCGGATCTCGAGCTGCACAACGAATCCGATCCGCCGTGGCGCATAACCGCCGCGCTCGGCGAAATGCACGGTACCGCCGACACCCCCGACGGGGAGCGTGTGCTGCTGCGCAAGAGCGTGGTCGTCCATCGGCGGGGCACCGGTTCGGACTACACAACCATCCGCTGCGAGACCCTCGACCTGTACCCCGAGCGCCAATACGCCGAGACGCGGGGAGATGTTATGATCGACACCAATATAGGCCGCACGAGGGCCCGGGGCATGCAGGCCGACTTGACGCGCGGGTCGATGAAGCTGTCATCCGCACCGGATGCCGCGGTTCATACCGTCATTCAGCGCGAACAATTCCACCGGGGCGCGGTTTCCGCCCGGAAGCCCGCGCTGTAGGAAATTCCTGGGCAAATACAAACCAATGCGGACCACCCCCGCGATAAAATGGCGAAGAAATTGGTGCGGATACGAGCATACCCTGGAAGCAAGCGTCCCCGGCACCGGGCGCTTTTCGGTGTTGCCGTGTTTTGCGCGCTGGCCCCGACACCGGCGTGGACACTACCGGAGGATACCGAGCAACCCATTCACATCCGCGCCGAATCCGCCGAAATCGAACGGCGGGAAGGCCGCATCGTCTACATTGGCGCCGTGCGGGTGGAACAGGGTACTTTGCGGGTGCTCGCCGAGCGCATGGTCGTCGACTACGAAGCGGGCAAGGTGGTGCGCATCACCGCCACCGGCACCCCCGCCCGCTACCGGCAGGCGTTGGCGGATGACGCCGGCGATGTGGACGCCGATGCCTCGACCATCGTCTACCACACCAGGGAATCGCGTATCGATCTTGCGGGCAACGCCCATCTTGAACAGCGCGGCAACTCCCTGAGCGGCGACCTGATCCGCTATGACATCGTGGCCGGCCGCGTCGACGCCGGGGCCCGGGATCAGGGGCCGGTACACACCACCCTGATGCCCTCCCCCCGGGAATAATGTCCGTTCTCGAAGCGCGGCATCTCCGCAAGGAATATCGCACCCGGCTCACCGTGGACAATGTGAGCCTCAAGGTGCGCAGCGGCGAAATCGTCGGCTTGCTCGGGCCGAACGGCGCCGGCAAGACCACATGCTTCTACATGATCGTCGGGCTCCTGAGAGCCGAGGACGGCACCATCGCCCTCGACGGCCAGGATCTCTCCAAGGCACCCATGCACCTGCGCGCGCGCGCCGGCATCGGCTACCTGCCCCAAGAGGCCAGCGTCTTTCGGAAACTCTCGACGGAAGACAATTTACGCGCCATTCTCGAACTGCGTCGCGACCTTGACCGCAAGGCGCAGGCGCGGATGCTCGAACAGCTTCTCGATGAGTTCAATCTGCATACCGTGCGCAAGTTGCTTGGCGAGCGACTGTCGGGGGGCGAGCGCCGCCGGGTCGAAATCGCCCGGGCGCTTGCCGGCAACCCCAAATTCATACTGCTCGACGAACCCTTTGCCGGTGTCGATCCCATCTCCGTGGGGGATATCAAACAGGAGATGCGCGACCTCGCCGCCCGCGACATCGGCGTTCTGATCACCGATCACAATGTGCGCGACACCCTCGATATTTGCAATCGGGCCTACATCGTCAACAATGGACACATCATCGCGGAGGGCAACGCCGAGGCAATCCTAGCCAACGAAACCGTCCGCAACGTGTATCTTGGCGAAAGTTTCCACCTTTGATGTCGACAGACCCCCGTGGTCATGAAAACCTCCCTGTCGCTGGGCTTCCGCCAACAGCTCGCCATGACCCCGCAGTTGCAGCAGGCCATCCGCCTGCTGCAACTATCCACCCTGGACCTGCAGCGGGAAGTTCGGGAAGCGCTCGAAACCAATCCGATGCTGGAGGAGGACACGGCAAGCGACAATGATCCGGAGACGGAGCCATGGGAGGCGCTTGACCCGGCCACGGAGGATATTGTCGGCGGCCCGCCGGACTATGCGAACGCTCCCGCCCCATACACCAACGACGCGGACACCGGTATCGAGGGTGCGGACCCGCGGGAAAATGGGCGGGGTGCTTCGACCGTCGGCGACGGCATAGACGCCGCGCCGGAAGAACCCGCCGTGGATACCGAACTGGCACGACCCATCCCCGAGGAACTGCCGGTGGACAGCGATTGGGACGACATCTTCCAACCCGCCGCAGCACCCGCGAAGTCCGGGGCGGTCGTGGCGCACGACGACAACCACCCCGATATCGACAGCAACCACAGCGCCGAGGAAACCCTGCGCGAGCACCTGCTCTGGCAGTTGAATCTAACCTCCATGTCGGACACCGACCGGCTGGTCGCCGCCACCATCGTCGATGCCGTCAACCCGGACGGCATGCTCGAGATGGACATCGACGAACTCCTGGAGAGTTTCGAACCCGCTCTCGGCATCCGCGCGACTGATGTGTCCAGGGTTTTGCGGCAAGTACAGCAGTTCGATCCAACCGGCGTCGCGGCCAGGAGCCTGGCGGAGTGCCTGGCGCTGCAACTCGAAGCGCTCAATACCTCGACCCCCTGGCGCACGGAGGCTCTTGCCATCGTGCGCGACCACCTGACGCTACTCGCCGCCGGGGACTTCGCCACCCTAAAGCGCAAGACGCGCCTCGGCGAGGCGCAACTCGCGCAAATCACCACCCTGATCCGGTCGTTAAGCCCGAGGCCCGGCGCCGCCATCGCACCGGGCCCCATCGACTATGTGGTTCCCGATGTCGTGGTGCGCAGGGAGCGGGACCGCTGGGTGGTGGCTTTGAACCCGGAAGCAGCCCCCGCACTGCGCATCAACTCCAATTACGCGGCATTGATCCGGCGCGGCGACAACAGCCAACAAAACACCTGGCTTCGAGAGCACCTGCGGGATGCGCGCTGGTTTTTGAAAAGTCTGGAAAGCCGCCACGATACGCTGCTGCGCGTGGCGCGCTGCATCGTCGAGTTTCAGCGGGGATTTCTTGAGCACGGCGAGGAGGCCATGCGCCCGCTCGTACTGCAAAACGTGGCCGACGCCGTCAACCTGCACGAGTCGACCATTTCCCGGGTGACCAGCCGCAAATTCATGCAAACACCCCGTGGACTCTTTGAGTTGAAGTACTTCTTTTCAAGCCATGTAAGCACCACCGATGGCGACGAGGTTTCCAGTATCGCCATCCGTGCCCTAATCCGCGGGCTCACCAACCGGGAAAACCCAAAAAAACCGTTGAGCGACGCCAAAATCGCGGCAATACTGGGGCAACGGAACATCAACGTTGCCAGGCGCACGGTTGCCAAATACCGCGAATCGATGTCGATTCCGCCCTCGAATCGACGCAAGCGTCTGGCATGAACGCCGCTGTTGCCGAATGGGCAGCAGTCCAATCCATCGGGCGGGTAAGGAGGTATGCCATGCAGTTGAGCATCTCGGGGCACCACATCAATGTCACCCCCGCTCTAAAGAGCTATGTGACCGACAAGCTGGCCCGGCTTGAACGGCACTACGACCACATCACCAACATGCATGTCGTGCTTAGCGTGGAGAAACTCGATCAACGAGCCGAGGCAACCGCGCATGTCAGCGGCGCGGAACTATTTGCCGACGCCACATCCGGCGACCTGTACGCCGCCATCGACATGCTTGCCGACAAACTCGACCGTCAAATTGTCAAACACAAGGAGAAGATCACCGCCCGGCGCCGGGGCCGCGGCTAATCGCCCGCATCCGGGCCGGGGCAATGAACGTGCGGATACCCCGGCGGGGCTCCGCCGCGCATCTGGACGCTGGACGCTTGCGGGCGCGCCACTGCGGTGTTGCGACCCTCGCCAATATGCTCGATATTGGCTGCGGGCCACGCCTTGCATCGACGCGCCGAGCGAGCTCTGAAAGGCAAGGAATCAACTGGACAGGACACTAGCCCGAAATCAACCGATGCGTCTTGAAGACCTGCTCACAGCGAATTGTGTGCGCCGGGGTGTGCGGGCCCACAGCCGCAAGCGCGCGCTGGACATGGCCGCCGACCTGTTTGCCGAACAACGCGAGGGGGTCGCCGTGCGGCCGTTGTTCGACGCGCTGATGGAGCGGGAGCGGCTCGGCAGCACCGGTATCGGCAAGGGGGTTGCCATCCCGCACTGCCGTCTGGAGTGTCCGGCCATGATGGCGGTATTTCTCACGCTGGAACAACCCGTGGACTACGACGCCCCGGATGAAGAACCCGTCGATTTGATTTTCGTATTGGTGGTTCCACAAGAGGAAACCTCCGCGCATCTGGAAATTCTATCGCTGCTCGCCAAGATATTCGGGGATGCGGCAAACCGCGCCCGGCTGCGGCAAGCCGCGAGTTCCGAGGCGCTCGCGGCGGAGATTTTCAACGCGGCCCTGCGGGCGGGCGCAGCATCGCCGTCAACCCCATGATTTTGCTTCCCCTACCATCAACTGCCAATGATACAACCGACCCTCACATCAAGCTGGTTGGGGGCATGGTCGCGTCCGGCATGAAGCTGACCGTCATCGGCGGCTGCGTGGCGGAGCGGTGCGGGCCGCGCTTGGCCGAGCGATATGGCAATGTATCCACCCGCCATCGGGAACTGTGGCGACACCCATGAAGCGAGCGAAAGTCAGACTGGTCAATCGTCTGGGCCTGCACGCGCGGGCGGCGGGCAAGCTGGTCGCCGCCGCCAAGCCCTTCGCCAGCCGTATCAGGCTAGCCAGGGATGGTGCCGTGGCGGATGGCAAGAGCATCATGAATATCCTCATGCTGGCCGCGCCGGTGGGCAGCGTACTGGAATTGACCGTCGAGGGTGAGGACGAAGCGGAGGCATTCGACGCGATCAGCGCCCTGATAGCGAACCGCTTTGGCGAGGAGGATTAGCGGCACCGCCCGCTTGACGATGGACTTCCAGGAACGCTTCGGCGAAGCCATCCGCTCGTACGGCGCGGGTGCGCTGGACGACTGCCGCCATCTCTTGCAATCCCTGCGTCCCCAGGAAGTCGCCAACCTGCTCAAGGCCTCCCCACCGAAAATACGCGCGTTTCTCTGGGACTTGATGGACGACGACGCTTCCAATCAAGTCCTGCAGCACCTCGGAGAAGACATACGCACCGACTTTCTTGAGGGCATGGACACCGCGCAGCTCGTCGCCGCCGCCGACGACCTCGATACCGACGACCTGGCCGACCTACTGCAGGAACTGCCGGACACCATTGCCAAACAGGTGCTCGATTCCATGGGCGCAGCCGATCGGGCGCGGGTGGAGGCGGTGATGTTCTATCCCGAGGACAGCGCCGGCGGCATGATGAATACCGACACCATCGCCGTGCAACCCCGCCACGCTCTGGAAATCGTGCTGCGCTACCTGCGGTTGCGCAAGGATTTGCCGGAAACCACCGATGCGCTCGTGGTCGTGAACAGCCGGGACGAATACATCGGGATGCTGCCGATTGCCAGATTGCTGACCGCGGATCCGAGCGTGACAGTACGCGAAGTGATGGACACCGACGCTCGCGCCATTCCCGTCGATATGGACGACACCCAAGTGGCCCGGCTGTTTTCCGAGGAAGACCTGGTTTCCGCCCCGGTGATCGACGCCGAGGGCAAATTGCTCGGGCGCATCACCATCGACGATGTCGTGGACGTCATCATCGAGGATGCCGATGAAGCGGTGCTCGCCCGCGCCGGTCTCGAACTCGACGAAGATACCTTTGCGCCCATCGCCAAGGCGGTGCGCCGTCGCACCATATGGCTCGGCATCAACCTGATTACCGCCTTCGTCGCCGCTGCGGTCATCAATATCTTCGAGGAAACCATCGCCAAGGTCGTTGCGCTCGCCGTGCTCATGCCCATCGTCGCCAGCATGGGCGGCATCGCCGGCACACAAACGCTGACCTTGGTGATTCGCGGCATCGCCCTGGGCCATGTGGGGCGGGCCAACCTGTTTTGGCTCCTGAATCGGGAATTTGCCGTCGCCGCGTTCAACGGGTTCTTCTGGGCCACCCTGGTCGCCGTCACCGCCGCGTTCGCATTCCGCGACCCGGTGCTCGGCGGCGTGATCGCGGTGGCCATGTTGGTGAATATCCTGGTCGCCGCGGTAGCGGGCAGCCTGCTGCCGAGCACGCTAAACCGGCTGTCCATAGACCCCGCCATCGCCGGGGGCGTTATTCTCACCACCATCACCGATGTAACCGGATTTTTCGTCTTTCTTGGCCTTGCGACCTGGGCGTATGCCTAGCCTGCATATTTCACCGGTTGCATGGATGGGCTCAATGTGCTGGTGCGAGCGGTTTTGGGGGTGAATCAGCCTTGATCGAGGCTCCGAATGGATGGTGGCAAGCGGGGCATTGGCCGAACCGGCGCAGCGAATCGCCGACAGCATGCGGGCGCACAACCCTGTCGCGATAGATCGGCTGATCCGCCGCCACCCTCAGCCCGCCACCGTCATGCCACCAATCAACACACTGGGTGCCCGCACGTTCCCGCGCACATCCAGATCGTCACCCAGCGCCACGATGTCTCGATAAACATCCTTCAGGTTGGCGGCAATCGTCAGTTCGTGCACCGGTTGGCGAATCTCGCCGTTTTCCACCCAAAAACCCGAGGCGCCGCGGGAATAGTCGCCGCTTACGGCATTCACGCCCTGGCCCATGAGTTCCGTGACGTATAGGCCCCGGCCCATTTCCGCAAGCAACGCCCCAACCGGCAGTGTTCGCCCGGACAGGGTGAGATTATGGACGCCGCCGGCGTTGCCCGTCGTCGCCATGCCGAGCTTGCGGCCCGAGTAGGTGGAGAGCGCGTAACTTTGCACAACGCCGCCGTCGATGAACGCATTTTCGCGGGTCGCGACACCATCGGCGTCGAAGCTGGCGCTGCCGATAGCCTTCGGCAAGAGGGGTTGCTCAGTGAGGCTCAAGTGGTTGCTTGCAACCCGCATGCCCAGGGAATCGAGCAGAAAGGACGCCTTGCGGTATAGGGCCCCGCCGTTGATGGCGCCGATGAGGTGGCCGACCAGCGAGGCCGCCGTTTCTGGGCAGAACAGCACCGGATAGCTGCCGGTTGGCACCTTGCCCGGAGAAAGGCGCGCCAGAGTGCGTTCGGCGGCCCGCCGCCCGACCGCCTCGGGGGATTCGAGTGCAAGGCTGTCCCGATTCGCCGTATACCAATAGTCGCGTTGCATGCCGTTTTCATCCTCGGCGATCAAAACACAACTGATGTCGTAGCGGGTTGCCGAGTGGCCCCCGATAAAACCCTGCGAATTGCCGTAGACCCGGCACGACTGCTGCGCCTGGGCGGCGGCACCCTCGGAGTTGACGATGCGGGCGTCCAACCCAAGGCCCGCCGCTTCGCACGCCCTCGCCGCCGCCTCGGCCCGGGCGGTATCCATGGGGGCCTCGTGAAAGAGGTCGAGATCGGGCACGGCTGCGGGCATCAGCTCCGCATCGGCGAGCCCGTTGCAGGGGTCGTCCTGGGTGTGGCGGGCGATGTCCAGGGCTTTGGCGACCGTCTCGGCGATTGCCGACGGACGGCTGTCGGAGGTGCTGGCCGAACCTTTGCTATTGCCGACGTAAACGGTGATTCCAAAACCTCGATCCTGATTGAACTCGACGGTTTCCAACTCGCCCTTGCGGACGGTAACCGCTAGGCCGGCATCCTGGCTGGCGGAGACTTCCGCCGCGTCCGCGCCCCTTTTGCCCGCCTCGTCGAGAATCGACGCAACCAGCGTTTTCAGTTCGTCTTCCCGTTCCCGGACATCAATCATTCCCAACATGGCGTTCAGGCTCCGGTACCACCGACAATAATTTCATCGACCTTGAGCGTCGGCAAGCCCACGCCCACAGGCACCGTTTGGCCGTCCTTGCCGCAGATTCCCACGCCGTCGTCGAGCCGCAGGTCGTTGCCGACCATCGAAACCCGGCTCATGACCTCCGGGCCGTTGCCAATCAGCGTGGCGCCGCGAATGGGCTGCGTCACCCTGCCCTTCTCGATGAGATAGGCCTCGGTGGCGGAAAAGGTAAATCGCCCGGAGGTGATATCCACCTGGCCGCCGCCGAAGTTGGCGGCGAATACACCTTTTTCGCAGGAAGCCAGAATCTCCTCCGGATCCTGGACACCGGGGCGCATGAAGGTATTGGTCATGCGCGGCATGGGCAGATGGGCATAGGATTGCCGGCGACCGTTGCCGGTGGGAGCGGCGCCCATGAGGCGGGCGTTGAGCTTGTCCTGTAGGTAGCCCTTGAGAATGCCGTTTTCGATCAAGACGGTTTCGCCGGTGGGCGTGCCTTCGTCGTCCACTGTTAGGGAGCCACGACGGTCGCTCAGGGTGCCGTCGTCCACCACGGTGCAACCCGGTGCGGCCACCCGCTCGCCGATTCTGCCCGCGAAAGCGGAACTGCCCTTGCGGTTGAAGTCTCCCTCGAGCCCGTGGCCAACGGCCTCGTGCAACAATACGCCCGGCCAGCCGGGGCCGAGCACCACCGTCATGGGGCCCGCCGGCGCGTCCCCCGCCTCCAAATTCACCAGCGCGCCGCGCACCGCCTCGCGAGCAAGACCATCCGCCCACTCGTGCGAGAAATAGCCCAAATCCAAGCGTCCACCACCGCCCGCGTAGCCGCGTTCCCGGCGACCGTCCTGCACGACAATCACCGAGACGTCCATGCGCACCAAAGGGCGCACATCGGCGCGGAAGGTGTCATCGGTGGCCATCACCAAAACGATGTCGTGGTCGGCCATCATGCGCACCGAGACCTGCTCGACCCGGTTGTCGATACGCCGGGCGGCCTTGTCCGCAAGCGCGAGCAGCGCCACCTTGTCCTCGGCCGTCAGGGTGGGAATGGGATCCAGGGCCGCGTATCTCGGCGTGGCCGAAGGCTGTTGGCTGGTCCGGACGCGCCCCTCGCCGCCGGAGCGCACGATCGACCGGGCCATGGCCACGGCACTTGCAAGACCCGCCGCATTTATGTCTTCGACATAGGCGAATCCGGACTTCTCGCCGCTGACGGCGCGTACACCCACACCCCGGTCCAGGGAGAACCCCCCGTCCTTAACGATGCCATCCTCCAGGGCCCAGCTTTCCGTGCGCCGATTCTGAAAATAAAACTCGCCCAAATCGATTGCGCCACCGGCTAGCTTCCCGAGCAGGGATTCAACCCCGCTTCGAGTCAGCTCGGCCGGTTCCAAAAGAGTTTGTATCGCATTCCGAACTCGGTCGTTCAATGTCCGTCCCCCATGATTCCAGTTGTTTCCATCGGTTCATCGCATCCAAACCATTCGCTCCCGCCTCCATCGCCACGCGTTCAGGATCCCTCCTCCGCTTGTCGGTCGCCCGGACCGCTCGCGCCCTCTGGCTGCTGCGCCAAGTCGTTGAATTCCTGCAAGTCGTCGTTCCAAATCCCTATCAGCTTGACTTCCGGGTCGTCCCAGGAGCCGCTAATTCGATACTTGGCGCTGCTGAACTGTTTGATCTGTTTCTTGAGCACCTGTTGGCCGGCGAGCACCGCCACCGCCGCCGCCGGATTCGCCAGCGAAACGTATACGGCATACCAGGGCAGGCTGTCGCTAACCGGCAGGGTCACGATCATTTCGTTGTCGTTCATAATGCCATCGACAAGGTTGACGCTGCCACCGATCTTGAAATCCGAACCGGAGCCCTTCACCTTGGCCGGCTCAACGAAGGTCAACCGACCGTCGTCGAAGCGGGTTTTAGCCTCGATGGTGTCGAAACTCGTGCCCTTGGCGACCAAATCCCTGAAGTTGAAGCTCATGCGCTTGAGTATGGTATTGAAATTCAGCAGGCCCAGTATGCGCTGGGCACCGGTTCCCGAAACCTCCACGAAGCTACCGTTTTTCGCCTCGAACGCCACATCCCCCCGCAAACCGTTCACCTCGACATTCAACGGCGAGCCGGGCCAGCTTACCCCCAGGTCGAGTTGCGCGGTTTCGGCTTCGACGCTCGGTGCGTAATCCCACTGGGGCAGCACCGCGCCAAGGTCTCGCATCGTCAATCGCACCGCGCCGGAGCTCCGGTTGCTGGCGGCATTCCAAAAAACACCATCGGGCGCACTAATTTCGGTTCCCTTCAAATTGGCCCGCAGGCCGCCGACCAAAATGCCTTCCGGGTGTTGGCGCAGGGTGAACGCCCAATTGCCGAAGTCCTCCTCGCCCAGCACGAGCGAGGCAATAGCCAGATCCGCATCCGGGAGCTTATCGATGATCGCAACATCGAGCGGGTCGCCCACGCCATCCGCCTCGGGCAGCCGAATCGTTTCGAAATCAAGCCGCAGCGGTGCGTCGCCAATACTCCGCAAGCGCCCGTTGAGATGCGCCGACGCAAAATCGAGCGTCAATGTATCGTTGCGTGAATGACCCGTGACCGACAGGTCGTCGAACGTCAGGGATTCGACCCCCAGGCGATCCACCCGCAGCTCCCGCAGGCGCCAGGGCACCGATATGGCCACCTCGCCGACACCCGCCATCCACTGCTCGACATCCAGTTCGGCAAGGTGACCGGCAACGACCACCTCATCGGTCTCCGGCGGGACCATCGGCGCGGCGCGGCGCACACCGAGCGCCCCCCGCAACGGCACCTCATCGACATGCAGCCAACCATCCAATTCGCCGACATGAAACCGGGCGGCGACATAGTCTTCGAGAAAGTCCAATTTGATCTCGGCGGGGCTTGCCATGTCCGCCGCCTTGGCGAGTTCGCCCGGCAGATCGATGGCGACGCCGAGCAAATCACTGGTCGCCACCAGGGTCGATGGCGAATCGTCGACCGCCAGACTCAGGGTCGCGTCAAAAGCCAGCCGCCCCGCGGCGAATCCCGGATCCGCCATTTCGATCAGCCGATACAGATCCGCCTCGGAAGCGGAGCCCTGGAAGATCAAGTCAACGGCGTTCTCATCCGCCCGCGCGGCCATGGTCGCCGGCGACCCGAACAAGGCACCCGCAAGCGGCTCGGCGCTCAGGTAATGCGGACACCGATACCGCGCGGGACCATCAAGATGCGCCACAGCAATGCGATAGTTCGGCATGTCGAGGCCCACATCGGCCAAGTGGACATCCAGGCGGCAATCGACGGGCTGCTCATTACTATCCGCGATGGGAATGTAGAGGGTGCCGGCGAGCCCCAGGCGGCCCGTGCCGCTCCACTCCGGAAGGACAAAGGTCAGTTGTTCGGCAAGGGGGGAGCCACGAATGAAAGCCAGGCCATCGCCGGTATCCATATCCGCCCGCAGAACAACCTTGGCGAAGGTACCGTTGTCGCCGATATGCACACCGCTATCACGGATTTCGGCATTATGGGTGCGTGCGAATTCCACATCGGCGAAGGTGTCCTCACCGGCCAGTTCGAAAAATCCCTCGACCTCGGTCAGGAGCGGCCAATCGGCGTGGTAAAGCAAGGTGCCATCGCTGAGCCGGGCTTGAATCTCCAGCCGGCGGGAACGGTCGTTCGGCAGCGTATGCACCTGGCCCTGGTAGGCCACCCTCGGATTCGCGAGCCGACCGCCGCGGGGGCCCTCGCGCAGCCAATGCCGCAGGCCCTCGGACAGGTGATAGGGGATGTAGGTTTGCAGCCGCGCCACATCGAGCTGGTCCAAATCGATCAGCGCGGCGACCCGTTGATCCGTGCTTTCCTCGGGTCTCGCCAGCGAGAAGGCCCCGGAAAAATGGCTGCCCCGGCTGCGAAAGCGAAAGCGCGGCGCCCGCAAACCCAGATAGCCGTCGCCGAACCAAGCCTGCAATTGGCCCCGCGCCTCCTCCCATTGCCAACGGTCCGTAAAGACATCGGCGATTCCCACGCCCAGGGCCTTGCTGTTCAGGGTGAGTCGCGCGCCCCCGGCGAAGCCCACCACCTCGCCGGCCGCGTCCCGCAGCCAGGGAATCCCACGGTGGGGTTCGACACGCAAATCATCGAAGGTTGCCGCATAGGCGAGTCGCCCCGCATTGACCCGGGCGTGAACATCAAGCAGGTTGCCGGCCGGCTTGAGTGCACCGAGCCAGCTCCGCACCGCCTCGACACCGTCACCGGCCGCCGTTAGAAAATCCACCGCCTCGCCGAGTTGTAGCCCGGCGGTCCACAATTCGACGCCTTCGGGCAGGGTGCGCAAATGGACGGGGCCGAATTGCCATTCCACCCCGTTTGCTCCCAGATCGACCCCGGCCAACAGGCCCTCGCGATACCCGTCGCGAAACACGCCCCGGAATTCGGTGGCCAGCGACCCGAGTACCTCCCCAGGCAGCCCAACCCGGTCGAGGCGTACCGTAAATGCACCGCCGCCGGTTGCCCCCCGCTCCAGCCAGCGACCGTCGGCATGCAGGCGCAGCCCGGATTCCACACCGAGTCCGGCAAGAAGGGCAGCGGACAGTTCAACCCCGCCGAAAAGCGTCAGATAGCGTTCCGCCGGCCGACCCAGCCAAGTCGCGTCCAAAGCGCGCCAACGCAGCTCGAGCCGGCACGGAGCGGTGCATCGGCGGTTATGCACCGACAAATCGTAGGCATGCGCGCCGTCCCGGTTTACGCCGAGCAACTCGACAGCGACACCACTCTCTCGCGCACCGGCCACGGCAACATCGCCAATAAAACGAATCTCATCGATATCGCCGAGCAGGCGGACCCAATCCAATTCCGAGCCGACCCCGGCCACACCCGCCAGACGCCAGCCCGTCGCCGTCCGTTCGACCGCCAGCTCCGCCTTCTCGACAAGCAGCCGCTCCAAAACGAGGCGGTTGCGGCGCACGCTCTCCAGGACATCAAGTTCGACGGTAACGTTCTCGACCCAACCGGCCGACAATTCAACCCGGCGCGCCCTGGCCAACGGATTCAACCCATCCCAACCGCCGACAAGACCCAGGATTTCCACACGGCCATCAAGCCAGGCATTGACCGAGTCCTCAAATTCATCGAGCCACCACATCCCCATGCGCCCCAAGCCGAGCAGCAGGGCCGATACCACCGTCGCGCATACCACAAAGGTCGCCAGCGGACGAAACATCGGGCGCAGGGGCTCGGCTATTCTCGCTATGGCCCGCAACCCGGGCCCGGGCGGCAAGCCCCGGCCCGGGGAAGCTTGGGGCGTTGCGGGAGCGGACATCGGGGTTTGCTCGGCCAATCGTGGCGTGCGGGCCGCTAACCGGCGCCGTCGCGGACAACCACCACATCGAACTCCCCAGGCCCGTAACTCGGCTCCATCTGAATCCGAATCTCCCGGCCAATGCGGCGGGAAAGCCGTGCGAGATGTTCCGCGTCCTCGTCAATCAGACGGTCAACCACCCCCTGGGGCGCTCGTACGACATACTCGCCCCGGGTTTCGCCGAGCCGCGGAGAGGCATCGTCGAGAATGGCCCGAAACACCTCGATGCAGGTGGTTTCATCGGTCTTGATCAAGCCGGTTCCATGACAGACCCGGCAGGTTTCGCAAACCTGCTGCGCAAGGCTGCCGCGGGTGCGCTTGCGGCTCATCTGCACAAGGCCGAGCGACGAGAATCCCTCGACACAAACCCGGGTGGAATCTCCCTCGCAGGACTTCTCAAGAACGCGCAGCACATCCCGCCGGTGCGCTTCCTCGCGCATGTCGATGAAGTCGACCACGATGATTCCGCCGAGATTGCGCAGCCTGAGTTGCCGAGGAATGGTATGGGCCGCCTCAAGGTTGGCGCGGTACGCGGTTTCCTCCAGGCTGTAGCCACCCAGATAGCTGCCCGTGTTGACATCGATGGTGGTCATCGCCTCCGTTTGCTCAATGATGAGATAGCCGCCGCACCGCATCTCTACCCGGGGTTCGAGCGCCCGCCTCACCTCCGCATCCACCCCGTAGTGTTCGAACAGCGGCTTCGCCTCCCCATGCGCCTCGATGCGACCGGAAAATTCCGGCAATCGTTCGTCCACATATTGTTGGACACGGTGACGGGCACGTTGGTCGTCGATAACGATGCGGGACAGTCGGGGGCTCGAAATATCGCGAATGAGGCGGGCCTGAAGCGGCATTTCCCCGTACACCAGGGCGGGGCATTGCACCTGCGCCCAACACTCCAACACCCCGTCCCACCTGTCCAGCAGCGTGTCGATGTCCGCTTCGATGGTCTGCGCATCGGCGGCGTCGCTTGCCGCGCGCACGATGAACCCCATCCCGATTCCGCGGCGTTGGCGGATTTCCTCGATGACCTCGATAAAGCGGGCGCGGTCCGCCTCCGCCTTGATACGCTGGGAAACACCGATGTGTCCGTTGAAGGGCATCAGCACCACATACCGGGAGGCAAGTGTTAGTCTGGCTGAGAGGCGCGCGCCCTTGGTGGAAATGGGATCCTTGACGATTTGCACGAGCGTGGTTTGCCCCGCCGCGACGAGATCGCGAATATCGGGAAAATGGTCGCCGTGCGCTGCGTCCCCGGCCGATTTCGGGCCGCGGGTATCCCGAGCATGCAGGAAACCGGGTTTTTCCAGTCCGATATCGACAAAGGCCGCCTGCATGCCCGGCACCACGCGTTGCACAACACCAAGATAAATATTTCCGGTGAGGCTGTAGTCTCCGGAGCGGGCGATGTGCAATTCCTGAAGTGCGCCACCGCTCATAAGCGCCGCTCGAGTCTCGAACTCGTCGACATTGATCAGTAGCTCTTCGGACATCGTGGGCGCCATTGTAGGCTATTCGACCCCGTATCGCCTTGCGAGCTTGATCAACACGCGTTGCAGAAAGGGCCAAAGAACCAGGCTCGTCGCCGCCGGCAGCAACGGCACCAAGGTCCAAATGTGCGCCGGGTCGTGCGCGAGACAGCGCACAACCTCGCTGAACAGCACCAGGGCGGAGACCGCCAGGGCCTGTTGTGGAATGGAATACATTGCCAACCGTGGATATCCGCGCCAAATAACGTAGACGACAACGACAAGCACCAATCCATTCAGGCCAATCGGGTGGGCAAAGGCAACGTCCGCAAAGAACCCAACAATCCAGGCACCGAAGAGTTCCATACGATGCGGGAAGTGCATCGCCCAAAAAGAGACGACAAGCACAATCCAGCCGGGGCGCAGCCACGCAACCCAATCGGGCCAGGCAAGCGGCGCCCGGACCAAGGTCAACAGGAAGGCAAAAATCAGTGACAGCGGGATCAGCCAACCGCCGCGAATTAAATTCACCGCCGCTCCCCGGCAGCCGTGTCGAAAATCACCAACAGGTATCTGGACCGGGATAGCATTGCACTGGGTTTGACGCCAACCCGCATGAGGGCCAGGCTCCGGTCGGTAACCACCGACGCCACGCGCCCCACCGCATAGCCGCGCGGAAAGCGGCCGCCGAGCCCCGAGCTCACCAGCAGATCTCCCACGCGAATGTCCGCGGTGACCGGCACGTTCTCGAGTTGCAGCAAGTCCATGCGTCCGGTGCCCGCGGCAATGCCGCGCAGACCGTTGCGATTGACCTCCACCGGCACGGCATGACCGATATCGGCAATCAGCAGCACACGCGCGGTGGCGCGGTGCGTCTCCACAACCTGTCCGAATAGACCTTCGGTGTCGATGACGGCCTGGCCGGTGCGCACCCCCCGGTTGGCGCCCTTGTCGATAATCACCTGTCGGGTTTCCGGGTTGGGGACCACGCCGATCAACTCCGCGACCAAAACCTCGTCGGATAGTCGAGCGCGGCTACCAAGCAGTTCCCGCATCCGACCGTTCTCGGATTTGAGGGCCTCATAGCTGCCCGCAAGCCGGGCGAGTTCAACGTTGCGCACCCGCAGATCGTCCAACCTCGCGAGAAGATTGGCGCGGGTCGCAACGGCCTCCGCAAACCAGACGGAAAGTCGATAGGGGCTGTCAACGATAATTTGGCCAACGCCGACGACCGAGCCGATGACGTAGCGCAAGGCATCGAGATGGCGGGTCGTGGTATCCGTGTAGATGAGCCCGAAAGAGGCGGCGACTATTCCAAACAACACATACCCGGCCCCGGACTTCCTCTGGAACAAGGCCTTCATCGGTTCAATGCCAGCCTCCTGCGCAGCGGATCGCGGGCCTCACTCGGCCGATAGGAAATCCGCGTCGCCGACCTTGTCCATCAAGTCCAACGCCATGCCCCCGCCCCGCACCACACAGCTCAACGGATCTTCGGCGATGACGACCGGAAGACCCGTTTCCTCGGCAAACAACGTATCGATATCGCGCAGCAACGCACCACCGCCGGTAACGACAATGCCTGTCTCGGCAACATCCGCCGCGAGTTCCGGCGGACATTTTTCGAGCGCCCGCTTGACCCCCCGCACCATTGCCTGGAGCGGTTCGGAAATCGCTTCCACGATTTCGCCGGTGTTTAGGGTGAAGCTGCGCGGCAGGCCTTCCGCCAAATTACGACCACGCACATCGATCTCGCGCATTTCCTGTTGCGGCCAGGCCGCACCAATCTCCTGCTTGATCTTTTCCGCGGTGGCCTCGCCGATAAAGCTGCTTTGGGTACGCCGTACGTAGCTCACAATCGCCTCATCCACGCGGTCGCCACCCACACGAACGGTCTCCGAATAGACAATCCCATTTAGGGAAATAATGGCGATCTCCGTCGTTCCGCCCCCGATATCCACAACCATCGTGCCCAGGGCGTCCTGAACGGGAAGTCCGGCCCCGATGGCGGCGGCCATGGGCTCCTCGATCAGGCGAACATCCCTGGCGCCCGCGGAAAGGGCGCTCTCGCGAATGGCGCGGCGCTCCACCTCGGTGGATTGACAGGGCACACAAACCAGAACCCTGGGGCTCGGGCGCACAAACGAGTCTTCATGAACCTTGCCGATAAAGTACTTGAGCATCTGCTCGGTCACCCTGAAATCCGCTATAACGCCGTCCTTGAGCGGGCGAATGGCCTCAATGTTGCCGGGGGTGCGCCCGAGCATGCGCTTGGCATCGGTACCGACGGCAACCACCGTTTTCTGATTACCAACGCTGCGGATGGCGACCACGGACGGTTCGTCGAGTACGATGTCCTGATCTCGGACATAAATGAGCGTATTTGCGGTTCCAAGATCGATCGCAACGTCCCGGGAAAAGAATCCGCGAAATTTCTTAAACATCCAATGCGCCTTGGGGTGGAGCCCGAGAACGAACCGGCAGGGCCGGAGAAACATGCTTATGCCAATCTAACAAGGAACCAAGATTCAAGTAAACTCTTCTGCGATCCGGTAATTCTCATTGGGCCCAGTGCTCTATCCAACCGATAATGCCGCATCAGCGCGCCCGCAAGCGTCCAGATGCACGGCTTAGGCCCCCGCCGGCGTATCCGGCGATACGTCAAGGGGCGACACTGGAGCCTCCGGCCGGGGGCGCGAGGAGCGAGAATATCGGAGCTATTTGAGCGACGGGCAACGCGGGCGGCCGGGATGCATCGTCGTTCGAGTGCGGTGGGACTTTTGCCCTGGGCTGCCATCCCGCTCCCCAGCGCGGCACCGTCGCGGATTGCATCAACGAGAAATGGGGTTGCGCACTTGAACATTGACATCGACCGACTTGCCCGACTTGCGGCATTGCGACTCGACAAGGACGAAAGAGCCGCTGTACAGGCCGATCTGCGGCGCATCGTCGCCATGGTTGACCGGATGCGATCGATCGATACCGAGGGTGTGGAGCCGCTCGCCCACCCACTTGAGGCCACGCAGCGGCTACGGCCCGACGCACCCTCCGAAAAGGTGGACCGCGCCCACTATCAGGCGGGCGCGCCGGCGACCCGCAAGGGTCTTTATATCGTGCCCCGGGTGGTCGATTAGGACGATGGCAATCCATTCGCCCATCCGCCAAATCGCCGCCGAGTTGGCACGAGGCGACTACTCGAGCAGCGAATTGGTCGGCGCAACGCTCAAGCGTGCGACCCGGTTGAACAGATCCCTCAACTGCCTGATCACCATCGACGAAGACAAGGCACTCGCCACGGCCGCGGCCGCCGATGCCCGCCTGCGCAACGGTTCCGCCACACCACTAACCGGCATTCCCATCGCCCACAAGGATCTTTTCTGCATCGACGGCTGGCGGACCACATGCGGCTCGCGCATGCTCGCCGACTTCATCGCGCCCTATACCGCCACCGCCATGCAACGGCTGATCGACGCGGGTACCGTCACCATCGGCAAGACGAACATGGACGAGTTCGCCATGGGCTCCTCCAACGAAACCAGCTATTTCGGCCCGGCGGCCAATCCCTGGCGCAACGATTGCGTGCCCGGCGGTTCCTCCGGCGGTTCGGCGGCCTGCGTCGCGGCCGGCATCACGCCGCTGGCGACCGGCACGGACACCGGCGGCTCCATCCGACAGCCCGCCGCCTTCTGCGGCGTCACCGGGCTAAAGCCCACCTATGGCCGCGTTTCCCGCTACGGCATGATCGCCTTCGCATCCAGTCTTGATCAGGGTGGCGCCCTGGGCGGCAGCGTCGAGGATGTGGCGCTGTGTTTCGCGTACATGGCCGGCTTCGACCCCCGGGACTCGACATCAAGCGATCGCCCGGATGCCTGGCTTCAAGGCGTACCCGAGCGCGGCGTGGGCGAATTGGACAGGCCACCGACCATCGGTTTGGCGAAACAATTCTTCGAGCGCATGGCCGGGGGGGCACACCTTGTCGACGGCGTGCGCACAACCCTGGAAAAACTCGGGTGCCGATGTCGCGAGATTTCCCTGCCGCACTCCGATGCGGCGGTGGCCGCCTATTATGTCGTCGCCGGTGCCGAGGCTTCCACCAACCTGTCGCGTTATGACGGTGTGCGTTTCGGCCATCGATGCGACGACCCGCGGTCGCTGCAAGACCTCTACGAGCGATCACGCAGCGAAGGGTTCGGGGCGGAAGTCAAGCGGCGCATTCTCACCGGCACCTACGCCCTGTCGGTCGGCTATTTCGATGCCTACTACGTCAAGGCGCAACGCCTTCGCCGACTCATCCAACAGGATTTTCTGCGCGCCTTCGAATCCGTCGATCTGATACTGGCGCCCGTGACACCGGGCCCCGCCTTTGCCCGCAACGCCTTCGTCGATGACCCGGTGGCGATATACAACCAGGATTTATTCACCATACCCGTGAGCCTGGCCGGCCTCCCCGCGCTGTCGGTGCCCTGCGGATTCCACGACGGATTGCCGGTGGGCGCGCAACTGGTCGCGGCGCATTTCGACGAGGAGCGGCTCATGCAGGCCGGCGCCGCCTATCAGCGCGCGACGGAGTGGCACAGCCGGCGCCCGAAAACGACAACATGAGGTTGGGGAAGGTCTGAACAAGTCGATAGAGCGATATCGGACCATTCTTATAGTATTGATTTTAATTGATTTACACGCTGTGACCAGAGGTTTGATCAGACATTCCCTTGTTCGTCGAGGCGGCACGACGGGTATGTCGGCGGCGCTCCCCCGCCGATTTCAAGCGGCGTTGTCGGTTTGTGCGCTGGGCCTGCGACGGAGCGGCAGCCCGCCGCAATGCAGAGCCTCGCCAACAAGCTCTCTCCGCATGATGCGACAGGGTTTCCGACACGGCGGCACCCGGGCCTCTCGGGTTGGCAACCATCGAGCGTTGGTGCCGACCTGTACCGGCAAACACACTACAAATGAGGCGGGACATTGAACGCTCAGCGTCATTGGGAAGCGGTAATCGGCCTGGAGATGCATGTGCAGTTGGCCACCCGCAGCAAGATGTTCTCCGGGGCCGGCGTGGTATTCGGCGACGAACCCAACAGCCACGCCTGTCCGGTTGATCTGGCCCTACCGGGCGCCCTGCCGGTATTGAATGGAGCGGCGGTGCGCATGGCGGTCCTGTTCGGGCTGGCTATCGGGGCCCAGATCAACCGTTTCTCCCTTTTCGACCGCAAGAACTATTTTTATCCCGACCTTCCCAAGGGCTATCAGATTAGTCAATTCGCGCGGCCAATCGTCGGGCGCGGCGCTGTCGAGGTGCCCCTTGACGACGGTCGGTCAATACGATTGGGCATTACCAGGGCTCACCTCGAAGAGGATGCCGGCAAGTCCATGCACGACGCCTTCCCCGGAAAAACGGGCATCGACCTGAACCGGGCCGGCACACCGCTGCTCGAAGTGGTTTCGGAGCCGGATTTGAGAAGTCCGGAACAGGCCGCCGCCGCTTTCCGACGGCTGCACAGCCTGGTGCGCTACCTGAAAATCTGCGACGGCGACCTCTCCCAAGGCAGTATGCGCTGCGACGCCAACGTGTCGGTACGTGTCGCCGGCGCCAGCAAACTTGGCGAGCGCACCGAAATCAAGAATTTGAATTCCTTTCGCTTTTTGGAAAGGGCGGTGCGCTACGAAATAAACCGGCAAACCGATCTGCTGGAAAACGACGGCACCGTGGCGCGGGAAACCCGGCTCTACGACCCGGAGCGCGACGAGACCCGGCCGATGCGCGGCAAGGAGTTTTCCGACGACTACCGCTATTTCCCGGATCCGGATTTGCTGCCGGTCCGATTTGACGACGCCTTCATCGAATCGGTGCGCGCCGCCATGCCGGAATTGCCGGCGGCACGCTATCGACGCTATCGCGAGCAATTCGCCCTAAGCGACTACGATGCCACCTGGCTCACCAGCGACCCCGATGTGGCCGACTATTTCGAAGCGGTGGCGGCGGCGGGAGGCGATACCAAATTGGCCGCCAATTGGATGACCGGCGAGTTGGCGAGGAACCTGAACCGGGCTGGATTGGCAATCGGCGAGGCACCGGTGGGCGCCGCCGACCTCGGAACTCTGATCGCCCGCATCAAGGACGGCACCCTTTCCGGCAAGACCGCCAAGACCCTATTCGATGCGCTCTGGCACGGCGAGGGCGAGGTCGATGCAATCATCGACAAACGGGGATTGCGGCAAATCAGCGACAGCGCCGAGCTCGAAGCCCTGATCGATGGGATAGTCGCCGCGCATCCGGCGCAGGCCGAACAGTTTCGGGCCGGCAAAGAGAGGCTGCTCGGATTTTTCGTCGGGCAGGTGATGCGGGCGACGAGGGGCAAGGCGGATCCCAAACAAACAAACGAACTGCTTGTCGCCGCCCTGCGGCGTTAGGGAAGGTCCAATCGGCCCTTGGGTTGCGCAGGCAAGCATCCAACTACCCGACGGAGCCAATTCTCTATCCCGAGCCCACAGCGGTGTGAAACCAGCAATCACGCCGGCCACGACAACGCCGGACACTGGGCAATGTCCGATGCAGGCGAGCTACGAGCTTGCGCGGGTGCGCCACGAAAAGATCGCTGTAGAGTGGATGAACGGCGGTCAAAGTGGATAGGCCGCCAGGTGATTGTCCCAGCGCAGCCCCGGAAAACGCCGGGTGGCATCCCGTCGCAACTCCAAAGATCCAGTATCGAACCGGAAGACGGAACCACCGCCGTTGGTGACGACAAATTCCCGCGAGTCGGCGTCCAGGGCAACACCGCCGGTGTCGCGAACGCGGCGGTGGCCCAGATAACCAATGCCCCCGATGTCCCAGAATGTGACCAAGTGGCCGCGCGGACAGGTCACCAGGGCACAGTTGGTGCGCCGATCAACGCAGATGCTCGCGGTGTACTGGCGTATCCGGCGTTGTACCGCGAGGGGCACCGGCAAGGGTTCCAGTTCACCTGCCGCGCGGCGGAAGACATACACCAGGGGAACATCATCGGTCGGCGCTCCCTCATACTGGAGCGCCAGCGCCACATCACCGTTCGCGGCCACATCCATATGACGAACGCTGGCCCGGCTATGCGGGGGGGCGACCCGGACGATGAGTTCACCATCAACGGCATTGAGCAGGGTCAGGTTGGGACGCATGCTGTCAATGTTGAGTTTGCGGCGCGGCTGCGAAGGGTGGGTAAGAATGCCGCCGTTGGCAACGGCAAGCGTGTTCCGGCCGACCCACTTGAGTTCATGCGGCCCGATACCGCCACTGTCGAATTCACCCAGCACCTCGAGGGTGCGCGCCGAACGGCAGACCACCACCCCCCGTCCTCGCTCGAAGTCGATTTCGGTGGTATAGAGACGCCGGCCGGCCGGCGAAAAAACACCGTGCCCGCAGAAGTGCCTGCCCGGCGGGGCCCGCAGCCAGTCCACCAGGCATCCTTCCCGGAGATCCATCACCGCGGCCCAGGTTCCCGGTCGACGGGCCGGGACCACGGCAAGTTCGAGATTCGGCGCAATGACAGGGTCGTGACCACGTTGCGGCAACCCAATCCGCGGGCCGACGGTGCCCGCCTTGTTGAAACCCGCCAACCAATGGTTGCCGTCGGCATCACGGGCCGCGCTCAGGAATGTGGATGTCAAAGTGGGGGTGGCGTGGCCGGGTGCGCACCCAACGGAAGCCCCGAGCATTGCGCCAACCAGCCGTCGGCGCGAGAGGCCCCGCGATATCCCCGGTCCCGGAGACCTCCCGCCCCCAGCGTCATGGACCCCCGCGGATTCCAAGTGCCTCCGGGCCACGACCGCCTCAGTCACCGTCATTGAAGTTGAAGCCGAGCTCCACATTGGCCGCAACCGCCGCCTCGACAGCCAGATCGGCGAGTTCCTGAAACGAGTCGTACAGCGGCCCCACACCGCGGCTCCCGTGATCTCCAACGACCGCCTCCAGGCTGTATCCGGTATTTTCAATGCTATTGAGTGCCTGCCGCGCCCGGTCGAGTTCACCGGCGATCAGCGCGGTGACCTCTCCGGCGTCGTGAGCCCGTTCCAGATAGTCGCGCAACCGGTAGGCGTCGGGAGCGGGTGAGTCGAACAGCCGCTGGAAGGCATCGAGATTCGCATCGATGTTGGCGGCGGTGTTTTCCGCATAGTGCGATTCGAGCCCTCCGACGTTCCGGTATGTCGGCAGCGCCGGCTTCAACTTGCGGTCGGCGATGAATTCCGACTGCATTCCCAGGGATTCCAGAATGGCGACCAGAACATCGTCGGCCGCGATGAAGTCGCCCCGGGCATTGACAAAATCGCCGATGAAGGCGCCCTCCTCCTGCCACGGCTCGCTGATCTTCACCGCGATAGCGCTGACATTGGCGGCGACCGCGCCAGCCAGTTCGCAGCGGCGCGGCCCGGACTCGGCATCGTCGAACCCACCGATGGAGAATATGAGGTACTCGAGGGCGGGCAAACCCTGAACGCCGACCGAGCGGTTGGCGATGGCTTCCCCGGTAAGTGGCTCGCTACCTTGTAGGGCGCTATTGACCCCGCGCTCAACCGCGTCGTTGCTGTCGGGGTAGAACTGCATGCGAAAACGACGATTGGCCTCCTCGATCGGACCGACCGCAATGTGCTGGACGAGTTGCCAAGCCCGCATCGCGCCCCGCCAGGCGTTCTTGAGCGCGTTGTGGTCGCCTGTCGGCGCCGCGCAGTATTCCTCGACGGCTGCCCTCAGCGCCCGGGCGCAGGACTCGAGGTCGGCATAGGCCGGCGCGATCACCCCCCGGCCGATCGCCGTGTACAGGCGCCTCCGTTCTTCCTCTCCACTGCCAACCGGGCCAAGCGGGTTCGCCGGATCGTAGGCGGGCTCCGCCGCCGGAGCGGACAGGATCGTCCAGCCCCCTTCCTTGCAATCGTCCCCGCATCCCGAGACGAGAAGAACCGCCAGGAAAGGTATTGCCGCACGAATGCGGCGGAACCTGCGCCACGGGCCACAGGAACGCCTGTGAGCCTGAACGGCCGATATTTGCAGCCGAAATTCCGAGCAAAATGCCGACAAGGTGGCACTGATGCGCCAATTTATCCGCCACTTTGTGCCGGTGCTAATCTGTAATGGGTGATACATCCGCAGGATTTTCCTGGGAAAGATCCGAACAATTCGATAGAGCCGCATTTGATATATCCGTAACCTATTGATCTTATTAACTCGAATGCCGTGACTAAAGGTTTAGTCAGAGGTTCCCTAGCCCGACCTATTCATGAATGAACGTGGCGAGGCCGGCAAGGGTGGTGAAAGCACTGGGTGCGCGGAGCAGGAGCGCGCGCGGGCGTACTTGATGGCATGTTGAGCACGCGGCGGGAGCGCGCCCAGTGACTTCGCTGCTCTTGGTGGCCGCAGTAGTTTATTCATGAATAGGTCGGGTTAGAGGGCGTTGACAAAGGCCAGCAGATCCTTCTGGCTCTCCGGTGCCATGTCCTGGAACGCCCGCCGGGCGGATGCCGCTTCGCCATCGTGCCAGAGAATCGCTTCCCGCACATTGCGCGCCCGGCCGTCGTGCAGAAGCGTGGTGTGGCCGGACACCCTGCGCGCCGTGCCCAGCCCCCACAACGGTGCGGTTCGCCATTCGCGGCCGTTCGCATCGCCCTCCGGGCGATGGTCCGCCAGCCCCTCGCCCATATCGTGCAGCAGCAGGTCTGTATAGGGCCAGATGCGGCCATGATCGGTATCGAAGTGTGCGCGGTGACAGGCGCCGCAACCGGCTTCGGCAAACCTGTGCCGGCCGCGTCGCACCCTCTCGTTCAATTTGCCGGCACGTGGCGGCGGCATATGGGAGACGAAGTGCACGACATAGTCGAACAGGTGTCGCGGGATCTCCACGCCACCCTCGGTGGCGCCGTCCGGGGCCGCCAGGCAGGCGCTCTGCAGTGGCGTGCAGGACGATTGTGGAAATTCCGGGTTGGTGATGCCGATGTCGTCCCGGAAAGCCGCGCCCGTCTGCGTCGCAACAGTCGGGTGCAGGGCTTTCCAGCCGAAGCGCCCGACAGCGGGGGAATCCCCCCCGCCACGCCAGTGGGGGCGACCGGAAATGCCGTCCCCATCCTCGTCTTCCGCATCCGCCCAGGCGAGCAGATCCCGCTCGGCAACCGCCTCAAGCAACCCCATGCCTAGAAGAGCGGGGGCCACCCGGGCGGAAACACGCCAGGTTCCAGGGTCTGCCTCCGCATCATGGGGGCTGATAAGGAGCCGCGATGTGCGCAGCATCGGCGCTTCCGGCCCAGCACCTGGGCCCTCGACGGCGACCTCTTCCACGGCAAGCGCCGCTTCCCCCGCGCGACGGAATGTGGCCCGCGTCTGCAACTGGTGGCCATAGCGTTCATGGGGCCCGAACCCGCCGTCGTTCGTCGGCACGCTGATGCGCACCACCGTGGCCAGGGAATGTGGGTCATCGAGCAGGGACCGGCCGCGACCGCCATTCTTGTGACAACCCTCGCAGGAATGGGAGTTGAACAGCGGACCCAGGCCATCCCGCGCCGTGGTCGACGCGGGCGCGGTTACCCAGGGTGATCGAAAGAAGGACATGCCGGTGTAGAAATCAAGCTGTTGGTCGGGGTCGAGATGCCACGCGGGAGCGATGTAGGTTGGCCCAGGCTGCCGCGGGCGCGTCCAGTCGCCGCCCGGGCTGGGCAGTTCTTCCCGGGCCATTGCCAATGCCACCGCCGGGAAAAACACAAATGCGAGGACCGCGGTCACGGACAAAGACCATCGACGAGATGGGCATCGCCTAAACACCCCTCACATCGACCTTAGGAACGCAATCATCGCATCGCGGTCCCAGGCGGGCAGTTCCATGAAGTTGTCCCGGCTTTGCGCCGCCTCGCCGCCGTGCCAAAGGATGGCTTCGGTCAGGTCTCTGGCGCGTCCGTCGTGAAGGTAGGTGGCGCGGGGATTGACGGTCTTCACCAGCCCAAGACCCCACAGCGGCGCCGTGCGCCATTCGCTGCCGGATGCGAGCCGGTCGGGTCGGCCGTCGGCCAGACCCTCACAACGCTGGACCCACACACAATTTTCCCCCGGGCCGCAGGCTTCGCCTTTCGGAGACCCCCGGCCGACCGGCGAACAGCTCCCACCCATGTCGTGCAGAAGCAGGTCCGTATAGGGGTGGATGACCTGGTCGGAGAGCACCTCAATGGGCTCGGCGTCCTCGAACAGGGCATTGATTTCGACTTGGCCAAGCACGCTGCCCCGGGCGGTACCCGTTTCCATCCTGTATCGGTGGCAGGTCTCGCAGCCGGATTCGAAGAACAGGGTGCGCCCGCGCAGTATCTCCTCATCCCAGACGCCCGCCGCCTCGTCGTAGCCCCGCCGTTCGGGAACCGCCAGCAACCGCACATAGAACTCCACAAGCGCCATCTCCGTGTCGGAAATATCGACGCCGCCGGGAAATCGGTCGGGCTCCAGCATGGCGGCCCTCGCACAGCTACCCTGCCGCTCCGCGCAGGCCTCCTCGACGGCATAGAGGTTCGTGACCCCCATGTCGTTGCGGTAGGCCACCGCCACCTGGTGCAGGGGCGACACGGTGGACGCCTTGTAGCCGAACCGGCCGACGCCGCGCTCGCCGGTGCTGGGGTCGAGCGCCTCGTTCACCCGGCCGCTGATGCCATCCCCATCCTCGTCCTCCGGATCGGCGCGTTCGCGCAGCACCGCTTCGGGAACGGCGCCGAGTAGGCCCATGCCGATCAACTGGGGCGCCACCCGGGGCGAAAACAGGATTCCATCCTGGAAGTCGCCGTAGCTCAGGTCGCGGATGCGGTAGACCGGGCGGCGCAACTCGTACTCCTCGCCGTCGGGAAAGGAGCCCGTCACCGCCTCGTAGGCGACATAGGCGAACCCTTCGCCGATTGCCTCGTCCCCGCCACCGCCGAAAGAGGACAACCCGGCTGCGATGCCACCACCGCCGAAGGAGGCCAGACCAAAGGTCTGCAGCAGGGTTCCGTAGTTGGGATCGGGGACCGGATTTCCCTCCCCGTCGTTGCCCAGGCTCAGCCGCACGGACATTGAATCCACCGGCGTTTCCGCATCCACCGGAACGGCGCCCCGCCCGTCCTTGGTATGGCAACCCTGGCAGGTTCGGGCATTCAACAGCGGACCCTCGCCCTCGTGGTCGTTGCGGAACACCTGATTACCGGACTTGAAGTTGGCGTCCGCCGAAAAATCCTGGCGGAGGGCGTCCGGGCTCTGTCCGAAGGCTTCGTCGTTGGTCAGGGTGGAGGAGGCATCGCCGCCCGGGCGGTGCTCGCTCCCCTCCACCTCGGGCACCTCGATCGTTGTCGGAGGTGGCGGCGGCTCGGGTGGAGGTGCCGGGTCGACTGGCGGCGGGGGCGGGGGTGGCGACGGCGAACCGCCGCCACCCCCGCCCCCACACCCGAACAAAACCATGAAAAGGCACAGGAGGAAGGTTCGGGGTGGCATAGAAATGCCGCCAGTGCTACATCAACCGGACAGCGTACGCTAGATATCCTCTTCGGTGTCCTGACGCAGATCGCCGGTGGTGACGTTCAGACCGGCGATCACCCGCTCGATAACCTCTGTCTGGGTGGACAGCGCCCGGATGGCGCCACTCACATTGGGCTCGTTGATGCCCATTTGAATCTGGTTGTCGAAGGGCGTGCCGGTCCGGGCGATCTGATCGATAACACCCACCTTGACCATAGTGTCCTCAATGGCCGTGCGCATCTCGCCGGCGAGGTTCGACAAGGCCTCCGTGGTCAACAGGTCGTCGAGTCCGGCACCGTTGTGCTCGTCGCCGTTGACGCCCATGTATTCGCCCTTGAACGAATTTTCGATGCCCTTGGCGTTGAGATAGATGTCGCGATGCGTATTGTCCGAGAAGCAGGAATGCTCATCCTCCTGGCTGTTGGTCAGAAGCGCGATGTTCATGCGCTCGCCGGCCAGTTCGCCGAAGCCCATGCGGCCCATGCCCTCCAGGATCAGGGCCAGGGATGTATCGCCGCCGGCGACAAAATTGGCGTGGTGGTTGTCCGCGTCATTCGGGCTCCAGGCATCGCGCACCCGCCTCAGGTCGTGGACGAGCAGCTCGGCCGTCGCCAGCAGGTACTGGCCCCGGCGCCGGCAGATCTCCGGGCTCGCTGGGTTGGCGCCGCTGGTGCAGGTGTCGGAGTCCAAGCCATAGTCGGTGACCGGCCGATGACCGGCGGTGGCGTCCCGGGCACCGCCGCCACCGCCGTCGGCATTCAGATCCTGCCCCCAGAGCAGAAACTCGATGGCGTGATACCCGCTGGACACATTGCGCTCATCGCCGCCAAGCTCGAAGTTGTCGCGGATTACGCTCGTGTCGATGGTCGGGAAACCGTCCATGTCGGCGATGATGTTGCCGGTGATGCCCGCTACGCTGGAGGGGATTTCCGGCCCCGCGTCACCATCCACATTGTTCGCGACATAGTCGATCAGGGCCTCTCCGAGCGGCCAGGCATTAATGGTGCCCTCCGGCCCGTCGCCGTCCTCGCCCAGCGTACCGTCCTCGGTGAGCGCATCGATGGGGCCGACGCGGAACCGATAAACTTCCGTCTGCCCATAGGGCTCGCGGGCGGCAAGCCAGGCGCTCTTCGCCGCATCCAGATGCGCCTCGGTTGGATCCGCAACCAGTTTTTTCAGGGCCGCCCGCAATTCCAGAGCCTTTATCATCGAGTCGCCATAGGCCAGATAGGCGATGTTGGCGTTGGTGCGCAACACATCCGCCCGGGTAACGGCGGCGGGCGGCGGACCGGGATCGCCCGCCGGCCCCCGATCGCCCGTCGCCCCCTGGGGGCCGGCCGTCCCAGCCGGACCGGTATCGCCCTCGCAGGCACCGAGCAAAATAGCCAAGATGACGGGTAGCAAAAAACGAACTTTCGAAACGAACATGGAAACCTCCAGGGTGATTCATTTTTTCCGGAGCGAACCGGCAGGCTTTCGGCATCGGCCGGCGCCGGAGCGGGAACTTACCGACAAACAAATACAAATGCAAACCGTTTTCATTCGTTTTATTGTTATTTTGCATGTCCGCATTCGGCCAATGACCGACGCACCGGTCTTCAGAACCTGTGGCGCATCCGGACCGTCAGCCAGCGCGGCCGGTTCGGCCGGGCACCGAATGGCCGATGGGAGACAATCGCGGCTTCATCCGTCACATTGCCCACCACCAGTTGCAACAGGGTCGATTCCCGAAAGTACCAGCTTGCGGTCAGGTCCACCGTGGTGAAGCTATCGGCGTGCAGGCCCCGCTCCACCGGCCCGACACCGGGTTCCTCGCGCATTTTGTCCTGGTATTTGACCGCCGCGGACAGTTCCCAGGCCTTGCCCACCAAGCCGATGCGCACCTGGCCGCGATGGCGGGGGAGGTACGGCAGTTCGTCTTTCTCGCGCACGAGGCTCCACTGCGGGAAACCGGACAGGAAGTCGGTCTGGAAAGCCGATTTGGAATAGGTATAGACAAGGTCGGCGTCAAGACCCAGCCCCGGCAGTAGCTCGAATGCCCATCCGGCCGTGAGTTCCGCTCCATAAATCTCCACCCGGCCCCCGTTGAACTCCTCTCCGGCCTCGCAGCCGGGGTCGCTGACCCGGCATCGGCCCAGCAGATTCTCGTAGTCGCTGAAGAAACCGACCACCTCCAGGCGCAGGGCGGCATCCAGCAGGCGAATGCCCGCCTCGAAATTCCGGCTGCGTTCCGGATCGACCCCGGTGGAACCCGGGCCGGCGGGCGAAAAGCCGCGGTAGGCACCCGCCAATAAACCGATCGATTCAGTGGCCTGCCAGTGGAGACCGATCCCCGGCGACAGGACGGACTGCCCGTTCTCGCGCACCACGCCCTTGCGCAGGTCTTCCCAATCGCCATCGATGGTCTCGTAGCGAAGCCCGAGGGTCAGCGTCAGGTTCCGCCAAGTCAGTTCCTCGTCGGCAAAGGCCGCAACGGCGAGCGTATCGGCTCGATTCCGAACTTTCGAAGGTCGCTCGAGCCCATCCCAGACAAGTTCGCCGTCCCGCATCAGATAGCCCCTCGGCCGATGGTCGCGCCTGACGTCATCACCATGCAGGCGCACCCCCAGGGTGAGTTTGTGGCCATAGGCGCCAAGATCGCCCTCCGCCACCAGTGTTGCCTGAATGCCCTTGGACGTATAGGTGCGATCATTATCGGTCACATCCAGCGTCTGGGCATCGACCGGGATGGAATCGATCGCGCCGACAATCAGGCCGTATTCCCGGGCGAAACGGCGCGGCGCGGCGAGGATGGATTGCAACGAGCGGCCGGCCACAAAGCCATCGAGCTTGTTCCAATGGCGTTCGAAGCGGTTCCAGTACGCCTTGGCGTTCAGGTGGAGCCCGCCGGTGGCCAGACCATAGTTGAGATGCGTGCTGAGGTGTTCCGACCAGAAGCGGGCAAGCTGCGACGCCCGATAGCGCCGCCCGGGGTCGGCACGAAAGTCCTCATCCGCCAGACCCAGATAGGTTTCGTCCGCATCCTCGTCGGCAAAACCCAACTTCAGGGTAAGCCGCTGGTCCATGCGACCCGGCGATGTCCAGCGCACCTTGACACCGATATCGTTGCGCACAAAACCGGTATCGCCCCCGCCATCGAGCTTCTTGAACCCATCGCTGGCATAGCGCAGGCCCTCGGCCAGGAAACCGAAGTCGGAGTCCCCCAAGGGCCCCCCGTGGACGAAGCCCGCCTTGTGGAACGCGTCGGTGCCGACACTCAGATCCAGCTCCGACAACAATGCGTCCGGCACCTCCCGGGTCACCAGGTTGATGGCGCCCCCCACTGTATGCGGCCCGTGCCTGATGGCGGACGGACCCTTGAGCACCTCCACGCCGCTGATGCGGCTGATATTCGGCAGATAGTAGGCCGCCGGCGCCGAATAGGGCGCCGGGGCGATCAGCACACCGTCCTCCATGATGGTGATCTTCTGGCTGCGCTCCGCCGCCGCGCCGCGGATACCGATGTTGGGACGCAGCCCGAAGCCGTCCTCTTCGCGCACATAGACACCCGGAACGGCGGACATCACCTGGTTGATGTCGATGTGGTCGAAGCGCTCGAGTTCCTCGCTTGCGACAGTGGTGCCCGACCCCGGAACCCGGTGCCGGGCACCGATGACCAGAACCTGTTCAATGCGGTCGAACACCTCGTCCGAACGGGTTTCGGCCTCTTCGCCCGCCTGGCAAGCTAGGGCAACCAAGAACGACTGGCCGAGCCAGAGCAGGGCGCAAACGGCTCGGCGAAGCGCTTTTGCCAGGGCGGCCGAGTGGTCTTCGGGGATGGTCGGCATGGTGAAAGCTTACCGATTCGGAACCCAATACTAAACAATAATGATTTCGTTTTAAATTTATTGTATTGGCTCAGGAGATTTCGGAATTTAGGGTTGTCGGATCAGGCAGCCTCCTCAAGCTCGACAAGGTACTCGTTGGGGGTTCGGCAGTCCAGCGCCAGATGGGGCCGCTCGTAGTTGTGGAAGAACTCGTACCCGGCGAGCCTGGGTGTGACGTCGGCGACGGTGAGTGGGCCGTCGTAGAGGTTCCAGAACTCGATCCGGGCGGACCGGTTGGCGCGCTCGACATGGCCGTTGAGCTGGGGTCGCCGCGGGGGCAGGACATGGAGGGGGATGCGCCGCGCCTCGCAGGCGCGCTCGAAGTCGGCGCGGAACTCGGCGCCGCCGTCGACCTGTATGGAGGCGACGGGGAACGGCATGTTCTCGACCACGGCGGCCAGGAAGCGCCCGGCGTTGCCGGCCGTGGCCCGCGAGAACACCCGGGCGACCATGTGCCTGGTTGTCGGGCAGACGGCGCGGAATTCCTTGAGAACCCGGCCGTCGCGGCTGTATGTCATGTGGTCGACCTGGACCAGCTCGCCGGGGGCGCGCGCGCTGTCGCCGTGGCTCCAGCGCCGCGCCCAGGCGCCGTCGAAGGTGCGGCGGCGCGCGGGTTTGGGCCGGCCCTCGCAGAAGGAGGCGCGCCGGGTGCGGCCGTCGGCGATGGCCTCTTCGATGATGCGCCCGACGGTGGAGACGGACAGGCGGACGCCGCGCCGGTCGAGCATGGCCTTGAGTCTCACCTTGCCCATGAACGGATACCGTGCCCGCATGCCGAGCACGGCCCGGACATCCGGGTCGGTCCACCGCCGCCGCCGGACGGTGCGCGGGCGGGTGCTTCGGGGCTCGAGCGCCCGGACGCCGCCGCGGCGGAAGGCCTTGCGCCAGTCGTAGTAGGTGCTTTTGGGCAGGCGGATGGCGCACAGTGCGTCGCCGCGGCGCATGCCGCCGTCGACCATCTTGTCGACGAGTTCGAGGGCGCGCAGGCGCCGCCGGGCGGTCGCGCCGGTCTTGGTGTCGACGCGCGGGCGCTTGCGGGAGGGGGGACGGACATGTAACAGTTTCATGCTCGGGCTCCTTGTTTGGTTGGATGAAACAAGCATGCCTGAGCCGGCGGGGCGCGTCAGCGCGCACCGCCGGGCCTTGAACTCCGGTCGCTCCGCTCCCTCCGTTCAAGGCCCGGCGCCACCCTCCCCATGTCGACAAGCCATGGGCTTGGACACCGGAGGGTAAGTTCCGAAATGTATCTGAGCTAGAACATTTATGGCTGGTGTATCGGTTCAACATTTGCACGGGCCGAACAGCGCACAAGACATGGCTCGGCGGAATCCGAAAAATCAAATTGATACACTACCCATCAGCGAACATTCTGTTATTCTTTGATCTTTAGACACGACGATATGCAACGGAGGAGCGATGGGCCAGCCACTACCCGCGGTCGATTTCCTAAAAGTGCCGGACGGCGGTGAGCCCTACCTGGAAGGACACAAATGCGCGAACTGCGGTGCCACCTTCCTCGGGGTGCGCAACGTCTGCTCCAAGTGCGGTGCCCGCGACCGCATGGAGGCCGTCAAGCTGCCAAACACCGGCAGGCTCTATTCCTATTCCATCGTGCACCGCTCCTTCCCAGGCATCAAGGTGCCCTACATCAGCGCCGTTGTTGACCTCGACGATGGAACGGCCGTCAAAGGCAACCTGATCAACATTGAGCCCGACCCGCAAAAAATCGCATTCGATATGCCCGTCGAAGTCGTCTACGACGACGCGCTCGGGCGCAAGGATAAGGAGGGCAACTCCTATATCGCCTATTTCTTCCAGCCCCGGACCGCAGCCTGACCCCGGACTCGGGGGTAGGCCCACCAGGGTTCCAAATTCCCGCCAATAGCGTGGGGCTGTCAATAAACGAACAGGAAACAGCTATCAAGCAAGGAGAACACAGATGACCGATGCATATGTCGTTGGCGTGGACATGATCAAGTTCGGGCGCTTTCCAGAAAAGACGGTGCCACAAATCGGCGCCGAGTCGACGCTCATGGCCTTGGATGATTGCGGGCTGACCATCCACGACATCCAGGCCCTGTATTGCGGCAACCTCTATCAGGCCGCGAACATGACCGGCCAACGCATCCTGCAGGAGATCGGCCAAACCGGCATTCCGGTGATCAACGTCTCCAACGCCTGCGCCACCGGGGCAACCGCCTTCCGGGAAGCCTGGGCATCGGTCAAGGCGGGGCTCTACGACATCGTTATCGCCGTTGGCGTCGAACAGATGGGCAAGGGCCTGCTCGGCGGCCCCGGTGGCGGCAAGGGCATTCCCAGAGAGGGGCTCTTCGGCTCCGGCACCATGCCCGCGGTATTCGCCGAGGCCGGTATGGAACACGCCCGCAAGTACGGCACCACCTTCGAGCAGTTCGCCAAGGTGTCCGTCAAGAACCACCACCACTCCACCATGAATCCGAAGGCGATGTATCAAATTGAGACGCCGCTTGAGGTGGTGATGAACGCCGAGATGATCTCCTACCCAAACACCAAACTGATGTGCTCGGTCAATGTGGACGGCTCGGCGGCGGCGGTCATCGCCTCCGAGAAGAAAGCTAGGGAACTCGGCCTGATGGACCGCGCCGTCAAGGTGCGCGCATCGGTACTGACATCCGACCGCTGGCAGGAACGCGACCTGGTTATGCCCGATGTCAACACCTGCACCCGCGAAGCCGCCGCCAAGGCCTACGAAATGGCCGGGGTCGGGCCGGAGGACATCGACCTGGTTGAATTGCACGACTGTTTTGCAACCGCCGAAATTCTACACTACGAAAACCTCGGGCTCTGTGGTGAGGGCGAGGCGGGTCGCCTGGTCGACGACGGCGAAGTGGCGCTTGGCGGACGGATTCCGGTGAATGTCTCCGGTGGATTGCTTTCCAAGGGCCATCCACTCGGCGCCACCGGTATCGCCAACATCTACGAGGTATCGACGCATCTGCGCGGCGAGGCCGGTTCCCGCCAGGTGGAGGGCGCGCGCCTCGGATTAACCCATGTGATCGGGCTGGGCAGCGCCTGCGGCATACACGTTCTCGAGGCGGCATAGTAGGGTCGGCCATCCCCGGACCTTGCCGGTCCCGGGGCGACGCCGAAATTTGGCCACGGGCTGGTAGCGGGGGCGGTATGCGCATCGGCGTTGTCAGCGATACGCACAACAACCTCGGGAGCGTCGTTAGAATCGTCGAATTGTTCAACGCGGCGGATGTTGACCGTGTTGTGCATACCGGAGACATCACCCAGGCAAAAACGCTTGATCTGTTCACTGGCCTGAACGCGCCCCTGTTCGGCGTTTTCGGCAACAACGACTGCGAGCGGGAATCCTTGGAGCTGGCCATTGAGCGACACCGCTTCCACTTCCAGAACCCGCCTTTCGAGTGCCTTTGGCACGATCGCCGAATCGTCGTTGTACACGACCCGCGAGACCTCGAAGCCATCTCCGACAAACATCATGACCTGGCACTGCATGGCCACACCCACCTTTATCGCCACACGCACACCGGACAGCGGTTCGAGTTCAATCCGGGAGAATGCGCGGGGTATCTCACCGGCTACAACGCGGTCGGCGTCGTCGACCTAAACGATCTGAGTACCGAACTACTGCGTTTCTAGCCCGCCTATCGCACCGGGAGCCGCGATGATCGCCGAGGATTCTTGACGGTTGCCCGCCTCGACAGCCGTCCATTCCGCTACCACCCCGCCCCGCACCTCGTAGATGCGGTCGGCCCGCTCGGCGAAGGAGAGGTCGTGGGTGGCGACCACGCGCGTACATTCCAGGGTCGCAACCATCTCTTGGATTTTAAGCCGCGTATCGGGGTCAAGGTGAGCGGTGCCCTCGTCGAGAAACAGGAAATCAGGCGAACGATATAGCGCCCGGGCCAACAACAGCCGCTGCACCTGCCCGCCCGAGAGCGCGGCGCCCATGTCCCCCACCGGCGTTTCCAAGCCCATGGGCAAAGTGGCGATCAGTTCGTCGATCTGGGCCAGTCGGCAAGCGCGCTCGAAGCGCCGCGGGTCGAATTGCGGGTCGAAAAGCGAAATATTGGCGGCGAGACTGCCGGCAAACAGGGCGTCGTCCTGCAGCACGCAGCCAACCGATTTCCGGTAACACCGCAGCCAGGTACCTTCGAGCGGGCGACCGCCAACACGCACACTGCCGGTGGTCGGCCCGGCCTGACCCATCAGCAATTTGGTCAGGGTCGTCTTGCCTCCGCCGGATGGGCCGACCAGCGCGACGAACTCACCGGGTTCAACAGCGAGATTCACATCGCGGAAAATCCAAGGTTCACGCTCACCATAGCGAAAGCCGGCCTCAACGAGTTGCAGACCGCCTCGCACCGGGCGGTCGGTTACGGGTTCGGTGGAAAGTTCCGCCGTCGCGCAATAGGGATCCGCCAGGCGTTCGAGATGCACCCGCAGCAGCCGCAACGCCAAACCCTGCCGTACCAATTCGCCCAAGCGGCCGGTGAACTCGCCCTTATAGCTGAGAAAAGCGTAGAGCATGCCGATCGTGAGGGTACCGTCGAGAACATGATTGGCGCCCAAATAGATAACCGCGATGGTTTCGATGCCGAAGATCAATGTTTGCGCACCATCTCCGACAAGCCCCCACTTGGCACCCTGAATGCCCGCATTGATGGCGCCCGCCTGTTGATTCTGCCAGAGGTCGAGACGCGGCCGTTCCTGCGCATAGACCCGTACCGCCGGCATCGCCCGCATCGATTCGAGAAAACTGGATTCGGCGCGCGCCTCATGGTTGATCTCGTCCATCGCAATGCGCGCGAGCGCGGGCACTTGGGCAAATCGCACCGCCAGATAAACCGCGCAGGCCGCGACAACAAAGGCCGCGAGCAGGGCGTCGTAGGCAAGCATCATGGCCAGCATGGCAATCGCCATAATCCCGTCCACGCACACCGCCACCAGTCCCTGGGTCATTGCGTCCCGCACCGGGCCCAGGGATCCGAATCGAGAGGTGATGTCGCCCAGATGGCGTTTTTCAAACCAGCCCAGGGGCAACCGCAGCATATGCCCGAACAGGTTGCGGCCAAATTCAAAGGCAAGCAGATAGGTGAGCCGGGTGATCAGCCAACCACGCATCATCTGGGCGGCCAGCCGCACAAGCAACAGCATGGCGAAACCCAGAGCGAGCAGCACGATCAATTCCCGGTCCGCGCGCATCACGCCCTGGTCAATTACCCACTGCACCTGTAGCGGCGCCAACACCAGTGTCAGTTGCAGCAATAGCGATAGCGCAAGCACATTGACCAAACTGCCGCCGAGCCCGACAGCGCCGCGCCACAGGTCGCTGAGTTTCAGCCGGCGTGTCGGTGGCCGCGCGCGAAACCGGTCGGACGGCCGCAACTCCAGCGCCACACCGGTAAAGTGCTTGGAAACCTCCGCCCAGGACATCCGCCGCCTCCCCTGGGCGGGGTCATGAATCCAAATGCCGCGGCGCCCGACCTTCGCCAATACCACGAAATGGTTGAGATCCCAGTGCAGCACGGCGGGTACCGCCAAACGCCTGAGGTGCTCCGGCTCCAGCCGCAAGCCCCGGCAATTTAGGCCTTCCGCCTCGGCAAGGGCGATGAGATCGTTCAAGGTGCTGCCGCGGGTACCGGCGAGACCCCGCGCCCGCAAATCCGGCAGGTCCAAATCCCGGCCGTGATAGGCACTCGCCATGGCCACGCAAACCACCCCGCACTCTTGGGCCTCGGTTTGCCAAAGCACCGGTACCCGCCGCCAGAGCGTCGTGCGCAGGTTCATCACAGCAAATCCAAAGCGGACGTGAGCGGCTCGGCCAGCCACCGCCAAAGCGACTTCGAGGCGGTGACCACAAAGGCTTCGACCTGTACGCCATGACGCAGCCGCAGTTTCCCGGGATAGGCGACCACCTCCGCCCGAGCGCGGAACACAGGCCCTTCGACCGGGATCCAACTAACCAGATGATAGGATTTCTGCGGAGTACGGCTGATCTGGCGAACCACTGCTGCGCCGTTCGTATCGCCCTCGCGCCCGGCATCCAACACACGAAACCGCACGTCATTGCCCACGGCGATGCGCCCAGCGGCGCCGGCGCCGGCAAGCAACACCAGATCGAAGCCCCGCGCATCGGGGGCCACGGTCATCAGCACCTGCTGCGCGGCGACCCGGTCGCCAACGCCAAATTGCAGAAAAGCCGCCATCCCGTCCCGCGGCGCAACGATCGTTGTACGGTACTCGCCAAGCGCCTGTTCAAGCTGCCGCTCAAGTCCGGCGCGTTCCTGATCCATACGCAACTTTTTTATCTGGAACTCGCCCTGTAGACGGACCAGCGCCGCCCGCCGCAGATCCGCCTGGGCACGATTTCCGGCCAGAGCCCGCCGAAGCTGACTTGCCGACTGGCGCACCGCCAATGTTTCCCGACGCTGCCCGTCGAAAACAGAACGCGCCACCAGTCCCCGCTCCGACAGCCGTTGCAGGCGCCTTTCCTCCCCGGCGAACAGTGCCTCCCGTTCTTCAACAACCATCAACTCATCGCGCAACCCGCCTTGCTCGGTGTCGAGATGGATCAGTTCCCGCCTTACAGATCGCAGTTCGGATTCGTGTCGGTCGAGATCCGCCCCGGCCAACGCATCCAGGCGACGAATGGAAGCCCGAAGGTGATCGGCCTCCAGCGCATGCACCGGCACACCGCTCTCGTCGAGACGCCCAAGATCCAGCGACAACAACGGCTCGCCGCGCCGCACAACGGACCCTTCCCGTACATGCAGGATCGCGACCTGGCCGGCCATCGGTGCCGTTACCTCGGCGATGCCCCCGGCCGGCTCCAAATAGCCGGCGACCCGCACCTTGCGCGCATAGTCCAGATTCAAAACCAGACCGGCACCAACGGCACAGGCAAGCAGCAGCCCAATGCTCGCCCAACGCAGGGCGGGTGCCTGGGTGACGAGGATGGCACCCCAATGGGACTGATTGCGCTCCGCCACCGCCTCAGGTCGAAAAAGAGACGCCATAGCGTTTTCCGAACAGCGAAAGCGCTATGGTGCCGTCAAGCGGCGAATCGGTTCCGTAGGGAACCCCAGTAAATCTTTGTGGGAAGGAGGCGGTACGGACGATAAACAATGTGCCCGGATGCTTGACCGTCAATCGCCTATCTAGCCCGACCTATTCATGAATGAACGTGGCGAGGCCGGCAAGAGCGGTGAAAGCACTTGGTGCGCGGAGCAGGAGCGCGCACCGGCGTACTTGACGGCATGTTGAGCACGCGGCGGGAGCACGCCCAGTGATTTCGCCGCTATTGACGGCCGCAGTAGTTTATTTAGGGACTTATATACATGGGTTGACATACCACTATATGTTGGGGATTTAGCGGCTGAAAACTACCACATGTCGGCTTCTATCAACCCATCGATATAATTCCCTTTATTTACGAATAGGTCGGGCTAGTCACCACCCAGCCGGCGCAGGATCTCCCTGATCCGGTTTGCGTTGGCGCCGACATCGCTTGTCCCGACCCGCGAGACACTGCGCACATCGACAACGGAACCTTGGGGATAGGACCGTACGCGCACCACCACATCGTCTTTGAAGCCAAACCAAAAGGTCGTGGCCGTGGCTTCGATCAGGCCCCGGCTCGGGTGCGTGGCCACGATTTCAAGCCGCATCGCCTCCAGCACCGCAAGCGCCTCGGCGAACGCTTCCTGCGGGGTCGCCCGCAGCAGCAGCGGCTCGACCCAAGGGTAGAACGCCTTCTGTTGCGGCCCGATGGTCTCGGCATCCAACGCCAGCGGATTGGCGTCTGCGCCGCGCCGGGCAACAATCTCGATGAACTCCGGCGGCTCTTCCAGATTGGTCGAAATGTTATGTATCGGCGGCGCCGACAGAGCGCGGAGAAGCTGCATGCCGAGCAACAACGCCACGGCAAAGGAAACCGCCATGCCCACCACCGTTGCCCATAGGTCGCGGGAGAGCGCGCGCCGTCCCGCAACCACGACGGCGGGAATCCCCCCGGCGATGCCGAGCAAAGCCACCACGCCGCTCAATTGGAATAATGCAAATCCGACCCCGAAGTCCCAAATGCCGGCCCGACTTCCCAACGCGGCCAGTGGAACCAGAACCAGGGCCGTGAGCCCGACCCCCAGAATCGTTCGCGACCACCAAGTCGTCATGTTGCGGCACCCTTTAATCCAACGCCCCAAGAATAGCGCAAACAACGGATCGGTGCGCACGGCACGGCAACCGCCACAGCAATCCCCGCCAAGCGGGTGACGCCCGAAAATTGGTGCCCAGCCAACGAGCAATTGGCTCGGTATGCGGACCCAAACGAATAGTCGCGCATCGTCAGCGGGAATTTGCGGCAACTGCCAAGACCGTTCGCATCGGGTATAGTGCGCGCCCCGCCGACCGACCGCCGTTGCAAGGAGCCCCCCCGTGCCCGCCAAATCCATGGACGAACTCGTTTCCCTGTGCAAGCGCCGTGGTTTCATTTTCCAATCCGCGGACATCTATGGCGGATCTCAGGGGCTGTACGACTACGGACCCCTCGGCATCGAACTCAAGAATAATCTGAAGGCGGCCTGGTGGCGGGCCATGGTCTACGAGCGGGACGATGTGGAAGGCCTTGATGCCTCGCTGCTGACCAACCGGCGCGTGCTGCAATACTCCGGCCACGAAGAAACCTTCTCGGACCCGCTGGTGGATTGCCGACAGTGCAAGAGTCGCTGGCGGGCCGACCAACTCGACGGCCACTGTCCCCGCTGCGGTTCGCGCAACCTAACGGAACCCCGGCCCTTCAACCTGATGTTCCGCACCGCGTTCGGCCCCATCGACGACGGGAGTTCCTTCGTTTATCTACGCCCGGAAACCGCCCAGGGCATATTCACCAATTTCAAAAACGTGCTGGACGCCACCTCGCGGCACCTGCCGTTCGGCATCGCGCAGGTGGGCAAAGCCTTCCGCAATGAGATTACGCCCAGAAATTTCATATTCCGGGTGCGCGAATTCGAACAGATGGAACTGGAATTCTTCGTCGAGCCCGGCGAGGACGAGGAATGGCACCAACACTGGTTGCAGGCCCGCCTGGACTGGTGGGGGGAACAGGGCGTCGGCCGCGATGCCCTTTCCATCTACGAGGTGCCGCCGAGCGAACTCGCCCACTATTCCAAGGCGACCTACGACATCATGTACGCCTTCCCGCACGGGCTGGAGGAATTGGAGGGTATCGCCAACCGGCAGGACTTCGACCTCGGCGCCCATTCCAAGAATCAGGCGGAACTGGCGCTGGTCGCCCGCGTCAATCCCAATACGGATTCGAACGCACGGCTCGCCGTGCGCAATGCGGGGTCCGGAGACTGGTTCGTACCCTATGTCATCGAACCCTCCGCCGGGGTGGACCGAGGGATTCTGGCCATAATGAACGAAGCCTATCGTCGGGAAGAGCTGAGCAACGGCTCGACACGCACGGTACTCGGCCTCAAACCACACCTGGCACCCATCAAGGCCGCCGTGCTGCCGCTCAAGCGCAACCACGAGGCCATCGTCGCCAAGGCCCGCGCGATCAAGCGGCAATTGCAGGCGCTCGGGCTCGGGCGCATTCTCTACGAACACACCGGCAACATCGGCAAGGGATACCGGCGCCACGACGAAGTCGGTACGCCCCTGTGCATCACGGTGGATTTTCAAACCATCGAACGGGACGACACGGTAACCGTGCGCGACCGGGATACTATGGCTCAGGAGCGGGTTGCCGTTGCCGAATTGAACGAGTTCGTCATGAGCGCCCTGAGCTCGTCGCGCCAATTCGCCGCCTCTATGCCGTAGTCCTTGAGGAGCCGGGCGCAATCGAGCACCGAGTGCATCGGGCGCTCGGCGCGGGTGATGCGCTCGCTCGTGGGGATTGCCACAACACGGGGTGTGCCGGCACCCGGCACGAGTTCCCGGCGCATGGCATAGATCGTCTCCGCAAATTCATGCCAGGTTGTCGGCGGCGTGGATGCGAAGTGGTAGGTTCCGAACCGCGGCGCATCCGCGAGGCGACCGGCAATGCGCCAGACCGCCGCCGCAATGCTGGCCGCGGCGCAGGGCGTACCGTGCTGATCGTTCACCACCCGCACCTCGTCGAGGTGGGCAACGCCCAACATCGTTTTGACGAAATTCGACCCCGTGGCGCTGAACACCCAGGAAACGCGCAGGATGAGATGGTGGTCGAGATGCTCGCGCACCCTTTGTTCGCCGAGCAGCTTCGACCGCCCATAAACATTCAACGGCGCGGCGGCGTCGCGCTCCCGATAGGGCCGCGTCTGTCGGCCGTCGAAGACATAGTCCGTGGAAAGATGGATCAGTGCGCAGCCCGTCTCGGCGCAACCCATGGCCAGGTTGCCCGCGCCAAGCCCGTTTACGGCCATCGCCCATTCGGTTTCATCCTCCGCGCGTTCCACGTTGGTGTAGGCCGCCGCGTTGATCACAATGTCCGGCCGCCATGAGTTCAGGGCGGCGCGTACAGGCGCGGCGTTGCGAATATCGAGTTCCCTTGATGAGGGGGCGCGCACGACCACGCTCCCGGAAGCGGATTCGCGCAGTGCCGAACCCACCTGTCCCGACCCACCCGTCAGCAGAACTTTCATAGACGATCCAAAGGAACCCCTGATTAATCCTTTAGTAGCGACATCCGAGTTAATAAAATCACGATGCCATCGTTCGTGCCAATGTCGACCTGCGGCACAGCCAGCAATTGGAGGTTCACGCCTGTAAATACCGCTCCAGGCCGGGGTTGGCGGCATCCTTCTCGGACAGCACCGGGTCGGCCACGGGCCAGGCGATTGCGAGTTCCGCATCATTCCAGAGAATGCCGTATTCGTCGTCCGGGTGGTGAAAATCCGTGCACTTGTAGAACACATCGGCCCGCTCCGACAGCACACAAAAACCGTGCGCATAGCCGGGCGGAATGTAAAGTTGCCGGTGGTTGTCCTGCGTGAGTTCCACCCCAACCCACCCACGAAAGGTGGACGATGCGGGATCGATGTCCACGGCAACATCCCAAATCGCGCCCCGCACCGCGGTCACCAACTTGCCCTGCGGATGTTCGCGCTGCAGATGCAGCCCCCGCAGCACGCCGCGCCCCGACTGGGAGTGGTTATCCTGCACAAAGGCGACATCAAGCCCCGGCAACCCGGCGTAGCGGACAAGATTGTAGTGTTCGAGAAAGAAGCCCCGGGCGTCTCGGTGAACATCCGGCTCTAGGATGAGAACGCCCGCCAGTTTTGTCTCAAGACACCGCATCAGGCCATTCCCGCGGAAACCTCAGGATCCCGACGCCCAGATCGCCGTCTTGCCGGCGATGTCCGCGGGCTACCGTGGAACGGCACCGGCTTTGACCGGCGGATGCGCGATATTCTCCGCATTTGGTATCGCATAGGGATGGCCTCCTCAGGAATCGCTTGGGCCGACTTGCCCGAGGCTAGTTCCCGCAAGCAGGAGGATCAAGGCGACCCGCCGCGCCAAGTCCTTCGGTTCGACCAGCGCAGCGCGGTGTGACAGGGCTCGGGTAAGATATTCGCCCAAGCCGGCACCGACATCGCGGGCGAAGGTGCGGGGCCGTTCCAGCCTGTGCTGGAAGTCGTCCGCACTCTCCGCCAGCCGTAGGGCCTCAAGCTTGACGGGCCAGCCGGCCGCGTCGCCGCCGACCAGCACGAAATCGCGGGCGTTCGTCACCAGCACCAGACGGTAACGGCCTCGGTAGCGCGCGACCTGGTCGCCCGCGGCCGTCAGCCACGCATCGTCGTCGAGGGGCTTGACCTCGACGACCCCACACTCGGGCAACTGGCCCTCGCGTGGCCGACCCCTCCGCAATGGAGCGACATGCGCAGGATGTGATGCTCCATTGAAGGCGGCTATTCTCACGCCGGAATGCATCGGGCGGGCACATCGCATAGCAATCATTTTGCGCCCAGGCCGAGTCTCTGCCCGTCGTAGACTTGTCGCGCCCTATCGCACCAAGCCGCATTATCCAAGTACCAGGCGACGGTGTCGGCGATTCCCGCATCGAAGTCGACCCGCGGCGACCAACCCAGCTCGTCGGTGATCCGCCGACTGTCGATGGCATAGCGATGATCGTGCGCCGGGCGGTCGGCAACGAATTCGATGAGGTCGAGCAGGCTATCGACAGGGTCGCCCCGCCTTGTGGCCAAGGCTCGTAGAACGACGCGCACCACCTCCAAATTGGTTCGTTCGCAATTGCCGCCGATGTTATAGGTGTGTCCCGGTCGGCCGGCTTCGAGCACGGCGACCAGCCCACGGACATGATCCTCAACGTGCAACCAATCGCGAACCTGTTGGCCATCGCCGTAAACGGGCACGGACGCACCCCTCTGCGCCCGCAGAACAACCAATGGAATCAGTTTTTCCGGGAACTGATAGGGACCGTAGTTGTTCGAACAGTTCGTGACGATGACGGGCAGGCCGAAGGTCTTCCACCAAGCGCGGGCCAAATGATCCGCCCCCGCCTTGGACGCCGCGTAGGGGGAATTCGGGCGGTACGGGCTCGACTCGGTGAAATGGCCCGTGGCGTCAAGCGAGCCGTAAACCTCGTCTGTCGAGATATGAATAAAACGGCAGTCTTTGCCAGTTGTTGCCCGATAATCCCGCAGGGTTTCAAGCAGTGTATAGGTACCGACTATATTCGTCTGAATGAAGGTGGCCGGACCCTCGATGGATCGATCAACATGTGATTCCGCCGCCAGATGCATCAACGCATCGGGGGCGAAATCGGCAACCAATGCGCGCATCGCGGCGGCATCGCAGATATCCGAGCGCTCGAACCGATGGTTGCCCCGGCCCGCAACGCTCTCCAAATTGGCGAGGTTCCCCGCATAGGTGAGTTTGTCCACCGTGCAGACCTCATCGTCTCGCCCGGTGACGAGATGACGAACCAGGGCGCTCCCGATAAAGCCGGCACCCCCTGTCACCAATATCCTCAACTCAAACCCTCGAATTTCACAACAGCTTCAATCAAGGCCATCCCGCAACCTTTTCTCGCTACTTTCCACACATCGAGTGCGGGAAACAATCCCTGTTCTCGAAGTGTGCCTGGGCGCGCCCGACCTTTGAGGGTGCGCCCCAGCCGGACGCGAACCAACCTACAGGATACGCCAACCGTAGGTGTTGAAATAGCGAATGCCGGATCGGATAAAGCGAGCTATGCGCCCCAGACCGCGGTGCGCGGTGCGCCCACCATGATGCACGATGCGCACGTCCGGCACCTCGCAAATTTGTCCATGTCCGGCGATTCTTCGCGACAAATCGTAGTCTTCGAAATACAGGAAGTAGCGTTCGTCGAAGCCACCCTCGGCTTGCAGCGCCGACCTTCGGCAGAACATGAAGCAGCCACTCGCCAGGTCGACGGATTGGGGATGCTCGGAGGGCAGGCGGTCGGCATAGATATAACGCCCCACAAGGCGTCCGGGGAATCCGCGCGATGGGCGCACCGACAACGCCCTCAACAACAGCACCAGGACCGACGGTGCCCGCTTGGCAAGGCTCGCATAGCGGCCATCCCCATCATATCCCTGGGGAACCACCATAACGGTATCCGGATGCGCATCGAGGAAGTGGATGCTCTCGTCGATGGCTCCGGCAGCCAGAACGACATCCGGGTTCAGCGCCAAATAAAAATCGGCGGAACTGCGTCGAATCGCTAGATTCTGGGCGGCACCGTAGCCGATATTGCCGTGGCCCTCGATGAGCTCGCAGCGCATCCGGACCGGCACCATCCGGTTGAAGCGCCGCACAAGATCGGCAATTAATCGTCCACCATCCGCCGCCTGGTCGTTGCAGACGACATATACCCCCACATCCATCACCCTGTTCGCGGCCGCCTTGCGAACCGATGCCACCAGGCTCTCCAGCAGCCCGAGCAGCATCTCCCCGTCGCAGCGGTAGACGACAATGCCGACGGACAGCGTACATTTTCTCATCTGATTGTACCCGGTCGATGTCGGCCAAGGGCTGCCAGCCTAGCCCGATGGGCGGATTGCGGTGAAGACATTCTGCACAATTCCCGCCAACTATGAATCCGCGTGAAAATCCGGTCCGGGCCAACGCCCAGGGAATCTCCGATTAATCCTGTATTCACGGCATCCGAGTTAAGGAACCTCTGATTAATCCTTTGGGACTTATATACATGGGTTGAGATACCGCTATATGTCGAGGATTTAACCGCTGGACACTACCATATGTGGGCCTCGGTCAATCCATCGATATAATTCCCAATTCTTTAGTCGCGACATCCGAGTTAATAAAATCAATGGGTTACGAGTAACTCAATGCTGCTCTGTCGAATTGTTCAGACCTTCCTTAAGAAATCAATAGTTTACGAATAGCCCAACGCTGCTCTATTGATTTGTTCAGACCTTCCCTTGTGTCCTGTCCGGTTGATTCCCTGTATTTCAGCGCGCCCCGCGGGAACTCGCTCGGCGCGCCTCCGCGGTGTTGCGACCCTTGCCAATATGCTCGATATTGGCCGCGGGCCGCGCTGATGCGGCATTATCAGTTGGATGGAGCACTAGATAGTCAATTTATCCGGGCATAGGCCCAATGCGTATTCGACGGGCACGACAATTGCTTTACCATCCAACAGGTCATAGGGAAGCATCATATGCAAGCCAACCACAAATTCGACAACCGCATCACGCGCCTGCTTGGCGTGGAAATCCCCATCGTCCAGGCGCCGATGGGCTGGATTGCCCGTTCGAAACTCGCCGCCGCGGTCTCCAACGCCGGAGCGCTCGGCATCATCGAAACCTCATCCGGCGAACTCGACGCGGTGCGGGAGGAAATCGTCAAGATGCGCCGGCTCACCGACAAACCCTTCGGCGTCAACATTGCCCAAGCGTTTGTGCGCGATCCCAATATCGTTCAATTCGTTATCGATCAGGGTGTTGAATTCGTAACCACCTCCGCCGGCAACCCGCAGCGCTATACGGAGGAACTCAAGAGCGCCGGACTCACGGTATTCCATGTGGTGCCGAGCCTCGCCGCCGCCAAGAAGGCGGTGGCCGCCGGTGTTGATGGGCTGGTCGTGGAAGGCGGCGAGGGCGGCGGTTTCAAAAGCCCCCGGGAAGTTGCCAGCATGGTGCTGCTGCCGTTGGTGCGCTCGCAAGTCGAGGTGCCGATCATCGCCGCCGGTGGATTTGTGGACGGGCGTTCCATGGCCGCGGCTTTCGCTCTGGGCGCGGAAGCTGTGCAGATGGGCACACGCATGGTTTCCGCCGCCGAATCGCCCGTGCACGACAACTGGAAGCAAGCCATTGTCGGCGCTCGGGAAACGGATACCGTCTTTCTCAACCGCCATCAATCCCCCGCCCTTCGGGCGCTGCGCACCAAAAAAACATCGCGCCTCGAATACGACACGGAAACCAACGCCATGCGCGAATTCGGAACCGCCCTGGACCTCTACTTCGGCGGTGATATGGAGGCGAGCATCGCCCTCAGTGGCCAGGTTTGCGGCCGCATCGACGCCGTCCGTCCCGTTGCCGAAATCATTGCCGAGGTGCGCGAGCAGTTCTTTTGGGAGATCGGTCGGTTGGCCGACAAATATGTATATTCCTGACTTCGACGGTTTGTTTTGCCGCTTCAAGTCCCACTCGCTCAATATCCCCGGAATGATAGTACGATTGCCGTCGAACGAGTGGTCCTCCAATACCAAACGGCAACAAGGAACCCCCAGATGAACGAATCGACAATCAACCGCCAATGGCTCATCAACGGCAATCCCCGCGGCCGCGCCCTAGTTCTCTCCGATTTCAAGGCCAACGAGGCCGAATTGACACCCCTGGGCGATGGACAGGTCCGGGTGCGCGTTGAGTACCTAAGTTTCGATCCGTCGCAAAAGGGACAAATGGAAAACATCGCCGGATACACGAGCGGCGCCGAAGTGGGGCAGGTTATGTCCGCCCGCGGCATTGGCGAAGTCACCGAATCGCGGCATGCAGGGGTTGCCGTGGGCGACAAGGTGGCTGGTGCCGTCGGTTGGCAGGAATATGCGACGCTGGCCGGGTCTTCCATCGAGGTGCTGCCCAACGACGACCTGCTCAGGGCGCGGCTCGGGCCACTCGGCACCACCGGGTTGACCGCCTATTTCGGCTTGTTGCGGATCGGGCGGCCCGAGCCGGGCGATACCATCGTTGTGTCCGGCGCCGCCGGGGCGGTGGGCTCCATGGTGGTGCAAATCGGCAATATCCTCGATGCTCGGATGATTGGCATCGCCGGCGGGCCGGAGAAATGCGCCTGGCTGGAGAGCGAGCTTGGCTGCGCGGCGACCATCGACTACAAAAACGAGAACATCAAGAAACGGCTGACCGAACTCTGTCCCGGCGGCATCAATGTCTTTTTCGACAATGTCGGCGGCGAGGCGCTCAATGCGGCCCTGGCCCGCATCGCCAATCGGGCGCGCGTGGTCATCTGCGGCGGTATCTCCCGCTACTCGGAAGAAACCCTGCCGGCCGGCCCCGCCAATTACTTCAACATCGTTTTCCGCCAGGCGGTCATCGAGGGATTCCTGCTGCGCGGCTACGAAAATGAGTACGAATTGGCTCGGCGGCGCATCAAAAATTGGATACGGTCGGGGAAAATCGTTTACAAAGAGGACATGGAGCACGGCTTCGAGAACATCCCCGCGACACTGCTGCGGTTGTTCTCCGGCAAGAACTTCGGCAAGCAACTCCTGCGGCTTTGAGCAGGCGGGGCGGAGCCTCCGGTGTTGCGTCAATTCGACCTTTCGGATTCCACCGAGCCAGGACTCGCGCACCGCTCGGTTGGTGCGGATGCCAAACCGCAACACCACCGACCCCCCGAGGATTGGCCCCATTTTTGAAGCCGACGACCCCAACGCCGACTGGTGGGCCCACCAGGACTCGAACCTGGGACCAATGGATTATGAGTCCACTGCTCTAACCAACTGAGCTATAGGCCCAAATAACGGGACTTATATCCATAGGTTGACATGCCACTATATGTTGCGGTTTTGGCGGCGGGGAACCACCATGTGTCGGCTTCTATACAACCCATCGATATCATTCCCCAAATAACCGCAATCCAAACAACCGCAATATAATAAGCCCGACCTATTCATAAATAAACTACTGCGGCCGTCAATAGCGGCGAAAGCACTGGCCGCGCTCCCGCCGCGTGCCTAATGCGCCGTCAAGCACACCCGCGCCCGCTCTTACTCCGCGCCCCCAGTGCTTGCACCACTCTTGCCGGCCTTGCCATGTTCATTCATGAATAATGGGTCGGGTTGGCGCCCCGGGCATCAGCGCTTGGCGGTGGATTCCGACCATTCATCAAGAAAGCTGCGCAGATGTTCCGAACGGGTCGGGTGGCGCAGCTTGCGCAGTGCCTTGGCCTCGATTTGGCGAATACGCTCCCGAGTGACATCGAATTGTTTGCCGACCTCCTCAAGGGTGTGGTCGGTATTCATGCCGATGCCGAAGCGCATACGCAACACCTTGGCTTCCCGTGCCGTCAGGCCACCAAGGACATCCCGTGTCGCTTCCTTGAGGCCCTCTCCCGTGGCGAGTTCCACCGGTGAGCCAATGGTGACATCCTCGATGAAATCGCCCAAGTGGGAATCCTCGTCGTCGCCGATGGGCGTCTCCATGGAAATGGGCTCCTTGGCAATCTTGAGTACCCGACGCACCTTCTCTTCGGGCATCTCCATACGTTCGCCGAGCTCTTCCGGGGTGGGCTCCCGGCCCATCTCCTGCACCATCTGGCGGGAAATGCGGTTGAGCTTGTTGATCGTCTCGATCATGTGCACCGGAATACGGATGGTGCGGGCCTGGTCCGCGATCGATCGGGTAATGGCCTGACGTATCCACCAAGTGGCATAGGTCGAGAACTTATAGCCGCGGCGATACTCGAACTTGTCGACCGCCTTCATCAAGCCAATATTTCCCTCCTGTATCAGATCCAGGAACTGCAGACCGCGGTTCGTGTATTTCTTCGCAATCGAAATCACCAGCCGCAGATTGGCTTCCACCATATCTTTCTTGGCGCGCCGGGCCTTGGCCTCGCCAATCGACATGCTGCGGTTGATTTCCTTAATCTCCGCGATCGTGAGGCCTGTCTCGGTGGTTAGCTCGACAAGCTTCCTCTGCGCCCGAACGATTTCCTCCCGCTGCCGCTCCAATGCCGCGGAATAGTCCCGCTTTGCGCGAATGAGCTTGTTTACCCAGGCAATGCTCGTTTCCTTGCCAATAAACTCCTTTCGAAATAGGTCGCGCGGCACATTGGCGTAGCGCACGCAGGCCACCATGATGGCACGCTCGTGGCGGCGCACCCTGGCCAAACCATCCCGCGCCATGCCGACGATTTTGTCGTAGTGCCTGGGCACGAGTTTGAAGGAGTGAAATTTCTTGCCGAGTAGAGTCAGTTGGCGCCGGGCCGGGTCGCTGTCGCGACCATACTCGGCGATGACTTTGCGGGTCTTGTTGTATTGCCGCCGCAACGCCGTGAAGCGGCGCTTGGCCTCGACCGGGTCGGGGCCCTTGTCCTTTTCACTATCGTCGTCTTTCTTGCTCGCCTGGGCATTTGGCACAATCTGCGCAGCCCGGGGCACATGGTCGGCCGGATCCAGGTAGCCGACGAGCAAATCGGAGAGTTTGCCTTCCACGCTCAGGCGGGCGTGGGTATCGAGCAGATATTCGACGGCGCCGGGGTAGCCGGAAAGCGCCGCAAGCACATCGCGAATGCCTTCCTCAATACGCTTGGCAATAGCAATTTCCCCCTCCCGGGTGAGCAACTCGACCGTGCCCATTTCGCGCATGTACATGCGGACCGGATCGGTGGTGCGGCCCGCTTCGGTTTCAACCGCGGCAAGGGCGGCGGCGGCCTCCTCGGCGGCGAGTTCGTCGGCCGTGTTTTCCTCGCTGGAAAGCAACTCATCCGGATCCGGGGCCGTCTCGTAAACGGTGATGCCCATGTCGTTGATCATGCGGATGATGTCTTCGATCTGATCCGGATCGGAGATATCATCGGGCAGGTGGTCATTCACCTCGGCATAGGTGATATATCCCTGTTCCTTACCCTTGGCGATAAGTTCTTTGAGCCGCGATTGTTGGTGCTGGATGGTTTTGCTCATGAGGCCCCGGTACTTTGAGTGGGCCGGATTGACTCCGGCAGATCGACCCCGCCAGCGCAACATGATGTCCGCCGGGCCGGGGCCACCGCGATTCGAAAAAAAAAGTAGTGTATCAGATTGACATTTGCACGAACCCAACAGTGCGTGAGCCCTGGCTCGGCGGACTCCAAAAAGTCAAGCCGATACGCCGCCAAAGACAAGCGGTTAAGGAATCTCTGATTATTTCTGTAATCGCAGCATCCGAGCCAACAAAATCAATAGCTTACGAATAGCTCACTGCTGCTCCATCGAATTGTTCAGACCTTCCTTGATTGTATGCGTCTGCTATGTTGGGTGAAATCGGCGATTTTCAAGTGTCAAAGCAATTCAGCGGCAATTCCCTCTCAGGATGCGTAATTGTTCGTTTGGGAATTGTATCGATGAGTTGACAGAAGCCGACGTGTGGTCGTTTCTAGCCGCTAAATCCTCAACATATAGTGGTATGTCAACTTACGTATATAAGTCCCTAATCAGAGGTTCCCCAAGCCGGCTTGACGACGGAGCCCCAGCACCATCGTAGGCCCCCGGCGATTACCCCTGTCTTAGCGACCAGAATTGCTCAAGCTTTTCCCGCGATGGGTTGTCGCGCATCTCCTCAACGAGCCGCAGGCGGTCATGCCGCTCGACCAAGGCGATCAGCCGATCCACCCCATCGACGAAATCTATCGCCACGGCCTGCGCATCTCCGGCCGGGAAGGCACCGCCGCGACGCAGCCGCGCCAAGGTTTCGTGGTGCCGGTCGCCGGCCCAGCGGCCGAGAATCTGCGCCGGCTCGGTATCGGGGTGTTTCGCCACGTATTTGACAACCTCGCGAAACAGGCCGCTGTCCCGACGGTCGACAATAGCCCGTACCCGCTCGTCGCCAAGTTCCCGCAGCAACGCCGGGTGATTCAGCAACATTTCCAACAGACGTTCCTCAAGCCGTGCGGCACCGCCAGGCGGCGAAGACGCGGCGGTCCGGGTGTGCTCGCCCGTGGCGATCCTGTAATAGGCTTCGGGCGGCATGTCAACATCGGTCGCTCCACCCGGAGCAAGCGCGGGGCCGCCCGTCGAAGTCCAACCATCCCCGCCCGGTGAAGCGGCGGCCCACCGAGGAGCAAGCCCGGTGAGTTCCCGCAGCCTCGCCACCATCAGTTCCCGCAGTGGCCCAGCCGGTACACGATTGATGTGGGGCGTTGTCAGACTCGCCAACTTGGCGCGATCATCCAGCGTATTGAGATCAAGGCCGCTCTTTAATTCGTCAAATAGATACTCGATCGCCGGCGTTGCGCGCTCAATCCGATTGTGGAAATCCCCCGCGCCCAATTCGCGAACCAGGGTGTCCGGATCCTCCCCCTCGGGCAGAAACATGAACTTGAGCCGTCGTCCCTCCCGCAGCGTCGGGAGCGCGTTTTCCAATGCCCGCCAGGCGGCGCGGCGGCCGGCCTGGTCGCCATCGAAACAACAAACCACCTCATCAACATACCGGTACAGTTTGTGGTAGTGCGACTCGCCGGACGCGGTGCCAAGGGTGGCCACGGCATCGGGCACACCGCATTGCGCCAGCGCGATTACGTCCATATAGCCTTCCACAACAATCAGCCGACTCAGGTTGCGCACGGATTTGCGCGCCTCATGCAGCCCGTAGAGTTCCTCGCCCTTGTGGAAAATGGGCGTCTCGGGCGAATTGAGATATTTCGGCCCGTTCCCGTCGCCGAGCAGGCGCCCGCCAAAGCCGATCACACGCCCGCGGACATCCCGGATGGGAAACTGGATGCGCCCACGGAACCGATCATAAACACGGCCCTGCTCGTTGCGGCCGACAAGGCCCGCCTCCAGCAGCTTTTCGGTATCGTCCTTACTTTCAGCCAACGCACTTTGCAAACCGTCCCAGCGATCAGGCGCGAAGCCAATACCGAAATCCCGCGCCACAACACCGGTCAGACCACGGGCCCTAAGATAGTCCCCGGCCTGTCGGGACGCTTTGAGTTGTTCGTAAAAGTAGCGCTGCGCCCTTTGCATGATCGCGTAGAGGCCGCTGTTGTCGCGTTTCGGTGAGATGGGGCGGTCGCGGGGGACTTCGACCCCGACTTGGGCGGCCAAGGTTTCAACGGCCTCGATAAAGGGCAGCCGTTCGTACTCTACGAGAAAGGTGAGTGCGGTGCCGCTCGTACCGCACCCGAAACAATAATAGAACTGTTTATCCGGGCTAACGGTAAAAGAGGGTGTTTTCTCTTCGTGAAATGGGCACCGTGCCTGGTAATCCTTGCCGGCCTTCCTCAGCGGCACCCGATCACCGATCAGGCCGACAATATCCACACGCCCAAGCAGGTCGTTGATAAAGGATTGTGGAATCCGGCTAGCCACCGGGCCGCCTACGGGGTCTCGACCAGGCTCGGTCGAGACTGTAATCGCCAGCTTGCAACAGGACTCATGGGCGATCCCTCTCGCATGGATCGAATTTTATGCCCAGGCGACGCCACGCCAATCTTCTGTAGCTACAGCCTAGCCTTGACCTTGGCACTGAGCACACCCATATCCGCTCGCCCCCGCACTTCCTCCCGAAGAATTGCCATGACCTTGCCCATATCGCGCATGGTCGATGCGCCCGCCGCAGCAATGGCCGCATCGACCAGGATCTCGATCTCCGCATCGCTCAAAGGCACCGGCATGAAATCGGTGATGATATCGATCTCGAATTGCTCCTGGTCGGCCAAGTCGTCCCGCCCCGCGTTTCGGTATTGGGAAAGACTGTCGTTGCGCTGCTTGAGCATGCGGGTCAGAACGGCTACGACCTCCCGGTCGTTCAATTCCTTGCGCTCATCCACCTCCACGCGCTTGATGTCGGCCTGAATCAGGCGCAACGCGGCCACCCGCAGTTTGTCGCGGTTTTTCATGGCCGCCTTGGTGGCTTCCAAAATACGGGACTTGAGTGGGCTCATTACCGGCGAAACTCCACTGCCGGCCGGTCGGGAATCAGTGGGGACGTTCGAACCGTCGCGCCTCGCGCTGGAGCTTTTTGATATGCCGCTTCACCGCAGCCGCCGCTTTGCGTTTGCGCTGGGCCGTGGGCTTTTCATAGTACTCGCGGCGGCGCACCTCGGAAAGAACACCAGCCTTTTCGCAGGAACGCTTGAAACGCCTGAGGGCGATATCGAACGGTTCGTTTTCCTTGACCCGGACATGCGGCATCTAATTTGATCCCTAAGTGAAAGGGCGGCAATCTTACTGGAAAAGGCCCCAAGCGCAAAATTCGGATTGAAGGCCAAACATGCTCGTATTGGGAATTGAAACTTCATGCGACGAAACCGGCATCGCCGTATACGATTCGCAAGAGGGACTGTTGGCCAATGTGTTGCACAGCCAAATTGACCTGCACGCCGACTACGGTGGTGTAGTGCCCGAATTGGCCTCGCGGGACCACATCCGCAAGGTTGTGCCGCTAACCCGGACGGCGCTTGGTCGGGCCGGCAAAGTACTATCCGACCTTGATGGCATCGCCTATACGGCGGGGCCGGGTTTGCTCGGCGCCCTACTGGTAGGGGCCGGATTCGGACGCAGCCTCGCCTGGTCACTCGGCATCCCCGCCCTGGGCGTGCACCACATGGAAGCCCATCTGCTGGCCCCGCTCATGGACACCGCGCGGCCATCGCCGCCATTCGTCGCGCTGCTTGTTTCGGGAGGCCACACGCAACTGGTGCGGGTGGACGGCATCGGCTCCTACACGATGTTGGGCGAATCGCTGGACGACGCCGTCGGCGAAGCCTTCGACAAGGCCGCCAAGATGCTTGGCCTCGGCTATCCCGGCGGCCCGCCTATCGCTCGGCGCGCCCTTGCCGGAGACCCGCGTCGTTTCCGCTTTCCACGCCCGATGACCGATCGGCCGGGCCTGGATTTCAGCTTCAGCGGCCTAAAAACGTTCACGCTCAACATCGTGCGCGCCCACGAACCGCTATCCGAGCAGGACCGAGCCGATATCGCCCGCTGTTTCGAAGAGGCGGTGGTCGATACGCTGGCCATCAAATGCCGCCGGGCAATGCGACAAACCGCCGTGCAACACCTAATCATCGCCGGCGGCGTGAGCGCCAATCTACGCCTGCGGGAACGGCTTGAGTCGAGCCTCGATGCCAGGGTTCACTATGCGGAACCGGCGCTCTGCACCGACAACGGCGCCATGGTTGCATTCGCCGGCTGCCAACGCCTAATGGCCGGACAGGCCGAACCCCTCGCCATCACCACGCGGGCTCGCTGGCCCATCACCGGCCTCCGTCCGCTCCCGAAATCAGGGCGGCCAGCCGTTTGATGCGTTCCTTTTCGATACGGCGACCGAGGGCCGGACCGGAGAGCGCTTCATGTCGCAACGATTGCGCATTGACTTCCGCCACCAATTGCGCAAACAACCGCTGTGGTTCCGACATCGCCGTTTCGCCAAGCGTGCCCACCAAAGCAAAAACCCGCTGGCTCAAACTCGGCTTGCGGAGCGCACCGACAGCTTTCGCCGCAAAGTAGAGTTGCGTCGCATCCACGGTACGCCAATTGGCCAGCACGCGGCCGTGTCGAGCGGTTTGGACGGCGAGTTCCACATAGTCGTTGGGGGCCTTCAGGCGCCGGCCCAAACGTCGCACCGCTGTTTCACCCAAAGACCAGCCCAAGCCGCCGAATCGGGTCTGAGCCGAATGTGGCCGGGGGTCGATAACGGCATTTTCGAGTTCCGGTAGCCAGGGGCCCAAACAGTCGGCGTCGCAAAGTGTCTCGACGAATCGTTGCGAACAGGCCGCCGCCAAAGCCTTGCGGAACTCCGCCCATACCCTCTCGGCGGACAGTTCGCCCAAGTGTGCCGCCATGTCCGCCATGACTGCGATAGTGGATTCGTGAACGGAAAAATCCACCAACTCGGCGGCGAAGCGCGCAACCCGGAATACCCGCAACGGATCTTCCCGGAATGCCTCGCCGACATGCCGCAGCGTACGGCGCACCAGATCCCGTTGGCCACCGAACGGATCAATCAGGCGTCCGTCCATTGTTTTCGCCATGGCGTTTACAGTTAAATCGCGGCGCGCGAGATCTTCCCCAAGGGAGACATCGCGGCCAGCGCGCACCGCAAAGCCGCGGTGCCCCGGAGCGGTTTTGCGCTCTGTTCGGGCAAGCGCATATTCCTCGCCGGTTGTGGGGTGCAGAAAAACGGGGAAGTCTCGCCCAACCCGTCGGAAGCCCCGGCTTAACAATTCCTCGGCGGTTCCACCGACGACGACCCAGTCTTTCTCCTTGACCGGGCGCCCGAGCAATTCATCCCGAACCGCACCGCCCACTAAGTAGATATCCATGAAACGGGGATTTTAGTGGAGGCCTGTATAAGTCGATAGAGCGGCATCGAACGGTGGCCCTTTCAGATACCCCGACCATCGGCCTGCGGCAAGCGTTGCTATCAATGGAACAATGACGGTGCGCTGAAGAAAACGATGCGCCTGTGACCATCGGCCCGCGGCAAGCGTTGCCATCAAAGGGAATTATATCGATGAGTTGACAGAAGCCGACATGTGGTAGTTTCCAGCCGCTAAATCCTCAACATATAGTGGTGTGTCAACTTACGTCTGTAAGTCCCCCTATTAAAGGTGTTCGGCGAGGCTGGATTTCAAACTGAGCCACCACCAAGTTCCCTGTCCCGCCGCGACCCCGCCGGTATCCGCGTAAGCTCGCCCGTCTCCAAGCACAAGGCGGTCAGGTCGCGTCCCCAAACGCAACCGGTATCGAGCGCGATGATGTCGTCGCGACCCGTATGGCCTTCGAGCGCCGCCCAATGGCCGAAAAGTAGGCGCTTGCTGCGCAACTCATCGGTAATCGACTCGTACCAGGGAATCTGGCCCGCGGGAGCTTGCGCCAAGGCACCCTTGTGGCTGAAATTCAGGTGCGCATCGCCGTCGATCAAACGCATGCGCGTGAATACATTCGTCAGAATGCGCCAGCGGTCCATGCCCGCCAAGTCCTCCGAGAAGCGATCCGGCACATTGCCGTACAGGTCACGGAAATAGGTTCGGAATTCGGTTCCCCGAAGCACGGCCATCAATTCCCGCGAATAGCCTTCCGCCCGGCGCACCGACCAACCCGGCAGAATGCCCGCGTGCGCCATCGCAAACCCAAGGGTGTGGTCCACGTGAAAGAAGCGCTGGGCACGCATCCATTCCGCGATGCGCCCCACCCCGGGCGCGGCGAGCAGGTCGTGGAAGGTGTCGCCGGAAACCGGCGGGTGGCCGCCGTAGTGGATGGCCAAAAAGTGCAGATCATGGTTGCCGAGCACGATGGTGGTCCGCTGGTCGAGCGACATCACGAGATCCATAACGGCCAGCGAGTCCGGCCCTCGATTGACAAGGTCTCCAAGCAACCACAGCCGATCATGGGCCGGGTCGAATGAAACAGCATCCAAAAGGGCCACAAACTCCGTGTAACAGCCCTGAATGTCTCCAACGGCGTAGGTGGCCATCAACAACAGGCTCCGATAGATTTCACACTAGCCCGTGTCGAGAGCGTTGGCGAGGCGCACATAGTCCGCCACCGACAATTGATCCGGTCGGGCCTGTCCATCCACTTCGGCGCGCCGCCAGTCGACGGGCAGGTGCTTCAACGCGTTGTCGAGACGCTTGCGGCGGGCGGAGAACGCAGCGCGCAATACGGCGTCAAAATCGTCGGGGTCGCGCAAGGGCAGTTTTTTGGCGCGTGGTGTCAGGCGCACGACGGAAGACAGCACCTTCGGCGGTGGAACAAAACTCGACGGTTCCACATCGAACAGCCTTTCCACCGAACACCGATGCTGTACCAGCACAGACAAACGGCCCCACTCCCTAGTACCCGGCTCGGCGGCGGCTCGCCCGGCCAATTCCCTTTGCAGCATAACGTGCATGTCCCTGATGGGCAGCGGCGATGTCAGCAGCCGGATGAGCAGGGGCGTACTGATGTTGTAGGGCAGATTACCGACAATGCGCCAGGGCGTCCCGCCGTCGAGTTCGGAGAAATCGCATTGCAAAACATCCGCAACAATCAATTCCAGCTCCGGAAAGCGGACGCACAGCATCGGGGCAAGATCCCGGTCAATTTCAATGGCGGCAAAGCGTTCGCTCGCCCCGTACAGAAATTCGGTGAGCGCACCGCGGCCCGGACCGATTTCGAGCAGTTGATCCGAGGGCTGCGGACCGATGCACTCCGCAATCCGCGCCAGCACGGAGGCATCGGTGAGGAAATGCTGGCCGAAGCGTTTGCGGGCCCTCATCGCTTACCAACGCACTTCATTGCACGCACCTCTCCGGGGCGGGAATTACCGAAGTCCCATGGGCTGTGGCGCGCCGACCTCAACCAGCCAGGCCATGGGGTGTCCGCGGCCGTCGCCCCAGTTCCTCGGCCAATGCCACCGCTGCCGCCAAGCTACCGGTGTCCGCCGTGCCGGTGCCGGCAATATCCAGAGCCGTCCCATGGTCAACCGATGTGCGCACGAACGGCAGGCCAAGGGTGACGTTTACGGCGGTTCCGAATCTCGCGTATTTCAGAACCGGCAAGCCCTGATCGTGGTACATGGCGAGTACCGCATCCGCTTGTACAGCCCGCCCCGACGCACTGCTCGCATCGTCTTCCCCGCCTACAGTCGGCGCGAGCATCGCCCGCGCACCCGCGCCAATGGCCTGGTTTTCAGCGGCAACGGCCCGATCATCCGCAACTCGATGCAAAACGGGATCCATGAAACCGGACCCACCTCCCGCGAACGCCGCATCGGCGGACATCGGGCCGACCACCGCCGCGCCAAATGCTCGGAATTGCTCGCAGACCGGTCCAATCACGTCAATTTCCTCACGCCCGAGATGGCCCGCCTCACCGGCATGGGGATTGAGCCCCGTAACCAACACGCGGGGCTCGGCGATACCGAATCGGTCGCGCAGGCCGTTCAACAGCAACCCGAGCTTCGAGCGCAGCAGGTCGGCCGTCAGCGCGTCGGGAACATCCCGCAGCGGCAGGTGGGTTGTTGCCAGCGCCACCCGCAGGCTCCCGGCAACCAGCAACATCAACACATCCCCGGCATCGCTCAGGTCGCGCAGAAACTCGGTGTGGCCCGAGAACGCGATGCCCGCGTCGTTGATCACGGATTTCTGGACCGGCCCGGTCACCAAGCCGGCAAAGCGTCCCGACAGGCAGCCCTCAACGGCAACGCCCAGGCTTTCGAGAACAGCCGGGGCATTGGCCACATTCAAACATCCGGGCACAGCCTTGTGCGCCAACGGCACCGGCTCAACCTGTAGTTCGCCCGCCCGTCCGGTCGGCGTCGAGCGGATTTTCAGCGGCATGGCAAGCAACCGCGCTCGTTCGCGCAGCATGTCCGGATCCGCAATGGCAACCCATTTGACGGAACGGGCGCTCTGGGCAAGCGCGATGACCAGTTCCGGCCCAACGCCAGCGGGTTCTCCGGGGGTGATGGCAAGCACTAGCCCGACCTAGTCATGAATGAACGTGGCGAGGCCGGCGCTGTTAGGCGTCGCCGCGTTGGGCACTCGATAACCGAATCTCCACAAAGGCTTCATCGCGAATTTCCTTCAGCCACTTTTGCAACTCCTCCTCGAAGCGGCGCTGATGGAGAATCTGAATGGCCATGTTGCGCCGCGCTTCCTCGCCCATATCCTGGGTGCGACGGTCAAGCACTTCGATGACGTGCCATCCGTAGGTCGATGCGAAGGGTTCGGACAATTCGCCGGTGGGCGTGGCGTCCATCGCCGCCACGAATTCCGGCACGAATTGTTCGCCGGCACTCCACCCCAATTCGCCGCAATTGAGGGCGCTGCCCGGGTCTTCCGAATGCTCGGCCGCCAAGCCGCAAAAATCCGCGCCTTCCCCAAGCCGCCGGCGAATGTCGCGAGCGAGCGCCTCCGCTTCGGCGGGCGGACGAATCTCCGAAGGCTGTACCAGGATGTGACGCGCCAGGGTTTGATCCGCTGTCTGCACACCCGCCCCGCGCCGGTCGAGCAGTTGCACAATATGGAAGCCGCTCGAGCTCTGGATCGGCTCCGCCGTATCCCCCACCGCGAGCCCCAATACCTGTTCGGCGAACAGGCTCGGCAATTCGCCGGCGCGCCGCCAGCCCAAATCGCCTCCCTCCAGGGCACGGGCCCCCGCGGATTTGGCGATCGCGGTTTCCTTGAAATCGGCGCCACGGCGCAAGTCGGCAACAATGCCCAGCGCTTCCCCCGCCGCCAACTCAACGGTCTCCTCGCTGGCGTTGTCCTCAATGACCAGCAGAATATGGCCAACCCGGTACTCGTCGGAGAGCAGTTGCTGGTAGTAGGGCGAATCGAGCAGATCCTCCACATCCTGTTCGCTGATGGTAATACGCCGATTGACCATGTTGCGCTGGAGGCGCTGGATGAGCATTTCCCTGCGAATATCTTCCCGGAATTCACGGTAGCTCATGCCGTCCTCCACCAATGCCCGCTGAAACTCATCAAGGGTCATGTCATTTTGCTCGGCGAAGCCGAGGACAGCGCGGGTGAGCGTTTCGTCGTCAATCTGGACACCGCGGCGCGTGGCCTGCTGAACTTGAATATTCTCGAGGACCAGCCGCTCCATCAGTTGACTGAGCAGCACATCGCGGGCCGGCGGCTCCATGCCCTGGCGCACGATCTGATCCCGAACGGTTTCCAGGCGACTCAACAGTTCCGATGCGAGAACCACATCCTCATCGACGATGGCGACGATGGTGTCGAGTTCCCGATATTCCGCCACGGCCCGGCTTCCAAAGGCAAGGCAAAGAATCAGCGCAACAATCCCGGCGGCCCGTGGCGGAAGTCCCGCGTCGCGCGAGGAGCGGCGAGGAGCCGGAATTCCTATCCACCGCTCGATTTTCAGGTGCCGTCCAAGTGGGTTTGCGCACAGCGGTGCGCGGCCAATGCCTCTTTTCAAATTCAACGCTTTCATTGTGCTCCCAAGGAACATCCGATCAACTCTATAGCCACAGAATTTTAGCCACCTGCCTCCAAGCCTGCCTCAGCCCGATTGGCGAACTTGCGCGTCATAGCCGCGAATACCGCGTTCAAGCAGCGATTCCATACGGCCACCAAACCCCGCCAGACCCTTGAGTATGATCTGCAGGAAGATACCCGAGTCCGCATCCACGTTCTCGAAACCGCGCGCGGCCGGCTGATCGAGAAAACGCCGGACAAGAACACGAATTTGCCAACAGCAATCGTTGTATTCAATGCCGGCGATGCCCTCAATGGTTCGCCCGCTGACCACATCGTAGTTCCAACGTCCGTACAGAGCGAAGCGTCGAGACACCGGCCAATAGAGCGAAACATCCGTTTGATCGATGTCCTGCGGGAGCCGATTGCGGTAGCCGAGATTGATCACGCGGCGGTTGTCCATCCGATATTGCAGCATCCCGGCGGCCTCGTCGACTTGATTGTCGTTCGGATCCCAAACGAGGCTGCCGACCAACCGCCAACGCTCGGCAAACCGACCGGCAAATTCTCCCGCGATGGCGGAAGTGCCGTGACGTTCGTCGGGCATCCGTCGGCCGGTCAGCGTAACGCGCCGGTCGGAAAAATGCACAATCTGACCGATACCGGCACGGAATAGCTCCCGCCCGTCATCCCGACCAAAAAGGCGGGTTGTCAGGCCCACCGACAAGTGATTGGCATCGCCAATCCGATCAAGGCCGGAAAAACGATTCTCGCGGAACAATTGCAGATAGCTCGCCGTAAGCGCCTTGGCATCGAACAGCGGCAAATGATCCTGATTTTCGTACCCTTGGTACAGATAATAGAGGCGGGGCTCCAGGGTCTGCACCAAAGGCCTGTTGAACCAGTTCAGCTCACGCTCGAAGACCAGCCCTCCGTCGACGGCAGCCGTCACCATGCCCCGGCTCGGGCGGTGGTCGGCCAGCGGCTCGGCAGCCGATTGCAACCGATATTCCGTGTGGCGGTAGGCGGCGGTCGCCTTGAGGAAACCGAATGGCCAGCGCAGGGGCAGCGTCAGTCGCGGCTCAAGATGCACGCGCTCGCCGGTGAGTGCGTTGCCGCCGCGCAGCCCTTCGGTGTCTCGGTCGAACGAGGCGCCATTCGCCCAAATGCCGTATTCGATGGGGCCGGGGCCAGGCGCGGTATAGAGAATCTCCAATTCCGGCAGGCGCCTGTATTCATTGCGCTCAATGTCATCGAGACGCTGGAAAGCCTGTCCCCACAGCCGCACGAAGAGCCCTCCGGAATGGTATGCGATCTGGCCCCACTGCTGTAGGGCAATCCGGCTCGACTCACCGAGGTCGGAGCCGAGATCCCGAAAATAGTCCGGGTCGCTGGCCTCCGAGTAGCTGATATGGGAGGAAAAGCGGCCAATTTGCCCCCGATGATCGATGTCGACCAGCCAGCGGTCGGCCGGATTGAATGTCGGCGGCGCGACCGCCCCAACCAGCAGCCGATTCTCCCAATCGTCCCGTTTCAGGGTGCCGTTGTAGAGGTCGTCGTTGGGCAGGTAAAACCCGGCCAATGTCGTCTGTTCCCAGCGCGAGAGGTGCCGATACTCGCCCCCCAATCCGTAGCCGCGCTTGCCAACGATCCGGGGCACAAGGGTCGCATCCCGGTTGGGCGCGAGATTCAGATAGTAGGGCGCGGAAAAATCCAGCCCGTCCTCGCCGGAAAACTCGATATTGGGGAAGAGAAACCCGGATTGCCGGTCGTTCGTGACCGGGAACTTGATGTAGGGGGTGTATAGAACCGGCACCCCCATTATGCGCACCACCGCGTGGTGGGCGGTGCCGAACACAGCCTCTTCGGGCAGGCGCACCCGGCGGGCCCCGACACGCCAACTGTTGTTGCCCGGCTCACAGCGGGTGAATTCCTGCCGGGTTAGAACGACATTGCCGGCCTCGTCCCGCGCAACCGCATCCGCCGTGCCGCGCAGCTCCGGCGCGGGCAGCAGGAAGTCGGCGTCCCGAACAATCGCCGTCTCCCGGTTGAGATCGACATCGGCCCGGGTGCCCCGCATCACCAAATCCGGCTCGCGAACATATACGCCCTCTTCAAGCCGACCGCGGCGGCTGCCCTGGTCCAGGATCGCGCGTCCGGCGCGAATTATTCGGTTTCCCTGGCTAAGAACGACATCGCCCTCCAGGGTAATGTCCCCGTCGACCCGATACTCGACCAGATCCGCCTCGCCCTCCACGGCCAGGGTGCTGCTGTCGATGTCGCTCGGATAGGGCAGCGGCGGCAGTAGATAGCGGCCGCCGCAATGCGCCGGCAAACGTTGCGACCGGGTTGCGGTTAGGTCATGCCGATCCACCCAATAGAGCGAAGCGGGCGGGCGACTGGTATGAAGGCCCACGGGGCGGTTCGTGTTGGCCCGGGATTCGGGAGGCGTTGCAATTTGCCCGCTGCGCAAAACTCCGACGCGCTCGGTTGGAAAGGCTACCGCGGAGGTGTTGGCAGCGGCACCGGCCGAAGTCACCGAAGACAGCGCTACCGTCAGACAAGGTACGGCAACCGACAACAACGCACCCCGCATGCAACTCTTCGGCTTCAACAATCGGGCTCTCCGGCAGAACGGCGACGATGATACCATCGGGCCATGCGCGCCACCCTTGCCAATTGGGTCGAATCCAATGTCGGCGCTTCTGTTTCCGGCATCGAGCCGTTGCTGGTGGAGGCGAGCAATCGGCGGTTTTACCGGGTGCGTCCGGCCGCATCCGAGCTTGGCGATCAAACCCTCGTCGTCATGGACTCGCCGCCCGCCATGGAGCGCAACGACGCCTTTGTAGCCGTGCGCAACCTGCTCTCCGAGCATGGCCTGCCCGTCCCGCAAATTTTCGCCATGGAGCCGTCCCGGGGATTTTTCCTGCTCGAAGACTTGGGCGACCGGCACATTGAGGATGTTTTCGGCACGCCGCTTGAGGAGGTCGCCGTTGCGCGGGCCATCGACAACCTCGCCGCGTTGCAGCGTATCGATGCCCCCGATATTCCGCCCTATTTGGAGTCCCGCTTCCGCGACGAGTTGGGCATCTTTGTCGAGTGGTTTCTAGGCAACTTGCTGAATGAAACCCCGCCGCCGGCGGCGGAGGAGGCTTTCGGGATCATGATCAAAAATGCCGCGGATCAACCCCAATGCCTGATTCATCGCGACTACCATTGCCGGAACCTGCTGCTGTCGCCCACCGGCGCACTCGGCATCGTCGATTTTCAAGATGCGCTTATCGGTCCGGCAACCTATGACCTGGCCTGCCTGCTCTGGGATTGCTACCACGATTTCGACGACCTCCAACGCCGGCGCTGGCAACGCTACTACCAATCCGTATCGCCCTTTTCGTTCGACGAGGACGAGCTGTCCCGCATCCTGGACCTCACCGGCCTGCAACGGCAACTCAAGGCCATCGGCATTTTCGCGCGGCTCAAGCTCCGGGACGGCAAAACCGCCCATGCGCGCTACATCGGCTCGGTGCTGGAGTCGGCGACCAGGCTCTGTGCCGCCTACCCCGAAACCAGGCAACTGGGGAAATGGCTGATCACGCTCGGGGCACGGGCAAACGAAGCTCTCGATACATGGCCGGAAGCGGCAAGATGAAGGCCATGATCCTTGCGGCGGGCCGCGGCACCCGATTGGGATCGTTGAGCAAAACGACGCCCAAGGTCATGCAGACGATCGCCGGCAAGCCGCTGATCGGGTATCAACTGGAATGGCTGCGAAACGCCGGAGCGACCGATGTCGTAATCAATCTCCACCATTTGGGCGAACGGATTGGAGAGTATGTCGGTGACGGCGGAAAATTCGGACTGGCCGTGCGCTACAGCCCCGAAGAAGCCCCGCTCGAAACCGGCGGCGGTATTGTCGCCGCCCTGCCCAAACTCGGAAAGCGGCCTTTCCTGATCTTGTTGGGGGATGTCTTCACCGACTTCCCGTTCTCGCAATTCGCCAAATCCCTGCCGGGAAATGCACTGATGCACCTGCTTCTAACCCCGACCCCCGCCTTCCGGGAGCGAGGCGATTTCGATTGGGCCGACGGCATGGTCACCGGCCGCGGCGACAGCTATGTTTACTGTGGCCTGGCCCTGCTCGACCCCACCCTGCTTGCCGGTTGCCGCGCCGAGCCTTTTTCCCTGCGCGAGCCTATGTTCGAAGCGGTGTCGCACGGACGAGTAACGGCGCAAGTGTGGGGCGGCTACTGGACGGACATAGGCACACCGGAGCAGTTGCGCGAGGTGCGCGCTCGCCTCGGCGACGCGACACCGGCGCCCGATATTTCCTGAGCCAATCCGTCGGTGCACCGGCATTTCCCGCCGACGATGCGCGATCATGCATTGGGCTCCATACGCCCAACGATCATGGCGAGCGGGGCGCTTGGCATGGAACCCCGCCTTGACGCGGGATGCGGAACACGGAGCGCGCAAGCCGATACAACGCCCACACTTGGGCCAGTTGGCGATCGTCTATAGAATGCGATTTTCTCCCGGACGGGATAGCGACACGCCCACCAATGCAACCCTGGATAGCCCCATCCATTCTCTCCGCCGATTTCTCCCGGCTTGGCGAGGAGGTCGCGGCCGTGCTCGAGGCCGGCGCGGATATCATTCACTTCGACGTGATGGACAATCATTACGTGCCCAATCTCACCATTGGGCCCCTGGTGCTGGAGTCGCTACGCAGGGCGGGCATCGACTGCTTTGTCGATGTGCACCTGATGGTGAAGCCCGTCGACCGGTTGATAGGCGATTTCCTGAATGCCGGCGCCAATCTCATCAGTGTGCACCCGGAAACAACGGAGCACCTGCACCGAACCCTGTCGCTCATTCGCGAGGGCGGGGCGCAAGCCGGCATCGTGCTCAATCCCGCGACATCGCCACGTGTGCTCGACGAAGCAATCGGCCTGATCGACCTGGTACTGGTGATGTCCGTCAACCCCGGTTTCGGCGGCCAGGCGTTTATCCCCGCAAGCCTCGACAAGCTGAAACGCGCGCGCGCATGCATCGACGCAGCGGGCCGGGCAATTCGCCTGGAGGTGGACGGCGGCATCAAGACCGGCAACATCGCCGAGACCGCCCGAGCCGGTGCCGACACCTTTGTGGCCGGTAGCGCCATTTTTGGCAGCGACGACTACGCGGCCACCATCGCCGCCATGCGCGACGAATTGCAACACGCTGCGTAGTCGCCACGGACGCCGCTAAATCAAATCGGCCAGCGACCCGATAACGGCGTCGGCGCCGAGCCGCTCCGGCGCGATGCCGTGATTGTAGCCATGCGGTACACAGACCACTGGGCAGCCCGCCGCCCGGGCGGCTTCGACATCGGTGGCCGAATCGCCCACGAAAAGGATATCCGCTGCCACCAGGCCGATTTTTTGGCAGGCGCAGTGAATCGGGTCGGGGGCCGGCTTCGGATTCGACGCCGTATCGCCACCGACTATGGCATCGAAGGCGGTGGTCAGATGGAGTTCGTCGAGTAGCCTGCGGGTCAGCTTGATACGCTTATTGGTTACCACGGCGAGTTTTGCGCCCCGGTCGCGCAGCGCAATCAACGTTTCGCGGGTACCGGAGTAGGGAAGGCTGGCCTCCGCGATGTGGGCACCATAGTGCTCCAGAAAGCAGGTCAGCATTTCATCCACCAGTGCGGCTGGCGGTAGTGCAATCGGCATCGCTCCCAGGCCGAATTTACTTGTTCGGCCACCGCCCCGGGGGCTCGCATCGGCGGCTCGTCCCCGCGGCCGGGAGGCGCGGCCCTCGATGGCGGCATGGTCATGGTCCGGCAACAGGCTTGCGACCGCTTGCTCAATGCAGGCCCGTCCGCCGTGGCCCACCCAATGGCGCACGAGGTCTTCGGAAACCGCATCGAAGCCGAATCGGCCCAGTGCGTGGTTGACCGCCGCGCAGATGTCCGGTGCGGTGTCGATCAGGGTGCCGTCGAGGTCGAATAGGTAGCCGGGAAACTCCCGAGGATTGAAGGCTATTCGTGTCATGGATTGCGGTTTGGTGGCCAGTGCCCCGTTCGGCTCGCGCAAATATTCACCCGCGACACGACCATCCTCTTCCCCACCCTTACCCTCCGGCACGATTTCGCGCAGAATTGGGGCGGTGCACCGGTTTGAATGGCAATTATGTAGCAAAATCAGCAAATGAAAAGCGTATAATCCTCAAATGCTTAGGATGTTGACATTCAAGGCGTCCCTGTCTTCTGGGACGCACCGCCGCCTTGATTCGTTCCTTGAACAGCAAAGGGAACTGTGGAATGCCGCCCTCCACGAACGAATAGACGCCTATAGAATAGACGCCTATATATGTCGCCGAGTTATCGGTGCGGGACGCGGAACAGTGTACCGCGTGGTTTTGCTGCATAATTCCCCAATCAATGCACGGTACGACATTTGACGGCCAATTCGATGCGGGCGATTTCCGGCGCATGTTCCCGAAACCCGCCCCCATCATCCCGAGGCCCGACGCGGGCACCCTTTTGGCGAGCCTGCTGCTGTGGGCGCTTTTGGTTCCGACCGGCTCGGCTTCGCAAGCCCGCGCATCGGAGCCGAGCGATGCGCAACCCGACTCGCCCGCCTGGCATCGCACATTGCGTCTTGTCCGCGACGAGTATCCGGATGTTCCCCAAATAACGACCCGGAAACTTGCCTCCCTGCTGGCCGACGGCACCGCGAACACTATCCTGCTGCTCGATGCGCGAACGCGGGCCGAATACCGCCTGAGTCACCTAAAGGGCGCCGTACACGCGGGGGACACCGCCTCGGCGCTTCGTGCCATCGGGGCGCACCCGCCCGGTTCAACGATTGTCGTCTATTGCTCTGTGGGTTATCGCTCCGCACGGCTGGCCAATCGCCTACGCCAACGGGGAATCACCAATGTATTCAACCTTGAGGGGTCGCTGTTCCAATGGGCGAACGAGGGGCGCCACCTGTATCGCGGCCCCGACCGGGTCCACGAGGCGCATCCATACGACCGGAACTGGGGACGGCTGCTTGAGCGACGCTACCGGTCGCATTGAGAACTGCCGGCCGGGAACGATCATCGATCAAAATTGGGTAGCGACTCGGCTGACGAAGATGACCCGGCACAAATCCAGTGCAATCGACCCCCGTCTTTTTGCGACCGCGGGCTGAAGTATTGAAAAATCAACCAACGAGGAGCAACACCGTGCAAAACATCTTCCCCTGGGCCGCCATGGTCGGTGCCGTTGCGCTGGGCGGGATTATCGCGGTCGCGGGCAGCGCCGGCAGCGTCCGGGTGGGTGCGTTTCCGGTGTACGCGGTCTGCATCGCCATCGCGTTCCTAATGCAATGGGCCGTCTTCGTTTCCGCATGGCTCGCCAAGACGGAACGATTCTTCGATCTCACCGGCAGCATCACGTTTCTCACCCTCGTTGTTCTGGCACTGGCCACCTCCGGCTTGCCCGACTTGCGTGGTCTGACCATTGCGTTGTTGGTCGTAATCTGGGCGATGCGGCTCGGGGCCTTTCTGACACTGCGGATTCGAAGAGACCGCTTCGATCGCCGGTTCAATCGCCTCAAATCCAACTTCGCGCTGTTCCTCATGACCTGGACCTTGCAGGGTTTGTGGGTTTCGGTGTCGCTGGCGGCCGGCCTGGCCGCCATAACGACATCGTCCCGGGTTGCCGCCGACGCCTTCCTGATCATTGGGGCCATTCTGTGGGGCTTCGGATTCGCCGTCGAGACCATCGCCGACATGCAAAAAAGCCGGTTTCGCGCCAATCCCGACAATGCCGGCCGCTTCATCGACACCGGACTCTGGGCCTGGTGTCGCCATCCCAACTACTTCGGCGAAATCCTGCTGTGGGCAGGCATCGCCGTCGCCGCCTGGCCCGCCCTGTTCGGCTGGGCGCATCTCACCCTGATTTCACCGATATTCGTCGGGATATTGCTCACCCGCGTGAGCGGCATACCCCTCTTGGACGCCTCCACCAAGAAGCGCTGGGGCGGGGATGCCGCCTACCAGGCCTACCGAGACCACACGCCCAAAATCGTGCCGATACCACCACGATGGCACCGCGCCGGATCGGGGAACCGGTCTTGACCCGGCGGAATCCGAAAAGTCACATTGAGGGAACAGCAATTCCCACCAACTGTGCGCGACCATCCGCTCGGATCCGGTCGACGGTGGCGGGTTCAGGGCCGACTTCGAGCGCGCCTGAGAAGCGCTGCGCACTCCCCTCCATGTCCCGCCGCCGCGGCCCCCCAGTTCAACGGCCATGTCGAGCGCGGCAGCCGGTCCGCCCGGATCAAGTTCTGGAACCGCCACGACGGCCCAGCCGCCGTCGCCGACACCACACCGAGGCTCGCCGAGTACGAGTTCTTCCACAACTACGAGCGGCCCCACCTAGTGTGCTGTCCCGCAAATTCGCTATAAAATATTCACCGGCCTATAAAAAATAATTTCATTTAAAATCAATAATATTTATACATTACACGCAGGTCGAATAATATGCGCATTTCCGGGACAGGACACTAGCGCTGAACTGTCGAACCCCCAACGAGTACATCGCCGAACTTGAGGAGGCTGCCCTATCCGACAGGCATAAATTCCGAAATATCCTGAGCCAATACAGCAATCTCCTGAGCCAGTTATACTTCTTGGCATTCAAGAAGGAATTGGGTTATGGTCCGCTGCCATACCGAAGTCTAGTTCAGATAAGGGTGGGGGTCGGATCGGTCACAGCGGCATTAGTCACAGACAACACACACATCCTTGTCCTGTTTCTTAACCCACAATGTGACGGGATCCACGGAAACCTCGTCGCGTGAAGTCCGCTTAGGCAATGGCTTGGGCCAGCGGGAGCTTCGCACCGCCTGTACAGGAGTGTGTCGAATTCGATGCATTTGCGGATCCCGTCTGTAAAAAAACTTCACTGGCATTGAATACCACCCGAGACAAACAGCCCGGGTTCCGTTTTCGAAGCCCGCTCCAAGGCGGTGCTTTACTTGTCGTTGCGTAGTCAACAATTGGAGGAAATATGAAAAATATGAGTATTGGAACCGAACGCGCCCCTTGCGGCTCGCGACCCCGCCCTAGTGGGTTCGGGGTGATCGGCGCGCTTATCGGTTTTTGTGTCCTGGCGCCAATGGCCTTTGCGGCGCACGAAGACAACGCCATGGCCATGCGCTGGTGGAATGAACTGGACGGCGAGCAAATGGTGGCGGCGCTCTTTGGCGACACGGCGACCGATGAGCAGGAAGCCGCCGCGAAAAAGATGTACGCCGGCCTCGACGAGGCCACAAGGATGATGGTTGACATGGCGGCAGCGGAGATTTACGGCAAGGGCGGCCACCAAAGCGTTGGTGCCTGGTGGGAAACGCTCGACTGCCGCAAGATGCGCATCGCCACCGGCGACGGCAACACGGCCGATCCATCGAGCCCCTATTGCGCCCACTATCCCGGTTCCGGCGCGGCCAAGATTCTCGGCGCCGATGCCCTCTCGCATGTCCAAAAGGTCGGCATAGCGCTACTCGGGCGAGACGAAGGCGATGTCGGCGTTTATCCACCCCATCAGGATGTCGCCATGCGTTGGTGGAACACGCTGAACGGGGAGCAGATGGTGGCCGCGCTATTCGGGGATATGGCGACATCCGAACAGGAAATGGCAGCCAAGAATATGTACGCGAATCTGGATGCAAAGACCCGGGGCATGGTCAACAGGGCGGCCGCGGAGCTCTACGGCGATGGCGACTTCGCCAGCGTCGGCGTCTGGTGGGAAACGCTCGATTGCCGCAAGATGCGCATCGCCGCCGGCGACGGCAACACGGCTGATTCGTCCAGCCCCTATTGCGCCCACTACCCGGGATCCGGCGTAAGCACCATTCTGAGCGAAATGGCAAGAGCGCATGTGGACAAAGTCGGCATGGGCATGCTGAAGCGCATGACGCCAGGGGAGTATCCAACGAAGTACACCATTCCATTCTTTCCCGCCCTATCCGATATGCGGCACGGGTTCGCACGGGTCGTCAATCGTGGCGGCCGTGAAGTGGCCGTCAAGATCATGGCACACGACGACGCGGGCATGGCGCAAGGTCCGCTCACCCTGACCATCGGCGCACACTCCGTAGCCCATTTCAACGCCGCGGATTTGGCAATGGGCAATCCGGATAAAGGTCTTATGGGCAGCGTGGAAGCCGGCCAGGGGCACTGGCGGCTCGTGTTGACCAGTACGCTGCCACTCAAGGCGACGGGTTTTATGCGCACCAACGACGGCTTCGTCACCAGTCTTCAGGAAACCGTCCCCTACGGCATGACCGGGCACCTGGTGAACTGTCTCAATCCCGGTAGTAATGAAAACCAGGTTGGATGGCTGCGCATTGTCAATCTGGCGCATAAAAAAGCCCATGTGAGCATCACGGGCATGAACGACCATGGTGGTAGCTCCTCCGGCATGGTGGAACTGACGGTGCCCGTCGGTGGCGCCAAGATGGTCAGATCCAAAATGCTGGAAATGATGACGCACCGTGACGACATGGACGACACCAAAGGCGAACTTGGCGCTCCCATGGGTAAGTGGCGCCTAAAGGTGACGTCGCCCCAGAGCATCAAGGTGATGAGCTTGATTGACACGCCGACTGGTCATATGTCGAACGTTTCGGCGGCGATGAATCATTAATTGATCCACTCCACTTCGGCTGGCCCGGTTTCGATCGGGCCAGCCCTCCGATTCTTGATTCCAAGGACAGCCTCGTTTAGGCTCCGCGCCACCCAGTGCTTTCACTACCCTTGTCGACCCCGCCATGTTCATTGATGAGTAGCTCCGGCTAGTGGTTGTAGGCGTAGAGATGAACCCATGTACGCCAAAGAAGATTATGCCCGGCTCGCCGTTGCGGGATACAACCGGGCACCCGTTGTATTCGAAACGCTCGCCGACCTCGATACACCCCTATCCGTCTATTTGAAGATCGCCCGCGGCCCGTACTCCTACCTGTTGGAGTCCGCCCAGGGCGGCGAACGCTGGGGCCGCTATTCCATCATCGGCCTGCCCTGTCAAACCGTGCTCACCGTGTCGGGTAACCGTGTCGCGGTGACGAACAACGGTACGCCAACCGAAGACTTGGAAACGGACGACCCGCTCGCCTTCGTGGAGACGTTTCAAAACCGCTACAAGGTGGCGCCGTTGCCGAATCTCCCCCGGTTCTACGGAGGACTGGTGGGCTACTTCGGCTACGACTGTGTGCGCTATGTCGAAAAGCGGCTGCGAGACAGCGCACCCCCGGACCCACTCGGCACACCCGATATCGTGTTGATGGTGTCCGAGGAGGTCATCGTTTTCGACAATTTGAAGGGGCGGATGCAACTCATTGGCCTGGTGGATCCGGCCGAACCCGGGGCCGTGGAAAAAATGGAAGAGCGGCTGCGCACAAGGGCCCGGGGGCTCGCCACCTCTATCCCCGGGCACCTGGTGGCTGGTTCCCGTTCTTCCTCCGATGAGGCCAACGCCAACATCGACGAAAGCGACTTTGTCTCGGAATTTGGCGAACAACCCTTTAAGGCCGCCGTGCAACGCATACGCGACTACACGCGTGCCGGCGATGTCATGCAGGTGGTGCTCGCACAGCGGATGTCGATTCCCTTCGACACCGACCCCATCGACCTGTATCGCGCCTTGCGCAGCCTGAACCCCTCCCCCTATATGTACTTCATGGATCTGGGCGATTTCCAAATCGTGAGTTCCTCTCCGGAAATTCTTGCCCGGCTCGAGGACGGCGTCGCGTTCAACCGGCCGCTGGCCGGTACCCGGCGTCGCGGATATACGCCGGAGGAAGACCTCGCCATGGAACGCGAACTACTCTCCGACCCGAAGGAAATCGCCGAGCACCTGATGCTGATCGACCTTGGCCGCAACGACCTCGGCAAGGTGTGCGAAACCGGTTCCGTGGAGGTGACCGAGCAATTCGCCGTCGAACGCTACTCCCATGTGATGCACATCGCCAGTCATGTGGTGGGCAAGCTGCAAAATGGCAAAACCGCCATGGACCTGCTGCGCGCGACGCTCCCGGTGGGCACTCTCTCGGGCGCGCCGAAGATTCGCGCCATGGAAATCATCGATGAACTGGAGCCCGTAAAACGGGGGGTCTATGGCGGCGCCGTTGGCTATCTTGCCTGGAACGGCAACATGGATACCGCCATCGCCATCCGCACGGCGGTGCTCAAGGATGGCAAACTCTACATCGAGGCCGGGGGCGGCATGGTCGCCGACTCCATTCCCCGGCTCGAATGGAAGGAGAGCATGAACAAGGGCCGAGCCATTTTCCGCGCCGCAGCCATGGCGGCGTCCGGTTTCTCGATGTCGGAGTAGCGATCATGCTGTTGATGATCGACAATTACGACTCCTTCACCTTCAATGTCGTTCAGTATCTGGGCGAACTCGGCGCCAAAGTGACCGTGCGCCGCAACGACGAAATATCGCCGCAACAGATCGGGGCGCTGTGCCCTAGCGGCATCGTCATCTCGCCCGGACCCTGTACGCCGGACGAAGCCGGCATTTCCATGGATGTGGTGCGTGCTTTCGGGCCGACGACGCCACTGCTCGGCATCTGCCTCGGCCACCAAAGCATCGGGCAGGCCTTCGGCGGAACGGTGATTCGTGCCCGGATGGTGATGCACGGTAAAACCTCCATGATTCATCATGTCGGTCGGGGCGTTTTCGCCAGCCTGCCGAATCCGTTCGAAGCCACCCGCTACCATTCGTTGATCGTCGACCAGGATACCCTTCCCGACTGTCTGGAAGTGACCGCCTGGACGGAACGGGATGGCGGGTTCGACGAGATCATGGGTCTGCGCCATCGCGCATATCCCATTGAGGGGGTACAGTTCCATCCGGAATCGCTTTTCACCCGGACCGGGCACGACCTGCTGCGCAATTTCCTAAAGCTGGCAACCCGCCAACCCGGCTAGCGAATTAGCTCCATGAAGGTCGATGGGAAACAGACGAAATGCGCCTCGAACAGGCCCTGCAGCGTCTCTTTGACGGCAAAAATCTGAATCGGGCGGAAACCGGCGCGGTTTTTCGCCAAGTCATGTCCGGCGAGGCAACGCCCGCGCAGATCGGGGGGCTGCTAGCGGCGTTGCGGGTCAAGGGCGAGACACCGGAGGAAGTGGCCGGCGCAGCGCAAACCATGCGTGAATTCGCCACGCGGGTGGAGGTTGACGTTCCTCATCTAATCGACACCTGCGGCACTGGCGGCAGCGGTATGAAGCTCTTTAATATCTCAACGGCGGCCGCCTTTGCCGCGGCCGCCGCCGGCGCGCGCGTGGCCAAGCACGGCAATCGCAAGATGACCAGCTTCAGCGGCAGCGCCGATGTGCTCGAAGCGGCGGGCGCCAATATCGACATTGCCCCCTCTCAGGTCGCGCATTGCATTAGCGAGGTCGGCGTGGGCTTTATGTTTGCCCAAGCGTATCACGGCGCCATCAAATACGCTGCGCCCGTGCGCCGGGAGCTTGGTGCGCCAACGTTGATGAACGTACTCGGCCCGCTGACCAATCCCGCCGGCGCCAAGCGGCAGGTGATGGGCGTGTTCAGTGTCCACTGGCAACACCGGCTGGCGGAAGTGGCCAAGTTGCTTGGCGGCGAGCACGTATTGGTGGTGCACAGCCGGGGGCTCGACGAGATCGCCCTGGACGGACCTAGCCGGGTGTGTGAACTGAAGGCCGGGCGCATCAGCGACTATGAGATTGCGCCGGAGGATTTCGGCATCGCAAGCCGGACGGTGGACGATCTGCGCGCCGATTCGGTGGCGGCAAGCCTAGCCCTATTCAAGGCCGCGCTGACACGCCCCGATTCCACCGCGGCCGATGTCGTCGCCCTGAACGCCGGCGCCGGAATTTACGCCGCCGGGCTGGCAACGAGTTTCGCCAATGGTGTAACGATGGCTCAGGACGCCATCGCGTCGGGGTTGGCCAAAGAGCGTCTCGACGAGTTTGTGCGCATCACCAGCCTCATGGGCGAAAACTGAGGGAAGCGAATGACAGTGCGCAACAACAGCGGCCCCTTCGGGGGACCAATTCGCTAACCGGACAGCGGGTGGGTCGGCTATGCTCCCCGGAACACCATGACAATCCTCAATGACATCCTGAAACACAAGCGAGCGGAAGTTGAACACCGCAAACGGCTTTTACCCCTGGCCAAAATTCGAGACGCCGCCGAGCGGCAAGCCGTGCCCGCGGTTTCCTGCGAGCTTTGCGGCGACGGCTCGATGCCAATGAGAGCGCCGTGATTGCGGAGATCAAGAAAGCCTCCCCAAGCAAGGGGGTTATACGCGAGGACTTCGATCCGCGGGCCATCGCGCGTGGTTACGAAGCCGCCGGCGCGGCCTGCCTGTCGGTGCTGACGGACGAGAAGTACTTTCAGGGCAGCGATGCCTATCTGCGGGCCGTGCGCGACACCGTGACAGTACCGGTGTTGCGCAAGGACTTCACCATCGACGACTACCAGGTTTACGAGGCCCGGGCGCTCGGGGCCGATTGCATTCTCCTAATCGCGGGCGCCTTGACCCTCGACCAGCTAAGGCATTTGCGCGAACTCGCCGCCAGTCTCCGGCTCGATCTGTTGATTGAGGTGCATGATCGGGAGGAACTGGAGTTGGCGCTGTCGTTGGAGCCGCGCCTCATCGGGATCAACAACCGCAACCTGAAAACCTTTGTAACCAACCTTGCGACGACCTTCAATCTGCTGAACGCCATTCCCGCGCACGTAACCGTGGTCACGGAAAGCGGCATCCAACAAAAAAGCGATGTGCGGGCCATGCTCGACCGGGGCGTGCGCACCTTCCTGGTTGGCGAGGCGTTCATGCGCGCGCCCGACCCGGGGACGGCGTTGCGTGAACTATTCCACTAACACCAATTTTCACCCCCTTCCCGCGAACCCTATCCAAGAGCCCGCGCCGATCCAACGGGGAGAATCGCTATGGCTGCTGCTTCCTCTCGACTTTGTTGGCGTCATTAGTGTCCTTGGCGTCCTCGAGTACGGGCTCCGAACGCACTGTAACGCGGAAGAACAGGGCCATCCCCATGGACAAGGCCGCCGCGAAGAAGGCAACGAGGAATACACTGTCCAGCGCCTCCCGTAGAGCAATGTCGAGAGAGACCAGCAGATCCTGAGCGAGCGCCGCGCCGTCGGGGTCGGCCACCGCGAGATCGGTCCTCAACCGTTCCGCCGCGTCGGCATCGACAAGAGCCCGGGGGTCGCTCCGCAAGTCGTCGAACCGGCCAGCGGCAAGCGCGGCCTTCACCGCTTCGGGCACAGCCTCCTCCAAGCTTGAAGCGAATCGTGTCGCAAGCACGACGCCCAGCACCGCAAGACCCATGACGCCGCCGACCGACCGATAGAACTGCAAGGCGGATGTGGCCACTCCCACGATGCCGAACGGAACCTGGTTCTGCACGCCTATGGAAAGCGTCGCCACGATGCCGCCGACGCCGAGTCCCGCGGTCACGATGTATATTTGGCTCCGCACGACGCCGGTCGCCGCGTCCATCGTCGTAAACAGAAACAGTCCCGCCGCCATGAGGCCCGTAAAGACCGTTGCCTGGATCCGATAGTTTCCGGAGGCTCTGGAAAGGGCCTGCCCCGCCACGACCCCGCCCACCACCATTCCCAACAGCATCGGGGTGAGCAAGCCGCCGCTTTGCGCCGCCGAGACATCGAATGCGATTTGGAAGAACAGGGGAAGGAACAGAACGCTTCCATAGAGCGCGAAGCTGGCCAGCAGCATGACGACGACGGAAAGGGCGACGACTGGGTCGGCATAGAGAGACAGAGGCATGATCGGCGACCTGGCCCTTGCCTCAATGGCTACGAAGACCCCTGTCATCGTCAGCGAGAACAGCAACATGCCGAGGATAAACGGGGATTCCCACTCGTACTGCACACCCCCGGAAGACAGCGCCACCAACAGGGGCGGCACGGCGAGCACCAGCGCGATCATGCCCATCGGGTCGAGATGGCGGTCATCGGGAGGGGTGGCGGGTTTCGGAAATACCCGTGCCGTCAGCGCAAGCACCGCAATGCCGGCAAGACCGATGATCAGGAATGCCCATTGCCACGACAGAGCATCGGCGAGAAAGCCGCCCAGCACCGGCCCGACCACGAACGACAGGCCGTATACGGCGCTCAGGACGCCATGGAATCTGCCCCGGTCCTCGGGTCGAAAGAGATCTGCGACGGACACGTAGCAGCAGGTCATGACGGCACCGCCGCCGATACCCTGAACGCCGCGGAAAACCACGACCTCTGTCATCGATTCGCAGAACCCCAGAAGGATGGACCCGGCGCAGAAAATGGCCAGTCCCAGCAACAGGAACAGACGGCGGCCATGGATGTCGCTCAACCGGCCGACGATCGGGTAAGCGAGCGTGGCCGCCACCATGTATGAGGTTGCCGCCCAGGTGTAGCGGTCGAAACCGCCGAGGTCGGCGATGATGAGGGGCATCGTCGTGGCGACCACGGTCTGGCTCAGCGCACCCAGAAACATGGCGAGCACCACGCAGGCCATAGACACCCTGGCCTGTCGTGGCGGCGGTGGTACGAAGCGCTTCTCGTCTTCAAGAGCACGACCCGTCCGCCTGCTATCCCCCGAACCGGTCTTTGCGTCCGGATCGCAAGGCTGGCTGCCGTCGGTCGGTCCTACTGCCGCCATTGCCGGATGACGTCCCCGCCCCGCGATTGACGAGTGCAACCGATCAACTTCCCTTTCGCTTGCGCATGCTGAGAATGGAGCGGTACGCCCTGTAACCACCCCGCGACAGCATCGAGAAAGCCCCGCTGGAAGAGAAAAGCCGGTCACGAGCCGGCAGAAATTCCCACGCGTTCAAGTCCTCGACCGCCGTCAGCGTCCGCTCCAGCAGCACATGCGTCTGGCGCCGAAGCGCCTGGTCGCTCATGTCGATCCCGCCGGATCCGAGCACCATGGGCATCAGGGGGCCGAGCATGTTCTGCCGGTAGCTGCGCCAACAGTCGTCGCGCGCATAGTTCTTCGCTCCCATGCGACACACAATGTCGTGGTATTCAGCCAGGGCATCGCGCTCCATCCGGCGCCTGTCGTCGATGGAAACACTGGTTGCGAGAAAGAAGGCAACGTCGTACATGCCACAGCCGAAGCCGCAACCCTGCCAGTCGATCACCGCGAAGTCGTCTTCCCCTTCGCGGCCGAACAGCACGTTGTCGCCCCTGTAATCGCCGTGAACGACGGTCTTCGGACCTTTGGCGACGGCCGCGAAATGGGCATCGATTTTCGATCCAAACGTCTCCGCGCGTCGGCGCGTGTCGGCCGTGAACAGGTCATCGAAGCGTTCGAACGCCAAGGGGAGGGTCAGCAGATAGAGTGTCTGCATGATGCGGCGCTGCCTGGCCGTGAGGAAGGCACCGCAGTCGGCCAGGGCGGGCTCTTCGGCAGCCTCCCAAAACCGCCCCTGAAGTCCCGCGATTTCCCGAATGGCGCGTTGTGCCCGCTCGATACCCACACCGGCACTCTGGGGGATCGCCTCCATCCCGCCGAGATCCTCGAGCACCAGCACGAACCGGTGGCTGCGCGCATCGAAATCGCCGTAGTGAAGAGCCGGAACCCGTACCTGCGAATGCGGCGAGATGTCGCGGTAGTACACGTATTCGCGCCGGTGGAGCGAGAGCCACCTGGCCAACTTGAGGGAGATGGCATTGGAGGTCGGCAACTTGACGATGACCGAGGCAGGATCGGCTTGCACCCCCCCCCCCCGGGCAACCACGCGACAGCGAAAGAGATTGCCCAGGGCGTTGGCCACATCCGACAACTTCTCGATCTCGAGCGCCTCTATTTCGGGGAAATCGGATGCTCCGCCCGCGGCCAGCGCCTTCCGCAACCATTCGGCGGTGATGTCGTCAGCGCACGCGGGAAGTGGGATTCGTTCCATGTCGATATGTCCGGATAACGATGACCGCTCGCCGTCGCGCGCACTGAATCCGTAAAGGTGTCTTCATGCGGCGGCGCGATGTTCGCCCCGGCGACGCACAAGGCGAAATCGCAGCGACTCGTCCGGGTGGGGAGCCGGTGTGCGCTTGATCTTCAGCGGGCGCTCCGGCTCATCCAGAACGAGTTCGGTTTCTCGCACGATCACCGCCATGGTGAGCGCGATCTGCACTTCCGAGAACCCGCTGCCGATGCAGCGGTGCCGCCCCACGCCGAACGGGGCGAACGCGCCGGGCTGCCGGTGCTGCTGCACACCCTTCGAATAGCGCTCGATATCGAAGCGCTCGGGATCGGGAAAACACTCCGGCAGATGATGGCTGACGGTCGTGCCGAGCATCGCCTGCGCCCCTGCGGGAACCCGGTATCCCGCAAATTCGAACGAGTTGGATACGGTGCGTGTCAGGGCCGGGACGACCGGATACATGCGCAACGTCTCAAGAGCGATCCGGTGGGTGACATCGAGTTTGCGCAGTCCTTCTGGGGTCGGCGGCCCGCGCTCGTACATCTCGTCGACCTCCGCCCTCATCCGTTCCAGCAGATCGGGATGCTTCAGGAGCACATAAAGCATGAACGCACAGACACTTGCGGACGTATCGATACCGACCAGATAGGGAGCAAGGATGTTCGCACGCAAATCCGTTTCCGGAAGCAACTGGGGATCGGCTCGGTTCATCTCAAGAAGATCATCGACAAAGTCCGGCCGGTGGTCGCCTTGCCGTTCCGGTCGATGCGCTTCCAGTATCTGCGCGTAGAGTTTTTCCAGACGCCGTTCGGCGCGTCGAAATCTCGGCAGGCGCTGCATCTGTGCGGGCCACCGTCCCGTGATGTGCATGCTGACGATCGCCCCCAGGAAATAAATAAGGTCGTCGATATGCTCGCTCGGGGATATGCCGGTGCAACACAGTCCGATCTGCTCGGCGATCACTTGCTGCATGGTGCGCTGAACCTCTACCGGCCGCTCCCGCGGCCAGTTGTCGATCATGCGCTGCGTAATATCGTGGACGAGGTCCAGGTTGGCTTCGAGCTTCTTGGGGGAATAGCCGTTGACCTGCAGCTTGCGCATCCGCAAGTGCTCCGGCCCATCCATGTTCAGCATGACCCGATGGGCTCCGATGGCAACACCGAATTCGCGATACGACTCATGCGACCGAAGATGTGTGCCCGAGATCCGCCCGCAGAAGACATTCGCTTCGGGCCCGACGAGAGCGATGAACCGATAACCGAAGGCCCGGATACGGAAGATCGGACCGTACTTCCGATAATTTTCCGCAAGAAAAGCGCGCACATCCCCCGCCATCCCGAATGCATTGCCGGCGACCGGCAGCCCCGGCACTTCCGGTATCTCCTCGTGGGGCCGAACGGCCTTTGCGGCGGGGGCTTCCGGCTTGATCATCCGAATGCTTTCCCTGATCGTGCGGCCCATCAGGTCGAGCCGGGAGATGGCGTCGATGCGTTCCCGCACATCGGCCAGCTCTTCTCGGGAAAGGATACTCTCGAACACGCCGCAAGCGGCGGCAAGGCCAATGATCATGACGTCGCGCGGATCCGGGATATCCTCGCTGAAAAGCGTCTCCATCACACGGGACTGGACATCCTTTTGGGTCTCCCCGTCCAGGGTGGGATAGCGGCGGGCCCGGGCGACCACCCGGGACAGAAACACGAGCCCGTTGGCCTCGGCCTCAAGAATGCCCCGTCCGATCAGACGGCTGAGTGCCTTCTCGCGGATGGCGCCGCCCTGTCTCGCCGTGCGCCTGATCCAGTACGCGGTATTGTGCGTCTCGGTTTCGCCGACGATGTCGAGAAGGGTGGAATCCAGCAGGTCGTCGTCCACCGGCTTCGGATCGATCGGAAAGAGCCGCTCCGCATCGGTGTCGATACGATTCTCAAGCGCCAGATCCATCAACACGGCACTGGCAATTAGCGCGTCCCGCCGATGTGCCGGCAGGGAATGCTGGATGCTGCCACTTTCGGCATCTATGATCAGTAAGAGGATCTCCTCGGTCACCCGCAGCATGGATCGGTTCGTTCCATGGTGATCCGCGACAGTTCGATCCGACCCCAATGCAAGCCCACTCGGGCCATGCGGCACTGTTCAGGCGTAATGGACATACTTCGGTTAAGGAAGGTCTGAACAACTGCGGTTTCGGCGAGCGTTCGAGCAGTCCGGGCCGTTCGCGGCGCGCCGAAACCCGCCGGACACGCGAATCATCGCATTTTCGGACCGAAAGGGGGGGATAAGGCCCTCCCGGAGCGCCGATCAACCGTCCCCGCCCGTCTCGCGACGGTCGCGGGCGCACCGATCCCGCGTCAGCCCGCGGCATAACGCCCCGCGACGAGCAGGTTGGCGAATCCCAGCGGCACGGCGATGCGCCGCGTGTTCTTCGCCAAACCCCGATAGCGCACCCTGGCATAGCCGAGGTGGCGCTTCACGTACAGAAACGGATGCTCCACCTTCGCCCGCACCGACGCCCTGCGCTTCTCCGCGGCCTCCCGAGCGTCCCCCTTGTCCAGCAGCCACCGCCTGCCGGGACGCATCGCGACCCGCCAGTCCAGTGCCGCGTCGCGGTTCTCCGCCCGCCTGCCCGCGCCTTGATAGCCCGCGTCGCCCCAAACCCGCTCCTCGCCTCCGTGCAACAACGCGCCCGCCACCGTCACGTCTGCCACATTCGCCGATGTCGTCCGCGGGCTGTGCGTCAGACCCGACGCCTCGTCCACGCCGATGTGCGCCCTCATGCCGAAACGCCACTGCTTGCCCTTCCGCGTCTGCCGCATCTCCGGGTCGCGCCCGCCCGCCCGGTTCTTCGTCGACGAGGGCGCATCGACAATGCTCGCGTCCACGATCGTCCCCGCCCGCAAGCGACAGCCCCGCGCCGCCAGGTGCGCGTTGATCTCCCCGAACAGCGCCTCTCCCAGACCGTGCCGCTCCAACAGGCGGCGGAAATTCAGAATCGTCGTCTCGTCCGGCAGCGCGCCGGACAGCCGCAAGCCGGCAAAACGGCGCACCGACTCCACCTCGTAAAGCAAATCCTCCATGCCGGGATCGCTCAGGTTGTGGAACAACTGCACACAATGCACCCGCAGCATCGTCCCCAGCGGATACGGCCGACGGCCCCGACCCGCCCTCGGATAGAATGGCTCGATCCGCGCCTCCAGACGGCTCCACGGAATCAAACCGTCCATCTTCTCCAGAAACAACTCGCGACGCGTTCGACGCTTCTTCGAATCGTGCTCCAGTTCCGCGAAACTCCTCTGCTCCATCGCTCAATCACCATTTCGGGCCATTGCGGATATTATGGCAGATAAGGGGGACTTATTCAGAGCTTCCTTAATTCTCCCGGACTGCGGCAACGCTACAAGCCTAGGGGGAAAACACTAACATTGTTGATTACCGCCGTCAAAGCACTGTATTGGCTCAGGAGATTTCGGAATTTAGGGTTGTCGGATCAGGCAGCCTCCTCAAGCTCGACAAGGTACTCGTTGGGGGTTCGGCAGTCCAGCGCCAGATGGGGCCGCTCGTAGTTGTGGAAGAACTCGTACCCGGCGAGCCTGGGTGTGACATCGGCGACGGCGGGTGGGCCGTCGTAGAGGTTCCAGAACTCGATCCGGGCGGACCGGTTGGCACGCTCGACATGGCCGTTGAGCTGGGGGCGCCGCGGGGGCGGGACATGGAGGGGGATGCGCCGCGCCTCGCAGGCGCGCTCGAAGTCGGCGCGGAACTCCCTGGGAACCCGGCCGTCGCGGCCGTATGTCATGTGGTCGACCTGGACCAGCTCGCCGGGCGCGCGCGCCCTGTCGCCGTGGCTCCAGCGCCGCGCCCAGCCACCGTCGAAGGTGCGGCGGCGCGCGGGTTTGGGACGGCCCTCGCAGAAGGAGGCGCGCCGGGTGCGGCCGTCGGCGATGGCCTCTTCGATGATGCGCCCGACGGTGGAGACGGACAGGCGGACGCCGCGCCGGTCGAGCATGGCCTTGAGTCTCACCCTGCCCGGACATCCGGGTCGGTCCACCGCCGCCGCCGGACGGTGCGCGGGCGGGTGCTTCGGGGCTTGAGCGCCCGGACGCCGCCGCGGCGGAAGGCCTTGCGCCAGTCGTGGTAGGTGCTTTTGGGCAGGCGGATGGCGCACAGTGCGTCGACGCGGCGCATGCCGCCGTCGACCATCTTGTCGACGAGTTCGAGGGCGCGCAGGCGCCGCCGGGCGGTCGCGCCGGTCTTGGTGTCGACGCGCGGGCGCTTGCGGGAGGGGGGACGGACATGTAACAGTTTCATGCTCAGGCTCCTTGTTTGGTTGGATGAAACAAGCATGCCTGAGCCGGCGGGGCGCGTCAGCGCGCGCCGCCGGGCCTTGAACTCCGGTCGCTCCGCTCCCTCCGCTCAAGGCCCGGCGCCACCCTCCCCATGTCGACAGGCCACGGGCTTGGACACCGGAGGGGAAGTTCCGAAATGTATCTGAGCTAGAACAAGCACCACCAAAGTGGGAGCGATGCCCAAAATTCTTCGCGCTTTTATCACGGGAATGGTGTGCGGTGGGATGTGCTCCCACGAGAATTTCCTATGGCGCAGGCTCCCAGCCGCATCTATTCATGTGTATTGTAAACAGCCCCATCATAGTCATGAAGGTTGATTATAGAGGCTAGGGCGAGGCGGCCACAAAGATCGCGCCGACGACGGAGTTGCGGTTCTCTGCCGTATTCAAATCCGATAGGTTGTTTCCGTCATGACCCGGGAGAGTAGGGTCATCGCCCGCTTGACGGGCTCGGGAAAGGCCGCTCCACCCATGGCCAGCGCCGCCGACCCGTGCCGCGCTTCCTCCTCGCGCATTCGGTCGACAATCGCACGGCTTTTGGCATCCTCGATTGGCAGCGCATCAAGATGGCGTTCGAGATGCCTACAAACCTGATCTTCTGTCGCCTCGACAAAGCCGAGGCTCACCTTGTCACCCAAAAGGCCCGTAGCCACCCCCATTGCATAGGATGCCACATAGAACAGCGGGTTCAATAGGCTCGGCGCACCGCCGAGTTCATCAAGCCGTTCGGCACACCAGGCAAGGTGGTCGGCTTCTTCATCGGCCGAACTGAGAAGGCGTTCACGAACCACCTTGTCGCGGGCGGTCAGTGCTTGTCCTTCGTAAAGCGCCTGGGCACAAATCTCACCGGTGTGGTTAACGCGCATCAGCCCGGCGGCATGGGTACGCGCCCCGTCATCGAGGGTTCCGCCATCAACAGACACGGATGGATTTGCGCGCACCCCAACCCGTACACCGGACAATGTCCGAACAGCCCGGTCGAAGCGGCGGATCGTTTCGTCAAGAAGGGTTTGAGCCATATCCTTTTCCGTTTTACCCGTTTTCGTCCCGACACCCGATGCGGCGGGGGCTCCACCGCGCATCGGGACGCTTGCGGGCGCGCCGATGCGGCATTATCAGTTGGATGGAGCACTAGGGCCTCGGCAAGGTAACACCGCGCTGCCCCTGGTACTTGCCGTCCCGATCCCTATAGGAGACTTCGCAACGTTCATCGGATTGAAAAAACACCATCTGCGCGGCACCCTCGTTGGCATAAATTTTCGCTGGCAGATTGGTCGTATTGGAGAACTCCAACGTGACGTGGCCCTCCCACTCGGGCTCCAGGGGCGTCACGTTGACAATGATGCCGCAACGGGCATAGGTGGACTTGCCGAGGCAGATGGTCAGCACATCCCGGGGAATGCGGAAATACTCGACGGTGGACGCCAAGGCAAAGGAATTCGGCGGAATAATGCATATGTCGTCGCGCACATCCACAAAGCTCCGCTCATCGAAGGCCTTGGGATCAACCGTTGCCGAATAAATGTTGGTAAAGACCTTGAACTCCGGTGCACAGCGCACATCGTAGCCGTAGCTGGAGGTGCCGAAAGAGATCGCCTTGCCGTTCCCACCCTCGCGCACCTGTTGCGGTTCGAACGGCTCGATCATGCCCTTGACGGCCATTTCCCGTATCCAGCGATCGGATTTTATGCTCATGGGAAAAACTCCGATTAACTCGATTCGCTACCATTCCCGGTTTCCTAGCACTAGTCTTCGCTGATGCCGATGGCGGGCCGCGCCGGGGTATCGATAGCCCATAGTCGCGCCGCCATATGACGCGCGGCGTCCAGATAATGTCGGCTGGTCGCGCCATGCGGGTCGGCCGCCACCGTGGGCTTGCCGCCGTCGGCCTGTTCGCGAATCTGCGGTGCCAGGGGCAAAGCGCCCAACATCGGCACCCCGAACTCGGCAGCCACCCGCTCACCGCCGCCGACACCGAATAGATGGCTCAGTTCACCGCACTTCGGACACTCGTAAAGACTCATGTTTTCCACCACGCCAAGCACCGGAATATCCACCTTGCGGAACATCTCGACCCCCTTTCTGGCATCGAGCAGGGCAATATCCTGGGGCGTGGTGACGATAACAGCCCCCGAAACCGGAACTTTTTGCGACAGCGTCAACTGGATATCACCGGTACCCGGCGGCATATCGACAATCAAATAGTCGAGTTCCCCCCAATCGGTTTGCATCAGCAATTGCTGAAGAGCGCCCGTCGCCATGGGGCCGCGCCACACCATCGGCGTGTTGTCGTCCACCAAAAAGCTCATGGACATGGTTTTTAGGCCGTGCGCCCGGATGGGAACAAACTGCTTCCCGTCTTTGATCTCCGGCCGCCGGCCCGCCACAACACCGAGCATCATGCCCTGGCTGGGACCGTAAATATCGGCGTCGAGCAGCCCCACTTTCGCTCCTTCCCGGTCCAATGCCAACGCGAGATTCACGGCGGTCGTTGACTTGCCGACGCCACCCTTGCCGGACGCCACCGCGATAACGTGCCGCACCCGCGCGAAACCCCGTGCCGCCGGAGGGGCAAACCGAAGCTCAAGTTCGACTTTGTCGCTGTTGAGGACTGTCCGCAGTTGCCCACTCAGTTCATCCCGCAGCGAGGCTGCGGGGTAGCCGAGCGTGACCGATACCCGGCTACCGCTGGAGAGCACCCTGGCACCGAGACTATGCCAGGACTTGGCGAGATAGGGATCTATGAACTGCTCAATTTTCATGGGAGAGGCGCGTATTTGCTTGGCAATAATTCGAGGCAGCGCATCGCTGGCGATTGGCGCGTCATTATAGGGATGCGGAACGGCTTGCGGTATAGTTCCCGCCGCCCACCCGGAACCGGCATGAAATCACCATGAGTCGCCGTATACTGGTCACCAGCGCCCTGCCCTATACCAATGGCGCCATCCACCTCGGGCACCTGCTCGAACATGTGCAAACAGACATCTGGGTGCGCTTTCAAAAGTTGCGCGGCCATTCCTGTATCTATGTCTGCGCCGACGACACCCACGGCACCGGCACCATGCTGAAGGCGGAACAGGAAGGGCTCGAACCCGAAGCGCTGATCGAAGCAATGCGGCGGGAGCATGTGCGCGACTTCCGGGGGTTTCTCATCGAGCACGACAACTACCACTCCACCCATTCCGAGGAAAATCGCGAACTTGCCGAACTCATCTACAATCGCCTCGTCGAGGCGGGGCTGATATTCACCCGGGATGTCGAACAACTCTACGACCCGGAACGGAAGATGTTTCTTGCCGACCGCTTTGTGAAGGGCACCTGCCCCCGCTGCGGGGAGGAGGATCAGTACGGCGACAATTGTGACGCCTGCGGGGCCACCTACGATGCCATCGAGTTGCAAAACCCCCGCTCGCTGATCTCCGGCGCACAGCCCACCCTGCGCAGTTCCCCGCACTATTTCTTCGACCTGCCGCAATATGCCGATTTCTTGACAGCCTGGACACGCAGCGGCGTCGTACAACCGGAAGTGTCCAACAAACTCGCCGAATGGCTCGAATCGGGGTTGCGCGCCTGGGACATATCCCGCGACGCGCCCTATTTCGGATTCCTGGTTCCCGGCACCAACGACAAATACTTCTATGTCTGGATGGACGCGCCCGTGGGCTATATGGCAAGTTTCAAGAATCTGCTGGATGCCCGCGGTGAAGACCGATTCGACATGTACTGGGCAGCCGATGCCGCGGGGGAAACCGAAGTCCATCACTTTATCGGCAAGGACATCGTCAACTTCCATGCGCTGTTCTGGCCGGCCGTACTGCACGGTGCCGGTTTCCGTACGCCAACGCGCATTCACACGCACGGATTCATCACCGTCAACGGTGCCAAGATGTCCAAGTCCAGGGGCACGTTCATCAATGCCGCCACCTACCTCGAATACCTGGATCCAGAATGCCTGCGCTACTACTACGCCACCAAGCTGAACGGCACCATCGACGACCTGGACATCAACTTCGATGACTTTGTACAGCGCGTAAACAGCGACCTGGTGGGCAAGGTGGTCAATATCGCGAGCCGCTGCGCCACCTTTGTCAACAAGCGATTCGACGGGTGGTTGTCGCCCGCTTTGCACGACGAGGCGCTGTGGAGTCGCTTCGTGGCGGCAAAGGATTCCATTGCGGATTATTACGAGAACAACGACACCTCCAAGGGTGTTCGGCTCATCACCGAGCTTGCCGACCTGGCCAATCAATACATCGCCCACCACGAGCCCTGGAAACTGGTCGGGCAGCCGGACCGGCATGCGGAAATGCAGGCCATCTGCAGCCAGGGCATCAACCTGTTCCGGGTTCTCGCCATCTACCTGCAGCCCATTCTGCCCTGTATGGCGGAATCCGCGAGGGAGTTCCTAGGGGTCGCGCCCTTCACTTGGACGGCCATCGACCAACCGCTGATCGGGCACCGGGTGGGTAAATTTCGGCCGCTGTTCAGGCGCATGACCAAGCAGGCTCTGGACAAGGTGATCGAGGCGTCGCGCGGCGGCAAGGACATCTTCCTATTAAGCCCGGACGAGGGCGCGGTACCCGGCATGGTGGTGCGTTGACACACCGCTGATTGCAACATGAGCGAACTCGCCTTAATCATTATTGGCGCATTGCTGGTCAACAACTTCGTACTCGCCCAGTTTCTGGGGTTGTGTCCGTTTATGGGCGTGACCCGGAGCCTGTCGACGGCTCTGGCGATGGGGTTGGCAACCACCTTCGTGCTGACGCTCTCGGCGACGGTCTGTTTTCTCGTTTACCACGGCTTGCTGGTACCTTTCGGCCTAGCCTGGTTGAACATCATTGTGTTCATCGTGGTGATAGCCGGCGTCGTTCAGTACACCGAGTTGTACTTGCGGGCAACGAGCCCGCTGCTGCATCGCGGCCTCGGCGTCTACCTACCGCTCATTACCACCAATTGCGCCGTATTGGGCGTGGCGCTCCTGGCGGTCGGCGGGAACCTGACGCTGGCAGGCGCCATCGCTTTTAGTGCCGGCGCGGCAGCGGGTTTCTCCCTGGTGATGACGCTGTTCGGCGCTATCCGCGAACGACTGGAGGGCGCGGATGTGCCCGCCCCATTCAAGGGCGCGCCCATTGCTCTCATCACCGCCGGCATCCTGAGTCTCGGATTTCTCGGTTTTGTGGGACTCGATGTGTAGTGGAAATCGTCTCCACAATCGCCGTGCTTTGCGGGCTGATGCTGGGGTTGGGATGGTTGCTGCTCTCGGCGCGGGAGCGGCTCAAGGGCGACGACAACGAGCTGATCGATGCCATTGATGCGCTCCTACCGCAAACACAGTGCACCCAATGCGGTTTTCCGGGCTGCCGTCCCTACGCCGAGGCGGTGGCCAATGGCACGGCGCTCGATCTTTGCCCCCCCGGAGGCGACACCACCTTCGAGGCGCTGAAAGCGCTGCTCGGGCGCGACGGCGGCACCACTCCGCCGAGTCCGGAGCCCTTGCTCGCACGCATCCGCGAAGCGGACTGCATCGGCTGTTTTCTGTGCATCCGTGCCTGCCCCGTGGATGCCATCATCGGCGCACCGGGCTTCATGCACACCGTCATCGAGGATGAATGCACTGGTTGCGGGCTGTGCGTACCAGCCTGTCCAGTCGATTGCATCGACCTTAATTGGACCGTCACGCAGGCGAAACCACGCCCAATCCGATACCCAATGACCATTGCGGCGCACGAAAGCCAGCCCTGCATCGGCTGCAACCGCTGCGAACCCGCCTGCCCCGCCGCGCTCGCGCCCAGAGAGCTGTTGTGGCTGACAGCCGCCGAGAAGTGGAATGACGCGGAAGCCGGCGGGCTGGAACGCTGTATCGAATGCCGCCTCTGCGACCGGGTCTGTCCGAGCAACATTCCTCTTGCGGCCATATTCGGCAGTGGTAGGCGAGTGCTTTCCGAGGCGGCGGCCAAGCGCGCGGATGCGGCGCATGCAAAAGCCCGATACCAGGCCCGCAACACGCGGCTCGCCGCGGAACAGGAGGCCGCCCAAACACGCCGGGCCGCGCGACTCGCCCGCCGGGTAAACCCCGCGAAAGCAGGGGAAGCGACCTGCTAGTGCCGACAACCAGCAATCACATTATGTGGGCTGTTGTTCTGACCCTCGCGCCCGGGTTCGCCGTACTGTGCGGATACTACGGTCGGGGTTACCTGTGGAATCTACTGATCGCCGTGCCGCTCGCCTACGCCCTGGAACTCCTATGCCGGTACATGCGTGGGTGGCGTCCCGCAAACCACTGGCGACGCATCGACCGACCGGCGCCGGGCATCCCCCCGGAAACCGCCGGCCAAACGCACCCACAGCTCGCGAGCCTATTTGACGGCTCCATCTTTCTCGGAACCCTAATCCTGATATTGACGTTGCCACCGAACATGCCCTGGCATGTTCTCGTGGTCGCCTGCACCGGCATGATCGTACTCGCCCGCCAGTTATACGGCGGCCTCGGCCACACCATCTTCAACCCCGCCATGGTGGGCTACGTGTTAGCGCTCATCTGTTTTCCCGCGGCGCTCGCCGCCTGGCCGCCACTGGTCGATGGGCACACCGGGGCGACCGCGCTCACGGCATTCAAATACCGGGATGGGCTAACGGCGGCAGAGGTCTATGCCGCGAACCCGGCATTCGGCCAAATTGGCGGACAGGGCTGGGAATGGGCCAATATCGCTTTCGCAATCGGGGGACTCGTCGCCGTCGGGCTCGGGTTGGTGGCTTGGCGAGTGGTGCTCGGTTTCCTCGTCCCGCTCGGCGGACTCGCGCTGATCTTCTACGACGGCGGCAGTTCGCGCAGCGCGGGCTCGCCTTTGTTCCACTACTTCTCGGCAGGGACCATGCTGGCGGCATTCTTCGTCGTAACCGATCCCGCAACCCATCCCGCCCACCCCGTGGGGCAATGGCTATTCGGTGCTACCGTCGCGGGAATTGCGTTCGCTATTCGCGTCTGGGGCGGCTACCCGGACGGGATTGCCTTCGGTGTTCTGATCGCCAACGCCGCCACCCCCTTTTTGGATGCGTTGGCGCGCGGACGGGTACAAATACGATGATGAAACCGCTGGCGGGTCTGGCCATCATCGCCGTCCTGTGCGCGGTTCTACTTGCGGCCACCCATATCCTGACCGCGGACGCGATTCGCGCCAACCGCGCCGCGGCCACCTGGCGCGTCGTGTTTGAACTCACCGGCGGGCCGTTCCCCACCGTGGGATTAGACTGGCAAGATGATCGATTGCATTTGCCGAACGGCTACCGATTGCATCGCACAACCGTGGCGGGCTATGCCGGACCAATCGAATTGCTGGTGGCTTTCCCGCCCGTGGATCAAGGCAACTCGCCCAGCGGGGTGCGTGTCACCCGCCATCGGGAAACCCCGGGACTCGGCGATTTTGTCGATACGACCCGCAGCCCCTGGATTCGCCAATTTTCCAGGCGGCCGCCGGAGCGGGTGGATGCGGTGACGGGCGCGACCATTACCAGCGAGGCGATCAAGCGGGGCGTATCCTCATTGCTGCAATCAATGAACCAACGGCCATCCCAAGGAGCACGCGAGTCTTGAGCACCGGAACCTTCCGTACCGCCGCCATAAAGCGCAACCCCGCCTGGGCGCAACTGCTCGGCCTCTGCCCCCTGTTGGCGGTCAGCAGCAGCCTGGTCAATGCCCTTGGGCTGGCGCTGGCCAGCGGTTTTGTAATGCTTGGCTCCAGCCTGACCATTGCGTTTGTGCGCCACTGGATTCCACAGGCGGTGCGCCTGCCCTGCTTCGTGCTGATCATCGCCACTTTCACCACAATCGGTGTGTTGTTGCTCGAAGCCCATGCGTTCGACCTGTACCTGCGGGTGGCGCTGTTCGTTCAGATCATCGTGTCGAATTGCATGATTCTCGGGCGTATCGAAGCCTTCGCCAGCCGCCAACCGCCGCCACAGGCCGCCCTTGATGCTCTCGGTACGGCTTGCGGTTTCGCCATCGCCCTAATCGTCCTGGGCAGTGTGCGCGAACTGCTCGGCAACGGTACGCTGTTCGCCGGCCTAGAGCAGTTGTTCGGCCCGGCTGTCGCCGGATGGCGCATCGAAATCGCACCCAACGGCGGGCTGCTGGTGGTCTTGCTGCCCCCCGGCGCCTTCATCATGGCGGGGTTGTTGCTTGGCCTTACCAATTGGATCGGGGGACGTATCAACGGCGTGGACGGCACAAATCCATGAATAGGACAAAACGAACGCAAATTTTCGAGCGGCTGCAAGCCAACGATCCCGAGCCAACCACCGAACTGAACTACCGGACGCCCTTCGAACTGCTCGTCTCGGTGATCCTTTCCGCCCAGGCAACCGATGTCGGCGTCAACAAGGCAACGGCAGGTCTCTTCCAAGCCGTCAACACGCCCCAAGGGTTTTTGGATCTGGGCGTCGAGAGGCTGCGCGGCCACATCAAGAGCATTGGGCTTTTCAACACCAAGGCGTCAAACATCATCGCAACGTGCCGCATGCTCGTTGACCGGCACCGTGGCGAGGTGCCGCGGAATCGCGCCGCCCTGGAGGCTCTTCCCGGAGTGGGACGAAAAACCGCCAATGTCGTGCTCAACACCGCATTCGGCCAACCTACTCTGGCCGTGGACACCCACATCTTCCGCGTTGCAAATCGTACGCGCCTGGCACCGGGGAAAACTGTGCGCGAAGTGGAGGACCGCCTGGTGCGCTGGATACCAAAGCCCTTTCTCAAAAATGCCCACCACTGGCTCATCCTGCACGGCCGCTATGTTTGCACGGCCCGCAAGCCGTGCTGTGGGGCCTGCTTGATTGAGGATTTGTGTGAATTTCCGAACAAGGTTGAGGATTGAGCGGGTAAGTACTGTTGTCATGATCCACCCCTGTCTTTCGCAGAAACCGAACGAGGATAGCCAAAGCATAAGATTCAGGGGCGATCATCAAGCTCCCGATGTCGATCGACCATGAATCGCGCGGTTGCTTCGGCATTGTCAAACACGGACAGTGCCATCGCGTACAAGCGCGCCATACGCTCGGTAGTCTCGCTGACCTGCGGATTGAGTCGATCCACTCGATTGCAAGTGGCTCGAAGCACGATCTTGTTGCGAAGCCGAATGGCAAATTCGCCCTCATTTCGGCACCCGACGTAATCGCAAGCCGCTTCAATGCGTCTTGGGAAGTTTTTCCAATCGAATTGAGTCAAGGTCCCGATGGCACAAAAGGCTGGGTTCGCTTAACCGGTGCCGACCTCAACCGCATCGCCCACCAGGCCCCGATGGCACACAAGGCCGGTTTCGCTTAACCTGAAGACACCGCAACAACGAAGAGAAAACATGCTCAAGCTGCACTTCGCTCCCAATTCACGCGCTGGCCGGATCGTCTGGCTGCTCGAAGAACTCGGGCTGCCCTACGAGATGAACAGGATGGACTTCCATCCGCAGGATCTAAAATCCGACGAGCACCGTGCCCGCCACCCGCTCGGCCGCATTCCGGTGCTTGATGACGGCGATGTGCGCATCTACGAGTCGGGCGCAATCGTTGAGTACATCCTTGAGCGCCACCGCAACGGTGGCCTGAAGCCCGTGGTCGATGCCCCGGAGTTTCCGATGTACCTACAATGGTTTCATTACTGCGAGGGGATGGTGATGTCCCCAGTCAACACCATTGTCGTACATACCATCCTGCTGCCGCCGGAGCGGCGCGATGAAACCGCCCTCGGGCAGGCCCGGCGGCTGCTAACACGGACACTGGCCCCGGTCGATCAGGCCCTTGCGGGCAAGGACTACCTAATTGGCTACTTTTCCGCGGCGGACGTGATGCTGGGGCACGCCTGCTTCATGGCCAATCGGCTCGGCTGCGTGACCGACACGATGGCGAACCTGAAGGGGTATGTCGAGCGCATTTCGGCACGGCAGGCCTTCCAGACGGCGATCAACATGTAGGGGCATCTTGCATCGGATACAACAATCCCGGGGGTTGCATGAAGTAAGCATAATCCCCCATGGAAAGTCTGAACAATTCGATAGAGCAGCATTTATCCACTCATAAGACATTGATTTTATTAAATATAATTTCCCGAATGCAGGATTGATCAGAGGTTCCCTATCAATTTGACTTTTCGGATTCCGCCTCGCTCAGGCCGAATTCCGCATGCAGTGCGCGAACGGCCAATTCCAGATAACGCTCCGCCACGACGACGGAAATCTTGATCTCGGATGTGGAAATCATCTGAATGTTGATGTTCTCGGTTGCCAAGGCCTCGAAAAAACGGGCGGCAACGCCCGCATGGGAACGCATGCCGCGCCCCACCGCGGATACCTTGGCGATCCCGTTGTCGCCCGACAAGGACCGAGCGCCAATGTCCGCCACCACAGGCGCCAAAAGCTCCAGGGTGCGCTCGTAGTCTTCCCGCTTGACGGTGAAGGTGAAATCGGTGAGCCCATCGGCACCGGTATTCTGAACGATTATGTCGATTTCGATGGGGGCGTGGCCAACCGGACCGATTATTTTCGACGCCGCGCCCGGTACATCCGGCACACCCGATACAGTGATTTTGGCCTCGTCGCGCGCATAGGCTATGCCGGAAACGAGCGGCTCTTCCATGACTTGGTTCTCCATCGTAATGAGCGTTCCCGCACCCGCCTCAAACGTTGACAGGATTCGGAGCGGCACCAGGTACCTGCCCGCAAACTCCACCGAACGGGGGTGCAGCACCTTTGAACCGAGGCTGGCCAGCTCAAGCATTTCCTCAAAGGTGACCGAATCCAGGCGGCGGGCGCCGGCGACGACGCGCGGGTCCGCCGTATAGACACCATCCACATCGGTGCAGATCTGGCATTCGTCGGCGTGCAGGGCAGCGGCCACCGCAACCGCGGTTGTATCGGAGCCGCCGCGGCCGAGCGTGGTGACATTGCCCGTGCAATCGATCCCCTGAAAGCCCGCCACCACCGGCACGACGCCCTCGGCCAGGGCCGCGCGCAGGCAGTCGGTTTCAATCCGCTCGATGCGCGCCTTGCGGTGATTGGAATCGGTGCGAATGCGAATCTGGCTCGCCAGGAACGACCGGCCCGGGTAACCGAGAGCGGTAAGCGCCATGCTGAGCAGCGCGATGGTAACCTGTTCCCCGGAGGCAAGCAGCACATCCATCTCCCTGGCGACCGGCCGCCGGCCGACGGCGGCACCAAGATCCTGCAGCCGGTTGGTTTCGCCGCTCATCGCCGATACCACCGCCACCACCCGGTCACCTCGTTGCAGGTAGCCCACAACGCGCTCGGCAACCCGCTGAATACAGTCAACATCGGCAACACTGGTGCCGCCGTACTTCTGCACGATCAATGCCATCCGAAGGTTTCCCTACCAGCTACCCGTTGTCGAGTTCATGCGGCGCATCGCAACGGGTGGTCCAATGCATAAAATAGATGATCCCAAAATGGTTGGATAGGACGCTAGCCGGTTTGGTCCAAGACCCATCCGGTGACGCCGGCCAACGCCTCGGCGAGCTTTTCCGGCCGGTCACCGCCGCCGGCACGAGCGAGCACCGGGCTGCCACCGCCTCGCGCTCCGACCACATCGCCCACACGCCGAATAAGATCCGGGGCCCGCATTTGGTCGGTCAAATCCCTGGAGAGGCCCGCAACCAGGTTAACTTTGCCCTTGTTTTGTTGCGCTAGGACAACCACCACCGGGTTCAGGCGGGATTTGAGCATGTCCAGGGTTTGCATCATCGCCCTGGCGTTGCCTTCGATCTCCGCGGCGACCACCTTGATGCCATTAACATCGGTCGCACCCGCCACCAAATCCGCGCCGAAACCGGATGCAAGCCGCTGCGTCAACATCTTCACTTCCTTCGTGAGCCGCCGGTTTTCCCCGGCCAGGGCGGCGACCCGAGCCTCGAGATCACGCGGTCTGGCCTTCAACCGCTCCGCCAAGCGCCGCACAAGCCCATCGAGTTCGGACACCTGCGCCAGAGCCGCCGCGCCCGTCACGGCTTCGATGCGTCGCACACCCTGGGCGACACCGGATTCGGCCCTAATTCGGAAGAGCCCAACATCACCGGTACGCCGCACATGGGTGCCGCCGCACAATTCAACGGAATAGCCATCCCCCATGGTCAGTACGCGCACTTCGTCGCCGTACTTTTCGCCGAAAAGGGCGACGGCGCCTGTTGCAAGCGCATCATCGAAACTCATTTGGGTCACCGCAACCTCGCTGTTGGCCCGCACCTGTTCGTTGACGGCCGCTTCGATTGACGCCAATTCGGCACCGCCAACCGGTTGCGAATGCGAGAAATCGAAACGGAGGTGATCCGCGGCCACCAGGGAGCCCATTTGGTTCACATGCGACCCGAGCACACGCCGAAGCGCGGCGTGCATGAGGTGCGTGGCCGAGTGGTTGGCCATAACGCGCCGCCGCCGCTCTCCATCGACCTCCGCCCGCAAGTGCTCGCCGATTTGCACCCGGCCCGTCACGACTCGGCCGACATGCAAGTGCTGGTCCGCGGACCTTTGAGTGTCCTGAACCTCGAAACAAAATCCATCGTTCGCAAGAGTGCCGGTATCGCCGACCTGACCGCCGGCTTCCGCATAAAAAGGGGTGCGGTCGAGAACCACCACGCCCGCCAAGCCAGTCGCAAGCGCATCGAGACGAGTGCCGTCGGCGGCGTAGAGGCCGCGCACGGTACCGGTGCCGCTCGTTGCCCGATAGCCAAGAAACTCGACTTTGGAATCGGTGTGAATCTTCTGCCCCAGGGTAAAATCGAAGTGCGCCGATGCCCGGGCCTGATCGCGTTGTCGGCCCATGGCCCGTTCGAAGCCCACCATATCGACACTCAGGCCCCGCTCGCGGGCGATGTCCCCGGTGAGGTCCACGGGAAATCCGTAGGTGTCGTAAAGTTTGAAAACGACATCGCCGGGCAACACCGCTCCATCAATGTTTTTGAGGGTCTTCTCGAACACCTCCATGCCTCTGCCGAGGGTTCGCTCGAAGCGCTCCTCCTCTTGGGCCAACGCCATCTCAACCTGTTTCTGCTTTTCGACAAGCTGCGGATAGGCGGCCCCCATCTCCGCGACCAGGGCATCGACCAATCGACAAAGGAAAGGTCTGCGAATGTTTAGCTTATGGCCGTGGCGCAGTGCCCGGCGGATGATACGGCGCAGCACATAATCCCGGTCTTCGTTGCCCGGCGTGACACCGTCGGCGATCAGGAAGGCACCTGAGCGTAGGTGATCGGCAATGACCCGAATGGAAGGGTTTTGCAAAACCGCCCGCTCGCCCTCGATGTCCGCCAATTCGCCGGCCCGCAGCATCAGCCGGCGAAAAAGATCGATTTCGAAGTTGCTGTGCACACCCTGCAGCACCGTGGCCATTCGCTCCAAACCCATGCCGGTATCCACGCCGGGCTGCGGCAGGGGATCGAGCGCGCCATCGGCGGATCGGTCGAACTGGGGGAATACAAGGTTCCAAAACTCGATATAGCGGTCGCCGTCCTCATCCGCCGAGCCCGGGGGGCCACCGATGACAGAGGGGCCGTGGTCGTAAAACAGTTCCGTACAGGGTCCACAGGGGCCCGTATCGCCCATGGTCCAGAAATTTGTTTCGTGATCGACGACACGCGCGGCGGGGATGCCGATTTTGCGTGTCCACAATGCGCGGGACTCGCCGTCCGTCGGATGCACGGTGACCCAAAGGCGATCTTTCGGCAGCGAAAACACCTCCGTGACGAATTCCCACGCCCAGGTAATAGCTTCTTCCTTGAAGTAGTCGCCGAAGCTGAAGTTGCCAAGCATCTCGAAGAAAGTGAGATGCCGAGCCGTATAGCCCACATTTTCAAGATCATTGTGCTTGCCGCCCGCCCGTACGCATTTCTGCGCGGACACCGCGCGCCGATAGCCCAAATCCTCGCGCCCGAGCAGGGCATTTTTAAACTGGTTCATGCCCGCGTTGGTGAACAGAAGCGTCGGATCTTCATAGGGGACGAGCGAACTCGACGGCACGACGCAATGATCGACCGCCTTGAAAAAGGCCAGATACTTTTCGCGTATGTCAGCGGTCTTCATGGGGCAAGGGATGGCCGCTCAGGAAAAGGGCGCCAGTATAGTGGGCGACCCGTGCCGAAGGTAGCGCGGTGGACAATGGCAACCTATACATGCGAATGCTGAAATTGACCAAGGCGGTATCAATGCTGTCGCCCACGAACATTCGGAGTTATCTGTTCAAGGCATCCCGACCCCGGTATCGCCCTCCAACGCTTTGAGCACAATGTGGGTGGGGAAACCCCGCCGCTCCAAAAACCGTGCGCGCCCCGCATACGACCCGCCGCGTGTCGCAAACCGCTTCTCCAATGCCCGCATGGCAACGCGCAGCCAATACTTATCCGAATGATCAAGCTGGGCGTCAACCAACCCTATATCGACCCCTAGCTGCCGCAACTCGTCGCAAACATAATACGGCCCATAGCCGCGCTCAATTCGGCGATGCGCGAGTGCCTCGGCAAATCGGCGATCACTCTGCAGGCCTTCGCAAGATAGACGCTCAACCGCCCGCACCGCCAAGGCCGGCGCAAACCCCTTGGCGATCAGCTTCGTTGCCAGTTCCTTTTGGCCATGCTCACGCCGAGCGAGCAGCGCCGTTGCCCCCGCCAAAGCGTCTTGCAAACTACGGCCGCCACTCAACGCCATCGACTCGTCCCAAGTTGACGAACTTAGTCGCTGTTGCTTGCCGGCGCGATTGGCTGACTCGAATGTTCATCCAAAGGCACCAGTTTTTGCCGTAAATCGCTCTCGAACTGTTCGCGTTTGACCGGACTCGCAGCCAACAACTTTTTGTTCGAAGCCTCCAACGACAGCACCTCCCAATAGTCCCGCTGCAGTGGCCTTGCTATTGCTTGCCAACACCAAATCTACGCGCCCGGCTTCTCTTCCTGTATTGGGCGCCCGCATGAAGGGAACTTCTCTCGCCAAGTGAACATCCTCGAACTCAGCTATGTCAGCCAACCATCTAAGAATTACGTCATCTTGATCGAAACGACTTGGGCAAACGACTATTGGGCTACCAACCGGTTTCTAGATTCGTTTATTCTCAATCACATACGCTTGCAGCGTACATACACCGCCTCTTTTGCCACAAGGAACATTGCCTCGACGATAAGGACACGAGGGCACCGCTTCGGTTTTTCCCAAAGCACTTGCGGCGAGTTGTTTGCGCCGTGCCGGAGACATGGAGAAAAACATCTCCCCGTACCATTCCCCAATGCCAAAGAGAGTCACTCGAACATGGCCTCCCGCGTGACAACCTATTCTGGCAGTCTATTCCCATGAGCGTTCTGCATTTCAACACAAACAGCACAAAATTCGTATTTGCGAACTAGTTCGACGATCTCGGGCGCCGCATCGTAGGTCATGAGAAAATTGGTTTGTCGCCGTGCGAGCATCTCGAACGCTGCGGGAAATCGGGATATTGGAAACGGAAACTCTAATTCGTTGCCGCTATCCGTAGTGGGTCGCTTCATCAAGCGCATAATCCCAAATTAAGTGGCTAACTCCCACCCCCATCCGGCGCAAAGGAATCGCGGGCTGGCTCCGGAACAACCACCTCGCCTTCCGCCGCAAGTTCCGGCAGCAGTTGATCGCGGATGCGTTTCTCAATTTCCCCGCGAACAGCCGGGTTTTCGTCGAGATAATCCGCCGCGTTTTTACGGCCCTGGCCGATGCGGTCGTTACCGTAGGCGTACCAGGCGCCGGATTTCTCGACGATACCGTTTTTGACGCCGAGTTCCAGAATTTCACCCGCGCGGTGGATGCCCTTGCCGTAGAGAATCTGAAACTCGGTTTGACGAAAGGGCGGGGCCACTTTGTTCTTGACGACCTTCACCCGGGTTTCGTTGCCGACGATCTCATCGCCGTTCTTGACGGCGCCGATGCGGCGAATGTCCAGGCGCACGGAGGAATAGAACTTCAGCGCGTTGCCGCCGGTCGTGGTTTCCGGGCTACCGAACATAACGCCAATCTTCATGCGGATTTGGTTAATGAAGACAACGAGTGTGTTGGAGTGCTTGATGGAGCCCGTCATCTTGCGCAACGCCTGGCTCATCAAACGCGCTTGCAGGCCCACATGCGCCTCGCCCATTTCGCCCTCGATTTCCGCCTTGGGGGTGAGGGCGGCAACCGAATCGATAACCACCACATCCACGGCGCCGGAGCGGACAATCATGTCGGCAATCTCCAGCGCCTGTTCGCCGGTGTCGGGCTGCGATACCAAAAGGTTGTCGGTATCCACGCCGAGGGACTGGGCGTAGATGGGGTCGAGTGCGTGCTCCGCATCGATAAAGGCACAGGTGCCCCCGGCCTTTTGAGCCTCCGCAATGACCTGTAGAGTGAGCGTGGTTTTGCCCGAGGACTCGGGACCGTATATCTCCACCACCCGACCGCGGGGCAGGCCGCCGATGCCGAGCGCGACATCAAGGCCGAGGGAACCGGTGGAGATGGATGGGATGGCAACCCGCTCGCGGTCACCCAAGCGCATCATTGAACCCTTGCCGAATTGTCGTTCGATTTGCGCAAGGGCCGCGCCAAGCGCCTGATTCTTCTGCGCACTGCGTGCGGAATCGCCCTGCGATAAATTCAGTTTGGCGCGGGAGAGGGAAGATTTGTGATCGGCCATAATGACGGCTCCATGAGATTTCGACGCGAGGACGATACTGTATATATGCTCAGTCTCAATAGCAAGATCCCATAACCCCGGAAATCACAATTTCCGCCAATTCGCACAGCCGACGGCTCGAATGGCTTACAATTCGAGGCTCAGACAACCCGCCTGTCCCGCACCGGCATGACCCTTTCCCGACACACCCCCATGATGCGGCAGTACCTCGGCATCAAGGCGCAACACCCGGACCACTTGCTGTTCTACCGCATGGGAGACTTTTACGAGCTCTTCTTCGACGACGCCAAGCGCGCCGCCGACCTGCTCGACATCACCCTGACCAGCCGCGGGCAATCCGACGGCGCACCCATTCCGATGGCAGGCGTCCCTTTCCACGCGGTCGATAGCTATCTGGCAAAGCTGGTGGATCTGGGCGAATCGGTGGCCATCTGCGAACAGATCGGCGACCCGGCCGCGAGCAAGGGTCCGGTGGAGCGCCGCGTACGACGCATCGTCACGCCCGGCACACTGACCGAGGAGGCGCTGCTCGACCAAAACCGTGACAGCCTGCTGATTGGAATCGCGCCGGCCAACCCCGGCAAGGCCCACTACGGCATAGCGGCCCTGAATCTCGGACGCGGCGAGCTCAACGTCCAAACCGTTGTCGGCAAGGACAATCTCACCGCCGAAATCGCCCGCCTCAAGCCCAATGAGGTACTGACGCCCCGTACCCTCGACGAACTCCGTCAAACAGCTCAAACCGTCCGCGACACCCTGGCCTTCGACCTAGATCTCGGGTTCCGTTTTCTTTGCAGCCACTTCGGCACCCGCGACCTGCATGGCTTTGGCCTGGAATCAACCAATCCGGCGATTGGCGCGGCGGCGGCCGTGCTGCAATACGCCCAGGCCAGCCAGTGTCAAAAGCTGGAGTTCATCGACCGCATCGCCGTTGTGCAAAGCGGCGACTACGTTCGGCTCGACGCCCACAGCCGCCGCAATCTCGAAATTGATCGCCGCGCCGACGGCAGCGAAGCGCCCTCCCTGTACGCTCTGATGAACACCACGCGCACGCCCATGGGCGCCCGCCTGCTGCGCCGCTGGCTGAACGCGCCCACCAAGGCCAGGGATGCCCTGCGCGAACGGCAGGCCGCGGTCGCCATGCTGATCGAGGGTGGCCTCGCGCAGCCGTTGCGGGAGACCCTCCCCGAATGCGGGGATATGGAACGAGTGGTCTCCCGGGTGGCGCTCAAATCCGCCACGCCCCGCGATCTGACCCGCCTGCGCACCGCCTGCGCCGCCTTGCCCGGAATCGCCGCACTCGTCGGCCCGGCGGACTCACCCCGTCTGACGGCGCTTGCCGCCGACATTCCAGATTTTTCCGGCGTCCATGCGCTGCTTGAAAAAGCAATGGTTGAGACACCCCCCGCAACCATTCGCGATGGCGGGTTCATTGCCCCGGGCTACAGCGATGAACTCGACGAACTCCGCAACGTCACCGAGAACGCGGCGCAGTGGCTACGCGATCTGGAGGCGGCCGAGCGCACACGCAGTGGCATTGCCAACCTCAAGGTCGGCTACAACCGGGTGCACGGCTATTACATCGAAATATCGCGTACCGCGGGGAATGCGGTGCCGGCCGACTATGTGCGGCGGCAAACGATAAAGAACGCGGAGCGCTACATCACCCCCGAGTTGAAAGCGTTCGAGGACAATGCCCTAACGGCCCGCGCCCGGGCGCTGCAACTTGAGAAAACACTTTATGATGTCCTGTTGGAACAACTCGGCGCCGAGGTCTTTTCCCTCGGCCGCGCCGCCCGGGCCGCGGCGGAAATCGACATTCTCGCCTGTTTCGCCGAGCGGGCGCGCACCCTGGGTTTCGTTCAGCCCACATTTACGGCCGAACCCGGTTTCGCCATCAGCCAAGGCTGGCATCCGGTAGTGCGCGAGGCCAGTACCGAGACTTTCGTACCCAACGACCTGGACATGCACGATAACCGTCGCATGTTGATCATCACCGGTCCCAACATGGGCGGCAAATCGACCTACATGCGGCAAACCGCCATCATCGTATTGCTCGCCTGCGTCGGCAGTTTCGTGCCAGCAGCCCGTGCCGCCATCGGGCCGGTGGACTGCATCTTTACCCGCATAGGCGCCGCCGACGACCTGGCGGGCGGACGGTCGACCTTCATGGTGGAAATGACCGAAACCGCCGATATCCTGCACCACGCCACCGACCAAAGTCTGGTGCTGCTCGACGAGATCGGCCGCGGCACCAGTACCTACGACGGCCTCGCCCTCGCCTGGGCCACGGCACAGCACCTTGCCGAAAATACCCGGGCATTCACCCTGTTCGCCACCCACTATTTCGAACTCACCAGCCTGCCCACCACGGTGCCCGTCACGGCGAATGTCCACCTTTCCGCCACCGAGCACAACGGTCGCATTGTCTTTCTTCACCAAGTGGAGGAGGGTCCGGCAAGCCAAAGCTATGGCGTGCAGGTGGCGCGGCTGGCGGGTGTGCCCCGACAGGTTCTGCAAACAGCCCGTGCCCGATTGCAGGAACTCGAGGCGGCATCCCATCCCCGACAAAGCGACCTCTTCGCAGCGCGGCCCCCCGCCTCCATACCCCCAGAACCCGAGCCCGACCCGGTGCGGCTCCGGTTGGACGAGATCGATCCAAACGACCTATCGCCGCGCCGCGCACTGGAATTGCTCTACGAATTGAAGGGCCTGTGACCCGCAATCGCACGGCGACACCCCGAACCAACTGGGCGGTCATTCTCATTATGTCCGCAGTCCGCCGGGGCTGGGTGTTCGAGAGAATTGCTGCCGATTGGGTCTTCCCCCAAACAATCAGATTGTTAGAATAGCGGGCTTTTGCGATTCGAGGATCCGGTCATGACATTCGTGGTGGGAGAGGCCTGCATAAAATGCAAGCTCACGGATTGCGTGGAGGTGTGTCCGGTGGACTGCTTCTACGAGGGGCCAAACATGCTGGTCATCCATCCGGACGAGTGCATCGACTGCGCACTCTGCGAACCCGAATGCCCGGTGGAGGCCATCTACCCCGAAGACGATTTGCCCGACGACCAACAGGATTTTCTGGAAATCAACCAGCGGCTAGCGGAAACCTGGCCAAACATCACCGAACAGCAAGACCCTCCTCCAGATTCCGACGACTGGCGCGACGTTAAGGAAAAGCGGCACCTGCTTCAGGAATAATCCGAGTCACCGGTCTAACTTGTGGAAGGGAATGATATCCATAAGTTGACATACCTCTGTATGTCAGCAATTCCCGCTAACGATGCGCGATTATTCGTTTGGATCCAAATACCGAGCGAAATGGACCATTCAGGCATTAGGGCCTGTTAACACGATCTGGGTTAGTCCTGTCGGGCACCTCTTTTGGGGCATTGCCGTGCTTAGCGGGAATTGCTGTCTATATGTTGAGGCTTTAGCGGCGGGAAACTACCACATGTAGGCTTTTGGCAGCCGATCAATTAAGGAAGGTCTGAACAATTCGATAGAGCAGCATTTAGCTATTCGTAAACTATTGATTTTATTAAGCCGGATGTCCCGACTACAGAATTAATCAGAGGTTCCTTAATTCCCTTATGGAACATCGTCGCCGGGTACGCCTTCCCCGATGCTCTGACTGCCGATCATGCGGTCGTCCATACGACACCCCGAAAGTAGTCATTTCCTACACGGATTGTCGGCGGAATCCCATTCACAAACCACCACGGTTGTTGTGCAATGCTGTTCTCACAATCCGACAGCGGCGCGTATACTCATGAGCATCGGTAGGACAGTCGAAGAGGTCGGCGGCATCGTGGCCAAACTTGAGGCATCGGGCTTCGACCGCCCACAGGCGGAATCAACGATTGAGGTGATCGCCCACGCCATAGAAGAGTTCGCGGTGACGCCGGAAGTATTGTCCCGGGAACTCAGCATCTTCGAGAACCGCCTCATTGCCAAAATGAATGAAGAGATGGACCGCCGTTTCAATGACCAGCGGTCGGAGACGGACAACCGCCTCAAAGACATGCAGTCGGAGACGGACCACCGCTTCAACAGTATGCAGTCCGAGATGGACAACCGCTTCAACGACATGCAGTCGAAGATGGACAGCCGCTTCGACAGCATGCAATCGGAGATGGACCATCGTTTCAACGACATGCAGTCGAAGATGGACAGCCGCTTCGACAGCATGCAATCGGAGATGGGCCATCGTTGCAACGACATGCAGTCGAAGATGGACAACCGCTTCAACAGCATGCAGTCCGAGATGGACAACCGCTTCAACAGCATGCAGTCCGAGATGGACAACCGCTTCAACAGCATGCAGTCCGAGATGGACAACCGCTTCAACGGCATGCAGTCCGAGATGGACAGCCGCTTCAACGGCTTGGAGTCCGAGATGGACAGCCGCTTCAACGGCTTGGAGTCGGAGATGGACAACCGCTTCAATGGCTTTCAGTCGGAGATGGATCGCCGATTTACGGAATTGCGTGAAGACATTCGAACCAATGCCTCGCGCCAGTTCGCCATGATGTGGACCATCGCTCTGGGCATGGCGGGACTGGTGGGTGCCTATGTTATGCAGCAGCTTTTCTGATCAAAGCCCCGCCCAAACCTCTTCGACCGCCGTTGGAACGACAATCGGCATCTCGCCAGCCGCACCACATCAACATCCTCCCCACCGCCACCCCGATAAAGGCTGTCGCTCTCCCTCAAGATGCCGCACAGGCCCCGCGCGTCGTGGAACGCAATGGTAGCCCGCCGGGCCGATGGCCGGAATTGCGGAGCCATCGTCCGCGGACAGCTCAAGCATCCGTTGCCCCACCCCGGATCCGCTCCCACCCCGATCGGCATGCGCGACACCGCCGCACAGGGCCATTACCTGAGATAGCCCCTTGTCTCCAGCGTGATCAATACGCGATGCGCGGCGAGATCCGGCGAGATTTCCGCCGTGTCGATGCGGACTTCCGCGTTGGCGGGCACCTCGTATGGGTCGTCAATGCCCGTGAAGCCCTTGAGTTCCCCGGCGCGCGCCTTCGCGTACAGCCCCTTGCGGTCGCGCGCCTCGCAGACTTCGATGGGGGTTGACACATAAACCTCGACGAAGCCGCCCACCGACTCGATCATATCGCGAACCAGCCTGCGGGCCGCCGCATAGGGGGCGATCGGCGCACAGATGGCAATCCCGCCGTTCTTGGTGATTTCGCTGGCGACAAAGCCGATACGCCGGATATTCAGGTCACGGTCCTTCTTCGAGAACGAAAGCTCGCTCGACAGATGTTTGCGCACGACATCGCCGTCGAGCAGCGTCACCGGCCGGGAACCGTCCTCGAGCAGTTTGATCATCAGCGCATTGGCCACTGTGGACTTGCCCGAGCCCGACAGGCCCGTCAAGAACACCGTAAAGCCCTGCTTGTGTTTCGGGGGATGGGCCTTGCGCAGTTCCTCCACCACCTTCGGGTAGGAAAACCAGCGGGGAATATCGAGGCCCTCGCGCAAGCGTCGACGGAACTCGGTGCCCGACAGGTCGAGCACCCTATCGCCCGGCCCGGTCTCGTCCACCGGCATGTACTCGGCCTTGTTTTCCACGTACACCATCTGACGGAACGGCACCATCGCGATATCGAGTTCCTCCTCGTGTTGCCGGAACAGTTCCTGGGCGTCATAGGGTCCGTAGAACGGCTTGCCGTCCCTGTCATTGCCCGGGCCGGCGTGGTCGCGGCCAACTATGAAATGCGTACAGCCGTAGTTTTTGCGAATGATCGCGTGCCAGAGCGCCTCGCGCGGGCCACCCATGCGCATGGCGAGATTCAGCAGGCTCAACTGCGTGGTCTGGTCCGGATACTGCTCCAGGACATGTTCGTAACAGCGCACGCGCGTGAAGTGGTCGACATCGCCGGGTTTGGTCATGCCGATGACGGGATGGATCAGCAGGTTCGCTTCCGCTTCCCGCGCGGCCCGGAATGTCAGTTGCTGATGGGCGCAATGCAGCGGGTTGCGGGTCTGAAAGGCGACGATGCGGCGCCAACCCAGTTTGCGGAAACGACCGCGCAATTCCAACGGCGTATCCCGCAGCAGCTTGAAGTCGTAATAGGTCGGCGGCTCGACGCCATGAACGCGCCCCCCCAAATAAACGGGGCCGGAGCGGTGCCCGAGGTAGGCGACGGCCGGATGGGCATCGTCCGTCGTGCCGTAGACACGCCGGGCCTCGCTGTCCAAATCGGGTTTCCAAATGTCGGAAACATCCAGGGTCGCAACCAGCACGCCTTCCGAATCCCGCAGTGCGATGGTTTCGCCTTCCTTGACGCCCTCCGCGAACTTTTCACCGACATCGAGGTTGACCGGTATCGGCCATAAAACACCATTCACGAGACGCATCTCCTCGCAGACCCTTTCGTAGTCATCCCGTGCCAAGAAGCCCTCGAGCGGCGAGAAGGCGCCGTTCATCAGCAGATCGAGGTCGCACAACTGGCGAGAGGTCAGGCTCCAGGACACACAGTTCTTGACTTTCCGCTTCTCGAGATCCGCCTTTCTCTCGGATAGGTAAAGGTTCTTGAGTTCGCCGCCATGCGGCTCCTTGAATGCTCCCACTAGTTTGTTCCTTTCTTAGTTCAGTGCGCTGCCCGATAAATCCACTATCAAATCGGTGCTGGTCTATCGGTGCCGGTCTATAAAACTAGGACTTATATCCATATGTTGACATGCCACTATATATTGAGGCCTTAGTAGCAGAAAACTACCGCATGTTGGGCTCTGTCAACTAATCGATACAATTCCTATCAATTGGTTCCCTTCCTTTATGTGCAGATCTGTGTGCGGACCGAACACTATGTGTGTTTCCCGGACAGGATGATTTGGCAACGGATGTCCCTTCTCACCGCTTGCGCAACAGCTTCTTCGGATCCACGGGATTGCCGTCGCGGCGGATTTCGAAATGCAGTGTGCGTGACTTCGCCGAGCCATTGCCCATATTGGCGATGCGGTCCCCCGTCTTGAGGCGCTGACCCTCGCGCACCGCATAGGGATGGTTGAGGCTGTAGGCGGATAGATAGGTATCGTTGTGCTTGATGATGACCAGACGCTCGTAACCGCCAAGGCCGGAACCGGCATAGACGACTTCGCCCCGAGCCGCGGCCTTGATCGGGGCACCCGGCTTCAACTCAAAATCCAAGCCCTTGTTCGTTCCGCTGAATGCCCGCGTAACCGGGCCGGAGGCGGGCCATCGCCAGTCCAGCGACGATGAGGAAATCCGTGGCTTCCCCGGCGGTGACTTGGACGATCCCGGCTGCTTGCGCGATGTGGAACCGACCGCCGGGGACGGTGCCGGGCGCACCACCGGCGGCGCGGTACGGACCACCGAGCGCTGGCCACGCACACGCAATTTCTGGCCGGGAAAGATGGTATAGGGTGCCCGCAACCCGTTTGTTCTGGCAAGCTCCCGCACCTCGACACCGTGCAGCCGGGCGATGGCATAAAGCGTATCGCCGCGCTTGACGACATAGGTGCCGTTGTGTCGCCGGGGTGTCGTTGTCCGGGGACGGGTTTGCGGTGCGGATGCCTGCCCCCCGGGGCTTCGCTCAACAATAACCGGACGCCCTGGCGAGGCGCACCCCGACCAGGCTAGAACAAGCAGCAAGACAAGTAGAACGCGCATCAGCGCCATTGGCAAGCCGTCGGTTGGGCCGGCCGCGCTCGCGCCAGGGCAATAAGCGCGACCGCTCCCGCAACCATCATGGTAAGAGTAAATCCCACCCGCGCCGGAATACCGACCAGTTCGCTCCATGCCGTTGGTGACAGGGGCGCACCCTCCGCCTGCCAAGGCCATAGCTTGAACAACGCACCGGCCATGAAGCCGGTCAGAAAGCTGAGAACAGGCTCGAGAAAGCGCTCCATCAGGTATCGAAGCACTCTCGCGAACAGCATGAGGCCGGTCGCCGCGCCAAGTGCCAGGGCCGCCAACACCACCCACTCAAACGATGCGGCGGCCTGCAGCACATTGGTGTACAAACCCAGCACCACCAACACAAAGCTGCCGGAAACTGCCGGCAGCAACCAGGCACAGATGGCCAGCGCACCGCCCAGGAAATAGGCGGGGTGGGAAGGTTCGGCACCGATAGGTTCGATAGCGCTCGCCGCGATACCGAGCAGCAAGCCCGGCACACCCAGAACGAATAGCATTGGGCGCGAGCGAACTCGCCCGATGTCGAAGACGGAAAACAACACCAGCCCGAAGAAGAATCCCCAAACCAGATTGGGCGCCACCGCGATGGCCCCATTGATTAGGCGGGCAAACAAGACGATGCCCAGGAGCATGCCGCCGCCAAGCCACAGAAGAAAACCCAGATTATGGTGTCGCCAGAAATGCCTGGGCCGCGTGACAACCCAAAATAGCGATGTCGGGGAGAATGCGGCGAGGCTATCGATGAGTTCCCGGTAGATGCCGGTGACAAAGGCGATGGTGCCGCCGGATACGCCGGGCACAATTTCCGCGATACCCATGCAGGTGCCGCGCAGGGCAACGCCCATCCAGGCACCGATCCCTCGCCGCTCGCAAACGGCGGAATTACCCATCACATGCGTACGCCGTCACCGACCCTGAACACCCTTGCGCAGCGGTACAAAGCGCACCTGCTTGATCACGTCTTCCTCCAGGCCGGAGGCGGTTCGATCGATGACACGCAACTCCTGGGCCTCGCTGCCGCCAACCGGCAGCACCAGGCGTCCCCCGACATCAAGCTGATCCAAAAGCGCATTGGGTATGCTGCGCGGTGCCGCGGCAACCAGGATGGCATCGAACGGCGCCTGCTCCGGCCAGCCGAGAAACCCGTCGCCGACCCTGGTAACCACATTGCCAAGCGAAAGAGCCCGGAATCGCTCGCGGGCACCGTGGGCGAGGGCGTCGATTCGCTCAACGGTAAAAACGCGACGACAGAGACCGGCCAGAATCGCCGTTTGATACCCGGAGCCGGTACCGACCTCCAAAACGCGGGAGCGCGGCACATTCAACAGGGTGGCCGTCATGAGCGCCGCGATCAGTGGTTGGGAGATGGTTTGTCCGTAGCCAATCGGCAGCGCCGTATCCTCGTAGGCCCGGTGCGCCAAGGCCTCTTCGACAAAGATGTGGCGGGGCGTGATGCTCAGCGCATCGAGAACCTCGGGATGGGCGATACCCTGCGCCTCCAGGCGCGCCACCAGACGCTCGCGGGTTCGCTGCGAGGTCATGCCGCTGCCGACGATTGGATCGATGCGATTCATGGCTGGGGAGACGGTTGCTTCGCTTCGTCGGTTAGGATATAGAAGGTTTCGCCCTCGCGAATCATGCCGAGATCAACCCGCGCTCGCGCCTCGACCGCGGCATGTCCGTTTTTCAACGCCACCACCTCGGCGGCAAGCAGACGGTTGCGCCGCCGCTGCCGCTCGCTTTGGCGACGGTGCTCTTCCAGACGCTCGCCCAGGGCCTTGACGGCAAAATAGCCATCGTCGCCGAACCAGGCCAGGTATTGCAGGCCCGCGATAAGCACAATGAGAATGAGAACGATGAACTTCATGCGTCCAAAACATTATCCACTTGGCGCAAAGAACCTCCATATGTCGAGAGCACGAAAACTCCCAACCGGAACGGGTAGCGTTGCATGGCCTCAGGCACAGTTGATCTCCTCCCGGCCCCGGTAAATTGCCCGTTCGCCCAATTCCTCCTCAATGCGCAGCAACTGGTTGTATTTCGCAACCCGGTCGGAGCGGCACAGCGAGCCGGTTTTGATTTGCCCCGCTCCGGCCCCCACGGCGAGATCCGCAATGGTGGTGTCCTCGGTCTCGCCGGACCGGTGGGAAACCACCGACACATAGCCCGCTGCCCGCGCCATGGCCATGGCGTCCAAGGTTTCCGAAAGCGTGCCGATCTGATTGAGCTTGATCAATATGGCGTTGGCAACGCCGGTATCGATGCCGCGCCCTAGGAGTGCCGTGTTGGTTACAAACAGATCGTCGCCGACGAGTTGAATCCGCCGGCCCAGGCGCTGCGTGAGCGTCCGCCAGCCCGCCCAGTCGCCCTCGTCCATGCCGTCCTCGACGGAGACAATGGGATGGTCGTCCACCAGCCGCACGAGATAGTCGACGAAGCCCGCGCTATCGAAGCGGGTGCCTTCGCCGGTCAGCCGATACTCGCCGTCCACAAAAAACTCCGATGCCGCGCAATCAAGCGCCAGCGTCACATCCTCGCCAAGTCGGTGGCCGGCCGCCGCAACGGCGGCGCCAATCAGGTCGAGCGCTTCGCTGTTCGCTTGCAGATTGGGGGCAAATCCACCCTCATCGCCAACCGCGGTGGTTAGCCCGCGGCGGCCCAACTCCTGTTTGAGCCGGTGAAATATCTCCACACCGCAGCGCAGCGCCTCGCTGAAACTCGGCTGGGAGACGGGCTGAATCATAAATTCCTGGATATCGAGAGTGTTGTCGGCGTGCGCCCCGCCGTTCAGGATGTTCATCATCGGCACGGGCAGGCGCATGGGCGGCCGACCGGCCAATTCGTTGATAACCTCGAAGAGGGCCCGCCCGCGATCCGCCGCGCCGGCCTTGGCAACGGCCAGGGAGACGGCCAGCGTGGCGTTGGCGCCCAGTTTCGACTTGTTTTCCGTGCCGTCCAATTCCAACAAGCGGGCATCGATTTCGCGCTGCTCGGTGGCCGCCATGCCCTTGAGCGCGGGGGCAACAGTCTCCATCACTCCCGCCACGGCCCCGCACACACCCCTGCCCAGGAAACGAGCCCTATCACCGTCGCGCAATTCCAGGGCTTCTCGCGAGCCGGTGGATGCGCCGGAGGGCGCCACGGCACGGCCCAAGCCGCCCGTCTCGGTAACGACATCGGCCTCCACGGTGGGATTGCCCCGCGAATCGAGCACCTGCCGGGCGCGTATTGTCGTTATTCGACTCACGCAACCGACCCTTCGGCCATAAACGGTGACGGCCCGCACCCATCCTCCAGAAACGGATGGGATTTGACGACTTCATCAAGGGATTTGAGTTCGGCAAGCAGGTCGGGCACAAGCGCCAGGGGCCAGGAATTGGGGCCATCGGATTTGGCGTTGTCGGGATCGGGATGCGTTTCCATAAAAATGCCCGCAACACCCGCCGCCACCGCCGCCCGCGCCAGTACCGGCACCATGTTCCGCTGACCGCCCGACACATGCCCTCCACCACCGGGAAGCTGCGCCGAATGGGTGGCGTCGAATACCACCGGGCAGCCGGTGGCGCGCAGTATGGCCAGCGAGCGCATGTCCGCCACCAGATTGTTGTAGCCAAAGCTCACACCCCGCTCACACACCAGAACCCGATCATTGCCGACGGCGCGGGCCTTGGCCACCACCCGCAACATGTCCGCGGGAGCCAGAAACTGACCCTTCTTGATGTTCACCGGCTTGTCGAGGGCGCACACCCGTTGAATGAAATCGGTTTGGCGACACAGAAACGCGGGGGTCTGCAAAACCGACACAACCTCCGCCACCTGGTCGAGCGGTGTTTCCTCATGCACATCCGTCAGCACCGGCACATCCAGCTCGCGCCGAACTTTCTCCAGGATGCGCAGCCCCTCCTCGAAACCGAGGCCGCGAAAGCTCAAGTGCGACGAGCGGTTGGCTTTGTCGAATGAACTCTTATAGATAAACGAAACGCCGAGCCGCTCCGCGATTTCTCGCAGTGCCCCCGCCGAGGATAGCGCCAGTGTTTCGCTCTCTATCACGCAGGGGCCCGCAATCAGGAACATGGGTTCCCTGGCCCCCGCCTCGAAGCCACACAGACGCATCAGCCTGTTCCGTCTTTTAACGGGGCGGGATTATCCGGGGAGTTTTTCCGCATTGCCCGTTCGGAATTGGCGATGTGCCGGCTCCCCGGCTCGCTGTCGCGCATGGCGGACGCCGCCGCAACGGCACCGGCAAATCCCGGGGCGTCGGCGGCGGCATCTTTCCGCTCGGTGACGACGGCCCCCGGGCACCCCCGCCCGGCGGTTCCATTGAAATTCCGGGCGGCGTCGATAAAGCCGGTAAACAGCGGATGTCCGCCACGGGGCGAGGATGTGAATTCCGGGTGGAACTGGCAGGCGATAAACCAGGGATGATCCTCAATCTCGACCATTTCAACGAGTTCACCGTCTTCGGAGCGGCCCGCAATACGCAAACCCCGTTCTTTAAAAAGCCGCACATAGCGGTTGTTTACCTCGTAGCGATGCCGGTGCCGTTCATAAATCACCGGTGCCGCGTAGGTCGTCCGTGCCAGCGAGCCCTCGGCGAGCACACAGGCCTGCTCGCCGAGACGCATCGTGCCGCCGAGATCCTCATCGCCGGTGCGTTGCTCAACCCGGCCCTCCCCGTCGGTCCATTCTGTAATCAGGCCAATGACCGGATGCGCCGTGGCGCGGTCGATTTCCGTGGAGTGGGCGTCCTCAAGGCCGCAGACATTGCGGGCGAATTCGATGACCGCGGCGTGCAGGCCGTAGCAGATGCCAAGATAGGGGACGCCGTGCGCACGGGCGTGGCCGGCCGCCAGAATCTTGCCGTCGAAACCCCGCTCGCCGAAGCCGCCCGGCACCAGAATGGCACTCATCGCATCGAGACGGGCGGTGCCTTCCCGTTCCAATTCCTCGGCGTCGATAAAATCGATGTTCACCCGGGTGCGCAATGCTATGCCCGCGTGGCCGACCGCCTCGACCAATGACTTGTAGGCATCGACAAGATCAAGATACTTGCCGACGAAGGCGATGCGCACCGCGCGGCTGGGATGCAACTCCGCATCGATGACGGCCTGCCAGCTCGACAGATCCGCCGGACGGCAATTCACCCCGAATTTCTCAACCAAATAATCGTCAACGCCCTGATCCTTGAGGGCGCCGGGCACCTGATAGATGGTCTCTTCGTTGATAATCGACACCACCGCCCGTTCTTCGACATTGGTGAAGAGCGCAATCTTGCCACGGGCGTCCCGGGGTAATTCCCGGTCCGAGCGGCACACCAGGATATCGGGCTGCAAGCCGATGGACCGGAGTTCCTTCACCGAATGCTGGGTCGGCTTGGTTTTGATCTCCCCCGCCGCGTTGAGATAGGGCACCAGCGTCAGGTGGATGATCATGGCGCGTTGGAGGCCCACCTGGAGCCGAAATTGCCGAATTGCCTCCAGGAAGGGCTGCGATTCGATATCGCCCACCGTGCCGCCGGTTTCGACAATCACCACATCGGCACCCTCGCCCACCAGTTCGATGCGCCGCTTGATTTCGTCGGTGATATGCGGAATGACCTGCACGGTACCGCCGAGGTAGTCGCCCCGCCGCTCCCGGCGAATCACCTCGGCATAGATGCTGCCGGTCGTGAAATTGTTGAGCCGGGACATGCGCACCCCGGTAAAGCGCTCGTAGTGGCCGAGATCCAGGTCGGTCTCGGCACCATCGGCCGTAACAAACACCTCCCCGTGCTGAAACGGATTCATGGTCCCCGGATCGACATTGATGTACGGATCCATCTTGAGGACATTGATGTTGAGGCCGCGCGCCTCCAAGACAGAAGCAAGGGATGCGGTGAGAATGCCCTTTCCCAGGGAAGAGACGACGCCGCCGGTAACAAAAACGAATCGCGTCATGGGCTCCATCCGCTTTCGGCCAAGGCTCCACGGGCCCCGGGCCAGGCTACCACCTCAGCGGCCGGAATCGAGAGGGGTCAGCGAATTCCAATGTGGCCCGGCCAGTGGTCAAGATGGGATTGCACAATAGCAAAAGGTACGCGCCGGGACAACGAACTTGTTATCGACTGTTGTCAACAAATACATATGTCCGGTTTTAGAACACGTGAACTGTCCGGTTGCAGACTGCCCCGAATCGCGGCGATTCGGGGATGTGCACGGGCATTGTTCAAGTCAACCGGGACAGGAGGATGGCGGTGTTCGAGGACACCTATTCGATGTGGACGGAGGGGTGGCCGACGCGTTCGTCGTATACCACATGGGACCGGTACCGCCTAAGCGCGCCGTGCCGCAACGACAGGCTTGGCTTTCTGTCCGCCGGGCTATCGAGCTGTCGAACAAACTCGGCAAGGGCCCGGTCGGTGACCGAAAACTCGCCGAGGCCGCGCAACCAAAGGCGCAGCACGGCAAGCCGCAATTCACCAGGAAATGCGCGCAAGGCGATTTGCGGACGACCCTTAGCATGCGGCCAATTGTCCTCGAGCCTGTCGGCGGCGCGATGGCTCTCACCGGTCGATTGCGTATCGGCCCCGGGTTCCGCGTAGCGGTGACCACCGGGATCATCACCGGCAAGCTGGGACATTGAGCCCGACATCAAGATGAGATGAGTCAGCAGCGCGTCCCGAACAGCCTGGGCTTCGCCGAACGCCGCCAACGCCCGATCAACATCCGGCCAGCGCTCCGCCAGCACCGGCAGAACCCGGTGGCGAAGATAATTGCGGTCGAACGCCACCTCGTCGTTGGAGGGGTCGTCAATCCAATCGAGCGCCGCCGCCCGGGCATGGCGCAGCAGATCGTCCCTCGTCAGCGATAGCCAGGGTTTCAACGTGCGGCCACCACCACCCAGGCGCCGGGTGCGGGGCATGGCCAAAGGCGACCGGCTCCGCACCAGGCGCATCAACACGGTTTCCGCCTGATCGTTTCGATGGTGGCCGAGCAGCAGCAGGTCGCCCTCGCCGAGCAATGCGTCGAATGCGTCATAGCGGGCCGCGCGAAAGCCGCCCTCGCCACCGGCGGCCGACACGCGGCGGCTCGCAAACTCAACACCCAACCGCCCGCAAACTGCGCCGCAATGGCGCTCCCAGGCGTCGGCCCGCGGATGTAATCCGTGATTGATGTGTATCGCCGCTGGACGAAGGTTCAGCGCAACGGCGACATGCAGCAGGACCGAAGAGTCGAGACCGCCGGAAAACCCGACGAACAACCGTCGATACGACAACGCCGCCAACTGCTCCTTCAGTACCTGTCCAAGGCGAGCCGGATTGCGACGCCCTGTTGGTTCGTTACGCTTCCCGGATGCCCGCACGGTTTACTCGCAATCCACGATCCGACGAGACGTTGCCTTGCATGGAATAAATTGACCAGCCGGGATCAGTCGTCGTTCGAATGCGGTGGGACTTTTGCCGCAGGCTGCTGGACAAGGTCTGAACAGGTCGATAGAGTGGCATTGATATACTCGTAAGTTATTTGGTTCTATTAAGGAACCTCTGATTAATTCTGTAATCGCGGCATGCGAGTCAATACAATCAATAGCTTACGAGTAGCTCAATGCCACTCTATCGAGTTGTTCAGACCTTCCTTAACTCGAGTGCCGCGACCACAGGGTTGATCAGAGGCCCGCTAGGGATAATGGAACCGTGCGCCTTCCGACCCAAATTCGGAACGCAGTTGCCGGAGCAAGGCGTCGCTGCCCAAAACCCGCCAATCGGGGCCTAGGCGAATGCGCCCTTCGGCGTGGCCCAACCGGTAGAGGACACTAACCGGACAACCGCCGCCTTTGCCGACATGGGGCGCGAGCATCGTCTTCAGACATCCGACCGCATCGACAACCCTTGCCTCGTCGCGCCAGTCGATAATCAACCCCTCGGAAAACAGGTGGCGCGCATCCTCGATGGTCAGCGCTCGTTCGGCGACCATTTTATACCCGCCCGCGAAATCGTCCCTCTGCACTTCCCCCTCCACGATGACGAGTTGGTCTTTCTCCACCTTGGCCCGATCACGCTCGTAGACCTCGGCAAAAAAAGCCACTTCCATGCGGCCGGACCGGTCGTCGATAAGCGCAAAGCCATTGGTGCCGCCATGGCGGCCGTGCCGCCGACGCAAATTGACCACGGTGCCGGCAATGATTTGCTTCTTGCGGTCAAGGCGCAGCTCGTTGATGCGGGTACAGAAGTGGCGCAACTCCCGCAGGTGGGATTCAATCGGGTGGCCGGTCAGATAGAAACCCAGTGTTTGTTTCTCCCCCTCAAGCCGCTCCTCGACCGACAGGGATCGCGCCGGCGGCGGCGGCGGGGTGGCGGCGATATCGCCAAACATATCCGTCATACCCGATTGCTCGTTGCGCACCGCCTGATCCGCGCTCTGCAGCGCCTGGTCCAGTTCACTCCACAGCCGGGCGCGCACCGCCCCCGCGGACTCGCCCGCGTCCGCGAAGTCGTCGAGCGCACCGCATTGGATCAAGGCCTCCACCGCCCGGCGATTCGCCTTCTTGGCATCCACCCTGACGCAAAATCCGGCGAGATCCCGCAACGGACCCGCCGCGCGCGCCTCGACAATGGCACACACCGGCCCCTCCCCCATCCCGCGCACGGCACCGAGTCCATAGATCAGTTCGCCATCGACAACGCTGAAGCGGTATTGGCTCAGGTTCACACTTGGGGGCCGCAACGACAGTCCCATCCGGCGCACCTCCTCAACCAACGTCACCACCTTTTCGATGCTGTCCATGTCCGCGGACAGGGTGGCGGCCATGAACTGCGCCGGGTAATTGGCTTTCAACCAGGCGGTTTGATAGGAAACCAGAGCGTAGCCCGCCGAGTGGGACTTGTTGAACGCATAGCCGGCAAACTTCTCCATCTGATCGAACAGTTCGCTCGCGAGCGCCGCATCCACCCCATTGCGAACGGCGCCCTCCTCAAACTGTCGGCGGACCTTTTCCATCTCCTCGGGTTTCTTTTTGCCCATCGCGCGGCGCAGCAGGTCCGCCTCGCCAAGCGTGAAGCCGGCGAGCACCCGGGCGATTTCCATCACCTGCTCCTGGTAGAGCATCACCCCATAGGTACTCTTCAACACCGGCGCCAGGTCCGCGTGCGGATAGTCCACCGGCGCCCGGCCATGCTTGCGGCTGATGTAATCCTCCACCGCCCCGGATTGCAGCGGCCCCGGCCGAAACAGCGCTATGGAGGCAATGATGTCGTCGATGTTGTCCGGCCGCAGATCCCGGATCAATTCCTTCATGCCCCGGGATTCGAGTTGGAAGACGCCGGTGGTTTCCGCCGCCTTCAACAGATCGTAGGTGGCCGGGTCGTCCAAAGGCAGGTTTTCGATGCGCAACGCCTCCCCGTCATTGCGTTCCGCGTTGATGTTCTTGACCGCCCAATCGATGATGGTTAGTGTTTTGAGGCCCAAAAAGTCGAACTTGACCAGCCCGGCGCGCTCCACATCGTCCTTGTCGAATTGCGAGATGAGGCCGCCGTTGGCCTCGTCCGCGCTAACCGGCACGAAATCAACAAGCTTCTCCGGCGCAATCACCACGCCGCCGGCGTGGCGGCCTTCGTTGCGCACGATTCCCTCAAGCTTGTAGGCCATATCCATGATCTCGCCGGCCTCTTCGTCCTCCTCAACAAAGGTCCGCAGGTCGTCGCTCTCGCTCATGGCCTTGGCAAGGGTCATGCCCACTTCGAATGGAATGAGCTTGGAGAGCTTGTCTCCCAACCCGAAGGGCTTGCCCTGGACGCGCGCCACATCCCGCACCACCGCCTTGGCCGCCAGAGTGCTAAACGTCACGATCTGGCTCACCGCCTCGCGGCCATAGCGTTCCGTGACGTGCTCGATCACGCGGTCGCGACCCTCCATGCAAAAATCCACATCGAAATCCGGCAGGGAAACGCGCTCCGGGTTCAGGAAGCGCTCGAAAAGCAAGTCGTAGCCGATGGGGTCGAGATCCGTGATCCTGAGCGCATAGGCCACCAGCGAGCCCGCCCCGGACCCCCGCCCCGGCCCCACCGGAATGCGCTGATCGCGCGCCCATGCGATGAACTCCATAACAACCAGAAAGTAGCCGGGAAACCCCATGTTGCGGATGACGCCCAGTTCGTATTCGAGTCGCTCCCGGTAAACCGACTCGTCGGGCGTCTCGGTGCCGGCCGAGCGCAGTTCCACCAATCGATCCTTGAGACCGGCGCGCGCCGTTTTCGCCAGGTAGTCTTCCAAGCTGTCGCCCTCGGGCACCGGATAGGTCGGCAGATAGGTCTCCTCGGCCTCCGGCCACAGGTTGCACCGCCGGGCGACCTCCACGGTGTTGTACAAGGCTTCCGGGAGATCGGCGAAGAGTTCGAGCATCTGTTCGCCGCTCTTTAAATATTGGGCCTGGCTGTAGCGCCGCTCACGGCGTGGGTCGTCAACGGTGCGCCTCTCCTGAATGCAGACGCGGGTTTCATGGGCTTCGAAATCATCTTCGTACACAAAGCAAACATCGTTGGTGGCCACGACCGGCAGGCCCAATTCGGCGGCAAGTTGCAACGCCTCGCGCAGATAGCGTTCCTCGTCGGGTCGGCCGGTGCGCTGCAATTCAACATAGAAACGCCCCGGAAAGCGGCCCGCCCACCATTCGGCGACCCGGCGCGCGCCGCCGCTGTCGCCGCGCAGCAGGGCGCGGCCGATTTCGCCCGCGCGCCCACCGGACAGCGCAATCAGTCCGTCCGCGCAATCGGCAATCCGCCGCTGCCCAACGAGCCCCCATTGGTCCCGCTCCGCGTGGGCGAACGAGGCGAGCCTGAGTAGATTGCGGTAACCTGGGAGATTTAGCGCAAGCAGCGTCAGCCACGCCTCGCCTCCCCCCGCGACCTCCCCCCCACGGGTGTCCGAGACGGCCTGTTTCGATCCGTTTGTCGAGCAGCGCAGATCGATTCCGGCCAAGGGCTTGACACCCTGATCCGCGCAGGCGCGGTGAAACTTCATAAGGCCGTAGAGATTGGCGCGATCGGTCAAGGCCACCGCCGGCATGCCCAATTCCGCCGTGCGCCGGGCCAGATCCGGCAGCCGCACCAAGCTGTCGGTGATGGAGTATTCGCTATGTACGCGCAGATGGACGAAATGGGTGGTGGTCATTGGGCGGTTGCCATTTCTCTACGAACCGGGGCGAAGCTGGTTCTGTGGGCGGCGCAGGGCCCCAGACGCGCCAATGCATCCAGATGCCGCCGGGTGGGATAGCCCTTGTGCACCTCGAAACCGTAGCCCGGGTATTGACGGGCCAAAGCGACCATTTCGGCGTCTCGCGCCGTCTTCGCGATAATCGATGCGGCGCTAATCGACGGCACCCGATCATCGCCGCCAACAACGGCAACGGTGGGTGCGCACAACGCCGGAGCGCGATCACCGTCCACATAGACGACCTGTGGTTCGATAGCGAGCGCCTCGACCGCCCGACGCATGGCGGTCAGGGTCGCCCGCAATACGTTAAATCGGTCCACTTCCTCGGCGTCGGCACGCCCAAGGGCGAAGGCAAGGGCGTGTTCGTGAATCACCCGGGTCAACCGCTCGCGCTGCCTTGCCGAAAGCCGTTTGGAATCCCTCAGCCCCTCGATGGGCCGCCGCGCGTCCAGGATGACCGCGCCGGCAATCACCGGGCCGGCCAACGAACCGCGGCCGACTTCGTCCACGCCCACCAGCCGCGATGTTCCCATTGACACCCCTACCGCTCCAGTTGATTTTGCGAATCGATCCACGAACGGCCTGTCGATGAAGCACCGCCCGCTGTCATCCACCGATTGGATGGAGCACCGGGAACCTCTATCTGCTTGGTCAAGGACATCGCTTCGCGCAACAGGATCACCGACTGCGTCGAGTCTCAAGCAGTTCCGCGACGGCATCCGCGGCACGCTCGTCCGCATTCCGACGCAGGCGCTCGTGCAACGCCGAAAACACCTGTAAATAGTCGGGATAGCGCGTGGATTTGTCCAGTTCCGCCAGCAATTTTTCGGCGAGCGCCGCCGCTGTCGCCGCATCCTGCAACAGTTCCGGAACCAGTGCCCGGCCGGCCAGAATGTTGGGCAGGGCAATGTGTTCGCTACGCACCAGCAGGCGCGCCAGATGCCAGGCAAGTGCTCCCAACCGGTAGGTAACCACCATCGGTCGGCGCAGCAGCATGGCCTCAAGCGTGGCCGTGCCGGATTTCACCAATGCGGCATTGCAGGCCGTCAGCGGCAGACGACCGTCGCCACGATGCACCAGGAGCCGGAGTTGCGGGCGGGCCAAAGCCGCGTTTTCCACGGCTTCGGCAATGGCGGGCGTTGGGCACGGAACAACGAAAGTGGCTTCGGGTAGGGATCGCCGCAAGACTTCCGCCGTCGTCAGAAAAGTGTCCAGAAGCAAGTTGATTTCGCCATCGCGGCTGCCGGGCAGGAGCGCGATCAGGGTTCCCCGTTCACCCAGGCCCAATGCGCCGCGGGCACGCCGACGACCGGCTTCATCGCCCGCCTCCGGGTCGATGGCGTCGGCAAGGGGATGGCCGACAAAAACCACCTGGAGTGCGGTTTCGGCATAAAAAGATTTTTCAAAAGGAAACAGAACCAGAAGACGGTCCGCGCAGCGGGCGATACGCTGCACCCGTCCCGGGCGCCACGCATAAACCGACGGGCTGACGTAGTGGACGGTTGCCACATCCCGTCTTTTCAACCAGCGTTCCAGCGACAGGTTGAACACATTGAAATCCACGCCCACAAAGCAATCGGGCGGGTTGGCGGCAAAATGCGTTGTCAGGGTATTGCGCAAGCGGAGAATTTTGGGCAGCTCGACGAACGGGTCAAAGAATCCATTGACTGCCGGCGCCTCCATGCCGCCCAAGGTCTTGAGACCCTCGGCGCGCATGGCCGCGCCGCCCACCCCGACGAAACGCACACAGTCAAGGCGGCGGCGCAGCGCCTTCATCAACCCCGCGCCCAACCGATCTCCCGAGGCTTCGCCGGCGACGATGCCGATGGAGGGGGTCACGATGTATCTAGGGAAGGTCTGAACAAATCAATAGAACGGTACTGAGCCACTCGTGACCTGTTGATTTCATTAAATCGGATGCCGCGAATATAGGATTGATCAGAGGTTCCCTAGTCCGGCCGCCCGGGGCGCGGTCGCACGATCCCCACCTCCGATGCGCGAATGGACGCAACAAACCGCCGCACAGCCTCCGAATCGGAGCAGTTGGCGGCGAGCCGCTCGCAGGCCTCATCAACGGTCAGGCCCAACCGAAAGACCACTCGAAACGCTTCGCGCAGGGCATTGATGGATTGGGTGGCATAGCCGCGCCGGCGCAAACCCTCCGCGTTGATGCCCACGGCGCAGGCCGGATTGCCCGCGACAGTGACATACTCCGGCACATCCTTGAGCACCAGGCTCATCGCCGCGATATGGGTGTGTGCACCGATAAATCGAAATTGCGGGGCACCGGCATAGCCGCCGAAGTTTGCGTAGTCGCCCACCGTGCAATGGCCCGCCACGGAGGCGTTGTTGGCCATGACAACATGATCGCCGACCAAACAATCGTGGCCGATATGCACATAGGCCATAAATAGGCCATTGCTGCCGATGACGGTTTTACCCCGCCCCTGGACCATGCCCCGATGCACGGTCACACCTTCTCGAAATACGTTGTTGCCGCCGATCTCCAAGAAGGTCGGCTCGCCATTGTAGGCGAGGGCCGGCGTATCCTCGCCAATCGTCGCGAACTGAAAAATCCGATTGCCGGGGCCCATGCGGGTCGGACCGTTGATGACCACATGGGTGCCGATTCTGCAACCTTCGCCGATCTCGACATCGGGGCCAATCAGACTCCAGGGCCCAATCTCCACACCGGCCCCGATTCGGGCCCCGGGGTCGATAATGGCGCGGGCGTCGATCGAACTCACAATGTACGCGCCACGCAGAGAATTTGCGTTTCGCAGGCGAGTTCGCCCGCCACCTCGGCCCGGCATGCGAATTTCATCAGCAAACGCCGCTCCACGAGCAGCGTACTTTCCATGTCGAGGCGGTCGCCCGGCACCACCCGGCGCTTGAAACGGGTGTTGTCCATGCCCGCCAAATAGAAAATGGACCCTTCCGGCGGCGTTTCCCGGGTTGCCATGGCAAGAACCCCGGACACCTGCGCCATGGCTTCGACAATCAATACGCCGGGCATGATGGGATGCCCAGGAAAGTGGCCGCCGAAGAACGGTTCGTTGATCGTCACATTCTTGTAGCCCGTCACGCGCTGCCCGGGAACGAGTTCCATAACCCGATCAACGAGCAGGAACGGGTAGCGGTGCGGTAGAAATTCGGTGAGGCGGATAATGTCGAGCCCGGGGCGGTCATTTTTGTCGATCCGGGGTTCGTTCCGCAATTCCGACGGATTGGGCGCCCCGCCCCGGGCGTCCCGTGTGGGGTGGCTGTCCCTACTCATCGTGCCCCCTCGCTCGAAGTTGGCTTTTGCCGCCTCGTGATTGCCCGCCGAGGGTGCCCTCAATCCGCGCCACCCGCTTGAAGAGCTTGTCGAGGTGTTGAAAACGGAGGGCATTGCGTTTCCAGGCAAACATTTTGTTGTGCGGAATGCTGCCGGAGTAAGTGCCGGGCTCGGTAATGGAGCTCGACACATGGGTGACCCCGCCAACCCTGACGTGGTCGCAGATATTGATGGGCCCATCGCCGCCGATTCCAACCATGCCGGCAAAGACGCAATGGCGGCCGATGGTCGTGCTGCCCACTATGCCGACGCAACCGCAAATCAGGGTGTGGGCGCCAATGCGGCAGTTGTGGCCGACCTGTACCTGGTTATCGATCTTCACACCGTCCTCAATCACCGTGTCTTCGATTGTGCCCCGGTCGATGGTGCTGCCGGCGCCGATGGACACATCGCGCCCCACCGTTACGCCGCCGAGCTGGGCAATGGGCTCAAGCCGGCCGCAGGGTTCCGGGGTAAAGCCGAAACCGTCCGAGCCAATCACCGAATTGGCGTGCACCACCGTTCGCGCACCCAGTTTGACATCGCTGTGGATCGTTGTGTTGGGCATCAACCGCACCCCCTCGTCGAGTCGGCAACAAGACCCCACCACGGCATTGGCGTAAAGGCGCGCGCCCGGGCCCACCCGCGTGTCGGCACCAATCACGACACCCGGGCCAATGTGCGCCGTCGGGTGCACCCTGGCGCTCGGGTCGACAGTCGCGCCCGGGTGAATGCCCGGGTTGAGGGGCATTGGCTCTTCCCACAGTTGGGAGACTTTGGCGAAGGCGAGATAGGGATTGGCGACGACCACTCCGTTGGTTGGGCAGTGGCCAAGGTCGTCCCGACGGAGAATGACCGCGGCGGCGGCGGTGGCGGCCAGTTTGCGCCTGTAGGCACTGTGCGAGAGGTGGGTGATCTCCGCCGGTCCCGCGTTGTCCAAACTGCCAAGGCCCGTTATCCGAACAGCCGGGTCGCCGACAACCTCCCCGCCGACGCATTCGGCCAATTCTCCGAGTCGATAGGCCTTGGCCGAGCGTCCCCCCATTGCGCTAGCGCTCCGCCATCAGATGTTCCCTAGGCACCCGCGGGCTAGGAAAACCCTGTGGATGTACAGTCCATTGCGAACCATCACCGGCACAAAATGGTGAGGAAAGTGGCACATCACTCCCACATTGCCGGCGTTTTCCCTGGGATCTCGGCTGCAAATATCCACCGCTCACGCCCGGCCCGACCTATTCACGAATGAACATGGCGAGGCCGGCAAGAGTGGTGAAAGCACTGGGTGGCGAGGTAAGCGCGCGCGGGCGTGCTTGACGGCACGTTGAGTACGCGGCGGGAGCACGCCCGGTGATTTCGCCGCCATTGACGGCCGCAGTAGTTTATTCATGAATAGGTCGGACTAGAGGTGTTCTAAGGCGCAGACTCCTGGGACTCGGAGTCGTCGGTCTTCTCGGTCTTCTCGGTCTTCTCGCGTTTCTCGTTGAGTTTCTCGGTCACCCGGCGCGTTATGTCGTGCTTGGGATTGACGTAGCGCAGGTTGGCGCGTTCCATGATGAGATCGTAGCCCTCCAGGGCGATCAGGTCTTCCAGGACAGCGTTGAGCTTCGGCGCCATCACTTGCAACAGCTCCTGCTGTTTGTCGTTGAGTTCTTTTTGCAGTTTATTGCGCTGGTATTGGAAGTCGAGCTGCTTGTCCTCCAATTCTTTTCTTACGCGGCGTTGCTCGCTGGGGCTCATGACCCCGCCGTCTATTTCAAACTGTTGCTGCAGATCGAGTATGGCCTCGCCGAGGTCGTTGAGCTCCGTCTCGCCCGCCTGCAATTCGCTCTGCGCCTTCTCCAACCGATCCCGCGCCTCTTCGGTGGCAACCAGCGCCCGTTGGGTATCCAATACCGCGATTTTCAAATCCGCCGCCCCCAACGGCGGAGCGAGCAGGAAGGCAGCCAACGCCAAGGCGGCGGGTTTGATCGATAACCTGTTGTTCACGCACCAACTCCTCTTTGTGGTCTTGTTGTTCCGCCAACCTCCGTAGCGAGCGCTATTCTACATCAGTTCAACCAAACTGGCTTGAGCTGGCGGCCATCCCGCCTCGTCACTATCGGTGCGGGGCTCCGCCGCGCATCTGGACGCTTGCGGGCGCGCCGATGCGGCGTTATCAGTTGAATGGGACACTAGCGAGCGACGCCCAACTCGAATTGAAAGGATTCCTTCTCGTCGATGTCCTTGGTGTTGAACGGCTTGGCGATACCGAAAGTCATCGGTCCCATGGCCGTTAGCCACGTGATGCCGAAACCGACCGAATAGCGGAACTCATCCAGGTCGAAACCAAAGCAGTTTTCGCTCACGTCCGGACAGTTGGTATTGAAGACGTTGCCGGCATCCACAAAGATCACCGGCCGAAACTGTCGGTTTTCCTCGACAAACGGCAGGGTGAGGATGATTTCCGCGCTGCCCTCGACGAGCAGGTTGCCACCGAACGGGTCGCCCTGCTCCCGGAGGAAGAAGCCCGCGGGCAGCGGTTCGCCGTCGATATCGGTTTTCGGATTGGTGGTGCGCGGCCCCAGGGTGGACTGCTCGAATCCACGGACGGAGCCGAAGCCGCCGGAGAAAAAATGTTCGAAGAACGGCAGTCCCTGGGTATTGCCGTAACCGCCGCCATAACCGAGTTCCGTGCGTATGCGGAAGGTCAGGCCGGCGAAAAAGGGGAAATATTGCTCGCCCCGGTAGGTAACCTTCCAAAACTCCAAATCGCTGCCGGGTACGGATGCCTGCAGCGCCAGCGTCTGCGAGCGGCCCCGGGTTGGAAACAACCCCCGGTTCAGGGTCGAGCCCATCCAGGACAGGTTGGCCTTGAAATTGAGAAAGTCGTCGTTGTTCTTCTCCAGGAACTCGACAATCTCCAGCGACGGGAAGCGACCTTCGGTGAGCGAGGTCTGCTCCACCGCGCCGCCGAAATTGATACGCTGGGTTTCGCCGATGGGGAAGCCGAAATTCACGCCAACGCCCACCGCATCGGTGCTGTAGCGGGCGATATTGCGCTCGTCCCAATCCAGGCGCCGGACATAGGCGTTATAGCCGCGGCTGATACCGTCGAGGGTGTAATAGGGGTTGAAGTAGTTGAAATTCGCCGACTTCTGATATTGGGAGTAGGAAAGGCCCAACCCCAGACTGTTGCCGGTGCCCAGAACATTGTTCTCCTGATAGTTGGCGCCCACCACAAAGCCCCAGCCCTGGCTGTAGCCAAGCGTCGCCGAAATACTGCCGGAGGGCTGTTCCTTGACGGTGAAATCAACATCCACCTGATCGTCCGTCCCAGGCACCTCCGGCGTTTCCACGTTCACCTCCTGGAAGTAGCCGAGCCGCTCCAAACGAAGCTTGGATAAATCAATCTGCATGGTGGAGGCCCAACCGCCCTCCATTTGCCGCAGTTCCCGGCGCATCACCTCGTCCTCGGTCACCCTGTTGCCGGCGAAGCTGACGCGGCGCACATAGGCCCGCTTACCGGCATCGACCAAAACATCGACGGTAACCCGGCCATCCTCTTTCACGCGCGGAATGCCACCGGCACTGGCGAAGGTGTAGCCCGCATTGCCGAGCGCCGCCTCCAGGCGTTCCTCCGTCGCCGTCAGCCAGGCCTGGGAGAAAACCTGCCCCGGCTCGACGAGCATGAGTTGGCGCAGCGTGTCGGGGTCCACATCGTTCAATTCGCCCAGCAGGTTGACCTCGTCAATGGTGTACTTGTTTCCCTCCTTGATGTTCATCGAGATGTACACATGGCGTTTGTCGGGGGTGATGCTCACCTGGGTGGAGTTGACCTCGAACTCGACATAGCCCCGATCCTTGTAGTAGGCCTCGAGTTTTTCAAGGTCGCCGGTGAGCTTTTCGCGGTTGTACTTGTCGTTGTTGCGAAAGAAGGAAAACAGGCCCGGGTGCTGTAGCTCCATTTCATCGAGCAGTTCCTCCTCCGGGAAGATGGTGGCGCCCACGATGTTGATGTGGCGAATGCCCGAGTTCTTGCCCTCTTCGATGTCGATGCCGATGGCGACCCGGTTGCGCGGCAATTCCTCGATGGTGGTGTCGATGGTGGCGCCATAACGGCCCTGGGCAACGTATTGCCGCTCCAATTCCAAGCCCAGCCGCTCCAAAGTCGCCTGCTTGAAGATTTCCCCCTCGGCCAGGCCCTGCTGGGTGAGCCCCTCCAGCAACGCCTCGGTCTTGATGGCCTTGTTGCCCTCGATTTCGATGGACTCTATGGCCGGGCGCTCAACCAGCGTAACGACCAGCACATCTTCGTCGCGGGCCATGCGAATGTCGTCGAAATAACCGGACGCGAATAGCAGCCGTATGAGTTGCCGAACCCCAACCTTGTCGATGGAATCGCCAACCTGCACGGGCAGGATATTGAACACGGTTCCGGCGGACACCCGCTGCAACCCCTGCAAACGAATATCGGCAATGGTGAACGCCTGCGCCCAAACCGAAGCGGACAGCAAGGCGCCAAGAACCAACGCCGCAACGCTCCCAAAAACGCGCGGCCCCGGCCACTTTGCGAGGCGGGACACCGGTGTTCCATCCAACTGATAAGGCCCCATCAAAACAACCTCGCAATATCGTTGATGAACACGAGGATGATGATACCGCCCACCAGCAACAGGCCAACCTGCGCACCCACCAGCCGCACCCGCTCTGAAACCGGGCGGCGCGCAATCAGTTCGGCCAGACAATAGAGCACATGCCCCCCATCGAGCAGCGGTATCGGCAGCAGGTTCAAAACCCCAAGCGAGATGCTCAGCAGGGCGAGAATACCGACATAGACGCGCCAGCCGGCCTGAACGGAATCACCGGCCACCTTGGCGATGGTGATGGGGCCGCCAAGGTTGCGCACGGATATATCGCCGAACAGCATTTTCCTCAGATGGCCGAGCGTCAGCATCGTCTTCCCGGCGGTTTCGGCCAAACCTCTCGGTATGGCTTCAAGCGGCCCATAGCGGACCTGGTTGGTGGCAAGGCCAATACCCACAAAACCAACCGCCGGGCCATCGTCGAGCAAATGGCGCTCCGGTGTGACGGAAAGTTCCAGGGACAGGCCCCGGCGCACCACCATCCACTGCATCGACCGATCCGGCGACGCCTGGATAGCATCGACCATGGCATCCCAGTCATCGATGGGCGATCCGTTAATCGCAACGACATGGTCCCATGGCCGCACGCCACCGCGAGCCGCCGGGCCATCCGCCCGCACCAGGCCGACCACCGGCGGGTAGGCCGGCGTCAAGCCGAGGTTCCGCAAGAGGTCCGGATCCGTCTCGCCCCGCAGCCAGCCGTCGACCGGAACCGCCACAGTGGTGGCAATTTCCTCTCCAAAGCCACGGCTGCCAATCTCGATAGCGCCGGTGTCGCCAAGCCGGTCGGAGAGCGCCATGACTATTTCCTGCCAACTCCGCACCGCACGGCCATCCACAGCGACAATCTCCCGATAGTCCCGCATGCCCGCGCACCGGACCGCACTCGTTTGCTCCAGCTTGCCGACCATGGGAACCAGATTGGCCGAGCCCGCGACGGCCAGGCACCAATAGGCAACAGCCGCCAGCAGGAAATTGGCGAGCGGACCGGCCAAGGCGATGGCCATACGCCACCACGGGCTCAACTGATTGTAGGAAACATCCCCCGGCCGGACTTCGACATCGGCCGATGTGTCCTGCTCGTCGAGCATGCGCACATAGCCTCCGAGCGGAATGGCGGCGAGCGCGAACTCGGTGCCGCGCCGGTCGTACCAAGACCAGATGGGTTTGCCGAACCCGACGGAGAACCGCAGTACACGCACCCCCGACCAACGCGCCACCAGAAAGTGGCCGTATTCGTGGATAGTGACGAGAATGCCAAGCGTCACTAGGAATGCCAGGGGATAGATCAGCATACTTCAGTCCCTCGGCCAACGAGATTTGTTTTAGGCCCACCAAAGGCGGGCCGACGACCTGGAAATCGGCTCATTTGTGAATTTTGCACATGGTTCAACGGGCCCGGCCTGTGGGGGAACGTATCTTAGCCGATCACCAAATCCCCGGTCGAACGGAAAACCAGGGGGCGGCAATTCCCGCCAATAATGCGCGATCATTCGTTTGGGTGCGACCATCCAGCGAAATTGACCGCCCAGGCATTGGTTGAGCAGCAATTTCCGGGCATTGCCACGCTTGGTGGGAATGACTGCCGAGCGCGATTGGGTGGGCCGTCGCACCCAACGGCCCGATGCATTCGCGAATGAACGTGGCGAGGCTGGCAAGAGCAGTGGTTTATGCATGAATGGGTCGGACTAGAAACCGCCGAGAATGACCGCAAAGGCGGGCAGCACCGGCAGCGCCGAGTCGATACGGTCGAGCACACCCCCGTGGCCCGGCAGCAAAGCACCGGAATCCTTCACGCCGGAAGCCCGCTTCAACAGGCTTTCCAGCAAGTCGCCGAATATCGAGACCACAATCAACAGCAATGTCACCGCAACCCAAATCCAATCCAACCGACCGACGACCGCCAGGGCGCCAAGGCAGACCGTGGCACCCAGGGCGGCACCGGCCAACGCACCCTCCCAGGTTTTGCCGGGGCTTAGGTTGGGGGCCAGCCGCCGTCGACCCAATCGCCCGCCGACAAAATACGCGCCTATGTCCACGCTCCAAACTAGGATGAAAACCCACAATAGCCAATGGCTGCCGACGGGGGCCGCGCGTATTGTCACCACGGCCACCCAGGCGCTCCAAATCACCAGCACTCCGAGCGTCGCGATTAGCCAACGCGATTTGAACATTCCTCGGCCAACGGGCCATCCAAGAATGCCGATGATCGCCAATGCCCAAATGACGATACCCGTCCACAGCGCGGCCAACCGCATCCCCGACGCCTCATAGCTGAGTATCGCGAGGAGCGCATAGGCAGCGGTGAACAGGCCGCGCCGCCAAGCCGACGCCCACCGGGCCAAACCCGCCCACTCGTACATGCCGAGCGCCCCGGCGGCAAAAAACAGGATCGCCGAATAGGGTTGGCTCAGGTAGATGCTCCCCACCACCGCCGGCAGCAGGCAAAGCGCGGTGACGATCCGGTTGCGGCGCTTGGCCCCGATTCTCGCTACTCCCGACACCCGAAACGGCGCTTGCGCGCTTCGAACTCACCGAGGGCGCACCCGAGTTCCCCCTCGTCGAAATCCGGCCAGTAAGCATCCGTGAAGTAGAACTCGGTATAGGCGAAATCCCATAACAGAAAATTGCTGATGCGCTGGTCACCGCCGGTGCGGATGCAAAAATCGGGCGCCGGTCCCCGCGCCAGGGAGAGAAACGATTCGAAAACAGCCTCGTCGATTCGGTCCGGCGCGAGCCTGCCCTCCTGAACGGCCCGGGCCATGGCGCGCGCCGCCTGGGTGATGTCCCAGCGGCCACCGTAGTTGGCGGCAATATTCAGCGCCATCTCCGAATTGCGCCGCGTCATGGTTTCGGCCCGGTTCATTTGCATTTGCAGATCCGCCGGAAAACGCGAGCGGTCGCCAATGATGCGCAAACACACATCGCGGCGATGCAGTTCCTCAAGATCGTTTTCAAGAACCTTGCGCATCAGCCCCATCAGCAGATTGATCTCGCCCTGCGGACGCTGCCAGTTTTCGGTGCTGAAGGCGAACAGGGTGAGGCAACGAATACCGTAGTTGGCGCAAGCCTCCACCACCGGGCGCACGTTGCGGGCGCCCGCCCGATGCCCCATGGCGCCGGGCAGGCGGCGCTGTCCGGCCCAGCGATGATTGCCGTCCATAATGATGGCGAGGTGTTGCGGAACACGGGCGGGCTTGAATTCCGGCGCGCTGGCCTGCAACTGCGACATTCCGGGCCCCCTAAGCGCGGGCACGACCGAACAAAGAGCCAATCTTGGAGCCGAACCCCTCGCGATTCTCGGCCCTTGCGGTCAATTTCTGTTGCATGATTGGCATCGCCGGATTGCGATCAAATCTCCATCAGGTCCGCTTCCTTGGCGGCAAGCGCGGCATCCACCGCCTTGATGCGCCGATCCGTGATGGCTTGAATTTGCTGTTCCGCGCGGCGTTCCTCGTCCTCGGCAATTTCCTTGTCTTTCAGCAATTCACGGGCCTCGTGAATGGCGTCGCGGCGGATGTTGCGGATGGCGATGCGCGTCGCCTCGGCCTCGTGGCGCGCCTGCCGCGCCAAATCACGCCGGTTTTCCTCGGTAAGCGCCGGCAAGGGTACCCGCACGGCATCCTTGCCACTCGCCGGCGTTATACCCAGATCGCTCTTCAGAATGGCCCTTTCGATCTTGGGGATGAGATTCTTCTCCCAAGGCGTAATCACCAGCGTCCGGGCTTCCTCGACGGTGATTGTCGCCACCCGGTTGAGCGGCGTGTCGGCGCCGTAATACGGAACTTCGATGGGGTCGAGCAGGCTCGGATGGGCGCGACCGGTGCGAATGCGGGCGAACGCGGTGTGCATGGCATCGGTCGACTTGCCCATGCGCTCGTCCGCATCCGTTGCGATGAGTTCAATCAGCTCGTTCATAATCGGGCGGTCTCGTTGGCCGGCGCGATTCGGGTGCCAACCTTGTCACCCCTGACAATCCGGGTCAATGCGTCCGCCGCATTGATGTCGAAAACCACCACGGGCAGCCCCTGATCCCGACATAGGCAGAGCGCGGTGGCGTCCATGACCTTGAGCCCGCGCCGCAACGCTTCGTCGAAACTCAGTTCGTCAAAGCGCGCGGCTTGCGGCTCGGTCACCGGATCCGCCATGTAAACCCCGTCCACCTTGGTCGCCTTGAGAACGAGGTCCACGTTCAATTCCAAACCACGCAGGCAGGCCGCGGTGTCGGTGGTAAAGAATGGATTGCCGGTGCCGCCGGCGAGCACTGGAATGACATTGTCCGCAAGGGCGGCGCGCACGGACTTCACCTCAAAGGACGGCAATACCCCGGCAACGGCAACACTCGACCAAACGCCCGTGGGCAGATTGTGCCGCGTCAGCGCATCGCGCAGCGCCAAGGCGTTCATACAGGTGGCGAGCATACCCATGTGATCGGCGGTCACCCGATCCACGCCGGCTTCCGCCAGTGGAGCACCGCGCAATAGATTGCCGCCGCCAACAACCACCGCAATCCGGGCGCCAGCCTCCCTCGCCCGGCCAACCTGATCGGCAAGTCGATCAAGCACAGCCGGATCGATCCCCCGCGCCGCGCCGCCCGCGAGCGCCTCGCCGGAAAGTTTCAAAAGCAGTCGGAGCATCCTAGCACTCCATCCAACCGATAATGCCGCATCAACGCGCCCGCAAGCGTCCGGATACGCGGCTTAAGCCCCGTCGGCGTATCCGGCGATACGTCAAGGGCCGACAACGGAGCCCCCGGCCGGGAGCGCGAGGGGTGCCCTCGCATGAGAGCGGATGGGTGCTTGCGAGCGCACTGATGCGGGTGGTGGCGGGAATGCCCCGGACCACGCTGCGCGTCGCGGCGTATCCGTGGTACGAGCCACATGGATTAAACAGCCGCGCAATTAGGCGGTCCGGGCGGTTTCTTCGACCTGTGCGGCCACTTCCGCCGCGAAATCCTGTTTCTCAACGGCCACGCCCTCACCCACCTCGAAGCGCAGAAAGCGGCGGCACTCGGCTTTGTTGGAAGCGAGCAGAGCACTCACTTTGAGGTTCGCGTCCTTCACGAATTTCTGATCCACGAGGCTCACCTCGCCCAAGAATTTGCGAACACGGCCCTCCACCATTTTTCGCAGGATTTCCGCGGGCTTCGGTCGTTTGCCCGCCGCCTGGTCCGCAGCCGCCTCCGCTTCGGCCTGAGCCTTGTAAATCGCACGTTCCTTGTCGACGACGGCCGCATCCAAGTCTTGCGGATCAACCACGAGCGGGGTGGGATCGTGGGCCGTAACATGCATGGCAAGGTCGCGGGCGAGGATCGGGTCGGCCTTGGATATTTCCACCAGGGCGGCCTTGCGCCGATCATTGTGCAGGTAGCCGGCGATATAGCCATCGTCGGTTTCCATCCACGCCACCCGCCGCACGGCAATATTTTCGCCGATTTCCTGAACCAGGGCCTCGCGTTCGCCGGCGAAGCGCCGCGCCACCGCCGCGGTTTCGCCGCCGTCCTGAAAAACGGCGTTGAGAATCGAGCCAACAAAACCGATGAATTTGTCGTTGCGCGCCGCAAAATCGGTTTCGATGTTGACCTCGACGAGCGCGGCGCGCTTGCCGTCGTCCGCGACGCGGAGTCCCAGCAGACCCTCCGCCGTGGTGCGACCGGCTTTCTTGGCGGCCTTGAGCGCACTCTTTTTGCGCAGTTGCTCAATGGCCGCGTCGATGTCGCCGCCCGCGTTCTCAAGCGCCCGCTTACAATCCATCATGCCGAGACCGGTGCGGTCCCGCAGTTCCTTAACCCGTTGCGCCGTTACAGCCATCGTTCCAATCCCCATGCGATCGCATCGCCGCGGCCCGAAGCGCCTCCTTCGGCGAGGCGACCGGTGTGCCCATCCCTATTCGACCGCATCGCCCTTGTTCTGGCCGTCTTCCCTAACCTCGACATACTCGTCCGCATCCCCCATGGGGTCCGCATCGGGTTTGCCGGAAGCCGTTTCGGAATCCACCCCGCCGACACCGGCATTGTCGATCCCCTGCTGAATGGCGTCCGCGACCGCAGTGACATAGAGGCGGATTGCGCGAATTGCATCATCGTTGCCCGGAATGACGTAGTCGATGCCTTCCGGGTCGCTGTTGGTATCGACCACGGCAAACACCGGTATGCCGAGTTTCCTGGCCTCGCTGACGGCAATGCGTTCGTGCTGCACATCGACGACGAACAGCGCGTCCGGCAGCCCGCCAATGTCCTTGATGCCGCCAAGGCTGCGTTCGAGTTTCTGCATCAGGCGACGCTGGTGCAGCGCCTCTTTTTTCGTGAGCTGGCTGAAACCGCCCTCCTCCGCCTGTTTTTCAAGGTCTTGCAGGCGCCGGATGGACTGGCGGATGGTCTTGTAATTGGTAAGCATGCCGCCCAGCCAGCGCTGGTCGACGAACGGCATGTGCACTCGTATGGCCTGTTCCCTGACGACCTTGGCGGCGGCTCGTTTGGTTCCGACGAACAGAATCTTGTTGCCCCGACTCGCCAGATTGCGCAGTTCCGTCAGCGCGGCCTCTAAGGCGGGCACGGTCTTTTCCAAGTCGATGATGTGGATTTTTTTGCGGGAGCCGAAGAGGTAGGGGCTCATCTTCGGGTTCCAATAACGGGTTTGATGGCCGAAGTGGGCGCCCGCGGCCAGCATGTCGCGCATGTTGATATTCAATTGTCGTCTCCGTGTTCTGGCGGCGATACCCCGGCACAGCGACGATTCGTTGCCCCGGAGCGGCGCGGTTTATACCATAATGACCCCATGGCTGCCAAAATTCACAACGAAGCCGATCTCGAGGGCATGCGTCGAGCCGGTGGTCTCGCCGCGAGCGTCCTGGAAATGATCGGCGAACACATCGCCCCGGGCATCACCACCGGCAGGCTCGACGATATCTGTCACCGCCACATCATCGACGACCTCGGCTGCGTGCCGGCGCCGCTCAACTACCGCAACGCGCCCGGCGCGCCGCCCTTTCCGCGCTCCATTTGCACCTCCGTCAACCATGTTGTCTGCCACGGCATCCCGTCGAACAACAAGGAGCTCAGGAATGGCGACATCCTGAACATCGACATAACCGTCATCAAGAACGGCTATCACGGCGACACCAGCAAGATGTTCTTCGTCGGCAAACCGTCGGTTCTCGCCGAGCGGCTGGTGCGGATTACCCAGGAGTGCCTGTACCGGGGAATCGATGCGGTCCGTCCGGGGGGAACCCTTGGCGATATCGGCCACGCCATTCAGAGCCACGCCCAAGCTCACCGGTTTTCCGTGGTTCGGGAGTTCTGCGGCCACGGCATCGGCAAGCGTTTCCACGACGAACCCCAGGTGCTGCATTATGGCCGCAAGGGCACCGGCGTCGTGCTCGAGGAGGGCATGACGTTCACGATCGAGCCCATGATCAACGCCGGCCAACGCCATGTACGCCTGCTGCCCGACCACTGGACCGTCGTCACCAAGGACCACAAACTCTCCGCCCAATGGGAGCACACCATACTGGTGACCGAAACCGGTGCCGAAGTCCTCACGGCCCGGGCCGAGGAGGGGCTATCGGCGGGGGAATAGTCGTTCGTTCATGAGCAGCCTCGGCAATCCGCCCCGCCACACCTGGGGAAGGTCTGAACAATTCGATAGAGCAGCATTTAGTGACTCGTAAGCTATTGATTTTATGAAACCGGATGTCCCGACTATCAGGGTTAATCAGGGGTTCCCCAACCTTGCGTCTCCGCCGATGAATATCGCCCGATATCGCGTCCGCATCGCCGAACGGGACGCGGCGCTGGCGGGGCGGTATTGGAATGGGGAGGACATCGAGGCCATCGTGGCGGACCGGGTGGCGTTTTTCGACGCGCTCATCCAAGAGATTTGGCATCGACAATTCAACAACGCCGCTGTCGATGCCCTGCTCTTTGCGGTGGGAGGCTACGGGCGCCGCGAGCTGCATCCCGGCTCCGACATCGATCTCCTGATCCTCGCCCGCGACCCGCGCCGCCACAAGGCGGAGATCGAAGCATTCCTGCGCAATCTCTACGACCTGAACCTGGAAGTCGGCCACAGCGTGCGCACCGTGCGCGATTGCGCCAAACAGGCCGCGGGCGACATCACCGTGGCCACATCCCTGTTCGAGCGGCGCCCGCTGACCGAGCCGACCACGGCGCGCCAGCGGGATATGGTGGAAAAGCTCAATCATGCCATGTCGCGACCGCGCCTGTGGCCCGCGGACCGGTTCTTTCGCGCCAAGCGGGACGAACAGGAGCAACGGCACCGCCGGTTTCGGGATGTCGAATACAACCTCGAACCGGATATCAAGGCGTCTCCCGGCGGATTGCGGGATCTGCAGACGGCCCTATGGGTATGCGCACACAAGTTCGGTACGGCCAACATCGACGAACTCGAACGTTTGGGCGTCGTTACACCGGGCGAGCGCGAATGGTTGGTCAACGGCCGACGCTACCTGTGGTGGGTTCGTTACGGCCTGCACCTGGTCGCCGGACGCAAGGACAACCGCTTGCAATTCGAATACCAACGCAACCTCGCGGAGCGGCTTGGCTACGTGGATACCGCCGCCAAACTCGGCGTCGAGCGCTTCATGCACCAGTACTACCGCTACGTGTTGTCGCTCCGCGAGGTGAACGACATCATTCTACAGTTCCTGGAAGAGTCCTTTTCCCGGCGGCGGCCGCGCATCGAATCCGTCAACGAGCGCTTCCGCATCCGCGACAGCCACATTGAAGCCACGGCGGAGGATGTATTTGCCCGTCATCCGAGTGCCCTGCTCGAACTGTTCGTCATACTCGCCAACCGGCGCGATATCGATGGCGTGCGCGCCGGCACCATCCGCCTGATCCGTGACCATGTGCACCTGATCGACGATGCGTTCCGGGCCAATCCGGAGAACCATCGCCTGTTCATCGCCCTGCTCAAGGCACCCTACACCCTGGTTACGCAGCTCACCCGCATGCGGCGCTACGGCATCCTCGCCCGCTACATCCCCGAGTTCGGGGAGGTGGTCGGCCAAATGCAGCACGACCTGTTCCACATCTACACCGTCGATGCCCACACCATGATGGTGATTCGACAGTTGCGACTGTTCCGCTACCGGGCCCAGGCCGAAACCCATCCCCTGGCGCACCATTGCGTGAAGACCGTGCCCAAGATCGAACTCCTCTACATCGCCGGGCTGTTCCACGATATCGGCAAGGGGCGCGGCGGCGATCATTCGCAACTCGGCGCCGGGGACGCGGTGCGCTTTTGCCGGAGCCACGGGCTGAATGAGGACGACACCGCCCTCGTCGAATGGCTGGTCGAGTACCATTTGGTGATGTCGAGCACCGCCCAGCGACAGGACATCTACGACCCGGATGTGGTGTTCGAATTCGCCAGGCTGGTGCGTTCCGAGCGCCGGCTCGACTATTTGTACGCGCTGACCGTCGCCGATATCACCGCCACCAATCCCGCCCTCTGGAACAGTTGGCGCGACACGCTGCTGCGCCACCTCTACATGGAAACCCGCAAACTGCTCGAGGGCGGGCTGGAAACAACGGTGGACAAGCAGGCCTCGATTCGGGCATGTCTGGAAAGCACCGCGGAAAAGCTGGCCGCCGACGGCATTGGCGAGGCCGATGCCGAGCCCGTGTGGCGCCTGCTTGGCGATGAGTTTCTGCTGCGCCACACCCCCGACCGGATCGCCGATGTGACCGCCGCCGTGCTGGCGCACGACCCCGGGGGCGGGCCGCTGGTGCTCGTGCGCAATATGACCGGCCAGGTTCCGGGCGAGGGAGCAACGGAGATTTTCGTCCACACCCAGGACCAGCCAAACCTGTTTGCCGCATCGGTGATCGCCATCGACCAATTGCGTCTCTCCGTTTACGACGCCAACATCCGCACCTCCGAAGACGGGCTCTGCTTCAACACCTATGTGGTGCTCGACGCGCAACACCAACCCATTCGCGGCGACCGCGATACCCTGGTGAAGCAACTGGCCAAGGCCATCGCCCGCCCAAACATCGGATCATTCGGCAATCGGCGCGTGCCGAGGCGCCTTCGTCAGTTGTCCCGCCCCACAGAGGCATCGCTGGCCAACCGGGACGGCGACTCCTTCTCAACGCTAACGGTGCTCACGACCGATCGACCGGGTTTGCTGGCCCGCATCGGGCTGCTGTTCCACGAACTGGATATCTCCGTACTCGGTGCCCGCATCGCCACGCTCGGCGAACGCGTGGAGGATGTCTTCTATCTGCAAACCCGGTCCGGCGAACCCATCACCGACCCGGCGTTCATCTACGCCTTCGAGAATACGTTGCGCCAAACGCTTGACGCGATGCCGGGGTGAGCCCGCTCCCGCCCTATCGCGATTGGCGGCCTTCCGACCCAAACGGATGGTCGCGGATGGTCGGCGGGAATAGTCAGCGGCAGTTCAACTCGGCACCGCATCAATTTGATGGAGATTATGGAGCCTTTGACCACTGATAATGTCGCATCAGCGCACCCTGTTCGATTCGTGCAAATGTCGAACTGCGACACCATCCCCAACGCCATTGATTGGCGCTACCGCGGCTGGTAGCGTAGCCGCCCCGCTCGACCGGGTTCCCCTGGAGGGACTCATGCCTGCATTCGCGTTCGCCATCGGGCTTGCGACCCGCGACCATCAACAAAACATTATCGATTGTTTCTTCCCCGCTCCGTTGACATCGCCGACCGGCGCTCTGGCCGAGGCCATCGACGCAACCTTTTCGCCCGGCACCCGTGCTGTTCGCCCGGATCGGGCACACCGGTTCATCGACAGCCACCAACCCGTGCTGCAACCGATGCTGGAGGCGGACAGGGAGCTAATCGCCGTGCTGCTGCCCAGCGACCAGCCCATCTCCTCCACCGCCGATGCCTTCCTCAAACTTCATCTGCTATCGCACCGCCTAGCGTTGCCCAACACACTGAACCTCGAGGGCATCTTTGCGCACCTGCAAACTGTCGCCTGGACAACCGAAGGCGCCGTCGCCATTGCCGAACTCGCCGAGCGACAGCTCAGGGCGCGCCTGCAAGGCCGGTACTTTGAAGTTCTTTCGGTCGACAAGTTTCCCAAGATGGCGAACTATGTGGTGCCTTCCGGCGTGCGCATCGCCGACGGCAGCCGCATTCGCCTCGGTGCCTACCTCGGCGACGGCACCACCGTCATGCCGTGCGGCTCGATCAATTTCAACGCGGCGGCGCTTGGGCCCAACATGGTGGAGGGCCGCATCTCGCAGGGTGTGGTGGTGGGCGAGGGCTCGGACCTCGGCGGCGCATCGAGCACCATGGGCACTCTGGCGGGCGGCGGCGACATCACCATAACCATTGGCCGACAATGCCTGATCGGTGCCAACGGCGGCACCGGCATTCCGCTCGGCGACCGCTGCACCATCGAGGCGGGGCTCTACATCACCGCGGGCACCCGTATTGCGGTAATCGACGAAGACGGCAACCGCATGCGCGTGGCGAAGGGACGCGACCTAGCCGGCGGTGCCGACATGCTGTTTATTCGCCACAGCGAAACCGGCGAGGTGCAATGCCGAACAAACCGCGGAGCCATTGCCCTGAACGAACAGTTGCACGCGCATAACTAAGGAAGGTCTGAACAATTCGATAGAGTAGCATTGATATACTCGTAAGCTATTGATTTTATTAAACTATCTGCCCCGACTACAGGATTAATCAGAATTTCCTTAGAGCATATTGACGAGCTTTTTATGTCTATGTCGAGAATGGCGTCGAGACCGTATCGCAGATTGCAGGATTGAGTCGATGCGTTGGCGTCTGTCTTCAGTTGTCGCGGTGTTGTTGTGCCTTGTTGCGTGTGGCGACCCTTCCCTGTCCGGTTATGGAATGACATGCGTGGATGTGCAGGATCTGCAGCGGCACTTCGATACTTACCTCGCTTGGCTAGAGGCTCCTGATCAGGATCGGGATAGACTTTTTTCTCGTCGGTCGGTGTTGCAGGTCAGGAAGTCCTACCGGAATTTGTCGGATTTTGATCTGGCTCAGCTTGATGAGGCTTGTGGCACATCTCTTTTGGAGACATAAGGCTACTTGGGAGACGAAGGCGTCTACTAAGACCAAGCAACAATGTCTCGGGCGCACGATAGATGATTATCGGCAGATATATGGGGCCGATCTCGATCCATATACCGACGAGGAAATCGCCGGGGTCGTATACGACAAATATTATCGCGGCCTGGATCGACAAGAATTCTACCGACACTTCCATTGCCGCGATCCGTAGGGATCGATAGTGCTTGGTGTCTTGGTCTTGATTCGCCGCGGAGAGCGCGAACGATCTCTTCGATACGGTTTCGGGGAGACACGGGAGGCTTCCCTGAACGGATAAACCGGCGCCTCGTTCGCTTGGAGGTCTGGTTATCGCGACGGCCCGGCATCTCATGTGGCCACATTTCGAGGAGATCATTCGCATGCGCGCGTTTGGACTTCTCGAATGAAGTCACGGACATTCCAAAGCCAAGCGCACTGGTCATCTGTATAGGTTTCCTGAATCGACCGCGGCACCACCAGTTGCAGATCCGAATTCGCCATTTGACTTGTCTGCGACTCGGAAATCCCCGGCTCAAGGGTGAGAAGATGCTTGCTCGGAATTTTCGACGCCTCGGCCAGAACCTGTCTCCACCGATCCTTGCAGCTTGATTTCGCGCCAAGCATGGTCAGGCAGGCATGGCCGGTGTCGGGAGCGGCCCGATATGCTTCTTCGCTGGGGAACAGGAAATCCGGCCGCTGGTTGTTCTCGGTTACGGCCCCGCGAACATAGTCGATCCCGTGGGCAAGGAACACCGCCTCAAGATGATGCTCCAGCGACTGCCCCATGCGCGACTTCCTCCGGTTCTGAACACTCAGCGAGAACCGGAGGAAGCCGTCGACATCCGTTGTCCCGCCATCGTCCCGAAAACCTTGGTCAAGACGCGCAGCGACAATCCGTCGCTCAAGGCGCCGGAACAACGCTTCCTCGTAACCCAGCCAGGCCACAAGCGCCGTATCGGGGTCGTCCTCGACACTCACCCTCTCGGGCAGCTTGCGGCGGGCGAGTTTCGAGAACTCAACGGTCTTCGGAAACGCCTCGTCGAAGGGCTCGATTATGGCGTCGATCCTGTCGGGGTCCGGCTCCCCGAATTCGATGCCGATCTCGTTGAGAATGAGACGCGCGGCGAAGCCCAACTCCGTCTCGTTGTCCGAGACCTTGCGCGACACAAATGATCGTCCCCCCCGGGCGAAGGTCGAAAAGCCAAGAGAGCTGCCGCTCGCTGGTCGAGCCTTCCGACGCAACGACAAAATAGAGCAGTCGGTCGTCGGTCATGGCCAGAAACAGGGTATCGCCTTCCCGCATGGCCTCTGTGACCGGATTTGAGTCGTAGTACAGACGCCATTCCGGTGCCCTATCCACCTGCTGCTCCCGTGCATCGTAATGGGTCACGGTTCCTTCCGCGGTGAATCCGTCCCGGTCCTCGGCGAGCCAGACGTAGATGGCCCGGAACTGCTCATGCTGAACTTCGCCAAGGAACTGGTCGCGCATGTCCCGCGTAGTGCCCACCTCGTGCTGATTGGACCGGTGCGGCTCGGCATCAACAGCGGTCAGACGCTTGACGCCGACACCGGCGAAGTAATCGCGCAACTGGCCGCGTCTCATCGCCGCTCAACCCTCCATCCCGATTCGTCCGACACCAGCCATGCTGTGCGCCGTTCCGTAGTGTCAATGGCAACTGAAAACCGCACACTTTCGGGTAGGATGTCCGAGCGGTAATGACGGCCTCCCGGGAACCGGCACGGCGTTGGCGCGCTGTGCGGAGTGAGCGTAGCAAACGGAGTGCGGCGCGCACGGCGGTCACGCCGTTCGGGAGAAGTGGTCGTCCCTTGGCCGCGCATTCCCATGTCGTCGCTACCCGCCATCGTCCCACAGCGGACATCCGGTGCGACGGTGTCGGCGACCATGACTCAGATGGCTACGGCGGGTTCGGGAAACAGGAATTCGTTCTGGCTGGCCGAGGTGGGTTGACGACCCTCCCTTGAGAGCAGTTCAACGATGCGCGGCTTCATGAGTTGGGCCACCGCCCGCACCACGGGCACAACCACGGCGTTACCGAATTGACGATAGGCCTGGGTGTCCGATACCGGTATTCGGAACTCCATCCCGCCCGGCCTTTCAAAACCCATCAGCCGCGCACACTCCCTCGGGGTCAGGCGACGCGGGCGCCGGCTCACTTGGCGAATCAGGATTTCCGACCCGTCCTTGTAATAGCGGGCAGAAAGGGTGCGGGCCACATCATCCGGGCCAAAAAGGGAGTAGCCGAACCCGTTGCCCGCGCTCCGATGCCTTCTCTTGTAACCCTGAAGATAGTCCCACAGGCGTTCGGTGAGCGTGTATTTTGGATCAACATGCTTATCCAGAACCGCCCGCAGCGTGGGTGCCTGGCCGGGCGGTATTGCGAGCTCATCGAAATTGAAGGTGATCGGTTCCCTGAACCCAACCATGAAAATTCGCTCCCGTCTCTGGGGAACCCACGGGGAGGAATCCACCACCCGCGTCTCGACGCTGTAGCCCAACTCACCCTTGAGAACGCGCATGATTGTCGCGAAGGTCCGGCCACCGTCGTGACGCTTGAGATTCTTCACATTCTCAAGCAGGAAGGCGAGGGGACGGTGATGGTCGATGATCCTCGCCAGATCGTAGAACAGCGTTCCCTGCGTACCGCAAAGGAAGCCATGCGGTCGGCCCAGCGCATTTCTCTTGGACACGCCGGCGATCGAAAATGGCTGGCACGGAAAGCCGGCCAATAGGACATCGTGCGGCGGCACGGCTTCGGGCTTGTCCGCGTATGGGCGTATGTCGCCGACAAATTCGTGGTCGCTATCGGCCGGCTCCGGAAAGTTCGCCGTGTAGGTTTCCTTGCAGAACCGGTCCCACTCGGACGTGAACACGCAGCGGCCGCCGATTTCCTCGAACGGGCGGCGCAGTCCACCAATCCCCGCGAAGAGATCGATGAAACGAAATCCCTCCCGCCGATCCGCGGGGCAGCGCGTATTCGCAACCTCACGCAGCTTTTCGATCTTCAGCCGGTCGATGCGTTTCCCCTCGCCGTTGATGTGGCGCCGCACGGTCCGGGCATTGACGCCCAGCAATTCGGCGGCCTCCCCAATGCCCAGACCGGCGCGTGTCATCAACTCGGAGAACTCGTTGGCGCATTGAAGGTTCATGCCGTCAGCCGCGTGTCAATTTCGGACAGTGTGTCAGGATCCGTCCCAGATTGCAATCCCAAATTGACGCATTTGTTGACAACAGGCTTGACTTCTTTGATATTTAACTAGACGAGACATACGCCCAACTATTACGCCGCTTTGTGCTTAGCCACGAGATTTCCGAGTGCCTGAATGCTTATGCCAGCGCCTCAAAAGGCTACATATCCGGCGGCTTCAATCTGACGCTCGCCCAAGATTGGAGCTATGAAGCCGGGCTAGGGACGCATTTCCCCGATGGCAAAGGCTACCTGAACTTGGCGGCGTTCTACATAGAGTCCGACAATTGGCAGGAGGTTCGTGTGCTCACAGATGACATGGGACGGGTCGCTTCGTCCGCCTTTATCGGCACCAACGCCAACATCGAAAGTGCTGGCTTTGAGGGAGCGACCGTGCGCGAGGGGCTGCTCGTCGAGGAGGTCAACTTCTTCTACGACCACAAGAAGCTGGGCACGACCGTCAAGGAATTGTGCAAGACCACCCAATTCACGACGAACGTGGTGGTGCAGCGCAACCGCCTAAACCGCACCCGCGCCCTCTTCCCGCAGTGGAGCGCCACATTCGTCCTGGACTGCGACGAGGAAGTCGTCGACGTGCGAAACCTGGAAGAAGTGGCTGCAAATCGGTGGCCGTAGGATCGGCCTGGGCGACTGGCGACCGCAAACCAGCGGCACGAACGGACGCTTCAAGGTGGATCGCATCCAACCGATGGAAGAGGAAGAGAGCGTGACGCAAGTCGATGAACCGTCGGCGCGGGTCAAGAATTGGTCCGCCGGCGATTACGCCGGCGCGACCTACAAGCACTGCACTCGAAATGGGCTGCTCAGACGCCCATAAGGGCGGTCGATGCGGCGCACATCATACTGCATACTGCGCGAGCGATACCGCGAGCCGCCGGTCTGCGACGGAGCCGGTTTCTTTGTGTGTGGAGAGCTCAGCGTAACAGGCGAAACACCCCTCGACGAGCGTAGTCGTGTGGTGCGGGACGGGGTGGAGATCATAAACCTGCAGGCAGGCTATGAGAGCAATCAATTCCGGGGTCAGCTATTTGTCGAAAGCCTCACCGAGAAGCGCTTTCCGTCCGGGCTTGGCTTCTCGAGAACTTTCTATTTGAAGATGCAAATTGTCTAACGAAAATCGATAATTATTGCTCACTTATAAGCAGGTACGATTCGCCTATGACAACCAAGAGAGAATTCTGGCATCTAAGCGATAGCAGACCGATAAAGTCTCAGAAAGATTTATATGAACTCTTACAAAAGTCCCACCACATTAAAAATGTATTATATGAGCCCAACAATTTGAATCGGACTAATGGCCCTAAACAATACCGTCTTTACGATAAAATTTTTGAACGTGTAAGCTTCTCAAAAACACGCATATCTGGCCTTACCTTTCGAAACTGCATTTTTAAGCACTGCTTGTTGATCGGTACCACCATAGAAGATTGCGAGTTCCACAATTGCCAGTTTATTCTTACTAATACTCACAAAATTTCTATTTCCAGTACCTATATTGATCCGAAAAATTTTCGTAAATGCCTGATTAAAGATAAACATCAGAATATTTTAGAACAGTCACGATGATTGTTATCTTCTTTTCCTTCCTGAATTTTCTTTGTCGCGATCAATTCGGATTGATACTAGGGAACGAGCCAATTTCTTCTTGTATTGAAGCAATTTACTATACAGCGATCTCGTTCACTACGCTTGGGTATGGCGATATTGTACCGACAACATCCTTAGGTCGAGTTTTTGCTTCGGTGCAAAGCCTAATCGGATTCTGTCTTCTGGCACTTTTAGCGTCAATGCTCTTTAAGAGGATATCCCCATGAGAAGCAAGGATGTTGAAGGCATTTGTATTTTTGGATCAGCAGCTCGGTCTTCCAATGACCAGATTAGTGATCGAGACGTTTTAATAGTGTCAAGCAATATTAGCAGGCGAATACACTTGACCTACAAATGGAGAATCGCAGGGTGGTCAGTTGCGAGTTATTCACCAAGACGACTAGAGAAAATCATCAGCGCGGGGAGCCTATTTGTTCAGCATCTCAAGAAGGAAGGAGTTTTTCTTGAAGATCAAGATAATTGGCTAGAAAATACCCTAAGATCAGCAGAAAAAAAGGAATCATATGAAGCAGATGCAAAAAGAAGCGTGTTATTAGCACTTCCAATTGAAAGATTTTCGTCGAAGGCATTGATCCAGACAAACCTGATTGTTTCAGACCTCGCGTATGTCGCATTGAGGAATTTTGGCATATGCTACCTAGCAAACAGAGGAGAAATGATTTTTGATTACTATAGAATAATAGAAAGTTTAGGGGGAGAATTTGGATTAAGCCCGGACGAGATGAAGCTGGTTCATTCACTTCGTGCCGGAAAGATAGCTTATCGGGAAGGAAGAAATTATGCCGACTGTCCGGGTACAGTGGAAGAGCTACGAAGCGTGCTTTCCAAGTTTTTTGTGCATCACCCCTTAGGAAGTATTCGATACAATACGGCCGTGAGAGACTTAGCAGTAGGCTATGCAACACTGCGGGATTTCGAGGCATCCGTTGTGAAGGAAATAGAAGGGCAAGAGTCGACGAGAATCCAAGGCAGAGGCAACTTCGAGCATGTCCGCAATTTGATCAGAAACCCACGTACCTACGCATGGGATGTTCGCAATCTGTCTCAGCGTGACCTTGAGTCCATCAGAGCACGGCTAACGGCAATGAAAGCCAAGTCGGATGGCTGCGCATTGTCAATCCAGAACACAGAACAGCTCATGTGAGCATCAAGGATATGAATGGTCAGGTATGAACAACAGGGACATCCCCCTCCAGTCTCATATGTCTTGAAATAGCAGCCTGTCGAATTAGCTATCGATTTACTATAATTGCCGTTTTTCCAACGGTCAGATTTCCGAAATGCCGAAGTTTTGCCGGGTGCGACGCTTCCCAGCTTTATCTTCTTCCTCTGGAATAGTGTGCGTTTTAGGATGACCCCGGATACCACCTCACCAGTACTTGATTTGGCTAGGGCGCTCATCGAACGCCCCTCCGTCACGCCCGACGACCAGGGGTGCCAAGAGCTGTTGCGCGAGCGTCTCGGGCGCATCGGGTTCAAAGCGACGCTGTTGAACAAGGAAAACGTCGCCAACTTGCTGGCCGAATACGGTAGCGGCCCGTTGATTGTCGCTTTTGCGGGCCACACCGATGTGGTGCCTCCCGGCGATGCTGCGCAGTGGCGCTCGCCTCCGTTTGCACCTAGGATTCGGAATGGTCGGCTGTATGGACGGGGCGCCGCCGACATGAAATCGAGCCTGGCTGCCATGGTCGTCGCCGCCGAGCGTTTTCTGGCGCGGCATCCCAAGCCTGGTGGCCGCCTATGGTTTCTGATCACCAGCGACGAGGAGGGGGTTGCCGAATTCGGTACCCGACACATTGCCGCACACTTGCGGCGGACAAACCGAATACCCGATTTTTGCATCGTCGGCGAGCCATCCTCTACAAGCGTGCTGGGCGATGTCGTGCGCAACGGTCGCCGCGGGTCTTTGAACGGACGCCTGAGGGTTCGCGGCATACAAGGCCATGTCGCCTATCCCGACCTGGCGGACAACCCCATTCATCGGGCCGCACCCTTTCTCGACGAACTGTTCAGCCACCAATTCGACCGCGGCAATGAACACTACCCACCCACCCGGCTTCAGGCATCCAACATCGCCGCCGGTACCGGGGCGAGCAATGTCATCCCCGGGGAACTTACCCTCGACTTCAACATTCGCTACTCCACCGAGCAGACGGCAAGCGGTCTCCAGGCAGTCGTTGCGGACCTGCTCGACAAGCACGGCTTCGACGGTTTGCTGGAATGGCACCTTTCCGGAGAACCCTTCCTTACCCCGCCGGGTCGCCTGACCGATGTGGTGCGGGCCGCTATTCGCGATGAGCTCGGCATTGAATGCCAACTTTCAACCTCCGGCGGCACCTCCGATGGACGGTTCATCGCCCCGCTCGGCACCGAGGTGGTGGAGCTCGGGCCGGTCAACGCAACGATCCACAAAATGAACGAATGCATCGCCATCGCCGACCTCGAGCCGCTGGCGGCGGTCTACGAGCATGTTCTCGAAACGCTTCTGGCACCATGACCCAATCCCTCGGCACCGTAACCAAGTCACATCGGCCATCCCCACGGAGGAACCTCCACGCACCGCAACCCAGCCCCCGCCCAAGCAAGGCAAACCGGTCATATCGGATGTCTCCCCCCATCGGCTGGCTCATCGGGGAAATTGGCGCACCAATCCCACATTGCCGGTGTTCTTCCTGGAATTTCGGCTGCAAATATCCTCCGTCCACGCTCACAGGTGTTATAGGCCGCAGGTTCCCAGCCGCGGCATTCGAGTTAATAAAATCAATAGGTTGTGAGTAGCTCAATGCCGCTCAATCGACTTGTTCAGACCTTCCCTGGAGAAATCCACTCCCCGGAAATCAACAATCGGCGCGTGTCGGTCGGAGAAATCCGCGGCCTGATGCTGCTTGGCCTCTTCGCCTTTATCTCTTTTTGCCTCATTTTCGCGCCCGCCCAACTGCTCGCACCCGCTGTGGAGCGTATTCCCGGCGCAAAGCTCATTGGGGTGAACGGCACCATCTGGGCCGGCTCCGGACGGCTGCTCGTGCAGGGGCGGGATATTGGCCTGCTCACCTGGGCACTGCGCCCCACCTCTCTGTTGAATCTTTTTCCAGAGGTCGATTGGACAGTCTCCGGGGAGCATTTGCAGCTCAGCGGCAAGTTGAACCTAGGCACAAGCCGCATGGTGATATCGATGAGCGGCTCAGTTGCCGCAACCGCCATCAATCCCTGGCTTGCCGTCTATGAACTGTCCTTATCCGGCGATTTCAACCTGCGCGACCTCTACCTGCACATCACCGACGGCTGGCCGGACGACACGCGCGGCACGCTCAATTGGTCCGGTGGGCGCCTGCGCTATGTGTTGTCGCAACACTCGAAAGACACGCAACTGCCACCGCTTGAAGCGCGCATCGGCTACGAGGACGGGCCGCGAGCGACCGTATTCGAACAAGACCGGACCAGGCCACTGCTCGAAGCGACATTGCTCGACAACGGGTTCGTGCGCATCGGTATCACCATGCTGCTGACCCGGCTGCTGAACGAACCCTGGCCCGGCGGCGGGCCCGACGACAAGGTGGTTTTGGCGGTGGAGGAAAAGATACTCTAGTGTGCTGTCCCGCAAATAAGTTTGGGAAGGTCCGAGCAATTCGATAGAACAGCATTTAGCTACTCGTAAGCTATTGATTTTATTAAATCGAATGCCCCGACTACAGGATTAATCAGGGGTTCCTTACTTGGGCCTGTTAATACTATCTGGGTTAACAGGCCCCAATCACTCCGCCTTTTCGAGGATGGGGTCGGCGGGGGCGTCCGCAGCGCCGGTTGATGACCTCGGCCACGCGCTCGCCCCCGTGGATCCGGGGCCGCCCCGGGCGCAGTTCGTCGCGCAGCCCCTCGATGCCCTGCTCGAGGATGAGCTGATGCCCCCTTGCACTACAAAAAGTGTCAACCCAATAGGTTCGAGCGTACTAGGATAGCTCTCCAACCGGGTTTCGGGTTTATTGTTGGGGAGACATCGTGAGGAGGAAAAACGTGGGTTACGGAAGGCTGATCGGCGTTTTCACTGTAGCTGCGGCAGTGATCGGCGCGACGATTGCAGCGGCCGAGGAAGGTGACGATGCCATTGAAGAAATCGTGGTTACCGCTCAGAAGCGTGCACAGGCTCTGTCCGATGTTCCGCTGAGCATTCAGGTGACCGACGGTGGGTTTCTCGACCGAAACAATGTCCAAAGCCTGAGGGAGCTGGTGAATTTCATTCCGGGCGCCGCCACGGGGGAGGCATTCGGCACGGACCAGACCCGCATTCAATTGCGGGGCGTTCCCCAGATTGTGGGCGACCCGACCCTCGGCTACTACATCGGCGACATCCCCTTCTATTTCCCGTCCATGCTGTGGGCGCCGGTGGTCAGAGCCTCCGGACTCGAGCGGGTGGAAGTCATCAAAGGCCCGCAAAGCACCCTGTACGGTAACGGCGCGATGGGCGGCGTCATGCGGGTCATCCCGAAGAAGCCGGACCTCGAGGCGGTGCAGGCGGCGGTCACCGCTGGCCTTACCCAGATCGAGGGCGGCGATGGCGGCTACTACGTTGACGGTTCGCTCAGCCTGCCTCTGGTTCAGGAGCGTCTGGCGGTTCGGGTCTCAGTCGGTTCAGAGGAGTCCGGCGGCTGGATTGACGTGCAGCCCCATGCAGTGAACTTCGCCACATTCGGCTTCGAACCTTCCGGTGCGGCCCATGAGGACTTCGGTGGAACGGACATGTTCGACTACCGGGTGCAGGTTCTGGCCCAGCTAACCGACAGCCTGACCTTGGAGTTCATGGCCGCCCACAACAAGAGTGAGACGCAGCCCAACGGCTTCATACTAGTGGACTCCGAAGACCCCGTCTCCACCGATTCGGAGACGACCCTGTCGTTCGACGACACCGAGTACGACATATATTCCGCCAGCATCAGCTACGATTTCGAGCACTTCAAGCTGACCTCCGTGTTCACCGATCTCGAGTTCACCGAGATTTGGCAAAGCTCGTTCATCGCCTCCTACGGCCTGCCGACCAACGTGCGCTACGACCCCGAAACCTTCACCAACGAGACCCGCATCGTCTCCAATTTCGACGGTCGGCTTCAGTTTGTTGGAGGCTTCTACTACGTGGATTCCGAGGGGACACAGTTGATCGACGTGGCTGAATTCCCGCTGCTTGGCGTTCCCCGCATCCTGACCACGGCGTCCGCCGAATCCGAACAGACGTCCCTGTTCGGCGAACTCACCTACGAACTGATCGAAGGCAGGCTGACCGCGCTGGTCGGTGCGCGCTGGTTCGAGGATGAGCGCACTTTCGAGGAGACCTCCAGCATCCTGCCGATCACCCTGCCAAGCTACGAAGCCACCTTCGACAGCGTCAACCCCCGATTCAACCTGTCCTACACCCCGGACGACGACAGGCTCTTCTACTTCAACATGGCCAAGGGCTTCCGTTCCGGCCTGTTCAACGGCCTTTCGAGCTGCCTCAGCATCCCGCCGACCAGCCCGTTGGCGGCGGCCTGCCCCGAAACCATCGATTCCGACGAACTATGGAGCTACGAATTGGGCACCAAGCAGACCCTGGCCGACGGAGCCCTGGTCCTTGACGCATCGGTTTACTATCAGGACTGGACGGATGTTCAAGGTGCCGGGAGACTCGGCTCGATCAGCACTTCCTTTCCATTGGGCGATGCCGATGGATTCGGCATTGACCTGGGCATCACCTGGGCACCCGAGTCCGTGCCGGGCTTGAATGTCATGCTAGCCGCCAATTGGAACAACATGGAGATCAGTTCCCTGGACCCGATCATCGGAGCCGCTATGGCGCCGTACTTTACCGAAGGCGACCGCGTTCCCGGAACGCCCGATTTCTCATCGTCCATCGGCGTGAACTACGGCAGACAGTTGTCGTCCAACCTTTACGGCGACTTTACTCTGTCCTGGAACCACAAGAGCGATCATGTGACGGCGCCCGGTTCAACCGAGCATGCGGACAGCCGCCACTACGTCAATTTGAGGCTCGGTGTACGGATTGGCGAGCATTTTAGCGTTTCCGTCTTCGGAAACAATTTGACGGACGAAGACGGAACCCTGTTCACTCAGGCTGGCCCCTTGTTTGCGACCGACCTCAAGACGATCGAAACGCCTCGGCACTACGGCGTGGAGTTCGCATACGAATTCTAAGTGATCGACCCAACTGATCATGTTGCATGGGTGGTAACGAGAGCGTTCCGGGCAAGGCGCAGTCCCGCAGGCGGAGCCTTCGGCCTGGGATCGCCAAGGGCTTGCCCGCAGGAGATGGTCGGCCTGCTGCAAGCGGTCGCGACGCGGCCGGGGGCGCCTCGGCCGACATGAACCTGAGGGAGCAGATCGACCGGAGTTACTCCGCCGCTCTGGAGGGGCTGGACATTCCCCGGATGCTCCAGCAATGGGCGGATCGAACGCCGGACAAGGTCTGCCTGATCTGGTGTCCGTTCGATGGCGACTACCGGAGCTTCACCTACACGGAACTGTTCCACGGATCGCGCTGCCTGGCGGCCGGACTCGGCGAGCGGGGGGTGAAGACCGGTGATTTCGTGCTGCTGCACATGGACAACTCCCCTGAGTTCGTCCTGAGCTGGTATGCGTGCGCCATCCTCGGTGCTGTGGCGGTTTCGACCAACACCCGCTCGGTTGCTCGGGATCTGAGCTACTTCGGTGAAGTGACACAGGCCGTGTGCAGCCTCACCCAGCCGAAGTTTGCCGCGCTGCTCAAGGATACCTGCCCAAACCTTGAGTTCATCGGGGTGACCGACTGCGATGCCGGTGAACTCCGTGACGATTCCGTCGAGGTGATCCGATCGATGGGCGGCATTGCCTACGAAGAACTGTTTGCGACCGAGCCCCTTGCCATTCGCCCGCCGAACCATCGGCATAATCTGAGCATCCAGTTCACCTCAGGCACGACATCGCGTCCCAAGGCGGTGCTGTGGACGCACGGCAACGGCGTGTGGGCGGCGAAAACCAATGCGCAGCACATGCGCATTCGGCACGAGGACATCAGCCTGACCTCCTTTCCCCTGTTTCACACCAACGCCCAGTCCTATTCGATGCTGACCACCCACTGGACGGGCGGAACCCTGGTGCTGCAACCGAAGTTCTCGTCCTCCAGGTATTGGCGGGTCGTCCTGGATCACAAGGTGACTTGGACGACCATGATCGGGTTTTCCCTCAAGGCGATGATGACACTGCCAGTGCCTCGGCATCGCCTGCGCTTCTTTTTGCTTGGTGTGCGAGCGCCCGAGGTTGAGGAGTATTTTGGGGTCGCCACGCTGGGCTACTGGGGCATGACCGAAACGCTGACCCAGGGAACGGTCGCCGATTTCGATCACCTGGGCCCGCCGCTGAACATCGGCCGATGCTCCCCCGAGTACCAGATACAGATACGCAAGCCCGATGGGCAACTGTGCGGGCCGGATGAGCTCGGTCACCTCTATATCCGGGGTGTACGCGGCGTCACGCTGTTCAAGGAGTACTATCGAAATCCCGAAGCCACCGGGTCCGCCTTCGATGCGGATGGCTGGCTGGACACGGGCGATATCGTGAGAAGCGACGAGAACGGCTGGCTTTACTTCTCCGATCGCCACAAGGACATGCTCAAGGTCGGTGCGGAAAACGTGGCCGCCTCGGAAATTGAAACCGTCATTATGCAGACAGGGCTCGCCTCCGAGGTGGCCGTGGTCGGGCAGCGGCACTACATGCTTGACGAAGTGCCGGTGGTGTTCGTCATCCCATCCGACCCAAGCCTGGAAGCGGCAACGATCAAAGAAAAGACTATCGAGCACTGCAAGGCGAACCTACCCGACTTCAAGGTGGTGAGAAGTGTGCATGTGGTCGATGAGCTGCCGCGATCGACGCTCGAGAAGATTGCAAAGAACGAACTGCGAAATCGCCTGCCTCTGATCACGGAGGGCCGATGAAGACACACAACAGTATTGGCAAGTATCGAAGAACTTCGGACATTGCCTGCCTGTACCCGGCCGCGGGGCGCGTGAAGCCATGCGTCGGTACCCTATCGAACTCAACCACAGCTTTAAAACCAAGGAGGAGCATCATGCGCCTGTTCATTTTTTTGGCCTCGTTTTGCCTTGCGCTTCCGGGCACCGCCGCGATGGCCGATTCCATTGCCAGCCGATGCGCCGGGCTCTATCTCTTGACCGATGCCGACCATGCCGTGGAGCCCGGCCTGCTGATGGATGCATCGGAAGGCACACCGGCCTATTGCCGGGTGCGGGGCACCGTCGACGAGACCATCCGTTTCGAGGTCAACATGCCAGTCGCAGGCTGGGCCGGTCGGCTCATGTACCACGCACCGGGCGGACTCGCCGGTGTGGTCGGGGATGCCACCAGCCTGCTTCACGAGGGTTTTGCCATGGCCACGACGGATACGGGCCATGAATCGGAGAATGATCCGACCTTCTACCGGGACGATCACGCCAAGCTGAACTTCGCCTTCCGTGCGAATCACCTGGTCACCGTGCTGACCAAGCGGATCGTTGCGGAGTTCTATGGCCGGCCGACGCAGTATGCCTACCTGTGGGGCTGTTCCAACGGCGGGCGTGCCGCGCTGGTGGAGGCGCTTCGGTATCCGGACGATTTCGACGGCATCATCGCCGGCGCCCCAGCGGTCGACTACGGGTGGGGTCTGCTTGCCTGGGCGCTTGAGGTCACCCGACACCAGAAGCGCAACCCGCTCACTCCCGAATCGGTGGCAGTGCTCGATGCCAATACCCGCAGAGCCTGCGACATGCTCGATGGCGTCGCCGACGGACTGATCGGCGACCCCCGCAAATGCACGGTCGACCTGCTGGAACTGGACGGCCTGGAATGCAATGGCGACCGGTCTTCGAATTGCCTCACCGCGGGCCAGATTGAAACGGCCCGGTATCTCTACACGGGCATTACCGACGAGTCGGGCAAGGTCGTCGTTCCCGGCGTCTATCCCGGGGCCGAATTGGGAGGCGACTTCGAACTGTGGGTGACCGGCCCCGTGCCGTTCCTTGAGGGGAACGCATCCGATGTGACGATCAACGTGATCGAGGCCGTGATGCATCGGCAACCGGGGTTCAGTCTTGAGGCCTTCGACACGGTGAAGGATCTTCCCGAGTTGAAGGAAATCATGCTCCCGGTGGATATTCCGCCGCCGGACTTCAGCAGGTTTCATGAGAGCGGCGGCAAGCTGATCATTTACAACGGCTGGCACGACATGCCCTGCCGGGCCAAGGCGCTCGAGACCTTCCTTGCGGACGCCGACCGCTTGAACAGCCCAGACATCCTGAGCGAGTCGCTGCGCACCTTCTTGGTTCCCGGCATGGTGCACTGCATAGGCGGACCGGGCGCCTGGGCCGCGGACTACATTGGCGCCATCGTCGACTGGGTGGAAAACGACGTGGCGCCCGACAGGCTCGTAGCGGAGCACGCGCACGACCTGACCTTTCTTGAAGGCCAGGTGGCGATTGCAGGCGAAGTGGTCAACTGGAGCAATGCCGTTCTCGAAGCCAGCGAGGCGATGGAGGGCAGGAAGCGCTTCAGCCGTCCGCTCTGCCCCTACCCCCAATATGCGCAGTACCGAGGATCGGGCGACACGAACGACGCGGCGAACTTCGATTGCGTCGTGGATTAGCCCGCGCAGCAACTACGGAATACAAGCCTTCAGAGGTGGACCGTCGCCTTGGGGCTTTGTCGCAAGGTCGCAGGAACCTGAAGGAAAACGCACCTGCGTAGTACGGTCCGGGAAGCCTATTTGATCCGCCGGACCTTTGTGGGGCTGGTGTGGAACCTGCGACGAAACGCCAGGGAAAAGTTGTTGGCATACTCATATCCGCACAGCTCCGCGATCTCTCCGATTGAGATCTGTGTTTCCCGCAAGAGTTGATAGCCTTTGCGCATGCGCAACTCAAGGGCATAACCGGCTACTGTTTCACCAAAGACTTTCTTGAACCCCTCGGTGAGCTTCCTTCGGTTCAGGCCGACCATAGCGCTGAGTTCCGCGATGGATGGCGGTTTTTCACTGGATTCATCGAGAATCGCACGCGCTTGGGAGAGCTTTCTTACTTCCGAAAAAGGAACGTCGCCAGCAATAGGATTGCGTGATGCGGCATCCACATCCCCGAGCAGGCACAGCAACTCACCAACCTTCAGCCTCAGCACAGCATTCCGGGAAAAGCCCGACCTCGGCAAGTGCATTAACGACGCACCAAGAAGCCGAAATGTCTCGTTGTTCGGAAGAGCTTCCGCGATCCGGGAAGGGTCTTCATTCTGCCGCAACGTGTTGAATATTGGACACGGGGGAATTCCCAGACGATGCCAAATCTCGCGCTCACCCTCTTCTGTGATAATGATGTGGGTAAGCTGGATGTGTTCCCCTTTCTTCAGCCGATAGTCGAAATGTCCACCCACAGGGACATGGGAAATAACCCCTGGTATGTACTGACTATGAAACACCTTGTCGCCAAAGCGGAACCTGATCTTCCCCCTGTGGAAGATCCTGACACTGACGCCGCGGTTCACAGAGATCATGGTCTTTGAGATGGCATGCATCGCTTCCGAATCGTTCGCAATGAAATCTATCGAGAAAACCAGTACACCCGAATAGGGTCGGTAAAGTATGAGGTCACCGCTCAATAGCGCTGGATTAAAGGGGAAATGCAGGGCGGTGCCATCGGCCGTCAGCGCATCGGGTGGCTCGCACACATCAGGAAGCCCAAAGATTTCGGCCCCATCGGAATCGAGCTCTGCGGGCGGATACTCGGCACGAATTCGCTGCGTCAGCATATCGATGTCGTCGAAGCTCTCCACATCTCCAGCCAGAGAAGGTCTGATGTCTATTCTGGTCGCCAAAGGGCTAGGATGTACCGTCGTTTTTCCCATCGCACTATTCGCCTAGACAACATGCTTTGATCTGCCCGTCCCCAAGCGCATGGATTATCTTGGGAACGGTCACGGATGGCCATATCTCCTGACCCACACGGCCGGGTTTTCCTATGGCTTCGTCGGTGATGACGTCATGGATCGGATGTACATTGATGCGGAGCTCTGGACCTCGAAGGATCTGGATGAGTTCGTAGCTCGTCTGGCCAAACTGCCGCTCAGGTTCGATCCAGGCGAGAGGTACTTCTACGTTTGCGACATGGAACAGGGCGAAGGCCTGCGCGACCAGCTCGGCGTCCCATTTCTCCCGCTGGACTGAGGGCAACAGCAAAGCCGGATGCGTATGATGCACGCCTCGATCAGCGTGCCCGCTTGCTCCCAGTCGCTGACGTCGGCCACGCAGCTTGTCGCGGTCCCGCCCTCGGAGGCGATTTCCGCGACGGTTCGCTCCGTCGCTTCGGCGTCTATATCGTTCACAACGACTGAAGTGCCTTGCCTTGCGACGCCCCTGGCGCATGCCGCGCCGATGCCACTTCCCGAACCGGTTATGACAACCGCTTTTCCTTTCAGCATCATTCTCTCCACCATCTTCGTTCTATCATACATAACTCCATAATTTATGAGATGGCTTCTAGAACGTCGCATTTACTATGCTCACGAATCCATTGACAAGATTATCAGTGTTGAGAATATTCCCGAGCATCTTAAAGTAACCCCAATGTTAGATCTTCACCGTGAAATGCTGAGTTTTCCTATTGTTAAAATCGGTTATTTCGTATCAGATATCCAGGCGAGCGCTCTAAAGATGGCTACGGATCATGGCATTGGTCCATTCTTTATGATCGAGAACATTGAGTTATCCTGGGCAATACATCGCGATGTTGAGCGTAAATTCGTTCATAGTTCAGCCTATGGTCAATGGGGCAACATAATGGTTGAGCTTGTACAACAGGATTCTGAGGGGCCGTCTCCATTCAGAGATCTCTATGGTCCGGGCGAGGAAGGAATACACCACGTGGCCATGATTGTTGACTCTCTTGAAGATGCTTATGCACAGTGTCAAAAACTTGGTTATCCAATTGCTAGCTATGAGAGGAGATTCATAATGGAACAAACTTCACCTCTGGAAATTGGCATCGTCGTGATTGATCTCGAGCGCATGGTGAAATTTTATACCGAAGTGTTTGGGTGTGTGGAACAACGCAGAGCAGCAATTCCGTCAGAACTGAGCGCCGGGCTCCGGGTTGCACCAAATGGTTACGAGAATGTCTGGCTGGAGTTCCCCGGTGGTGAAATTGTAAAGCTGGTGCGCCCACCCGAGCCGCCTGAACCAGCATTGCGACCTGAATATGCCGCCGGTCATACCGGCATTGCTTACTTCACGCTCTACTGCAGCGATATCGCCGGTGCAATCGCCGTCGCAGAGCAGAGCGGTGCAACATTGCTATCAGAGCGTGTTTTGGCAGAAGAGGGAATTGGTGTGAAGCTGGCATTTCTGGCTGATCCAGAGGCCAATGTTTTCGAGTTTGTCGAACGCTGACAGACTATCACCCCGATAACTATTGGTAACAGAGCCTGCTGGGGCATGTCGATTCACGGTCGGCAGGTGAAGCCAGGGTCAAGCCTGCCGAACTCTGAGGCGGCGGCGTTTACCATCTCGATGATCTACGACTCATTGCGCACATCAATCGCGATCGTTCGTACGGCATCGCCCAGCTCCGATTCGGCAGCTTTCAGGGATTCAGGGTTAATGTCTCCGATGACGGCACGCCCGCCCTCGGCAACCAGCCGGTTGACGATGGCGAGACCAATGCCGGAGGCTCCACCCGTCACGACGGCAACTTTGCCTGCGAATCTGGGCTCTTTGTTTCTGGACATGAGTTTCTCTACTACTCAGCCAATGGATGGGGGCGAATCTGTATCTTCCCTGCAAAGGATTGCGGAATCTCCGCATGGATGATGGGATCACTGCCATTGGTAAACCAAAGCCCGCGGCCTTTCCAGCCTGCCTTGGGATCATCGATACGACCGTCCAGTCAGCGGGTGAAGGTATTTAGCGGGTAAGGGATACGGATGATGGTGAACGTTTCCTGATCCTGGTCAAACGCAGGCAAAGAATCTGACCCGGTGCCATTCAAGACGACAACGTTCTCTCCCAAGCCGAGCGTGTTGAACTGGTCAACAAAGAGGTAGTAGTGGAAATCAGCGTTGGTTTCGCTCGGCGAGCCCTTTGCGTTTCGCATTCTAGGGCTAGGACTTCTGAAGAGAGTCCAGCCCTCCGGGCATTGATCACCGGCACCCCAGTGCTGTTTGCACTTTGAGCGGTCGAATCTCGCCAGGTGGCCGCTGCCGCCAAGTGACGCCCATATGATGCCGTTGGTATCCACATCGACGCCCCGGGGGCCGGAGCCGGGCTTGGGCGGAGTATAAGTTTCATGGGTACCACTCACCGGGTCGAAGCGGACCAGCCGACCACGGTAATCCAGGTCTTCGCCGACATTCCCCCCGGGCGGGGCGGTCCAGATACTGCCGTCCAAGGGATGGGGAATGATGCCGTAGTTGAAACCGACAATCGGGAGGTCAGCGTTACCATCACCGTCGCTATCGACGATAACCTCCGACCATCCCTGTGCCTGCTCGAGCGTTTCTGCTTTCGCAGGGTCGTACTTCGACGGGTCGAACCAGCCGATCACAGAGGAATCGCCGCTTGTCCAGAAAATACCCTTTTTGTCGAACTGCAGGTGATGGGTACCGAAGTGGGTATCAATCAGTTCGAACTCGCCAGCTTTCGTGTCGTAGTAGCCAAGTAGCCACGGCATCCAAGTCAATAAGATCAATATCTTACGAGTAGATCAATGCTGCTCTATCGAATTGTTCGGAGTTTCCCTAAAGAATTCATCTGTCGGGTTCTCAGTCTGGATCGAGATAATGCCACCCGGGCTGTTTTTACCGTAGTAAAGGGCCTGTGGACCTTTCAACACCTCAATCTGGCGCACGTCTAAATGGGCCAAGCTCAGCGCCATGCCGTTTGAGAGCTGCACCCCATCCAGAACGATGGATACGGCTTGATCAGTAGAAACATTGAGCGTGGCACTAGCGCTTGACACCCCCCCGGAGTGTAATCAGGGGAGCAGTTCCGCCGCCATTTTCGGAAACGTTAAGGCTGGGAAAAGGTCGAGCTGGTCGGGTTCTAGCCGCCTTCAAGGCGCAGGCTGGCGTGGAAGAGCCAGTCCCGCCGGACGCAGCACTTCGCGAACGGCAGGCTGCACCGCCGCCCGCACTTGAGGATTCATTTATGTGCTGCACACCGGCAACGCGCATGTCGAGGACAACCAGATTGTCTGCACATCGCCGGAGTTCCCGGTGGCCGCATTCCCTGCGGACGGCCTTGAGAACACCTGGCAGGAGTTCCAAAAGGCCGTGCTCACCCGATGGACGCTCGACCTTGACTCCGGGAAAACATGGTGCTTCAAATTGCGCACCGCTGCCGATGTTGGAGATCGAACTAACCGACAGGGTTGAGTTAGTATAGTTGTGTGAATTGCCGGGAGCTAGAGGACATATGCAGGAATTGATTGATTTTGCGGGAAAAAGGATCGTGGTCACAGGGGCTTATTCAGGAATTGGCGCCGCATTGGTTGAATTGCTCCGTGAGACAGGGGCGGACCAGATTGTGGTGCTGGATGTTAAAGAGCCTGAAGTCGGCGTGGATGAGTTTATTGAAACCGATATAGGCAATCCCATGTTGATCGATGCGGCGGTTGCGCAAATCAATGCAGATGATGCCCCGCCGGTAGACATCCTGTTCAACAACGCAGGCGTCGCCGCCACGCTTCCGGCGGACACGGTAATGCGCGTAAACACACTTGGCTTAAAGCGACTGACCGAGCGGTTGTTGCCGACGATGAACGCCGGTGGATCTATCGTAAACACCGCCTCGGTCGCAGGCAATCGCTGGCGTGAACACTTCCAGCAAATCAACACTTTACTGGAAATAGACGGTTGGGATGAAGGCGTGTCCTGGGTAGCGGGCAATGCGGACGTTGTCGCTGATGGCTATGCTTTTTCCAAAGAGTGCGTGCAGGTGTACACCATGCGCATGGCCAGAACCGCCACCCAACACGGATTGCGCATCAATAGCGTCTGCCCCTCACCGGTGGATACGCCACTGCTTCCCGCATTCAGGGAAACCATGAGCGATGCGATTATCGATTGGGCAATCGAGGCGGGTGCGGGGCGGGTGGCGACCGCGCAAGAGCAAGCTCGCGCGCTTCTCTTTTTGGGATCTGAGCTTGCAAGCTATGTTAATGGCGTCAATCTCATCGTTGACGGTGGCTTTGGCGCGGCGTTGCAGACGGGCCAAGCGGTGCCACCAGGTTAGGCCCCGTCATTCCTTGTGGGTCGGGTCGATGCGGTTCGCAGACGCCGCGAAGCCAGCCACTCGCCCAAGCAGTTGATGGACGGTAAGCAGCATGCTGGACTCAACTCGGTGTCTGTACGAACTCCACAGGCACACCGTCGGGATCCTCCACATAAAAGCTACGCGCACCAGCGACTATGTCGGTGATCTTTGAAGTGATGGTCACATCGCCCCGAGCGGAGACCTCAGCGAACTTGGCTTCGACATCGGTCACAAGAAAGCACATGTGGGGGCTGCCTACGCGATTGTGGGCGAGATCGGCCGGATCATCAAGCCCTCCTGCCAAGTACTCCAAGAGCTGCAGCTCATGGTCACCCACCGTTAAACCAACGTGAGGCAGAGTCTTAGGGAACCTCTGATTAACCCCGTGGTCGGGGCATCCGATTTAATAAAATCAATAGCTTACGATTAGTTAAATGCTGCTCTATCGAATTGTTCAGACCTTCCTTAGTCTCTGTCATTCACCTGCATCCCGCCAAAGCCGTAGGGCTCACGCGCTAGGGCGTAACAGCCTGCCCGGTCGTGCGCCCGTGTCCTCATCGTGCCGGCGCGTGACAACGCCGTTCACCATCGTCATGGCGTAGCCTTGGGCGCCCTGCAAAAACCGGGAACCACCGGCTGGCAGATCCTGCGTCAATGTCAGTTCACCGAGCTTTAAGTTTTCATAGTCAATGACATTGATGTCGGCCCGCATGCCAGGAGCGATTAGACCTCGATCCGCAAACCCAAACAGTTCGGCGTTGCGTCGGGTTGCGCGATGTATGACGTGGGGCAGCGGCAACCTCTCGCCACGTTTGCGATCCCGCGTCCAGAAGGTTAGCTGATAGGTGGGGTTCACCGCATCGAAAATCAGTGAAACATGCGCGCCCGCATCGGACAATCCCGTGACCGTGTTGGGGCTGAGCTGCATCTCGCGCACCGCGTCCAGATTAAAGTCGGAGTAGTTGGTGAAGAACACGATTGCTCGCGCGTCCTCGCCACTTACCAAGTGATCGTAAAGCAAGGATGCGGGTGGCAGGTTAGTCGTAGCCGCACGGACGCCAAAACTGTCTTGAGCCTGGGGTTCATAGGTGCTGGTCGAGTCGAGTTCGAACACATTCTCGAACACCCACTCGGCATGGGAAATGCCAAACTCCATGGATCCCGTGGGCACGCCGTTGACTTGGTTGTCTTCGCGCAGAATTTTGGCTTTCAGGGCAGGGTCACGCAGTGCTTGCAACCGCGCATTGAGCGGAAGTGCCTTGAGTTCCTGGTAACTAGGCTTGAGCATCCACGGATGATAGGACGCGATGCTCAATACTATGCCGGTTGGGCGGCTACCGACCTGGGGGTACACTTGAGCCCCCGACTTATTTGCAGCCGCGCATAAATTGATCGCCTGGCGCCACTTATCCGACCAGTCATCGACCTGGAACAAAGTAAACGTTGCGGGTCGCCCACTTGTTTTGCTGACCCGGCTGATCAGATCGATTTCCTGTTCCAGCGATGTGTGCTCGCGCATCCCCGGACGACCCTGGCCCAGGGTGCTGGACGGAATGATCTGGAACAGTCCGCGTCCGGCACGCTGCAATGCACCGGCAATCGCCATGACTTCGTCATCGTTGGCAAAGGTGCCGGGCACCGGTTCACCATCAATGGATCGGTGGCCCAGAATGCGCGATGTGGAAAATCCCACCGCTCCTTCGCGCAGAGCCTCTTCCACCACGCGACTCATGCCGGTCAGGTCATCGGCGCTCGCTGCTTGGTTCGTACGACCCCGTTCTCCCATAACATAGTTGCGCACCGCGCCGTGAGCGACCAAGGAACTGATGTTTAAGGCGTATTCGCGCCCGGCGAGAAAATCGAGATACTGCGGGTAGGTTTCCCAGGCACCCCATGGCATGCCTTCATATAATGCGGTGCCGGGAATGTCCTCTACGCCTTCCATCAACTCGATAAGTTTCTTTTGACCATCAGGGGCCACTGGTGCAAAGCCCACCCCACAGTTGCCCATGACAATCGTGCCAACGCCGTGACTGGCCGACGGATACATTTCCGAGTCCCAGGTCACCTGGCCATCATAGTGCGTATGAATGTCAATCCAGGCCGGCGTAACCAGCGCGCCAGCGGCGTCAATGGTCTCCCGCGCGGGCTCGTCAACCTTGCCCAGCGCGACAATCGCGCCATTGCGCACACCGACATCGGCGGTCACTGGATCCCCGCCGCTGCCGTCGTAGACGGTGCCACCCGCAATCAGGTAGTCGAGCATCTGCTTCTCCTGTGTTCTTTCCCTATTCGATCATTTGTCATGCACCCACCGCACGATCACGATCGAGTCTAGTATTATAGCTAGGACACTCGTGAAGGAGGGAGCCTGTGGGGACATGGGAAATCACCCCTTGTACTTCCTCGCTGTGAAGGCTATGTCTCCACCCCAATCGCACTTCGCATAAGATCCTTGTGGAATTTGGCGCGCGAACTTGTCCTGAAGGCTGAATCAGCCATATGGCGCTTCGGTTCGGGCGAGGACATGCCAGCATCGACACAGGATATTGCAGAAGAAACCTTGACAATTTGAAGATTCAATCCGCAATATATCACGTATGTGGATTGACCGACTGGCCTCGAAACGGTTGCGCCAACTCGCCTCGACCTTTCCGGCCGTGCTGGTCACGGGGGCGCGGCAGACCGGCAAGACCTCGCTCGTGCGCCACCTCTTCCCGGAATACAGCTACGTCAGCCTCGACCTGCCATTGCTCGCGGAGCAGGCGGAACAATCGCCGGAGAGCTTTCTCGCGGCGCATCCGCCGCCGCTGGTCATTGACGAGGTTCAATACGCCCCAAGCCTGTTCCGGCATCTGAAGGTCGCAATCGACCAGCGGCGGGAACGCCGCGGACAGTTCATCTTGACGGGATCGCAGCAGTTCGCCTTGATGCAGGAAGTCGGGGACAGCTTGGCGGGGCGCTGCGGCCTGCTCAACCTGCCCGGGCTTTGCATTGAGGAAATCCGATCCACCGGCCGGGAGCCAGACGCCAGGAACACGGCGAGCCTGCTGCGGCGCGGCGGGTTTCCGGAACTCTGGGCGAACCCGGAAATCGCCGCACGAGACTTCTTCCAAGCCTATGTCGGCACCTATCTGGAGCGCGACCTTCGACAGTTGATCCGGGTCGGCAGCCTGCGCGACTTCGAGCGGTTCGTCCGGGCCTGCGCGGCGCGGGCCGGCAACCTGCTCAACCGCTCCGAGCTCGCGCGCGATGTCGGCATCTCCCATTCAACCGCGAATGAGTGGCTCTCGGCGCTTCGGGCCGGCAATCAGGTCGTTCTTCTGGAACCCTGGTTCGCCAATCTGGGCAAGCGACTGGTCAAATCCCCAAAGCTCTACTTCGCGGATACCGGCCTGCTGTGCTTTCTGCTGGGCATGGACGATCTGGCCATCGAGACCTCGCCGCTCACCGGCCGCCTGTGGGAGAACCTGGTGTTCTCGGAGTTGCGCACGCACCTGGCACTAAACCAACCGTCATGGAGCCTGTGGTTTTATCGAGACCAGCAAAACCGTGAAGCCGACTTCCTCATTCAAGGGCCTTTCGACCACATCCGGCTGGCGGATGCCAAGTGGTCTGAGACGGCATCGAATTCGGCCTTTACGCCGCTCAAGAAAATCGCCCGCACACTGGGCGCAAGCCCCGACATTCGAAGCGTCGAACTGGCCTTGGTGACGCGGGGCAGCCAGAGCGCCCTCCTCGGCGACAGCAAGCGCGCAATTTCGGCTTGGCGCATCGCCGACATTGCGTACTAGGGCGGCGCACGAGGCGCCGAGGGCGCGGGCCAAGGGGCAGAGAGCGGCCCAGAACGAAGTCGCCGCGATCCTTATGGGGCGGTTGACCGCATAGCGCCTTTGATTTGAGTGACCACCTGGAATTGACTGCTGGATTGCGTTACACGGAGGATGATCGGGAGCGATATGGAGACACAACGGTGTTTGCCATAGGTGGCATTCCCGTGGTGGTCACACCACAGGATGCGGACAAGAAATTCGATGAGCTGACGTCGCGTGTGTCGCTTGACTACAGACTCTGATCTCGACGCTGATGATGTCGGCTGTATCGCAGACTCTGGAGCCAATCGTATAGGGATGCAGTCGATGTCAATATGATCAAATCATAGCGTTCGGCGTTCGATTAAAATTATTGGCATAATTTCCGGTTGTGTGTAGAAGCGGTGTGGTCAACACCTTTAGTGAACATGGCATCAACAGCGAGGAACCCCATGTCTGTACAGTCACTGCCTGAACATCCGATGCTCCAGGGGCCGTTCCAACCACTGCGCGTCGAGCACGAGCTCCATAACCTGCCGGTCGTGCAAGGCGAGATCCCCCGCGACATCTCCGGCGCCTACTATCGGATTGGCCCCAACCCGAAGTACCGGCCACGGCAGGGGGTTTACGGCTTCCACATGGGTGACGGCATGGCCTACGGCCTCTATCTCGAAAACGGAAGGGCACACTTCAGGAACCGATGGGTCAAAACCCCCAAGCTCACGCTTGAGGATTCACTGGGCCGGGGCGCCTTCGAGTGGGAAGGCGGCTTCCCCGATCATCGCAACATGGGCTGGGAGCGGATTCTGCGCTCCCCGGAAAACGAAGGCGTTCCCGCGGGCGTCGCGAACACCAACATCGTTTGGCACGGCAACCAATTGTTGGCCATGGGCGAGGATGCGGTCGCGCCGTTGGTTTTGGATCCCGAGTCCCTGGAAACGACCGGCATCGTGAACTGGTCAAACCGGCTCGGCGACGGCGTGACGCCGCGCGTCAATTCGGAGGATGGGTTCTTCTGCGCCCACCCGAAGATCGATCCCGTGACCGGGGAAATGTTCGGCTACGGGTTCAGCACCGAGGAGCCTTACCTGACCTTCTACGTCGTTTCGGCTGACGGGGAACTCACCCTAAGGCAGGATATCGACGCGCCCTTTCCCGCTTATGTTCATGACATGCTGTTGACCGAGACCCATGTGGTCATTCCCTTGTTTCCAACAACATTCAGGCATGGGCGCGTTGAGCGGGGGCGTTGCATCATGGGATGGGAGCCCGACTTGGGCACACATGTCGCCGTGATGCCCAGAAGCGGCGGTGCAGTGAAGTGGTTCGAGGGCGACCCATGCTATGTGCTGCACACGGGCAACGCGCATGCCGAGAACAACCGGATTGTCTGCGTATCGCCGGAGTTCCCGGTGGCCGCATTCCCCGCGGACGGCCTTGAGAACACCTGGCAGGAATTCCAGAAGGCCGTGCTGACGCGATGGACGCTCGACCTTGACTCCGGGGAGATGTCCAAGGAGCGGCTCGACGATCGCAGCGTGGAGTTCCCGCGCATCGACGAGCGGCAATTGGGGCGCGATGCGCGGTACCTGTTCGACATTGGATCCAGCGACGCTTCAGGCCAGATCTACGAGGGCTTCACCAACGTCATTCGCTACGACCTGCACTCCGGCGCAAGCACCGAACAACATGCACTGCCAGCGGGTTGCCATCTGTCGGAGGCGGTCTTCGTCCCCAAGCGCGAGAACGGCCCGGAGGGCGAAGGCTACTTGATGCTGAATGTCTACAAGTTCAACGAGGACAAGTCGGACTACGTGATACTTGATGCGGAAAACCTGTCGAGCGGGCCGCTTGCCACCATCGCGCTGCCGCATCGGGTGCCATTCACGCCGCATGGGAATTGGCGAAACGCTTAGCGGCTTGGTTTGCGCCCACCGTGACGATCTGCGGCGCGGGGTGGCGGCGGTCCATCTCCAATTGTTCGGTGGACGGCGCAGGCTCCTAGCTCGCTACTTCGTCGCCAACTCGCGGTGGTTCGCCGCCGTCTCGGTTTAGAATTGCCTTAAAGGCATTCATATCCGCGGCATTGGTACGGTTCGCAAAGAACTCCTCAGTTTCCAGAGCCGATATTTTTTCGGCAACAGCAATAGAGATAAACTGGTTGATACTGGTGCCATCACGCTTAGCGACTATGGCCACTTCCTTTTTCAATGACTTTGGTAGCCTCAAGGAATAAATCGAAGTCTCACTCATCTCTCACTTTTCCCTATTGCTATAGTCGGTGTTAGAACTTCAACATTGAATTGGTTGGGGATGGACCCAAAGTCCCGTTGGTTAAACGTCACAATAGCCTCTGCGCCTCCATTGACAGCAGCTTCCAGCACCATCTCGTCATTTGGATCCTTCAAAGTAGGACGCCACAAGTAATGGACCTTTACCGGCGAAACAAGAGCCGCCAAGCCGTCAACAAATGTCAGTGATTGCTCATGGGTTAAGCTGGCAGCTTCCCAATGCACTGAAGATGTGCATTTTGCCTCATACTCAATGAACAGAGGTACGCTTGCTAGCACTACCAGTCGTCGGTCTAGTGCAGCGGTCAACAAGGCTGCAGATGCGCCACTAGGGCTACGCATAGCTGCCACGACTACATCCGTGTCCAACACAAATTTGTACATGGATTGTGAGCTTATCACATCATATGCGATATCATGAGTCTTGGCCCAATGTCTGCACAGTCACTGCCCGAACATCCGATGCTCAAGGAACACGTCCCACCGCTGCGCGGCACGGACAGGCAGGGAACAGCTCCAATTCGGGACCAGGGAAGGACGCCAATCGGCGTGCTAACTCATTGATTTTCCATGACGGAAGGGATAAAGGTCGCACACTGACTCACACCTTGGCCAACATTGCGAGATGAATGTCTTCCGAAAAGCGTTCAATGAGACAATGCGCCTTGGAAAGCGATGTCCCACATTCGAAGCGTCAAACTGCTTGGTGACACGGAGCAGCCAGAGCGCCCGCCTCGGGGGCGACAGGCACGCAATTTCCGCTTGGCGCATCGCCGACAGTGCCTATCGAGACGGGCCAACGTATTGGTTGGGCAAATCCGGGCCCATGAGTTTGGTCTTTGAGTCGGCGGCCCGTCGCGCCATTGTTGGTGTCCGGTCGCATCATGTGGAATAGTGACCGGCGCAAATATGGAATCGCTGCCAAGAACATTCGTCGCGCACACCGCCACACCGGCCAAATGGCTCATCGTGCTGGGCATGGCCTATACGCTGGCCGGCACGGTATTGTTCATCGCAACACCGCGGGAGACAGATTCGGCACAGCCCTCGCAACCGGTGGCGGGCACCGTCGACAGGCCGCGCCCCGCCACCGACCTGGACAGCATCCTAGGTGCCAACCTATTTGGCATGGCCCACGCCAACGCCGTCGAGCAGGCGGCGGCCGACAGTGAAAACCTCGTGGAAACGCGCCTGCCCCTAGTGCTGCACGGCGTTTTCGTCGCGGATGATCCAGAGACGTCCACCGCCATTTTGGCGCGCCAGGGGCGTTCCGAAGCGGTGTACCACATCGGCGACCAGGTACCCGGCAACGCAACCCTGGAGGCCGTGCGTCTCGACCACGTTCTGCTGCGGCGCGGCCGTTCCCGGGAACGGCTGACATTTCCCAACCCCGACACACGCCTAGCCACGCCCAGCGCCCCGCAAGAAGCCCCGACAGTGACCAGCGCCCGCGCTTCCGGGACGGGGCACCCGGAAAATCAGCGGCCCGCCAAGCCCGCCTCTCCGGAGGCGGCGCGTCCCAACCGGCAAGGGGCATCTCCAGCGGAACTGGTGCGGCGCTATGAGGACAGGCTCGGGGAAGACCCGCAGCAGGTCCTGGGCGAACTCGGCCTAACCCCTGTCCGCGGCGATGGACCCGCCGGCTACCGCCTCGACCGCCTTGCCCAATCTCCCTATCTGCGCCAAACTGGCCTGCGGTCCGGCGATGTAATCCTCTCCATCAACGGGCAGCCCGTGGGCGATGTGGATCGCGACCGACTGGAGCTCGACAATGTACTTGCGCAGGGCGCGGCGCGGCTGGAGGTGCAGCGCGGCCAGCGGCGGTTTTTCATCACCGCGACCCTCGACGCACGCTACCCGGAACTATTAACGAATAAATAACCGTCGCGGGGTTGACTAGTGCTCCATCGAACTATCTCATGCGCACTCCGAGCCCAGCCACGGGCAGGGTAGCGACGCGGAATTGATGCAACCCCAGATGCCCCACAACCTGAAAGTCATCCGCAACATACTCGGCGCAACACTTTGCCTGCTGCTGCCGATTCCGCCCGCGGTGGTGTCCGCCGTCCCCCAGGAGCAAACCTGGACGATCAACATCAAGAACGCGGATATCCGCGAATTCGTCACCCAAGTCGCCGAAATTACCGGCCAGACCTTCGTGGTCGACCCGCGCCTTAAAGGCGATGTCACCGTCATCTCCACCACGCCGCTGAACGCGAACGGCATCTACGAACTGTTTCTCTCCGTCCTGCGCGTACACGGCTTCACCGCCAGTCCGGCGGGGGATGTCATTCGCATTCAGCAAAGCGCCATCGGCAAGCAGTCCCCCGGCACCGAGGACGGGCTTACCCAAGTGGCGCCGGAAGAACTCGTGACCCGCGTGATCGCCGCCCAAAACGTGGAATCCACCGAATTGGTGAAAATTCTGCGCCCCCTCATCCCGCAATACGGCCACATCGCCGCCGTGGCCGAGCCCAATATCGTCATCATCGGCGACCACGCGGACAACATCCTGCGATTGATGCGCATCATCGAGCAGATCGATGTCGCCGAAGAGGACGAAACCGTGCTGGTGCCCCTCAAGGAGGCTTGGGTGGAAACGGTGGTGGAATTGCTGGAACGCCTCGCACCCTCCCAAATCGGCTCCGGGGCATCGGGGCCGCAAAGCATTCAGATCATCGCCAACAAGCGCAACAATTCGATGATCGTGCGCGGCAAGCCGCGACCGGTGTCCGAAATACTAAAGATTGTGGAGATGATCGATCAGCCGGCCACCGCGACCGGCGGGGTGCGGGTGGTCCATTTGAAATACGCCGACGCGGCGACGGTCGCGGAGGTGCTGCGCGGCACCTTGGAACAGCACGCCTCCGGCGAGGATTCGCAGAAGGCGGCCATTCAGCCCGATGAAACGCTGAACGCCATCATCATTCGCGCCACGCCAAGCACCATGGGCGAAATTCTCGACATTCTCGCCCAACTCGATATCCGCCGCACCCAGGTACTGATCGAGGCGGCCGTTGTGGAAGTGCGCATCATGGACAAGCGCAGCATCGGTGCCGAAACCGCCGTTGCCGATGCCAGGGGCAACACCTCGCCGCTAGCCAGCACGGCGCTGGACGGTGTTATAGCCAACCTGTTGAAAAACCTGAGCGTCGATCAGGACGGCAATCAAATCGACGCGGACGTGCTCGCGGGGCTGGCCAGTATTTCCAGCCCCACCCTGGCGGTGGCCCGTATAAACCCGGATGGCTTCTCCTTCGGCAGCATCATCACCGCGCTCGGCACGGCCAGCGACGCCAACCTGCTTTCCACGCCGAGTGTCATGACCCTCGACAACCAAGAGGCAAAAATCGTCGTTGGCAACGAGGTGCCGTTCCGCACCGGCTCCTTCACCACCCAAGCCGACGGCGTAAGCAATCCATTCACCACCGTGCAGCGGGAGGATGTGGGCCTGCAACTCACCGTGACCCCCCATGTCCACGACGGTACATCTGTGCGCCTGGAAATCGCCCAACAGATCACCAACGTGGTGGATTCGCCGATCGGCAGCGCCGGGTTCGCCGATGTCGTCACCTCAAAGCGCGAAATCGAAACAACGGTGCTTGCCGACGACCGGCAAATCATCGTGCTCGGCGGGCTGATTCAGGACAACCTCACCGAAACAAAGCGAAAAGTACCCCTACTTGGGAACGTTCCGGGTCTTGGTTTTCTGTTTCGCTCCACCACCACCACCAACGACAAAACCAACCTACTGATCTTTCTGCGCCCAACCATCATCCATTCCAAAGACGCCGCCGACGATGCCACCGAGCGCAAATACCGGGATATCTGGGAGGTCGAGATCACGACACCGGTCGCAGACCGCATCGACGGGTTGTTCGAGGGGCGGTCCTCCAGGCCAAACGAAGAGGTGCCCGCATCCGAGCCTCGGGAAACCCCTGATTAGCCCTGTATTCGCGGCATATGAGTTAATAAAATCAATGGGTTACGATCATATCAACGCCGCTCTATCGACTTGTTCAGACCTTGCCCAGCAGCCCGTCGGACTTTATGGCTCTTAATTTCATAACATGTTGATGAAATTTGATATTTTCTCTTCAGCCTATCGCGAACAAATTTCTTAACTATCTATTAAGGAAGGTCTGAACAATTCGATAGAGCAGCATTTATCTATTCGTAACCTATTGATTTTATTAAGCCGTATGTCCCGACTACAGGATTAATCAGAGTTTCCTTAGGATATTCTGCACGGCTAAGTCCGACAGGCTGCCAGCCCGACCTATTCGTGCATGAAGGTGGCGAGGCCGGCAAGGGCCAACATCCGAGGTGGATTCCTGCCCGGAAGAAGGCTCAAATACAATGTCGTTATCGGCAAACGAGCGCAAGCAGCCGCACCCGATGGTCCATCGCTACGGATATCCCCTGATTCGCGCCACCATCCGTTTGCTGTCGCGGCCGCGCCCGGCACGGGTGCCCACGGAACCCCTGCCCGATGAGCCGATATACGTATTGGCGCAGCAATCGCTGTCCGACCTAGCTGTACTCGATCTGGTCTGCGCGGACCAGGACTGGCCAAGTCCCGTATCAAGCCTGCGCCTTGGCGCCCTCGCGGAATCCCAACGATTCCTTGTTCTAAACCGTCCGGCCGGTGCCTGGGGCCGCAACACCATGCGCACGGTGCCCCGTCGTCTAACGCGCCTGCTCGACGACCCCGCCGCCGCGAGCAGCAATGCCGCCTTGTTGCCCGTACAGGTGTTTTGGGGCCGTACCACGAGCCGCGAGCGGTCTCTGGTACGGCTCCTGTTCACCGAACATTGGGCCGCCACCTCAGGGTTGCGGCGCTTCGTAAACCTGTTGATTTCGCGCCGGCACATCGTCGTCGACTTCGGCGAGCCCGTACCGTTGAGGGAAGCCGCCAAGGGTGGGGCCGAGCGACGGGCACGACGGGCGGCACGGTTGTTGCGCGTGCGGCTGCGACAACAAAAAGAGGCCGTGCTCGGGCCGGACTTTTCGCATCGCCGCACCCTGGTTCGGCAGGTTCTGGAAAGCGGCGCCGTGCGGGACACCATCGACAAGGAGGCGCGAGCCGCCGCGCAAAACGAGGGCGATGTGGCGGTATTCAGACGCATCGAGCACAAACGGGCACAACGCGTGGCACTGCGAATGGCCGCGAACCTCTCCTACCCCACCGTCTTTTTCACCTTGCGTGTGCTTTCCTGGTTCTGGCGACACATCTACGACGGCATCGAGGTGAGCGGGCTGGCGCGCATCGCCACCCTCGGCAGAACCCATACGCTGGTCTACCTGCCCTGCCACCGCAGCCACATCGACTACCTGCTGCTTTCCTATTTGTTGTTCCGGAAGGGGCTGATGCTCCCGCACATCGCCGCCGGGGATAACATGAACATGCCCTTGCTCGGCAACCTGCTCAAGCAGGGCGGCGCCTTCTACATGCCGCGCAGCTTCCGGGGCAAACCCGTGCGTACCGCGCTGTTTTCGGAATACCTTTATCAGGTGTATCGACGCGGGCATTCCGTGGAGTTCTTCGTCGAGGGCGGCCGGTCGCGCACCGGCCGGCTTTTACCGGCCCGCACCGGCCTGCTTGAGATGACCATCGTCCATGCGCGGCGTGGCTTGCCGCGCCCGCTCGCCCTGGTTCCCGTCTACTTTGGCTACGAAAGGCTGATTGAGGCGGCGGCGTATCTCAAGGAGTTGCGGGGCGCACGGAAGCGGCGCGAATCGATCATGGATATCCTGCACAGCCTCAGGCTGATCCGCCAAAATTTCGGGCGCGTTGCGGTCAATTTCGGAGCACCGCTGCTGCTTGATGAATGGGTTGCGGGGCAGACGGGCACCCGCGGGGCGGCGAGGCAACTCGGTCGAGAGATATTGACGCGGGTCAATGATGCGGCTTCGATCAATCCGGTGAACCTGGTGGCTCTGGTGATGCTGTGCACACCGCGATTGGCCATCACCGAGCCACTGCTCGCGAGGCAGATCGACTGTTACCTTGGTCTGCTGCGCCGCGACCACGCCCATCACGACTATCGAGTCACCGCAATGGACGGCGGCGCGGTCATTGAGCATGCGACCCGGCTTGGCATGCTGAACCGGGAGAAGCAGCACTTCGGCAACGTACTGGCATTGCCGCCCGCATCGGCTGTTTTAATGACTTGGTACCGCAACAATGTGGCCCATGCGCTGGCGTTGCCCTCATTGATCGCCTGTCTGCTCGAAACACGACAGCGTCCCCTGGCGCAGGCATCCCTGGAGCGCATGGTCGAGACTGTGTTTCCCTATCTGGCCCGCGAGCTGCACGCTCGCGTCAACAGCACCGATACGCCGCGCTGGATCCGACATCTGGTGGATGCGGGCCTCATCCGCGCAGCGGACGATCGCCTGGCACCGCCGCCCGGCCAAGCGGCGGAACACTATCGCCTGCATTTGCTCGCCGGCATTGCGCGGCCCTTCCTAGAGCGCAACTACATCGTGCTGAGCCTGCTCGCCGGTAGCCGCTCGGCCATCGGCCGGCCCGAATTGCTTGGGGAAAGCCAACGTATCGCGCACCGGGTGGCCCGCATACAGGGCATCAATGCGCCGGAATTCTTCGACAAGCGGCTGTTCGATGGATTCCTAGACAAACTGTTGGAGGATGGCGCGGTCATCAAGAGCGGGAACGGCAACCTGACCGGAACCGCGCTTGTCGCCGATGTGCTGCGCGCGGCGGAACGCGTCATCGACGCCGAGGTTCGTTATGCGCTACTCGGCGATTGAGCCCATCACCCGGCACGCGCGGATTCGCAGGCGCCAGTGCAACAGGCTTGCCGACGCTGCCTCTATCCTGCATCACCAGCCCATCCCAACCAGCACCCCCGACCTCGCCGGCTGGCTTGCGTCAACCCAAGCACGCCCTCCCGCATCACCAGCCCATCCCGACCGACACCCCCGACACCCAAACATGGCCCCACCACAGCAGCAGGAATAGCGCAACGGTCAACAGCGGCGCCAGCCAACCAATCTCGCCAAGATTGAGCGATTGGCGGCCGCCGATGATCGCGGCAAACGGCACCAGGGAAGTGACACCGCAAAACGCCGCCCAACCCGCGCCGAAAACCCGCTCCTTGCGCTTGTCGATCAACACCATCCCGTAGCCCGAAATCAGCGCGAGGGAACCGAAGAAGAGCAGCGACGGCAAATCGCCGTTGGCCAGCAAATGGCTTAGCGACCAGATCAGAATGCCGCACTGCACCGGGTGGCGCGTGATGCGCATCACACCCACCACCGGCACTTCCGCGCCATCCTCAAGCACCACGCCGAGCGATGTGGGATTGCGTGTCAGGATGCCGCCGACCACCAGCAGCAGCGCCAGCGGCATCAGAATAAGCGGCACCAGCCGGAGCGCCTCCGTGGTCGGCCAGAGCAGCGCCGAAACCGTTGCCGTGTTGTAGGTACGCACCAACAACACCAGCACCACTATCGAAACCACGGAGTAAACCGCCACATAGATACGCTCGCCGATCATTGCCACCAATCGGTCGCGCAGGCCTGTGCTGGTCACGCCCAGGTGCTGCGCCACGAACAGGACGGAAAGGAAAGTCAACCAATAAATGTCGCCCATCATATGCGCCTCCCTGTTGGGGAACCTCTCATTCGAGTTTACAACCAAGTTGTAGTGTCCTTTTCCTGCCGCGCCAGTTCAAGTGGGAATTGCGGTGGTGTACCGGTTTGACATTTGCACGAACCGAACAGTGCGCGGGCCTCGGCTCGGCGGAATCCGAAAAGTCAAATTGATACAACACCATGATTGCCGATCTACTTGACATGGGACGGGTACACATCAAAACGAATCCGCTTGCCACGAACCCGCCAGGCCGGGGTGCCGCAGGGGGGGTCTTTGGCGCGTCGCTTGACCACCACCCGGTGGCGTGCGGCCAGGCGGGCCAAGTCGATTAGTTCGGCAAGGCTGGTGCCGCCGCGCCAAGCCAGGTCGCGGAGCACCTGCAACCGTTTCTCGGGCAGAGCGGTTTTCTGGCGCGACGGAAACATCGGATCCAGGTAGGCGACATCCACAGATCGACGATGTGTACGGCACCAGTGTTCGGCACTGGCAAAGACCACGGTGGCGGAAAGGCTCAGTCGGGCAGCAAAGTCGTCGAGCAAGGCCCAAACAACCGGCGCGCGTTCCACCAGTGTGACCTTGCAGCCGCGCATCGCCAACGACAGGCCGTCGGTACCCCATCCTGCCATGAGATCGGCGATTTCGGGCCGGTTCGAGGCATCGCACGCCCGGTGCAACAACAGGGCTTGCCGAGAGCGGCTTGCGAGCTCCCGCCCGTTCAGTTCCACACTGGATTCGCCCTTTGCGTCGCAAAGCCGCAATCCATCCGCATCAAGCCACAAATGATGGCCCGGCAGCCGCGGCGGTTCCGGCAGCGGGCGCAATTCGAACATTGCCGCATAGCGGCGCGTCGGCAAACCCGGCAGATGAAAGAGCGAGGGTTTCAACCTATAACCGCCTAGAACCTCCGCCCGTTTTCCGCCAGGGCGAGTCCTGCGCCAAGTAAACCGGCAGGCCGAACTCGGGCGCAACACCCTCTGCCCGGGCAAAGGCCGCCGCGCCCAGGCGCGCAATTAGGCCGGCGTCGGCGCATTCATCCTCGCGGCAGGCAATGTCGGCGGGCAGCCAGACGGGGCGGTCGCCCACGAACAGCCAGCCACCGCCGATTTCGGGCCAGGCGGGATGCGCTTGAGCGAGGCAGTCGGGACGATGCGGGCGCAGCCCGCCGTCGGCGACCGTGAATGCGGCGAGATACCAGGCATCCCGACGCGAGCGAATACTCGCCACAATGCCGTTGCCCATGGTTGGTTCCCGTTCCAACGCCGCGCTCGCCAACGCCAATGTGGACGAGATGGGCAATATCAAAGCGTCGGCGCCGACCGCCACCGCCTGCGCCACCGAGGCCGCAATGCGGATACCGGTGAACGACCCGGGTCCGCACCCGAAAGCCACTCCGTCGAGGTCGCTCGCAACCAACCCCCGCGCGGCCATCGTCTCATCAAGCAACGCAAGAATGTGTTCGTTGTGCGCCCTTTGCATCTCACGAGTGCGCCCACTCACCACGCCGTCGACGAATACCGCCGCCGAGCAAAGGTGGCGTGACGTTTCAATGCCTAGAATGCGAGACATCCCGCCGGTCGTCCCCATTTCATCACACCGGCATTATGCGCCATCTATCCATGCAGGGAACCCAACGCCCGGGCGCACCTTGCAATCCGCTGTCGCGTCAAGCCTATTGCCGGACCATCAGCAATCCCCGCCAGCGATGCGTGATCATTCGTTTGGGTGCGAACGCCCGGCGAAGTTGACCATTCGGGCATTGGTTGGGCGTCCATTTTCAGGCATTGCCACGCTTGGCGGGAATTGCCGCCGGACCATACATTGGCCGCTTGGCGATTGTTCCGGGTTCCTGTACTTTGCGAGAATATGATCGAACCCGTGGCAGCACTTGATCTCGACGAAGCCCTGGACCGGATCATTGCACGGATGCCGCCCCCGGAGGGGGTCGAATCCGTCGACCTGGCCGATGCCTGCGGTCGCGTGGTTGCGGAGCCCGCGCGCTCCACCACGGACCTGCCGCCCTTCCCGGCGTCGGCGATGGACGGTTTTGCGTTCCAATGGCGGCCCAACAGCGTATCCCTCACCTTGCAGGGCTCAAGCTTAGCCGGCCATCCCTATGAGGAAGCTGTTGGCGCGGGGGGGTGTGTGCGCATCACCACCGGTGCTCCGCTGCCCGAGGGTTGCGATACGGTCATCGTTCAAGAGGACTGCGGGCGTCACGGCAAGGCGGTGCGATTCTCGGAGGTTCCACCAATCGGTGCCAATGTGCGCCCCACCGGCAACGATCTGCGCCGGGGCGATGTGGTGGCGCGGCGGGGCCGACGATTGCATCCTTTTGACATCGGTACCCTGGCCGCCTGCGGTTGCGACCGCATATCGGTATGGAAACGGCCGCGCATTGCGGTGTTCTCAACCGGCGACGAGCTGCGGCAGCCGGGTGATGGGTTGCGATTCGGGGAAATCTACGACTCCAACCGGTTCGCTGTGGCGGCCATGCTCGCACGCCTGCCCGTGACGGTTGCGAATCTGGGCGTCTTGCCGGACGACGCGGAAGCCGTCGCCGAGGCGCTGACCGGGGCGAGCCGGGGCTGCCGTCTGATACTGACCAGCGGCGGCGTGTCCGTGGGTGATGCGGATTTGGTGAAGGGCACCCTGGAGACGCTCGGCGAACTGGACTTCTGGCGACTCAATCTCAAGCCCGGCAAACCCCTGGCCTTTGGTCGGTTGGGCGATGCCGCCTTTCTCGGGCTGCCCGGCAACCCTGTTTCGACCATCGTCACTTTCCTGCTGATCGCGCGACCCGCCATTGAGGCGCTTTGCGGCATGCCGCCCTCGCAACCCGTTGCGGTGGGCGCGGAATTGACGGAGGCCATTGCACACAAGCCGGGACGGGAGGAATTTCAGCGGGGCATCGCGACCCATGCCGGGGGCTCGGTCTGGGCCAGGACCACCGGCAACCAGGGCTCCAATCGCATGAGCACGTTCACCGAAGCCAACTGCCTGATCCGAATTCCAAAAGAAAGCGGCGATCTGAAGCCCGGTGTCCAGGTCGAAGTACTCCCGTTTACGGGCCTGCTCTAACCCGACCTATTCAATGAATGAACTACTGCGGCCGTCAATAGCACCGAGAAATCACCGGGTGTGCTCCCGCCGCGCGCTCTTACCCCGCGCATCCAGTGCTTTCACCGCCCTTGCCGACCTCGCCACGTTCATTCACGAATAGGTCGGGCTAGCAAATTCGGGGTTGCTCGGCTGTTCCTTATAAAGAGACCGTCCGCCGCAGTTCTCTCATAATATTGTTCCGCACATCGGCCATCGCACCGAGCCCATCCACTTCGATATAGCGCGGCGCGGCGTTGTCGCCGCCCCGTCCCGAACGCGCCTTGTAAAGCGCCATCAACGGATGGGTTTGCTTCCGGTAGACGGCGAGGCGGTCGCGAACGGTTTGCTCTCGATCATCGTCCCGTTGCAGGAGCGGCTCGCCCGTCTCATCGTCAATATCGGGCGTTTGGGGGGGATTGAACGCAATGTGGTAAACGCGTCCGCTGCCTGGATGCACACGCCGCCCGCTAATGCGCCGCACCACCTCTTCGTCCGGCACCGCAACCTCGACCACGGCATCGACAGCGACCCCCGCCGCGTCAAGCGCTTCCGCCTGGGCTATCGTGCGGGGGAAACCATCGAATAGAAAACCGCCGCCGCAATCGCTACAGGCAATACGCTCCTCGACGAGCCGAATCATGATGTCGTCGGAAACCAAATCACCCCGGTCCATCACGGCCCGCACCCGCTTGCCGAGTTCGGTTCCCCCATTGACCGCGGCGCGCAGCATGTCCCCGGTGGAAATCTGGGGTATGGCGAAGGCCGCGCAAATTGCCTCCGCCTGGGTGCCCTTGCCGGCGCCCGGCGGGCCGAGCAGTATGATTCTCATGCGTCCCCCACCCCCCATGCGCCGTTCGTTTGGCGGTGTATCACTTTGACTTTTCAGATTCCGCCGAGCCAAGACCTAGGTACCGTTGGGTTCGCGCAAATGTCAAACTGATACACCACCGTTCGTTTGTGGGTCAACAACGAGGCGCACGGAGCGGACAGTGTCAACCTCGCGCACCTGAATGATCAACCTCGCCACCTCGGTCAGGTGGCGCAATTCAAGTTCCATTACAAGTGTGGCGACACCGCTGCCCGGTTCGACGCGGCCGGCATTGGCCACCAGCGACAGCCCCCGCGCGCTCAGAATGCCGACGACATCACGCCACAACCCCTCCCGGTCTTCGGCCTTGATCTCCAAAACATACCGCTGCGCCCTATGCATCGATTCCGCACTTGCCGAACCCCGGCCGCGGGATTTCACAACCAGCGGCCCGGCGGACAACGGGCTGGATCCCGCCGAATCCGAAGGCCGGGCCACCACAGGGCCAGTGCGCGCCGCCTCGGGGTCCGCCAAGCCCGTATGCGGGGCTTCCGAAAACGGCGAGCGTGAATCGGAAGCATGCCATTCCGCGGCTTCCCGCGGGCATTGCCGCCCGGCGCCGCGCAAGCGGCCCACCAAATAACGATCCACAACGTCAACGATCCACAAATCCGCGGCGCCCAGCGCAAAATACAAAGCCTCCGAACCATCGAGTTGCAGGGCCGCCGCCGCCTCGCACACCTCTTTCTCGGAGAGCGGAGCTATCCCGAGGGCGGACACCATCCCCTCGAGCTCACGCCGGCCCTCCGCCACATTGACCTCCGGGCCGCGCACGCGCAGCCAATTGCGGATCTTGCTTCTCGCCCGCGCGGTATGCACATAGCCGAGTGCCGGGTCGAGCCAGACGCGGCGGGGCTCGGCGCGGGCGTCGCGCTGAATCTGCACCAACTGGCCGGTCTTGAGCCGCGTGTTGAGCGGTGCCCTATGTCCATCGACACGCGCACCGACGCAGTGGTGGCCAACCTCGGTATGGACACGATAGGCGAAGTCCAGGGGCGTGGCGCCCGCGGACAGATCGACCACATGGCCTCTAGGCGTGTGTACGAAGATGCGTTCTTCCCGCACATTCGCCGTCAAATGCTCGGCCAGCGTCCCGCCAAGGCTGTCCTGCCAGTCCAGCACCTTGCGCAGCCAAGCCACCTTTTCGGCGTAAAAGCCGTCTTCCTGGTCGCGGCCCTTGTAGGTCCAATGCGCGCACACACCGAGTTCCGCGGCGTCATGCATCTCCCGGGTTCTGATCTGGACTTCAAAAACTTCCCCCGCATCGCCAATCACCGCGGTGTGAATCGACCGGTAGCCGTTGTCCTTGGGCGCCGCGATATAGTCGTCGAACTCCTGGCGAACATGCCGCCAGCGGGTGTGAATTTTGCCCAACACCAGGTAGCACTGGTCCACATCCGCCACGATGACCCGCACCGCGAGCGCGTCGTAGATTTCGTCAATAGGGATATGCTTGACGCGCATCTTCCGCCAAACACTGTAGATATGTTTGGCGCGACCCTCCACCCGAGCGTCGATGCCGCGTTGCTCGAACATCGCCCGCAGGTCTTTGACGAGTTGGTTTACCTTCGCCTCCCGCTCGCTGCGGCGTCCATCAAGTTGTCGGGCGATACGCTTGTAGGCATCCGCCTCAAGATAGCGCAGCGAGAGGTCTTCCAATTCCCACTTCAAACGCCAGATGCCGAGTCGCTCCGCCAGCGGCACGAAGACGGTCATGGCTTCCGTGGCGATGCGGGTCTTGCGTTCCTCAACGCTGTTCTTGGCCAGCCGCAACGCCACCACGCGCTCGGAGAGTTTGAGCACGGCGACGCGAACATCGTCGATCAGGGCAACCAGCATGCGGCGGATATTGGCGGTTTGATCCTTGGCCTCGCTGGCCAACATGCGGGAACTGGTCAAGTCGAGCAGGCTGATGTCCGCCAGTCGGTTTACGGTGGTGCACAGGTTGGCCGCCTCCCCGCCAATCGCCGCCGTCAATCGCTCTCCGTGGATGGCATCCCGACGCGCCGGCCAGTAGAAAAGCGCCGCCAACACGGAGGCGGTATCCAATGTCATGCTGGCGACGAGTTCGGCCAATTGCCGCCCACTATGGAAGTGGCTTTCGGTGAAGTCGTCGCGTAGACGCGTTGCCGCCGCCAAAATCCGTGGGCGATCAAGATGGTTGCGCCCGGCGCACAGGCTATCCACCCATGCTTGCGGATCGACCCCGCCGTCCGCATCGACGGGCACCTGTGGCGGGGCGTCTGTGCGCATCTTGCGATAAGCTCCCTAGCCCGACAGCACTTGTAGGCGCGAAAGGTGGATATTCGCCGCCGAAATTCCAATGAAAGCGCCGTCAATGTGGGATTGATGTACCAATTTATTCACCATTTTGTGCCGAAGGTGATCCGTAGTGGGTTGTACGTCCACAGGACTTTCCTACGGTGGAGAGGGGATGATACCGATCCGACGGGCGAAACTCATCCGCCGCGAATGCGCGGTGCTGTATTAATTTGATTTTTCGGATTCCGCCGAGTTGGGGGGTCTACGCCGTAGAACACTTTGATATTTTCTTTTCGGCCCATCGCGGGCGAATTTCTAAAATGTCAAACCGTGACGCCCCATCAGTGCGCGGTCACGCATCGGAGGAGAACCGGCGCTCCCCGCATCAACGGAGCAAGCGACGGCTCAGCAAGGGTTGTGAGCCCAGGCGGGTGGCGAGTGCGTCCCGAAAAATCCGGCGGGCGGCGCGGCGTGTTTCCGGGTCGGTGTAGTGGGCCCGGTCGATGGCAAGCAGTGTTCCGCCGCGGAAACCCTCGTTCGGAGCCGTACCGATGAAGCCCCGTTCCGGTTCCAACCGGTACCAGGTCGCCGCATCGATGGCCGCGCCGCTTACCGCATCGCGGACGAAGTCGAACCCATACCCGATTTCCTCAAGCAGCAACTTTTCGAATTGCCGCAGGCTCGATGCCAATGCCACGTTTCCCGCGTTGTCGCCGATTCCCCGCAAAACCCATTGCACACCCGCAAACAGGCGCGGGTGTGGCTCCCACTCCCGAGTCAAGCGCATGATGAGTTCCGCCACATAGTAGGCGGATGCCACGGCGTTGCCGGTCAACCAGCGGCCTTCGACCACATCGTAGCGGGTCAGGGTCATCAAGCTGCCGCGACCGCGCCAACTGACATTGCCCTCGTAGAACGGCTGCAATCCGTGGCCGCGCCTGGCGTTGCGCGCGCCTCTGGCGACCACGGCCACGCGACCGTGGTCGGGGGTCAGCAGATTGACGAGCAGGCTGGTTTCCCGATAGGCGCGGGCATGCAGAACGACGGCGGGCTGGTCGGTCGCGTTCGGGTACATTACACTGGGCAGCGATCACTCATAGCCCATGCGCACGAGGCCGGCACGATCATCCGTCCAGCCGGCGCGGATCTTTACCCACAGATGCAGCATGACCTTGCGTCCGAGCAACCGTTCGATATCGAGCCGCGCCTCGGTGCCGATGGATTTCAACCTGGCGCCCCGCCGACCAATGACGATGCGCTTTTGTCCGGCGCGCTCCACGACAATATCGGCGTGGATTTCCACCAAATCCGGGGTGGTTTCGAAAGCCTCGATGAGCACGGCCGCGCGGTGCGGTATTTCATCGCCCAAGCGCCGCACGATCTTCTCGCGGATAGCTTCGCCGACCAGAAAGCGCTCGCTGCGGTCGGTCAATTGATCCGGCGGAAAGAGATGCGCCTGTTCCGGCAGGCAGGCAAATACGGCCGTGCGGAACGCCTCGACCCCATCGCGCTTCAGAGCCGAGATCGGCAGAATTTCCGCGAAGGCATCCAGGGAGGCCAGCCTTGCCATCACGGGAAGAACCGCTTCCCGCCCGGTCAGCCGATCCACCTTATTGATGACCGCAAAGGCCGGGGTACCGGAGCGCCGCACGTATTTCAATACCAAATGGTCCTGGTCGGTCCACTTGTCGCCATCAACCAACATGGCGACGAGATCCACATCCGCCACCATCGAAGCCGCGGCGCGCACCATGAGCCGGTTCATCTCCCGGTGCGCGCCGGCGTGGATGCCCGGCGTATCCACATAGACGGCCTGGCACGGCCCCCGGGTATCGATGCCCAGCAAATTGTGGCGCGTGGTTTGGGGCTTGCGCGAGGTGATGCTGATCTTTTGCCGCAGCACGGCGTTCAACAGTGTCGATTTGCCCACGTTCGGACGACCGACAATGGCCACATAGCCACAGCGTTGCGGTGCGTCGCTCACAGGCCCCGCTTTTCCAACTCGCCAAGCATGAGCGCGGCCGCCCGTGTTTCCGCCTCCTTGCGACTCTGCGCGGAGGCCGACACGGAGAGGCCGACTTCCGGCAGTTCGCAGGCGATGTTGAAGGTGCGCCGATGGGGTTGCCCGGCCGTCGTCACGGTGCGGTATTCCGGGAGCGGGTATGCGCGGGCCTGCAGGCGCTCCTGCAAAACGCTCTTGGGATCTTTTTCGGCGTCTTCCGCAAGATTGTCCAGTTTCTTGCCAAACAGGCGCAGGATGAGCGCGCGCGCCGCCTCGATGCCGCCGTCTTCGTGTACGGCCCCAATGACGGCTTCCAACGCATCGGCAAGCAATGAATCCCTCTGCCAGGCCCCGGAGCGTCGCTCGCCAACGCCGAGGAACAGATGCTCGCCCAAGCGAATCTCCCGGGCCAACGCCGCGAGCGTTTTCTTTTTGATGATGGCCGAGCGCAGCAGGGTGAGCGAATCCTCCTGTTGATTGCGCCGGGTGCGATGCAGGTAATCCCCCACGACATATCCGAGCACCGCGTCACCGAGAAACTCAAGGCGTTCGTTGTGTGGGCCGGCCGCGCTTCTGTGGGTCAACGAACGGCGAAGCAGCTGCTCGTCCCCGAAGCGATAGCCAAGCTTCTTTTGCAATGCCGACAGGCGGTTGTCTTCGCCCACTAACCAGTGTTCCATCCTGTTGGTCCGCCGCCGAATCGGCTAGGGTTCAGTTCGCACAGGCCACATAGTATGCGTATTCGCAAGACAGGACACCAACCCATCCGCCGGAAGGCGGGCTTATCCGTTGCGCCCGTCAAATCCAGCGATTGCGCGCAAATGTCGGCCAATGAAGCCCCGGCTCCTTATGCACCCAGATCGCGACCGCCTTGCCGACGATTTTCGATTCGGAAACGAACTTCCAACGGCGGCTGTCGTCGCTCCGGTCCCGGTTGTCTCCCATGACGAAGTAGGAATCCTGGGGAACCACCCACTCCCCGGCCCGTTCCTGCGTCGGGTAGCGGTAGGTGGTGTGTGGCTTGTCGGCCAGGGTTTCCAGATACTCCCGAACCGGCACTGTATTGCGGCCGATGACGTCGTGGAACTCGCGAACAAATTCGTAGCGTGCCCGCTGGCCGTTGATATAGAGCGTCTTGTTCTCGTAGCGGATGTGGTCGCCCGGCAGCCCGATCACCCGTTTGATGAAGTAGCGCGAATCGTGCGGCGGGATGAACACCATGATGTCGCCCCGCTCCGGTACCCCGACCGCGAAGATCTTGGTGCCCAAAACCGGCAGGCGAATACCGTAGGCGTACTTGTTGACCAGTATGAAATCGCCGACCTCGAGCGTTGGCACCATGGACTCCGACGGAATCTGATAGGGCTCCCCCAAAAAGCTGCGCAGCGCCAGTACAAATACCAAAACCGGGAAGAACGAGCGCGCATACTCAACGAGGGTGGGCACCGGCCGACCTTCCTCCCGACGCGGCTTCAACACAAGAACGTCGAACAGCCAAATGCCGCCGCTAATCAGCACCGCCCAAGTAAGTAGAAGTGGATAGTCAATGTCCATGCGGTTCCCCGACTCGCCAGCCCACCGGATAAAACGGGAAACAAAGCAATTCCCGCCCAGCCACGCCTATTCGTGAAGGCCGATTATAGTGGTCGAAGCGAGGCGCGGTGAACTCACCTGCATTCGTGTCGCGAGGCCTATACGCAATGCGGCCGACAATCGCGCCGGGTGGATCAGTCGAGCTTCAACGCCGCCAAAAAGGCTTCCTTCGGGATCTCCACACTGCCGACCTGTTTCATACGCTTCTTGCCCGCCTTCTGTTTCTCAAGCAGTTTTTTCTTGCGCGTTACATCCCCGCCGTAGCACTTGGCGGTAACGTTTTTGCGCAGGGCGCCCACCGTTTTGCGGGCGATGATCTTTCCGCCTATGGCCGCCTGAATCGCCACGGCGAACAGTTGCCGCGGCACCAGTTCCCGTATGGTCTCCACCAATTGCCTGCCGCGCCGCTGCGCGTTGTCGCGATGCACGATCACGGCCAGGGCATCGACCCGCTCGCCGTTGATGAGGATGTCCAGCCTGACCAGGTTCGAGACCACGTAGCGATGGAAGGCGTAATCCAGCGAACCGAAACCGCGACTTACCGATTTGAGCCGGTCAAAAAAATCCATGACCACCTCGTTCATGGGCATCTCCCAGGTCATTGAGACCTGGCCGGCCGAGAAGTGCATATCCTTCTGGACACCGCGCCGCTCCACACAGAGGTTGATCACATTGCCGACAAACTCCTGGGGCACCAATATGTTGACCTCCGCAATCGGTTCGCGCAGCGACAGGTAGCGCTCCGGCAGCGCCGAGGGATTGTCCACCTCCACCAGCGAACCGTCCGGCAACTCCGCCTGATAAATCACCGTGGGGGCGGAGGTAATCAAATCCAAGCCGTACTCCCGCTCCAGCCGCTGCTGCACAATCTCCATGTGCAACAGGCCGAGGAATCCACAGCGGAAGCCAAAACCGAGCGCATCGGACGACTCCGGTTCATAGAATAGCGATGCGTCGTTGAGCCTGAGTTTTTCCAGCGCCGCCCGAAAGTCGTCGAACCGCTCCGAGTTGAGGGGGAAGAGGCCGGCGTATACCTGCGGCTTGGCCTTGGCGAAGCCCGGCAGCGCGGATACCTCGCTGTGGTGTGCCGACACCAGGGTATCGCCCACCGGCGCCCCACGAATTTCCTTGATGCCGGCGATGACATAACCGACCTCGCCGGCGCCGAGCCTCTCCGTGGCGGTTCGTTTCGGACGGAAACAGCCAACCTCGTCGACCGGATGGATCTTGCCCGTCGACTTCAATACGATGCGGTCGCCCTTGGCGACGCCGCCGGACATCACACGCACCAGGGAGACAATACCGAGATAGTTGTCGAACCAGGAGTCGATGATCAACGCCCTGAGCGGTGCAGCCGGATCGGTCTGTGGCGATGGCACCCGTTCGATGATTTGTTCGAGCAAGGCGGGCACGCCCTCCCCCGTCTTGGCGCTGACCTCAAGCGCCGCGTCGGTGGGCAATCCGATGATGTCCTCTATCTCCCGGGCGACCCGGCCGGGTTCGGCCTGCGGCAGGTCAACCTTGTTCAGAACCGGCAGAACCTCCAGTCCGTTGTCGATGGCGGTGTAGCAGTTGGCAACGGATTGCGCCTCCACGCCCTGGGCGGCATCGACCACCAATAGGGCCCCCTCGCAGGCGGCCAACGACCGCGATACCTCGTAGCTGAAATCCACATGGCCTGGCGTGTCGATGAAATTGAGTCGGAACAGCCCGCCGTTCGCCGCCTCATAGTCGAGCGTCACGCTTTGCGCCTTGATGGTAATGCCCCGTTCCCGCTCCAAGTCCATGGAATCAAGAACCTGGTCGGCCATTTCCCGTTCGCTCAATCCTCCGCAATGCTGAATCAGGCGGTCCGACAGGGTCGATTTGCCATGATCGATGTGCGCAATGATGGAGAAGTTGCGAATGTGGTCGAGGCTCTGCAAGTGCGGTGGGCCGTCGGAAAAGCGGCGGCGAGTGTAGTGAAAAGCCTATGCCGGCCGGCTATTCGGGAACCCTAAGCGCAACAAACAGAGGCCTTTCGCCGCGCACGATCAATACCGAAACACTCCGTCCCCTGGGTAGGGAACTGGAGATTTCACGAAAACTGTCGAGGTCAACCACCGGCTTATTGTGCAGTCGGGTAATGATGTCGCGGGCGTGGATGCCGGCTTCCGAGGCGGGGCCTTCGGAATGCACCACCACCACGCCGCCATCAATGTTCAGGCGCTCTGACGTGCCCTCCGGCAACTCTTTGACCGCGAGCCCAAGCACGGAGAGCTCGTCGGAGCCGGTTTGGCCGCGTTGCGCCAGGCTATCGCTCGGCAACTCGCCAATCTCGATTTCCAATTCCATTTTCTTGCCCTCGCGCATCAGGCCGACATTGGCTTCGCTGCCCGGCGCCACCCGGCCAACATAGTGCGGCAACTCGTCCCAACGGTCGATGGCCCGGTCGTTGAACTCGGTGATAATGTCGCCGGCCCGCAAACCGCCCTTGTCTCCCGGGCTGTCCGGGAATACCCGGGTAATCAACGCGCCCCGGGGCTGTTTCAAGCCGAAGCTCTCCGCCAATTCGCGGTTCACCTGCTGGATCTCAACCCCCAGCCAACCTCTCGCCACACGCCCGGACTGCCTGAGCTGCTCGGCAACCTCCATCGCCACATCGATGGGAACGGCGAAGGACATGCCCATATAGCCGCCGGAATTGGAATAAATCTGCGAATTGATGCCCACGACTTCACCGTCTAGATTGAACAGCGGCCCGCCGGAATTGCCGGGGTTGATGGCGACATCCGACTGAATGAAGGGCACGTAGTTCTCGTTGCGCAGGCTGCGTCCCTTGCCGCTCACGATACCGGCGGTGGCGGAGTATTCGAAACCGAAGGGCGAGCCGATAGCGAGTACCCACTCACCCACTTCGAGTGTCGCCGACCGGCCAAGCAGTACGGGTTGCAGGTCTTCCGCCTCCACCTTCAGCAGCGCCAAATCGGACCCGGGGTCGGTGCCCACCACATCGGCGTTGAGCTCGCGCCGGTCCTTCAGACGCACCACCACCCTGTCGGCTTCCCCCACAACATGATTGTTCGTCAGGATGTAGCCATCGCTGTCGATGATGAAGCCGGAACCTTGCGAGCGCCGCGGCCCCTTGGGCGACGGAGGGTTGGGGTTCGGGAAGAATCGACGAAACAGGTCGTTGAATTCGTCGGAGCGCCGCGACTGCTCCCGCGCCGGACGCTCCGAGCTGATGTTGACGACGGAGGCGGAATGGGCATCCACCAATTCGGTAAAGTCCGGCAACTCCGCCGCCTGCGCGACGGTGCCCGCCAGCATCAATACCACCCATGCAGTCCAGGTGGTTTTCATAGCCTAGCCCTCACTTCAACTTCTTCTCGCAACCAGAGATCCATGCGACGCCGCATACCGAACACGGCGGCCGAGGCGCCAAGAAAACCGCCAATAGCCCACCAGGCGCCACCAACCAGCGTCTCGGCCATCCAGCCACCAACCAGCAACGCGGCAAGCGGCATGCCCAGGCACAGACCCGATACCAGATTCAGCCGCCGCCCGGGGGGGTCATCACCCGGTGGCCCGTGGCAAAAGTTCCGCGCCGCAAACCGAAGCGCACAGCCTTGGCAGGCAATGCCCCATTTCGGTGGATATTCGGACCCAGACGAATTATCGCTCATCATTGACGGGAATTGTATCAATTTGACTTCCCGAATTCCGCCGAGCCGAGACTCGCGTACCGTTCGGTTCGCACCTCGTCAACCCCCCGACACTCGATCAAGCTCGCCGCGCAGGGAATTCGGCAGGGCCTCGGTAATCCGCACCCTGGCGAAGGCATTGACCAGGCTTTTGTCGTCGCCCGGGAAATTGACCACTCGATTATTCTCGGTGCGTCCTTGCAGTTGCCCCTCACCCCGCTTTGACCGGCCGGTCACCAACACGCGCTGGCGACTGCCCACCATACCTTCGGCAATCGCGGCGGCCTGCTTGCGCAAACGGCTCTGCAAAATGGCGAGACGGTGTTTCTTGACGGTCAACTCGGTCGGGTCCGGCATACTCGCCGCGGGCGTGCCGGGCCGCGGGCTGTAGATAAAGGAGAATGATAGGTCGAAACCGATTTCCTCGATCAAGGCCAGGGTGGCATTGAAATCCGCGTCGGTTTCACCCGGAAAGCCAACGATGAAATCCGAGGAGATACTGATGTTGGGGCGCACCGCGCGCAGCTTGCGAATCTTCGACCTGTATTCGAGCACCGTGTGCCCGCGCTTCATGGCCGCCAGGATGCGGTCCGAACCGGATTGCACCGGCAGGTGCAGGTGATCGACCAGCGCCGGCACATCGGCATAGGCCCGTATCAGGTTTTCGTTGAATTCCACCGGGTGCGAGGTGGTATAGCGGATGCGCTCGATGCCGTCGATAGCGGCGACATAGTGAATCAACTCCGCCAAATCCGCCGTGTCGCCCTCGATCGGCCCCCGATAGGCGTTGACGTTTTGGCCGAGCAGGTTCACCTCCCGAACACCCTGGGCCGCGAGTTGCTCGACTTCGCGCAGGACATCGGCAACGGGCCGACTCATCTCCTCGCCGCGCGTATAGGGCACCACGCAGAAAGTACAGTACCTGCTGCAACCCTCCATGACCGAAACAAACGCACTCGGGCCATCGGCACCGGGCGGCGGCAGCCGGTCGAACTTCTCGATTTCCGGAAAACTGACATCGACCACCGGGCCGGCAATGCGCACCCTGGCCCGCTCAACCAGCTCCGGCAGACGGTGCAGCGTCTGCGGCCCGAAGACGATATCGACAAAGGGTGCGCGATCGGTGAGCGCGGCTCCTTCCTGACTCGCCACGCAACCGCCGACACCGACCAAGAGCTCCGGATTGCGTTTCTTTAGCGGCCGCCAACGGCCCAACTGATCAAATACCTTGGCCTGCGCCTTGTCCCGAATCGAGCAGGTGTTCAGCAATATCAGATCGGCTTCGGCCGCCGACTCGACCAACTCGTAACCATGGGTCTCCCGCAGCGCATCCGCCATGCGCGCCGAATCGTACTCGTTCATCTGGCATCCGTGGGTCTTAATGAAAAGACGGTTGCGGCCGTGTTTTGACAACGGTTGGGCCTCTCGGGGTTTCGGTCGGCCGAAATTTACTACAGTGGGATATAAAAGTTGATGTGCGGGTTTGGTGGTCTGGGGCAAAAGTCCCGCGACCTGCTGGGGGATCTGAGACCAAGAGGGGCCATCTTCGATTGTTTGAAGGCACTCGACCGGGGTCTTTCAGACGCGGATCTATTGTACCGTCCGATTAACTCGCCGCCCAATCGGCATTGATCTATATGCAAAAATACCCATTAAAATTAAATGATTACGATCTGACGCGAACAGGATGAATCGTATGCGTATTTTTCAGACGGCGCACTAGTGAGACTCATGGGGCAGTGGAAGGGTCGGTTGCGCAGAGCCAAATGTGTCGGAACCAGATAAACGGCGGCCCGCTGTTGGGCATTGGGCGTGTGTTGCAAAGCCAACGGGCATATTATTCATTTGCTGGCTTCCAAACACGAAAATGGATGGGACTTATACATAAGTTAGCATACCACTATATATTGAGGATTTAGTGGCGGGAAATCACCACATGTTGGGTTTTGTCAACTAATGGATATAATTCCCAAATGGATCAAGAGGTGTTGCATCAATTTGACTTTTCGAATGCCGCCGAGCCGGGGCTCGCACAATGTTCGGTTCATGCAAATGTCAAGCGGCGACACTACCGATCAAGAATGAATCCGCACTGGCCGCTTCCCTAGCACGCCACGGTGCTCGCAAGAACCCAAGGCCCGCGGGAGGGAGCTCGACGATGAACGATGAGGAGCGGCGCGTATCCCTGACCCAATATGCCAACAAGGGAGCACGCGCCCAACCTCCGGTTTTTGTCGGACGGAACGCGGTTATCCAAGACATCGGCAATGCCGCCACGCTCGCCCACCAGATGTGGCTGTCCGGCGACATCGACGCGAACGACCCCGGTCTGACCCGCCTGGTGCAGGGGGCACCGGGGGCGGGTAAAACCGCGCTGCTCAGGCATCTTCAGGAAAAATGGGGGAGCGGCACGCCCGGACCGCACAATCCGATCTGCGTCAACCTCAATGTCGATGCGCTGGGCAACGTCGAGAGCCTAGGCAGGGTCATTCGCCAGACGCTGCCAGAATCCGCCTTGGAGAAATGGGGCGGTGCCATCATTCGTGCCCTCGCCACCTATCTGTCGGGAGGTGATCAGGCTATCGGCGAGGATGCGGAGCAGGCGACCGTCGCGGGGTCGCGGAGGCTTCTGCGGCAGGACCGGGCGGCTGCGTTTCCAGCCCCGATCATCGTGATGGTCGACGAGGCGCAAATGGTGGAACCGTCCACCCCGCCGGCCAACGCTCTGCGGTCCCTGCATCTGGGCCGTGTCGGCGATATCCCCATCCTGCCCGTGTTCGCGGGTCTCGGTTATCTACAAAGCCATTTGCAGCGGGAGGGCATCAACATCTCCCGCTACTCGAACGAGGCAAAGTGCATTCATGTCCTGGAGCGTCTTTCCCCCGCCGAGTGCCGAGACCTGTCTGACAGTTGGCTGCGACATTTCGGGGTGGACGCGCCCGATGCCCTCGGGGAACCATGGTCCGACGCACTGATCCTCGATACCCAGGGCTGGCCGATGCACACCAACGGATTTCTTGGCGCTCTGGCCGAGGCGCTCGCCGTGTCCAGAAATCCGGCTTCGCTCGAAGGAGTGGATATCGACGCCGTGCGGCGGGTGGCGGCCAAGACGCGAGATTCCTACTACGGGGGGCGCTACCAGGGGGTCGTGCTGGACCATGACCAATGGGTGGGACGCGCCATGGCCGCCATCGACGCGGCCAGCCCTGTCAGACCAGGCGACGCCATCCGGATCATCGGCGAGGCGGGCCCGGCGGACGAACGGGCGTCAAAAACGTTGCGCGACGCCCTGATCGAACTGGGATTTCTGCAATTGCAAAGCCGGGGATGGCATTGCGACTGCCCGATTCCATCACTAGTTCGGTACGCCGCCGTCAGGGCGATGCAAGACCCCGGCCTGCACACTGCGGCAACCCTCGGACAAGTTGATGACCTGAGACGCCTGATGGCCGCCGGATCCGATCTTGAGGCGAGGGATGCCCTAGGACGGACGCCCCTGCACATTGCCGCAGAGTGCCAATGGGTCGATCTGGCCCAAGCGCTAGTTGAGGCGGGCGCGGACGCGGGTGCGCCGGACATCGGCGGAGCCACGCCGCGCGGTGCCTGGCCAGCGTTCGCGTGGCCCGACAAGCGTCTGGAGAACAACAGCGATGGCGACGAATCGGGCGTGTCCGGCGGATCGTTTTCCGCCGGTGTGTCCAAGCGGACCCATCGGCAGGCACCGTGAGTTACCCGCCTATCCACACTTTATTTTTTCTCCACAAGCGCACCACAACGGCATTGACCGATAGTACGGCCCCAATTGTGTTGATAATCGGATAGCAAACAACATGAACAACGAGATTACCGCTTATTGCTCCAAATGCTTGCTCAAGACAGTCCATCAAGCCATTGATGACAGAAACGGGATTTTCAGAAAGCCCGGTAGGAAGAAGCACCAATGCACACATTGCTCGGCGTCCACGGTGCGTTGCTGTGTCCCGGGGTGCCTCCACATGGCAGTTTTTCCAAAGAGGAAGAAGAAAGATGAAAACCGCCTTACGGCAAAAATGTGGTGTGCGGAGCACGGAGGTGAAATTCGATCATTCGAGAAATTGGCTGTCCGACTACGAGACCTTGTTGAATGGAACGAGTTCTTCACACGGGAAACCAGAGACATGCGGAAGCTGTCCAAGCGTATCCTTGTATTTCTAGCCTTGGCTTCCGTGCCAGTTGCCCTGGCATTCCCCTTGGCGCCCGCTTTGGCCGCCAGGCTGGGAGCAATGGGTCTGTTGGGGACCGCGTCAACCGGCACAGCAATACGTACGCTGAGCGGAGCGGCGCTGAAAAGCGCATCGCTCGCCTATATCGGTGGAGGGGCCGTCGCTGCGGGCGGCGGCGCTGTGTTGCGCGGTTTGGGAGTCATAGGGGTGACCGGGGCGGCTCTCGGGAGCGATATTGGCGGATCGGTGGCCCAGGCATATTTCGGCACCGTCAAGGATTACGCAATCAATAGGCTGCGTGAAGGTAAGCAGGACAGCTTGTTGTTTGTAAATGGCTTTCGTCAACAGGACGACGACAAATTCGATGATTGGCGGCGAGGAACATCGGGATACTTCCCGAATTCGAGCGCTTACGGCGTGACTTGGGAAAGCGGACGCCGTTCCAAAGTGGAAAAATTTCTCTCGGGCGAGAAAAACATGTCGAGGTTGTTTGAGATTTTGGCACCAAAGAATCCTCGCGATGCTGTCGCTATAACCAAAGTACTGAAAATACCATTCGAAAACCCTTGGCACATCGCCCTGCGCAAGGCCAGTGAGGTCGGTGCAATGAATGCCGATATGCTAGCTCGCTACGACGCAGAAGCTGTGACCTTGATGGGGCATTCCCTGGGTGCCCGGACAATTTTTATCACTCTCCTGAATCTTGCAGAAAAACCCAAGACAGGGTCCATCAAGGATGTGTTCCTGTTCGGCGGGGCGGTTGATCGCCGCAACGCCGAGGAATGGGAAAAGGCGGCGTCCGCGGTATCCGGTACGATATGGAACTTTTATTCGCGCAACGACCAGATACTGCGCAAGCCGTATCGTGTCGCCAACCCTTGGTTCGGCGAAGCCATCGGCTCCGGTCCAATCGAATGTGGGGCGCTGAACATCAAAAACGTTGATTGTGCGGATATCGTGACTCGCCACAGCGACTACAAACCGAGGTTGTCGAAGCTGTTGTCGAGGGCCTTGGGCTGACTGGCTTGGCGGCTTTGCTTCGTTAAACAATCGGGGACTACCCTCCTAATCTCACATCCCCTAAGCTCGCACAACGGGTTGCAACCCCGTGCCGTTGCACCTATATAGAGCCCATGAGCGACAATCAAACCCATATCTACAAGGTGCTGTTCCACTGCATGGGCCAGATCTACGAGGTCTATGCCCACAACATCTACTCCAGCGACCTCTACGGGTTCATCGAGGTGGAGGACTACATCTTCGGCAAGCGCACCAAGGTCGTTATCGACCCCAGCGAAGACAAGCTGCGCACCGAGTTCGAGGGGGTGCAGCGCAGCTTTATCCCAATGCATGCCGTGATTCGCATCGACGAGGTGGAGAAGGAAGGCATCGCCAAGGTCACCGAAACCACAGGCGGGAACGTCACGCCCTTCCCGATGCCGGTTCCGGGCGATAGGGGCAAGAAGTAGCCGTCCGCCCAGGGTGTAAGCGCCAGCAACCCGTGGTAAAAGTTGCGCATCGCACCGAGACCGGCGCACCCCCGTCATTCCGCGCCTATGCGCTGGGCGTGCTGGTGGTGGTCTATACCTTCAACTTCGTCGACCGCCAGATACTCTCCATCCTGATGGAGTCCATCAAGCTGGATCTCGGGCTCAGCGACACCCAACTCGGCCTCCTGAGCGGTTTCGCCTTCGCACTCTTTTACGCGACCCTGGGTATTCCCATCGCCCGCTGGGCGGACCGTCATAGCCGCCGCAACCTGATCGCGCTGGCGGTCGCCGTCTGGAGCACGATGACGGCAATATCCGGGCTGGCGCTCAATTTCTGGCATCTCCTGCTGGCGCGCATCGGTGTCGGTGTTGGCGAAGCCGGATGCAGCCCGCCCGCGCACTCGATGATCGCCGACCACTATCCCCCGGAGCGGCGCGCCACGGCGCTCGGCATCTATTCCCTGGGCATTCCCCTCGGCATCCTTTTCGGATTCGTGGCCGGCGGCTGGATGAACGAATTCTTCGGCTGGCGTGCCGCCTTTTTCGTCGTGGGCATTCCAGGCCTGTTGCTGGCGCTGGTCGTGCGCTTCACGTTGCGGGAACCGACCAGGGGGTTCGCGGAGGGTAGGCGGGATTCCGGCGAGATGCCTTCCGCCCTCGCCACCTTTGCGTTGCTGTGGCGCAAACGCACCTTCCGGCACATGGCGTTTGGGGGGGCGCTGACCGCCTTCGTCGGCTATGGCTTCATCGCCTGGATACCCGTTTTCTTCATCCGCATCCACGACATGCAAACCGGCGAACTCGGTACCTGGCTGGGTTTGATGTTGGGCATTCCCGGCGCCATAGGCATCGCCTGGGGCGGTTATCTGGCAGACCGCCTGGGTGCGCGGGACAGCCGCTGGTATCTCTGGGTCGCGGCAGTGGCACTGGGGGCCATCACGCCGTTTTCCATGCTGCTCCTATTCCTGCCGAACCCCTACTGGGCGCTCATTCTCATGATCTTGCCGGTCATGTTCGGCAATTTCTACCAAGCCACAACCTTTTCCCAAACCCAGGGATTGGTCGAGTTGCGCATGCGGGCGTTGGCCGCCGCGGTGCTGCTGTTCATTCTCAACATCATCGGCCTGGGCCTCGGCCCCTTTGCGGTGGGCTTCTTCGCCGACCTGCTGAGCGGCCGATTCGGCAACGAATCCGTGCGCTATGCGCTGGTGATTTGTGGACTGGTGGAGATATGGTCCGCCTACCACTATTGGGTGGCGGGGAAATACCTTGCGCAGGATTTGGAACAAAATTGATCCATTGCGATCCTGCGCGCAAGTCGAATGGCGGTGTATCGGTTCGACATTCGCACGAGCCGGACAGTGCGCGGGCCTTGGTCCGGCGAATCCGCTAGTTGACCGTGGCGCCGCGCACCGGGATGTGGAGCGTGTCCGTGCTGCCGTCCAGCAGGTTCACCTGGGTCGTCGCCACCCGGATGTCCCCCGGCGCCGCGACCACGCTCAGCGTCGCCGACGCCCGCCGACGCGGACCCGCGAACTCGACCAGGTCCGAAACCCGCAGCACCACCTGACCGCCCGCCGGGACCGTGCCGACCGCCGCCGCCGTCGGCGTCGCCCGCGTCCCCGCCTCCGTCACCAGCGAGCCCAGGTCGTACCTCGCGTCGCGCGCCCCCTCGTTGACGATGATCAGGCGCTGGTTGTACTTCCCCGACGCGGTCAGATAGGTCAGCCGGGCCGTCGTCCCGTTGCGCCGGATCCGGCCGATCACACCCGTCGCCAGCGTCTCGTCGGCGTCGCCGACCCCGGTGCGGCTGACCGTCCCGCGGTACAGCCCGGCCGGAATCGGGGCCCCGTTCGCGGCGGCCACCCGAACGCACAGATGGTGCGTCCCCGCGTTCCGCCCCCCGAGCGTCGCCCTGTCCGGCGGGCCGCCGGCCGCCGGCGCCAGGTTGCCCGTCGCCGGCGACCCCGCGGCGCCGGCCGCCGGGCAGACCCCCGACGGGTCCGCCGCGTCCGCGGGAATCCCCAGGCTGAACGCCCCGATCGAGAAGTCCCCCTCAACCGCGAGGTTGACGCTGCCGTCGGGCAGCAGGTCGCTCCCCGTGGCGATCCCGCCGGTGGTGGGATTGTGGAGGTTGTTCCCCGCGATCGTCGCCCTGGCCGAGCCCAGAACCGCCGCGCCCGTCACGCCGCCGGCCGCGGCCGCGTCCCGGAACCACAGGAACGGTTGCGGGGAGGTGCCCACGTGCGCGACAACGGGTTGGGTCGCCGCCTCCACCCCGGCGTCCAGACCGTCGACGACCCGCACGATGGTGGCCGCGCCGCCCAGAGCCACGGACGCGTTGCGGCCCGCCAGGGCGTCGTCCGCGTCGCCGTGCAGCGAGATGCCCGCCGTGTACGCGCCCCCGCCCGCCGGCACCGCCAGGTGGTCGGCGATGTCGGCGAATATCCTCGTGGGCTCATTGGGGGTGCCGCACTTCGGGCCGCCGCCGGCGACGGCGCGCGCCTCGGGGGGAAGGTGTCTGCCCCCGTCCCGGCTCGGGAGGTCCAGGCCGAAATCGTCGTCCGCGCCCGTTTCGAGCCGGAAGACCGCGACGCTTTCCCCCGCCCGCCCCGCGACGAGGGATGTCCCGATCGCCTTGCCCGCCGACGTGACGTGGTCCGGATTGATGAACGCCGCGCCATTCTCCATCGTGCACGACGAGGGCGGCCTCAGGGGGTTCGCGGACCAGCGCCACCCGATGTCGCCGACATTCTTCCCCTCGGCGAACACCATCCCCCCGCCCAGCGCCAGGCGGACATGGACCGACTCGTCCACCAGGATGCGCCGCCCGAGCGCCGCCGCCACCCGGTGCCGGGTGGCGGTGGCCACCGCGGCCACCGGGCTCTTGATGTTGACGGTCGTCTTGCCGGCCGGAACCACGACCAGCTCCCGGGCGTACTCCACCGGCTCGGGCGCCAGGCCGCCGGCGCCGTCCAGTTGCTGATAGGTCATGCCGCCCGTCGGCGACTCCGCCGGATCCGTCCCCCGGGCGCCCGGCGTCGTGTCCCTCACCGTCACGGAGACGCTGTCGATGGCGAGCGCGGCGCCGTAGTCGTTGTCGGTGCTGGCCGATGTGTGCGTCAGGGTCGCCCTGTCGTTGGCCGTGTCGGCGTCGGCTCCGGCGCCGACCGTCACCGTCTGCGCCGTGCCGTGGTTGGCCGGCGTGAACGTCAGCGGCGAGCCCGCCACCGTCACCTCGCCCGAGGCGCCGCCCACCGTCACCGTCACGTTCGCCGCCGGCGCCGTGTTCAGCCTCAGGGTGTAGGCGCCGCTGCCGCCCTCGTCGATCGTCAGCGAGGTCGGCGAGACCGTCACGCCCGGCACGGCGGCCACCGTCACGTCCACCGTGCCGGCGTCCGGTATCGCATCCACCGCGGCCCCCGTCAGCCGGAAGGCGTGGTCGATCGTCGCCGTGCCGTTGCCCACCCCGGTCACCGTCACCGTCTTCGCCGTGTTGTAGTTGGTGGTGGTGAAGGCCAGGCTCGGCGGACTCACCGTCGCCGCCGACGTGTCGTCGCTCGCGATCGACAGCGTCCCCGCATACGCCTTCGTCAGCGCCACCGTGTAGGTGGCCGTGGAACCGGGCGCCACCGTCACCGGCGAACCGGTAAACGTCAGCGCGGCGGTGTTGGTGTCCATGTAGGTGACCGTCCGCACGTTCGACCAGGGGCCCTTGACACCCTCCCTGTTCAGCAAATCGGAATCGGCCGATGCCCGAATCGCCACCTCCACCGATGCTCCGTTCGGGTAGGTGGCGGGGCCGAGGGTCGCCGACGATGTGCGCCGGGAATTGCCGCCCGCGGTGGATACGTTCCCGCCGTACGCCGTCCAGGTGGTGGACCCCTTCAGCCGGTGCCCCGTTTGCCACCAGGTGCGGGCGCTGGCGCCCCCGCCGTCGACGTAATCGACCGCGGTCGAGCCGGCATGGGTCCAGGTGAGCGTGAGATTCCGGTTGGTCGTCGAAGTGGCTGCCGTCAACACCGGCGCCGTCGGTGGATTCGGCGTCGCCGTCACCTCGTCCGACGCCGCGCCGTCGCCGTTGCCGTTCACCGCACGAATCTTGAATTTGTAGACCGTGCCGTTGGTCAGACCGGTAATCTGATGCTTCACCGTGGTCGCGCCGGAACCCGTCATCCGTGTCCATGAACCGTAGTTCTCGCTCCCAGTCTTCTGCTGGTATTCCCAGCGGGTGATGCTGGCGTCGTTCGGATTGGTCCAGGTCAAGTAGATCCACGTGTCGCCCTTCGTCGCGCCAAAGCCCGTCGGCTTGGCGGGCGCCGTGCCGGCAGGCTCCGTCGGCGTGGCCGTCACCACCGCCGACTGCGCGCCGAAGCCGGAATCGTTCCTCGCCCGGATGCGGAAGCGGTATTCGCTGTCGTTGTCCAGCCCCGTCACCGTGTGGGCCGTGGTGTCGGCGTCGGAGCCGGAGATGGCGGTCCAGCCGCCCCAGGCGTCGCTGCCCTTCCTCCGCCGCACCTGATACCTCGTGATCGAATCGTCCTCCGGGTCGGTCCACGTCAGCGTCACCTGCCCGTTGCCCGCCGTTGCCGACAACCCCGACGGCCTGGCGGGAACGGAAGCGGCCGTCGGCGTCGCGGTGACTTCGTTGGAGTAAGGAGGTGCTGTTGTCTGGATCCTCACAGGTGGGGGGCTTGTGACTCCGCGTGTGACCTTGAAAGTGTATGCGGCGCCGTTTTCCAGACCTGTCACGGTGTGCGTTCGGATGGCCTTGCCGCCGGGAATCTCATCGCCCAGGCCGCTGTAGCTTCCGCCGCCTTTCTTCTGCGCGTACCGCCAGTGATCAAAAGCCTCCCCGTCGTCGTTGGTATAGGTCCAGGACAACGTCACCTGCCCGTCCCCCGGCGCGGCGGTGAGAGTGATGGTCGGCCCGGTCGCCGCCGCATCGTTCAGGGTGCCGTCGGCGGTCGCATCGGTGCCGACCGCGTAGCTGACGAAGGTGGTCCTCTGGCTCAGCGTGATCCGGTAGGCCTCCGCGCCCTCGGTGGCCGAGTCGGTGCTGGTCGGGATGGTCACCGTGCCCGTCGTGCCGGGGACGGGGGAGCCGAAGGCGCTGGTGCTGCCGAAGTTCGCAGTGAACTCGCGCGGCCCCAGCGTGCCGGCAATGTCCGCCGCCGTGAAAGTGCTCGAACTCCGGGCCGCCAGCGTCAGGCGCACCGGCCAGTTGCCGAATATCGACCTGTCGGAGGTCACCGTCAGACTGATGTCCGTGCCCTCGGTCACCGCCGCCGGGTCGGTCAGCAGCTGGAAGGTCGGCGTCGTGTCGGTCACCGTCACGTCCACATCGTCGATTTCGAGCGAGGCGCCGTAGGCCGTGTCGGTGCTCGACGCCGCGTGCGTCAGCGTTGCCGTGTCGTCCGTCGTGTCCCCGTCGCGGGCCGCGCTCACCGTGATCGTCTGCGCCGTGCCGAAGTTGCTCGGCGTGAAGGTCAGCGGCGAACCCATCACCGACACGTCGCCCGAAGCGCCGCTCACCGTGATCGTCACGTTCACCGTGGGCGCCTTGTCCAGCTTCACCGTGTAGGTGTCGCTGCTCCCCTCATTCATCGTCAGCGATGTCTTCGAAAGCGTCACCCCGGCGGTGGGTGGATTCGGCGTGGCGCTCACCTGGTTGCTTTGACGGTACGCCGCATTGGTCGCAGTCTGCAAGTAGACAATGAACTGATAAGAGGTTCCGTTCGTCAGGCCTGTTACCGTGTGGCCTCTGGTGCCGGCGTTGGAACCTGGAATAGCGAGGGGCGTCCCAGCCCAGGTAAATCCGCCGCCATTGATCTTGTACCCCCACTTGGTTCCCACACCGGTGCTGGACAGAGTCCAACTGAGCGTGACCTGCCCGTCGCCCGGCGTTGCGGTAAGAGTGGGGGCCTGCGCCTGCGCGTCCTGGGGCGCGAGGGTGGCGACGAAGGTCGGCAGAAGAGCAGCGGCGAGTCCCGCCTTCAGGCGGCGGGCGGCTCTCCCGGGGGCGCCCACCGGCTCAGCCCCGCGCCCGGATTCGTTCGGGGGGGGGGGGGGGGGGGGGCACACGGGGCAAGGGGTTCGCGCGCGAGGCGCTCGCGCCCCGCCCGGACAGCCGCGGCAGGCCGCGCGCCGCAAGATCGTCCTTCGTCTTCGTGCTTGTCCTTGTCATGGTCTCGCTCTCCCATCCTAGGGAAACCCTGATTAATTCACCACATTCATTATAACGGACTGCTGAGAACAAATGTATTGGCTCGGGCAGGGCCATCCTAAAGTCATCCAATCGGGCGTGCCGGATTCGCGGCGACGGGGAACGGCATGGTCTCGACCATGGCGGCCAGGAAGCACCCGGCGTTGCCGGCCGTGGCCCGCGAGAACACCCGGGCGACCCTGTGCCTGGTTGTTGGGCGGACGGCGCGGAACTCCCTGGGAACCTAGCCGTCGCGGCGGTACGTCATGTGGTCGACCTGGACCAGCTCGCCGGGCGCGTACGCCCTGTCGCCGGAATACCGGGCGGGACACGGAAAGGCATGCGACAGCGGTAACAGCGATCACCGCATAGCCATGTATATCAATCCCTTCGGATTGATACAATACCGTTGCATGGTATGGGTATTTTCAAGACAGGTCATAGATACAATCCGCGTTTTGACGGATGGGGTTAGCTTGTGTCGGCAATGATCATCGTGGGAGCCGGCCAGGCGGGCAGTCAGGCGGCGGCCAGCCTGCGGCAGGAGGGTTACGACGGAGAAATCGTCATCATCGGCGACGAGCCGCACATTCCCTATCAACGCCCCCCGCTATCGAAGCAATACCTCGCGGGCGAACACGGTCTGGAACGCGTTTACCTGCGGCCCGAGAAGTTTTACGCGGACCGCAACATATCCATCAAATCCGGTGCGCGCGTTGCATCGATTGATCCAACCGCCCAAACGGTGGCCACCGCGGATGGCGAGACCCTTTCCTACGAAAAACTGTTGCTCGCCACCGGCAGCCGTCCTCGGCATCTGCAACTCACTGGCGGCGACCTGTCCGGCGTGCACTATCTGCGCACCATCGCGGATGTGGACGCCATCAGGGCGGAGATGTCGCCGGGCCTCGGGGTCGTAGTGGTCGGTGGTGGTTATATCGGCCTCGAGGTGGCCTCCGTATGTATCGACGCGGGCCTGAAGGTTCGTGTTCTGGAAATGGAAAGCCGCATCCTGCAACGTGTTGCCACACCGGCGATGTCCGAGTTTTACCACCAACTGCACAGTAACCGGGGGGTGTGCCTGCATACCGGAACAACGGTGACGGGACTGGTGGGTGGTGATCGTGTTCGCCAAGTCTTGTGCGGCAATACGAGCTTCAACGCGGATATTGTGATTGTCGGCATCGGCATTGTCCCCAACGTGGAATTGGCGCAAGAAGCGGGGCTCGCCTGCGACGACGGCATTGTCGTCGACGACCATTGCCGAACCAGCGACCAGAATATCTACGCCGCCGGCGACTGCACCAATCACCCCAGCCCCCTGCTCGGCCGCCGCCTGCGCCTCGAATCGGTACCCAATGCCATGGAGCAGGCCCGCATCGCCGCCGCGAATATGTGTGGGGGAGACAAGGTTTACGCCTCCGTCCCCTGGTTCTGGTCCGACCAATACGAACTCAAGCTACAGATGGTGGGATTTGCCGCCGACGGCGATACCGAGGTGCTTCGCGGCAACACGGCTCAAAACCAGTTCGCCGTATTCCATCTAAGACATGGCAAAATCGTCGCGGTGGATGCGGTCAACAGCCCAAGGGAATTCATGATCTGCCGCAGGCTCATCGGGCGGGAGGTGAACGCGGAAGCCCTGGCGAACCCGGAAACGGACTTGAAATCCCTGCTTTAGGAGCCCGCGCCCCGGGGAAGGCCCGAACGATTCGATAGAGCAGCATTGAGCTATGGTAACCTATTGATTGGGAATTATATCGATTAGTTGACAAAGCCCAACATGTGGTGGTTTCCCGCCACTAAAGCCTCAATATATAGTGGCATGTCAACTTATGTATATAAGTCCCCATCGATTTTATTAAATAGGCTGCAAACATCCACAGTTCACGCTCACAGATGTTCTGCGGCGCACACCCCTAGCCGGGGTTTTATGCAAAGAGACCAATCGCCGTCGTCGGAAGGTGTTGTCGCAGAACGCGAGGCACTCGACCCCGAATTGCGGGATTTGCTTGAACAAGAGCGGAAGGAGGAGAAAGACTTCATCTATTGCGGAACCTGCTCGGCGGTTATCGGCCGCAACGGCGACCGCATCGAAGTCGACGGCAGCCACGACCATCGCTTCGCCAATCCATACGGTTTCCTATTCCATATCGGCTGTTTCCGGGACGCGCTCGGCTGCGCCATTGCCGGTGCGCCGGAAGCGGCCGATACCTGGTTTCTGGGATTTCAATGGCGTATTGCCGCCTGCGGTGAATGCCAGCGGCATCTTGGCTGGTATTTCGACCGTGCGGCGCCCGGTACGGAAGGCGATTTTTTCTACGGACTGGTACTCGACCGGATTCAGCATGACTAAGGAACCTCTGATCGGCCCCGCAAACCACCGAACGCTCACCTTCGATTTACGGTGCGCCAATCGATTGGGAAGTATACAATTCCCTTTCTATTGGTGCCGGAAGGCGGACTCGAACCGCCGACCTACTGATTACGAATCAGCCGCTCTACCGACTGAGCTATTCCGGCACTGCGATGACCACGCAGAATAGCCTCTTTCCAATGGATCTGGAAGGTGGGAACTTTGCACTCCGGTGCTTGCGCGAACGATCCTGTCGCGCTGCGAGCGCGGCGGCCAGCAAGGCCTCCAGTTCGTCCCATCAGTTGGATGGAGCACTAATCCTGTTGACCAAAACGGATTCAACAGCGTGTTTTTTCCGGGTATCGCACGCACACGCGAATCCCCTCGGCAGAGACCGCCACGACACGATAGGACTCGCCCGCACCCGTTGCAATGCTGTACGCCGTGCCGTCGTCCGATTTGGCCCGCCAGCCAATTGCGTCCCTTATTGCCGCGCCATTGGCGGCCTCTCTCAGATAGCTGCCCGTGCGCAGCCGGTAATCCTCCTGAAACACCTCCATGGTGGCAATGTTGGCGACAAGCACCCCTTCCCGGGAACTGCGCACATACCCCTCGTAGGCGGGAACGGCCACCGTGACAATCAATGCAATGATCGCCACGGCAACCATCAGTTCAAGCAGTGTGAAACCGAAGCTGCATGGCAGCCCAACCCACCGTGGAAAAAGCCGTGTAGGCCGCAAGTTGGATGCTGGACGGGCAACGGTGGAAAGCATCACAGGCAAGCCCGAAGCCGGGTTGCGTCGAAGTGCGACATTTGCACGAATCGAACAGCGCACAAGCCTCGGCTCAACGGAATCCGAAAAATCAAATCTCGCTCCAGCCCGTCCCACGGGTCGTGGCACTGGCAAATCCGTAAATTTTGGGGCGCTCGAAAGCAACCTGCCAGGTGCCCGCCGCCAAGGTACCGGTCACCGTTACACCGATGGCACCGGTTGTCGTATTGCCACTGCCTTCCACATAGGGTGCGCCGCCACCCGGAGCGGTGCCGCCGCTGTCGTTGAGCAAGGCGACAAAGCCCGCCTGGGTGTAGTTGCCCGTACCATCCGCAGCGGCAAGGTTCGCAAAACGGCCCACCGAAATATCCGTTTGAACCTTGCGCAATTCAATCTCCGCGAATCGGACCCCCCCTTCGAAATGGGTCGTCACCTTCGCCATATTGGTGTTCTCGACATAGTCCTGATAGGACGGTATCGAAATGGCCGCCAAAACGCCGAGAATTGCGATGACGATCATTACCTCGATTAGAGTGAACCCTGCAACATACCCGTGATACCTGTGTCGGGGACGGGAATTGCCCACCGATACGCTCCAACGCATTGCCAATATCTCCAAGCCGTTGTTATGCCGCCTTGCCGTGTTCGCCTTGCTGTTCATTTGCAGTTCCGACTCCTTGATTACATTGTCGATCCACTTGCGGTGCCGACCGCCGCTCGTGCCCCGTTTCGAAAAACGGCACACTGGCCTGAAAAACCTACTCCAGAGACAGGTTAACAACCTCGACTTGGATCGGCTGCCAGATAAACGACACAATCGGCCTCAGCCATCGCAGGCTCGCGCTGTAGGCAATGGCCGCATCGCTAGGTCGCCAGTTCCGGCGGGGGCCGATACGACAGGCGCGCCTACGGGCGGCAGAAGTTTGTCGAGTGGCGGAGCGCATACCCCGAAGGCCACCGGTAGCGTCGATGGCTTACACAAACTGTCGTCAAACGCCGATTGCCGAGCCGAGGGCCCCGTGTCACAAATACTTGGCGCTTCCAAACACCACCCTTCGAAAGCAAACCCGGTTGAGCCGACATCCATGTACAGTTCTTCGCCACCAGCCACACCGGACAGGCGTCCAGGCGGGCTGCAAACCAAGACGGCCGGGGGCGAGCCGGAGTACGGGCTTACGCGCCTCGATCTCGCCGCCTTCGACCTCGGCCAGGTTCCCCGCGACCATTTCAGCGAGGCGGCCGCGCGGGAACACCACCTGCTGCCGTTGCTGAAAGACGGCAACAACCTCGTCGTGGCCCTCTCCGATCCGGCCAACCTGCCGGCGCTCGACGACATCCGGTTCCGTACCGGGCTCAATGTCGAACCGGTTCTGGTCGAACACGACAAACTCATGCTGGCTATCGACCGGCTGTGCGCGGGCACCGAACCCCAAGTGCCCGGAGATTTCGGAGTGGACGATCTCGAAGACAGCGATCTCGAAGATTTCGACATGGCCGCATTCGATGACGATGACAACGAAGAAGACGAAGACGAAACAACCAGTGCCATCGACGACACCCCCGTGGTCCGTTTCGTCAACCGTATGTTGCTGGACGCCATCAAGCGCGGCGTCTCCGACATTCACTTCGAGCCCTATACGTCGAGCTACCGGGTTCGCTTTCGTACCGACGGCATCCTGCACGAGGCGTCAAAACCACCCGCCCACCTGGGCAAGCGTCTCGCCGCACGAATCAAGGTCATGTCCAAGCTTGATATCTCCGAACGCCGCGTACCCCAGGACGGCCGTATCAAGATGCGGCTTTCAAAAACACGCGCCATCGATTTTCGCGTCAATACCCTGCCCACCCTCTGGGGAGAGAAGGTGGTGCTTCGCCTCCTCGATCCCGAAAGCACCAAGCTGGGGATTGATGGCCTGGGTTTCGACGCCAACCAGAAGGCACTTTTCCTTGAGGCGCTGAGCCGGCCCCAAGGCATGATCTTGGTAACAGGCCCCACCGGCAGCGGTAAGACGGTGACGCTCTACAGCGGCCTGGATTTGCTCAATCTTCCGGAAAGAAACATCGCCACCGCCGAAGACCCCGTGGAGATCAACCTCGACGGCATAAATCAGGTGAACGTTAATCCGAAGGTCGGGCTGGATTTTGCGGCCGCGCTCAAGGCATTTCTGCGCCAGGATCCGGATGTGGTCATGGTCGGCGAGATTCGCGATTTCGAAACCGCCGAAATCGCGGTCAAGGCGGCACAAACGGGGCACCTCGTGCTCTCCACCCTGCATACGAACTCCGCCGCCGCAACGCTCACCCGGTTGCGCAACATGGGTATCCCCGCATTCAACCTGGCGACATCCGTGGATCTGATCGTCGCCCAACGTCTCGCCCGGCGTCTGTGCCCCAGGTGTAGGGAGCCGGTATCCCTGCCCCCGGAGACCCTGGTTGCGGAAGGATTCGCCGATGCGGGGATCGCTACGGACCGCCAACTCTTCCGAGCCAGGGAAAGCGGCTGCGAGAGCTGCCACAGCGGCTACCGAGGGCGGATCGGCATCTATGAGGTCGTCAAGATCACGCCCGCGCTCTCCAGGCTGATCATGGCGGAGGCGGATGCCCTGCGGCTGGCGGAGGATGCGCGCAAGGAAGGTTTCCGGGACTTGCGCCAATCCGGATTGGCCAAGGTATTGGAAGGCGTTACCAGCCTCGCCGAAATCAACCGCGTCACGACAGGGCATCACCGGGTCGGCCTGTGATTGAAACAACAGCAATGTTGCCGGAACGAGCCCAGGCGTTGGGGTGGCTGGAAGCGTCATGGCGGGCACCGGGGCGCATTGGCGCGACATTGGCCCGCACATGATCACGTTGCCTGGTCGGATCTTCGGCAAGGGGGGGAAACCGAGGCCGGCCGACATCGCTCTCTTTACGCGACAAATGACAACCATGCTGCGGGCCGGCGTACCCCTGGTGCAGTCCTTCGACATCGTGGCGGACGGTTTCGAGCGGCCCGCGGTGAAAGACCTGATCCACACCCTGCGCACCGACGTGTCGGCTGGCGAAAGTCTCGCCGGCGCCCTGCGCACCCATCCGAAAAGCTTCGACACCCTTTATTGCAGCCTCGTCAATGCCGGCGAACAGGCCGGTGCGTTGGAAACCATGCTCGATCGCATCGCGACCTATCAGGAAAAGACCCAATCGCTGAAAGCCCGGGTGCGAAAGGCGTTGACCTACCCCGCCGCCGTGATCATAGTTGCGCTGGTCGTCAGCGCTATTCTGCTTGTTGAGGTTGTGCCGCAGTTTCAGGAAATATTCTCCGGGTTCGGCGCGGATCTGCCTCCATTCACCCTCTTCGTGGTCCGCCTATCCGAAACCCTGCAGGGTGGCTGGCCGCTGATTTGCATCGCCCTGGCCGCAGTCATTGCCCTGTTGATTACGTTGCGCCGTCGGTCGCCGAAATTCCGGCAAATGGCCGACTGGCTGGTGCTAAGGTTGCCGATCATCGGGCGTATTGTCGAACATTCCGTCGTCGCCCGCTTCGCCCACGCGCTGGCCACCACCTTCGCCGCCGGTGTACCCCTGATCGATGCCCTGCGCTCCGTTGCGGGAGCAACCGGCAACAGGGTGTATCAACAGGCGGTGGCCGGGCTGCGCGACAGTGTCGCCGGGGGGCAACCACTCTACGTATCCATGCGCCGCTCCAGCGTATTCCCCAACCTGATTGTGCAGATGGTCGCGGTTGGCGAGGAGGCCGGCGCTCTCGATGAGATGCTGGCCAAATCGGCCGCCTATTACGAGGAGCAGGTCGACAATGCGGTGGACAACCTCACGTCTCTGCTCGAACCCGCAATCATGGCGGTGCTTGGGCTCGTGGTGGGAGGCCTTGTCGTCGCCATGTATCTACCCATATTTCAACTCGGTGCCGTAGTGGGCGGCTAGCCGGATGCGTTACCCATTCAACCGGGTTGCGGTTCGTCCGCGGAGGCCGGAACGATGGATCTAGGCGAGCCTTGGGCGCACGGCTGGTCCCCGGCCCTGTGCGTGATGATCTTCGGTCTGGTCATCGGCAGTTTCCTGAACGTGGTGATCTCGCGCCTGCCTGTTATGCTCGACCGGCACTGGAATCGGGCCGCGCGGCAACAACTCGACATCAAGGACACCGACAGCGCGGCTCCGGCGGAAGCGCCGTTCAATCTGCTCGTCCCCCGTTCCCAATGCCGCGCCTGCGGCCACCAAATACGGATAGTGGAGAACATTCCCATCCTAAGCTGGTTGGTTTTGCGTGGCCGATGCTCGCAGTGCGGCACGGCAATCGGCGCGCGCTATCCGCTGGTGGAACTCATTACCGCCGTGGCCCCACTCGTGGCTGTGGCGAGTTTCGGCTGGACCTGGTTGGCCCTCGCGGCCGTCGTTTTTTCCTGCCTGATGATCGTGCTGGCGGGTATTGATTTCGAAACCCATCTGCTCCCCGACCAGCTCACACTACCGTTGCTATGGGCCGGGCTCATCGTCAACACCATCGGTGGCTTCACCCCCGACGCCGCCACGGCCATTATCGGCGCGGCGGGCGGTTATCTGTTTCTTTGGCTGGTTTATTGGATATTCAAATGGACAACCCGCCGGGAGGGCATGGGATACGGCGACTTCAAACTATTCGCCGCGATTGGCGCCTGGCTTGGTTGGACGGCGCTGCCGCTGGTGGTGCTCTTCGCCGCCGTCGCCGGCCTTGCCTATGGATTGTTCGGTATCCTGACTCGTCGCACCACCCGCCACCAACCAATCCCGTTCGGTCCATTCCTCGCCGTGGCTGGCTGGGCCGGTCTCGTCCTGGGTTAGGGAACATCCGATCAACCCTGGGTGGAATCGCAGCTCAATAAAGGCTCCAGGGTTCAGGTTCGATATTCCGCATTGATACGGATATAGTCGTAGGATAGGTCGGTGGTCCAGACGGCTTCGGCACAGGAACCTCTGCCGAGATCGATATCGATGCAATACTCGTCTCGCCGCAATACCGCCGCGGCGGCGGATTCGTCGTAGTCGTCCGCCACAAGGCCGTGACGCGCAACGATAACGTCGTCGAGAGCCAAAGAGACCCGCTCCGGGTTCAAATGCGCAACGCCGGCGCGACCTATGGCCATGCAGAAACGGCCCCAGTTGGGATCGCCCGCGAACAATGCCGTCTTGACAAGCGGCGATTCCGCCACCGTATAGGCAACCTTCAGGCACTCCGCCCCGGTTGCGCCGCCGCGAACCCGCAGGGTGACGAACTTGGTTGCCCCCTCGCCGTCCCTGACAATGCGTTCCGCCAATGCCGTCGCAACCCCGAGCAGTCCGTTCTTGAGCGCCTCATAGGCATGGCCGGAGCCCGTGACCTCCGCATGATCCGCGCACCCGGTGGCGCACAGGACGAAGGAATCGTTGGTGGACGTATCGCCATCGACGGTAACACGGTTGAACGAGTGCTCGGCAATCTCACCAACCATGCGCCGCAACGCGGGTTTGGCGACCTTGGCATCACAACAGACAAACGCCAGCATGGTCGCCATATCCGGCTTGATCATGCCGGAGCCCTTGGCGATGCCGGTGATGGTCACCGCCCCGCCACCCAGATCGCACCGGCCGCTCTCGGCCTTCGGTGCCGTATCGGTGGTCATGATGGCCTTGGCGGCGGCGGCCCACGCGGTTGCCGACAAGGCGGACACCGCGCGCTCGATAGCCGAACGCATGCCGTCCACCGGCAACCGTTCGCCAATCACCCCCGTTGAAAACGGCAAAACCGACGCACCATCAAACTCGCCGCCCAAACAGTGCGCCGCATGCTCACAGAGCACATTGGCGTCTTCGAAACCACCGACGCCCGTCGCGGCATTGGCATTGCCGCTATTGATCAGCATCGCCCGCGGATGGCCGGTGCGAACACGCCGCTCCGCCAAAATCACCGGCGGTGCGCGAAACGCATTGCGCGTGAACACCCCGGCCACCGAGGTGCCCCGCATCAATTCGATAAGCGTCAGGTCGTCGCGCTGGGACTGTTTGATGCCCGCACGGGCGGTACCCAGGCGTACCCCCGCCACCGGCGCCAATTCGCCTAGGGGGGGAAGATTAACGGCCATATAATCGAGCAGCCCGGCGGGCCGCAAACGAACCTACTTCCACACTTGGGAGAAAAACTCCATCCGCGTCAACCAGGTATAGTCCGCCTCCCACACCATCAGGCCAATCAGCACGAGAATCACCAACGGCGGCACCAGGATGGCGTAAATCAGCGCCATTCGTTCCCACATCATATGCATGAATACGGCCACAATCAGGCCCGCCTTCAGCATCATGAATATGATGATGAGGCTCCAGCGGAGGTAGCCCTGAAACTGCATGTAGTCGACCATGTAGGAGGCCGCGCTCAATACGAACAGGAGCCCCCAAACCCAGAAATAGATCGCAATGGGATGCTGTTGACCTTCGTCGGACATCTTGAATTTCCTTAAGCCCTGTCTAGTAGTGTCCTGTCACGCCTGTTTTTGCGGCACCGGTGCGCGAGCGCGGGGTCTCCGGCAAGGCGCGGACCGCTCCATTGCCAAGGGCCGCCCGCCCTCCGAGAGCGGGTACGACGCGCCACCACCGCCTTTGGCGAACCTGAATCATCGCTTCGTCCATCGCCTACCAGAGGTAAAAGAAGGCGAAGATAAATACCCAAACCAAATCGACGAAGTGCCAATATAGACCCATCGTTTCAACGATTTCGTAGCGGTTCTTGCGGCCCGTCATAAAGCCGGGCGTTTCCTTGTCGAGATCCCCGCGAATCACCTTGATGGCGGTGATAACGAGAAAAAGTACCCCGAAGGAGACATGCGTACCGTGGAATCCGGTAATCATAAAAAAGGCGGCACCGAACTGCGGCGCACCCATTGGGTTGGACCAGGGACGCACCTGTTCGTCGACGATCAGCTTCGTCCACTCGAATGCCTGCATGCCCACAAAGGTCGCACCGAGTATCGCGGTGACCATCAACAGCAAGAAGGTCGGTACCTTGCGTTTCTCGTAACCGAACTTCACAGCCATGGCCATGGTGCCACTGCTCGTGATGAGCACAAAGGTCATAATGGCGATAAGAACGAGCGGAATGCTCTGACCAAACAGCGTGAGGGCAAATACCTCACTGGAGTTGGGCCAGGGCACGGTGGTGGACATGCGCACGGTCATGTACGAGACCAGGAAGCATGAAAAGATGAAGGTGTCGCTCAGGAGAAAGATCCACATCATGGCCTTTCCCCAAGGCACTTTCTTGAATGCGCGCTGATCCGAAGACCAGTCGTCAACGATATCTTTAATGCCTGAAGCCAAGCCTACGGATTCCGCCACGGTATTTCAACCCTAAATCAAGTGGACAACATCAGGCCGAACAAAATCAGCCAGACAACGAATAGGAAGTGCCAATAAACGGCGCAAAGCTCCACGCCAAGCCGAGTCTTGGACATCGATTGGCCCGCCCAGGCCTGACCCACCGTTCGCGCCCAGGCCACCAGGCCCCCGAGCAGATGCAAAACATGCAGGGCGGTGAGCGTGTAGAAAAATGCATTGGCCGGATTTCCGGAAACGATGTAGCCCGCCTCCATCAGTTGCCGCCACGTCAAAGATTGGCCGACCATAAACGCAACGGCAAAGCCACCGCCAATCAGCAACCCGAATTTTATGCCCGCCCAATTCTCCCGGGCGGCGGCGCGCCAAGCCATCTGCAATCCGACACTGCCGAGGAACAGGATGCCGGAGTTGAGCCAAAGCAATGTGGGTTCCGGCATCGGTCGCCAGTCGTCGTACTCCATGCGAATCGCATAGGCGCTCACGAACAGGGCAAACAGTGACGTAATCGCGGCCAACAACACGCCCAGCCCCACTTTCACGGGCGGCAGGAAGCCAACACCGGACTGGGCACCGACCGGGGCGCTCGCCACCCAGGGTTTGACGTTGATGGTCTGTCGCACCAGCCACCAAACCACCACGCCCATCAGGACGGCGAGAAAAACCAAGGTTACAGTCATTCAATCTACTCGTTCGACAGCCGCCACGTCCCGACGCATTCCCCAGATCGCTTGCGTCGGGTAAGGCCTACAAACCCGTCAACCCAAGCCGAGAATTTCGGCAGTGTATCAATAGGGGCCCTGTCGGCGGACAAGCACGGGCTCGCAAAGCCAAATCAGTCGGATGGAGCACTAGGACTTCGCCTTGGCGCCGGCCATATCCTCCGACGGCACGTTTTGGGGAATGAAGTCCTTCTCGGCGCCCGGAACCCCGTAGTCGTAGGCCCAGCGATACACCGACGGCAGTTCGTCGAAGTTGCCGTGCTTGGGTGGCGTATGCGGCGTCTGCCACTCCAGCGTCGTCGCGTTCCAGGGGTTTGGCCCGGCCTCTTTGCCGTCTCTCAGGCTCTTGATGATATTGATGATAAAAATCACCTGCGCCACGGCCACAAAGATCGCCGCAATGGAGATGGCCGCGTTCAGATCCTGCGCCGATTCGGACATGAAGGCCGTCTCCCCGTAAGCGTAGTAACGACGGGGCACGCCCTCGAAACCCAGATAGTGCATCGGGTAGTAGATGGCGTAGGTGCCGAGGAAGGTCATCCAGAAATGCACCTTGCCCAGGGTGTCGTCGAGCATCTTGCCGGTGATCTTGGGATACCAGTGATAGATCGCGCCAAATACCACGAGTACCGGCGAGACCGCCATGACCATATGGAAGTGCGCGACGACGAAATAGGTATCCGACAGGGGCAGATCAACGGTGACATTGCCGAGAAAGAGGCCGGTCAGGCCGCCGTTGATGAAGGTGAATATGAAGCCGATGGCGAACAGCATTGGCACCGTGAGTTGGATATTGCCCCGCCACAGGGTTAATACCCAGTTGTAAACCTTGATCGCCGTGGGCACGGCAATAATCAGCGTGGTGGTCGCGAAGAAGAATCCGAAGTAGGGATTCATGCCGCTCACATACATATGGTGCGCCCAGACGATGAAGCTGAGTGCTCCAATGGCGACGATGGCCCAGACCATCATGCGGTATCCGAAGATGTTCTTGCGGGCATGGGTGGACAGCACGTCGGAGACAATGCCGAAGGCCGGCAGCGCCACGATGTACACTTCCGGATGCCCGAAGAACCAGAACAGGTGCTGAAACAGGATGGGGCTACCACCGTCATGGCTGGTCTGCTCGCCCATCGACACCGTTGCGGGCATAAAGAAGCTCGTGCCGATCAGGCTGTCGAGAATCATCATGATGCAGCTTACGAACAGGGCCGGAAAGGCAAGCAGCGCCAGCACCGTCGCCATGAAAATACCCCAGACCGTCAGCGGCATGCGCATCAGCGTCATGCCCCGGGTGCGCGCCTGGAGCACGGTGACGACATAATTCAGGCCACCCATCGTGAACCCGACGATGAACACGCACAGAGAAATCAGCATAAGGATAATGCCGGCCCCGGTACCCGGCGTGCCGGCGGCCACCGACTGCGGCGGATAAAGCGTCCAGCCCGCCCCGGTGGGGCCGCCCGGAACGAAGAAGCTGGCCACGAGAATAAGCACCGCTGCCAGATACACCCAATAGCTGAGCATATTGACGTAGGGGAACACCATGTCCCGCGCCCCGCACATCAGCGGAATCAGATAGTTGCCGAACCCCCCCAGAAACAGGGCCGTTAACAGGTAAATCACCATGATCATGCCGTGCATGGTGACGAACTGTAGATAGTTGGCGGGGTCGATCACCGAAAAGCTATCCGGCCAGCCGAGTTGCAGGCGCATGAGGATGGAGAGCGCCAACGCCACCAGGCCGATGCCGATGGCGGTAACCCCATATTGAATCGCGATTACCTTGGCATCCTGGCTCCAGATGTATTTGCCGATGAAGGTTTTGGGGTGGTAAAGCTCGATATCCTCGACCTCGAACGGGCCTAGTTCCGCATCCGTGACCGCGTCGTGTGCAACCTGAGCCATGCTATTCCTCCGCTCCAATATCCGTGGCGGCCGCCCCGCGGCCAAAGGTATTGATATAGGCGACGACATCGTCCAGCGCGGTGTCGTGCTTGAGAACCCTGGACATCTCGGCCATCTGCCATCCATGCAGGTCGTCGGGGTGGCGGCCGCGAATGTTCGCCTTGAAATTTTCCAGTTGCCGCTTCAGGTACCAGTCGGTCATGCCCGCCATGCGCGGGGCGTTCAGCGCCTGAATGCCCTCGCCCTCATAGCCGTGGCAGGCGCCGCACGTTACCCAAAGGTCGCGGCCGCGCTCGACATCGCCCGCAATGGTGGCCTCGGCCGGCTCGTCCGGGAAGGTTCCGATATAGGCGATGACATCCTCGATGGCCTGGTCGTTGGTCAGCGTGACCATCATCGGCACCATCTGTTGCCCGTAGATGTCCTGGGGGTGGGAGCCGCGCGCGCCGGATTTGTAATATTGAAGCTGGCGACGCAGATACCAGGGTTCCTGGCCCGAGATCTTCGGCGCGTTAAGGGCGACCATGCCCGCCCCCGCCGGACCGTGGCAGGTCGAGCAAATCGCATAGAGGGCCTGACCCGTCGCCGGATCACCCTCGGGCCGATTGGCGAGCTCCGCATAGGTCGGTTGGGCTGCGTACCAGGCATCGTAGTCGTTCTGTTCATCCACAAACACCTTGCCCCGCATGGCGAAGTGGCCGATACCACACAGCTCTTCGCACAATACTTCAAATTCACCGGTGCGGGTGGGGGTGAGCCAGAGGTAGGAAACGAGGCCGGGCACGAGATCCATCTTTACCCGGAACTGGGTGACGGTGAAGTTGTGCAGAACATCCTTGGAGCGCAGATTGAATTTGACGGGTTTGTTCAACGGCAGGTGCAGCCTGTTGCTCTCGATCAGCCGGTCGTCCTGGCCGTGGGGGTCTTCCGGATCCATGCCGAAGGGGTTGTCATCGGTGATAAAGCCTGTTTCGACATTGCCGAACTTGCCGTCGTCGCCGGGCAGCCGATAGGTCCAATGCCACTGCTGGCCGACTGCCTCGACCTCGTGGGCGTCCTCCGGCACCGTGACGAAATCGGCCCACACAATCAGCCCGGGCGCCAGCATGGCCGCGACGCCGACGGCTGTAATCGCCGTCAACCAGAATTCCAGCTTCTTGTTTTCCGGCGCGTATTCGGAACGCCGATTTTTTTTGTAGCGGAACCGGATGACACAATAGGCCATGAAGGCGTTGACGGCGACGAAAACGAAGCCCGTAACCCAGAAGGTCACATCAATCGTAAAATCGATCCTGCTCCAATTCGACGCCAATTCCGTCAGGTACCAGGGGCTCAGCACATGAAAAAGTACCGAACCGACAATTAAAACGATCAACGCAATCGCAAATGCCATCTATCTTTCCATCTCACTCCGACATGCACCGGGCGGCGAGGCATGGCCCGCCAGCCGCAACCTGTCTTTGATTTGGGTCCGCCTATCCGCCGGGTTATTTCGCGCACGGCTGCCGAGCCAGCCTTATCAGGCCGCGCACGGCTTCCCTAAACACTCGTTTTGATTGCGGGATGGAGGTTGCGACCTCCGCGCCCGAAACCGTCCATTATTCGGTCTGGAGCTTGGCAGCCCCGTCTCGGGGGCGCATTTTGACAAAGAATTATCGTCCTGACGAGGGGAACATGCACTATTTTTTCGAGATTATCCGCTTGACGGACCGGGTTATTTTGTGGCAGGGAGAAGAAATCCAGCGTATCCACCAAATCCGTCCCGCGGCCACTCAATGTGCATCGCCTTGTTGCTGGCCGGTGCATGCCGATGTACCTTGTGCACCCACTTGAATGAAGCCACCCGAAAGCGATGGTTGAGCACCGAAGCAAAACGACAGGGCTGACGGTGAGCCTCGACAAGGCGGATTATGCCGAGGTCGAGGTCATGGCGCTTGAGGAGCGACATGTCTCTGTCATGGGTGAGGCAGTGCAGCGCTTCGGGCTGGAACACAACTCCCAGATCGAATCGCCCCTGACCCTAGTGAAGCAACTGGAAAAAGAGATTATTGGATTAGGATGCCTGTCCTGAACCAGGTTGCGGGCACGGCACCGGTGGCCAAAGCCGTCCCGGGTTGCTCCGATATACCTGAGTTCGGAGAAAACGAGCGGCCAGTCGACTATGCGGGCCGGGTTGGCGAGTGGTATGCCGCACGGGTTTCCGATCAGCAGAGGAAGGCCCGTGGACTGTTCCTCACACCAGTGCCCGTCGCCGACTTCATGAGTGAGCAAGTCAAGACGGTCGCACGGAAGGTGCGAATTCTTGACCCCGCCGCGGGCTCCGGTATCCTGTGCTGCGCGGCCGTGGAGACGCTCGTGTCTCGCCGGACAAAGCCGAATGCAATCGATCTGAGCGCTTACGAAGTCGACGGCGACCTGATCAAGCCGCTGTGGGCGGTCCTCGACTGTCTCGCCGGGTGGTGCCAGAAACGGCACGGAGTCCCTGTCCACTTTCGCATTGAAGCCACGGACTTCATCATCGCGAACGCCGATGCGGTGCAGTCAAGCAGGCTGTTCCCCTCTGGTTCGGAGGAAGAAACCTTCGATGTCGTCATCGCCAACCCCCCTACTTCAAGATCGCCAAATCCGATCCTCGGGCAGTGGCCGTTTCCAAGGTAGTGCACGGTCAGCCAAATATCTACGCCCTCTTCATGGCGGTTAGCGCGGCGCTGCTTCGGACGGGCGGGGACTTGGTCTTCATCACACCGCGCAGTTTCACCTCTGGCCCCTACTTCCGGCGTTTCCGGACCGTATTCTTCGACAAGATATTGCCGAGACGCGTCCATGTATTCGCATCCCGGCGCGACACGTTCCGCCGAGACGAGGTGCTTCAGGAGAATGTAATTTTCCTCGGCATCCGTCTGGATCGCTGGCACGAGCGTGGTGCTGGCTCACGCGTTGTCATCTCGTCGAGCCTTGGGGTCGGGGATATCGACGCGCCGGAGGTGCGCGAGCTTCCCGCCAGCTTGATGCTTGATCTCGCTTCCAAAGACAAGGTTCTGCGTCTGCCGGTCTGCAACGAAGACGACCGCGCTCTGGACCTAGTGGATTCCTGGCCGACCACTCTTGGCGGCTTGGGGCTGAATATCTCGACCGGCCCGATTGTGCCGTTCCGGGCCATCGAACGAGTTGCCAAGGAAGGTAGGGTACCGGAGAGCCATGTGCCATTACTCTGGATGAACCATGTGCGTGCGATGCGGGTGACTTGGCCGCTCGGCCGGCACAAACCGGAGTACATCGAATGGGCCGGTGCCGCAGCGCTTCTCGTGCCCAACAGAAACTATGTCCTCATGCGCCGCTTCAGCGCCAAGGAAGAAGCGCGTCGGCTGACGGCGGCTCCTTGGATTGCAGCGGAGTCGGCAATTCCTGCCATCGGCCTAGAGAATCATCTCAATTTTGTTCACCGGCCCGGCGACACGCTCTCGGAGGATGAAGCCTGGGGCATTGCCGCGCTCTACAATAGCCGTCTGCTCGACACTTGGTTCCGCGCTGTCAACGGCAACACCCAGGTAAGCGCCACCGAGCTTCGCGCCATGCCGCTTCCGGCTCACGAGACGATCCGTACACTTGGACGGCGGGCAAGAAGTCTGGATGACCCCGTAGCCAAGTTGGATGCGCTTGTCGAAAGCATGATGGCTCCATTCGCGTTGGCGGAAGCGACCGTTGGCTGATGTCGAAGAGGCCCGGAAAATCCTCGAAGGCTTGGGGATGCCGCCTGCCCAGTACAACCGGATGGCGGGTATGACGCTCATCGCGCTCTGTGGATTGACGCCCAATGACGCGTGGTCGACCGCCGAGCGGCGGCGATGTACGGTCACCAAGGACATCATGGATTATCTCAAAGAGCACTACCAAACCGATTATGCCCCGAATACGCGCGAGACTTTTCGACGTCAGGTGCTCCATCAGTTCGTCCAAGGCAGCATTGCCGACTACAATCCGTTCGAGCCGGACCTTCCGACCAACAGTCCGAAAACCCACTACGCTGTCACGGAAGCCGCGCTGGATGTCATTCGGCGCTACGGCGACGACGAATGGGACTCGGCCGTAAAACTGTTCCGCCGGGAACGGGGGGCACTCGTGGAGCGTTATGCGCAAGGCCGCAATCGCAATATGATCCCGGTCACGCTTCCGGATGGGCTCGAGCTCTCGCTATCATCGGGCAGGCACAATGAGGTCCAGAGAGCGGTCGTCGAGCAGTTTGCGCCCTGTTTCGCCCCCGGGTCGCGCCTGCTTTATCTGGGCGACACCGCCAAGAAGTATCTTTTCGTCGACAGGAAAGGTCTCAACGATCTCAGTATTCCGATCACAGAGCACGACAAACTGCCGGATGTGGTGCTCTACGACGCGAACAGAAATTGGCTGTTTCTGATCGAGGTTGTCACGTCCCATGGTCCGGTCACTCCGACACGCATGGTAGATCTAGAGACCATGCTCAGGGCGTGCCCGGCTGGCGCGGTCTATGTCAGCGCATTTCCAGACTTTGGGGAATTCCGGCAGCACATGACAAACATCGCCTGGGAGACGGAGGAGGTATGGCTCTGTGAAAGGCCCGACCACCTGATCCACTTCGATGGCGAGCGGTTTCTGGGCCCGAGAGAGTAGTTGTGATTTGTTACTTCACGACCCCCGTCAATCAGCGTGCATCTGCGACTGGATGTAGTTCTCGAGTCCAACCTTGCCGACGAGCTCGAGTTGGGTTTCCAGCCAATCGACATGCTCCTCTTCGGAATCCAGGATGCCACGGAAGAGATGCCGGGACACATAATCGCCCTGCGCTTCGCAGAAGGCGATGGCCTGCCTAAGCGTCGGCATAGCCTCCAATTCCAGTTCCAAGTCGCATTGCAGTATCTCCCGGATGTCCTGGCCAATCCTAAGCTTGCCGAGATCCTGCAGGTTAGGCAGGCCCTCAAGAAACAAAATACGCTCGGCGAGGATCTCGGCATGCTTCATCTCATCGAAGGACTCTTCGCGCTCTTTGCGGGCAAGGCGCTTGATACCCCAGTCCTCGAGCATCTTGGCGTGCAGAAAATACTGGTTGATGGCGGTTAGCTCGTTTTTGAGCACCTTGTTGAGATGGACATTGATGTCCTTGTGCATCGGCTGCATGAGTGCTCCTAGATTTCCGGTTTGTTGGCAGAATGCCATCTCCCTTCGGAAAATGCAACTTTAACTTATTGATTTTTAATGAAAATTATTCTCCTATACGAATCGTCATAGAGTGGCGATTGTGATGCATGCGCCCTTGCTATCGAGAATTGTTTTTGTTTACACTCCGCATCGCCATGTATGTATGTCTCTGCAAAGCCATTACCGACAGCGAAATTCGCGACGCGGCGAACGAGGGCCTGCACGATTTGGAAGCCTTGGGCGAATCGCTCGGGGTCGGGGTCAGTTGCGGCTGCTGTCGGGAATCCGCCCAGGCGATCATCGACGAGCATCTTGCCGAGCTGATTTCCTACGCCGCCTGACTTTCCGCGGCCCGCAAATCCACAGCGCTCAGAACCCCTGCTCCTCCACATCACGGGGAATGAGGGGGTAGGAAATCCCCGCCCACTTCTGCACCACCCGAATCACCTGGCAGGCATAGCCAAACTCGTTGTCGTACCAAACGTAAAGGACAACCCGGTTATCCTTGGCGAGTGTGGCGCCGCCATCGACAATGCAGGCGTGGCGGTTGCCGACAAAATCCGAGGACACCACATCCGGCGCCTCCGTGTAGTCAATCTGCCGTTGCAGGCCCGAGTGCAGCGCGGCGTTGCGCAGGAAGTCGTTGATCTGGGCAACGCTCACCGTGCGGGACAGCGTTAGGTTCAGAATCACCAGCGACACATTTGGTGTCGGCACCCGAATCGCGTTGCCGGTCAGCTTGCCCTCGAGCTCGGGCAAGAGTTTGGTCACGGCGGATGACGCGCCCGTTTCTGTAATCACCATATTTAGCGGGGCGCTACGTCCGCGACGGTTCTTTTTGTGGTAATTGTCGATCAGGTTCTGATCGTTGGTGTAGGCGTGCACCGTTTCCATGTGGCCGTGCACAATCTCAAAGCCGGCGTTCATCGCCTTGAGCACCGGAACAATCGCATTGGTCGTGCAGGATGCGGCGCCAAGCAACACATCGTCCCGGCAAATTTCGGCGGAATTCACGCCCGAGACGATGTTTTTGATGTCGCCCCGCGCCGGTGCCGTGAGCAGCACGCGGGCAGCGCCCCGGGATGCGAGGTGCCGACTCATACCTTCTTCGTCGCGCCAAGCCCCGGTGTTGTCTATGACAATCGCATTGTTGATGCCGTAGCGCCCGTAGTTGATCCCGTCGGGACGGTCGGCGTACAACACGCGGATGACATTGCCGTTGGCGATCAGGCAACTGTTCTCCTCATCCACCCGGAGGGTTCCGGGAAAGGCACCGTGCACCGAATCGCGGCGCAACAGGGCGGCGCGCTTGTTCAGATCGTTGGGGCCGGCCTTGCGCACGACCACGGCCTTTAGCCGCAGTTGATGTCCGCCGCCGGTCTTCTCGACCAACAGCCGCGCCAACAACCGACCGATGCGGCCAAAGCCGAACAGCACGATGTCCTGGGGTTTTTGCAACGGCGGCACGTGCCGGCCAATTACCTGGGCGCACTCGCGCTTAACGAACTCAAGCGGCGTGATGCCGCTCTGCTCGGTTTCCGCCATATAGCCCGTGGCCAACTTGCCGACATCGATGTGCGACGGGCCGAGGTCGAGCTGCGAGAGCGCCTCGCAAATCGGATAACTCTCGAACTCGGACAACTCGTTGTGCGCCACCTGACGCACATAGCGGTGCGTTTTCATGATCTGGATAACGCTTTGGTTGTACAGCGCCCGACCGTAACAATAGGTCACCACGTTTTTGCGGTAGAGGCGCCCGATGATGGGGATCATCGCCTCGGCCAAGGCTTCGCGTTCTTTCCAATCGGGAAAATAGTCGTCAAGACTGGGTAGGGCCACTTGGAATCCTCGAGTTTGCGGAGGGATGCCGCATCGCCGCGCATTATAGGTTGAAACCCCAACGGCACAATCGCCCGGCAGCAAGTCCAGCCAACGCTGCGTGATTATTCGTTTGGGTCCGAATACCGCACGACATCGATCATTGGCGCGTTGGCCGGGCGCCAATTTCCGGGTATCGCCAGACTTGACGGGAGTCGCTTCGCCCGGGCGAACCACGGACCGCCAATCAATATACGGCACCGGTCGTGTTAGTGTGCTCCCATCATGGCGACACGTACGGCGCGCATCCTGCACGGCATCGGAGAGATCGAACCGGCAATATGGGACCGGTGCGCAAATCCTCCCGGCGAGCCTTGCAATCCATTCCTCGCCCATCATTTTTTACAGGCACTGGAGGAAAGCGGCAGCGCCACCGTCCAAACCGGTTGGCAGCCCTTCCATCTGGTGCTCAACGAAGGGGACACCGTGCTCGGCGTCGTGCCGATGTATGTTAAGGGGCACTCCCAGGGTGAGTATGTCTTCGACCATGCCTGGGCCGATGCATGGCACCGGGCCGGCGGCAGGTACTATCCCAAATTGCAGGGCAGCGTCCCGTTCACACCGGCCACCGGCCGCCGCCTGCTTACCGCCAACGCCAGCCCGGAAATTGAAAGCGCACTGCTCGCCGCCGCCGCGCAGGTGGCGGATCAGGCCGGCGTATCCTCGCTGCACTTTACCTTTATGCCCGAACGGCAATGGCGGCTGGCCGGCAAGAGCGGCTATCTGCGGCGCATGGATCAACAGTTCCACTGGCACAACCCCGGCTACGGCAGCTTCGAGGCGTTCCTCGCCGACCTGTCCTCGAAAAAGCGCAAGAATCTAAAGCGCGAGCGACGCGACGCCCTGGCGAACGGCGTCACCGTGGAATGGGTGACTGGCTCCGACCTGCGGGAAGAGCATTGGGATGCCTTCTACCGATTCTATGCGGATACCGGATCGAGAAAGTGGGGCTCACCCTACTTGACCCGGGAGTTCTTCAGCCGGGTGGGCGCGTCAATGGCCGATCGGGTGCTGCTCATTCTGTGCAAACGCGCGGGACGCTACATCGCCGGAGCACTCAATTTTATTGGCGACGACACACTTTACGGCCGCAATTGGGGATGCGTTGAATACCACCGGTTCCTGCACTTCGAAGCCTGTTACTACCAGGCCATCGACTTTGCCATCGCGCACGGCCTGGCGCGGGTGGAAGCCGGTGCCCAGGGGCCGCACAAGGTGGCGCGCGGCTATCTACCCGAGGCGACCTACAGCGCCCACTGGATTCGCGACGCGGGCCTGTGCGACGCGGTGGCCCGGTTCGTGCGGGAAGAACGACACCATGTTCAGCAGGACATCGAGTGGATTGAACACCACAGCCCGTTCAAATCCGGCACTCAACTCGACGGCATCCGAGGGCTCGAAGGCCGGAACAAGCCGTAGCGGCGATGCCGGCCTCGCCACGTTCATTCACGAATAGGTCGGGCTACCTCCATCCAACCGATAATGCCGCATCAGTTGGATGGAACACTAGCCCTCCTCGCTCACCGGAGGCTTCGGCGCATGCGACTCGTCCGTCCAAAGGTTGTCGCCGACCGACTCATTCGGCCAGTCGGAGAATGGAAAGGGCTGAGCTTCCGTATTGAAGGTTAAAAACCTGAGAATCTGATACACATAGGCGCTCAGGTCGCTGCCGAACCGCAAGAGCTGCTTGTTGGCGCGGCCGCTAATCAGCACAATCAGGAACTGAACGATCGCCAGAGCCCCAACCAGCAATTGCACAATAACGTAGAAGGCAACCGCGAAAAGCACCATGAACAGTGCCCGTACCCAAACGGGGCGGCGCGTGAGCCGTTCCTTCATCTCGTCTTTCATAGGTTTCCTCGTTGTCTCAGAAATCCGCATCCATTGAGGCATAATTGATGCCAACCGGCTTTCCGGCGCACTCGATGCGCCGAAATCCCCCGAATTGTAACCTCTACCGCGGGAAGAATGGGCACCCGAGGCATCGTAAGATCAACAACGCCGCCCAAGGCTGGGTAATATCGCAGTTTGACATTTGCACGAAGGGGGTTCCCGAAAGGAGTATCGATGTCGCCTCATTCAATACGAGCCATCCTAGGCCATGAAGTCCAACCGGGAACCCAGGTTCAGGTGGCGGGCTGGGTACGCTCCCGACGCCGTTCAAAGGCGTGTTTTTCCTTCGTGCAAATACAGGACGGATCCTGTTTCGACACCCTGCAGGCGGTGGTGAACGCCGATCTGCCCAACTATCGCAGCGATGTCGAGGCCCTCGGTGCTGGCTGCGCGGTGCGCATCACCGGCAAACTGGTCGAATCCCAAGGTCGGCGCCAGGACCGGGAAATTCAAGCCAGCGCCGTCGAGGTGCTTGGCTGGGTCGATAACCCCGAAAGCTACCCCATCGCCAAGAAGCGGCATACGTTCGAATACCTGCGCACGGTCGCCCATCTGCGCCCGCGCACCAACACCTTCGGCGCCATTGCGCGGGTGCGCAACGCCATTGCCCAGGCGGCGCACGGTTACTTCCAGCAGCGGGGTTTTCTCTGGGTGAATACCCCAATCATTACCGCCAACGACTGCGAGGGCGCCGGCGACCTGTTTCGTGTATCGACCCTCGACGCCCTCCGCGGGGCAACGGATTTCCGCGAGGACTTTTTCGGTGAACAAACCTGGCTGACCGTCTCGGGGCAACTCAATGTGGAGAGCTACGCCTGCTCGCTCTCCAAGGTCTACACCTTCGGGCCGACCTTTCGCGCCGAGAACTCCAACACAAGCCGCCATCTCGCGGAATTCTGGATGATCGAACCGGAGATCGCCTTCGCCGACCTGAACGACCTGGCCGACCTCGCCGAGGATTTTCTGAAATCATTGGGTCGCGACGTGCTGAACGCCTGCCCCGCCGACATGCGCTTCTTCGAGCAGCGTATCGATGGCGAAGTCATCACCCGGTTGCGGCAAGTCATCGACACCGACTTTGTGCGGATGGACTACGGCACCGCTATCGATGCGCTCAAGGCATCGGGGCACCGCTTCGAATTCCCGGTTGAGTGGGGTCTCGACCTGCAAACCGAGCACGAGCGCTGGCTGACCGAGGAATACGCCCGCGGGCCAGTGGTGGTGATGAACTATCCCAGGGACATCAAGGCCTTTTACATGCGTCTGAACGACGACGGCCGCACCGTTGCCGCCATGGATGTGCTCGTACCTGGGGTCGGCGAGATCATCGGCGGCAGCCAGCGCGAGGAGCGGCTCGCAACGCTCGACGCCCGCATGGCGGAGCACGGCCTCGGCGAGCAACTTTGGTGGTACCGCGATCTGCGCCGCTACGGCACGGTGCCCCACGCCGGATTCGGTTTGGGCCTCGAGCGGCTGGTGCTCTACATGACCGGCATGGAGAACATCCGCGACGCCATTCCCTTCCCGCGCACGCCTCGGAACGCAAGTTTCTAGCCCGACCCATTTTCTCGGTTGCACCGCCATGTTCGACCCGCTGCTTCGCCTAGGGCCCTTTGTGCTCCCGTACCGCCCGCGTTTAGCCAGAGGTGTCGCCAGCTTCGGGCTGGCGCGGCTTTTCGAGGCGCTGGTGCCGTTCTTTCTCGCCCAGGGTATCGACAGGATGGCCGACGGTGACGGCAATGTGCGGGCGCAGGTGCTCGGCATCGCCGGGGCGGTCGCCGCGCGCTATGTTTTCGTCACCTATGCCCGCTACACCGTGCGCAGCACCGGGATGCGGGTCGCCTACGACTTGCGCGGGGCGCTGTACGACGCCCTGCAGGCGCAGGGCGTACTCTTTTTCGCCAAGCACACGATCGGCGACATGATGACCCGGGCGGTCGCCGACATCAGCCTGATCCAGCGCCTCATTTCCCTGGGCAGTATCCTGCTCATCATTCTCGTCTACGCCTCCGTCGTCGGGTTCGGCTTCATGCTCTACTACTCGCCATCCCTCACCCTGTTGCTGCTGCCGCCCCTGCCTTTCGTCTATTATTACGCCAAGCACGCCTCCCGACAAATGGGGGTTGCCTCGAAGGACATGCAGGAGCGGCTATCGGACCTTGGCGCACAGGTGCAGGAGAACCTTGCCGGCATCCGCACCATTCAGGCCATGGCCCAGGAGAGCAACGAGATCGCGCGTTTCGCCCGCACCAACCAATCCTATGCGGATGCCTTCTACCGGCAAGCGAGAATCAACTCGTTGATGATGGCTTGGATGCCGAGTCTGGCGGCGCTCTGTTCCATCGTCATCATCGGCTTTGGCGGCTATCAGGTATTGAACGGCGACATGACGCCGGGTGCATTGGTGGCCTTTCTGATGTACGTGAGCATGGTTGTGCAGCCCTTCCGTGTTGCCGGGTTCATGGTCAACCTGTTTCAGCGGGCGGCGGTGGCCAGCGACCGGCTCTTCGAAGTGCTCGATCTGGCGCCGGAAATCGAGGATCGATCGGCGGGGCAATCGGCGGCACCGATCCGCGGCGATCTTGAAGTCAAAAACCTGATTTTCCGATACGGCGAGGCCTTGCCCCCCGTACTCAACGGCATCCATCTTGTTGTTCGCCAGGGGGAATCCATCGCCATTATGGGCCGGGTCGGGTCCGGCAAGACGACGCTGCTCCAGCAATTCGCGCGCATGCCCGACCCGCCGGCGGGCAAGGTCTTTATCGACGGCGGGGACATCCGCGCCTATCCGCTCCGGGCATTGCGCACCCAGGTGGCGCTGGTGCCCCAGGTGAACTTTCTATTCAGCCAAACGCTGCGCGACAACCTAACCTACGACGACCCGAACCGCGACATCGACACCGTCTGGGCCGCCGCCGACGCGGCCGGATTGAAGGAAACCATCGAGGCGTTTCCGGACGGCATGGATACGGTGGTCGGCGAACGCGGTGTGACCCTGTCCGGCGGGCAGGCCCAACGCGCCGCCCTGGCGCGGGGGCTGATTCGCGATGCGCTGGTGCTTTTGCTCGACGATTGTTTCTCGAGCGTGGACACCGAAACCGAGGAACGCATCCTCAAAGGGTTGCGCCGGCTACGCCGGGGCAAAACAACCATCCTGGTATCGCATCGGGTCTCCACGGCCCGACACTGCGACCGCATTGTTGTGCTTGACGCCGGCCGCATCGTCGAAGCCGGCAGCCACGACGAATTGATGCGGCGCAACGGGCTGTATGTGGAACTCGAACGCATACAGCGGGAAGGCGCCGGCGGCGCGGGGGCAATGGACAGGACGCGGACCGCAAAGACCGATACGCCCACGAAGTCGCGGGAAGGCGCCGGCGGTGCCGGATCAATGGACAAACCCGGCACCGCCGCGCCGCGTCAAGCCGCAAATTGAACGATGGCCGGGGCAACGCAGACTCAAACGCGGCGCGACCACTCGCTGTTCGACGCCGAATTGTCCGGCGCGGTGCTCAATACGCGCCTCCTAAAACGCCTGTTTCGGTGGATGAAACCCTACCGGCTGACCTTCGCCGCCAGTGGTGTGCTCGTCCTGGCCGCGTCGACGTTTCAAGTCTTGCTGCCGGTCATCGTGTCGCTGGTGGTGATCGATCACGTCATCCGCGGGGAAACCGAGCAGGCCGCGCCGGACTTCGGCATGATCCAACTCACCGATGCAATGGCGGCGATGCTGGGCCTGCATCCCCTGGCTGTCGCCTGCCTGCTGTACGCCCTGATCCACCTCTGCTGGGCGGCGACGGGCCACGCACATCGGCTGACGTTGACGAGTTCCGTGATCAACGGCCTGCGCGACCTGCGTCTCGACCTGTTCAGCCACCTGGAAAGGTGCCCGTCGTCTTTCTACGACCGGGTTGCCGTGGGGCGTGTGATGACCCGGGTAACCAACGACATCGAAGCGCTTTACGAGCTGTTGCGCGGCATCGGCACCCTGATCGGCGAACTGATGCCGTTCCTGGTGGCGCTCATCATCATGCTGACCATCGATGTCGAATTGACGCTGATACTCCTGCTCATGCTGCCAATCATGGGTGCCTTTACTTGGTGGTTCCGTCGCAACACCCGGGAATTGTTTCGGCGGGTGCGGGCGTCGGTGTCGGCGCTCAACCAGAACATGCAGGAGAACCTGGCCGGCCTGCAGGTGGTGCAACTTTCCGGACGGGAGTCGTTCAACCTGAGCCGCTACACGGACATCAATCGCCGCAACCTGGGCAACGAACTCCACTCGGCCCGCTGGGAGACCCTGTACGGAGCCCTCAACGACACCATGGCGCACATCGCCATCGGTGTCGTTTTGTATTACGGCGCGGGGGATCTGATTCAAGGCCGCCTGTCGCTCGGCGGCGTGATCCTGTTCACCCGGTTCATCGATATGCTGTTTCATCCCATTGTCGCCCTCGGCGAACAGACGAACATCCTGTTTCGGGCGATGGCCAGCGGCGAGCGGATTTTCCAAGCCCTCGATTGGGACGAGCGGGTGCGGGAACCGGCGCATCCGGCCGCACTACCGCCCCGGCTTAATGGCGAAATCGAATTCCGCCGGGTCGATTTCGCCTACGAACCAGGGGTTCCCGTGCTGCGCGACCTGTCGCTGCGCATTCGCGCCGGCGAGAAACTGGCCATCGTTGGGCCCACAGGATCCGGCAAAAGCACCCTCATTCGGCTACTCGGGCGCTTCTACGACTTCGACGACGGCGGCATCTTTCTCGACGGCATCGACCTCAACCGCATCCGCACCGAAGACCTGCGCCGACGCATCGGTGTTGTACTCCAGGACTTCCACATATTTTCAGGCTCGATTGCCGACAATATCGCGCTCGGCGACCCGGCCATTTCCGCCCAGGCCGTGCGGCGCGCCGCCAAGCGCGTGAACGCGCACGAATTTATCTCGGCGTTGCCCGCCGGCTACGATACGGAATTGGCCGAGCGCGGACAGAACCTTTCCCAAGGTCAGCGGCAATTGCTGGCCTTCGCGCGCGTGCTGGCCGCCGACCCGGAAATCCTCGTGCTCGACGAGGCCACCGCGTCGGTGGACACGGAAACGGAATTGTTGATTCAGGATGCGCTCGCCAAGCTGACCGCCGGCCGCACCTCCATCCTCATCGCCCACCGCCTGCAAACCATCCAGCAGGCGGACCGTATCCTCGTGATGAATCTTGGGCGTGTCGAGGAACTCGGCACCCATGATGAATTGCTGGCCAAAGATGGTCTATACGCCCGGCTGCACGCACTGCAATTTCAGGGAGACGGCTGACTTGGGGATATCCTGAAGCCGTCATGAAGCCTGTGTGGCCTGCGAACGGATAGGCTGACTGGCGGCACCCTCATCACCGCCAGGGAACCTCCGATTAATCCTGTAGTCTCGGCATCTTAGTTAATAAGATCAATAGTTTACGAGTGAATCAATGTTGCTCTTTCGACTTGTTCAGACCTTCCCCAGGGATAATGTCCGGTAGCCGCTTGACCAGATCGGGCAATCGTTCGACGAGATAGAGCGGCAGGGAGAAAGGAAATCGGCCATCTCAATATCGGGACGGGCGGGGGCAACATCCAAGCCTATGCGCCTTGTCTTGGGCAACAGGTCATAGAATGCCCCATAGCCCGCCCCCGGCTCTATGAACGTATAGGAATCAAGCGGCGCATGGTCGGACACCATCCGGGATGTCAGGTCATCGTGGCAGGATGCCGCGATGTCGGGTCTTGTGAAGAATTGATCCAAGCCCACATCGGCGACATTGACCCATCTCGGAATCATTGGATGACCCCGCCACTGTTTGTTGCGGAAACTAAGCGCCGATTCCGTACCGAAGTCGAATACGGTGGCTTCGCTCATGCGGTGACTTTCTCGAAGGTGATGGTCTTGCCGACCAGCCCGCGAAATAGCGCGTCCAGCCGATCCACGGTGTCGATCCGGCACCCCCCTCGTTCAGGCGGAAGTTGTAGCGCATTTGCATAATGGGATTGTATGCGCTGGCCACATCCGTGTACACCGTTGCCCCCTCCGCAACCCCACCCTTGCCGCCAAGGCGGATTTGGACAAGCCGATCAAACCATGCGGACGGGTATCTGGCCAAGGTTGTTGCCGTCGAGAATGCGGTCCGCCCGGTAGCTGGAGCGGACCAGCGGGCCGGAGGCCACCTCCACGAAACCGAGCGACAGGCCGAGCCGCCTATAATTCTCGAACTCGTCTGGATGCACCCAGCGAGCGACGGGCAGGTGATTGGCCGTCGGCCGCAGATATTGGCCGAGCGTTAGAAAATCGACCCGGTGGGCGCGCAAATCGCGCATTGTGTCCGCAATTTCCCCGGCGGTTTCCCCGAGGCCGAGCATCAAACTCGATTTGGTGAGCACCTCGGCGCGATGCCGCTTGGCGCAAGCCAGGACATCGAGCGTTTGTTGATAGCCGGCGCGCGGATCGCGCACCGAATGCGTGAGGCCGCGCACGGTTTCGATGTTCTGCGCAAAGACATCGACGCCCGCATCCACCACTGTCCGCACAGCGGCGAGGTCGCCCGCGAAATCGGGGGTTAGCGCCTCCACGGCCGTCTGTGGATTGAGCGCCTTGATGGCCCGCACACAGGCCGCATAGTGGGCGCCGCCGCCATCCGCCAAGTCATCCCGGTCCACCGAGGTCAGCACCACATAGCGCAAATTCATTAACCGCACCGACCGGGCGGCGGAGCGCGGCTCATCCGCATCGAGCCAGCCGTTGGGATTGCCCGTATCGACGGCGCAGAATTTGCAGGCGCGGGTGCAGACGCTGCCCATCAGCATCAGCGTGGCGGTGCCATTCTCCCAACATTCGCCCATGTTGGGGCAGTGCGATTCCTCGCAAACGGTCGCCAGGCGATGGTTCCGAACGGTTTGGCGAACCGCCTCGAAGCGGGCACCGCCGCCGAGTTTGACGCGCAGCCAGGGCGGTTTGCGCCCAGAGGCAAACCGACCGCCGCCGCGGGCCTTCAGGCCGTCCTTGATGGCCCAAAAGCCCTGCCGCGTGCGGAATTTTTCGCCGCTCTTCGCAGGCTTTGTGGCGTTCGTTGTCTCGGCGGTTGTCATTGCGGCATTCTACCCCGGGCGGCGCGGCCATGCCGGACTTTTCGAGCGAGACTTAGAGGTTCCCTATATAATTCCCGGTGTTTAATAGCCACAATATGAGGATCTACAACCAGATTCCGACAGACGGCACGCCTGTGGAGGCGCTTTACGCAGCAACCTGCTTCGCGACCGAACGGCGGCACAACCCGTAGGAGGGCAATATGGCACCTTCAGCAGAACCGGCAACCCAAAACCCGCAAAAAACCGACGCCGAAATCCGCGCCGAATTGACCCGCAAGGGGCACATGGCGTTTTCCTGGGACGACCTCGATAAACTGGAATTGTCGAACGGCATCGTCACCAGCCTCTATCGGGTGGGCATGCCCGACGACGACGCCTCGCCCACCGTATTCAAGGTCTATTACCCACCCGACAGCTTTGTCGAAGCCCACACCCACGAATGCGACTACACCGAAATCGTGCTTGAGGGAACCCAGCGCGTCGGCGCCACCTGGCACCGGGCCGGGGACATACGAATCGGCCTTGCCAACCGCGGCTACGGCCCGCTGGTGGCCGGGCCGGAGGGCGCCACGGTGCTCTTCTTCTTCGCCGATGGACGCTGGCCCGCCATCACCATCGGCAAAAACGACGGCAGCACCCTCGGCAGCGACGAGATTGAGGCGCACGTCAAGCGCAGGAACAACATCCAAAAGCCTGGGCCACAGTAAATTTTCGTGCGAGTGCAGCCCAGTGCGGGCGCAACAATGGCGAGAGGGAGAGTCCAGCCCCGCCAATAGTCAACCGCCGACCGGGATTCTCGTCTCCTTGATGCAGGTGCGCTGAATCAATTCATCCTCCACGAACCAGTGCCAGGTGCGCGCCCGCTTGTCATTGGCCTCATTGATCTGAATCATCTCGTAGAGATAGCTGTCCGGCATGTCCTTGCGCGACCAATTGAGCATGATTGTTCGCTGATCGACCTCCCAGGCGGAGCCGACAATGCGCTCGTTGTCCCACCAGATGCGCCCCCCTTCGTATTTGGCGGGAAACCCCAACTCCTCTCGCCGACCGTCGCTCCAAGTGTAGATGTTGGTCTGTACGTAGTCATAATCACCGGATTCGGGAAAGGTGCAGATCAGATGCGAGGCGTGACAGTCGATCAGGCTATTGTCCGGCGCTACGTGGATGTATTCGCCTTGCCATTCACCCGCGTGCCGCGCCAGCACGGGCATACCGGTCCGGATATGGTCCACCATGGCTCGTTTCCCTCGTTACAAGTGCTATGATTCTTGTAAATATACTATTGATGTATCAATATATCTAATCCTGCAAATCGACACTGTTACACTACGGAGCACCAAGGACAGCGATGCGGAGAATCGGCACGGCTAACGGCAGCTTTGTGGCTCACGGCAATGGGTCGGGCCATTTCGCCGGGTCGCCTGAACGACCTCCGATCAACACCACCAAGGGAATCAAGATGAAAGTCCTACGCAACATCCCCGTTATTCTGGCTCTGGCATACGCCACGCTGGATACGCTGGCAAGGGAGATGAAAGTTCTACTCGCCATCCCCGTTATTCTGGCTGTCGTGGCGGGTGCCCCCGTCCTGGCGGGGCAACTGGATCCCAACGATCCGCAAGATGCGCTGACCATCGAACGCAAGATCCAATGCTCGACAGTGGACGGCGCGCCCACCACTTTTTGGTGGGAAGGCCGCGCCTACTCGCGCCGCCAGGGCGAACGAGACCGGCTGCTGTTCAATGTCGAGGGAATGAACATCCGCGCCTGCGTTGCGGATACCCACCCCGAACGCGGCCAGGGCTACCGGATGGTGTCGAGGGAACTGCTAATCTATAGGGATCCGGCCACCGGGGAGGCGCTTTCCACCTGGCGCAATCCCTGGAGCGGGGAAGTGGTGGAAGTGCTGCATGTGGCCAACGACCCGGTCAATTCCGCCGGTTACGAAATCGGCCGAAGCGGTGATCCCCACCGGTGGTCGGGCAAAATCACAGAAGGCAGGTGGCGATGGAACATTACCGTACCCCTGTTCTATCCGAACCCGCTGGCAAGCGACTACCAGGCGGAAATCGGCGGCACCTACCACGCCACCGAGATGTTCAACTTCCTGGGCGACACCCAAGGGTTGCTCGACACCGACACGGAGACCGCCGGAAGCTCGATCGGCTGGGTGCGGATGTCCGACTGGCTACCCTGGATGAAGATGGCGGGCCGCGAGGGCGTCATCTACATGCACACCGCGGGCCTCCGGCTCTCCTCCTGGGATGCCCTGCCGCCAAGCATGAAGGACGAAATCGCGACACACTACCCGAGCTATGGCGAGCCGCCGCCGCTTGATGACAACCGCCGCAATGTGACCAGTTGGATTTATTACAAACGGGTTGCGGAAGGCGAAGAGACGGCACCAACACGCAAAACACCCGGGGAAGGTCCGAGCAAATCGACAGAGGAGCATTGAGTCACTCATACCCCCGCAATCACGCTGGCGGCCGGGTCATTCCTCGCGCGTGAATCCGGCTTGCAGCCAACGCAGGTTGATACCCAGGCGCTCGGCTCCGGGCGCGGCCCAGGAATAGCCGAGGGTATTGCCCTCCGCCTCCTCTAGAATGCCGAGCTTCAGCACCGAGGTACGGGTGTTCTGATAGGTCAGGCGGGCCAGTTCCACCGCATAGCCGGTGGGTTTTCCCGCATCGGTAATGGAAAACACCGAACCTTCATCGTGCAGACGCAGGCCTCGGATCAGGATGAAGTCGTCTTCCGAAGCGTTTGGGTCGATGTGACGCCTTTGCAGGCTGACCCAGCCGCTGTAGTAGCGCACCCGCCGCGCCGCGTAGCGAATTTCGCTCTCCGGTGGCCCATGATGGCTGAACAGATGGGTGGGGGTGACCCGCCAAAATTTCGGCAGCGTCTCCGGGCAGCCCGCCCCGGTCGCCCGACCGATAATGCCGTCCATGTCGGCCTGCCAGCGGTATAGGCAGACAAGCCCGCCGACACCGGCCGGCGAGACGGCCGTATCAAGGCCGCCCACTTGCAGGTCAAACTCCCAATCGGGTGTTCCGGCGAACTGACCCCGCGCCAGCGACAACGACACACGGGTCTCGCCCGTTCGCTCGAATCGCCAGTGTCGGCGCTCGTGGACAGCCGCACCGTCCAGCTTCTGCTGCCAGACCTGCTCGTGATTGTTGTATTCGCCAACCAGCAAATCGAGCAAATCCCGCCCCGCGCCAGCCACCACGGCGGGGGCGAGGAGCATGGCGGTCAACGCGACCCGCGGCAACGGCTTTGTTTTCAAGCGCGCTGTGCGGCCCAGGCCGCGACGATGTCCGACGCCGAGGCGGACCAAATACCGGTTTGTCCCGCGAGGTGCTGTAGAACCGACTCCAGGGCGGCAATGCGATGCGGTTGGCCCATCAGCCAGGGGTGAATGGAGAGCGCGAGCAATCGACCCTGGCCGCTGGCCGCCGCCTCGGCAAGCAGGTGGTCGCAGGCGTCTTTAACCTGATCGGCGTATTCCCACTCCGAGTGCAGGTTGTGCTGCACGATGTACTGGTCGTCGAGTTCCAACGACAGCGGCAGCGCGATTAGCTCGCCCCGCTCGGTGGCGAAGGGATAGGGCAATTCGTCATTGATCCAGTCGCCCATGTAGCGAATGCCCGCGCCGGCAAGCAGGTCCGGCGTATTCCGGCTTTGCGAACCCGCCGGACTCAGCCAGCCCGTGACGGCCGTGTTCACGGAAGCGCGCAGTGTGCCGAGCGCCCGGTCGATCAATGCCGCCTCCTCATCGATGGGCATACCGCCGTGGTGCAGGGTGTCCATGTGCCAGGAACTGGCCAGAATCTCGTTGCCCCGCCGATTCAAACGATCCAACAACTGTGGACAGTGCTCGACGATGGCCGCGTTGACGGAAAAGGTGGGCGTAATACCGGCGCTGTCCAAAGCCTCAAGACAACGGAACAGGCCCACCCGGTTGCCGTATTCGCGCAGGGTGAAATGGCGCAGGTCGGGATAGGGCGTACTCATGCCGCCCGGTGCCCGGAACGGTTTGCCACTCTGGTTCAGTGGAAAGAACTGCACCGCCAAATTGACCCAGAGCGCCACCCCGGCTCCATCCGGCCAGCTCACCGGTGCGCGCCGGGCCAGCATGGACCACGCATAGCGCTCATGGTCCATGCCGTAGTGCCGGTGCGGGTATTCCAGGTATTTGGGATCAAGCGCCATCCATCCTCCCCGATTGCGCAAGCGCTTGATCGTAATAGTGCTGCACGTAGTACTCGGCAATCTCCCGACCGGTGGTGACCCAAACATCGGAGTGGCCGGCTATGTAGGCCAAGGCGTCCTCGAAGGCGCGAATTCTATGCGGGTGGGCAACCTGGTAGGCATGCAGCGGCACGCACAGCACCGTACCGCCCGCCTCGCCCTCCCGATACAGGCGGTCGAACGCCTGCCGAATCATCTCCCCGTAGCGCCGGGGCTCAATGCGATTCACGACATAGACGATGGTGTCGTTGAGTTCCAACGAATAGGGCACGGAGACGAACGGCTTGCCGGAGCGGACGCGAACGGGCGTGGGCTGGTCGTCGTGAAAGAGGTCGCAGGTGTACAGCCCACCGGTCTCGCTGAAAAGGTCCAGCGTATGCTCGCTGTGTGTTAGGGCCGGCGCCAGGTAACCGGCGCATCGCTGGCCCGTATGGGCGGCGATTGTGCGTACCGAGTCCTCGATCATGGCGCGCTCCTGGGCCTCGTCCATGCCGTACACATAGCGGGTGTTGTAGATGCCGTGGCTGAAAAATTCCCAGTCGCGTTCCTTGCACAGCTCGATGATTTCCGGATGGTGTTCGCAGAGCGCCGCCGACAGGCTGATGGAGCCGCGCACACCGTACTTGTCGAGCAATTCCATCATGCGCATGTGGCCAACCCGATTGCCGTAATCCCGGGTTGCATAGCCCTGAATGTCCGGCACCGGCCGCGGCCAGGCCGCCCGATGGGGGTTGGGCATTGGGTTCAGTTCGTAGAATTCGATGTTGGGCGCCACCCAAAAGGCGACCCTGGCGCCGTTCGGCCAGCGGATGGGAAGGCGTTCGTCCCAAGGACGGTAGTCGTAGAGCTCCAGATCTTTGCGCACCCGAACCCCTCAGAAACGGACGCCGCGGGCCGTGCGTATGGGCGGAACGCCGGGGTGGTTTTCGAACCAGGCCGCCACGGTCGCATAAGGCTCCACATCGGCGTACTTGAGCATGATGTCGCAGAGGTTGGCGAAGTGCGGAATCTCGTGCTTGTCGGCAACGCACTCCTCCGGAACGACCGTGCGGTAGCCGTGGGACAGGGAATCCACCGCCGAAGCGCGGACGCAGCCCGAAGTACTGCCGCCGGTCAGGACCACCGTATCCACTTTGTGCCATACCAGCAGCGATGGGATCGGACTGTCGTGGAAAACGCTGGCCATGCGTTTGTTGACCAGGGCGTCGCGGCCAGGGTCGATTTCCAACCGCGGGTCGAGTTCGGCGCGCGCACCGCCTTTCTTGATGTTTTGCAGGGAATTCTCCGTATTGGTGCGCGTACCCCATACCCCCGCATCGTCGGCATGGTCCATATAGGCGACAAAAGTCCAGATAACCGGCATGTTCTTGGCGCGCGCCAATGCCGACAGCCGGTTAATGTAGTCGAGCTGCTTCGGATCGGTCTGATAGGCGGTCGGGAAACGGTCGATATCGGTGTACGCGCGCTGCAGGTCGATGTTGATCAGCGCCGCCTTCTCGCCAAAACCGAAGCGCGCCCGACTGGGATTGGATTTAACCTCATCCCAATACTGTCTTGGGGTCGAATCGCATGTTTGCATAACTGGCATCGGCGCATCCGATCAACCGTTTCGAGATCGATAAAACCATATTGATATATCAATAGCAACCAAGCGGGTATACTGGTGTTGGGTGGTCGCTCGGTTTGAAGGTTCTGCCCGTGGCGAACCGCGCTATCGGGATGTTCGACGAGGCTGGATTGCAAACCGAGCCACTGGTTGGGCGGTGTATCGGTTTGCCGCATCGCCGCGATACCGGAGAAACAGGAGGCGAGATTGGGTACGCCAATCGAAACCGGGAATTCCCACATCGAAGCACTTGCCGAGCTCCTGGGAGGCGACTCGGTGCTCATCGACGACGCGGCTCGCGAACTCTACGGGCAGGACATATCCGGGGATTCCCACCCCGTCCTCGCCGTGGTGCGGCCCGTCTCGACAGAAGCGGTTGTCGAGACGGTGGCATTCGCCGGGGCGCGGGGTCTGGTCATCGCGCCCAGGGGCGGCGGCATGTCCTACAGCGGCGGCTATGTCTGCCCCGACGACCGAACCCTATGCCTCGACATGGGCCGTATGAACGAGGTGCTTGAGATCAATACCGAGGACATGTACGTCACCGTACAGGCGGGCTGTACTTGGCAGAGTCTGCACGAGGCGCTCGCACCCCTGGGCTTGCGCACGCCATTCTGGGGAACCCTGTCGGGCCTGAAAGCCACGGTCGGGGGCAGTGTGTCGCAGAACAGCCTCTTTTGGGGCAGTTGCCGACACGGCGCCGCCGCCGACTCCGTCGTCGGATTCGAGATCGTGCTGGCCAATGGCGAACGGTTGCGGACCGGGGCCGCCGTGCAATCCAGTGCCACACCTTTTTTCCGCCACTACGGGCCCGACCTCACGGGGCTCTTCACCTGCGATGCCGGGGCGTTGGGCATCAAGACGACCATCACGCTCAAGCTTATACCCGCGGGCCCCGGCCATGCCGTGGCCAGCTTCAACTTCAGCGGACACGATACACTGATCCGCGCCATGTCGGAGGTCTCAAGAAACCGTCTGGCGGATGCCTGCTTCGGCTTCGACCCCGCCATGCGGGCGCAGCGCATGAAGCGTGAATCCCTAATGGCCGATATCCGCTCCCTCGGCCATGTGGTCACCGGTCAGGACAACCTGCTCAAAGGTTTACGCGAAGGGGTCAGGGTGGCGGCGGCCGGTCGGGATTTCATGGCGGATGTGGATTTCTCCCTGCACTTCATGGTGGAGGAAGCCACCCAGGCCGCGGCGGATGCCTCAATCGCCCGTATTCGGGATCTCTGTGCGGCCCAGGGCGGCCGGGAAATTGAGGCCAGCGTTCCCAAAATCACCCGCGCCAATCCTTTCGGGCCACTCAATTCCATGATCGGCCCCGCCGGTGAGCGCTGGCTGCCGGTGCATGGACTATTGCCGCATTCCAAGGCCGTTGCCGCCTATGAGGCTGTTGAGGCGTTGTTCGCGGACAATGGTGACGTGCTGGAACGGCACCACATCGCTCACGGCACCCTATTGACCTATGCCGACACCAACTGCTTCGTAATCGAGCCGGTGTTCTACTGGCCGGACGAACTGAATGCCCTACACCGGCACAGCGTGGAGGCATCGGTGCTGCGCAAAGCCAACCGCTTCCCGGAAAATCTTGCCGCCAGGGAAGAGGTCATGCGCCTGCGCAACGACATCATGACGCTGTTCAGGCAGTTGGGCGCCGTGCATCTGCAAATCGGACGGCGCTATCCGTACCGGGAAGCCTTGGCGGCGCCGGCACGACATCTGGTCGATGAACTGAAGAGGCTCCTGGATCCGGATGGGCGCATCAATCCCGGCGCCCTGGGCCTACCCGCGCATTGAACGCCGCGGCAGTCAAGCAATCCAGCCTACGGACGACCGTCGGCGGCCGCTCCCTCGACCTGCACTATCGCCTAGCCGGCAGCGGCCCGCCGCTCTTCCTGCTGCACCCCTCTCCCTTCAGTTCCGCCTTCATGGTTCCGCTGATGCGACGCCTTGCCGACCGGGCGACCGTTATTGCTCCGGATACACCCGGATTCGGCGAATCGGGAACCTTGCCGACCGACAAGGAAAACACCGTTGCGACCATGGGCGAACAGCCCGCATCGGGACTGGCGCCCTATGTACAGGCGATGATTGCCCTGCGCACCGCGCTGCGCCTCGACCGCATCGCCGTTTACGGCTCGGCCACCGGCGCCCAGATCGCCATCGAATGGGCCAAGGCGGATACCGCCGCCGTTCACGGCGTCATGCTCGACAACGCCGCGAGTTTCACGGACACAGAGCGTACGCGCATAATGGACGGTTATTTCCCCGATCTACGACCAACCGCCGACGGTGCCCACCTGGCGCGAGCCTGGCAGGCCGCCCACGACGCGACGCTGTTCTTCCCCTGGCAGCACCCGCCGACCGCACACCGGGTTGCGCCCAAGCTTGGCGGTGCCGCGGTGATCGACATGAGCGCCCGCGCCTATCTGGCCGCCGGGCCCGGCTACCAAACCGCCTACCGCGCGGCGTTCCTGAACGAACGGGCCGAGCGGATACAACCGATCACCGCCCCGCTGGTCATTATGCGCTGGCGGGGCAGCGTACTGAAACCCTGGTCGGATCGCTTGGACCACCTCAAGGTAAATAAGAATGTCGTGATGGCTCATTGCGGGCCAACCCTGGAAGAGCGCTGGACCTGCCTGGGCGCACACCTTGATCGGATTTTGCCGGGAAACTTAACGACCGCCACGAGCCTATGTCGGAATTCCGGTTCGATCCGCTATATCGATACAGACTTTGGCCAGATTCGCTACCGGATGCCGGACGATGCGCACGACACCGGAACCGGTGCGCATGGTTCGCGCACCGCCCCCCACAGGGTTGATCGGGACTCGAATGTGGTCGGCATCGCCCTACACGGGCTGGGCGGGGCCGGCGACCTGATCGATATGCCGCCGGGCAACCACGGCTGGATCCGGCTCGACCTACCCGGTCATGGCGGGTCGGCACAACCGGACGGCCTTTCCATCGATCACTGTGTCGACACCCTCAAGCGCATCGCCGATGTACTGCATGTCGATGCCCCGACAATCAGGGGCGCCGGTACAACGGCGCGTCTTGCCCGGATAACCGCCGAGCGCGACCCGAGGTTCCACAATACGGAAGCCGATGCACCCTGGTTCGGCGGTGCCCTGCCCGATCTCGCACCGGAAACCTCCGGCGCCCATCTGTGGCGGGCCTGGTACTGGCTGCGTGGCCAATACCTCGAGCGCAACGAAGCACCGCCCGAGCCCGCAAGGCTGACCCGGATGCTGTTGGCCCTGCTCAATGCCCAGGCGGCCTACCGTGCCCTGCAGCCGGCGCTGGATGCTTCGGGGCCGACCGACGGCTAAACTGGCCAAAATCAATTGGGAGAGCGCGGATTCGCGCTTGGAGCATGAAAAAGATTGGCCAATTGTTCACGCCCATTGAACTCGGCTCCCTGCGCGCCGACGGGCCCATTCCGCTCTATCACCAGCTTTATCAGTTGCTCAAGCGGCGCATCCTGTCGGGCGCCCTGGCCCACGGTGCCAAGTTGCCCACCGAGGCGGAACTGGCCGACGGCTTCGGCGTCTCGCGGGTCACCGCTAAGCGCGTCATGGATCTGCTCGTCGCCGACGACCTCATCAGGCGTCAGCGCGGCAAGGGCAGCCACGTGGTGTTCGAATCCTCCGGCTCCGAGGTGGAGGCGCCGCTCGTCGGTATGTTGGAGAAGCTCGTCAGCATGTCCAAGACCACCCGGGTCAGGGTGCTGCACATCGAAAAGCGGTTGCCTCCCCCGAGCGTGGTCGAAGACCTGCGCATGCCGGCGGACGAGGAGATTCATTATGTCACGCGGGTGCGCTTCAGCGAGGACGGGGTGCCTTTCGCCTACTACGAGAGCTGGACCCGCGGTATCGGCCAGGGGTTCACCGCCCCGAGCATCGAACGTCGCACCCGCTTCGATATCATGGCGGAGAACGGCCACCATATCAGCCGCATCGAGCAGTACCTCAGCGCTTCCGCCGCCACGCCGCCCGTTGCGGAGCAGTTGCAGATCGTTCCCCACGATCCGGTGCTCACCCTGGTGCGTCACTCCTTCGACGACAATGGGGATGTTGTCGACCTGCTGCACTGTCAGTACCACCCGGAGCGGTTCCACTACCGAATGAACCTGAGCATGGAAGACTACGCGGGCCGAATAAAAAGCGATGGCCTCGGTCATGACCCAACGTAGTCAGCCCAACTCGACCAGTTCAAACAGTGTGCCGTCCGGATCCGTGACGGAAGCGCTACGCCGGCCGTCGTACAGCTTGCCCGGGTGTACCCGAGGAGCGGTGAGCGGAGGCGCGGCCACCGCGTCAAGGTTCTTTACCCCCAATGTCGTGATGGCGATACCGGGGGGCAGCAATCCCGGGTGTCTGGAGCGCGGCCCGGCCAAAGCCGGCATCTGATCGACTTCGAGAAAGATGTCCTTCCCATCCACCATGGTCGATAGGGTGTAGCGCTGATCCATTGGCGCGCCAAACGCCTTTGCCAGCATCGTGTAGACGATCTCCATGGAAGCCTGGCCGACAGCGAATCCAAGATGGCGAACGATCCACCGCTGGGTGGCCCGCATATCGCTGGAAGCCAGTACATTGATGAAAAGGTGATCGATGGGGCTTTGTGCTCTTGGCAACCTAAAGCCCGGCAGGTCGTCATTGATTTGGGTGAAATAACAAACCTCGCCATCCGGACCCTTGACCTGCATGGCATGGATGGGCGCCAATCCATCGATCGCGCGCGGCGGCCCGATGATCTCGAACGGTGAATCCCGCAAGCGTTCGTTGACGGCGACCACATCGCGCACACAAAACTCCAATGCCGCCCACCCGTAGGTGACGAGTGGAACGAATCCGGGCACCGGCGGCGCTTCGATCAAACGCAGGTAGATGTTGGCCCTGGAAGCCGGTTGCAGGAGCGCGTAGCGGTATCCCGCCACCAGCGGCGTACCCCAGCCTGCGGCCAGGGCCGCGCCGACCAAACCCTCTTCAACGGTTTCATAGTTCAGCCATCGTTCATAGACCTCGCGGCTACGCGCCAGGTCTCCAACGGTGACCGTCCCTGCCCTAAGCGGATGCAAGCCGCTGTGCTCCCGGACGCTGTCCCAACGTCACGGTCGGGATGTTTGCGGCCTGTACAACGCAAACCGACAACAACGCCCAACGCATCAGATGAGGCCCCGCTCCATCAGATCGCGAATAACCGCGTCCTGGGTATTGCGGAAGTGCGAGCGGTCCGGCTCGATGGTCTCGCCCCGCGCATCAAGCAGCGTATTGGCGGGATAGACAACCTCGTTCCGATACGTATCCGCAAACAGGCCGAGCCGCTGCCGGGTGAGCACATTGAACATGCCGGGACGACGCCTGTAGTCGCGCAGAGCGTCCATATGAACATCCGCATAGGCCGCCATCGACTCGCCACCAGCCGCCTCCGCCAATACGCGGCCCATGTAATCGACGATTTTCGAGCCCTGATCAACGGAAACATTTGGTAGGTCGATCCCTCGAATGCCGGCGGTATTGGCGGAAACGACATAGGCGTGATTCTCGTAGGCCCTCGCCAATTTGGCGGTGTTCTTGGGGGTCATCGCCGGGCTTGCGACCTCCGAAGAGGAGTGGCAAAGCAGTTCGGCCCCCCTCAGCACCAATGCGCGGCACAGTTCGGGAAACAGGATTTCCTCGGACGCCACCGCCGCCATACGCCCAAGCGGGGTAACGGCGACCGGAAAAAGGCTTTCGGGGCCGTATATGTCCAAGTACCTGTCGAGCACATCGTGCGGCGTCGGGCCGTACATCGAGATAAGCCGCCGGTAGCGCAACCGGGTGTTGCCGGAATCGTCGATAATGAAACTGGTCTGAAAGTAGAGTTCGGGGAAGTTGGGGTCTGTTTCGTAAAGGTTGCCCGACAGGTAAACCCGGCCATCCTGGGCGATGCGCCCGAGCCGCTCGTATTCCGGCCCGTGCGGCTCGACACAGGCGCGCCGGTGCCAGGCGGCGATACCCTCGCCCATGGGATAGCCGGTAAGGAAATACTCCGGCAGGACAATCAGCCTCAGGTGCGGACCGATGAATTGCCGGCTTGCGGCCACCTGGGCCGCGACACGCTCAAGCGAGGCGTCGATGGCGGCGCGCGCGGACGCGGTATCGGGACAGCCGTTGACCGCATGCACGGTGAATTGGAGCGCCAAGGCGGCGTAACCGGGAATTGTGTCTTGGCCCTCAACTTGCCGTGCCATGCGTCGATACCCCAACCTGACCTATTCATGAATAAACTACTGCGGCCGTCAATAGCGGCGAAATCACCGGGTGTGCTCCCGCCGCGTGCTCAACGTGCCGTCAAGCACCCCCGCTCGCTCTTACCCCGCACACCCAGTGCTTTCACCACTCTTGCCGGCCTCGCCATGTTCATTCATGAATGGGTCGGGTTAGCGAGTTGGCGTGAGCGCGGGGGAGGCGGTTGCGCGCATCAAGCGGATCCGGGCGCACCCGCGGATTGCTCGCGAGCGTAGGTGAAGCCCTTCGGCACACCGGCATCGGCGAGAAAACCGTAGAGGAATTCGCCCGGCAGCGCGGCCCGCACCTGTGCCCGCACCTTGAGCATTCGGTCGATGTCGATGCCGGTGTTGAGGCCCATGGCCTCCAACAGAAAGACCAAATCCTCGGTAACGATGTTGCCGCTCGCACCGGGGGCGAAGGGGCAGCCGCCGATGCCGCCGAGCGAACTGTCGATGGTGGTGAGACCGGCCTCCAAGGCCGCCATGACATTGGCGAGCCCCTGCCCCCGGGTGTTGTGCAGATGGATCCCGGTCATCCGCTGCCTGCCCAAGGCAGCGTGAATGCGCGCGGTCAGCCGCCGCACCTGGGCGGGATTGCCGTAGCCCGTGGTGTCGGAGAGGCCGACTTCGTCCGCCCCAAGTTCGACAACCTTTTCGGCAATCCGTACCACCTTGTCTTCGTCGATGGCACCTTCCAGAGTGCAACCGAAAGCCGTGGAAAGCCCCACCTCGAAGCGCGGCCGCCGCTCCTCCGGCGTCTCGCTCAAGGCTGCGACAATGGCGGCGACCTCCGCAAACATTTGCGCGTGGGAACGATTAACGTTGGCTCGGCTGTGTGATTCGCTCACCGAGAAGGGCAGCGCCATCTTGTCGACGCCACTGCCGATGGCGGCCCGGGCACCTTGCAGATTGGGAACGAGCACCGCGACATTAAGGCCAGGGAGCGTCTTCGCAAAGGCGACCAATTCCGCCGTATCCGCGAGTTGCGGCAGTATCCGGGCCGGAACAAAGGAACCGACCTCAATTTCCGGCACACCGGCCGCGGCCTCCGCCGCAATCCATGCCTTCTTGGCCGCGGTTGGCATGATCGAGTCAATGCTCTGCAAGCCGTCGCGGGTGCCGACCTCGCTCACTTCGATATCGACGGACAAACCTTCAGGTTTCACAATCTGTCATCTCTACTCGATACACCATTTGGCACCCAATGCCATGCATCGGTGCTGTATCGGGTTGACTTCCCGGATTCCGCCGGACCAAGACCCGAGCACTGTCCGGTTCGTGCCAATGTCGAACTGCGACACAACCCATGCATTTCGAAAGTATTAATGATATATCATAATGTCATTTTGTGCATTTGCGGTAGAGTGCCGTGCTCGCGCGCGGCACAGGCCACATCACAATCCGTTACATCGTGGGTGGTGAGGTGCCTTACTCGCGCACGACACGGGCTCCAAGGTGGCGCCCTGGGGAAGGTCTGAACAATTCGATAGAGCAACATTTATCTACTCGTAACTTATTGATTTTATTAAACCGTATGGCCCAACTACAGGATTGATCAGAGGTTCCCCAGCCTTTGGAAGGGTGCCCCCTACCGGTGGGCAGTGCCTTGCCGGAAACCCCGGTGCCGCGCACTGAAGCCGCAAAGCACCTGCGATTAGGACACCGGCATCGGACGAACAACACAACATAGAGCACATGGAAGGAAAGCCCAACAGCACCGCCCCGCCCCTGGCCGACCTGCGGGTCATCGAGTTTTCGCACATGGTGATGGGTCCGGCCGCCGGTGTCATCCTCGCGGACCTCGGCGCCGATGTCCTGAAGGTCGAGCCCCCTGGCGGTGACAACACCCGACGCCTGAAGGGATCGGGCGGCGGTTATTTCGCGATGTATAACCGCAACAAGCAGAGCCTCTGCATAGACCTGAAGCAGCCTCGGGGCCGGGAACTCGTGTACCGCCTCATCGACGGAGCCGATGTGCTGATCGAGAATTTCCGTCCCGGTGCCATGGACAAGCTCGGCCTCGGCTTTGCCAGCCTATCGGCGCGCAACCCACGGCTCGTCTATTGCAGCCTGAAGGGATTCCTGAGCGGTCCGTATGAAAAGCGCACCGCCCTCGACGAAGTTACCCAAATGCTGGGCGGGCTGGCCTATATGACCGGTCTACCGGATCGTCCCATGCGGGCGGGTTCCTCGGTAATCGATATAACCGGGGGCATGTTTGGCGTCATTGGCGTACTCGCGGCCCTCAACCAGCGCCGGGTCACGGGCAGGGGCCAACTCGTCACCAGTGCCCTGTTCGAGACCACGGCATTCATGGTCGGCCAGCACATGGCGCAGGAGGTCGTGCTCGGCGAAGCGCCGCCGCCAATGTCGGTACGGCGCTCCGCCTGGGGAATCTACGACCTTTTCGACTGCGCGGATGGGGAAAAGCTCTTCGTCGCGGTGGTCAGCGACACCCAGTGGCGCGCCTTCTGCGAGCTTTTTTCGCTCGACGAGCTGGCCGCCGACCCGGCATTGGCCGCCAACAATGGCCGTGTCGAACATCGGGAACGGTACCTTCCGGTATTGGTCGACCTCTTCCGCAGCCTGCCAAGGAGCCAAGCGGCGCAAACTCTAGGGCGCGCCGGCCTGCCCTTTGCCGAAATCAACCGGCCCTCGGATCTATTCGACGACCCGCACCTGGCCAACGGCGGGCTGTTGAGCATCCACGTAACGGACGGCGAGCGGCGCGGCACACTGGCGCGGTTGCCGAAAATACCCTTGGAAATGAACGGAGCGCGCATGGCCCTACGGCATGACCTGCCCGTCGCCGGCGGCGATTCGCGACGGGCGGCGGAACGTTCCGGCTGCACGCGGGACGAAATAGAAACCCTCATTGCCGATGGCGTGATCGCGGAGTATTGAACCGGACATCCTGCGCACCGGATATGAATGATCGAACCAAATCGGGATCGGTACTTGACGCGGCGGGGCGCTACGTATCCCGGTTGCGAATTTGCGCCTCCCCAATGAGAACGGTCATTGCATCGAGTAGGAAATCGCGAATCAAATTATCACCGAGGAGACAGGCATGGCGGCTTATCTGGTAATAACGGCGCAGCTTCGCGACCGCGAGCGCTTCATCCGCGGCTACGGAGCCGCCGCCGCCGAGCTGACGGAGCGATTCGGCGGTGAATATCTTGTTCGCGCACCGGGCCTGACCGTCCTGGAGGGCGATCATCCCGGCGGTTCCCTGGTTGTTTCGAGATGGCCCGACAAGGCCGCCGCCCTAGCCTTCTGGAACTCCCCCGAATACGCGCAAGCGCGCAAACTCCGTGCGGGTATCGCCAACTGTCAGGTATTGCTGGTCGAGGGGTAGGCGAACATGAACGATACCACCAGTGCGGGCGGCAGTATCGTCAAGCGCACGACGCTGATCGTGCGCGACATGGCCGCAAGCCGCCGATTCTACGAATACGTGCTCGGTATGTCGGTCTGGATGGACACGGATTTCGTACTGAGCGGCAGGGGTCTGGCGGCCGGCAAGGCCGGCGACCGCACCCGTCTGACCATCCTGCGCGCAAGAGACCCGAAGGTGGGCATGATCGGGCTCCTGCAATGGCTCGACCCGCCCTGGCCGGCACCGCCGCCGCCGACCGAGATTACGTACGGCATGCCGATTTTTGTCGTGGAAACCGACGATGCGGCGGCGCTGGCACGCCGTGCCGAGGAAGTGGGGGCGCGGGTGCACTCGGCACCCCATGCCTGGTCGACACGCGGCGCACAGGGCGAGATCCGGCATCTGCTTGGAGTATCCGTCTTCGACCCGGACGGCCACTTTTTCGAATGCAATCAGGTAATGGGTGTCGATGAGCCAACAACTGGAAATCAATCGGAGCACTAACATGACCCTGCGCTTCCAACGCGCCAACTATCTTGTCGCCGACATGGACCGCGCACTAACCTTCTACCGAGATGTTCTCGGCTTCGATGTCGCCTTCGTCAAGGCACCGAAGACGGCGAGCTATTCGCACCGGGTCTTCGATATCGACCGATCGACCGCAGTGGGTTTCGCCACCCTGAGCCTGCCGGACCAACCCCGGGTGATGGCGCTGACCGAGGTCGCCGACCTGGCGCGGCAAGCAAGCCCGCGCCGCGCGGCGCTGGTTATTGAATGCGACGATATCGACGGCGTTCTGGATAGGGCGCGAGACCGGGGCTTCAAGGTGTTCCCCGAAGAGGTGCTGCATACGCACGATGGCCGCATCGGCCGCGAAGTGGGGTTGCTCGATGCGGACGGCAACCTCACGGTGCTCTACCGAATCCCAGCAGGCTGTCGGACCTAGCCGCGCCAAAAAATTCACTCAGGACAGGCTAAAAAGAAAATATCAAATTAAGGGGACTGATATACATAAGTTGACATACCACTATATGTTGAGGTTTTAGTTACCAGAAACTACCACATCTTGGGTTCTGTCAACTCATCGATATAATTCCCAAATTAAGGAAGGTCTGAACAAATCAATGGAGCAGCATTTATCTACTCGTAAGCTATTGATCCTATTGAATCCGATGCCCCGACTACAGGATTAATCAGAGGTTCCTTAAATCAATTATTTATGAAACAGAGCACCAACAAAAAGCCCAACAGACTGCTAGAACGGAGGCCCGACATGCCCGCCGATATCCCCAAGCCGCCGGGTAACGCCGCCCAAACGCCCCGACCCGAATATCCTCCCTCCGGCCAGGCATGGTACATGGTCGGGCTATTGACCATCGCCTATGTGGTGTCCTTCGTCGACCGCAACATCCTCGGTCTGCTGATCGATCCCATCAAGAACGACCTCAATCTCTCGGATTTTCAAATCGGCCTGGTGATGGGGCCGGCCTTCGCCATTTTTTACGCGACCATGGGATTGCCGCTCGGCTATATGGCCGACCGCGGCCGACGAACCTGGATCGTGGCGGCGGGCATAGCCATTTGGTCGGCCGCCACGGCCCTATCCGGCCTGGTACGCAACTTCGCTCAGTTATTCGTTGCCCGCATGGCCGTGGGTGTGGGCGAAGCGACGCTCAGTCCCTGCGCCATGTCCATGATCGCCGATTCTTTCCCGGAGGAGCGCCGCGGCAAACCGATCGCGGTTTATTCCAGCGCGATTTCGCTGGGTATGGGCCTGGCCTCGCTGCTCGGTGCCGGTGTACTCGCCTGGGCAGATACCAGTGAACAGATGACTTTGCCGACAATCGGTCCGGTCGCGCCCTGGCAACTGGCCTTTCTTATCGTTGGATTGCCCGGACTGCTGTTGGCGGCGCTCTTTCTCGGTGTGCGGGAGCCGCGGCGCATCGTCATTGGTCCGCAACAACAAGCGCACGCGCATCTTGGACACATGTTTGCCCATGTCAGACGCAACGCGGCAACCTACCTGAGCTTCGCATCCATCTTTTGCTACATGACCATCGTCTCCTACAGCCACGGTTGGCTCGCGGTGACCTTCGACCGTACCTACGGCTGGCCTGTGGCGCAATTCGCGCTGGTAAACGGTATCACCCTAATCGTGCTCGGACCCCTGGCCGTGAACCTCGCGGGCTGGATGTCGGACCGCTATACGGCTCGAGGATTCAAGGACGCGCCGATGCGCATCGCCGTGCTGGGGCTCGTTATTTCCCTTCCGCCAGCGGCGACCGGCCCGTTGTTGGACCATCCCTGGCTGGCATTCGCCATGCTGTCCTCCGCCAATGTAGGGTTCGCCTTCATCACCGCCACCGGCGTCACCGCCCTGCTCAACATCGTGCCGGCACGGATTCGCGCACAAACCGTCGCGCTCTACTACATGGCAATCAGCCTGTCCGGGCTCATGTTCGGGCCGACCCTGGTGGGAGCATTGAACGATTGGGTATTCGGTGTCGACGGAGTGCGCTACAGCGTCGCTGTCCTACCGGCGATCTTCGGTCTGCCGGTGCTCGCTCTGGTACCCCTTACCTTGCGCCTGTACCGCCGGGCCCTGGCCAATAGGCTCGCCGATAGTTGAGCGGCCATTGCCGTCTCAATCCGGCTCCCGCAGTCGAACCCAGGGGTGCGCCCGAAAGCGCTCGCGCTCGAAGTCGGCAATCGCATCCCTCCGGGTCAGCGTATAGTCAATGGGATCCAAGCCCTCAAGCAACCGGACTCGATAGGCCGGAGCAATGGCGAAGGGGGTTGCGCCAATATCGGCATCGATGACGCTATTCACCAGATCCACGGTTGGTCGGTTCCGAGTGGGGTTCGCCTCAACCCAGTCCGCCAATGCCCCAACACCCTCTTCCGGCACAGTCGCGGGCAGGAGCCCGTTGGCGATACAGTTTTTCTGGAAGATCGCGCCAAAGCTCGGCGCCACCACCACCCGTATGCCGAAGTTGGCCAACGCCCAAACCGCGTGCTCCCGGGACGACCCGCAGCCGAAATTGGCACCGCAAAGCAGGATGGTGGCGCCCGCGTAGGGCTTCCGATTCAGCACAAAGCGGGGGTTGGGCCGACGCTTCTCGGCATCCGTGTAGCGCCAGGCCGCAAACAAACCCGCGGACAGCCCCTGCTTGGAGACATGTCGTATCTCGCGGGAAGGAATGATGGTATCCGTATCGATATGGGCCTTGAGCAGCGGTGCGGCAACGCCCCGGTGTCGTGTGAACGGGGTCACGGTCAGAGCATGTTCGGCGTGCTGATACGGCCGCGAACCGCAGACGCGGCCACGACCGCCGGGCTTGCCAGGTGGGAGCGCACACCCGGACCTTGCCGGCCTTCGAAATTGCGGTTGGTGGTGGTAATCACGCGCTGACCCGGCGTGAAACCTTCGCCCCCGGCAAAGAAGCAGAGGGAACAGCCAGGTTCTCGCCACTCGAAACCCGCATCGTGGAATATCCGGTCGATTCCTTCGGCCTCGGCGGCCCGTTGCACGGGTGTCGAGGCCGGGACGCAAATGGCGACGACGCCGGCCCCCACGCGCCGATTCTTCAGAACGGCCGCGGCGCTGCGCAAATCGGAGAGCCGCGCATTGGTGCAGGAACCAATGAATGCGCCATCGATGGCAACCTCGCTGATGCGGGTGCCGGGGGCGAGACCGATATAGTCGAGGGCCCGTTGCGCGTTGTGGTCCCGCGGTGCCGGCACCCGCCCGCCTATGGCGACGCCTTGTTCGGGAGAGGTGCCCCAGGTAACCCGGGCATCGACCGCGGCGGCGTCGATGTGGATGGTTTTATCGAAGTGCGCATCGGTATCGGTAGCCAACCGCCGCCAATCGGCGATCGGCGGCTGCCGCGGCGCATGGGTGCGACCGGCAACATACTCGAACACCTTGGCGTCCGGGGCGATGAGCGCCGTGGCCGCGCCGAACTCGACCGCCATGTTGCACAGTGTCATGCGCTCCTCCACCGTCAGGGCCGAGACGGCGGAACCACAAAATTCGACGGCCGATCCGTCGGCGCCGTCCGCGCCATGCTCGGCAATGAGGTAAAGCGCCAGGTCCTTGGCGGTCGGGCCCTGTCCCAGGACACCATCGACAACAACCCGCATGCCGGGGGGTCTGGCAAACCAAAACGTCGAGGTGGCGAGCGCATGTTCCACCTCGCTGGTGCCGACACCGAGCGCCAAGGCACCAAGCGCGCCCAGCGTACAGGTGTGGGAGTCGGGGCAAACCAAGCTCAGGCCGGGCAACGCAATACCCTGCTCGGCGCTCACGACATGGCTGATGCCCTGGTGCGCGTCGTCGATATCGAAGGTGCGGATGCCAAAGAGATTGGCGCCACGCCTTGTACGCGCGATGAACTCCTCACCGCCGGGTATCGCCGTCCGGTCACCCCGCCCCGGGCGGGTGTCCAGAATATGGTCCATCATGCAAAAGGCATGCATGGGCCGACGGACGCGCATATCGCGCTCCTCCAGAGATTCGAGTGCCACCCCGCCGGTCCGTTCGTGTATGCAGACCCGATCAACATACAGTAAATCCTCGCCATTCGCATCGCTGGCGATGCGGTGGCTTTCCCAAAGCTTGTCGAAGAGCGTCTGCGGCATCGGACTACTATTGGATCGAATAAGATATAATGATACGTCATTATGACTAATCAAATCATCGCGACGCATCCCCGCGGCGGCGCGCCGCACCGGGCAGAAGCGCAAACCGCCAGGGAGACCGCGGGCATTGCGGCGGCCCTCGCGGCGGCCCAACCGGAATGGCGGATTTTGGGTTTGTCGGGGCGCATTGAGATACTCAGGCGTTGGCGCGAGGCGTTGATTGGCGCCCGTTCACAAATCGTCGGGGCGCTTGCCGAAGACACGGGCCGAACCGCCCTCGCCCATGCCGAGTTCGATGGCGGTGTCCGTCGCATCGACTACTGGTCGGAAAAGGCGCCGATCCTGCTCGGGGAACGGTCAAACGGCTGCTCCGAGATCGTGCCCAGCGTCCGCTACGAACATGAGTTGGTGCCAATGGGCCTCGTTGGGGTGATCGGGCCATGGAATTTCCCCCTTTTGCTGGTACTGATCGACGCGGTACCGGCGTTGGTTGCCGGTTGCGCCGTGCTGGCAAAGCCCAGCGAAGTGACCCCCCGATTCGTCGAACCCCTGGCGCATACGGTGCGAAACGTTCCGGAGCTGGCCCGGGTGCTAGGATTCGTACTGGGCGCCTCGGAAACCGGCGCGGCCATCGTGGACGCGGCGGACGCCGTCTGCTTCACCGGCAGCGTTGCCACCGGCCGCATCGTGGGCGCCCAGGCGGGGCGACGCCTGATTCCCGCATTCCTTGAACTCGGCGGCAAGGATCCCCTGGTGGTGCTGGCCGATGCGGATCCGGACCTGGCCGTCGAGATCGCATTGCGCGCATCGGTAATCGCCACCGGTCAGGCCTGTCAGTCGATCGAGCGCGTCTATGTGCACGAATCGCTTTATGAACGCTTTATCGCCCAATTGACCGCCCGGGCCAGGACGGTGCGGCTCAGTAAGGATGGTACCGCCGCCGGCCATTTGGGACCGTTCATCGATCCAGGGCAGGCGGATAGAGTTCGGGCGCAAATCGACGACGCCGTCGCTGGCGGCGCCAAGCTGCGCTGCGGCGGCATGCCCCATCACGACAACGGCACCTGGTGTGGGCCGGTGGTGCTTACCGGCGTCCGGCACGACATGCTGTTGTTTCGGGAAGAAACCTTCGGCCCGGTGATACCCGTGATGCCCTTTGCCGACGACGCCGAGGCGGTGCGCCTCGCCAACGATTCAGAATTCGGCCTGTCGGCGGCCGTGCTTGGTGAGGAATCCCATGCCCTGGCCATCGCAAGACAACTGCGGGCCGGTGCCGTCGGCATCAACGATGCTGGCCTGACCGCCCAGATTGGCGATGTTGAGAAGGAGTCCTTCGGCGTTTCGGGCCTCGGTCGGTCACGGGCCGGCCCGAGCGCTCTGCTGCGGTTTCTGCGCAAGCGGGCGATGCTGATTCAAACCGGCAAACCGGCAACGATCGACTCCTTTGTCGAATAGGGGGCCGGCTGTCATCGGATTTGAGCCGGTGGCCTCACATGATGAAGTCATCGGAGGTCGGGAGGAAGCCAGCACATGCTGCAGGGTAATCGTGTCACCGGCATCGCCATAACCGATGATCGCATCGCGGCCGTTCTGTCTGATATCCAGCGCCCCGAAACCGCCGACAACCCCGTTGATCTGAATCTTGTCGTCGCTGTCGCCGAACCCGTGATCCCTCCCGAAATCCATAATGGTGTCGTTGCCATTTCCCACCTCGAACACGAAGATATCCGAGCCCCGACCACCGTTTAGCATATCGTTGCCGACCCCGCCGTACACAATAAAAATGGCCGGTTGCGCATCACAGGCGCACAACGGCCTTGCCGAAATTGCCTCCGGCCATCAAGCGGCAGAAAGCGGCCGGCGCCCCATCCAAACCCGCCGCGATGTCTTCCCTGAAAGCCAACCGGCCCTCTTCGAGCATGGCATGCAAGTCGGATTCCATCCGCGAGCGGAGATCTTCGTGGTCGTACACAACCAAACCGTACACCGTTGCCCGGGCGCGGATGATGAGCGCGGGATTGGGCCCCGGAGGGGGCTGGTCGGAATTGTATTGGTTCATCAACCCACAGAGGGCCACCCGCGCACCCAGGGCCAGCCGTTCCATGACCGCTTGCAGGACATCGCCGCCAACATTGTCGAAATAGTGGTCGATCCCATCCGGGCAGGCCCTGTCGAGCGCCTCGCGCAGGGGCCCGGTCTTGTAGTTGATGGCGGTATCGAATCCCGCCTGTTCGCGCAGCCAAGCGCATTTCGCCGCACTGCCGGCAATGCCGACCGTTCGCGCTCCCCGGGCTTTCGCCAACTGGCCGACGGTCGCTCCCACGGGGCCGGCCGCGGCGGATACGACCACAACGTCACCCGCGGCCGGACGCAGCAGCCGTTCGATGCCGGCATAGGCGGTTAATCCGGGCATGCCAAGAACGCCAACCGCCAGGGATGGCGGATCGATCTCTTTGGATAGGGTGGTCAGGGCGGCGGCGGGCAGGCGCATACGTTGTTGCCAGGGGCCGAATGCCCGCACCAAATCCCCGGATCGAAAATCGTTTTTGTCCTCGCGAACACCCAACACCAGTTCGCTTGACATCGGCTCGCCCGGCGCAATGGGTCCGCTGATATGCCGACCGCTCAACCGCCCCCGCAAATAGGGGTCCAAGGAAATGTATAAGGTCTCGCACAGCAATCCCTCGCCACCGGGTTCCGCAACCGGCTCGACCGCGAAATCGTCGGGCCGCGGTTGCCCGCGGGGGGGCCGCAGGAGAATGACCCGGAGGTTTTGGCCCGCCGCCATGTCTTTGTCTCCAACTCTTCTTGGGGGCTATCTATGCAATGAGCCGGAGCCACCCGGGCTGGCGAATTGCTCGCATGGGGTCGCTACGGGCGGGCGGCACTTCACCAGGTCCACGGACGGGGCTGTGTGTCTGTGGAAAGCACTGTAATAGGGAACTGCTACGGGCGGGCGGCACTTCAGCAAGCCCACAAAACCCGCTTTGCAAGACCCCCGGACATATCAGGATTCGCCTATGTGCCGTCCGGCTTCTTCGGAGGTCGGCTCGTCGGGGCGCTCCAATGCCTCCTGATCCTGCTGCAGAATGCGCAGAATGCGGGCCAGATATTCCTGGGTCCAACGACCACGGGCTTCCTGCTGGGTCGGAGTCGGCTCGAAGGCTTCGATGTCGGCCTTCGTAATGCCGCCGCGTTCCTCCAAAAGCGCTTCCACGGTATCAAGACGCTGGCGTAGCACGGCCAGCTCGCCGGCCACCGCCATGACTATCGACAGCACACGCTCCACATCCGCATCCGCGAAGAACCAGGGCCGTTTTCCCTTGGCCTTGGCCCCGGCCAGCCGGACGCTGTCCAAGCCGATCGACTGCGGGTCGGGCTTGCTCATGCTCGACGGTACCCGGTCAACCCATCACCCGTGCACCGGTGATGTGCCAGGCCGGCTTGCGTCCGTAATCCTCGACAGCGTCGTTGGCCGCGTCGGGAAATAGATTGGTGTCAACGACAGCGGTAACGCCGCCATAGATCAACTCGTCGCGCTTGAAGCCCGCGTCCACCATCAACTCGTGCAGGTCGATCTCGTGCAATTTCGTCCAGAACGGCTCGTTGTTGTTAAACGCATCCCAGTCCCGCATGGCCTGTTCGAAAATCGGCATGTCCCCATCGTAACGTGGTTGCTCGATATGAATCACCAACCCATCCGGCGCGACCAGCCGACGGCACTCCGCCATAATTCTCGGCAGCGCGCGGGCGGAGGTTTCATGTAGGAACATGGTGCTCTGAATCCAGTCGAAGCCGGCGTCCTCGAACCGGGCGAGGTTGGCGCAATCCGCCTGCGCAAAGACGACATTGTCGATGCCGAGACTGGCCGCGCGTGCCGCCCCGTAGCGCAACATGGGCGCGGCGACATCCACGGCGGTTACCCTGGCTTCCGGGAACGCCCGCGCGATGGGCAGGACATTGTGACCGAGGCCGCAACCCAAATCGAGGATGCGCCGCGGCCGAAATTCGGGATAGTGGCGGTTGAGGTAGTCGACCATCCCGCGGCCGCCGCCATCGGTGTAGCGGCCGAGCATTCCGCCGGTGGTGGCGAACATGCCCGAATCGTAGTTGGCGGCGGCGCTGAGATCGCGATCCACCCGCTCGCCGTAGTAGCTGCCGGGCATGCAGTGGTGATCCACGGCGGTGAGGTATTCCGGTATGGGCAATGTGTCGTCAAGCCGCAGGCCGCCCGGTGGAATCAACCGTTCGGCTTGCGCCATGAGCGCCGCCAACTGTGGCAGCACCACGGACAGACCCGCCTGCTGGCGCATCTCCATGGTGTTGCGGCGCAGGGCGCTCCATATTTGATAAAGCGGCTCGCTCGCCAGTGCCTTGCGTACCTCCCTACGACTGCGGGGCCTACGTTTGTGCGTCCTCTCGAAGTCCGGTAGAACCCGCGCGTCGTACGCCCTGGCCACCCCCGGCATGACGTTCGCGGCCAAATGACGGTTCAGTTGCGCAAGAAAATTGTAGCGCTCGGCCTGATCGTGGGAAGTTGTCGGAAAGACGCCGTGCACACCCACCGCCCGGTAGTCGGGAGGACCGTCGTAATTCTGATCGTTCATGGCGCCGGCTCGCACTCGGTATTATGTAAGGAACCTCTGATTAATCCCGTGGTCGTGGCGTCCAGCTTAACAGCAATTCCCGCTAAGCGTGGCAATGCCCCAAAAGTGCCGCCCAACTAATGCCTGAATGGTCCATTTCGCTCGATATTTGGCCCAAACGAATAATCACGCGTCGTTAGCGGGAATTGCCGCCAGCTTAATGCAATCGATAGCTTACGAGTGGCCAAATGCTACTCCACCGAATTGTTCAGGCATTCCCTAAGCGAAGAAACGGCGCGATTAAGCACTGGATCAGAAACGGTAGCGGGCGGTGACACCGATGCGTCGCGGCTCCGGCAGCGTCACGCCAATGGCCCGGTTGAATGGGTTGAAAGTCAGGTTGCTGGCCGCCACATAGCGGATCAACTGGGTCGGGTCATCATTTTCGAAGACATTCTCCACCCAAACCTCAATATCGAGATTCCCATTGCCGACACCGCCACGCAGGTTGACGATCTCCCGGTTTCCGGTATGCGCCAGGTTGTAGACCTGGGCGTAGCGCTTCGAGTTGTAGTTGAAGTCGCCGCGCAGGAACCAGGACCAGTCCCCATTCATGTTGCCGTGGAAGGTGCTGGACAGGTTGAGTTGATGCTTTGACGACTGCGGCAGTTGTACGCCGGAAATCACCACGTCTCCACTGGCGGAATAGCCGTTGATCAGGGCAGCCTCGCGGAATGAGGAGGGCGCGGCGGCACCGGCGTCAACCGACTGGACAAATTCATCGATTTCGCTGTCGGTCCAGGCATAGCCCAGGCGCAGGTTCCAGAAATCGGTCGGGTAGATGGAAAGGTCGATCTCGATCCCATTTATGCTGGCTTTACCCACGTTCTCAAGAATGGAAAAGGTGCGGTCCTGACCATTGACGGTGGCGGCGCGGGTGGACGTGAGTTGCATATCATCCCAGTCGATGTGGTAGATCGCCACATTGGCGATGACACGATTTTGCATCCAGGCGGATTTTAACCCCAGCTCAAAGCTCCAAGCCGTTTCCTCATCGACCAGCAGATCGGCCTCCGGTACGCCCTGATCGCTATTGAGGTCGCCGGGTTTGTTGCCCTTGGCAATATTGCCATAGACGAGCAACCCATCCGTCGCCTGGTATTTCACCGTTGCCTTGGGTAGGAAGGCGTCGAATGAACCATGGACACTGGCATCCGCCCCTGCCGGGGTAATGTCGAAATCGTCCTCGTTATACCGCACCTCGGCGCCAACGCTCAGTTTTTCCGTTACATCGGCTTCCACGGAGCCGAACACCGACCAGCTTTCGAGTTCCTCCCGGCCATCGTCCCTGAACATGGCGCCTTCATAGGAGGCGCTGGTGGAGATCACCGCGGGCTCGAACCGCGGGTTAAAAGGCGAAAACACCGGCACACCGCCCGGGGTGACCGATGCGGTGGTATCGAAAGAGGTGATCAGTTTTCCTTTTAAATCGGATTCATAGTAATAGAAACCGATCATGGAGCGGAGCGCGGCACCGGCATCGTAGCTCAGCCTGATTTCCTGGGAGAAGTCGTCGAACCGATCCTCTTCGGCCGTGAGAAAACCCACCCTGGATGTAACACTGGCGGGGACGGCGCCGGGGATCAAACTCTGGACCGCGAACGGGCTGCCTACGCCAACCACGGGGAAGCGGGTATCCCCCCCCCCGAATGTCTGGTCTTGACTGGCGTCGGTGTCAACGTTGTTGTAGCCGGTCACCGAGGTGAACGTCAAAGCGTCGCTAAGGTCGAAATCAAGCTTCAAGCCGAGGCGCAGGCTCTCGCGCTCCACGCCCATGTCATCAAAGAAGCTGGTCTCGAGACTGGTGTCGTTGCCGCCACCGCTTGCCTCGAGCACATCATCGACATCGACGCGGCCACAATAATAGCCGCTGCCGTTGTAACCGGCGGAGGTAACGGTGGCGGCATCCGCCTCCGGCGTGCCGGCGGGCGGCGAGGGCTGGGTGAGCGCACCGCCCCGGATGACTTGATAACAATTGTTGAAAGAGGACGGCTGCAGGGCGATGGCGTAGTGGTCGTCGTCGGTATCCTCGTAAATCATATGGCCGGTCAGGCTGAGCCGTTCGGTGGGGTCGAGGGTCAGGACGGCGACAAAGCTGGTTGTTTCCTCGCCGCCCACCTCATCGTCGGTGGCCGGCGTTCCCAAGGCGTTGCCCGGGTAGCGGTTGTCGTAGGTGCCGTCGCGTTGGTAGTGGCTCGCCGTTACGGCAATACCCATCGTATCGGAGACCGGACCGCCGGCATGGAGTTCGACGCGCACCTGATCCATTTCCCCGTACTCGGCCCGCACTTCTCCCTGGAATTCATCCGAGGGTTTTTTCAGCACGTAATTCACGGCGCCCGCCAAGGTGGACCGCCCATAGAGCGCACTCTGGGGGCCTTTAACCACCTCCACCCGCTCCAGGGCCGTCAGCGGAATGGAGGCTTGGCCGTTCTCGACAATGATGCCGTCTATGAACAAGCCGGCATTGGCCCGGCCGAGGATATTGGACTGGCCGCGAATGGAAGGACGGAAGTCCGCTCGCCCGAAGGCTTGGGCAAAATCGAAACCCGGGGTGAGATCGGCAATATCCTGCAGGGAGGTGATGCCACTTTCTTCGAGCGCCGATTCGGTAAAGGCGTTTACCGTTAACGGGATATCCTGGAGGTTTTCTTCGCGTTTCCGGGCCGTCACCACGATTTCCTCGATTGCTTCGAGGCCGTCTTGTGCGTATCCCGTTACCGGCAAAGATGATGCCAGCAAAAATAAGACGACAAAAAATACGGTTCCCATTCGACGGTCGTATGGAAAAGAGTCATTTCTGGTCATGTTTGTCATTCTCCCCAATGCACCGATTTACAGAGGTGTTTCAGTTGATGGATATGGAACCAAATGCCCGTGGCCTGTCGTTGATAGCGATTCTCACTATTGTGAAAGATTGTGAACGACTGATTCAACTTAAAGATATGTTAATATATCATTGAGTCATTATCAAGCTGGATGGTCATTTGTATTTTGGACTCGCCGGGTACCCTTCCCCCCAGCACCGAGATGGGTTGAGCGCTGCTATTATGCGAATCTAGTGTCCTGTCCCGGAAATGCGCATATTATTCGACCTGCGTGTAATGTATCGTATATTATTGATTTTAAATTAAATTATTTTTTATAGACCGGTGAATATTTTATAGCGAATTTGCGGGACAGCACACTAGGAGCTTGTGCCGTAGAACACCTGTGAGAGTCAACGGTGGGAATATGCAGCCGAAATGTCCTCACATGATCGAAGGATCGCGAGATGTTGCCGGTCGGGATGCGCCATGACCGGTCTACCGCGCGATTTCACCTGGCCCAACGGCGCACCGCTCGCGCTCTCCATTGTCGTCAATGTCGAGGAAGGTGCCGAGATGAACATCCTGGATGGCGATGCCTCCCCAGAGCCGGTCGATGAACTCGGCGCGATTCCGCGGCGGCCCATGCGGGTGCACGGCAATGAATCCAACTACCGCTACGGGCTCAATGCCGGGTCGCCGCGCGTCCTCGGGATGCTCGAACAACGCGGCCTGGCGTTCACCGCCACCGCCGCGGCGCTCGCCCTTGTGCGGGCCCCGGAACTCGCACGGCACCTGACGGCGGCGGATTGCGAAATTGCCTGTCACGGCTACCGCTGGGTACACCAATTCCGCATGGAGGAAGCCGAGGAGCGCGCCTTCATCCGCGACGCTTGGCAATCCATCGAAAAGACCACCGGCACACGCCCGGTGGGCTGGCTGTCGCGCTTTCTGCACACCGAAAACACCCAACGGCTCTTGATCGAGCAGGGTTTCACCTACCACATGGACGACTATTCCAGCGATTTGCCGTTCTGGACACTGGTGGATTGCGGCGCGGACGGCCAACGGCCGCTCCTAATCGTGCCCTATGCGCTGGACACCAACGACATGAAGCTGTGGACCGCGCCGTCGCTGACCCCTGGAAACTGGGCGACCTACGCCATCGACACCTATGATTGGCTGATCCGGGAGGCTCAGCAACTTGGGCCACGGATGATGTCGCTCGGCCTGCACCTACGGATTATCGGTCGCCCGGGCCGAATCGGAGCGCTTGAACGGTTTTTGGATCACGTGCACGACCGAAGCGATGTCTGGGTGGCGACCCGTCGGGCGATCGCAAGCGCCTTCGCCGACGCGGTGCCGAGGCCGGCCCAACCGAATCGGACCGACGAATGACGACAACCGGACATCTTCAAAAGAGCCTCACTATGAACGATGCGACGACCCATGCGCCCCCCCACAACGACACCGACGAGCAGGCCATTCTCGATGCCGTATCGAAGTGGGTGGACAAGGAGGTGAAGCCCCGGGCCACCGCGCTCGAGCGCGATGACATCTACCCCCGGGCCCTGGTCGAGCAGATGCGGGAACTCGGACTGTTCGGCGCCACCATAGCGGAGGAACATGGTGGACTTGGCCTGTCCGCGGGCACCTACGCCAAGATTGTCGCCCTGATTTCGGAAGAATGGATGGCGCTCACCGGCATATTCAACTCGCACCTGATGATGGCGCGCATCGTCGAGCGTTTTGGAACAGGCTTCCAAAAGGAGTATTGGTTGCCGAAGTTCGTCACCGGCGAGATTCGCGGTGCCCTGGCGCTCACCGAACCGAATGCGGGCACGGACCTGCAGGGTATCCGCACAGGGGCGGATGCGCGGGGCGGGGACTATGTTGTCAACGGCACCAAAACTTGGATCAGCAACGGCATAGAGGGCGGGGCGGTGGCGCTGCTGGTCAAGACCGACACCCAGGCCGCGCCGCCGCGCAAGGGCATGTCGATGTTTATCGCGCCTAAGGTGGATCCGGACACCGGCAAGCCGCACCCGGGCTTCAAAACCGGGCGCAAACTGGAAAAGCTGGGCTACAAGGGCATTGATTCGGCGGAATTGATATTTGAGAACTACCAGCTGGATGCCAAGCGACATCTGGTCGGCGGCGTGGCGGGCAAAGGATTCTACATGGCCGTCGGCGGACTGGAGCTGGGCCGCATCAACATCGCCGCCCGTTCCGTCGGTATCGCCCGTCGGGCGCTTAGGGAGGCGACCGCCTATGCGCAAACCCGGCAGACCTTCGGCAAGCCAATCTGCGAACACCAGGCCATTCAACTGAAACTCGGCGAGATGGCGACCCGCACCCGAGCCGCGGAACTACTCACCCTGGATGCCGCCCGCGCCTACGACGCCGGCGAACGCTGCGACATGGAAGCCGGGATGGCCAAATACTTCGCGTCGGAAAGCGCGGTGGAGAACGCCCTGGAAGCCATGCGCATCCACGGCGGCTATGGCTATTCGAAAGAATACCCGGTGGAGCGGCTGTACCGGGATGCGCCACTGATGTGTATCGGCGAGGGCACCAACGAAATGCAGCGCATCATCATCGCCCGTCAACTCGTTGCCCGCAATCCCGTCTGAGCCGGCTATCCAACCCCGAGGGCCAATGGCAACATGCCTCAGCCAATACGACATACTGTCCATATTCGTGTTGAACGGCCAAGGAGGCGTGACCATGCGGCAACCCCCAGCCGGCTTTCTCGAAGAAACGCGAAAGTTCACCAACTTCCAACTTAAGGAGGACACGCAATGAGCGTATTGAGCGGGGTGCGGGTGCTTAGCATCGAGCACTACGGGGCGGGCCCCTACGGCACCCAACTTCTGGCCGAACTTGGCGCGGAGGTCATCAAGGTGGAGAACGGCGCGACCGGCGGCGACTATTCCAGGCGCGTCGATCCCTATCCGCTGGGCGACCGGGACAGCCAATTCCATCAGGCCTTCGGCCGCGGCAAGAAGAGCGTAAATCTAAACCTGAAATCCGCCGCCGGCCGCGCCAGATTCGAGCGCATGCTGGCCGACGCGGATGCGGTCGCCAACAACCTGCGCGGCGACCAGCCCGAAAAACTTGGGATTCGCTACGTGGATCTGGCGCCGTTGCAACCCGCCATCGTCTGCGCCCACCTGTCCGCCTACGGGCGGGACAACAGCCGGGCATCCTGGCCGGGTTACGACTATCTAATGCAGGCCGAGTGTGGCTTTCTGACGCTCACCGGCGAGCCGGACGGCCCGCCCGCGCGCTTTGGCCTGTCCATGGTGGACTACATGACCGGCTCGCTTATGGCGCTCGGCTTGATTTCCGCGGTGATGCGGGCGCGCGACACCGGCCGGGGGTGCGATGTTGACGTATCGCTATTCGACACGGCGCTGCACCAGCTATCCTATCCCGCGGTTTGGTATCTGAACGAAGGCTTGCGCACCGCGCGGCTGACCCGTTCCTCGCACCCGAGCGTCGTGCCGAGCCAGCTTTTCCGCGCCCGCGACGGCTGGTTGTTTGTCATGTGCCAGACGCCCAAGTTCTGGCGGCTTTTCTGCGATGCCATCGGTCGGCCCGACCTGCTGACGGATGCACGGTTTGTCGATCCGGCCGAGCGGCTGGCCAATCGGGAGGTTCTGCAGGAAACCGTCGAGACGACCCTCGTCACCCATCCGAAAGGACACTGGCTGGCGTTACTTTCCGGCCAGGTGCCCGTCGCCGAGGTCAACGACATCGGCGAAGCACTGGACAATCCGTTCGTCGAGGAGGTGGGTATGACAAACGAGGTCGAGCACCCGAACCGACAAGGGGGGCTGCGCATGTTGTCGAGCCCGTTGCGGATCAACGGAACCCGGTCGCCCAACCGACGCGGCCCACTGCTCGGCGAGCACGATGAGGAATTTACCTAGGGAACCTCTGATTAAGGAAGGTCTGAACAAATCAACAGAGCACTATTGAGGAACTCGTAACCTATTGATTTTATTGACTCGGATACCTTAAATACAGGATTAATCAGAGGTTCCCTAATCTTGGAGTCGCGGCATCCGATTTAATAAAATCAATACCTTACGAGTAGTCAAACGCTGCTCTATCGAATTGTTCAGATCTTCCCTAGTGTTCTGTCCCGCAAATTCGCTATAAAATATTCACCGGTCTATAAAAAATAATTTCATTTAAAATCAATAATATACGATACATTACACGCAGGTCGAATAATATGCGCATTTCCGGGACAGGACACTAGTGTCGCAATACCAGTAATTTACCGATGAAACTGAAAGGCATTCGAGTACTGGATCTGTCGGCGTTCCTGCCCGGCCCGCACCTGACCATGATGCTGGCCGACCACGGTGCCGATGTGATCATGGTGGAGCCGGCCAACGGGATCGGCGAGCCCACGCGGGTGATCGGCTATCGCGACGCGGAGGACATCTCGGTCTGGTTCCGCAATATCGCCAGAGGCAAGCGCAGCCTCAAGATCAACCTCAAGGACGCAGGCGGGCAGCGCCTGTTCCATGCACTCGCCAAGACCGCGGATGTGCTTGTCGAGGCGTTCCGGCCGGGGGTCGTCAAGCGATTGGGCATCGACTATGCAACCCTGAGCGCCGCCAATCCGGGCCTGGTGTACTGCTCCATATCGGCCTTTGGCCAGGATGGCCCGCTCCGCGACAAGCCGGCCCACGACCTGACGATACAGGCGCTCGCCGGCCTCGCGGCGCTCAATCGCGGGCTGGAGGACGACAAACCGGCGGCCCCGAATGTGCCGGCGGCGGACATGGTCTCCTCGTTGATGGCGGGCCTGGCCATTCTGATGGCGTTGCTGGCAAGGGAGCGCACCGGCCACGGCGACCACATCGACCTATCCATGTACGACGCGCTGCTTGCCTGGACACCGAATGTCACCGGCCCGGTATTCGGCGACAGCGCACATCCCGTCGCCAAGACGATGCGTTCGTTCGGGGGCGCGGCGATGTACCACATCTACGAAACGGCCGACGGGGAATTTCTGGTGCTCGGCGGCTCCGAGGTCAAGTTCGCCCACAATCTACTCTCGGCTTTCGGCCGACTGGATCTGATGTCCTACGCGGAGGTCGAGCCGGGTCCGCGGCAAGCCCCCCTACGCTCTTTCTTCAAAGAACGCTTTGCGGAACACCCGCGTGCCCATTGGGAATCGTTTCTGGCGCCGGTGGATTGCTGCTGGGCCTTCGTGCGCTCCCTGAAAGATGCCTTCGACGACCCGCACACCGCCCACCGGCGCATGCTGCTCATCGACCAGGGAGGCAACCGGCACCTCGGGGTGCCCATCAAATTCGCCGCCGAGGCCGCGCGGCCCAATCTGGAAATCCCGGATTACGGCGAGCACTCGCTCGAAATCGGGCGCTCGCTGGGCATCGACGAACAGACCCTTGCCGACTGGCGGTCGCGGGGCGTTATCTGATGCGCGACCGGGCCGCGCACCACCAAAGCCGGGTAAAGCCGCGGCGGCCATGCAAAGGGCGCGGCCTTCACCAAAGCGGATCGGGATGAACGGTGCTTGAGGAAATCATTCAACTCACCACGGAGACCCGCTTTGAGGATCTACCCCCATCGGCGGTGGCGGCCACACAGGTGTTCCTGATGGACAGTCTCGCCGTTGCCGTGGCGGGGCGAGCGCATCCCCATCGAGACGGCGTAGTCGGCATTGCCGCGCGCTGGGGACGGGGCACCGATGCGCGGGTCGCGGGGGACGGCATACGTCTGCCGGCGGCGGCGGCGGCATTCGTCAATGCCTATCAAATGCATTGCCTGGAATTCGATTGCGTCCACGAGCAGGCGGTGGCGCATGTGATGACGGCGGTGGTACCCGCCGCCCTGGCGGCATGCGAACAACACACCGAGCCCGTGGACGGGCCGACGCTACTCCATGCATTGACCCTGGGTGTCGAGGTGGCGGCGCTGCTCGGCATGGCCGCAAGGGCGCCGCCGACCTTCTTTCGGCCCGCGACGGCCGGTGTTTTCGGCGCCGCCGCGGCGGTTGGCGTGCTGCGGGGGTTCGCCGCGCAACGGATGCGCGACTGCTTCGGCCACGCGCTCTCGCAAGCGGCCGGCACCATGCAGGCGCACGAGGAGGGCAAGCCCGTGCTGCCGCTACAGATTGCCGGCGCCGCCCGCGCGGGATTGGTGGCCGCCGATCTGGCGGAAGCCGGAATTCCGGCGCCCCAAGACAGCCTGGAGGGCCGCTACGGGTATTTTGCGCTTTTCGAGGAAAGCTGGAGCCCCGACGCTGTCACCGACAATCTGGGCAAGGCCTGGCAGGTTACCCGATTGAGCCACAAACCCTGGCCGTCGGGTAGGGCCACCCATGGCGGTATTGCCGGCGTACTGCGGCTGCGCGCCGACGGCGTCGCCGCAACCGACCTTGAGAAGCTGACGTTGACCGCACCGCCTCTCATTCATCAACTGGTCATTCGTCCGCCCAAGCCCGCCATGGATGTCAACTACGCCCGATTGTGTTTCGCCTATGTGGGCGCGGTGGCGTTGACCGAGGGCCGGGTTGGTTTGCAACACTTCGTCGAAGCGCGCCTGCGCGACCCCGACCTTTTGGCCGTGGCCGGGCGCTTCGCCGCCGCCCGCAATACGACCTCCGACCCGACCGCGTTCATACCCCAAACAATAACGGCGAAACTGCGCGACGGGTCTTTGCGCAGGGTGCGCATTGATGCCCTACCCGGCTCGCCGCAATGTCCGCTCGGCACCGCCGACCGACACGCCAAGGCCGAAACCTGCCTGGCTTCCGTCTACGGCGAGTCCGGGCGCGCGGACGAGCTCGCCGGGGCCGTGGCGAACCTGCCGAACTCGGCCAGGGCGATTCGCGTGCTCGATCCGGTCACGGGCGATTAAGCGATGCCGACCAACTATTTTGCGGCCGCCGACGTCCAAGCCCTGCCCGACCAACATCCGATCGGCGCCGATTTCGAGAATTTTGCCCGACGCCTGAGCCGCGACGAGCTCTTCGCCCGGCAAGATCGGCTATTCCGACGTTGCGTGGAGCGGGCCTGGCAAACCGGTTTCTACCGCCGTCTTTGGCGGCGGGTCGGTGCGCAGCCCGGGGACATCCGAGGCCTGACCGATATCGGGAAACTGCCGGTATTCGACAAGTCGGATTTGATGGCGAGCATCAATGCGCATCCACCGTTCGGCGATTTCGGCGGCTTTGATCCACGGGACGGGAACCACCAACCCGTCATCTTCCACACCACCAGCGGCACCACCGGCCAACCCCAGCCACTGCTGTTCGGCGCCAGGTCGCGGGAAATTCAAAATCTGCTGCTCGCCAGGATCTACAGTCTACAGGGTATAGCCGGCAACGATGTCGTGCACTCCGTCTATGGCCACGGGCCCATCAACGGCGGCCACTATATTCGCGAGGCGATCCTGCACTGGACCAATGCGATTTTCCTCTCGGCGGGAACCGGTGTTGAAACGCCCTCGACACGCCAGGTCGAGCTCATGCGCGATTTCGGGGTGACGGTGATCGTCGGCTTTGCCGACTACCTCAAGCGCTTGGCGGAGGTGGCGGCGGCGCGGGGCCTGGTCATGGGCGAGGACATTCGCGTGCGCCTGATCAGCGGGCAGATGGGACGGGAAAAACGCACGGCCATCGCGGACCTGTGGGGCGGTGCCGCCTGCTACGACTGGTACGGTGTCGGCGACACCGGGGTCATCGCCGGCGAGGGCCCGGACCGGGATGGTCTTTATGTCATGGAAGACGCCCACTTCCTGGAGCTGCTGGATGTGGATAGCGGAGCTCCGGTAGCCGCCGGCGCCCACGGTGACATGGTCTGCACCTGCCTGTTCAAGGATGACATCTACCCCATCATTCGATTCAACACCCACGATGTCACCATGGAGCGGAGCGGCGCCTCGGCGCTCGGATTCAATCTGCGCCGCATCGAGGGATTTCTCGGGCGCAGCGACAACATGGTGAAGATCAAGGGCATCAACATCTTCCCACAGGCGCTGGGGCCGTTGCTCGAGCAGGTGCCGGAGTTCCTGGGCGAATTCGTCTGCCGCGTCACCCGGGATGGTGGTTTTGTGGTGAGGGCGGAGGTGGGCCAAGCCAGTCCGGAGCTCCCCGGACGCATTCGGGCACTGTTGAAAAACAAATTGGGAATCGGGGTGGAGGTCGAACTGGTGGGGCGCGGCGCCACGGCATCGCTGACCGAAGTGGACCGCCGCCAGAAGCCCATTCGCCTGGTGGATGAGCGCGTCTAACCGATCCGGCTGGGATGCCCTCGCCTGGGCCGCCGCTTTTGCCGACGGGCGGGCGCGACCCCGAGACCTCCTGGAACACTGCCTGAAACGCATCGAGCGGCACGATTCGGTATTGGGCATCTGCAACCATGTGGCCGAGCGGCGAACCCTGCTCGATCAGGCGGCGGCATCCCTCGGTCGCTGGCAAGGCAAGACGCCCCTGTCCCCACTGGACGGCATACCGTTCGGGGTTAAGGCCAATGTCGCTGTCCAGGGCTTTCCGTGGCACGGCGGCATTGCCGCATTTCGGGCGCGCCGGGCGGCCGCCGATGCCGAATGCGTCGCCCGGCTCCGCGCCGCGGGCATGATTCCCATGGCGGTTTTCAACATGCACGAAGCGGCGCTGGGCGAAACCACGCACAATCCAGCGTTTGCGATCACGCGCAATCCACGGGATCCAAACCGCATCCCCGGCGGCTCGTCCGGCGGCAGCGCCGCCGCGGTGGCGGCGGGATTCGCGCCAATCGCTCTCGGAACGGACGACCTGGGATCGGTGCGCCTACCCTCGGCCCTTTGCGGCGTGGTGGGCTTCAAACCCGGTCGCGGCGAGATTTCCACCAGCGGGGTCATACCGCTTTGCCGACGTCTCGACCATGTGGGCGTCCACGGCCGCAGTGTGCGCGATGTTGCCGCCGTCGCGGGGATTTGTTGGCAAGACGGCCACCCCCCGGATGACGGCTGGGCTATCGGCGGACAGCCCGAAACCGGTAAAACGCCCGAATCCAGATCGCCACCCACCAACGAAACCGATGGGACAACGAGCAGACAGCCCGAAACCGGTAAAACGGGCCTCGTCCGCTGGTCCGTGACCATTGAGCGGCCAGCGACCCAAGATATTTTGCGGGCTTTCGATCGGTTGGCGGCGGAGCGCGGCCTAACCCGACGCATCGACTGGACGGATATCGACCTGCCGGCCGTTCGCCGCGCCGGATTGCTGATGTGCGAACGCGATGGCGCGGAGCTGTTCGCATCGGCATTGCGCAGGCAACCCGATGGATTCAGCCCGACATTCCGACGCCTGGTCGAATGGGGCGCCGCGCAGCCGCTCGACAAGGTGCGGCGCGCCGAACGCCTGCTCGCCGAAACCAGTGCCCGACTGCGCACGGATCTTGGCGCGCATCTGCTGATCAGCCCAACGACAATGCATGTTGCGCCGCTCGTCGGCGACCCGATTCCAACCGGGCTCGCCGACCTGACCGCGCCGGCGGCGATTGCCGGGGTGCCCGCCATTTCGGTACCCATGGGAACGCCCGGGCGGGGCCCGTCCATGGGATTACAAATCGTCGGCCTTGACAGCATCGCTGTGCTTGGGGCCGCCGAGGTGTTTTTTCCAAGCGTTGTTCCGTAGGTACCCAAGTCGAAGTCCGCATCATCCGCCTAGCCCACCACCTTCCGCATAGTCATCTATATAATTCCAATTAAAATCAATATCTTACGAGAATAGCAATGCGACTCTATGTACAGGTTCAGACACTTTCCGGAATTTTGGCCCCAGAGACTTTGGCGCATGACACGGCGTTGATCGGGGGTGTGTTCGGGCCTTGAACTCCGGTCGCTCCGGTCGCTCCGCTCAAGACCCGGCGCCACCCTCCCCGTGCCGACAGGCCGTGAGCCTGAACGCCGGGGGAAAGTTCCGAAAGGTATCTGAGCCAGTACAGAACAGTCCTTCCTCTGGATCAAGGTGCTTGATTGCGTAGCCTGCGGCAAACCCTTCGACCTGTTTCCCGGCTATGTGCTCGCACGGGACCGGCGTCATCCGAAGCATGTCTTGGTTTGTCCGTCGTGCGGCGACCTCAACGAAGTCGAGCACCGTGAGAATCCCGGAGCCTGCACGGCTTGCGGAAGCGTTCTTCTCCAGCAGGGGCCTGCGCGCCGAGGTCGATGCGATTGTCCGCATTGTGGTCATTCCAATGTCTATCCCGGTGAAGCCCGGAACCCACTGGACCACAGGCTGTTCGCAATTGAGTACTACAATCCGAGATGCAAGGCTGATCACCGAGGCCGCTTCTTCAAGAAGCCCGATGTGGAGGATCTCGCCCGCGTCGAGTCGGCGGCGAAGCGATGGCGGCGGATGAAAGCCCGTTTCGTGCCGGAAGAGCCCATTCCAGAGGGCGACGAAACGTGGCGCCTGCACCGCTGGGGATACTTCCGCTACCGCGAAATGTTCAATCCCCGCCAGCTTCTGGGGCTGGAGTTGAGCTGTCGGCTTATCGCTCGTACGAAAGACGAACGCATTCGGCACGCACTTGCGACCAATCTCTCCGATCTGCTGCGTTATCAGAACATGTTATGTCGCTACGATACGGCGGCGCTCAAGGCGCTGGATATATTTTCGGTTCATGGATTCCCGGTGAGCCTAGTGCAATGCGAGTTCAACATTCTCGGTATCGTCAATGGGCCCGGGACGAGTGTCGGATCCGGCGGGTGGTCGAACATCGTGAACAAGTATGTTCGAGCGAAGCGCTACTGCGAGGCACCTTACGAGGTGCGGCACGTCAATGCGCGCAAGATACGCGAGCCGATCCAAGGCGAACGGATCGGCGAGCGGCTGAACGGCACTTGTCGCCGCGTTGCCATCCATTGCACGGACGCGGCCGAGACCGAACTGGCAGAAGATAGTCTCGACGCCGTATTCACCGATCCACCCTATTTCGGAAATGTGCAGTATGGCGAACTGATGGACTTTTGTTACGTCTGGCTGCGGCGGCTTGCCGACAAGGGTGCCGAGGGCTTCGACCGGCCATCGACGCGGTCGCCTGCGGAACTGACCGGCAACACGACCCAGTCGCGCGACCTGCAGCACTTCACCGAGGGATTGGCCAAGGTCTATTCCCGCATGGCTCGCGCACTGAAGCCGGGCGCACCCTTGGCTTTCACCTATCACCACAACAAACTTGAAGCCTATTGCGCGGTCGGCGTTGCGCTTCTTGACGCTGGTCTGACCTGCTCCGCCTCGCTGCCTTGTCCCGCCGAGATGGGTGGCTCGATCCACATTCACGGCACGGCGTCCTCGATCATCGACACTGTGTTCGTGTGTCGCGACATCGGCGAAATCCCTAGAGCCTTGCTGTTCGATGTGTCCGAACGGTTGATCGAGATCGTGAACGAGGATCTCTCGCAGATCGCGGCGGCGGGCCGGAGAGCCACCCTCGGCGATACCCGGTGCATCGTTTTCGGCCATTTGGCCCGGATGGCTGTCTGGAACCTACGAATGACTTGGGAGCGCTCGTGGCCGACACCGGTCAAGATTGCCACTTTCCGAGACCGCATGATCGAATTCGGCGACCCCGATGAACTCGCCGGCATGGCGACGGTGCCCGATCCGCACGACTATCTGCCCCTCTTCGCTCAGGAAATAGCACTGCCCGAGAAGGAAACGCACGATGCCGTTTCCTTTTGAGGTTGAGTTCGACGAACTCCAGTCCGATCTCGATTCTTATGTCGATGCGGTGTTTGACTGCCTCAAGTCCGAGTTTCTCGTCATGCCAAAGGGCCAGGGATTCGTCGAGTTCCCCGTATTCGAGAAGGGCTATGAAGCGCTGAAGAAGGTCACGGGTAGCTTCCGCGATCTAGTGCCCGAAACCCTTGTCTCGGTGGTCTTTGAAATGCCGATCGCCCTCATCGTGCTGCGCTGTATGCTGGGGTTCACGCCGTCGGAGTGGGCCTACTTCACGAGTCGGCAGGCTGGCGTCGAGGTGACGCAGAGTTCTGTGCGCACTCTCGACCGGAATATCCGGATGGCTCCAGAGTCTCCCTTACCAAAAGAGGGTAGCGTGACGGAGCGGCGGATACAGGCCCTCATCGCGGCCACCTGCCATGCCTTGGAGTCCGGTGTTCCGGAACAGGAGTCCGATGAACTTCATCGGCTTGACAAGGCCGACACCAAGGCCGGACTGGTCAGCATCCGCTCTTCGTCCGAACTCGGGGTTCCCTATTCCATCCTCCTGTACGAGCGTTTTCTTGGCCGCCCCTTCGCTAGCCACCGAGATTCCATCAGCGAGCTCATCGGCAACATCGTGGAGAACGCCATCGAAGACACGCTGTCGCGCGCCGGCATCAGTTCCCGAAAGACCAAACGGGCCGAGCGTTTGGAAGGTTTCGACCAAGCACCGGATTTTGTGATCCCGAACGAGTTCAATCCGCAGGTCGTCATTGAGGCGAAGCTCGCCGAGGATGACGGCACTGTGCGCGACAAAGTGACTCGCGTCCAGCACCTCGCTGCTCTCAGTATGGAGGGCCAGCAGCCTGGTCACCCAAGGTTCGAGGTCATCGCCTGCATCGCAGGTCGCGGATTCGGGGTGCGCCGCGAAGACATGAAGAAGCTGCTTCTCGCCACCCGCGGCAAGATCTTCACGCTGGAGAACATGTCCCAGCTTGTGCAGCACACGAGCCTTGTGGCCTTTAGATCACGATAGCCGAGGCCATGGCGTCGGCTCACAAATTGCGATCCGAATTCCCGGCATTCGTCTGGGTGGTGTCTCAATTTGACTTTTCGGATTCCGCTGAGCCGGGCTCACGCACTGTTCGGTTCGTGCAAATGTCGAACTGATACAGACTGCGTCTGATGTACAGGTTCAGACACTTTCGGGAATTTTGGCCCCGGAGACCTTGGCGCATGACGCGGCGTTGACCGGGGGTTTGTTCGGGCCTTGAACGGAGGGAGCGGAGCGACTGGAGTTCAAAGCCCGGCGGCGAGGCCGACGCCCCGCCGCCCGCAAGAAGCTCGCGATTGACCCAACCGGCCACCCCAAGGCCCGAAGGCGTGGGCGAATCCTCGAACCGGTCGACAGCATGGTCGCCGACGGCATGCGGCGGGGGGTCGCCCCGAGGACCATCGGCCTGCCCAGCAGCACCTACTACGACTGGCGCCGCGCCCATGAAAGGGGCGGACCCGCGACGCTGGTTCCCGGGAGCACCCGGCCCCGCCGAACCCGGCCAAGGCAATGGCCCCCTGGACCGGCGGCGCGTCGAGGTCGAGCGCAAACGCAGACCCCGGGCCGGGCGCGCTGTCATCCACGCGACCCTCTCCAGGCACCACGGCGACTTCACGCTGAGCGTCTCCAGCGTCGGACGCCCGCGCCCCGCGTCGCACTGCGAGGGTCGCGCCAAAAGCAGGCGACGGCGATGCTCCCGGCCACGCCCGGCGCCTCCCCCCGGACAAAGGCCCGCGCGGCCCGGGGAACTCGTCCAAATCGACCACATGACCGTCCACGTCGACGGCAAGTCCCTCAAGCAATTCCACGCCAAGGATTCCATCACCAAGGTCCTGTACGCCAGAACCCGCTCCAGCGCCACCTCCAAAACCACCGCGCGGTTCCTCGGCGAGGCCCGCGGACACATGCCCATCCGGTCCGCACGGGTCGACGGCGGAGCCGAGTTCATGAGGAACTTCGAACCGCCTGCGAAGCCGAGAACATCCCCCTCAACGTCCTGCCCCCGCGCCGACCGGACCTCAATGGACATGTCGAGCGCGGCAACCGAACCCTGCGAACCGAGTTCTGGTCGGTGTACCGCGGCGAACTCACCGTCGCCGCCGTCAACAGGGGCCTCGCCGGGTACCTTGGACGACTATCACAGCGTCCGGCCGCACTAGGCCCTCGGATGGCTCGCCCCGGCCCAATTCCAGCGTACAATGACCAGTATTGCCTGATCCTAAAATTCCGAAAGGTAGTGAGCCCGTTCACTCTATTGATTTGTTCAGACTTCCCTTAAGCTCCGCGTATGCCCAGACCACAACCTTCGCGCGACCATTGCGCCAATTTGACGGCGTGAGCGGGCGCTCCAAGAGCAGGCATCGATGGACATCAAGCAACTGCCGCGAATCGAAACCCGGGAATTCATGAACGGTACCGTCGTCGCGTTGGCGGAAAACGGCGAATCGGCCAAGGTGCGGTTCCTGCCACCGGCGGGCGTCGCCAACCCGCACGGTGGCGTACAGGGTGGATTCGTGGCCGCCATGATCGACGATGCGGTAAGCCTCGCCACCTGGTTCGCCGGTAATGAGCGCACTTTCGTGACCTCAAGCCTCTGCTGCTATTATCTGCGACCGGTGCCTATGAACACACCGCTGCTCGCCACCTGTCGGCTCGTTCGGGCCGGACGGCGCCAAGCCATTTTCGATGCCTTCGTAAGGGCCGAGGGAGCCGACGAACTCCTGGTCAAGGCCGTGCAGACGCAGCAGTTCGTTTAACATGCCGACGAGCCACCGATGTCCGACCCGTCGGGGCCGCGGCGTCCCGCTCCCGGAACTGTTCGTTTAACATGCCGATTAAAAACCAATGTTCGACCCCTATCTCAGTGTAGACCACAACGCCACGCCCATCGAACTCGTCGAAACCAACGCATTCGAGCGGTGGCTGGCAATGCAGTCGCCGGATGCGCGCCGCCTAGCGGCGCGGCAAGGGTTCAAGGCCGAATGCGGGCAGCATTGCTGGCTGCCCGACCAATCTTCGGACGCGACCCCCGACAACGCCCAACCCGGCACGGAGCCCGGACGCAGCCGGGGTCCGCTCGACGCGGGCCGCGTTGCGGTTGGTTGGAACGGGCAATCCACGCTCGCGACCCTGGGAGGCCTGCCGCTGTCGCTCAGCGAGGACGCCTACCGTATGGCGCATGCGGTCGATGAGTTGCAGTTGCTCGGCTGGGGTCTGGGTTGTTATCAGTTCACCCGCTACCGGAATCCATCGCGAACACCGGCGCGCCTGGTTCTACCGAAGAATGCCCGCCGCGAACGCCTCGCCAATTTGGTGAATGCCGTCACCCTGGCCCGCGACCTGATCAACACACCCGCGGGCGACCTATCGCCAGGTCAGCTCGCCAACGAGGCGATGCAAATGGCCGATGCGCAAAACGGCGACTGCCGGGTCGTTATCGGCGACAACCTGCTAAAGGAAGGCTTCGGCGCCATTCACGCCGTGGGGCGCGCCGCCGCCGACCCGCCCCGCTTGGTGGATATCCGCTGGGGCGATCCGGAGCGGCCCCTTGTTACCGTTGTCGGCAAGGGTGTCTGTTTCGATAGCGGCGGCCTCGACATAAAGCCCGCATCCGGCATGCGCAGCATGAAGAAAGACATGGGTGGCGCCGCCGCCGCACTCGGTCTCGCGCAACTCATCATGGCGGAGAAGCTGCCCGTGCGCCTGCGCCTGCTGATCCCCGCCGTGGAAAACGCCATCGCCGGCAATGCCTACCGGCCGGGCGATATTCTCAACACCTACGCCGGAATTACCGTGGAAGTGGACAATACCGATGCGGAAGGGCGGCTGATTCTCTGCGATGCGCTCGCCCTGGCCGCCGAGGAGCGGCCGCAGCTCCTGATCGACTTCGCCACCCTAACGGGTGCGGCACGCGTCGCGGTGGGCCCGGAAATCTCCGCCATGTTCTGCAACGACGACAGTTTGGCCACCGGCATCGCCCAAGCCGGCAAGGCCGTGGACGACCCGGTCTGGCCAATGCCGCTGCACGACGGCTACGGCCACCTGTTACAAAGCAAGATGGCGGATACGCTAAACTCCGCCAGTTCGCCCTACGCCGGCGCCATCACCGCGGCCCTTTTCTTGCGGAAATTCATCGGCGAAATCCCCTGGGCGCATTTCGACATCATGGCCTACAACCCGCGCAATCGACCGGGACGGCCGGAGGGCGGTGAAGCCATGGCCATGCGCGCGGTATTCCACTATCTCGAAGAACGGTTTCGGTGATGACGACCGGCTACATGAAACAATTGGAACAGGCCGGGGACGGCGCAACCCGGCCACTGGCCGAGGTTCTCGACAATCTCGCCTACAACGACAAGGGATTGCTTCCCGCCATTGCCCAGGATGCCGACAGCGGTGCAGTCCTGATGCTCGCCTGGATGAACCGAACCTCCCTGGAACGCACCCTGGAAACCGGCTATGCCTGGTACTTCTCCCGCAGCCGCCAACAACTGTGGTGGAAGGGCGAAACTTCCGGCCATGTTCAAAAAGTCGTCGATCTGAGTTTCGACTGCGACGGCGACGCCATCCTGATGCGGGTGGAACAGGTCGGGCAGGCCTGCCACACCTATCGCCGAAGCTGTTTCTATCTGCGCGTCGACGGGCATCGGGTGCGGGTACTCGGCGACCCGGGAATTTCTGCGCCATAGAAAATCCTCGGGGAAATACAGCCCACCACGAATCGCTGCCGGGATAAAATGGCTTAGACATTCAGGTGTTCCACGGTGCGGACCCTCGGCTCGACGAAATCCGCAGGGTCAATCAAATTGATACAGCGCCCGGGATACCGTCCCGTGGATTCCGGAACCAACTATGGAAGGTCCGAATAAATCGATAGAGCAGCATTGAGGCACTCGTAACCCATTGATTTTATTAAACCGTATGCCGTAAATACAGAGTTAATCAGAGGTTCCCTATGGAACTGCAACTGCACAATGGGCTTTCGGGCCGCAAGGAAGTGTTCCGGCCCATCGATCCGCAGCGCGTCACGATGTACGTCTGCGGACCAACGGTTTACGGACATGTGCATATCGGCAACGGCCGCCCCGCCGTTGTATTCGATGTGCTCTACCGGGTGCTCCAAACGCTCTATCCGCGGGTCGTCTACGCCTGCAACGTCACCGATGTGGACGACAAAATCAACCGGCGGGCGCTGGCCAACGGTGAGCCCATCGGGGCGTTGGCGGAACGGTTCACCCGTGCCTACAACGACGACATCGCCGCTCTCGGTGTTCTTGATACCGGCCTGCAGCCCCGCGCGACGGAACACATCGCCGACATCGTGGCAATGATCGAGGTGCTAATCGACAAAGGCGTCGCCTATGCGGCCGAGGGGCATGTGCTCTTCCATGTGCCCGCCGACCCGCAATACGGCAGCCTGTCGCGGCGTTCCCTGGAGGACATGCTCGACGGAGCCCGGGTCGAGGTCGCTCCGTACAAGCGCGACCCCAAGGACTTCGTGCTCTGGAAGCCGTCAACCCCCGAGTTGCCCGGTTGGCCGAGCCCCTGGGGCCGAGGCCGTCCGGGTTGGCATATCGAGTGCTCGGCGATGATTCGCAAGCATCTCGGCCCCAGCATCGACATTCACGGTGGTGGCATCGACCTCGCATTCCCCCACCATGAAAACGAGGCCGCCCAAAGCCGCTGCGCAAACGAGAGCGCCGACTGTGTGCGCTATTGGCTGCACAACGGCATGTTGACCATAGGCGACGAGAAGATGTCGAAATCCCTGGGCAACATCGTCACCATTCGCTCGCTGCGTGAACATCACGCCGGTGAAACCTTGCGCTACGCCCTGCTGTCCGGCCAATACCGCTCGCCGCTCGCGTGGTCCGATACACTGCTCGCACAGGCCCGGCGCAGCCTCGACGCCCTCTATCAGGCCTTGCGCGGCAGCGAGGCCACCTTAAGCCAAAGCCCCCCGCGCCCAAAACAACCACAGGAACTCACCAACAGCGCCACCGTGGCGGGATACGGCGCCGAGCCCGCATCGGGTACAACCGATGCCCTCCCAAATGAACCGGACGAAGCCGGGCACAGGGGCAAGGTCACGGGAAGCATCAGGCCTATACAGAATGAAACCGCAGCGGCATATCGGCACGGAACCGCGGCCGAGTTCCCCGAATCCGTGCTCGCCGCACTGCTCGACGACCTGAACACACCCGCCGCGCTCGCCGCCATGCACGGCATCGCCGCGGAACTCAACAAGGCGGGGGATCGAGCCGAGGTCGCGCGCCTGCGCAGCCATCTGTGTGCGGGCGGCTGGTTGCTCGGCCTTCTGGATGCGACACCCAATGCCTGGTTTCAAAAGCCGGCGGGCGCAGCCCCCCAATCACTAGCTACCGAAGCTATCCGGACATTGATCGACAAACGCACCGCCGCCCGCCGCGCCCGCGACTATGCCGCCGCCGACCGCATTCGGGACGAACTGGCGCAAGCGGGCATCGAACTGGAGGACACGCGAGAGGGCACACTCTGGAAGCGGGTGTAGAGACGGATGGGGACTTACTAGCGCACTTTTACCCCAGTTGGGAAAATGTGGAGTAGCCAACCGATGCCCCGTCCGTCAATCAGTGCCGCAAGCGGCTGTTCGCCCCAAAGCTTCTGCGCAGAAAGTCCATTTGATCGCCGAGAATCCGGCCGCTGTTGATCAGCGCCAGGTACTCGGAATAATTCGGCACATAGGGCAAGGCCAACAACTGCATGCCGCATTCGTGCAGCAGGCGGCTGCCTTTGTGATGATTGCAGCGGCGACAGGCCGCCACGCAGTTATCCCAGGAATCCTTGCCGCCCCTTGAGGTCGGCACCACATGATCGCGCGTCAGCACAGCGGCCGAAAGGCGCTTTGCGCAGTACAGGCAAGTGTTGCGGTCACGGCCGAAGAGCGCCTGGTTGGTTAGCGGCGGGATGTTTTGTGCGGGTGGCCGCACCTCGCCGTCACAGGCGACAATGCCGTGGATGTCTATGGCGCTGGGGCTCCCATCGAACCGCGAGTGGCCACCGCGGATGCGCAACACGGGGTCGCCCAATGTCCACACCACGATGTCCCTAGCATACAGACAAACGGTTTCCTGCCAACTGACCCAATCCACCGGTCGGCCGGTTCTATCCAATCGCAGAATGCGCGGAAGGCGTTTATAACAATCAATGGTGGCGATCATGGTGATCGTCTCTCCATGCGGTCCGCTATCCCAAGGCGCACGTATAATGACGAAAGTGCCCGAAGGGTTCAACGCCATGCGGTCGGGGTCGGCGATTCCCATTATGCTCGCGGTCTGCCGGAAGGCGGTGTTACCGACAACTTTAAATTTCCCATTTTTATCCACGAAGAATTGCGCACTTCGGATTGGCGACGATCTTGCGCGGATCTACCCCGCTGGCTATGTCAACAGGGACGAGGCACTGCCGCATGCATGGATGGGAGACGAGGATGTTGTTGAAGCACTATCTGGATCAGGGGGTCGGCAAGGCCGGGTTGTCGAGGCGCCTCGGCATCGGCCGACGGACAATCCACTACTGGATCGCCACGGGACAGCATTTCCGGGTGGCGTATCAATTTGACATTTGTACGAGCCGAACAGTGCGCGAGCATCGGCTTGGTGGAATCCGCATCGGCAAATATCTATTTGTTTACAAAACCATTCCTGAATTGCCCTTGCAAAAAACGGGGGGGGGGGGGGTATGTATGAAAATTCTCCGGTTGGAGATACGGTGGGCGCAACCATTGTTGGCGGTGCAACGGCCGGGTTTGAACCGCGAACCGCCACGTATTGGGGAAAGTTTGAACAAATCAATAGAGCAGCATTGATATACTCGTAAGTTATTGATTTGATTAACTTGTATGCCATGACTACAGGATTTATCGGCGTATCATTGGGAGTAGATCATCATGTCCAATCTCATGGATTATCGGCCCTATCCATTCACCCTGAGCGATACGGGGCTCAAATTCGACATCGGCGACGGCGCCACAGAGGTGGAATGCTCGTTCACCGTGGCGCGCAAGCCCGGTGCCGATTCCCAGGAACCCCTTAGACTCGATGGCCAAAGCGCCGTCATCCGGGCGGGCAAACGGGTCCAAGTCATGGATCTGCTCCGGGTGAGTTTCAACGGTCGCGAACTGGCGGCGAATGAATACAGCCAAGACGACGACTCGCTCACCATCTTCGATGTCGGAGACGGCGGCGAGGTGGCCGTGCAAACCCGGGTATATCCGGAGAAGAACACGGAAATGCTCGGGCTGTACAAGACCGCCCGGGACGAGGACGATCTCTACCTGACCCAAAATGAGTCAATGGGGTTCCGGCGCATCGCCTTCTACCCGGACCGGCCCGATGTCGGATCGACATTCACCGTTTCCATAACGGCCGATGCGAAGCGCTGTCCGGTGCTTCTATCGAACGGGAACCTGGTGAGCGAACAAACCGTCGCGGGCCGTAAAACCACCGTATGGCACGACCCGTCCAAAAAACCCAGCTACCTGTTCGCGCTGGTGGCGGGCGACCTTGCGGTGACACGGGACCATTTCCACAAGCGCCCCGACGCACCCGACGAACAACCCGTTCTATTGGAAATCTACACCAAGCCCGCGGACCAGGAGCACTGCGCTCATCCCATGCGCGCCCTCAAAGCGGCCATGCGGTTCGACCAGGATCGATTCGGCCGATATTACGACCTCGACCGCTACATGATTGTCGCGGTCAACTCGTTTATCTACGGCGCCATGGAGAACAAGGGGCTCAATATATTCAACATTTCCCGCCTGATCGCATCCAAGGACATCGCCACGGACGACAGTTTTCTCGATGTTGATCGCGTGGTCGCGCATGAGTACCTGCACAACTACTCGGGCAACCGGGTATTTATACGCGATTTTGGGCAAATCTCCCTTAAGGAGGGATTCACGGTATTCCGCGACCAGGAATTCACGGCATCTCTGATATCGGATTCGCTGCAACGGATTACCGACGTCGGTTTCCTGCGACGGCACCAATTCCGGGAAGACGCCGGTGCGCTCGCCCACCCCGTACTGCCGAAAGATCTTCGCAAGGTGGAAAACGCCTATACCACCACCATCTACTACAAGGGTGCGGAACTGATACGCATGCTCCAAACGATTCTCGGCAAGGGTCGATTCACAAGTGGCTGCGACAAGTACTTTGAAGACTACGACGGCCAGGCGGTGACCGTGCAGCATTTCCTGCGGGCAATGCGGGATGTCTCCGGCATCGATTTGGAGCATTTCGAGTTGTGGTATCACCAGGCCGGCACACCGGTTGTCTCTGTTAACGAACTGGCCACCGAGTCTGGCATTCGGCTTGAGATCGAACAATCCTGTCCATCGACGCCGGGTCAGCCGGAGGCGGGAAAGCGGCCATTGCACACCCCGGTCGCCATTGGCTTGGTCGGACCCCGGGGCGAGGAATTACTCGACACCGCAACCAATGCCGGCACCCGCCTGGAAACGAGCGCCTTTACAGAATCGCCCAACAATGACGGCACTGTCGTACTCCACTTGCGGGATGCCCGCACCACGGTCGCAATAGAGGGCGTCGTAGAGGGTTGCAGCGTCAGCTTCCTGCGGGACTTCTCGGCCCCGGTCATCGTCAAGTGGAAGCGGCGCGCGGAAACGCTGGCCCACCTGGCCAAGTTCGACGCCAACGAGTTCGGGCGATGGGACGCGACCCAACAGCTCGCGGCGGCCGCCATCCTGGCCAAGGCGGGCGGCGGGCCCGCTCTGGTCACCGAGGATGCGGAGGCCGGGGTGGTCGCCACGTTCATAGACCTCATCGCCGACCTGGCGCAGAGGGCGAGTCCGGCGCCCGACGACGGCCAGGCCAAAGCGCTCATCGCCCAGATGTTGACCCTGCCTTCGGAAATGGATGTTCTCCTGCGGGCACCCGGCGCGGACATTCGCTCAATTGCGGATGCCCGGGAAGTCATCATCCGGCAAATTGCCGACCTGGCTGTCGATTGGGAAGCGCTGGCCCAAGCCAATCGGGATACCGGCCCCTATTCCAGCGAACCGGCCGCCGTCGCCCGTCGCCGCATCAAGGGTGTGGCCATGGGCTACCTGGTCCGCCACCTCGATGCCCATCATCCAGAACGCGCTTTGCGGGTAGTGCTTGCGGAACTCGACCAAGCCGACAACCTAACCGATCGTCTGGTCGCCCTGAACAGCCTGCTCCGCCTCGAAACGATCGGCGATGCCACCAAGGAAACGCATCTGGACGCATTCCTGGAGGCGTGGCGGCATCAGGATCTCGTCGTCAACGCCTGGTTCTCCGTGCAGGCGGCCTGTTCGTCCTGGGCATCGCTGAGTCGCATCGAATCGCTGAGCGACCACGCCGCATTCCGGGCGCGCAATCCAAACCGGCTGCGAGCGCTTTATGGCGCGTTCGCGCAGGCCAATGTGAACTTTCACGATCCCGAATGCTATGAGTGGTATGCCAACAGGGTGTCGGAGATGGACGCGTTCGCGCCGGTTCTGGCGGCCGCGTTCGCGCGCCCACTCGGCGCCTGGACGCTGCTCGACCCAGGTCGGGCGAGGGCAATGCGGCGAGCACTGCAAATTCTGCAGCGCAAGGAGCTTTCCGAGGAACTTGCGGAACTAGTTGAGAAGTCGCTGGAATCAGCCTGATGGTCGAAGCGGTGAGCATCCGCCCAATTTTCGCATCATCGTCCCGCCCATCGCTTTGACACCCACACAGGGTGCGGGCAAAGTTGCGCTCCATGAGACTGATTTGCCTGGTCACCCTGATTGTTCTGGCGCTTGGGGCCTGTGGCTCCCGGGCGCCCGCCGGCGAGGACGCATCCGATGCGGATGGCGAACAATGGGTTTGTCGGCCGGACGGCGATGCCTGGGCCTGTGCCCGCGACCCGGCGGCGGCCGCAACGTAGCGGTACAATATCCCCCGGCTACAAAGGGCTATAAAGCCTCGAGCATCGACTCGGCCTTGCTGACATCAAGCGCACCGCCCGCCTCGACCGCAAGCTTGACCACCGTACCGTCGTCAACGACCATCGCAAACCGTTGCGAGCGGCTGCCGAGCCCGAAACCGGAGCCGTCGAATTCCAAACCGAGCGCCCGGGTGAACTCGCCATTGCCATCACCCACCATGAGCAGTTCCTCGGCGTTCTTCTCCCTGCCCCAACTATCCATCACAAAGGCATCGTTGACGGCCATGCAAACGATGCTGTCAACACCCTTCGCCTTAATCGCGTCGGCATTGACAACATAGCCGGGCAGATGATCGTTGGAACAAGTCGGGGTATAGGCGCCGGGAACGGCAAAAAGCACAACCTTTTTGCCCCCGAACAGGTCGTTGGTACCAACGGCTTTGGGACGTCCATCCCGCAGGATGTGCATGGTGGCATCGGGTAGTTTGTCGCCTTCTTTAATGGCCATAATCCTTCCTTTGAGTTGCTGTGTCGCAGTCTGCGATCAATTGACGATAGATTGAGTGCGCAAGTTTGCGCATTGCGCGCGGGCCGGTCAAGACAGCGTCGACAGCCAACCCCGCAGCGCTTCGCCAATCTCGTCCGGTGAGTCCTCCTGAATGAAGTGGTTGCCCCGCACCGTCACCTCGGTTTGATTCGGAAAGCCCCGGCAAAAATCACGCACCGGCCCGGTGATGAGCGCACCCGGTTCGGCATTGATAAAAAGCTTGGGAACCGCCGATTGCGCCAGCCAATCGGCGTAGTCGGCGACGATGGCGACCACATCCGCCGGCACCCCGTCGATTGGGATCTGGCGCGGCCATGTCAGGGTGGGCCGACGGTTCTCGCCCGGCTCGGCAAACGGCCGGCGATACTCTTGCATCTCCTCGTCGGAAAGCTTGCGCAAAATCGAGCCGGGCAATACCGCCTCGACGAATAGGTTGCGCTCCAGAACCATCTCTTCGCCGGCCGGCGACCGGATTCCCTCGAATATCCCGCGCGCCGCCCGCGGAAACTCATCCCAGGACATGGGGCGCACGATGGCCTCCATATAGCAGATACCCCGCACCGCATCCCGGTGGCGATTGGCCCAATGAAAGCCGAGCGCGGAACCCCAATCGTGCACGACCAGGGCAACCCGCCCGGTCAGGGACAGGGCGTCGAGGGCGGCATCGAGATAGCGGCTATGGTCCGCGAAGGTGTAGCGGTCCGGCCCCGGGTCGTCGAGTTTGTCCGAATCGCCCATGCCGATAAGGTCGATGGCGATACAGCGGCCCAAATCAACGACCCGCGACATGATGTTGCGCCACAGGTACGAAGAGGTCGGGTTGCCGTGCAGAAAGACGATGGGCTCGCCCGCGCCCATTTCCACATAGGCCATGTTTTTGCCGAGAACCTCAACGGTTTTTTTACTGCCCGAGGGTTTAGTATTCATCGCATTAGTGCTCCGTTGCATTGGCCCACCACCGAACCGGCGTCGGTTTAAGCGCGCAGGTCGAATGGTATTCGTATTTGCGGGCTAGCAGCCTGCGCCATAGTACACCTGTAAGCGTTGACAGATGGGTATGCGCAGCCGTAATCCAACAAAAGCGTCTTCCATGTGGGTGTGATAATCCAATTTCTTGGGCATTTTATCCTGGGGTGGTCGGGGGTGGGGGTGGGCCGTACATCCGCAAGATTTGCCTACGGTGCGGGCTCTCTTAGTATTCGACCCGTGTGTAATGTATCATATATTATTGATTTTAAATAAAATTGTTTTTTATAGACTGGTGGCTATTTTATAGCGAATTTGCCGGACGGCACACTAGACTCCCTTGAAAGATGGTTTGCGTTTTTCCAGGAAGGCGTGAATGCCCTCCTGACCGTCCGGACCGGCCACCAAAGTCGCAATCGTGCGGGCCTCGAGTTCCATCTGCGACTCCATGGTTTGATCGAATGTACCGTTTAGCAGGTACTTTACCCCACCGTAAGCCGCGGTCGGACCCCGCGCCAGTTGCCGCGCCAAGGCACTGGCCCGTGGCACCACCTCGGTATCCGGAACCACCTCGTTGACCACGCCCCAATCGAGCGCCTCGGCGCTGCTTAACACCCGGTTGGTGAGCATGAGTTCCCGCGTGCGCCGGTCGCCGATCTTGCGCGGCATGAAATAGGTGGAACTGCCATCCGGCGTCAGACCCGCCCGGGTATAGGCCATCGTAAACACCGCCGACTCCGCGGCGATTGCCAGATCGCAGGCCATCGCCAAACTGAAGCCCGCCCCCGCGGCCGTGCCATTGATTGCACCGATGACCGGGGCGTTGCCACGGGCCAGGCGAGAGAGCCCCATATGCAGGTCGCCGGCCATTTCCATGAGGAGTTGTCGCGCCCCGCCACCGGCCTTGGCAAAAGCACCGAGGTCGCCGCCGGCGCAGAACATCTTCCCGGCGCCCGTCATAACCACCGCGCGCACCGACGGGTCGCTATCGATGGTTTCGGCGACCGATCGAAATTCGCGGGCGCCGAGCGGGCCCATGGCGTTGGCCGCTTGCGGCGTGTTGAAAGTGATGGTGGCAACATTGTCCGCCACCTCGTAAATTAGGGTTTCAAAATTCATGGTGCTCCTCGCGCAGCGGCTGCTCGGTGTAGAAAGCGGAGGAATGTTTTACCGCATTCGGCGAACGGTCGGCAAATTCATGTGTGGGTTCAGGTGATGCGGTCGCTGAAATCGTAGCGCTGGCTCGGCGGTACGGTACTATGCGCAGTGGAAATATCAGCAAAAGTGCCTTCAATGTGGGTGTGATGGCCCAATTTCTTGGACATTTTATCCCGGGGGTGGTCGGGAGCGGGCTGTACATCCCCGAGAATTTCCTACGGCGCAGCCCCCTATCCATCCGTGGCAAAAGTCCCGCGTCGCACCGCAAGGGGAGCGGGGGCGGGCGAAAAAAACCCGCCTGGCCGGCAAGGTGCGGGGAGCGAGAATATCGAACATATTTGAGCGACGAGCAACGCGGGCGACCGGGATGCAACATTGTTCGCATGCGGTGGGGCTTTTGCCACGGACCGCCGGTGCTCGCGCCGCGTATTCACTTTGCCTGCCCGGGTCGATTCGCGAATTTGCCGTGAAAGCCGCGTTGCAAGACCCGCTTCTGTTCTTTTTGGCGCTGGGTGCGCTGCTCTTCACGGTCGCCACGCTTGTCGGCGGCGATGATGACGATGGCCTGATCGAGGTGACACAACCCGACCTCGACCGGCTAGGCGATCAGTGGCACGCACAAATGGGTCGCCCGCCGACCCCCGAGGAACTGGATAGCCTCGTTGAGCAGCACATCCGCGAAGAGGTTTATTTCCGCGAGGCGAAACGCCTGTCGCTCGATGGGGGCGACATCATCGTGCGGCGGCGGCTGGTGCAGAAACTCCAATTCCTAACCGAGGACATCGCCACCGGCCAACCGCCGACGGAAGCGGAATTGCTGGCATTCTATACGGCCAACGCGGACCGTTACCGGCAGCCCTCTCTCTACAGCTTCAGCCACCGCTACTTTTCCACCGACCGGCGCCAAGACGCCCATGCCGACGCGAGCACCGCGCTTGCCGATGCGACGGTGACGGGCGACCCGTTCATGTTGCAGCGGACCTATGTCGCCCGCTCCGCGCCGCAAATCGGCAATTTATTCGGCAACGACTTCGCGGACGGGCTAACGGACCTTGAGCCGGCCGACAACTGGCAAGGTCCGATTCGTTCCGCCTACGGCTGGCATCTGGTGCGACTCGAGGTCCGGCAACCGGAGCGCCTGCCCGCCTATGATGAAGTGGCCGACCGAGTAACGGTCGATTTCAACATGGCGCAACGCGAGCGCGCGAACGATGCCTACTATCAAAGCCTTCTGAAACGCTACGAGATCCAACGACCGTGAAGCGTCCAGAAGCCTATCGGCACAGTCGCCGTCCCCTTTTGTACCGACAGATTGTCGGGCTCGCCGCGCTCGCGCTCGCCGCTGCCGCCGCACCGGCCATCGCCCACGAGGTGCGACCCGCCTACCTGCAGATCAAGGAAACCGACCCCGGCCTGTTTGCGGTGCTGTGGAAGCAACCCGTATTGCAAGACCGCCGTCTCCCCCTAGAACCGATATTCCCGGACGATTGCGCCGCCGTTGCGCCGGTGCGACGCGAGGCAACGGGTGCCGCCCTGCTGCAAACCTGGCGCATCGAATGCCCACTCCGGCAAGGGGCCATCCATATCGACGGGCTATCGCGCACCATCACCGATGTCATGGTGGAAATTAGCCGTCTGGATGGGGAACAGACCACCCACCTGCTGCGCCCCAACGCCCCATCCCTGGATGTGAGCGATCCAAGCCCGCCGGTGGCCGCCTACCTCACCCTGGGTGTGGAGCACCTGATATTCGGCATTGATCACGTGCTGTTCGTTATCGGGCTGGTGCTGTTCATCCCCAGCCGATGGGCGCTGCTGAAAACCATCACCGCCTTTACCATTGCGCACAGCATGACCCTGGCGCTTTCCGTGCTGGAACTGGTGCGACTACCGCAGGGTCCGGTGGAGGCCGTCATCGCGCTTTCCATCTTGTTTTTGGCGAGGGAACTCGCCATGCCGGAAGAGCGCCGCTCCGCCCTTACCCGTGGACGTCCGTGGATCATGGCGTTGCTATTCGGGCTGCTGCATGGGTTCGGCTTCGCCGGGGCCCTGGCCGACATCGGCCTGCCCCGCGAGCAACTCGCGCTCTCGCTTTTGTTGTTCAACATCGGCATTGAGGTCGGCCAACTACTCATCATCGCCGCACTGCTGGCACTGCTTTGGATAGCTCGTCGCATCGCGGGCAATGTCGCGTTGGCGGAACGGGCCTTTGTGTACGGCATGGGATGCATGGCGGCCTATTGGACAATCGACCGGGTGCTGCCAATCCTCGGGTAGGCGTAGGGAGATCGGTCGATTCGATGGTGGTCCGATGACATCGGGCGGCCCCACCTGGCGCTGGACTGCCGAACCCCCAACGAGTACCTTGTCGAACTTGAGAAGACTGCCTGATCCGACAACCCTAAATTCCGAAATCCCCCGAACCAGTACACGGCTTGGCAACGCCACGACCAAAACAGTAAGGTGGCGACCGTACTTTCCTTTGGTTTGCAACTGGAGCACTCCTTGATTTCAAGGGCGTCGACGATGGCGGCGGCCGTTGTGCTCGCCGCCGTTTTTTTTGCTGGGGGTTGCGAACCTCGCTCGGAGCCGACCCCTGTCGACCAATCGGTCCGTCCGGCAAGGCTGGTCACGGCACAGAGCCGGGGAACGGTGACGATTCACGAATTCGTCGCCCGCGTCGAGGCCGCGCAATCGATTGATCTGTCCTTCGAACTCGACGGCGTGCTCGCGGAATTGCCCGTTCGCGAAGGCCAAACCCTCGGGCGCGGCGAATTGGTTGCGGCTCTCGATCCCACCGATTTCCACCTCGCCGTGCGTGAAGCGGAACTCGAAGTGCAACTGGCCAGCCAAGACCTCGACCGCAAAATCAAGCTGCTTGCGCAAAACGGCATCGCCGCCTCGCTGGTGGAGGATGCGCGCGCCCTGCATCAACTGCAACAGGTGCGCCTTGAACAGCGGCGTGAGGCGCTTGCCAAAAGCCGCATCGTCGCGCCCTTCGACGCGCATGTGGCGCGCCGCTATCTCGACAATCACGTGCGGGTCAAAGCCTCGGATCCGGTGGTGCGGCTAAACGACCTGCACGAACTACAGGTGGTTGCGGGCATCCCCGAGCAACTGCTGGTTACGGTTAACACCGATCGGGTGGTGTGGCTCGCGGCCATTTTCCCGTTCGCTCCGGAGCGTGGCTTTCCGCTGACCTATCGGGAAATTCGTGGCGAGGCCGATGCCGTGGCACAAACCTACGAGGTTTCCTTCGCCATGCGGCGCCCCCCGCAATTCAATGTGCTACCCGGAATGACCGCGGCGGTGCGGGTTACCCTGCGCCCCCCCGCCAATTCCCCCAAGGGTGTGCGGCTGCCGGTCGGGGCTCTGGTCAGCGGCCCCGACAAACAACTCTTTGTCTGGTTGTTCGACCCCGAAACCCAGGGCGTAAACAAGCGCAGGGTGCGGGTGGGAACGCCGGATGAGCACGGCGTCCCCATATTGTCCGGCCTCGACGGCGGCGAGCTGGTCGTCGCCACCGGTGCCAATCAACTGCTCGAGGGCATGCGGGTGCGTCCGCTAGCCCGACCTATTCGTGAATGAACGTGGCGAGGCCGGCAAGGGTGATGAAAGCACCGGGTGCGCGGGGTAAGCGCGCGCGCGGGCGTGCTTGACAGCACGTTGAGCACGCCCAGTGATTTTGCCGCTATTGACGGCCGCAGTAGTTTATTCATGAATAGGTCGGGCTAGACGGCGGGGAAACAAGAGATCGTCACCGTGTGGAACATCGCCCGATTCTCGATTGAACGGCCACTTTATCCGTGGCTTTTGATCCTCGCATGCCTGATCGGCGGCGCGGTTGGCATAGACCGCGTCGGACGCCTTGAGGATCCGGACTACCCCTTCAAGATCGCGCTGATCGTTACCGAATACCCCGGTGCCTCTCCCCACGAGGTGGAGCAGGAGGTCACGGATGTGGTGGAGGCCGCCCTGCAGGAATTGCCCTACGTCTACAGAATCCTGTCCAAGTCGCTCGCCGGCCGTTCCGAGGTGCGGGTGGAAATTGAGGACAAGTACGACGAGAGCGAAACACCCCAGATTTTCGACGAGTTGCGGCGGCGGGTCGGCGAAGCTGTCGGCCATTTTCCGCCCGGCGCCGGGCTACCTCGGGTCGAGGACGATTTCGGCGATGTTTACGGAATTCTCTACGCGATTTCGGCACCGGGCTACAACGCGGCGGAAGTTCGGGATATGTCCCGTCAAATCGTCACCGCGCTAAAATCCGTGGACGGCGTTGCCAAGGCGCAGACCTTGGGCGAGCCGCCGGAGGCCGTCTATGTCGAGGTCGGTCACGCACGCCTCGGACGCCTTGGCCTGCCGATGGATTTGTTATTTCGGGGCATCGGCGCCGAAAACGACGTGATGCCGCCCAGTTCCACACTGCATGGCGGCCGTCGGCTGCGCATCGCGCCGCCCACCACTTTCGACCGCACATCGGCGCTCGCCGAGATGCGCATCGGGCGTCCGGGATCAACCGAAATCGTGCGGCTCGGGGACATCGCAAACCTGTCCCGCCAACCCATTGAAGAGCCATCGGCGATCATCCGCCACGACGGCGAGCGCGTGTTCACGGTCGGCGTTTCCGCAATGCGGGGGGAGAATGTGGTGGCGGTCGGACGGGCGGTCGATGCGCGCATGGCGGCCCTGGTCAACGACCTTCCCCTGGGCGTTTCCGTTGCAACCATCTACGCCCAGCATACCGTGGTGGAAGAGTCCATCGCACTGTTTCTTCGCAATCTGGCGCTATCCGTCGCGACCGTCGTACTGGCGCTCTGTGTGTTCATGGGCTGGCGCGCCGGCACCGTCGTCGGCGCGGTGCTGCTGTTGACGGTACTCGGCACCCTTTGTGTCATGGTGGTTGTCGGCATCGAACTGCATCGCATTTCGCTCGGTGCCCTGATGATCGCCATGGGCATGCTGGTGGACAACGGCATCGTGGTCGCCGAAGGGATGGTGGTCGGCGTGGGCAAGGGTCAAACCCCGGCTGATGCCGCCGCCCAATCCGTGCGGCGCACCCAGTTCACCCTGCTTGGGGCAACGATTATCGGCATCATGGCCTTTGGACCGATCAGCCTGTCCGACGACGCGAGTGGCCACTTCCTGCGCTCGCTCTTTCACGTCGTTGCCATTGCCCTGTTGCTGAGTTGGGTGTTGGCCGTCACCGTCGTGCCGTTGCTTGGCAGCCGCCTGCTCAAGCCGGTTCCAGCCCGAAATGAGGACGAGCTTTACTCGGGCTGGCTCTACGCGCCCTACCGGCGACTGATTTCCTTCGGATTTCGCCGCGCCTGGCTAACCTCCACCCTTGTAATCGCCATCCTTGGTGTCTGCCTCTGGGCATTCCAATTCGTTAAGCAGTCATTCTTTCCGACCACCAATTCACCGCTTTTTTATATCGACTACCGACTGCCCGAGGGCACCGACATCCTGACCACCGCCGCGGACACCCGGGAACTTGAGGATGCCGTGCGAGCGCTGGACGGCATTGAGTCCGTGACGAGCTTTATCGGCCGGGGGGCGCCCCGCTTCACCGCCATAATAAATCCCGAACAGCCCAATCCAGCATACGCTCAGTTCGTCGTCCGGGTGGCCGATGTGGGCACCATGGACGCGCACATGGTCGAAACCAGAAAACTGTTGAATGCCCTGCGGCCAGCCGCGCAAGTGGAGGTGTCACGCGCCGAATTCACGCCGAGCGGCGATGCCAAAATCGAAGCCCGATTCTCCGGCCCGGACGACGCTGTGCTGCGGGAATTGGCCGACCGGGCTCTGGCGGTCTACCTGGACCACGACCTAGTCGACCGCCACACGGACTGGCGTCAACCGTTGCTGCAAATCACGCCGCGCTACGACGAGGCGCGCGCCCGACTGGCCGGCGTTTCGCGCCAAGATGTCTATACCGCCCTGGCCTACGCCACCTCGGGTGTGCCCATCGGCCTGTATCGCGACGCCGACAAGCTGATTCCGATCATCGCCCGCGCGCCCAGGGACGAGAATCGCGACATTGCCAGCCTGCCCGACCGGCTGGTGTGGAGCCAGTCCCAGCAACGCTACACACCCATGCGCCAAGTGGTGTCCACTTTCGAACTCACCGCCGAAAACGCCATGATCCTGCGCCTCGACAGGGTCCGGACCATCCAGGCTCGGGCCAATCCCCAGCCGGGGTTCAACACCAACCGAACCTTTCAGGCGATTCGGCCGGCGGTCGAGGCCATCGAGTTGCCGCCTGGGTACAACTTGGGGTGGGGTGGTGAATATGAAGCGGATCAGAAGGCGTACGAAACACTCATCTCCAAAATATCCGGGGCGCTCGGCGTGATGGCCCTGATCACGGTGCTGATGTTCGGACGCCTTCGGGAACCTTTCGTCATTTGGCTATCGGTTCCCATGACCATTTGCGGCGTCGTGCTCGGACTGCTGATCACCGATCTGTCGTTCACCTTCCCCTCGTTTCTCGGCTTTCTAAGCCTGTCGGGCATGTTGATCAAAAACTGCATCGTGCTGATCGACGAAATCAACAAGCGGCTCGCCGAGGGTGCGCGGACCATTGAGGCGCTGGTGACGGGGAGCGTCAGTCGTCTGCGCCCGGTGATTCTGGCCTCCGGCACCACCATTGTCGGCATGTCGCCGCTGCTTGCCGACCCCTTCTTTCTGGAAATGGCGGTCTGCATCATGAGCGGACTTGCCTTCGCCACCCTATTGACCCTGGTGGCGGTACCGGTTTTTTACCGCATCGCCCTTGGGAACCTCTGATTAATCCTGTAGTCGAGGCATCCGATTTAATAAAATCAATAGCTTACGAGTAGCTAGATGCCGCTCTATTGAATTGTTCAGACCTTCCCTGGGTAAACGCATGCAGCTCGCGTCAGCCCACTGTGGCGAGAAACAGCAATCCGCCAAGGCCGCCAATCACATAGTGCCAGCGCAGGAAGTTTTGATTGAGATGGGCGAACGCTTGGGCGGGGTGGACCCGGCCGCCAAGTGTGCGGATGATGATGGGCCACTCGATGACGCTGGCAAAGACAGCAAAGGCCACGGTGGCGCCGACAAAGGTCGCCTGCGATGTCGTTGTGGTCGGCACCAACAGCAAGGCGGCGGCAACCACGCCCCAATGCGCCACATTGCCGCCGAGGCTCATGGCGGCGAATTGCCCGATACTGTTCTTCTCAAGATCGAAGTTATAGCGGAAGAAGGAAAAGCCCGGAAGCCGCACCCGAGGAGCGATGGACCCGGCCAGTTTCGCGCCCGCGTAGTGGCCCCATTCGTGTAGCAGGCCTGTAATCGACCAACCCGCAATCAGGCTGGCGGCGACGGCGGTAAAGTCCGCCAACAGGAAGTTGGCGCCCTGTACCCACGCATCCGCCCCGCCAAAAAGGGCGAGCGCCGCCACGATCATGGATGCGTCCCGAATCAGCATGCCGCCAAGCGCGGGTTCCTTGGCGTTTGCGTCCTTTGCGAAATCCAGTACATCGTCCGCCATGTCCATTCCTCCTTGCGCGATTGGCGGTCGATGTTAACCCACGCTCGGCAAAAATACCGCTGGTCGCGCCAGGAATTCGCGCCAAGCGTGGTGATGCCCGCAAAAATGCCCCGACCACAGGATTACTCAGAGGTTCCCCAATAAAAATAACCTGCGAGTAGCTTAATGTCGCACCATTGCCCCGTTCGGACCCTTTCCGTATAGGCCACCTCGGCGGTCTATTCGCGAATAGGCCCGAATCTCCTCGTCAATCATCATCGTCGTCGTAACAGTCGTCGTAGCGGTCGTCGTCGTAGTCGTCGTTATGGTCATCGTCCAGGCAAAGTACGGGCGGTGACGACAGATTGGTCAAGTGGAGCGTGGGACTCTCCAAAAGACTCATGACAACGATGGGGTTGTTCGAGGAGACGATCAGTCGCCACTTCCCGGCACCGTCCCCCAAGGCACCGTTGAGGCCGGCACCTCCACCCTCAAGTGCCTGGGCGGAGAGCATGCGCACGGCCTTCGGTTCCACCATCAGTTCGATGCGGTTCCGCCCCGCCCGACCCCTGTCGTCGATACCCCGGATTGTCACCGCGGCGGCCCTGTCGCCGGGATTGATGAGTCGCAACCAGCTTACTTGGGCGTCATTGCTCCCTGGGTTGAAGAAGGCCACCCGATGCCGGCGGCCGGATACCGGCACGGTATCGTGCATGGAGGTAAGAAATCCGTCGGGGGTGCGGATATAGGCAAGCACCTCGATGTTCAAATCACTCGATAACAGCAACCGCCAATTGTGCATGGTGGCGCCAGTCCCCACCATCAGGCCCTTGTTGGTATTGCCGTTTTCCAAGTCCATTGTGTTGAAGTGCGCTGTTTGTTTGGCTCCGATTCTCAACGTTGCCCGCGTGCCACGACGCCCGGCGTCGTCGATTGCAACAATCTCGACCTCGCCCCCGCGGGTGGAATGATTTATGACCCGAACAAACCCGCGCCGCATTGCCGGATCGCTGGCGGACGGAAAGTACGGTATAAGGTGTTCAGCGCCATCACCGCTGGAGGCAACCGATTCGGTCTGTCCCGCGCCGGGCCAAGCCAACGGCAGGCAGAGCAGGCCCAACAGTATTAGGGGACGTATCGTAGTCCCGTGTCCTGGGCAAGCGGGATCAAGCAATTTCGCACAGCTCATATCAACCCCTTAAAAGCATCGACATCATTTTATTATCCTACCAGCCTGTCGGACTTTATGGCTCTTGATTTCATAACTCATTCATTTATTTTGATATTTTCTTCTCGGCCCATTGCAAACGAATTTGTAAAATAACAATAAAATCAATAGCTTAAGAGATTCGGCACGGCTAAATCCGATAGGCTGCCACCCTATTTTATTGTGGCAACAAGTTCGCCAAAGCGGGTAATGTGTCGGTTTCACAGAGGCATGCGAGCATAAACAGACGGGCTACAAAAGCGGTGACAAACATCCAAACAGTCCGCTGCCACCAAATCAGCGAAGACATCGGCACGGTGAGCCTCGATATGATCGATCTGCCGGACCCGAAGCCCGGGGAAGTGCGGGTTCGGATCAAAGCCTGCGCCGTGAACTTCACCGACCTGCTGATGATTCAGGGCAAATATCAGCACAGGCCCACCCTGCCCTTCGCGCCCGGCAGTGAGGCCGCGGGCGATGTCGTTGCGGTGGGCGCGGGTGTCAATACATTCAGGGAAGGAGACCCCGTATCGTTCGGGCTGCGCAGCGGCGGTTTCGCGGAAGCCGTCAACATAGCCGCCGACGCCGTTGAGCCCATGCCGCGCGGCATGACCTACGCCAAGGCCGCCTCCTACCGCGCCGCCTATCTAACAGCCTATGTCGCCCTCGCCCTACGCGGCAACCTGCAAGCCGACGAGTGGCTGCTCGTGCACGGTGCCACCGGTGGCGTGGGCATGGCGGCGGTCGACCTCGGCAAACACTATGGCGCTCGGGTTATCGGCACGGGTGGCCGGGACGACAAGCTCGCTGTGGTGAAGTCCCGGGGTGCCGATGCGGTCATCAACTACACCCTGCCGGACGGCACCCTGGGCGGTTTCCGCGGCAAAGTGAAGAAAATTACCGGCGGCGGTGGCGCGGATGTCATCTACGACCCGGTCGGCGGCGATGTCTTCGATGAATCCATGCGCTGCGTCAACTGGTGCGGGCGCATTCTCACCATCGGTTTCACCAGTGGCCGCTGGCCCAAGGCCGCCGTCAACCTGATTCTTATCAAGAGCATTGCCGTCATCGGTGTGCGGGCCGGGGAAATCGGCCGCCGCGACCCGGCCGTCGGCGAGAGCAATCGCCGCGCTCTATCCGAACTGGCGAACGGTGGGCACATCGACCCCCATGTTTGCGCCGCCTTCCCGCTGGAGCGGGCGGTCGATGCCATGCGCATGCTGGAAAACCGCGAGGTTGTGGGGAAATGCGTGGTTACGATGAACGGCTATGAGGCCAAAGAAAAATGATGGAACCACCTCATCGCAAGACGTTTGGCAAACGATCAGCAAGTGTCAAGGAACCTCTGATTAATCCTGTGGCGGCGGCATCCGATTTAAGGAAGGTCTGAACAATTCGATGGGAATTATATCGCAAAGTCACAATAACACTGGACGTTTCATCAATCGCACTTGAATCGAAACGGGCGCATGAACAACTGCCGCGCCCCGTCCTCGTCGGCGAACTTCGCCGCGACCTCAAGCGGGGCCATGCCCTTGCGATGGGATTTGCCGGGTGCCTTCTGTGTCACTCATATGGTCACATTTCGGAGTTTCGGCATGGCAAGACTGTCGGCGGTGTCAACAACTATTTTGTGACTTCCCGATATATTCTCCATAATTCCCAATTCGATAGAGTGACATTGATCAGGGTTTCCCAAAGAAGGTCAAGGTGGGAAAAGCGTAATTGTTGGCCATCAGCGGTGGGGCGTCTCCGCCTGTGACACGCCCATCAAGTTTCGAGCCAGCGCAACCAGCCCGATCAGCGTAAAAAACGCCGCGGCCATGAAGGGCGCTCCGGGGAAGTAGACCGGCGCGTTGGCCGTGCTGAAATACGCGAAGGTCTGCGTCATAAACGGCGGCGACAGAATCGAGACCAGGCTCGCCATGCTGCCAAGCGCACCCTGCAGTTCCCCCTGGGCATCCGCCGGAATTCGACTCGACATCAGCGATTGCACCGAGGGGCCGATGAATCCCTGGGCGGCACCGATGACGATGATGCCGTACATCATCCAGCCAAAGGGCACCAGCGCATAGCCGACAAAGGAGGCGATAGTCAGCACCAAGCCGATATAGGCCGTGCGCTCGGTGCCATAGCGGGCGAGGAAATAGCGAATCAGCCAAGCCTGCACGACGATCATGCAGACCCCGACCACACCAAGGGAAATGCCGATCTCCCGCGTCGACCAGTCGAACTTCTCAATGGCGAAATAAGACCAGACGCTCGGCAGGGAATGATGGCCCATGAGGTAGAAAAAGTAGGCGAAAACCAAGCCAATCACCACAGGGTAGCGCCAGAGTTGATTGAAGGCGCCCAGTGGATTGGCGCGCTTCAATTCAAATACCCGGCGGCTTTCGGGTGGCAGGGATTCCGGCAGCACCAGGAAACCGTAGACAACGTTGGCAAACGCCAGTCCTGCCGCCGCGTAGAACGGCGCGCGCGGGCCGAACTGACCAAGAAACCCGCCGATCACCGGGCCGACGATAAACCCCAGCCCGAATGCGGCACCCATCAGGGCAAAATTCTTGGCCCGCTCATCTGGAGCAAAGGTATCGGCGATGAAGGCATTGGCAATGCCGTAGGTCGAGGCGGATACACCCGCAATGATGCGACCGAGGAACAGCCAGCCAAGCGTCGGCGCCCAGCCCATCAACAAATAGTCCGCCGCCATGGCGAGCAGCGAGAACAGCAACACCGGACGGCGCCCGAAACGGTCCGACAGATTGCCGAGCAGCGGGGCACTGAAAAACTGCATTACCGCGTAGACGAACAATAGCCAGCCACCGTAGCGGGCCGCGGCCGCCAGCGGCTCGCCGGTAACATCCATGATCAGCCCCGGCAGCACCGGCAGGATGATGCCAAAGCCGATGGAATCCAGAAAAACGGTGACAAAGATGAACGCCAGCGCGTGTTTGGTTTGCATCGTCGAAAAACCCGCGATGGGCATGACCATCCCCGACCAAGGGCGTCATCCCCCCGCCTGGATCATCCACTCAAAACCATGTCGAGTACGCGAGCGGCTTCCGCAACGCCAGCCGCATCAACATCAAGGTGTGTCACCGCCCGCATCCGGTATCGATCAACCGTGCCGATGCGAACGCCCAGCGCCTCCGCTTTGCCCGACACCTCGGCAGCATCCAACCCAGTGCCCGTCACATCGAAGTAAACCATATTCGTTTCAATGGCCTCCACATCCACTTCAATGCCATCGATGCGCGCAATCAGACGCGCGAACAGCGCCGCGTTGGCGTGGTCTTCGGCGAGACGGTCAACATTGTGTTTGAGAGCGTGGATTCCGGCGGCGGCGATGATGCCCGCCTGGCGCATGGCGCCACCAAACTGGTGTTTGAAGCGCAGCGCCTCGGCGATGAAATCGCGCGAACCCGCAAGTACGCCGCCAACCGGAGCGCCAAGGCCCTTGCTCATGTCGATCCAAACCGAATCGTAGCCGCGCGCGATTTCCGAGGCGCACCGGCCCGATGCCACCACCGCATTCATCAACCGCGCCCCGTCCATATGAGTTGCCAAGCTCCGCTCGCGGGCAGCCGCGGCCACGGCGGCGAGCGCATCGATATCCCAAACCGCCCCGCCACCGATATTGGTCGTATTCTCCACCGATACAAGCCGCGAACGCTGCTCATAGGGGGCACCGTCACGAATGGCCGCCCGCACCTGGCCCGCCGTGAACATACCGCGCGGACCGGACAGTGGACGCGGCATCAGGCCGGCGAGGGCGGCGGGACCGCCGGCTTCATAGTGCATGGGGTGACTTGTCTCATGCAGGATGATTTCGTCGCCGGGCTGGGTGTGGGTACGATAGGCCACCGCATTGCACATGGTACCGGACGGCAGAAAAAGCGCCGTCTCCTTGCCCAGCAGGTCGGCCACCCTTTCGCAAAGTGCAAGTACGGTTGGGTCTTCGTTGCGCTGTTCATCACCCACCTCCGCCCTGGCCATCGCCTCGCGCATGGCCTGCGAGGGCCGGGTTTGGGTATCGCTGTACAGATCGACCCGCGGTCGCTCGATCATGGTTGCCTCTATCGATGGTTTTGCCGGGAACTATCTACTTGATGAGCAGCGGTGGCGATATCGGCGACTCGCGGGGATCCTTAGCTTCTGGCCACATAGACGTAGTGTCGGCTCAGAAAGAAGTTGTTGATCGTCGCGGCCGCGGCACCGCAAATCAGCGAAAGCAGCGGTCGCCCGGCGAGCGGCCCGTGCAGCACCAGTGTGCTGTATACCCCGAAGTTCAGGGTGGCGCCTATGGCCTGGATGACAACATAGCGCATGAAACGCGCATCGACCACGCGCACCAAAAAGGTGAATTTCGCGTTCAAAACGAAGGCGACGGAAACGGCCAGGGCAACGGAGACGAGACGCGCGGCGATATAGCCAACATCGGCCTGGTAAACGAGCAGACCCAGCACGCCCGCGTCCACAAAGAAGGAAACGCCACCAACCATAAGGAAGCGGACGAGCTGATTGAACAACCCGCTGTCGGCCACCGGCCCGCTCATGGCCAAAAACCTCTGGTTGTTCCGCACCCATGCGCAACCAAATCAATATCCTTCAAGCTCGCCGTAGCGGTTGCGGTGGAAGCCGGCATCGCCAAAGGTCTGTTCCGAAACGGCGGCTCGTTTGATGAAAAAGCCGATGTCGAACTCGTCGGTCATGCCGATGCCGCCGTGCATTTGTATGCCTTCCCGGGAAACCAGATTGTAGGTTTCGCCGACCTTGGCCTTGGCGAGGCTCGCGAGCTTGGCGACCTCTGTCCGGTCACGCCCCTCGTCAAGTGCCGTGAGCGCTTCCAAAACGCAGGATTTGGAGAGTTCAACCTCACAGAACATGTTTGCCGCCCGATGCTTCAGCGCCTGGAAGGAGCCGATCGGCACACCGAACTGCTCGCGTTCCCTCAGATATTGGATGGTTCTCTCGAAACACTCCTGAAGGCCGCCGAGCATCTCCACGGCCATGCCGATGCGGGCAATATCCAAAATGGGATCAAGTACCTCCGCACCCCGGTTCAGTTCGCCCAGCAAGGCGTCGGCGCCCACCGGCACCCCGGTTAATTCCAAATTGGCGGCGTTGCGCGAGTCGACCATGCCGGTGCGCCGAACATCGACCCCCGGCGCGTTGCCAGCGACCATGAATAGGCTGATGCCGTCGCGGTCTCCCGGTACCCCGGCGGTGCGGGCCACCACGATAATCCTATCGGCGACATGCCCGTCCAAAACAAAGGTTTTGCGGCCACTCAACACAAATCCGTCACCCGCGGGTTCCGCCTTCGTTGCCGCCCCGTGGGGTTGGTGGCGGTGGGATTCCTCCAACGCCAGTGCCATCAGGCTTTGGCCCGAACAAATCCCGGGCAGGAGTTCCGCCTTCTGCGCATCGCTGCCACCCAAATTAACGGCGGTGCCGCAAACCCAAACGCTGGCAAACAGGGGGCTCGCGCCGAGGGTGCGCCCGGTCTCCTCCGTCACCACGCCCAGCCCCTTATAACCAAACTCGAGGCCGCCGAACGCCTCCGGAAAGGGAATGCCCGCCCAACCCAATTCCACCATGGCTTGCCAGGTTGCGCGGTCGAAGCCGTCGTCGGAATGGTTGTCGCGCAGGGCGCGCAACTGTGAAATCGGCATGCTGTTGGCGCAAAAGTCCTTGGCCGTATCTTTGAGCATCCTCTGCTCATCGGTCAGAATCATCGGCATCGTATCTATAATCCCCAGTTGCTTGCGGCGGCACTACAGCGCCAGGCGGAGGATGAAATCAAACTCGATTGGCTTTGTCACCCTGAAATCAATACGATGAGATATTCAGCCAACAATGAGGGGGAATTATGCAGTTTGGCCTATTCTATGAACACCAATTGCCGCGCGAGTGGGACGAACTCAGCGAATATCGTCTTCTTCAAAACTCCCTGGAACAGGTCGAACTCGCCGACCGCCTCGGCTTCCACTACGCATGGGAAGTGGAGCATCACTTTTTGGAGGAATATTCCCACTCATCCGCCCCGGAGGTATTCCTGGCCGCCGCCAGTCAAAGAACAAAGAACATCCGTCTCGGCCACGGCATCGTGCAGATGACCACCAATCACCCGGCGCGGGTCGCCGAGAAAATCGCCACCCTCGACCTCATCTCCCACGGCCGCGTGGAGTTTGGGCTCGGCGAGGGATCGTCCGTCACGGAACTGCACCCGTTCAACCTGCGTTTCCGGGACAAGCGGGACATCTGGGAAGACGCGGTTCGCTGTACGCTGCCCATGTTCTGGAACCACGGTTGGGAGTACGAGGGCGACTACTTCAGGTTCCCCAAGCGAGCCGTGGTGCCGAAACCACTACAGAAACCCCATCCCCCGCTCTGGGTAGCCTGCTCGCAGTTGGACACCATCAAATACGCCGCCCACCGGGGCATGGGCGCCCTGAGCTTCAAGTTCGTCGACCTCGCCGCCGCGCGCGCCTGGGTCAACGCCTACTACAACACCTTTGTCCACAACCAGGAAAAGCTCTGCACATACGAGGCCAATCCCAACATTGCCGTGGTGAGCGGATTCATGTGCGCGGAGACCGACGAGCAGGCATGGCGCCAGGCCGACGGCTGGACCTTCTTCCAATTCGCGCTGATGCTTTACAACAAGGAAGGCCCGTTCGAGCCCGGCTCGATCAATATGTGGGAGCGCTATCAGGAGTGGAAACGCACCCCCGCCGGCCAACGCCGTTCCGGCAGCGAGCTCATCGGCTCTCCGGCAACCATTCGCGAGCGGCTCGGGGAACTGGAAGCAGCCCATGTTGACCAAGTGATCCTGCTCAACCAGGCGGGCAAAAACACCCACGAGGATATTTGCTCAAGCCTGGAATTGTTCGCCTCGGAGGTAATGCCCGAATTCACCAACCGGCACGGCGAGCACGAAGCATGGAAGGCCGAGGTTTTAAGCGGTGCCATCGAGCTTGAGGACATCGACACCGACCCGTTCAACTTCGGCACCCGGCAAACCCCCCAGAAAAAATCCTCCCGGGAAACCCGCGACATGGTGGCGGGAGCGGTGGGCCGGCCGGGGGCAAAGCGGGTCGCCTGATAGAATGTCCCACGGCGCAGACTCAGTTGAAAACAACCACGCTGCGCGCAATTTCACCCGACTCCAACGCCAGTAGAGCCTCGTTGACATCGGCAAGTTGAATACGCCTGGAAACCAAATCGTCCAGGTGCAATCTGCCTTGCAAATAGAAATCAACAAAGCGCGGCATATCGACGCGGAAGCGATTCGACCCCATGAAGGAGCCCTGAATTTTCTTTTCGAAAAGGAAATCCACCCCGTGCATTGCGACCATCTCACCCGGCGGAATCATACCGATGACGGTGGCCGTGCCCCCGTGACGCAACATCTGAAAGGCTTGCTCGGCCGTTGCCTTGAGCCCAATTGCCTCAAAGGCATGATGGACGCCGCCGCCGGTCATGGCCATCACTTCGCCGACCGGGTTGCCGTCGCTGGCGTTCACCGTATCTGTGGCGCCGAATTTGCGCGCCAATGCGAGTTTGGACGTCACGCGGTCAATGGCAATGATGCGTCCGGCGCCGGCGATGGCCGCCCCATTGACGCAGGATAGGCCAATGCCGCCGCAACCGATGACCGCAACTGTTTCCCCCGGTTGCACCCGGGCCGTATGAATCACCGAGCCCACGCCGGTGACCACACCGCAACCAATCAATGCAGCCTGCTCCATGGGCATGTCGTTGCGGATTTTTACCACCGCATGTTCGTGCACGAGCATGAGTTCGGCGAATGAGCCAAGATTCACAAACTGTTCCAACGACTTGCCCTCCTGGCTAAGGCGCGGTTCCTGATCCCGACGGCGGCGCGTCTCGGGGGATTCGCAGAGGTTCATGCGTCCGGTGAGGCAATGCTCGCAATGCCCACAAAACACCGACAGGCAGGTAATAATATGATCACCGGGCTTGACGTAATGCACATCGACGCCCACTTTTTCGACCACGCCGGCGCTTTCATGCCCAAGCACCATGGGCGTAGAGGCCGGGTAGGTGCCATTGTAGAAGTGCAGGTCGCTGTGGCAAACACCCGTAGCGACGGTGCGTACCAACACTTCCCGCGGGCCGGGTAGCGCCACATCAATCTCTTCGATTTCCATGCGCACATTGGGTTCTCGGAAAACAGCCGCTTGCATGGCGCATTACCTATATTCTGGCGGGTGGCCGAGTTTGACGCACCGGGCAAGACGCTTGCAAGCCGCCGTTCGACCAGCGTGACGATCGGTGCGTGTTCGAGTACGCCTAGCGCGAGGCGATAAGCCGCCGTTCGACCAAGTCGACGGCCGCTTCGAGCGCGGCGGACATGCCGCCGGGGTCGGCTTTGCCACGACCGGCGATGTCGAACGCGGTTCCATGATCGACGGAGGTGCGGACAAAGGGGATGCCCAGGGTGGCGGTCGTGCTGCCGTGGAAATCGTGCACCTTGATGGGGATGTGGCCCTGGTCATGATAAAGCGCGAGCACAGCGTCGTATTCCCCCGCAATAGCCCGGTTGAATACGGAGTCCGCCGGAATCGGGCCCCGCGCATCAATGCCCCGCTCCCGCGCATCGCAGATCGCCGGTGCGAGTTCCTCAATCTCTTCGCGCCCAAGCAGGCCTCCCTCGCCGCCGTGCGGATTCAACGCCGCCACCGCGAGTCGCGGACAGGGCAAGCCCCAATCGCCCAGCGAGCGGTGCGCGAGGATCAGTTTGTCGAGCACATTCGCACGCGTGACAAATCGGACGGCTTCCGCCAATGGTTTGTGGGTGGAAAGGTGCACCACCCGCAGACCTGGCGTCATCAACATGGTGGCGGTGAGCGGCGCATCGGTTTTGCGCACCAATATCTCTTGGTGGCCAATATCCCCGACAAAGCCCGCGGCGCGCACGGCTTCCTTGTGGATGGGCGCGGTGACCATGGCGGCAAGCCGTCCGGCACGACACAACTCGGCAGCTCGCTCGACCGCGAGTACGGCATGTGCGCCGCATGTGGCGTTGACCTTGCCGAACTGGAAATCCCCGGGGCGTTCAATGCCCAAGTCGAGGACGCCAATACCACGCGACAGTTCTTCCGGGACATCGATCACGGAGAAATCGGGAAGAGGCACACCGGCGGCGACCGCTCCTTCCGAAAGCGCCCAACGGCTACCGATCAACACCAACGGCGAACTTGGCGATCCGCGGTTCCGCAGAGCCTTGACAAGAACTTCCGGGCCAATTCCGGCCGGGTCGCCCATCGTGACACCGAGCGCTCCTTGCACGTCAGCCTCCGCTTATAAGATCAGACGGCACACCCTTGGGGGAGGGCATGGCGCGCCCGGGAGGATTCGAACCCCCGACACCTGGGTTCGAAGCCCAGTGCTCTGTCCAACTGAGCTACGAGCGCGCGAATGGGGTGGCGCGGATAGTGCAAAAATTGAATGTGTGAATCAAGTTTTGTGCGGGGTTGGGAGATATGAGACTGGGAGGGGCAGCCCTCAATGGTCTGAAGATACTCGGCCGGGGTCTTCCAGTCCAGGGCCTGGTTGGGCCTCTGTATGTACACAAACAGATATGTCCGGTTTTAGAGCAAATAAACTGTCTGGTTTGCCGATTCGGATTCCGGCGAGCCGGGACTCGCGCACTATTCGGTTCGCGCTATGTCGAACTGCGACACAACCCCCTTCATTGTGCTCCAGAAACCCCTGATAAATCCTGTATTCACGGCATTCGAGTCAATAAAGGAATCTCTGATTAATCCTGTAGTCGCGGCATCCGAGTTAATAAAACTAAGGAAGGTCTGATCAATTCGATAAAGCAGCAGTGGCCTAATCGTAAGCTATTGATTTTATTAAAGTGGATGCCACTGCTACAGGATTAATCAGAGGTTCCCTAATAGTTTACGAGTAGCTGGACGCTGCTCTATCGAATTGTTCAGACCTTCCTAAAATCAATGGATTACGAATAGCTCAATACTGCTCTATTGATTTGCTCAAGCCTTCCCCGTGTCAATTCTTGATCGGATCCACCGCCGCAACGTACGGATGGACCGCCTTGGGCTTCTCGTCCGCGCAACTGGCGGTGACCCAAATCGGCTCGGACGCCTTCCGCACGGTCACGGTCAGGGTATCCGATGATCCGGCAAAGGTGACCGTCGCGGCAACCTCATCGTCCACGACACCAAGGAGCTTCAGTCCCGCTCGCCCGATCAGCCCCTCGGCCGCCTGCACCGGTTGCGAATAACAGGATCGGCCGCGCAGTTTCGCCGCAAGTATTTGGCCGGATTCAATTTGCGAGACGAAAGCCTCGGCATCGTCCGACCTGATGCGCCCGTACAGCATCCCCGAAGGCAACACGAGCACATTGGGCGCGAATCGATGACCACCCAGGTGGGTTGTCTGCCATGCGCGCTCGCCAACCAACTCGCGCAACCTCATGTAGGCCGGCAGCCCAAAGCGCGCGCAACACAGGTCGCGCTGGCCGTTGGTGCAGACGAAATACCGGGGCGCTTCGATGGTCGTGCCGAGCGCATGGTCTCGAACGAGAGCCTCGATCGGAATCTGGGGCAGGCTTCCGTAGCCCGCGGCCCCGGAGTCGAATTCGCGCAGCACGCCCGCGTGATGCACCAGCAGGCGGGCGTTCGAGCGGTCGCTTTCGGGTTGCCGGATCAATTGCGGGCGGACTTTAAAACCGTCTTCCCGCAAGGCGGCCACCCCATCGGAAAACCATTGGCGCACCCTGTCGCTTAAGTCGTTGTCGACAACAGCCTTGGCTTTCCAAAGCGGTCGATACTCCAGGAGCAGCCAAACATCCACCACATCCGCCGTGCCCAACATGGGTTCGCCCGGGTTCGCGGCGCTGCAATAGGTTCGTCGGGTCATCCAAGCACGGGCACGGCGGCGACAATGAGGAATACCCCCAGTGCAAGGGCCGCTCCACAAATCCACCGGACCGCACCAGCGGGCCAACGGACACAACTATCCAGCCACCCTTGCAAAGTCTCCCGACCGGGGAATAGCACGACAACACCGGAAAGCAGGCTAAAACCCGCCAGAATCCGCATGGTGAGCGGAAAGTCGGTGTCCTCCGCGACCAGGTACAGCACCACCCCTACGGCCAGGCGCAGCGCGGCGGCAAGATAGCGCAACGGTTCTGTGAATTTGACCCGAGCGATCATCCCGGTAATCCGTGCGGGTCGCGCCAAACCGAATATCCCCACACCGGCGATGACGGCCCCCAAGGTCAATACGAAGTACAGCATGAGGCAATGTTACGAGATCCAAGAAAAATTGGGGAACCTCTGATTAACTCTATAGATACGGCATCCATGTCAATAAAATCAATAACTTACGATTATATCAATGCTGCTCTATCGAATTGTTCAGCGCTTCCTTAGGGGAATATCCATAAGTTGACATATCACTATATGTTGAGGTTCTAGCGACAAGACACTACCACATGTCGGCCTCTGTCGACCCATCGATATAATTCCCCAAAATTATGATCATGCCGATTGCGGCGCGGTTCGACATTTACGCAAACTACGCGAACCGAACAGTGCGCGAGTCTTGGCTCGGGGGAATCCGAAAAATCAAATTGATACAACGTCATCAAGTCGATAAGTCGATGATGTTGTTCCCTATTTATAAACGAGGCTCTGGTAGCGCGCACAGGAACGGCGCATAGGGCCTGATTCTTTTTGCCGTCGATGGGGTCGGAAGGGTAGACTATCGACATGACCCCTGAAATTTGGACCATCATTGGAGTGGGCATTGCGTTGGCATCGCTGAGCTTGGCGGGCCAGCGGTCGCTCCGGCGTGAGATGGAGGCGATTCGCACGGAACTCGGCGAGCGGATCGAGGCGGTTCGCACGGAACTCGGCGAGCGGATCGAGGCGGTTCGCACGGAACTCGGCGAGCGGATCGAGGCGGTTCGCACGGAACTCGGCGAGCGGATCGAGGCAAGCCGGGCCGAAACCACGGCGATTCGCACGGAGCTCGGCGAGCGGATCGAGGCAAGCCGGGCCGAAACCACGGCGATTCGCACGGAGCTCGGCGAGCGGATCGAGGCAAGCCGGGCCGAAACCACGGCGATTCGCACGGAGCTCGGCAAGCAGATCGAGGCGAATCATGCGGAGCTATGCGAGCAGATCGGAGACATGCGGGGCGATATCGGTAAGTTGCGCGAGCGCATGGCTCATTTGGAGGGTCTGCTGGAGGGCCTGCGCGAGGCTATCACCCACAACCGCGCCGCCTGATTTCGTCGCCGTGCCTTCACCGAGTGGCCCAGACATCAGAAATGCAACGCCTTGCGCCCGCACATTGCGATCATTAGCGTAGCACCGTCGAACCATGAAGCGTCAGCAGCCATGAGCAAACAACCCCAGCGCCCCCGTCGCTGCCAGCTATCCGTGCCGGGCAGTTCCGAAAAAATGATGACCAAGGCCGCCGGTCTTGAAATTGACCATGTCTTTCTCGACCTCGAGGACGCCGTGGCGCCAAACGCCAAGACCCGTGCCCGCAGTCTGGTGGTGGAAGCCATCAACAACCTGGAATGGCACCCGCACACCGTCAGCGTACGCATCAATGATGTGGAGACCGAGTGGTGCCACGACGACATCATCGAAGTGGTGGCCGGCGCCGGCGAAAAGCTCGACACCATCATGCTGACCAAGGCGAAAAGCCCCAGCGATGTGATGTTCGTCCACTTGATGCTCGATCAGCTTGAAAAAAAGCTAAAAATCCAGAATCGCATCGGTATCGAATGCCTAATCGAGGAGGTCCGGGGCATGATGAATGTCGATGCAATCGCCGCCTGCTCCGACCGTCTGGAATGCCTGATCTTCGGTATGGGCGACTATTCCGCCAGCCAGGAGATGCAGCTTCTCTCCGTGGGCGACGACGGCGGCTATCCCCCGGATCTCTGGCACTACCCCCGCTACAAGATGACCATCGCCTGCCGCGCCAATGGTATCGACCCGGTGGATGGCCCCTTCGCCAACTTCCGCGACCCGGAGACCTACCTGAAGGAAGCAAGGCGGGCGTTCGTGCTGGGCATGGACGGCAAGTGGGCCATCCACCCGAGCCAAGTGGAGCTGGCCAACCAGGTATTCACCCCGAACGCGGAGACACTGGCCTCCGCCCGCTCTCAAAAAAGAGCCTACGAAGAGGCATTGGCAAAGGGACTCGGCGCCATCAATGTCGATGGAGTCATGGTCGATGCGGCCAGCATCCGCCTCGTGCAGAGCCTCATCGACCGAGCGGACCTTATCGGGATTTGAGGCCGATTCATGTGTGGTCCCCGCAGGTTTCAAAAGTGCTACCGGCGCACCCCCCGACCCACCAAAGTCTTCGAGGGAGCCGACAAAATCCAACTGCGCATCATCCCCGACCGGCTGCTTGGCAGGCCGGCCAACGGGAACCAGGCTTGACGGGGCCGGCGCGTCTGTTTCAAATGCCGCGATGACCGCACCGTCGGGACGCCATCCGGAGAACGACAATATGGTCAACCAGCCCACCACGCTGGGCGAACTGAAGGTCTCGGGATACCAACCGCTGCCGATCAAGGCCGAACTGCGCAAAAATCTGATTGCGAAATTGCGGGCGGACGAGCCGTTATTCCCCGGCATCCGCGGCTACGGCGACAGCGTCGTCCCACAAATCATCAACGCGCTGCTCGGCAGCCAAGATATCCTCTTTCTCGGCGAACGCGGCCAAGCCAAATCCCGCCTTGTACGCAGCCTGCCCAGCCTGCTCGATGAATGGACACCGGTGCTCGCCGGCGTCGAAATCCCCGAAGACCCCTTGCATCCGATCACAGCCCAAGGCCGCGCAATCGTCGCCGAACGTGGCGACCACGCGGAAATCAACTGGATGCACCGCGACGAGCGCTACGGCGAAAAGCTAGCAACGCCGGACATCACCATCGCCGACCTGATAGGCGAGGTCGATCCCGTCAAGATCGCGGAGGGGCGTTATCTGAGCGATGCGCTCGCCCTGCATTACGGCTTGGTGCCGCGGGTGAATCGGGGCATTTTCGCCATCAACGAACTCCCCGACCTCGCCGAGCGTATTCAAGTGGGCCTTTTGAACCTGCTCGAAGAGCGCGACATCCAAATCCGCGGCCACAAGGTGCGCCTGCCCCTCGATGTGTTCATCGTCGCCACCGCGAACCCCGAGGACTACACCAATCGGGGCCGTATTATTACCCCCCTGAAAGACCGGTACGGTGCCCAGATTCGCACCCACTACCCCACCGACATCGACCAGGAAGTCGAGATCATGGAGCAGGAAGCCGCGATTCTCGACATGGGCGACTACAGCTTAACGGTGCTGCCCTTCATGAAGGAGATCATCGCCGAAATCACCCTCCATGCCCGCCGTTCGCCGGATATCAACCAGCATTCCGGAGTGTCGGTGCGCACCTCCATAGCCAATTACGAGTCGCTCATCGCCAATGCCTTCCGGCGCACATTGATCCTCGGTGAGCCCGAAGTGGCTCCCCGCATCTCCGACCTTCCCTTTATCGTGCCAAGTTTCCAAGGCAAGGTGGAATTCGATGCCATGGAGGAAGGCCAGGAGGACAAAATCACCACACGCATCGTGCAAAGCGCGGTGAAGGCGGTTTTCGACCGTTACCACGACCTCGACGATTTGGACAATGTCGCCGAGGCGTTCACCGAGGGCCTGGCGGTGGAAACCGGCGATGCGATGCCCGTCGGCGAATACCGGCAGACCGGCGAGCGGGTGCCCAGTTTCGCGGCGGTCTGGGGCGGTGGCTCGGACGGAGCGCGCGCGGCCCGGCTCGAATTTATCCTCGAGGGCCTGCATCTGCACAAGCTGCTGAACAAACATAGTCTTGGCGGACGAGCCACCTATACAGAGTAGTTGTTTTGCGCCGGCCCCCCCACCAACACCGATTCACCGCCTGGGACGGCAGCCAAAAGCTCGCGCTCGACCCGGACCAAATCATGGCGGCAATCGCCGACGACCTCATTGCATTCGGCGACTTGCGCTGGGCCATGCGCAACCTGATATCACGCGGCATGGAAATCCCCCAAGGCGGTCACCTCCAAGGCCTGCGCGACATGCTGAAGGCCCTGCGCGAGCGGAAACGAGAGCAACTTGCCCGCTACGACCTTTCCGGCATTTTTGATGGCTTGCGTGAACGACTCGACGAAATCCTCGATAGGGAACGGCGAACGATCGGGGAGTGGCTCGATTCCGGCTCGGACCACCCAGGCGGAGCCGATAGCTTCGCGAACAATGTGCTGAAAAGCGTGGCTGAGCGCAACAGTCGAACGCTCGACGAATTGCCCGAGAACACCGCCGGCCGCATCAAGGCCCTGGAAGACTATGAATTCCTAAACACGGACGCCCAAAGAAAATACCTCGAGCTCTTGAACGAAATGCGACGGGCCATGACCAACATGTTCTTCAAAGACATCGGGAACATGGTCAAGAACCTCTCCGACGGCGACATCGCACGCATGAAGGAGATGCTGAGGGCGCTGAACGACATGCTGGTGCGACGTATCGCGGACCAAAACCCGGAGTTCGACAAATTCATGGACGAATTCGGCGACCTATTTGGCGACGATCCGCCCGAATCGCTCGACGATCTGCTCGAACAGATGCGCGCGCAAATGGCCGCCGCCCGATCGCTGCTGAGCTCCATGTCGGCCGCCCAACGCGCCGAATTGCAATCGATGCTGCAAAGCCGGTTCGGAGATTCGGAACTCGATGCCGAACTGCGCAAACTGGTCAAGGAACTGGACTTTCTCAACATCGACGGTGACCAGTACCGCTTCGACGGTTCCGAGCGCCTCGACCTCGAGGCCGCCCTAAAGCTCATGCGCGAGATGCAAAGCCTCGATCAACTGATCGCGGATATACAAAAGGTAGAGCGCGGCGCCGACTTCGACCGCATCGACCGGGAACTGCTCCGCGAATTCATGGGCGACGGGGCGGTTGCAAACCTTGATAATTTGAAGGAACTGCTCGACGCCCTGGAGGAGGCCGGCTATGTCCGCGCCACCGGCGACAACCGCTGGGAGTTGACACCGCGCGGTTCACGCATGATCGGCCAGCGGGCGCTCGGAGAAATCTACCGGCACCTGAAAAACCAGAATCTCGGCAACCACGCCACACCCGAGGAAGGCCGTTTCGGCGAACGTCTGGAACAAACCAAGGCCTACGAATTCGGCGACCCCTTTCACCCGCACCTGCCGCGCACCATCATGAATGCCGTGCACCGCATCAGGCGGGAGGTGTCCGTCTCCCGCCCGGCGGACGAATCCAATACGGCGGGAAGCGTACCTTCGCGCTCCGGGTCGCCCGCTCAAGATGCGGCATCTCAAACCCCGTTTGCGTCCAACGCTGTCATGGATGGGCCCCCGCGCTCCCCGGCCGAGGACTCCCTTCGCCCAAGAATACGCATCCCGCTGCAGGCGGAAGATTTTGAGATTTATCGCAGCGAGCACATCACCTCGACCGCCACGGCCATGCTGATTGATCTTTCCTGGTCGATGGCCCTACGCGGCTCATTCCAAGCCGCCAAGAAGGTTGCCCTGGCACTGCACAATCTCATCACTACGAAATATCCGAAGGATAGCTTCCACATCATCGGCTTCGCCGCCTACGCCAAGGCGCTCAAGGCCCGGGAATTGCCCTACCTGCAATGGGACGAGCAGGTGCTCGGCACCAACATGCAGCACGCCCTGCTGCTCGCCGAGAAACTCCTGGCCCGGCACCCGGGCGGTGCCAAACAGATCATCATGATCTCCGACGGCGAACCCACCGCGCACCTTGAGAACGGCCGCGCCCGGTTCGCCTATCCCCCGACTCCCGAAACGATCCGCGCCACCTTCCGCGCCGTCAAGCGCTGCACGGCCAAGGGCATCGCCATCAATACCTTCATGCTCGACGCGAGCTATTACCTCAAAGCCTTCATGGACGAAATTGCCCGCATCAATGGTGGTCGGGTTTTCTATACCACTCCGGAAAAGCTAGGCGAGTACATTTTGGTCGATTACGTGCGGCACAGGCGCAAGTGGCTGGCGCGGTCGGCCTAATATCAAAGGCGGTATCCGTGGCGACACTAGTGTGCTGTCCGGCCAATTCGCTATAAAATAGTCACCGACCTATAAAAATAATTTCTTTTAAAATCAATAATATACGATACATTACACACGGGTCGAATAATATGCGCCTTGGCGGGACAGGACACTAGCGCGCCGCTGGGCCGCATGGGTTCGGACAAAGATAAGGCCAGATCGCCGTTTCAGTAGGGCGGCGCGACCCACATGCCAAAGGGCCACCCTCGGAATTTCGCGGAGACCACTCCCCCCATTGGCGTCGGACGATACCGGCCTCCGCCGATTGCCGTGCTTGGATCAACCCTGTTGACTTTGGCGCAATAATGCGAACAATTGCTCATTCTCATCGAAATCGGCCACGCATGCGTTATCTCGACGGCGTCGCCACGGCAATCGGAGAAATAAAGTGACCAAAATGACGAAACTGGCTCATTCCATCCTGATTTGCCTATGCCTTTTCCCCATGCACCTCGCAGCCCAGGACACCGCCTTGGAAGAAATCATCGTCACCGCGCAAAAGCGTGAGCAGGATGTCAACAGCGTCGGCATCACCATCAACGTCATGTCGGGAGAACTCGTGCGGGAACTCGGGATCAAAACGGCGGAAGACCTGGCCCGCTTCACACCCGCGCTGAATATCAACGAAACCGCCGCAACCGGCGTACCGCAATACACCCTGCGCGGCGTCGGCTTCCAGGACTTCACGACATCGAGTTCCGCGACGGTCGGCCTGTATTTTGACGGCGTCAACATCCCCTACTCGGTAATGAGCCGCGGCACGCTGTTCGATATCGAGCGAATCGAAGTGCTAAGAGGTCCGCAGGGCGACCTCTACGGCCGTAACACCACGGCCGGTCAGATCAACTTCATCAGCCGCAAACCGACGGAAGAGCCCGAAGCCGGCATCACCGCCGGTTTCAGTTCCTATCAGACCGTCGATGTCGAAGGCTTTATCAGCGGACCGATAAGCGAATGGGAGGGGGCGTCGGGGCGTCTTGCCTTCAAAACAATTCATTCATTCGACGGCTGGCAGAAAAGCCTGACCCGCGACGACGACCTGGGCGAAAAGAACGTGGAAGCCGTGCGTGGGATTCTGGACATCGACCTGGGCGAACAGGCCAGCCTCCTGCTCAATGCGCGCTATACAAAGGACAACTCCGAAAACCAGTCGCCGGCCGCCATCGACGGCACCCCCATCGGCGCCGGTCTCGCCCTGCTGCCCCATACACCCCTGGAAAACTACAGCCCCGACTTTGTCACCCTATCGTCCCGACCACCCTGGTTCACCGATGGCAAGGACGCCCGGGATGCGGACTGGAGCAACAGCTATACCAGTGCCATCACCGGCACCACCTATGACCTCAGGCCCAAGCGGAACAACGAATTGATCGGCATCTCGGGCCGTCTGGAATGGGGCCTTGGGGATTTCACCGTCACCTCGCTGACCGCCTACGATGAATTCGACCGGCGCGAAGCTTTCGAGGGCGACGGCGGCGACTTCGTGGATACATCCAACATCAATACTTCGACGGTCGAGGCGTTTTCGCAGGAGTTGATCGTCTCTAGGGAAACCGACCGGCTGACCGCGCTCGTCGGCCTTTACTACTCGAACGACGACGTCAGCGAGGGGTATCACTTCTTCATGCCCGATTCCCAATTCGGCAACGGGTCGATTCCCTGGGATATCCCGCCCTTCTCTTCCGCGCCAATTCTGGAACTCGATACCAGTTACGAGCAGGACACGGAATCCATCGCCGGATTCGCCCACATCGAGTGGTTCCTCACAGACCGGTTCAAACTGACCCTCGGCACACGCTATACCAGCGAGGAGCGCACTTGGTCCGGCTGCACATTTTCCGCCACGGACAACTCCCTGGGAAACTTCCTGAACCTGTTGTTCGGCGCGTCGGTCGGGCCGGGGGACTGCGGCACCATCGACGACGACCCGACCTCGCCAACAAACATCTTTGTCGCCGCCAATCCGAACGACGCCTTCCGCGTGTTCACGGAGACCATCGATACCAACCGTTGGATGTGGAAAGCCGGCCTCGACTATTCGGTCAGAGACGACATCCTCGTCTATCTCTCGGCCGCGCGCGGGTTCAAGTCCGGCGGGTTCAACGGCGCCAATTCGAACGCGACAACCCAGTTGCGGCCCTACCGGCCGGAAACACTGACAGCCTATGAACTCGGTTCCAAGATGACCCTGCTGGAAGGCAGCATGCAGTTGAACCTGAACGGATACTTCTATGACTACAAGGACAAGCAGGAGGGTGATCTGGCTGTAACCTTCGTCGGCAATATCGTCGGCCTGACGAACATTCCCAAGGCGGAAGTGCTGGGTGCCGAAGCGGAACTGGACTGGGCACCGGTTGCCGGACTGAACCTGCATCTCGGTGTCGCCTACATCGATTCCGAAATCAAGGAGTGGCTGGCCGTGGACCCCGCCAGTGTCTGGCCGGAAGTGCTGTACATCGACGCCTCGGGGGCACCGCTTGCGCAAGCACCGGAGTGGTCCCTCAACGCCATGGCCAGCTATCGCTGGCCCCTAAACGATAGGATGTACCTGGAAATCGCCAGCGACATCAACTATGTGGATGAATCCGGCGGCGTTGCCGGTCCGGCGTTCCGATCAAGCGACTACAGCATTCTCAATGTCAGGGGCAGTATCGGCGGTCATGACGAAAAATGGCGGCTAATGGTTTGGAGCCGCAACGTCACGGACGAGTATTACTTTCCCTCCGCCTTTACCGGCAACGGGCCGAACGTCCGCTATGTCGGTATGCCGAGGACGGTCGGCGCCACCATTCAGTACAATTTTTTCTAGCCCGCGCCGTAGAACACTTGTGGGCTTGAACAGCGGATATGCGCGGCCGAATAGGCCTTAGCTTCGAACAACAAGGAGTAGTCATGCAGGCAAACAGGCCCGTGGCCGCGGCCCGGAAGCGAGGATTCCCGCTTTTGCGGCAAGTGGCCCTTCCGTTGGTCTGCCTGGGTGTGGTGGTGGGCTGCGAACCGTCGCCGAACAACACACCGACATCGGACGACAGGTCCGTCTCGACCGAGGCACCGCCGGACATGGTGCTGACCAACGGCAGGATCTACACCCTCAACACAGCCCAACCGCAGGTGGATGCATTGGCAATCCGCGGGCGGGAGATCGTGGCGGCGGGCGACAGCGCCATGGTGTCCGCATTGGCGGTACCCAGCACCCAAACGGTTGACCTCGGGGGAAGGGTGATCCTCCCCGGATTTCACGACATGCATGTCCACCCAGTCTACGCGGGTGTTCAGGCACGCCGTTGCGTCATTCCGCAAGGTTCCGACCTAGCGACCCTGAGAACACACCTGCAACGTTGTGTGGAAGCCGCCCAACCCGGTGCCTGGATCACCGGCGGCCAATGGGACGATTCGGCGCTTGGCGAGGCGCCGCACCGCCGCATGATCGACGACATCTCGCCCGACAACCCGGTGCTGCTCGACGACACCAGCGCGCACAGCGGCTGGGCCAATACCCGGGCGCTGGAAATCGCCGGCATCAACCGGGATACGCCAAATCCATCGGGCGGCATCATCGCCCGCGACGCCGACGGCGAGCCGACCGGGGCTCTGCACGAGGAGGCCAATCTATTGGTCCGCCAGCACATCCCCGGAGAATCGGATGCGGCCGTGCGGACGGCGCTGGAATGGGCCACCGGGGAAATGCTGTCTTTCGGCATCACCTCGTTCGAGGAAGCCTATATGGGCTTCACCACCAACGTTTGGAAAGAAGCGCGCGCCTACGCCGACGCGTTTGACCGGGGCGCATTGAAACAGCGTGTCCGGCTCTGCCTCCCCTGGTCCCCGGATCAACCGGACCTCGAGGCCATGATCGAAGCCCGCGAGCAATATCGGCGTGAGTGGTTGTTCCCGGATTGCATCAAGATCATGCTCGACGGGGTGCCGACGCAAAGCCACACGGCGGCGATGTTGGAGCCCTATGCGGATACGTTGCCGGGTCGCGACGACGAAGCGAGCCGCCACGGCATACTCTTTGTCGCCCAGGATGCCTTGGACGCGGCGACCATTCGCTTCGATTCGATGGGCATGACGGTTAAGTTCCACGCGGCCGGCGATGCCGCCGTACGCGCTAGTTTACAGGCCGTGCGGGCCGCGCGGGAGGCCAATGGCAACAGCGACCTGCCGCACAATCCAGGGCATTGCACCTTCATCGCCCAAGAGGATCTGCCACTCGCACGGGAGTTGGGAGCCACCCTCGAATTCTCGCCCTATCTCTGGAGCCCGACCCCAATCAGCGACGATATCGCCATCGCCGTGGGCGAAGAGCGCGCCGCCCGCGTCTGGCCGTTGCGCGAGGCAATCGATGCGGGGCCTCTGGTGGTGGCCGGGTCGGACTGGTCCGTTGTTCCATCGGTGAATCCGTGGATCGGCATCGAAACCATGGTAACGCGCCGGGCACCCGGTGGCGGGACGAGAAGCTTTGGGCCCAATGAGGCGATTACAGTTGTGGAGGCCATCGAACTCTACACCGTCAATGCGGCGATCCAAATGGGCACGGATGACACGCTCGGGCGGCTTGAGCCGGGAATGCTCGCCGACCTGATGATCGTGGACCGCGACCCCTACGAGATACCGGCAACCGAACTGCACCAAGTGACCGTCGTCCAAACCATGGTCGGCGGCGAGTTCGTCTACGGGCACGAGCGGGTGCCGAGTGGTCCCTGAGGCCGCTGGGCTCATCTTCAGGTTGGCTATGGCCACTCTACCACTGGTAGCGGCCGTGGTGGCGACGGCCGCGGATTCACCGCTCACCGCGACAGCGGGGAACGCACCACCGGAAACGGAGAACATCGAACCAGGCCCGCTCTACGCCCAACATTGCGCGAGTTGCCACGGACGCGACATGCGGGGTGCTTCCGCAAGCGCGCTCATCAAACACCGTTGGCAGTACGGGCGCGATCTGTTCACGGTTTTCCAGAACATCAAATGGGGCATTCCCGACACGGACATGCCCGCCTGGGCCGATATTCTTACAGATGGTGAAGCCCTGGCGCTGGCCCACCATATCGAACGCATGCGGGAGACGGCCCCGCCTTCCCACGAAAGCCTGCCCGAATCCATCGAAACCACCGAATACCCGCTGCGCCTGGAGGTAGTGGGCATCGATGAGCTAAAGCATCCCTGGGCCATCGAGTTCATCTCGGAGGATGCGGCGCTGATCACGGAAAAGGGAGGACGCCTGCGCTGGCTGCGCAACGGCGTGGTCGACCCGAAGCCGGTCACCGGCCTGCCCGAGATCTATACCAAAATGAGCACCGGCGGCCTGATGGATCTCGCGCTCGATCCGGAGTTCAACGCCAACGGGTGGATTTACCTCGCCTACAGCTACTCGGACGGTGCGCCGGATGACGCCAATGCACCCGCGCTGACTCGTATCGTCCGGGGTCGGGTCACGGGTTATAGGTGGATCGACCAGGAAACGCTGTTCGACGCGGGTGAATCCCTGCGCGTCGTCGGCGGCAATCGGTGGGGATGCCGATTTGAATTCGACACCGAGGGGCGGCTCCTGTTCACCATCGGCGATATGGGCCGGGCCGAGGATTCCCAAGACTTGACCAAGGCAACCGGCAAGATATTCCGCATCCATCGAGACGGGACAATCCCTCGGGAGAACCCCTTCGTAGACACCCCGGGCGCCCTACCCGCCATCTTCAGCATCGGCAATCGCAACACCCAGGGATTGGCGCGTCATCCCGAAACCGGCGTCATCTGGTCCACCGACCACGGCCCCAGGGGTGGCGATGAGCTCAATGTTCTGGAGCCGGGGGTCAATTACGGTTGGCCGACCATTACCTACGGCATCGACTACAGCGGCAAGACCGTTTCCGAATTCACGCACCGCCCCGGCATGCGTCAGCCGGTTGTGCAATGGACCCCTTCGAAGGCCGTTGCACCGGTCGTGTTCAGCGACAGCCCTCTGTTCCCGGCCTGGCGATACCGGCTGCTCGTGGGATCGCTCGGCCTTGAGGAACTCTGGCTCTACACCCTCGAAGATGAACAAATCGTGGGCGAAGAGATGCTATTCAAGGGCCTCGGCCGCGTGCGCGATCTCAAATTCGCGCCGTCCGGAGCCTTATACGTGGTGATGAACAACCCCGACCTGCTGTTGCGCGTAACGCCGGTCAACGATTTGACACAGAACGATTAACCCGCGTTTCGCCGTGGCCCGCGCCGGTCGTGCAATGTAGCTGAGCACCAATTGGCCCTATTGGCCTCGCCGCAACGATTGCCGCGTGACTGCCGTTTCTCCACCTGCTAGTGTCCCTCCCCCCGAGATTTCGGAATCCCGCGCTCCATGAAACGCAGCAACCCCCACTAGCGCGACGCCACAGGCCATTGGGGTCCGTATATGCCCGCACAAACTGACCATCCGCCGTTGGTTTGGTCTGGATTTTCAGGTCAGCCCGTTTCACCAACAGATACGGGACTGATGTACGTAAGTTGACATACCACTATAGGTTGAGGTTTTAGTGGGAGAGAACTACCACAGCTTGGGCTCTGTCAACTCACCGATATAATTCCCCATAGATAATTCCGCATCAAGTAGACAGCCCCTGAGGTTCGGATCAATGAAAGTGCCCTTGCCGCTCGGCACGGAGCGGATGCTCGCCCACCGCGAGGACGCAATCGGTTGGATGACCTTCAATCACCCGGCCCGCCACAATGCCCTGTCGCTGGAAATGTGGCGGACGATTGGAGACATTCTCGAAACCTGGTCCAACGACGACGATATCCGTGTCGTGATCATGCGTGGTGCCGGGGGCAAGGCATTCGTCTCCGGCGCCGACATTTCCGAGTTTGACACCAAGCGGGCAAGTGCCGCGCAAAAAGACGAATACGATGCGGTTTCCGGCCGGGCAAATCGCTGGCTCGCCACCATCGAGAAACCGCTCTTGGCTTTAATCGAGGGTTACTGCGTCGGCGGTGGCCTGGCCACGGCGCTTGCCGCCGACATTCGCTTCGCCACCCCCGATTCTCGCTTCGGCATACCCGCCGCCAAGCTTGGACTCGGTTACGACTATCCCGGCCTCGCCAAACTGGCGCGGCTCATTGGGCCGTCCCGCGCCCGGGATATACTGTTCTCCGCCCGGCTGATGGATGCAAACGAAGCGCACCGCATAGGGCTGGTTGACTTCCTGGCCAGCCGTGATGAAATCGAGGCGGAGACCATCGCCTACGCCGGCGCCATCGCCGCCAACGCCCCCCTGACGGTGCGGGCCACCAAGATTGCCTTGAACGCCTGGGAAAGCGGCGGGAACGACGATGACCTCGAACGGGTCAAGCAACTCGTCAATGCCTGCTTCAACAGCGACGACTACCGGGAGGGACGCCGCGCCTTCCAAGAGAAACGGCCACCGCGGTTCCTGGGCCACTGAGATCGAACAGGCCAAGGATCGGGGATCGGCAACTTGCAGCCTTAATAGCCAATCCCCATCGACTGCTGGGGAACCCCTGATTAATTCTGTAGTCTCGGCATCCGGTTCAATAAAATCAATATCTTACGAGTAGTTTAATGCTGTTCTATCGAATTGTTCAGACCTTCCCTAGAGTGCTCCGTGTCGATGCAATTGGCATAGAATGTCGTCGTAGCGGGCCAATCGGAGAACAATCCGCTGACACCGACCCGCTCCCGGAGCGCATGGATCACGTGGAAAACATCCCCATCGTCAGCGAGGGCATCGACGATGGAACCGTAGTAGAACGCACCCCGACGCGGCAACACATCTTCGGCGATGCGGCCGGAGCGCTCCACCGTCCAGGAAAAGATGCGCAATCCCGCCGCCCGCGCGCGCCGGGCGTAGTCCGAGGGTTCGATGCCCAGATCCTTATCCCGCAACGCGGGGCCGGATGGCTCGCTGTGGCGCCCCTCCCCGTCAAACCCGAGCAAGACCACTAGCGGCGGCGCAATCGTTGTGACCCCATGCGCCCGCAGCGCCGCAAATTCCTCGCGGGCCGGGGGATTGGTGTGCATTTCCCGTGGGTCGCGGCCATCGAGCCAAATGGCCTGATGCCCAAACTCGGGCCTGTGCTCAATCCAATACAACAGGTCGTTTAAATCGAAGGACTGGGGGAACACATCGGCGGGCGGCACCCCGGCGCGGACATAGTCATCGATCATCCGCCGCGCAAGCGCTTCCCGGGTGAACCCGTCGAACGGCATCGCCACCTCCGGGCTTTTAAGTTCCGGGATCATGCGCACACCAAGCGCACGGAACAAGTCGATGCTCTCCGCGTGCGACATCAGGGTGCCGCCGGTGGCGTATAGGTCGGTGCGGAATTCCGGCGTGCCGCCCAAGTATTCTCCAACCGTGCGGGCATCGGCGTTGGATGAGTCCATCTTGCCGGCAAGGGTCTTGAATTCCGCCAGGGTGATGTCGCTTGCGCAGCATCGAGCCTCGGCGGCCTTGATACGCTCACCCGTCTTCGGGTCGAACTTTGCGGGGGCGAAGGGTATTGAGCACTTCTCCGCCAATGGCGTCGCCAGAATGTTCGTGGTGGTGTGCAGGTCGCATTGGGCATGTCGGCAAACCAGGGCCTTGTCCCGGGTAAACGTCAGGTCGCATTCCACCATGCCGGCCCCCATGCGGGCGGCGGCCTCGTAGCTCTCGCGGGTATGTTCCGGGAACTGCAGCGGCGCGCCCCGGTGGCCGATGGAAAAATCGCTGCGCCGATAGTCGGTGATCTCGCGAGCACAGGCCCGCAATTGTCGCTTTAAGGAGGAATCCTGCATGCGATCAATCAAGTAGAACGGCCGCGGCCCCAATTGCACCGCATCGGCAAACACCCTTGAGAACGACCCGGCGACCACTAAGCCGACCAACAGCCACATCGACGCGCGGAAATCTAAACGAGAGCAACCGCATCGCGATGCCGGTGGTCGGAATCCGATCAACAGCCGCATCGCTGTGCGGGAGTCCCAAGGCCTAAGCAACCGCCACCGTTCAAACATGAAAATCTCTCGTGCTCGGCGGTACCCGAAGCTCCAACCGCCACCATTACGATATTGCTCCATCCAACCGATAATGGCACATCAGCGCGCCCGCAAGCGTCCAGATGCGCAGCTTAAGCTCCGCCGGCGTATCCGGCGATACGTCAAGGGGCAACAACGGAGCCCCGCCGGGAGCGCGAGGGGTGCCTTCGCATAAAAGCGGATGGGCGCTTGCGGGCGCACCCCGGTCAATCCGCCGTCAACCGTCGGATCGCCCACTTCCTGTGCGATACCCCGAAACTGAAAACGGGCCCGCGTGGACGAATCGGAAACCGCCCGCTCTGTTGCTGACAACAGAAACCGCCCGTTCCGTCATTGCGAGGCCACCGACTATGCTAAAATCCGGCGTCCGCTCAGAGATGGCGAGCCGTGGGGCGAACCGCCCTTCATCGCGAGAATCCAAGATTATGCCCAAACCCCGCACTGTCACCGCCTGTGTGCTTATTATCGGCAACGAGATCCTCTCGGGCCGCACCCAGGACACCAACCTCAACCACCTTGCCACGACCCTCGGCGGTTGGGGCATCCAAGTGCGGGAAGCGCGCGTCATCCCCGACATCGAGGAGGAAATCGTCGATGCGGTGAATACGATGCGGCGCAAATACGACTACCTATTCACCACCGGCGGCATCGGCCCGACGCACGACGACATCACGGCCGTATCCATCGCCAAGGCATTCGGCGTACCGTTGGCGACCAACCCGATCATCGAGGCGCGCATCCGCCGCCGCGAGGCCCCGCCCGAGGTGATGGCCTCGCGCCTGCGCATGGCTTTAATCCCCGCCGGTGCTGCGCTGGTCGACAACATTACCGGTGGGCCGCAAGGATTCCGTATCGAAAATGTCTACGTGATGGCCGGCATACCCGCCGTCATGCAGGCCATGTTGGCTTCTTTGGAGGATAAGCTCGAAACCGGCCCGCTGGTTAGAAGCCGCACGGTGACCGCCCACCTCGGCGAAAGCAGTATTGCCGCCGCGCTGACCCGCATTCAGGATGAGTTTCCCCACAACGATCTCGGCAGCTATCCCTTCTTCCGTGATAATCGCTACGGCACCTCCCTGGTCATGCGCGGCGTGGACGAAGTGGAACTCGACCAAATGCTGGAAGCTGTGAAACAGGCCATCATCGACGCGGGTGAAGCACCGCGGGATGTTCGGCACGGCTGAACAGGATGTCGGCTTATGGATATCAGTCCCGGAAGAAAGGCCCTCGTATTCGGCGGAACATCCGGAATCGGGCTCGCCACGGCGGTTCGTCTGGCCAACGGCGGTGCCAAGGTCACCGCTTTTGGTCGCGGGGCGGCCAATATCGCATCCGCAAGGCGCGAGGCACCAAGCACGGTGCAATTCGAGCGGGTGGATATGCTTGACCGCGTCGCCTTGGCGGCAACATTCGCCAACCACGCGCCCTTCGACATACTGGTGAATGCGGCCACCGGCGGCGAGCGCGCCCTCGGCCCATTCCTGTCCATGGACCTCAATGGCTTTCAGGGCTCCTTCCGCAAACTCTGGGGCTATGCCAACACCGTCCGGCTGGGTGCCGAACACATGAGCAACGACGGCGCCATCGTGTTGGTCAGTGGTTTCCCCGCACGCCGCGCCAAGCCCGGTCAAATTGCGCTGGCTTCGGTGGGGGGCGCGGTGGAAGCTTTCGTGCGCGCCATCGCCATGGAGTTGGCGCCCCGGCGCATCAATGTCGTCTCCCCTGGCATTATCGACACGCCCCTATTTCCGGGCGAGGGCGACACGCGCACTCAATTTTTCGCAAATGCCACGGCGGGCCAACCCATTGCGCGAGCCGGAACGGCGGACGAGGTGGCGGAAGCCATCCTATTCGTCATCGGCAACGATTTCGTTACCGGCTCCACCCTCAATGTGGATGGCGGAGTGCTGTTGTCCTGAAGATCGCGGCTATACTCCGATCATCAACCCCCATCGCATCAACGGAGTCGGAGCAACACGACGCTATCAGTGTTGGAAACGGCCGAATTGCCGCCTTGGAAAGCGTGAGATCAATCCCTGACCCGGAAGCTTGCACGGTCATTGGATTAAATTCGGGTTTCTTCCGGGTCATGGCACAACGAATTCCGCAACAGTCGTTTCTTGACAAAGCTTGTCACGTATCACGTCGAACTTCGGCAACGATGGGGTATCGAGAAGTTGTGCCCAGCATGCCTCCGTTGAAATTGCGCAGCCACCCCATTGGTTAAGGCTTCGATGTGCGGACGGAGCAAACGCCACACGAGATGTAGCCTCCGCCCCGTCTGCCCACAGAGTCGTCGAAGAACGGAGCTAGGGGTTGGTCCAAGGCGGGCCAGCGCGCCATGTCTCGGTTGCCACCTCCGTTGCACGGTGCTCCGTCCATATGCGGGCACTCCGCACTCAACAAGTGGCCCTTACTGGCCGCATGTGTAAGCCGCAAGCCAAACAATTCGTGAACTACAGGCACAACGCGCTCTTGACACTGTGCGCAACGGACTCTGCCAAAGGGGGGGGGGGACCGCATTGGCAACTTGACGATGCTGGTCTAAATCGCGCACCGTTCCAGTACGCCTCCGAATCGGCCCCTCAAATATATGGCGGTCGGGAAAGCCCTGTATTCGCGCCGCCTCACGCGGCGTGATGTAGCGGTTCTCGACAGGATGATACATCGCCTCCTCTTTTGCGGAACACCATAATCCGCCGAATCGAGGATACTGGCGAATAGTGCGGTCTCTTGCCAATCATGAGGGCAGTGAGGGATCCCTTGCAGTCGGCGGTATCAACCACGTTGCCCATGCCGTTACAACCCACTGCGACCCGCCTCCCGAATCATTGGCTGATATTGATCGAACGCCGGTGGATTCGGTGTCGAGCCGGTCGTTATGCCCGCATCTGTGGTTAGCGTATGCCCGCTGGTGTAGCCCGATTCATCGCTGGCGAGCCACAGCGTGGCGTTGGCCACATCTTCGGCCAGCCCGGGACGGCCCTTGAGCGGCGAGGACTCGGCCAGCGACTTCTTGGTTGCCTCGATGGCCATTGGGTCGCCGGTTGTGACATTGGCGACCATCGCGGTCGCCATCCCGGCCGGTGAGATGCAGTTCACGCGGATGCCGAAACGGCAGAGCTCCGCCGCCGCGCTCTTGGTGAGGCCCACCACCGCGTGCTTGGCCGCCGTATAGGTGTGCGGACCCAGGCCACCGAGGATGCCCGCCGTGCTCGACATGCTCACAATGGAGCCGGAGCCCTGCGGCTTCATCACGCGCGCCGCGTGCTTAACGCCATAGAACACGCCGTTTAGAAGGATATCCAGGGTGGCTATCCATTCATCCGCCGGGGTCGTGTCGATGGGCCCCACGGCCCCGACGATACCCGCGTTGTTGTACATGATGTCGAGCCGCCCAAAAGCGCCGACCGCAGTGTCCACCAAATTGGCGACATCTTCCTCCGAGGTAACGTCGCAACGCACGAAAACCGCCGCGTCGCCGAATTCGTCGGCGATTGCCCGGCCCGCTTCCTCCTGAATGTCGCCCAGCGCAACCCGGCAGCCCTCGCTGACGAACAACCGCGCCGCCGCCTCCCCAAAACCACTTGCCGAACCGGTGATGGCGGCAACCTTGCCTTCGAGTCTCGAACCCATGACTGTCTCCTTCAAATGTTGTACGCCACCATGTTCCAGCACCCGCCGCAAATGTCAATTGCACCGGGCGCAGCATTGGCCAAAGCATCCAGGCCGTGCCCACCACTGTGCGAGCGTAGTTCACCCGTTTATTCACGAATAGGTCGGCCGGGGACGGTCAGCCGGGAAGCTGATCGAACGGGACGCCCTTGTCGACCCTCGGTCCGCCCGGCATGCCGAGGGCGCGCTCCGCCAGTTGGTTGCGCAGGATTTCATCCGCGCCGCCGGCTATGCGCATGGCCGCCGACCAGAGATACCGATAGAAGGTATCGTCCTGATCCGGGTTGGTTTCGCTGAAGAGCCCGGAGTACCCGTCGAGATCCATGAGAAAGGCGTTGGTCTGCTGCATCAAGGTTGCATAGACCAATTTGGTCAGCGGCACGGTCGAGGCAAGCCAGGCGTCATTGCCACCGGACTCGCGCAGGCGCGTGCCAAAGTGTTTCAGACCCTGCTCGCGAACATACCAGTCGCATAGCCGTTCCCTAACCGCGCCGTCGTCGATCATGCCATTGGCCAGAGCTTTGCGGACCAGCGATACCACGGAGTCCGCCCGCAGATCCTCACCGTCGGAGCGGCCGCTCATATTGCGCTCGCTTGCCAGCACCGTCATGCAGACGCGCCAGCCGGCCCCCTCGGCATCGACGCGGTGGGTGTCCGGGATGACAACATCGGTCAGGAAGGTTTCGTTGAAATCCGAATCACCTGTAATCTGGCGGATCGGGCGCACCTCGATACCCGGGGTCTTCATATCGACGACGAAGAACGATAGCCCCCTGTGTTTGGGCAGCTTGGGGTCGGTTCGCGCGATTAGGATGCCCCAGTCGGCGTGATGGGCCCAACTCGACCACACCTTCTGACCGTTGACGACCCAATGGTCGCCATCCTGAACCGCTCGGGTTCTGAGTGCCGCCAGATCGGATCCGGCGGCCGGTTCCGAAAAGAGCTGACACCAGACGATGGCGCCGCTGTGGGTGAGCGTCCCGAAATGACGATACTGTTCGACGGTGCCGTGGTTCCGCAATGCGGCCATCGCCATATTGAACCCGATGCCGATGCCGGTAAAGATCGGCGTGTGATAGCGGCTTTCCTCGTCCGCGAAGATGGCTGCCTGCATGGGAGTGCCCCCCGCACCGCCGACATCCTCCGGCTCATCAATCGCGGAATACCCCGCGTCGTGCTTGATCCGCACCCATTCCTTGCTGCGACGCACCAGTTCCTCCTCGCCATACTCTCGAGGCCGCGCGTAGTCGACGGCATGCTCGGCAAGCCAGGCCCTGGCTCGGGCGCGATATTCCCGGTCGCTCAACGGCATCATGCGGCCCGCTCCCTCAACCCCTCGATCAGCATGTTCCGCCAGGCACCTAGCCCACCGAGGTTCTGGGCAAGCAGACGGGCCCGCCGGTAGTGGAAGTGACAGTTCGCTTCCCACGTGAAGCCGATGCCGCCGTGCAGTTGCAGGTTCTCCCGGGCCGCCTCCTCGTAGAGCGAGGTTGCACCGACCCGGGCCGTCGCGGCGGCGACGAACCTGTCCCCGCCGCCGCCTGCGAACGCCGCGACCGCGTGGAGCGCGTTGGAGCGGTTGATCTCGAGCAGCGCCAAGATGTTCGCAAGCTTGTGTTTCACAGCCTGGTAGGACGCCAGTTGCCGAGCGAAGACATAGCGCTCCAAGGTGTAGTCCCTAGCCATCAGCATCGCCGCTTCCGCGCCGCCGATCTGCTCGAAGGCGGCAACCACGGCCAAGCGGGCGAAGAGTTCGCGCACCACCGCTATCCCCCGGCGCCCGGCCAGAACCTCGCAGGATGTATCCCGGAAGGTCGCTGTCGCGTGGTGACGCACTTCATCGAGCCCCTTGAGCGGCGCGATGTCCGGCCGCGCATCGGCGATATCCACCAGAGCCAGCACCGGCGCCGCGCCGTCGGAGGCAATGACCACAATCCAGTCGCAAACGCCGAGGTCGGCAACCGGGGTTTTCATGCCGTTCAACGTACCGCCGGACCAGCGGGTGCCCGCCGCGGCCCGCTCGGGATCTCCCGAGCCGTTGGCGTGGGCCAGGCTCGCGATCTTCTCGCCGGAGGCGAGCCTCGGTAGCCACTCCCGCTGCTGCGCCTCGCTGGCCGCAAGTTTGATGGCTTCCGTCGCCATGCAGGCGGAAGAGAAGAAAGGAACCGGAGCCACCGCCCTGCCGAGTTCCCCGGCGACGACGCCCAGTTCCCCGATACCGAGCCCCACGCCACCGAATGCTTCCGGGATCGCCGCCGCCTGGAGGCCGAGTTCCGCCATTGCATTCCAAAGCTCCCGACTCATGGGCCGACCGTCCGCAATAAGCCGTCGTAGAAGATCGGCCGTCGTGTGCTCGCCACAAAGTTTACGCACCTGCTCCTGGAGGAGGCGCTGGTCGCTGTTTTGAGTCAGTTGTATCTGCATTGATCGGGAGCCCGCCCATACCTTTTATATCAAACCAGAACACCCCTGCGATTGCGACAACGTATCACAGCCAACGCGGAGGCGCGTCGGTAGAAGTCCATGGCCGGATAAATTGACCATCCGGCCGTTGGATTGAAGCGGATTTTCACGCCGACACAGGCTTGGCGAGGGTGTGGTTTGGCCCAGATATTGTGGTTACATGGGCATGCTCGCCTCGGAGCGTCGGGGCGGAAACTGTTAAACCCGACCGAATTGCAATAGTGTTCGATCACACCCATTTCGTGAATCGAGTCCGAATGTCGAATTCCTGCAGCAGCCCCATTGTCAATCTCGCCAGCCTGCGCGACCGACAACGACGGGTGCTGGTGGGGGTGTTTGGCATCAATGTCGTCACATTCGCGGTCATGGTCGCGGGCTCGGTGCTGAGCGGCTCTTCCGCTTTGCTGTCGGGAACCCTGGACAACTTGGGCGATGCGCTCACCTACGCGCTAAGTTTCGCCGTCGTCGGCGCCTCCGCCCACGCCAAGGCGCGCGTTGCCCTGGTCAAGGGCCTGTTGATTCTGGGCGCCGCCCTTGCTGTCGCCGGTCAGATTGTCTGGCGGCTCACGGAACTGCATGCTCCGGTGGCCTCCACCATGTCTGCCGCGGCGGTGATCAACCTGATCGCGAACGCGGCCTGTCTCAAACTCCTCTCCCCACATCGCCACGGCGACATCAACATGTCCTCGTCCTGGGAGTGCTCGCGCAACGATGTCATCGAGGGTGTCGCGGTGATCGGAGCGGCCGCCGCGGTTTGGATGTTCGCCTCACCTTGGCCGGACCTGCTTGTCGCGGTGGCGCTGTTGGCGATCTTTCTCCGATCGGCGATCCGCGTGCTGGGCAATGCCTGGCGGGAGTTCGCCCCCTGATGCCGAAAGTGGCCGGTCACTTGCCAGCCGCGCCGCTGTCGCCGACCGTCCAACCAACTCGCCCCCCGTTTGCGGTCCGCTGTTCAATCCCGGTACCGACAATCAATGTTTATCCGGTTCGACCGGGATGCCGCCCTTACCACGTTGTCGTACCCAGCGCCGCAGGTGAGCCCAGCACAGCAGCACACCGCCGGCAACGGTGATCGGTTCCTCATACGCCGACACCGCCTCAATGAATGCCGCCACCAGCAGTAGCCCGAGCCCACTCAGGGCCGCACCCACAAAGAGCCTGTTGCCATCCATGGCCGGTGTCTTCCAGATGGCCCGGAGGCTCACGGGAACTGCGGCAAGAATCAGGATTTGATGCGCCAGCTCGCTCTCGGCGGCCTGGGCAGCCAAGGGCATTATCGTCACAAGCAGGGGTAGGGCCAGACAGTGGAGCAGACAGAGCGTCGACAACCCGGCGGCGTACAGATCCAGACGGGCCTTTGCGGGTTCCACTGGGCATAATTGGCCATTATAGGGGCTCATGAATGTTACGTTATAACGTAAACAACGTATCTGCAACCGTACTGTTGAGAACAAATAAATGGGACTTATATACATAAGTTGACATACCACTATATGTTGATGTTTTAGTGGCAGGGAACTACCATATCTGGGGTTCTGTCAACTTATCGATATAATTCCCAAATAAATTGTCCGGTCTTGGAACACGTGAATTGTCCGGTTGCAGACTGCCCCAAATCGCGGCGATTCGGGGGTTTGCATGGGCATTAGAACAAATAAACTGTCCGGTTTGCCGATTCGGATTCCGCGCCGCAGCGGCCGCGGTCCGTGCCACACCGACAGGCTCCCGTCCATGTGCCGCCTCACCCTCACCCCGGCTCGAGCCGCGGTGCCGTGGCCGCACTCAGATCCCAGGCCCAACACGGCTTTGATGGCGAGCGATTCGATAGTCGTGTACGGTTGACCCAACGGTGGAGAAAGCCTTGAGGGACATTGGATGACAATCGCGCTCGACACGATTCCAGACCACCTCCAACCGGAGGCCGATGCGGCGTCGGCCTGTCTCAACGCCCGCATGACTGGCTCGGCCACGAGGCACCGTGGGCATGAGTGCGCATAGCGACACCATCGCACTGGCCAAACGCGCCCTCGCCCACTTCAAGAACAGGACGACCGACCGGGCACCGGGCCAAATGCGCCTGCCCGTCGATGCGTATGCCAACCCGGGGCGCTACGCACGGGAGGTTCGGCACATTTTTCACGAATTGCCGATGGCGGTTGCCCTGTCGTTGGAACTGCCGGTTCCCGGCAGCTACAAGGCGCAAACGCTGATGGACACACCGCTCCTGATGACCCGGGACGGGGATGGCAAAGCCCATGTATTCCTAAACGTATGCCGACACCGCGGCGCCATCGTCTGCCCGGAGGGCGACGGCAATCGCCAACGCTTTTCCTGTCCCTACCACGCCTGGACCTACGACAACCAAGGGAAGCTGGTCGGCGTATACGGCGCCGAATCGTTCGGCTCGGTGGACCGGCAATCACGCTCCCTGACGGCGCTGTATTGCGAGGAGCGTTGCGGCCTGATCTGGGCCTGCCTAACCCCCGGAATCACATTCGATATCGATGCCTGGCTCGGCAAATTCGCCGAGAAACTCGACGCGCTGCGCCTGCGCGACTGGGTCATCCACGAGCAGCGCGAGTTGGACGGGCCGGGCTGGAAGGCAACGATCGACGGCTACCTTGAGGTCTATCACCACGATTCCGTCCACCGCTCCACCGTCGGCCGCCACACCATCGGCAACCTCCTGGTCCACGACATTTTCGGCCCCCATCAACGTCTCACCTTCGGCCGCCGCAATCTACCGGAACTGGAAACCCTGCCGGAATCGGAATGGCGCACGGACGATTACATTCGCATCATCCATTCGGTCTTCCCGAACCTGTCGATTTCGGGCATTGTCGGCGGCCACTGCCTAGTCAGCCAGATCTTTCCCGGGCCGACCCCGGAGACCACCAGCACGCGCCAAACCGTGCTCTGTTCCACAGGGAAACAAACCGCCGAGTGGCACCGAAATGCCCGTAATTTCAGCGAAATGACGCTACAGGCCGTGCGCGACGAAGACTACGCGGTGGTCGCCACCATACAGGCGGCACTACCCGCCGGCGCCAACCGCGACTTCATCATCGGCCGCAACGAGCCCGGCGTACAACACTATCACCGCACCGTCGCCCGCATGATGGAAGGCTTCGCAACCGGACGACCGCCACCTGAATGCCGTCCGCGGCGGCATTGACGCCCAGGGTCGCGGCCGCGCGCATTCGCAGATCCGTGGTGAACTGAATCAGTTCCGCAATCCGCAGAACCACCTAGTGTCCTGTCCGGCAAATTCGCTATAAAATAATCACCGGCCTATAAAAAAATTTCATTTAAAATCAATAATATACGATACATTACACACAGGTCGAATAGTATGCGCATTTCCGGGACAGGACACTAACCGCCCGCGTGCCCGACTCGGTCACGAACAACTGTGTATCGTTAGGGAAGGTCTGAGCAATTCGATAGAGCAGCACTGATCTACTCGTAATCTATTGATTGTATTGACTCGCATGCCGCGATTGCAGAATTAATCAGAGGTTCCTTAGCGGGAATGGCTGCTGGGTAGCAAGGTTGTTGGGAATTTTCACTTCCCCAACCTATGATGGTTTGTTGTATCAAATGGATAATCCCGAATTGTTTGGAGGGCCCTGATGAGCAATGCAACCGAACTCGAACACCGGATCGACCGGCTGGAATCGCGCTTCGCCATTGAGGAGTTGGTCACCGCCTATTGCGAAGCCTGCGACGAACACGACATTCCAAGGCTGGGGGCACTGTTCGCCGAAGACGCGGTGTACGGCTCGCCAAGCGGCGTGCTGCGCGCCACCGGGCGGAAGGAGATCGTCGAGATGTTCGTGCGCGCCTTCAAGGTACGCGGCCCAGGCTACCACTGGACCCACGATTTGATGGTTCGCTTTGACGACAACAACCCGGATGTGGCGACCGGCACGGTGGCGAGCCATGCGGAAACCTGTGTAAACGGCGTCTCCAGCCTGGCCGCCATGAAATATGACGACGGGTATCGGCGCTCCGACGGTCAATGGCTGTTCGCAAGCCGCAGCATCCGCTTCCTGTACTATGTGCCCGTGGAAAATTATCAGGACGCGCTAAAACAAAGAAAAAGACTGTGCTTCGAAGGCAATTGGTCGGAGGCGGACTACCCCGAAGACCTCCCGGTCTGGCAGGAGTTCGAGCGCCGCCACGGTTAGGCGTCAGCCATACCGACGCTTGAATGATTGGTTTGTCTAGCCCGACCTGTTCGTGAATGAACGTGGCGAGGCCGGCAAGAGTAGTGCAAGCACTGGGTGCGCGGAGCAGGAGCGGGCGCAGGCGTGCTTGACAGCACATTGAGCACACGGCGGAAGCACGCCCAGTGATTTCGCTGCTATTGACGGCCGCAGTAGTTTATTCATGAATAGGTCGGGCTAGTGCTCCATCCAACTGATAATGCCGCATCGGTGGCGGGAATGGCGGGCAATGACGGGCTACGCACCGTTGACAAAGTCGTAATTCAGAATCCGGTCGCTGTGTGTACTTACGCGCCAGCCGGGCGGGTCGGCGCGCTCCGGCTCGATCGGGTCGAGGGGCATGCCGCGCCCGCCAATCCATACGCGCCGAATGCGCCCCGGATCGGCGAGCACCGCAACATCCTCAGCCGGATTGCCATCCACGATGAGGAGATCCGCCAGCCGGCCCGCCGCAATCGCGCCCGTTTCGCCCTCGAGACGCAGTGCCCGGGCGCATTCGCTGGTGCCGGCTCGAATCGCCTCCAGGGGCGTGAATCCCAGCTCCTTAACGAATATCTCCAGTTCGCGGTAGTGCCATTCACCGTAGGGGGTGAGCGAAAAACCGCTTTCCGTGCCGCATAGCATGGGGACGCCTTCCCGGTGGGCGCGCCTGAGCATGGCGGCGCTGTCCTCGATTTCGCGTTTGAAAACGTCGCGCAGGCCCGGCGATGCATTCACACGGTCGCCGTAGTCGGCGAGGTTGGCCTGAAAGGTAAAGGTCGGCACGATGGGCGATTGCGCCTCGATGACCGCCGCGAGCGCTTCCTCGTCCATGTAGGTGGCGTGCAATATCAAATCGAAACCCGCCCGGGCGCTGTCGCGAATACTGGTCGCGCCCCGGCAATGCCCCACCACGGGGGTGTCGAGTTCATGGGCGGTATCCGCCACGAGGCGCAATTCGTCGAGATTCCACACCTGCAACTCGCCGGCCATCCGTTGGCGCGGTGCGAGCCCGGTAACATGCACCTTGATCCAATCGACACCGTTTTTGATCTGCCGTCGCACCTCCGCGACAATCTCGTCGCGGGTGCGCACCACCCTGCCGTAGCCACGCCGGCCCTCGTCGGGCAGCAGGCGGCCGGCGGTGCCGCCCACGGAGGTCAACAAGGCGTTTCCGCCAACCGCCATGCGCGGCCCGTGGATAATCCTCGCCTCCACCGCATCGCGCAGGTCGATGCTGGTTTCATACAGGCTATCCGGGTCGAGAATGCCGGTGACACCGGCGCGATAAACCCTCTGCAGGTTGCGCGCCGCAATGATCGCCGACAACCCTTCCCGGCGGTGAAAGAACAATTCGTCGTTGGAGCTCGGCTCGTCGAAACTGATGTGGCAGTGCGCATCGATCAGGCCGGGCATCACCGTCAGGCCGCTTGCATCAATGCGCTCGACAGCCTCATTGTCAAAAGCACCGCAATCGCCGACGGCGACGATTCTGTCGCCGCGCACAGCCACATCGCCAATCCAAGGCGCCGTGCCGAGGCCGTCGATAATCCTAGCGGTCTCAATGACGAGTGTTGGCGCTTCCGTCCCCATGCAATCAACTATTCCCGCCAAGCGTGGCAATGCCCGGAAATTGGTGCCCAACCGATCATGCATCAGACGCCTTCCGGCCGCCAGGAATCCCGTAGTGTGACGATGCGGTTAAAGGTTGCGGGCAGCGCGCTGTCGCGGCAGAAGTAGCCGAGGCGCTCGAACTGAAATCGCGCCCCCCCGCTATCGGCGACGGCGGGCTCGACAAAGCCGTTGACCGTCGCCAGCGAATCCGGGTTCAGGTCGTCCATAAAGGTGTCCGCGGCGGGGCTCGGAACTCGGCAAAGCCGATCGTACAACCGCATTCGCGTCGGCACGGTGCGCACGGCGTCCACCCAATGGATCACACCCGCCGGTTTGATGCCGCTCGTGTCGCTGCCGCTTTTCGACCCGGGGATGTAGCTGCACAATAACTCCCGAACCGTACCGTCCCCATCACTCGCCACCTCGTCGCAGCGCAGAATGTAGGCGTAGCGCAGGCGCACATGGGCGCCCACCGAGAAACGCTTCCACTTGCGGGGCGGGGCGAACGAAAAGTCGTCGCGCTCGATATAGAGTTGCGGCCCAAAGGGCAGATCACGGACCCCGAGTTCGGGCCGTTGCGGATGCCAGGGGCCTTGCAGCGTCTCGCCGGAGTTCGGATAGTTGGTGATACGCACCCTGAGTGGTCGGAGCACGCCCATACCCCTGGGCACCCTAGCCTCAAGATCCCGCCGAATGCAAAATTCCAGCAACTCCATTTTCTGCTGGCTAGCCTGCTTGGTGACGCCGACGCGACGGCAGAAATCCTCGATAGCCGCCGGTGTCACCCCGCGCCGACGCAAGCCCGCGAGCGTCGGCATGCGCGGGTCGTCCCAGCCATCCACACGGCCCTCCCGCACCAACCGTTGCAACAGGCGCTTGCTCATCACCGTGTACTCGAGCCCCAGCCGCGCGAACTCGATCTGCGGGGGATGGAAGTTGAAGCTGGTGTTGTCCAACACCCAATCATAGAGCGGACGGTGGTCTTCGAACTCCAGGGTGCACAGGGAATGGGTGATGCCTTCGAGCGCATCGCAAATGCAATGGGCGAAGTCATAGGTGGGATAGATCACCCAGGCATCGCCGGTGCGCTGATGGGGCGTATGGCGGATGCGATACAGCACCGGGTCGCGCATATTCATATTCGGCGAAGCCATGTCGATCTTCGCCCGCAGCACCCGGGCACCGTCGGCGAACTCGCCCTGGCGCATGCGCTCAAGCAAGTCCAGGTTCTCCTCGACGGGCCGATTTCGATACGGGCTGTCGGTGCCCGGTTCGGTCAGTGTGCCGCGGGTCGCACGCATCTCCTGTTGCGAAAGGTCGCACACATAGGCTTTGCCATTGCGCGCCAACTCGGCCGCCGCATTGTAAATCTGCCGGAAATAGTCCGAGGCGAAGGTGAGCCGGTCCTGCCAGTCGAAACCCAGCCAGGCGACATCCCGCTGGATAGCCGCCACATATTCATCGCTCTCCCTGAGTGGATTGGTGTCGTCGAAGCGCAGGTAGGTGCGGCCACCGAATTGCCGGGCGACGCCAAAATTCAGGCAGATGCTCTTGGCGTGGCCGATGTGCAGGTAGCCATTGGGCTCCGGTGGAAAGCGGGTAACCACGCCCCCCGTCACGCTCCCCTCGGCCAAATCCCGCTCAATGCGCTGCCGAATAAAATCCGTGGATGATTCCGTCATGCGCGAAAGCATAACCTGTTTTGAAACTCTACAATGGTCGATCTTCGGGATGGCGTGGGGAACCCTTGGCGATTCGCCTTCTTTGCGGTGCCGCGGGACTGACAATGGTCGGGCTGTACGCCCTATGGCTCGCGTCGGCGCAACCGGCCGAGGTGCGCAGCGCGCTGCGCCAGGAAGGCGAGCGCTACTACCGCCTATTGATGGAGGGGGCACAGATCGGCTATGTGCATGCGCGCTCCTGGCAGGACAACCGGGGCGACTGGCGCTTCGAAACCCTAACGCACTTCTCGCTGAACCGGGAAGCTCCGGTCAGCATCAGCGACCGGCTGGTCTTTCAAGCCGGGCCACCCTATTCCCTGAGCGCCGCGGAGCACTGGAACCGACGCGGTGGCGCCGCGCCCGAAGGCGTTATTCTGCAATCCGACGGCGCAACCACGACAACAACCTTTATGCACGGCACCGAAGTCGAGGCACGCCCGGCCGGCTGGACCTACCGGTTGGGCGACTACCTGGGGCTCGAGGGCTGGCTGGCCGGAGGACAACCGCAACCGGGAGACCGATTCACCGCCAGAATGCTCGATTTCGACCGCGGCACACCCGTCAGCCGAACGTTTCGGGTTTTGGAGCGCAATTCCACCGGCTATCTCATTGCCAGCCCGGCCCCCCTGCGGGCCACGACAATCCAGCTCGATGGGCGTCTGGTTCCGTTGGAACTTTCCATGGCCGGTGTATTTCTGGCATCCCGCGCAACCCGCGAGGACGCCCTGGCCGCCCGCACGCCCTTGCACCTCACCAGCTACGGTATTCCGCTCGACCGCGGGCTGGAGAATCCGGCACAGATCGAACATCTTCGGCTCATCGGCGGCGGCGGGCTCGACCTGAACCGAATCTGGCCAAGGGCACGGCGTCAGGCGGGAGAATGGCGGCTGGATCTGTCGGCCAATCCGGTATCGGGCACCGGTGCTCCGGCCGATGCGCTGGCGGCAACCCTGAACTACCCAATCAATCATCCACAGGTGGTGCGACTTGCGCGGCGGGCGGTGGGCACGAACACGGACCCCGGCGAGCAATTGTCCCTACTGGTTGATTTTGTTCACAACTACATCGCCTATCGCCCGCAAGGGCCACAACGGACTGTTCTGGAGACGATCACGGAGCGCAACGGCGATTGCACCGAATATGCCAATCTGCTGACGACGCTGGCCCGCTCCATAGGTCTGCCCGCTCGGACCGTGATGGGGCTGGCCTATGGCGAAAGCCGACGCTTACAACCGGTTCATGCGAGTCCCTCCTATGATGGGCGCCTCGAGCGCGACAATCGGGCTTTCGATGTTGCTTCGGACTACAGCCACCAGCCGCGATTGGCATTCCACGCCTGGAACGAGGTGGCCGTGGACGACATCTGGCGAGCGGTCGACCCCACTTGGAATCAGACAAGGGCCGACGCCACCCACCTGCCCATGCCGGACAACCAGGCGGCGTTGCTGCAATCCATGCAGGGGCAAAACGCGCTTACATTCCGGGTGGACGAAGTTAATTACGCAGCGGATTTCTAAGGGAAGGTCTGAACAATTCGATGATAGATCAGTATGGATCTATTCGTAACCTATTGACTTTATTAAATCGAATGCCGCGACTACCGATTTGATCAGAGTTTCCCCGAAGCAATGGCACACTGTCCACCCATGTCGCGCAGTCCTAGTTGCGGCCACCGCACTGAGTGAGGCGAATTAATCAGAGTTTCCCTAAGCAATTGAATTTGTTCGGCAATTAGCCAGGCACTAATGATCCGTAATATTTTTTCAAGGCTTCAATGATAACCTCACTCGCAACAGACTTTCCGATCTCCCATGCTTCAGCAGAACCTCCTTTCGACAATTTTTTTCTTCAACCATTCTTGAGCAATTTTCCCGAGTGGTCGCCTTTCATCCTGCAGTGCCTCTTGGCCCGCAATCTCAGTAAGTTCCTTTGCTTCATCTGACGGAAAGCCTGCTGCTTCGAGAGCTTTGGCCAGAGACGACACATCCCCTTTTATAACATTTAGCGACACTACGGACCCTGCGTCGGGATGAATGTTCGTCGCATCACCGTAAAAAATTTTCTGGGTTAGATGGTTAGCGTCTTTTTGTTAAATGAGATTGATTACATTGGCCACTTGCCCAACAGATATCTTGGCAGCTTCAGGAACTTGCTTTTCTAGCTCCAATGCAAATCAATGCCTTTGCTCTTACAGCTTCCTGAATGCGAGGGAACGCACCAGAATCAATCCGGCCTCTGATCTCTGAGGTGGTCCCACTTTTTTGGACAGGTCGCTAAGGTGTACTCCGGTGTCGAGAGGAGACACTGGAATGACCAGGAAGAGGCGCCGTTTCACGGCGGAGTTCAAGAAGCGCGTGGCGCTGGAGGCGCTGCGGGAGCGGGACACGGTGCAGGCGATCGCGGCGCGCTACGAGGTGCACCCGAACCAGGTGAGCGCCTGGAAGCGTCAGGCCGTGGAGGGCCTCGAGGAGGTGTTCTCGCAACCGGGATCGAGGCGCGACGGGGAGCACGAGGCGACGATCCGCAACCTGCACGCGAAGATCGGCGAGCTGACGGTGGAACGGGATTTTTTTCTGCGCGGGTTGGAGCGCTGAGCCGTGCGGAGCGTGCCGCGCTGGTCGACCGCGGCTGCGGGCTGTCGCTGTCCCGGCAGTGCGCGCTGCTGGGCGTGAGCCGTTCGTCGCAGTACTACGAGCCGCTGGGCGAGAGCGCGGACAACCTGGCGCTGATGCGCCGCCTGGACGAACTGCATCTGGAGCACCCGTTCTACGGCAGCCGGCAGATGGCGCGGCACCTGCGCCGCGAAGGCGTAGTCGCCGGACGGCACCGGGTGCGCCGGCTGATGCGGCTGATGGGCATGGAGGCGGTTTACCGGAAGCCGCGCACCAGCGTGGCCAACCCGGAGCACCGCGTGTACCCATACCTGCTGCGCGATCTGGTGATCGACCGCCCGGACCAGGTGTGGTGCGCCGACATCACCTACGTTCCTGTTGCGCGGGGCTTTTTCTACCTGGTGGCCGTGATGGACTGGGCCAGCCGCCACGTCCTGTCGTGGCGGCTGTCGAACACCATGGACAGTGCCTTCTGTGTCGAGGCGCTGGATGCGGCGCTGCGCTACGGCACCCCGCAGATCTTCAACACGGACCAGGGCGCGCAGTTCACCAGCACCGCGTTCACCGACAGGGTGCGCGCCGCTGGCGCGCTCTGTTCCATGGACGGCCGCGGTCGCTACCTCGACAACATCTTCATCGAGCGGTTGTGGCGCTCGCTGAAGTACGAGGCCGTGTACCTGCACGAGCTGGCGGATGGCCGCGACGCCGAGCGCGTCATCGGTTCTTGGTTCAGCTTCTATGGCGAACTGCGTCCGCATTCGTCGCTGGGCGGCCGGACGCCCGGCGATGTCTACCGGGGCACCTTGGGAGAGGCCGCGTGAACCAGCCGGGGAACATGCGTGCCGGGAACGCCACGGCCCTCGCCGCGTCAAGCCGCTACGCGGCTGCTCCACTGCGTTGCGCCCCTTCGGGTGACACGGCGAGTGCCGCGGCGCATTGGTTAGCGACGACCGGAAGGGTACTTCCGGTCGTCACCGACCGGCTCTTCACAACGACGGCCGCAGCCGCGTCGACGATGCCGTTGACATCGTCCCGCCGGGTCGGCACGTTCTATTCACCGAGGGCTCAGAACCACTCGGAGTACACCTTATTCTCGCCCTCGGACTGTCCAACGAACCAGGACCACCTCACTCTACAATACCCATGCCTTTATAAATCTTACCCCGCAGAAGCAATTTAAGATTACTACAATCGATTTCAAAGTGCCTGTTATTATCCAAACTATTTAATCGTCTGTCGATTAGCGGTAGTGCCTCACGAATTTCTCGTGTTATCCAATTCTTCTTCCCGCCGAACTGTTCGATCAGGTGACTGGGTAATGGATACATTGCTGACCTGCTTAAACATGTCACGGAAAGTTCCGGTATAAGTGATTTGGGCTATTCGATAATCCGGGATCTGCACGTCACTCGGATAACCTTCAGTTTCATGTTGGATCCATTCCTCCAAGATGTCTGAATCCAGCGACGTTAAAAAGAGAAGCTTTAGGAGGATAGTTCCAACGCCAATTCTATTATCGAGAAGTGCCATCTGAATATCGTGCAACAGAGCGATCTCATTTGTACTCCTTCGCTCTCAAATTGAGATTTATATCCAGACACTTAGCCTGGCCATCGAGCAGAAACATCAAATTCAAACAATTCCTTTTTTGAATTCCGTTTTCGTATCGGGAAATACCGAACATCCTCAAATCCAATATCTTCAAGCATTGCTACGTAAAGCCGTTCGACCGGCAACAGCACACCGTAAAAAGTTGAATTACCCACTATATAATGCAATTCACTGTCCTTTCTCAATAGAAACAATAGTGAATTAAAATGTTCCCAAATATCGTTGAAATATTTGGCAACGTACTTTGCAAGTATCACTCCGTTTTTGTTTTTATTGTGTGCTATTTTTCTCAAAGGTGTGTCAAGTAGTGGATGGGAAAACGGCTCTGTTGGCGGATTCCAATCAAAAAGCCTGCTAGTAGCGATCCCCCATGTCCCACCAATCGCAGACCAGTCTAGTTCACCGGCATCATGCCCATCATCTAGATACCCAAGCCAATACATATAAGGTCGAAGCTCACGAATATAAGACATACGGTTGGCATATGGTGGTGATGTAATTATCAAATCAAAAGGACCATCGACTACCTGCGACATTTTTCTAGCGTCTCCGAATACAACTTGGCTAGTTCCGCTCGGATTATCTTTCGCACCATCGAGAACAAAATGTAAGTCTTCACTGAATATCCGTTCCATATCCATGTCAAACGGTATACTCATTTGTACGTTATCTTTGAAAGACATAGACTGATGGTTAAATGCTGCATTTGACAGACTTATCAATGTTCTACAGAAAGCCACCAACAATAAGTCTCTTTCAGGCGACTGTATCTCACTTTCAGCCTCGATGCTGGATCTTAACTTACATAGAAAGGTCAACGCTTTGGTATCCCACCAGCGATCAATGTTATGAATAGGCGGTGTTGCGACTGGATCAATAGCACTACGTCTTATTGTGTCAATCACTCGTGAACATGCAGCGTGCGTCGATTCTATTGTGACGCTGGAGTAGTGCGCAGTTTTCGTGTTGCCAAGCCACACCAAAAAAGGATTGATATCTGTCGTTATGCCTTCGTGCCCGTGGTATGCAGCACTTAGAGCTGTTGTTGCTGTTCCGCAAAATGGATCCAGCACACGCTGGGGTCGCTCATACAGAGCCATCAATTCTTCTACTATCTTCACAGAATATGCTGGTGTTAGCCGCAGCCAGCCATGTCGACCTGTGCTTGAATTGAATTTATGCGTGTAGTCTGCCCGTTGTCTCAGTTTTTCTCTGACAATGAAACTCACATCGACTCCGATACTAGAAGGGATTGTAAGATGCTGTCAATCTCTCCTTGGAGAGTTGAACTATTTCTCTCAAAGAATGCAGCGAGATCATAACCAATAATCTCCCGCATAAAGTCATAGGTAGAAGTCAGCGGATTTTTAACACTGAGAATACCGGTTACAATGGACCACTTTTCGGTCCGATAGCGAATCAATACATCGTTGTCTATCTGCCCGGATAGAATAACCGCGCAAGGAAAATAGCCTTTTGTGTATGCTGTCACAGCGTTGGCAATATCCGCATTCTGACGCTTTGAATCCTTGCTTTTGTAGCCCTGTCGAACCTCAAAAACTGTGCCCGATAAACTCCTAAACACTGCATCATCTACATCCAGTTCTCTCGCCGATTTTCTCATCCATTTATGGAAACGATCTCGCTTTGTATTGTCGTCGATCTTATCAAGGGGTATTCGCCCGTCTAGATGTAACGTTTGCTTTCGTCCATTCGGCAACACCGCCTCATACGACCAAGTGGCATCTTCTTCCGATAGGTCCATGGAGTCCTTGATAATTTCACGAAACAGCCTCTCACATCCAATTCCGACCTGCCGATATATGCTTGTCATGCCGCCAGCCGCTTTATGAGCTGCATACATCATCGGGTTGTCCAACCCAAACCAACTGTAGAAGGCGTCTTCCTGATACAGTTCCCGAAATTCTTCAAGCGTTAATCCGTCACTCTTCGACCCCTGCCCGAACTTCGGCTTGTATTGTGAACAGATTCTGATCGCATCCAATACAATCTGCAGATAATCTTGGTCTGTGGCACTCATAAGATTCGCAGCTAATTTCAACTTAAGTTGGGCCAAAGCGAAACAATCAAAGTGGTTCCTATCAGGCCACTTGGATGGTTCAGAATTTTGTGCACTGACGTCCGTAACACGGGATTGGAAGCCTTGCATCCTTTCCCGACATTATCACACCCTCAGCATTCCTTTGTCCCTTTCATTTCCAATTTACCTCAGTCGCCACCCATTCTACGGCCAGTTTCCTTTGTCTCCTAGAATACCCGCTCTCCAGAAGCTGACAGGCTGAGTCTGTCCAGCAACTCCCATGCTGTCTTGCCAAGCAGAACACGCCTCGACCCTGTCTAGGCGTCAATCACATCCGGGTACCGGTTCTATCCGGCCATTCGACGCTCGGCAAACCTCGCAAACATGGATACCTAGAGAGTCGGCAATTGCGACAGCAGCACGACCAGACTCGGCTTGCCTGACCGGGACTATTCCTTAGTGGACCAGATGATACCGGCGAGGACAGTGAAAGCATATCCTGTTTTGAAACTCTACAATGGTCGATCTTCGGGATGTTGGCGATTCGCCTTCTTTGCGGTGCCGCGGCACTGACAATGGTCGGGCTGTACGCTCTATGGCTCGCATCGGCGCAACCGGCCGAGGTGCGCAGCGCGATGCGCCAGGAAGGCGAGCGCTACTACCGCCTATTGATGGAGGGGGCACAGATCGGCTATGTGCATGCGCGCTCCTGGCAGGACAACCGGGGCGATTGGCGCTTCGAAACCCTAACGCACTTCTCGCTGAACCGGGAAGCTCCGGTCAGCATCAGCGACCGGCTGGTCTTTCAAGCCGGGCCACCCTATTCCCTGAGCGCCGCGGAGCACTGGAACCGACGCGGTGGCGCCGCGCCCGAAGGCGTTATTCTGCAATCCGACGGCGCAACCACAACAACAACGCCGCCCACCTGCCCATGCCGGACAACCAAGCGGCGTTGCTGCAATCCATGCAAGGGCACAACGCGCTTACATTCCGGGTGGATGAAGTTAATTACGCAGCAGATTTCTAAGAAGGAAGGTCTGAACAATTCGATAGAGCGGCATTGGCGCAGGCTCCTATAGCACGGCCTCAAACAACTCCAGTTGCGGATGCCCGAGATAGGTGCCCTTGGGCGCACTGGCCTGGGCATGCGCCCGGCGAAAGTTCTCCGATTCGGTCCAAGCGTCGAAGGCGGCACGCGACTCCCAAATGGAATGCGACGCATACAGCACATGGTCGTCCATTTCCGGGCCTTTCAGCAATGCGAAGGATTTAAAACCCGGCACTTCCGACAGGTACGAATCCCGCCGCCGCCAAACCTCCTCGAAACCCGCCTCGAACCCACGGGCAATCTTGAATCGATTCATGGCGATGAACATTGGCACTTCCTTCCTAACTGTGGCCGGGATGGTTGGCCGCATATTCCTCGGTTTCCTCATGGACAAAAATACATCCAATTTGCGGGCAGGTAACCACAAAGCTGTCCTCGGATTCCTTTGCGATTTCAAACCTGACTTTGACCGTTAGGGAAGCAAGCATCTTGTCCTCCTCAATCCGACTCGACATGGAATGGTCACATGAACCATGCGGGTTCAAGGCCCACCCGCGGCACTAAGGAACCTCTGATTAATCCTGTAGTCGGGGCATCCGGATTAATAAAATCAATAGCTTACGAGTGGCCAAATGCTGCTCTATCGAATTGTTCAGACCTTCCCTAAAACCGCTATCGCCCACCCTTAAGCGCGATCCAATTGGCTTGCGGGGATACTATACCCATACAGGGGAGCATTCCACTGACTAGCAGTCATCCCATAACCTCACATGGGGTTGTGGTAGGGTTTTGATCCCAGTTATGAGGATGATCGGAGATTCCTACTATATGCTGTGCCGCTCGGGGTCTTCGGCAAGGTGTCGGGAGCTGGCCCGATGTCACCCGACCAAGTCGGTTGCAGATAGATCTGCTTGGCCAGATAGGGTTGTGGAAAGCTCGCCAAGTGGCGCAGCAACAGGTCTCGCGGCACCGTCAATAGCACCTGACCGCGCCGGTAATCTTCGATAAGCGCCGTCAATTCGTGTCGTTCGGAATCGGCAAGACGACCGCTCAGGTAACCCTGTATATGCGAGAGCGCATTGGCGTGGCCGCCGCGTGTGGCCGGTTTGCCCAAACCCGCCAACAGACATTCCATGTAACGCTTGGCAACTAGCCGCAGAGCCGCCCGGACATCCTGTGCCGAGGCGGCGTCGGGCCTCCCCTTTATAGCGGGCTTTTGCCAGGCGCCGAGCAAGCGCCCGGCACGCCGATAGTGCTCGATACTGTGGGCCATCAACAGATATTTGTAGCGGCTGTGAAATTCGATCAGGCGGCCCGGTGTGGGGGCGGTTGCGCAGAGCCGCCGCCAGTGCGCGTAGGCAAAGACGCGGGCAATGAAGCTTTCCCGGATGCCGGCATCGAACAGGCGCCCGTTTTCCTCGACGGGTAGCAACGGGTAGCGCTCCAACACAGGCCGCGCATAACCGCCCCGCCCGGTGCGGCTTACGGGTTTGCCGCCATCCGGTGCATAAACCGGCACGGAATAGAGCCCGCAACTCGGCGAGCGCTCCATAAAGACATAGCCGCAGACCGTCTCGAGGTGCGCCGAACGGGCCCGGGCAAACCTGGCGAGCGACTCTGTAACGTCAACAGTCGGGTCGCCCACACCCACCACACGAGGAGCGTCCGGTGTACCAACCAAACGGATGGGCGGCCTTGGAACATCCATGCCGATGCCCACCTCGGGGCAAATGGGCACATAGGAAAACAAGCCATCCAAGGCCGCATGCGGGAAGGACGACCAAGCATCGCTGCCATCGTAACGGACCGCTTTGCCGGTCAGGCATTCGCTGATCGCAATCCGTATGGGTGGTTCCGGCGGGGCCGGAATGATTGACGCTGCCTGCGCCATCAATCAATTAAGGAAGGTCTGAATAATTCGACAGGGTAGCATTTATATACTCGTAAGATATTGATTTTATTAAATTTTATTCCACGGCTACAGGGGATTAATCAGAGGTTCCTCAAGGGTGTCACGTGATAACATCGGCGACTTGTTCACGCCTTTCCCAAGGTTGACGGATACCGCGGTTGCCGGTCGTGACGGGGCACGGGGTCACCGCAGCGTGGCGATGAAGTCCCATACGGAATCGGCGCCAAGCACGGCTATTTTTTCGCCGAGCTTCCGTTGCCAGTAAACCTCGCCGCCGTACTCCTCGCGCCATGCCCAAAGGCGGCGCGTAAAGTGATGCAATTGGTGTTCGTAGGTGAAACCTATGGCGCCGTGTACCTGGTGTATCGCCTCGACGACTGTGCCAATCGCCTCTCCAACCCGGCTCTTTGCCGCCGCGACCTCCAATTCGAACCGCCCATCGTGAATGGCATCGACCGCCGCGTCCGTGGCCCGAACGGCCGCCGCGACCTCGGCGGCGGCAACCGCCAAAATGTGTTGAATGGCCTGGAAGCGGGCGATGGGACGGCCAAACTGCTCGCGCTCGCCCGCATAGCGTAAGCCCATTTCCAGCACCTGTTCCAAGGCACCGGTACTGGCCGCCGCCCGCGCCAGGGCGAGCAGCGCGTAAGCCGGCTCATTCATCCGCACCGGCTCCATGCGCTCCACGGCAACCCGGTCGCGAGGTTCGCCGGCCAAATTGAAGCCCTGCGCAACCGCCGACGGATGCGCGACAAAAAGTTCATTTGCCGGCGTAACGCCGAGAACACGCGCGGCATTGCGGCCCCAGGGAACATCGGTCCACTCATGGCCGTTTGTGGATGAGCGCGCCAACTGTCCGCGTGTGCGTCGCCCCGCCCCTTGATCGCCGTCCGATGTCCCGTGCCCCGCGTTTGTGGTCGCGGCCAGGCCAATCGACAGCAAGTCTTCGCCTTCATATCCGAGCCAACGATTGGCCAGCAACGCTTCGGCCAGAGGCACCGGCAACGCCTGTTGTCCGGCCACGCGCACCACGGCAAACAGTTCCGCAAGGCCGACCCCGCTGTCCGCCAGGGCCAACTGATGGAAGCCGTTGTTCCGCACGGCCCGCCAAATCGACTCGGGAAATTCCCCCGTCTCCGCGGCGTCCAACACGGCCTTGTTGCAGGTGTCCGCAAAGATCTTTTGAGCGCTGTCTATGATTAGGGTGTCGGCCACTATCACAACTCCGAGTTTTCAAAACCAACGAGGCTCCGTCCCACAGGCGGCCGATGGCGGTGGCCCGTCGGCTTGCAAGTAGACGGGCTTGCACCTCTTCAACGCAACCCGAGCCCTCGGGCGATAACCCCGCGCAGTATTTCACGGGTTCCACCGCGCAGGGTGAAAGAGGGCGAGTGCAGCAGGGTATCCGTATAGACTTTCCGGAAACGCGCTTGATTTGGCGGGTCGGGAACCGCCAGGCGGGCGATTTCCGGCAGCAGCTTTTCGAAATTGTTGCCGAGTTCCTTCACCAACGCCGCCTCCACATTCGGTGTTTTGCCTTTCTCCAACATGCCGGCCACCGACATCGACATGCGGCGCAGAGCCATCAGGTGAGCGGCGATACGGCCAATGGCGGCCGCCTGCGACGGACTTGGCGAAGCGCCAACGAGACGCACGAATTCCACGTATACCCGAAAGGCCGAAAGGTAGCGCTCCGGCCCACTGCGCTCGTAGCCCAGCTCCGAGGTGACCTGCGCCCAGCCGTTGCCCGGCTCGCCAACAACATTGTCCGCCGGAACGAACGCATCCGTGAACACCACCTCGTTGAAATCCTCATCGCCGGCCATGTTGCGAATCGGCCGCACTTCGATACCGGGGCCTTGCAGGTCGATGATGAATTGGGACAGGCCGGCATGACGGTTCTCGCTCGGCGGCGCCGTGCGCACCAGGGCGATCATGTAGTGATTGCGATGTGCCTCCGAAGTCCACAACTTGGTGCCGTTCAACAGCCATCCGCCGTCGGTCGCCCGCGCCATGGTGCGCACCGAAGCCAAATCGGAACCCGAGTTGGGTTCGCTCATACCAATGGAAAAAAAACACCGTCCCTTGACGATTTGCGGCAGGTACTTGCGGCGCTGGGCTTCGCTGCCGAAGCGCAACAACAAGGGGCCGCTTTGCCGGTCGGCGATCCAGTGCGCGCTGACCGGCGCGCCGGCCGCCAGCAATTCCTCGGTGACAACATAGCGCTCGAAGAAACTGCGCCCACCGCCGCCATAGGCCACGGGCCAAGTCATACCGATCCAACCCCGCTCCCCGAGGTGCGCCGAAAAGGCCGCGTCGTAGCCAGTGCCGAAGTCCGAGTTGGGTGCCGGTAGAGCACGGTCCTCAAGAAACGTTCTGACCTGTCGACGTAGGGCCTCGGCGTCCTCGGGCAGGGTTACCCGATCAAATCGCAACATGCGCGGCTTCCCGCAACTATTGTCCGAAGTAAGACAGCCACTCTAATCGCAGCATCCCTATTAGCGCAATCGGATTGAGTCCTCGATAGTAGGCTTACGACCCCATCACGTTGATCAGCACCTCCCGATTGTCCCGGCGATGCCGGTGCTCCCACAGGAAGATTCCCTGCCAAACGCCAAACGCGAGTTCACCGCCAATCAGCGGAATGGACAAACTCGTCGCCGTGAGTGCCGACTTGATGTGGGCGGGCATGTCGTCCAGACCCTCCGCTTTGTGGGTATAAAGTCGCTCGTCCTCGGGGACGAGGCGGTTTAGCCAATTCGACATATCCACCAAAACGGCCTCATCCGCATTTTCCTGAATGACGAGGCTGGCGGAGGTGTGCCGGATGAACAGTGTAACCAATCCATCGGAGATGCCGGTCCCCGCGGCCAAATCGCGGACCTGCCGCGTGATTTCATGCAGCCCCTGGCGTCCGGTGGGCACGGTGAGGCTAAGGTTCATGGTGGAGATCCGGCAATTGGCGTCTGTCACAGGTGTTTTTTCGGTCTCTTAAGGAAGGTCTGAACAATTCGATGGAGCGGCATTGATCTATTCTTAAGTTATTGATTTTATTGAATAGGATGCCGCGACTACAGAATTAATCAGACCTTCCTTAAGTGAATGGCGCGTCGATGCGAGGCGCGGTCCGCGGCCAAGAAAGTGCGCTATTGTAACGTGCGGGCTCGAAATACCGCTACGGGCTAGGAATCGCCGGATCCGTACAGGCGTTCATGCGCCGCTCGGAAAAGTGCCTCGGCCCTGATCGCCTGCGCCAAATCCGGCTCGTCGGGCATGAGTCTCGTACCGTCGTAGCGCCAGCCGAGTAGCCCGCCACCACGCACCAGTACTGTCATCCGATCCTTCCCCAGAATGCCCACCTCATGGTGCAGTTCCACCGGCACCGGCCCGTCACCGGCGAGCAGGCTACGGCCAAAAAACGAATCGACGGGTGTGATGCCGAGCAAGTCGAACAGTGTCACCGCCAAGCTCATGATGGAGCCCTGATGGTCGTATACGGCCGGTTGCAGATTGCGCGGACTGTAGAAGACCAATGGCACCCGGTAACCAGCGGCGGGTATCAGCGCCGGGCCCGCGTGCACCGGACCGTGGTCCACCGCCACCACGAACAGGGTATCCTCAAACCAAGGTCGTCGCTCCGCCTCATCGATGAACTCACCAAGCGCCCAGTCGGCATAGGCGAGAACGTATTCCCGCCGACGCTCGTTGGACGGGTACTCGATACGGCCTTCGGGAAAGTCGAAGGGACGGTGGTTGGATACCGTTAGCGTGGTCAACATCACCCGATCATGGATCGCGGTCAACCGATCCATCTCCTCAAGCACCCTGCCGAACAGGATTTCATCCGCGACGCCCCAACTCGTCTCGAACCAACGGTTGTCGAAATCGTAGCGATCAAGCATCTCGTGGTAGCCGATGCGGCGCCAATAGTCATGGAAGCTCGTAAAGCCGGGCCAGCCACCGTAGACGAATGTCGTATGAAAGCCCGCCCTACCCAATTCACGGGGCAACGAGGGCAACCTTTCCAAGCGTGGCTCCGTCGTCATCAACACGCCCGGCAGCGGCGGATAGGCGTTCAGAATGGCTTCGAGCCCGCGGATCGTGAATCCCCCGGTCGCATAGACGGACTCAAAGGCCAGGCCCCGCTCCGCCATGGCTTGCAACCTGGGCATGTAGCGCGCGCGTTTTGCCGGGTTTTGCCAGAATTCACCGCCCAACGACTCTTCAATGATCAGCATCACATGCCGGATTGACCCCAGTACGGGAACGGTTGGGCGCACCGCCGGGGTCGCCGCCATCGATCCCCGGGAATTGGCGGCGGCTGATGCATGGGCAACGGCGTGGTCGGCCGGCTCCGGCCGCCAATAGAAACCTTCCCAAACAGTCTCATCAATCCTTGCCGCCATCAGCAAACCCAAATAGGCATTGCTGCTCAGGTGATGGAGGTGCCTCGAGTGACCCGCCACCCCCGGCGACCCGTAGGTAAGAACCAAGAGCCCCGACACAATCCACAGAGCGCAGACGGCGCGGTCACGGACTGTAATCCGCTCCGGCAGCCACTGGATGGCCCAACGGGTGACGAACCCGGCCAGCACCGCGAACGGCAGTACGAACAGGCCCAGATAGAACTGCTCGTCAAGAAATACCAGCACTTCCCTCGGATATTCCACGTAATGCAGCGCAAAGCGATCGGGTCGGCTCTGAAATTCCCACCAGTAAAAGCAATCGGCGATATAAACGAAGGCGACCAACGACAGCGCCAGCCCAAGCCACCAACGCGCAAAACGAGCGCCTATCAAAAAGCCGCAGCCCAGAAAACCCAAGACAATGAACAGCGCCTGCAGGTCGGCAATGAAACCCGCCAAGACGGCAATCGCACGCTCACCCGTCGCTTCCTCTTGCAATCCAACGGCAATGACGATGCGAAACACCAAACCGGGGACAAACCAAAGCCCGGAAAACCACAGCCAGAACCTTGCCGGCACGCCCGCGCCCGGCCAAGCCGCCCTCCGGTTCCACCAGCCTCCAGCGCCACCCGGAAGTCCGCGCCCTAAGAAAATCCTGCGGATGTACATCCCAATATGGAGCGCCACCAGCACAAAATGACGAAGAAATTGACACATCAAATCCACATTATCGGCATTTTTCTCGAAATTTCCGCTGTGATTATCCTACGTTCACCCACGCATGGGTCGGGCTGGCAGCCCGTCGGACCTTAATAGCGCTTAATTTCATAACCTATTGATTCTAATTGATATTTTATTTTCAACCCACCGTGAGGGAATGTCTGAAATATCAGTGGCTTAATAAATTCGACACAATTAGGTCCGGCAGGCTGCTGGTCCATCCAACCGATAATGCCGCATCAGTGGCGGCGGCACGGTCGTCATGGGGCCTTCCCCGCAATCCAGGACAAAAAAACCGGCAAAAGAAATACCGTGAACAACAACAGCAGCGAAACCGCCACGGCCAGCAACAACCCGATGGAGGCGGTGCCCTGGTGGGGCGACAACGCGAGGGCCGCAAAGGTGCCAACGGTGGTCAGTGTACTGAGCAGTACCGCCCGCGGCGTGCTGGAGTGCATGAGGCGGGGTACATCGCCCTCGCCCCGATAACGGTCGACGACATGCACACCGTTGTCCACCCCCAAACCAAAGATCAACGGTAGCACCAAAATATTGGCCATATTGAGCGGCATGTCGAACAGGACGCCGAGCGCGAGCGCAAATACAACGGCCATGCCCAAGGGTACTAGAATCAGCGCCGCATAGCGCAGGCTTTGGAACATAACGAGCAACACCAGGGCGATGGCGCAAAGCGCGAAGGTCATGGCTTCGATAAAGCTGTCCCTGACGATACGGCCCACGCCCCATTCGATCACCGCCCGCCCGGTGGCGGTGGGCACGAGTTCGCGCACCCCCTCGATATAGCGGCTGAGCGCATCCACCGGCGCCACATCTTCCTCCGGGAGTATCAGGGTCAGGTGCTGCCCCGCCGGGTTCACCAGGCGCGCCCGCACCTCGGCCGGCAAATCGGCTTCCCGTATCGGAACCACGGCCAACGCCCGGCGCAACCAGTCCAATTCCTCGATGAGATTCCCAACCACACCGTCCTGCCAAGCCAACAACGCGTCCGGCGGGGCCGCATCCAGCTCCGCGAGCGATGCATCGAGCCCCGCAAATCGCCCGTGCGAGTCATGTTCCGCGATGCTCCGCCGCACCCGCCCGACCGCCTCGCGCAAATCATCGATTGTCGGCGCGGCAAGCCGCCGCAACGGCTCAATAGCACTCCACAGCATTTCCCGCACATCGGCAAGCACCCAGAGCTTGTCGTCCTGATCGTCCGGCACATAGTCGGCCAGGGAGACCACCGCATCGACCACGGATAGTTCTTCGAGCGCGCTTGTGTCAAGGGCCTCGTCGCTCAGCACGAGCAGGGCGTAATCGGTCGCCCGCCCGTCTTCCTGCAATTGCCGCAGGGTGCGCATGGATTCGGATTCCGGATCTTTCAGCGCCAGCACGCTGTAATCGAACCGCGCCTGGGCGGCCAATCCGATTCCGACCACCAACAACAGCGACATAACCGTGAGTACCCGCGCCCGATGGTTGATCAGGTGGCTGACCAACCGCTGGCTGGTCGGAACACGCATACTGTGGGGATGCACAGCGCCGCACATCGCATAGAACGCAGGCAACAGCGTGAAGGTGAGAATGCCGGCAATCACCATACCGCCCGCCGAAATCAGCCCCAAATCCGCAAGCGCCCGATAGTCCGTCGGCCAGAACCCCAGGAAGCCGAGCGTCGTGGTCAGCGTACAGATGAAGATGGCGCCGCCCACGCTGCGGGCCGCCTCGGACAGGGCATCGGCAATGTCCGCCACCCCGGCACCAAGCGCCTCTTGATAGCGCAGCGAGAAGTGCACCGAAAAATCCACGCCCAATCCGAAGAACACAACGAGAAAGACGACCGAAAGCGTGTTGTATTCACCCACCGCCAGCATGGCGAAAGCCGCGGTCCAAACGATGCCCACGGCCAACATGGCAAAGGTCGCCAGAATGATACGCAGCGAGCGCACGCCAACAACCAGCACCAATATCAACAGCGCCACAGCAAGCCAGCCGGCAATCCGCACCCCGTCCACCGCCGCCTCAACTTCCTCGTGGGTCAGCGGCACATCGCCGGTAATTCCCACCCGCACAACGGGCGGCGCATCCAAGTCGGCAACGATGGCGCGCAATTCACGCATCAGCTCGGCACCAGCCCGGGTCTCGCCCAAATCCAGGTTGGTTTTCAGGAATATCAGGCGGTAATAGGTTTCGTCCGCCGCAAAGAACTCGTTGGTCCAATAGATGGTGGGGTCGTCCCCCGCCAAGGCGGCCTCGGCGGCGGATCGCAGATGCCGGACGATGGTGTCGAAAGCGCTTGGCGGGTCTTCCTCAATACCGTCGGCAACGAGATCCAAAATGCCACGCAAGCTGGGATCCTCCGCCACCGCCGTCAACCAAGGCTGAGCCTCCGCCAAGCGGTCCGCCATGTCGTCGAGTTCGTCCCGGTCAAGGTAAAGCAGGGCATGGTCGCGAAAGAAAGGGTGGCCGTCTCCGGCATACACCGCCCGAAATTGATCCGGGCGGCGACGAATCTCGACCTCGAGCCGCCGGGCCGTTTCCTCCACCTGTTTATAGGCCGTGCCGGATACGACAACCAGGGCGGTTCGAACCCGATCCGGAAAGGACTCCTCAAACCGATCAAAGTCTTCCCGCCACGACGCCTCCTGGCGAATCAGATCGCGTAGATTGGGGTTCATGTGGAAACGGTCCACCGCAAACCAACCGCAGGCGGCGGTGAACAATGCCAGCACGACGAGTGTTGGACGGGCGTGCCGCGCGACCCACCCGACCCAGCGGGCCAGACGCTCAACCACCCAGTGCTCGATCATGGATCAACCATCAGGGCTCTTCGTCGAAGTCATCGAATTCCCCGAAAAAGGCATCGAACTCCTCGACCGGTGGATCGCCATCGAAAATCAGGAATTTGCGGCGCTGCACATAGGCCTCGCGGGTGAAAACATAGGCATCGAGGGCCGTGGAATCCCGCGCATCCGTCAGCGTCAGCACATCGGCGCGGGCACTGACGATATTCAAAGCGCTCAACCCCAAACTGCCGGCACTGCTCAAGCCCAAATCCGCGGCACCGCCAAGCACCAGGCGCGGCACCAGGGCCCGCATCACCAGGGAGGGCAGGTCGCGTATCGTGGATGGCCCCACCAGGGGCACATAGACATAGCGGCTGTTCCTCCATCCCCAAACGGCCAGGGTCTGGCCGATATCCTCCTCCTGGTCCACCAGACCGGCGCCGGTTGCGACATCGAATAGACCACCGATGCCGACCGTGCTGTTGAGGAGAAAACGCATGGCATCCGTGGCGCCCCGTCCCGGCTTGCCCTGCAGGAAGCCATTGAGACTGCTGTCCAAGCTGCGCAGGTTGGCGAAGAAGTTGCCGATGCCGGTTTCCACCGCATCCGGCGTAATGGTCTTGTATCCGCGGGCAACGGGCGCCAAGGCGCGTCGGTCCACCACTTCGGAGAAATCATAGGAGGCGCGGTTGAATCCCTCGTTCTCGTCGTAGGTGCCGTAATCGGGCCCATCAAGGGTTGCGCAGGCCGCAAGCGCCACCACAATGGCGAGCAAACCAACCCGATGGGCGGACCGTGGCAAAAAGCCCGCACCGCACCGGGCGGGAAGAGGGGAGCGGGCGACAAGTGGCAGCTGGCCGGCGTGGTCCGAGGGGGGGGGATATCGGGAATACTTGACCAATGGACAATGCGGCCGACGGGTATGGACCATCGGCCGAATGCGGGGAAACTTTTGCCGCGGGCCGCCGGTCGCCGCCCCGTTGGAGTCGCCCTTGATCGGTCGGTTCATAATGCATCCCCCCTATCGGCCTCATTCAGTTTCGCGATGTTCTCCTCAAGGTGCGCAAGCAGCGAGGCAAAGCCCTCCCGCTTGACGATGCTGTTGTAGTCGGCGCGACGGAGCGATAGGTCGCCGACACCGTCCGCCACCACGTTGAACACCCCTTCGCCGTGGAAATAGTAGTCGAGATGCACCCGCTCGCCGTTGGCCCGGACGAGCTCGGTTTTCACCACCCATCCCCGGCGCGCGGGCACCGATTCGACATTGATGAATTGCTGACCGTCGTACCTGTCGAACCGGTCCGCATAGGTGGCGACAATCAGCCTCTCCAGCAACCCCCGGAATTGACCGCGTCGCGCCTCGTCAAGTTCCCGCCAGGTTCGGCCAAGGGTAATGCGGGACACCGTTGACAAATCGAAGAACCCGGCCACCACCGGTTCCAAAACAGCAACCCGCTCCCTATATCCGGGCACCTTCATCGCCTCGACGAGTTGCGTGTGGAAGGCATCCACCCTGGCGGCGACCGTAGCGGCCGAAACATCCCCGAAAGGGTTCTCCTCCACAGCCCGCACCGCCAACGGCGGAGACAACACGAGCACAAAGAGGACGAGTACGGGCCGAAGCCCCGGCACCAGCGATACCGGGCGATCAAATACGCGGACCTCGGGGGTCCGACGGACTTGCAAGCGGAACGAAGCCATCGCATTGCCCCCTGTCACCGTACCAGCGCCAGTGAGAACCAGGGCACATAGGTAATCAACAGGAGCGCCAGCAAGAGCACTACCATGAACGGCCAGCAGGCGGCATAAAGCTCGAGCACCGGTTTTTTGAACCGGTAGCTGGCGATGAATAGATTCATGCCCACCGGCGGTGTGAAGTAGCCGATTTGCATATTCGCAAGAAACACGATGCCGAGGTGGATCGGGTGAATGCCATATCCTATCGCCGCAGGCAATATCAACGGCACCATGATGACCAGCGCGGAGAAAATGTCGAGCATGGCGCCAAGAGCCAACAGCAGGATATTGAGCAGCAGCAGAAACGCAAACGCACTGTCGATATGTCGTTGTATGAACTCAAAAAGCCGTTGCGGCACCTCCGCATCGACCAGGAAATTGGTGAACGCCAACGCCACGCCGAGAACCAAAAGAATACCGCCCACCATGACCATGGCGTCGCCGGCAACACCGGGTAAATCCCGGACGCGGATGTCGCGGTATAGGAAAACCTGCGCGATGGTGACATAAACGGCGGTCACCGCCGCCGCCTCCGAAATGGCGAAATAGCCCGAATAGATACCGCCCAACACCACCAGCGGCAGCGGCAGTTCCCACCGCGCCGCCATCAGGGCGCGACCGACCGCAGCCCAGGCAAAGGGCGTTCTCGGCACACTGCCGTCCCGATGCAGCCAAAGTGTCCAGGCAATCAGGCAGGCCAGCATCAGCGTCAACGGTACAATGCCCGCCACGAACAGTTCTGTGATGGCGAACGATTCCCCAATGCCAAGCTGCTGCACGATGATTCCATAGAGAATCAAGGGCACCGAAGGAACCAGCAACAAACCCAGGCTGCCCGAGGTGGTTACCAACCCCAGGCTGAACCGTTTGCCGAAGCCGGCCTTTTCGAGCGCCGGCAACAGCAGGGCGCCAAGCGCAACAATGGTGACCCCCGAGGCACCGGTCAACGCCGTGAAGACGGCGCAAACCACAAAGCCGACCACGGCAAGGCCGCTCGGCAACCAACCGAACAAACTTTGCGCCACGGCCACCAAGCGCTCCGAGGTCTTGGATTCGGACAGCACGTATCCCGCATAGGTGAAAAGTGGCAGTGCGACCAACAGCGGCGTATCGACAATGCGGTACACCTCGACGGCGACAATGGCCAAATCGATGTCCGCCGACAGGAAACCCAGCATGGCCGCCCCCATCAGCACGGCCAGCAAGGGCGCCCCGGCCAAGGCCGCGGCAAGCACCACGACGACCCCCAGCCAAATCATGGCGGTACAACCGTGTGCAGCAGGTAGCGCAGGCACATGACGCCCGCGCCAATGGGCAGTATGGCCTCACATGCCCAGGCGGGCACAGCGGCAAAGGCGATGACGCCATCAAGGTATTCGAAACGCACGAACTTGAAGCTGAACCAGGCGAAGGCCGCCAGTACCGCACAGGTAAAGGCGCAGGCAAAGCGCTGTAGCAGCGGGCGCCAGGCTTCCCCGGCGAAGCGGGAGACCAGATCGATACGAATGTGCTCATCGTTGCGGGAGGCCACCATGGCACCCACCATCGCGCCCCAAAGCACCAGCACCCGCACCAATGCGTCCCCCCAAAGCAGCCCGGTGTCGAAGAAGTTGCGGGCGATAACCTGCCAGGCGGCGAGCAGCATCATGGCGGCGAGGATTGCGACAAGCAGAGCACTTTCCACCAGGCGCAAATAGGCCGCGACTCTTCCAACCGCTTTCATTAAGGAACCTCTGATAAACCCTGTCATCAAGGCATTACAGTTAATGATGAAATGGCGAAGAAATTGGGGTATCACACCCACAGTTTTCAGTTTTGGCGCGCTGCTCGATAAGCTTCGATATGCTCTTGCATTTCCTCGTGGATCTTTGCGGAAATGTAGCCTTCCTCGACCATTTGTTGCGCGGAGATGTCCGCTAGGCGTTGCCATTCGCGCCGTTCCTCGCCGATCGTTCGATGGTAGGTCAAACCCTGTTTTCTCAGCGCCGCCGAGGCCTGTTCGTGATCGTCCCGGCTGCGGGCGTTGACTTGCTCCACAATCTCGCCCATCACGCGCCGCACTGTATTCCGATCCATCTCGGCCAGCCGGTCGAAGGGCCGTCCGGCAATTGCGAGCAGGCCATAGACGTAAACCAGCGGCAGGTCCATAACGTGGTCGAGTTGCGTATGCCACTGCAGGGCGATGGCCGCCACCGGCGGGGTGGCGACGCTGTCGATCAGTTCCGTCTGCAATCCGCCAAGCACATCGGCGATGGGCAGCGGGATGGGAGCAATGCCAAAGGCATTGAACGCCCGGGCGGAGCCGGGGTCGTTGTCCGGCACCCAAACCTTCAGTTTTCTGGCGTCTTCGACATTGGTGATAACCGCCTGCGACATGGCGTGGGCGAAACCGACCTCGGCAATGCCGAACGAGACGAAGCCTTTTTCCCGCAACCCCCTGAGCAACTTGGCGTCCATGCGCTCGCGCACATAGTCCGCCTCCTCCCCGGAGCGAAACGCCATGGGCAGGCCATACAGACCGATATCGGGATAGGACTGGACCAGGGCACCGGAGGTCACCACCGCCCCGTGCAATTGGCCAACGCGAATCTTGCGCAGGACGGCCTTGTCATCGCCCATCACGCCACCGGGGTAGAACTTGAAGGTTACCCGGCCCGCCGTCTCGGCCGCCACCCGTTTGCCGCCCTCGCGCAGGAGATTCATCCACACGGATCCCTCCGGCGACAAGGTGGCAATTTTCAAAGCGGTGGCGGATACAGTGCCGGCCAACAACAAAACGCACAAAGCCGTCAAAATCCCGCCAAGGCGGCACCCCCGTGCAACAGGTCGATTCGCCGCCCAACCATCGGATTGTCGCTTTCCATATCGGATACGATGCTCGCCCGCTCGTGCAACAGGCCGATTCGCCGCCCAACCATCGGATTTCCCCACGCGAGTTTCGGCTCCCAGGCCGGGCCGGAGACGCGGGGAAACAGCACCCGACCCCTGGGATAGAACTGGTCTTTCCGTTCCGTCCCGATGCTCCGCCCGGATAGGGGAAACAACGCCCGATTCTTGGGATAGAGCTGGCCCGCGGCGCTCCTGCTCTGGCTTCGGAGGGTGTTGTCGATCCGTGCGGTGGGCCCACAATGGACTTTTAAAGGTCGGACGGGTCGACCCGCCGCCCGGTTGTGGACATTTTTTCATGGAGGAGGTTCGTTCAGAAATAGTCATCGGCGGATTCCAGCAAGTCCCGCGCCAGCCGTTTGGCGACCGCGTTCATCAACCGCAACTCGGGCGGGTCTTCGTCGGTCGACAAAACCTCGTTGAGCAGGCGGTCGTGAAGGGGCCGGTCGAAAACGAGCCGAGCATATTGATCGGCAAACATCACCTTGGTAAGTAGGTGACGCCCCTCGGAAAGGGCGATGGCGCGCTCGAAATGATAGCGGCCGACTTCGGGCCTGCCGCCAAGGGCGGGCGGCAGCAACACCTCGAAAATGCCCAGATATAGATGCGGTCCGCCGTAATCGTGACCCTCGTCGAGTTCCGCGATGCGGCCAATCAGCACCTTGACCCGCCCGAGTTCGGCAACCGCGTTGAAATCGTCGCTGTGCGCCTGAATCCATCCCGCCCAACTGGTCGCGAGACCGTAAACCAGCGGCACATCGCGCTTCTCGAGTTCCGCCACCCACAATTCAAACTCATCGAAGGGCCGGGTCACCAGGCCGCATCCGCCATCGACGCCAAGGCAAACGGCTCGCAGTGCCAGCACCTTGGCTTTCGTGGACATCAGCCGGGCGCGTTCGGCATCGTCAATGAAGGCGCCCGCATAGGCGGAATTCAAGGTCGCCGCCTGCGCAAGGAGCACGACATTGTCCGGTGTGCTGTTGAGCAGGCCGTCAATGAGGATCAAGTAGGCGGGCGCGCCCTCGCGCACGACATCGACATCGGGATTTTCCAAAATGGCCACCGACAGGTCGCCCGCGAGCTCCTCGGTCACATTGGATATGAGCGCGGAGCAGCCCGCCAAGCCGCAGAGCGCGAGCGGCATCAGCCATCGCAACGCCAAATGACACCCGATATGACGCAGGCTCCCAAGCCCCGGAGAAAGACATGATTTCGGGCTCCCTACCGGCCCGCCTGATTTGCCGGATCGCATCTAGTGCCCTGTCTCGCCAATACGCATATATTCGACCTGCGCGAACTGAACCGTAACCGATGTATTTAAGGAAGGTCTGAACAATTCGATCTTTTCGTCCATATTCGCCTCGTTCGCCTCGTCAACAGCGGTCAGCAAAGTAGGTAACTGGCTTAGAAGGGTCAACGCACCGACAACGCATGTTGCCGCAATTATCAACGCCTTTCCCATGGGTCTCTTGCTCTTCACGCGAGTTGCGCATCGTCCGAAGCGAGCCATGCCATGTCAAGTGGGGTTGATCCGGTTTTGTCCGCAACAATTCTGAAGCTGCTAATATGCGCGCCTTTTCCACGAGCAATCGCCATGCCCAGGTTTCGCAACGGAAATTCGCACATCCACTACGAGCAATGGGGTGCCCGGGCCGACCCGCCGGTACTGCTTGTGCACGGCCTATCCTGTCAGCTCATCCACTGGCCCGAGGCATTTATCGATGTGATTACCCATTCCGGCTATCGGGTCATCGCCATGGACAATCGGGATATCGGCCTGTCGGATACGGTGGATGCACCGGTGCCGGCTCTTCTGGAAGTTCTTGCGGACCCAAGTGCCCATCAATGCCCCTACAGCCTGAGCGACATGGCGGGGGATCTGGTAGGGCTACTGAATCACCTGGGTCAGGCGGGTGCCCACCTCGTCGGTCTTTCCATGGGTGGAATGATTGCGCAGACACTCGCCATCGAGCATCCCGAGCGTTGCTTTAGCCTCACCTCCATCATGTCGACGAGCGGCCCACCCGATCTCGCCGCGGCCGACGAAGACGCGAGCGCAGCCTTCATCGACCCCCTGCCCGAGGAGCGCGAAGCGGCCATTGCCCAGAACCGGCGCGCCTGGGTGGCCGTGGGCGGCCCGCATTTCGATTCCGCGCAAGTCGGCCTGGCCCGACGCTCCAAGCAGGCCATCGACCGGGGTTTTCCAAGGGATGGATTTACCCGCCAACTGCTCGCCATCCTGCATCAGCAGGACCGTCGCGAGGCGCTCGGCAAGCTCGACATACCGGGCCTCGTCATACACGGAAATGCCGACCCCCTCGTACCCTTGGCGGCCGGCGAGGAGACTGCCAAGGCACTGAAAAACGGGCGGCTGGTGGTGATAGACAAGCTCGGCCACGACCTGCCCGATCCACTGCTTGCTGAAATCGCCGGGCATATCGTCGAGCATATCGGCACGGTGCCGGCGACTCGATAAGTCGCCGAGCACCGCGCCGCAATCCAAGCTCGCGGGCGGGCGCAAAGCGGCGGTTGAGACCCGGGGATACGGCATCCCCACGCTAAACCGCATCGTCGTTACCAAGCTCCCCCGATAATTCGGATTCCGTCGATTTCTCGTCCGTTTTGTCCTCGACGCTCGCACGTAACCCCCGGTCTTCCTCAAGGAGGTGCGCGAGCTCAAGATGAATACGACCCGTGACATGCGCAGGGTTTCGAAACCAATCGGTCGACCCGATCCGGAGAATTTTCCAACCTGCGCCGGAAGCGACCAAGGCGACCGCATCGAACACGCTCAACCCCTGCGTCCCCTTGGCGTGCACGGCAATCGGGACATGGGCAACCAATAAAAAGGGAGGGCCGCGAAGCCCTCCCCTACCCGGCCATGCCGGGTGACGGAGAATGGATGTCTAGTTGACCGAGGCGCCGTCCACCGAGGCGTAGACCACCGTGTCCGTGCCGCCGTCCAGAAGGTTCACCTGGGTGGTCGCCACACGAATGTCCCCCACATCCGCGTTGATGCTCAGCGTCGCCGCACCCCGCGTCGTCCGACCCGTGAACTCAACCAGGTCCGAAACCCGCAGAACCACCTGGCCACCCGCCGCAACCGTGCCGCGCGCCGCCGCCGTCGCAACCGCCCGCGCACCCTCCTCCGTCACGAACGAGCCCAGGGTGTAGGTCGCCTCGTTCGTCCCCTTGTTGACGATGATCAGGCGCTGGTTGTACTTCTCGGACACCGTCAGATAGGTCAGGTCCACCGTCGTGCCGTTGCGCCGGATATTGCCGATCACCCCCGTCGCCAGCGTCACATCGGTGCCGGTGCCCCCGTCGCGGCTGATGGTCCCGCGGTACATCCCGGCCGGAATCGGGGTCGCGTTCATCCCCATGGTGTCAACCTGAACGCACAGATGGTACGTCCCCGCGTTCTGCCCCTTCAGCATCGCCATGTCGGCCGGGCCGGCGGCCGCCGGCTTGAGGTTGCCCACCGCCGGCGAACCCGCCGTGCCGGCGGCCGGGCAATCCTTCGACGGGTCGTCGGCGTCCGTGGGAACCTTCAGGCTGAACGCCCCGATCGAGAAGTTTCCCTCCACCGAGAAATTGACGCTGCCGTCGGGCAGCAGGTCGCTCCCCGTGGCGACCTTGCCGCTGGTGGCATTGTAGAGGTCGTCCCTCGCGACCGTCGCCTTGGCCGAGCCGAGCACCGCCTTGTTCTTCACGCCGGTGGTGCTCGCGGCGCTCGTGTCGCGGAACCACAGGAACGGCTGCGGGGAGGTGCCCACGTGCGCGACCGCCGGCTGGGCCTCGGCCGTGACCGTGGCGGCCAGCCCGTCGACAACCCTCACGATCGTGGCCGTGCCGGCCAGCGCCGTGGACGCGTTCGTGCCCGCGAACGCCTCGTCCGCATCGCCGTGCAGCGAGATGCTCGCCGTATAGCTGCCCACGCCCGCCGGAACCGCCAGATAGTCCACGATGTCCGCGAATATCCTCACGGGCTGCTGCGGCCGGTTACACTCCTTTTTAGAGCTTACGGAGCTTAGCTCAAAAGGAATTTCCCTCGTGCTCCCTTCCCCGGTGGGAATGCCGAACGAACCCCCGGTGGTGGTGATCTTGAAGACGGCAACGGCCTCCCCCGAACGCCCCGAGATGAACTGCTTTCCAATCACCACACCCACCGATGTCGTACCATCCAAACGAACTACTTGCGTTCCGTCGTCGGCCGTGCATATTGTCTCGGCCAGAGGGTACGAGGAGAAACGCCACCCGATGCCGCCCACGTCCTTCCCCTCGGCGAACACCATGCCGCCGCCCAGCGCCAAGCGCAGATAGAGCTCCTCGTTCGGCTTGATATCCCGCTTGAGCGCCGCGGCCACCCGGTGCCTGGTATCACTCGCCATGGCGGCCGCCGGACTCTTGAGGTTGACGGTCTTCTTGCCCGCCGCAACCTTCACCAGCTCCCGGGCGTACTCCACCGGCTTGGGCGCCATCTCGCCCGTGCCGTCGAGTTGCTGGAACGTTGTCGCCGCGAGCGCCAGGCCCGGCCACAGCAGCAGGGCGGCCGCGAGCGCGGCCACGGGGGGTTTCATGTCGGACATCGTTGTTCTCCGTATCCCAAGTTAAATGCCCGGACCGGGGAACCGGACACCGTTGCCCACGCATCAAGACGCGGGTCCACGGGTCCACGGGTCCACGGGTCCACGGGCGGATTATCCACATCCCCGCCGGTATGACAACAACTTTTTTGCCGGGTACGCTGGCCTGTATCGCTAGGGCGGCGGACATGCCGGTGGTGGCACCGAGAGTGCGCGAAGCGGTTAGCATTTTGGGTGAAGCTGTTGCTCCACACAAACCTGTTCTAGCTCAGATACATTTCGGAACTTACCCTCCGGTGTCCAAGCCCATGGCTTGTCGACATGGGGAGGGTGGCGCCGGGCCTTGAACGGAGGGAGCGGAGCGACCGGAGTTCAAGGCCCGGCGGTGCGCGCTGACGCGCCCCGCCGGCTCAGGCATGCTTGTTTCATCCAACCAAACAAGGAGCCCGAGCATGAAACTGTTACATGTCCGTCCCCCCTCCCGCAAGCGCCCGCGCGTCGACACCAAGACCGGCGCGACCGCCCGGCGGCGCCTGCGCGCCCTCGAACTCGTCGACAAGATGGTCGACGGCGGCATGCGCCGCGGCGACGCACTGTGCGCCATCCGCCTGCCCAAAAGCACCTACTACGACTGGCGCAAGGCCTTCCGCCGCGGCGGCGTCCGGGCGCTCGAGCCCCGAAGCACCCGCCCGCGCACCGTCCGGCGGCGGCGGTGGACCGACCCGGATGTCCGGGCCGTGCTCGGCATGCGGGCACGGTATCCGTTCATGGGCAAGGTGAGACTCAAGGCCATGCTCGACCGGCGCGGCGTCCGCCTGTCCGTCTCCACCGTCGGGCGCATCATCGAAGAGGCCATCGCCGACGGCCGCACCCGGCGCGCCTCCTTCTGCGAGGGCCGGCCCAAACCCGCGCGCCGCCGCACCTTCGACGGCGCCTGGGCGCGGCGCTGGAGCCACGGCGACAGCGCGCGCGCCCCCGGCGAGCTGGTCCAGGTCGACCACATGACATACAGCCGCGACGGCCGGGTTCTCAAGGAATTCCGCGCCGTCTGCCCGACAACTAGGCACATGGTCGCCCGGGTGTTCTCGCGGGCCACGGCCGGCAACGCCGGGCGCTTCCTGGCCGCCGTGGTCGAGAACATGCCGTTCCCCGTCGCCTCCATACAGGTCGACGGCGGCGCCGAGTTCCGCGCCGACTTCGAGCGCGCCTGCGAGGCGCGGCGCATCCCCCTCCATGTCCTGCCCCCGCGGCGACCCCAGCTCAACGGCCATGTCGAGCGCGCCAACCGGTCCGCCCGGATCGAGTTCTGGAACCTCTACGACGGCCCACTCACCGTCGCCGACGTCACACCCAGGCTCGCCGGGTACGAGTTCTTCCACAACTACGAGCGGCCCCATCTGGCGCTGGACTGCCGAACCCCCAACGAGTACCTTGTCGAGCTTGAGGAGGCTGCCTGATCCGACAACCCTAAATTCCGAAATCTCCTGAGCCAATACAAAACCTTGCACGATCAACCCCGCGACTTTATAATCTGTGCGGGAGTTTCTTACCTATGAGGAGTCTGCGCTGCAGAACACCTACGAGTGTTAGTGGTGGGAAAGAGCTTTGCATTGCTGGACAAGTTTATCCGCCAGGGTGAACTGACCGTCACCGACCATAGGGGCGGGAGCCGCACCTTCGGGAGCGGAACACCCAGGGCGGCGCTGCGTCTGAACGCCCCCTCGGCGCTGGCCGTCATGATGCGCAACCCCCGGTTGAAGCTCGGCGAATCCTACATGGATCAACTGTGGGATATCACCGCGGGTTCCCTGCACGATGTGCTGACCATTTTGCGCAACAATCTGGAAACCGCCGCGATGGGCAGCCAACATCGGCATCCGCTCAAGGCGCTGCTCACCTCCTGGAACACCATCGCCGCCAGCCGACGCAACGTGAGCCACCACTACAACTTGGACGAGCCCCTGTTCCGCGCCTGCCTGGACGCAACCATGCACTATTCCTGCGCCTACTTCCGCGACCCGGACATGAGCCTTGAGGAGGCGCAGCGAGCGAAAAGCGAACTCATCGCCGGCAAGCTCAACCTGCGCCCCGGCCATCGCATTCTCGATATCGGCTGCGGCTGGGGAAGCCTGGCCCTGCACCTCGCCCGGAACCACGATGTCTCGGTCACCGGTCTCACCCTTTCCTCCGAGCAGTTCCGCGTGGCCAAGGAAACCGCACGCGCCCAGGGTTTCGCGGACCGAGTGCGATTCCGGTTGGAGGACTATCGGGAACATCGGGGAACCTATGACCGCATCGTCTCGGTCGGCATGTTCGAGCATGTCGGCAAACAAAACATGCGACGATTCTTCGATGCAGTGCGGCAACGCCTCGCCGACGATGGCGTGGCGCTACTGCACACCATCGGCAGTACCGATCCGCCCGCCCCGGTCAATCCCTGGATCCGCCGCTACATCTTTCCGGGCGGCTATATTCCGTCGCTGTCGGATATCGCGCCGGTCGTGGAGAGCGCCGGACTGGTGACAGCCGATATCGAGGTATGGCGACGGCATTACGCCTTCACCCTCAGGGAATGGAACCGCCGCTTCCAGAACGTTCGCGCCGAGTTTGTCGAGAGCAAGGGCGAGCGCTTCTGCCGAATGTGGGAGTTCTATCTCGTGATCAGCCAAACCGCCTTCGAGTTGGGCGACCTCGTCGTGTTGCAATGGCAGTTGGCCAAAAACAACCAAGCGGTTCCGATAACACGCGACTACCTGTACAGCAATTAGGGCCGGTCCATCCCCCCTCCGACCACGTGGCCTGGCAGCCTGTTGAAAATTTGCATAGCCGACAGCGACGGCTGAACTAAACCCCGTGGGCCTGCCGCGAGCGTTGAGCATGCATTCGTCAATGGCGAACGGGACATGTGCGGGCCAATAAAATAAGGGAGGGTTGTGAAGCCCTCCCCTTTCTGGAGTGCCGGGTGACGGATGCCCAGCGGTCCTTGGAAAAAATCCCGCCGCATTCGGACGGCCATGCGTCCCGGCCGCCCGTCACTCAAATATGCCCGGTATTCCCGCGCCTTGCCTTCCGCGGCTTCTCGCCCGCCCCCGCGGTGCGGACCACTGGTTTAGTTGACCGAGGCACCGTCCACCGAGGCGTAGACCACCGTGTCCGTGCTGCCGTCCTGAAGGTTCACCTGGGTCGTCGCCACCTGAACATCCCCCACATCCGCGTTGATGCTCAGCGTCGCCGCCGCCCGCGTCATCGGACCCGTGAACTCAATCAGGTCCGAAACCCGAAGAACCACCTGGCCGCCCGCCGCGACCGTGCCGCGCGCCGCCGCCTTCGCAACCGCCCGCGTGCCCGCCTCCGTCACGAACGAACCCAGGGTGTAGGTCGCCTCGTTCGACCCGTCGTTGACGATCACCAGGCGCTGGTTGTACTTCTCGGACACCGTCAGGTAGGTCAGCTTCACCGTCGTCCCGTTGCGCCGGATGTTGCCGATAACGCCCGTCGCCAGCGTCTCGTCGGCGCCGGTGCCGCCGTCGCGGCTGATGGTCCCGCGGTACACCCCGGCCGGAATCGGGGTCGCGTTCGGCCCCATGGTGTCCACCTGCACGCACAGATGGTACGTCCCCGCGTTCTGCCCCTCCAGCATCGCCATGTCGGCCGGGCCGGCGGCCGCCGGCTTGAGGTTGCCCACCGCCGGCGAACCCGCCGTGCCGGCGGCCGGGCAATCCTTCGACGGGTCGGCGGCGTCCGTGGGAACCTTCAGGCTGAACGCCCCGATCGAGAAGTTCCCCTCCACCGCGAAATTGACGCTGCCGTCGGGCAGCAGGTCGCTCCCCGTGGCGATGGCGCCGCTGGTCGGATTGTGGAGGTTGTCCCTCGCGATCGTCGCCTTGGCCGAGCCAAGCACCGCCATGTTCGTCACGCCGGTGGCGGCACTCGCGTCGCGAAACCACAGGAACGGCTGCGGAGAGGTGCCCACGTGCGCGACCGCGGGTTGGGCCTCGGCCTTGACCGTGGCGGCCAGCCCGTCGACGACCTTCACGATCGTGGCCGTGCCGGCCAGCGCCGTGGACGCGTTCGTGCCCGCGTACGCCTCGTCCGCATCGCCGTGCAGCGAGATGCTCGCCGTATAGCTGCCCGCGCCCGCCGGCACCGCCAGATAGTCCGCGATGTCGGCGAAGATCTTCGTGGGCTCCGCCACGATTGAGCAGCCCGGAACAGCGGTGCCCACACCTATCTTGTCTCTAATCTGTTTGACACCCCCAACATTAACTCCAAAGTCATTCTTCATCTTGAAGACGGCGACAGCCTCCCCCGACCGCCCCGAGATGAATTCCGTTTGTATCGCCACGCCAGCCGACGTCACGCCAGCAGGAATAACGATAGCCCGATTGCCGCTTACGCAATTTCCGGGGGCCCTGGTAAAGCTCGTGGTGAAACGCCACCCGATGCTGTTCACCTCCTTACCCTCGGCGAACACCATGCCGCCGCCCAGCGCCAGGCGAAGATAGAGCGTCTCGTTGCCCAGAAGCGTCCGCTTGAGCCTCGCGGCCACCCGGTGCTTGGTATCACCCGCCGAGGCCGCCACCGGGCTCTTGAGGTTGACGGTCTTCTTGCCCGCCGCAACCTTCACCAGTTCCCGGGCGTACTCCACCGCCATGGGCGCCATCTCGCCCGTGCCGTCCAAATGCTGAATCGTTATTCCCGCCGTCGCCCCGAAGGCCAGGCCGGACCACAACAGTGAGAGGGCCGCAAGCACGGCCGCGAGGGGTTTCATGTCGAACATCGTTGGTTCTCCGTCATCCAAAAAAACAAGGCAACCCGGACCTCGGAACCGAACCCCATCGCCCACGCCTTGCGGGTCCACGGGTCCACGGATCCACGGGTCCACGGGTCCACGGGCGGATTATCCACATCCCCGCCGGAATGACAACTTTTTTCGATGGCAATTCTCACCAACAATACTGCGTGATGTTCATTGGGCCCGAATAGCGGGATAGATTGATCATTCAGGCATTAATTGGACACCAGTTTTTTAGGCATTACCGCGCTTAATGGGAATCGGAGCACGCGATACGGCATACGCCGTGCGGTCGAAGCCGGGCACCAAAATGAGAATTGCCGCCAAAAGCACAAACTTCGGACAGCGCACCGCATAACCGTCATAATTCGTTGTTTTTTCGCGGCACAGTCGCTCTCGGGAGTTGAGATGAGCAAGTCAAAGAGCAGGGAATCCATCGCCATCCTCGGCGGTACCGGCGACCTCGGCACGGGGTTGGCCATTCGTTGGTCGAAGGCGGGATACCGGATGATCATCGGCTCGCGCACCTTGCCCAAGGCGCAAAAAGCCGTCGCCAATCTTAGGAAAATCAGCCCGGAGACACCCGCCGAGGCAATGGAAAACGGCGATGCCGCGGCGGTCGGCGATATCGTCGTGCTCACCGTCCCCGCCAAACATCAGATTTCGACCCTGGCCGGGGTCAGGGACGCCCTGGGCGGCAAGATTCTTATCGATGTGACGGTGCCCCTCGAACCACCTCGGGTGGGCACGGTGCGACTGCCGCCGGAAGGCAGTGCCGGCAAACGAGCCCAGGACTTTCTCGGCAGGGGCGTGATGGTGGTTTCCGCCTTTCAAAACGTGGCGGCCCATCTGCTGCGGAAAGACATTCAAATCGAGTGCGATGTGCTCGTTGCGGGCGACAAGAGGGCAGCGCGGGATAGGGTGATAGAACTCGTCCGCGAAGCCGGCATGAACGGCTGGCACGCCGGCCCCATCGACAATGCGGCGGCGGCGGAAGCCCTAACCTCAATCCTGATTCAGATCAATCGCCGCCACGACATCTCCCACTCCGGCATCCGCATCGTCGGGCAAGCGGACCACTGATGGCAGCAGCACTCGGCTTCTTTCCGGTTCCCGGCCTGCCAATGATACGGGCAGGGGATGACCTGGCCGGGGCGATAACGGACGCGCTGCGCCGGACGGGCATCGCACCCGCCGACGGCGATGTGATCTGCATTGCCCAGAAAATTGTCTCCAAGGCGGAAGGTCGCCTTATTCCGCTCCACAACATCGAGCCCGGCGCGGATGCCATGCGGCTCGCACGGGAGACGGAGAAAGACCCGCGCCTGGTGCAACTCATCCTCGACGAATCCACGGAAGTGATGCGGCATCGCCCGGGCGTGCTCATCGTGCGGCACCGGCTCGGTTTTGTCTGCGCCAACGCCGGTATCGACCAGTCGAATATCGAACACGAGAATGGCGAATGCGCCCTGTTGCTACCGAAAGATCCGGATGCCTCCGCAACCGCATTGCGCGCACAGTTGCTTACTGGTCTCGGCAAGTCCGTTGGCATCCTGATCACAGATAGCCACAATCGCCCGTGGCGCCTCGGCACCATCGGTACGGCCATCGGCGTTGCGGGCGTGGGCGCGCTGGACGACCGCCGGGGAAGCACCGACATCTATGGCCGGGAATTGCGGGTCACGTTAAGCAACCGGGCCGATGCCGTCGCCGCCGCCGCAACACTGCTGATGGGTGAAACCACGGAGAAGATTCCCGTGGTTGTCGCGCGGGGCGTCACGCCGCTCGAGGGCGCGGACACGGCACAAGCGATCAACCGGCCCCTTGCGGAGGATCTCTTTCGCTAAGGAAGGTCTGAACAATTCGATAGAGCAGCATCTGGCTATTCGTAATCCATTGATTTTATCAACCCGGATCCCGCGACTACAGGATTAATCAGAGGTTCCCTAATGGCGTATCTGGCCCTGACCGGCGGCATCGGCGGCGCCAAGCTGGCCCTCGGGCTTGCCCATCTACTGGGCCCCGGGGAGATTGTATTCGTCGTCAACACCGGCGACGATTTTGAGCATCTCGGCCTGCATATCTGCCCGGATATCGACACCCTGACCTATACCCTCGCCGGCCTCGGCAACACCGAAACGGGCTGGGGACGCGGCGACGAGTCCTGGAATTTCATGGCGGGGCTGGAACAACTGGGGGGCGAGACCTGGTTCCGTCTGGGCGACAAGGATCTCGCGCTGCACATAGAACGCACGCGGATGCTGAAAGCGGGAGCCCCGCTTACCGAGGTGACCCGCCACATCGGCGCGACGCTCGGCATTGAACACAGCATCCTGCCCATGTCCGACGACCCGGTGCGCACGGTTGTGCATTGCAGGGAAGGAGCCCTGGCTTTCCAACACTACTTTGTCCGCGACCGCTGCCGGCCGGAAGTAACCGGCTTCAACTTTGCGGGGGCCAATACCGCGGCAATCAATCCGGCCCTCCGGGAAGTCCTCCAAGACTGTCACGGCATACTGATTTGCCCGTCCAACCCGTTCGTCTCAATCGACCCCATTCTTGCCGTCTCCGGGATGCGCGACGCCCTGCAAGCCTGCGCGGCACCCATCGTCGCCGTCTCCCCCATCGTCGCCGACAACGCCATCAAGGGCCCCACCGCAAAAATGATGCGCGAACTCAACGTACCGTCAAGCGCACCCGCAATCGCCCGGCATTACGGAAACCTGCTCGACGGCTTTCTTATCGATGAGCGGGATTCGGCACTGCACGGTACACTGGCCGTCCCGACCGCCGTGGCCCAATCCATTATGGTGACGCTTGAGGACCGCATCGGGCTCGCGCGAGCGGCTTTCGCGTTTATCGAGGATCTCAAGAAATAATCCGAGTCGTGAGCGCTCACCAAAGCATCGCCGGGAGCGGCCCGGGCATTTGGGCCATTGTGCCGATCAAGTGTTTCGATGCGCCGAAAAAGCGCCTCGCCGGCCTATTGAACGCCGAGGAACGCCGCGCCCTGATGCTGGCCATGACACGCGATGTTCTCACCGCCCTATCGAAATCCCGCCACCTTGCGGGGATTCTGGTGGTTTCCCGCTCGCCGCAGGCGATTGCGTTGGCTCAATCCTTCAATGCCAGGCAATTGGCGGAGACCCGGGGCACCAACCTGCCCGGTGCCCTGGAGGAGGCGGTGGCCCACGTCTCAACCGAGTTTGACGCCCAGGGGATATTCGTGGTTCCCGCGGATGTTCCTCTAATCGACGCGGATGAGATCGATGCCTTGCTGGCCGGACACGAGCGGGTAACACTGCTGCCCGATCGGGAATGCCTCGGCACCAACGGCCTGGTCTGTTCACCGCCCGACGCCATCGAGTTGGTCTTCGACGGCAAGAGTTTCGAACCGCACCGCCGCAATGCCCTGGACGCGGGCCTTGCGCCGCAAATCGTTGCAAACAGTGGTTTCTCCCTCGACATAGACCGTCCCGCCGATCTGGAACGGCTGCTGCGCGACGGTGCCGACAGCCGGACCGGCATCTTCCTGCAAAAATCCGGCATCGCGGCGCGTTTGGTTCAATACATGCGGGAGCCAGGGGCGGAGGGCAACTCCGGCCGCTCAAAGCAGCGGTAACGACCCGCGCCATCCATACACCTGTGTGGCCTGTCGGACTTTATGGCGCTTAATTTCATAACCCTTTGCCGTGACACACCGCTCAATAGTGTTCAACCCGGTCGTCCACGGCACCGCCGGCGGTGGGAATCAACACGTTGCGCAGAAATGAGCAAACCACGACAGCATCCTGATTGCGACCAATGGTCTTGACTGTGACGATGCCCTGGCCGGGGCGCGATGTCGACTCGCGTTTGGCGATAACCTCGGACTCCCCATAGAGGGTATCCCCCGCAAACACCGGCGCGGCGAACCTCACCTCGTCCATGCCCAAATTGGCAATGGCTTTCTGACTGATGTCGCTAACGCTCATGCCCACCAGCAGCGAGAGCGTATAGGTGCTGACCACCAGATTGCGGCCAAACTCGGCCGCCTTGCCGTATTCCGCGTCGAAGTGCAGCGGATGCGTATTCAGGGAAAGCAGCGTGAACAGGTGGTTGTCGTACTCGGTGACCGTTTTGCCCGGACGATGCTCGTAGACATCGCCGACCTGAAAATCCTCAAGGTAGCGCCCAAATGTTTCTCGGTAGCGTTGCGGGCCAATCTGTTTCATGGTTTTGCTCATGGGAAGTTTTCCTTATCGTTGCCAAAGATGTTCAACGAGGCGGTGCTCGCGATCAATGCGCCGCAGGCCGTCGGCGCGTGCGCATTGGGCCAATGGATTCGACCTCCCGCACGTACGCGGCTCCTTCGCCGTCGGCGCGCGCGCATTGGGCCAATTGCAACCAAGGCGGACTCGATTGCCGGCAACCCCGGACGGCGAACGCATGATCGCCACCCACGGGTTCGACGGACGCCCTTGGGCCAATGGCTCTACAGCCGCATACGAAATTGCAGGGTCCATTGACTGCCAAGCGACGTGATGGCGATCTGATCTTGGCTGTTGGCCGCATTGTCGGGGTCGGGACGGCAAACAACCTCGACAAGGGCGCCGGACGGCGCCGGTTCGGCATTCGCGCAGGCACCGGTGCGCGCGCCGGCGCCCAGGGCGTAGATTCTATTCCAGAGGTTGCGGCCAATCAGCGCCAGTTCAAAACGGTTGTCGCTCGAAGAGAGGCGCAGCGCCATGTCGAACAACCAGAAGGCGTTCTGGGTGTAGGGGTCAAGCGTCTCCGAAAACGGGTAGCCGCTGTTGTAGCGGACATCGGCGGCAAGGTTGAGTTGCCAATCGCGCGCGAGTATCCAATCGTAACTGACGCCGGTGAAGCCAGCCACATCCGCGCTTAGGCCGCTCGTTTGGCCCTTTAGATTCTGCCCGGTGGCGTTGATGAAGTCCTCCGTGTAGCGCGTATCGGTAATAGACAGGGCACTCCGCAACGATAATCCCGCCACCGGGGTGACCCACACCAGATCGACCTCGACCCCCTCCGTCGTCAGTTCCGACGCGTTGAACGTCTGAAATTGGACGCGTTGCGAGTTGAACAGTTGCACTTGGAGATCATCGTAGACATATCGGAACAGACTGCCGTTGAATTGCATGCCGCCGCCCAGGAGGCTTGCCTTCATGCCGGCCTCGAATCCCCTTGCCTGCTCCGATTCGTAGATCAAAAAGTCCGGAAAGTCCGGGTTGCGGTCGGGGTCCAGGGAGCGGGTTGGCAGCGCGCTGTTGTCGATGCCGCCGGATTTGAAGCCTTCCTTGTAGGAGGCAAATAGGCTAAGGGCGGGGGTCGCCACCCAAGTCAGGGCCGCCTCGGGGGCGATGTTGTCGTCCTCGAACTCGAGCCCCTCGATGAGGGGCGGCGTACCAAACCCGAAAAAGGCCGACACCTCGTGCAGGTACGGAACGGTGATATAGCCGTCCTTGTTCTCATGGGTGAAGCGCAGACCGGCGGTCAGTTCGAGGGTATCGGCGATATCCCAATAACCGACCAAAAAGCCCGATAGCGCCGCGCTGTCCAAGTAGTGATTCTTGTTGTAGTCGTAGGCGTTTCCGGTCGCCTTGTCCGGGCCGACCAGGATGCCGAGGTTGAACGCGGCCTGATGGGCGTTGAAAACCTGATACACATCCTGATAGTGCACCCCGACCATGAAGTTTAGCGGCCCGCCGTAGGCGCTGGCAAGCTGGAATTCCTGGGAGAGGCTTTTATAGACATTGCGGTGCAGCCCGCCGTAGGCCCCGGCGTTGAAATCGTAGGAATCGAGTTCGACATGTTCGAGGTCCGCGTAGCCGGTTACCGATGCGGCGGACAGGTGGTCGGTGAATTGCCAGGCAATCTTCGCCGCGATGAAGTGGGTATCCTGCTCCAGAAAGGGTATGCCGCTGTCGGCGCCATAGGGCAGGCCGGCGCGCAGGTCCGGATGCAGGTCCGCAATGGAGGTGTTGCCGTTCAGCTTGCAGTCGTCCACGCCCCGCAACACCCCGAGCGGGAAGGATGGGTCGGGAATGGCGGTGGGCTGTACGCGGCCCTCCGGGCAGATTTCCTCAATGCGGCCGTTCGAGCCGTCGTTGTCGTATTCGGAATAGGAGTACTTAAAGCGCGCGCTGAGCCTTTCGACCGGCCGCCATACCAGTGTCAGGCGGCCATTCAAAGCTTGTTCGCCGCGAAAACGGTGATGAACGTTCGGCGCGAGATTTTCAAACAGCTTGTCGGCCTTGGTTTGTCCAAGCACGAGGCGCGCGCCAAAGGTTTTCCCGATAGGGCCCGACAGGATCCATTCCAGGTAGCGCTGGTTGTGCTTGATCTCGTAGCCGAGCATCGCTTCCATTTCCGTCTCGTCCCCGGGGTCGTTGGTGGTAACCGACATCACCCCCGCGGTCGCACTCTTGCCGAAGTACAGGCTCTGCGGACCCTTAAGCAGTTCCAACTGGCCCATATCCATGTAGGCGTTGTGTATGAAGCGACCCACATTGACCACCACGCCGTCCACATTGATCGCCAGCGACTGATCAAAGGCCGCACTGATGGCATTTGAACCGATGCCGCGCAACACCAAGTTCGAGCCGCTGCCGCCGGGGCCGTGGAACACGTGAAAATTCGGCACCAGCTTGGCGGCCTCGGACAGCGTGTGAATATTATAGCGATCGAGGTCGCGCTCGGTCAGCGCGGCAACGGTGACCGGCACATCGCGCAGCGTTTCCTCCCGCCTGCGGGCGGTGACGACGATTTCCTCGATAACAGCCGCCGCCCTCTCCTGTGCATGGAGTGGAAAGCTCGAAGGCAGCAGGATAACAAGGGAAACCGCCACCGAGCGTGCAATCAATCCTTTCATCGCTTCCATACGCCGTAACCCACTACACCTTAGTTTCGCTGCCGAGTCGTTCGATAATTGGTATCCACCGCGAACCGATATACCATCCGATGAGCATAAGTTAAGTGTAGCCGAATCTTGCCAAGGGGATGATAATGCGTCCCGCGCATCCATAAAATGGCGCACCGATACCCAATGAATCGCGATGAGGACGCATCTTGAGCGACTACGAACCAGTCCTTGCCAAGGCCAGAAACGGGGAGGCCCTAACCGATGCGGAGGTGCTAAGCCTCGCGGATTGTCGGGACACCACCGCCCTGGCGGAAGTGGCCTCGGCTGCGCGCGACGCGGGCTTCCGCAACATCGTCACCTACTCCCGCAAGGTGTTCATCCCCCTCACCCATCTGTGTCGGGATGTCTGTCATTACTGCACCTTCGCGCAGGTGCCGCGCAAGCTGAAGGCGCCGTATATGACCGTGGACGAGGTTCTCAAGGTCGCGCGCCGCGGCGCCGCGCTCGGTTGCCGGGAAGCGCTGTTCACCCTGGGCGAGAAGCCGGAGCTGCGCTACAAGGCGGCGCGTGACGGACTCGCCGCCCTGGGTTTCGACTCGACCCTCGACTATCTCCACCATGTCGCCGAGATCGTATTGAACGAAACCGGACTGCTGCCGCATCTCAACCCCGGCACCATGACCCCAGACGAGATGGCCCGGCTGCGACCCCTATCGCCGTCCATGGGCATCATGTTGGAGTCCACATCCGCTCGCCTTTGCGAGAAGGGCATGCCCCACTACGGCTCGCCGGACAAGGTGCCCGCCGTGCGGCTGCGGACGCTGGCCGATGCCGGCAAGGCGAAGATACCATTCACCACCGGTATTCTAATCGGCATCGGCGAAACCCGCCGGGAACGCATTGAGTCCCTGCTCGCGATCCGCGCCATCCACGCCGAATACGGGCACGTTCAGGAAATCATCGTTCAGAACTTCCGGGCCAAGCCGGAAACCAAAATGGCCCAGGCACCGGAGCCGCGTCTTGAGGAACTGCTCTGGACCATCGCCGTGGCCCGCCTCACCTTCGGGCCGGAAACGAGTGTGCAGGCACCGCCGAATCTAAGCCCCGGGGTGCTGCCGCAAATCGTCGAGGCCGGCATCAACGACTGGGGCGGCGTTTCACCGCTGACGCCGGACTTCGTCAACCCCGAGGCACCCTGGCCGCACCTGGACGAATTGGCGCGCGAGACGGCGCTTGCCGGCAAACACCTGCACGAACGCCTCACCGTCTATCCCGCCTATGCCCAGGCACTTGCAACCTGGGTGGCGCCGGAACTGCATCAACGGATATTGGACCTGATCGATGCCGACGGATTTCCACGCACCGACAACTGGTCGCCCGGCGAGCAGGCTCAACCCCCGGAGCGGGACATCCGCGCCATCCACTCGCCACCGGCCAACGTATCCCCGGACTTGCGGACCGTTATCGACAAAGCGGTGTCCGGTCAAGACTTGACGGAGCCCGAGGTGGTGCGCCTGTTTCAGGCGCGGGGCGATGACTTCGCGGCGGTAACCCGGGCCGCCAACGCCCTGCGCGCGTCGATCAATGGCGACACCGTCAGCTATGTGGTCAACCGCAACATCAACTACACCAACATCTGTTATTTCAAATGCCAGTTTTGTGCTTTCTCCAAGGGCAAGCTGTCGGAGAATCTACGCGGCCGACCCTACGACCTCTCCCACGAGGAAATTCAGCGGCGCACCGAAGAGGCCTGGGCCCGGGGCGGCACCGAAGTGTGCATGCAGGGCGGTATTCACCCCGAATACACCGGCGACACCTACATCGACATTCTCAAGGCCGTCAAGGCGGCGGTACCCGACATGCATGTGCATGCCTTCTCGCCCCTGGAAATCTGGCAGGGGGCCGCCACACTCGACATCGACCTGCAAACCTACCTCGGTCGGCTGCGCGAGGCGGGGCTGGACACCCTACCGGGAACCGCCGCGGAAATTCTCGACGACGAGGTCCGCCAAGTGATCTGCGCGGACAAAATCAATACGGACCAATGGCTTCAGGTAATGGAAGCGGCCCACGCCCAGGGCTTCAAGACCACCGCAACCATCATGTACGGCCATGTCGAGCGTCCCGAGCACTGGGCGCGGCATCTGTTGCGTATCCGCAATTTGCAAAAACGCACCGGCGGTTTCACCGAATTCGTACCCCTGCCCTTCGTGCACATGGAGGCGCCCATGTACCTCAAGGGGCGGGCGCGCAAGGGGCCGACATTCCGGGAAGCGGTGTTGATGCATGCCGTGGCCCGCCTGGCCCTGCACCCCCACATCGTCAACATTCAGGCAAGTTGGGTGAAGATGGGCCACGCCGGTCTCGCGGCCTGCCTCAATGCGGGCTGCAACGACCTGGGCGGCACCCTGATGAACGAAAGCATCAGCCGCGCCGCCGGCACGAACCACGGCCAGGAGACCTCGCCGCAACAAATGGCGACCATGATCAAGACCGCCGGGCGCCAGCCTCGACAGCGCACCACCACCTATGCGGACGCAAGCCCGGAGCGCATTGCCGCCGGGCTTGCCGCCGGCAACTTAACGGAGATCGTCAACACGGCGCCGGCGCGCCAATACGAGCGCCGTCGCACCGCCCCCCTGGTGCGACCCGGGCTGGTGGAAACCGTGGAAATCACCTAGTGCTCCATCCCTCACCGCACCCACCGCATCGGTGTCCCGCGATGTCATAGCCGCTATCAGCGAGCGGCGGGGATGCCGAACTGGCGTAGGGTGTCCCGCACCGTTGGCCGCCCCGCGCGGAACCGCTCGTCGCTTAGGAGGTAGGTGAAGACATAGCCAAGCCCGAGGATCAGGATGCCGATCAGGAAGCAGTAGATCACGGCCCGGTCGGGGTACTGATCCTTGAGCGACCCGACATAGAGCGGCCCGAAGATGCCCGCCGCCGCCCAAGCGGTCAGCATGGCGCCGTAAATCGTCGACATGCGCTTGCTGCCGAACACATCGAGCACGAAGGACGGCACCGTGGCGAAACCGCCGCCGAAGCACAACAACACATAGCACACCAGAATCGAGAAGATAATGGGGTCTCGCTCGGTCATCAGGATGCCGAAGACGAGCAATTGACTGGCCAACAAAATCCGGAATACCCGCACACGGCCCAGGCGGTCGGACAAGAGCCCCCAAAACAGGCGTCCCAAACCGTTGCACAACGAACTCACCGCAATCAGCGTGGCGCCGTATTCCGCGAGCTGCTCGGGTTCCAGCGTGGGGTCGGTCAGGCCCCACACATCCTGCAGTAGCGGCGATTGAAAGCTGATGACCGCGATGCCCGCCGAAATGTTGAAGAAGAAAACGAGCCACATGACGATGAACTCGGAAGACCGCAAACAGGTGCGCAAGGGCGCCTCATGCGCCCCGCTCAGGACATCGGGCATGTCGGCGGACACAGCCCCGCCCCCCGGCGCAAATTCGGGCGGCGGATCCCTAAGCAACAGGCTGGTGGGGATGAGAATGCAGGCGAATATCAAGCCGAGCCAAGCGAAGAGTTCGGGAAGTTCGCCGCGGGTTTGCAACATCAATACGGGGGCCAAAACCTTGCTGAGCAGCAGTGCGCCAACACCGAATCCCATGACCACCACCCCGGTGGCCAGGCCCTTGCGATCCGGAAACCACTTGGCCGCCGTCGCCACCGGTGTTACGTAGCCCAGCCCGATGCCGGCACCGCCGATCACCCCGTACCCGAGGTAGAACAACATCAGCAGATCCCAATGCAGGGCGAGGCCGCCGATCAAATAACCACCGGCAAACATCAGGCTGCCGGTGAGCGCGAGCCGCCTCGGCCCCAACCTCGGCAAGGCGGCCCCCGCCCAGGCCGCGGACATGCCAAGAGAAAAGATCGTGATGCTGAAGGCCAGGGCGGTCTCCGTGAAGGTCCAGCCCAATTGCCTCACCAGCAATGTTTGAAAATAGCTCCATGCGTATACCGTCCCCAGGCAAAGCTGCAACGTGGCGCACAGGAACGCCATGACGAGACGCGGCGGATGGGAACGATTAGTGGACATGGAAAATCTGCAGTCGTTTATTCACGAATGGATCGGGTTAGGTGGCGCCGTCGTGGACATGCTTGAACAGCCGCGCCAAGTGGCCCACCTCGTCGTCGCGATACAGCACCGGGGTGTCTTCGCCTTCGCCCCGCGCCAGCGAAACAGCGTAGGCGAGCAATTCTCCCATCGGCCTGGCGGCAAGGTTCACAAACCACAGCGCGGCGAACACGCCAACCACAAACACCACCGAGATCAGATAAACCTGCTGGCCAATGGCCCGCTGAATCTTCAGCGCGATAAGGCTTGTGTCCATGCCGACATGCACCGCCCCCGCAACGCCGGCCAAAATCGGGCTACCCACCTCCACAAAATCGCCCATACCCGGAAGATTGCGCTCCACCGCCGAGCCGCCGGTCGGCTCGCCTACCCGTATCTCCTCGGGAATGCCGGGTACGAAGGTATGCGCCAGCACTTCGCCGACCTCGTCGGTAATGTAGATGTAGCGAATGCCCTGAATCTCTAGGAACTGATCGATGAGCGACTGCAGGGCGGATAGATCGCGGTTGAGCAGAATGTCCACGCTCGCATCCGCAATGGTCTTGGCAATGCCCCGGCTGTTGGTCACGTATTCCTCCGAGAGGTGCGTATCCACCGTGTACACGCAAAGAATCGATGTGGACAACCCTATCATGCCAAACAGCATGAAGACGCCGAACAACGTCTTTTTGAACAGCTTTTGAACTTTCATGTCGCGCAACCCCCGCGCCGCAGCGCCTTCCCGTTATGGATAGCGATGTCTCGCCCAACAAATACAAGCCGCCGTCAAAATGCCGGCTGGAATTTCAAACCGCGACACTACCTGAATTGTAATGGCGCCGCAGTTCCAATTCCGTGCCTGTCTGTTCCCGCCGAACGCCCTGGTGCTCCATCCAACCGATAATGCCGCATCAATGGCGGCGAGAGCCTGTCGGGGACGGCGCGATTCATGGGCGAAGCGGAAGCCGATTGCAACAGGCCCGCGCGGAACAGCTATAATCGCCCAAGATCGAAGCGGCACCGCCCAATTCGCACGGGCCGCGATTGCGCCGGAACCCCGTCCCAACCGAACCATCGAACACAATCCCAAGGATCGCAACATGAAACTACTTACCTTCACCCACAATGGCGCAACCCGCACCGGTGCCTTGCGAGGCAGCCGAATCGTGGATCTGCATGCCACCGACCCGGACGTGCCATCGGAAATGGTGGCGCTGCTCGGCGGCGGGGACGCCACCATGACCAGGGCCCGGGCGGCGGCGAAATCCGGCGACGACGCCCTCGCCCTAGCCGATGTCAAGCTGGAAAGCCCTATCCCGGCCCCCCCCAGAATATTGGCGATCGGCCTCAACTACATGGCCCATTTCGAAGAGATACCGGAAGAAATCCGCCAACGGCAGGGCTTCAAGCCGCCCAAGGTACCCATCATGTTCAACAAGCAGAACACCGCGGCGCAAGGGCCTTACGACCCCGTCAGGCTACCGACCGAATCCCCGGAGCTCGACTGGGAGGGGGAGTTGGGCGTTGTCATCGGCAAAACCTGTCGACGGGTCGGCAGGGAGCGGGCGTTCGATGTGATCGCCGGCTATACGGTCGTCAACGACATCAGTGTGCGCGACTGGCAACGGGCCGCGCCAACCATGACCATGGGCAAGTCTTGGGACACCCACTGCCCGATGGGGCCGGTATTGGCCACCGCGGACGAATTCGACAATCCACCCGCGCTAAATGTGCGCGTCACCGTCGACGGCGAAGAAGTACAAAATTTCAACAGTGGGGACATGCTTTTCGGCATCGCCGCGATTATCGAACACCTGTCAACGGCATTCACACTGGTGCCCGGCGATGTCATCGCGACCGGCACATCCGCGGGCGTGGCCGCATTCCGGCCCGGTCCGCCCTGGCTTAGGGAGGGTCAGGTTGTCCGCGTGGCCATCGAAGGTATCGGCCACATCGAGAATGTCATCGAAAAGGACGAGGGCGAGAGCTTTATTCGGTAAGGTAAACAAAAACCCTCAGCCGAACTTTCCACTCCAATCCCCCAGGGTAACGAAACGGCCATCCTCCACCACCGTGTAGTACACCCGCTGCAAACCCTGGCGGCGGTCGGGGCCAAAGGAAACCCGCTCGCCAATACCGAGGTCGAAATTCTTGATGGAGAACACCGCCCGCTCCAAACCCCGACGCGACGGGCTGTCTCCCAAACGCCCCAGGATTTCGACCATCAGCTTCGCGTCCAAAAAACCCTCCAGGCTGACAAAGCTCTGCGGAAACGGCGTATAGGATTCGGTGACCAAATCCTGCGGCGCCCCTGGATCGTATCGACGCATCAAATCCCGATACTCTCGAACCGCCGGTATGGATACATCCTCGTAACTCGGAACAACTTGGGAATTCACCAATAGCCGCGTATAGGGCTGGGCATCCCCATGCCCCTCCACAAGCAGCTTGAGCAAGTTTTCGCTACCGACGAAGGATAGGTTGGCCATCGGCACCCGTAGCCCCTGATCGACGGCGTCCCGCGCGAAGGCGGCGCAGGCGGCGTAGGAACCAATGCAGATGATCGCTTCCGGGTTGGCTTTTTTCAGTATCTCCACCTGAGCGCGCAAAATGCTGGTAAATTTCGTGCCGCGCCTGTAGGTTGCCTCGCCGACCGGGGTTTCCCCGTGCCGGGCCAACGCGGCCCGCACACCCGACCAACCGCTGCGCCCATAGGCGTCCGCCTGGTAGAACACGGCAATCCGCCGCCTGCCGACCGCCACAAAATTGTCCACGAGTCCGGCGGTCTCCTGCGCATAGGAGGCGCGCAGATTGAACGCGAAATTCCCGTAGGGAGGCTCGCGCTGCGGCGCCGCGCCGGTAAAGGGAAAGAAGAGGTAGGTGCCCCGATTCTGAAATTTCTTGAGCAGGGGGAGCACCCGCGTCACTGTTGGCGTTCCCACATAGCCAAACAGCAGGAACACCCGGTCGTCGAGCATCAACTTAACGGTGTTGTTGACCGCCGGATCCGGTTGATAGCCGTCATCATAGGTCTGCAGCCGGATTTGCCGACCGCGCACCCCGCCCCGTTCATTAATGTGCTCGAAGTAGGCGCTCGCGCCCCGATGCAATTCGATGCCGAGCCCCCGGGAAGGGCCGGAAAATGCGGCCGACATGCCGAGCAAAAACTCGCCGTCGCTCACACCGGCATCGCCCGTCGAAATGTGCTCGACCGGTTGGTCCAACAGATCCGAACCCGGTTCTCTAGTGCCCGCGTTTCCGGCGAGCGCCCCGAACCAGGGTGCGGCCAATCCGAAGCCAATGGCAAGACGCCTCGTAAACATGAGTCGTTGGATGTCTAGTAGGAGGAGGTTCCGCCGTCAACGCTCAGCGTGGCGCCGGTAATGCCCGCACCCGTTTCCGACGCCAAAAGAACCGCCATCGCCGCCACCTCCGCAACGGTGTTGGGCCGCTTGATGGCCGATTCCTCGGCAAAATGATCGACCATTTGGTCGAACGTCAGCCCCATCGCAGCGGCCGTGGCCGGCCCGTTCTCCCGAACAATATCGGTAATAACCAGCCCCGGACAGATCGCATTGACCGTCACACCCTCGACACCGACCTCCCGGGCCAACGATTTGGTCAAACCATTGACGGCGTGCTTGGCGGCGGTATAGGCGATAAACGCCGGCTTGCCGACCTTCCCCTCCACGGAGGAGATATTAACGATGCGACCCCAGCGTCGGGCCAACATCGACGGCAACGCCCGGCGGCTTGCCCAAAAGGTCGAATAGAGGTTCCATTTCATCGCCAAGTCGAACGCCTCGTCCGATAGTTTGACCAGGGGTTGCAGATCGCTGGCGCCTCCGGCGTTATTGACGAGCACATCGACACGACCGCAACGTTCGACGGTGGCGTCGATAAAACCCTCCACATCGGCTCGCACCGTGGCATCGCCGGCGACGAAGACGCAGCGCTCGTCCACATCGAGTTCCGCCAGGACGCGCTCGGCCCTGGCTCGGTTGCGGGCCATCAACGTGACGCATGCTCCCTCATCAAGAAACGCCCGCGCGATCCCGAGCCCGATTCCCGCCGTACCGCCGGTTACGGCGGCGACCCTTCCCCGCAATTTCATGCAACCCGTCTCCCGTCGGCCCAATGGCCCCACCGCTCGGATGGTGGGCCCGCCTGCGCGCTACCGCAAGCGCGTTGCGGCCTGAATAATGACATTCTCGACCGGCACATCGGCCATGCCGCCGCGACGCCGCGTCCTGCTCGATTCGATGTCGGCAACCGCCTCCATGCCCGCGACCACCTTGCCGAATACGGTATAACCGGGCTGGCCGGGTTTCGCGTCGAGATAGCTGTTGTCCGTGACGTTGATGAAGAATTGCGCATCCGCCGAGTCTGGATCGTTGGTGCGCGCCATCGCCACCGTACCACGGCTGTTCGACAAGCCGTTGAACGATTCGTTGACCACGGTGCGAGGCGGTTTGCGCAGGACCAGGGCACCGTCGTAGCCGCCACCCTGCACCATGAAGTTGGCGATGACCCGATGAAAGATCAGCCCGTCGTAGAAACCCTCGTCCACCAAGCGCAAAAAATTGTCAACGGTTTGCGGCGACCCCGCGGGAAATAGCTCAATGTCGATGTTGCCGGCGCTGGTTGCCAAGCGCACGACGGGGGCCGGTTGCTCGGCGGTCGCGGAAAGGGCCAAAAGCGCGGCAAACAATGCAGAACGGGGGCTGGACTTCTTCATGGGTGACATTCTATGCATTCCAAGATTCTGCAAAAGGGACTTATATACGTAAGTTGACGTACCACTATATGTTGAGGATTTAGCGGCTGAAAACCACCGCATATCGGTTTCTGTCAACTTTCCCTTATATGTCCCCTGCAAAAGGCGGGGGATTATATCGCAAAGTCGCAATGCGCAAGACTGTCGTCGATGTCAACAACTATCCCGCCAACCATGCGCGATGCGCGATCATCCGCTTGGATCCGAATGTTTGGCGACACTAAGGAAGGTCTGAACAATTCGATAGAGCAGCATTTAGCTACTCGTAAGCTATTGATTTTATTAAATAGGATGCCCCGGCTACAGGATTAATCAGAGGTTCCTTAACCATTCGGGTTGGTTGGAAGCCAATTTTCGGACATTGCCGCGATTAACGGGAATTTCTGTCCGCAAAGCGACCATTCCCATCATGTCCGCGGTCTGCCGAACTTGGCATTCGATAATGAATTTCATCGGGCAATCGCATTCAAATAGGCGCGCACGGTCGCGGCGAGGCCGCGTTCCAGCGCCGTGGAGATGAGCGCGTGGCCGATGGACACTTCGGCAATCTCGCCAATCCGCACAAATAATGGAAGGTTCGTCAAGTCCAAATCGTGGCCGGCATTGACGCCGAGGCCTAGGCCAACTGCGCGGCGCGCGGCCTTTCGATAGAGTGCGAGCGAGGCTAGGCTGCGCGCGTCGCCCGGCCCGTTTTGTGCAACCGTTTCCGCAAACGGTCCGGTATACAGCTCGATACGGTCGGCGCCCGTTTCCGGCACCCGCTCGATCTGCTCGACATTCGGATCCATAAACAGACTGACCCGCGCACCGGCGGCCCGATAGCGCCTTATCTTCGCCATCAGGGCCGCGTTGTCCCCGTCGAGGTCAAAGCCGTGGTCGGAGGTGAGCTGATTGTCGCCATCCGGCACCAGGGTGGCCTGATGCGGGCGCGCACCCTCGACGAGCGCGTCGAATCCCGGATAGCCGTTGTCGCGCGGCCCCGCAAACGGATTGCCTTCGATATTGAATTCAATGTCCGGGTAACCGGCCAGCAGTTCGGCGAGTTCGAATACATCCCCCGGGCGGGCGTGCCGCTGGTCGGGACGCGGATGCAGGGTGATTCCACCCGCACCCGCGGCAAGTACGCTCTTGGCCGCCTCGATCAGGCTCGGCGTTCCGCCTCCGCGGGCGTTCCGCACCAGGGCAACCTTGTTGAGGTTAACACTCAATCGCATGGCTTGGTGTTCCGTTGCGCCTGTGCCTCGGCCAAGTCCCCCTGTGCGGCCAGTAACCCCAGCCTGTGCAGATAAATCAATGTCAGAATGATATAGGAAAGCGTGATCCCGAACCCGCCGATCAGCTTATAGGCAACCCAGAATTCCATGTTGAAGTTGTAGGCCACAATCAGGTTCAGTGCGCCCGCAAAAAAGAAACCGGCGGCCCAGCCGAAATTGAGCCGCGTCCAAACCGCGTCCGGTAGTTTGAGTTGGCCGCCAAGTAATTTCTCAATGAGGTTGGTGCGTACAAAATGGCTACCGAGTAGCGACGCCGCGAGCAACCAGTTGATTACCGTCGGCTTCCACTGAATGAATGTTTCGTCGCGCAACAACAGGGTCAAGCCGCCAAAGGCGATGCTCGCCCAAAAAGCCAGCTTCAATTCGCGGCCAACCCGCATGCCGAGCAGCTTGTAGACCGCCACTTGCAGCGTCACCGATGCCATAAGCGCACCGGTTGCCCAATAAATATCCGCCGCGAAAAAAACGACGGTAAAAATCAGGATGGGGAGAAAATCCAGCAACTGGCGCATAGGATGCCTCGAAGTTCGGCCGGGGGCGCAAACACTAGCAACATTCGATGACGCTGGCCAACGCTTCGCAGTGTCGGGCGGTCGGTTGTTCTACGGCGCAGGCCATGCCCAGCGTCGGAATCGGTTAACATTCCGATTCGCAAAATACCCTGCGAACATCACCGATCCAATGGGCCAGTATTTCGTTATACACGCCTCGCACCCGCAGCAGCGATTGCTGCGCCGGGCCGCCGCAATCCTTGAGGCGGGCGGATTGGTCGTCTATCCCACCGATACCACCTATGCCCTCGGTTGCCATATCGGCGACAAGACGGCGCTGGATCGTATCCGCAAGGTGCGGCGCCTCGACAAGCACCACCATTTCACGCTGACCTGTCGGGATCTCTCGGAGTTATCGGTTTACGCCAAGGTCGACAACGCCAACTACCGGCTGCTGCGCCGATTGACGCCGGGGCCCTTTACCTTCCTGCTTCCCGCCAGCCGCGAAGTGCCCCGCCGGCTGGTGCATCCCCGACGCAGGACCATCGGCCTGCGGGTACCGGACAACGCCATCGCGCGCGGGCTCCTGGAAACACTCGGCCAGCCCATGATGACCACCAGCATGCGCCTCCCCGGCCACGAAAGCGCACTGCCCGGGGCGAACGATGTTCGAGAGGCACTGGAGACATCCGTTGATCTGATCATCGATGGCGGCCATTGTGGAATCATCCCAACCACGGTAATCGACCTGACCCGCGACGAGCCCGTCATTGCGCGGCAAGGGTTCGGCGTGCTCGACTGAACAACCGAGACACCACCAAACCAACGGGACTTATATACGTAAGTTGACATGCCACTATGTGTTGAGGGTTTAGGGAAGGTCTGAACAAGTCGATAGAGCAGCATTTAACCACTCGTAAGCTATTGATTCTATTAAATTGGATGTCCCGACTACAGGATTAATCAGAGGTTCCTTAGCGGCTGAGTGGTCCATTTATCCAAGCATGCGGACCCGAATGGCCTATGGCGTATCGTTGGCGGGAATTGCCGCGAAACCAACGATAGCGCATCGTTGGGGAAAGTGCCGTGTTAGACTTTCCCCGTTTACGTCCACACATCTTGGATCCCGGTCATGCGCACTTATATCGTCATTCTGGCAAGCGCACTGCTGCTTGCCGTTCTAGTAGCCGAATTACCCAGCAAATTCTTTCCGCAAAATTATCTCGCTTTGCTGTTGATCGCCTTTGTGGCGCTTGCGGTCAATGGCTGGTTCAATGTGCGCTTGGCACACTGGGGAAAGTCGACGAGCACCACCATGGGGCCGCAAACACGGACACCCTCCCGGCTCGCCGACATGCGCGAGGAAGGCACCGTCAAGTGGTTCAACCGAACGAAGGGTTTCGGCTTCATCGTCCGCGAGTCGGGTGAGGAGATCTTTGTGCACCAGCGTCACGTTCAACTCGACGACGACAACCATCGGCCGACATTGCGCGACGGCCAAAAGGTGAGCTTTCGGGTAGCCGAACACGCAAAGGGACCGCAGGCGGAAAAAGTCAAGCCGCTCTAGCCCGACCTATTTGTGAATGAACGTGGCGAGGCCGGCAAGAGGATTGCAAGCACCTACAGGTACCATTTTCGGGTTGCCTTCCCGACATTCCCGGCGCAACTTGGGGCAACCATGGACACCACGGCTCCATGAACCCCCGTAGACTGCTTTCGCAACGCATTGCGCTAGCGCTGGCCGACTGCGGCACCCCGGCACCGCCATTGGTGCGTACCGCATCCAAACCGGAATTCGGCCACTATCAGGCCGATGGCATCATGGCCGCCGCCAAGCGCGGCAAGACCAACCCGCGGGTCTTGGCGGAGCGGGTGCTTGCCGCTCTCCGGGCCGACGACCTCGCCGAATCCATCGAAATCGCCGGCCCGGGCTTTCTGAATATCCGCCTAAGCGATGCCTTCCTGACCCGCAACCTCAGGGCCGATGCGCCATTAATCGAACCGGTCGCAGAACCGCAAACCATCGTTGTCGACTACTCCAGCCCGAATCTCGCCAAAGAAATGCATGTTGGGCATCTGCGCAGCACCATCATTGGCGATGCGGTTGCCCGCATCCTGGAAGCGCTTGGCCATCGGGTCATCCGCCAAAACCATGTGGGCGATTGGGGCACCCAATTCGGGATGTTGCTTGCCCATCTCAACGAGACCGGCGGCGATTCGCGGGCGTTGGCCGACCTTGAGCTCTTTTACCGCGCCGCCAAGTCCCGCTTCGACGGAGACCCGGAGTTCGCGGCCCGAAGCCGTGCCATGGTGGTCTCCCTACAAGCCGGCGACCGGGATACCCGCGCCCGCTGGCGGCGGTTCATCGAGATTTCGCTGAAACATTGCCAGGCACTCTATGATCGCCTCGGCACCAGCCTCACCCGTGCGAATGTCATGGCGGAAAGCGCCTACAACGACGATTTGCCGGCCGTTGTCGAAGCACTGGAACGGCAAGGCCTACTCACCGAATCCGAGGGTGCCCGTTGCGTCTTCCTGCCGGAGGTGGGCACCAGGCAACCGGTAATCGTCCAAAAATCGGACGGCGGCTACCTCTACGCCACCAGCGACCTGGCCGCCATCCGCCACCGTGCCATGCGGCTCGCCGCCAACCGCATCCTGTATTTCACCGACAGCCGCCAGGCCCTGCACTTTCGTCAGGTGTTCGCCGTTGCCGAGGCCGCCGGTTTCAAATCTCCGGAAACGACCTTGGAGCACATGCCGTTCGGAACCATGCTGGGCCAGGACGGACGCCCGTTTCGAACGCGGGAGGGCGGTGTGGTGAAACTCACCGACCTGCTCGATGAAGCCGAGGCCCGGGCCCTTGCGGAAGTATCCCGGCGGAACCCCGGGCCAGCGGTTATGACCAACGCAAACACCCCCCGGAACGACGCCGCGCCCGTCCGCGATGCCAACGCGAATACCGCCGCGAGCCCCGACAAGCACCCCGCCGCCGCCACGGCGAACACCGGTGTGGATGATGCGGCCGAGCGAGCCACCATCGCCAGGACGGTTGGAATCGGCGCGGTCAAATACGCGGACCTATCCAAAAACCGCACCAGCGACTATGTTTTTGACTGGAATCGAATGCTTGCCTTCGACGGCAACACCGCGCCCTACCTGCAATACGCCTACGCACGCATTCAAAGCCTCTTCCGGCGCGGCGGAATCGCACCCGAATCGCTTGCGGGAAACGCCGAGCCGCATACCGAGGTGGAACAGACACTGGCTGTTGCGCTGATTCGCTTTGAAGAGGTTTTGGAACAGGTCACCGTCGACGGCACACCGCATTTGCTCTGCGGCTACCTTTACGAACTCGCCACCAAATTCACCGGATTCTATGAGCAGTGCCCCATACTCGGCGCGGACGGCGCGGAACGCGAAAACCGCCTGCGTTTCGCCCAACGCACGGCGCGAACCCTGAAACTGGGCTTGAGTCTACTGGGCATCGAAACCGTTGACCGCATGTGAGGGCGCCCGCCGGACCTGCACGCCGAAATCGGCCGGGCACCACCCCGCCACCACCCGCGGGGCGTGCCCGCAAGCGCCCATCCGCTTTATGCGAGGGTACCCCTCAGGCTCCTCCCCGTTGTCGCCCCTTGACGTATCGCCGGATACGCCGACGGGGGCTTAAACCGCGCACAGGGACGCTTGCGGGCGCACTGACGCGGCATTATCGGTTGGATGGACTAGGCCGGGGCGAGCTTCGAGACGGTGTAGGATTTTAATTCGTCGACGAAATCCCGCAGCGCCTGTATGCCGGTGGCCTCCGCATCGCGGCACCAATGTCGGAGCGCCTGCAGCATGTCCTCCGCATTTCCTCCGCGGCGGGTCCAAATCGCCTGCAAACGAAGCCGCAGGTTGTAGATGGTATCGATGGTGTGGTTCGCCCGCACAGCCTCTCTGATCCGTCGCCTGCCGGATTCGTCCACCAAGACCTCATGGCGGCAAAGCAGTTCGTGCGCGGCTCGAATCAAGCGCCCGGTTGCACGGTCCACTTTCGCGCACTCCTGCTCGACCAGGGGCCGGACCACATCGTTCTTGTATTTGGCCATCAGCCGAAAACGGTCGTTTAGCACCGCCCAGGCCGTATCCATATCCAGCGTCTTCTTGCCCGGAGATTTCCGCGCCATGGGGCCGGTACTCAATGGCCGGGCAAGGCCGAACACCTGAAAGAGCCGAATCCACATCCAGCCCACATCGAACTCCCACCAATTTTGGGATAACCGTGCCGAATTGGGATAGGTGTGGTGGTTGTTGTGCAGTTCCTCGCCGCCAATCAGGATGCCCCAGGGCAGCATGTTGGTGCTGGCATCGGGCGATTCAAAATTTCGGTATCCCCAATAGTGGCCCACCCCGTTGATCACACCGGCGCCAAGCACGGGAATCCAAAGCATCTGCACCGCCCACACCGTTATGCCGATAAATCCAAAAAGGGCAACGTTTATGACCGCCATCAGGCCCACACCAAGCATTGCATGCTTCGAATACAGATTGCGCTCCAACCAATCGTCCGGGCAGCCCGAGCCGTATCGCTCAATCGTGCCTACATCCCTGGCGGCATCTCGATAGGCCTCGGTGCCGCGCCAAAGAATCCTCCAAATACCGAGCACCCGCGGGCTGTGGGGATCCTCCTCGGTTTCCGTGGCGGCATGGTGTTTGCGGTGGATAGCGGTCCATTCCCTGGTGATCATGCCGGTGGTCAGCCAAGACCATAACCGGAAGAAATGTTGTAGACCAGGATGCAGTTCTATCGAGCGATGCGCTGAAAAGCGGTGCAGATAAACGGTGACCATAATGATCGTGATGTGGGTGACGATCAAAACATAGGCAACAATGCCCCACGCGGAAAGGTTCCACAAACCATTACCAAGCCAGTCCACTACACCCATTCATTCACTCCTTCGATGGTTGCGGCCAAGTGCCCCGCCCTGTGGGTGCTTCCCGGGCCATGCAATCGACGCCCATCCCGACGCGACGACTTTCGTTGCGACCACGACGATTTGTTATTCGGTCGAGCGCCCGCCGCGGTCGCCGCTCAGTGCGCGAGTATACACCACGCCCTATTCGCCGGAGGTTTCCCCGACGCGCCTGTTCAATCCGTTGAGCGCCCGAACATTGATCACTGTGTCGATGGCGCCAAGCTCCTCAATCAGCTCCGGCGTCGGCGCATCCTGCAGGTCGAGCAGATTATAGGCGACATCGCCCCGGCTCTTGTTGATCATGTCCACCACATTGATGCCGCGCCTGGCCAGCACCGAGGTCATCTGGCCAAGCATGCCCGGTACGTTGAGATTGGTGACCGCCAGGCGGTGCCCTTCGGACAGATCCAAAGAAACCGAGGGAAAGTTGACCGAGTTGGCGACATTGCCGGTTTCCAGAAAATGGGTGAGTTGATTGGCCGCCATCAGGGCGCAGTTTTCCTCCGCCTCCTCGGTACTCGCGCCGAGATGCGGGGTGAAAAGCACCTTGGGATGGTCGGTGAGTCCGGGCACCGGGAAGTCCGCGATATAGCAAGCCAGGGTTCCGTCATCGAGCGCTGTTCGCAGCGCCGCGCGCTCAACAATGGGTTCGCGCGCGAAATTCAGCAACACGGCCCCGGGACGGAAAAGCCGAAAACTCTCGCGATTGACAAGCCCCTCGGTTGCCGAGGCCAGCGGCACATGCAGGCTGACATAATCGGACTTGGCGAACAGGCTGGGCAAATTCTCCATGCGCTTGACGTCGCTTGGCAGCCGCCAGGCCGCCTCAACGGATATGGCCGGGTCGTAGCCGAGCACCTCCATACCCAAATCGAGCGCCGCCCGCGCAACCAGCGAGCCGATGGCGCCAAGGCCCACAACGCCCAACGATTTGCCGAGCAGTTCCCGGCCCTTGAAGCGCTTCTTTTCCGCCTCCACCAATGCATCAAGCCGCGACTGTTCGCCGATGTCGCGCAAGGACGAGACGAACGCCATGCCACCAACGAGATTCCGCGAGGCAATCAGAAGCGCCGCCAAAACCAGTTCCTTTACCGAGTTGGCATTCGCACCCGGCGTGTTGAAGACCACGATGCCGTGTTCCGTGCAGTAACCGATCGGCACATTATTGACACCGGCCCCGGCGCGGGCCACGGCGCGCAGATTTGCGCTCATCTCTTCGGGCCGCAGCTTGTGGCTGCGCAACAGAATGCCATCCGCGTTCGGCAAATCGTGGCCCACCTCGTAGCGTTCCCTCGGGAAGCGCTGCAGACCGCGCAGGGCAATCCGGTTGAACAGACGAATCTTGTACATCGATGCTGAGTCCTTGTTTGTGGTGATATGTCGCCGAAGCGGCGCATGCCAATGGGTTGCCTTCGGCCGGGACGGGCCATGTCCAGCAAACGCCGAATGGGCCGACGGCGCTGTACGGTCGGCGAAAAGGCGCGGATTCTATCCCAATTTGCGCCGTGCACCAGCACTCTCGAGCGTTGCGCACAGCAACTCCACCGTCGGCGGGCTTGCGAACCGCGCGAGGCGCGCCACCCAGGTTTCCCGTTCACCGAGCATCGCGCCAACGGCGTCCACCAGGACAGCCGCGTCGAGTTCCTCCTGCCGAATCACCCGGCTGAAGCCGGCGCGCGCCGCGTAGTTCGCGTTTTCGATTTGATCGCCGCGGCTCGCGAGCGCGGGCAACGGGATCAGCAGGTTGGGCTTGCCAAGCGTGAGCAGTTCGAAGAGGGTGTTGGCGCCGGCTCGGGATACAACCAAATCGGCGGCGGCCAGCATATCCCCCCACTCCTCCCCCACATACTCGAATTGGCTATACCCCGGCAGCTTCAGGCCGCTGCGCTTGCCCGGCCCGCAAACGTGGACCAAATAACATTGCTCGACCAACCGCGGCGCCGCCTCGGCGACCACGGCATTGAGCGAATCCGCCCCGAGGCTGCCGCCGGTAACCAGCACGACAGGCCGGCCCTGTGGCGCCCGCAACAGCGCCCTGCCCTGGTCGGCGGCGCCGTTCAGCAATTCCGGGCGCACCGGCGAGCCGGTGTATATGAGTTCGCCGCGCAAATGACGGGGACGGTGAATGGGAAAACTCGTACAGAGCGCATCGACAAAGGGCATGGCCAAACGGTTGGCGAGCCCGGGCGAGAAATCGGATTCATGCGCGACGATGGGGATGCGCCGCATCCAACCCGCCAGCACCACCGGAAAACTCAGGTGCCCGCCTTTGGAAAAGATGACCGACGGACGGATGCCGCCGAGTAGCCGCAGGCTCTGCCAAATTCCGCGTAGCACCCGCAGGACATCGGTCACATTCCGCCAAGACCAATAGCGCCGCAACTTGCCGGACGCAATGCCGAAATAGCGCACCCCCCGCAAGCCCTCGAGATAGCGCTTCTCCAGACCGTCGGTCCCGCCGATATAGGCGACTTCCGCGCCCTGTTCCCGAAGTGCGCGTATAACCGGAACCGTCGGCAGCACGTGACCCGCCGTGCCGCCCCCGGTGCACACCACATGCATCCGACCGGGTTCGCGCACTGTCGCTTCACCCTCCATCCGACCGTCGATTGCGCCACGCCTTCAGGCCCCAGATGATCACGTAATGACCACCGGACACTACCCCGAGGGTCGCCAACATATAAAAACCCCAGGGCCGCACAGCCCGTAGCGCCGCCTCGCTCAGGGCGCCGAACTCGCCCAGACCCAACAGCAGCAGCAGCAGCAGGACAATCTGCGCCACGGTATTGGCCTTGCTGATCAAGGTCGGCGCCATTTCGATTTCCCCGAACCAAAGGCGATAGATTCCAGCGCCGGAGAGGATGACCGCATCGCGGGCCACGACCAGCACCGCAAGCCAGACCGGTATGTGGCCCTGAATCGTGAACAGGACGAACACCACCAGCACCAGCAGCTTGTCGGCCAGCGGATCCATCATGGATCCGAAGGCGCTGCGCCAATTAAAGCGCCGGGCAAGTTCCCCATCGAGCGCATCGGAGGCGCCGGCCACCCCCACCACCACCAGGGCCTCGGAATAGCGACCCTGCCACATCAACCAGCCGGCCGGCACCACCAACAACATGCGCAAGCCGGTGATCACATTGGGTATCAGCGACCAGCGCATGTCAGGTGCCCGTCCAAACCAACAGGGCCTGGCCGGTCGGATCGGGGCCGACGCGGCCGTCCCGCTCGAACAGCTCCAACAATTGGTCCAGAGCCGCCCGGGTGTGCAATCCGACTGCAAGCCGATCAACATCAACCGACACCACCTCAACGCCGGCTACGAACTCCAGGCTCTCAAGGTACGCCAAAAGCCGCCCGTAGCGAACCGGCGAGTCGATACCCCGCACCGTCAACGCGAGACGGTTCCGCTCACGCGCGAGTACCGCAAATCGGCCGGCGAGTTCGTCGGCAATGAAATCCGCCGTACCGCGCCCGGCTTCGGCAAGGGTCGGAACAGAAAAATTCGTTGCGAATTCCCCGCCGTCCAGCCAAGCCTCCAAGCTGCCGGCATAATAGGTGCCCTCCCGTGGCCCGCAGACCCGCTCTATGGCCATAGCGGGGCGGCAGGCCCGTTCCCATACCCGCCCGACCACTATTACCTCGGCACCGTACCGCCGGGACGCCGCCTTGAGCGGCGCGAAAATCCGGCCACCAACGACCGCCGGCGGCACACGCACACTGTCTTCGAGATCCATCAGCGGCAATTTTAGGATGATGCCCCGTTGGCGCGCCCGCACCCGCAAGGCCTCGGCCATCCGGTGGTCGCTGTGCAAAATTTGCCGTCGGCCGCGGTCCTCGACAACCAACCACACCATAATCCGCGGCCGGTTGGCGGACCAAATCGGCAACCGCGCCTCGTCCACCAATTTGAGGATGGCGGACGGCATGAAGTGTATTCGCAGCGTACCGCCATCAAGAAAGACAAAGCGATTGTAGTAGGCTTCCGGACGGTTGAGCGCCTCGCGTACCACGGCATTGCGCGGCACATGCGCCAAGCCGCTGACCCGCGACAAAACCTCCGCTAGCGCCGCGCCGGAAACCGCCACCCTCGCCTCGGCGCCGCGCCCCTCGACCGCCAGGTCCACATCGTATAGCCAGGGCACGGGCGCGGCGATCAACTGTGAGGGCGACACGAGCCCCGTCAAGAAAAAAAGGGCGCTCGCCAAGACCCGTTTACCGATCCTGGGGGTGATCGATCCATCCTCCTAGTTGGCAAGCGGGCGATTTTAACCGAACGGCGTACTTGGGGTGTAAGGAGCTTCCAAGCTACACTATCGCGGATGGGACTCACGTATCGCGAAGCCGGTGTCGATGTCGATGCGGGCAATGAACTCGTGGCGCGCATTGCGGACGCCTGCAGGTCCACCCACGGGCCGGAAGTACTCCACGGCCTCGGTGGATTCGCCGCCCTGGTGGAGATACCGGTCGGCTACAGGCGACCCGTGCTCGCCACCGGCACGGACGGCGTCGGCACCAAACTCAAGCTCGCCATCGATTGGGACAAGCACGACGGCATCGGTCAGGATCTCGTCGCCATGTGCGTCAACGACGTCCTCGTAACCGGTGCGCAACCCCTGCTGTTTCTCGACTACTACGCCTCCGGCCGCCTTGATGTGGATATTGCGGAGCGCGTCATCCGAGGCGTTGCCGACGGCTGCGCGGAGGCCGGCTGTGCGCTGGCCGGGGGTGAGACCGCTGAAATGCCGGGGATGTACGCCGACCAGGACTACGACATCGCCGGGTTCTGCGTGGGTGTGGTCGAGCGCGACAGAATCATCGACGGCAGCAAAATTGAGGTTGGCGATTGTTTGCTCGGCCTCCGCGCCGATGGCCCGCATGCCAATGGCTTCTCGTTGATCCGGGCCATTCTGGTGCGCCGGCGAACGCCACCGGGCGAGGAAATTCGCCGTCGCCTGCTCGCGCCCACACGCATCTACGCCCGGTCGATTCTCAGTCTAATCGACAAGGTCGAAGTGCGAGCCATGGCCAATATCACCGGTGGGGGCATCATTGAAAATGTCCCCCGCATGCTCCGCGGCGACAATCTGGCCACTCGCATCCGGCTCGGGGCATGGCAACGACCGAGCATATTCGAGTGGCTACAGAGCGAGGGCCGGATCGACGAGAGGGAGATGCTGCGCACCTTCAACTGCGGCATTGGATTTGTGGTCTGCGTCCCCGCCGACCAAGCCGACACGGCAATCGCCGTGTTAAGGGAAAACGGTGAACCGGCCGTCAAAATTGGCGATGTCGTGGAACGCGGTCATGCGTGCGGCGCAAGCGAACTGCTACTCCCGCCCGAGCCGATACTGAATCGGATCGGCTAGGAAGGCCGCGAAGTCCGCCTCGGTCATCTCCGGCACGCCGAATTCCCGCGCCTTGGCAAGTTTGCCACCCGCGCGGTCGCCCGCGACAACCCGGGTGGTCTTTGCGGACACGCTGCCCGCGACACGGGCGCCGAGGGCAACGAGCCGCGCCTTCGCCTCGTTGCGGGTCATGTCGCGCAGCGAGCCGGTCAGCACCCAGGTCTCCCCTATGAGCGGCTTGGCGCGGGTCTCCATATCGGGCCAATTGACGCCCGCCGCAAGCAACGCATCCAACACCTTTGCGTTGGCATCGTCCGCAAACCAAGCGGCAATGTTTGCGGCCACAATCGGCCCCACATCCGGTACTGTCTCCAGCATCTCCGTGTCCGCGGCCCGCAACGCATTGATCTCGCCAAAGTGTTCGGCCAGATTGAACGCCGTTGCTTCCCCGACTTCACGAATGCCCAAAGCGTAGATGAACCTCGGCAGGGTGGTCCGCTTGCTCGACGCGAGCGCCTTGCACAGGTTTTCCGTGGATTTTTCGCCCATGCGCTCAAGCCCCCTCAAGGTATCGACATCCAGCGCATACAGGTCGGCGGGCGTGGCGACGAGTTTCCGCTCCACAAGTTGATCGATCAGTTTTTCGCCGAGCCCCTCGATGTCCATAGCCAAACGCGACGCGTAGTGCATCAGGCCCTCCTTGCGCTGGGCGGGGCATACCGACGGCCCGACGCTGCACCGCGCCACAACTTCCTGCTTGGCGCGCGCATCAATCGTCTCGTCCCGCGGCACGCCGGCCGGGATTTGTGAAGGCGCCGCAGTCTCCTCCCGCCGTGCAATGGCACCCCGCTCTGGTGCAAGCGTCCCAGGCTGTTCGCGCGCAGGCGCCCCACCCCCCTCGCTCGGATGCACAGCCACTTCCCTCCCACGGTGTACGATGGGACTGCCGCAAGCTGGACAGGAAGCCGGCAATTCCACCGGGCGGGTGTTTTCCGGGCGACGACCCGCAATCACCGAAACCACCTGCGGTATCACATCGCCCGCTCGCCGCACCATCACGGCATCGCCAACACGTAAATCGAGCCGCCGAACCTCATCCATATTGTGCAGTGTGGCATTGCTTACCGTCACACCGCCGACGAATACCGGCTCGAGTTTGGCGACCGGCGTGATGGCCCCCGTTCGGCCAACCTGGAATTCCACCGCGAGCACGGTGGTTGTGGCCTCCTCCGCCGGATATTTGTACGCCACCGCCCAGCGCGGCTTGCGCGTAACCGTGCCCAAACGCCTTTGCTGATCGAGAGAATCGACCTTGATGACGGCACCGTCGATGTCGTAGGCAAGCTCTCCCCGCCGTTCCGACAGTTTCTCAACATAGGCTCGACAAGCAGCCATGCCATCGGCCAGCACCACTTCCGGATTGGTTCTCAGCCCCCAGGCCCCAAGCCAGCCCAACGCCTCGGTCTGGGTTTCGGGCCACTGGCCACCAGCCAGCCAGCCGAGACTATAGCAGTACATGTTCAGCGGCCTGCCCGCGGTAACCCGCGGGTCGAGTTGCCGCAGGCTGCCGGCGGCGCCGTTGCGCGGGTTGACCAGAGGCTTGTCGCCGGCGGCGCGAGCGCGTTCGTTGAACGCCTCCATGTCGGCGCGGGTCATATAGATTTCACCGCGCACCTCGAAACGCGGGGGGAAACCAGTGCCGGTCAGGTATAGCGGAACGGTGGCGATGGTGCGCACATTGGCGGTGATATCCTCCCCGGCGCGTCCGTCGCCACGGGTGGCCGCCAAGGCGAGACGACCCTCCTCGTAGGTGAGGGCCACGGCTACCCCATCAATTTTCGGCTCGCAGGTAAAGGCCATGGCCTCCTCCCCCAGCCGTGCGCGGCAACGCGCGATCCACTCCGCGAGTGCCTCGACGGCGCTCACCTTGTCGAGCGACAGCATGGCCACGGGATGATGCACGGAAGCGAATTCCGAAAGCGGCTCGGCACCGACACGCTGGGTCGGCGACTCCGGGGTGACACGCTCCGGATATTCGCGCTCCAGAGCTACGAGTTCATCGAACAGGGCGTCGTATTCCGCATCGGCAATCTCGGGGTCATCCAGGACGTGATAGCGGTGGTTGTGGTGGCGAATCAGTTCCCGGAGTTCATCAAGCCTGTCCATTGTCGGGCGGCAGCCATCCTTCGCAAGCCGCCGCAAGCTTAGCGGGAACCTGTCTGCGAATCAGTCCGAATTGACGAATTTTCCGCGGGCCCGCCCAATGGAAAGCCGCGAGGGGCATACAAAGGCCGTTGGGCGCTCAACAATCTACATCGCCCCGACCCGCCGTGCCGGTTGTCGATGCGAATACTCGGCAGCGCGTTCACGGTAGTCGGCAATTCTTTGTGGGGTAAGCAGCGCCATATGCTCGTCCTTGAGCACGGCGCCAAGATCATCGGCAATCCCCCGCGCAATGTCGATCATGTCCTCCACGGTTTCCTCCGGATCCGCCGGACCCGGCAATTGCATAAAAAAGACCAGGCCCGGCGAAACCAGGGTGGCAACGCTGCCCATGTCGAAATGTCCGGGCTCCACCACATTGGCAACGCTGAATCGAATCGCCTTGGTCGCGGGGTCGAAACGGTGGAATATCCGCATTTCGCCGTACTTGAGACCCCGCTTGCGCATCGCCGCAAGCAACGCCTCTCCCCTGAAGGGCGCTTCGTCCGGGGCAAACAGGTTGATGACGAGCAAATCCTGCGTTGTTGGTGTCGCGGATGCGGCACTCGCATCATCGTGTGGGTCGATTTCATCATCCGCTTCCGACCAACGCGAAGATTCCCGGCGCCTATCCGGCTCGGATCCGGATGCCGCCTGCCGTTCCGACCAGCGCGACCTCGCCGAATCCGCCTCCGGCCCTCCGGACATCACCGGGCTCGCCCCGGACCACCGCGAGGGCGTCGCCGCCGCTTCCGGGTGAGCCGAGTCTACCGCTTCCGTTTCCATTTCCGTTTCCGCCACCGCAGGGCCTGCTTTTCGCTCTTCCATTCTGCCGCGAGCTTGCGCTTCCATTTCCGTTTCCGCCGCCGCAGGGGGTGGGGATGCCTCTTCAACCCGAGGCCGCCGTGCCGGTGTCTGCGACGGCTGTTTAACCGGCTCCACCGGTGCTGGGGTATCGTCAAAATCAAGGCCCCGCTGTATCGGCTCCACCGGGCGACCACCACCGTTCGGCAATTCCCCCCCCCAATAATCGTCTACCTCATCGTTCTCCGACCGCAGCTCCGGCAAAACCTCCAGACGCAACGGCGCCGTGCGAGAGCGCCACGCCAGCCAGAACCCGTGGATGATGACTCCGACGGTGAATAAAGCACCGCCGATCAACACAAGATCCTTGATGTCGATGTTCTCGATGTTCACGCTTTAGATCCTCTTGCAGGCCCTCCGGTCACCCGGAATAATCAAGTGTCTCCCCGTCACTGCGGGGGTACGCCACAGCCCCGTCAAGATTGCTCGGGGCAAAATAAAAAATGCGGCACTCGCGCACGCCAAACACCGGGGTGCCCGATGCGTTCATGCCGACGCCGCCATTGCCGCAGCCTCGTCGATATCCACCGAAACCAAGCGCGACACGCCCGGCTCGCCCATGGTGACGCCAATCAAATGGTCGGCCATCTCCATGGTGAGCTTGTTGTGGGTAATAACGACGAACTGCACGCCCCGGGACATTTCCCGAATCAGTTGCGCAACGCGCACAACATTGGTGTCGTCCAGGGGCGCATCGATTTCGTCCAGCACGCAAACCGGGCTGGGATTGAGGCGGAAGATCGCGAATATGAGCGCCACCGCGGCCAACGCCTTTTCGCCGCCGGACAGTTGATGCACACTGACATTGCGTTTCCCCCGTGGTCTCGCCAACACCGCAACGCCCGTATCCAGCAAGTCCTCCCCGGTCAGCACCAACTCGGCGTGTCCGCCGCCGAACAGTTTGGGAAAGATCTCCGCCAAATGGCGATTGACCGCCTCAAAGGTTTCCTTGAATCGGGAGCGCGTCTCCGCATCGATTTTGCGGATGGCGGTACGCAGGGTTTCCAGCGCCCGGTCCAAGTCTTCGTACTGGGCGTCAAGCCAGGCTTTGCGCTCGGCCTCGACACCGTATTCGTCGATGGCCGCGAGGTTGACCGGCTGCAAGCGGCGAATGCTCCGGTCGAGGCGATCAAGCCGCTGTTCCCAAACATCCGCGGTCGCATCGTCGGGCAAGCTATCCAGCACACCCTGCATGGCGTGGCCGGTGGCCTCCACCTTCTCCCGAACATTGGCCTGTTCGACACACAGCCCCCGGCGTTCGACCCGGGCCGCCTCCAATTCCCCGCGGGCCGCATCGACATCGGCCGCGGTCGCTTTGCGGGTGCCTTCCAACTCCCGAATTCGCTCGCTTAACTCGGCGAGTCGCGCACTAAGCGCCCGCTGGCGCTCCTCCGCCCCATGCTGCAGGGCAAGCTTGGCTGCGAGCTCCGCCTGCATGGCCGGCAAGGGCACCGAGGCCTCCTCGATAGTCTTTGCCAGCACCGCACGGCGGCTCTCGTATTCGTCGGCCCGTTCGACCAGGCGTCGACGCGCCATGCGAGTCGCATCAAGACGCGCAACCCGTCCCTGCCGTTCAACATGCAACGCATGAAATTCATCGTGGCGCGCGCGCACGGCCCGACGCGCCCCGTCCAGTTCCCCCTGTAGGCGACGCTTGGCCTCCGCGAGCGCTCGACCCATTGGGATCTGTGCTTCCGATTGGCGCTCCGCCTTGGCCAGAAGTTCGCGGGCGGCCGCGAGTTTCTCGCGCTCTTCGGTAATTTGTCGCTCCAATTCCGCCTGTTCGAGTCGCAAGCGGCCGCGCTGCGCATCGGCCGTTTCCAACTTCACGCGCTGTACGCCGTGGTCCGCCTTCAACTCGGCAAGTGCTTCGCTCGTCGTGTCGGCCTGCCTCTGGAGAGATTCCCGCCGTTGCTCAAGCGCCCGCAGCCTTGCCCGGGCATCCTCTAGCTCGCCTTGGCGCCGCGCCACCGAGGATTCCGCCTCCTCGACCCACACTTCGAGTGTTTCCAACTTCTGAGCGCCCTCAATGATGCCGGCGTCGCCGTCCCGATCAGGCATCATGCGCAACCAATCCGGCCCCAACCAAAGGCCGGAGCGAGTCACGATGCTTTCGCCCGGCTTGAGTCGCGACCGGCTCGCCAAGGCAACCGCATTGGATTCGGCCGCGAAAACGCCGTTCAGCAGCGAGCCAAGCTGTATGCCCGAGCTGCGAATCAGCGAACCAAGGCTCGGCAACTCGCCGTCCGCAGCCGCCTCAATGCGTCCTTCCACCAAAGTGAGGCTACCGCTTTGCAGTGTCGGCAGAGCGTCCGCGAAGCGCAGCGCATCATCGACCCGCAAACCCTGTAGAAAGTCGCCGAGCACCATCTCCACGGCCCGTTCCCACCCCGGCACGACACTCAGGATTTCACCCAGCCGAGGCACCGCCGCCAAGCCCTGCTCGACAAGCCAATCCGCCATGCCGTCGTCGGCGCGACCAAGGGCGGCTTCTTGCGTGGCCCGCAACATCACCAGTTCTTGGCGGAGTGCCTGCAGCTTCCCGCGGGCCTCATCCCGTTCCGCCTCGCCGTTCAGGCTGCTTTCGCGCACGACGGCTATTTCCCCGCGACATCGTTCAACATCATCCTCGAGTGCCGAGCGCCGCGCCTGTTCCGCGGCAATTTTCGCGGCCAGGCGGTTGACTTGTTCCCATTCGACATCGGCGGGCGACTGTTCCTCATGGGCTAGGCGCTCAAGGCGCCCGGCAAGCGTGGCGAGCAATGCCTCGGCATGCTCAATCCGCGATGCCTGCATTTGCGCGGACCGCGCCGCCTCCGCCGACCTAGCGCTGAATGCATCCCAATCGTCCTGCCAGGCCGCGTAGGCAAGCTCAGCCCGCTCAAGTTCGGCCGCGGCCTGCTCATCCGCCGCTTGAGCGGCCGCAACACCGGGGGCCAACGCGACAATAGCGGCCCGCAGCCCATTGATATCGCGCTGATCCGTGTCGAGCCGCCGCGCCGTTTCCACCGCCTTGCCGCACACATCCGCCAGTTCCGCCTCAAGTTTCGCCACGTGCGCCCGGTCGAGTTTCAGGGTTTGCTCGATGCGCGCAATCGCCTCGCGGAGCTGGTAGAAGGCACTTTGTTGGGAACGGGATTCTTCGTTTGTTTCGTCGTGGCGTACCCGGGCCTCGGTAACCCGTGTCTCCACGGATTGCAGGCGCGAGCGCCGCCGCTCAAGATTCGCTTCCTTGCGCCGCAGATCCCCATCCAACGTTTCCAATCGGGCCGCTATGTCCAGATAGCGGATGGCGTGCAGCTCGGCGGCGCAACGGCGCTCTTCGTCTTGCAATTCCCTGTAGCGCCGGGCGGCCCCCGCCTGCCGCCGCAGACGCTCCAGGGTTCGGCCCAGCTCTTCCCGGGTGTCGTGCAAGCGGTCCAAATTCTCGCGGGCGTGCCTGATGCGGCTTTCCGTCTCGCGTCGACGTTCCCGATACTTGGAGATACCCGCCGCCTCCTCAAGATACTCCCTCAGTTCTTCGGGACGCGCCATGGCAAGCTGGCTGATCATGCCCTGCTCGATGATGGAATAGCCGCGCGGGCCAAATCCGGTCCCCAGGAAGATATCCGCCACATCGCGCCGCCGACAGCGGGTGCCATTCAGGAAATACGTTGATTGCGAGTCGCGGCCGAGCTGCCGGCGAATAGAGATTTCGCCATAGGCCGCGTACTCGCCACCAAGGCGCCCCTCGGTGTTCGCAAAGATCAGTTCGATCGAGGCAACACCGGCCATCGGCCGCGTGCCACAGCCATGAAATATGACGTCGGTGAGATTTTGCCCCCGGAGTTGCTTGGCCGAGCTTTCGCCCATCACCCAGCGTAGGGCATCGACGATATTGGATTTACCGCCACCGTTGGGGCCCACGATGGAGCAGCGATTTCCGGGAAGGGCGACGGAAGTCGGATCAACGAATGACTTAAAGCCAGCTAACTTAATCTGCTTAAGGCGCATTGCGCTCCGCTACCCACAGCAGGCGTTCCATCAACACGTCATCGCACCGGCAACCGCCACAGGGAGACTTCAGGGCGCTCTCCACGCCTGCCAATGCGAGCCCTCGCGGCAAATCCCATCCGGTTCACCGCTTGCCGCACAAGTCTAATCCAACTTTATTGGAAAATGCGACCCCTTTGGCCACCATCTGATTGAATTCATTCGATCTGGACTCATCTCGCCGACGAAATGGGCCGCCGCGCCTCGACTCGACCCCCGGCGATGCGCGCCGAACTATTCGGATTGTTCTTCGTTGCCCGGCGGTCGCAATTGCGCCCCGACCGAAATCGTCGACCTATCTCCGACCAACAAGGGATCCGACACCCACTCCCAATCGCCCGGTTGTCGCATGGCGGCACCCGTTGGACTGATGCGCACCACCACTTCAATCCGCTGCGCGGCGGACAGCGGCAGATCGGGATTCATGGTCACCGCGTCGTCCAATCGCACCCGGGCCGGCAAGGGCACGGCGGCGCGGCGGACCACCGCGTAGGGCATGCCGCCGCCCACCGGACGGGCAATAACGAACAGCGTGGCCGACACCGGCGGCGGCGCCAGGGCTGTCAGTTCCACCTCAATGTTCGGTTCCAGATCGCCGAGCATCGACCGTGCCTGTTCGAAAAAGTGTTCGAGAGCGGCGCGTTGTGTCGGCGCCGAAGCATTGCCAAGCGCCTGATTGAACCGCCCCACCGCTTCCCGGTAGTCGCCGCGACGGTAGGCGTCGATGGCCAGAATCTCCAGTACCATCGGATCGTTCGATTGCCGCGCGAGCAGTCGCTCGGCAATGCGCCCGCCCGTCTCGTCGAGCCAACCCCCATTCGCCAAATAGAGCGCTCGCAGCCAGGCCGAATCAATGACGGGATCGTCGCCGGCCGCCGCATGCGCCAAGGCAAAAGATTCCGCCGCCCGCGCATAGTCGCCGTCCCCGAATTGGATGCGACCGAGCAGGTAGCGACTCTGGGCGTCGGCCGGCCGGCGTTCCAGCCGATTCGCCAGCCGCACCCGCCATCGGTCGATGTCCGGCCGGTCCCGCCGCGGGTCGAGTGCCAGGACAAGATGCGCATCCTGCAACCAGGAAGCCTGCGGCTCGCCTACCCGCAGGTAGGCCGCCAATGCCAATAGGGGAATGCCGACAGCGACGAGCAACCAGGCCCTTCCCCGCCGGGTTGAGGAAGCCGTTTTCCCACCGCCGTCGACAGGGCCGGACAGAACGGCGGAATCGGCCTGGGACGGCGCGAACTCGTCCAACAAACCCCGCGCCAACTCCCGCTCGACCTCGGTTCGGCTAGCGGTATCAAGCACGCCGGCGTCGTACTCCTCCTTGATTTCTTCCAGCCGCTGCCGGTATAGGGCGCGCAACGCCCGGTCGGGATCCGTGGGCTGGATTGGCACGGTACCACCGGTGTCCTTGCGAGCGGGCCTTAGGAAGGGCACCACGGCGAAAACCACCGCCAACAAGGCGAGCAGCGTTGCCCAGATCCACAAGCTCATTCTTCGTCCAGGATCGTCCCCAGGCGGCGCTCGTCGTCGACACCGAGCACCGCCGCCGGTTGATGGCGCAAACGACGGACAACAAGCGCAATGCCCAACAAAACGAACAGTCCCGGCCCCAGCCACAACAGCACCGTACCCCTGTTGAACGGTGGATCGTACAACACGAAATCGCCGTAGCGGGTCTTGAGAAATTCGTGCACTTCGTCGTCGGCACGCCCTTCGAGCACCGCCAGGCGATAAACCGCGGCCCGCAAATCCTGAGCGATGGGCGCATCGCTACCGCTCAGGTTGACATTAAGACACTTGGGACAACGAAATTCCGCAACCAATGCCCGATAGCGGCGCTCGCTCTCCGCATCGGGAAAATGATGCACGTCGACCGGGCTCGCGGCCTGGCTCGCCAACATCAACAAGCACAGGCACAAGGCCAGGAAATGTCTGATCAACCCCGCGATCACGGAATTTTATGGAAGGGACTTATATACATGGGTTGACATACCACTATATGTCGAGGATTTAGCCGCTGGAAACTACCCTATGTGGGCCTCGGTCAACCCATCGATATAACTCCCTTATGGAAGGTCTGAACAATTCGATAGAGCAGCATTGAAAAACTCGTAGCCTATTGATCTTATTATGGTAATCATATCGATGACTAGGCGGAAGGTGGTGGGCTAGGCGACTACCGGTTTGCATCGGACCTTGGCCGTTCGATGCGCGGTAGCAACTCGTCGAGCCAGACCTGTCGCGTAATCTCGCCGATTCTCTTATGTAGGATGACCCCCCGGGCATCAAGAAGGAAGGTCTCCGGAGCGCCGTACACCCCCAGTTCAACGCCAAGGGCACCGTCCAAATCCACGATGTTGAAGTCGTAGGGGTCGCCAAATTCACGCAACCAGCGCTGCGCCGCCGCCGGGTCGTCCTTGTAGTTGATGCCGACGATGCGCATGTTCTCCTCGCGGCGAATGCGCGCCAGTTCGTCGTGTTCAGCCCTGCATGTGGGGCACCAGGTCGCCCAAACGTTAACGAGCAGCGTGTCGCCAAGCAAATCATCGCGGCTTGCGTACAACCTTCCTCCGGGTGCGCGGGAAGGCTCCAATAGCGGTGCGCGAAACTCCGGGAAGGGTTGGCCAATCAATGCGGACGGCAGGCGCCGGGGGTCTTCCAACTGAAATCCGTAGTAGCCGATCAGCACGATCAGAAGAAAGATACCGAGGGGGGCGAGCAAACCCATTCGGGGCAGTGTTGTGCTCACGACCTTGGGCTCCATCCAACTGATAATGCCGCATCAGCGCACCCGCAAGCGTCCCGATGCGCGGCGGCGGCCGCCGGCGTACCCGACGATACGTCAAGGGGCGACAACAGAACCCCCGGCCGGGCCGCTCTTGGCGGCTCGGGACGAATACGCCCCGCGGAGCCGCCGATAGCGCTTGTCGGCAATGGCCAATAGGCCACCAAAGGCCATCATCAAGGCACCGAACCAAATCCAGCGCACGAAGGGCTTGACGTAGACGCGCACGGCCCAGGCCCCGTCGTCGAGCGGTTCGCCAAGCGATATATAGATATCCTTGAAGAATCCGGGGTCTATGGCCGCTTCCGTCATCACCGCTCCGCCGGCCAGATAGCGTCGTTTTTGCGGTACCAACAACAAGCGCCGGTTGCCGTCCAATACGTCGAAGTGGCCATTTTCCGCCCGGTAATTCGGACCCCTGGACGGAAAAACGCCCAAAAAACGAAACGACACGCCGCCGTGAACGGCAACCTCTTGCGGCGCCAGGCGAATGTCTTTTTCCACCGAGAATTGATGGGTCAGCGCCACGCCCAGGAGGCTCGTGGCGAAACCGACATGGGCGACAACCATGCCCCAGTAGGCAAGCGGAATGCGCCGCACGCGAGACCAGGGGGCGTCGGGTTGCGCGTACCCGCCAGCGGCCCGCGACCTTGCCGATGCCCACCGCCGAGGCGCGGTTTTTTCGGCCGCGATGGAGTCGTCCGGCTCGGCACCCACCCGCGACGGGCGAACCAAACGCACTCGGTGCAGCAGGTCCACCCCGTGCCCGGCGAGAATCCAAATCGCCAATACCACCGCCATTGTCGTCGATAGGGAGAGCATCCCCCCGGCAACCAGCGGCACAATCACGCCCGACGCAACCGCCATGCCACCCGACCACAGCAACCGCCGCCGGAGCTTGGCGAGGCCGGTCCGTTTCCAGTTCAGGAGCGGGCCGACGCCGACCGCCACCGCCACGGCAAACATCAAGGGCACAAAGAACGTATTGAACCAGGGTGGGCCGATACTGATCTTGTCGCCGCCGCTCAGGGCCTCGTAGGCCAATGGATACAGTGTTCCCAACAACACCACCGCCAACGCGACAACGAACAGGAGGTTGTTCACCAACAGGAAGGCCTCGCGGCTGAGCGGCCCATAGCGAACCCTTGCCGCCGTCGCGCCGGCGCGCAGGCCGTACAACGCCAGCGAACCGCCGACAACAATCACCAGGAACATCAAAATAAACATGCCGCGGGCCGGATCCACCGCAAAGGCGTGAACGGAGGTGAGCACCCCCGAACGGACGATAAACGCGCCCAACAGGCAGAGCGAGAACGCCGCCAAGGCCAATAGCGCCGTCCAACTCTTGAACGTGCCGCGCTTCTCGGTAACCGCCAGCGAATGAATCAGCGCCGTGCCAACGAGCCAGGGCATGAAGGAAGCATTTTCCACCGGATCCCAAAACCACCAGCCACCCCAGCCCAGCTCGTAGTAGGCCCACCAGCTCCCAAGCGCGATGCCCAGCGTCAAAAACGTCCAGGCGGTGTTTGTCCAAGGCCGCGACCAGCGTGCCCACGCACTGTCGAGGCGACCGGTCAGCAGCGCGGCCACCGCGAAGGCGAACGCCACAGAGAATCCAACATATCCCGTATACAGCATGGGCGGATGCACAATCAGGCCGAAGTCCTGCAACAGTGGATTCAAATCGGACCCGTCCTCGGGCGCGAACGGCAAAAGCCGCTCGAACGGATTGCTGGTGAACACCAAAAAACTTAGAAAGCCCAGGTTCAGCACACCCAGAACACCGAGCACCCGCGCCTGGAAGTCGGGGGGTAAATGCCGTCCGCGCAGGGCGACCGCCGTCATCCACAGCGTCATGATGACTATCCAGAGCAGAAACGAGCCCTCGTGGGCACCCCAAACCGCACTCACTTTGTAGTACCAGGGCAGCAGGCTGTTGGAATTTTGCGCCACATAGGCGACGGTGAAGTCGTCGACCACGAAGGCGCGCACCAGGATGGCGAAGGCCAGCGCCACGAAGACCAATTGACCCAAAACGGCGGACCCCGCCGCCCGCATCCAACGGGTTTGCGCGGCCTGGGCCCCGAAGAGCCCCGCAATGCCCGTCACCGCGCTCAACAAGAGCGCCAATACCAGGCTGAGGTTGCCGAGTTCCGGAATCATTGCGAACGCGCCGCCGTCATGGTCGACTATCCCGGCCGCTTTCCACCAGGGGCAGCAACTCCGGCGGCATATAGTTTTCGTCGTGTTTGGCCAACACCTCAACGGCCTGGAAGACACCCGCCGAATCGAGTTCCCCCCGCACCAGAATGCCCTGCCCTTCCCGAAACAAATCCGGCAGGATGCCGCTGTAGATCACGCTGAAATTCGACCCCTGGTGGTCCGTTAGCACAAATTGAACGTCCAGCGAATCCGCCGCGCGCTCGACGCTGCCCTCCGACACCATCCCCCCCGCCCGGATCGGCACACCGATTGGGACGGTGCCGCCGACAATGTCCTCCGGTGGATAAAACAGGTTCAGGTTCTCGTTGGCGGCCAACAACATGAGCGCCACGGCACCCGCGCAGCCAAAGAATATAAAGAGAATGGCAAGCAAACGGTTGCGACGATTAGCGCGCATCTTTTCCCGGCGCCTTGTTGTGTTCGCGTAGGGTGCGCAGCGTTTGGCGGCGGTCTCGCCAGAGCTTCACATAGTTGGCGGCAAGCAGTACGACGGCCGTCAGATACACCGTCCAAACATAGGGGCCATGCCCGCCCATGTCGACGACCCCCCGGACAGCCTCTAAAATCTCGATGTTCACAGAGCTTCCGCCTCCGTCCGCAACCTGTCCCGAACCCACTGTGTCCGCGCTTCGCGGCGCAAAATGGCGTTGCGCAAACCGGCAATGAGGTTGGCCGCGAAGAGGCAATAGGCACCAACGACATTGACGAGCAGCGGCGCCCACATTTCCGGGGGCATGGCCGGCGCCTCCGTGAGTTTGAAGGTGGCGCCCTGATGCAGCGTCGTCCACCACTCCACGGAGTACTTGATGATGGGGATATTGATCGTGCCAACCACGGCCAACACCGCGCAGGCGCGGCCGGCGGTTGCGGCGCTCGGTATGGCCTGGCGGAGCGCGTGGAGCCCGAAATAGAGGAACAGCAGCACCAGCGTCGAGGTGGTGCGCCCGTCGAATTCCCACCAGGTTCCCCAGGTGGGCCGGCCCCAAACAGCGCCGCTGAACAGCGCCACGGCCGTCATCCACAGGCCGAACGGCACCATGGTCTCCAGCACCATGTCGGCCATCTTCATCCGCCATACCAACAACAAAACGCCGGCAACGCCAAGGATGATATAAACCGACTGCGCCAGCATGGCGGCGGGCACATGCACGTAGATGATGCGGAAGCTGTCGCCCTGTTGATAGTCCGGTGGAGCGAACGCCAGACCCCATACCATGCCCACCGCGAGCAATACCGCCGCGGCTGTCGCAAATACCAGAAACCAAGGGCCGCTCATCCCGTAGAACCACCTGGGCGACCCGAGCCGGCGCCAAAGCGCAACTGCCTTCAAGACTGCTCCACACTGATTTTGAGAGCCGCCGCCACCGCAAAGGGCGAAAGCGTACAAGACAACATGGTAAACCCGGCAAGCCAATAAATCTGCGCCGAGACGGGCAACCCCTGCACCGACGCCGCGCTGGCGCCGACGCCGAAGATCAGCACCGGCAGATACAAAGGCAATACCAACAGCGCAAGCAGCACCCCGCCCTTGCGCAAGCCCAGGGTCAGCGCGGCGCCCACCGCTCCGAGCAGGCTTAACGCCGGGGTGCCGATCACCAAACACAGCATCAACACCGGAACCTCCGGCCTTGGCATATTGAGCATCAGCGCCGCCACGGGAGCGAACACCGTCATCGCCAACCCGGTGACACACCATTGCACCGCCACCTTGGCCAGCACCGCCACAAATGGCGGCCGCGCCAAAAGCACGAACTGTTCAAGCGAACCGTCCTCGAAATCACGCCGAAAGAGGATTTCCAGTGACATCAGGTTGGCAAGCAGCACCAGCACCCAAACAACACCGGGCGCAATTGTGGCGAGCGCCTCCGCCTCGCCGCCAAACGCCAACGCAAAGAGCATCACGCCCAAAAAAAGAAAGGCGAGCGGGTTGAAGACCTCATCCCGGGCCCGTGCGACCGAAAGCCAATCGCGGCGGAACTGTGCGACGAATGCACTCACTTTGTCCACTTTGTCGCCAGCGGGTATTCCACCGAGAAACTCCGCACCACCATCGAGCGTCCCGTCTCGCAAATACGCATACTACTCGACCTATGGAGGAACCTGCGCCGTAGGAAATTCTCGGGCAAGCACATCCCACTATGGACCATTCCCGCGATGGAATGGCGAAGAAATTTGGGCATCATGCCCACTTCGGAGCGCTTTTCATGGTATTTCGGCTGCATTTTCCCACCGTTGACTCTCGCAGGTGTTCTACGGCGCAAGCTCCTATAGAGCCTCTGATTAATCCTGTAGTCGCGGTATCAGGGCTAATAAATCAATATTTCACGAGTATCCAGATGCTGCTCTATCGAATTGTTCAGAGGTTCCCCATGCGAACTGAACCGTAGCCGATGTATTTTAAAGGATATTCCCATGCCCAGACCGAAGCCGAGCCGGTGGCGGATCAACGGGACGCATCACTAGCCAGCCGATATGGACGGGCCGGCATACCCGAGATTGACAACCTTCACGTTCACTGCCGCGAGGGACTGATGGGTCGCGCAAAGCACGGCGCCGCCCGCCGCGCAGTGTTCCCCCACCAAATCGCCAACCAGCGTCCGGCCCTGGTCGTCAAGCGCTGTGAGCGGTTCATCGAGCAGCCATAGTGGTTCGTTGCAGATTAGCGCGCGGGCCAATCCCACGCGGCGCTGCTGCCCTTGGGATAACCGTCCGCACGGCACATCGCCGCAAGTCGCCAAGCCCAGTCGCAGCAACACCGCCGCCACGGTTGGCCTCGGCTCATGCCGGACTCCGGCGGAACCCGCACTGGCCATGCGTTCGTACCATTGCAGATTTTCCCGGGGCGACAATAGCGCACCCACGGCCGGTCGATGGCCCAAATACAAAACCCGGGCGGCATCGACGCTACCCTCGTAATCTGGAAACAACCCCGCGACCACGCGCAGCAACGTGGACTTGCCGCTACCGTTCGGGCCTCGGATCTCCACGCACTCGCCGGCCCGAAGTTGAAGGTCCAGAGCCTCGAACAACAGAAGGCCGCCACGGGCGCAGGCAATGTTCTTCAAGGTGAGGAGCGATGCACTCAATGGACCGACAAACCGGGAAATTTTTAGGAATTATATACATGATTATGCGGTGCCCGCTGTTGCCGCCGCCGCATGCCTTTCCGCGTCCCGCCCCGGTATTCCGGCGACCTGAGGCTCCGTCCGCTCGCCGAGGAAGGCACCAGGACGGCGATATTCCATGATTGCCATCAAGCCGAGGGACGGCACCATCACGGTCGGGTCGGCCGGCGCGACGACGCAGGTGTGCTACGCCCGCCTTTCCGCCTCCCACAGCACCCCGGGTGGAACGGTCACGTACCTGGAGGCGCGCCAGGGCAAGACGAGTGGTGTAAGCACTGGGTGCGCGGAGTAAGAGAGCGCGCGGGCGTACCTGACGGCATGTTGAGCACGCGGCGGGAGCACACCCAGTGATTTCGCCGCTCTTGACGGCCGCAGTAGTTTATTCATGAATAGGTTGGGTTAATATCCGGGTCACGCGATACGCAACGAGAAGGAAAATTCCTTGACGGAACTAATCAGCAGTGCCGGTGTCGACTGGCGATGCCGGGGCACTTGGCGAACGGCATCAAAAAACACCGCCTGGTGTCTGCTCGGCTGTTCCATCGGCGATTTCGGGACCATAGCCTTCTTCCAGATCACCGCCATTCCCTGGCCAACGCTCTGGATCATGGTGCTCGCCATGGTCAACGGGCTGGCAACCTCCATCGCGCTCGAAACCGCAATCCTGTGGCGGCAACTCGGTCTGCGAAGCGCATTCCGCACGGCCATCGGCATGTCCATGATTTCGATGATCGCCATGGAAGCGGCCATGAACATAATGGATGTCCTGGCCACCGGCGGTGCGCGACTCACTTGGTGGGTTGTCCCCCTGATGCTATTGGTGGGCTTCCTAACACCCCTGCCGTACAACTACTGGCGGCTCAAGGCGCACGGCAAGGCGTGCCACTAGGCGATTGACCACCGTTGATAGTTTCCCGCCGCTAAAGCCGCACCTCGACACCCACATACCCCTGTATCGGCATGGCCGGGAAGTACCGGTAGTTGCCAAACGCGAAATCCGCCCGGTCGGCATAGCGTTCATCAAGTAGGTTGACGACACGGGCAAACAGTTCCGTACGGGCATTCAGGTTCAAACCACCCCGCCAATTGACGACGGCATGGCCACCATAACGGTGGGTATTGGCCGCGTTAAGGTAGTGTTTGCCGATGTAGTTCAACTCGAACTCGGAATACCAGGCATCACTCGGCTGATAACGCCAACGGGCGTTGCCGAACCAGCGAGGCGCCGTATCGATTCGATTGCCGGCCTCAATCATTTCGCCGCCGCCCGCTCGGCGGGAAAAATCGTATTCATGCACCGCGTAGGTACCGGCCAGGCTGAAAACATGGCCAGCGGCGACCCACTCGCCGGCAAATTCAACACCCGACGAGCGGGTTTTGCCGTCACTGACGTTGAACCCGTTGGCCTCCCGGAAAATGTAGTCCCGGCTGCGGGCACTGAAGATCGAAATAGACCAGCCCGCGTACTTGACGCCCGCCTCGAGCGACAACAGGCGCTCGCTGTCGAGATCCGCTATCGTTTGGCCGCGCTGCAACCGATAGAGCTCGGTGATTTGCGGTGGGCGGAAACCCGTTCCGCCGGTGAGGTAGGCAATGCCCGCGGCGCCAAATTCGCGCTCGATACCGATGCGGGCGGCCATCTCCGTAAAATCCCTGTCGCCGGAGGGTGGGCGCGTGTACAGGCAGCCGCCAAACCCGCAGGGGGTACCATCGTCCCGGGTATTACCCACCGAGTGATTGTTTTGGTAATCGTATTGCAAGTGCTCGAGTCGCAGGCCGTGGGACAGGCGGGTGTGGTCGCCCAGGCGCCAGCCCAGGTCGTAGAAAAAGGCGCCCATAAGGGAGTCGACATCGTAGTCGTAGTGGCGGCCCGGCGGCCGGGTTGCCACCAGGAATGCGGAACCCCGGGTCGCGCCCTTCTGCACCTCGGTGAGGCCACCACGCATGTACTCCGCCTGCGCGCCCAGATTCCCGTGCAGGGCATTCCCGTCAAAACCGTAGGTTGCGAGCATCCCGCCGCTGGTTTGTGTATTGGCTTCGGTGGGCTGGCCAGGCAAAAAATGCTGCAAAAAGACCATGCGCGAGCGGCGCAGATAGGGGGATAGACGCCAGGCGCCATTGCGCCAATGGCTGGCGAGGCGCAAGGACCAGGCGTCTCGATAGGCTTCCGGATTGGGATTGGCCTTGCGCAAATCGTCGTCTTTGTAAGCTTCGAAACCCAGGACATACCCGCCGGTCTCCTGGTTGAGATTGGTTGCGTTCAGGGTGTTGCGCACCCGCCAACCGCCAACGCTGGTTTCATGCGCAACGGAAAGTTTTTGTTGCCCGTAGCCGGTGCTGTCGCGATAGCCGTTTGAATGGCTGCCATGGGCGCTCACGCCAAGACGGTGACCGCCCGGTGCCAGTGCAAGGGCCCCCCGCACTTGCGCATAGCCGTGGGAACCACCTTCGATACTCGCGCGGGAAGCGGTGGGGTTGGGCGTTTGCAGATTAATCGCGCCGTGCAGCGCATTGCCGCCGAGCGCCGCGCTCGCCGGACCCCGCCAAACCTCAATGCCCGCCGCCTGCTCGGCATTCACCTCAAACAGATTATTGACGTTGCAGAATCCGGCCGGACGGATCGGCAGCCCGTCCTCCAAATAGAGAAAAGCGCCGCAGGCACCGGCGCCCGTCAGCACGGCGGAACGAATGGCGGTCAGGTGCTCGTGGCCGGAGCCCCGCGTCACCCAAACCCCAGGCACACGCGCCATTGCCTCATGGATGTGGGTTGGGCGAATTTCGGCCAGTGCCTCGGCATCGATTCTACCTACACTGCCCGCCCGGCCCAAGCGCTCACCGAGCGTCTCGACCACCACGACCTCTTCGACCAATTCCTCTGCGCGGGCATCGCCATGATTGACGGCGACCAGGATACAAGCGGCTCCGAGCATAGCCTTTGCGGCCCGGGCCACCAACCCGTGGCAAAAGCCCATGGCCCCAAACATCAAGCATGCCCGCGAACCAAACGCGCTCCGGACGGAATCATTTGCATGAGCGTATCTCACTTCCTCGCGCGTCTGTGCCAAGCCGGCCCACGCGGCGGCGGAATCATTTGCATGAGGGTATCTCACCCGTGACACGGTGCTCCCGAACAACAATAGGAAATTCCGAACAAGACCGCGCATTGCCCCGAATCGGTACCCGACAAACCTGCAAGCTTACGGACAGGGCCGAGCGGATTCCAGCCCAACCTATGCATGAAAAACTACTGCGGCCGTCAATAGCGGCAAAAGCACTGGGCGCGCGCTCTTACCTCGCGCACCCGGTGCTTTCACTACTCTTGTCGGCCTCGCCACGTTCATTCACGAATAGGTCGGGCCAGTCCCTTGCGGCCCGGGCATGTCGCAGGTTGAAATTCCGACCGGCCCAAACTCCCCGGTAACAAAGTATCCAGAAAACGGAAAACTCAACCAGATGCACCACCGTGGCCCGCGGTGCCTGTCGGTCAATGGAGGGTTACAAGGATGCGTCGGGCGCCGATTCGTCCAACAATCGGACATCAAAGGCAACGGCGCTCCCCTCGCCGGGGCCCAATATGCCGCCGAAGGTAAAGCGAATGGTGGTGTAGTGCGGGGGCGCCGCCGGAGCCCGCACCCCATCCTTAAGAATCGTTAGGGTCTCGGGGCGACCGAAATTGTCACCTTGGTCCACCGAGAATTCCACTTCCGTGTCGATTCCGGTTGCCGTCCCCTCCACGTATTCCACCGTTCCGGGAATCGGGTTGGTGATTACGATGACACCCGGATCGATGAACTCGCCACTGGCGTTGGTGAATTTAATCGTATAGCGCAGCTTCTGCCCGGGTTGGATATCCCACGCATCGAGCAGCAGGGTTTCGATGCCGCCCTCCTCGGTTGTGCGTTCCACGACCCTATTTACCGATGTCGCGAGTTCGACTTCGGCGACCGCGGCACCCGCAAAGAGCAAGGCGGAAAACACCAGTGCTCTATCCAACCGATAATGCCGCATCAGCGCACCCGCCACGAAGCCAAAAATTCCATGCGTAGCCGCTCCCTCGCCATTTCAGTGCCGCAATGACCGCCAGAATCGCTCATGTGCATTGCGCGACCTGGGAAGTCTACCTGGACGCTAACTCGAACGAAACGATCCACCGCCGCCGGGCAGGTCGCCGACAGGCACTATATTCGGTGTACTGGTCGCCTCGTCGAACACCAATACCGCCTCGCCCCGCTCAAGCTGCCGACGCACCTTGGCACACTTTCGCCCCAAGCTATAGTCCCGGTGGCCGTAGTCGGTGCCTTCGCGCAGTACAAAGGCTTCGATAACACCGGCCAAGGCCTCTTCCGACAAAGCCTCTGTTGGGATTACCGTCACCGACGGCGTGCCTTGCATCGTCATGCCGCGCGAGCCGCCTTGACAGCCTCCCATGCCGCCTTGATTTGTTGCGTGCGTGCCGTCGCCGCGCGCATCATTTCCTCCGGCAGGCCCCTGGCCGCGAGCTTGTCGGGATGATGGCGGCTCATCAAGCGCCGATACGCCCGCTTGACCTCGGCGTCCGGCGCACCCGGGGATACGCCAAGCGTCGCATAGGCGCTTTCCAAGGAGGGCCTATCGTCGCGCGCCGCCGTGGCCGAGCCGAACATACGCTCCAACTCGATGAAATCCGTACGGGACAGGCCGAGCCGCAACGCAATGCGCTCAAGCAGTTGCCGTTCCCGCGGATGCAGGCCGCCGTCCGCCCAAGCGGCTTGAAATTGAATCTCTAGGAACATGCGGCGGATGTTGGCACCGCGCAGGCATTCCGACCGAAGCTGTTCGAGCACATCGTCGAGTGGAAAGTTCTCCGCTTTGCCCTGGTTGAACAGCGCACGCGCCGCCTTGCGTTGCTCGGCGTTGAGGCCGAGTTGATCCATGACGCGCTGCGCAAGCCGGATTTCTTCGGGCGATACGCGACCGTCCGCCTTGGCCACACACCCCATGACCCCGAACGTGGCGGCAAAGAATGCGAGTTGCGCACGTTCCCGACGGGAGGGGCCGGTATTGGAACTGAACGGCTCGTCACCGCCGAATCCAAGCGTGCCGGCACCACCCAAACCCCGTGATCCACCGCCGAACGCACCACCAAGCGCCGCACCGATGACAGCGCCGATTGGCCCTCCGATCATCAGCCCCAATGCACCGCCAACCAAGGTACCCCACCAACCCATCTACAATTTCCAGGACACAAAGGAAGCGCGAGGTTAGACGATACGGAGGCGGGAGGCGAGCGCCGCACCGCCATTGCGGCGATTCCCCCGCCAAGCATGGCGATGCTCGAAAATTAGGGGAATTATATACTTGACTATGCGGAAGGGGGGGGCTGGGCGGATAATGCGGACTTTGACCTTCCGGGCATCGTCGTCCCCCGCGACGTACTGCCGTTCCAGTGCCTTCCCCGGTCGGCGGACAGAACCCCATGTCACCGGAACACCAAGGCGGGACGCGGAAGGGCATGCGGCAGTGGCAACAGCGATCACCGCATAGCCATGTATATAAGCCCTAAAATTAGCTCCGAACCAATGCCTGAATGCCAGCCCCCCGGTAGCCGGTAGCCGGTAGCCGGTAGCCGGTAGCCGGTAGCCGGTAGCCGGAGAGCATATTGAGAATTGTCGATCCCGCACGCCATTTGGTGCTTGACCTCATCGCAAGGTGCGTCATGCTCCCCTTTTCGGCACCATTGCGAGCCAAGCGGGAACCGGGTCGGCCCTGTCCTGGGCGGCTGTGGGCATGGTGAGAATAGCCAATGTTGCATTCATCGGGCACATGGCCCCGAATAGACAGGTTGGATGACATCCACCGCCAAGGTGGGATTTCGCCGTTCGGCAATGCGTTCGGCAATGAAGAAGGAGTTGTGAAGGTGTCACAAATGACCGGCTTGGCCAATCGGTGGGATATCGGCAATGTACGCATATCCCGAATCGTGGAGATGGAAATGGTCGGCGGCTCGCGATTCATCCTGCCGGATGCAACGCGCGAAGCCTGTCTCGCCTACCCTTGGATGCAGCCGCAGTTTATGGATAACGAGGGCAATCTGATCATGAGCGTTCACGCGCTGGTGGTCGATACCGGGCAACAACGCATCGTGGTCGACACCTGCATCGGCAACGACAAGGAGCGCTCAATTCCCAATTGGAACCGGTTGCAGACCGCCTTTCTGGACGACCTGGCCAACGCCGGCTACCCGCGGGAGAGCATCGATACCGTGCTTTGCACCCACCTGCATGTCGACCACGTGGGTTGGAATACCATGCTCGTCGATGGCGACTGGATTCCAACCTTCCCCAATGCGCGCTATCTGATCGGTGCCGAAGAATGGTCGTATTGGGACGCTCTGGGCGACGATAGGATTTACGGCCCGGTGCTGGCCGATTCCGTGCGGCCCGTGGTCGAGGCCGGCCTCGTGGACTTCGTGGACATGAATCATCGGCTATGCGACGAGGTCTGGCTGGAGCCCACACCCGGTCACACGCCGGGACATGTCAGCGTTCATATCGCATCAGAAGGCGCCCACGCCCTGATCACGGGCGACTGCATTCATCACCCCTGCCAAATGACCCGCACCGACTGGTGCAGTTCGGCGGACTACGACCAGTCCCAGGGCCGCGCAACCCGCGAGGCGCTATTGGCGAAATACGTCAATGCGGATGTTCTGGTCATCGGCACCCACTTCGCCACGCCCACGGCCGGACACATCCGCCACCGCCCGGAAGGCGGCTACTGGCTCGAGACCGTTAAGGAAGGTCTGAACAATTCGATGAAGCAGCATTAATCTAATCGTATCCCATTGATTTTTTTATATTTAACCCCGTTACTACATGTATTGGCTCGGGAGATTTCGGAATTCAGGCCGGGCGAACCCGCCGGATCAGGCGGCCTCATCAGGCTCGACAAGGCGCTCGCCGGGGGCTCGGCAGTCCAGCCGGGTGGGATCCGCCGAGGAGGGAGGCGCACGGGATGCGGCCGTTGGCGACCACAATCAATCGGATTTGAGCCGGCGGCCTCACATGTCGAAGTCATCGGGGGCCAGCGAGGAAGCCAGCACGTTCAGCAGGGTAATCGTGTCGCCGGCATCGCCATAACCGATGATCGCATTGTCGCCGTCCTGTCTGATATCCAGTGCTCCGAAACCGCCGACAACCCCGCCGAATTGCGGTGGGGCGAGTCCGGGATCTCGGCATACTCAGGCCGGATCAGCCACCGCTCGTGTTTTTTCGGGGTGCCTACGAGATTCCGGCGGGGGCGCTCGGACCCTCCAACATGCCTCGGCCAAGGCGGCGGGTGTAGTCGATTGGCAACCGCGGCCCCAATGCTGCTTTCAGAGCGCACATGATTTTCCCGTTCCCCAAGCAATATTGCGGGCGCGCCTCTGAGCAGGTCAGGTCCAGATGACTTTGATTCGTTATGCTCCCCATCCGAAATCGAAGTCGTCGGCATCCAATTGGGCGTACTGGCGCTCAAGCACGATCAGGCCGCCGCCCGCATCCCTCAGGTCGATGATTGTTTCGCTGCCGTGTGTCCTGATGATTCTGCCCTCGAGATCGCCGAAGTCGTCCACGCCGGTGAAGCCGGAAAGTTGGATGGTGTCCCCACTTGCGAAATCCAAAATCGTGTCGACATCCCCACTGCTCGAGGTGTCGTTGGTGAAAACGAAGGTATCGTCGCCCCCCCGGCCGCCGTACAGGGTGTCGTCGCCGTGGCCGCCATACAGGCTGTCGTCGCCGCTCCCACCCGTCAGGATGTCGTCGCCGTTGCCGCCATACAGGCTGTCGTCGCCGTTGCCGCCATACAGGATGTCGTCGCCGCCGTGGCCATACAAGGTGTCGTCGCCGCCGTGGCCGTACAGGGTGTCGGTGCCCGAGCCACCGTGCAGGCTGTCGCCGCCCGAGCCGCCGATCGGGTGGGCGCCGAATATGAAATCGCTGGCCTCAAGGAGGCCCACCGCTGGATTCAGTAACGTGATCGTGTCACCGTCACCGCCGTAGCCGATGATTGTATTGGCGCCTTCATGCCTGATATCGAGCGCCTCGAAACCCCCGGAAACTCCAAGGATATGAATCTTGTCGGCATCACTCACACCAAATATTGGCACTGGCTCATCCTCATCCCTGAACCCGATAATGATGTCGTTCCCGTCTCCCGCCCGAAACACGTAGATGTCGCTGCCCGAGCCGCCATACAGGGTGTCGTCGCCCGCACCGCCATTCAGGGTGTCGTCGCCGTGGCCGCCATACAGGGTGTCGTCGCCGTCACCGCCATTCAAGGTGGTGTCGCCATGGCCACCACCATCCAGGGTGTCGTCGCCGTCACCGCCATGCAGGGTGTTGTCGCCCCAGGCACCACCGTACAGTGTGTCGTCGCCTCCGCCACCCGTCAGGATGTTGCTTGACCAGGTTTCGCCCTCCAGGGTGAGGCTGGCGGATCCGGGCCCATGGCTGCCGAATTGGAAATCGCCGGCGCCAAGGGAGTCCGCCTTTACACCCTTCAACCTGACCGTGCCGCCGCCGTGGCGGATGATCGCGTCGTCGCCGTACTGACGGATGTCGAGCGCCCCGAAACCGTCGGAATCTCCATCGATACGAATCCTGTCGCCCTCCCCGAAATCGGCAATGATGTTGTTCCCGCCTCCCGCCCGGAACACGAAGGTGTCGGCGCCCGCGCCGCCATACAAGGTGTCCTTGCCCGAGCCATCGTGCAGGGTGTCGTCACCCGAACCACCGTACAAGGCGCCGCGGTCGCCACCCGAACCACCGTGCAAGGTGTCGTTGCCCGAGCCACCGTGCAAAACCTGATTGCCCGACCCGCCGATCAGGGTGTCGTCGCCGTCACCGCCCAGCAGGACGCCAGCCAATCCCGAAACCTTCGCCGTCAGGGTGTCGTTGCCGGCAGTGCCCTTCAGTATGCTATTTGTGGGGCCCACGACGCCCTGCATGGGCATGGAGACGCGGCTCGAGAATTCGCCATTCCAGTCATCGTTCAGGGGATCATAGGACGACGTTTCCACGATGCGAATCAAGGGCGTGGGGGGCGGGAGCGCACCGAATTGGAAATCGCCGGCGTCAAGGGAGTCCGCCTTTACACCCTGCAGCCTGATCGTGCCGCCACCGTGGCGGATGATCGCGTCGTCGCCTTCCTGACGGATGTCGAGCGCCCCGAAACCGCCGGAAAATCCATCGATACGAATCCTGTCGCCCTCCCCGAAATCGGTGATGGTGTCGCCGCGCCGCCCCCCGCCCGGAACACGAAGGTGTCGGAACCCGCGCCGCCGGTCAGGGTGTCGCCCGAACTGCCATGCAGGGTGTCGTCGCCGTCACCGCCATACAGGGTGTCGTCGCCCGATCCGCCGGTCAGGGTGTCGTCGCCGTCGTCGCCATACAGGGTGTCGTCGCCCGATCCGCCGGTCAGGGTGTCGTCGCCGTCACCGCCATACAGGGTGTCGTCGCCCAAGCCACCGTACAGGGTGTCGTCGCCGTCGTCGCCATACAGGGTGTCGTCGTCCCAGCCACCGTACAGGGTGTCGTCGCCCGAGCCGCCGTACAGGGTGTCGTCGCCCCAACTGTCGGTCAGGGTGTCGTCGCCCGAGCCGCCATACAGGGTGTCGTCGCCCCAACTGTCGGTCAGGGTGTCGTCGCCCGAGCCGCCATGCAGGATGTCGTCGCCCCGGCCGTAGCCGCTTTTCAGGGTGTCGTCGCCCCCGCCGCCGAGCAGAATGCCGGGCCACACGCCGAACAAGGTTATTTTGTCGTCCCCGTCGGTACCCCTCCGGATAAGATCAATGCCCGCGCCTTTTCCATCCCAGTCATCATCATCCAAGGGAGTCGGCGCCCTCTCTGGTTTGGAGGGCACGAGCCCGTAGGAGGCGCCGAATTTGAAATCGCCGGCGTCAAGGAATTCCGCCCTCACGCCCAGCAGCGTGACCGTGTCGCCGCCGGCGCCGTAGCGGATGATCGCGTCGTCGCCGTCCTGACGGATATCGAGCGCCCCGAAACCGCCGGAAATCCCACTGAGATGAATCTTGTCGCCGCCGCGCCCCCGGAAAAAATCGGTCCAGAAATCGGTAATGGTGTCGTTCCCGTCTCCCGCCCGAAACACGAAGGTGTCGACGCTCCCGCCGCCGGTCAGGGTGTCGTCGCCCGAACCGCCATACAGGGTGTCGTTGCCGCCGCCGCCGTCCAGGGTGTCGTCGCCCGATCCGCCGTACAGGGTGTCTTTGCTCAAGTCGGTATCGCCGCTCTCGCCACCGCCGTTCAGGGTGTCGTCGCCGTCACCGCCATACAGCGTGTCTTCGTCGCGGCCGCCGTCCAGGGTGTCGTCGCCCGCGCCACCGTGCAGGATGTCTCTGTCGCCGCCGCCGTCCAGGGTGTCGTCGCCCGCGCCACCGTGCAGGATGTCTTTGTCGTAGCCGCCGTCCAGGGTGTCGTCGCCCGCGCCACCGTGCAGGATGTTGTCGCCCCAACTGTCGTACAGGGTGTCGTCGCCCTTGCCGCCGAGCAGGATGTCGTCGCCGTGGTCGCCGGTCAGGGTGTCGTCGCCGTCGGTGCCCCTTTGGATGCGGCCGGCGCCGACGCCCTCGCCATCCCAGTCGTCGTCGTGGGGGGTGGTCGTCACCCTCTGGCTCTGGCCGGCGCCGTATGGCTTGTTCGGGCTCTGGGCCTGGCCGGCGTCTTGCGCGGGCGGGCTTCCCTGGGCGCCGGGAAGGCCCGGGGCCGCGTCGGGAAGCAGGAAGTCGTCCGCGCCCAGGGAGTCCGCCGACACGCCCCGCAGGGTGATCGTGTCGCCGTCGCCGTGGTGGATGACGGTGTCGGCGCCGTCCCGACGGATATCAAGCGCCCCAAAGCCGACCGAGACCCCGTCCAGACGAAGCCGGTCGCCCTCCCCGAAATCGGTGATGGTGTCGCCGCCGTCCCCCGACCGGAACACGAAGGTGTCGGAACCCCTGCCGCCGGTCAGGGTGTCGCCGCCGGCGCCGCCGGTCAGGATGTCGTCGCCTCGGGCACCCCGAAGGGTGTCGTCGCCGGCGCCGCCGTCCAGGGTGTCGTCGCCCCTGCTGCCCCGCAGGGTGTCGTCGCCCCCGTGGCCGTTCAGCGTGTCGTCGCCCGCGCGGCCCCTCAGCATATCGTCGCCGGCGCCGCCGTCCAGGGTGTCGTCGCCGCCGCCGCCGCTCAGCTCGCCCCCGCCGCTGGAATCGTCGGTCGTCGCGTCGCCGACGGACGCGACCTGCGCAGCGACGCCGCCGTCGTTGTTGCCGCTCGGAACATCGCCGGGGGACGCGCCCTGTGGAGCGCCGCCGCCACCGTCGTTGCCGTTCGGGGCATCGCCGGGGGGCGCGCCCCGCGGGTCGCCGTCGCCGCCGTCCCGCGGGGCGTTCCCGGCCGCCGGGAACTCGAAGTCGTCCGCGCCCAGCGAATCCGCCGACACCCCCTGCAGGGTGATCTCGTCGCCGTCGCCATAGCCAATGACGGCGTTGGCCCCGATCTGCTCGATGACCAGACCCGCGAACCCGCCGGGCACACCGGAAATCCGGATCGTCTCGCCCGCCTCGAAATCGGCGACGTGGGCGGAGCCGTCCCCGGCCGCGAACACGAAGGTGTCCCTGCCCTCGCCGCCATACAGGGTGTCGTGGCCGCCGCCGCCGTCCAGGGTGTCGTCGCCGGTGCCGCCGTACAGGCTGTCGCCGCCCCCGCCCCCGACCAGGGTGTCGTCGCCGGCGTCCCCGTACAGGATGTCGTTGCCGTCGCCGCCCGTCAGCGTGTCGTTGCCCTTGGCGCCGTCCAGGGTGTCGTCGCCCTTGCCGCCAACCAGGGTGTCGTCGCCGGCGCCGCCGGTGCGCGAAATATCCTGTGTCGTCTCGCCCCCGCCGCTGGAGTCGTCGTTCGTCGTGTCGCCGTTGTCGCTCGGAGTGTCGCCGGGGGATGCGCCCTGTGGAGCGTCGCCGCCGTCCCGCGGGGCGTTCCCGGCCGCCGGGAACTCGAAGTCGTCCGCGCCCAGCGAATCCGCCGACACACCCTGCAGGGTGATCTCGTCGCCGTCGCCATAGCCAATGACGGCGTTGGCCCCGATCTGCTCGATGACCAGACCCGCGAACCCGCCGGGCACACCGGAAATCCGGATCGTCTCGCCCGCCTCGAAATCGGCGACATGGGCGGAGCCGTCCCCCGCCGCGAACACGAAGGTGTCCCTGCCCTCGCCGCCATACAGGGTGTCGTGGCCGCCGCCGCCGTCCAGGGTGTCGTCGCCGGTGCCGCCGTACAGGCTGTCGCCGCCCCGGCCCCCGACCAGGGTGTCGTCGCCGGCGTCACCGTACAGGATGTCGTTGCCGTCGCCGCCCGTCAGCGTGTCGTTGCCCTTGGCGCCGTCCAGCGTGTCGTTGCCCTTGCCGCCAACCAGGCTGTCGTCGCCGGCGCCGCCGGTGAGGGAAATATCCTGCGTCGTCATTTCTGCGTCTCCCGTAATATGTCCACCGTTAATATGTCTTCCGTGCCCCAAGCCGGCAGGCCCGGGGCCCGCTCAGAAAATAAAGTCGTCGCTGTCCAGTAATTCGGTCGGCCCAATCAGTTCAATGGTGCCGCCACCCACCGCCACCAGGTCAATGGCGACCCCTTTGACGACTCCATCGTCATCCCTCATCAGACTCATGACAAAATCGTCAGAATCGTCCACATCGCTCAGTCTACTCAAATCAATCCTGTCGCCCTCGGCGCTGTCGAAATCCAGGATCCTGTCCCTCTCGCCGCCGCCCGGGGCAGCGGGGGCGAACACAAACGTATCGCCGCCCGCACCGCCGTGCAGGGTGTCGTCGCCGCCGCCGCCATACAGGGTGTCATCGCCCGCGCCGCCATACAGGGTGTCGGTTCCCATCTCACCATAAAGCGTGTCATTGTCCGCGTCGCCATGTAGCGCGTCATTGCCGCCGCCACCGTACAGCGTGTCCTCGCCGGCCCCGCCGTAAAGCCCGCCGACAACGGTTTTACCGGCCTTGTTCACAAAGGTCTTGTCGTCGCCGTCGTTTCCATGCAGTGTGTCGCCGCCGTCGCCGCCGTCCAGGGTGTCGTTGCCGTCGCCGCCATAAAGCGTGTCATCGCCATCGCCACCGTCCAGGGTGTCGTTGCCGTCGTCGCCATACAGCGCATCCTTGCCGGCGCGGCCGTACAGCTTGTCGTCGCCATCTCCGCCGTAAAGCCCACCGACAACGGTTTTGGTTTTATCATCCTCCACATAGGTATAGGTCTTGTCGTCGCCGTCGCCGCCATCCAGGGTGTCGTCGCCGTCGCCCCCGTGCAGCTTGTCCGTGCCGCCTTCGCCCCAAAGCCAGTCGTTGCCGGCGCCGCCGTCCATGTCGTCATTGCCCTCACCCTCACCACCCCAGAGCTCATCCTCGCCGGCACCACCACTAATGAAGTCATTACCCGCCCCGCCATTGAGTTCACCGACAATGGTTTCACCATCCTCATCCACATAGGTCTTGTCGTCACCGTCGCCACCGTACAGAAAGTCGTTTCCGCCACGGCCATAAAGGGCGTCCGTGCCGCCCTCGCCTCGGAGTCTATCAACGTCATCGCCTTCGCCACCTTCCAACCTGTCGTTGCCAGCACCGCCATATAGGAAATCACCACCGGCACCGCCAGAGAGCGCGTCATCGCCATCGTGGCCATACAACCTGTCAACGCCAGGGCCGCCGTACAGCTTATCCTCTCCGTAACTGCCTTCCAGCCAGTCGTCGCCGTCACGGCCGTACAAGGTGTCCTTGCCATGGCCACCGTACAGGGCATCATCGCCGGCCCCGCCATCGATCGTGTCAACGCCGGCCTCGCCTTCCAGGGTGTCATCGCCGCCGTAGCCATACAGCCTGTCGTCACCCCCGCCGCCTCTGAACTTGTTGTCTCCCGAGTCGCCCACCAACATGTCATTCCCGCCGGAGCCCACAATATTTTCAATGTTAACAAGCGTATCACTGAAAAGCGTATCGCCCTTCGCATCCTTGATATGGGCGTAGCCACTATGAAGATTTACCGTCACGCAATGGATAGCTTCCAAGGATCGATAGACGGCCCAATCTCCGCCATCGTCGTTGTTATGACCGCCATCCAATGTGTCCCTTCCGTAGCCGCCATCCAGCCTGTCGTCACCGCCGCCGCCATACAGCTCATCGTTGCCCTCGCCGCCTTTAAGGTAGTTGTCTTCCTCGTTGCCCGTCAGTATGTCATTCCAGTCGGAGCCCTCAACGTTCTCAATATGGGAAAGCTCATGACTGAAAAGCGTATCGTCCTCGGCATCCCCGCCACTGGCGTGGCCGTTGTGAAGATTGACCGTCACGCCAACTGTTAAACTGTTAACTGTTGATGTTGATGTTGAGAACCGGTAGATAACCCAATCCACGCCGGCACCGCCATCCAGGGTGTCTGTGCCGGTGCCGCCAATGAGATCATCGTCACCGTCGCCGCCATACAGCTCGTCATTACCATCGCCGCCATCCAAATGGTCGTCGCCGCCACCGCCCTCCAAATGGTCATTACCCGAGTCGGCCCAGAGTATGTCGTCACCGCCGCCGCCATACAGCTCATCGTCGCCCTCACCGCCGGTCAACTCGTCATCGCCCACACCGCCGGTCAGCGTATCGTTGCCGGTCAAGCCATAAATCCTATAGGCATCGCTGGTGGTGACCGAATACTCGTCATCACCGGTTGTGCCCTCCCACAACTTTTTCGACATGGCTATGCGCTCCCGAACCGAAATTTAGTTTTTCCCGCACATTGTACACAGTACGGGACTACCGTCAACAGGTTTTTATCCTTCATCCCCTGATGAGCATCGCCGGAGGCGCCGCGGTCGTGGAACTTCACGGAAACCGCCTCGTCCAGCAGCTCGAACAGCCCGAACCGCCGGGCGGTCCGGGCGAGAATCGACGCGCCGCCGGGCGGTCGCGCCGGTCTTGGCATTGACCCGCGGGCGCTTGCGGGAGGGGGGCGGGCGTGTAACAGTTCCATGCCCAGGCTCCTTGTTTGGTTGGATGAAACAAGCATGCCCGAATCGGCGGGGGAAAGTTCCGAAAGGTATCCGAGCCAGTACAACTACAGGTGTGGCCCGTGAAGCGAACCAGGATTGAAATCCGGAAGGAGGCGCTGCACTTCGCCGCGGCGCATTTCACGATATTTTCGGCGACCGAGCGGGAAAACCTGCACGGCCATAACTTCGCGGTGGCGGCGGACATCGAAGCCGATGTTGGAAAAGACGGGCTCGCCTTCGACTACAACCTCGTCAAGAGCGGCATCGGAGCCCTGTGCGACAAACTGGACGAGCGCACCCTGCTACCCGAACATTCACCCCATCTCGAAATTGCCGAAGAGGATGGGTACACCGTCGCCCACTTCAACGGCGAACGCATTCCATTTCTGGCAAGGGATGTGTTGATCCTGCCGGTGCCCAACATCACCGTCGAGGCTCTGGCGCATTGGCTGGGCCGGGAATTACTGCGCGACGCCAAGATCGCGGCGCTCAAGATGCACCGATTGACCATCAAGGTATCCTCCGGCCCCGGGCAGTGGGCGCTCGCGACCTTTACGCCCGGAAACGATCAACACGGGGCTCAAGGACAGGGCGATCCCATCCACCGGCGAAACCGCCAAGGCCGTCAAGCTGGATCGCCGGAGAATAAAACGGAAGCAGCGAAAACTAGCCGGGGCGAGAGGGTCTGAGCAATTCGATAGAGCCGCGCTTAGCTACTCGTAAGCCATTGATTTGGGACTGATATACATAAGTTGACATGCCACTATATATTGAGTCTTTAGAAGCGGAAAGCCACCACAGGTTGGGTTCTGTCAACTAATCGATATAATTCCCACTGATTTTATTGAATCGGATGCCGCGACTACAGAATTAATCAGGGGTTCCTTTATTAAACCGGATGCCCAGACCACAGGATTAATCAGAGTTTCCCTCCTGCTTATGGATATTAAGTCCCATGCAATACGCACTGGTCACCGGTGGTAGCGCCGGTATCGGCCTGCACACCGCACAGCGGTTCCTAGATGAAGGTTATGCCGTTATCAATCTGTCGCGGCGACCCTGCCCGATCAACGCCGTGAACCATGTCGCCTGCGACCTCTCGGACCCGGCATTTCTGGACACAGTCGGCGAACATCTGCGACAGCGGCTCGCCGAAGCGGAACACATAGTGCTAATCCACAACGCTTCGCGTCTGGTCGGCGACAGCGCGGCGCACACCGGGAGCGCCAGCCTGCGGCGGGTGCTCGAAATCAACCTGATCGCGCCCAATGCCTTGAATGGCTTTGCAATTCCCCTCATGGAGCCGGGCTCGTCGATCCTCTATGTCGGCTCGACGCTCGGCGAGAAGGCCGTGCCCAACAGCTTCTCCTACATCGTCTCCAAGCACGGGATCATCGGCATGATGCGCGCCACCTGCCAGGATCTCGCGGGCCGCGACATCCACACCGCTTGCGTATGCCCGGGATTCACCGACACCGAAATGCTCCGCGCCCATGTGCCCCCGGACGCCATGGACGCGGTGCGGGGCATGTCCGCCTACAACCGCCTCATCGAGCCCGGGGAGATTGCGGAAACACTGTTCTGGGCCGCGCAAAACCCGGTGATCAACGGTGCCGTCATCCACGCCAACCTAGGCCAAGTGGAGCGCTAGTGTTTCAGTCGGCGGTCGCCTCTTCGTTGCGGCCCAGGCCAAGGTAGGGCCGCAACCATCGAACGGCCAGATAGACCGGGCCGGTATCGAAGGCCGCGACAGCGAGTTTGAAGACATATCCGGATGCAATGAACACGAGGAGTTGCGGCCAGATGGGTTCTTCGGGGTCAATCGGCAGCGCCTGCGCGTAGAAGTGGGTGATCAGTATCACGGCGGTGGTGTCAAGCAATTGGCTGGTCATGGTGGAGGCGTTGTTGCGCAGCCATAGATGGCGACCACGGGTGAGCCTTTTCCAAAAGTGGAAGAGGCGCACATCGCAAAATTGCGCCGCCATATAGGCAATCATGGACGCGGCCACCGCGCCGAATGCAAGTTGCCGGATTTCGTAGAATACCGGGAGCCGTCCCGCCTGGTCGGGCAGGGGCAGGCCGGTAGCCGCGTCCACCGGCTCGAACCCCGGCAATACGCCCCCAAGCCACAGCAGAAAAACCACCCATCCGTTCAGCAACAACCCCACCCAAACCATATCCCGGGCGCGCTTTTCGCCGTAGAGCTCGCTAATGAGGTCCGTACAGAGAAAGGTGACCGGATAGGGCAAAACCCCAACCGCGACAACCATCGGAATCGAAACGCCGAATACCGTGAACGACAGGTCGACGAAGCGGCTGATACCGAGTACGTTCAACAATGCCAGCGTGCCCAGGAATATTCCCGAGAGCACCAGGAATACCCGCTGCCGACGCTTTCCGAAATCGGGTGTATTCATATCCAAATCGATCCAATTGATGCGGGATTAGGCGCCTGACGAACGGAAAGAGAATTATGTAGCAAAATCAGAAAATGAAAAGCGTATAATTCTCAAATGCTTAGGACGTTTACATTCGGGGCGTCGTTATCTTCGGGGACACACCACCGCCTCGACCCCACAGTGATGGAGAATTTGAGAACTCCGTTTCACGCTGGCGCATCGGCGCTGTTGTTGTGCATGGCGTCGTTGTCGTTTGCCTACGAACCCGATATCCATCGGAAACTGACGTTCATTGCGGCCCGGCAGCTCCTTGACTGCTTCGCCGATACCGAATTGCCCCGATACAACGCCTTGCAGGTGCGCATCATCGCCAAGGCCAACGCGCGGCAGGCGGACACCAATTGGTTCGTGCGCATGTTTCGCTGGAATTACTATGATCGCAGCGGTGTCGGCGGTCGGGACATTCTGTGGGTCATGGATACGCGCTTTGACGAGCACTTCCACAAAATCGCCAGACGATTGGAGGCCGCCGCAACGGACAATAATCATTACCGCCATCTGGGCCGCATTGTCGGGTATGTCCAGGACGTCACCTCACCGCCGCACGCGGTGCCCGTGTACGCCACGCGCTGGTGGCGCCTCTCGCTGCAGGACCGTTTCGATCGTTATCCCGTCGATGAGAAGGGCGTGGCCGAATTGGTGGCGGCAAGCTGCGGGGATGTCCGCAAACCGGCGCTCGACTATGGCGCTGTGCTCGAGGAGACGGCCCGCGATACACTCCTGTCGGTACAGCGGACAATCGAGGGATTGCCGGTAACTTGGGAAGTGTTCTGGCGACCGCACGAGAATCCAGCCCGGTTCGGCTCCTATGGCCCGGCCGGCAACCGTTTTGGCCGGAGCGCCAGATTTCCCTGCGGGCACTCCGAGCAGTGCGTGCTTCTCGACGACGACCCGTTGTACGCGGATTTTGCCATGCGTCGCCACGCCGCGGCGGTGACGGCGAGCATGCGCGTGATGATGCTGGCGCGACGCCGTCACGAAGCGACCAATACCCCATGATGCGATGCGGCGGGCTGGGTCGTGGCTCGAACGACGGCGCGGCGAACGGGTTGCCGCGCGGCCCGGTCCCGACAGAGGAGCGCCTAAACCGGATAGTGGAATGTATGGCCAGATATTGGGTGGATCCCCAATATGTCAGAGCCTGATGTCGGCAAGATGCATTGGGGCCTGACGCCCTGGGACTTCACCGACCGATCGGCGGAATCGCTTTCCCGCCAGGCACGGGTGGCCGAGTCCCTAGGCTATCAATCCTATTGGCTACCGGAAAGCCACTTTATCGAAAACGCCATTCCCGATCCCCTGATGTTGCTCGCCGCGGTGGCGTCGGGCACAAGGCGGTTGCGTCTCGGCACCACTTCCTACCTCGTGCCCCTGCGCAATCCGCTGCAGGCCGCCGAACAGGTTGCGGTGCTTGACCGCCTGTCGAACGGCCGGGTCATTCTCGGCGTTGGGCGGGGCTACGCATCGGCGATGCTGCGCGCCTTCGATGTGGCGCCCAGGGAAAAGCGCGAACGGTTTGAGCGCAACCTGGCGGTGATGTTGCGCGCCTGGTCGGGCCAGTCCATCCATTTCGGTGCGGATGGCGAGGCCGTTCTTCTCGACCCCCTGCCGGTACAGCGACCGCATCCGCCGATTTGGGTGGCGGCGTTCGGCCCCAAGGCGCTTGCCCAGGCCGGACGGCTGGGCTTGCCCTATCTCGCCTCGCCCATGGAAACGCTGGGGTCTCTACAGGCGAACTGTGCCCTGCACGCCGAGGCGGCCGCATCGGCGGGGCACGGCGCGTTGACGGTGCGGCCAGTCATGCGAACGGTTTTTGTCGGTCGGGGCCGGCACGAGGTGCGCGAGGTGAGGGCGCGTCTCGGTGCCGCGGGCCGCCCCCTTCGGGACGATTCCGTTAGTGTGGATGATTGGGCGATTGTTGGTGACCGCGCCTATGTGGCGGCCAGATTGGATGAATACCGGGAAACCCTGGGGGTCAGCCACATGGTTGTAACGCGCCTGCGCATCGGCGGCATTGAGGAGCGCCGCCTGCGGGAATCGGTGGAGGATGTTGCTAGGCTATTCTGAGTGCGAGGATTATATCGCAAAGTCACAAAATAGTTGTTGACATCGACGACAGACTTGCTACGCCGAAACTCGGAAATGCGACTCTATGAGTGGCACAGAAGGCACCCGGCAAATCCCATCGCAAGAGCATGTCATTCCCATAGTAATCAACCCGAGTGTTTGGCAAACTCCCCAATGCACCCGAGCCCGGAGGGATCGTGAAAGCGGCCGTACTGCGCGAAGTCAACAAGCCTCTGCAAATCGAGGATATCCAACACGGCGACCCCGGCCCCCGGGAAGTTTTGGTGAGAACCGCCGCCGCCGGTGTTTGCCACTCGGACCTGCACTTTCAGGACGGTTCCTATCCCCATCCCCTGCCCGCCGTGCTCGGACACGAATCCGCCGGCGTCGTGGAGGCGGTTGGCGGCATGGTCTCCTACGTGCAACCCGGCGACCATGTGATTACCTGCCTGTCGGCGTTTTGCGGGCATTGCGAACACTGCCTGACCGGCCACATGTCCCTCTGCTCCGAGCCGGAATTGCAGCGGTCAACCGGCGAACCATCCCGACTCAGCAACAATGGCGAGAGCATCGCCCAATTCCTGAACCTTTCGTCGTTCGCCGAATACATGTTGGTGCACGAACACGCCATCGCCAAAATTCGCAAAGACATGCCCCTCGATCGGGCGGCGCTCATCGGCTGCGGCGTGACCACGGGGGTGGGCGCGGTAATCCACACGGCGGCTGTGGCCCCCGGCAGCACGGTGGCGGTCATCGGCTGTGGCGGGATCGGCTTGTCGGCAATCAACGGGGCGGCCATAGCCGGTGCCGGCCGCATCATCGCCATTGACCGTGTTCCCGCCAAGCTGGATCTGGCGCTGAAGTTTGGTGCCACGGATCAAGTGGATGCGGTGGACATCAACCCCGTCGCCGCCGTCCGGGAACTCACGGGCGGCGGTGTTCACTACGCCTTCGAGGCCATTGGCCTGGCCGAGACCGCGCAGCAGGCGTTCAAGATGGTTCGCCGCGGTGGTACCGCCACCATTATCGGCATGATTCCGGTGGGCACCATGGTCGAAATTCACGGCCCCGAGTTACTGGGCGAGAAGAAGTTGCAGGGTTCCAACATGGGCTCCAACCGCTTCCGCGTGGATATGCCACGCTTCGTCGATTTTTACCTGCGAGGCAGGCTGCACTTGGACAACCTGATCTCCGGCCGCATTAGGCTCGAACAAGTCAACGATGCGCTTGAACAACTCAAGACCGGTGAGGTCGCGCGCAATGTGATCCTATTCGACTGAGGGAGATTGCAGCCGCCGACATCAGTGGGGGCGGGTATTGCCCTTCTTGCGCGGCGCTAAGGAAGGTCTGAACAATTCGACAGAGCAGCATCGATCTATTCGTAGACTATTGATTTCATTAAATTCGATGCCCCGACTACGGGATTAATCAGAGGTTCCCTAATGGCGGAAATGACTTGTTCGGACTTTCCTAGCGGATTGCGATATATCCGAACCGCCCGGATCGATACACCCTGAGCAGAATCTGTTGCGCGTTGAGCTGTACCGCCTCGCGCAAATTCCGCAAATCGCGGATCGTTTGACGATTCACCGAAACGATCACGTCGCCCGGCCGTAATCCCGCCCGGGCGGCCCCGCTGTCCGCATCGACACCGGTAACGAGCACCCCGGCACCGACTTCCTCCTGGTCGCGGAAGTTCTGCAACTCGATACCCGACAGGCGCCGATCAATGCGGGCACCGCGTACCTTTTCAAGATCGTCTTCCTTGACCTTAAGGCTCAGTTTCCGGGTGCGGCCCTCGCGCAATACCTCAAGCTCCACCTCGTTGCCGATGAATATGGTTGCGGTCTGGCTCTTGAATTCGTCCACATTGCCGACCTCGCGGTCACGCACCCGCGTGATGATGTCGCCCGCCTCGATACCGGCGGCCTCCGCCGAACTTTCCGGCATCACCTCCACCACCAAAACGCCTTCCCGATAATCCACATCGAACGCCTCGGCCAATTCGGGCGCCAAATCCTGAATCACGATACCCAAGTGTCCACGCCGGACCTCGCCGTGATCGATCAATTGGCCCATGACGGCACGGGCCATGTTGGAAGGAATGGCGAAGCCGATGCCGACATTGCCCCCGGCAGGCGCGAAAATCGCGGTGTTGATACCCACCAGGCGTCCGGAAAGATCGACCAGCGCACCACCTGAATTACCCGGGTTGATGGAGGCGTCGGTCTGAATGAAATCTTCATAGCCCTCAATGCCCAGGCCGCTCCGGCCAAGCGCGCTGACGATACCGCTGGTAACCGTCTGATTGAGACCGAAAGGGTTGCCGATGGCAACCACAAAGTCGCCGACCCGCAGGCTGTCGGAGTCGGCAAATCCAATCTCGATCAGTTCCTCCGCATCCACCCTGAGCACGGCGAGATCGACCTGCGGGTCGCTGCCCACCAGGGTTGCGCCCAACAGGCGACCGTCGGAGAGCGTTACCTCGATGTTGTCGGCACGCTGCACAACATGACTATTGGTAATGATGTAGCCGCGCTCCGCATCCACCACCACGCCACTGCCGGCGCTGCGTGTTTGGCGGTAGCGCTGCTGGTTGGGCAGGTTGAAAAAACGCCGGAAGAAAGGGTCTTCAAAGAGGGGATTTCTAACGGGCACCGTGGTGGAGGTGGCGATGTTGACCACGGCCGGATTGACCCGGTCGAGCATGGGGGCGAGGGTCGGCATGTCCTGGCCGCCCGGCAGTTCCAAAGGCAGCGCCGCGTGCGCGGGCACGGCCAGCGTCGCGGCGCCGGCCAGAATCAAAGTACAGGCAAAAGCAACAAATCGAGTCGCAGGCATAGGACGTTGTATGTCTGTTGTTGGTTCCTAAACACCGTAGAAATGGAGCGGGAAACGGGACTCGAACCCGCGACATTTTGCTTGGGAAGCAAAGGCTCTACCAACTGAGCTATTCCCGCAGAGGCCATATCCGCGCCCGGTGTGACATTGCCGCCCGCGCCCGGCACCGCTGTCCGCCCATTCTAATGAAACTCCGATTAAACCTGTAGTCACGCGTTCGGGTTAATAGAATCGGGGTTAATCGAGGGGATTGATATACGTAGGTTGTCACACTATATGTTGAGGATTTAGGAAAGGTCTGCACAATTCGATAGAGCAGCATTGAGCTATTCGTACACTCTTGATTTTATTAACTCGGATGCCGCTGCTACAGGATTAATCAGAGGTTCCTTAGTGGCTGAAAACCACCGCCTGTTGGGTTCTATCAACTCATCGATATACTTTCCCAATGGGACATATATACATAAGTTGACATGCCACTATATACTGAGGCTTTAGTGGCGGGAAACCACCACATGTTGGGTTTTGTCAACTAATCGATATAATTCCCATGAAATAGCATGCGTTGAGGGAGTTCGGAGAATGGCCGAATTATGACAAAACGGCGGATGGAAGACGATGTGTTCCGCAAGGCCATGGCCGGGGTGAAGCCGCTCAAGCATCGTCCCGTTCGTCCCGTGGCAAGTGCGCGGCGAACAACGCCGAGCCCCGGACAGTTGCGGCGTCGGGAGGCCGCAGTAAGCACCCATCTTGAACCCGACCGCAACCATCTGCACACCGGGGAAGTGGCGCAACTCGCTCCGCACGATGTGGTCGAATTCAAAAAGGACGGTGTTCAGCCGCGTGTTTTGCGGAAGTTGCAGCGGGGCCGGTATCCTGTCGAGGGGCGTTTGGACCTCCATCACTTCACCGTGCGGGAGGCCCGGGAGGCGGTTTACCATTTTCTTACCCTGTGTCGCGAGCGGGGCCGACGCTGCGTGGCCATTGTGCATGGCCGCGGCGAGTTCAGCGCAACCCCGGCCCGGCTGAAAAGCCATGTCGTCCATTGGCTGCGCGAGGTGCCCGATATTGTCGCCTATGCGAGCGCCCCGGCGCGCGATGGCGGCAGCGGCGCTCTATACGTTCTGCTGCGAATCGGCGGGGTTCGCGATACCGGCTCCCGCGTTGGCGATTGACCCCTTGCATTCGGCGGGCCGTCTTGTAAAGTCCGCCCCTTCGCCCTCCGCATGACAACCGGAGGGGGCCCGGAAACCAACGGGAACGTTCATGCTCATTGCCACGCCCAAGGAAACCTGGCCCGGCGAACGGCGGGTGGCGCTCGTGCCCGTCGGCGTGAAGAAACTGGTGGCGGCGGGATTCGATGTCGTCATCGAGGCCGGCGCGGGCGCGGCGGCGGGCTATGCGGACGCGGAATATGAATCCGCGGGCGCGTCCATGGGCGAAGATCGAGCGGCATTGCTCGGCACGGCGGACATCGTGCTGCGGGTGCGCAAGCCGGCCGTTGCCGAGGCATCGCCGCTCAAATCCGGCTGTATCCACATCAGCTTCCTTGATCCGTTCAATGAAAAGCCCCTGGTGGAATCCCTTGCCGCCCAGGGGGTCGTGCTCATCTCAATGGAGATGATCCCGCGCACCACCAGGGCGCAAAAAATGGATGCGCTGTCGTCCCAGGCCAACTTGGCGGGCTATGTGACGGTCATTCTGGCAGCCAATCACAGTCGCAAAATCTTCCCGATGATGATGACCCCCGCCGGTACGATTGCGCCCTCGCGGGTATTTGTTATCGGGGCCGGTGTGGCTGGCTTGCAGGCCATCGCCACCGCCAAGCGGCTCGGTGCCCGGGTGGAAGCGTTCGACACGCGCCCGGTGGTGGCGGAGCAAGTGCGCTCGCTCGGCGCCAAGTTCGTCGAGATCGACCTTGGCGAAATCGGCCAGACCGAACAGGGCTATGCGAGGGAACTCACCGCGGAACAACTCGAATTGCAGAGGGAAGGGCAAAAGCGCGTTATCGTCCAATCCGATGTCGTCATCACCACCGCCCAGGTTTTTGGCCGTCCGGCGCCCCGCATCGTCACCGCCGATATGGTGCAAGCCATGCGTCCGGGCAGCGTCGTGGTGGATATGGCGGTGGAATCCGGCGGCAATGTGGAAGGCTCGGTGTTAAACGAGGTGATCGATGTCGGCGGTGTCAAGATCGTCGGCCTCGGCAATTTGCCCTCCGACGTCGGCCGGCACGCCAGCGACATGTATTCGGCGAATCTGGTCAATCTTCTGGAGGCGTTTTGGGATGCGCAGGAAAAGACCCTCGATCTCGACCCGAGTGATGAGATTGTTGCCGGTTGCGTCATTGCCCGAGACGGCGGCATTGTTAATGAGACGATTGCGAATCTCTAACAGCCCGTGGCAAAAGGTCCGCGTTGCATCGGGAGGGGGCGAGAGACGGGCGCGAAGCCGCGCCGAAAATTCGCACGGCATCGGGTCGAAAAAATCAAAGTACCTAGAACGGAGCGCGCCATGGAAGCCGTATTTCTTGCCCTCGTATTGATGCTGTCCATCTTTCTCGGCTTCGAGTTGATCTCGAAGGTGCCGGCGACGCTGCACACACCGCTGATGTCGGGGGCGAACGCCATATCCGGCATCACCATTGTCGGCGCGCTGATCTCGGCGGGCGCGGGCCTCGCCCCGGTGGCGACCTGGCTCGGTGCGCTCGCCGTCGCGTTCGCCACCATCAATGTCGTCGGCGGCTACCTGGTGACCAACCGCATGCTCGGCATGTTTCGCAAGAAACAGGGGTCGCGGCAGCCGGGGGCTGGGGTGTGATCTGTGGTCCGGCGCATCCCTTGCCGGTCGGATACCAGCCGCCGGTCTGTGGCTTAAAGAGCACCTTGCGGATGTTCCGAAGCAAAGACCATGCCGCGCGGCGGGGCCGGATTTCGGGTATCGCGATGCTTCTTTGGCGGGCCGCCGGGCCGGCGATGAATCGAAAACACGGCCGGCCGGTCGATCGGGGGATGGCATTGTGACCCTGGAACTAATCAACGTTTGGTACATCGTCGCCGCGGCGCTATTCATCTTTGGCTTGAAGCAGCTCGGTTCGCCCGCCACCGCCGTGCGCGGCAACCTGCTGTCGTCGGTCGGCATGTTGATTGCCGTGGTGGTGACGCTTTTCTCCCAGGAGATTCTCGAGTTTCGATGGATATTGGTCGCCGCGGCGGTGGGCGCCATCATCGGTGCCGTTGCCGCTCAACGGGTCGCGATGACGGCGATGCCCGAGATGGTGGCGTTGTTCAACGGCTCCGGCGGTATTGCGAGTTTGCTGGTGGGTTGGTCGGCACTTTACGGCGCGGGCAATACGACCTTCACCGACATCACGATTTTGCTCTCCATCCTCATCGGTGGCCTGACTTTCTCGGGCAGTATCATTGCCTGGGGCAAGCTCTCCGAAGTGATGACCAGTCGAGCGGTGGTGTTCGGCGCACAACGCCCGGTCAACGGTCTGATTCTATCCGCGCTCGTCGTCTGCGGCGCACTGTTCTGTATGGAGCCCGGTGTCCAGTCGCCGTATCTCTACGCGGTCGTCGCCCTGAGCTTCCTGTTCGGCATTATGGCCGTACTGCCCATCGGCGGCGCGGACATGCCGGTGGTGATATCGCTTCTAAACTCCTATTCGGGGCTCGCCGCCTGCGCCGCCGGTTTCGCCATCAACAACAACATCCTCATCGTTGCCGGCTCGTTGGTGGGCGCGGCCGGCATCATTCTCACCAACATCATGTGCAGGGCCATGAACCGTTCACTGGCCAATGTGCTGTTCTCCGGTTTCGGGGCGGTCAAGACAGCGAGCAAGGTGGAGGGCGAGGTCAAGCCGATCAATACGGAGGACGCCTATTTGATCCTGGAGGCCGCCTCTTCGGTGACCTTCGTACCGGGGTATGGCATGGCGGTTGCCCAGGCGCAGCATGTGGTGCGTGAACTCGGCGAGATTCTGGAGAACAACGGCGCCGAGGTCTCGTTCGCCATTCACCCCGTCGCGGGACGCATGCCGGGGCACATGAACGTGCTGCTCGCGGAAGCCAATGTGCCCTACGATCAACTCGTCGAGATGGACGACATCAATCCGCGTATCGGCAACATTGATGTGGCGGTCGTGATCGGTGCCAACGATGTCGTGAACCCGGCGGCGCGGGAGGATGAAAACAGCCCGATTCATGGGATGCCGATCATCAATGTGGACCATGCCCGCACCGTGTTCGTATTAAAGCGTTCCATGGCCTCCGGTTTTTCGGGTGTGGACAATCCGCTCTTTTTTGGCGAGAACACCCGTATGCTGTTCGGTGATGCCAAGGAATCCATTTCTGGGGTGATTGCCGAATTCAAGGGTTAGTTGGGCCGTACCGTGTCCCTGCTCGCTGTCAAAATCGTGGCCGCCCTGTCGACTCTTGCCATCGGCATTCTGGGCGGCATCATTCCGTTGCTGGCCGCTCGCCGTGGAGAGGGCCAGCGTTTCCTGTCGTTGGGAAATGCCCTGGCGGGCGGCATCTTTCTCGGGGCGGGATTCATGCATTTGCTCCCGGAAGCCGCGGAGGCGCTCGGCGATGTGACGGCATATCCCCTGGCCGCGCTGTTGGCGGCGGTTGGGGTCGCCGTCCTTCTACTAATCGACCGGGTGTTGTTCGAGGCCATCCGCAACAACGAGTCCGGTTCGGTTGGAGTGGCGCGGCAGCCCATTTATCCCTATGTCTTATTGGTGGTGCTGTCGATTCATTCCATCATCGCGGGTATCGCCCTTGGGCTTGAGCCCGAAGTCGCCGCCTCGGTGCTGGTTATGCTCGGCATTCTCTTCCACAAGGGTTCCGCCGCCTTTGCCCTGATGGTTGGCGCCCGCTCCGCCGGGGCCGATCAGGCGCGTCTCAGGCTTATTCTGGGTATCTTTGTGTTGATGACGCCACTGGGAATCCTGCTCGGTACGGCGGCCGCCAACATGCTTCAGGGGGATGGGGCAACGACCATCGAGGGCGCCTTCAACGCCCTCGCGGCGGGAACGTTCATCTATGTGGCGATTCTGGATGTTATTGACTCCGAGATGTCCCGCTTCGACGACCGCGTCGCTCGTTGGGTGAGCAGCGCCCTCATGGGAGAGGGCGATGTCGCCATGCCGATTCGCGATGAGGACCGATTGTTCAAATTCCTGCTCGTGCTTGCGGGATTGGGCAGCATGGCCGTATTGGGTATCTGGATGTAGGGGCGCATCCCCACCCACGAATAGGTCGGGTTAGGGACCGGGAGCTTCCTGAGCGGATGAATCCTTCGGCTTCGGGTCACCGGAGGCCGATGTGATATATCGCATCAAACTCGGTATCCCCGGTTTCCATTTGTCCTCCGGGCACCAGACAAACCCACGGTGCGAAAGCGTTTGCAGGGCGCTCCTCGCGTTGTCCCCGTCACCGACGACCTCTTGGACCTTTGCCAGCATTTGATCGTATCGGGGACGGGGAGCGGGCTGCTTCGCGAGAAAATACTCGGCAACCTTCCTGGCCACCGGCAGCACGTTTTGATCGGTCAGCTCGGTGAGTCGGCCCGAGTAGAATTGCAATTTTCGCGTGGTGACGAGGGTTCCGGCGGCATCCAAATCCATGACTGAAAGCGCAATACGATCCTTGTCCCCGTCTTCCATCTGTTGAACCCCATACTTCCAGAGTTCATTGCCCCACAGTTGTACGAAGAACGGGTAGCCCTGACTCTCTTCGATGACCCGCCGCCATGACTGATCGGAAAGGGTTATGCCACTCTTTTCGAGGGGGGTCTCCAAGGCTTCTTTAACGTCTTCGGGCTTCAGTACATCGAGTGGCAGAGCATTGCAGCGCTCCCAAAAGGTCGCCTGCATTCTTCCCAAGGTATTTTGCAGATCCGGTGTGCCCGCCAATGCAAGGAGAAAGGGAACACGTTCCGAGGCAATCTGCCCGGCGTTGAGCAGCATTCGTCCTATGGCGGGATCCATCGTATGCGCCTCGTCGATCAGCAGCGCAAGGGGTCGGGACTTGCTCGGTGTCGCCTTGGTCCTCGACCCAATGGTTCTCACCAGGTCGGGCAATATCTTACTTTTCGAGGTCTTCGCGGCTACTCCGCCACTGCCGGAGACCCCCATCATTTTGTTGTCCACATCGGCGCGCAACCAAGCCGATACATTAACCATCTCGCTGAATGATCTTCGTCCACGGACTCGGCGCAGCAGAGCGTCGACAGTGGGCAGTTCGACGGGGGTTGTGTGCTCAACATCGACACTTTTTTTTGAAAGGCTATTGGCAAACCAGTTCAGTAGCGCTGTCTTGCCGTTCCCGCGGGGACCGATCAGGACCACGGGAGCTGTTCCGCCCTTGCTGGCGGTCAACCGGTCGCATTGCTCCATCAGCACACGCTGGTGAAATTGCCTTCCCGCCAATACGGGTGGAATCGCCCCTGTCCCGGGGACAAATGGAGATATTTTGGTGTCGTCGTTGCTCACATAAACCCATGACGGCGGACATTGCGCCCGCAGCTAGTATACTGTATCGCCACAGTTCAAATTACGCTGCCCATGGCCTACGACCCAAACAACATCTTCGCGAAAATCCTGCGCGGCGAGGCGAACGCGCATGTGGTGCTCGACGAGCAGAACTGCCTGGCCTTCATGGATTTGATGCCCCAGGCGCCCGGCCACACGTTGGTCATTCCGCGGGAGCCGGCGGAGAACCTGTTCGAGCTGAGCAACGAGGGTCTGTCCGAACTGATTGTCGCGACCAGGCGGGTGGCCCGCGCGGTGCGGGCGGCGTTCAATCCCCCCGGCATTATGATCGCCCAGCTCAACGGGGCCGATGCCGGGCAGACGGTGTTCCACATCCATTTTCATATCATTCCCCGAGAGGGCGGCCTGGAATTACCTTTGCATGCGCGCAACATGGCCGATGCGTCGGAACTGGCCCGCCAGGCGGCGCGGATCCGCGCTCAGCTTGACGCGATAGATGCGATATAGGGATGTTTTTGTTCGGCGCTCCGGAAGCCGCCAGCCTCGCTACGGTGCCGCCAGCCTCGGATCCAGCTTCGGGTCGGCGCCAAACCGGTTCTCTCCCGGGTGGCCGTCGAGTGCGCAAAGGACCAGCAACCAAAGTTGCGTTATGCCCCAAGGTATGAACGCGAGCAAAATCCACCAACCCCGTCTATCGGTGTCGTGGAGCCTGCGCACGGTTACGGCAAGGGCCGGCAGGATCATGGCGAGGGCGTACAAGGTCGAGAAGAGCCCCAAATAAAAGGGCATCGGGCCAAACAGCATGTCCGTGTCAAGGAACCAGTCCAGGAAATTCGCGAACCACAGGAATATGACGTTGAAGAGCGTGAAGAACCAATATTCCTTGCGGCGCGCACGCCCCTCGAAATCGGCGAACTTCCTAAATGCGGCCAGATACCATCTCAATTGGATCACCTCGGAACCAAAGGCCGGAGCCGACGGTTGCGTCACAGTTCGACATTATACACGAGCCGAACTGGGCGCGGGCGGCACTTCCCGCCAAGTGCGGCAATGCTCGAAAATTGGCTCCGAGCCAACGCCGCATGGTCAATTCGCCTAGCGGAACCCTTGATTAGGAAGGGAATTATAGAACATGGGTCGCAGCAAAATCACAAACGCCTCGGCGGCGGTGGCCGTCGTTGCCGCTTTTCTGATTGGTATGATCGGCAGCCTCGCGGTACGCCCCGTCGGAGACGGGCCATCCAACGACGGCGGCGTTGCGGACTCGCCCGGCCCCGCGGGAGACGAGGCAATCCGCCGCGTGCACTGGCGGGTGCCGCTGTCGTTTCAAACAACCATGCCGGTGCTCGGCGAGAATCCCACCCATGTCGTCGACACGCTGCGCAAGGCCAGCGACGGCGCCATCGACATCCGCCTCTTCGAGCCCGGCGAAGTGGTGCCGCCATTCGGCATCAACGAGGCGGTGCGCGACGGCAAGGTGGAGGCCGGCTATACCTGGCTTGGCTACGACCAGGGCCGTACCCCCGCCTCGGCGTTGCTCGGTGCCGTGCCATTCGGCATGGAGCCTTGGGAATACACCGCCTGGTGGTTCGATGCCGGAGGCCGCGAGGTGGGCCGGGCACTGTACGCCAAGCAGAATATCCACATCATCCTTTGCGGCCTGACCGGCCCGGAAACCGCCGGCTGGTTCCGCGAACCGGTGCGCAGCCTGGCCGATGTGAGCGGGCTGAAAATTCGCTTCGCCGGCATCGGCGGCAAGGTTATCGAGCGCGCCGGCGCATCCGTCACCATGCTGCCGGGCGGCGAGATTTTTCAGGCGCTGGAAAAGGGCGCCATCGACGCCTCGGAGTACGCCCTGCCCATCGTCGATCAGGCCCTGGGATTCAATCGCGTGGCCACCTACAACTACTACCCCGGCTGGCACCAGCCCGCAACAGCATCCCATTTGACGGTGAACAGGGACATCTGGCAACAGACATCCCAGGCTGATCGGGCAATGATTGAGATGGCATGCACCGCGGGCGTGGCGCGCAATCTGGCCCGCAGCGAGGCGCTGCAGGGGGCGGTGATCGCCGGCTTCCCCGACATAGGCGTGACGGCGGAAACACTGCCCGACGATGTGTTGCGCGAACTGCAACGCATCACGGAAACCGTACTCGCCGAAGAAGCGGCCAAGGATGCGGATTTCGCCACCATTCTGGCCTCGCAAACCGCCTTCCGCGACAACTACGCCCATTGGAAGGCCCGCGCCTACCTGCCAAGGGATTTCTAGGGAAAAACCCGAACAAATCCATAATTGTGGCATCGAACCACTTGATGAACAGCGAACCATCGCACTGCGCGGCGCCGCTTGAACTACCGCATACGCGGTTGTCCCGCGCAATCGAGCCGCTCTTGTCCAAAGTCGGCCAGTGGTCGGCCTGGCTGTGGCTTGCGCTTATCGCCGTCATCGTCGCCAATGTGCTGCTGCGCTACGCCTTCGGCGAGGGACGCATCGAGTTCGAGGAAATTCAATGGCATATCTACGCCACCGGCTTTCTGCTCGGGCTCGGCCACGCGCTCGGGGAGGACGCCCACATTCGTGTCGATGTGCTCCACGAGCGCTTTTCCCCCACCCTGAAAGCCTGGATCGAGTTGTATGGCCTGCTGCTGCTATTGTTGCCGTTCGCCGGCGTGGTACTGATTTACAGCCTGCCCTTTGTGGGCGCCAGCTTCGAGTTCAGCGAGGTTTCCGCCTCGCCCGGCGGGCTGCCCTTCCGGTGGGCAATCAAGGCGATGTTGCCGCTGGGCTTCCTGCTGCTGTTGCTGGCCGCCCTGTCGCGGCTATCCAGGGTCTGGACCTTCCTGTTCCTAGCCCCCAACGGCACACCCGATGCACCGACCCCTGCGGACTAGCCCGACCGGACACTAGACACGTCAATGCAGCCGAATGAAATCCTGGCGCTTTGCATGTTCCTGAGCTTTATCGGCTTGGTGTTCACCGGTTTCCCCGTGGCCTGGATACTCGGCGGTCTCGCCGTTCTGTTCACGGCGTTCGCCATCGTGCTGAACGTCGATTTTCAGGTTCCTTTCGCCATTGACTGGAGCTACACCTCGCTGGTGGTGGACCGCTCCTGGAGCGTGATGGAAAACTGGGTGATGGTGGCCTTGCCCATGTTCATCTTCATGGGGCTGATGCTCGACCGTTCCGGCATCGCCCGCGAACTGATGGTGAGTTTTTCGAGGTTGTTCGGCGGCCTGCGCGGCGGGCTAGCCGTCACCGTCACGCTAATCGGGGTGCTGCTCGCCGCCACCACCGGCATTATCGGCGCCTCGGTGGTGTTGCTGGCGCTGCTCGGCCTGCCGGTCATGCTGAACCAGGGCTACAACCGCTCCCTGGCCTCGGGAACGGTTTGCGCGGTCGGCACCCTCGGTATTCTCATTCCGCCGAGCATCATGCTCGTGCTGATGGCCGACCGCATGGCCATGAGCGTGGGCGACCTCTTTCTGGGCGCCGTTTTTCCCGGCATTCTGCTTGGCGGCCTGTATGTCGTCTATCTGCTCATCTACGCTCAAATACGCCCGGCGGAGGCGCCCGCGGGCGAACATGAGGCGGTCGACTGGCGGGCCATCCGGTCGCTGTTTGCCGCAATCCTGCCGCCCGCGCTGCTGATCCTTGCGGTGCTCGGCAGCATCTTTTTCGGCCTGGCCACGCCGACGGAGGCCGCGGGCGTTGGGGCGGCGGCGGCGATGCTGCTCGCGTTCCTCAGGCGGCAACTTGACGGCGGAGTCGTCAAGGCCGTGTTGGTGGAAACAACCCGCACAACCGCCTTTATTTTTGGCGTGCTGCTCGGCGCCACGGCTTTCGCGCTGGTATTGCGCGGCCTGGGGGGCGATGAATTGATCGAGCGCGCCCTGATGAATCTGCCGTTCAGTCCGTCGGGCATCGTCATCGCCATCTTGCTTGCCACCTTTCTGCTCGGGTTCTTTCTCGACTGGATCGAGTTGACCCTGATCATCCTGCCCCTGGTTGCGCCCGTGGTCGTCAATCTCGGTTTTGACCCGGTTTGGTTCACGGTGTTGTTCGCGGTTTGCCTGCAAACCAGTTTTCTGACGCCACCGGTCGGTTTTTCCATCTTCTATCTCAAGGGCGTGGCGCCCGCCGCAGTGGATGTGCGCACCATCTATCGGGGCGTGGCGCCTTTTGTCGCGCTGCAATTGATTGGGCTCATCATCATTTTCAACTGGCAGGCAGTCGTGACCTGGCTGCCGGCGCAGGCGTATCGATGAACCGACCCATTACAGGAAGTGATCACGAATCGGCGCTTCCCCAAAATGGGGTGGTTTGGTTTGTTGAAAGAAGCTCCTTAAATCGGCTGTCGCGGTCACAGAATCAACCAGAGGTTCCTCAAGCAGATGGTCCCAATTGAGACGAGCGCATGGCGCACTTTGGCGGCATGACCCGTATCGCCGTTCTCGCATCACATGGCGGCTCCATCCTGCAAGCCATACTAGACGCCTGCCGGACGGGTCGATTACCGGCCGAGGTCGTACTGGTCATCGGCAACAATAGTGGTTCGTTGGCGCTGCGGCGCGCGGCAAAAGCCGGCATCAAACGGCTGCATCTGAGTAGCAAGACACACCCCGGACCGGGCGAACTGGATATCGCGATTCGGGACGCGCTACTCGACGCCAAGGCCGACTGGATCATGCTCGCCGGGTACATGAAAAAACTGGGGGCAAACACCCTGGCCGCATTCCCGCGCCGCATCCTCAACACGCATCCCGCCCTGCTGCCCAAACACGGCGGGCGCGGCTTCTATGGCCGAAACGTGCATCGGGCCGTACTCGATTCGGGAGAAACCGAATCCGGAGCAACCGTACACTTCGTGGAGGCCGACTACGACACCGGCCCCATTGTTGCACAGGCGCGGGTGCCGGTTTGGACGCACGACAGCGTGGCGGACCTGGAGGAGCGCGTCCAAATCGCCGAGCGGGAACTGGTGATCGACACGCTGCGCGCTCTGATCGAAACGATGTTGTAGTTCTAGCTCACTAGCTCGGATACCTTTCGGAACCTCCTCCCCGGGGTCCAAGCCCGCGACCTGTCAACATGGGGAGGGCGCCAGATCACGAGTTCCACGCCGGGCTTGCCGATGGCGGCGAGGCCCGCCGCCGCATCGCATGTCTCAATGCCCGTGCCGAATGTGGCCGACATGCCAACGAAATCACCTTCCGGGGATATCAACGGACCGCTCACGACGGCTCAGCCCACTTCCAGATCGGGAACGGATCCCTCAGCTTTTTCCAGGCGGCGGGCTGCATGGCTTTGGCGTTGGCATTGGCATTGGCGTTGCAATCAAGAGAAGCAACGTTATAACATTGCCTACCTTAACGCAAGAGGAATATGGCCATGGTGCCCCGGTCGATCCAGCCCCAGCCCTGTACCGATCCCGACTGCCGCGGGCAGCATGCGCCGGCTGAACGGGTTGCGCTGGCGATGTCCCTCTGCAGCGCACGCGGGGTGCGGCTTACAGAGCTGCGGCACCAGGTACTGGAACTGCTCTGGGAGAGCGGTCGCCCGACGGGTGCCTATGAATTGATCGAAGCCCTCAAGCTTCGAGACTCCCGCCCGATCGGGCCACCCACCGTCTACCGGGCGCTTGAGTTCCTGATGTCCCAGGGGCTCGTCTCGAGGATCGAAAGCCGGAATGCCTACATCCCCTGCGCGCATCCGGAGCGCTGGCATGATTGCCTGTTCTTCATTTGCAACGACTGCGGGGCATCGGCCGAATTGGAGGATTCGCGGGTCGAGCGGTTGCTTGCCGAGGATGCCGCCGTCCTTGGGTACCGCGTGACACGACGCGTGGTCGAGGTGGAGGGCACCTGCGCGAGTTGCGTCGCGGCCGGCGCGGCCTGAACGGGAAACATAAGAATACTTACTATTTTTGCTTCCGATCAGTACAGCGCTGTCTATTCAAAAATGCACGACGTTGTTTACGACTGCCACCAAAGGGATACAGTATTCGCGGTCGACGTCCTACAGGCGGCAAAATGTCTTTGTCTTTAAAGTCTTCACGGAGATTAGCATCATTTGAGCACAGGATTCTAGCTTCGCTTGCAAGTGCTAATGACAAGATATGAAAATCATTTGATCGGTGACGCTTTCCAATCAATTTATTTTTAGAGAACGTTAGCTCTTCCTCAGACATTTTCTTCAGTTGCCCACCTTGTTCATATCTTTGGATAAGTTCCATTGCCGCACTATTTTTTCGAATTTCGGTAAAAAATTTTCCGGATTTTGTAAATGCCAGAATACCATCTCGTCTTTTAATCCATGAAAGAAACAGACGGTCTCCTAGGCCCTGCCTAGTGACAAGAACCGACAAAGAATCCGCATCCACGATAGCGACAACACACATTTAGACTGATCTGTCTACTGAAGTCCCAGTAGACGTTCTGTCTCTGTCAAAAAGAAATCCCGGTAGCTATCAGGCGGGTTTTCAATATTTCCCTTCGAATCAACTGAAATATTGTGAATATTGGATTCAGATCCATCTTCTTTACTTCTCTCGAAGTAAAGAATCGACAGCTCTTCTGGCTGCAATACCTGCTCCATCACACACAACCTAAAACGATCAACAATATGGTCACTATGCGTCTCGATTATAAAATCGTGCGGTCCTTCAGCCATGTATTGAGCTAATCGAGCTTGAGCAATCGGATGGACATGTATTTCCGGTTGCTGCAACAAGAAAATGCTTGGCACATCAGCAACAGCTATGGCATGAACGAGCGGCAATATCGAATGCACCCCATAGCCCACATCTTTCAAATTGTATGAGCCACCGATCAAAGTTACAGTTACCTCCTTACCACCGCCCGAGCCGACATCATTCACATCAATGTTCTTCCAAAGACCTAGTTCCGTACCGACACGGCTAATACGAGCTATCTCTTTAGGATCACTCAAATAACTCGGGGCCTCCAGATATATACGTTGCCTAGCTGGCAAATTCGGTTCCATGGCATTTACGTTAAAGCAGCGCATCTTCGGCAATGGCATTTCAGAACGAAAAAAGTTTACGAATTTTGCAAATTCAGCGACTTCTCTCGATGTATCTTCAAGCCCTCTGCGATTTTTGAAAGTTGCACTATCAGCATTATAGGGAAGAAATCCATGCCTCACGTTATGAGATAACCATCTGGATATAGAAATAAATGAAATTTCTGAATGATAAATATCAAACACAAAATTCGGTCCTTGAAATAATAATGAAATTCTGTCTTTGTCGTTATCATTGTTGATAGATATTCTGATAGAAGTAGAGGATGTATCTGCGCACACAAAAGAAAATACCACTTCCTTTTCAAAAAGTTGTCCTCGATCATCAGTACGCCCGAAACAAAATTGAGCTTCTGAATGCACGTGATCATCGTACTGTCCAGAAATCGTGAAGGTAGATGCTCCCGACCGAGCTATTGTATCAAAGTCACCCATGGAAAATGGAGAGACATCAAAAGGATTACCGTCGTGCAAATCGACAAGGTTGGAAAGATTCGCGAATGCGCTATAGCAGCCCAAAAAAGTAGATTTGCCCACGCTGTTTTCACCTACCAGCAATGTGATGCGACCCAAGCGTGCCTGCTGGACAGGTTTAAAACAGCGGACATTCTGTATCGAAAGTTCACTTATTCGGGACATCACCGACCCTTCCAAAATCGCTGTAACATGATTCTGAGGACAGATTCCTGATCTCGGTCTCGATAGCAAGTGGTTTGAAGGAATGGATAAGTAAAGTCATCGCCGAGTGCAGTCTTTTCCTTCACTGAGCAATGTTTATTGCACTGTAGGTTCGTCACATCGAGTCGATTTGGTATCATACTGTAGTAATGTCGACCAGAGCGATCAGGCCACCAAGCGTCGGCTATGACAAGCCTAATCATCTCGATGACCATACAGGTAGCAAGGTTTGCACTGAATGGGAAGACATTCTGGTTACGAGGTGCTTGATCAGTCTCTATCAAGTGTCGAATATATGTCGGATTGTCTAAGGAGCCGTCAATATCGAGTACGACATCCGAACTGGTGTATTGACCGTCACATCGTAAGCAACGAAACATTGGGCCTACGGTTGTGACACACCAAGCAGCTTGGCCCAAAGAGCCGTTCGGCTTATTGTCGATGAACACACCTCCAGATACAACAGGAATGCAGTGTACAAAAGCGATATGGTTCAAAATATCCTTAGGAAGCGGTCGATCAACAGCAGAAAAGAGAATATCGCAATCAAGGGCAGAGGCAAAAGCACGATTATTTTGAATTGGTAAGGGACAAGAAATGATTTCAAATTTCGCCGCAGTGGATGATCGCTTAGCACTTCGAGAGACTAGATCGACCTTTAGTCGGCCAATATCCTTTCGCGATGCGTAGAGTAGGCGGTCCAGATTGTGGTCTTTGATACGATCAGGATCAATGATTGTGAGTCTTTCTATGCCCATCCGTGCCAACGCCTCGGCAATCACACAGCCTACGCTTCCAGCTCCAACGATACCGAAATGTAGACCAGAGATGTCTCGCTGACACTTGCTACCCCATGTGTCGACGGTCCGGTATAGTAGCCGGCGCCGCCTGCCGATCCGTCGATCTTTGAATGTAACTTGAAACCTCCGACCGGTAATGCGTACTTTCTCGCACCAGTTGCGTCTAAATGTATTGCCGTCCCAAATCCAGAAGCGGGCACTCCAGCTTCGATCAGTACCCAAGGTAAGTCCAACGAGAGGTAAACCAGTTGCTCGAGCCGCTGGTGAGATTCGGTCTCGCTCTGCCACAATGTCCGGTTTGCTCATGCCTTGCCAGCCACGAGTGAAATGATTGTGCATAAACGCCAATCCCGCATTCTTCTGAATAGCAAGTCGAATAGCTCGTGTCAGGTAAGAAGGCTCGAAACTCGCGCTTCCGTGTAAATTCCGTTCGCCTAGTACAGGAGGTATTATCTCGAATACGATGGCAGCTTTCCTAGTGGCACCTGTTGAAGGGTGCCAAAGGGCGAAACAAATATCCTCCTGCATATGTCCAGTGTTTACGTGCTGGAGCAGATGGGCGGACGCACTATCATGGACCAATTGAGTGAGGACAGCATCGTAAATCAAATCTGGCTCCAGAACCGAAGCAGATGTCTATTGACAAACGTCTTCATATTCTTTTCCGATGCAGGAAGATTGTCCCAGAAGTCGCTTGGCGGCACACTGAATGCGTTCCAGTGGCGATTGTCATAATCGAATGATGAGTGGATAGGAAGTTGCGGATTCCGAAGATCAGCCACATAGATAAAATGTGGAGGATAGTCAGGATAACTGTCTTCTTGGAAACCAATTGCCAGAGTGAACTTTTTATCCTTGAATCTGCCCGTGGGAATTTTTTGAGTTAATTGGACAGCTACATTTTGAATAAATTCGTTGTCAGAAATTACCTTAGGTACAAATCCCATCTCACGAAGTTCAGCGCAGATCAAGTCCGTAGGCGTCATGGGATCGGAAGAAGTGCCACGGGAGTCGCGCCTGAATATACGGCCAAGAATTCGTCGTCATTCAAAATCTCAACAGCTTCATTAGGATTTTCGTACTTCTTACCGGTCCTGACGTGTTCCAAGATGTATTTATTGAGTTGTTTTTGATCAATGCTAGCGGCCTTCCCGGCAGTTCGAAGTATTTGTTCGACAGTGAGAGTGGTGTTAGTAGTTGTTTGTTTTTCTCCGTTGACTTTATACTGGATTTTCATAGAATTTTTGGGTTTTGAGTCTTGATCTCTTTTCTCAGTCATAATGGTTACCAGAATGTATCTCAATATGTTGTTTGGCGTCAGTGTACTTGATTCCATCTTCAGAAATCAGGGAGAAATGATTTCAGGACAAGCCAGCGAGAGTAAGTACGCCTGTAACGGTTCGAGCAGCCTTGTACGTGGTGTAAGGCTTTGTATCTATCAAGAAATCAATAGAATCTGCCATCGTTCTCCTCCTAGCCATCTAGCAAGCAGATATTATGTGGTATGGCTCCAATTTTAGATTCTGCCCTGCCGTGTGCACACATGATTAGGAGGGCACGATCAAGATATAGTGTCTTGATTCTAGACTGGCGAGAGGCAGTGTCAAGTCTGTGTACTGGCTCAGGCAGGACCATCTTAAAGTCACCCGAGGGGCCCCTTCCAGCCCCCTCCGAAACCGTCCGGCGGGGCGGCCGCCCGAATCAATTTTTTAAACGCTTTGACCTTCCCGAGGCCGGACTGCACCACCTAGGGACGAGGCTTGCGGAACCTGAATCCCATCCGCCCGAAAAGCCGCTGACACTGGCGAACGCCCAACCTCACGTCGTAGTGTCGTCGCAGATGCTCGGAAAGCAGGCGGCCGTTCCACACAGATGCCCCGTCAGGCCGAAGGCGTCGGGGCCTTTGCGGAGATCCCGCTCCAACGCCCGCCATTGTCGCGTCGTCAGCGACCGGAGAAGGCGGCCGGGCCCGCGGGCTCTCCCGCAAGCCGTCGAGACCACGTTGCTCAAACGTTTTAACCCAGCGTTGCACGGTGCGCCGGTCCTCGCCGAACAGTTCGGCGACCTGCCCGCAGCTCTGGTCTCCCGTGATCAGCAGCAGGCCATGCAATCGGTGGTCGTACCGGGATTCCTCGGAGCGTTGAATTTCCTGTTGGATGTCGACGCGCATCATTAATCGGCGTCGACGCTGGCCAATGCCAACGAGCGCCGGGACTGACGCATCTTCGCCGAGTTCACACAACGGCTGATGGCCTAGGCGTACGGGCTCCACGCCGGGGAGGATCTGGGCCTGGAGCTGTCGAACACGGCATACGCGCTGGACTCGACCACCATTGATCCTTGCCTGTCGTTGTCTCCCTAGGCACCGTTTCGCCGCTCCAAGGTCGCCGTGAAGATGCACACGCTTCTGGATTTGCGTGGCGATATTCCAAGCTTTATCCATGTTTCCGACGGCAAGCTGCACGATGTCAACGTGCTCGATCTGTTGATTCCAGAGCCGGCGGCGATTTACGTGATGGATCGGGCCCACCTCGATTTCGAGCGGCTGCTCGGATTGCACCAAGCCGGCGCGTTCTTCGTCACCCGCGCCAAATCGAACACCAGCCTGCGCCAGGTCTATTCGGCCCCGAGCGACTGGGCGCAAGGAATCATCACCAAAAGTACGAGGCCGAGCTGCTCCAAGCGCGACCACGAGATCCAACTCTTGAGTGAGACCTTCCACATCATGTCAATACTCTTCATCAAAGGCATTATCCAAGAACAAATCAAGGTTGAGGTTTTCGCCGATGTTCGCCCCCATCGGGCCACTCGAACGCTGGCCAAGTCATGCGGGGCGTGGCTCCTCGAGCGTCCGGTGTGTCCGCGTCCGCGCCCGCCTCAAGGAGCAAGCGGGCCACATCGGCCCACTGACACTCGGCGGCGATGTGCAGGGGTGCGCGTCCGAGGGCGTCCCGCCTGTCAAGGTCGGCCCCGGCGGCCACCAAGCGTTCCAGGTCGTCAATGTGTCCCAGGGCCGCCGCGGTGTGTGCGGCGGAGTGCCGCATCGCCGTCACGGCAGCGTGTCGGACCAGCGACGGAATCGGGCAGGCATAGAGCAGGCCGGGGTTCCGCTGTTGCAGAAAACCCCGCTCGACGAGGGAATCGAACAATGCCGTTGCCCGCTGTTCGTCGGCGGGCCCCGTCTCGCCGATGATCCGGATGGCGTCGCCCGGCCAAACGGAACCGGACGCGTCGATGGTGGCCATGGCCCGTCCCACCCATTGGCGGTGGATATGCACAGCACCCAAGTAGCGCCCATTGGCGATGTCTTGGACAACCGCGTCCCGCCCGACAAAAACCGGAGGCTGGGCGCGGGCTCCCTTGTTGGCATATTGGATCAGGGATGTGCGCCGCTCGTCATCGTTCATCATCGTGCTCCCGTGGACCTTGGGCCATTGTGGAATTGCTTTCGCGCTACGGATTCAACAACCGCAGCGCCGCCTCCTGCACTCGCGCGTCGCCCGCGGCCACCACCGCACCGCCCATTGAGGGGTCGGTTCCGTCCCAGGTGGTGATCACACCGCCCGCACCGCGCACGATGGGAATCAAGGCCTGAATGTCGTATGGCTTGAGCGATGCTTCAACAACCAGATCGAGACCGCCCATCGCCAGGAGAACATAGTTGTAGCAATCGCCGCCATAGCGGACGAGGCGCACACTTTCATCGACGCGGCTGAAGGCCGCGCGCTCGGAACCGGGAGCGAACATATCCGGTGCGGTAGCGGCTAAAACAGCATCGCTCAGGGCGGCGCGGGGCCGAGCCCGAAGTTCGCGTTCCATCTTGCCGTGACGCCACAGCGCCATCTCTCCGGTTCCGTAAAACGTCTCGCCCACAAAAGGCTGGCGCATCACCCCGAGCACCGGCGTCTCGCCATCGAAAAGCGCCAGCAGGACACCCCAGTGCAACATGCCCGTGACGAACCCCCGGGTACCATCGATGGGGTCGATAACCCAGGTGAGCCCGTCGCCGTCCACAAACCCAAATTCCTCCCCATACAGGCCGTGGCTCGGACAGGCTTCGCCGAGGTGTTCGCGAATCACCCTCTCGGCCGCGCGGTCGGCCTCGGTGACCGGGTCGAATTTCCGGCCAGCCCCGGCACCACCGCCCTTATCCTGTGCCTGGGTTCCGGCACGAAAATACGGCAACGCCGCCGCGCCGGCGCGTTCCGCCGCAACCAACGCCAACTGTAGGTAACGCCGCTTTTCGGCCTCGGTGATCGAAATTTTTGCGGAGTAGGTCAGCATCGCCGGCATCCTCTGGGATTGCCGACATTATCCCTCATGGCGTCGCGACGTGCCGACCGCCCGCAGTGATTTCACCACTCTTGCCGGCCTCGCCACGTTCATTCACGAATGGGTCGGGCTAAACTGATTGTTCCGTCGGGATTGGTTGGTCGGTTTGCGTGAAACCCTCAATCGGGTTTCGGGCCGATGCCATCCCGAGCGGTTGTCCGAGAAAACACCTTATTGGATCGTCATGGCACAACGAGATTTAACCCAGGGCTCCATCCCCCTGTCGCTGTTTAAGCTGACGGCGCCGATGACCCTAGGCATTGCCTCCACCATCCTGGTGCAAACCCTGGAGATGGGGTTCATCGGACAATTGGGCACCGAGCATGTGGCGGCGATGACCTTCACATTTCCGTTGACCATGATCCTGTCGAGCATCGCCCTCGGCATTGGCATCGGCGCCTCGTCCATCATCGCCCGCAGCGTCGGCGGTGGCGACCAGAGCGATGTACGGCGGCTCGGCACCCACAGCATGCTGTTGGTGGGCATCGCCATGACCCTTCTAGCCGGCATCGGCTGGGCAACCATCGATCCGGTATTTCTGGCGCTCGGCGCACCGCCGAAAATGCTGCCGCTCCTACATAGCTACCTGGATATCTACTACCCCGGCGCTGTGCTGTTCGCCGTTACCATGATGGCCAGCAGCGTCATGCGGGCGGCGGGCAACGCCAACATACCGGGTTTGGTCATGACGCTCGGCGCCGTCGCGCACCTTGCCATCGACCCCATCCTGATCTTCGGCTGGTTCGGGCTGCCGAGGCTCGAATTGGCCGGCGCGGCGATGGCGATGACGCTCACCCGCCTGCTTTGCGCCATCGTATTGTTCCTCTACACCTACCGCAGCGGGTTGATTCAAACCACGGCTATCCTGGGCCGCTTTTGGGAATCGACCCGGCGCATTCTGCACATCGGCGCTCCCGCCATGGCCACGCAGATGATCGGGCCGGTGTCGGCGGCAATCATCACCCGACTGCTGGCCGGGCATGGTGAAACCGTGGTCGCCGGGTTCGGGGTGGCGTCCCGAATTGAAATCACCGCCATCATTTGCCTGTTCGCGCTATCCGGCAGCATTGGTCCCTTCGTCGGTCAAAACTGGGGCGCCAACCGACCCGACCGTGTGCGCGGTGCCGTGAACGCCGCCTATGCATTTTGCCTCGGCTGGGGGATCATCGGTGCGGTGGCGCTATTCGTATTCGGCGAAACCACGGCGGCCTGGATCGACGACGACCCCGGCGTGGTCGCCGTGGCGGCGTTCTACCTAGCCCTAGTACCGTGGAGCCACGGCCCCTGGGGCATTCTGATGATGGCGTCCGCCTCGTTCAACGGCCTTGGCAAGCCAATCCCCTCCACGGTTATGTCCTTTGCGCGAATGTTTGTACTGAATGTGCCGCTCGCCATGCTGTTCAACGAACTTTGGGGATACAAGGGAATCTTCCTGGCAACGGCGGGCACCAATTGCCTGATGGGGATTGCCGCCTACATCTGGTTCCGTCAAACGTTTTTCCCAGGCTATCGGGCACGGCGGCTTGGCAATAGCGGCGGCGATTAGGCGCAGGCCCGTTTAGGGCGGCACCTTGCCGGCAATATCCCCAACCACCCCTTGACGTATCGCCGGATACGCCGGCGTTTAGGACGGCACCTTGCTGGCAACATCCCCAACGCGAATGGTTCCCGATGCGACTACCCTGGCGTTGACGCCGCGCAGATTGAGCCGCCGCCCGTTGCGGGAATTGACAAACCGTGTCGCATCGAGGCCATAGCGAGCGCTAAATTTCTGGCAGCCGGTGTGCGGAACAGCCGTCACCTCGATGACCGCCCCGCCGACTTTGAGGCGGGTGCCGGGAGGCAGGTTTTCGTCCCCAAGATCAAGGTCGAGATAAAGCTGATCGCCCGCGAGCGGCCAGCGCCCCCGCCCCTGGGCCACCAGTTCGGTGACGCGGGAATTCATGATGTTGAGTTGCATGTCGCGATGCATCTCGGCGTCCTTGCCGGTGCCCCTGCCACTCCAATTGTCGCCAACGAGACCCTCATCGCAATCAAGCCTGCCCTCTTCAAGCACCTCCCGCTCATTGGTACGCGGCCGACAAACAATCATCTCCAAGATCCCGTCGTCCCGTGGCGATGCCTGAATATGGGCCAGACCCGCCTCGAGTTCTTCCCTGGTTAAATGAATCACGCCGAGATGCTCCCGATCATTGGCGTCAAGCTTGGCAATATGAGGCAAGGTGTTCGTTCGTTCAACCCAGAATAACGCATCTGTTATAAACAAGGATAGCTCGCAATATCAACAGCAATCGGGTAATAGTTACCGTCCCACAGCAAACCGTACCGACACCATGAGTGAACTTGCCTTTCTTTCCGCAACAGAAATCGCCGCCCGTATCCGCGACAAGCGGCTTGGCTGCGAAGAAGTGCTGCGCCACTACCTCGACCGCGTTGATCGATACAACGGCGGGTTGAACGCACTGATTGTCGATATCCGCGAAACAGCGATTGAACAGGCGCGGGCGGCGGACAGGGCGGTCGCGGCGGGCGATGCGCTCGGCCCCCTGCACGGCGTGCCGATGACGATCAAGGAGTCCTACAACCTGGCGGGCACGCCGACCACCTGGGGCCATCCCGATTGGAAAGACAACATCGCCCGCGAAGATGCGGAATCCATCAAGAGGTTGAAGCGGGCGGGCGCGATTATTTTCGGCAAAACCAACGTGCCGCTGATGCTCGCCGACTTCCAAAGCTACAACGCGATATACGGCACCACCAACAATCCCTACGATCTCAGCCGGGCACCGGGGGGGTCGTCGGGCGGGTCGGCCGCCGCCCTGGCCGCGGGCCTCACAGGCATCGAAGCCGGTTCCGACATTGGCGGCTCCATCCGCAATCCCGCGCACTACTGCGGTGTTTTCGGCCACAAACCGACTTGGAATCTGGTCTGGATGCGGGGGCACTCGCCACCCGGCAACTTTCGCGGTTCGCCGGATCTTTCGGTGATCGGTCCGCTGGCGCGCTCGGCAAGCGACTTGGAAACCGCAATCAACATCCTGGCCGGGCCGGATGAAATCATGGCGCGCGGCTATCGGCTAAGCCTGCCGCGCCTCGGCGGACGCAGCCTCAAGGATCTGAAAATCGCGGTCTGGGCGGACGACGAGCAGGTTCCGGTGAATGTCGATGTTCGGGAACAGGTTCTGCGGATGGCGGCCGCATTTCGCGACGGTGGCGCGGTCATCGACGAAACGGCGCGGCCCGGTTTCGACGCGGCCCTGAGCCACGAAGCCTACGGGGTGCTGCTGCACGCCACCCTCGCGGCGCGCACGCCCGACGCGGAGTACGAATCGCTACGCCAATATGTCGCGAATCTCGACCCGGAGGACAACAGCGAGGCGGCCCGTGTCTTTCGAGCCCAGGTGGCCTCATTCAAGCTCTGGAAACAAATGGATGAGCGGCGTTCAAAAATCCGCTGGCAGTGGCATGAATTCTTCAATGAATACGACCTTGTGCTCATGCCGATCATGTGTACCGCCGCGTTCAAACACGACCATGGCCCCATGGGCGGGCGCACCATTACAGTGAATGGCGAATCGCACCGGTATTTCGAGCAGGTGTTTTGGGCCGGACTGGCGAGTGCGAGCTATCTACCCTCAACCGTGGTGCCCACCGGTCTCAACGAGGAGGGCTTGCCCATCGGCGTGCAAATCGTCGGGCCGGAATACGGCGATCGCATCACAATCGATGCGGCCAAGTTGATGGAAGCCGCGGGGTTCAATTTCAGGCCGCCGCCAAAGTATGTGGATTGATTGGGGAAGGTCTGAACAAATCGATGAAGCGGTATTGGTCTACTCGTAACCCATTGATTTTATTAACTCAGATGCCACGACTACAGGAATAATCAGAGATTCCTTAGAGTCTAGGGCCGCCGATCTGCCTGGGCACTCGGTTCACGAGCTCGGCCACCTCATGGACGAACCGCCGGGCATGGAAGCCGCTCCCGATAGCACGTGACTCTTCATGCCGGTACTCGTCTCCGACACCTCGGTGCTGATCGACCTTGAACGCGGCTCGGTCCGACAGCCCGCTAGCCTTCCAGCCGCTCGAGCTTTTTCGCAATGCGTTGGTCGAGGAAGCGCTCGGCCGCATTCAGGGCCGGGATTGCCAATGCACGCGCAAACATATCCCGGGCACGGTCGCGATGCTTGCGCTCGTTCAGAATCAGAAGGCCGCGGGCGCATTCGTACAACACCATCTTTGAATCCGGGGCGAGTTCGATGGCGCGCTCAAAATGTTCGCGGCCTATTTTTTTGGATGCCCCATAAATCGTGCGGGCCAGAAAGCCGCCCTTCTTGATTCCCTCCACGTGCCAAGCGCCCAGGGTGGTATGCGCCAGGGCCAGGTCAGGATCGAGCGCGAGAGCCGCCTCAACCAGCTTGCGGACCTCGCCCCCGTAACCGCGCCGCGCCGCCTTCATGACGCCAACTGCCTTCATGTAGCGGCCCATGGCGTGCGACCAATAAAGCAGGTGCTCCGGATCCTCGGGATCCAGGCGGGCGGCCTCCTCTCCAAAAGCCATGGCGCGTTCGAAAAACTCCCGCTTCTCGTCTTCCTCGGCAATGTAGTAGCCATGGGTGATCAGCGATAGATTGGCAAACGTCAGGGCTTCGGCGGTCCCCAGAGCTTCGGCCAAATCAACCGCCTCGAGGAAGCGGCCGTCCTCGTAGGCTTTGCGGACACCCTCAATCGACTGGGCGAAGCCGACACCCGCCGAAACGCACAACACAACACCCAACACCGCTACTAAATGGACGGTTCGAATCACAGCCATTCTTCGCCGTAAGAAGTACCTTCCCCGTCTCATAATGGCATCTCATACAGCAACATAGGGAAGATGTTGTACTGGCTCAGGAGATTTCGGAATTTAGGGTTGTCGGATCAGGCGGCCTCATCAGGTTCGACAAGGCGCTCGCTGGGGGTTCGGCAGTCCGGCGCCAGGTGGGGCCGCCGCATTATCCGAAATCGAAGTCGTCGGCATCCAATTGGGCCACGTACTCAAGCACGATCAGGCCGCCGCCCGCATCCCTCAGGTCGATGATTGTTTCTCTGCCGTGTGTCGTGATGATTCTGCCCTCGAGATCGCCGAAGTCGTCCACGCCGGCGAAGCCGGAAAGTTGGATGGTGTCCCCACTTGCGAAATCCAAAATCGTGTCGACATCCCCACTGCTCGAGGTGTCGTTGGTGAAAACGAAGGTATCGTCTCCTGTTAGGCTGCCTTGCATGATGTCGTCGCCGTGGCCGCCATACAGGGTGTCGGCGCCGCGCCCACCCGTCAGGGTGTCGGCGCCGTTGCCGCCATACAGGATGTCGTCGCCGCCGTGGCCATACAAGGTGTCGTCGCCGCCGTGGCCATACAGGGTGTCGGTGCCCGAGCCACCGTGCAGGCTGTCGTCGCCCGAGTCGCCGATCGGGTAGGCGCCGAATATGAAATCGCTGGCCTCAAGGAGGCCCACCGCTGGATTCAGTAACGTGATCGTGTCGCCGTCACCGCCGTAGCCGATGATTGTATTGGCGCCTTCATGCCTGATATCAAGCGCCTCGAAACCCCCGGAAACTCCAAGGATATGAATCTTGTCGGCATCACTCACACCAAACATTAAGTCATCCACATCCCTGAAACCGATAATGATGTCGTTCCCGTCTCCCGCCCGAAACACGTAGATGTCGCTGCCCCAGCTGCCAAGCAGGGTGTCGTCGCCCGCACCGCCATTCAGGGTGTCGTCGCCGTGGCCACCATACAGGGTGTCGTCGCCGTCACCGCCATTCAAGGTGCTGTCGCCAAAGCCACCACTATCCAGGGTGTCGTCGCCGTCACCGCCATGCAGGGTGTCGTCGCCGCCGCGGCCGTGCAGGGTGTCGTCGCCACCGCCACCCGTCAGGATGCTGCTTGCCCGGATTTCGTCCTCCAGGGTGAGGCCGGCGGATCCGGACCCATGGCTGCCGAATTGGAAATCGCCGGCGCCAAGGGAGTCCGCCTTTACACCCTTCAAACTGACCGTGCCGCCGCCGTGGCGGATGATCGCGTCGTCGCCGTACTGACGGATGTCGAGCGCCCCGAAACCGTCGGAATCTCCATCGATACGAATCCTGTCGCCCTCCCCGAAATCGGCAATGATGTTGTACCCGCCTCCCGTCCGGAACACGAAGGTGTCGGCGCCCGCGCCGCCATACAAGATGTCATTGCCCGAGCCATCGTGCAGGGTGTCGTCACCCGAACCACCATACAAGGCGCTGCTGTGGTAGCCACTCAAACGACCATACAAGTCGCTGCGGTCGCCACCCGAACCACCGTGCAAGGTGTCGTTGCCCGAGCCACCGTGCAAAACCTGATCGCCCGACCCGCCGATCAGGGTGTCGTCGCCGTCACCGCCCAGCAGGACGCCAGCCAATCCCGAAACCTTCGCCGTCAGGGTGTCGTTGCCGGCAGTGCCCTTCTTTATGGGGCCCACGCTCGAGTATTTGCCATTCCAGTCATCGGACAGGGGATCATCGGACGTGAACGTTTCCACGATGGGAACCCCGGGCTTGGGGGGCGGGAGCGCGCCGAATTGGAAATCGCCGGCGCCAAGGGAGTCCGCCTTTACACCCTGCAACCTGATCGTGCCGCCGCCGTGGCGGATGATCGCGTCGTCGCCTTCCTGACGGATGTCGAGCGCCCCGAAACCGCCGGAAAATCCATCGATACGAATCCTGTCGCCCTCCCCGAAATCGGCAATGGTGTCGTCGCCGGTCCCCAGCTGGAACAACCGGAACACGAAGGTGTCGGAACCCGCGCCGCCGGTCAGGGTGTCGTCGCCCTCGCCGCCGTCCAGCGTGTCGTCGCCGTCACCGCCATGCAGGGTGTCGTCGCCCGAGCCGCCGGTCAGGGTGTCGTCGCCCCAACTGTCGGTCAGGGTGTCGTCGCCCGAGCCGCCATACAGGGTGTCGTCGCCCCAACTGTCGGTCAGGGTGTCGTCGCCCGATCCGCCATGCAGGATGTCGTCGCCCCGGCCGTAGCTGCAGTTCAGGATGTCGTCGCCCCCGCCGCCGAGCAGAACGCCGGACCACCCGCCGAACAAGGTTATTTTGTCGTCCCCGTCGGTACCCCTCCGGATAAGATCAGTGCCCGCGCCTTTTCCATCCCAGTCATCATCATCCAAGGGAGTCGGCGCCCTCTCTGGTTTGGAGGGCACGAGCCCGTAGGAGGCGCCGAATTTGAAATCGCCGGCGTCAAGGAATTCCGCCCTCACGCCCAGCAGCGTGACCGTGTCGCCGCCGGCGCCGTAGCGGATGATCGCGTCGTCGCCGTCCTGACGGATATCGAGCGCCCCGAAACCGCCGGAAATCCCACTGAGATGAATCTTGTCGCCGCCGCGCCCCCGGAAATCGGTCCAGAAATCGGTAATGGTGTCGTTCCCGTCTCCCGCCCGAAACACGAAGGTGTCGAAGCCCCAGCCGCCTTCCAGGGTGTCGTCGCCCGAACCGCCATACAGGGTGTCGTTGCCGTAGTCGCCGTACAGGGTGTCGTTGCCGCCACCGCCGTACAGGGTGTTGTTGCTAAAGTCGGTATCGCCGCTCTCGTCACCGCCGTTCAGGGTGTCGTCGCCGTCACCGCCATACAGCGTGTCTTTGTCGCCGCCGCCGTACAGGGTGTCGTCGCCCGAACCGCCGTACAGGGTGTCCTTGCCGATGCCGTAGCCGCCGTTCAGGGTGTCGTCGCCCGCGCCACCGTGCAGGATGTCGTTGCCGTCGCCGCCCGTCAGCGTGTCGTTGCCCTTGCCGCCGTCCAGGGTGTCGTCGCCCTTGCCGCCAACCAGGCTGTCGTCGCCGGCGCCGCCGGTGCGGGAAATATCCCGTGTCGTCTCGCCCCCGCCGCTGGAGTCGTCGGTCGTCGTGTCGCCGTTGTCGCTCGGAGTGTCGCCGGGGGATGCGCCCTGTGGAGCGTCGCCGCCGTCCCGCGGGGCGTTCCCGGCCGCCGGGAACTCGAAGTCGTCCGCGCCCAGCGAATCCGCCGACACACCCTGCAGGGTGATCTCGTCGCCGTCGCCATGGCCAATGACGGCGTTGTCCCCGATCTGCTCAATGACCAGACCCGCGAACCCGCCGGGCACACCGGAAATCCGGATCGTCTCGCCCGCCTCGAAATCGGCGACATGGGCGGAGCCGTCCCCCGCCGCGAACACGAAGGTGTCCCTGCCCTCGCCGCCATACAGGGTGTCGTCGCCGCCGCCGCCGTCCAGGGTGTCGTCGCCGGTGCCGCCGTACAGGCTGTCGCCGCCCCCGCCCCCGACCAGGGTGTCGTTGCCGGCGTCACCGTACAGGATGTCGTTGCCGTCGCCGCCCGTCAGCGTGTCGTTGCCCTTGGCGCCGTCCAGGGTGTCGTTGCCCTTGCCGCCAACCAGGCTGTCGTCGCCGGCGCCGCCGGTGAGGGAAATATCCTGCGTCGTCATTTCTGTGTCTCCCGTAATATGTCCACCGTTAATATGTCCACCGTGCCCCACGCCGACAGGCCCGGGGCCCAATCAGAAAATAAAGTCGTCGCTGTCCAGTAATTCGGTCAGCCCAATCAGTTCAATGGTGCCGCCACCCACCGCCACCAGGTCAATGGCGACCCCCTCGACGACTCCATCACCGTCCCTCATCAGACTCATGTCGACATCGCCGATTTTGTTCACACCGCTGAACACGCTCAGGTCAATCCTGTCGCCCTCGGCGCTGTCGAAATCCAGGATCCTGTCCGTCTCGTCGCCGCCCGGGGCAGCGGAGGCGAACACGAACGTATCGCCGCCCAAACCGCCCTCCAGGGTGTCGTCGCCCCATCCGCCGTGCAGGGTGTCGTCGCCCCATCCGCCATCCAGGGTGTCGTCGCCCGCATCGCCATATAGCCCGTCCGTGCCCTCGCCGCCCTCAAGGGTGTCGCCGCCGTCGCCGCCATACAGGGTGTCGTTGTCCGCGTTGCCATGCAGCGTGTCGCCGCCGTCACCGCCGTACAGCGTGTCCTTGCCGGCCCCGCCGTAAAGCCCAGCGACAACGGTTTCACCATCCTCGTTCACAAAGGTCTTGTCGTCGCCGTCGCCGCCATCAAGGATGTCGTCGCCCGCGTTGCCATATAGCTCGTCCCTGCCCTCGCCGCCCTCGAGGGTGTCATTGCCCGCATCGCCATAAAGAGCATCATCGCCGGCGCGGCCGTACAGCTTGTCGTCGCCATCTCCGCCGTAAAGCCCACGGACAACGGTTTTGGTTTTATCATCCTCGTCCACATAGGTATAGGTCTTGTCGTCACCGTCGCCGCCATACAGATAGTCATTTCCGTCGCGCCCGTACAGGGCGTCCGAGCCGCCCTCGCCATACAGTGTGTCGTTGTCGGAGCCACCCTCCAATGTGTCGTTGTCAGTGCCGCCATGCAGGGTGTCATCACCGGCACCGCCCACCAACCTGTCAATGCCGCCGCGACCATATAGGGTGTCATCGCCAGCCTCGCCGTGCAGAGTATCCCTTCCGTAGCCGCCTTCCATCGTGTCGCCGCCGTCGCGACCATACAGAGTGTCGTTGCCGGAGCCACCGTACAAGGAATCATCGCCGGCTCCGCCATCAAGAGTGTCGTCGCCGGCCTCTCCCTCCAGCGTATCATTGCCGGTGCCGCCCCTCAGGGTGTCGTCACCCCCGCCGCCTCTGAGCTTGTTGTTTCCCGAGTCGCCCACCAAGGTGTCATTCCCGCCGGAACCCATAAGGTTCTCAATGTCGACAAGCCTATCACTGGAAAGCGTATTGCCCTTCTCATCCTTGATATCGGCGTGGCCGCCATGAAGATTTACCGTCACGCAATGGATAGGTTCCAAGGATCGATAGACGGCCCAATCTCCGCCATCGTCGTTGTTATGACCGCCATCCAATGTGTCCCTTCCGTAGCCGCCATCCAGCCTGTCGTCACCGCCGCCGCCATACAGCTCATCGTTGCCCTCGCCGCCTTTAAGGTAGTTGTCTTCCTCGTTGCCCGTCAGTATGTCCCTCTTGTCGGTTCCTTCAACGTTTTCAATATCGACAAGCGTGTCGCCCGCGGCATCCCCGAGACTGGCGTGGTCGGTCTCAAGATCGATAATCACACCACGGTTAGCTGTCGAGAATCGATAGGTGGCCCAATCCACGCCGGCACCGCCATACAGCCTGTCTGCGCCGGCGCCGCCCATCAGATCGTCGTTGCCGGCGCCGCCGTAGAGCTCGTCAACGCCATCGCCACCATCCAAATGGTCGTCGCCGTCGCCACCGTAGAGCGTGTCGTCGCCGTCGCCTCCCCGCAGCGCGTCAACGCCGCCGCCATACAGCGTATCTCTGCCCTTGCCCCCCGTAAGCGAGTTCTTTCCCGAGTTTCCCGTCAGCGTATCATCCCCGTCGGAACCCTCGACATTTTCAATATTAACAAGCGTATCATTAAAAAAAATCTCGTCCTCGGCATCCTTGCCACTGGCGCTGCCGGTCTCAAGATTTACCGTCACGCCATGGATAGCCGCCGAAAACCGATAGATAGCCCAATCAACCCCGGCTCCGCCATCAAGCCTGTCGTCGCCGTCGCCGCCATCCAAGACGTCATCTCCAACCCCGCCTGTCAGCGCGTCGTTGCCCGCCAAGCCATGGAGCTTGTAGCTGTGGTTGGTGCCGACTTCGTATTCGTCATCGCCCGCTGTGCCGTTCCACACTCTTCTCGACATGGCCATGCCCTCCCGCGTTAAGATTCAGTTTGCGCCGCACATTGCGCGCGCACTAATCAACGCGGGATCCATTGTCAAGATGTTTATTGGCTCAGTTAGGACCATCTTAAAGTCATCCAATCGGGCGTGCCGGATTCGCGGCGACGGAACCCCGGTCCGTCGGCGTCCGGGATTGACGCGGTCGGCGATGCGTCCGGTGCGCCGGACGGCTTCGGGGGTGGCCGGACTGGTATTGGCCTCAAGTTGTCTGGTAGCTTGGCAATACAAGCCATGCCCACCCATTCAACAACCGCCATCGCCCACCCCAACATCGCACTCCTGAAGTATTGGGGCAAAAAAAAGGCGCCGGGAAACCTACCCGCAACACCGTCGCTGTCCATTACGTTGGACGGGCTGACAACCACCACCAGGGTGACGGCCGCCCGGCGGGATTCGACAAGGCTGAACGGCGAGGCCACCGACGATCCGCGCATCGCCTCGGCGCTCGCGGATTGGCGGGCGGACCACGACATACCACCGCTTGCCGTCGAAACGCGAAACAACTTCCCCACCGCGGCCGGGCTCGCGTCCTCGGCGGCGGGTTTCGCCGCCCTGGCCACAGCCGTCAACGCGCATTGCGGCCTAGGCCTATCACCCGGCAAGCGATCCGCCTTGGCAAGGCGGGGTTCGGCATCGGCGGCCCGCTCGATTTACGGCGGTTTCGCAACGCTGGCCGAGCCCGATTGGCAGGGGACACCGCTGATGGCGGCGCAATCCTGGCCGCTCAAGGTGATCATCGCCATCACTGCCACGGATCGAAAGCGGGTCTCTTCCAGGGAAGGCATGGCAATCGCCAAGCGCAGTTCGCCCTATTTCGATGCCTGGGTCTCCGCCAACACCACGGCTTTTGGGGCGATGCGGGAGGCCGTGCTCGCCCGCAAATTCAGTCGGTTGGCCGCAATCGCCGAGGCGAGTTGCCTGCGCATGCACGCGCTGATGATGAGCGGCGAACCGGGGCTCATCTATTGGAATGCCGGTACCTTGGAGTGCATACAGGCGATTCGCGCCATGCGGGAAACCGGACACAATGTCTTTTTCACCGTCGATGCGGGGCCGCAGGTGAAAGCCGTCTGCGAAGCCGGGCATGTCGAAATAGCGCGTGAGGCCTTGGCCAGACAGGACGGTGTACTGGAAACGCTGGTCGTTGGCCTTGGCGACGGCGCCCGTGTTGTCGATGTTGTCGACCCATGATTACAGTCCGGGCGCCCGGCAAGGTGGTTCTGTGGGGTGAGTACGCCGTTCTCGAGGGTGCGCCCGCGGCGGGGCTGGCGGTTGACCGCCATGCGCGTTGTTCGGTCGAAACCAGCGAGGTCTGGCGGTTCTCGGCGCAGGGGTTCAAGGCACCGACCGCCGTCTTCGAGCGCCTGCCTCCCGAGCCGCCCACCGAGGAGGTCGCCATCCTTCCCTGGCATGTACTGCGCGACTTTCCGCACGCGCAACCGGCTACCATCCGCATGGATACAGAGGCTTTTTACCGTTCGGACAGCAAGCTCGGGCTTGGCTCGAGCGCGGCGTTGTGCGTTGCCCTGCAGGCCGCGCTTGCCGCCCACAATGGCATGCCGTCGGATTTCAAACGAGCATTGGCCGCCCACCGACGGGTCCAAGGCGGCCGCGGCAGCGGCATTGATGTGGCGGCAAGTTTTTACGGCGGCTGCCTGCGCTTTCAAAACGGGGAGGCTCGACCACACCCAAACCCACTGCACAATTTTTGCTTTGTGTGGGTCGGCAAACCCGAGCGCACAGGCCCCAAACTCGACCGATTCGCGGCCTATCTGGCCCAGGGCGGCCGTACCGCCCTGAACACATTGGCCGACTGCTCGGAAAACCTGTTCGACAACCCCTCGATCAACGGACTACGCAACTACATCGCCGCCTTGAGGGCACTGGACGCCGCCGCCGATCTGGGCATCTACTCGCCCCCCCACCGTGCCGCCGAAAGCCTTGCCGAGGCTCACGGCCTAGCCTATAAGCCGTGCGGGGCCGGTGGCGGAGATATCGGCATGGCCGTTGCCGAATCGCCGGGGCCGATTGCCGACTTTGCCAGCGATGCGGCGGCGACGGGGTTGGTGGTTCTTCCTCTGCGGCCCGCCCTAGTGGGAGTATCTGTTACTGTGGGCGCGTCCCGCTTAAACGCGCTCAAACACCGCCCCCCATACCGAACATGACACGACGCCTCGCCGCCGAGTTCCTTGGCACCCTACTGCCACTGGCGACCGTCGTTGGCTCCGGGATCATGGGCGCGCAGCTTGCCGATGGCAACGACGCTATCGCCCTCCTTGGCAACACGGCGGGCTATTGGTTTACCGCATCCACGTCATTCGCCAATCCCGCCGTCACTATCGCCCGGTCATTCACCGACACCTTTTCGGGTATTCAACCCATCCATGCGCCGGGGTTCATCCTCGCGCAGTTCGTCGGCGCGGTGGCCGCCACCTATCTATTGCGATGGTTACTTGATGAAATCAGGCAGCGCCATGAGAAATAGGAGAAGTAGTTTAATGCCGCTCTATCGATTTGTTCAGACCTTCCCACAGCCGCTTAAGGAACCTCTGATCAATCCGATAGAGCAGCCTTTAACTACTCGTAAGCTATTGAGTTTATTAAACCGGACGCCCCGACTACGGGATTAATCAGAGGTTCCTTAACAGTGGTCCGTTCGGTGGCGAACAGCATGGGATCGCTCAGGAAGCAAGCCGGTAGGCCGCCACGGCACTGTCGTGGAAGAGCCAATTCTTCTCGCCCTCCGAGGCATCCATCACCAGCTTTTTGAGGGCATTCCAAAGCACCGGATAGGAGCAACTCGCCTTGTCCACCGGAAAGTTGCTCTCGAACATGCAGCGTTCGACGCCAAAGCGGTCGATCGCCTGCCGGTGATAGCGCCCGCTGGCGGCGACGATTTCGTCCGAATTAGCCGGCACATCCCGCTTGTGGAACCCGAAGCCGTTGATCGGCATCAAAATGCCGCCAAGTTTCGCGTAGACGTTTTCGCTGCGCGCCAGTTCCGCAACATCAACCAACCATTGCCGGTGAATGTCCTCCCGCCGGCTCTGGTAGGGACCAATCCCCAAGGGGCCACCGAAGTGGTCGAAAATGATCCTGGTGTCGGGAAAGGCGCGGGCGAGGTCGGTGAGTTCCGGGATTTGCGGGTGGTATAGCCAAGCATCAAAAGTGAGCCCCCGCGGCGCCAGTTCCGCAAATCCTTCCCGAAAGCGCTCGTCGAGCAGGAGATGTTGCGGCGGATCTGTATGGGAATTGCGGATATCCGGACTTGCATCCCAACCCGTCGCATGGCGGATGCCCCGGAATCGGGGGCTGGCGGCCATGTGCGCGTCGAGCACCTCGCCCACCGCACGTCCGAGTGTCAGGTCGGCGTAGCCGACGATGCCGGCGCAGGCGCGCATCCCACCGTAGCCGCCGCTGGCCGACATGGCCGCGACACCATTGACAAACTCGGTTTCGCCAACCGGTTGCAGGGCTTGGGGGCCGTCGGCGCGATACATGGCCGCGCACTCGACGAACACAGTGCTTACGATATTGTGGCCGGTGCCCGTATCGGCGAGCAATTCGTCAAGGAGATAGCGGCTGCGTTCGTTGTCCCAAAGATGATGGTGCGGATCGCAAATGGGACGATCCGGGTCGATGATGGGTTCTTGAACCTGTGCCAGCCATTCCGCTTGTTCCATCTCGTTCTCCACCTGATTGCGAATGAAACAGTGTAACCAATCGCTCAGCAGTCCGTGGCAAAAGTCCCGCATCCTTTATCCACTTCACTTTTTGGATTCCACCGAGCCGAGTCTCGCGCACTGTGCAAGGCGTGCGAATACGGTTCCTAAAATGGCGTTCATCTGCCACCATTCGCGTTTTCCAGGTGATCGGGGGGAAGCATGTATCCAGGCAAGTGGGGCATTGAGACGCCGAACAAGCCGGCGATCATCCATGCCGTGACCGGCGCAATGGTCACCCACGGTGAACTCAATGAGCGCTCCAACCGGCTTGCGCAGTTTCTTTGGGCGCGCGGCTTACGCCCGGGCGACCACATCGCCCTATTCATGGAGAACAACCCGCGCTATTTCGAGGTGGTCTGGGCCGCATTGCGATCCGGCCTGTATCTAACCACCGTCAACCGCTACCTGACGGCCGAGGAGGCCGGATATATCGTCGATAATTGCGAAGCGAACGCCTTGATCGCTTCCCATCACCTCGCCGCCGTGGCGATGGACATGATCGGCCACGCGCCCAAATGCACTTCCTGGCTGATGTGCGATGGCACCGCGCACGGCTACGAGTCCTACGAGGACGCGCTTGCCGGCAGTCCCCGGGAGAATCTCGCGGATGAACCGGCGGGCACCTTCATGCTCTACAGTTCCGGCACAACGGGACGGCCGAAAGGAATTATGCGACCCCTGTCCGGACTCAAAATCCACGAGGACGCCGGATCCGTCGCCGGACTGCAACAGGCGCTTTGGGGGTTTGACGGCTCGACCATTTACCTCTCCCCGGCCCCCCTCTATCACTCGGCGCCAATTTCCTTCTGTACCGCGGTGCTATCACTAGGCGGCACTGTGGTCATGATGCCGCGTTTCGACGCCCTCGCTGCCCTGAAAGCAATCGAAGACCACCGGGTCACGCACAGCCAATGGGTTCCAACCATGTTCACCCGCATGCTGAAACTGCCCGGCGAGGAGCGTTCGGCATTCGACCTTGCTTCGCACAGGGCGGCCATTCATGCCGCCGCGCCCTGTCCCGTGGAGGTCAAACGGCAGATGTTCGACTGGTGGGGGCCCATCATTTACGAGTACTACGGCGCTACGGAGCTGAACGGCTTCACTCATGCCGGCCCCGAGGACTGGCTCGCCCATCCCGGCACCGTCGGCAAGCCAATCCTAGGAATCATCCACATCTGCGATGAAGAGGGCGGGGAATTGCCGGTCGGCGAGGCGGGGTTGGTGTATTTCGAAATGCCCGAGCTGCCCTTCCGCTACTACAAGGACGACGCCAAAACGCGCTCGGCCCAACATCCCGGACACCCAAACTGGACGACGCTGGGCGATGTGGGCTATGTCGATGAGGAGGGCTTCCTGTATCTCACCGACCGCGCGACCTTCATGATCATCAGTGGCGGCGTGAACATCTATCCGCAGGAAATTGAAGACGCCATGATCATGCACGACAAGGTGGCCGACGTTGCGGTGATCGGCGTGCCGGACCCGGAGATGGGCGAGGCGGTCAAGGCGGTGGTGCAACTCGTCGACGGCATGGCCGCAAGCGACGGGTTGGCCGTCGAACTAATGGCCTATGCGCGAGAGCGGATCGCCCATTACAAGTGCCCGAAAAGCATCGACTTCATTGACGAGTTGCCGCGGCTGCCGACCGGCAAGCTCTACAAGCGGCTCATCAAGGACAGGTACTGGGGCAAATCCGATTCGCGAATCGTCTAGGGAAGGTCTGATCAATTCGATAGAGCAGCAGTGGCCTAATCGTAAGCTATTGATTTTATTAAATTGAATGCCACTGCTACAGGACTAATCAGAGGTTCCCTAGGGAACATCCGATCAACCCCGTACTTGGCGGGAATTGCGGGCGCGCCGATGCGGCATTATCAGTTGGGTGGAGCGCTAGCACCGCCCGATTTCGCCGTTGAGTTCACCGACACGCATTTCGCCCTGGTGGGTTTGGCCCCCGATTTCCAAAAATCGGCGCATGGCGTCCCGGGATGCGTCGTTGCGCAATAGCCGTTGAAACAGGTACGCCTCCTCCCGTAGTCCCTCGGCCAATGGCCTCTCCGCCGCATTGACCGCCGCCTTGGCGAGCCGCACAGCCTCAATGGGGAAGGAGGCGATACGTCGGGCAAGCCGGTCAACAAAGGGTTCGATGTCGGCGGCCTCGAAAATCCGATTGAAATAGCCCCAACGCTCCGCCGTTTGCGCATCGATGTCGTCGCCGCCCAGAATGATTTCCATGGCGCGGCCATGTCCCACCAGCCTGGGCAGCCGCTGCGTCCCGGTTCCGCCGGGCAGAATGCCGAGCGGCACTTCCATTTGATTGACAATCGTCTTGCCGCGCACACCGAAGCGCATGTCGAGGCTCGCCGCCAATTCGCTGCCCCCGCCGCCGACGCGACCCTCAATCCGGGCGATGGTCACTTTGTCCATGGTTCGAAAGCGCTCGCACATCGCATGAAAGGGGTTGATCTCCTCCTCGCGACGCGGCTCGCCTTCCCTTGGAAACTCGAGAATCAACCCGACATCGAAGTGCGCAATAAAGAAATCCGGGTTGGCGCTTTTCAACACCACTACGGCTATGCCCGGATCCCCCTCCAACTCGGCCGAGAGTTTTAGCAATTCAACATAAAGCGATTGGGTCATTATGTTGAGCGGCGGATTGTCGATGGTCACGTAGGCAATCGGCCCCGTCATCTCGACATTCAGCAATTCATATTCATACGCCATTGAAATCTCCTCTCGGAGCTGTCTCCAACCCGCGATTGTCGGCTGCATAGCGATAGCGCACCAAAGCGAACTCGGGACCGAGCCGCGATCCCCACGGGCCAATGCCAGCAAGCACGGGTTGATAAAGAATGAACGTGGCGAAGGCGACGCCAGTTGCCCTCATCGTTCAGCGGCCTCGGGCCGGGTACTGCCCTGGAGGAAATCGATGAGCCGGAAGACCTCCTCGGGCTTGAGGTGGTTGTGATAGAGCATGCGGGTGCCGGGAACCAAGCCCTCGGTCGCCACGATCCAACTGAAAAGCACATTGCGTTCCCATACCAGGGGCGCGGTCGCGAGTTCCTGCGAATAGGGGTAATCCTCGAGTGCCGCCACCTCGCGTCCCACGATCCCCACCAGATGCGGGCCCACGAGGTCGATGTTCGCCGGATCCAGACTGTGGCAGCCCGAGCAGGCGAGAAACAGCTCCTCGCCGGTGGGACCGGCCGCGTTCGGTTCGCCGGAGCGCGTCCGTGCCGGTGCGGCGGCCCCGGCCGGAGCGGTTTCGGCACCGACGTTCCGCTGGCGCAGCGGATGGTCAATCACCATGTCGGGCACGGTCTCAGGCTCCGCCCGGTCATCGTCCCGCGCCGCGCCGACCTGTGGCAGAACCAACAGGATCATAACGGCCAGAGTCACCTTGCGAGCGCGCTTCAAGACACTGCTCGCAACACTTCGAGCACGGCGCGCTCGGCCGATTCCATCGCCCCCTCCATGCCCGAATACGTGTAGGCCGTGTGCTCACCGGCGAAATGGACCGCGCCGGCCGGTTCCTGAAGGGCAGCGAAGTGGCGGCCGATCTGTCCCGGTGCCCAGACCGCCCAGCTTCCCTGACTCCAGGGATTCAGATGCCAGCGCACCAACCCTCGCAATCGTAGCTTGTCCCTCGTGCCCGGATACGTCTTGGCCAGATCCGCAAGTACCCGCGGGCCCGCCTCCCCATCCGGCAGCGCGTCGTAGCGGTCGCAACTGTCGCCATTGATCCAAACGGTGATGTTGTAGGTGTCGCCGCCCCGCGGCCGGCGCACAAACAATCTGCCGAACGGTGCATTCGACCACAATGAACCCGGCAGCCCGGATGCCGCCCATTCCCCAGGGTCGGCGACGAGATGGGCCTGGGTGACTTTGAGATAACGAATCGATTCGATGGCTTCACGTTGCGGCCGCGAAAGCGCCGGACGGAACTCAACCTGTCGTAGCGCCGGCGCGGGCAGGGTCATGATCGCCGCATCGGCTTCAATGCGGCGACCGCTGCGGCAGACAGCCGCGACACCGGCACCGCCCCGCTCCAGCACCGCCACGGGATCTGCCGTGATGACCGGTCGGGCAAGATCCGCGGCCATGGCCTCGGGCAGGCGTTGGTTGCCCTCGACCGCCTCCAGTGTGGGTCGGCCGAAAGCGATGGCGCGCTCGATCCCGGCGACCGTTCGGTAGAGGCTGAGCAGCGAGGTTTCCTCGAGTGTGTTGCCGTAGCCGTTGTTCGCCGCAAGCAGCGCCACGGCCGCCGGGTCGAGACCACTGTCGAGGAAGAAGGTTCGCGCCGGAACATCGAGGTGCGCAAGCATGCCGTTACACCAGTCCGACGCATTGCGGATCGGGTGGTCCCGCAGCAGAAAGGAACCGAGTCGATCGGGCGTGACGGCCCTGAGCGCATCCGGCAGCGGATTGCGGGCGGAGCCACGCCAGGACTGCGCCGACTCGAGCTCGCCGTCGATGAGGTAGAACATCGGCAGCGTTTCGACCCTGTTGGCGGCCCGCATCTCAACACCCGACTGCGCCGCCACGGCAAGCAGGCGCCCGTAGTTGGCACCGATCAAACTGCCGCCGGCTTCCGGGCGACCCTCGACGGTATCAAGGGTCCGAACCCGACCGCCGACGCGCCCGCGCGCCTCGACAACGGCCACATCAAAACCGAACCGTTCGAGCAGACGAGCCGCATACAGACCCGCCAAGCCCGCACCGACGACCAAAATACGCGAGCCCCGAGCAGCAGCCGGCACAGCCCGCCACATCGCCCAGGCGGCCAGTGCCCCCGCGGCTAGAAAGCGCCGACGGGTGACGGTCTCAACTGTACCTACGGTCATCCCGGGCCACTCTTTCCCGCAGCCTTGTCACATGTCTTGCACACAAAAAATTGGGGCTTATATACATAAGTTGACATGCCTCTATATGTTGAGGATTTGGCGATGTTGAGGATTTAGCGGCTGAACACTACCACATGTTGGCTTATGTCAACCCATCTATATAATTGGGAATTATATCGTCCCGGCGATGCTTATCGGGGGATCAGGGGTAAATCCCATGCAAGCCCGCGACAGGGTCAATTTGTGCATAATGGCGAATTGAATTTGGGGAAGGCAATCACGCCATGGAAGCTCTTTACAAGACAATCACCGATCGCATCGATTCACTGGCCGACACGCTGCTCAATGTCTCTCATGCCATTCATGCGCGGCCGGAACTCGCATTCAATGAATACCACGCCTGCGAGCTGTTGTCCCGCACACTCAACGAGCACGGCCTTCCGGCGGAAACCGGGGTATTCACATTGGAGACCGCGTTCGAGGCCGGGCTCAACTCGGAAAGCACCGGCCCAACGGTGGCGCTGCTCGCCGAATACGATGCGCTACCCGGCATCGGCCACGCCTGTGGCCACAACTTGATCGCCACGGCGGCGCTCGGCGCGACCCTCGGGCTGCAAGCCGTGCGGGAGCAACTACCGGGGCGGGTGCGCCTGATTGGCACGCCCGCGGAGGAAAAGGGCGGCGGCAAGGAATTAATGGCTCGCGCCGGCGCCTTCGAGGGCGTCGATGCCGCATTGATGATCCATCCCGCCGGATTGAATCTGGCGACCATGCCATGTATCTGTGTCGCCGAGGTCGAGGTCGTCTACCATGGCCGCTCCGCCCACGCCTCGGTTTCCCCGCACCGGGGCATCAACGCGCTCGACGGCCTTCTGCTCGCATACCAGTCGATTTCCAACCTCCGCCAACACATTCGCGATGAAGAACGCGTACACGGCATCATCACCGAAGGCGGGCAGGCACCCAATATCGTACCGGAGCGCGCCGCCGGGGATTTCTATGTGCGGGCCGCGAACGAGCAAGCGCTGGCCAGATTGAAACCTCGTGTGCAGGCCTGCTTTGAAGCGGGCGCCAAGGGCAGCGGCTGTGAGGTCGAAATCAACTGGGCCAATGTCGATTATTTGGACCTGAACACGAATTGGCCGCTGGCCGATGTCTTTCAAAGGCACGGGGAAGGCCTCGGCCGGGAGTTCCTGGACTGGGGGGAACTCGGCGGCGCGGGCAGCACCGACATGGGCAACATCAGTCATCGTGTACCGTCCATTCACCCGCTGTTGGCGGCGGCGCCTCGGGAGGTGGTGATCCACAATCCCGAATTCGCCAAATGGGCGGGTGCCGCGATGGGCGATGCCGCCGCCCTCGACGGCGCCAAGCTACTGGCCATGACCGCCGCCGACTTTCTGACGGACGGCAGCCTGCGCAAGGCCAGCCTGGAAGCCTTCCAAATTGCCAAGGGGCTTGCGTAACCGTCCCAGACCACGAACATCGGATTTAGCGACGAACACCAAGCCTTCCGCCAGGCAGTTCGGGGCTTTCTCGAATGGATGGAGCACTAATTGACCGAGGCACCGTCCACCGTGTCCGTGCTGCCGTCCAAGTTGTCCCTCGCGACCGTCGCCTTGGCCGAGCCGAGGATATCCTTTCGACTTTCCGGCCCCGACCAAGCCGCCACCCACTATTCCGGCGGGGGGAGTTCCGCCACGGAGTTGATGATCTTGCCGACCAGCCCGTATTCCAAAGAGTCCTCGGCGCTCATCCAGCAATCCCGGTCGGTATCCTCGGCCACCTTTTCCAGAGCCTGGCCCGTGCGGGCGGCGATGATGCGGTTGATCCGCTCCCGGGTCTTGACGATTTCCCGGGCATGTATCTCAATGTCGGTCGCGTCGCCCCCGAAGCCGCCCGCGGGCTGGTGAATCAGGAAGCGCGTGTTGGGCAGGCAGAACCGGTGCTCCCGCTCCGGGGCTAGGTAGATATGGGTCGCGATACTGCCCACCCAGCCGGTACCCACCACCCGCACGATCGGTTTGATATAGCCGATCATGTCGAAAATGGTGTCGCCGGACTCGACATGGCCACCCGGCGAGCCGATGAACAGGGTAATGGGGTCGTCGGATGCGAAAGACAGGCCGAGCAGCCTCTCCGCGGTGTTCTTGGCGACATCCTGGGTGATTTCGCCAAATAGGGTGAGCGTGCGATGCTTGAACAGCGTGCTCTCAAGCATGTTGAACTGCTTGGCCGCCGCCACAATATCCCGCTCGCCATCAAAACTCGTCATGGTCTTTCCCGCACTGTATTCGTACCCGCGCGACCCCGGGCATCGGCCCCGCATCGGTTGCCAACAATTCAGGCGTCGATGCGCGCCGCAGCGTACCCCTTCACCACCACCAGGCCATCCTGATTCTTGGTTTCCACCTGCAGGTTGACGACCGGTTCGCCGTTTTCCTCGGTGATTTCCTCCACGGTGGCCGTGGCCCGCAACGTATCGCCGGGCCATACCTGGTTGGTAAAGCGCACGCCGTATTTCGTCAGCCGGCCATCGCCCACATAGTTGGTCAACATGCGCCCGGTCATGCCCATGGTAAGCATGCCGTGGGCAAAAACCGTGGGGTACTTGGCGACTTCCCTAGTGAACAACTCGTCCGTGTGCAGTGGGTTGTAATCGCCCGAAGCGCCCGCGTACTGGACAAGCTGCGTACGCTTGAGATCCTCGACCAGACACTCCGAATAGGTGTCGCCAACGTTCAATTCACTTGCCTTCAATGCCATTGATCTGCTCCTATCGATCCACGGGGCGTTCGGTGCGCACACCCACGCCGCGCGCGGTAATGACGAGTTCGCCATGCTGGTCGCGGTATTCGGTTATGGACTCGGTGAAGACCAATTTGCCGGCGCGCTTACTTTCCCGCTCCCAAGTCTTGCCGTCCCTGACGGTGGCACTCAACACATCGCCCGGGCCGATGTGGCGGTGGTACTCAAAATGCTGCTCCGCGTGCAACCCACCGCCGCCTCCGCCGCCACCCCCGGAGCCTTCCCGTTTGATGCCGGTGGGCTCTTTCCCGGACCCGAACCAAGGCTGGCCAACTTTGGGTCGCAGGAAATAGTCCGGGTCGAACTGGGCGCTCGCCTGGGCGAAGGTGGGCGGTGCGATGATGCGCCCCGGCTCCGTGGTCGCCGCATGGTTCTCATCGTAGTAGATCGGATTGTCGTCGGCAACGGACCGGGCGAACATCATGATGTGGCTCGCCTCCACCGGAAATTTTCCAATAGCCATATTTCCCCCTTTGCGTATGGGTTCAAGTGAAATGTATTGAAGGGCGCGAGTATCCAACAGCGCCCGCCAAGTATCAACGGCTCCCGGGGTGGTGTTGGTGTCGCAGTTTGCAATTCCGGCCGGTCAACCCCCCTGTTAACTGTTAACACAGAACTCAAAAGAACGGAGATTCAAACTGATACACCACCCGAGCGGCGGCATTGTATCAATTTGACTTTTCGGATTCCGCCGAGCCGGGGAACCTCTGATTAATCCTGTGGTCGCAAAATCTGATTTAATAAAATCAATAGCTTACGAGTAGTTCAATACTGCTCCATTGATTTGTTCAGGCCTGCCCTTGTGCTGTTCGGTTCGTGCAAATGTCGAACTGCGACAGATCCCGAGCGGCGATATTGGGCGGCGACTCGGTTGGAGCCTTCGCAAGGTCCGGACCGAAACCCTCAGAGGGTCGCCGGACAACTCAGAATTTGCAATTACAAATGCTATTTGTAATGCGAATTATTCTTATATACGATTCTAGACAAGTAATCGTAAGGAAAAATTTATATGAGGGCCTTGTCCATTCGTGTTCTGGTGTCGGTACCGATGCTGCTGCCGACATCCATGTTGCTCGCGGGGGAATCACTCGGGGGGAATGCAATAGAAGAGATCGTGGTCACCGCACACAGTCGGGAATATCGGCTCGACAATGCGGACACGGCCTTTGGACTCAACCTGGATCTGCTCGACACACCCGCCGCGATCAGTGTGATCACGGCCGACCTGCTACGGGATCAGCAGGTGAACAATGTCGATGATGCGTTGCGCAATGTCGCCGGGATCACCAAGTTCAAGACCGGCAACGGCGGGGAGGAGAAGTTCTCGATCCGCGGCTTCGACTCCTCGCAATCCATCTATAAGGACGGTGCTCGCATCAACAATTCGCTCAATGCCTCAAACATACCGTCCACCGAAACGGCCAATCTGGATCGGATTGAAGTGCTCAAGGGCGCCTCCGCCCTGCTCTATGGCCAAGGGGAGCCCGGCGGCATCATCAACTACATCACAAAGCGCCCGGAGTTCGAGCGACGAACATCCGTGGAGGTGCTCGGAGGCAACGACTCGTTCTACAAAGCCGAGTTCGATACCACCGGTGCTTTCGGTGATACGCCGCTTGCATACCGTATCGTCGCCGCCTACCAGGATTCCAACAATTTCCGCGACGAGGTGTTCCGCGAGCGCCTGCTGATCAACCCAACCCTTGCATGGATGCCAACCGAAGCCACAGAAGTCGTTTTCGGCTACGAATACATCAACGATGAATACACCCAGGATCGCGGACAGGTGCTTGATGGCAATGCCATCGACGGCTACTTCTACAGCGGCCGCCAGGACGCATCACAATTTTATGGCATCCCGGATTGGAATGAAGACACAACAGCCGAGTCGATGCGGTTCTACATCTTGGCCGAACATCGTATCTCGGACAATTGGACGGTCAAGGCAAACTACAGCCTTACCGAGAACGACAAGGTGAATGTGGATTCGTCCCCATTCTTTGTTGACTCCACCACCCGCGCGATTGTTGGCGCCCTCGGGTCGCCGGTCGAAAATCTCGTTGCCATCGGGCCGCGCAAAACGGACGGCGGGGGAGAAACGAGCCGCTATACGCTTAGCACCGAAGCGATGTTCGAAGACGGTTTCGGTTTCGATCATCGGGTCTTCGCATCGTTTGGCAAGGAGGACTTCGAGACCACATCAACCAGCTTTCGAGGGGACCGCAACATACTCTACAACCTGGCCACCGGTGCCTATGCGACCACATCCGCAAACCCCGTTGCGCCGGGTGCCCAGGAGATTCGGCTCGCGAGCGGCATTGTGTTCGGCTTGGCGAGCCGCGGTGCCCGCCTGAACCAAAAGTTCGAAGAGGCCGGCATCAACGTTGTCGACTACATCCGTTTCAATGATCTGTGGGCGTGGCTCATCGGCGGTCGATATTCGGATTATAAAGACAAGCTCGGCGACTTCGACGACGACCAACTCAGCATGCGCACGGGGCTCGTCTTCAACGCCCGCCCCGACCTGTCTTTCTATCTCAGCTATTCGCAAGGCTACACAAGCTCCGGTGGGCGGCTCGGAGCGGGCGGCGGCCAGATTGACCCGGAAACGTCCGAGTCCATTGAACTGGGGGCGAAATTCAAGACTTTCGATGAGCGGCTGTTGCTGACCGCAACGCTTTTCAACACCGAAAAGCAGGATTTGGCCTTCGTGGTCAACCCAACCGACCCGCCAGCCGCCCAGTTCTTCGGCAATCTGGGCGCCATCCAGAGCCAGGGCTTCGAGCTTGAAGCCGTTGGATTCATCAATGAACGTTGGCGAGTGCAGGCGGGCTATGCCTACATCGACAACGAGATTTCCGACGGTGGTGTCGACAACTATGGGTCCATGTTTCCCGAGGGCAACTCGCTGGGCGGGATAGCCGACCACAATCTCAATCTGTACACCTTCTACGAAATCCCGGTGGCGCGGGGAATTCTCGGTCTGGGTGGGGGCCTGTACTACCAGGATGATGTTTTCATCAGCACCGAAAACAATGCGCAATACGACGCCTGGACACAGGTCGATCTGGCGGCCTACTACAAGCGGGGTGCATGGAAGTTGCAGGTGAACGTCAACAATGTGGCCGATGAGGACTACCGGCAAGCGCAGGCGCTCACGACATCGGACGCCTTTGCCGCGATTCGCGTAGGTACCGGGGCACCAAGGTCCGTTGTCGCTTCGGTTGCCGTGGAATTCTAGCCTGGCGTGACATGCGGACCAGGACCGTGCGCCGCCGGCTGTTCGATTTGCACTCGTGGCTCGGATTCAATCTCGCGGCCTGTATGACGCTCGTGACCGTAACGGGCACACTCGCGGTGATCTCCGACGAGATCGACTGGTTGCTTAAGCCCGAACTGCGCGCCTCCGCGGGCACGGCCGACGCAACCTGGGACGACATCGATCGCATCCTGCGCGAACAAGCCCCGGGGCACGTGGTGACGGCGCTGACAACCCATGAGGCGGATTACCTCAACTACCGGGCGACGATGATCGATCCGAACGGCCGACGGTACTATCTTTATATTGATCCGGTGACCGGGGAGTTCGCGGGTACCACCGGCACTTTGACGGTACAGCGGTTTCTACGCGACCTGCACCGCTACCTATTTTTGCCGGCGGTGTTGGGGCTACCACTGGTCACGACCATGGCCGTCGTGCTGATGATCTCGTTGTACAGTGGCCTGAAGACCGTGCGCAACTGGCGTACCGTCGCCACTCGTATTCGTCTGCGCCAAGGGACCAGGGTCGTTGTCGGCGACTACCACAAAGCCGCAGGCCTGTGGAGCACCTGGTTTTTTGTAATCATCATCGTCACGAGCTTCTGGTACTTTGCCGAATTCACAGCCTTTCTTGGCGGCTCCCCATTCGAGCCATCTCCCCTGGGTCCGTCCGCAGACCGAACGATGCATCTGGCTACGACGGGCGAGACCGCGAGCACCGCGCAACTCATCGCCGCGGCGCAGGGGGCATTGCCGGGATTGTGGCCAAGGGAGGTTTTCTTCCCCAGGCACGTTGGCGATGCCGTCGTTGTCAATGGACGGCTCCACGACCCGCTGGTGCGCAACCGTTCGAATCGGGTGTCTCTCGATCCTATGGACGCCAGCGTAATCAACGTGCAACGTTCCGCCGAGCTCGGCTTGGTGGCCTACGTCAATAACTTGGCCGACCCATTGCATTTCGGTTCCTTCGGTGGCCTTGTCACCAAGTTGATCTGGTTTGGTTTCGGCACCGTTTTGGTGTCCCTGTCCATAACGGGGGTCTGGCTGACTTGGCGGCGATTGAGACGCCGCACCCCTTCAACAGCCCAACTCGCCACCCTCCCGCTGCTGTTGATCGTCTCTGGTTTTGGTGTGCCCTATGTGCGCGGTCATCTGGATGATGCGCTCGTAGACAATGCCGCCTGGCTGCTCCCACGGTCGGTCGAAGGCATCGAAGTACGCATGTCGTTGGTTACGGACACGGGGGAGCGCCGACGGGCGAGATTCTTATACGGGCGAGCACGGCGAGTGGGCGAATCCATTTGCAATCGGCCCGGGTGTCGGCCTGTGCTTCGCCCTGCGCGAGTGCACCGGCGGAGTTCTTGGCGATCGGTACCACTATCGCCATGCGGGCGAGCCTACCCGCCGCGGAGGTCGCGGCCAGCGACTATCTTAGCGTTGCTCTGTCCTTTCCCGGGAAAGAGCGACATTTGCGTTTCCCCACAAAAGAAAGCCGCCGGTCTGGAGAGGAAACCGGCGGCTTGAATAGACCTGTTAAGGTCTAAGGGGATAGAGATTGCCCCATGGGGAAGCAGATTTTTAGGGCCGCTTCACGGTGCCCAATATCTCGAAAAGGTGTTACGAGTGAATTTCTCCGCATCGGAATTTTGTGTCATTTTGTATCTCTGGCCCAATTCGGGGTAAGTCTCAAATCGCGAGGCAAACATCGGTGCCGCCGCCGGGCGGTGATTCAATCGCGATACGCCAGCCATAGGTCTGGCAAAGCTGATGGGCGATGGCGAGCCCCAGGCCGCTACCGCCGGTGGCGACACTGCGTGAACTATCCAACCGGAAAAAGGGTTGAAACACGGCTTCACGGTGTTCCAGCGGTATGCCGGGGCCGGAATCCAGCACATGAATTTCCCGCCCATGCAACCGCACCCGCACATCCCTGCCATGTTGGCGCGCGTTGGTGAGTAGATTGGTCAACACCCGGCGCAGCGCACCGGGCGCGACCCGCACAGGCTCTTCCGGACAGTTCCGACACTCCAGCGGCATGGGCGAATCGTAACTTGCCATCACCGACTGAACGAAGGGCCGTAAGTCGATCTCCTGTTCCGCCTCGTTGGCGCCGCTCGAGAGCTTGAGCGCGTCGGTGATCAACTCGTCCATCGACCCCAGGTTGCGCTCAAATCGCTCCACCAACGCCGGATCCACATCGCCGGGCAACAGTTCAACGGCGAGCCGCATGCGCGTCAGCGGGGTTTTCAGGTCGTGGGAAATGCCGGCGAGCAGGATAGTGCGATTGGCGATCAGCGCCGAAATCTCCCGCGCCATGGTATTGAAGTTGTGAGCCAAAACCACCAATTCCCGCGGCCCCTCCTCCGGCAGAGGATCGAAATTGAGCCCGCCACGGAAGGTCTCGGCCCGCTGCGCGGCCTGCACCAGCGGGCGCGTGATGCGCAGCACGATGAATAGCGACGTTACGAAAACCACCGCCGCGCCAAGCCCGGCAATGACAATGCCCACATAGGTGGTTTGAATGTCCCGGCGGGTTGGCGGGAAGCCAATGTGCAATTCGAAACCGGCGATGGGCAAGGTCGCCCAAACCGACTCCGCGGAGCGCGATATCGTCACGGGCGCGCCAAACCGCTCGTTGAGCTTTTCTTCCACAAGGGCCAGGAAGGGCGATTCGCTGTATTCCACCGGCTCAAATTGTTCCGGCACGGCGCTGACATAGAGATCGTGGTTCTCGGCCAATTCCAATTCGAAGTACGGCCGCACCTCCGGCAGAAGCTCAACCCATGTCCGTGCCGAGAGCACCAGGAGGGCCGCCACATCGTCGGCGGATTGCTCGGAAATCGGCCGCACGACAAACACCTGCAACGCCACCACGGCAATCGCCACGATGGCCAGCGACCCGACACCAAGCGTCAGGTTGGTTCGGACCAACAGCGAATTGGCCCAACGGTTGCGAAGCGCGAAGCGATCGGCCGACTTGCCCAACGAAGTTTGTATTGCCGACGCGGTCATCTCCCCGATGCGGATCAACCGCCCTGTGGACAGAACATGTAGCCCTTGCCCCAAACCGTTTTGATATAGGCCGGCTCAGCCGGATCCGGCTCGATCTTGCCTCTAAGGCGGGTCACGCGCACATCGATGCTGCGATCAAACGGCAGCCGCTCCGCTCCCGTCAGCAGGTCGAGGATCCGGTCTCGATCCAATACCTTGTTGGGATGGGCGGTGAGGACACACAACAGGTCAAATTCACCGGACGTCAGCGGCACCGGCACACCGTCCTTGGTTAATCTATAGGCGGAAACATCCAATTCGAACGGCCCGAAATGAAACCGACGATCCGTTTCCGGCTCCTGCAGGCGGTCGATGCGTCGCAGGACAGCGCGAATGCGCGCCAGGAGTTCACGGGGATTGAATGGTTTGCCGAGGTAGTCGTCGGCACCCACCTCCAAGCCCACGATGCGGTCGACGTCTTCGCCCTGGGCCGAGACGATGATGATGGGAATGTACCGCTCTCCCTTGAGCCGGCCGACAATGGACAGCCCCTGCTCTCCGGGAAGCATCAGGTCGAGCACAACCAGATCCGGGCGCTGTTCGGCAAGATAGGCATCCATCGCCTTGCCGCCGTCGACGCAGTCGACACGGAAGCCCTGCTTGGAAAGATAGGCCTGGGTGAGTTCCCGAATCTCCGGGTCGTCATCGACAACCAAAAGCCGTGCGCCTTCGGGTTCCACGATGTTTACTTGTCCGGGTCGGCCACCTTGACGGCCGGGGCCGACGGTTCGGGCCGGACCGCATTGGGAACCGCGTCGTCGCGACCCGCACGTTGTTCGAAGCCGACGCCGAATTCTTGATGGCCCGGTTTCTTGACGGTGCGGACCTCGACGCGCACCGTTGTCCGCCCGCCATTCGAGCGACGCACCACCGTGCCGTAGCGGTTGACGTTGGTACCCAAAACCTCCGCCGCACCACCGTTGCGCCGCATGCGAATTTTCACCTCTGAAAGCAGCGTCCGGCGTTGTTCGGGATTGAGATCATCCCAGCGCGCGGCAATGGCGGTTAGATCCGCATCGCTAACCGATGCGTAGCTGTAGCTGGTGCGGGCGGCCTCCCCGCCCTGCCCGCTATTGGCTGCCGCGTATGCGTCCGCGCCTAAAAACAGCACGATAGGAACCACGACCAGGGTGCCCAGACTAAAATTCCAGTGTCCGTCCATAGCCGGACCAAGCCGCCTGTGCAAGCGGGGCGAAGCATTCAGCCGTCCGCCATGCCGCCGTCTCATTGTTGTTCCTTGCCGCAAGGCGTCACCTCGCTCAACCCTAATCGCGGCATGCTATCAAAATTCACGGCAAGTATCTCAAGCGGGATAAAAAAGATTGTGTTGCGGTTCGACACCCGCACGAACCGAGCGGCACGCGAGCCACCCGCATGGCCAGCGCAAATCAAGCTGCGAAATCCGCCCCGTGTTCGTCGTTGAGTATGCCGCCGGGCAACAGCCCTCCGCACGCCTCCTCGACGCCGGACAGCGCGGGCAAGTAAAATCCCTCGCCCCCACTATTGGCCGTTGAAGGAAAAACCGTTTATGGAAGGCCCCACCTCAAACATCTATTTCTCGCAACGGCTGCGCCTGCACTATGTGGACTGGGGCAACGAGGGCGCACCGCCCATGTTGCTGGTGCATGGCGGACGCGACCATTGCCGCAATTGGGATTGGGTGGCCCAAGCTTTTCGCGATGACTACCACATCATCGCCCCGGACCTGCGCGGACACGGTGATTCGCAGTGGCTGCTCGGCGGCAGCTACGACCATGTGGACTACGTCTACGACATCGCCCAACTTCTGCATCAGCGCAACCACAGGCCGGTGACCATCATAGGCCACTCGCTGGGCGGCACAATCTCCCTGCTCTACAGCGGGCTTTATCCCGAAACCGTGGCCAAACTCGTATCCATCGAGGGTATGGGGCCGCCGCCCGAGATCGTCGAGGAGCATCTCAATCAGCCCATCGAAAAGCGCCTCAATGCCTGGGTTAAGGATCTGCGCCAGGTTTCCGGGCGCATTCCGAAGCGCTATCGGTCGCTGGAGGACGCCTACGAGCGCATGCAGACGGAAAATCCACATCTCACCGAAAGCCAGGCCCGTCATCTGACGATACACGGCAGCTATCAAAACGAGGACGGCACCTACAGTTGGAAATTCGACAACTATGTGCGCACCTTCGCTCCGGTGGGTTTGCCGCAAACCGAACAATACGCGCTCTACAGCCGCATCAGTTGCCCGACCTTGTTGTTCCGGGGAACCGAAAGCTGGGCCGCGGATCCGGCCACGGATAGCCGGGTGAATTATTTTCAAAACGCCCGGTTCGCCAATGTCGAAGGCGCCGGACATTGGGTACACCATGATCAGCTTGAAGAATTCCTAGCTATCACCCGAGCATTCCTAAACGAGTGACTTGTCGATGAGCGGGCGGGCACGGCGTCTCCAGGGCAGCCCCTGGCAGGGCGTCTTCCACATCACCGGCGGCGGTGCCGGATTCCTCGCCGAACTGCTCGAAACCCCCGGAGCATCCCGCACAGTGCTGGAGGCCCGCATACCCTATTCGACAGCCAGCCTCGCCGAATTGCTCGGCGGCCCGCCAGACCAGGCGTGCAGCGCCCCGACGGCCCGCGCCCTTGCCATGGCGGCGTTTCAGCGCGCGACGAAACTTGGCGCAACCCGTCCGTTCGGCTTCGCAAGCACCGCAAGCCTGGCCACGGACAAGCCCAAACGCGGCCGCTGCCGGGCACACATTGCCGTGCAGACGGCAACCCAAACATCGCATGCGGAGCGCAACGCATTTTCCGTTGCGGACGACCGCGCCATTCAGGAGCGGGAGTTGGTCGAGACCGCCTGGGATGTCCTGGGGACCGCCCTCGGTTTGGTGGCCCGGGGGCCTATTGCGTTGCAGTCCGTTGTGGCGGCACCGGAATGGCGGCGGCTGGTCGCGGGACGTATAGACCATGTTGCGACATTGCCGCACGACCGCACCCTGCTGTTGCCCGGCGCCTTCAACCCGCCGCACGACGCCCACCACCGCATGATGCGCATCGCCGAGGCCAAGCTGGGTCGGGTGGGCGCATTCGAATTGTCCATTGAAAATGTCGACAAACCACTGTTGGACTATTTTGAAATCCGAGCCCGGCTTGAACAACTTGGGCGGCCCGTGTGGCTGACGCGCCTGCCTCGATTTGTCGACAAGGCGCGCCGGTTTCCGGGCGCAACCTTCGTGGTGGGCATCGATACACTCGTCCGCATCGCCGAGCCCCGATACTATGGCGGCACGCGGGAGCGCGACCATCAAATCGCTGAAATGCTGGATCGGGATCTGGCCTTTCTCGTATTCGGCCGGTCGATCAACGGCCAATTCCAGGGGCTCGGCGACGCAATCCTCCCGCAACGGTTGATGGATGCCTGCGCCGGTGTGGACGAGACGGAATTCAGAATGGACATCTCGTCGACGGGCCTGCGCATTCGTCAATAGCGGCATTCCCCCACGAGCCGTGCCGAACAAGACCCGGGGAAGGCCTGAGCAAAACGATAGAGCAGCATTGGTCTACTCATAAAGTATTTATTTTATTAATATAATTCTGATCAATTCGATAGAGCAGCATCAATCTACTCGTAAGCTATCGATTTTATTAAATCGGATGCCGCTGCTACAGGATTAATCAGAGGTTCCCCGGGTCGTTGGCGGACACAACCGTCTTCCAGCGACCGCGGTGAAAACGCAGCACCAACATCACGCCCTTCACCATGTAGTCGCCGATCAGCGCGGCATACACCCAAACGACGGGCAGTTGCATCCATGTAAAAGCCACGGCCAGACCACAGCGCACGGCGATTAGACCCACGAAGGTGGCGATGAGCGGAAAGCGCGTATCCCCGGCACCGCGCAAGGCGCCGCCAATAGCGAACTCAATGGCCAACAGCGGCATCATCGCGCCCATCAGATAGATGAACTGTACGGTGTACTCCACCGTCAAGGGCGCATCGGCGAGAAACAGATTCACCAAGCCGGGCGCAAACAGCAGTATCGGCAGGGCCAAGCCGCCCATTGACAAAATCGCCAAACCACCGGCGCGCCAACCGGCACGTTCCGCCCCGGCGTGATCGTCGGCACCGAGATGCTGGCCAACCAGGGTCGCCCCGGCAATCGAAAAGCCAAAGCCGACCATGAAGCAAGCCATCAGCATGTTGGCCCCCACGTTATAGGCCGCGAAGGCTTCGGTGCCGTAGAAATTGCCAATCAAAATCATAAAAATGAAGAAACCGATCTGAAAGACAACCTGCTCGATGGCGGCCGGATAGCCAATGTGCACCAGTCGACCGAGCCGCGTCCGCCGCCACCAACCGCCGCGCACAGGGGGGACTCTAAACTTCCGCGTCAGCCAAAGCCCCAACAGCAAGGCAGCCCCCACGGTGAACGACACACCCGCCGCCGCCGCGACACCGGCAACCCCGAGGTTGGGAAAACCGTAATGGCCAAAGACGAATAGGTACAGAAGCGGCACGTTCAGCAGGTTGACCGCAATCCCAATCCACAAGGGCGACCAGGCATCGCCGGCCGCCCGCAATGCCGCGCTTAGAATGAAGGTTACGGCAAAAGCGACATTGAACCAGCTCAACATGCGGATATTCTGCGTCGCAAGATCAAGCGTGGCCGGGTCGAGGCCGAACATGCCGGCCACCGGCCTTGCGAAAAGCACCCCCGCCAACATCACCGCCGCCGCCAAGATGCCGGCCAAAACCAGCGACGCCATGGTGACTCGGCCCGCTTCGACGAAGTCTCCGGCACCCCAGGCCCGGGCGACCAGTGCCGTGGTGCCGGCGCTAACGGCCATCAAGATCGCCTGCATGGCGAAGAACACCCGCTGCCCCGCACCGACGGCCGCCAACGCCCCGGGGCCGAGTTCGCCCACAAACTTCGTCTGCACCAGGACCACCACCGAGTAGGAAAGATTGCCCACTATGGAGGGGAAGGCGAGTTGCCATACGCCGGGTCCGACGAAGGGACGGGAAGCCGACGGTTCCGACTCCTCCGTACCACCCGGCCCGTTGTTGGGAATATCAGTAATGTCGCGGTCCGACACTTGCACGAACCGAACAGTACGCGGGCCCCGGGAGCCCGCGCATGCCCACCGTCAGCGCTCGAGGGTGTTCTACGGCGCGGGCTCCCGGCCCGGCGAAAGCCGAAAAGTCACATTGATACAACACCGGGATATCCATGCTGGTGCACCACCTCCACCGGATAGGCTACCATTCACAGCTTTTCCGCAAATAAGAACGAGGAAACCATGAAAGACACCAGCACCTATCCAGACATCGCCGTTACGATAGACGACTCCGTCGCCACCGTGGAAATCCGGCGGCCGCCGCACAACTTCTTCGATCAGAGTTTGATCGGCCAGATAGCGGACGCCTTCGAGGTGCTGGACGGCAATGCCGATTGCCGCGCAATCGTGTTGGCGGCCCAGGGCAAATCGTTCTGCGCCGGTGCCAACTTTGGCGGCGGAGACGATGGCGGCGGCAATTTTAGCGAGGATGCCTTCACAAATACCACCGGTGTGCTGTACCGGGGGGCGGTCCGGCTATTCGCAAGCAAAACGCCTGTTATCGGCGCAATTCAAGGTGCCGCGGTGGGTGGTGGTCTGGGTCTCTCGCTGGTTCCCGATTTTCGGGTCGCGGCACCGGAAGCCCGGTTTTCCGCCAACTTCGTCAAGCTCGGCATTCACCAGGGCTTTGGCATTTCGGTGACCCTGCCGCGATTGATCGGGCGGCAGGCAGCCAATCTGATGCTCTATACGGGCCGGCGTCTGAACGGCCGGCAAGCGTTGGAGATCGGTCTCGTGGATGTGCTGACCGACCAGGAGAATCTGCGTACCGAAGCCACCCGCCTCGCCCGGGAGATTGCGGAGAACGCCCCGCTCGCCGTCGCCTCGGTGCGGGCGACGATGCGGCAGGGTCTCGCCGAGGCGGTTGCGGAAGCCACCGAGCGCGAACTCGCGGAACAGAAGTGGTTGCGCGCTACCCAGGATGCGGCGGAAGGCATCCGCGCCGTGGCCGAGCGACGCCCCGGCAACTTTGTTGGAGCTTAGTGCTCTATCCAACTGATGCGGCATTATCGGTTGGATGGGGCACCAGCAGCATGGCTAACACCGCCGAGGCGGTTGCCGGATTGGTTCAACTTGGCATGTCGGTTGATACCCGTACCTGCCGGAAGGTGACGGAAACCCTGCGCCCTCTCTCAACAGGCTGCCCGTTCCTACATTTTCTCTTGCGCTGCGGAATCTCGTGCGTCCACACATACCGCGCCTCGCCCGTCAGCACCGCGATGCTGCGCCGTTCGAGCGGTATTTCGATCTTCCTCTTCGAGCCCTTCCGCCGAAACACCATGCGCCAGGTCTCCTGCAAACTGAGGGTTGCCACGTGTTCAGCAAAGCTCTCCGGTTGATCGATGTGGGCGCGAATCCCCTGCTCGCCTTTGTACTCGTTCACAATCACCTGATCGGGCAACTCCGGCACCAACCCCTTCTCCACAAGCTTACGTGCCAGATCGTTCGCCCAGGACGGCAGTTCGCCGAGCCGCATGGAGCCGTCGACGCGGCGCTTGCCGTAATCGTACCGCCAGCCGTAATGCTGGACGCGACGCTTCAGCTCTTCGTTCCATGGTTCGCCGTTGATGTGTTGCAGCAATTCTGTCTCTTCTTCCTCGGTGATGAAGTTGGGCATGTACACAAGTCCCGGGATTCTCGGGATGTCGCCTTCCTTCGAGATGGGTTCCGGCCGCATCGCAGGCCCAAGCAGGTCATCGGCCCCGTCCGTGCCGGAAACCGTTGGGGAATGGGAAGCATCTGACGCGGGAGACCAAGGGCGCCGCGGATCGATCCTGTGTGTGCCGAAATCTGTTGACGGACGGGGCACTGTACCGCCCTCGGTTGCGAGCTGGCGGTGGAACTCCTCGTGGCTCAACCAGAAGGCGACCTCGGCATCCACTGATTGCGCAAGGTTCACCGGCGCATGCCCGACTTCCAGATCGCGGCCCTCGACAAAAAGACTCCCCTTCCCGCGCAGGTTATTCAATTCGATCAGGCATGACCAGCCCAGTTCCGATGCGAGCTTCCGGGCCGCCCTCGCAGTGTCTGGGTTAGCCAGATCCGCGGCGTACCATAGCCCACGCTCATGCCACCGCTTACTGAATACCGGAATGTCGCCCCAATACAGGGAAAAGCGGCCCCGTTCGTTGCGATGCTCGAGAAGCGACAGTCGCTCGCCGGGCAGCGTATCCGACGCCTTCCCTTGCGACGCTGCCGCCAAGGCCCGGACAGCAAGACACTCCTGCAGGATTGGGTCGCCGCGGAACTTCTTGTCGAGGGCGCGATAGCCGTGGCGCCAACCGCAAAGGGCCGCGGCGGCCCACCAGGCCGCGGGGGGCAGTTTGGGCAGATCCCCAGACCAAGCGCGGAAATTCCCTGGCTCGGGCCGCAGTAGGGCAAGCTGGACGGCAAGCCCGGCATGACCCCCATGCCCGCCAGAACAGGTCAGGCTCTGATCCGCATCAGCGATCCGTCGCGTTTGCAGTGCCCATGCCTTGACGGTACCCGAGGCACCCATGTCATCCGCCGCCGCCGCGATCCTATCCGCCAGATGGCTAGCCGAAAGACCCTCGACCGCTGGAGAGCGCATGGCCGAAACGGCCGTCCACCACAGAACAGCCTGCTCATCGCCCCGATCAATTTGCTGTTCGTCAAGCAGCCAGGGGAGATTGAACCAAGGCTCCCCCAAGACTTCGGCACGTCTCTTCACACCCTCGGCGTCCGCGTTCAACGCCGAGGACAGGATGTCAATCCAGGGGTCGATCCTCGGAACGGCCCAAGTCGCCATCGCCATCGCGCCCTGCACCGCGTCCAAGGTGTCGGGGAGTTTCAAGGCAGTTTGCGCGGCGGTCTCCGTATTGGGCGATGGCCGATCCAGTACCGGCGAGCCGCCCGTAACGATCTTCTCCCTAGGCAACACAACATTGGCCAGTTGACTTGCCATCGCCCCAAGGCGATCTCGGTCTGCATCGCACTCGACTTCGACCCTCAAGACGGCGTGCAAAGAGAGAGGCGCCATCCATGAAGTCACGGACGGCGAGTGTCCCGCGTTGTCGCGAGTTTCGCCCTCGCATCTTGTATCGAGCCGCGCCCCTGGGAACGGCAGATTGTCTGGATCGAACGCCAATCGCACCTTGATGGCGTTGCGTCTAGCGGGAGCATTTGTTTCCGCAATGTAGCTCTCTTGGCCGAGCAGGAAGCCGGTGCCGTCGAGAAGCCGCAGCCATCCGTCCTGACTGGCGTCGAGCAGCCGTCTGTGATCGGTGGCGAGGCCGATCCAGCCCCTGGGTAATATTGAATGTGCCAATTTTCGCACGATGTTCAGCCGGTCGTCATTTTCAACCGGACGGGCGATGCCCTGAGGTACTCCGCTTCTTCCTTCAGGTTCAGTTCGGTGAGCGGGTGCTTGGCGAGCCATTTCTTTGGCACGACGAGCATTAGTTGGTTGCTTGTGGCCGCCGCGCCGATGTGGGGCAGCGGGTTTTTGCTGCGGCTCCGGTTCATTATTACGGCCACCCGCAGCAGCGCGGCAAGGCGCAGGATGTGCCACTCGGCGAGCATGGGCTCGGAATCCACCGGAAATCGGCGCCGATGGCTGCGCACCAGGCTCGCCAACTGCACCTGGTCCGGCCGAGAGAAGCCGGGCATGTCCAGATTGGCAAGAAGATAGCCGCCGTGTCGGTGATAGTGGTTGTGGGCGATATCCATGCCGATTTCGTGCAGGTCGGCGGCCCAGGCCAACAACAGCCGGTGCGAGGAATCGGTCAAATCCCAAGCGGTGGCGGTTTGCGCGAGCAGGCCGAGCGCGGTGTCGCGCACTCGTTTGGCGTGGTTGGTATCGATGTGATAGCGCACCATGAGGTTGCGGACGGTGTTGTCGCGGATATCGTGGTTGTGTGCCCGGCCGAGCAGGTCATAGAGCAGCCCTTCGCGCAATGCGCCGCGGCTTGCGCGCAGCGTGTGCAGTCGCAGCGAGTCGAGAATGGCGGCGAGTATGGCCACGCCGCCGGGGAAAACGCTGCGTCGTTGATCGGAAAGCCCCGACAGGCGCAGGTTGTCCACATGGCCCGCCCGCCTCATCTGTTCGATGATTGATGCGATTCCGGCGGGTGAGATAACGGTGGCCGGGTTGGCTGCGAGTTGGGTCAAGACCTCGCGCGCCGCCAGAACGGTACCGGATGCGCCGATGGCGATATCCCAGCCCACCGCGCGATATTGGTTGCGCACGGCCTGCAATTCCCGCTTGCAGTGATTGACGGCGGCCTGAATGGATTTTTTCGAAAGGCATCCATCGTGGAAATACTGTTCCGTGACGCCAACACAGCCGATGTGCAGGCTCTCCATGATTTCGGTTCGGAAGGAACGGCCGAGAATCAATTCCGTGCTGCCGCCGCCGATGTCGACCACCAATCGACGGTCGTGGTTGTCTTCAAGGGTGTGGGACACGCCCAGGTAGATTAGGCGCGCCTCTTCCCGACCGGAGATGATTTCCACGGGGTGGCCCAGGGCCGCTGTCGCCCGGGCGATGAATTGAGCGGAGTTGTGTGCCCGGCGCAGGGTATTGGTGCCAACCACGCGCACGTTGTCCCGGTCCAGATCGCGCAGTCGTTGGCCAAAGCGTTGCAGGCAATCCAGCGCCCGCTGCGCCACGGGCTCGGCGAGATAGCCGCCTGGGGCGAGGCCGCCGGCGAGGCGCACCATCTCCTTGATACGGTCGATCACCTGAAGATGGCCGTTGGTCTCTTGGGCGACGATGAGATGGAAGCTGTTGGAGCCGAGGTCCAGCGCGGCCATTTCCCGCACGGACATGGGTTAGGCATCCCCCCGCCGATCTATCCCCGTGCCGACTTGCCTTGAGCCAACGACAAGGAGGAGGTCGTCGATGTGGCGGTTGCCCAAGTTGTAAACCTCGCCGGCGATCAGGTTAAGCGCCATAAAGTCCGATAGGCTGCCGGTGCTCGCGCACTATCGCCTTATGTGAATGTCAAACTGATACAACACCCGCGATCAAGGGGTTTAGTCGGGTAGGCCCAGCACCCGCTTGGCAATCACGTTGAGTTGAATTTCGCTGGTACCGCCCTCAATCGAATTGGCCTTGGAACGTAGCCACTGCCGGGTGGCGGACAGCTCCCGCGCACTGAATCCATCGCCGTCCCAGCCGATGGCGGCGGAGCCCATGGCTTCCAGCATCAACTCGTATTTGCGCTTGTTTTGCTCCGTTCCGTAGAACTTGAAAAACGACGCCAGATGGCCGCTTGCCTGGCCGGCCCCGGCCTCTTCTCCACCGCGGGCGAAGGTGAGTTGGAAGGCGTGATCGTCCATCTGGTGGCGGTTGACCTTGTCGCGGATTACCGGGTCGGCGATGCGGCCCCCGGTTTCCCCCACATAGGTTTTGGCAATGTCTTCGAGTGTGCTGTTCGTCGTGCCGATGGCGGAGTTGCCGCCAATGCCGGCGACCATGTTGCGTTCGTGTTGCAACAGGCGCTTGGCGATGGTCCAGCCGTCGTTGAGCCCGCCCACGAGGTTGCGCTTTGGAACCCGCACATTGTCGAAGAAGGTTTGGCAAAACGGCGATGAACCGCTGATGAGTTCGATGGGCGAAGTGGAAACACCTTCCGACGCCATGTCGAAAAGCAGGAAGCTAATGCCTTGATGTTTCGGCACATTTGGGTTGGTGCGCACTAGGCAGAATATCCAGTCGGCCTGGTCGGCGTAGGAAGTCCATATTTTGGTGCCGTTGACGAGATAGTGGTCGCCCTTGTCTTCGGCCTTGGTTTGTAGGGCGGCCAGATCGGAGCCGTGGCCGGGTTCCGAATAGCCCTGGCACCAGCGAATCTCGCCGCGGATGATTGGCGGCAGATGCTCCTGCTTTTGCTGCTCGTCGGCGAATTCCAGCAGCGCCGGCCCCAGCATCCAGATGCCGAAGCTGTTGAGGGGCACGCGGGCGCGGATGTGCGCCAACTCTTGTTGCAGCACTCTGTCTTCCTCAAAGGACAAACCGCCGCCGCCGTATTGCTTTGGCCAGCGGGGCGCCGTCCAGCCGCGCGCGGCCATGCGATCCAGCCAGATCTTCGATTCCGGGTTTTTGAACCGCTCGCGGCGGCCGCCCCAGACAACTTCGTCCTCCGGGGTGGAGGTGCGCATGGAGGGCGGGCAGTTTGCCTCCAGCCAACCCCGCACCTCATTGCGGAATGCTTGCAACTCGCTCATGTGAAAGAGCCTCCCAAAATGATGAGTGCGCCATTGTAGGGAAATGTCCGCCGCGGCGGTAGACGGTGAATCGGCAAGAGCGCTGTCGCGGCCCGCGAACTCCGGCGGCGGTGTGCCCGCTCCCCTAAGCGGCGCTCCGCTTTCGCATGGCATAATTCCACGAGTCGATGAATGCGGACCGTGCCATGCCAAACGGACCCGACTTAGAAGGGCTGTTGCAGTTCAGCCAAGAGACCGCCCGGCGATCTGGGCGATTCTTCGTAGGGCGCGAGGCTGAGATCGAGCGAATCGCCGTAGCCGTCAATGGGTGGCGAGTCGCCGTCGGAAACGACGAATCCCCCGACGGCGTCGTCTTGGTTACCGGGGCGCCCGGAGTGGGCAAGACCGCCCTCCTGCGCCACCTGCTCCGCCACCCGCCGGCAGGCGCAGCGGCGCTGCTGCTCCCCCGAGAATGCCTCAACTCCCCGTCTTTATTGGCTTGCGAAGTGCAGGAGGCTCTGACCGGCGGGAGCGGCCGGACGGCGCAACGCCTGCTCCCGTCAGGGGTCTCGGTGAACCTCGGCGTCGCCCGATTCAGTTGGAACCGCGCCGTGCCTCCAGCCTCGCTCGCCGACTTGGGGAAGGGTATCCGGACCGAGTCCGAGGGGCGGCTGGTGATGTTGCTCATCGACGAGGTGCAAAACGCCACGTCGGAGCAGGTCCGAACGATAGAGACCCTGCATGTAAACGCCATGAAAAGCGTCGCGCTGGCTCCGGTGCTCGCTGGTCTATCGGATTCGGACGCGGTCCTGCTTGCCGGAGGAGTGTCCAGATTGGCACCGGAGGGGAATGTCCGGCTCGGCCGGCTCAACACGGGCGAGCCGGCCGTTGCGGTGCGGCTGATGCTCGACGAGTTCCGCATCCGAGGGGGCGAGGCAATGCGGGTCGAGTGGGGCGAAGCCATTGAGGCGACCAGCGACTGCTGGCCGCAACACCTCAAGACCGGCATGACGGCGCTGGCCCGGGAGCTAGTCCGCACGGAAGGCCGCTTGGATGGTGCCGACCGGGGCCAAGTACTTCAGGATGCGGATGCCCTGCGCGAAAAGGCCTACCACGCCCGGCGCAGCCCGGTGATGGTGCGCGCGCGCCCTCTGCTCGCCGAGTTCCTCAGAACAATACGTCTGCCCGTCCTGGATGACTTGGCCGAGGACGCCCTTCGCAGCCTGATGGACGCCAAGCCCATCCCCGGCGTGACCCCCCGCGCGTTCCTGGACCACTTGGTTCACCAAGGCGTCCTGCACGACCCCGATGGGGAGGGGTGCTACGTCTGCCCCATACCCAGCTTTCGGGACTTTCTTATTCGTCAGGGAAGCGCCCCGGTGTCCTAGCGGCCTGTCGTACATAGATCCGCTATCGGATTGCCGGCCGGGAAGTTATAGTGCCGCATCCAAATTTCGGGGGTGTGCATGGGCCAATTCGATAGTCGGGGGTTTCGCACCACGCTGGGCCAGTTTGCGAGCGGGGTGGTTGTCGCCACGGGATGTCTTGATGGCGAGCCCGCCGGGTTTGCGGCTCAGTCGTTCACCTCTCTGTCCCTGAGCCCGCCGCTGGTGGCGCTGTGTCCGGCGAGGTCGAGCACGAGTTGGCCGAAACTCAGGCGTAGCGGCAGCTTCTGCATCAACATCCTGGCCGAGGATCAGCGGGCGCTGAGCGATCTTTTCGCCCAATCCGGCGCTGACAAATTCGAGAATCTCGACTGGTGCCCCGGCGCAACCGGCTCGCCACTGCTTGCGGGCGTGCTGGCGTACATCGACTGTGACCTCGTCGAGGAGCACGACGGGGGCGACCACACCATTGCGGTGGGGCGGGTCCGGGATCTCGGCATACTCAGGCCGGATCAGCCACCGCTCGTGTTTTTTCGGGGTGCCTACGAGATTCCGGCGGGGGCGCTCGGACCCTCCAACATGCCTCGGCCAAGGCGGCGGGTGTAGTCGATTGGCAACCGCGGCCCTAAGGAACCTCTGATTAATCCTGTAGTCGAAGCATCCGGTGTAATAAAATCAATAGTTTAAGAGTAGCCAGATGCCGCTCTATTGAATTGTTCAGACCTTCCCTAATGTTGCTTTCAGAGCGCACATGATTTTCCCGTTCCCCAAGCAATATTGCGGTCGCGCCTCTGAGCAGGTCAGGTCCAGATGACTTTGATTCGTTATGCTCCCCATCCGAAATCGAAGTCGTCGGCATCCAATTGGGCCACGTACTCAAGCACGATCAGGCCGCCGCCCGCATCCCTCAGGTCGATGATTGTTTCTCTGCCGTGTGTCGTGATGATTCTGCCCTCGAGATCGCCGAAGTCGTCCACGCCGGTGAAGCCGGAAAGTTGGATGGTGTCCCCACTTGCGAAATCCAAAATCGTGTCGACATCCCCACTGCTCGAGGTGTCGTTGGTGAAAACGAAGGTATCGTCTCCTGTTAGGCTGCCTTGCATGATGTCGTCGCCGTGGCCGCCATACAGGGTGTCGGCGCCGTTGCCGCCATACAGGGTGTCGGCGCCGCCGTGGCCATACAGGGTGTCGGTGCCCGAGCCACCGTGCAGGCTGTCGCCGCCCGAGCCGCCGATCGGGTGGGCGCCGAATATGAAATCGCTGGCCTCAAGGAGGCCCACCGCTGGATTCAGTAACGTGATCGTGTCGCCGTCAACGCCGTAGCCGATGATTGTATTGGCGCCTTCATGCCTGATATCAAGCGCCTCGAAACCCCCGGAAACTCCAAGGATATGAATCTTGTCGGCATTACTCACACCGGACCTTAACCCAAACCCATTCGCATTCCCGAAACCGATAACGGTGTCGTTCCCGTCTCCCGCCCGAAACACGTAGATGTCGCTGCCCCAGCTGCCATGCAGGGTGTCGTCGCCCGATCCGCCGGTCAGGGTGTCGTCGCCGTCGTCGCCATACAGGGTGTCGTCGCCCAAGTCACCGTCCAGGGTGTCGTGGCCGTCGCCGCCATACAGGGTGTCGTGGCCGTCGCCACCGTGCAGCCTGTCCGTGCCGTCTTCGCCCCAAAGCCGGTCGTCGCCGGTGCCGCCATATAGGAAGTCCTTGCCGGCACCGCCAGACAGGGTGTCATCGCCATCGTGGCCATACAACCTGTCAACGCCAGGGCCGCCGTACAGCTTATCCTCTCCGTAACTGCCCTCCAGCCAGTCGTCGCCGTCACGGCCGTACAATTTGTCATCGCCATGGCCACCGTACAGAAAATCACCGTCAGCCCCGCCATCAAGCGTGTCATCGCCGGCCTCGCCCTCCAGCGTGTCAATGCCGCCGTAGCCATACAGCCTGTCGCCACCCCCGCCGCCTCTGAACTTGTTGTCTCCCGAGTCGCCCACCAATGTGTCATTCCCGCCGGAGCCCATAATATTTTCAATGTTAACAAGCGTATCACTGAAAAGCGTATCGCCCTTCGCATCCTTGATATGGGCGTAGCCACTATGAAGATTTACCGTCACACTATGGATAGCTGCCAAGGATCGATAGACGGCCCAATCTCCGCCCTCGTCGTTGTTATGACCGCCATCCAATGTGTCCCTTCCGTAGCCGCCATCCAGCCTGTCGTCACCGCCGCCGCCATACAGCTCATCGTTGCCCTCGCCGCCTTTAAGGAAGTTGTCTTCCTCGTTGCCCGTCAGTATGTCCCTCTTGTCGGTTCCTTCAACGTTTTCAATATCGACAAGCGTGTCGCCCACGGCATCCCCCTCCATGCCGCCATGCTTCGGCGGCGGTTGGGGGTTGGAGCCGATCCGAAGATCGACCGTCACGCCAACTGTCGAGAATCGATAGGTGGCCCAATCCACGCCGGCACCGCCATACAGCCTGTCTGCGCCGGCGCCGCCCATCAGATCGTCGTTGCCGGCGCCGCCGTAGAGCTCGTCAACGCCGTCGCCACCATCCAAATGGTCGTCGCCGGCGCCACCGTAGAGCGTGTCGTCGCCGTCGCCGCCATCCAAGACGTCATCTCCAACCCCGCCTGTCAGCGCGTCGTTGCCCGCCAAGCCATGGAGCTTGTAGCTGTGGTTGGTGCCGACTTCGTATTCGTCATCGCCCGCTGTGCCGTTCCACACTCTTCTCGACATGGCCATGCCCTCCCGCGTTAAGATTCAGTTTGCGCCGCACATTGCGCGCGCACTAATCAACGCGGGACCCATTGTCAAGATGTTTATTGGCTCAGTTAGGACCATCTTAAAGTCATCCAATCGGGCGTGCCGGATTCGCGGCGACGGAACCCCGGTCCGTCGGCGTCCGGGATTGACGCGGTCGGCGATGCGTCCGGCGCGCCGGACGGCTTCGGGGGTCGCCGGGATGGGGGCCGGACGGCCCGTTTCGGGGCGATCGGCCCGCGCGGGCGACGGTTCGGCGGCGGATGGCAGGCGCCCCGGAAGCGCGACGAACCCACGAAGGTCTGCGCCAGTGGCCGTGCCGCCCAGCGCCGTGGACGCGTTCGTACCCGCCAGCACCTCGTCCGGATGACAACTTTTTTGGTTCCTGATTCCCTGATAGGCATCGCTGGGACGATATAGGACACCGGTTGTTGGCGATTCCGGTGTCGGGGGAAGCCGGACCGCTCCGGAGGCCCGGATTTTCCAGGGTTCGATGGACGGGATTGCCGCACGGACACTACGAAAAGGCCAGTTTGGCCAGCAACGTCTCCTGGGCGCTGTGCCGATTGCCCGGCTCGTGTTCAACCGCCTCATAGGTGCCGTCGCTTTGCAACAACCAAGCCTGGGCGTTGTCACCCAGATAGGTGTCGAACGTTTCGGTGACGATGCGCCGCCTCAGCTTCTTGTCCCCGATGGGCACACAGGTTTCCACTCGATTGAAAAAGTTGCGGCCCATCCAGTCGGCACTCGATATGAACACCTTGGGCTCGCCCCCATTTTCGAAATAGAAGATACGCGGATGCTCAAGAAAGCGCCCAACAATCGAACGCACCCTGATGTTCTCGGAAACACCCCGAACCCCGGGTCGCAATCCACAGATACCGCGCACAATCAGGTCCACCGGCACACCGGCCCGGCTCGCTCGATACAAGGCCTGAATCATCTGCGGCTCAATGAGTGAGTTCATCTTGGCCATGACGCGCGCCCGCTTGCCGCTGCCCGCGTTCTCGATCTCGCCCTCGATCAGTTCGAGCATCGACTTGTGCAGGGTGAACGGCGATTGCAGCAGTTTCTTCAGGCGTCCGGCACGGCCCATGGCGGTAAGCTGTTGAAATATCTTCTGAATATCCTCGCCAATGTCCTGGTCCGCGGTAAAGAGCCCGTAGTCGGTGTAGAGCCGTGCCGTGCGGGTGTGGTAATTGCCGGTGCCGAGATGCGCATAGCGCCTCAGTTGCCGGCCCTCGCGGCGAATCACCAAGCACATTTTGGCGTGCGCCTTGTGCCCGACCACGCCATAGACCACCTGGGCGCCGGCGCGCTGCAGGTGGTTCGCCAATTCGATATTGGCCGCCTCGTCGAACCGCGCCCGCAGTTCAATGATCACCAACACTTCCTTGCCATTGTTCGCCGCATCGGTCAGGGCTTCCACCACCACCGACTCCGTGCCCGTGCGATACAGCGTCTGGCGGATGGACAGTACGCCCGGATCCCGGGCGGCCTGGCGCAGAAATTCGACAAAGGGCGCAAAGGATTCGAATGGGTGGTGCAGCAGGATGTCGCCCTGGGAAATCGCCTCGAACATGTCGTTGGCGGCACGCACCCGTTCAGGCACGCTCGGGGTGAACCCCGGGTATTTGAGATCGGGTCGGTCCACGAGATCGGGCACCGTCGCCAAGCGATTCAAATTCACCGGACCATTGCAATGGTACACATCGTCCGCGGAAAGATGGAATTGGCCGGTCAGAAAGGCCTCGAGCTCGTCCGGGCAGTTGTTGGCCACTTCCAGGCGCACCGCATCCCCATAGCGCCGCGAGGACAGTTCGCCCTCGACGGCTCGCAGCAGGTCGTCCACCTCCTCCTCGTCGACGAAAAGATCGCTATTGCGGGTGACGCGAAACTGGTAGATGCCGGTGGCCTTCATGCCCAAGAACAGATCGCCCGCGTGGGCCTCGATAATGGACGACAGCAGCACGAATTCATTGGCGCTTGCGGCGCAGGATTCCGGGAAGCGGATCACCCGGGACAGGGAGCGAGGCGCCTGCAGAACCGCCTTGCCGCTGTTGCGGCCAAAAGCGTCCTTGCCCTCAAGGGTGACGATGAAGGTGAGGCTCTTGTTGATCAGTTGCGGAAACGGGTGGGTCGGATCCAGCCCGATGGGGCTCATTACCGGCGCGAGTTCATGATTGAAGAAGCGTTTGATCCAGCGACGCTGCCCGGCGTTCCAGTCCGCCTTGCCGATAAAGCGGATGCCCTCGGCATCAAGGGCCGGCAGCACTTCCTCGTTCAGCACCACATACTGCTCATCGACAATCTCTCGCGCCGTCTGGGAAATGTGGCGCACCTGCTCGGAGGGCGTCATATTGTCCGGTCCGCGGTGTTGGCCGCCGAGGGCCTCCTGCTGCTTCAGCCCGGCCACGCGAATCTCGAAAAACTCATCGAGCAGCGAACTGAAAATGCACAGGAACCGTAGCCGCTCCAACAACGGCTGCGACCCGTCCTTGGCCTGGGCGAGCACACGCCGGTGAAACTCCAACAACGACAGTTCGCGGTTGATGTAAAGTTCCGGGTTGCTTAGCGCATCATTGTCCATGGCGCTGTTGGGGTCGGCAACGGAGGCGGGATAGTTTATCACCAGCGGTTTTCATTTCGGTGCCCGGCCTCACCGCAAGGTGCGCCATGCGGTCGCATTCGGCTCAACAGGCCGGATCGAACGCCGGACCCGTGCCGTGGTATGAAATTAAGCGCCATAAAGTCCGACAGGCTGCCGGGCTCGATAAAATTGCGGATGAATACGCCGTTGAACGAAGGATCGCAGAACCAGGGTGAATGGGATGGATAGAGACCGGATCTATCGGGATCCGCAAAACCAATTGGTTGATTTCGCATTCGACGAGGCGGTGGCCGGGGTTTTCCCGGACATGATCCGCCGCAGTGTGCCCGCCTACGAGACGGTGATACCGCTGACGGGGCTGATCGCCGCGCGTCACCTCGCCGGGGCGGGATTGCCCGAGGCGGACGACACCAGGCCGACCGGCACGATACCCGCGAATAGCGCGGCAACGGCGAACGCCCTGGTATTCGACCTCGGATGCTCCCTCGGCGCGACCACCCTCGCACTGCTTCGTCAACTCGGCGATAAGCCCTGCCGAATCGTCGCGGTGGACAATTCCCGGCCCATGCTCGACCGGGCCACGGAGCTGGTGACGGACAGCCGGGTCGAGTTTTGCCTGCGGGATATTCGCGAAACCGAGGTCGGCGGTGCCCAGGTCGTCCTGATGAACTATGTGTTGCAGTTCCTGCCGCCCGCGGATCGCCCGGCACTGTTGAGCCGTTTCCGCAAACAGATGGCACCCGGTGGGCTGCTGCTGATTTCCGAGAAGATCGATTTCGCCGCCATGCCGGACCGACAGTTCTTCACCGCGGCTCACCTCGCCTACAAGAAAGCCAACGGCTACAGCGAGCTGGAAATCAGCCGGAAACGCACGGCGCTCGAGAATGTCATGGTCGTGGATACGGAAGAAGCCCATCACGATCGTTTATGGGAGGCCGGATTCTCGCCGGTAAGAACTTGGTTCCGCTGCCTGAACTGGGCGTCCTTTCTCGCCTGGGCCTAGTGCTCCATCCAACTGATAATGCCGCATTCGACAAGCTCTATGCACGATTGCCGGACTGGGTGGCCCTAGACGAAATTCTGCATCGCAATCTCAGCCGCCACGGCGACTTCCCTAAATGGTGGCGGATCCTGTCGAATATGCCGTCCGTCACCGACACCGAGGCGACGCTGGGCGACACCGTCACCGTGGCGGGCCGGTTGCAACCGCAAGAAGCCGAGGGCCTGCGCGATGCTCTGCGGGCGCTTCATCCCTGGCGCAAGGGTCCGTTTTCCCTGTGCGGCATTCAGGTCGATAGCGAATGGCGCTGCGATTTCAAGTGGCGACGAATCGCACCCCACGTCAACCTGCGCGGTCTGCGCATTCTCGATGTCGGTTGCGGCAACGGCTATTATGGCTGGCGGATGCTGGGTGCCGGAGCAGGGTTGGTGGTCGGCATCGACCCCTCGGTGTTGTATTGCATGCAGCACCAAGCCGTGGGCCGCTTCATCGACGACGACCGCAACTATGTATTGCCGCTCGCCCTTGAGGAACTGCCGGAGGCGCTCGGCAAGGCGCGTTTCGATGCCGTATTCAGCATGGGGGTGATCTACCACCGCCGCGACCCGCTGGACCATTTGCGGCGCCTGCGACACTGCCTGGTTCCGGGCGGATTCGCAATGGTCGAAAGCCTCGTGGCCAGCGATGACCGGCCGATACGCCCCCAAGGCCGCTATGCGCAAATGCGCAACGTTTGGCACATCCCGACACAGAGCCTGTTGCTGGAGTGGATGCGTGCAAGCGGGTTCCAAAATCCACGCATTCTGGATACCACGATTACCAGAACAGAGGAACAGCGCACAACCCAATGGATGCGGTTCCATTCCCTCGCCGAAGCCCTTGACCCAACCGACCCCTCGTTGACTGTCGAGGGTCATCCCGCGCCACGACGTTCACTGGTTTTGGCGCAATCATTGCGGAACAATCGACCTGTTCGGGCCGCGCACGGAGCCCATTGATGTTCAGTCTGCTGCCGTTCAGCTTCCGCTTTCGCGGCAAGGTTAATCGGCTATTCGAATTGTATCGCTGTTTTCTGGCGCACCCGGGCCAGGGGCTGCATCCCGCGCAAATCGTCCGCCATACGGGTATCGGTCTGGCGGTCGTTATCCGCTTGCTCGACGCCACCCCGGAATTGTTCGTGCGGCTGCCCAAGCGAAACGGTCTAACCCGCTACCGCCTCACAAGCGCCATGACCGCGAGACAGCCCGAGCAGGTGGAGCAATTCCTGACCCGCCAGGCGCGACGGGAGAGCCTGATCCTCTACGCTGTTGGCGTCATGGTGCTATGCGCGCTACTCATCGTGGTGATTCTGGTCGTCCCGGCGGTATGATCTGGTCGGCAGGCCAAAGCAATGCCGTTGCCGAAGAGACCCCATGCCCGAATTACTGGACGAAGAACTGATATCACTACGCGGCCGCGCCGCGGGGCTCGCTAAAGAACTGCTCTCGGCCTCAAGCCGCGCACAGACGGTCGCGGCCTCGCGGCAGGCCGGTTTCTTCCCGATGACGCAACCCGCAAGCCATGGCGGCACGGCGGCGGGGCCGCTGGCACTAGCCGTGGTGCGCGACGAGTTGGCATCCCACAACCCGCCATTTCTGGACGCCGTTTTTGGCCCTGGCCCCGGTGTGCTCGCCGGATGCGGCGAACCCCTGGCCAGTGGCTACCTACAACCGCTGCTGCGCGGCGCAAAGCGGGCGGCCTTTGGTTTTACAGAGCCTGTATCCAACCCGACCACAGGCCGCATGGAGGGCGGAGAACTGATCGTCAACGGCTGCAAATCCTATGTGACCGGCGGTGCGGAAGCGGATTTCATCAATACGCTGGTGCGCATCGACGGCAGGGGGCCGGCGATGGTGGTGATTGACAGGGGGGCGCCGGGGGTTGCCGTGACGGAGCGCTTCGAATCCCTGGACGGCAGCCACCACGCCGCCTTCGCATTCCGCGATGTGCGCGTACCGGGCACCCACATTATCGGCAAGCCCGGCGACGGCCTGCCCCGGGCCATGGGCCAGATATCGGATACGCGCCTGGCGATCAGCGCCTACTGCGTCGGCCTCGCGCGCTGGACGGTTGCCTCGACCACCAGTCACCTGGCATCGCTCGACCGCGACGGCAAGCGGCGTGGCGACCGGGAGAGCACACGCTTGCGCTACGCCGATATGCGCATGCAAACGTTCGCGGCCCGCAGCATGCTTTATCGCACCGCCAGACTCGCCGAAACGGGTGCCAACACCATTAATGAAGGCATTATGTGCAAGATATTCGCGTCGGAGGCGATTGGCCAAATCGTCGATGCCGCCATCCAATTGCACGGTGGCCGGGCGCTGGTTGTCGGGCATCCGTTGCAAGCGCTTTATCGGCGTGTACGGGCTTGGCGGCTGGCGGAGGGTGCCTCGGATGTCTTGCGGCTCAATCTCGCCCGCGGTGCCCTCGACCTGGGCAAGGGCACCCTATAATTTGTTGGGACTTATGGGGCTTATAAAGGAAAGTTGACAGAACCCAACATGTGGTGGTTTCCAGCCGCTAAATCCTTAACATATAGCGGTATGTCAACTGACGTATATAAGTCCCGGACTTATATACGTCAGTTGGGGAATTATATCGCAAAGTCACAAAATAGCTGTTGACAGCGCCGACAGTCTCGCCATGCCGAAACTCCGAAATGTGACCATATGTGTGGCACAGAAGGCACCCGGCAAATCCCATCGCAAGGGCATGGCCCCGCTTGAGGGCGCGGCAGTTGTTCATGCGCCCGTTTCGATTCAAGTCCGATTGAGGAAACGTCCAGTGTTATTGTGACTTTGCGATATAATTCCTAATATTTTTATACTCAGATGGACGCCGATCCGGTGGCGGATCAATGGGACGGAACACCATATCCGCTGCCGACGCAGCCGCGATCTCATAGGAGCGCAGCCGCGCCTGGTGATCGTAGATGTGGGACGAGACAATGACCTCATCCACGCCCGTGCGCTCGACGAAAGCCTGTAATTCCCGCCTTACAGTAGCTGCCGTGCCCACTGCCGAGCAGTTGGAGATTTGGCTGAGCAAATGCCGTTCCGCCGACCCGAGCCGCGCCTCGAAATCCGCTACCGGCGGCGGCAGCGGACCCGGATTGCCGGTGCGCAGCTTCAGGAACGACTGTAACGACGATGTGCGCAGATAACGGGCTTCCGCGTCACTGTCCGCGGCGAAAATATTAAACCCCGCCATGGTGTAGGGTTCGGCCAATTGCGGGGAGGGGACGAAGTGTTCGCGATAGGTGGCCAGCGCTTGGTCGAGCGCGGCGGGCGCGAAGTGCGAGGCGAACGCATAGGGCAAGCCCAGCAGCGCCGCAAGCTGCGCCCCGTACAGGCTGGAGCCGAGAACCCACAAGGGTACCCCAAGGCCGGCCCCCGGCACGGCCCGCACAGGCCGGTCGGATTGCGGGTCGGCAAAGTAATCCCGCAATTCCACGACATCCCTGGGAAAGTCGTCGATGTTGCCGGTGAGCGTTCGCCGCAGCGCATGCGCCGTCATCTGATCGGTACCCGGCGCACGCCCAATGCCGAGATCGATACGGCCGGGGAACAGGGATTCCAACGTGCCGAACTGCTCGGCAATCACCAGGGGCGCGTGATTGGGCAGCATCACACCGCCGGCGCCAACACGGATTGTCGAGGTTCCACCGGCGATATGGCCAATCACCACCGCCGTGGCCGCACTGGCAATGCCGCGCATATTGTGATGCTCGGCAACCCAATATCGACTATAGCGCCACTGCTCAGCATGCCGGGCGAGATCGACCGAATTACGCAATGCCGTCGCCGCATCGCCACCCTCGACGATGGGCGCCAAGTCGAGAACCGCGAGTTTCACCGCCATAAAAATCGACCTCATCAACCCCTAAAGCGACAACCCCGGATACCGGTCGGAGCGCGTTCCCGGAATCGGGCGATTACCCGCTTCGTGATAGGTGAACACGCAGGAGAGTTTGACCCGGTCGCTTCGATTCTTACCGGCGGCGTGAATGGCGCGACAATGGAAAAATAGCACATCTCCCGCCCGCAGCACCAAATCCCGCGCCTGGTGTATCAGTTTCTTGTTTTCCGGCAAATCGGGGCGCAGGAATAAATCCCGGTCGAAGCGTCCCCGATCCAACGTTAACCGGTGGCTACCGGGGATAATCTTCAGTGCGCCGTTGCGGGGGGTTTCATCACCGAGCGCCAACCACACGGATATGAGTTCGGGGCGGTCGAAGGACCAATAGCGAATATCCTGATGCCAAAGGGTCGCGCTGCTGTAGCCCGGGTACTTCGTCATCACGCAATTGTGATGGCATTGCGACAACACCGGGTCGCCGCCGAGCAATTCCGTCAGCGCGCGCCGCATTGCGTTTCCGGCGGCCCAACGGTACAACGCCGGAAAACGGGATACGGCCTGCAACAGACGGCGGGGTGTGCGCCCCCCCTCCGTGTGCAATGTCTCCGGGGCCCCGGGATAACCCACATCAGCCTCGAACTCGGCCGGGCCGAGCAACGGATCGAGTGCCGCCGATACCGTGGTGCGCACCGCATCGCAGAGCGCCCCATCCGTCATTCCCCGCACCACGACAAAGCCATCCCGGTCGAATGCCGGGATTTGCGGCTTTTGTGCCCGTTCGGGCCGTCTGCTCATGGGCCAATTGTCCACCCTCTCCCACCCAAACGGTAGTGTTGTGGGCAATGTCGGGCGGGAACCCGCTGGCGCAGGCGGTATACTCGCCAGCCGAAGCCGTGGAAGTCGTTCGAATCGCATCATGCTGAAAAGGATCCTCATGCCGGTTGTTGTGCTGACCGTCGCCATCGGCATCGGTACCGCCCTAGTGATCAGTCGGCCGGAAGCGAAACAGCAGCCTCGTCAACCGCCCATTCTGCTGGTGGAAACGCTAACGGCGACCCGAGTTCCAACAACCTTCACGGTAACAACTCAAGGCGAGGTGGCGCCGCGCACACAAACCTCGCTGATCTCCGAAGTGAACGGGCAAATTATTGCTGTCTCTCCCTCCTTTGTCAGCGGTGGCTTCTTCGACCGGGGCGAACTGCTTGTGCGCATCGACCCCCGCATCTACGACGCCCGGGTCAAGCGCGCCCGGGCCAAGGTCGCCGCGGCGCAAACCCAGGTCGCCACAGAACAGGCCCTGGCCGAGTACGCGCTCAAGGACTGGCAGCGGTTGAACGACCTCAACGCCCAGGGCGGCAATGCTCCCTCCGACCTGACCCTGCGCAAACCGCAACTCGCCGCCGCCAGGGCGGAACTCGAGTCCGCCGAGGCCGAGTTGGCGGAAGCGGAGGGCGACCTTGAGCGCACCGTTATCCGCGCACCCTATGCGGGCATGGTGCGGGAAAAACTCGCCGATGTCGGGCAGTACATCAAGCCGGGCGACAAGCTGGCGCAAACCTTTGCCACGGACTACGCGGAGGTGCGCCTGCCGCTAACGCAGGCGGATCTGGAATTCATCGACCTGCCCCGAAACGCGGGCGACAGCCCGGTTCCCGTGACCCTCTCCGCCCAAATCGCCGGCGCCGAACAACAGTGGACCGGCGCAATTACCCGTACCGAGGGCGTCTTCGACAACCGCACGAGGGTGTTGCACGCCGTAGCCCAGATCCAGGATCCCTATGGCATGGCGAGCGACCATGACGAGCCCCTGCGCATCGGCACGTTCGTAAACGCCGAAATCCAGGGCAAGCGGGCGGGCGAACTCTTTGTTGTGCCGCGTCACGCCCTGTACCGCGGCACGACGATCTGGGTAGTGGACACGGAGAACCGCCTGCGGGCCGCCGACATCGACATCGTGCGGGCCGATACCGATTACGTCTATGTCAACCGGGGGCTCGCCGACGGCGACCGCATCTGCATCACGCCGATGGAACAGCCCCTGCCTGGCATGCCGGTGCGCACCTCATGAAAAAGCATGGCCACTGAGACCGGCCACGGCGGCATCATCGGCTGGTTCGCCCACAACCATGTGGCGGCCAACCTACTGATGTTTTTCATCATCACGGCGGGGCTGTACGGCAGTTCCATCATCACCGTCGAAACCTTCCCCAAGTTCGAATTGGACACGGTTGAGGTAATGGTTCCCTATCGGGGCGCGGCACCCACCGAGGTCGAGGAGGGTGTGGTCGTCAAAATCGAAGAGGCCATCCAGGATATCGACGGTATCAAGCAAGTGTTCGGCGATGCCCAGGAGGGGCTTGGCCAGGTCACTGTCGAAGTGCGCGACGGATTCGACCAGGCCGAGGTGCTCGACGAGGTAAAGCTGGCCGTGGACAGCATCGCCACCTTCCCCCTGGAAACGGAGCGTCCGGTCATCCGCAAGGGGCGTATCCGCCGCCAGGCCATTTCCGTTCAGGTCGCCGGCGACATGGACGAGCGGGACATGAAGGAGCTCACGGAGCAAATCCGCGACGAGATATTGGCCCTTGATGAAGTGAGTTACGCCGAGGTTCGCGGTTCCCGGCCCTTCGAGATCTCGGTGGAAATTCCGGAAACCACGCTGCGCCAATACGGCCTCACCCTCGACCAGGTCGCCGCCGTCATCCGCGCCTGGTCCGTCGATTTGCCCGGCGGCAACATTCGATCCGAGGGGGGCAATATCCGGCTGCGCACCAAGGGCCAAGCCTATACCGGCGAGGAGTTCGAACAGATCGTGCTCATCTCCCGGGAGGACGGCACCCGCATCCGCTTAGGCGACATCGCCACCATCAAGGACGGTTTCGCGGAAACCGAGTCCTACGCCTTCTTCAATGGCAAGCGCAGCCTCGGCGTGGCGGTGATGAGTACCGACGACGAAAACGAACTCGACGTAACCGCGGCCGTGCGGGCCTATGTCGAGGAGGCCAGGACGCGGATGCCCGTCGGCGTGTCGCTGGAAACCCGTTCCGACGTCAGCCAACACCTAAACGAACGCATGAACATGATGTTCAAGAATATGTTCATCGGCGCCACCCTGGTGTTCGCCATCCTCGGCCTGTTCCTGCACCTGAAGTTCGCATTTTGGGTAATCTTCGGTCTGCCGGTGGCATTCCTTGGTGCCCTGATGATGCTGCCGCTGCCACCCATCGACATCACGATCAACATCATCAGTGTGTTCGGGTTCATTCTCGTGCTTGGCATCGTGGTCGACGACGCCATCGTCGTGGCGGAGTCCGTCTACGCCGAAACAGAGAGCGGGGGTTACAGCACGGAGAACATCGTTGCGGGGGCGCGGCGGGTCGCCGTACCCGCAACATTCGGTGTTCTAACGACCATCATGGCGTTTCTGCCCATGCTGTTCACGACGGGCGTGATGACCGCCTTCATGGGTTCGGTCGGCTGGGTGGTAATACTCTGTCTGGCCTTCTCGCTCGTCGAGTCCAAGCTGATCCTGCCGTCCCATCTCGCCCTCATGCGCTCGTCCCATGTCGCCGGCCGCGGCAGGGGCACCGTCGCGGTGGTTGACCGCTCGCTAAAGCGTTTCATTGAGCGCGGCTACAAGCCCATGCTGGGTACCGCCATAAAACATCGATACACCACCCTCGCGGCCTTTATAGGCCTCCTGATCGTCACGGTCAGCATGGTGGCCGGCGGGCTGGTGCGCTATGTCTTTTTCCCCGAGGTCGAGCAGGACACCCTAAGCGCAAACATCGAGTTGTTCGATGGGGCGCCGGAATCCTTGGTGGCCGGTGTCGTCGGCCAAATGAGCGACGCCCTGCGCCAGGTCAACGAAGACATCAAGACCGAAACGGGGGTGGAGACGGATACGATAAAGAATGTATTCGCCTACATCATCGACGGCAGCTTCGGGCGATTCGAGGTGGAACTGGCCAAAGGCGGAGACCGGCCAATTACCCCCCAGGAGGTCGAGGAGCGCTGGCGCAAGGCGGTCGGCGAGATACCCGGCGCGAAGGAGTTGCGCTTCCTCTCCGTTATGCAGATTGGCGGCGGCCCGCCGATCGAATTCAACCTGGCCGGACGCAACTACGAGCGGTTGGAGAAGGCGGCCGCCGAATTGGAACAACACCTGGCCGGCTTCGACGGGGTCTTTGAAATTCAGGTTTCCGCAAACCTGGGGCCTGAGGAGGTGCGGCTTGCCATAAAACCGGAGGCGGAGGCCTTGGGGCTGACGCTTCAGGATCTTGGGCGCCAAGTGCGCACCGCCTTCTATGGCGCCGAGGCGCAACGCATTCAGCGCGACGACCAGGAGGTGCGGGTCATGGTGCGCTATCCGCGCTCCGAGCGACGTTCACTGGGCAATCTGGAAAACATGTGGGTGCGCACACCCGACGGTCGCGAACTGCCGTTCAACGCGGTCGCGGACTATCGGCTGGAACGCGGTTACGACAGCATCAAGCGTGTCGATGGCCAGCGGTCGATCCGTGTTTCGGCCCGGTCCGATATCCCGATCGTCGAGCCCTCCCAAGTCGTGAATCAAATCACCAAAAATTTCATGCCATCGTTGCGCGAACGCTACCCCGGCGTCGATACCGACGTGGCCGGCAGCGCCTACGAGGAGCGGGTGGGGCTGGTTCAGGTTCTGCTTGCCTTCGGCATCGCCCTGTTCGGCATCTACGCCCTTATGGCCATACCGCTCAAATCCTATATACAGCCGCTCATCATCATGGGCGTCATCCCATTCGGAATTGTCGGAGCGACCACCGGCCACCTGTTGCTGGGGATACCGGTCAGTGTCGTGTCGATCATGGGCATCATTGCCCTGTCCGGCGTGGTCGTGAACGACAGCCTCATCATGGTGGACTACGTCAACAAGGCCGTGGCCCGGGGAGCAAACCCAATCGAAGCCGCCATTCAATCCGGTGGCCGACGTTTCCGACCCATCCTGCTGACCTCGCTCACCACCTTCTTCGGCCTGGCCCCGATAGCGCTGGAAACCAGCATGCAGGCCCAGGTAATCATCCCGATGGCCGTTTCCGTTGCCTTCGGCATTCTATTCGCAACCCTGATCACCCTGGTGCTGGTGCCATCGTTGTACGTTATCGCGCGGGATCTGAAGGGGTTGTTCACCCGGCACATTCTCACGCAACCGTCACGAGACCGTTCTTCGCCACCTGCGCCGGCAATTTCTCGGCACTCTATCGATTAGGGAATTATATCGATGAGTTGACAGAACCCTAGATGTGGTAGTTCCCTGCCACTAAAACCTCAGCATATAGTGGTATGTCAACTTATGTATATAAGTCCCATCGATTAAGGATGGCGCATCAGCGTATGGTGCCGAACAAGCGTTGCAGATGCGCTTCCGGCAACGGCTGCGTCAACTTGGAAACGCCCCAGGTCAGGGCCACCGACACCAGTTCACCCATGGCGGCGCACGACCAGGGGTTCGCGGCCTCGCGATGCAGCCATGCCGCCACGTCCCGAAGAACACCCGGGCCGAACCAGTCGGGATCAACAACACCGCTATGGGTGATGCTGAACACCGCGACCCCGCCGATCAGGCCCGCAAAGGCGCCGGCGCGGGTAACCCCCCGCCAAATCGCGCCCACCACCAGGGGCCCGGCGAATGCCGCCATCATGCCGCCGGTGCCAATCCACACAATCAGCGCCACATTTCGATCAACCAACGCCCAAGCCATCGCCGTGCAAATCACCATCACCGCAACCGTGGAAATACGGCTGATCAGCAACACGCGCCGGTCCACCTGGGTTTCCTTGAGATGGCTCGCGTAGCGGGGTACGTAGCTCAGGCGGTACAGGTCGTTGGCGATGATTTGCGAACTCGACACCACCAAGCCATCCGCGGTGGACATAACCGCGGCGAGAATACCGACACCGAGCAGCGCCGCCAGCCAACCGGGAAACAACTCGACAAACAACAGCACCAGCGCGTGGTTGCTCGACTCCCCCGGCTGCAACAGCGCGTCGCCTAGAATCGCCCGCGACAACAGTCCGCCAAGCCCGAGCATCCCGAGAATGAGGCCAAAGGTGAATGCGAGCCTGATGAATCGACGGCGTTCGCGCGGGCTCTTCAGCGCCCACACCTTGTTGCCGATATGCGGGAGCATGCCGAGCGGAATATGCGCCAGCAGTATGGCAAGAACCGACCACCAGGAGTGATACAGCACCGCATCGGGGTTTAGCCAGCCGACCAGATTGGCATCCTGGCCGCGCAGGCTGTCCACCATGCCGAAAAAACCGCCGTCAACGCCGAACCCAGTTAAGAACATCACCATCAGGGCCGCGCCGATGGCGACCATGATGAATCCCTGCACGCCGTCCGTGAGGATGTCCGCGTGGGCCCCGCCGAGCACGACATAGGTCATCAACACCACCGCCGTGGTGCCCAGCGCCACTTCCGGACTCACGCCCAGCATCAGTTCGAACATGACGATGCCGGAGACGAGTTGCCCGGCCAGGTAAAAGAAGAGCAGCAGCGAAAATATCGACACCATCATCCGCACGGTGTCCGATTGATACCGACTGCCCAGGTACTCTGGAATCGTGCGGTTGCCAAACTCGTGGCCACTGTTGCCGACCACCCGCAGGCAAACCCAAACGCCGATATAGACGCCCATCGGGTAGAGAAATACAGACCAAACCGCCGCGAAACCGATATCGTAGACAAGACCGGGGAAGCCGACAAAGGTGGCGCCGCTCGCCGTTGTGGCCGCAAAGGCAAAAGCCAGGAAAATCGGCCCGTAGGCGCTGCGGGCGGTGGCAAAGTCGTCGGCGCTCTTAACCTTGCGCCGCCCCCAAATGCCAAAGACGACCATGAGGCCGATATAGAGCACCAAAAAAATCCACGACCAGCCAATCAGGTCCATGCCTTCCCCTTGGTTCAAATTGCTTCAACAACAGCCGGCGCCCCGCTGGCGATATCGACCATTCTCCCAATACTGCAACGGGGCTGCGACAGTGTCGAACCGAAAAACACGGGCGACAAGACACCAAGGAAGGTCTGCATGGTCAATTTGCCAAGGTATTCGGCCCTACTATCAACGGCGACGTGGACCGCCGCGATAGAGCCTGGTTAGCCTTGTTCAAAACAGGCATTGCTGTTGACCCCCGTCGCGGGGGGGCCGCACGAAAAGATCCGTTCTCAGTGGCGGCAGTTGCCCATCCCGCAACCCCTGCTTGCGGCATGCGGCCGCGAACCGGGCGGCCAGCAATTCGGCATAGGGTCCGGTTCCCCGCATACGCTTTCCCCATGTCGAGTCGTAGGTCTTGCCGCCCCGCGTTTCCCGAATCGCGCTCATCACCCGGCCCGCCCGCAGCGGATAGTGTTCGGCAAGCCAAGCCTCGAACAGGCTCTTAACCTCCAGCGGCAACCGCAACAGCACATAGCGCACCGCCCGCGCGCCCGACGCGGCGGCGCGCTCCACAATGGCTTCAAGCTCCGCGTCATTGATAAACGGAATGATCGGCGCGGCCATCGCTCCAACGGGCACACCCAGGGCATCAAGCCGCTCAATGGTGCGCAGACGCGCGGCGGGGCTTGCCGTGCGGGGCTCCAGTTTCACTTTCAGCGCGTTGGATAGGGTCGTCACGCTAACCATGACGTTCACCAATTGCCGCTTCGCAAGCTCGGCTAGAATGTCGGCATCGCGCAGGATCAGTTGACCCTTGGTCACAATGGTCACCGGATGCCGGTGCTCCAAGGCGACCTCCAGGATGGTGCGGGTAATCCGCAAACGCCTTTCCACGGGCTGGTAGGGATCCGTATTGGTGCCCATCGCTATCGGCCGACACTGATAGGATCGGCCGCTCAATTCCTCAAGCAGCCGCTCCCTGACCCCGGTTTTGTAGAAAATTTTGGTTTCGAAATCGAGGCCGGGGGATAGATCGAGATAGGCGTGGGTGGGGCGGGCGAAACAGTAGATACAGCCGTGTTCGCAACCCTTGTAGGCATTAATCGAGCGATCGAATGGCACATCCGGGGATTGGTTGCGGGTGATCAGCCGCACCGTCCGGTCGGGAAAGAACTCCGTTGCCGGACCGGATTCAGGGTCTTCACCAAGCTCCCAGCCATCATCCACAGGCACCGATGTCGTACTCAGATAGCGACTCTCCGGGTTGATTGTGGCTCCACGACCCTTGTGTACACCTTCGTTTCCCATAGCACCGCATCGCCTCGGGGTTCGAACGATAACTGTATTCATATACAGTCACATACGTCAAGAGACGACCAGCAGCTTATCGGGCTTAACTGCGCCGAATTTAATAAAATATTGATTTTATTGATATTTAAGAAGTTCCCTCGCGATGAGCCGAAAATAAAATATCAATTAGCATCAATGGGTCATGGAATTAAGCGCCATAAAGCCCGATAGACCGCCAACCCGACCTATTCATGAATAAACTACTGCGGCCGTCAATAGCGGCGAAATCACCGGGCGTGCTTCCGCCGCGTGCTCCGCTCCTGTTCCGCGCACCCAGTGCTTTCACCACTCTTGCCGGCCTCGCCCTCCAGCGTGTCAACGCCGCCGCCCTCCAGCGTGTCGATACCCCCGCCGCCTTTGAGCGTGTTCTGTCCCGAGTTGCCCGCCAATGTGTCATCCCCGTCGGAACCCACAACATTTTCAATTTTGAAAAGCGTATTGCCCTCGGCATCCTTGCCTCTAGCGCGGCCGGTCTCAAGATTTACCGTCACGCCATGGATAGCTTCCGAGAACTGATAGGTGACCCAATCCACGCCGGCGCCGCCATGCAGCTCGTCGTTGCCGGCAAGGCCATACAGATAATCGTTACCGGCGTCGCCTTTCAGTACACACTGCTTTGTGGCGCGGCCTACTGTGGGCCTCGTCGCCAAGCTGATACAGTATGGCCCCCCAGCAAACCCCTGCCCGCGATTGAAGGGAGTCGGGCAACAACAAGAGGAAATACCCATGATCGTCGTAAACGCCCGAATCCCAACCACGCCGGAAACCGTCGCAGCCATGCGCGCGGCCATTGCCAGGATGCAGGCCGCCTCGCTCGCCGAGGACGGCTGCGAGGACTACAACTTCAGCGTGGAACTGGATAACCCCGGCGTGCTGCGCGTCACCGAGCGCTGGACGACCCGGGAAGCGCTGGTCGCCCATTTCCAAACACCGCACATGGCGGAGTTTCAGGCCGCCATGCAGGCCAATCCCCCCGAAGGCGTGGACGCCCGCTTCTATGAAGCCAGCGAAATCGAAATGCCGCGGTGATTACCCCATAGAGTGCCGCCACGGCACACACCCTGCGCACCCACTGGATGCGGCGGCCGGTGGTGAAATCCGGCGTGGCTTCGCTCGCCGACTCGCGGTTAAAATGCGCACCGTACCCGAGGTCGCGCCTCGCTGGAACTGTGGAGAACTGTTTAATGAAATTGGTCCTATCCCTGATTGTTTGGACGCTGGTCGCCTTGGCCGCATTGTATGTGCTCGGCCCCGACACCAGCCGCGAACTGCCCAAGCCGAAGCCACCGCCCTCTCATCCGGCAGACCATGCATCGACTATTTCCATCGGAAAGGGAATTACATCGATGGGTTGAAAGAGGCCGACAAGTGGTAGTTTCTTGCTGCTAAAAACCCCAACATACTAGTAGTATGTCAACTTATGGATCCAACCCCCATCAGAAACCTTGGTATAAGACTCGTAACGGCCATCGCCGCCGTACTGCTGCTCGGCGCCTGCGAACCAAAGGACGAACGGCCGGGTCTCTGGCTGCGCGGTGAGTTGCAGCCCTTTCCCGAGGACTGGGTGTTTACCGGGGAACACCCGGAAATTGCCATTCAGGTGGCGGCCCCCTACTTCCTGCCGCACTCGGTCACCATCGTCTGCGCGGAATACGAGGGCGACCTCTATGTTGCCGCCTATCGGCCGCAAACCAAGAACTGGGCAGCCTGGGTTACGGACGATCCGAATGTCGTGCTGAAAATCGGCGACAATCTCTACGAGGCGCGTCTCACCCGGATCGACGACCCGCTCATGATCGCCAATGTGTTCGGAGCCTACGCAGCCAAGTATCGAAGTTCCGGTTCGACAGCGTCCGCCGCCTGGTTCTGGCGGGTGGATAGGCGCGCTTAGGGTGGCGCTGCGGCCCTTGCCAATCGGGCCGGCGATTCCCACATGACCGCCATAGCCGTATTGGGTCTTGGCAATTTCGGAACGGCGCTGGCTCGCGTTTGGTCGCTGCACGGCAACCGAGTGCGCGGCTGGACGGTTGAGCACGAGGTTTACGTCAGCATCCGCGATACCGACATCAACGCCAAATACCTTCCAGGCATAACGCTGCCCGGCGTGGATGTGTCAATGGACCTGAAATCCGCGCTCGGAGGGGCGCAAGTGGTGGTGCTGGCGCTTCCCTCCCATGTGATTCTCGAAGTCGTTGACGATGTTGTGCCCCTGTTGGTGGACGGGCAGATTTTGCTCGACCTCGCCAAGGGCCTGGCGCCGGGTGAACGACTCGTCTCGGAGGCCATCCACGAGAAGCTCCGAGCGGCCGGGTGCCGCAACCACTTGGCCGTGATAACCGGGCCAACCATCGCGCGCGAGGTCGCCGCCGGCGCGCTGACCACGGCACTGGTCGCCTCGGAAAACCTGGGCGTGGCCCGAAACCTCGCCGCGCGCCTTTCCACCGATACGCTGCAACTGCGCTATGCCGACGATCCGCTCGGGGTCGAACTCTGGGGGGCGTTCAAGAATGTCATCGCCCTAGCCTGCGGCGTCTGCGACGGGCTCGGCGGCGACGGTGTTGGCGGCGACAATCTCAAGGCCGCCGTCTTCACCGCCGGATTCCGCGAAGCCTGCCGACTGCTCGCGGCCCTGGGCGCCCAGGCCGATACGGCGCTGAGTCCGGCCGGTGTGGGCGATTTATACGTGACCACCACCTCGCCGCATGGCCGCAACAGACGCACGGGCGAGTTGCTCGGGTCGGGCAAACGTCTCGACGAGGCGCTCGGTAGCACCGTCATGGTGTCGGAGGGTGTGCGCGCCACGCGCCTATTCGCGGCGCGCGCCGCCGGACATGGTTTGCCGGCGCCTTTCGTGACCACGGTGCTGGCTCTGCTCGACGGCGAAACCGATGCGCGGCAGTGTGTCGAAAACCTGCTGCGGCTCGGTGACTAGCCCGACCTGGTGGCGGTGTGACGAAACGCCGCTAAAGGTCAAATTCCGCCGCACAGGGACCGGAAAACTGGACAGTTCCATTTGTTGCCAACAATTCGCCGACCTCCCTTGAAATAGCCGTCCAAATTCTCTATATATCCCCACAGAAACCAACCCAAGAGGCATAGCAAGTGGCGCAACCGAATCTGCTTTCCGCTCGTACCCAAACCCCCTCCGCCGTGCAGGTCAACCATGTCCTGCGCAACACCTACCTGCTGCTGGGGATGACCCTGGCGTTCAGTGCCGCAACGGCGCTGGTTTCCATGGCCATGAATGCCCCCTATCCGGGCTTTCTGATTACCATCATCGGCTTTTTCGGGCTGTTGTACGCCGTGCACAAAACAGCGGACAGTAGCCTGGGGATCCTATTCGCCTTCCTGTTCACCGGCTTTCTCGGCTTCACCGCCGGGCCCATCCTGAACGCCTATCTGAGCCTGGCCAACGGGCCGAATCTGGTCGCCTCGGCACTCGGCACCACGGCGGCGGCCTTTGTCGGGCTCTCCGCCTATGCCGTGGTCACGCGCCGGGATTTCAGTTTCCTATCCGGCTTTCTGGTGGTCGGTTTCTTCGTGCTGATGGGCGCGGTTGTGTTGGGCCTGTTCTTTGACCTATCGGCCTTCTCGGTCGCCATTTCCTGCGGCTTCGTGCTCTTTGCCAGCGCGGCCATCCTGTGGCAAACCAGCGCCATCGTGCATGGCGGCGAAACCAACTACATCCGCGCGACGGTGACGCTATTCGTTTCCTTCTATAACCTGTTCATGTCGCTGCTGCACATATTCGGGGCGATGAGAGACGAGTAAATAGCGCCCAATCAACCCACCCAACGCAGGGTGTCGTCAAGCGCCCGCTCAAACTTGTCGAACAACTCGTCAATCTGATCCTCGGAAATGATCAGCGGCGGACAAAACGCCATGGTGTCGCCAATGTTGCGCAGTATCAGCCCGTGCGCCTCGCAGCGGCCGGAGCAATAGGCACCGACGCCCTTGGCGGGCGGGAAGGGCCTGCGCGCCTCCTTGTCCGCCATCAATTCCACACCGCCAATCAGCCCGGCACCGCGCACATCGCCGACCAGGGGATGCTCCTCCAGGCTTTGCAGTCGTTGCTGGAAGCCTTCACCGACCCGCGCCGCATGGGCGAACAGTTCGCGCTCCTCCATCAGCTCAAGATTGCGCAGCGCGACCGCGGCGCAAACCGGATGTCCACTGTAGGTGAAGCCGTGCCCGAAAACCCCGGCCTTGTCGCTCGGCCCCGTGAACGCCTCAAACATGAATTCGGGAATCAAAACGGCCGATATCGGTTGATAGGCGGAACTCATCGCCTTGGCGACGCTCATGGTGGTTGGCCTGATGCCCATGGTTTCGGCGCCAAACGCATTGCCGGTGCGTCCGAAGCCGCAAATCACCTCGTCGTCGATAAAGAAAATGTCGTACTTGGCGAGCACTTCCTGCACTTTTTCGTAATACCCCGCCGGCGGGACGATGACGCCACCCGCTCCCAGGATGGGTTCGGCTATGAACGCGGCAATGGTTTCGGGGCCTTCCCGAACAATCAGATCTTCCAAATTGCCAACTATTCGCCCACAAAATTCGCTTTCGCTTTCGCCGCCCTGGGCATCGCGGTAATAGTGCGGCCGATCCGTATGCAACACCTGGGGCAGCGGCAGGTCGAAATTGGCGTGAAACGGCGGTAGGCCGGTCAGCGAGCCCGAGGCGACGGTCGTGCCGTGGTAGCCGCCGAGGCGCGAGATGATTTTCTTTTTCTCCGGCTTGCCGATGGCATTGTGGTAGTACCACATGAACTTGATCTGTGTATCGTTCGCATCGCTGCCGGAAAGCCCGAAGAAGACGCGGCCCGCATCGAAGGGCGCCATCGCCTTAAGTTTTTCGGCGAGCAAGATGCTTGGTTCGTGGGTCTTGCCGACAAATAGCTGCGAATAGCTCAGCGACCCGAGCGTCTCGGCCGCAACCCGGCTTAGCTCTTCCTCGCCATAGCCCATCGCCGTGCACCAAAGGCCCGCCATGCCTTCAAGATACGGCTTGCCCCGGTTGTCCCAAACGTAAATGCCCTTCGCCCGAACATGGACGGAAGGCCCCTTCTGCCGATGCAGTTGCAGGTTGGTCACCGGGTGTAGGAGGTGCTCAAGGTCTTTCGCCTCAAGCGTACCCGGGGGGAATTCGTTGTGCAGGGACTCGGTCATGGCTTCGTTTCCCGACTCGTTATACCAGCGGAAGCGAGAGTTTAACGAAGAAAAGGCCCAAGCGCGCCTGCACCGCCTCAACCTCCGAAACAAATGCTCGGCCTCGTTGCGGTCCGGCGAGTAGTGAACAGGATCAAGCCTCGTGGATGCGGGCAACACGGGCGGCGATTCCCGTCAATAATTCGTAGGCAATCGTGTCCGCGGCCCGCGCAACCTCATTGATCGGCAATTGTGGACCGAACAGCTCCGCCCAATCGCCCGGTTGCACATCGCAATCCGTTACATCAAGAATGGTGAGATCCATGGATACCCGCCCGACAATGGGGCACCGCTTGCCGCGCACCACGGCCTGCCCACGGTTCGACAGGCGACGCGGCAATCCATCCGCATACCCGATACCCAGCACCGCCAACCGCCGAAGGTCTTCGCTCCGCCATGTGCCGCCGTAACCCACGGTATCGCCGGGCCGCAATGTGCGGACCTGAAGCACCGGCGCTTCCAACGTTGCAACCGGCCGCACCGGGTTCGCCCGACTCGACCAGGGATTGCCGCCGTAGAGCCCGATTCCCGGGCGCACCAGCCCGCCCTGGTAGCGCCGCCCCAACAATGTGCCCGCGGAGTTGCCGATGCTGGTGGCAATGCCGGGAAAATTTTGCGCCGCGGTCTCGAACCGCCGCAACTGCATTTCATTCAGCGGATGCTCCGGTTCGTCCGCGCAGGCGAGGTGGGTCATCAGCAGGTTCACATGAAAACCGGCAAAAGTATCCGCGGCAACATCCGGCGTGAAACCCAGCCGATTCATGCCGGTATCGACATGTACGGCAATTTCCAAATGGCGCTGGGGTGCCCAGGCGGCCAACTGTTCCTCGTGATTGATGACGGGAAGCAGCCCGGCTTCGGCCAACAGGTGCGCGGTGTCGGGCCGCACGCCTTCGAGTATGTAGACGCGCGGTTCCGGCAATGCATTCTGTTGTGCGGATTCCCCGCGCCGCGCATCGTGCGTTGCACCCCGGAAGACACCCAACTCGGTAAGCGCCGCCCGCAGGGCAACCCCCTCGAGGGCATTGGCGACAAAGAAATGTTCGCAGCCCAAGCGTGCGAAAACCGATGCCGTCTCCGCCAATCCCAACCCGTAGCCATTCGCCTTGACAACGGCACCGCAGCGGCCGCCCGAAGCAGCCCGATACATCCGAAAATTCTCGGCTAGGGCGGACCGATTGACACGCAGGCGGGCGCTCATGCCCTCGGGAAGTTGCCTGTCGAATTTTGATGTACCACAAGTCCGCCCCGGCTAAGGAAGGTCTGAACAAGTCGATAGAGCGGTATCGAGCCACTCGTAACCCATTGATCGTATCAACTCAAATCTATGAGGACTGTGACGCCACCGACAGCGGGGTTGATCGGAAATTCCCCAATGACAGTTTCATCGGGCACCGAGTTGCCGACGGCTTCGCTCTACGTGCCGAGTATGCCGGTAATTTCGCCCGTTGTATCGTCGAGGTCGATGTCGCAGGCGTTTGGGTGGGAGGGCAGCCCGGGCAGGGTGTTGATGTCGCCGGCCAGGGTGACGATTTGGCGCGCGCCGGCCTGCACCCGCAATTCGCGAATGGGCAGCGTATGCCCGGTGGGAACATTCAACAGATCCGGCCTCGCGGAAACGGAGAGGTGCGTTTTCGCCATGCACACTGGGTAGTTCCAGCCGAGTCCGGCGAAGCGCTCCGCCGTCGCCCGGGTGCGCGGTCCCCACTCGATGATAGCCGCCCGATAGATGTCTTCCGCCAAACGCGCCACTTTGGCCTCAAGGGTTTCGTTGTCCGAATAAAGCAACTTGATGTCGGCATCGCCATTATAGGCGGTTTCCCAGCAGGCGTTGGCCAAATCGACCATCCCCGCGCCGCCCTGGGCAAAGCCGTTCGCCTCGGCCACCGCGGTAGCACCCGCATCAAGCGCCGCGCGGCTCGCCGCTTGCACTTCGTCGCGCCGGTCCGACGGGAAACGATTGATCGCCACCACCGCGGGCAAGCCGTATAGGCGCACAATGCGGATGGCATTGGCGAGATTTTCCGCGCCTTTCTGAACGGCGGCCACATTGTGCGAATCAAGTTCGCCGCGCGGTACGCCACCATGCCATTTAAGCCCGCGAATGGAGGCGACCACGACCGCGGCCGACGGCGGTGGGCCACCTTGGCGAATCTTGATGTCCATGAATTTTTCAAAGCCAAGATCCGCGCCAAATCCCGCCTCGGTAACGGTTAGGTCGGCACAGTTCACCGCCAGACGGTCGGCCAATATGGAACTGCATCCGTGGGCGATGTTGCCGAAGGGCCCCATGTGGACAATCGCGGGCTGGCCCTCGACGGTTTGCGCGAGATTGGGCTTCAGTGCGTCCCGGAGCAGCGCCATTAGGGCACCGATACCGCCGATTTCCCGCGCCCGTAGCGGCTCCCCCGACTTGCTCCAGCCGAGGACGATATCACCGAGGCGCTGGCGCAGGTCGGCGTACCCGGAAGCCAATGCCAGGATCGCCATGATCTCGGAGGCCGCCGAAATGTCGAAGCGCGCCTCCCGCATCGGCCCATTCACCCGACCGCCCACCCCGGTAACGATTTGGCGCAACGCCCGGTCTTCCGCATCCGTGACCCGCCGCCAAGTGATGCTGTCGGCATCAAGCCCCGGCGGGGCCTTGCGATGCACGGCATTGTCCGTCATGGCCGCAAGCAGATTGTGGGCCGACTCCACCGCGTGAAAGTCGCCCGTGAAATGCAGATTGATCTCTTCCGCGGGCTGCACCGTGGCGCACCCGCCGCCGGTGCCGCCGCCCTTGTGGCCGAACACCGGGCCGAGCGAGGGTTGCCGAATCGTCAGCGCCGCGTTGCGGCCAACTCGGGCAAGCCCTTGGGTAAGGCCCACCGCAACCGTGGATTTACCCTCGCCCGAGGGCGTCGGCGTGATGGCGGTAACCACCACGAGCCGACCGGGAACGGCGCGGGCGGGAAAGGCGTCCAGGGGAACTTTCGCCTTGATCGAACCATAGAGTTCCACATCGTCGCGCTTGAGCCCGAGCTCCGCGGCCACATCCACAATAGGGCGCAAAGGTGTTCTAATTTCCATATCGGTCTCGCTTGCAGCAGTAATTCCGCCATAGGTCGCGGCACTGTGGAGGGGGTGAAATGCAAACGAGCGATTTTACCACCGCGACGCGCAGTCTGTTGCGCCATTCGAGCATGACGGCGGGTGCGAATTGGCCATGTGTATCCAAGCTGCCTATACTGTGCGGTTTTGTCGCGCTTTGAAAGCGAAAGGGAAGCCAGCCATGTGGGAAAAGAAACAGCTCAGCCTCGCCGTGTCCGCCGCACTGGCTGTCGGTACCGCAAACGCCCAGGAACCAGCCAGGTCAATCGAGGAAGTCATCGTCACCGCCACCAAGCGGGCCGAATCCACGCAGGACATCCCCGTTTCCGTTTCGGCGCTGCGCAATGATGCCCTCGACGAATTGCGCATCGGCAACTTCGACGACTACATCAAACACCTGCCCAATGTGGTGATGATGGGCGTCGGCCCCGGACAAAGCGAAATCTACATTCGCGGCGCCGCCACCGAGCAGTCGAAAAATACCATCGCCAGCATCCAAGGCTCCTCGCCGGCGACCGCCCTGTACCTCGATGAGCAACCGGTTTCATTCGGCGGGCGCAATCTCGACATCTACGCGGCCGACCTCGACCGCATTGAGGTGCTACCCGGGCCGCAGGGCACCCTGTTCGGCGCCAGTTCCCAATCCGGCACCGTGCGTTTGATCACCAACCGGCCCACCACAAACGCCTTTGCGGCCGGGGCCAAGATGGGCGCGTCCTCCACCAAGGGTGGCGATGTCAGCAATTCCCAGGAAGCCTTTGTCAACATCCCGTTGTCGGACCAGGCCGCCGTGCGCATCGTCGGTTATCGGGACAGCCAGGCCGGCTGGATCGACAACATTTTGAACGACCCGGAGAACGGCGGGTTTTCGCCGGTGATCGACCTGCTGAACCGCAACGACATCTCCGCCGCCCCGGTTCACCCCGACAGCACCTTCGAGGCCGCCGACAACAGCGCATTGGTGGAGGACGACTTCAACGACGCCGACTATCTCGGCGGGCGCGTGAGCCTGCTGTATGACGTCAATGAGGATTGGAGTGTGTTGGCGCAGCACGTTCAACAGTCCCTAGAAACCGACGGCGTATTCGCCTACGACCCCAATCTCGATGGCAAAAGTAGCACCAACCGCTTTACCCTCGACAACACCGACGACGATTTCGGTTTGACCACGCTGACTATCGAAGGCCGCGCCGGCATGCTCGATGTGATCTACTCGGGCGGCTACCTCGATCGGGAAGTGGACGCCTATGTCGATTATACCGACTACACCAACGGCGGCGGCTACCAGGTCTACTACCTGTGTCCCGGCTACGACGACGACGGCACCTGGGCGCGCAGCGGCACCGCAAGCAAACCGATCATGTGCCACGACCCGGAAGCGCAGTACCAGGAATTCACCGAAAGCACCCGTATGACCCACGAGTTCCGCATTTCCACCCCCGGCGAGCATCGGGCACGGCTGACCGCGGGGGTATTCTACGACGATCAGAAAACCGAAGGCATCGGCGCCTTCGAGGACGCCGCCACCCGCTCCGACGGCGATGGCGCCTGGCCGACGCTGGCCCTGGTTGGCGATGTCGGCGAGGGAACGAATTCCGGTAGCACCCCCTACAACCCCAGGGTGAGTTTCATCAACGACTACACCCGCGATATCGAGCAATTTGCCGTTTTCGGTCATGTCGAATTCGATGTTTCCGACAGTGTGACGGCGGGCCTGGGCGCCCGCTGGTATGACTTGGATTTCGGGTTCAAGGGGGCGAGCAGTTTTTCCTTCGGCTGCAAGTACAGCGCGACGGAATTGTGCGACTCCAGTGTCGCAAGAGGCGGCGCGGATGCTACCAGCCCAACCTCCGGCAACAATGTTACCGAGCGCCTGCGCGCCCTGGGCGTGGGCACGCTCGCAGCGCTGAGGGCCGCGGGCCGGGAGAATTGTGTACCCGAAGTGCGCGATACCCCCTCCTGCCGCGGCGGCGTGTTCAGCCGGGGCACGGATTTCAGCGCGGCGGAATCGCTCTACGCCGACATCCAAAACGGTTCTTTCAATATCGACGATTTGAACGATGACGGGGTCTTCAACGAATCCGACATCATCCTGCACGCATCGCTGGACTGGCGGGTTAACGATGAGCTGCTGCTATTCGCCACCTACGGGCAGGGCTTCCGGCACGGGGTAACCAACCGCAACGCCGGCGTGGGCGCGCGCAATTCCCGCGGGCTACCGGCCTACGAAGGCTACCGGGTACCGGCCATCGCGGAAACCGACGAGTTGGAGAACTGGGAATTGGGCATGAAGGGCGACTTCGCGGACAACACCTTCCGCCTCAATGCGACCGCCTATTATTCCGAGATTTCCGATTTGCAGGTTTCCCGCTTCGACCCCGTGAATGTCGCCTTCCTGGTATTTATCGAGAATGTGGGCGACGCGGAAATCTTCGGCTTCGATGCCGACTTTCTATGGCTGCCGACGCCCAACCTCACCCTCTCCGGCGCAGTCGCTTTTGTCGACACGGAAATTACGCGTATCAACGCACAATTGGAGGAGATTTCCGTTCCCGAGGGCAGCGAACTGCCGTTCACCCCCGACTTCTCCGCCAGCCTGCGGGCGCGCTACGACTTCCAAGGGCTATTCGGTGGCGCCACGAACACCTACGTCACCGGCAGCCTGAGCTATTCGGGCAGCAGCAAGTCGGGTATTGCCGGCAGTGCCCACTTTGTGGAAGACACGCTGATGCGCAGTCGCGGCAGGGGCTCCGGACTCAAAATCGCCGACGAGGGAGGTGACTTCGCCGGCGGCAATTGCGGCACCTACGATAGCCCCATCACCTGCAAGAGCGGCCGCTATGTTCAGGACAGCTATGTTCTGCTGGACTTGGCGGTTGGCTTCGAACGAGACAACTGGAGTGCGGAACTCTTTGTCGACAATGTGGCCGACAAGCGGGCGGAACTGCATATAGACACCCTGCAGTTCGTGCCCAAGGTGGTTACCAACCGGCCGCGCACCCTGGGGCTGCGCCTGTCCTACGACTTCGAGGAATAACAGGCCGGCGCGCTTGCCGTCGTTATCGCCACACTCGAGGCGCGTTGTCGCGACCCAACGGCCCGGTACGGTGTCGCGGATACGACGGGACAGGTTGGCCCCGGCGGCAAATAATGCAAACCAACCCCGCCCCACCCGAGCGGTCCACAACAAGGCAGCCGCGCGCCGAGGAACGGCTGGCGGAGATCCGCGGGCTAATTCAGTCGGCAAGGCTCCATGAAGCCCTTACGGCGACCCGCAGCCTCCTTGACGACGGCCTTGCGGACGAGGAGCGCATCGACGCCCTATACCTGCTTGCCGTTGCGCAGCGCTTTTGCGATCAACCCCAGGACGCTCTGGCAACACTGGATCGGCTGCTCCGCGAAAACGGCCAAAACGCCCGCGCCTGGCAGGAGCGCGGACACATTCTTGCCGGGCGCGGCGACCACGCAAACGCCTTGTCGGCCTACGCCAGGGCGGTCGAGCTCAATCCCGCCCTGGCCGCAAGTTGGCGGTCGCTGATCGAAATCCACGAGCGCAGCGGCGCAGCGGACCAGGCGCGGCACGCCCGGGAGCGATTGGCCTCCCTCAACCGGCTGCCCCCGGAACTTAGGCACGTCACAGACCTGATCCACGAGCAAAAGCTGCACAAGGCCGAGCAACTGTGCCGACAGTTTCTCGAAAACAACAGGCGCCATGTTGAAGGCATGCGGCTGCTGGCCGATATCGGTGTGCGGCTCAAGATCTACGACGACGCGGAATTCCTGCTCGAAAGCTGTGTCGAGTTTGCGCCGGACCATCTCCAAGCACGCATCGACTACGTCAACCTATTGATCCGCAAAACGAAATTTGAAAAGGCGCACGAACAGGCCAAACGCCTGCTGGCGCTGCAACCAGGCAATAGCAACTTCAAGATCACCCTGGCGACCACGCTCGTCGGGCTGGGGCGATGCGACGCAGGCATTGCCCGCTATCGAGAAATTCTGCGGACCGAGCCGCGGCGCGGCGAATTGCATCTGCTCATCGGCCACGCGCAAAAGACCATCGGCTCACTCGACGAGGCCATCGACTCCTACCGCCGCGCCTATCACCACCGCCCCGATTTCGGCGATGCCTTCTGGAGCCTGGCCAACACCAAGACGTATCGTTTCACCGACGCCGAAATCGAGCATATTCAGCGCCACGAACAAGCGTCGAACATTGCCCAGGATGATCGCATCCATCTCTGTTTCGCCGCCGGCAAGGCGTTTGAGGACGGCAACCGATTCGATCGATCGTTTGCGTACTACGAACGGGGCAACGCGCTGCAACTGGCGCAATCCGGCTATAAGCCCGAGGTGAATGAAAGCCGCGTACAGGCGCAGATGGAATTCTGCACCGGGGAATTGTTCGCGCGGCGGCGCGGGGTGGGACACGACTGCCGGGATCCCATCTTCATCGTCGGGCTGCCCCGCGCCGGTTCCACGCTACTCGAACAGATAATCGCCTCGCACAGGCAGGTGGACGGTACCTTGGAGCTCCACAACATTCTGGCGCTCGCGCAGCGCCTGCGCGGACGGCAGGCGGAGAAGCTCTCGCGCTACCCGCGCATACTTCAGGAACTCGACGACGACTACTTCCGGCGTTTCGGCGAACAGTACATCGAGCAAACCCGCGCCTACCGGGGGTCGGCCCCGTTTTTTATCGACAAGATGCCCAACAACTTCATGCACATTGGTCTGATTCGCCTCATCCTGCCCAACGCCAAGGTGATCGATGCGCGGCGCAACCCCATGGCCTGCTGCTTCAGTTGCTTTAAGCAATTGTTCGGCGAAGGCCAGGAGTTCACCTACGGCCTTGCGGAGGTTGGCCGCTATTACCGCAGCTATGTGCGCCTGATGGACCACTGGGACGAGGCGCTGCCCGGATTCGTGTTGCGCGTGCGGCACGAGGATGTGGTGGACGATCTGGAAACCCAGGTACGGCGCATCCTCGATTTCTGCGGCCTGCCTTTCGAGGAGAACTGCCTGCGCTTCCACCGGACCGAGCGCAACATCCGCACCCCGAGCTCCGAACAGGTGCGACAACCCATCTATCGAGACGGGCTCGATCGGTGGCGGCGTTTCGAGGCCCACCTCGGGCCACTCCGGGAAGCCCTAGGACCAGAGATATTGGGCCGTCATGCGGGCTAGGAGCCTGCACCGTAGAACATCTGCGAGCGTTAATGATGGGAATATGAAGCCGAAATACCCTCAAAAGAACCATCAAAGTGGGATCTATGCCCAAAATTCTTCACGATTTTATCCCGGTAATGATCTTCGGTGGGATAGGCCCCACGAGAATTTCCTACGGCGCAGGCTCCTGGGAGCCCGTTTTTTGCGTAGCAGCGCTGTGCATTTGTCGTCGCCCCGATGAGTGGAATGGATCCCAAGGTAGCGCAATCGCTCTTTCAGCTTTGCCGGGCCGGCGATTTCCATACGGTCGAGCGGCGCACGCGGGCACTGCTGGTCGCACACCCGAAGGAATCGCTGCTACACAGCCTGCATGGCGCGGCCTGCCTAGAGACCGGGCAGTGCGAGGCCGCCATTGAAAGTTACCGGAAGGCTCTGGCCCTACGCCCCGGATTGGCGAAGGTACACAACAGCCTGGGCATCGCCTATCTGCGCACCGGCCGTCTTGAGGAGGCGATGGAGAGTTTCGGCGGGGCCATCGACAACGATGCACAATTCGCCGAACCCCGGTTCAACCTGGGATTGATTCTTGAGAACCGGCAAAGGTTGGGCGAGGCGGCCAATGCCTACCATCAAGCCGTGCAACTCGACCCGGGCTATTGCAAGGCCCGGTGCGCATTGGCCAAGGTTCTCTGGCAAGCGGGGCAATTCGAGCAGGTCGCCGAGCACTACGAGCGGGCCCTGGCGACCGACGCCACCTTCATGCCCGCACACCGGGGATTACTGCAATTCCTTGAGCAATCGAATCGGCACGACGAGTTGCGTGAAGCGGCCCAACGCGCCGGTGGGGCAGTGGGTACCGAACATCCATTGGTCCGCTACTACCAAGGGGTACTCGCCGATATCGATGGCCGCACCGCGGAGGCCCGGAGCTTGCTGGAAAGCTGCCACCAAGAGCCAACGGACCCTCTATCGCGGCACGACGAGCGCATGCGACTGGCCCGCCTGACCGGCATCTGCGACCGCCTGAACGATATCGACGCGGCAATGCAATATGCCGACGGAGCAAATCGCCTCGCACGGGAGGCGAGCGTGGCAAAAGGTATCGACAAGGCCGGATTCCTGGGATTCATCGAAAATCGGAGGCGGTACTACAGGCCGGAGAACATCGGGGATGCGCGTTGGGGCGAGCCGCCTGCCGACCCACACCGTGCCGGCAACTCGCGCGACGGGGGTAAACAACGCCAGCGCAGCGCGCCCGTGTTCATCGTTGGCTTTCCGAGATCCGGAACAACATTGATCGATACCATTCTGCGCGGGCATCCCGGCACGGCGGTTGCCGAGGAAAGTGCCGCGTTGCCGAAAGTGGTCAATCAGCTCTGCGGCCCGACCGACCAACACCTGTGGGGCCTTGGCGAACTTTCCGGCGCCGCAATCGAACGTGCGAGAAGGACATACTTCGATACCCTGGAACGGACTATCCGAAAAACGGAACAACAGGACTCCAGAACAGGCGGCGCGGCGGCATCTGTCGATACGGACAGGCGACAGGCCGCGGCACCAGCGGAAAATCCACCCACCGGCGTTGCCTTGATGCCGCCCCAGGAAAATGCCGCGAAGCACCCCGACACGCCCGACATCAATGCGGCCAGCCCGTTTGGGGCCGGGGCTTGCGGCACCGTTGCATCAGGAACGGAAACCGGCCCGCGGGCAATCGACCGCTTTGCGTTGAATATCGTTTACGTCGGAGAGATCCATCGAATCTTTCCGAACGCCAAGTTCATCCTGATGCTGCGGCATCCGGCGGACACGGTGCTGAGTTGTTATCTTCGCACCTTCGCCGAGACCTCCGCGAATGCCAGCTTTCACACCCTGGAAGACGCCGTCCACCTGTACGATCAGGTCTTCGGTCTTTGGCGCCAATTTACGAATCTCTTCGCTCTGGACGTGATCGAGATCAAATACGAAGACCTCATCGCCGACCTCGAACAAACGAGCCGCAAGGTATTGCAGTTCATCGACCTACCCTGGCACCCCGGCGTGCTCGACCACGAAAGAACCGCCCGTACCCGAGGCCATATCCGAACCGCAAGCTACAGCCAGGTCATCCAACCCCTATACAGCGACGCCGCAGGCCGCTGGCGGCGCTACCAAGGCCATCTCAAAGCGATTCTGCCAACCCTCAAGCCGTGGATGGCAAGGTTTGGCTACGAATAGCGGGCTCGGGAGTCGCCATCTTCACCGAGCGCCAGGGCGGCATTCAGTACGCGCTGGGCGAATACGGCATTGACGCCAATATCGTTGCTCGCCGTGGTCAATGCCCGCCGGTCGGGGTGGAGGCTTTTGCGCGTGGCCTCGATCAATGCGCGATAGCGAGGCACCCCTTCCGGGCGCTGGCCATACAGCAACCACAGTTCTCGCCAATCCTGGGCAAAGCCGCGCAGCAGCGCGCCATAGCCTCGCACCAGATCGGCATCGTTGGCGGGATTGCGGGAAAAGTCGGCAATCAGATCCTCAATCAACGCCGCGCACTCGCCCGGGGCCATCACCGGCAGGCTGCTGAATCGCTCCAGGCGCAGGTCGACTCGCCGGTGCGGTGCAAACGCAACAAAGCGTGCCGATTGCTCGGCGGCGGTGGATTGCGAACCCTCGGCCGCCCCAACCATTCGCCAAAAACGCGACGAGCCGCACAAATCGATGACCAAATGCACCCGTTCCCTAGTGCCGTTGTTGACCACCCGATGGCGTCGCCAGGAATCGAATATCCAACAGTCTCCCGCGGCCATGCGCAGTGTCTCCCCGCCGCATTGAAAGATGACCTCGGGGCTGGTGATAACCGGAATATGGATACGAACGCGACTGTACCAATGGTAGTTGAAATCGACATGCGGGCCGACCTCCGCGCTGGCGTCGAGTTTCATCAGCCGCGAGCGCGATAGCACCTCACCGAAGCTTGCCATTGCCTGGCGCATGTAGGCGCATCGATCCAGATGCGGCGTCGCCCGCTTCTCGCCCGCAAAGGAATCGTTGTCGCCGCCCGCGCTGGAAATCAACGGAATCGCGGAATTGCCCCGCATCCGGCTCGGGTGGGGCAGCCAATCCCGCTCGCCGAATTGCCGCGCCTCGTCCGCCAGCCTCCGCGCATCAAACCGATAGGGCAACCGAATAAAGGCTTTGCTCAGGCGCACGGCGGCACACTCGTTCCGTATGACGATGTTGCGTCCGCCCATCGCCAACGGCCGGCCTTGCGCCCGGGGAATTTATGCTTGTGCCGCGGTTCGACATCTGCATGAGTCGAACGATACGCGAGCAGCCTATCGGACTTCATGGCGCTTGATTTCATATTTTCTTTTCAGCCTATCGCGAGCAAGTTGATACGGCATCGACTTTAGAAAGGGAATTATATCGATGGGTTGACAGAACCCGACATGCGGTAGTTTGCCGCTGCTAAAGCCTCAACATTAGGGAAGGTCTGATTAATTCTGTAGCCACGGCATCTAAGTCAATAAGATCAATATCTTACGAGTAGATCAATGCTGTTCTATCGAATTGTTCAGAGTTTCCTTAGTGACATGTCAACCTATGTATATCGGTTCCTACGGTTTCACAGAGGGGGGTGGGGCGTCAATGCGCGTGGGTGGCCGAAGCCCCTGCTGGCGAGCACCCAGGCATTGCTGCAGAGACATCGGTGCGCGTGGATGGCCGAAGCACCTCCAACCGTTCCCGTTTAGTCAAGATTTGATGCCCTTTTCCGCAAGGCGTTGCGGACCAGCCTTGGGCATCATCCTCAGAGAGACCGGCATGGGGCGGTTCCGACCGACCAGGGTGTAGCAAGAGAGGTGTTCCGGTTCGAACGCAGTGGGCACTGTTCCGTCAATGCGGCCGTCCGGTTGGCTGTGTCGCGGTTCGACATTTGCGCGAACCGAACACTGCGCGAGGCCCCGCTCGACGGAATACGAAAAGTCAAATTGATACAACACCGTCCGGTTGTTCTGGCTCAGGAGGATGCAACATGGATAGATTCGGTTCCACGCTAGTGGGGCTATTGGGCTGCGCGCTGCTCGGCCAGCACTTGCAGGGTACCGCGGCGGTTCAGGGAGACAGGCGCCCGGCAGAGGGCGTGGAGACTCGCCGGGTGATCGAAGAAATCATCGTCACCGCGCAGAAGCGAGAGGAGCGACTGCGAGACACGCCCATTGCCGTGACGGCATTTACCGCCACCCTGATCGAGGATCGCGGTTTCGACGATATTTCGGAGATCGCCGACTTCACACCCAATATGGTTTTCGATACCACATCGCCGATCAGCGGCCTCTCGTCCGGGGCCATCGTGTTTATTCGCGGCATCGGCAACTCGGACTTCAGCCTCACCACGGACCCCGGCGTCGGCATCTATGTCGATGGGGTTTATATGTCCCGGTCCGCCGGCGGTGTCCTCGATGTGCTCGATATCGAACGCATCGAAGTCCTACGCGGTCCCCAGGGCACTTTGTTCGGCCGCAATACGATGGGCGGGGCCATTAATATCAGCGCGCGCAAACCCGGCAACGAGCTTGCCGGCCAGATTGCCATTACCGGCGGCAACTTTGAACGCCGCGACCTGCGCGCGTCAATCGATCTACCTATCACCGACCAACTACGGGCCACCCTGGCCGTTTCGGAAAAAAACCGCAATGGCTTCGTCGACCGGGTATTGGTCGGCGACCGGCTCGGCGACGATGACGAATTCGCGGGGCGGCGCGCGGCATACCAGGGACGAAAAGGAATTCGTCTACACCCAATACATTGCCGCGGACCTGGCGGGCAATCCCCTGCCGTTTTTTCCGGGCGCGGTGACGGAAACCGGCGAGTTCAAGCCCGGCCTGGCGCCCATAGTCGGCAACGGCAGCGGTACTGTGGACGATGCCTTCAGGGAAACGACATTCAAATTCGGGATCGATGCGCAGTTGCCCAACGACACCCTGCTCTACTACAGCTTTTCGCAGGGGTTCAAAAGCGGCGGGTTCGTATTGCGCTATGTCGAAGCGGTCCCCCGGCCACGCACCTTCGAGCCGGAACTGCTCGACACCCATGAAATCGGCCTCAAGTGGCGGGGATTCGATGATCGGGTACGCCTGAACGCCGCCGCATTTCTTTCCGATTACCAAGAGGTTCAGGTCACCTTTTTCGACCGCCTCGGGGGCCCGGTGACCGCCAATGCGGGCACTGTGGATATCTTGGGTCTGGAAATCGAGTTGACCGCCCTGCTGGCGGCCGGCCTGCGGCTTGACCTGGGCTACGGATATCTGGACGCCGACTACGACGAAATCAATCCCGTCGCCGGACTGTCGCTGACCATCGACGAATCCGCCAAGCTCGTCAACGCCCCCGCGCACTCTCTGAGCGCCGGGGTCGAATACGCCATGTACAGCATGCACGAACAGGTGCATATTGCCGCCTGGCCCGCGTTCAGTTGCTATCCCGAAGCCTACTCGCTGGGGCCCAGGGCCAACAACGCTATTTCCCAGGTTTATGCCGGGGCGTTGGCGCCCTGTGCAACGGAACGGGGCACCTTCATCGATCAGGCCAGTGTCGCAAATCACCTGTACGTCTGTTACTGGCGCAAATCCAACTACGACCGATGGTGGGCGGCAAGCGCGCCCTGGTGGCGTGATAGCAAGCGCATTGCCGACGGGGTCGGGTTGTGGCGGGAGGCCTTCGTCATGCCGTTCGACCGTTTGGAAGGCATGCGCTATCTGCGCGACAACCCTCGTGAAACCCGTTGCTATTCGTTGCGATTTGTGGACAGCAGGGATGGTGCATGGGGCACCGTGGACCGATCATTCGGGTTGGGTTTCGCCACGGATGTGCATGCCTTCGAAAAATGGGCGAAGAGCCATCCGACCCACCTGGCGATATTCGATGGATTCTTGCGAATGGTCGAGACCTTCGGCACCGACCTGCGGCTTCGGCTGTGGCACGAGGTGACCGCGCTGCCCCGCGATGGCTGTGAATTCGAGTACATCGGCTGTCATCCGCACACCGGACTGCTTCGCTACGTTCGGGGGCCGGACGAACAATGACCTCCCACCTGCTCGCGGGCGGCTATCGGAAACGTACCGTGGATATGCCGGAAAAGGATCGCATCGATTACTGGCGCGATCTGATCTGCGACGAATTCGTCAAGCTGGACTGCGGCAAGATGGCCGAGGATTTCCGGGGTGAGCTGCGCGGCGGTGAAGCCTGCGGCGCTTTCAGGTTCTCCGAAGTGATCGCGGATCCGCAATTCGTCGAACGCTCCAAACACCAAATCGCGAAATTCGCGGAATCCGAATTTCTGATCAGCTTCCAACTGGAAAAGCGCGGCCTGATCCGGCAGAACGGGCGCGAGGCACTGCTGACCCCGGGAAGTTTCGCTCTCTACGACAGCACCCAACCCTATTCCCTGACATTCGAGGAACAATTTCACCAACTCGTGGTACAAATGCCCAAAGAGGTGCTTGCGCGCCACCTGATGAACCCCGAGCAGTACACGGCCGTTCCCATTTCCGGAGCATCCGGGCTCGGCGCGGTGATCGCCGACTTCATATTCTCCCTGGCTAGGGAGCTACACCGCCTGGACACGGCACCGGACGAACTATCGGAAAACCTCGTCAGCATGATCGCGATCGCCTTCAGTTCTTCGGCGATGCTGACGCAGGTCGGGAATCACTCGATCATTCGGGAATCCCTGAAACGACGTATTTGCCAGTACATCGACAACAATCTTTGCAACCCGGAGCTGTCCAACCATCACATCGCCGCCGCGCAGAACATTTCCATCCGTTACCTTCACAAGCTATTCGAGGACGAAGCGGAGACGGTGCACGCCCTGATTCTAAACAAGCGGCTTGAGCGCGCCCGCCGACTTTTGCACGATGCGTCCTACGCTGGCCACAGCATTGAGTCGATCGCATACAGCACCGGCTTCGTCAGCGCCGCGCACTTCTCGCGGGCGTTCAAGAAGCGTTTCGGTGTCTGCCCAAGCGACATCCGCTGAGAGGGCGCAACGCCCCGGCTTGTGCCGCATGATCCCCGTGTTCGGTCAAGTAAACGGGCACGTCGCACCAAGCCAACCGTTGGGATTGCCAAGCCTGGAAGGTGCCAGCGATGCAAACGAATACACCGCTGTTTGCCGGTGCTGCCGCGGTTCGACATTTACACAAACCGAACAGTGCACGGGCCCCGGCTCGGCGGAATCCGAAAAATCAAATTGATACACCGCCTGTTTGCCGTTTGCGTGGACATGGGCGATCACTACGGGCTATATGACGTATTGTCTGGATTGGGGGAGCGAACCAATGGCAATAAAGACCGGCGCACAGTATCTCGACTCATTGCGCGATGGGCGTGATCTGTGGATGCATGGCAGGCGGGTGAGGGATGTCACGCACGAGCCCGGGTTGGCCCGCGGTGCGCGGACCCTAGCGGGCTTCATCGACCGGCAGCGGGACCGGGAACTGCGGGACAGACTGACATTCACCGAAGACGGCGAACACTATCCCATGTCGTTCCTGTTGCCGAGAAAACCGGAGGATGTGCACCGGCGCGGTGCCGCCTGCTACGAATGGGCGAAATGGTCGAGCGGCATGCTCGGCCGCACCCCGGACTACAAAAACGCTTCCGTCACCGCCTTCGCCGGCGCGGCCGAGTTCTTGAACAGCAACGGCGGGCCGGTGGATTTTGCCGCCAACATGCGTACCTACTATGAGGAGGCGCGACGTAACGACCATGTGCTCACCCATACCCTGGTGAATCCACAGTTCAATGCGGAACTGGTGCGGCAGGGGCATTCCAGCCCGGAGGTGGCGCTGCGGGTTGTTCGGGAAACCGATGCGGGCATCGTCGTCAACGGTGCCCGGCTGCTGGCAACCCTGGGGCCGCTGGCGAACGAAATCGAGGTATTTCCCTCGACACTGCTGAAAGCCGCCGAAGAAAACATCCCCTTCGCCTTCGCATTCACCCTGCCCATCGATACCGCCGGCCTGCGGCTGATCTGCCGCGACACCTACGACGAGGGCAAATCCACCTTCGACGCGCCGCTCGCATCCCGCTTCGAGGAGATGGACGCGGTGGTGATTTTCAACAATGTTCTCGTCCCCTGGGAGCGGGTGTTCATGTATCGGGATCCGTTGCTGTGCAACCGCGCATTCGCCGAAACCAACGCGGTGGTGCACATGATGCATCAGGTGGCCTGCGGCAAATTGGCCAAGGCGGAATTCCTCGTCGGCCTGCTGTGCGCCATGGCCAAGGCCTCGGGCAAGGATCGGGACATGAACGTCAAGGGGCAGATCGCCGAGGCCATGTGGATTGCGGAAACGGTGCGCGCACTGCTGTTTAGCGCCGAGCAGCAGCCCGAACAGGACAAGTGGGGTCTCTACATTCCACAACGGCGTCCACTCGACACGTCCCGGAACCTCTTTCCGCGCCTGTACCCAAAACTCATCGAAACGGTGCACATGCTCGGTTCGAGTTCGCTCATGGCAACACCCTGCGAAGCGGATTTCGACAACGACATCGCCGCCGATGTCGAGCGCTACTTCCAGCAGGTGAACCTGGGCAGCAAGGATCGCGTGGCGCTGTTCCGCCTTGCCCACGATGTGGCTGTATCCGGTTTCGGCAACCGCCAGGTGCTCTACGAGCGATTCTTCTTCGGGCCGCAGAACGTGATGGCGTCGATCTATTTCGATTTGTACAACAAAGACGAGATGATGGATCGGGTGACGGAGATGTTGGATCGCGGGTGATCGGGTGCGCGGATTCAACTCCGACCGTGGCGGCGGCGTGTGGCGTCCCGCGCCCGTTGTCCTAAATGGCTATACCCCCGGTGCCTTTATCCAGCGTTACATCGATCCGACTGGTATCGGCGGCGCGGCAGGCAGGCCGACCCAAGGGCCGCCGCAGTGCGTAGAGCCGATCCGCTAGGGCTTCCGTTAATTGCGCCACGAGTGCCTGGGCCGAGTCTAGCTCGGCCACAATCAACCACTCATCCGGCCCCAACCAACAAATCCGATGGGCACCCTCCGCAAACCGATTGGCGACAATCTGCTGGCCTTCGAAGATCAATGGAACAGTGTATCGTCGAGCCGTGCCAGCAGGCTCGACAGTTGCACGCGAAGCTCATCTTCGGTCGCGGCGTTACAAATTCCGTACACCTGTCGGTCGGGTCGTATTACAGCAACGCTAACGCCATGGCCCCGCGCCCAATCGCGAAGCGATTTGTCCACTTCCTGAATTCTGCTGTCCTTGCCAATTTGCAGCGTGGTCAAAGGCAATCTGTCGGCGTCGCCGTTTATCATCGCGGCCGGGTCCACACCAATTCCAATGACAGAGAAATTGTCGCCAAGGAGTTCGTCGAGACGTTTCTTACCGTGGCCGGTTTCAACGATAGGCTGGGGAATGGGCTTGCCAATCGCTCCCCCCGCCGCCCGCGGATTGTCGCAAGACAATAGTCCTTCCCCGATATACCAGCCCTCGCCGAACCTCAGGAAGCCGATCAAGGGCGGCCATGCCCGACCTAACATCAAGAAGCAGTCGCGCAGCAGTGCCTTGGCACGATTTCGCGTCTGGATAACGCTGCCATGCTTTATCGCAGTTGCCACGACCTCACGGACCTGCGCGCGACGTTCGCTGGTATAGGTGTCGAGTAGCGCCGGTGAATAATCGGCTCGCAGCACACCAGCGAGCTTCCAGCAGAGATTGTAGGCATCGCGTACGCCCGCACACATACCCTGGCCGAGGAAAGGAGGTGTCTGGTGTGCGGCATCGCCTAGCAAAAAAACGCGACCGGACTGGAACGAATCAGCGACCACAGCGTGGAAATTGTAAACCTTGCTTCTGATCAGCTTGCCGCTGTCGCTGTCGATCGACGGTGATAGGCGATGCAGATGCGGCACCATCATTTCGCGCGTTCTCGACTCATGCTCCAGCACATCGACTTCGTCATCGGCGTTCAGCATGAACTCCCAGCGGATATGAGATCCTGCGCAAGGCACTAGCGTCGTTGGTCGAGCGGGGTCGCAGATCTGGTAAGCATCGCGTTGGTGTTGCTGCGCTTCGTCGAGAATCAGATCGCAGACGAGCCAGGGCTCGTCACATTCGAGATCTTCGAGTGCGATGTCGACGAGCGCACGCGTCGTACTGCTGGCACCATCACATCCAAGCAAATAGCGGCAACTGGCCTCCCTCGCTTGCGCGTGTTCGGTCGCGTGCCGCAGGCTCACGTTGACACTGGTGGAATGCTCCGTCAGGTTGGCCAGCGCCCAGCCCAGCCACACATCGACGTTGGCATACCGTCGCACACCATCGCGCAGTTTTCGCTCCAGTCCGGGTTGGTTGAAGAAATAGTCGCAGGCCCAGCCGTGGGTGCGCTCGATCATCGACAGATCCTGATAGAAGAGGGGCCAATTCCAGCCGTTCGTAAATCGCAATCCGGAAGCTTCCTCGGCCACCGAGTTGATTTCGGCGGCAAGCCCGAGCGCCTGGAAGATCCGCATGGTCTCGCCGTCAAAATGTACAGCTCGGGGGATCTCGTAGACGTCGACGTTGGGGTCGACAACCAGTACAGAGAAACCGAAGGCGCCCAACAAATTGGCAGCGACGGCACCTGTTGGTCCGTAACCGGCAATGATGAAGTCGTAGTCGGACAAGTTGGTCGCCTTTCCCACCGTGGCGGAGAGCTATTCTAGTCATACGACTAGAATTAGTCCAAGAACGACCCTGCCGGCGGAGTTGGCACGGATTCGAAAAACTATTGCTATCCAGGTGACTAGGATTTAATCTAGACACGTGACTAGAAAATCTGGAGGTCGGACCCCTAGTAATTGCGCCAGATAGGGTGCGTCGATCCTAGCCGGCAGATACAGATCAAACATGGACCTTTGGGGGGACATCATGAACAATACCTATCGCCTTCTCGTACTGGTGACCGGTCTGGGCGTCAGCCTAAGTGGAATCGCCCAGGATCTTGTTCTCGAAGAAATCACGGTCACGGCGCGGAAAAAAGCCGAGACACTACAGGACGTACCCATTTCCGTGAGCGTGACCACAGGCGCCGAGATCCAAGAGCAGGGTCTCCGGGATCTGCAGGCCATTGCGACGACGGTGCCCGCGGTCAATGTTTCCAAAGCCGGTGCCGGTGCGTTCATCAACGTCAGGGGCATAGGCTCCGGCGAGAACCCCGGGTTCGAACAGTCTGTTGGTTACGCCGTTGATGGCATGGCGCTTGCGCGGTCGCGTGCGACGCGGGCGGGGGTATTCGATCTTGAACGCGTTGAAATCCTCAAAGGACCGCAAACGACCTATTTCGGCGCCAATACGATTGCTGGCGTCATTAATGTTACGACGAAAAAAGCGAGTCTTGAAGACGGTTTGGCTGGATACATCGGTGCGTCCCACGAGAGCGAGACTGAGGAACAGGTCATCGAAGGGGCAATCAACCTGCCGGTGGCGGAGACGTTTGCGTTGCGACTCGCGGGCAAATTCACAGATTCAGACGGCTACCTGACCAACGAAGCGCTGAACACCAAAGAGCCGGCGCTTGAGGACATCCTGTTCCGCGCGGGTGCTTTGTGGGCTCCGACCGACAATTTTGAAGCCACATTGAAAGTCACTTCGGTGGAAACAGAAGCCAACAGTGCGCTCGATATGGAGATCCGTAACTGTACGCCGCTCACACTTCCGCCGACGCTGCCGCCACCCGTTGGCTTTCCACAGTTCAACTGTATAAATGCCGACGGCAACCCGGTAAACGACGAACTCGATTTCCGGAAGAGCACCGATTTGCCGGGGCAATTTCGAAAGCTGGATCTCGACGTTCTGATGCTGGCTCTGGATTGGCAGGTCAGCGAGTATACGTTGACTTCCGTCACGGGCGGCTACGAGTTCGATAACGAGTTTCTGTTTGATCTTGATCTGACCGCGGTACCATCGCTGTTCTCGCCATCGCGTTTCAATATCAACCAGCTAGACGGTGCGGAACACGTCAGCCAGGAGTTTCGAGTTTCATCGCCGACGGACGGCGGTTTCTCTTGGGAAGCAGGTATCTATTATCAGGACGAGGAGGCTTTCTTTTCCAATGTCACCACGGCAGATTTTTCCCCGCTAGGCCCGCCCGGAGTGCCCCCGGCCGCCCCAACCGCTCAGGCGGGCGCGCGGACGACACAGAGTTCCGAAACGATGTCCGTATTCGCCACAGCCAGCTACGATTTCACCGATCGCCTGACGGCGACGTTTGGCATTCGGTACATCGAAGTCGACAAAGAAATCGAGCAATCTCCGGTGTTGGCAGGCCCGATTCCGGCCGACAATATTCCCAATGCGAGCGCGCTCGCCCCTTTTGGCGGCTTCGTCTTTGAAACCGAGAGCCGCTCCGATGATGACGTTTTGCCATCGGTTGATTTCGTTTTTGCCTGGACCGAAAGCACGAATCTGTTTGGATCCTTTCGTCAGGGCTTCAAAGCGGGCGGTTACTCCATGGCGAATCCGCCGATGGGCGTGATGACCGACTTCATACAGGGCTTCGAACCCGAAACCATGGACGCCTTTGAAATCGGCATCAAGGGCACCTATCTTGACGGTCGCCTGGGCTTGAATCTGACGCTGTTCCACATGGAGTTTGACGACAGACAGGTATCCAGTCTGGCCGAAGCAGGCACCTCGTTGACACAGGCGGTGGCAAACGCGGCGACATCGACATCGCAAGGTTTGGAAATGGATTTCACGGCATTGATTTCTGACAACGTTGCCTTGAAAGGCGCCTTTACGCTGCTTGACTCATCATACGACGAATTCCCAAACGCGCCATGCTATACAGGCCAGACGCCGGCAGAGGGCTGCAACGAAATTCTCGACGATATGGGGATGGGGACCGGTGCTTTCGCGCAGGATTTGAGTGGCGTGGAAACTACCTATGCACCGGAGTATGCTGGCACTCTGACCGCGATATTCGATGTGCCGATTGGCGACTATACCGTTAGCATTGAGCCAAACGTGCAGTTTACCGACGGCTACGTGATGATATCCGACTTTAACCCGCTTAACGTTCAGGATAGCTGGACGAAGTGGAATCTTCGCGTTGCATTGACGCCCGAGTCGGATCGCTGGCAACTCGCATTCGTTGGGCGCAATCTTAATGATGAGGCAACAACTCATTTCTGTCAGGAAGTCCCGGCCGCATTCGCGGATACCGTAGCCTGTTCCGTCGATGCACCGGCAACATACATGATTCAGGGCAAATTCAACTTTTAGGAGATTGGCAATTACGTATCCTGACCCCGCACAACCGGATCGATTCCTGAACAGGAATGCAGGGTCCAGAAATGCCCAGTGACGCACAGGTTGCAAAGTTTCAGGCGCATCTCCTTGATACGGGCTTCGGTCCCGGTGGCGAAAAACACTCTTTGTTCGTGGGCGAGGGCAATGTCGATTGATTACGAACAGGAGTTCGAGTTGTACTCGTACGGCGAGTCACTGTGTTCGCAGATGGTCCGATTGGCGCTTTACGAAAAGCAAATCCCGTTCAAATATCACCACATGAAACTTGAATTGACCGGCGAGCATCTGCGGCCAGAGTTCAAGAAGATAAACCCCAACCACCTCGTTCCGGTGCTCGTTCACAATGGTGAGCCGCACTACGACAGTTGGGAGATTATCCGATACCTCGATCAATATGCGCCGGAGCAAGGGACGCCGTTGTGGCCTAAGGACTCTTCCGCACGGCAACAATTGGAGGCACAGATTTCCGAGAGCGCTCTCGATGACAAAGTGGAGATCGGCGAAAACTTTGGTTCATCAACTGCGGGCGCCAGCATCTACTTGTTGGCTAACATACTGCGGCGACGTCCGGCGCTCGCTGTAATGAGAGATTATCTGTTCCGGCATCCGAACAAAAGACGCGCGGTGTTGTTCGTTGTGTTGCGGCTCTTCGGTGGGCTGCCTGGGAGTTTTTATAAAAAATTCATCCGCCGACTCGCATCGGGTCTGGTGGCGATGGAGCAGTCGCTACAGCATGGAAAGGAGTACTTTCTCGGCGACTACTCCGCCATCGATGCCATGCTCGCCGCGCACTTTCACAGACTGGAGGACATTGCTCTAGGGGAGTTACTGAGCTCCGGCGAGTTTCCCAATATCAAGGCGTACTGGCAAAGATTGCAGCAGCGCCCAAGCTATGAAAAAGCAATACTGTCCGAACACGAGGAAGAGTGGCGCACCGCAATTCAGGAAGTATATGGTGACAAGTCGAATCCTTATATTGGAATGTTGCGTAGAGAGGTTGAGAAATATCGCGCTGAGGTAGAGGCTACGCCGGGCCCGGCGCAGCTTCGGGGCAGCAAGTATCGGGAGACCGATCAATGAGCAAACCCGCATGCAAAGTTTCCGACATCGTATTCATACGTTTTGAGCTGACTGATCTCGAAGCGCAAAAAGAGTACCTGGATCATTTCGGCATGCAGTTGGCCTACGAATCGACAGACAGCATCTATTACAAAGGCGCCGGAGGAGATCCGTACATATATGTTGCGACGAAAGGGCAGAAAAACCACTATGTTTCCGCGGCCTACAAGGTTGAATCGTTAGAGGAACTTGAGGGCCTCGCGGCAGCGACAGGCAGCAAGATTCAGGAGAGCCAAGAGCCGGCCGGCGGACACTTTGTAGAGCTGGCCGATCCTGATGGGTTGGGTATCGAGGTCTACTTCGGTATGCAGGAAGCTGCTTGCACCGACCATACGCCGCCAAGCCTAAATGCAGGCCAACAAAAGACGCGCGTTAACGAATTGCAGCGCTTTGGCAAGGCGTCGGAGGAATGGCAGATGCGCGATGGTGAGTGGCGCTACGATCTCCGTTCCAAGGTTTTGCGACTCGGCCATTCCGCAATAAACGTTAGTGACGCGGATAAGTCGATTCAGTGGTACGCGGCTACTTTGGGTATGTTGATTTCAGACAACTTGCTCGGCCCGGACGGCGAGACCCGAATCGGTGTATTTATGCGTTGCGATCATGGTGATCTACCCGTTGACCATCATACGATTAACATCATTCAGCTACCAGGCATGGCTCAATTCGATGGCACATTCGGCCACGCCGGATTCGAAGTGACGGAATCGGTCGACGATCTCATGGCCGGCCATTTTCATATGAAGACGACCGGTAAGTATGTGCATGAATGGGGCATCGGCCGGCATCTTTTGGGTAGCCAGATGTACGATTACTGGCGAGACCCCCAAGGATTCACGTTAGAACACTGGACCGATGGGGATCTACTCGACGCGTCCGTACCGCCGAATAACATGGAGGCGAAATCCTATATTCTCGCTCAGTATGGACCATTGGTGCCCGCAACGTTCAACCTATCCATGCCCAGCGATGAGGTCCAGAACTTTAGGGATGAACACCCGAGTATTGCGGAGCTGTTGAAGGGCCCACCACCAGGGTAGAGTTGATGGTTAAACTGCACGAGAACGACGTCAAGACGAGGGAGGTATTGGATTGGCAAGGCGTGCATTTATTCCACTTTTCGGGGTCGAGCTGTTCGCAGAAGACGCGAATTTTCCTGAACCTGAAAGGCATCAATTGGCATTCGCATCCGATCGATCTCGTCAAGCAGGAAAACTACAAGCCGTGGTTTCTCGGTATCAATCCGCGTGGCTTGGTACCTGTGCTCGTGCACGATGGGCAGGTTCATATCGAAAGCAACGATATTCTCGTCTATCTCGAAAAGGCGTTTCCAGCGCCGAGCCTGATTCCGGAGGCAATCTATGACGAGATCATTGAAGGCCTGCAACAGGAAGACGACTTGCATCTGGATATTCGCACCATAACGATGCGCTACGTATTGCCCGGATTCCTAGCAAGGAAAAAGCCGGCATCATTGGAAGAATTCGCGAACGATGACGGCACAATCAACGGAAAGATGGATCCGCACAAACAGGTAGAGATTGAGTTCTGGCGCAATATGGCCGAGCATGGCATTACCGACGAACAGATTAGAACCTCGACCGGCAAACTCAAGGCGGTCTTCGATGAGCTCGAGCGGCGGTTGATGTGCCAGCCGTACATAGCTGGGAACAGTATATCATTGCTGGACATTGCCTGGTTTATCTATGCGTTTCGTCTTGACATGGCCGGGTATCCGCTTGCTCGTCTGCATCCGTCGGTCTATCGCTGGTTCGCCGACTTGCTCCCTCGCGACGAATTTGCCCACGAAGTAGCGGTGCCTCCGCCCCTGAAGTTAATTACAAGTGCCCTGCATGCGATGCAGCGACTGAAGGGAAGTCGTTTTGAAGCTGTTGCAAATCTCTAGCTCGCCCTTATCGAGAATTTACCCACTATTGATCACAATAGTCGTCCTGTTGTTCGTCGCCGGTTTGGCTGTCGCACAAGACGAAGCGGCGAACCTCGACAACTTGTTGAAAGAAGCATGGAACAACGACGAGCGGCTCAAGTACCACATGGACAGTTTGATTGCGCTGGCTATTGTCGCATTCGCGGTCGTAGCGGCGTGGCTGCTAAATCATGCGTCGCCACAAATGCGCGTCACTGGCACATTTCTAGCAGCGGCCGGCTGTCTGGGTACTGTAGCCACATTCTTACTGTGGCAATCGATAGGTGCCTTTGAAAATGTTCGTCCACCATTGTTTCCGCTGGACAAACTCAAGCCGGACATACTTGGGATCCAAAAATGGACGTTCCTGACATCGATAAGAGCGAGGCCTCTATTCGCAGGATGCTGGGATAGCCGCGAGTTTGTGCAAGCAAACAACAGGCGAAGGATGAATGGCACTTACTCGCTCCCTTGGTAGAGTTGCTTCAGGGCGAGACGCGAAACGTCCGCAACCCGTTCCCGAACAATCTCAATCTCGTCGGGTTTCGCGTCGATCATTAGCAGAATGTACTGCTCAAGCGCTGCCCAGGCCTGCTCGATAGCCATCGCGACGGCCAGTGCCGCCTTGATATCGGTCGTTGGCTCATCGTGGCCAAGTGCTTTCGTAAGTTCCTCCAAGAGATGCCGAGGTACGGACACCCCGTCGTCGATCTCCAAAGTTGCCAGCTCCATTTCTCCGTCAAGAACCGACCTGATAATCGACATCTGATACTGCTTATCCCGGGCCAGTGTCAGCGGCGGTGGGCTGTCTTTGATCTCGCCCAGCGTTCCTGATTTCTCCCTAAGGCCACGGCGCGCGGCATGTTCGGCATGTTCTTGCGATAGGTGGCGCATTGCGGCAGTTAGTAATCCCTTCTTGCCGCCAAAGTAGTGATGAATCTGACCGTGGTTGACACCGGCATCGGCAGCGATGTCGCGAATCGTGACCGCGCGTGGACCGTTCTCAGCCATCAATTTGCATGCCGAAGCGATCAATTTCGTTTCGACATGCTCGCGGCTGCGTTGCTTGACATTCGCGGCTGTGTTGCTTGACATTCTATGTTGCCTTCGACTCAGCAGGTTCTGTCATGCGGTTTCGCCATCAGGCGCCTCGTTAACCGAAAAGATGAAATCGTGGATCGCCGCAGCACATGCTTGCGGATTCTCTATGATATGAAAGTGCGCCGAATCCGGTATCAATGCGAATCGGCTAAATCTAGCGCTGTCCTTGAGTTTCAGCAACTTGTAGCCCGAATGATCTTCAAGAAGCGCGTTTCGACGTGTCTCAGGATCCTGTAGCTCCGAACCTGGGTAGAGATCCTCTACTTCATTGCGAAACAGGTTATAGGTACCGAAATAGGGCTGGTCAGACACTGCAATGTCCTTTCCATTGTCGAGGAATTCGTCCGCCCCCTGGAACTGCATCATTGGAACTTCTGTCGCTTTGATGGCATCCCGGCTGCGTACTTCGTCCAGGGAGTCGGTTTGCATAAACGTTTGCCGAATCTTCGCCAGCCTTTTGTCGCGTAAGATCCCATCCCACGCGCTGCTTGCTTAATTTTAGACATTTGACTAAAGTATCATTCAGCGTTTCGCTCAGTCAAGCCGCTCAGTCAAGCAACGCAGCGCTTAACTGGTCATTTTCACTATTAAATTCAGAAAGATATAGGGGTAGCTCTGGATGAAACTGGTTACGTTTTTCGATGTGTCGGAGAAACTCGGGGTCTTGACCAGCGACTCGGAGGTCGCCGATTTGAGTGTCGATGCACAGATCGCGAAACTGGATATGATTGGCGCCCTCGAGACGGGTGACGAGTTTCTAGCCCATGCCAACAGGATCCTCGACATAGCGCCAAGGCTGGCCAGCAAGGATGTACACTTGATGGCGCCGGTACCACGGCCAAGGAAAATCCTGGCCATCGGCGTGAACTACCTGGGCCACATCAGGGAGGCCGAGGGACATGGCGTGAAGATTCCGCCTGTCCCCATGGTTTTCAACAAGCAGGTGACGAGTGTCGTCGGGCCCTACGACGATGTGCATCTGCCGAAGGTCTCGGAACAATTGGACTACGAGGGCGAATTGGCCATCGTCATCGGCAAGCGTTGTCGTCATGTAAAGGCCGAAGACGCGGGCGACGTCATCGCCGGATTCACCGTCCTAAATGATCTCAGTGTCCGCGACTGGCAGTTGGCATCGGCTACATTCACGATGGGAAAGTCCTTTGACACTCACTGCCCATTTGGTCCAGCGCTGTTGACCAAGGACGAAGTCGGGCCGACACCCAACCTGTCTTTAACGACGTGGGTGAACGAAGAGCGGCGTCAACATGATCACACGGGCAACCTCAAGTATTCGTGTCGAGACCTAATTGAATACCTGACATCGGTGTTCACCCTGGAGCCGGGCGACATTATCCCTACGGGAACTCCCAGCGGTGTTGCCGCAATCATGAAGCCACCACAATGGTTGAAAGCTGGCGATGTGGTGAAGATAGAGATCGAGGAAATTGGCGCGATCATCAATCGTGTCGTTGAAGAGCCGGACAGATTTCTATCGACGGCTACGCCTGACAGGGCATAGAGGAACTAATGAACGTCACTGATCACTTCATTGCTGGAGAAGCGGTTCAAAGCGGTTACGACGAGTCGGCGTTGTTCAATCCGTCCAGCGCTGAGCGAATAGGCACGGTGATGCATGCCGGCGCCAATGAGGTGGACCAAGCGATTGCTGCGGCGCGTAAAGCTTTTGATACTTGGTCGGCGACGGGGTTGCAATACCGATCAGAGCTGATGCTGGATATTCGCGAATTGATCAAGCAGCACCGGGCCGAACTAGTGGACATCGTGGTAACAGAGGGCGGTAAAACGCGTCCTGACGCAACGGCCGAATTCAACAAGGCGGTCGAAGGAATTGCCTATGCGGCGAGTGTGCCCAGTTGGTTTCAGAACCGACAATCTCAGAACATTTCCACCAGTGTTGATACTAGCGATTCTCGGTTTCCGATCGGTGTCATTGCAGCCGTTAGCCCATTCAACTTTCCAATCATGATTTCGACCATTCAGGCTGTAATGGCCATGGCTTGCGGCAACACGGTTGTCGCAAAGCCGAGCGAACGTGTACCCAGCACGTTTCGTAGAACGGCAGAGTTGTTCGGGCGGGCAGGATTGCCGGATGGAGTGCTGAATGTCGTCAATGGGGGGAAGACTGTGGTCGAGAGGCTGGTCGAGCACCCCGATGTAGCAGGTTTGACCTTTGTTGGCAGCACGCGCGTGGCAAAACTGCTGCATGTTGCCGGTGCACAGAACGAAAAGCGCGTGCAAGCCTTCGGCAGCGGCAAGAATCACATGGTCGTCCTTCCCGACGCCGATCTGAATATGGCAGCCGATGCTGCCGTTTCAGCGGCTTTCGGAGCGGCGGGGCAGCGGTGCATGGCAATATCCGTTGTGGTCGCCGTCGGCAGCATTGGTGACGCCCTCGTTGACCAGATCAAAAAGCGCATTCCGGACATTAAGACAGGATCCGCCGACGGCGAGGATGTCGAACTAGGCCCGGTAATAAGCGCTGAGAGTAGAGATCGAATTCACGGTTTTCTCGCGGGGGTGCAAGGCGAGGGCGCCACACTGGCGGTCGATGGGAGGCAGTCAAGCGGCAATGGCTGTCCGTGGCTGGTGGGTGCCAGCTTGGTCGATCATGTGAAACCGGGCATGGCCATTTACGAAGAGGAAGTCTTCGGCCCGGTACTCTCCATCGTTCGTGCCGAAACGTATGAGGAAGCGATGACTATCGTGGCAGGACATCCGATGGGCAATGGCGCCGCGATTTTTACGCGCGACGGAGGCATCGCCAAGCGCTTTGTAGAGAGCGTCGAGGTTGGCTCTGTTGGCGTTAACGTCCCGATACCGGTCCCCAACTGGTCACACAGTTTCGGTGGGTTTAAGGCAAGCGCCTTTCCGGACACCAAACTAACGGGGCCCGAATCGTTGTCGTTCTATACAAGAGTGAAAGCAGTGACCATGCGCTGGCCGGACCCCTCCAGCAGTAAGGTTGATCTTGGCTTCCCTACAAACCGTTAAGGAAGGTCTGAACAATTCGATAGAGCAGCATTGATCTACTCGTAGGCTATTGATTTTATTGACTTGGATACCGTGGCTACAGAATTAATCAGAGGTTCCTTAAGTCTGATCAAACTCGTTGCGGGAGTTTTGCGGGATTGCGCTGACCTCCGTTGTGCATCGTAGTGCTATCAGCCTGTTGAAAATTTGCTGGATTGAGGCGGGGCCGGTCGTGCGCCCGTCCAAGCGGCTGTGACGGGCCCGGGCCGCAACGTGGGGGTTTTGCCTCACCTCGGCAACAGTATCCTGTCAAACTTGTTGTTACGGTTTCACAGAGGGGGCGGGGCGTCAATGCGCGTGGGTGGCCAAAGCACCCCCACCCGTTCCCGTTTGGTCAAGATTTTCGGTGTCTGCCCAAGCGACATCCGCTGAGAGGGCGCAACACCCAGGCTTGTCCCGCATAATCTCCGTGTTTGGTCAAGCAAATGGACAGGTCGTGCCCAAGCCGCTGGTAGCTACACCGCCTGTTTGCCGTTTACGTGGACACGGGCGACCACTACGGGCTATTTGACGCATTGTCCAAATCAGGGGAACGAACAAATGGCAATAAAGACCGGCGCACGGTATCTCGACTCATTGCGCGATGGGCGCGATCTGTGGATGCATGGCAGGCGGGTGGGGGATGTCACGCGCGAGCCCGGGTTGGCCCGCGGTACGCGGACCCTGACGGGCTTCATCGACCGGCAGCGGGACCGAGAAACGAAATCGAGGTATTTCCCTCGACACTGCTGAAAGCCGCCGAAGAAAACATCCCGTTCGCCTTCGCATTCACCCTGCCCATCGATACCGCCGGCTTGCGGCCGATCTGCCGCGACACCTACGACGAGGGCAAATCCACCTTCGACACACCGCCCGCATCCAAGTTCCCTACGAGCGATTCTTCTTCGGGCCGCAGAACGTGATGGCGTCGATTTATTTCGATTTGTACAACAAAGACGAGATGATAGATCGGGCGACGGAGATGTTGGGGCGCGGGTGAGCGGACGACGTGGGTGCGGCTAAAGGATCAGATACCACTTTCTCCTCCCATGGACGCAGCAAAATCATCTATTCCCTGAAATATTTTCCATAGACTGTCTATCTTCTTGTGCTCTTCGAGGTAATCGGCATAACCGCGCCTTGCATTTTCGAGCAACTGGTCGTAGAACACCAATCTAGCATCCACACTTGCCAAGGTTTTTTCCACATCTTCACCACCGGAGCCTTTATCCCACTCCGGCGGAGGCGTACCGACCAGGCAAATTATGTCTAGTGGCCATTTTGGATAGATCGACTGGGCAATAAGCTCTCTGGCTCCATCACGATACTTTCTTATCTGTCGTGTCAACTCGTCCACGGGGGTTGCCACCGATGATCTTTTCAAAACGAAGACAGTTTGCCAATACCTTTGCGTCCCAACGGTTTACGCCCATGGATTGGTGTACTCTCTCCTATCGCTGTTCGGCGACGAAAACCAACCGTCAGGAAATGGTCAATAACCTCGTCGCGGGTCATCCCACACCCGTTGTCCTGAATGGCTATAGTCCCGGCTTCTTTATCCAGCGTCACCTCGACCCGGCTGGCGTCAGCATCCCATGCGTTCGCGACGATCTCGGAAAGCACCGCAGGCATGGTGCTGTATAGATTCATGCCCAAGTGCTCTATCGCACTCATGCTGATGGTCATTTCAAGTGTGCGCAACGTATCTCCTCCAAATGAGCAGCGACTGCACGAGCAATCGCGCGGGCCATTGCGACCGGCACGGCGTTTCCTATCATTCGTCCCAAACGTTTAAATTCTACGGCTTCCCCACATCGCGAGAAGGCGTAGTTTCTCGGGAAAGTCTGGAGGACGGCTCCCTCGCGCAAGGAGATAGCTCGATCCTGTTCTGGATGACCAAAGCGACCGTTTCCGAAACCGTAAAATTGGGTCGTAATCGTAGGCGAGGGACGATGCCAATGCATACGGCCATAGACGCTGGCATAGCCTCGGCCTGTACTACGTCTGTGACAGTCGGTGACCAGTGCATCGTCCCAATCCCGCCAAGTGCCCCCTGGGGTAGACGCTCGAATGCGTCGAAGATTGATGGACGATAAAGAACTCGCCCGGTGCAACGGGTCGTCCGGGTCTACGCCACCTGCCGACAGCGCTGGCATACCACCAATCGCATCCCGCACTGTTACATGCCTACTCTTGGAATGTGTGGGCGTGGGCAGTCTAGGAATCCCGTGACGGGATGCAATCAGAACCAGCCGTGACCGCGCTTGCGGTACACCAAAGTCGGCACAATCCACAATGTCCCATCCCACCCGGTATCCAGTATGCTGCAACCTCTCCACGAAGGCATCAAAGAGCGTGCCGCCTTGGAACCGAATAAGCTGAGGGACATTCTCCATGGACAGTACGTCCGGGGAAACGCTTACCGCCAATTCAGCGAAATCCTTTAAAAGCCGCCATTTCGGATCCTCACGGCCCTGCGAATATCGTGAAAATGGTTGGCAGGGCGCACATCCCACGAGCACCCTCGGAATCCCGCTAGTAAACTTGCGGACGAGGTCTTGATGGTTGAGGGTCTCGATATCTTGGCGGATGAACGCCGCATGGTTGTTCTCTTCATAGGCAAAACGGCAGGCCTCGTCGATATCGTAACCGCATGCAATCCTAAACCCTTCGAGCAGGAAGCCATGCGATACCCCCCCGGCACCGCAGAACAAATCGATCACGCTTGCGTTCGGCTGCGGTCTTTGCTCAATCCCGGGCGTGGATAACATCATGTTTCACCCTAGCAAAACTCGTGGTTGCCGCAAGCCTTCGTCGGTTCTCACTTTACCCAGTAGCGGGTTCGTTGGCGATGGTCGGTTCGCGGCCGACTCGCCCCTCCAGCCTCGAATAGCCGCAAGAGCGCACTATCTGAATCCGCCGGGTTGATCTGTTCCTCCGGCCGCGGCTCCTCCCACGGCAGCCCGGTCCGCTTTTACAGTTGGGAGGCGTCGCGCTGGACAAACTTCGGCATCTCGGAAACCCGGTCGTTGGCACAGCGGCTATTATAGCGAACCGGTGCCTAAGTCCGACAGGCTACCAAGCAAGAATCAAGAGCCTACGCAAAGGGAATTGGAGCGAAAGTGGATATTCGCACTACCAAGATGATTACCGATGCCCTGCGTCACTTGGGCGATGTATTCGACTCGGACTGGTTGGCCTATGCCGCGTTGACCGGCAAGATCGAGCTGCCGCTCTGCTCCGCGTTGGCGTGGCATATCCGCAAGACGGCAATGCTCCCGAAATTGAAGATAGTCCGGGAATGGAGCCCTCCGGGGAGCAAGGAATGGAGCCCGAGCGGGAAAAAAATTCAGTTTGACCTTGCGGTGTTGCAAGATGACGCGCCGTGCGCCCTGATTGAGGCCAAGCAATGGAACGACTTTGATATTGCAAGGTGGTTAAAAGGTTCGGGGCCGAAGAATCCTCGTGAGGGGACGGCAAAAGACATTGAGAGACTTCGGGCGGCACCTTTTGATTGCGCAAAGTACATCCTATCTTTCTGCGTCCATTGTGACCCTCCCCCGCTTGAGGAGCACGGCCAAGAAATCAAATATCTCCGAGAAAGGAGAGCGCTCAGAAAAACCAACAAAGCCGAAATCAATGCAGGCTATGAGCGCCTGCAAGAGACATGGGGTAGTTTGACGATGGAAGCCAAGGATGAAATCCCGGCCGGACATGCTTTGGGCGTTGACGTGGTCGTTTATTATCGCTTGCTGACCGTCCTTTAAAAGCCGAAGGGCTTTGCTGCGCAATTCTCAAATCGCGTCGGTGGCCATCGGTGCCCGCCACGCTCGCTCGATTAGCTATTGGCCGCTTGACGGGGCTGGTTTGTGACTCCAGGAAAATTCGTCAACACCTTACGCGAATTTTCGCTCAGTCCAAGAAGCCCTGTCTTCCGGTCAACGCTGTACCCTGCGTTTCGTAGGGCGATCAGCACGTCACCCAGATGCAGCTCGTCCAGAGCCAGCCCCTTCTGGATGGCCTTGCGTAGTATCCGCGCATAGACATGGCTGGGATGTAGCCCTTGATCCGCAACCGCCGCTGGATTAGCATTTTGCTTTTGTCGTTTCCTTTTTTGCATCCAAGGCAGCCCCGCTGCCTTTTTTTGTGGGGGCGAGAACCATGACCGGGCTGATGAGCACCTATGCGCGCCTGCCGGTGGCATTCGTCAGGGGCAGTGGCGCCTATGTGGAAGACACCGACGGCAAGCGCTACATCGACGCGCTGACCGGGTTGGCCGTTTGCGGGCTTGGGCATGCGCATCCGGCCGTGGCCCAAGCCGTCTCAAACCAAGCGCAAACCCTGCTGCACACATCCAACCTCTACGAAATTCCGAGTCAGGCGGCGCTTGCCAATAGACTGGCGGCACTTTCCGGCATGGACAGGGCATTCTTCGGCAATTCCGGCGCGGAGGCGAACGAGGCGGCTATCAAGATTGCACGCCTGCACGGCCAAAAACACGGCATCAAGTGCCCCACGGTCATCGTGACCGACCAGAGTTTCCATGGCCGCACCATGGCGACCCTCACCGCCACCGGTAACCGCAAGGTGCAGGCAGGCTTCGAGCCGCTGCTCAACGGCTTTGCGCGGGCACCCTACGACGACTTGGCCGCAATCGAGCAAATCGCGGCGAACAATATGGATATCGCCGCAATTCTTGTCGAGCCAATCCAGGGTGAAAGCGGCATCAATATTCCCAGCGACGGCTATCTCGACGCCTTGCGCACCATCTGCGATGCGAACGGCTGGCTGCTCATGCTGGACGAAGTGCAAACCGGCAATGGCCGCACCGGGCGATACTTTGCCTACCAGCACGGCAATTGCCTGCCGGATGTGGTAACCACCGCCAAGGGCCTCGGCAACGGTATCCCCATCGGTGTCTGCCTCGCGCGCGGGGATGCCGCCGAGCTGTTCCAACCCGGCCACCATGGCTCGACATTCGGGGGCAACTTCATCGCCTGCGCGGCGGCGCACGCCGTCCTTGACACCATCGAAAACGAGAATCTGGTCGAGCGGGCCGCATCGCTGGGCGAGCGGATATGCGACGGCCTCAGGCAAGCCCTGAAAGGCAACAACCACATCAAGGAGGTGCGCGGCAAGGGCCTCATGATCGCCGTTGAGCTGAACGGGCCCAAGCCGGGGCTGGTCGATGCGGGCTTGCAACGCGGCATTCTCATCAATGCGATCGGGGACACCATCGTGCGGCTGTTGCCGCCGCTTAACCTGAGCGACGCGGAAGCCGAAGAGATTGTCACCAAGGTTGCGGTGCTCATCGAAGGGCAAACGGCCTGACGATTCGGACAACACCAGCCAACTCATCAACCCCGGGCGACCCGATGAACAAAAGGGATTTCCTATCGCTGCTTGACTGTTCCCCCGATGAATTGCGCGGGCTACTCACCCGCGGCAGCGAACTCAAGCGCGGCCTGCGGGCGGGCGAAGTGTACCGTCCGCTGGTCGGCCGCACCGCCGGGCTAATGCTGTTGCTCAGCAGTACCCGAACCCGGGTGGCGTTCGAGACCGGCATGAATCAACTGGGCGGCCTGGCGATTTTTCTGGGTTCCACCGACACGCAACTCGGGCGCGGCGAGCCCATCGGCGACACCGCCAAGGTACTCTCCGAGATGGTGGACATCGCCATCATCCGCACCGGCAGGCACGCCGATGTGGAAGCCTTCGCGCAGGCGGCGGCTATTCCCGTCATCAACGCCATGACCGACCGTTTTCATCCCTGTCAACTGCTTGCGGACATGCAGGCGTTCGAGGAACTGCGCGGCACGATTACAGATAGACAGAAAAAGGTGGCCTTCGTCGGCGATGGCTACAACATGTGCCATTCCTACATCAATGCCGCCCGTCAATACGGATTTCAACTTGAAATCGCCTGTCCACCCGGTTTTGAGCCCGACGCCGAGCTGTGGGACGGCGGTAGCAACGTCTCCCTGGTCGAAGCGCCACGAAAAGCCGTTGAAAACGCCGATCTGGTGGTAACCGACGTTTGGTCATCAATCGGCCACGACGCCGAACGCGAAAAGCGGCGCACGGTCTTCGCGCCCTATCAAATCAATGAGGCGTTGTTGGATTACGCCAAGCCGGATGTCCTATTCCTCCATTGTCTGCCTGCCCACCGGGGCGAGGAAGTCAACGAAACCGTGTTGGACGACCCGAGAAGCGGCGTCTGGACAGCGGCTGGCAACCGTCTGCACAGCCAGAAGGCGTTGTTGGAGTTCTTGCTGGTCGAAAAGCGGTAGCCCGCATTCCCTCCTCCAGCGAATTTGCGAGACGGGACACAAGGAAATCTCCGATCAACCCTGAATTCGCCGGGTCACTGCGACACCACCCGGCAGGGCCGTTTGGTTGCCATCCCCGATTCGCGCAACGCATAGCTCAACAACTTGCCGGACTCGAAAAGAAAATCGCCCCGCACCGGACGCCCGGCCAAAATCTCGGGAAGCCAAATGCGGTCGTCTTCCCACATATCCCCATAGGGAATTGCGTCGAGGGATACCCAAAAAGGCCGCGCTTCGGCCGTTTCGACCGGCTTGCCCCGGTAGTCGCCGGCGACAAAGACATACCCCAACCACTGAGCATCGACCCGGTCCACGAACCTGAGTTCCGCCATGGGTGTCGGGTTGAGCGCACGGATTCCAACTTCTTCCCGCATCTCCCGCAGAGCGCAATCCCGGGGGGTCTCTCCGACATCGATCTTGCCGCCCGGGGCATTGATTTTTCCGACGCCGTGCCCGCGCTTTTTGCGAATCAGCAGCAGTTTCCCGTTCGCACAAAGGAACAGCAGCGTCCCGATGAAATCGGGCGTCCAGCCCCGCAAACGCCGTTCCAATTCAGTGCGTAGCCTGGGTGTGTTGAATTCGTCCCGCAATGTCGGCATGTCGCAATCGAGTCAATCAATCGCTGATCGACATCAGCCCCTGCCCAAGCGCGGCCAATCAATGATTGCGAGGTTATCGGCCAGGGTATTGGCAATTTTCGGCCAACCGTTGGCGACCGCATAGGCACGGCAGTTCTCCCGATTGACGACGAGCGCCTTTTCGACGGCAACCCTCAAATCCTCATCCAACCAGCCGGTAACACCCTGCCGCACCACATCCTTCGGGCCGGTGACGGGATAGGCGGCCACCGGCGTACCACAGGCCAGGGCTTCGAGCATAACCAGCCCAAAGGTATCCGTCCGGCTGGGGAAGACAAAGACATCGGCCGCGGCATATTCGTCGATCAGAGCCTGGCCCTTGCGATAACCGAGCCACTGCGCATCCAGATATTTCGCCTGTAGCTCCATCCGCTGCGGGCCATCCCCCACCATGATCTTGTCGGCATCGATATCGAGGCCGAGGAACGCCTCAACGTTTTTTTCGACGGCAATACGACCAACGTACAACAGTCGCGGACGGCGCGACGAATGCTCGGCCCGTAAGCCGGCCGCATCACTGCCGAACGGTCGCCGGGCACCGTTTGTCGACGATCCGGGCGTTTCCTCCGGATGCGCGCCGGCCGCATCGCTGTCGTGCGGCGACCGGGCACCGATTGCCGACGATCCGGGTGTTTCCTCCGGATGCGCGTCGGCCGCATCGCTGTCGTGCGGTGGCTGGGGTGCCTGTGCGGGACGAAATCTGTCCGTATCCACCCCCCGACGCCACACCACCAAATCGCTCAGACCCCATGCCGTCAATTCTTCCTTGAGCGACTCGGTGGTGCACAGGGTGCGCACGGCGGGACGATGGAACCAACGAATATAGCCGTATCCCGCCGAAAGCGGCAGGCGAATGCGCTCGTGGGCATATTCCGGGAACTTGGTATGCAGCGAGGTGGTGAAGGGAATGCGTCGCCCTTGGAATAGGCCGCGCGCGAAGAGACCGAGCGGCCCCTCGGTGGCGATGTGGCAGGCATCCGGCCGCACGCGCTCAAGCATGTGTTTGAGTTTCCAGGGGTTGCGCGCAATGCGAATCTCGGGATAGCTCGGCAGTGGCAATTGCTTGAAATCGCCCGGATGCACGACGACCGCCTCGAAGCCGAACTCCGGCAGACGGCTGGTTACCTGCTTGAGCGTGGTGACGACGCCATTTGTTTGCGGCTCCCAAGCGTCTGTTATCAGCAACAATTTTTTCACGCTCGCTCTGCTCCGGTATGCGATATCAATTTAAGACGGGACTACGTTGTCGGCAAACCAACGCACAATCCCTCGTGCCGTGTCACAGGTGCTTTTGCAGTTGCGGTGCGGGGTATCCGGAATGTGCGGCCCATGGGATGGTCGCTCAATGTCACTCTCCCTAATCACGGTACTGTTCTTGGGTGGCGAGACTCGAATGCCTATTCAAGGCATTCACCTAGCTCACCCGCACCCGCACCCGTACCCGCACCCGCACCCGGATAGCGTGACTTCAGCCGACCATACAAATCCTCCACCGCGGTTTCCGGATTCGCGGAGTCGTTCAGCAACTCAACGAGATGCTCGTTGTCCTCCCGGCCCGCCCAGACCTTGAGGTAGGTGCCGACTTGGTAGCCGTGATCCTGGCGAAATCGATTCAGCACATTCTTGCCCACATACAGCCGAAACAGCTCATCGAAGGGCAACGGCAGCACCGCCATCACCCTAGTGAATGCCGGCAACGCAAACGCCCGCGCAAGCAGCGTTTCCCGCGCCAAATCCTCCACCGCCAAGCGCACCCGTTCCATGTGCGTATGAGCGGCGCCCGTCGCGGGACCGACATCAAGCACGCCGACCACGCCGGCGTTCAGGGCCTCCGACCGAATGAGATCGCTCATCCCGAAATGCCAGATATCCACCAGTTCCAGCTTGGCCTGTTCAAAATCCGATTCTTGTCGCTTCCACCACTTCCAGCCAAAGTGATCCAGCATTTCCGCGCACTCGACCCACACAGCCCGGTAGTATTCGAAGCCGCTGTTGCGCCAGTCGGGATGCACCTGTTTATTGTGGGCGTCCTGCATCGACGCCATGGTCTCCAACATGACCGCCTTGTTCATGCGCCTAGCCCGTTCCCCAAGATCATCCAATATGGTGATTAATTGGCGAATTATGTAGAAAAATCAGCAAATGAGAAGCGTATAATCCTCAAATGCTCAGGATGTTGACATTCAGGGCGTCCCTGTCTTCTAGGACACACCGCCGCCTTGATTCGTTCCTTGAATAGCAAAGGGAACTGTGGAATGCCGCCCTCCGGGAACGAATAGACGCCTACCGGAAGGCGGGCAAGACCGTCACCGCCTACGACCAGCGCAAGTCCCTGACTGTTATCAGGTGTGAGGGAATACGTCCGCGGCGAGTGCGGTCTGATCGCGGATCGCGATGTCAACGCATTGCTGGCCCAATAGGCCGCCGCTCGCGCGATGATCCGCCGTTCGGATACACTACCGCTTTGCATTCGGAATTGTCCCATGGATTTGTCCTACGGCCCCGAGTACGAAGCGTTTCGCAATGAAGTTGGGCGCTTCCTCGAAACCCACGGCCAACAGGCGCCCCGGGGCGCGAACCCGCCGCTCGGGAAGGTCGTTGCATGGCAAAAGCTGTTGCTTGAAAACGGCTATGCCGCCCGCACGATTCCGAAGGAATACGGAGGGTTCGGGGCCGAGCCCGACATCCTGATCTCGCGCATCATCGCCGAGGAATTCGCCATTGCCCGGGTCAGCCCCGGTGCCAATGGTGTCGGCATTTCGATGCTGGTGCCGACACTTCTGGAAATCGGCAGCGAGGATCAGAAGCGCACCTTCATCCCCCCCACCATCCGGGGTGAGATGATCTGGTGCCAAGGCTATTCGGAGCCGAACTCGGGAAGCGACCTGGCAAGCCTGCGCACGAGCGCGAAACTCGATGGAGACCACTGGATAATCAACGGGCAAAAAATTTGGACATCCTTGGCACACAGGGCGCATTGGATGTTCTGTCTGGTCCGCACCGAGCCGGATGCGCCCAAACACCAAGGCATCTCCTTCCTCCTGTTGCGCATGGACACGCCCGGCATCGAGGTTCGGCCGCTGGTGGACATGACCGGCGCCGCCAACTTCAACGAAGTGTTCTTCACCGACGCACGCGTACCCAAACACCAAATGGTGGGTGCCCGCGGCGAGGGCTGGCGCGTCGCCAACAGGGTGCTCGGCCACGAACGCGATTCGCTGGGCGACCCGAACATCACACTTTCAAGATTGTACGCATTGTTCGAACTGATGAAGAGCGAGACCATCAATGGTCGCCCGCTGATCGAACACGCCGCCTATCGCGACCGGCTAATGCGCCTGCAGGGACGGGTGTTGGCCATGCGCTTCAACGATTTGCGCATCCTTTCCGCCAAGCTCAACAACCAGGACGCTCGGCTTGCGCGCATGATCTGCAAATTGCAAGGCACGGAGCTGCGCCACGAGCTGGAACAATTGGGCATCGACGCGATGGGCGAAATCGGCCTGGCCTACGGCGCCAATCCCCTTGTCCGCGAGGGCGGCAGATGGCAAAACCAATATATGTATTTCCTGGGCCTCATCATCGGCGGCGGCACTTCGCAAATTCAGAAGAACATCATTGGCGAACGGGGGCTCGGCCTGCCAAGGGAGCCCAAAGCGCTGCCGGGCTCCGCGCCCTGGATGCCGAAAACGGTGGAAGCCCGGGCATGAATTGCAGGTCTAGTGCTCCATCCAACCGATAATGCCGCATCATCAGTTGGATGGAGCACTAGAGATAGGCATTCGGACGGAACACTAAGACATGGACTTCGGATTATCGGAACAGCAGACGCTCCTGCAGGACAGCGTCAATCGCTGCCTGGATGAGTGTGCGAGCCTAGATGCCGTGCGCCGCATCGCGGTCGACGATGGGCAGGACGACATCATCTGGTCCGCGCTTGCGCAACTCGGCGCCGCGGCGATTCTGATTCCAGAGGACAACGGCGGCGTCGGGCTTGGCGCTCTGGATGCGGCGATTGTCGCGGAATGCCTGGGCTATCACTGTGCGCCCGCACCTTATTTGGGTTCCGCCGTCCTCGGCCCGTTGGCGCTCGCCCAAGCGGGCGACCAAGATTCCCGCCTCGCCCGGCTGGCGGCCGGAGAATGGCGGATCGGCGTTGCCCTCGGCGAAGCGGTGGGTGCCCGAGCGGATGCCGGTATTCGGTCGACACGGGACCGCCTGACAGGCAAGGCGCTCTATGCGCTCGACCCGCAGGCAGACGAATACCTCGTCGCCGACCAGCGCCGGCATCTATTCCTGGCACCGGCGAAGGCAGCGCAAAGGCAGGCCCTCGCCACCATCGACAAAACCCGCCCCACCTGCGAACTGATATTCGACAACGCGCCCGCCACCCGGCTGTCCGTCAACCCCGACCACCTTACAAACCTGCTCGACGCGGGCCGCATCATGCTCGCCGCCGATACCCTGGGCGCTGCCCAAAACATGCTCGACCGAGCAGTCGCCTACGCCAAGGAACGACAGCAGTTCAATCGGCCCATCGGCTCATTCCAAGCCGTGAAGCACCTTTGTGCGGAGATGGCGGCGGCGCTCGAACCCTGCCGCGCAACGGTTTGGTATGGGGCCCATGCGCTGGATGCGATTCCGGCGGAAGCACACCTCACCGCCTGCCATGCCAAGGCCCACATTGCGGAGGTCGGCACCTTCGTGGCCAGAAAAGCCACGGAAGTCCACGGCGGTATGGGCTTCACCGACCTCTTGGGGTTGCATTACTGGTTCAAGCGCATCGGCTTCAACCGACAAATGCTCGGCGCACCGGAGCTGGTTCGCGAAGAGGCCGCCCGGGCGCAGGGCCTTGTCGCCTGAAATGGTTGCAGAACCCAGCGCTCCATCCCCTTGATTTGCGCAAATACACCCTCATATAGCCGAATACCCCCTCCCGGACGAGCAACCGCCCAACATGGCTGAAACCTATCCCGTCCTGCCGCTGAAGAATACGGTGGTGTATCCGCAAATTGTCATTCCCCTGGCGGTTGGGCGACCCAAGTCCCTGGCGGCGGTCAATGCCGGCATCGAATCCGGGCGGCGCATCATCACCGTGGCGCAGAAGCAGGCCAGCATCGAAGACCCTTCCCGAGACGACCTCTTCGCCATCGGCAGCATTGCCACCATCAATCGCGTCGAGAAGCGCGACAAGGGCGCCCAGGTCATTGTGCAGGGAATGGAGCGTATCCGGCTCGGCACCGCGATTAATCGCCGGAAACACCTAGAGGTTGAATACGAACGGCTGCCGTCGTTGACAATGGAAAATCTCGGTGAGGATGCGACCCATGTGGATGCGCTCCTGCGGGAAAACCTGGAACTCTCCAAGCGCATTGCCAAGTTGTACAGCGGCGACGATGGGGATCAGATCTTTCAACAACTGGTGGGTTCCATCAACGACCCCATCACCCAAATGTACCGCATCGCCAACCTGGCCAACATCTCGTTGCAGCAAGAGCAAGCCGTACTGGAATGCGAGTCCACCAAGGCGTTGATGGAACAAGTCCACGAAATTCTGCGCCACGAGGTGCAGGTTAGCGAGTTGCGCCGCCAAATCGCCGAGCAGGCCCGCGACGACATCGACCAACAGCAACGCGAGCATCTGCTGCGCCAGCAAAAAAGAGCCATCGAACAGGCTTTGGGGGAAGCCGGCGAGGACGAGGACATCGCGGAACTCAGAAAGCAGTTGGAGGACGCGCAACTCCCGCCGCACGTCAACACCGAAGTAGAGCGGGAATTAAAGCGACTCGGGCGCATGTCGACGCATGCGGCGGACTATCAAGTGGCCCGGGGCTATCTCGAACTCATCGCCGAACTGCCCTGGCACCAACAGACCGAGGATCAACTCGATTTGGAGCATGCGCGCTCCGTGCTCGACGACGACCATTACGGTCTCGATGATGTGAAGGAACGCATTCTCGAATCCCTCGCCGTCATGCAACTGAACCCCGAGGCCAAGGCGCCGATTCTCTGCTTCGTTGGCCCTCCGGGCGTCGGCAAAACCTCGCTCGGCCAATCCATTGCCCGAGCCATGGGTCGCAAATTCGAACGCATGAGCCTCGGTGGCCTGCATGACGAATCCGAATTGCGCGGCCATCGTCGCACCTATATCGGCGCCATGCCGGGGCGCATCCTGCAGGGTGTGCGCCGGGCGAGCGTAACCAACCCTATTCTGATGCTCGACGAAATCGACAAGCTCGGCCGCGACTTTCGGGGCGACCCGGCGGCGGCCCTCATGGAAATTCTGGATCCGGCGCAGAACAAGGAGTTTCGCGACAATTACCTAAACCTTCCCTACGACCTATCCAAAGTCCTGTTCATCACCACCGCAAACACACTTGAGGGCATTCCCCGGCCGCTGCTCGACCGCATGGAGGTGCTGGAGCTTTCCGGTTACAGCGACATGGAGAAACGGGCCATCGCCCGGCAGTACCTTATTCCGAGACAGCGCACCGAGACGGGGCTGACCGAGGAGCAACTCGAGTTTGCCGACGAGGCGTTGCACTACATGATTCGTCGCCACACCCGGGAAGCCGGCGTTCGCGAACTTGAGCGGGTGATTGGCCGCGTCGCCCGCAAGCGAGCGCGTCAGGTGGTCGAGGAGCAGGATGTAACGGGGGTCATCGAACTCGATTCGTTAAGCGAACTGCTCGGCCCCGAGAAATTCAAATCGGACAACGGGCGCAAGAATCTCACGCCGGGCGTCGCCGCCGGACTGGCCTGGACGGAAGCGGGCGGCGATGTCCTATACGTCGAAGCCACCCCGACCCAGAAGGACGAGAAAGTGACGCTAACCGGCCACCTCGGCCAGGTGATGCAGGAATCGGCGAAAGCGGCGCGCAGCTACATTTGGTCCATTGCCGATCAACTCGGGCTGGACCGCGCCCGTATTGAGGAATGCGGCGTGCACATCCACGTGCCCGCCGGCGCCGTGCCGAAGGACGGCCCCTCGGCGGGCGTCACCATGGCGACGGCGCTGGTATCCGCCTATTGCGAAAAGCCCGTGCGCGAAGGCTTGGCCATGACCGGCGAACTCACCCTTTCCGGTCTTGTGCTTCCGGTCGGCGGCATCAAGGAAAAGATTCTTGCCGCACACCGCGCCGGGCTGCATCGGGTCATTCTCCCGAAGGACAACGAAGGGGACCTGCGCAAGCTGCCCGAGGCGGTGCGGGAGGAAATGAGCATCACCCTGGTCAGCGGCCTAGACGAAGTATTGCACGAGGCAATCGGTCTCTAGCACCAGCGGCGGATCTGTATTTGGTGCAATCGGAATGCCTATGCCATACTCCGCCGCCTTCTATCCCTCAACCCACCCAAATCGGAGATTTGTCGATGAGTGCAGACGGTACTTGGAACACAACCATGAACACGCCCATGGGCGCGCAACAGGGGACTCTGGAGCTTAAGACCGATGGCGGCAACCTGACCGGAACGCTGAGCGGCGCCCAGGGCACAATCGAATTGCAGGACGGCGCGGTGGACGGTGATTCCCTTTCCTGGAAGGCCGACATCACATCGCCCATGGCCATGACGCTGGAGTTCACCGCGACGGTGGACGGCGACAGCATCAGCGGCAACGTCAAACTCGGCGCTTTCGGTAACGCCAGTTTCAGCGGTACCCGCGCCTAAATCAACGACGGGCGGCAGTCGCCAAGCAAGGGCGGGGCGCAACGGCAACGCTCAGGGTTCGTGTTGCGGGCCGCCACGACGGGGAAGGCGCTTCCATATCTCCAGGCTGAGTTGCTCCGCCCGTTCAGCCCGACTCGGTGTGACCATATTCCGCAAGAGGTTTTCGAGGGCGCAACGCCGGAATCGCACACATCAGGCGGAATCGGGGAGTGGCCGCCAATCCTCAGTTCGACTTGGGCTGCTCCGGAGGTGTGCGATACTCCAAAAGCACCGATCGGCCGATGACATTGAGAATACATACCAGCTTCTCTCCGCCATCGTCATCGGCCAGACGCATCTCCTCCCCTAGTACGAACGATTGCGGTTCCTCCCGGCTGCCGTTAATCGCGATATTGGTTGTATGGATAGAGTGGCGACCGTGTTCATCCCGCATGGCCTTCAGCCGCCCCCGAAGGCCGGGGATTGCGCCAATCCCATCGGGAAGTATGACCGAGCCGCCCTCCGGGATCCTGTCCAAATCGACCTTAAGCACACGTTCGGCGGGGATCCAACCAGACTTCAATTGCCCCGCAAACCCTTCGGTCGCCACGAATACGGCCATTGGCGCATGCACAGAATGCAAGTTAAGAACCGCCTCGCCCTGTTTTCCGGTTAGGGCGCGCTGCCAGGCCCGATTCGGAAACAATACAAGAATCTCCACCCCGTCAACGGGTCGCCCGTCGGCAAGAACGACGATGGTGGCACAACATCCCGCCAAACCGACAGACCTGAGTTGCCGCCAGGGAATCAGGCACCCTTCCGAACGCTCCTGATATTGGTCACCTCCGTAGACGACCGCCAGTTCACAGCTTTTGCGTGATGGCGCGAAATACCGCCGCACGAGTCGGGGGGCATCGAAGTAGCGCGACGAAGGGGTGGCGGCGGACTTGGCCTCAACGAGGGCAACGCTCGTCGTTCGGTCCAGAACCAGGTCCACCTCGGCCCCGTTGCGGTCACGGTAGAACGCAAGCCCGCCCATCAAACCCCGATTCGTCCGGTGCTTCAATGTTTCAGAGACCACCCAGGTTTCAAAAATGCTCCCGCGCAGGGGATGCGAGAAAAGCTGCGAAAATTCGCGAATGCCGAGCAGCCAGCAGGCGAGGCCCGTGTCGTAAAAATAGAGTTTCGGCATCTTGACGAGTCGCTTGCGCAGGTTGGCGTGAAACGCCGGCAGGCGAAAGACGATAAAACTCGCCTCCAACACGCTCAGCCAAGCCTTGGCGGTCGGCTGGGAAATGCCACAGTCGCCAGCCAAGGTGGAATAATTCAACAACTGCCCCGTGCGGCCCGCGCAAAGCTCGACGAATCGTTGAAACAACGCGAGGTCGCCGACATTGCCGACCGCTCTAACATCCCGCTCGAGATAGGTGGCCACATAGGAGCGCAACCAGTCCGCCGGCTCGAGATCCCAATCGAAGATACGGGGGTAGCCGCCGGTAAACAACGCTTCACCGAGGCTCATGGGAGGCCGGTCGAAACTGGCAACCTCCCCGTGGGTCAACGGCAACAGATGATGCGCCTCCGTTCGTCCGGCCAACGATTGGCTAACCGATGCCAGCAATGCCAGGTTCTGCGAACCACTAAGAATCCACCGCCCGGGTCTGGGGTCGTCATCAATAGCGCCTTGCAGATACGACAGGATATCGGGTGCCCGCTGCACCTCGTCGAGGATGGCGCCGTCGGGAAATTGCGCCAAGAATGCCCTGGGATCCTCAACAGCGAATTGCCGCTGGTCGGGCGCTTCCAGGGTGACGTAGCGATGGCCCGGAAAGCTCGCCCGGCACAGCGTGGTCTTGCCGCTCTGCCGAGGCCCGGTGAGAGTAACACAAGGCGCTTGGGTCGCCGCTTTGAAAAGCTGGGGGACGAGGTCTCGGACAATCATCAGGATGCCGAATCTACTAGAAACTAGGCTGATTCAAAATCAAATTTTGAATCAGCCTAGGAAACCTCCGATTAATCCTGTAGTCGGTGCCTCGGCATCGTGCCAATACCTGTGAGAGAATCCACCCCCTATGAGTTCAATCGAAAACACATCCGTCCTTATCGTTGGCGGTGGCCCGACGGGTCTGACGCTATCCATCCTCCTATCTCGATGCGGTGTCGATTCGCTGCTTGTCGAAGCGAACCCCGGCACCTGCAATCATCCTCAAGCGCATGTGGTGAACCGCCGCACCTCGGAGATTTTTCGTTCTATCGGCATTGAGGATGCCGTGCACGCGCAATCCGACCCCCTGGCCCAAGGTGCCGTCCGCATTGTTACCAGCGTTGCCGGCGAGCACCTGGCCTGCCTGGAACCCCAGTTCGACAAGTCCCGCAGCGCGGCCCGCTTAGCCGCAAGCCCAAGCAGGGGCACCTCCTGCCCACAGGATCTCATTGAGCCCCTGCTCGCAACGAAAGCACGGGAAGGCCCGGGGCGTGTTCTCTTCTCAACAGAACTAACCGGTTTTGAGCAAGAGGCCGACGGCGTTGTCGCCACGGTCGTTTCCCAAGGCCGGAGACGACAAATACGCGCACGATGGCTGGTGGGTTGTGACGGCGCATCAAGCCGCACCCGCAGTTTGGCCGAAATCGAAATGAGGGGCGGGCCGACCCTTGCCCATATCGTCGGCATTTATTGCCACATGGATCTGTCGCCCTGGACGGCGGAGCGGCCCACGGTGCTGTATTGGACCATAGACCCCGTCAATCCCGTTACAATCATCCACATGGGCCACAATCGTTGGACGGTGCAAACCGCGTTTTCCGGCGACCGCGTCGACCTAGGCACATTCACCCCGGAGCACTGCGTCGACATCGTGCGGCATGCCATCGGTGTCGATATGGATATTGAGGTGCGGTCGGTAAAACCCTGGTCAATGACAGCGCAAACGGCCCACCAATGGCGACAGGGCGCGCTCTTGCTCGCCGGCGATGCGGCCCACCGCTTCCCGCCGACCGGCGGATTTGGCATGAATACCGGTGTGCAGGACGCGCACAACCTGGCGTGGAAGCTTGCCGCCGTGCTCCAGGACCAGGCGGAGAAGGCATTGCTCGATACCTATGAATCCGAACGCGGGCCCGTGGCCTTGGCAAACAGCGAATTCAGCGTGCGCAACGCCTTGGGTTTCAGTCGGATCATGGGGTCGGGCGCCGTCGAAATGGGGCGGCGATTGGCCGATGGCGAGGCGACGCCGGCAGCGCTTTCCGCAGAAATTCAAGCTATCCTGGACGAGCAGGCCGGACACTTCGACGCGCCGGGCCGGGATCTGGGATTCTGCTACGAGAACGGTGCGCTCATACCGGACGGCACCGCGATGCCCGTTGTTGCAAACCCCGACCGCGACTACATTCCCTGCGCCAGGCCAGGTGCGCGGGCACCGCATGTATGGCTGCAACGGGAGGGTCGGCGCCTATCCAGCCTGGATCTATACGGCAACGGCTTCGTGCTTCTCGTGGGAACCGAGTCGGCTTCCGCGTGGCGCCGTGCCGCCAGCCTGGCCTCGCCACGGGTCGAGACAGTCGTTGTTGGCGATACGGTGCTCGACCCCGCCGACGGCTGGCGCAGGCTATACGATGTGGCGGACGGCGCTGCGTTGGTACGTCCCGATGGACATGTCGCCTGGCGAAGCAAACGGGCTGTCCGCGACCCTGTGCGCACCTTGCGGGATGTGCTTGACCGCATTCTCGAAAGAACAGCCGGGGAGCGGGTATCGGCCTAAGAATTGAGTTACTCGCAACCTGAGGCAATCGACACCATGGATAATGCGATAAGGGTTCCGGAGACGGCCCGGCAGCGCGGCAAGATAGCGCCCGCCAAACTTGCCCACTTCGTGGTGCGCACCTCCCGCTACGCGGAAGTGATCCGCTGGTACCAAACAGTGCTCGAAGCCGAGGTGATGGTCGGCACGCCGGGGGCAACCTTTCTTACCTACGACGACGAACATCACCGAATCGCGGTGCTCAATATGCCGGGCCTGGTCGACAAGAACCCGGCGGCGGCCGGCGTCGATCACTGCGCCTTCACCTACGATTCAATCGAAGACCTGTTCATCACCTACGAGCGGTTGCGGACACTCGGCATCGTCCCGTTCTGGACGGTGAATCATGGGGCGACGCTCTCGTTCTACTATGCCGACCCCGACGGCAATAGCATCGAGTTGCAGATCGATATCTTCGCCACCAATGAGGAGATCAACGGCTGGATGCAACAAAGCGACTTCGAGGTTAACCCCATCGGTGTCAAATTCGACGCGGACGACCTGATTGCCCGCTATCGGGCCGGCGAGGACAGGGCCAAGCTCCTGACCCGTCCCGTGATCGACCCGAGCGAGGTCTTCGCGCAGTTGCCGGAGCGCCCTTGAAGGGTTGGGCCCACGGGAAGATGCGCTACCTCTTACAGTTCCTGATTCCCGCCCTGATTTTCCTGGGCGTACTCTACCTCGTGACCAAGAAAAAACGCGCCCAGGCCGAGAACGACGACACGAAAACCACGTTCCTGGTCATCCTGGTTATCGGCGCCGCCATTGCCGTTGCCGTCCTGTTCGCCACGCCCGCCTACTGGGACGGATAGTCTCGGCCGTTCCTTCGCGCCGGGAATTCGAGTTGCGGCCAGCCCCGTTCCGCCGCCACCCGCGCGAGCCTCGACTTTGGGTTTACAACGACGGGCCTGCCGACAACGTTCAGGAGAGGCAGGTCTTCAATGCCATCGGTATAGAACCAGGCGTCGCAAAGCTTTTGGGCCCGTTGTGCGCAGAACCGCTCGGCGATTTCCCGTTTGCTCTCGCCATGACAGGGTTGAAAAGCGCCGGTGATGCGGCCGTCGATGACCTCGATTTCGGTGCAGCACAGATGCTCGATCCCGAGTTCGCGGGCAAAGGGCGCGGCCTGGGCACGGGTGGCGGAAGTGAGTAGGACAACCGTATGACCCAGGGTACGGTGCGCCGCCACGAGTTGGTGGCTTTCGTCGTAAACTTTCCCCGCCAAGCCGTTGTGGAATGCCCGCTCTCCCAACCGTAGGAATTCGGATTCCGTCACACCGGCCCGTGCCAGATCCTTCAGCGTTCCTCGCAGCAGGTCGAGGTAGTGCGCCAGCCCCAGCCCGTATTCGATGAACACGCGCAACCGCAGGGCCATGCGCCAGCGGGGCACGGTGGCGCATTTGAACCCCTCCCAGCCAAGCGCCGTTACCGAATAGCCCGCGATCAGGGTGCGGTCCAAGTCGAAAAAGGCGGTGGCCCCGGGCGCTTTTTGTTGCGCTCCCAAGTCTCTCAGATGGTTGGAAAATGATAATTTCACGGTCGTATCCCGCCCTGCTTGAGGCCGGAAGGGAAACCAGCGAAAGGGAGACCAGCGAGCCAATTCTTTTTGATCGGGGGTTTCTGTACTCGATGAAGCACGGCAGTTGGTTGAACATGGCCGAGTGCGAGTTCAGGGGAATTATATCGATTAGTTGACAAAACCCAACATGTGGTGGTTTCCCGTCACTAAATCCTCAATATATAGTGGCATGTCAACTTATGTATATAAGTCCCATCCGGTAATATCAGGTTGAAGGGATACCAGTGCTCCATCCAACCGACAATGTCGCATCAGTGATGGCGAGAGCGTTCCGGGCAAGGCGCGGCCGCGCAGTCGTAGGCGACCTACTTCAAGCGGACGCAACGCGTCCGGGGCGCTCCCGCCGCCACCCGCAGGGCGCGTCCGCAATGCGGCGTCAGGGCATGGGTTCCGTCGCGCTGCCCGCCACATCCACGGGTTCGTCATCGGCGTCGGGGTCTTCGACAAGTTCGGGTTCTTCCTGCTTGGGAAGCAGGTCGCCAACATCAATGAGCATTTGTTCGGCGATGTAGGTGGCGATTTCGAAGCGGCCGTCCACTCGGGAAGAAACGACGCTGTAGTCGTCCTGGTCTTCCTCGAAAAACAGCTCCAGACGATATTCCCCCTCCCCGTCTAGAACAGTGAAGGATCCCTTGGACTCGCCTGTTTTCTCGGCAATACCGAGGACACTCAAATCGGCGAAGCGGCCCACCAGCCTTGCCGCCGCCTCGGCATCGGCCCGCACCCCGTCCACCAACCAGAATCGACCGTCGCGGCCGTCGGTGTCGCCATCCATGTCTCCTCCGACTGCAGCGTCGGATTGGCCGCTGTCGCTCAGATCCCCACCCGGATCGGTGTCCGCATCATCCTCGGCGCCTCCTCCCGCCGCGTCGGCAGCAGCACCGCCGGTCACCTCGGTGTCTTGACCTTTTGCGGCTTCGGCCGCGACGAGCCCGAGCGCCCAACCATCCGCTCTGGCAACGGCGGTCACATCCCCCCGAGGCCGGAGTAGTTTTTTGTCCAGCCACTGGTCGACATCGGCCGGGGCCTCGTAGTTTGAAAAATCGATGCTGTAGACCTCGTCGGCACCGTCCGCCCGGGCGTGTACGCGCCTATAGCCCGGCGAGGAACCCAGATAGAGCGTTGCGGTTTCGCCGCTTTCGCTTTCGACCACCAGCCGGCGTTGAAAGTTCTCCTCGGTAACCTCGAAGCGCTCGGCGCTCGAGGCACTGGTCGCAACCGGCCAGGCCGCCGACGCCTTGGCGAGTTTTTCCAACACTTCGCCAACTTTGCCGTCATCCGCCGGCAATCCGCCGTCGAGCCGCCAGCCGTCATCGTCTCGGGCGAGCCCCACCTCCTCATCTTCCGTCGCAATATCGAGGCTTACGGTCCGCACCGGTTCGAAGGGCAGCAGGCTTCTGGCTTCCTCGCCCGCTCCAACGCCGCTCGAAATGAGAAGTACGGCGATAATCAGAACCTGGGCCGCCAATACGGCACCCAATAGACCAATTCTCGTATTCACGCTCGCTCTCCGACCAGCCAATCGCGATAGATCCTGCGCCGGCGGGCCATGCGCCGACGATGCACCAGGTAGACCAACCCGATACCAAGGAGCGCCATGCCGTAGTTCAGGTATTCAAGGACCGACTGCCGGGCTTCGGCCAACTGCGGCAGGGTGCGGTTGAAGTTGCCTCGCGCCCGAATGCCGAGCAGGGTGCGATCCTCCAAAGACCAGTCGACCGCGTTGACCAGCATCCGCACCGGGTTGTCGTATAGGGTGCCATCGGCGGAACCGACCATGCGCAAGGTCTGGTCCGCCAAGAAGCTGTTGGAGGAAAAGACAAACAAACGCGCCGATTCCGGCGAGCGCTCGATGACGGAACCGACGACGCCGAGCGTATCGACATCCTCCGCTTCCTCGTCTTCCCCGGCGGTTGTGTTTGCGTCGGTGTCGCCGGAATCCTCATCCTCCCCTTCCTTCGGCTCGGCCAGCAACGGCGAGTCCTGGCCCTTGAAGAAGGAATCGAACCGACCGCTGATCGCCACGCCCACCAGTCGTTCCGCCTGATCGCCGTCGGGCTGAAATGCGCTCGAACCAAATTCGTCCGTGCGTGGCATAACATCGGTCGAGTTCGAAAGCCAACTTCCCGCCGAAGTACGCAGCAGTTCCACGACTTCCCGATTCGCATTGGCTTCGCCGTCCAAAACCAGGGGCGATGCCCAAGCCATGGTGACCTGCGGTAGCGGCGCGGTGATCAGGGAGTCCGGGTTCAGGCCCGGAGCGCGGATATCCGGGAAATACGGATAGTCGAGCATCACGAGTTCCTGGAAGCTGAATCCACCAACACGACGGGTCACCGGCACCGGAAAAGCCGCATTGGCCGGATCCATCACCAGCGCATCGCCAATGTCCACCCCATGATGGTCCAACCAGCCCTCAAGCCCCGTCGTACGCCTTGTGGCCGTGAGCGACTGCCCGGTGAGGCTGGCGTCATAGGCACCCGCGGCTATCATCACGGTGCCGCCCCTCATGAGAAATTGATCCACGGCGAAGCGTTGTTTTTCCGTGAAATCCCGAGGATCAACCACAATCAAAAGATCCGCCGCCTCGGGCACGACCCCGTCGGTCAAGTCCGTGGTTTCCACATTGAAATCGTTGGCCAGGGTGCCCTGAAGTTGCGTGAATTGATTGCCGCCCATGCCCTGATTGGCCATATAGGGCGGCGGGGCGGGCGGCGTTGCCAACGCGACGGTACGCAACAGCCCGGCGGCGAAGCGCTTTAGCCCCTCCTCGATGCCGCGCCGCGTGGCCTCTGCGGAGCGCGCCTCGGGCAGTGGTATCTGCACTACCGTTTCACCATCGGTTAGCGTCAGATAAAAATAGAAGTAGTTGAGGTCGAAGAGGCTCGCCGCCATGGGCTGAAAACCGTAATTGTCGGCGATTTCCTGGGCCAGGGAGCCATCGCCCGCCTCCGGGTCGAGGATCTCCACATTGAGTTTGCCGTCGCTCTCGCTGGCCAATGTGTCGAGAACTTCGGTCAGGACGGGCCGGTATTCGGCCAGAGCCTCCGGCAGCTTGTCGTCGCCGGACACATAGCCAATGAACCGCACCGGTTCCTGGATGTTGGCAAACACGCTGCTGCCGCCCTGGAAGCCGAACAAGACCTTCTTGATGGCGCGGGTGAGATCGTATTCCGGGTTGCGCAGTTGCACATCGAGATCCGCCTCGCCACGCACCTTCACTTCGATCAGGTCGCGGAAGCCCAGCACTTCGTATTCGTCCCCATAGGCGAGCAGTACGTCGAAATAGGAATTGACCAAACTCGACTGATAGCGGTCCGCCACCTGGAATGGCACCGAGCGGATGCCGTACTTGGTGTTTGCCTCGTCCTCCATCTCCGGGTCGTCCGCCGGATCAATGATTTCAACGCGCACCTTACCGCGGCCGGCCACCTCGTATTCCGTCAACAGGTCGCGCATGCGCGGTACCAAAGGCGCGAGCAGCGGATGGGTTTTGTTGCTGAAATAGCCGCGGATCAGCAAGGGCTCCCGCAATCGGCCGAGATAGACTCGGGTGGCATCCGAGACCGAATAGATGCGCCCTTCCGTCATATCCACCCGCAAACCGGTGAGCGACCCCAGCCATAAATTGGCGGCCAGTAGATTGGCAACCAAAAGGCCTGTGCCCAGGAGCCAGGCCGAATGGCGCCCGCGGTCGCCATCCCTCGCCCAGCGCTGCACCTCCAGCCCGTAGACATTGAGCGCGAGGAAGACAGCGGCCAGGGAGAGATAGTAGTAGAGATCGCGCAGATCCAAAACCCCGCGGGTAATGGCCTCGAACCGCGAGCCGGAGCCGACGGCCCGGAAGAAATCGGCCATGGTTCCCGACACGAGTTCCGTCAACACCGGGCTGCCGATCAGGTAAAACGCGCCGCAGACAAAGCTGGCGACGATCAGGCTGACAATCTGGCTGTCGGTTCGGGCGCTGACGAAAAGCCCTATTGCGGTGTAGGCGCCACCGAGCAACAGGGCCGCAACATAGCCGGCCACAACCGGGCCCCAATCCAGGTCCGCGATGTAGGCGGCGCTAATCGGCAACGGCAGGGTCAAGGCGAGGGCGACCCCAATCAACGCCCAACAGGCAACGAACTTGCCAAGCACGAATTGCCAGGTCGTGGGCGGTGCGGTGAACACCAATTCCATCGTGCCGCTGCGCCGCTCCTCACTCCACATGCGCATCGTCAAGGCGGCGGAAAGAAAGATGAGCAATACCGGCAACCACTCGAACATGGGGCGCACATCGGCCACGTTGCGGGCAAACCAGGCCTCGACCCAAAAGAAGACAAACAGCGTGACGGCCAGGAAGGCCGCGAGGAACAGATAGCCCGTGGGCGCGGCGAAAAAGAGCGTTAATTCCTTGGCGGCGACCTTGCGGACAACGGCGGTTCGATCAGGCTGCATGGCTCACCTCCCCTCCTTCGCTGACTTCGCGGAACACCGTTTCCAAGTCGCGCTGCTCCGGGCTGAGTTCATAGATGGGAATACCGCGCTCAACCAATTCCCGGGCGATGCGGTCGGCGGCCAGCGCAAGCTCGCCTTCGACATTCAGCAACCAGCGGCCATCGCCGAGATTCGAGGGACTGCCCGCGGCCAAGCCGTCGAGGGCGGCGTCGGGTTCCGTGCGCAGCCTGATGCGGCTGGTGGACCGCAACGCATCAAGCCGTTCATCGAGGGCGAGGCGGCCGTCGCGCAGCATCAGCACCCGGTCGCAGACGGCACCGACCTCCTGCATGATGTGGGTGGAAAGAATGACCGTCGCGGATGCCGCCAGGTCACGTACCAGTTCACGCATGTGCTGGGTCTGACCCGGATCCAGCCCGTTGGTGGGTTCGTCGAGAATCAGGAACAGCGGTTTGTGCAGAATGGCCTGGGCAACCCCGACCCGCTGCTTATAACCCCGGGAAAGTGTGCCGATGGGATCCAGGGCCTTGTCCGCCAAATCCGTTGCCGCAATGGCTTCGGCAACGGCGGTGCGAGCATCCTCCACCTGCCGCAACTCCGCGACATAGGCCAGATAGTCCACCACCGGCAGCTCCGGATAAAGCGGCACGTTCTCGGGCAGATAGCCGAGTTGCCGCTGCACGGCCCGCGGCGCGGTTTCGAGCGCCGTGCCGTCCACCCGCACCGTACCCGAACTCGGCTCCAGGGCACCAGTCAACATTTTCATGATGGTGGTTTTGCCCGCCCCGTTGTGACCCAGCAATCCGACAATTTCGCCGGGCTCGATCCGGAAAGACACGTCATCGGCGGCGACGAAATCGCCGTAGCGACGTGTCAGCCGATCCGCTTCAATCATCTCGACCTCAATTATTCCGGTTGAATTTGCCGCGGGCGCAACCCGGCTACGCCCGCCCATCGCAGATGGCGAAACATAGGGCCTCAATGGAAAAAATCAACCCTTGGACACGCAACCGGCCGGATTCTCCCGATTTCCGGATAGGGATTGGTGCGGCTCTATCGACTCGTTCAGACCTTTTTTCAGGATCTGGAGGTGGAAAATCAATGGCTACGTGAATCTCACGTTCAGCTTGATTCGAAGTCACCCATGGACTTGTTGTTGAGCGGTTCCATGGAAGACCTTTTACTTTTGCGGGAGTATGTGGATAAAGCCTCTTTGCTTTCACCTTTGATCCGGCAACGGGGGCTGTGACCGTGATCTAGCGCTTGGCGCAAAGACGATACGCCGGCCGGATTCCAAAATCTTCCGCTCCGTGCCAGAATCACCGCCATGTCCTGGCAGAGCAAACTTGAACGCGGGGAAGTCGTTCTGCTCGACGGCGGCACCGGCTCGGAATTGCAACGGCGGGGCGTGCCCATGAGCGACGCCGCCTGGTCGGCGCTGGCCGCGCATACCCACCCGCACAAGGTTCGCGAGGTGCACGAAGCCTACATCGAGGCCGGCGCCGAGGTCATCATCACCAACACCTTCGGTACCGGACGGTATCTCCTGGAAGCCGTCGGGCTCGCCGATGCGGTTGACGCCATCAACCGCAACGCGGTTCGTTTGGCCATGGAGGCGCGCGATGCGTCCGGGAAAGCAGTGGCCATCGCCGGGTCGCTCTCCAACCTGCCGCCGAGTTTCAATACCGACAACTATCCACCAACCGATGTCGAGAAGGCGGGTTTGAAAGAGTGGGCGGCCATCCTCGCCGACAGCGGGGTGGACCTCATCGCGCTGGAGATGCTACAGGAAGCGAACCACGGCGCCTGGGCGATGGAAGCGGCGCTGGCGACCGGTCTGCCGGTTTGGCTGGGCGTGAGCTGTCGGCGACGCCAAGGCGGTGGCCTCGTGAGTTTCGACCGACCCCATGTGGATTTCGCCGAACCCCTAGACGCCCTTATTCCGATTGGGCCGGATGTCGTCAACATCATGCACAACGAACCGGAGACAGTGGCCGACGCCATGGACATGGTGCGGAAGCGCTGGCGGGGGCCCATTGGTGTGTACCCCGAAATCGGCGAATTTAATCCGCCGGACTGGCAATTCGATCAAGACGCCACCCCGGCGGGCTTGGTCGAACAGGCCCGCGACTGGGTCGCCGCCGGCGCCTTGCTAATCGGTGGATGTTGCGGAACCACCCCCGAGCATATCGCCGCACTGAGCGAGGCGTTCCCAACACCAGCTTGAACCCCGACGCAAACCAGACCCCGAGGGTGGATGCCGTATCAATTTGAGGAACCTCTGATCAATCCTGTGGCCGGGGCATCCAGTTTAATAAAATCAATAGCTTACGGGTGGCTAAATGCTGATCTATCGAATTGTTCAGACCTTCCTTGACTTTTCGGATTCCGCCGATCCTGGCTCAAGCGCCATGCGGTTCGTGCAGATTTCAAACTGATACACCGCCGTCCATGGCGTCAAATAGATAGCTCCGAATATCAGGGCACGATTGAGATCAGCGCATCAAGCACGGCATTCGGCCGCTCCGGCAACATCGAGTGACCGCAGCCGGGAAGCTGAACGGTACGCACTTCCGTCAACCGTTCCCGCATGCGCAAACCCGCTGGAGCTGGCGTCATCTGATCCGCCTCACCCAGAATGACCAGTGTCGGACACCTTGCCGGCTCGGCAATCTCGTCCGGGTTGAACGCGTTGCAGGCGCCAAGGTCCGCATGAAAAACCCCCGGTCCGGCGGTTTCCAGCAAGCGCTGGCCGGTCCCCAGCATCCACAAACCCGGGTTTTCGTTGGCGCCCAGCCGGGCTGCGGGGCTGTGGCTCCAGGTATTCGCCATGTCGATAGCCGCGTGATCGTTGTCTTCCGCCGCATCGAGCAAGGCGCTGGTCACCGGCATGGGTGCGGAAATGCCAAGCAGCGCCAGTGCCCGGCACCGCTCCGGAAACCGCGCGGCCAACACATGGGCGACCAAGGCACCCATGCTATGGCCGACCACCGCCGCCTCGTCCAGCCCCGTCGCGTCCATGGCGCACACCACCCAATTCGCCATATCCTCAATCGAATGCAACGCCGGCCCCTCGCTGCGCCCGTGGCCGGGCAGATCCGGTGCCAGAACATTGAGGCTGGTCCGGGCGAAATATCGGGCCGGCATCACCCAAACACTGTGATCCATGCCGGCGCCGTGGATGAAGACCACCGCCGCCCGACCGGGCCGGTGCTCGGCGGTGCCGGTGGCTGCGAAGGCGGTTTTACCATCCACCTGAAATCTCATGGCAGGCATACCCCACGCGCCAAGCCTACCGAATGCACGGGCGGGAATACCCGGCAAAATTGACCATTCAGGTTTTGGTTGGGAGCCAATTTTCGGGCATCGCCACGATGAGCGGGCATTGCATGGAGCACCAGGCTCACGGGCGCAACCCCTTCTCAACTTGGCGGAGCGCAGACCCAAGGTCGCCAATCAGATCGTCCGGATCCTCCAAGCCGATAGACAGGCGAATCAAGCCCTCACCGATGCCCGCGGCGGCGAGCGCGGCGGCATCCATGCGGTGATGGGTGGTACTGGCGGGATGGATAACCAGCGACTTGGCATCACCCACATTGGCGAGGTGCGAGAAGATGCGCAGAGCCTCAATCAACGTACGGCCCGCTGGCCGACCGCCGCGCACCGTGAAGCCAAAAACCGCGCCCGAGCCTTTTGGCAGCAACTCCTTGGCGAGTTGATGGTCGGGATGACCCGGGAGGCTCGGATAGCTCACGGACTCGACCAGCGGATGCGCGGCCAGAAATTCCACCACCCGCTCCGTGTTGGCGACATGGCGGGCCATCCGCAGGGGCAGCGTTTCCAAGCCCTGGAGTATTTGAAACGATGTCATCGGCGCCATGCAGGCACCGAAATCCCGAATGCCTTCCTTGCGCGCCCGCGTGATGAACGCCTGGGGGCCAAATTCCTCGGCAAATACCAGGTCGTGGAACCCGGAATACGGGTCGTTGAGCGTCGGGAAGTCACCGGATGACCAATCGAAAGACCCGCCATCCACCAGCAGCCCGCCAATCACAACGCCGTGGCCGCTCAAAAATTTGGTTGCCGAATGCACGACAAGGTGCGCTCCCAATGCGATGGGCCGACAGAGATAGGGCGTGGCGAAGGTGGCGTCCACCAGCAGGGGAACATGCGCACGGCGGGCAACCTCGGCCAGGGCGGGAACATTCAGAACCTCAAGGCCCGGGTTGCCGAGAATCTCGCCAAACAGGAGTTTGGTGTTGGGGCGTATGACCTCGGCGAAGGCATCCACCCCACGCGGATCGACGAAAGTTGTCTCAATGCCAAAGCGGGGCAGCGTATATTCGAGCAGGTTGTGTGTGCCGCCGTAGAGGGACCGGCTGGCAACAATGTGGTCGCCAGCCGAACAAATGGTCGCCACGGCCAAGTGCATAGCGGCCTGGCCGCTTGCCGTGGCGATGGCCCCAACCCCGCCGTCGAGCGCGGCGATACGTTCCTCAAGCACAGCGTTGGTGGGATTGGAGAGCCGCGAATAGACATGGCCCGCCCGTTCGATGTTGAACAGCCCTGCGGCGAAATCCGAATCCGGGAAGACAAAGGATGCCGATTGATAGATTGGCGTCGCCCGTGCGCGAGTTACCGGGTCCGGTGTCTGTCCCGCATGCAGGGCAAGGGTGTCGAAGCCGGTCGGACGCGGATGTTTGTGCTTGCTCATAATAGCTCGCTCGCCGTTTGGGCGTTCACGGTCAAACGAACGCAACTGTACCCGGAATAGCGGTCGCTAGGCGAGCGGATGAACCATGGTCCATTATGTGCGGATCAAACAATATGCGTATTTCTCGGACAGGGCACCGGCAGCCCTTAGCAAGAGTCCGACATCATGCCGAGACCGTCAAAGCGGCGGCGGACCGGATCGATTTTGCCCTCCCGATCCGCCGCGCAAAGTTAGGGAAGGTCTGAACAATTCGATAGAACAGCATTTATCGACTCGTAAGCTATTGATTTTATTGAATCGAATGCCGAGACTACAGAATTAATCAGAGGTTCCTTGGCGTTGCAAGTTTAGAAAAAACGCCACCGCGGCCATGGTATTGGAAACGATACGGTCGGCGGGGTGACCGGTGGAATCCGCGGCCGCCGTGGAGGCGCGATCGGAGTTGGCACCGGAAAATCCGGCATCCCGAGGCCGACCCACATAAAGTGACCTCCGACCACTTCTTCGAGTTCCCGCTCGCCTAGACTGCGTACTTTATCGTTCAACATCGGTTATTCCTCACCATTGCATTGCTATATTGGGAGAGATACGGTACCAAGCGAGACATTCGGGGGTCTGTCAGTCGGTGACGGTTGAGGCTACCCTATGTTGTCCCTTTACAGCGTGAGAAATCTGAACCGAGCAGGGGTGCGCCGCGAACCGGGACTCTCGGAAAGGGAATCTGTATCACCGTGATCGGGCACCCACACTACAAAAAGAATCCGGCGCTTGCCTTGGCGGATACGTTTCGCCTTTTCACCGACCGGCACGGTCCCGCATACTTGGGCGGACCAATAAAAAAGGGAGGGCCGCGAAGCCCTCCCCTACCCGGCCATGCCGGGTGACGGAGAATGGATGTCTAGTTGACCGAGGCGCCGTCCACCGAGGCGTAGACCACCGTGTCCGTGCTGCCGTGCAGAAGGTTCACCTGGGTCGTCGCCACCTGAACATCCCCCACATCCGCGTTGATGCTCAGCGTCGCCGCCGCCCGCGTCATCGGACCCGTGAACTCAACCAGGTCCGAAACCCGAAGAACCACCTGGCCGCCCGCCGCGACCGTGCCGCGCGCCGCCGCCTTCGCAACCGCCCGCGTGCCCGCCTCCGTCACGAACGACCCCAGGGTGTAGGTCGCCTCGTTCGACCCGTCGTTGACGATCACCAGGCGCTGGTTGTACTTCTCGGACACCGTCAGGTAGGTCAGCTTCACCGTCGTCCCGTTGCGCCGGATGTTGCCGATCACCCCCGTCGCCAGCGTCTCGTCGGCGCCGGTGCCGCCGTCGCGGCTGATGGTCCCGCGGTACATCCCGGCCGGAATCGGGGTCGCGTTCGGCCCCATGGTGTCCACCTGCACGCACAGATGGTACGTCCCCGCGTTCTGCCCCTCCAGCATCGCCATGTCGGACGGGCCGGCGGCGGCCGGCTTGAGGTTGCCCATCGCCGGCGATCCCGCGGTGCCGGCGGCCGGGCAATCCTTCGACGGGTCGTCGGCGTCCGTGGGAACCTTCAGGCTGAACGCCCCGATCGAGAAGTCCCCCTCCACCGCGAAATTGACGCTGCCGTCGGGCAGCAGGTCGCTCCCCGTGGCGACCTTGCCGCTGGTGGCATTGTAGAGGTCGTCCCTCGCGATCGTCGCCTTGGCCGAGCCGAGCACCGCCTTGTTCTTCACGCCGGTGGTGCTCGCGGCGCTCGTGTCGCGGAACCACAGGAACGGCTGCGGGGCGGTGCCCACGTGCGCGACCGCCGGCTGCGTCGCGGCCGTGACCGCGGCGGCCAGCCCGTCGACAACCCTCACGATCGTGGCCGTGCCGGCCAGCGCCGTGGACGCGTTCGTGCCCGCATACGCCTCGTCCGCATCGCCGTGCAGCGAGATGCTCGCCGTATAGCTGCCCGCCCCCGCCGGAACCGCCAGATAGTCCGCGATGCCCGCGAATATCTTCACGAACTCCAACGGCTGGTCACACTCCTTTTTAGAGCTTCCGGAGTTTAGCAGATAAGGAATTTCCCTCGTTCCCCCTTCCCCGGTGGGAATGCCGAACGAACCCCCGGTGGTGGTCATCTTGAAGACGGCAACGGCCTCCCCCGACCGCCCCGAGATGAACTGCGTTCCAATCACCACACCCTTCGATGTCACACCATCGGGACGAAACACTGATGTTCCGTCGTCGGCCGTGCAAACTACCTCGGCCAGGGGGTACGCGGAGAAACTCCACCCGATGCCGCTCACCTCCTTCCCCTCGGCGAACACCATGCCGCCGCCCAGCGCCAGGCGCAGATAGAGCTCCTCGTTCGGCTTGATATCCCGCTTGAGCGCCGCGGCCACCCGGTGCTTGGTGACGGGCGACGGGCTCTTGAGGTTGACGGTCTTCTTGCCCGCCGCAACCTTCACCAGCTCCCGGGCGTACTCCACCGGCTCGGGCGCCATCTCGCCCGTGCCGTCGAGTTGCTGGAATGTTGTCACCGCGAGCGCCAGGCCCGGCCACAGCAGCAGGGCGGCCGCGAGCGCGGCCACGGGGGGTTTCCTGTCGGACATCGTTGTTCTCCGTATCCAAAGTTAAATGCCCGGACCGGGGAACCGGACACCGTTGCCCACGCATCGCGACGCGGGTCCACGGGTCCACGGGTCCACGGGTCCACGGGTCCACGGGTCCACGGGCGGATTATATCCACACCCTCGCCGGAATGACAACTTTTTTTCGATGGCCTGTTGGCGATGCAAAATTACCGCGAACCCCGGCTTGCGTGGAACCGACACACACTCTATTGTTGGGCGATGTTCACGTGCGCTTGGGGGTGGAAGCCTGTCAAGCGACTCCCGCCTGATTTCCGTCCGCGATGTTCACGGAGGACGACGAGATCGAGACGGAGCAAGCGACATACTCATCGGACTGACGCGGGGAGCATGCTGAATACAACCCCGTTGCCGGTCAGCCTTGCCATGGCCCCGAGCTGTCCGTGCCGACCGATTTTGAGTCAATGCATCCTCCACATCCAATAGTGCTGTGATCGACCTACCCGGCATCCGCCGACGGCTCGCTGGCTATGACGGCTTGACCTTCGTGCCCAAAGAGCGCACCCGCGAGGCCGCGGTTGCCGTCGTGCTGCGCGAATTCGCAAAGGGCCCGGAGATATTGTTCATCAAGCGCGCCATCAAATCGGGTGACCCCTGGTCCGGCCAAATGGCGTTTCCCGGCGGCCACAGGGACGATTCCGACTCGAGTATGAAGGTGGCCGCCATGCGCGAAACCTTTGAGGAAGTGGGGCTGGATCTGACCAACGGCCACTATCTTGGCGCATTGGACCAACAGCGGGCCGCCCCGCGCGGCCAGCGCCTGAACATGCTCATTGCCCCGCATGTCTTCGAGATTGCCGGCGATCCGGAATTCAAACTGAACATCGAAGTGGACGAGGTGGTCTGGGCACCACTCGTGCCCATGGTACGCAATGCGCTGCACGATACGGAAACCATGTCCATCACCGGCACACCCACGGTTTTCAACGGTTACCGCCTCGCTGGCGGACACTTCGTATGGGGGCTTACCTATCGAATGCTCAAGGATTTTTTCCGAACCCTGGACCCGGACTGGGCGACCGCGGATCGGGGGTAGGCATCGCCACACCAAGACCATGCCCGTCATCGGGATGATGCTATCCAAACAACTCCCGATTGGCGCGCCGCAGGAACAGCAACCCGATGGCGGCGTTGAAGAAAATAAAGAAATTGTGCATCACGAGCCCGAACGCCGAGAGTTGCGCCGCGTTTTCGGGGAACAGCACCACCCAAATCGTGATGGCCGCGGCGCGCATCGGGGTGGGAATCGCCGCCGCAAAGAAAATAACCGGCAGTACGCCAAGCATGGCAAGAAACGAGGCATCCACGCCAAACAGCCGCAGTGCTAGGGTGTAGACCACCACCGCGCCCAACAGGGCCGGGGAGCGAATCGCGGCAATAATCACATAACGCCACGGCGAGGCCTCGCGGAAGGCTTTGAAAACCGAACGCTCTCGCAACGTTTTACCCACGGGAATGTGGCCGCGAAAGTAGGCGACCCAAATCAGGAAGAGCGCGAGCACCCCAATGCCGATCCACGGCACAAGGCGAAACTGCGCCGGCAGCGTGTCGGACGCCACCCAATAGCCAATATTCGCCCAAAGCGTGAGGTAGAGCAGTTCGCAGAACATGATGAACAGCATCGACGAGCCCACTTCCCAACCGGGCACACCGTCGCGACGGTTCAGGTAAAGCGCCATCGCGCCCTTGCCCACCTGTTCGTTCACGATCGAGACGATGTAGGCGCTGGCGCGAATGGGCAGGATGCCGGTCCAGGGCACGCGGGCGTTGAACCAGGTCACCACGCGCCACACCACCGTCGAGTCAACAAGAAAAAAATAGGCGGAGTAGGGAATCATCAGCGCCAGCCATATTCCCCAGGGCACACCCCCGAAAACTTGCAGCAGGTAGGCCGCCACCGTTTCGCCCTCGCGCGCCGCCGCGCCGTCGATGCGGGTGTACAACCAAGCAAAACACGCCAGCGTGATGAGCCAAAGCAGCGCACGCTGCCAAACGGGTGTGGCGGCCCGGCCGGCCGGGGTGCCGTCAGAGGTCATGCGGCGAACCCTCCATCATGGCGTCGAATCCCATTCAGTCGGCAAGCGCTTTCGCCTCAATGGCACAGGCAACACCGGTACCACCCAGTCCGCAGTAGCCATTCGGCACCTTGGCCAAGTACTGCTGATGATAGTGTTCGGCATAGTAGAACGGTCCGGCGGGCTGGATTTCCGTGGTAATGGCACCAAATCCCGCCTGGTCAAGCGCCCGTTGGTAATGTTCCCGGGAGGCTAGGGCCGCCGCTTGCCGCATGTCGTCATGGGTGTAGATGGCCGACCGGTATTGCGTACCCACATCGTTGCCCTGGCGCATGCCCTGGGTGGGATCGTGCGCCTCCCAAAACACTTTCAACAGGGTATCGAAAGCCACGGCTGCCGGATCATAAATCACCAGCACCACTTCCGTATGCCCGGTAAGCCCAGAGCAAACTTCCTCATAGGACGGATTCGGCGTGATACCGCCGGCATAGCCGACCGCCGTGACGAACACTCCGTCCGTTTGCCAAAACCTGCGCTCCGCTCCCCAAAAGCAGCCTAGACCGAAAACGGCGCGCACCATGCCTTCGGGATAGGGCTCCGCCAGCGGCTTGCCGTTCACAAAATGCCGGTCGGGAATCGACATGGGACGCGAGCGCCCAGGCAGAGCCTCGTTTTCGTCGGGTAGGCGAATTTTGTGTCCCCAGGTCATGCTGCGCACCTCCAAATGGTTTAATCGGCCCGCATATCGTCGATTTGCGGTCACCGCACATGATACCGGCTCGAATCGGTGCTATAAATTACGCCATGCGCGTTCTGCTCGCCACGCCAATGCTTTTGTTCGCAACCGTGCTGGCGAGTTGCCAGTCGGCAACCGACGTCGATGCGGCCGCGAAATCCGGCCCCAGAGCTGCCGCCGCCGCGACCCTGCGCCATTCCTTTCTTGCCGGGGATGCATTTTCCGACGACTATCGACGGCTCGGCGAGCTTGAAACCGAAGCCCTGCGACTTGCGGAGGACGAGCCCCTGAAACTCGGCGCCATCGGGACGGCCATCCTCGATCTATGCCAGGGCAGCCTGACGGGCCACTACGCGCTGCACCGGTTTTACACCTATCTGGATTCTTCCGAGACGGCCGCCTCCCACGCCGCCTGGGTGACGGCCGTCAAGGCCGACATGACAGCCAACGCGGACGGCACATCCACCAACCCGTACATCGCCCTGACCCCGGTCGAGGCGCAGATATTCGTGATGTCGGAATCGCTCTCCCCCGTCGGCTCCATCTATCAATCCGACGGACCCGCGTCTTTTTCCATGCTGGTCGTGGGCCGCCCCAAAGCCGGGGCCCTGCGGGAGATGCACTTCGATCTCGGAACCGCCTACCGGCACAGGTTGAATGCCCTGTCCAAAACGCTGGGTGCCCAGGCGGAGGATGTCGCCTTCTCCCCATTGGCCCTAATCGGCCAACTGGCCAGGGACGGTGACAGCACCGCCCAGGCCACGGTCGGCGCCTTGATGATCGTCCGCGAACAATACGACGACGCCATCGGTTGGCTACGCAGCGCGTCGCGCCCTGGGAACGTCATTGCCAACTTGACGTTGGCGCGCATCTATTGGGAGCAGGCCAACCAGCACAAAAACGAAGAAGACAGACGCAGGGCGCTCAATCAGGTCCAGGAGAACTATCTCCATGCCATCGCACTGGGCTCGGCGGATGCGATGTATGCCCTCGGCAGCCTCTATCTGATCGACGCATTCGGGGAGGACAACAGGGCCCAGGGTCCGCCGCTCCTTGAACAGGCCGGCGCTCTTGAGCACGGCGACGCGCTGCTCCGCCTCGCCCATCTCTACTATGCCGGAGAGGTGGTGGAGCGCGACCCGGCCCGAGCCGAGGCGAATTTCATCCGCGCCGCCAGCCTGAACAACACGGCGGCGCGTTTGGGCTACGCCCGCTACCTGATGCTGGAAGGGGCGAAGGCGCAGGGCGACAAGCGCACCGTACGGTGGTTGCGGGACTTGGTGGATGAAAACGAAGACCCCGAAGCGATGCTGATGCTTGGCAACCTGCATGCCCGGGGAATTGCCGCCGAGCAAAGCATTCGCAAGGCGCGGCGCTGGTACCGCGATGCGGCCCGAGCCGCGCCGAACGACGCCAACATCATCAACGAAGTGGCCTGGACGCTGACGGTCTCCGACCTCACCCGCCTGCGCAGGGCACGCTTTGCGCACAAGATCATGACCCGCATGATGGAAGCCGACGATGCGGCGCGCACCAGCCCCGAGTTCCTCGACACCTGGGCGGCAACCTTCGCCGCCAACGGCAATTTCGAAGAAGCCGTGCGACTCCAGGAACTTGCCCTCAAGGAAGCCACGGACGCCGACCGCGACGATGTCCTGCACATCCTTCGGGAGCACCTGGAGTTGTTCCGGGCCGGCAAACCCGTTATCGAAACCGCCCCTTGACGCCAACCGCCCTACTCGCCAACGACATTCCGCTCATCGATCTCCGGGCACCGGTGGAGTTCGCCCGGGGCGCGTTCCCGACTTCTGTGAACCTGCCCCTGCTCGGCGATACCGAGCGTCACGAGATCGGCCTTGTCTACCGACACGATGGACGCGCAGCCGCCATCGCCCGAGGCCACGAATTGGTGTCCGGCGCAAGACGGGCGCAACGTATCGAATCCTGGGTGGACTTTGCGAAACATCATCCCAACTGCCAACTGTATTGCTGGCGGGGCGGGCTGCGCTCACAAACCGCCCAATCGTGGTTGCGGGAGGCGGGCTGCTTCGTGCCCAGGGTTGCGGGCGGTTACAAGAGCCTGCGCCGCGCCTGCCGCGATGCGCTGGAAAACATCGCCGGCGATGCAAGGCTCTGGTTCGTGCTGGCGGGCCGAACCGGCAGCGGCAAAACCCGGGTCATCGGCAAGCTTGCCCACGCAATCGACCTGGAAGCGCTCGCCCGGCATCGCGGCTCCGCCTTCGGCGCCCGCGCGGCCGGGCAACCGACGCCAATCGCTTTCGAAAACGCTCTGGCGGTCATCGCCCTGCAAAAGGCCGGCCGCGCGCTGGTTCTGGAAGACGAGAGCCGCACCATTGGCCGCCTCGCGCTCCCGGGTTCCTGGTACGAGCGCATGGCCGCCGCACCGCTGGTGCTGCTAAAAGCACCCCGGGAGGCGCGGGTGCGCAACATCCGTTCCGAATATGTGGACACACCTCTGGCCGACGGCACTTCGCCCGCCGCATTGCAGGGTCAACTGGCCGCCTCGCTCGACCGCATTCGCAAACGCCTCGGCGGCGACCGGCACCGGCGGGTCGGCGCGGCCCTGGTGGAAGGGTTCCAAACCGGCCACCACGAAGCTTGGATCGGGCTGTTGCTCGAATGGTATTACGACCCGATGTACGACTTTCAACTTGCCTCGAAATGGGAACGGATCATTTTCAGCGGGGAGGCCGAAGCCGTAACCGAATTCCTTGAGCGGAAAACCATTGCGGAGTGAACGGCGGATTTACGGGGCAGGATAATAGCCCGCCAAAATCATGAGAATTATATAGATGACTATGCGGAAGGTGGTGAGCTGGGCGGATGTCGCGACTACAGAATTAATCAGGGGTTGCTTAGCGGGATTTGCTCGCTCCCCGGTAGTGGCTCGGTTTGCAATCCGGCCTCGCCCCGCAGAGCCACTGCCTGGGCGACAATGGCCGCGGCCAAGTAGTCGCTGAGCAACCTGACACGACCCGTATAGCGAACCTCCGGCACCATCAGCCGCCAGAGTTCGATGAGCTCAAGCGGTGCCCGGGGTAGCCGGACAAGACCCGGTTCCCGGTCGCCAACGATGCAGGGCAGCGCCGAAATACCGGCACCCGCCCGCAACAGGGAAACCAATTGGGAAAGGGTATTGCAGCGACCGCATACGGGAATATCCAGCCAACCCACCGCCCGCACCGCGGCGCAGGCCGCGCCAAGGTCGCCCGAAGACAACCATTCAAGCCAGCGCAACGAATGCCCGGCCGGCGAGGCGCCTTCCGGGGCCTGGGCCCTGTAAACGGAGACAGCGATTGAACCGATCCTACGGCCCACCAGGTCGAGCGGCGGACGGGAGGTGGCCCATACCCCCAAGTCCGCATCGCCAGTCGTCAATGCTTCAACGGCCGATTCGAACAGCCACTCCACCGTAATGCGGGGATAGGCTTTTACAAAGCTCCCGAATTCCCGCAATACGCCCCCGAGCAGCAGGAACTCCGGCACAACAATTCGAATCGTGCCGGCGAGCGCCCGGTCTTCCTCACGGATGGATCGCTCGATGCGCGCGAGGCTGCGTTCGACATCCTGTATCTCGCCAACCGCCGCCGCGCCGCCCGGCGTCAACACCAACCCGCGCGGGGTTCGCGCAAAGAGCTTCGCGCCCACGCGCGATTCGAATTGTTCGATGCGCCGGGTGACGGTGGATGGATTAACCCCCAGCTCCCGCGCCGCCGCCCGAACCGTGCCGCAGCGGGCAACCGCGGAAAAGAACTTGAAGTCATCCCAATCCATCCGTATCCCTCAACCGAAGGAAGGTCTGAACAATTCGATAGAGCAGCATTTGAGTTACTCGTAACCTTACGCCCAAACCGGCTGTCGATCACCGTTCACCGGAACACCCGCGAGGTAGAGACCCGTCCTATCGGGGAAGGGTCATATCATGCCTGTTGCAAATAAGCAACGTAACGTTGCTATATTATCGGTTGTAATTTAAGCGTTACCAAAAGTAACATTAGCATCGTTTTCAGCTTTAATTGCGGCGCTTCTCGGCAATCGGGAACATTACCGCAACCCGAGGGATACCCGCCTTTCTTCCCTCCCCTCCCATCCCAGCGGGTATCCCTCATATTTTGTCCCCTGTGAAATCCCCTCACCCACATCGGCCACTCTGCAATTCCCGAAATGTATCTGAGCCAGTACAATGGCTACACCGGGCGCGACCCGATCAGACCCGACAGGCGGTCCGGGCAACCGTGAAACGAAACGCCTTGCCATCTATTTCCGCCTCCGTTGCGCCGTCGATGGGGGCGGCGCGCTCAAATGTCGTGCACAGCGTCTCCTTCATGATGTAGTCGCGGTGCTCGTCCGCCGCGGCGAGCAGGTTCGCATCGCCATCGAAGCGCACCACGATACGGTCCGCCACGTTCAGGCCCTTATCCTTGCGTGCCCGCTGTACGCGGTTGACAATCTCGCGGCTGTATCCGCCCCGCACCAATTCATCGTCGAGTCGACAATCAAGCGCAACGCCAATCAGCCGATTGGAGACCGTATTGGTGCCGGGCCGCGCCCGCTGTAGGACGAGAATTTCCGCCGGGCCGAAGCGCTCCCCGTTCAGTTCGATGGAGCCCCCCGCCCGCAACGTATCGATCGCCTCGCCGGGGAGATTTTCGATCAACCCCTTGAATTCCCGCATCCGCTTGCCGAGTCGCTTGCCGAGCACCGGGAAGTTCGGCTTGCCAACGCGCTCGATATAGCGCGCCTCATCCGTGTCGTAGCAAACTTCCAGTACGTTCAGCTCCGCCTTGATATAGGGCTCGAGCCGGACGATTTCACGCAGAAGCGCCGCATCGCGGTTGATGACCACCAATTTCCGCAACGGCGTGCGCAGGCCGATTTTCACCTCTTCCCGCTTTTGTCGGCCGAGCAGTATTACCTGTCGCATGCGGGCGACCGCCGCTTCGAGCTCGGCTTCCACGAGCCTCTCCTCCGGATCCGGGTAGTCGCAAAGATGCACCGAGTCCGGGTTGGCCCGCCGGTTGCCAAACGCGGCCAATTCCAAATACAGGTGTTCCGAAAGGAAGGGAGCGAATGGCGCCATCACCAGGCTCAGTTCCCGCAGCACGGCATGCAGGGTACCGTAGGCGGCGGTCTTGTCGGTGGTGATACCCGCGCCCCAAAAACGGCCTCGGTTTAGCCGGATATACCAGTTGGTGAGTTCCTCAATGAACTCGAACAGCGATGGCACCACGTTGTACAGGCGGTAGGCATCCATCTCCCGGGCGATAACGCCCTTCAGCGTCTGCAGCCGCGAGCGTATCCAACGGTCGAGCACATTGTCGCCGGGGCGGTCGCCCGCCTCCAGAGACCAATCATCGAGTTCCGCGTAGGTTTTCAGGAAAGTGAAGGCGTTGTACCAGGGCAACAGCGCCCGACGAATCATGTCGCGCACACCCTGGTCGGCGAAACGTTGTTCCTCGCCGCGCACGAGGCCGGAATTGATGAGATAAAGACGCAATGCATCGGCGCCGTAGGTTTCCATCAGATCGTCCGGCGGCGTGTAGTTCTTGAGCCGCTTCGACATTTTCTTGCCGTCCCCGGCCATGACCATGCCGTTGACAATCACGTTGTGGAAGGCGGGTTGGTCGTGGAGCGCCGCCGCCAATACCGTGAGGGTGTAGAACCAGCCCCGGGTCTGATCGAGGCCCTCGGAGATGAACTCGGCCGGGAAGGCGGCGGCGAATACGTCCCGGTTCTCGAACGGATAGTGCAATTGCGCATAGGGCATGGAGCCGGACTCGAACCAACAGTCGAGCACTTCGGGAATGCGGCGGTAGGTGCCCGCTTCGCCATCGACCGTGAAGGTCAGCGAATCGACATGTTCGCGGTGCAGGTCGGCGACGCGCACACCGGTGCGCGCCTCCAATTCGTCGATGGAGCCGATACAAACCCGGCTGCCCGTAACATCGTTGATCCAAATCGGCAGCGGCGTGCCCCATACCCGGTTGCGGGAGATGGCCCAATCGATGGCGCCGGCCAACCAATGGCCGAAGCGACCCTCCTTGATGTGCTCCGGCACCCAGCGAATCCGGCTGTTGGCGGCCAACAGCCGGTCGATGAACGCGGTGACGCGCACATACCAGCTCGGCACGGCCCGATAGATGAGCGGGGTGTCGGACCGGTAGCAATAGGGGTAGGCATGCTGAATCACATCCTGGCGGTACAGCGTACCGGCATCCTTGAGGTAGCGGATGACCTGCTGGTCGGCATCCTTTACATAGAGCCCCGCGAAATCGCTCACCGCCTCGGTAAATCGCCCCCCCATGGTCACCGGGCAGACAAATGCGGCGATCCCGGCGGCCTCCAGCACACGTTTATCATCTTCCCCGAAGGCGGGCGCTTGATGAACGAGGCCGGTGCCCTCTTCGACGGTTACATAATCGTCCGCCACGACGACAAAGGCACCGTTCGCTCGTTCGTCCGCGAAGTAGGGAAAGGCGGGCTTGTAGGGTCGCCCGGCAAGGTTCCGGCCCTTAACGCGCGCAAGAACCTCGAAATCGCCGAAATCCGCCAGTCGTTCCGCCGCGAAATAGATGTCTTTACCCGTTGCGGCGTCGCGCGCCTTCACATAGTCGATATCCGGGCCGACGCAAACCGCCAAATTGGAGGGCAGTGTCCAGGGCGTGGTGGTCCAAATGGAAAGCCAGGCATCCTCGTCGCCGAGCTTCAGCAATACGGTAATCGCCGGGTCTTGCACATCCATGTAATTCGAGGACGCCTCGAAATTGGAGAGCGGCGTTTCCAGCGCCGTGGACACCGGCATGATCTTGCTGCCCCGGTAAATCAGCCCCTTGTCCCAGAGTTGCTTCACGACCCACCACAGCGACTCCATATACCAGACGTCCATGGTTTTATAGTCGTTGTCGAAATCCACCCAGCGGCCGAGGCGGGTGATGGTGTGGCGCCACTCCCGCACATAGCGCTGCACAATAGCGCGGCATTCGTCGTTGTAGCCGGCCACGCCGAGTTCGGCCACCGCCTGTTGCGCGGACATGCCCAGGCGCTTGTCGATCTCATGCTCGATCGGCAGGCCGTGGCAGTCCCATCCGAAGCGCCTCAGCACATGACGGCCCTTCATCGTCCAATAGCGCGGCACAATGTCCTTGATGGTGCTGGCGACGACATGGCCGTGGTGCGGCAGGCCCGTTGCGAACGGCGGCCCGTCGTAAAAGATGTAGGGCTGCTTTCCCCTACGCGCTTCCATGGAGCGATGGAAGATATTGGCGGATTCCCAAAATTCGAGAATCCGCCGTTCCATCTCCACGAAGGAAAAAGTGCCCTGACTCGCGGCGGTTTTCTCCATTGCCCCGTGGCCCGGTTCGGAATGGCGGCGCATTGTACGGCATGAGGGGAACGGGTTCAGCGGAATCGCAATGAATTAGAAATTATGCAAATATGGTTGGCAAATATCCGGTAAAAATGCCGACGATGTATACAAGATTACACCCAATCCCCTGCCGGTCCATTCTCCTTCTTGGTCCACGGGGCACATTCAGGAGAAAGCCATGAAAATCGGCGTATCAATGGCCTTCGGGCACTTCACCCCACCGGAATTCATCACCGAAGCGGCGCAACTCATCGATGCGGCGGGCATTCACTCGGTCTGGGTACCGGAACATGTGATCTTTTTCCCGGAGTACGCCTCCCGCTACCCCTACACCGCCGACGGCAAGATTCCAGGCAATCCAAGAGGCATACTGGATCCGTTTTCAGCCCTGACTTTCATCGCCGCCGCAACCCGGCGCATTCGGCTCGGCACCGGGATTTGCCTGGTGCCGCAGCGCAACCCCGTCTACACGGCCAGAATGGTGGCCGACCTCGACTTCCTATCCGGCGGGCGCTTCGACTTTGGTGTCGGCATCGGCTGGCTGAGGGAAGAGTTCGAGAACCTGCAAATGGATTTTTCAGGCCGCGGCCAACGCACCTTGGAATACATCGACGTCATGCGCGCGCTTTGGGCTCGGGGGGTCTCCGAGTACAACGGCGAAACCTATGGGTTGCAGCCCTGTTATTCCAACCCCAAACCGGTTCAGCAGCCGCACCCGCCGATCATTTTTGGCGGCGAATCCGAGGCGGCATTGCGCCGCGTGGCTTCCCACGGCGACGGCTGGTATGGCTATGGCCGCAGTCCGAGTGCGGCGGTGGCGGGCATCGCCAAGCTAGAAAAGCATCTACAACAAGCGGGCAGAAAGCGTGCCGATGTGCGGATTTTCATCGGTCCCGACGCACCATCCGTCAACAAGGCCTGTTTTGCGCGGTACGCGGATGCCGGTATCGATCAGCTAATCGTCCCTCTCGGCGTGGGCGGCATTGGCCGATTGAAAACGCGCATTGATGAAATTTTGGAGATATCGGGCGGGTAGAGGGTAGAGGTTGTGCAAAACCCAGTGTCAGGTCCGCGGCCGCGCACCAAACAAGAATGATTATCATATGCACAACTTACTGTGCCATCGGTTTTCAATAGTCTCGATCTATTGCATTGATTCAATATTTCAAATTCCACAAAACGCTCAAATTCGTATACTTCGCCCTACGCAACGTCAACAAGATGATGGCGGCGTAGGAACGCCGGACCACCGGCACCATCCAATCAATCCCAACGAGGAAAATGTCATGGAACTTAGAGACAGCCGAACCGAACAGAGCCTGAAAGAAGCCTTTGCCGGCGAATCCCAAGCCAATCGGCGCTACCTGTACTTCGCCGCCAAGGCGGATGTGGAAGGCGAGAATGATGTTTCCGCCGTATTTCGCTCCACCGCCGAAGGCGAAACCGGCCATGCGCACGGCCATTTGGAGTATCTGGAAGCCGTCGGCGACCCCGCCACCGGCCTGCCCATCGGCACCACCAGCGACAACCTGAAGGCGGCGATCGCCGGCGAAACCCACGAATACACGGATATGTATCCGGGTATGGCAAAAACCGCCCGGGACGAAGGCTTCGAGGAGATCGCCGACTGGTTCGAAACGCTGGCCAAGGCCGAGCGCTCGCACGCCAACCGTTTCCAAAAAGCGTTGGACGCCATGGTATAGGGCGATAGCGCCAAATGGCCGACCATGGCGGGGGTGGGTCCATTGCATCAGTCTACGATCCATTACACGCAGGTCTAAGGAACCTCTGATTAATCCTGTAGTCGCGGGATCCGGGTTTATAAAATCAATGGATTACGAATAGCTAGATGCTGCTCTATCGAATTGTTCAGACCTTCCCTAATACTATGCGTATTTCCCGGACAGGACACTTCCATGGTGCGTGAAGGTAGCCTGGAGGCACCGGACCGTCAGCCGCTCGGCTGGCGGAAAGACGGGTTCTACGACAAGGAAAAGCTCTACCTGGAGCTCGAGCGGGTGTTCGACATATGCCACGGCTGCCGCCGCTGCGTCAGCCTATGCGACGCCTTCCCCACCCTGTTCGATCTGGTCGACGAGTCGCCGACGCTCGAGGTCGATGGCGTTCCCAAGGCGGATTACACCAAGGTGGTCGATCAGTGCTTCCTGTGCGACCTCTGCGCCGAAACCAAATGCCCCTATCTGCCGCCCCACGAATGGGCGGTCGACTTTCCACACCTCATGCTGCGCGCCAAGGCCTGGCGCTTCAAACAGAAAGACACAAAATGGCGTGATCGACTCATCACCAGCACCGACCGGGTTTTCGACCTGATGTCGCTGCCCGGAATTGCGCAGTCCGCCAACGCCGCCGCGCGCAACAAGACGCTGCGCAAAGTGGGCGAGCGCATTGCCGGCATCCACCAGGACGCTCCCCTCCCGGAATTCAAGGCGAAAACGCTAACCAGGCGCATTGACAGCGCAACCGGTGCGGAGCTCGTCGCCAAGCCTTGCGAAAGAACCACCGGCAAGGTGGCGATATACGTTACCTGCTACGGCAACCACAACACACCGGAAATCGTCGAAGACCTAATCGCCGTTTTGAATCACAACGGTATCCCGACAACCGTTCTCACCGAGGCCGGTTGCTGCGGCATGCCCAAACTCGAACTCGGCGATCTCGAGCGCGTCGCGGCAATGCAAGACGCCAACCTGCCCGCCCTTCTCGCCGCCATTGAGGCCGGCCACGACATTCTGGCGCCGATCCCCTCCTGCGTGCTGATGTACAAGCAGGAACTACCGCTGATGTTCCCGGACGACGCCGCGGTCACCCGGGTCGCACACCATTTCTTCGACCCTTTCGAATACCTCATGTTGCGCCACAGGTCCGGGCTTCTGAACTCCGATTTCAAGGCTTCCCTCGGCAAGGTGGCCTACCATGTCGCCTGCCACCAACGCGTACAGAACATCGGCATGAAGACCCGCGAATTTCTGAGCCTGATCGACGGCACCGAGGTCACCGCCATCGAGCGTTGCTCCGGGCACGACGGCACCTACGCGGTGAAGGCGGAGACGCACGCCAAGGCCATGAAAATCGCCCGCCCGGTGATCAATCGGGTGAAGCAGACGGCACCGGACCATTTCGGCTCGGACTGCCCGATGGCGGGGCGGCTTATCGCACACGGCCTAGGGGCGCACGGCGAGACAGCTGCCGCGGAACACCCGATTTCGATGGTGCGTGCCGCTTACGCCATCTGATACCCGTTCCGACCAAGAAACCACCTGATGTCGGCTTCTTGCAACCCATTGATATAAGGAACCTCTGATTAATCCTGTATTCGCGGAATACGAGTCAATGAAATCAATAGGTTACGAGTAGATCAATGCTGCTCTATCGAATTGTTCAGACCTTCCATAACTCTAAATGCATAGGGAACAACACCGGCCCGATCATGGAAAAAATCGACCGTTCAAAGCTCTGGAGCCTGGAACAGTACGCCGTCGAGCGGCCAGCGTTTCGTGCCGAGGTACTTGCCCACAAAAAGCGGCGGCAACTGGCCCTAAACGACCACGCAACACTCTATTTCGAAGACTTCATCACCATGAAGTACCAAGTGCAGGAAATGCTGCGCGTGGAACGCATCTTCGAACCAGCGCAAATCGAGGAGGAAATCGAGGCCTACAACCCCCTGATTCCCGACGGCGGCAACTGGAAAGCCACCTTTATGATCGAATATCCGGATGCGGAGGAGCGGCGTCGGGTACTGCGAACGTTGCGCGGCATCGAGCATCGGGTCTGGACACAAATTGGCGGGGAACCCCGAATATTCGGTATCGCCAACGAGGATCTGGAACGTTCCACCGATGAGAAGACGGCGGCCGTGCACTTCATGCGCTTTGAACTTCCGGCCACCGCCATCGAATCACTGCAAGCGGGGGCCGCGCTCGAGTTCGGCATCGACCACGACAGGATGGGTTGCGCCGTTACGGTGCTGCCCACGACCCGCGATTCGTTGCTGAAAGATTTGCGATAGTGTCCGCCACAACCAAAGCCGAGCTTGTTTCCTCGGAGGACGAGCCTTTAATTTTGGTCGATTCGAACGACCGACAACTCGGTTATTTGAACAAGGCGGCCTGCCACAATGGCTTCGGCCGATTGCACCGCGCCTTTTCCGTATTTATTTTCAACGAAGACAGTGAAGTGCTTCTGCAGAAGCGAGCCACCGGCAAGCGTCTATGGCCATCCCATTGGTCAAACAGTTGCTGCTCCCACCCGCGACGCGGCGAATCGATGCAAAGGGCCGTGCGCCGCCGCGTGGACGAGGAACTTGGGCTGGCGGGAAGTGCCCTGCGCGACTTGCGATTTGTCTATCGCTTCGAGTATCACGAGAAATTCCAGGATCTCGGCAGCGAACACGAACTCTGTTCCGTGTTTCTCGCCAATACCGACCGAGAACCCATCGTCAATACCCTGGAGATCGACGAGTGGGCTTGGATCGACCCACGCGAATTGAGCGACCGACTCGCCCAACAGACGGAAACACACACACCCTGGCTCAAGCGGGAATGGGCCGAATTGCTCGCCAAATACGCGGACAAGCTGCCCATTCGCTGAATCGGAAACCCCTATGCCCTCCCTTCCGGACACCGAACGCCCGCCAACCGCATCGACACCTGGGCCACAACCCGCCGCCAAGGCCGGTTCGCGCATTCCCAACTTCTTCCGCATGACTGTGTCGGAGCGTATCGATGCGCTGCACAGCCGCGACCTTCTCGGCGATGAGGATGTCGGCCTGCTCAACGGAGCCGGTCATACGCTGCGTCTATCCACTGCCGACAAAATGATCGAAAACGTCGTCGGCATATTCGGGCTGCCCCTGGGCGTGGCGCTCAACTTCCAAGTGAATGGACGCGACTATGTGATTCCCCTGGCTGTCGAAGAGCCCTCCATTGTCGCCGGACTTTCCGGAATCGGGCGAATTGCGCGCTTGAGCGGCGGATTCCAGGCCGAGGCCACCGAATCGATTCTTATCGGCCAGGTACAGGCCGTTGACATCGACGATCCGGCCGCGGCGAAAACGGCGCTACTCGAACGCAGGGACGAACTCATCGCGCTCGCCAACAGCCTGCATCCCAACATGGTGGCTCGCGGCGGCGGCGCGCGGGATGTGGAAGTACACGTACACAGAACCTCCGAGGGCAACGATATGGTGGTTCTGCATCTGTTGGTCGACACCCAGGAAGCCATGGGGGCCAACCTCGTCAACACCATGTGCGAGGGAGTCGCCACGCTCGTTGAAACAATAACCGGCGGCAAGGTATTCCTGCGCATACTCTCGAACCTGACCGACCGCGCCATTGCCACCGCCCGCGTACGCATCCCAATCGAGAATCTGGAAGGCCGGGCCTATAGCGGAGAGGAGGTTCGGGACGGCATCATACTGGCCAGCGATCTGGCGCAGGTGGATCCCTACCGCGCGGCCACCCACAACAAGGGAATCATGAACGGTGTGGATGCGGTCGCCATCGCCACCGGCAACGACTGGCGCGCCATCGAGGCCGCCGCCCATGCCTACGCCGCGCGGGAGGGCCGCTACAGGGCTCTGTCGCGCTGGACCAGGAGCGCCGATGGCGATCTGGTGGGCGAGATTGAAATTCCCATGAAGGTTGGCACCGTCGGCGGCGCGGTAAGGAACAATCCCGCCGCTCGCATCAGCAATCGCCTGCTTGGCTCGCCCACCGCCGCGGAGCTGGCCGGGGTGCTGGCCGCCGTCGGCCTGGCGCAGAACCTGGCCGCGCTGCGCGCACTCGCCACCGACGGTATTCAGAAAGGACACATGACCTTGCATGCCCGCAGCGTCGCAACATCGGCCAATGTGCCCGAATCCCTTTTCGAGGCCGTCGTGGAAGGGCTCATTGAATGCGGGGAAATCAAGGAATGGAAGGCGAAGGAACTCGCCCGGAACCTTGCCCGACACCGGATAACACCGGAACAGGCCAAACGCAGCTCCGCCTGCGGGAAAGTCATTGTGCTCGGTGAACACGCCGTGGTGTACGGCAGGCCGGCCATCGCATTGCCCGTTCCAATGGCGGTGGAAGCGACGGTCCGCAAGGGTGGCAACGGAGTACAGGTGATTATTCCCCGCTGGGGTTTGGAACAGCAGGTGAGGCCGGGGTTAACGCGGGGTGTCAACGGCGCCATCAACACCATGCTCGAGACACTGCAACTGGCCGATTCGGGTATAACCATCGAGGTTTTCCCGCACCTGCCGCGCGGGATGGGCCTCGGCAGTTCCGCCGCGCTGGCGGTGGCGGTCATTCGCGCACTTGGCGATGCCTACGCCTTGGCCCTTGACGATGAATCGATCAATCGTTTGGCGTTCGAGTGCGAGCGGGCCGCGCACGGCACACCATCCGGCATCGACAATACCGTTGCCACTATCGGCAAGCCACTTGTTTTCGAAAAGGATGGCACCCCCAGCTTCCGCGAGTTGCACCTGCCACAACCCGTGCCGCTCGTTATCGGCATCACCGGGCGGGAAAGCCTGACCGCGACCACCGTCGCCCGGGTACGCACGGCCTGGCGAGAAAATGCGCGCCGTTACGACGCCCTCTTCGACCAGATGGCACAACTTGCCCGTGCCGGTGTCGATGCGCTGGAACACGCCCGCCTTGAGGAACTCGGCGAACTCATGAATCTCTGCCACGGCTACCTGAATGCTCTTCAGGTGTCGTCGCCGGAGCTTGAGGAACTGGTCCACATCGCCCGAAACAACGGTGCGCTCGGCGCCAAATTAACGGGCGGAGGCGGTGGCGGATCAATGATCGCGCTTTGCCCCGGCACCCAGGACCGGGTCGCGGCGGCCATGGAGGCGGCCGGCTACCAGGCGCTGCGGCTTGCTCCGCCCGTGGGCTAGTGCTCCATCCGACTGATTTTGACGCTGGCCAAACCGCGCTCCTCGCGCCTTGATTGGCGCGGCCTGGGGCGCAACAGGGCTAACCCAGATAGTGTTAACAGGCCCTAAATCGAATGGCCGATACGCGCCGTGGCCGCACGCAGCGTAAGGGTCAGCTCGTCAAGCAGCGTCTGACGCGGCGAACTGCTCCGCCACGCGATGCCAATCGTTCTGCTGGGCGGGTTCGGCCCCGCAAACGGGATGTAGCGCACACCGACGGCTTCCGGTGTCACCGCGAGTTCGGGTATCAGCGTCGCGCCGACATCGGCCGCCACCATGTGCCGCAGCGTTTCCAGGCTTGTGGCCCGAAAGTTGGTGTTTTCCACCGCGTTGTGGGAATCGCACACTTCTAGAGCCTGGTCGCGCAGACAGTGGCCATCCTCAAGCAGCAGTATCTGCTCCTCATCCAGATCCCCCCAATTGACCGATTCGCGGCCCGCTTTCGCGTGGCGCTCCGAGACGGCCAGGTAAAACGGCTCCCGGTACAGCACCGTCTCGACCATATTGTCCTCGCCGACCGGCAGCGCCAATATGACCGCATCGAGTTTGCCCTCGCGCAGCATCCCGGTAATCACCACCGTTTGCGCCTCGGTCAATTGAATCTCCAGGTTGGGCAGGGTTTCACGAACGGGGCCAAGAATTCTTGGCAGCAGATAGGGCGCGACGGTGGGAATGATGCCAAGCCGAAGCTCGCCGCCGAGGGGGTCGCGATGTTGTTCCGCAAAACCCACCAGGCGGCTCACCTCAATGAGCACCCGCTGTGCCTGCTCGACGATGGATTCCCCAACCGGCGTCAACATCACTTGCCGGTTGGTGCGCTCAATGAGCGTAACGCCCAGCGTTTCCTCAAGTTTTTTGATCTGCGTGGAAAGTGTGGGCTGGCTGACAAAACAGGCGGCGGCGGCACGGCCGAAATGGCGATGCTCCGCAACGGCAACAAGGTAGCGCAGGTCACGCAGATTCATTCACGACATCCATCGCCCACCACGGCAACCGACCCGGAGCAGGGTGTCCGCTTTCCCGGATGGGAGGCTCCACGATGGGATGGCTCCAAAGTCGATGGTATCAGTATGTCTCACTATACCCGACCCGCCGGCTACCGGAGGATCGGCGATTCGCGCACCTTCCCGGCTACCGACTGTTGACCAGTATATAGTCGATGGCACTGGCCAGCTCCGCATCCGAACAGGCGGCGCAAAGCCCGCGCGCCGGCATGCCCGGCGCTATGCCCTCTATAGTGGTGCGTAGAAGCTGATCCCTACCGTTGGCAAGGCGTACTTGCCAAGCCTGCGCATCGCCGAGCTTCGGTGCGCCGGCGGTGCCGGCGACGTGGCAGGAGAAGCAATATCGTTGGTAGATTGCCTCGCCCGGGTGCGGTGGAGGTATCGCCCCGTCAGCTTCCCCGACACCCTTCGGCTCGGAACAGGCGGCGACCAGGAACAGCGGCACAAAAAAAATGATCCTCAACCAGCACTGCAAAGGCATCGGCAACCCAATCCAATGAAATTAAGAGCCGTAAAGTCCGACAGGCTGCTGGACCGCGGGAAACGGCAAACGCTCCGAGGATCGTTATTCCCTTGCCAGCTTTGCCAGGCGCTCGCCGAATTCGCTGAGCCGATCAAGTCCGTCCGGGCCCGCGAAGAAGAATGCGGGCACCATGATCCGACCAACGCCCAAATGACGCATTTGCTCCACACCCGCTTCCGGGTCGGCCATTTGCGCCCCGAAAATCGCATTGATCTCAATGCTATCCGGGTCACGGCCACCGGCCTCGGCGGCGGCGCGGAGACGCCCGATCAAGGCACCGAGCCGCTCCGCATCCCCTTCGCCGGGGAAATATCCATCGGCAATGCGCACCGCCCTTTGTATTGCCGCATCCGTATCCCCGCCCACAAGAATGGGCACGGTTCCATTTACCGGGCGCGGGCTGCATGTTACCGGCGGAAAGTCGACGAACTCGCCGTGAAACTCCGCGTGCGGACCCGCCCACAACGCCCGCATGGCGGCGATATACTCATCGTTGCGCGCCCCCCGGCGTTCCCAAGCCACGCCAAGGGCATCGAACTCTTCCCTCAGCCAACCGACGCCAAGCCCCAACTCCACGCGACCGCCGGTCAGATGGTCCAATGTCGCCAATTCCTTGGCGAGCACCAACGGATTGCGTTGCGGCACGATGAGGATGCAGGTGCCCAACCTGAGCGTCGGCGCCACCGCGGCCACATAGGCCAACCATAGCAATGGGTCGGGTATCGGTGTATCCGGCTCGGCGGGTATCTTGCCGTCGGGCGCGTAGGGATACTTGGAGGCAATCGTGTCGGGCAGCACGACATGCTCGCCCCCCCAAACGGATTCGAAGCCGGCGGCTTCCGCGCGAACGCAAATCTCCCGTGCCGAGTCTCCGTCAATCCCAATGCTACTGGCGAAGGCAAGTCCCAATTTCATCCGCGCACTCCAAATAAAGGGAAGAAGATCACTATCGTACAGGTTATCGACGACGACCGCTTCAGAACCGACAGGACGGTAGCGGCTCAGTTTGAAATCCAGCCTCGCCAAGCACCCTATGGTCGCGCCTCCCTGGCCGTTCAGCTAATTTTCTACGGCGCAGGCTGCTAGCCCGACCTATTCATGAATAAACTACTGCGGCCGTCAATAGCGGCGAAATCGCTGGGTGTGCTCCCGCCGCGTGCTCAACGTGCTGTCAAGCACACCCGCGCGCGCTCCTGCTCCGCGCACCCAGTGCTTTCACTACTCTTGCCGGCCTCGCCACGTTCATTCACCATTCACAAAAATGGGGCGGAACATCAGCGGGTGCGCATGGAGCTGAAGAACTCGGTGTTGGTTTTGGTGTCCTTGAGCTTGTCGATCAGAAATTCGATAGCCACCAGGTCGTCCATGTCGTGGAGAATTTTGCGCAGTATCCAAACACGCTGCAGTTCCTCCTCGCCCATCAATAGCTCCTCCCGGCGGGTGCCGGAACGGCGGATGTTGATGGCCGGATAGACGCGCTTCTCCGCAATCTTGCGCTCGAGATGCAGTTCCTGATTGCCGGTTCCCTTGAACTCCTCGTAGATGACCTCATCCATCTTGGAACCGGTATCGATTAGCGAGGTGGCCACAATGGTCAGGCTGCCGCCCTCCTCGATGTTGCGCGCGGCACCGAAGAAACGCTTGGGACGTTCCAGGGCGTGGGCGTCGACGCCGCCGGTCAGCACCTTGCCGGAGGACGGCACAATGGTGTTGTAGGCGCGCGCCAGGCGGGTGATGGAATCGAGCAGTATCACCACATCCCGCTGGTGCTCGACGAGCCGCTTGGCTTTTTCAATCACCATTTCCGCAACCTGCACGTGTCGGGTGGGCGGCTCGTCGAAAGTGCTCGCCACCACTTCTCCGCGTACCGAGCGCTGCATTTCCGTGACTTCCTCGGGCCGCTCGTCAATCAGCAGCACGATAAGCACCACATCCGGATCGTTGTGGGTGACGGATTGGGCGATGTTCTGCAGCACGAGGGTCTTGCCGGCTTTGGGCGGCGAGACAATCAGGCCGCGCTGGCCCTTGCCGATCGGGGCGATCAGGTCAATGATACGGGCGGTGATGTCCTCGGTACTGCCGTTGCCCCGCTCCAAACCCAATCGCCTGTTGGGAAACAGGGGCGTCAGGTTCTCGAACAGCAGCTTGTGTTTTTTGGTGTTGGGCTCGCTGAAGTTGATCTCGTCGACCTTGAGCATGGCGAAATAGCGTTCGCCATCCTTGGGCGGGCGGATCTTGCCGGCCAGGCTGTCGCCGGTGCGCAGGTTGAAGCGGCGGATCTGACTGGGGGAAACGTAGATATCGTCGGGGCCGGCCAAATAGGAACTGTCCGCGGAGCGCAGGAATCCGAAACCGTCCTGCAGGATCTCCAAGGTGCCCGCGCCGTAGATGTCCTCGCCGGCTTTCGCCAGCTTGCGCACCATGGCGGCGATGACCTCCTGTTTGCGGGACCGGGCCAAATTATCGAGCCCGAGTTCGCGGGCCATATCAACCAGTTCGACAACCGGCTTGGATTTGAGATCCTTCAGGTAAGTTGGCATGGAAACCGTTTGCTCTTGTTGTGACGTCATGCGCGAGACTGCGCGGGATGCCGACCCAATCCGCACACTTGGAGGCGTTTTACCCATGGTCTAACGCCAAGGGAGGCTGAGGGGTAGTGAACTTCAATGCGGTTGGGAAGAAGCGATGTTTACGCCTCCGATTGGCAAGTGTAGTGCTTTGCGTACCGTCGTCAAGGCTCTTTTGTGGCGTGTCAACGAATAGATATGCCCGATTTTAGAACAAATAAACTTTCCGATTAATGCGCTATAAAATCGGTGTGACGCGCATCAAGCCTTGGTGAATGTCAAATTGAGCCGCAGGGTTCCCAGCATGATGCCCGGTTGATGCAGGAAGTCGTTGTCCTCGGCGTAGGCGAACCGCTCGACCCGGTCGAGCAGCGTGTTCCAGGCGACCGTCTGCTCCAGGCGCGACACATGGGCACCCGGACAAACCCGCGGCCCCTGGGAAAAGGTCAGATGGCGTGTGCCGGCCCGCCGGTCGAGTTTCAGTTGCTGGGCCCCGTCCCACTCGTCGGGGTCGATATTGGCCGCCGCCCAACGCAGATGGAGGTAGGAGCCCTTGGGAACATGCACACCTTGAAAGACCTCATCGCGACTGGTGATGCGGGTGGAGAGGCCCTGGGTGGGCGAGCGCAGGCGCATGCCCTCCTCGGTAAAGGGCCGGACTTTCGACCGATCCGCCTTCAACGCATCCCAGACACCGTCTCGCTCAATGAGCAACTGTACTTGTTCGGCGAGCGCATATTGGGTCGTCTCCAGCCCGCCAATGACCATGGCGTAGACGATTCCGTTGATTTCCAGATCGGTCAATTGGCGCTTGAGCGGCGAATACTCCACCTGGGTGAGGAAGGAAATCATGTCTTCCGCCGGTTTTTTGCGTTTCTCGCGAATCAACCCGGCGGTGTAGTGCTTGAACTCATCAAGAACCTCGAATTGGCTTTTTGTCTCCTCCTCGTTGAGAAGGTTGTTGTGCCTGCGGCCGTAAACAAAGGGCTTCACAGTGCCGTCGCCAAAGTACTTCAGGAGTTTGAGGTCGGCCAGGGGCCAGCCGAGGACATTCGCCATCACCGTATGCGGTAGCGGCTGGGCGAACTCGGAGACAAAATCGACCTCGCCGCGATCAATCCACCTGTCGACGAGCTCGTTGGCCACACGTTCGACCATTTCCCGGTTGCGGCCGGCGCCGGGGCCAACCCAGGGATCGGTAAGTTCTTGCCGGTGCGAGCGCCAAAGGTCGGGGTTGGGCCGCAAGGTAACCATGGATGCGATCAAGGTGGTGATGTTGGGCAGTTCAAACGGGTCTCCACCGGCCTGGGTCGCCTCCATGACCTGCTTGAGGGCCATGCTGGTCACCACGGGAAACCGTTCCTCATCGCGCACAACGAGGGCGATATCCTCGTGCTTGGAAAGAATGAAAGCATCGGTGCCCGGCGCAAAACCCTCCCCCGGAATGCGGTGTACCGGCGCCTCGGCATGCAGGATGTCATAGGCCTCATACCAATGTTCCTGGGCACCGGGCGCAAACAGATCAACATCGGCGAGATGCACCGGGCAGCGCGCCTCGCTCAGCTCAGGGTTGGGTTGCTTGGCCTCCACGATATTCCCTCTCTCGAAATCGGATTTAGCATCCTATCCCGTGCCGACGGGGTGATGCAAAAAACGTTTGCGTCCGTTGGGCGCCAACTTTACGGGCACCGCCAAGTTCAGCGGGAATTACCGCGCGACCGTCTTTGCCGCCGCCGGTGCGCGGGTCGTCAACGCGCCGCCCCTATATCAATATCACCGGCGGGACTCAAGCAGGCCCGTCCAACGCCCTTAGCATGCGTTTCAGGGCGAAATGCCGATAGCTAACGAGCGCGAGCTCCTCAATCTCATCCCAGTTGGCGTCGTCCTCGACATCGAGCTCGATCCAGCCGTTGTGTCCCATGTAGGGCGGTATTGAATAGCGTGAATCGAAGGTCAACGTGGCCTGCCGGTCGGTACCCGTCCAGAATTGCAGTTTCAGGCGACCCTTTCTGCTGTGCGCGCCGGCGAAGGTCTTGCGGCCCGCCCGCCAGATGGGAGTACCGAACTGGAGCGCCTCGGCGGTCTCCGGCAGGGCCAGACAGAGATCCCGAAATCTCGCCAGCGTTGCTTGTATCTCCAGCCTCGCGAGCGGGTCAAATTCCTCGATGGGCAGGGCATCCGTGGGGGGTTCGATAGGAATCGTTGTGCCGAGCGTCGCGCTCAGTTGCCGGGGCGCCACCTTTTCATAGGCTTCCCGCACACGCTCGGCGATGGTTGTCCAGCGCAGCCCCTTGTCCAAGTGCATGCCCAGCCAGCCGCGCGGGCCCAAATAGGGCGGCACGAAGTAATGCTCCGGCTCGTTGCCGGCATAGAATTCCTGGGCACCCGGAGGCGCGTTCAGCCAGAGCGCGATGCGTCCGTCGCCGTGGTGGTTGACGACATAGCTGGCAAAGGTTTTGCCCCGCACGCGAAAATCGGGCGAACCTCGGGATGGCCGCTCCTCGGTTTCGGGGAACGACAGGCAAATCTCGCGTACCGCATCGCTGATGGTCTTTGCCAAGCCTGTGCTCCTTGGTCGTGACCGACGTCCTACCGCAGGATCCGCACGGTGTCAGAGTGAGCGGGGCGCGTCAATACGAGGCATGCCGCACGGCCCATATCAAGCCACGACACAACCGCCATCCCAGCCATTCCCGCTAACGCACCTCTGATTAATCCTGTAGTCGGAGCATTCGATTTAATAAAATCAATAGTTTACGATTAGCTAAATGCCGCTCTATCGACTTGTTCAGACCTTCCCTAACGATGCGCGGCTATCCAGTGGAGTCCGAATACCCAACGGAATTGACCACTCAGGCGTTGGTCGGACACCAATTTTCGGGCAGCGCCGCGCTTGGCGGGACCAGCCGTCCCTAATGCCCGGCAAAGGGCACGACCTCGCGAATACTTGAGGCCCCAACCGCCAGCATAACCAGACGGTCGAGCCCCAGCGCCACGCCAGCGCAATCCGGCAGCCCGTGTCGCATTGCCGCCAACAGGCACTGGTCGGGCTCAACCGCCGGTTTTCCCAGACCCTGTCGATGTTGGTTGTCGCAGCGCATGCGCCCGCGCAGTTCCTCCGCGTCGGTGAGTTCGTGATAGCCGTTGGCCAACTCCAAGCCATTCACAACCAGTTCGAACCGGGCGGCCACACCCGGATTATCCGACCGCAACCGCGCCAACGCCGCCTGCTCGGCGGGATAGTCGATGATGAAGAAGCGACCCGCGCCGAGTTGTTCCACCGCCTCCACAAAGCGCAGATGCAAATCCGCCGGTCCATCGGGCAATGTCGCCAGCAATTCGGCGTGGGTAAGACAACGGTACTGTCCGGCACCGAGTATGGCATCCACGAGACCCGCGACCTCGTCCATCAGGGCCCTGTCATCAAGACCCAGTCGATACCATTCCAACATGGTGAATTCGGTCAGGTGCCAGTGTCCGGATTCCTCGGCCCGATACACAGGCCCAATCTGATAGATCGACGGGACACCGGCGGCGAGCAGGCGCTTCATGTAGTACTCCGGAGACGTTTGTAGGTACTCACCGCCGACAGTGCGCAGGCTCTCGATCTGCGGATCGGATACGGTGGTTCGCCCCAGTGTGGGTGTTTGCACCTCCACAACGCCCCGTTCGGCAAAAAAACGGCGCGCCTTGGCCAGTATCTCCGCACGCGCCCCGAGCACCTCAACCGTACAGGTGGGTTCCCAGGACTCGGGCATTGGTTGTTGGAAGTGCATGGCAACCCTCAAATTGTTCCGAGACGCTACCGGGGATCTTTTGGAGGCGTTGGCCGAGTGATGAGAAAGCCAGCAACACCGCCAAGGACGATTGCCTGTAGGGCAAGCGCCCAGGCCGGCAGCGCAAGCACCACCGAAAAAGCAAAGATGAGCACAATGGCGATAGAGGCCGAGACTTTCGCCCGTCGCGAAACGGCCCGATGCTCACGCCAATGTCGAATCGGCGGGCCGAAAGTTGGATGATCGACCAGCCAAGCGTGCAATCTGCCGGAACCCCGAGAAAATAGGTAGGCCGCCAATATCAGGAATGGCGTGGTCGGCAGCAGGGGCACCACAACGCCGACGATGCCAAGGGCGAGGGCGACCGCGCCAAGCGCCGTCCAGACATGACGGCGCGTGAGCCGCGTAATGGGGTGGGTTGGCTCAGGCATGATGATGCCTATCTACGGGAAGACGACAAATAATGTTTACCCGAACCAGCAATTGCCGCAATGGTCAATTTCTCTGTCGTGCCGATGGTCGGGAACGGTGGCCATGCTCTCCCCCGGCACCCGGCCGCCACTCTGCTCCCTCCGGGCGGCAACGGCCAAGGGCGGAATCCGAATCGGCAAACCGGACAGTTTATTTATTCTAAAACCGGACATATCTATTTGTTTACAACAGGTGTTTTCCTTGTTCCCAGTGCTCCATCCAACCGATGATGCCGCATCAGTGGCGGCAGGAGCGTTCCGGGTAAGGCGCGGACGCGCAGTTGGAGCCCTCAGCCGGGGAGCGCGAGGGGACACCCCCTCGCATAAAACGCACGAGCTACTTCAAGCGGACGCAACGTGGTCCGGGACACTCCCGACTCATGCCGCGACACGCTGAAGGAGCTTCCGGTTGAGATCCTCGTGCGAGGCAAGTGACGAGATCATGTCGCCGCCCACATCCGACAGCCTTGCGAGATCGGTCCTCGGGAGCGCAGTCTGGTCTTCGAAGACGAGAATCGACTCGAAACGAAGATCGTGCCGGTGCAAGTGCGCCAGCATGATCGTGGTCAGGCGCGCCTTGTCGCGATTCGGCACGCCGTAGAGGAACAGCGGAACTTCGTTCTTGCCGTCTATGCGGTAGTCCACCGGATAGGCATCGGCATTGGGCACATCCGGTTGGAAGTCGCGTTCGATCCTGGCTTCGTCCACATAGCGGAAAAGGAGGTCGGCCAGATCGTCGTAGAACGTGGAGCCAGCGTTGAAACGCGAGAGCAGTGTCAGGTCGTAGACCCGGGTCAAGGCTTGCCCGAAAACGAAGAGGGTCTCGGGAAGTCGATCCGGTGCGGAGTCGATGCATAGCGCCCCGCCATCTCCGTCCCACCGCAGCCCGGTCTCGCCCATGATGCGCTCGAGGAGCATCCCCCGCGTTCCGTCCATGAAGGCGTCCACATCGTGGTCGTAGCTGATGTGCATCAGCGTATGTCCGCGATCAGACAAGCGAACCCCCCCGGACAGCGCTTCCGAGAGATGGATTGGATACCGGTCTCCATCGGGGAACGCAAAGTGCGTTCGCAACAGCAGCGCACCGTCGGGACGCGGTTCGACTCGCACCTCTTCGCAGAGACGTTCACACAGTAGAGATTTCAGGGCGTCCGTGTCGATTGTCATCAGAACAATCTCGGTTCATCGTGACGGACATCTAACCCCTTCACATTGTAATCCTCCGCCAGACAGGCCAAAGCGCCTTCCGCAGATTCGAATCGACTTGTCTCAGTCGCCTCGGATTCGGCTTCTCTACCCGCCGCGATAGCCTGCTCCGATGCGCGGTGGATATGCGGGCGGTAGACGATATCTCGGTGCTCGTGACTAGGCCCATTGTAGCGCGCCAGTGTCAAAGGAGGCGCACCGCGAGGCAGGTAGGCAATCCCGCAGGAGAAGTCCTGCTCGTCCGTCAGGTTCTGCCGTTGATAAATCTGGAAGCGAACCTCATCCTCGCCGTCTCCTGCGGACACCTGAAAGTTGCGCTGCCGGTGGGCGGACCTTCTTTGGGCTTTTCTAGCCAGCGGGCACGGGGATTGATGATGTGTTTGGGCATCAAGCGAAACTCTTCCAGTTCCGCGTCGGTATAAAGTCTTGCAGCCATCGCGAACGACGACCTCGGCCTTATCTGTGCAATGCCGCAGCGCAGGATTCAGCCCGTGACAACATGGCAGCGACGCTATCCGGCCGGGAGCAGGAGACACAAAGGTTCTCGATGACTTCACGGAGTCCGGCCTTGATCTCGTATACATCCGTGAAAGCCCAGCGGCCGAAGCTGGATGGGCGTGCGAATGTCTCCGACATAAACTCCCGGGCGCTTCCCAATGTGCTTGATCAGCATCAGGATATCAACTTTGTCGTACGAGTCCATTAATTTTGAGGATCAGCGACAAGGTAAAGACTCGGATCACTTACAGTTAGTGGGAATTGACACGGCCATTCTGCCTTTGTGTATATTCTCAATGGCAACCTACATACTTCGTGAACCCCCATGTTACGGCGAACTATCGAAAGCACAATAGGATCAATATCTCAGGAGTGATTCGATGTCTATCGACTTGTTCAGATCTTCCTTAAGGAGCATCCAAAAATGAACAGCACCGGGAGTCTGCCAGCGAGCACCCCATACCGTTTGAGTATCGCACTAATCTTGGCTATCGCCGCTTGCGGCGAACAACCGGCAACGGAATCCGGCCCGTCGTCGGAAACTGAGTCCGACATCTCCACCGTCAAGCCTGTAGCAGCTAGCGGGCCCTCCACCCCGGAGGCCACCGGCGAAACCCTGTGCATCGACATGGGGCCGCAAACCCCGCGTGATATCGGCAATACCGCGGGGTTGAACAGGGAATCATTCCCTTTGGCACCGCCGGCAAGCCAGTTGAACCTGTGCAATATTCACACGCACACCAACGCCGAGCACAGGGGGCCCGGCTTCGCCATTTTTGTTGACGACACCGACCACGGCGGCTACGCCTGCAACGACAGGCCCAATCTCAGCGCTGCGGAACTTGAACCCGCCGCCGGTGCCTACAAAGGCGTACAGCCGGGCGACACCATTGAAGTCCATTGGGTGCACACCTCATGCGCCGCGAGTCCCGGCGAAGGGCTTGGCGCTTGTGTGCCGGAAGACTGCGCCAACCCCCAGTTGCGTGTCGAGGCCCAGGTATTTCTGGTCGTCAACGACCCGGAGGCGCTCGATTTCACCGCTATGGCGTATGGGGGCAACAGGGTCGATGGTCTGCATCAGGCGAAGATGATTCCATCGACAACCGGTGAGCCGGTGCAGTTTCGCGGTTCGACCACCGGCCCGTCCTACGATCAGAGCAACTGTTCGCCAGCCCGAGTAACGTGGAATGTGCGGCCACAATGCGCCAAACTCGACATCAATTCGTTGCACAACTGGGCGGCAGCGGGAAATGTGTTCAACGAAACAAAATCGCACGGTGTACGGCAACTGGTTACGGCCCCGGAGCTGCTTGCACCGATTAAGTAGTTGTGAACTAATTTTCGAGCAGCGCCGCGCTTGGCGGGGCCAACCGTCCCTAATGCCCGGCAAAGGGCACGACCTCGCGAATACTTGAGGCCCCAACCGCCAGCATAACCAGGCGGTCGAGCCCCAGCGCCACGCCAGCACAATCCGGCAGCCCGTGTCGCATTGCCGCCAACAGGCGCTGGTCGGGCTCAACCGCCGGTTTTCCCAGACCCTGTCGGTGTTGGTTGTCGCAGCGCATGCGCCGGCGCAGTTCCTCCGCGTCGGTGAGTTCGTGATAGCCGTTGGCCAACTCCAAGCCATTCACAACCAGCTCGAACCGTGCGGCCACGCCCGGAGTATCCGACCGCAACCGCGCCAACGCCGCCTGCTCGGCGGGATAGTCGTCGGTGATGAAGAAGCGACCCGCGCCGAGTTGTTCCACCGCCTCCACAAAGCGCAGATGCAAATCCGCCGGTCCATCGGGCAATGTCGCCAGCAATTCGGCGTGGGTAAGACGACGGTACTGCCCGGCACCGAGCATGGCATCCACGAGATCCGCGACCTCGTCCATCAGGGCGCTGTCATCAAGACCCAGTCGATACCATTCCAACATGGTGAACTCGCTCAGGTGCCGGTGTCCGGATTCCCCGGCCCGGTGCTCACGCCAATGTCGAATCGGCGGGCCGAAAGTTGGATGATCGACCAGCCAAGCGTGCAATCTGCCGGAACCCCGAGAAAATAGGTAGGCCGCCAATATCAGGAATGGCGTGGTCGGCAGTAGGGGCACCACAACGCCGACGATACCAAGGGCGAGCGCGGCTACACCAAGCGTCGTCCAGATATGACGGCGCGTAAGCCGCGCAAAAGGACGAGTTGGCTCAGGCATAATGCAGGTCGGACGCTTTAGTCTTCGCGGTCTTTTGCCCATCCTCGGTCAGCCTCGGAAGACTGTTCGTGAGGCTGGCAGCGCCATGGAATCGCAGGTCAAGTCCCAACGGTGACCGGCACGTCTATTCGATTCGCGACGGCGGTGTAAAGATTGATGTCGATTTCCGGCACCTTGATACTGACCACCAAAGCGTATCGTGCACTTCGACCATACCGTTTAAGCTTGGGGCGTGTCTTCCACCAACCGGTGGCGGGGTAGACAGCGATGTGCCCTCGGCTCGCAAGATCGGCGGCGCTTCCACGCCAGATGTCCCCATGCAGAGAGCCCTTGTGTCGATTCTGTGTGCCTATCAGCCACTCCGGGTCTCCTTGGCCCGATGCCGCCCCTTTCTCTTCGTCTCGGGCTGCCGCATTGATCCGACCTCGAAACGCGTTGATCGATTCGAGGGGCCTCTTCACATCGAAACGAAGGCCATGGGATGCGTACCGATATCGTGAAGCGTCCCCCCTCTGCGAAGGATTCGGTTCGATGAAGTAAGAGAGCGTCACACGCATCTCGACCTGTGTCTCCCCCAGTTCCTCAAGTTCATCAACAGGCCATGGCAGATTGTGGAGATGCATATCACGCGTCGTTGACAGGCTGCCGCGATTCTTCTTAAAAAAGGGCTGCAAACTCTCTTGCACGACCATGGTCAGCGAGTTCGAGGCACTCCAAAGCGCACGACCAAGGTCGGGGACTCCAAACCCGCAGCGCCTCACCAGCCTTTGGCAGTCGCCTTTCGATGGACTCTTAACTGCGGGCAGGAACATGCGCTTCATTGCGTCTGTCCACCCCGCGGAGTGAACGATGAGAGCACGAACGGTTTCTGGCCACAATTTCGGGTACTCGACCATCACTTGAGCCGCTAGCCGCGAGGCAAGTGCCGTCGCCGCGCTCGTGGCATTAGTGGTTGTAAAGAGTCGGTCGGCAGGACGGTGGTGTGTTGTCAAAAGGCTAAGGCTTGGCACCGAGACGCAACCGAGTGCGTCTTTGGCCGCGTTCCCCCCTTCACACACAACATCTGGTTTGAGCGGCCAATGACGCTGCCATGTAACCGATGTTGTGCTGGACGGGCTCAAGCCCCCCTTGGGAGCGACCACCGCGTAGTCGCCCATATTCGGTTCAGTGATCCGGACAAGCTCCGTAAAGGCACCGACCGTGAGGGTGTTCCAAGCCTGGGCCGGGTCGTGCACTCCGTCCGTCTCGTTACTGTGCGGGTAATTGGACCACGCATTGAGGTCGTTGATATTCCCGGCCGACACAATGAGCAAGCGTGGCCGAGCGCCACCCTCATCGGCATCCGCTGCCAGCGAATCGAGTGCCGCAGACCACGCGGACGGCTGCCCTCGGTCCCGGTTGTCTCGCGCTGTCACAGCCATGCCGAAAACCCTAGCCCGATTCGGAGCAGTGACCTCGGGTCGGATTACTGCTTGGATTGTGAGAAGACCATGGAGGCGGGAATCGTTGCCGCCCGATCCCCCCTGCGACAACAACTTCACGGACTCAAGGCGATGATTGAGTTGTACTTGGTTTCGGCCGGCAAGTAGTTTCGTCAGGTTGCCGGCCAAAGCCAGCCCGGCCATTTCGGTGCCATGACCGTGGAGGTCGTTGGTTCCCCAAGCAGGTTCGACGGTGTGGAGGTCATTTGTGGCCAGTGCGGGCGTGAGCAGAGGGTGGCCCCGGTTGACTCCGGTATCAAGCAAGCAGACATGGGGCACCGTGTTGCTTTTGGGCGTGAATTGGGTTCGAGCCAATAGTTCTTCAAGCCACTCCTGTTGCTCCTCAGGCGGCAGGGAATCGAAGAAATCCGCCGTCTCTTTGGGCCGCCGCAGTTCCGCGATGCTGTTGAGCGTGAGGATTGAGGCGCGCATCTGGGCGACGGTCGCATGAACTAGGAGCACCGAGCGCTCCGGGAATCGCAACTCTCCCTGTGCGGCCTCCATGTCCTGAGCTTCGACAAGGCGACGAAAAGAGGCAAGAGCAACTTCCTGCTGCGTCCGGACCGGCAGCCAGACCTCCCACCATATGGATCCCTCATCCTCGTCTGGAAATGCGTCTGCGGTATCTGTCCAGAGAGCGCGCAAGCTTGCTGCCCGAATCTGTCGGATAGCGTCGATCAGACGCCGATTGTCGCGAGGCCTCCCAATGCTGTCTTGCCTCTTGGACAGGTAATCGCGAACAAGGCCTTCAAAGTGATCCAGCCTTCCGTCGGGGACGAATACGGTGGCGCACGTGCGGTTCTCCTCTTGGCGGACATTCAACAATTCGATGCCCTGTCTTTCCCTGGCAAGGCTCTCAAACGCCAACTCGATATCTGGAAAGCTCTCGAATTCGACTTGAAGCCCGAGCCCGTCCTCAAGTCCGGCTTCCCGTTGCGCCTCGCTTGCGCTCGTGGCTTCAAGCCGCAACTCGTCAATCTGACCCAGCAAAAACTCACCATGTTGCACTCGGTCTTGCTTGGGAATCAGCGATCTTCCGCCGCCGCCTCGCGATCGAAAAGCCTCGGTCTCAGTCACTCCGTCAAGGATGAAGTGCCAATACCTTTCATCGCTTCCATTCGCCATGTCGAAGCCGAGCGCCCCCTACGACACAGCCTTCTCGTTCAGCCGGTGATGGATTGCCTTGCGCTCCTTCAGCATGGCCGTGATATCGGGTTCGTGGACGCCGTCGCGCTGGCGGATCAGCGCATCCTTAAGCACTTCGTCGGCGGCTCGCGTGACTTCGGCGTAGCTCAATCCTGCCGCTACCTCGGCAAGTCCCGCCCAGTGAATCGCCTTCTCGGTGCGGCCCGCAAGACGCGTTTGGAGGAGTTTCTCGATCTGCGAGCGATTGGGAAGATCGTAGTGCAGCACATCGTCGAAGCGTCGGAAGAGCGCCGGATCTAGGATTTCCTGATGATTGGTCGCGGCGACCACAAGACTGTGCGAATGATCCTGCTCGATCATCTGCAGAAAGCTGTTCAACACCCGGCGAATTTCGCCGATGTCGTTGGCGAGCCCACGTTGTGAGCCAATGGCATCGAACTCGTCAAAGAAGTACACACCGCGTGTTCGTCCAGTGGCGTCGAAAATTTGCCTGAGCTTGGCCGCCGTTTCGCCCATGAACTTGGTAATAAGACCATCGAGCCGGATCTGGAGAAGCGGCAGGCCCAACTCACCGGCGAGCACGGATGCGGTCATTGTCTTGCCGGTGCCCGGCGGTCCCAGCAGTAACAACTTGCGTCTCGGGGCAAGGCCATGCTCGAGTATTCGGCCGGCATGACGCTGCTCTCGAATGACACGCCGGATCTGCCTGGAAAGCTCCGTCCCGAGGATCATGTCCCCCAGCCGGGCCTTCGGATAGGAGTCTTCCAGCAGAGACGCCAACTCACCACGCGGGCGTCCGATGGGTACGGGCGAACTCAGGCCGCGGTGGCTCTTCGCATCGTCAATAATGGTGCGCAATTCGCGCGCCAGCTTGCCGTGGCCGTGTCTAGCCTCGTGAGCGGCAAGCTGCATCGCGACCGAGAAAAAGCGGTCGTCATCGCCTTCCATGTGCGATTTCAGCAGCGCCTTGAGGTGCGCGGCGCTAGCCAAGGGATCGGTTCCAGTGTGGTGTGGAATGCGTCATACCCGAAACACCTTCATTGCCTCATCGCCCAAGTGGTTGATGACCTTGACGGCGATGCGGCCGGAGGCAGGACTCGGGAAAGGGCGCGATGTGTCGCTCTTCAGCGTGGCCCAGGCGTCACGGTCGATTTCCGCCTTCAGCGTCGTCTTCAGCGCCTTGTAGGGGTCGTTCGCGCCCAGGAAATAGGCGTGGCGGACGAAGAAGCTCTCCTCGTTGTAATCGGTGTCGATGAACCAGCAGGCAATGCCGTCGGCACCGTCGCTGCGAATCTCTCCGGTGTTCGGATGGAAGACATCCACGCCGTTGATCCGCACCCGGATGGTCTCGTCACCCTGCTTCAGGATGTCGATGTCGGGCTCGCCAAAGATGACAAAGAGGTTGCCCTTGCCGGTGTTCTTGAGGTCGTCGGCCATGTGCAGGTCGGCGTTCATGTGCGCCTTGAGCACCGGAATGCGTCCCAGCTTATCGAACTCGGCGGCGTGGGCATCGTAGCTGAAGGCGCAAGCGATCAGCACATCGAAGCCGACATCGGCGGCCTCGCGCACGGCGGCCACCAGATCGGGGCGTGCGACGGTGCCGAACTCCGGCCCGACGAAGATGCCGGCGCGGCGCATGGTGCCTTTCTTGCCGCTGCCCTCTACGTAGCGGCCCTCGGCGCAGACGTAGTGGCCCGGCCAAGGGGTCAGTGCCGTGAAGGCGATGCGATCTTGCTTGTGCGCCTGCTGCACGCCGGCCGTCCTGAGATTATCGAGGATCATGTCGGTGAAGTTGGCCGCCTCGCCGTAGCCGAGCCGCTGTTCGGCGACACCGGTGAAAAGTTCGTCGTTCTCGTCGACCGCCAGCATGCGGTGCGGTGCCAGGCTCTCGACCGTGAAGGGGCCGGCCACGCGGATGCGGGACTTGTCTTCATAGGGCTTGTCGTAAAGATATTCGGTGTCTGCCTTGGCGGCGATGGAGGCGTCGATCTCCCGCTGGCGGACGATGCGCGCTTCCCACCATTCGGTGTGCGCGGATTTGGCATCGGCGGGCCATTCCTCTCCGACCTCTCGCGGGATCTCCCATTCTTCCCAAGTCCCCCCCCCCCCCCCCCCGAGGCAGTCGTTGAGTCGGACGCGGAGCGGTTCGAGGGTTTGCTGCCAGCGTTCCCAGATCACGTCGATCTCGGCATTGTTGGCGATGGATTTGAGGGTGATGTGGGGCACCCGTTCGTAGACGAAGCCTTGGCGGATGTCGCCATGGGTCGGCGCCTGCGACGGCGCGCGCCGCACGACCTCGGCTTCTTTGCGTTGCCCCTCGGGGCTGTCGGCGAGCAGATACCATGGATAGCGTGCGCCCATAACGCGGGCGCGGGCCAAGGCCAGCGCGACTCGGGACGTGTCGATGGTAATCCAGCGCCGGCCCCATTGTTCGGCGACATAGGCCGTGGTGCCGGAGCCGCAGGTGGGATCCAACACTAGGTCGCCGGGGTCGGTGGTCATGAGGATGCAGCGTTTTACTGTCTCATTTGCTGTTTGAACGACATAAACCTTAGGGTCGGTTCTGCTTTGAATGCCACCTATATCCATCCACACGTTCGTGAATGGGAAAATAGGGAAGTCGTCTACGAAACGTATATATCTTGGACTTTGTCCTTCAACAAAAAGACGCCCTGCTGAAATGAGTCTCTGGAGACCTAGCGTAGTTGTTTTCCAATGAAGACCACGCTTTGGAGGGAAGAACTTGCCGTGGATATTTATGCCCTTGTCATGATCCGAGGCGCCTTGCGACGTCAGATCAGCTGACGTCGCAAGGCGCCTCGGATCATGCGGATAAGCTGCTAACGCACCAAAAGAACTTACCGGTCTAACCTTAGTTGCCCCATCATCTCCTGGGACTTTCTTTCGCCACAGCAGGCGAAATTTAAGCGTTTGTTTTGACTTTCCATACCAGAGAACTGTGTCAGTCACCTGAGAAAGATAACTGCCAGAAAATCCTGTTGTCTTGTTGAAAATAATTTCACCGACAAAATTCCCCTCCCCAAACACCTCATCCATCAACACCCTCACCCGGTGCACATTTTCGTCCCCGATCTGCACGAACACCGAGCCGCTTTGTGTTAGCAAGTCTCGCGCCACAACCAGCCGGTCGCGCAGATAACTCAGATAGGAATGAATACCGTCGCGCCAGGTGTCGCGAAACGCCTTCACCTGCTCCGGCTCGCGGGTGATGTGGTCGGCCTTGCCGTCCCGCACGTCGCGGCTGGTGGTGGACCACTGGAAGTTGGAATTGAACCTGATGCCGTAAGGCGGGTCGATATAGATGCATTGCACCTTGCCGCGCAGGCCCTCGCGTTCGGCCAGCGACGCCATCGCCTGCAAGCTGTCGCCGAGGATCATGCGGTTCGACCAGTTGGCGTCGTGTTGATAGAACTCGGTTCTGGCGTCGTCGTCGGGCAGGCCGTTGAAATCAGCGAATAAATCGGGGGTCGGCGTCTCTTCCTCCCGCCGTTCCCTGCTCTGTCGCAGCAGGTCATCAATCAGCACCTTGGGGTGCACTTTCTCCTGGATATAGAGCGGCGGCGCTTGAACGACGAGGTCGGCGGCATCCTGCTCGTCCTTGCCGCGCCAAACGAGTTGCGGGTCGAGGTCGCGGTTGCGGCGCTCGTAGGCTGCGCGGATCGGCGTCCTTTCTTCTTCCGTCATGACGGGATGGTATTCCGCCGTCGGGATATTGCGCCGCCCCGCCTCGCTGTGCGTGAGCGTCTCGACGGACTTCTTTCGTGATCCGCGCGCCATGGTTCAAGCAATCCTCATAGTCAGATCGTAGATCAGGATCAGGTTCTGCCGTTGGTAAATCTGAACTTTCCTCAATACGGCTAAGGCTACTAATCCCCCGGAGAATATGCGACCCCGAGTTCACTCCGTCGGCGTGGTATATCCTCAAGGTTGGGCGCGCTGCCTCCGGCATTGGCCAGCCAGTCAGCGGCAGCGATTTCGTCCGACGAGCGGAACCGGTTGACCATACGCCCCATCTCGACGGCTACTTTGTCTTCGAAGTCCTTCTCAATCCCGTGTATATCGGTGAATTCGGCGAAGGCCCATCGGCCGAAATCACCGAGCGCGTTCACCCCCGGCACCCAGTAGGTGTCCATCGTATTCTTCTTGTCCTTGGCATCTTCCCTGCGATAGCCCTTGATCTCGACGATCAGATGCAGGAGATCGTCATCGCCTCGTCCGTCATCCACCAGCACAATGAAATCTGGAATATAGGTGTGTGCCTCGCCGCCGAAGCGATAGGGCACTTCCAGCCCCAGACCGTGATTTTTGACATAGGCCCGGACGCGGGGATGGCGCTCCGCAACCCGACAGAACTCGGCCTCCCAGTCGCTATCGCAAACGACATGGTTGATATGACACTTTTGCGCGTCTGTTCTGTAGAGCTTCTTCGAGGTCGTGAAGCGAACATGCCTTGTGGAGCCGGATGCGTTGAAGGGGTCGAGCACCGCCTTGACCCGACGTTCTTTGAGGTGGCGGGTGACGATGGCCTGCGTGATGCGTTCACATGCCATGTCCGCAAGGGTTAGATACATAAGCTGCGCCTGCCGGGTGCCACGCTCACAAACAAGGTGCTTGTCGAGCCACTGGCGCGCGATGCCTTTGAGCTGGCCGAAAAGGTGCAGTTTCGGCTCCTCGCCGGGGTCGCGCCATTTGGTCTCGAGCAGACGCTTGGTCAGATGAAACAGCAGTGTCGATTTGCGCAGAGCACCGGTGTGAACCAAGTTGAGTTCGACCCCTTCGCCAATGATGCCCTCATTACGGGTGCGGGTCGGACCCACAAGTTCGGGGGTTAGCACCAAGGTCGAATCGTCGTCGAATTCTGCCTTAAGACGCTCCTCCGGCAATTCAACACGGTAGCCCGCGACGCGCGGAAAGCGAATTTCGCAGGCATCGCGGTCGGGCGAAACCGCCCTGACCTCCACCGTCTTGCGCGGCTTCTGCGGCGGGGCGACCACGGGCTCAGCGGTGAAGTCGAACGGGATGCCGAGCACATCCGCATACTCCACGGGCAGAACACCGTCCTCGTTCAGTGCATAGGATTGCCGCCGCAGGGACCGGCCGACCGCCTGTTCGCAGAGAAGCTGTGTGCCGAAAGCACGCACCCCCAGCACATGGGTGACAGTGTTCGCGTCCCAGCCCTCCGTCAGCATCGACACCGAAACGACGCATCGGGTCGCGCCGCCGAGCCGACCTTTCTTGCCAACCGTATTCATCACCTCGCGCAGCAATTCCTGGTCCGAGAGCTTTTCGGCGTGTTTCCGATCACCCGTGCGCTCAATGATCTCGCGGCGGAAGCGTTCGATCTCGTCGGCCGCCATGGTGCGGAAGTTGCGGTCGAGCGCTTCCCCCGACTCGAGCTGCTCGCTGTCGATCAGCAAGGTGCGTGGCCGCGCGAGGGCCTTGCCCTGGTCGTCGAAGTTGCGGAACAGTTTGAGGCGACCCTGTTCCGGCATCCTAGAGCCATCCGGGCGCTCGAAACCCGAGATGTAGTCGTAAATCAGCTTCGAGGTCGATGTGTTGTTGCAGACCACGATGAAGCAGGGCGGTACCTCGATGCCCGCCTCCTCCCAGAGCGCAAAGGTCTTTTCATAGTGGCCATACAGGGCTTGCAACGCCGTCTGAAGCGGTGCGGGAAGAAGCAGCGGATCAAGGTTCGAGGCCTTGCCGCGGCCCTTCTTCGGCATGTCCTTGCGGATGTGCTCCCACAGGTTGCGGAACTTCGGCATGTCGCCGCCGGGGATGTTGTCGGCGACCGGGACGCGGGGCAGCTTGACGATGCCGCTCTCAATGGCGTCCATCAACGAAAAATCGCTCATGGTCCAGGGGAAGAGTGTCCCTTCGGCATAGCCCGAGCCGCGCAGGAAGAACGGCGTCGCCGAAAGATCGAGCACACGGGCGAGCCCGAGCTTGCGCTTGACCGCCTCCAGCCCGGATATCCAGAGCCGCGCGGCCTCGCGATTCTTCTCGGCCTCCTTGCGGTCGTCTCCCACAAGCTTGCCTTCGTCGCTCTCGTTCGGTTTTTCCCGATAACAGTGGTGCGCCTCGTCGTTCAGGGCCAGCACGTTCCTCATCCCCATCAGTTCGGGCATAACGCGCTGGAGCATCTGGCCTTCGGTCTCCAGCGAGCGAATTTCGGAACCGCGCCCTTGCAGCAGCGCTCGGCCGCCTCTGGAGACCTGCATCGTTTCGCGCCGTTTGAATGCGTGGAAATTGGTGATGACGACTTTGGCGCGCTCAAGGTCGCCCAGCATGTCGCCCGGTACCAGTTCCCTGCTGCGATAATAGCTATCCGGGTCGTTGGGCCGCAGCACGCGGAGGCGGTCCTTGATCGTTATTCCCGGAGCAACCACCAGAAAGCCGCGCGTGAACCGTCGGCTGTTCGGGCGGCGGACCGCGTTGATTGTCTGCCATGCAATGAGCATGGCCATGACGGTGGTCTTGCCGGCGCCGGTGGCGAGTTTCAGGGCGAGCCGGGCAAGGTCGGGGTTCGCATCCTGGTTCGCCAATTCGAGATGCTCCAGGAACCGCCTACCCCTGTTGCCGAGTCCGGGAGCGACCTCGGTTAGCCAGATTACCGTTTCCACCGCCTCGACCTGGCAAAAGAACGGGCGGATATCTTTGAACTGGTGGTGACGCCAGTGATGGAGCAAGCGGGCCGTTTCCGGCGTTACCCGCCACTGCGCCGGATCCGGCAAGGCCCGCCAGCCATCGACGGCTTTGCGGACACCGTTGATGGTCTGGGCGAGATCGTACTGCTGGCCGTCGGTCGCAACCTGCCGCGCCTGCTCGCTGAAGACCAGTGCCCGCTGGCCGCCCCTGCCCTTCCTCGGCGCCGGTATCGGCGTGATGAACGACAGATCGCGGCGACGATCGACAATCGAGCTGGTGGGTTGCCCGCCATCATCGAGTTCCCAATGGCGCACGGGGTATTCGTAGGGAGAGTTGAGGACCGGGCGGTCGAAAAACCGATCACCTGTTTTCATGTCGTTCTACCGGCCCGCTCCGCTTCAAGTATTTCAATCAACTGAATATGATCGACATTCCGTGCCTCTAATTTGAGATCGAAAAGACTTCCCGACTCTACTTTCTCGAGCTTGCTCCCGGCATGTGTTGTCGTTCCCTTGCGCACGGATTTTTCACGAGGTTGCCATATCAGCAATCCAATGTGTCGTACTGTCTCGTTCAGATAGCCATGCTCCCTAAATAGGGCAGTAAGCCAGTCCCAGAAGTATTTTCCATTGGCAAGCTGCTTGTTGTAGTCGGCTTTGTTTGCCGTTTTCACTTCGATGGCAAACAGATAGAGCTCATCAGTGTGCCGGATGGCTATCAGGGCATCGTACATTTTCGCCAGATGCCTTGGCGAGTTGTCGCTAAAAAACGCCAGACCTTTCGATTTGCCGTGTTCAAGGCAAAAAGCCGCACTGTGCCTATGCGGTGACCTTACTTTTATCTTCGGCTCGCTTTTTACGATCCAGTCTCTACCTTGACGCGGTACATGGTAGCGCGGATCAATCGTGTCCAGAATGGTATCAATCATGATCCCGCTCATGCGGCTTTTCCCGCAGGCTATAGTAGATATCATCATTCACGGTGTTCAGGCTGCGAATGACCTCGTCAAAAGTCGTGGCGTGAATACCATCCTGTGGCGTAACTTCAAAAGGCTTGATTTTCTGGTCATCAAAAAGATAGGCGGCCACTTTGTCGGCTTCCACCACTTCTTCATCAAGGTATCCATGTTTCTGCCGCAACTCCCCGTCTTCCTGGCTGAGCATAATCAAGGTATTCAGTTCGCGCACGATATAATCGCTGTGGGTACTGATCACGACATTAATTCCCGCATTGACCAATTTCGTCAGTATGCGGGCTATTTCTCGCTGATTTTCTGGATGAATATTCAGTTCCGGTTCGTCGATCATCAGTAGATCGCCTTTCTTTGCCTGATTTTCCAAGTAAAACCAGAGACCGAACAGGCTCTTGACGGTACTGGAAGCCATATGCAGACCAAGGGTCCGGGTAGCCTGTCCACCCCTTTTTCTCTGATAGGGTTTGAAAGTGATATCACCGGTGCGTTTGTCAACGCTGTAGGCACCCTGGGCAAGCTTTTTTTTCAATGCCTCCGCAACGTTGTGGAAATCACCCGAATTTCCGCGTTGAATGTCGACAAGCTGATTCAACCAGTCGATATAGTTGGCGATGGGAATCGCATAGCGGGAACGAATGACATCCCTCAACAATTCATTGAGATCGATGTTTTCCCTGGAAGCATGGTGCAACAGCGCCGTGCGGCGAGTGCTGAGCTCACGAAAAAACAAGTGTAGTCCATTACGTTCGGCGAGCATCAAAAATACCTTGGAGGGCAAGTGCTTAAGAACATCCTGAGCCCAAACAGACCTTCCCCCAATTTTCTTAATATTGAATTGGGTTTCTTGGAATGTTTCAGGGGAGGTATTAAAAACTTGCGGTAGGGAATCGGATATTCGCTTGCTCAATCCCTCCAAACTGTTCGGCGTTCGTGGGCGATCTTGTTCCTTGTTTTTATTTTCCTCTCTTACTCTTAAGTGTTCCAACCATCCGTAAGAATGGTACAGAGAATACATGGCCCAAGTTTTACCGCTATTATTCGGGCCACAAAATAGGGTCAGCGGCTTTTGGGTAAATTGCCCTTGCCTGATCACCCCCAAGTTCTCGACGCTTATAACTGGATTCAACATGACATTAAACCTTCAACAATCCTGACAATGGTGCGGCCGCCGTCATCAAGCTCCCAATGGCGCGGGGTATCCGTAGGAAGAGTAACAGATCACCCGCAACATGATGCTGGTATCCTACCGCTATCGTCGGAACCGGACGCGAACTTGCGCATTTGGAGCCTGCATCCCCAATATCTCGATCCCAAGGGATTGGTCGCACTATGGCGCGAATCGCTGCTCGCCCAAGCCGTGCTGAGGCGCCTGGCCGTTGGCGCGAAGCCGGGCGGTTACTCCAATCACCCGCAACTGAACCGATTTCTAGCCCAAGCATCGGCAATTGCCTGCATCGCCGAGTATCTTCGGGGCATACATGTGGAGGCAACAAGGCGAGGCTATCGTTTCGACGCCAGCAAAATCCTTCGCGAGCATCCGTCCACCACAATCGATGTGCCCGCGGGGCAGTTGGAATTCGAACGGCGGCATCTACTCGAAAAGCTCAGGCGACGCGCCCCGGAATGGTGGCAGCCGCTCGCAATCGCCGATCCACTCGTGACACACCCATTGTTCAAGGTGGTGCCCGGCGGCATAGCCGATTGGGAAAGGCCCTGATCGCCCGCACCCTATTGGCGCCCGAGAACTAGGGCCGATACCAAATCGGCGAACTCCAAGCCATCTCAACGGTCATTTCAGGGAGGCTGCCATCGCTGCATATGGGGGGTGCCTCCGGGCCCAGGCGCTCACAATCGTAGCTACTCCAACGATGGGTTGGCAATTCCAGGGCGCGCAGGTAGTAGTAGGCCGATTGCGTCGCGTCGAAATCTTCGTCGGTAACGACGGCGCACAGTGAACCGGCGCCTTCCGCCGCACCATGCGCCTGGACAATGGTGCGCACGGAACTGTGCATGGCGCCATCGGCATCGATCCATCCCTTGATCAATTGCAACTGTTCCAGGGGCATCGCCATATCGGCGGGGTCGCGAGCGGCAAAGGCGATGAATTTGGGTTTGATATCCTGCGCAGCGAGGCTGACAGCGCGGGCGGCAGCATCAGCGGCCAGCGCCGCGCCACTGGCGTCGGCGCCAGCCGCCCCAACATCTTGCGACTCCGAGGCGGCTGCCCCACCAGCGGTGACAATATCGTCCCCCGGCTCGCCAGCGACACCCAATGGAGGCAGATCCCCGCCCATCGGCACACCATCCGCATAGCCCACAGCGACCATATTTTCGTTGTCGCATAAATCGTCCGCGTAGTTCCAGCCGCCAAAGAAGCGCGGTGCGATGCGCGGGCCGGACGTACCGAACACCTCGCGCCTTAGCATGGCCTCGAAGATGGCATCGCGGGAATTTTCCACCGCCCAAACACCCGCCAGGCCGCCGGGGTTGCCTTCCGGGCCACTGGTCAAAAGCCCGGGTTGCAGCCGTTCCGCGGGTGTCGCCTCGCCGGTGACCGCGCCGCGATAGTCCGCTTCAACAACCGCTCCGGGCGTTGCGGTGTGGGTGTCGGTGGAGGCGATGATGCCAAGCTTGACCGGATTCGCGCCGGTCTCGTTTTCTTCGCGCAAGCCAACCAAAAGCGCCGAGCGCACGAAGTCCGTCTCGTCCACGCAGCCAGCGCCCACCATGCCGTTCGTTCCGACGCCGTCGGCACAGTCTTCCGTGACCATGGTATGCTGCTCGGGGGGAAGCGACGGATCGTCGGGGTTGACGACAGCATAGGTTTCCTCGCGTCCCATCACCCGCACGGCTTCGATGTCGCACAGTTCATCCGGGGCACCGAGCACCGAACCCAGGCCGTTGATGCATTCGGATGCGCCCTTGTGCTGAAAAATTTCGATGATCGGTTCCCGCTCCAGCCGAACATCCGCGTATGCCCGACGGTTCTCCAAGGTAGGCGAGATACCCCTGTAGGGCGCCATGCGTCCGTTGGCCAAGTTCGAGTTGTGCGGAATGGTCAGATAGCCGCATCCGTCCGCGGCATCGCATGTCGCATCCAGTTGCCGCCACAGTTCGCTGTCCACCGGCGCATCGATGTAGGAGACGGGCAGCTCGGGCACATTGGCATTGCGAAAAACGACATTGCGATGGTAGTTGGAAACGCCCGGCGTACCGGTGTACTCGTAGCCGACGAAGCTCGTGAATGCGCATTGCTCGCTGCGGTCGTAGGCCGCTTCGGCGGCTTCCCGCATATGTGTCCAGGGGTCGTGCGCGGCGGCGCGGCACAGCGCCCCGTCATCCCCACAGATTTCCCCAATGCGCTCGGGATTTTCGGTGGTGATGGATTGGGCCAACAACGTCATGCCCAGCCGCTCATCGGAGCGGTATAGCGCACAGGGTTCGGTATCGTAGCGGGGTGACCCCGGGGTTCGGCACAGGGCGCGTTCGCCCAAAAACTCGCCGTGGTCGGTTACCGCGAGAAAATCCAGGGGATGATCGATAGCGAATTTGCCGGCCGGTTTTCCATTTTCGTCGAGCGGCCAAAAATCGATGGGATGGCCCTGGGCAAAACGATGCGCATCCTCCGGCGTTGCGCCAATGGTGTTGGCCGCGGCGTCGAAGGAAAAATTGGTGTGCACGTGCAGGTCGCCATAGAGTGGCTGGCGCAGGGGCGTGTAATCGAGGCAGGGGGCGCGTTCTTCGGTGTAGGTCACCATGCGCTCGCCGCCGTTGTCCGCGGCGATGCGAGCGACGGCTGGCGACGGCTCGGCGGGTGCCGCGTCCACCGCCGCAATCCGGTCCTCCGCTTCCGTATCCCTTCCATTGTCCTGGCCACAACCGGTCAATAGAGTGAGTAGGGCGATTGGCAATGCCGGAAAGCGCTTGACGGACATCATCATCCTCGAAATCCTGGGACGGAAGTCCGACACTACCACATCCGCGCTTTCGCCATTCCCCCGCGCACCTGCAATTTAGCCCGGCGGGGGAGGTTCACGGGAGATGTTCACACCATTCCCCTGCGCACCTGCAATTTGGTACATCGCCCAAGTGTTCCTCTCGGTAAATTCGCTATGGGATTGTCACCGGTCTATAAGAAAAAATGATTCAAAATCGATAAGCTATGATCCATTACACGTGGATCGAATAGGTAAAGGAAGGTCTGAACAGGAATCCAGAGTGCGCCCTCGTATGAAGGACTGTCTGACGCCCTCCCAGTTGCTGGATTTAACCGTTGAGCCCAACTGGGCGCGGAGCGACCCGGCAAGGCACCGTTGTCTGGCGGTTGATTTGACGGTGGAGCCGCTCCTAAACACCGAGGACACCACACGGCTGAGCACATGGATCGCCCAACAGCCCATCCCAATAATAGGCATCGACGAGACCCTGGCCGAAGCTGCCCAGACTCCCCCGACCACCCCGCACCAGTCGCCACCAACCCTAGGCGGGGGCTCGACAATGCCTTCCGAGGACACCGCCAATACAAGGCAACCCGTTGGGCAGACCGGCGCCAACCGTAGGCGGCTGCCCGCCCTTTCCGAAGCCATGGACCTAATCGTCGAGAAACCTGCGGAACTGCAACGGGTTAGAGAGCAGATTAAGAGGTTCCCAATCGCTTCCGCCGTCCTCGTTCAGGTGTTGCGGGCTTCCGGCAAATTGGGCTCGGTCGACGCGCTCGCGATGGAATCACTGGCCTACGCCGTCTTGCAGGGCGGCTCGGAATTCGCCGCATGGCTGCCAAGCCAACGAACGCGGAATCCGCGGACCGGTCTCCGCAAGAACATCGTTTTGGTGGAACGGCGCGGAGACATTCTGCATGTCGTGCTCGACAGCCCGGAGAATCGCAACGCCCTCTCCATGGCGATGCGCGACGCGCTGACCGAGGTGTTCCAACTGGCGGTGCAGGATAGTTCCATCAAGCATATCGACGTATCGGCCAACGGACCCTGCTTCAGCGCCGGCGGCGATCTGACCGAGTTCGGCACAGCCACCGACCTCGCTCAAGCCCACCGCATCCGCATGACGCACATGCCCGCTCGCTATCTGGCCGCCTGCCGCGACCGTTGCAGGTTCCACGTTCAGGGTGCCTGCATCGGCGCCGGCATCGAACTGCCGGCGTTTGCGGCACGTTTGATTGCGAAGCCGGATGCGACCTTCCGGCTGCCCGAGGTGGGCATGGGCCTAATCCCCGGGGCCGGCGGCTGCGTGAGCATTCCCCAGCGCATCGGTCGGCAACGCACGGCGCTGTTCGCCATCCTCGGCGAGGCAATCACTGCCGAACAGGCCCTCGCCTGGGGACTGATTGACGCCATCGAAAGTTGAGCAACCGGCAATTAACCGTCCATATGCGTGTTGAACGGCTAGGGAGGCGTGACTATGAGGCAGCCCCCAGCCGGCTTTCTCGAAGGGACGCGCAAGTGCGCCAATCGGGCTGAGGTAGGCTTAGAGGCATGCTCCCGTATTTTCCGGACGGGACGCTGGGCATTTGGCGTAAATGATCTCCCCCGCGCATAGGGTGGCCCGCACATCGGTGCTATCGAGTCGTTTGCGGGCGGCCCGCCAGGGACGGTCGAGCAAACACAGATCGGCGGACGCGCCAACTTCGGGCGGTCGGGGTTTCGCGGGTGTCCGCAACGTACCGAGAAAGAGCGCAAGCGCCTGCTCCGGGGTTAGCGACTCCATTTCGCCCAAGAACCGGCCGGTGGCGGTTTTTCGATCAACGGCCGCGCGCATGGCCCGCCATGGATCCGGATGACCGAAGGGCGCATCGCTGCCGGCGGCAAGCGGTATGCGGCTGTTGAGGAAACTGCGGCCGCGATACAACCAAGCCTGTTGTTCGGTGCGAATTTCGCGCAAATAGGCATCGCCACGTTCCGCGATGAAGTGGGGTTGGGTTACCACCACAAGACCCAGTTCCCTAATCTGGGAGAGCAACGCTGGTGGCGCAACCGAGGCGTGCTCTATGCGATCGCCGACCATGACGCCCGCCGCTCGGAAGGCCGCCAGCGTGAAGACCAGCTCCACTTCGGTGACGCAATGCACCGCCACCTCACGCCCCCTGGCATGGCTGCCGCCAATCGACTCGCAAAAATCATCGAAGTCCGGCAGGGATGACTCGTGCAGGTGAACCTTGGTCGGGCCGATGAGCCGATGGGTCATTTCCAGCCCGCCGCCAACGCGAATGTGTTGCAGCAGTTGGCCCGTCGTTTGCAGTTCATCGATATGAGCGGCTGTCGAGTCGTCGTTACTCGGCGTCAGGTCCGTGATGCCCGTTACGCCGTAAGCGGCAAGTCGGCGGCTCGCCCGGGCAACCGATACCGGTGTGCGGCCCCAAAGGCGGGCGAGTTCGCGGTCGCGGTCGTAGAAGCGGCCATCCCGGTGCGCCGGCAGGCTCTTGTAAGCGCCGCGCGTCGCCGCGCCACCGTAACCGCGAAGCTCCCCCTGTTCCGCAGATTCCCCGACACGCCTCGACAACTCTTGAACCAGGCGCCTTAGCCCCGCGCCGTTGAGAATCCACAGCCGCCCGCTGCGATGCTGAACGCGCACCGGAACGGGCGGCAGATGCCGGTCGAGCCAGCACCGATCAATATCGCCCGCCACACTTTCGTGGTACCCAATACCGCGGATCCAACCGGATTCGTTCGGTTTTGCACTGGCAAGGGCTGCGATCAACTGGCGGGCATCGTGGACCTCCGGTGGGCCGCAGCGCTCGGCATCGAGGGATGCCGCGTAGGCCATCAAGTGAATATGATGATCGTTGAGGCCGGGCAGCGCGGCACCGCCACGCAAATCGAGCACCGCTTCGCCCGGGCGCGTCGCAAGCTGTCCAATGGCCGCAATCTTCCCATTATCGACGCGCAGGTCCGCAACGCCCAAACCATAGATCTCCGCCGCGACAATTAACATTGAATTTCGCTAGTGTCCTGTCTAGGAAATACGCATATTATTCGACCTGTGTAATGGATCGTAGATTATTGATTTTAAATGAAATTATTTTTTATAGACCGGCGACAATTTTATAGCGAATTTACCGGACAAAACACTAGGTGTATTGGCTCGGGAGATTTCGGAATTCAGGCCGGGCGAACCCGCCGGATCAGGCGGCCTCATCAGGCTCGACAAGGCGCCCGCTGGGGCTTCGGCAGTCCGGCGCCAGGTGGGGCCCGCCGCATTATCCGAAATCGAAGTCGTCGGCATCCAATTGGGCCACGTACATACGGTCAAGCACGATCAGGCCGCCGCCCACATCCCTCAGGTCGATGATTGTTTCGCTGCCGTGTGTCGTGATGATTCTGCCCTCGAGATCGCCGAAGTCGTCCACGCCGGCGAAGCCGGAAAGTTGGATGGTGTCCCCACTTGTGAAATCCAAAATCGTGTCGACATCCCCACTGCTCGAGGTGTCGTTGGTGAAAACGAAGGTATCGTCTCCTATTAGGCCGCCGTTCAGGGTGTCGTCGCCGTGGCCGCCATACAGGCTGTCGTCGCCATTGCCGCCATACAGGCTGTCGTCGCCGTTGCCGCCATACAGGCTGTCGTCGCCGTTGCCGCCATACAGGCTGTCGTCGCCGTTGCCGCCATACAGGCTGTCGTCGCCGCCGCGGCCATACAGGCTGTCGGTGCCCGAGCCACCGTTCAGGCTGTCGTCGCCCGAGTCGCCGATCGGGTAGGCGCCGAATATGAAATCGCTGGCCTCAAGGGAGCCCACCGCTCGATTCAGTAACGTGATCGTGTCGCCGTCAACGCCGTAGCCGATGATCGCGTCGTCGCCATCCTGACGGATGTCGAGCGCCTCGAAACCCCCGGAAACTCCAAGGATATGAATCTTGTCAACATTACTCACACCGGACCTTAACCCAAACCCATTCGACCCATTCGCATTCCCGAAACCGACAACGGTGTCGTTCCCGTCTCCCGCCCGAAACACGTAGATGTCGTTGCCCGATTTGCCATGCAGGGTGTCGTCGCCCGCACCGCCGTTCAGGATGTCGTCGCCCCAGTGGCTGCCATACAGGCTGTCGTTGCCGTCACCGCCATGCAGGGTGCTGTCGCCCCAGGCACCACCATCCAGAGTGTCGTCGCCCGCACCGCCATGCAGGGTGTCGTCGCCCCAGGCACCACCGTACAGGGTGTCGTCGCCACCGCCACCCGTCAGGATGCTGCTTGCCCAGGTTCCGCCCTCCAGGGTGAGGCCGGCGGATCCGGGCCCATGGCTGCCGAATTGAAAATCGCCGGCGCCAAGGGAGTCCGCCTTTACACCCTTCAACCTGATCGTGCCGCCGCCGTGGCGGATGATCGCGTCGTCGCCTTCCTGACGGATGTCGAGCGCCCCGAAACCGTCGGAATCCCCATCGATACGAATCCTGTCGCCCTCCCCGAAATCGGCAATGGTGTTGTTCCCGCCTCCCGCCCGGAACACGAAGGTGTCGGAACCCGCGCCGCCATACAAGGTGTCCTTGCCCGAGCCATCGTGCAGGGTGTCGTCACCCGAACCACCGTACAAGGCGCCGCGGTCGCCACCCGAGCCATCGTGCAAGGTGTCGTTGCCCGAGCCACCGTGCAAAACCTGATTGCCCGATCCGCCGATCAGGGTGTCGTCGCCGTCACCGCCCAGCAGGACGCCAGCCAATCCCGGAACCTTCGCCGTCAGGGTGTCGTTGCCGGCAGTGCCCTTCAGTATGCTCTTTATGGGGCTCACGACGCCCTGCATGGGTAGGGGTCTCAAGATGGAGCCCCAGCTCAAGAATTCGCCATTCCAGTCATCGGACAGGGGATCATCGAGCGTTTCCACGATGGGAACCCCGGGCGTGGGGGGCGGGAGCGCGTCGAATTGGAAATCGCCGGCGTCAAGGGAGTCCGCCTTTACACCCTGCAGCCTGACCGCGCTGCCGCCGTGGCGGATGATCGCGTCGTCGCCGTCCTGACGGATGTCGAGCGCCCCGAAACCGCCGGAAAATCCATCGATACGAATCCTGTCGCCCTCCCCGAAATCGGTGATGGTGTCGATGTCGGCTCCCGCCCGATGCAACGCGAAGGTGTCGGAACCCGCGCCGCCGGTCAGGGTGTCGTCGCCCGAACCGCCGGTCAGGGTGTCGTCGCCGTGGTTACCGTCCAGCGTGTCGTCGCCGTCGTTGCCATACAGGGTGTCGTCGTCCCAGCTACCGTCCAGAGTATCGTCGCCCGCACCCCCGTACAGGGTGTCGTCGCCGTGGCTACCGTCCAGCGTGTCGTCGCCGTCGTCGCCATACAGGGTGTCGTCGCCGTGGTTACCGCCCAGAGTATCGTCGCCCGCACCCCCGTACAGGGTGTCGTCGACCCCGCCGCCGAGCAGAACACCGGACGAGGCGCCGAATTTGAAATTGCCGGCGTCAAGGAATTCCGCCCTCACGCCCAGCAGCGTGACCGTGTCGCCGCCGTCGCCGTAGCGGATGATCACGTCGTCGCCGTCCTGACGGATATCGAGCGCTCCGAAACCGCCGGAAATCCCACTGAGATGAATCTTGTCGCCGCCGCGCCCCCGGAAATCGATCCAGAAATCGGTAATGGTGTCGTTCCCGTCTCCCGCCCGAAACACGAAGGTGTCGACGCCCCAGCCGCCTTCCATGGTGTCGTCGCCCGCACCGCCGTACAGGGTGTCGTCGCCGCCGCCGCCGTCCAGGGTGTCGTCGCCCGATCCGCCGTACAGGGTGTCTTTGCCCCGGTCGGTAGCGCCGCTCTCGCCACCGCCGTTCAGGGTGTCGTCGCCGTCACCGCCATACAGCGTGTCTTTGTCGTCACCGCCGTCCAGGGTGTCGTCGCCGTCACCGCCATACAGCGTGTCTTTGTCGTCACCGCCGTCCAGGGTGTCGTCGCCCGAACCGCCATGTCGCCGTCACCGCCATACAGCGTGTCGTTGTAGTAACCGCCGTACAGGGTGTCGTCGCCCGAACCGCCGTACAGGGTGTCCTTGCCGCTGCCGCCGTCCAGGGTGTCGTCGCCCGAACCGCCGTACAGGGTGTCCTTGTCGCTGCCGTGGCCGCCGTGCAGGATGTCTTTGTCGAAGCCGCCGTCCAGGGTGTCGTCGCCCGCGCCACCAAGCAGGATGTCTCTGTCGCCACCGCCGTTCAGGGTGTCGTCGCCGTCGGTGCCCCTTTGGATGCGGCCGGTTAGGATGTGGCTGGCGCCGACGCCCTCGCCATCCCAGTCGTCGTCGTGGGGGGTGGTCGTCACCCTCTGGCTCTGGCCGGCGCCGTATGGCTTGTTCGGGCTCTGGGCCTGGCCGGCGTCTTGCGCGGGCGGGCTTCCCTGGGCGCCGGGAAGGCCCGGGGCCGCGTCGGGGAGCAGGAAGTCGTCCGCGCCCAGGGAGTCCGCCGACACGCCCCGCAGGGTGATCGTGTCGCCGTCGCCGTGGTGGATGACGGTGTCGGCGCCGTCCCGACGGATGTCAAGCGCCCCAAAGCCGACCGAGACCCCGTCCAGACGAATCCGGTCGCCCTCCCCGAAATCGGTGATGGTGTCGCCGCCGTCACCCGACCGGAAAACGAAGGTGTCGGAACCCCTGCCGCCGTGCAGGATGTCGTCGCCGGCGCCGCCGTCCAGGGTGTCGTCGCCCCTGCTGCCCCGCAGGGTGTCGTCGCCCCCGTGGCCGTTCAGCGTGTCGTCGCCCGCGCGGCCCCTCAGCACATCGTCGCCGGCGCCGCCGTCCAGGGTGTCGTCGCCGCTGCCGCCGCTCAGCTCGCCCCCGCCGCTGGAATCGTCGGTCGTCGCGTCGCCGACGGACGCGACCTGCGCAGCGACGCCGCCGTCGTTGTTGCCGCTCGGAACATCGCCGGGGGACGCGCCCTGTGGAGCGCCGCCGCCACCGTCGTTGCCGTTCGGGGCATCGCCGGGGGGCGCGCCCCGCGGGTCGCCGTCGCCGCCGTCCCGCGGGGCGTTCCCGGGCTCGGCCGCCGGGAACTCGAAGTCGTCCGCGCCCAGCGAATCCGCCGACACACCCTGCAGGGTGATCTCGTCGCCGTCGCCATGGCCAATGACGGCGTTGTCCCCGATCTGCTCGATGACCAGACCCGCGAACCCGCCGGGCACACCGGAAATCCGGATCGTCTCGCCCGCCTCGAAATCGGCGACATGGGCGGAGCCGTCCCCCGCCGCGAACACGAAGGTGTCCCTGCCCTCGCCGCCATACAGGGTGTCGTGGCCGCCGCCGCCGTCCAGGGTGTCGTCGCCGGTGCCGCCGTACAGGCTGTCGCCGCCCCCGCCCCCGACCAGGGTGTCGTCGCCGGCGTCCCCGTACAGGATGTCGTTGCCGTCGCCGCCCGTCAGCGTGTCGTTGCCCTTGCCGCCGTCCAGGGTGTCGTTGCCCGATCCGCCAACCAGGCTGTCGTCGCCGGCGCCGCCGGTGAGGGAAATATCCTGAGTCGTCATTTCTGCGTCTCCCGTAATATGTCCACTGTTAATATGTCTTCCGTGCCCCACGCCGACAGGCCCGGGGCCCGCTCAGAAAATAAAGTCGTCGCTGTCCAGTAATTCGGTCGGCCCAATCAGTTCAATAGTGCCGCCACCCACCGCCACCAGGTCAATGGCGACCCCTTTGACGACTCCATCGTCATCCCTCATCAGACTCATGACAAAATCGTCAGAATCGTCCACATCGCTCAGTCTACTCAAATCAATCCTGTCGCCCTCGGCGCTGTCGAAATCCAGGATCGTGTCCCTCTCGCCGCCGCCCGGGGCGGAGGGGGCGAACACAAACGTATCGCCGCCCGCACCGCCGTGCAGGGTGTCGTCGCCGCCGCCGCCATACAGGGTGTCATCGCCCGCGCCGCCATACAGGGTGTCGGTTCCCATCTCACCATAAAGCGTGTCATTGTCCGCGTCGCCATGTAGCGCGTCATTGCCGCCGCCACCGTACAGCGTGTCCTTGCCGGCCCCGCCGTAAAGCCCGCCGACAACGGTTTTACCGGCCTTGTTCACAAAGGTCTTGTCGTCGCCGTCGTTTCCATGCAGTGTGTCGCCGCCGTCGCCGCCGTCCAGGGTGTCGTTGCCGTCGCCGCCATAAAGCGTGTCATCACCATCGCCACCGTCCAGGGTGTCGTTGCCGTCGTCGCCATACAGGGCGTCATCGCCGGCGCGGCCGTACAGCGCGTCGTCGCCATCTCCGCCGTAAAGCCCACCGACAACGGTTTTGGTTTTATCATCCTCCACATAGGTATAGGTCTTGTCGTCGCCGTCGCCGCCATCCAGGGTGTCGTCGCCGTCGCCCCCGTGCAGCTTGTCCGTGCCGCCTTCGCCCCAAAGCCGGTCGTCGCCGGTGCCGCCGTCCATATCGTCGTTGCCCTCGCCACCAAAGAGGTCATCCTCGCCGGCACCGCCATATAGGAAGTCCTTGCCGGCACCGCCAGACAGCGCGTCATCGCCATCGTGGCCATACTAAGGTGTCAACGCCAGGGCCGCCGTACAGCTTATCCTCTCCGTAACTGCCCTCCAGCCAGTCGTCGCCATCACGGCCGTACAATTTGTCATCGCCATGGCCACCGTACAGAAAATCACCGCCGGCCCCGCCATCAAGCGTGTCATCGCCGGCCTCGCCCTCCAGCGTGTCAATGCCGCCGTAGCCATACAGCCTGTCGCCACCCCCGCCGCCTCTGAACTTGTTGTCTCCCGAGTCGCCCACCAATGTGTCATTCCCGCCGGAGCCCATAATATTTTCAATGTTAACAAGCGTATCACTGAAAAGCGTATCGCCCTTCGCATCCTTGATATGGGCGTAGCCACTATGAAGATTTACCGTCACACTATGGATAGCTGCCAAGGATCGATAGACGGCCCAATCTCCGCCATCGTCGTTGTTATGACCGCCATCCAATGTGTCCCTTCCGTAGCCGCCATCCAGCCTGTCGTCACCGCCGCCGCCATACAGCTCATCGTTGCCCTCGCCGCCTTTAAGGAAGTTGTCTTCCTCGTTGCCCGTCAGTATGTCATTCCAGTCGGAGCCCTCAACGTTCTCAATATTGAGAAGCTCATGATCGAAAAGCGTATTGCCCTCGTCATCCTCGTCATCCTCGCCACTGGCGTCGCCGGGGTTGGCGGGGTCGGAGCCGATCTGAAGATTGACCGTCACGTCAACTGTTGAGAACTTGTAGGTAACCCAATCCACGCCGGCGCCGCCATCCAAGGTTTCTTTGCCGGTGCCGGTGCCGCCGTCCAGATGGTCGTCGCCGCTACCGCCCTCCAAAAGGTCATTACCAGAGCCAGCCCAGAGTATGTCGTCACCGTCGCCGCCCTTCAATACGTCATTGCCCTCACCGCCGGACAACTCGTCGTCGCCCACACCGCCGGTCAGCGTGTCGTTGCCGGTCAAGCCATAAATCCTATAGGCATCGCTGGTGGTGACCGAATACTCGTCATCACCGGTTGTGCCCTCCCATAACTTTTTCGACATGGCTATGCGCTCCCGAACCGAAATTTAGTTTGTTCCGCACATTGTGCACAGTACGGGACTGCCGTCAACAGGTTTTTATCCCCGATTCCCTGATAAGCATCGCCGGAGGCGCCGCGGTCGCGGAACTTCATGGAAACCGCCTCGTCCAGCAGCTCGAACAGCCCGAACCGCCGGGCGGTCCGGGCGAGAATCGACGCGCCGTCGGGCGGTCGCGCCGGTCTTGGCATTGACCCGCGGGCGCTTGCGGGAGTGGGGCGGGCGTGTAACAGCTCCATGCCCAGGCTCCTTGTTTGTTTGGATGAAACAAGCATGGAGGCTCGGCGCTCAGGCAAACCAGGGCGCGATTTCCCGACGCAGCGGCTTCCCGGTTTCGTTGTAGGGCAGCGCATCGACAAAGCGGACGGTCTCCGGCACGCGCGAAGAGCGCAGACGGGCGCGGATCAATGCGCGCAGTTCATCGGGTTGCACCGATGCGCCTGGTTTGCAAACCACCGCAACAGCAACCGCCTCTCCCCACTGCTCGGACGGCACCGCGACCGCCGCCGCGTCGGCCACCGCCCGATGGGCGAGCAAGACATCCTCAATCTCGACCGGGGAGATGTTCTCGCCGCCGCGCACGATCACATCGTCCGCGCGACCGGATAAATAAAGGTACCCCGCGGCGTCGATATGGCCCCTGTCCCGGGTGGGAAACCAGCCGTCCGAGTCGATGGCTTTGCGTTCTCGGTATTCACCGGAAACCTGCGGGCCACGCACGAAAATCTCGCCCGGCTCGCCGGACGCCAGTGCGCGATTCCCCCCATCCCGAATTTCGACGTCGATGGACGGCAAGGCTTGACCGACCGAGCCCAGGCGGGCGCGTATTTTCGGGTCAGCGCTCGCCATAGCCTCGCGGTGGTCTTCCGGGCCCAACAACGCAATGGTGGAACTCGTCTCGGTGAGTCCGTAGGCATTGGTGAAATCCACGCCGGGAAACAACTTGAGCGCCCGTTCGATGACGGTTACCGGCATTCTGCCGCCGCCGTAGGCGATGCCGCGCAGGGCGGCGGGCGGCGACCGCTGTTCACCCTCTTCTTCCAACAATTCGATGATACGTGCCATCATCGTCGGCACGACAAAGGCGCTGGTGACCGCTTCCCGTCCCGCCAAATCCAACCAGGCCGCCGCGCTGAAATTGGCGAGTAGCACGATTCGCCGGCCCGAATAGATGCCGCTCAACAGCGCGGAGATGCCGGCGATGTGATAGGGCGGCACCGAAACCAGCGCCGCCTCATCCGTTGCCGCGGACATGAACTCGACGGTGCCAAGGATGTAGGACATGAGATGCTCATGGCGTAGAACGGCGGCCTTCGGCGACCCGGTGGTACCGCTGGTGAAGAGTTGGACGGCAATACCCGGATCTTCCGGCCAAGCCGCATCCGGGTCGCCGCGCGCAAGCGCTTCGTTGAGAAATGTCTCGCGCTCCATTGCCTTCGCAACCGCCGGATGGCCCCCGTGGGCCGTGCAATTGCTTTGATCGGACACTAGGTAGAGGGGCCCGAGTCGCCCAATCAGGGCCTCGATTTGCGCGGCGGGCAACCGATAGTTAAGGGGCGCATAGGGAACCCCCGCCATGGCGGCGCCGAAGAACGCAATTGGGGTGGCGGGGTTGGCTACATCCAATACCGAGACGAATCGGCAGCCCGAATCCCCTATGAGCGCCGCCGCGCCGGCCGCGCCGGCATAGAGTTCCGACGCCGAATATTCACGGCCGTCGCAGGTGAGGGCACATCGACCGACACCAGCCTCCGCAGCCATTTGCAATAGCATCGCGATGTTCATCGGGGCGGCGCTTTTTTTCTTCCCGCCGTCAACGAATCAGGACGGTATCGGCTCATGGTGGCGACTGCGATTGACACCCCGCGGATTGGACCGGAGCCGGTCGAGCGGTATCGGTCTACGGAGACCATGCTCATTGGGGAAGGTCTGAACAATTCGATAGAGCGGCATTGACCTATTCGTGAACTATTGATTTTATCAACTTGGATGCCGAGACTACAGAATCGATCAGGGGTTCCTTAGCGTGAACAAGCACTAGTCGGAGGAGGGAAGTTTCTTCGCCTCCTTGACCATCAAGGGCACCCCATCGGCCGCCAGCGTACCCTTGCCCGCCTTGATGCAAAGCACCTCCAACGATTGGTCCCCGTTGACATAGCGCTTGCCAACCTGACAGCCGACCATCCGATCCGCATCGGGCGCAACGCCATCGGCGGCCTCGTCCGGCCCGGCCATCGGTGCCCCTCCACAGGTCAGGCTGAGCGCACCGGAACCCTTAACAATCATCACCTCCGCAGAGCAGACGGCACTCTTCAGCCTCAATCCCGGTTTTACCTCCGACATGCTTAACACTTCCTTTCGGTTGCGACCAAAATCACAGACTACCTCAATTTTCGACGTTGGGAAACACCCGACAATCCTATGGTTCGGTAATTTTGTTTAAAAATCAAAATATTAGGGAAGTTTCGAACCATTCGATAGAGCAGCGTTTGGAGCGCAATCTTTTAGACCATCGATACGGCGTCGTAGGCAAAGAGGTTGTGCATGACACGATGGCCGACCCGCCTGGCCACCCGGTTGCGCAGCCAGGCTTTCGTACCCCGCAGGTGGAAGACGCGGGCATTGCGGCGCGAGCCAATCTGCACCGCCGCCGTTCTATCCCGCCTTAGCGCCTCGTAACGTTGGAGCGCCGTTCCAATATCCGCGTTGGTGGAGAGACAGTTGGCGAGCACGGCGGCGTCCTCGATCGCCATGGCGGCCCCCTGCGCCTGAAAAGGCAGTGTCGGATGGCAGGCGTCACCCAGCAGCGTGACCGCACCACTACTCCAACAAGGCAGCGGCGGGCGGTCATGCAGCGCCCATTTGTATAGGGAATCACGGTCGGCGTTGTCGATGAGTACCTGAATACTGGGATGCCAACCGGCAAAGTCGTTCTTCAACTCATCCTGGTCACCGCGCTCCGTCCAGGATTCCACCTCCCAACCGGTCTTCTCGACCACGCATACGCAATTGAGCAGGGCACCACCCCGCACGAAGTAGCACACGACATGGCCACCCGGCCCCCACCAGACCGTACCCACCGGTTTTTGCAAATCGCGCGGCACACGCTCCGCGGGCACGAGGGCGCGCCAGGCGACATTACCGGTAAAGGCCGCACGCTCCGCATCGAACAGCGCCAACCTCACCCGCGAATGAATGCCGTCGGCACCCACCAGCGCATCGCCAAAACGGGAGCGTCCCGCAACCCTTAGGCAAACCCGCCCCGCATCCCGGGCACCCGAAACCGGTTCGGGGGAGCGGGTTGCAACCGGGGCGGCAGTATCCGTCGGGAAGGAAAAACGAGACGGGCATCCGTCCACAACCTGGGAAATGCCCTCCACCGGCGCGGCCAGATGCAGGACGATGTTCGGACATCGCCGGACGGCGGCGACCAACACGCGAAGCAGATCCCCCCGATGCATGTGGTAGTACGGGAAGCCGTACCGCTTCCGCACTGTCTCGCCGAGAGGAATCGAGTTGATTAGCCTGGCTGTTTTCCAAGAACGGAACTCGGTGGCTTGCGGCAAAAAGGCGTGCTCCCCCAGCGCCGCGGCCAAGCCAAGATGATGCAGCACACGAGTACAGTTCGGGCTCAATTGAATCCCGGCGCCAATTTCACCGAATTCCCGCGCCCGCTCGAACACGGAAACCCGCAAGCCTGCCCCGGCCAGACAAAGCGCCGCGGTCAAACCGCCGATGCCGCCGCCGGCGATCAGTATCTCTCTCTCGGGCACCACCTATCGCTCAAGGTAAAACGTGATTCTCCAAGGAAGGTCTGAACAATTCGATAGAGCAGCATTGAGATACTCGTAAGCTATTGATTTTATTAAATCGGATGCCGAGACTACAGGATTAATCAGACCTTCCCTAACAGACATTGGCTTGGATCGGATTGTAGACGGTCGATTCGCACGGGCGTCAAGCTGATACACCACCCATCATCGATTACCCGCACACCGGCCCGCGGGTATGATGTCCGCCCCCTTCCCGCATTGAGTTTCTGAATGATCGTCAAGCCCCGTATCCGTGGATTCATCTGCACCACCGCGCACCCCCGTGGCTGCGCCGCCCATGTTCAACAACAGATCGATTATATGAAATCCGCCTGTCCAATCGATGCCGGCATCGCCAATGCGTTGGTGGTGGGATGCTCGGGCGGGTATGGGCTCGCCTCGCGAATCGCCGCCGCCGCGGGTTGCGGGGCGAATACGCTGGGTGTCTCCCTGGAAAAACCACCGGGCCGGAACCGCACGGCAACCGCCGGTTGGTACAACAACCTGGCATTCGAGGAGGCGGTTGACGGCTTTGCCCGCACCCTCGACGGCGATGCGTTCTCGGACGAGACGAAGGCCGACGCAGTCCGAGTCATCGGCAACGAAATGGGCAAAATCGACCTGCTGGTCTATAGCCTGGCATCGCCCGTCCGCAAGCACCCGCGCACCGGTGTTCTGCACCGCTCCGTGCTCAAGCCCCTTGGCGACACGTTGCGGATGAGGTCCCTGAACGTGGACAAGGGCGACGTTATCGAAATATCGCTGGAGCCCGGCACCGGCGAGGACATCGCCAACACCGTCGCCGTTATGGGTGGCGAGGACTGGGAAATGTGGATCGCTGCGCTCGCCCGGGCAAACCTGCTTGCGCCGGGTTTCCGGACCTTGGCCTTCACCTATCTCGGCAGCGAGCTAACCTGGCCCATCTATTGGGAGGGAACGCTTGGCAGGGCAAAGGAGGATCTCGACCGCGCCAGCGTCGCAATCACGGAGCGACTCCAAGGCATCGGCGGTAGCGCCCGGGTAGCCTCCCTCAAGGGTGTGGTCACCCAGGCCAGCAGCGCGATTCCGGTGGTTTCCCTCTACGTGGCGCTCCTGTTCAGGGTAATGAAGGAGCGGGGCGTCCACGAAAATTGCATTCAACACATCCACCGGCTCTATAGAACGCAACTCGCCAACGGCGCCAGCCAACGACTCGACGACATGGGCCGCATCCGCATGGACGATGTGGAGCTGTCGGCGCCCATTCAAGCCGAGGTAAAGCGCCGCTGGAACCAGGTGACGACGGGCAATCTGGCCGAGCTCGGGGATCTCCCCGGTTTCAGGGAAGACTTCCTGAAGATCTTCGGATTCGGTTTCCCCGGCATCGACTACGAGGAAGACCTCGATCCCACGCTCGGCCGGGACATCGGCTGACACCGATTCACCGCATTGGCCGATAGCGCGGGCCGTTGCGGTGTTGATTCAATGAGATTCCATTGTGTGTGCCGCGGAATACTTGCGAGCGTGAACGGTGGATAAGTACGACCTGTCGAGCTATGGATAGTGGAGGCAACAACCTGGCGAGCAATGCCCGGCCCTTCCGGTACGGGTTCTATCCGGTTGTGGCCGTCGCGTTTCTGCTGTTCGAAACAGCACCGACACCTCAGGCCTTGGCGGTGGCCGCCTGGTGCCTGTTGTGGCCCTTGCTGGCGGATATCGCCTCGCGCGGCGGCGGCGCGCGGCGCAGCTTGCGGCTGCATCTGGTGGAAGCCGCATTGACCTGTTTCCTGTTCGCCGCCCTCGGTTTGCCGCTGGCCCTGCTGCAGGCCGTCACCATGATTCTACTGATGAGCAACGCACTCCAAGGCGGGCTACGACAAGCCGGATACGCGACAGCCTGCGCTGTCCCCGGCCTGGCGAGCGGATTGGTTGTGGCCGGCCCGGTTTCCTGGCCCACCGCAACCTCCATATTCTCCGGCCTTTTATTATTGGCCTTCTGCCTGCTTGTCGCGCATGTCGCCTTTGCGCGGGTGGTAGCCACGCATGGCGACCGTGTTCGGGCGCACGCCCAAACCGCGCGCCTGCAATCGTATCTTCCCCATACGCTGGCCAAACGCATTGGCGACCCGCGTCCACAGCGTTTGGAGCGGCGTTGGCTGGTCATCGTCTTTGCGGACTTGGTCGGATTCACCCGGTTGGTCGAGCGATTGCAGATGGAAGAGGTGGCGACAATGCTCGACAGCTATCTCAATAGCGTCAACCGTGTGACGCGCAAATGGGGCGGCACCCTGAGCAAGGTAATCGGCGACGGAGCCCTGTTGGTGTTCGGAGAAGAGGTCGACGTCCCCCGCCGACGGCTCGTTGCCGACGCGCTCGGCTGTTGCGATGAATTGTCGGGCAGGCTGGATGTGCTCACCGAGCAATGGCGCGACCACGGCTTGCCGGGGAAAGCGCGCATCAAGATCGGCATCGCCAGCGGCTACTGCTCGTTGGGTGACTGGGGTGGCGGCGGGCGGCTGGAATATACGGTAATCAGCCAGCCTGTAAACCTCGCAAGTCGATTGCAGGATCTGGCCGCCGTCGGCGACACACTGTTGTGCGAGCGCACCTGCCTGCTTGCCGAGGTTCCCCTTTCTTCCATTGTGCGCCGCGATGTCAAGGGGTTGGGGAAGGTGGCCTTCCGAAAAGTCGAAGAACCTTCCGGCCAACAGGGCGACCCATTTTGAAATCCAGGGAAGGTCTGAACAATTCAATGGAGCAGCATTGAAACAATCGTAAGATATTGATTTTATTAACTAGAACGCCACGAACACGGGATTGGTCAGACCTTCCTTCAATGGAGCCGCCACCCGGTAACGGGCTGTGTCTCGGTTTGACATCTGCGCGAACCAAAGAGTACGCGAGTCTTGGCTGGGCGGAATCCGGAAAGTCGAATTGATACAACACACGGCAGCGTGATGGATTGCACCTGTCACAAATAGCGCAAGTCAATCGCGACGACAGCGATTGAGACAACAGACGGCAGCGCGATGGATTGCACCGCTGGCCAAGTTTGATATGGTGCGGCGAATTTTTGCTGGGGTGCGTCGTGGAAAAAATTTTTCTCAAGGCCTGCCGGGGTGAGCCCGTTGACCACACCCCCATCTGGCTGAACCGGCAGGCGGGCCGGTACATGCCGGAATATCATGCGGTGAAGGGGAAACTACCCAGCCTCGAGTTCTTCAAGCACCCGGAACGCGCCGCCCAGGCCACCTTGGATGCCCAACGTATCCTCGGCGTTGACGCGGCCATCCTGTTCGCCGACCTGCTGCCCATTCTGGAGCCCATGGGCCTGCGGCTGGACTACAAACCGGGCACCGGTCCCGTCTTCGCCAATCCGCTGCGCACGGAGCGGGATATCGATGCGCTCATCAATGCGCCGGCGGAGGAGGCCACGCCATACATTGCGGAGACCGTGCGCAACATCCTGTCGGCACTCCCGTCAAATATCGCCCTGATCGGGTTCGCCGGTGGCCCGTTCACCCTAGCCTCCTATGCCATCGAAGGCCGGGGGTCGCAACACCACCGGTTCGTCAAGAAGCTGATTTTCGAGGCGCCCTCGCTGTGGCAACGATTGCTCGACAAGCTAACGCCACAACTCGAAAGCTATCTGGCCCTGCAAATTGCCAGCGGTGTCGATGCCGTCCAGCTATTCGATACCTGGGCGGGCTGCCTTTCCAGCGCCGATTTTCGTCAACATGTTCTGCCCCACACGCGCCGTCTCATCGCAAGTGTTCGTCGGCTCGGTGTGCCGGTCATCTACTTCGGTACGGCCAATGCCCACCAGTTCGCCGATGTCGCGACCATGCAACCGGACGTGGTCGCGTTGGATTGGCGGGCGCCACTCGGGCAAACCTGGTCCTCATTGGGGTGCCGGGCGGTGCAGGGCAACCTGGATCCAATCGTCCTTTGCGCCGACCGGCCGGCCATCGCCAACCGGGCGCAATCGATACTCGACGAGGCGGATGGGCGTCCCGGCCACATCTTCAACCTCGGGCACGGCATACTGCCTGAAACACCCGTCGATAACGTTAAGTTTCTGGTCGACTATGTCCACGAAAAGGGCTGAGCGGCGAGGTATCAATCAATCTGGATCCCTCCATGGAACAATTTTAAGGGGAATTATATCGATTAGTTGACAAAACCCAACATGTGGTGGTTTCCCGCCACTAAAGCCTCAACATATAGTGGCATGTCAACTTATGTATATAAGTCCCATTTTAAGGAACCCCTGATTAATCCCGTAACGGCGGCATCCAATTCAATAAAATTAATAGCTTACGCGCATAGCCATGCTGCTCTATCGAATTGATCAGAGTTTCCTTAACGAAATCATGTAGTTAAATAATTTAGCCACTACCCAACCCGCATTGTCCGTCGGCTCGTTGCGGCGATGACGCACAGCATCTTGCGAAAATCGCGATTGTGCCGCCATGGGCTTTCCCGTATGGTGGCGGAACTCTGGACCTTCGCCAGCCGGTACGCTCAATTGATTATCGAACTTTCCAATCGAGCCATCCTACTTCGTTGGCGGTATTTTCAGGGCATGGCCCGAGCTTGATCACAGGCTTGGGTTTTCGCATGTACTAACGGGTTAGATGATGAAGCTATATGTGGGCAACCTGCCCTGGCGCACAACCGGCGCCGACCTTGAGGAATTGTTCGCCGAGTTTGGCGAGGTTCGTTCCGCCGATGTGGTGACCGATCGCGAAACCGGCCGCTCCAGGGGATTCGGCTTTGTGGAGATGGACGATGACGGCGCTCGCGCGGCGATAAGCGAGCTCAACGAGAAGGATTTGCATTCCCGCCGCATCCGTGTAAGCGAAGCCAGGGAACGCTCGCGGGAGCAGCGGCGACCACAAAGATAGCGGTTTGCGGCAAGGCGGGCCGCACAGGAAACCGAGCCCGCAAAGGCTGCGCGACCGTCGTGCGATAAGATCCCGGAAGCGGGAATTTTATTCGGCAGGGCGCGTCGGCGGTCCATGTTGCAGTGTGCGCCGCGCTCGCCGAATCCCTTGGTGGCGCGGTCTGTCGGGCGCTGAAAATTCCACCCGAGCCACATCCGGCGGCCATTCCCACCAACCCGGCCTACTCGTGAATGAACGTGGCGAGGTTGGCAGGGTAGTGAAATCACTGGGTGCGCGGACTGGAGCGCGCGCAGGCGTACCTGATGGCACGTTGGGCGCGCGGCGGGAGCGTGGCCAGTGATTTCGCTGCTATTGATGCCTGAACGATCCATTTGTCAAGGTATTCCGGCTTGGCCCAAACGAACGGTCACGTATTGTTGGCGGGAATTGCCGCGCCGTCGTTTTCCCGGTCGCAACACCGGGTGGTCGGGTGGTTTAACGTCGCACAATCAGCCAACCGTATGCAACCGCATTAATCACAATGACCGCGGCTCCCAAAACCAGATGTGTCCCCACCGTCATATCGGCGGGGTAGATAACGGGCATGAGATAGTGATCGATGAACCCACCCTGGTAGCCCGCCTCTCCCGCCAAACCGCGCAGTCGCTGCTCCCAAACCGTTAGCGGGCAGAATCGGCCAGCGAACTGCACATAAACCGCCCAGGCGACCGCGGGCACATGCAGCCACGGCATCCAGCGCAGACGCAGGGCGACGAATCCCCCCACCACCACAAAGACGATATACATGAAGTGGGCCGTCATCATGGCGTCGGCGGCGAGACGATAAACCATGGCGAACCCACCTCAACGCAATCTGGATAATTTAACCACGGGCCGACCGGCGGCGGCGCACTTCGCTAACCCGACCTATTCATGAATAAACTACTGCGGCCGTCAATAGCGGCGAAATCACCGGGCGTACTCCCGCCGCGTGCTCAACATGCCGTCAAGCACGTCCGCGCGCAGAAAAAGGGGCCTTTACCGGGGCGGCGGGCCGGCGCCTTGGGCGCTTCGAGCAATCCAACGGAGGAACCCTGTTTCTGGACGAGATCGGCGATATGCCGATGGAGATGCAGACCCGGTTGCTTCGTGTTATCGCGGAGGGCGAATTCCATCGGGTCGGCGGCTACGACATCATTAGGGTCGATGTCCGAATCATCGCCGCAACCCATCAACAGTTGGAAACCTTGGTACGCAAGGGCAGGTTTCGGGAGGATCTTTTCCACCGGCTAAACGTCATCCGCGTGCACGTGCCCGGGCTGGCCGACCGCAGTGAGGACATCCCGTTGCTGGCCGCGCATTTCCTGGATCGGGCGACCCGGGAAATCGGCGGGGAGCCCAAACAGTTCGATGCCGAAACGTTGGACTATCTGTCCGCCCTGGCCTGGCCCGGCAATGTTCGGCAATTGGAAAACACCTGCCGCTGGTTGGCGGTGATGGTCACCGGGCGTCGGATACTCGTCGACGACCTGCCGCCGGAACTAGGGGGCGAGACACCACAACCACAAAGTCTATCCTGGGAGGAGGCACTGGCCGACTGGGTCGCCGCGGCACTGACCACAAACCGCGCAAAGCCCATCCTCGACGAGGCGCTGCCGGCCTTCGAGCGCACCCTGATCACCGCCGCACTGAAACACACCGGCGGCCGGCGGATGGAGGCCGCGGACATGCTCGGCTGGGGACGGAACACGCTGACGCGCAAAATCGCGGAGTTGAATTTATGAAGAAGGTGCGGGCGCACTATCCCGCCAACTATGCCCAACCATCCGTTGGGGTCCGAATGCCCATCGATATAATCCTCTTTCTTAATGCGTGACCTCCGGGCCCTGGCTCTGCCGCTTGCGCAGCGCCTCGGCGTACAGCGCCTCGAAGTTGACCTGGGAAAGGTGCGGCGCCGGAAATCCGCCCTTGAGGATCAGATTGTCGATGGCTTCCCGGGCGTAGGGGAAAAGCGTATTCGGACAGAGGGTGGCCAGCATGCGCTGCAGCAGTTCGCCGTCGAGGTTTTCCACGGCAAACAGCCCCGCCTGTTGAACTTCGACGATGAAGGCGGTTTTGCCGCCATCCTGCTTGGCGCGGAGGGTGAGGGTGAGCACCACTTCGTAGTGGGTATCGTCCAAACGGTTGGACCGGGTATTGATATCCGCCTGAACCTCCGGCTGAAAATTCTCGGCGAAAATCTGCGGACTCCTCGGCGATTCCCAGGAAACATCCTTGAGGTAAATGCGCTCGATGCGAACCTGGGCGGTCATGCCCTCACCACCGGCAGGCTTTGATTGCGCCACTCGGTAACGCCGCCGGTGAGCCGGGAGACATTCTCGAAACCGTGTTTGCGGAGGACCGAGCCGGCCGTGCCGGCATGCTGGCCCATCCTACAAGCGACGACGATGGGGCGTTCGTGGTGCTTTTTGAGTTCGTTGATGCGGCCATCGAGCGAGGCGAAGGGTATGTTGAGCGCATCGACAATGTGGCCGGAATCAAATTCCTTCTTGTCCCGAACATCAAGCACCAGGGCATTCTCACGATTGACCATGTCGACCAATTGCTGGGCCGTAACGGAGCGTCCGCCGCGTCGCGTCTCGTTCCTGACGAAAAGCACCAACAGCAAAACAAAGGCGGCGACGAGAATCGGGTGGTTGCCTATGAATTCGAATACCTGGTTCATTGCTTTTACATATCCGCTCGGGGTCGCGCAGCGGGTGAATCCCGCCAACCGCCCACTTGAAACCCGACTCGGCGGAGGGTCGGCCCCCCCAAGAGCCTGGGACGCAGGGCATTTTCGAGCCCGAGCGGAGGCTATGCTCAGCCGAAATTACAACATAAAGCGCCCACAATGTGGGTACGGCGCCCCAATTTCTTTGCCGTTGTCATGCCTGTAGTGGCCTGCGCACGCCCGAAAATTCCCTACGGCGACCGCTATTATACAAGGTCATCAAAGGGATAGGCGACGGTTTCGGGAGCGATGGTATTCTCTTGACAACCTATGGCCCATGCAACTCGGAATCACTACCATTTTGAAAGACCAACCCGCCCAAAAGACCACCCTGCTCGTCGTGCTCGACGGATTCGGCCACCGGGACGCCATTGAGCACAACGCGATTTCCGCGGCCCGCACGCCCAACTGGGACCGCTTCCTTGCGACCCGACCGCATACCTTGATATCCGCATCCGGCGCGGATGTTGGCTTGCCCGGCGGGCAGATGGGCAACTCGGAGGTCGGGCACATGAATCTCGGCGCCGGCAGAGTTGTTCCACAGGATTTAAGCCGTATCGACCGCGCCGTCGAACTGGGCGAACTGGAGACAAACCCGGCACTGGGCGGCTTGTTCGACAAGGTTCTCAACGTCGGCGGCGCAGTGCATGTCCTGGGGCTTTTGTCGCCGGGCGGCGTGCATTCCCACGAGGCGCAGATTTTCGAATTGCTGCGGGTGGCGGCGGGCCGGGGGCTCAAACAAATCCACCTGCACGCCTTCCTGGACGGACGCGACACCCCGCCCAAAAGCGCCATGGCCTCCCTGGAGAAGGCTCAAGGATTGCTGGGGGAATTGGGCGTGGGCCGCGTCGGATCGATCACCGGGCGCTACTACGCCATGGACCGAGACGACCGCTGGGAGCGCATCGAACCGGCCTATCGCCTGCTGGTGGACGGCGCCGCGAAATTTCGCGCCGAAGAACCCCGGGAGGCCCTTGAGACCGCCTACCAACGCGGCGAGTCGGACGAATTCGTACAGCCGACGAGCATCGGCCCCGCCGGCATGGCGGCGGCGAGGCTGGGGCCGAACGACGCCGCGCTGTTTATGAACTTTCGCGCCGACCGCGCCCGCCAATTGACACGCGCACTGACGGCGCCGGACTTCGACGGCTTCGCGCGCGGCCGCTTCGTCCGCCCGCTCGATTTCGTCACCCTCACCCGCTATGCCGAGGACATCGACGCCGGTTGCGCATTCGAACCACCGAAATTCGTCAACACCCTCGGCGAATACCTGGCCAAACTCGGCAAGCGGCAATTGCGCATCGCGGAAACGGAGAAATACGCGCACGTCACCTTTTTCTTTTCGGGGGGCCGGGAGGAACCCTTCGCGGGCGAAGAACGCATCCTGATACCAAGCCCGAAGGTCGCCACCTACGACCTGCAGCCCGAAATGAGCGCCCACCAAGTTACCGACCGCCTCATCGCCGCCATTGATTCGCAACGCTTCGACCTGATCCTGTGCAACTACGCGAACGGCGACATGGTGGGGCATACCGGGGTCTTCCGCGCCGCGGTTGCGGCGGTGGAATGCCTCGACCAATGCCTTGGACGGATCGAGGACGCCCTGGCCGCAACCGGCGGCGAAATGCTCATCACCTCGGATCACGGCAATGTGGAAAAAATGCACGATCCGGATTCCGGGCAGCCGCATACCGCGCACACCTCGGAGCCTGTGCCGCTCGTCCATATTGGCCCCGAGCGCCCCGCCCTGCGGGAAGGCGGAACACTCGGGGATGTGGCGCCCACGCTGCTCGACCTCATGGACATCGCGCAGCCCGCGGAAATGACCGGCCGTTCGTTGGCCAGCCGTCCGCCGCTTCCGCCGAATTCCCACATCCGTGAAACCTAGCCCGCCTCGCAAACCACTTGCTTTGGCTTTGGCCGGCGCGGCTCTCGGCCTGCTTTTGCCGACCGCTTTCGGCGATGGGAAGATTCGGGGGCAGCTCGACGAGCTCACCGAACAACTGAACAGCTTGGACTCCTGGCTTTCGGAGGCGGACCAACAGCGTTCGAAACTGCTTGCGGATCTACGGGAAAAAGACCGCGCCGTCGCCGAGGCCGCCGGGGCGGTTGCCGCCAGCGATGCCGCACTGGGCGGGATCGAGGCGCAGCTAGAAGAGCTCCGAGCCGAGCGCAACGGCCACCTTGCCAAGCAAAGCCAGGAGGCGGGCCGTATCGGCGGGCATGTGGCGGCCGCCTACCGGCTGCGGGGAGAGGGTTTCCTCAGACTGCTGCTCGACCAGCGCGACCCGACCAGGGCGGAGCGCATGCTGGTCTATCACCGCCACCTTATCAATGCCCGCATGGAGGCATACAAATCGTTTCGGCGGGCATCGGCACAATTGCGGCACAACGCGGAGGCGCTCGCTGCGCGCCGCATTGCCGAACGTGCGGAGCGACAACGGCGGATACTGCGCCAGGACGAACTCAAAAGGAACAGGACGGAGCGACAGGCGCTCATTGGCGCACTGGAAAAGGGTATTGCGGACAAGCAACGCAAGCGCAAGGCGCTGCTGCTGGACCAGCAACGATTGCGGGCGCTAATCGCCGAGTTGCAAACCCGGGCCCTTGATCTCGACGACACCGGATTCGCCACTCGCCGGGGCTCGCTACCCTGGCCACTCGAGGGATTGGTGGTCGGTCGATTCGGCGAACCGCGGACCGACGGGCGGCTGATGTGGCAGGGCCTGCTGATGAAGGCGGACCCCGGCAGCCCGGTGAGGGCTGTTTTTCGAGGCCGCGTGGTTTTTGCGGATTGGATGCGGGGATTCGGAAATCTAATGATTCTGGATCACGGCGACGGCTATATGACGCTGTATGGACACGCCGACCGGATGGTCGGGCAGCGTGGCGACCTGGTCGAAAGCGGAGAGGTCATCGCCCACGCCGGACAGAGCGGGGGCCTTGCAACCAGCGGACTCTACTTCGAGATTCGGCACAATGGCGATGTCAGGGATCCCCTGCCCTGGTTCGCCGAGCGAACACGGTAAACACCCGCCATGCGCCTCCGATTTGATGAGCGCCGCCCACCCGGATGTATCCCGTGTCAAGCGTCGAGCAGCGCCTGTCCCGCATTGAAGTCGAGCGTCCCGGCCTGGAAGTCGACGTCGATCTGGATCTCGACGGCCTCGTGACCCAGGCTGCATCTCTTGATGCCCTCCGCCAGCGTTTCGGCCGGCTAAACCGTGCGGGACGGCCACTCCATGCCGAAGGCACCATAATCGCCCTAGCCGACGACATCGCCAAAATCGCTCACTCCCACCGATGCGACCGCAACCCTGCGGAAAGTCGCCAAAACCGAAAACCGCTACGCAGCCGATCTGTGGGCAGCCCTCCTCAGCGATGCCGCAGTATCAGAAGACGGCAAGAAGGCGGAGCCGACACCTCTTTGTCTGATGTTCGGTCAAGGGCACCAGCATTTTCGGAACGCCTCGCCTCGGTTCCGCAACAGAGAACCCCTCCAGACCGCGGGAAAGGACATGGCAAGACCACGGTGTCCGAGACAGATTGTCTGCACGAGGCTCTGTTCGCGTCCTGGACGCGTCCCGATAAGACAAAGTCTTTTCGTTGGGATCCCAACGAAGATGTCCGCTACGCATTGCGTGCCCGCGACCCGACCGATGCCGAGACGAAAGAAACCACACAACACGGTGCCAATCGGCTTGCCGCGGTCGGGCTTTCTGTTCTGACCGTCGTTCCGAAGTCGCGGGGCAGCCAAGTGAAATTGACCATGCTCGGCGGCCAAGATGAAACAAACAATCGCTTCGCCTTTCGATGGCCGATCTGGCGGGCACCGATCAGCCTTGCCGGCATTCGCGCGTTGCTGTGCCATCCGTGGCTGGAGAGGCCCGAGACACGTACAGCCCCCGGTGTCGTCGATATTCGCCGGGCTTGGCGAATATCGGTCGGGAAATTCATCAACATCACGAGGGCGGACTCGGACATCGCTCCTTGATCTCCCGAAGGGCAACCGCAGATGCTGGCCGCGGACAATCTCGCCGCGACTTGGTCCCAGCTAGCATGCGGGTTTAGAGGATGTGATGCTATAGGGACAGCCCTGTAGTGGAAGTGCGGATCTGAGTTCCCGCGGGCCCACGCTACATTTCCGGCATATCCTTATGGTCCCGATCTTGACGCCCTGTGCCAAAAGGGAAATGTGTGCGAAACTCGCTTCATGACGAATGCCGAACGGGTGTTGGCGTTGATTCGGTGCGAGCCAACTGGCCTGACCGATTCCGAAATCCGTGAACGAATCGGCACCTTGAACCAAGTGTCGATTGTATTCGAGTTCCGACAGCGCAACACCCTGCCAAGCCACTTGCGGGATCCCCCGTACCAACTTGCGTACCTGCTCGCGCCGCCACAGGAGCTTCCTGGCGAGACGCGGCGTCAATTCGCAGGTGATCGCCTCGCCCACATCGTACTCCGGCTCACCACTTAATTCTGTAGTCGCGGCATCCGAGTCAATACAATCAATAGCTTACGAGTAGATCAGTGCTGCTCTATCGAATTGTTCAGATCTTCCCTAAGCCAGATCCGTCACCGCGCCACTGCTTGCGGAACCCACCAGGCGCGCATACTTCGCCAACAGGCCGCGTTCCGCATAGGGTGCGGGGGGTCGCCACGCCGCTCGTCTTGAGGCCAGTTCGGCGTCGGACAGCGCCACATCGATCCTGCGCCGTTCGGCATCGATGGTAATTCTGTCGCCGTCCTCCAGCAGCGCAATGGGCCCACCCTCGAAGGCCTCCGGCGCCATGTGGCCGATCACAAAACCGTGCGAACCACCGGAAAAACGCCCATCGGTTATGAGCGCCACCTGTCCGCCGAGACCGCGGCCGGCGATGGCGGCGGTGGGCGAGAGCATTTCCCGCATTCCCGGCCCGCCCTTGGGGCCTTCGTAACGCACCACGACCAGATCCCCGGCAACGACCGCACCATCCATGATGGCCGCCATGGCCGCCTCCTCGCCGTGGAAACAGCGCGCCGTACCGATAAAGGCGAGCCCCTCGTTGCCGGTAATCTTCGCCACCGCCCCCTCCGGCGCCAGATTGCCGTAGAGAATGACGAGATGACTATCCGGTTTGACGGGATCGGAAAGGGGCCGAATGATCTGTTGGTCTTCCGGGTAGGGTGCCACCCCGGCTAGATTTTCGGCCAGAGTGGCGCCGGTGACGGTGAGACAATCGCCGTGCAGAAAGCCCGCGTCGAGCAGCATCTGCATGAGGGGCTGAATGCCGCCAATTTGAATCAACTCGCTCATGCCGTATCGACCCGCCGGACGCATATCGCCAAGCACGGGCACGCGGGCACCGATGCGGGTGAAGTCATCGAGTTCGAGCGGCACCTCGGCGGCGCTGGCCATGGCGAGCAGATGCAATACCGCGTTGGTTGAACCCTCCAGGGCGATGGCAACGGTTATCGCGTTCTCAAACGCCTCCCGGCACAGGATGTCGCTCGGTTTGATGCCCCGCTCAATCAGGTTCAACACGGCGCTGCCCGCGTTGTAACTGTCGCGCCGCTTGTTCTCCGATACCGCCTCCTGGGCCGAACTGTTCGGTAACGAGAGACCAAGCGCCTCAATGGCGGAGGCCATGGTGTTGGCGGTGTACATGCCGCCGCAGGAGCCCGGGCCGGGAATGGCGGTGGCTTCCACCTCCTTGAGTTGATCGTCGTCGATGAGTCCAGCGGCCCGTTGGCCAACGGCCTCGAAGACGGAAATGATGTCGCGGCGCTCGGCGCCGAGCTGAATGGTGCCGCCGTAGACGAAGACACTCGGGCGATCAATACGGGCCATGGCGATCGCGCAGCCGGGCATGTTCTTATCGCAGCCTCCGATGGCGACGAATCCATCGAATCCCTGAGCGCACACCACGGCCTCGATGGAATCGGCGATCACCTCGCGGGAAACCAGCGAATACCGCATGCCGGGCGTCCCCATGGAGATGCCGTCGGAAACTGTAATCGTGTTGAACACAACGCTCTTGCCGCCGGCTTCGTCCGCGCCCATGGCCGCGGCGTCCGCAAGCCGGTTGATGTGCATGTTGCAGGGCGTGACCATGCTCCAGGTGGAGGCAATACCGACCTGCGGTTTTGCGAAATCCGCAGCGGCAAAACCCACCGGATAGAGCATTGCCCGACTCGGCGCCTGTGCGACGCCGTCAACGACGATTGAGGAATAGGGGCGTTTGTTGGCCATAGCTCACTTTCCGACTGAATTTCCTGGAGAACCTCTGATTAATCCTGTAGTCGCGGCATCCGATTCAATAAAATTAATATATCTTACGAGTAGCTCAATGCTGCTCTATCGAATTGCTCAGGCCTTCCTTAATAGCGCAGCGACCTGACCAGCACCTTGGGGTTGCGCTCCAAGTTGTACAAGGCCTGTTGCGGCCGCGGTACGCAGCCGCTGTCGGCTTCTTGAAAGCCGTTTTCGACGAACCAATCCCGCGCTTGCGTCGTCAACGCGAACAGGGTTTCGAAGCCGTCGGCCCGTGCCGCTTTCTCCGCGACGGCAAGCAGTTTGCGACCAATGCCGGATACGCCGCCGCGGTGGGCGGGATGAACGGCGACACAGGCAAGCTCCGCGTCCTTACCGGCGGGCAGAAGCGCACAGCAGCCAGCCACGATACCGTCCACCTCGGCAACGAAAAAGTGGTCCAACTCCCTTTCCAAGCGATCCCGCGAGCGCCGCACTAGAATGCCGGATTCCTCAAGCGGGCGGATGATCTCGACGATATCCGCCACATCGCCCGCCGTCGCCCGCCGCACAACGCGCCGATCTTCCATGGTGATTTGGGTTCCGACACCTTCCGCCGTGAATAACTCCGCCAACAAGGCGCCGTCGTCGCGATAGCCCACCAATTGACCACTGGCCACCCCGCCGCGCACGGCCCCAAGCAAGGCGCGCAGGTTGCGTCGGGTCGTTTCGCCAATGGGCCAATCACCCAAGCCTTGATCGAATGCGGCCGCTTGCCGAACGGCATCGCCGACCGACGACGGCTGTTCTGGCACCATTTCCGACAACTTGCCCGCCACCCCGGCGCTACTTTCGCTTCCTGGCACCGCCGCATCGCCTCCAGGCTGTCCGAACCCGGAGATGTTCTCGGAGAGCGTTTGGTCAAGTGCTTCCCGCAATTCGTCGAGGGTTAGATTCGCCAAGCGCCCGCCATCGGCGGCGGCGAGATAAGACAGTTCATCGAAGGCGATGAGCTTATCCGCCCCGAGCGCAACCGCCACCCGCTCGGCAAGTTCGTCGGCGGCGAGATTGAACGCCTGGCCGGACGGCGAATACCCCATCGGTGAAAGCAGCACGATGGCACCGGTATCCAAAGACCGTCGGATGCCATCGGCACGGATGCGTCTCGGCTGTCCCGCCAGCCGGTGGTCAACTCCGTCGAGCACGCCGATGGGTTTGGCGACCACAAAGTTGCCGGTGCTCAGTTGAATTTCCGTATTGTGCAAGGGGCTGGTCGGCAGGCCGGTGGAAAAGCGCGCCTCCAACTCCATGCGCAACCCGCCATGTATGCCGGCGATGGTGCGCATCGCGTCCTGGTCGGTAATGCGGCGGGCAACGCCCCGGTGGATATGGAAGCCACTGGCGGGCAGGGCCTCGTCAATCTGCGGTCGGGCCCCGTGCACGACAACGAGACGCGCGCCAAGCACATGCAGCAAGGCCAAATCGTGCACGATATTGATGAGATTGCCGTGCCTAATCGCCTCGCCGCCGAGAATAACGACGAACGTGCGGCCCTGGTGGGCGCGGATGTAGGGCGTAGAGGCGCGAAACCAACTCGCGTATTGTTCGGTGTCCATAGCGGCTTGCCAATGCGGCCCTCGAACCGGATGCAAGGTGCAAATTGAACAGCAATACGGTCGCGGTATCCACTTTTCCGGCTAGGATGCGCGACCAATAGAGGACAAAATCAATGAGCACACCGATCAAGGTCGCGGTATCCACTCCGGCTAGGATGCGCGACCGTTCGATTGGACAAGCATATTGTTCGGACCTTCCTTTAGAATCAACTTGTGAACGCTCAACCACTACCTAAAAATCTTCTTGAATCGGTGGATCGGTTCAGGGCCCGGGAACGCCTCGATGTGTCCGGTGCGGCGCAACGAATACTCGCCCTGAGCGAGTTTGCCCAACGGGTGGCGGCGCAACAGCGGGATTGGTTTCTGGAATCGGCCAATCGGGGGCGTTTTGAAGAGCCTCTCACAGAGGCTTGGCTGCTTCGGGAATTAACGGCGGCCGCCACCGAAGCCGGCAATGTCGCCGAGCACAAACGCCTGTTGCGACGATTGCGCAACCGCTGCCAGCTTTGGATTGTTTGGCGTCATCTAACCGGCGCGGCCTCGCTTGAGGAAACCACCGCCACCCTTTCCCTCATGGCCGACCGGTTCATCGGCGCGGCGCTCGACGCAGCCGCAAGGCGGGAAACGAAACGAGCGGGCGAGCCCCAAGGCGCCGAGACCGGCACCCTGCAGCGTCTGGTCGTTTTCGGCCTCGGCAAACTCGGTGGCCGGGAGTTGAATCTCTCTTCGGATATCGACCTGATCTTCGCCTATCCCGAGGAGGGCCGCACGACCTCCGGGTTCATGAACCAACAATACTTCACGCGAGTCGGCCAGGGTTTGATCGATCTGCTGCATCCAGTAACAGTGGATGGTTTCGTCTTCCGCGTCGACATGCGTCTGAGGCCCTATGGGGCAAGTGGCCCGCTGGTGATGCACTTCGGCGCGATGCAGCAGTATTTCGAAGCGACCGGACGCAGTTGGGAACGCTACGCGCTGTTGAAGGCGCGCGCCTGCGCCGGCGATATCGAACGCGGTGACGAGCTGCTCGCATCGCTGAGGCCCTTCGTCTACCGCCGGTATCTTGATTTCGGCTCACTGGAATCGATGCGCGAGATGAAAGCGCGGCTGGCCGCCGAACGCCATAAGCCGGACAACGTGAAACTCGGCCCGGGCGGTATCCGCTACGCCGAGTTCGCCGTGCAGGTGCAACAACTCATCCTCGGCGGGCGGCACGCCAACATGCAGAAACGCGGATTTCTGGCGGCGCTAACCGAATTGGGCAATGCCGGGCACTTCGACGCGGAAACCACCGCCGAGCTGAGCGATGCCTATCGGTTCCTGCGCGACGCGGAACATTGCATCCAAGCCGAGGCCGATCGGCAGACGCAGGAGCTGCCGGTCAACGAAATCGGTCGCACAAGGTTGGCCTGCGCCATGGGATTCGAGTCCTATACGGCGTTCCTCTCCACGCTGGCCGGCCACCGGGACAATGTGGAGCGCATTTTCGACCGCGTGGTCGGTGCCGAGGCCCCGCGTAGCGAAGGCGGCCTGTGGGACGGACGGGAAGACCACGCGCAACTCGCCGAGGCGGGCTTTGACGATACGAAAACTGTGGTGGCGCTGCTGCGCGATCTGGCGATGGCCCGCGACCGCTCCTCCGTGGGCGAGGAGGGACGCAAACGTCTGGACACCCTGATGCCCGAAGTACTGCAAATCGCCTGCCGCCAGCCACAGCCGGCTCGTGTGGTGGAGCGGCTCGTGCCCATTCTCAAATCGCTACTGCGACGCTCCACCTATCTGGCCCTGTTGCGGGAAAATCCGGAAGCCCTGCAGATTTTTGTGCGCCTGGCGGGGCAAAGCCGCTGGGTGGCCGAGCAACTTGTTTCCCAATCAACCTTTATGGAGGTGCTGCTCGACAAGCACGCCTGGGATCTGTTGTCGGGCCGGGAATCCCTGGTGGATGAATTGGGGGCGGCTCTCGATGCCGCCGAGGACGAAGAGGCGCTGGTCGACGGACTGCGCACATTCAAGGAACAGCGGGTGTTCCGAGTAGCGGTTGCCGAGACGCGGGGACTGCTGCCCATCATGCACGTCAGCGACTACCTGAGTTGGTTGGCCGAGGCGGTTTTGGAACACAGCATTCGGATCGCCTGGGACCAATGCGCACCGCATGCAAGCGGGTTCGATGACAGTGGCCGGCGGCCGTTCATCGCCGTCGGCTACGGCAAGCTGGGCGGTCTGGAACTGGGGCCGGACTCCGACCTGGACATCGTTTTCATCCACGACCTGCCCGCCTCCGCTTCCCAATTCCTGCACCGATTGGTCCGACGGCTGATGCACCTGCTCACCATCCGCACCTATGCCGGACCGCTGTACAACATCGACATGCGACTGCGCCCGTCCGGCAACGCCGGGCCCCTGGTTTCGAGCCTCAAGGCGTTTCTAAACTACCAAAACGAAAATGCCTGGGTGTGGGAGCATCAGGCGCTGGTTCGGGCGCGGGCGGTGGCGGGCGACCCGGCGCTGATCAAGTCGTTCGAGGCGGCACGGCGGGAACTGCTCTGTCGGCCCCGGCCCATTGGTGCCCTGCGCAGGGAGGTCATCGCCATGCGCAAACGCATCGAGACGCACCACGGCGGCGGTGCCGACCCGAAGCGCGGCACAGGCGGCATCGTGGATGTGGAATTCATGGTCCAATATCTGGTGCTGGCCTGGGCGCATAAGTATCCGAACCTCGCCAATTGGCCGGACAATGTGCGCATCCTCGAAGAAGTGGGCATGGCCGGCGTACTTCCCGAGGAAGAGGCGGAGCGTCTGGTGCTCGCCTACCTGGCCCTGCGCGGCGAGGCGCATCGCCGCTCGTTGGACCTGACGGAATCCACCCAGACCGACGCGGCGCTCGCCGTACATCGGGAAATCGTCTGCGAGGCCTGGGAGCGGATTTTCGAAGAGCCGCGCGTCTATGCGGCACGGTAACGCAATTGGCATCTTGCGGATAAACACTAAGGAACCTCTGATTAATCCTGTAGTCGCGGCATCCGAGCCAATAAAACTAATAGCCTACAAGTATCTCAATGCTGTTCTATCGAATTGTTCAGACCTTCCCTAAGATATTGATGAGCGATGGATAGATCACAGCCAAACAAGTCGGTCGTTATCACAGGTGGTAGCAAGAAAGGGCTGGGGTTGACCTGTGCCAAGAAACTACTCGCGAGGGGGGATAGGGTTTTCCTTCTCTCCCGAACCCCGGGAGAGACAATTGCAGTGCATGAACGGTACGGCAACCTGGCGAACTGGGTGCGGACCGATCTCACAGACCGCTCGTCGATAATAGACGCTTTCCGGCAGATCGCTGAGCTGAGTGGCCGTATCGACGGGCTGATCATTAGCGCGACCTATGCCGAGGCGCACAGCTTTGAGGATTTGCCAGAGCATGTCGTCAACACCAGCCTCTCCATGAATGTCGCGGGTTCCATCTATTGTCTGCAGCAGGCGGCGCCCATAATGGAGGCTGGTCGTTGCGTTTTCATCTCCTCGGAATCCGTAAGCCGACCGGTGTTCATGCTGGCGCTATACGCCGCGGCCAAAGCGGCGATGGAGACGATGATCGACGGCATCCGCAAGGAGCTTTACCAGGAACGGGGCATTCAGCTAACCACCTTGCGCAGTGGCTCCATGCAGGATACTTCGTTCTCTGCTGAATGGTCAGATGAGCTGAGAGAGAAGTTCTACGCCTTCGTGCGGGAGCGAGGAACGGCGGTGCATACAGGGTCGGCGATGCCCATTGATCGCGTTGCGAATGCCGCGCTGTTCGCGCTGGACCTGCCCTCGGACTGCGCCACACATCACATCGACTTGCGCAGCGCGGATGCATTCTGATGCCGCGGGTAGCCACAAATTTGCAAACCGATCCAGAGAGGTCATAAACGTGCCTGGCTCAACGCACATCAGGCGCACCCAAGACCGGGGTGTGCTGACCTTGACATTTACCCGCGACAAGAAACTCAACGCGGTAAGTCCGGAAATGAGAGAGGTTCTCGAACAGACCGTGGCCGATTTCGGCAGCGACCCGCGGCATAGGGTGTTGGTATTCGCCGCCGAAGGCCGTTATTTCACCGCTGGCATGGATATCGGCCGTATGCAGGATTCAGACAGGCAGAGGAAGGCTCGGACGGGTATCACCATGCGCCAGGACTACCGCCAATTGCACAAGGTGTTCGATGAACTTGAGGCGATTGAGAAGCCGGTAATCCACGCCGCCCAGGGGCCCTGTCTCGGGGTGGGCGTAGAGTTGTCCGTCTCCTGCGATTTTCGCCTGGCGTCTGAGAACGCGAGCTACGGCCTCCCGGAAATTCCGGTGCTCGGTGTGATCGCGGGATCGGGCGGTATCAGCCGTATGACGCGTCTTGTTGGACCGCACTGGGCCCGTTGGATCGCGATGGCGCCCAACAGGATCCATGCTAGAAAAGCGGAGATGATCGGATTGGTTCACGCCGTCTACGAGCATGAATCATTCACGGAGGAAGTGCGGAAGTTTGCCCGTAGTCTTGTGGAACTGAGTCCCGAGGCCTTGGGTCTCGCCAAGTTGGCAATCGATTCGGCTGCCTCGAGCGACCGTACCACGGCGCGAAATTTCGACCGTGTTGCCAACACCTTGCTGCGCATGAGCCCGGAGCACCTGGAGAAGATCGACGCCTTCAATGCCAAGAAGTCGAAAGACCGAAGTTTTTCAGCCTAGCGCCGCTGACGATGGGCTAGCCGGAGATTTCTCGGCTGCATATGCAACTACGTATCGTATTGATCTGCGCAGTGCTTTGGATACCATCCGCTATACCAATTTTTTCGGTGCTCGCTTGCCAGCCCTACCAGAGAGGGTGGTAAACATGGCTTCCATGTCCAATACCTCCGGCAGGGTGCGATTCTCCGCCGCATTCAGCACCTTCTTGGCGTAGTAGTAGGCCGCGGTGAAACCGTGGCGGATGCGGTCCACGACTTCCATGGTCGCATCTTCGAGTTGTTCGTCGGGAACCACCCGGTGCACCATGCCGTATTCAAGAGCCTGTCGGGCACTTAGATCCGGGTTCAAGAAGTAAAGCTCACGGGCCTTTGCCGTTCCCAATATCCGGGTCCAGAAATAAGCACCGCCGTGGTCACCGGAGAGGCCCACATCTAGGAATGGCATCAGGTATCTGGAATTTTCGGAAGCGATGCGCAGGTCGCAGGCACCTGCGAGATTGAGACCGGCGCCGGCGGCCGCGCCGCGGATCATAGCAATAGTGGGCTTGGTCATATCGTGCAATATACGCGACGAATCATAGTTGCGACGGGATCCTTCCATAATATCCTCAACCGCCGGTGGGGTGTTTGGGGTGTCGCCCTTCTTCTCTTCGGTCGGTTTCCGGAACGAGCCCCTCTCGAACGCGGCCCTCGCTTTCAGGTCGCCTCCGGAGCAGAAGGCACCGCCGGCGCCGGCCAGCACCACAACTTTGACATCACGCCGCTTTTCTGCGATCAACAGTTCATTGCGCAATCCCTTCATCAGGGACGGATTCAATGCATTGCGTTTTTCCGGGCGGTTCAGCGTGAGCTTAAGCAATCCGTTATCGAACTCTGTAATCAGATCGGACATTTAGAGACTCCTTCGTTCAGAAAACCGTCCGCGGGCAACCTATCGCCGCACCGCATGCGTTTCTTGAATATCCCATGGCTAAGACGGATCTTGTGGCGAGACAACAGCCTTATCTGTCAAGCCGACCCCGAGGATTAGCGAGCCCAAGTATAACGGCATGATGGGTAAATAGGTTAACCCCTTCTATTTCCGCGAGTTCCGCGAGCGAAAAGGGGTGTGGCAGGCTTAACGCGGCCTCATGGAATATTGAAATCGATCCAAACTTGCGCGGCGCTTGGCAGATCCTTTTCGCCGCGGTACCTTCGATAAGAGCGCATGCTGTTGAATTCATTGGCGGGCGGGCACACCGGAAGGACGACCTCAACCCCTCCCGTGCGACGATCCGGTACTCGAAGAATACCCCGTCCAGTAAGCGGTCAAATTGAATCACACGAGGCATCTTCCCAATGCGTTTAAATATCTATATTATACAACTAATCGCTAAGAGAGCATCTGAAGTGCCGCTCCGCGCGGGCCTGCCCGATTCAGGATTGGAGCGATGCGGTGGCGAACAACCATTCGCAACGCCAACACTTTGCGCACGTTCGACCCAGATAAGGGGGTACCCAATGAAGAAGCGTTTAAAATGTCTATCCAATGGCTTAGCCATTGTGGTTGGTGCTTTTGTCGTACTGCAGGCCACGCCGGCGATATCTCAGGCACCGGAATTGAAACTGGAGGAGATTGTCGTTACCGCCCGCAAGAAAGAGGAAACCTTGCAGGATGTTCCACTGTCGGTGACCGTATTCTCCCAAGAGTCGCTCGATAAACTGGGCTTGACCGAGTTCGAACAATTGGATTTCAACAATCCGAACGTACGCATGAGTCCTTCGGGTAACGGAGGCACCGCCAACACCCGCATCGTTATGCGGGGCAATGTTCAGAATGACAGCGGCACGCTGGTGGACGGCGCTGTGACCGCCTATCAGGACGGTCATGCCCTGGCCAAGCCCATGGTCCTGGACGGAGCAATGGTTGACATAGAGAATATTCAGACCCTGCGCGGACCCCAGGGCACCCTGTTTGGTCGCAATTCGACTGGTGGTGCGGTGCTGTTTCAGACCGTTCAGGCGGACCCCTCAGCCGGTCTCAATGGCTATGTCAAGGGGGAATGGGGGAATCTTGGTCAGTTGCGCGTAGGTGGTGCTCTAAATGTGCCTCTGGGCGACAGCGTTGCGGTGCGCTTGGTGGCCGATCATAGCGAGCGCGACGGCTATGCGGAATATAGCGACGGCAGCGAACGCGGAGAAAAGGAAGTGGGTATGGCTCGGATCAATTTCCATTGGGCCTTGTTTGACAACACAGTTCTTGAGGCGACCTTCCAGAACACCGACATCGAAGGTAGCGCCGCAGCGGTCGGCGCGGTGGATGCGCTTGGTCCGGGGGCTTCCCTGACTCCACATCTGGATGACATCCAGAACGATCTTACCGTGTTCGGTTTCGCGCCCCGCAAGTCGGTTCCAGATAACTCCTCCGGCGGCGAGTCAGACTTTTACGCCCTGCGCCTTAAGCGCGATTTCGACACCTCCACCCTGAAATTCATGGCCTCCCACCGGGACTTCGACATTGACCAGAACGTTGCCGTTCCACCAAGCGTCCTAGACTTCGCTCAGTACACCATGTCGGCGGAGGAAACGTCATACGAGTTGCAGTACAACGCACAGTCGCTCAATGGCAGACTAGACTGGGTGGGCGGGCTATACGTCTATGACGAGAAGGCTTTCCGGGAGAACACCACCTATCTGATCGGTGCCTTGGGCGGTACTCCGGCGGTGTTCCGGTCGACCCATGTTGAATCCGAATCCCACGCCGCCTATATTCAGGGTACCTACAGCTTCACAGACACATTCGGCCTGACGGCCGGCCTACGTTATACCGACGACACCAAGGACGCGGTTGGCATCATCTCTCCGGCCGGCACCGTCTCTCCACCCTTCGATTACGACGAACAGGACGTAACCTACCTGGTCTCGGCAGAGTGGTTCGTACAACCCGAAGTGCTCCTCTATGCGTCCGTCGGGACCGGCTACCGTGCGGGTGGCACCACGGGAGATGCTACTCCGGCGGGTGAGCTGCAGTTCTTTTCCCCGGAGCAGGTGATCAACTACGAAATCGGTATCAAGGGTGCGTATCTAGAGGATTCTCTGCGCATCAACGCGGCTCTCTTTCACCAAAGTTACTCCGACTACCAATTTTTCGAGGTCCGAGAGGATGCGGCCACGGGCATTCCCTCGCGGTCATTGCAGCAATCCGACGCGATCATCCCAGGGGGGGAATTGGAGGTAACCTGGCTGCTGCCCAGCCATTTGACACTGCAGGCGACCTATGGCTTCACCAACAGCGAACTCGACGATAGTCAATCTCCGAACGATGGTGACGAACTGTCGCTGATCGAGGGCAGGAACTACAGCATCAGCGTGACCAAGGACTTCTTCACTTCTATGGGTGATTTCAGCCTACTGGTGGCCTACGACTGGCGGGATGGCTTTAGCACCGAATTCGACCGGTTCGACCCGTCCGCACGCAACAAACTTGATGATGTCCCCGACCTGGGCCTGTTGAACGCTTCACTGACATACTCCAGCGAGAACTGGAGCTTACGCCTGTGGGCCACCAATCTCACGGATGAGAAGTATTTCACCCATGTTCTCTTCAACGACACGGCCAGCATTAACGGCATCCTATTCGGCTTCATAGCGCCACCGCGGATGCTGGGGCTTGACGTAGCTTTCGACTTCTAGCCCAATCTATTCATGAATAAACCACTGCGGCCGTCAATAGCGGGAAAGCACTGGCCGTGCTCCCGCCGTGTGCTCAACGTGCCGTCAAGCATGCCTGTGCGCGCTCCAGTCCGCGCACCCAGTGCTTTCACCACTCTTGCCGGCCTCGCCACGTTCATTCACGAATAGGTCGGGCTGGCCTGACGCACAATGACATGAGCCGGTGTGGAAACGCCGCAGATACGGGCTAATCAAGCACATCGATGATGCGCTTTGTCTCTTGGTTTTTGAAAAGGTATTTGCGTACGCCCGCCAGGTGATTGCGCCAGAACATGGTCGCCGCATCGGCATTGCCCTCCTCGATGAGGGCGATGAGGCGTTCGTTGGCCGCTATAGCCAACGATGTGCTGCGCTTGAAAGCCCTGTTGTTCGACATATCCAGTGAGATTCCATACTCTACGGACATGTGCTTGTAGTAAACATCGTTAAGCATCTGCATGATCAGCAGCAAGGTCTTTGAGCCAGTCAACTTGACTATTTTCTCATGAAAACGCGTGGAATAGTGGCTCATCAAGGCCACGTCCCGTTTATCTGTAGCCTGTTTTAACTCATCAAGGACATCCCGAAGATGCCTGGGCGCCACCTTTCCGGCACTTGGAGATTCGACCACCATGTGCACGGCCGGTGGTTCGATAAATTGTCTGGCGCGGTACACATCCGCCAGGGTTGTGTCTTGGGCTTGGAGCACTAGACCGAAGTGGTGAGCAGCGAGATCCGGGCCGGGTAGCTGCACGACAGGGCCACCTTTTGAACCCCTGCGCACTGAAATAAGCGCGTCCGCTTCCAGGATGCGTAGCGCTTCGCGCAGGGTGGGCCGAGATATCTGGAATTGCTCGATCAGTTCCGCTTCGGAAGGGAGGCTGTCGCCCTCCCTGAGTTGCCCATGCATGATCTTTCTGCGTACTTCGATGGCAATGAGCTCTGATTTTTTCAATGCCTTGATGGGTGACAGCGTGATTTTCGCTCCCTCCGACATGCCTATACTCCCGAATCTCTAGCCCGACCCGATTCGTGAATAAACTACTGCGACCGTCAGTCAATAGCAGCGAAATCACCGGCCGTGCTCCCGCCGTATGCTCAACGTGCCGTCAAGCACGCTCGTGCGCGTTCCTACTGCCAGCGCCGCCAGCCACCTCGGTGTCTTGGCCGTCAAGCACACCCACGCGCGTTCCTACTCCGCGCGTCCAATGCTTGCACCGCTCTTGCCGACCCCGCCACGTTCATTCACGAATAGTCGGGCTAGTGTTTATTGATTCCGCCGCAGGCAGAGCCTGTTCGCGGACCTGTGCGCATCTCCCCAGCCAAACTCAAAAAGTATAGATTATTTTCTCAGTGAAAAATATACAACTATTTTATTACCTAGCCTCTGGAGGCTGAAAAAGCACCCAATCGAAGATCCCACCCACAAGGACTCCAATACCGGGAAAGGCGATCGGGTCGATGCCAAAACGCATCCAACCTTGCTCCCCGCACCTCGGTGGCCGCCGTCGGTCAAAAGCAGCGGTGACAGCCGCTGGCGGCTGTGCCCCCAGCAACCCTATTCGTGAATAAACTACCGCGGCCGTCAACAGCAGCGAAATCACCGGCCGTGCTCCCGCCGTGTGCTCAACGTGCCGTCAAGCACGCCTGCGCACGCTCCTATTCCGCGCACCCAGTACTTTCACCACTCTTGCCGGCCCGCCACGTTCATTTAGGAACCTCTGATTAACCCCGTAGTCGGGGCATCCGATTTAATAAAACCAATAGCTTACGATTAGTTAAATGCTGCTCTATCGAATTGTTCAGACCTTCCTTTACGAATAGTCGGGCTAGTGGAAGAGGGCTGTCCCCCACCTTTTGGAGTGCAACGCCTAAACGGCCGACTCGCCGCCATCTGCCATGTACATGGCGCCAGTGACCCAAGAGGATGCGTCGCTGCCCAGAAATAACAGTATTTCGGCAATTTCTGATGGCCGGGCCAATCTCCCCAGCGGAATTCTTGCCTTTATCGCGTCGATGACATCCGCACCCAGAGTCTTTTCGACTCGCGAAAGCATATCGGTTGCAATGGGTCCGGGATTCAAAGTGTTTACGCGAATCTTCATAGGCGCGAGCTGCTTGGCCGCGCATCGCATCAACCCGGTCACGGCATGCTTGGAGACGGTGTAGGCAACCGTCGGACCTCCGCGGGTGGCGCCGATTGAAGAGGTAATGACAATGCTGCCCCCGCCACGTTTCTCCATTGCGGGCGCAACCGCCTGGATGTTGAGCAGGGGGCCTTTGACGTTCACCGCCCAGGTAAAATCAAAAGATGCTTCGCTCACTTCCAGAATCGGGGTGGGGTCTCCCTCGACACCGGCATTGGCCAGTAGGATATCAATGCCACCGTATCTCTCCTCAGCCGCGGCGGCCATGGCAACATTGTCTTCAATCCTAGTGACATCACCAACAAAGTAATTGAGGTTGCTCGATCCCATATCGGCAACAACGCTCCGGCAGGCTTGTTCATTGCGGTCAAAAATCAGAACTTTGGCACCCTCCCGGACATAGAGTTCCGATGCGGCCTTGCCCACGCCACTGGCACCACCGGTAATGATGGCCACCTTACCTGCAACTCTGTTCATTGACTTCTCCAAATCGCCGGACATTGGACCAAGCGGGGACTTTAGTCTAGATTATATATATGATTAATACGCAACTCGCTCAAGGGGTTCTTATCTGGCTGGTGCGCACAGGCCCAATGGGAGACGGTTGATTCGTGAGCACTGCGGAGGGAACGTCCAAAGAAGGTCTGAACAATTCGATAGAGGAGCATTTATCTACTCGTAAGCTATTGATTTTATTAATTAGGATACCGAGACCATAGGATTGATCAGAGGTTCCTTAAATTGGATGCCGAGACTACAGGATTGATCAGAGGTTTCCCCAATGGATATTAGCAATTTCATCAACGACGTTATTCGCTTGGAGCCAGAGGGCAACGCGCTGGAATTCAAGGGGTGCTGGTACACCTGGGGTCGGGTGAGCGAAACCGTGGACCAGATTACCGCCCTACTTGACGGGGGCGGTGTAGGCAAGGATGCGGGTGTTGCCGTGATGCCGCGAAACCGCCCCGCCCACTTCGCGGCCCTCCTCGCGCTATTTATCTCCAAGCGGTGCCTAATGCCCATCAACCCCATGCAGTCGTGGGCGAAGATTCGGGAGGATATTCTCAAGCTACGCACTGAAGCGGTGATTTTCGATGCCGAGGACTGGGCTCAGAAAGACCTTATCGAAGCCGCTAAATCAGTGGGCTCGGTTGGCATACAGCTTGGCGGCGCAGACGATGAGTGGTCGAGCGTGCTGCCGGGTTGCGAAGTTCGTGCGCAAGGCCAATTTTTGGCGCCCCGGCCCGAGATAGGCATTGAAATGTTAACCAGTGGAACCACGGGCGCCCCCAAGCGTGTTCCTCTCTCACGCCGGTCGATCGAACTTGCCCTGACCAGCGCCTTTGGCTATGAGAAAGGTCGCAGCCTAGATGATCCGCCACAGTTGCGCGAGAACGTGATGGTACTGTCGCAACCACTCACCCACCTGTCGGGCGTGTTCGCCTCCCTGTCCAATGTGCTCGCCGGCCGCTCCATCTGTCTGCTGGAAAAGTTTAGCGTTGAGGAGTGGCGCGATGGTGTCAAGCGGCACAGACCCCGAGTGGCCAATGCCGTACCCACTGCGCTCCGCATGATCTTGGACGCCGATGTTCCGAAGGATGACATCGCCAGCCTTGTAGCCATTCGTAGTGGTTCGGCTCCATTGCCTCCGGAAACTGTCGATGAAGTGGTTGAACGCTACGGCATTCCGGTGCTCGGGAACTACGGCGCGACCGAATTCGCCGGTGGCGTTGCCGGCTGGAGCTATCAAGACTTCAAGCGGTATTGGACAAAAAAGCGCGGCAGCGTGGGAAGGATTCAAACGGGCATCGAAGCACGCATCGTACATCCCGACACCTCGGAGCCCCTAGCTGTCAATGAAGCCGGGCTATTGGAAGTGCGTGGTAAACAGGTCGGCGACGGTGAGACCTGGGTACAGACCACAGACCTCGCACATCTCGACGAAGATGGATTCCTTTTTATCCTGGGGCGCGCAGACCACACCATCATTCGAGGTGGCTTCAAGGTAAGCCCCGGTGAGGTGGCCAGGGTTCTGGAGTCTCATCCCGCTATCCGCGAGGCCGCCGTAGTGGGTATCGCCGACCGTCGCCTAGGCGAAGTGCCGGTCGCCGCCATGACCCTCACCGATGGTGCCGAGACACCCGCGATCAAAGAACTGGAAGCTATGGTGAGGGAGAAAATGAATGCCTACTCTGTGCCGACTGCCTTCAAGTTTGTCGGGGAACTCCCCAGAACGCCTGTGCTGAAAGTCGCCGCGATGGGAGTCAAGGCGCTGTTTGAGGACACGGCTGCACAAGAGCGGGTTTGACCCGACGCGTGCTCGGGGTCGCGGTGCACCTCATGCCACCCTGCATCAAGGGTTGCGACTGGCCGTTGTTGGCGAACCCCCATGTTCTGGATGGAGCACCAGGACTTGACATGATCGTGGTCAAGGCGCATGGCTATCAAGCCCAGTTTGACAAAAGAGACCCGGGGACGCCGGAGTTCCGCATTCAAAATGGAAGGGGCCTATAAAGGAAAGTTGACAGAAACCAACATGTGGTGGTTTCAGCCGCTAAATCCTCAACATATAGTGATGCATCAACTTACGTATTTAAGTCCCAAATGGAAATGATCAACACTGAAGAAGAGAGGATGCTCAAGGAGCAGGTGGCGGCACTTCTTACCGCTGAGGCCCCGCCGGAAAAGCTACGCGAGCTAATCGACAACAAAGAGCCATGGGATGCCGGTCTGTGGAATTCGCTTGCCGAGCTGGGTCTACTCGGGGCGGCATTTCCCGAGGCGCATGGAGGTGTCGGTCTGGGGCTTTCGGCACTGTGCGTCATAGCGGAAGAAATGGGCCGCAGCGTTGCTCCGGTGCCCTTCTTCTCCTCTGCATGTCTCGCCTCCCAAGCCATCTTGCTGTTCGGCTCCGATCAGCAGAAGCACTCTCTTTTGGGTTCCCTGGTCACGGGTGAAGTCGTGGGCACTTTCGCTTGGTCCGAAGGTAGAGGGAACGGGATTACCGATGCTCAACAATGTGCCTTCAGCTCGGGCAGGATTACGGGGATCAAAACACCGGTTCCAAATGCCGGCATCGCCAACCTGTGCATTGTTCTTGTCAATGACGGAACCGACAGCGCTCTCGCCATGGTGCGCATGGACCAACCCTTTGTACAGGTCACCGCGCTTGATGGCTTTGATGAACTCTGCCATCACGCCAGCCTGCGCTTTGCGGGCGCAAGGGCAGAATTGCTCCCGGATAGTGTCGGCCAAGAGCCCCTGCTTCGGTTCCTTGCTCGCGCCGCAATCGTCAAGGCCCACGAACAGATTGGCGGGGCCGAGGCGGCCCTGTATATGGCGCGCGACTATTCACTCGAGCGCTACACCTTTGGCCGCCAGATCGGCTCCTATCAGGCGATCAAGCACAAGCTGGCGCGGGTTCTGGTCGAGATCGAACTTGCTCGTTCCAATGCGTTGGCTGCGGCGCGCTCCTTCGATGCCGGCAGCGAAGACCTTGCCACTGCGGCCGTCGCCTACTTGGCAGCCACAGAGGCCTATGAGCAAGCGGCCAGGGAGAACCTGCAAACACACGGCGGGATAGGCTACACATGGGAGGCCAACTGTCATTTCCATTATCGTCGGGCACGGCTCGCGGCGCTGGAGTTGGGCGGCATGGAAACATGGCATTCGCTGTTGATCGAAGCCATCTCTGAATCGCCCGCTTGATCCGGCCGCGCGTCCGGCTCCTTGAAGAAGAGCACCGGCACTTGAGTAACCTCTGATTAATTCTGCAATCACGGCATCCAAGTCAATAAAATCAATGGGGACTTATATACGTAAGTTTCTCGGTATTTGGACCCAAACGAATGATCGCGCATCGTTAGCGGGAATTGCTGGTATCTCAATGCTGCTCTATCGAATTGATCAGAGTTTCCTTATCATCATCGGATGACCGCTATGAAAGACGAAGCGTACCGCGAACAGGCGCGGCAGTGGCTGCAAGCGCACGCCCCCAAGCACAAACCGCCCGAGTTGAGCAGTGATTCGGAAACGATCAAAAGGGTCATGGCCTGGCTGAGCGAAAAACACAAGGCCGGGTACTCCGCCATCAATTATCCCGCGAAATACGGAGGCGCGGGTGGTACGGAGGAGCAAGCCGCCATTTTTGCCGAGGAAGAAGCGAATTTCGACACGCCGGATTATGGCGGTACTGTGATCGGAATGAACATGACCATGGATTTGCTTCACGTACACGGGACGGAAGCGCAGCGCGTCAAGTATGGCAAGCTGATTCGTTCCGGTCGGGCCAATGTCTGCCAAATGTTCTCTGAACCGGCCGCTGGCTCGGATCTGGCGGGCATTCGCACCAAGGCCGTCAAGGATGGTGATACCTGGATCTTGAATGGCCAAAAAGTTTGGTCCAGCTATGCCATGGATGCCGACCTGGGTCTGCTGGTCGCACGCTGCGATCCCAATGTCCCTAAACACAAGGGTTTGATTTTCTTCATCGTCGACATGAAGACCCCCGGCCTTGAGGTGCGACCCATTCGCCAAATTTCCGGCAGGAGCGATTTCAATGAGATTTTCTTGACCGATTGCGCCATTCCCGATGACTGCAGGGTTGGTGCCGAAGGCGAAGGCTGGAGCTGTTGCATGACAGTCTTGTCCACCGAACGCAATCAGGCGAAAGGTGATCATACCTTTCCCGAACTGGAGCCCGAGCGTGTCAAGACACTCATCGAGCATGCGCGATCTGTGCGCAAGGGCGACAGCCATGCCATCGACAGTGCGTTGGTGCGCGAGCGCATTGCTCGTTTTTCTGTCATGGAGGAGGGGCTTAGAAATTTCGGTCGACGCTTGATCGCCTTGCGCGGTCGGGGTCTGCCGCTGCCCCCGACCATCCCCGTCATGAAATTGACCCGTGCTCCGAAGAAGCAACAATTGAATGCCTTTTTGATGGACCTCGACGGGTACAGCGGCCTCTTTTCCGACTCGGAGACTGATCGCAGCGATCTCTTCTATCGCTACTGCCGTTCCGCCGCAGACCGGGTGGCGGGTGGTACCCAGGAGATCATGCTCAACCAGCTCTCCGAGAACGCGCTCGGCATGCCTCGCGAACCTCGGATTGACAAGACTATTCCTTTCAATGAGTTGCCTGGTTGAGGCGGGCAAGGCGGCCCACATGGTCAGGCGCAACACATTCGCTTGAGTGCTTCATGGTCGCCAACTTGAGACAAACGCTTCGTGATCGTCTGACAATTCCTGCGGTCTGTACCCCGATTTTCCTAGTGACCGATCACCATGGTTCAGGAGGCCTGCAAGCGGGACTCATAGGCATTCTTCCCCGCCCAAGTGCATGGCTTTCGAACAAGAGACGGATAACCTTGGACGAACCGTGGAAGTATCCGGAAAGGGCCGATATCGATGGACGCCAGTGGGTTCCGACACCAATATAGTGGTAGGATTCCGGCATTGGAACGTTCGAAAACCATAGCTTTGACGACGGTGAGGGCATGACCCCCGAGTTTTGGGCCATCCTTGGGGTGGGTGTCACCCTGCTTGGCGTGGGTGCCGCCTTGGCCACCCTGATGTTATCCGGTCTGCGAGCGTTGCGGAGCGATCTAAACGCGCGGATGGATCAACTGGATGGCCGGATGGATCAACTGGATGGCCGGATGGATCGGCTCGATGGGCGGATGGATCGACTCAATGGCCGGATGGATAAGCTCGAAGCGGAACTCGGCGAACTGCGCAAAGGCCAGGCGAGGCTGGACAATCGCATGGCCCACTTGGAAGGCTTGCTCGAAGGCCTGCGCGAGGCCATCGTCCACAATCGGGCCGCGTGAGGCAAAATGGCGGTCCGGTTGGCCCGCTCGACGCGGTCGTTGAACTGGGGGCGTCGCGACGGCAGGATATGGAGGGATTGAGCCTATGAGCTGTAACACTAATGTCCAATATCCCGCGAGCGTAATCCTTCATCAAGCTGTTGCGTTCCTCTTCAGGCAAAAATGACAAATCTATAGAGGAAGAAAAGACTAATTCGGAAGGGAGTGCGGGAAGCTGCCCTCAAACAGGCCCCGGGTATCGTCACTTGGCGGCGGCATTGGATTGCAGGGTGGTGTCGCCAGTCCTGAGGTGGTGACCCGAAAGTTGTCTCCTGTTGGCGAATTACAATATGCCACACATCGCCCCCAACGCTGCATTATCCCTGCATGAAGCCGATCACGGACAAGAAAATTCTCGACGACATCATCAAGCGGATGGAGCAGGGTGTTCTTCCTTGGCACAAGCCTTGGTCCGACTCGACCGAGGTGGTCGTCATAGGATCCATGAAGTACTCGACCACCATGTGGCCAAGTAACCTCCGGGCACCCAAGGCGCCTTTCGGCGTGTTCAATGGGGGGATGCTGCTCGCACGAGCGGTAACGCAAAAGTACCGCTCAAATCTGTGGATCACCGACAGCGTCGTTAAGGACTTGAAAGCAGACTTGGTCGAAGACGACGACAAGCCGGTCGCCATCCGGCGCTACCTCAATGAATACTCCCGCCACTACCGGCCCCTGCCAGGTTTCCGTCATGTCTACAACATCGACCAGATCAAGGAATGCGAAAGGACGCTCGGCCTGACGTTTCTCAAAAAACAGTCGGCAGCCCCAAGGGTGCGCTACAGGCGCTGAAATTAAGCGCTATAAAGTCCGACAGGCTGCTAGACAAGACGAAGGCCGACCGAAATCAGTAATTCATCTCGGATTCCACCGAGCTGGAACACGGATACTGTTCGCCTCGTGCCAATGTCAAACTGCGACAACGCCATCATCGCCCTGCGCTGCGCCATCCGAAGCAACCGCTTCGACGACTACTGGCAACGCTAGGCTTCAGAACAATGAGCCGATCCGCCACAAATCTGACGTTCACCCCACTACCGCTGATTGACGCCAGTGATGTGTGGGCTTCGATGTCAATATGGTGCTAGGATTCCGGCATTGAAACGTTCGGAAACCATAGCTTTGTCGACGGTGAAAGCATGACCCCCGAGTTTTGGGCCATCCTTGGCGTGGGTGCCGCCTTGGCCACCCTGATGCTGTCCGGCCTGCGAGCGTTGCGGAGCGATCTAAACGCGCGGATGGATCAACTGGATGGCCGGATGGATCGACTCGACGGACGGATGGATAAGTTGGAATCGGAACTCGGCGAACTGCGCAAAGACCAGGCGAGGCTGAACAATCGCATGGCCCACTTGGAAGGCTTGCTCGAAGGCCTGCGTGAGGCCATTGTCCACAATCGGGCCGCGTGAAACAAAACGGCGGTTGATGTTTTCAGCCCCTAATCTCGGCGGCCGGCACAAGTGGACGAAGCGGCCCAAAGGGAGGGGGTGCCGGAGTCGGGGAAACCAAGCGTGGCAAGGGCTGCATGGTGATGATGATCGCCGACCGCAGGCACCGCCTCGGCCGTGCGAGACTAAGTTCGTGCCCGGGTTGATCAATGGCCATCCGACGGTGGCCAGACCTGAGTGGCTGATTGGCGACAAGGCCTACGACAGCGACCTGCTGAAGGATCGTCTGTCGGCGCGGCGCTCCACGTAATAGCCGTGGGCAGCGGGGGCCAAGCTCGCGCCAATTCTCGATCAGTCGGTTTGACATTCACCATCCTAGTTCAGATCTTCCCAATGTTTTATCGATTTCCGCGCGAATTTCCTCATCATCCCCTCGGTGAAGACCAGATTCCTTTTTAGGATTTTTTCGGCTATGACATTCATCACCCTGCTCGCGCTCTTGTGTCCCTTGACCACGTGTCCGATCATGGGAGTTTCGGTTTTGGCATGTCCGAACCAAAGCACCCAGTGATCCTCTGGATTCTCATCTTGTTCAAGGTCATAGGTATAGGACAACTTTATTTTCTGTTTCATTCTAAGAACCCCGTTCTTCGTAGAGCTTCCCCAATTTATCTCGTATTTCCTGCCGTTCCTCACAGGCTTTGGCTAGCTTCTCTTTGTCTTCTTCTTTGCCGGGACTTTCTTCACCACGGACGCCCACCCGCCCGCGGGGATCCCGCCTTGGAAATCCTACTCCTATCCGTGAAACAGCTGTACTGGCTCAGGAGATTTCGGACTTTAAGCCTGTCGGATCAGGCAGCCTCCTCAAGCCCGACAAGATACTCGTTGGGGGTTCGTCAGTCCAGCGCCAGATGGGGCCGCTCGTAGTTGTGGAAGAACTCGTACCCGGCGAGCCTGGGTGTGACGTCGGCGATGGCCTTTTCGATGACGCGCCCGACGGTGGAGACGGACAGGCGGACGGTGCGCGGGCGCGTGCTTCGGGGCTCGAGCGCCCGAATGAGCCGGTCCGCCACAAATCTGACGTTCACCCCACTACCGCTGACTGACGCCAGTGATGTGTGGGCTTCGATGTCAATATGGTGCTAGGATTCCGGCATTGAAACGTTCAGAAACCATAACTTTGACGAAGGTGAGAGCATGACCCCCGAGTTTTGGGCCATCCTTGGCGTGGGTGCCGCCTTGGCCACCCTGATGCTGTCCGGCCTGCGAGCGTTGCGGAGCGATCTAAACACGCGGATGGATCAACTGGATGACCGGATGGATCGACTCGACGGGCGGATGGATCGACTCGACGGGCGGATGGATAAGTTGGAATCGGAGCTCGGCGAACTGCGCAAAGACCAGGCGAGGCTGGACAATCGCATGGCCCACTTGGAAGGCTTGCTCGAAGGCCTGCGCGAGGCCATTGTCCACAATCGGGCCGCGTGAAACAAAATGGCGGTTAGTGTTTCCAGCCCCTAACTCAGCGGCCGGTACAAGTGGACGAAGCGGCCCAAAGAACATTCCTCGCCACAAGATTCCCCTCACGCGCAAGCCGAACACTGGATTGACAAAGGTCATCAGTGATGGCGGGCAACGCTGGCGGAGAGGGTGGGATTCGAACCCACGGATCCCGTGAGAGATCACCTGATTTCGAGTCAGGCCCGTTCGGCCAGCTCCGGCACCTCTCCGCTGCCCGTTTTGGCGGGGGACGAAAGCATATCACGGACCAAGGAGGCGTGACCATGCGGCAACCCCCAGCCAGCCTTCTCGAATGAACGCGAAAGTTCGCCAATCGGGCTGAGGCAGGCTTAGGGAACCTATGATTAATTCTGTAGTCGAGGCATCCGGTTTAATAAAGTCGATAGCTTACGAGTAGTTAGTGTCCTGTCCCGGAAATGCGCATACTATTCGACCTGTGTGTAATGTATCGTATATTATTGATTTTAAATGAAATTATTTTTTATAGGCCGGTGATTATTTTATAGCGAATTTGCCGGACAGCACACTAGATGCCGCTCTATTGAATTGTTCAGACCTTCCTTAGAGGCATGAAGGAAAATATCAAATCAGCATCCAGAGCGCGGAAGATTCAAACCGACACCACTTTCCAACTCCGCGAGCAGCTTGCGGTGCGCCTCGGCATCGAGGCGGTAGAACCTGGCCGCCAAAAGCATAACCACCATAATGCCCGCCGGCACCAGGGTCATCAGTCCGTGAATGGCCGCATGGGACGCCGATGATTGCTCCTCATTCGCCACAAACCCCCACATGGCCAGAACGGCGGCAATGCCGGCACCACCCACCGCCTTGCCCAGTTTTTGAAAGAAACTCGACATCGAAAAGATTGCCCCGTCCGCACGAACGCCCAGACGCCATTGGGCATAGTCCACCGTATCGGGCAGCATGGCCCAACCCAGCACGGCAAGCGGCGTCCCCCCCAACGCCATCAGGCAGCCCCAGAAGAAGATCCATTCGATTGCCGCGTAGGGTGTGAAGTGCATCCCGACCGCGGCGACCATGGTTACTAGAGCGCCAATCACAATGCCGCCGGACTTGCCGAACCGGGCCGACAGCACCGGCGTGACCAGCAAGCCCAGGAACATGACCGGCAACGTCACCGCAAACCAGGCACCAATCAGGTCGGGACGTTGCAGGTTGTATTCGAAGAAATACGGGGCCGCCGCCTGCCGGACGGTGAAAGAAAGCATGCTGCATGTAAACAGCACAATCACAATCCACAGCGGCGGGTTGAAGAAGACCGCCCTGGCGCTATCGCCCACCGAGAGTTTCTGTGCCGGTGGCGGTTGAATGCGCTCCTCGGTCAGGATAAAGGTCGCATAAAGCAATGCGGTTGCGACAACGGCGTAAAGCACCATCGACCAGTAGTACCCCGCAGCCTCCGCATCGAACCAGCCGACCAACATCGGCGTACCCACGGAAACGATGTATCCACCGGCAAAGGCACAGGCCATGCGTATGGTCGTGAGCAGCGTCCGCTCCTCATGGCCGATGGTCAAGGACGCGGTCAACGCCGAATAGGGAATGGACACCACTGTATAGGCGATGCCGAAAGCGGTGTAGGTGAGGTACGCCCACCACAGCTTGCCGGTCGGGCCAAGATCCGGAACGGTAAAGGTGAGTATTGCCAACGCACCGAGCGGCAATGCTCCGAATAACAGATAGGGCCGCAGCCGCCCCCAGCGACTGCGCGAGCGCTCGGCGATGCCGCCCATAATCGGGTCGGTAACCGCATCGACCAGCCGCGCCACGAGAACCACTCCGCCGGCGGCGGCGGCGGTCAAGCCGAAGACATCCGTATAGAAGTAAACCAGCCAGGTGGTCGCGGAGATGAAATACAGATTGATGCCAAGGTCGGCGATTCCATAGCCGACACGCTCGGTATTGGGCAGTTTCTCGGTAGCCATCTTGCAACAGGCTCCTACATCTTGGGACAACACCCGAGATTGCCGCGCCTTGCGGGTTCTCGGTCGCCGCCTTGCAACAGCTTCCTACACCACACCCATCAGGCGCAACGCTTCAATTTCGTCCCGCCCGCATCCCAGCTCCCGGAGAATGGCGTCGGAATCCGCCCCGGGATCCGGTGCCGCCCTATCGAACCGCTCCGCCTGCGGAAAGGCACTTAGGGAACCTCTGATTAATCCTGTAGCAGTGGCATCCACTTTAATAAAATCAATAGCTTACGATTAGGCCACTGCTGCTCTATCGAATTGATCAGACCTTCCTTAGGTTGATCGGCGACCGAATCAGGCTCAATTCCCCCAATTCCGGATGCGGCGCTGGTTTCGCCATGCCGAGGTGCTTCGCCTGCTCTTCCTCGAAAGCCCGGCCAATATCGTTGATGGGACGGCGCTCATCGCCGGCCGGCATCTCGATCTTGATGACATCAGCTCCCCAATCGGCGAGCAAACGCGCCGCGCTCGGTCCCGCCCCCCGCCCGCGCGTGGGTCAAGTCTATCCGGGTGATGCGTGCTGGCGGATGCCCGGCTCGGTCCCGCCCGCGCGTGGGTCAAGTCCAATACACGAATGTGATTGAGCGGCCCCAATAGACTATTGATGTGCGTTGGTGGGAGCAGGGCCGGCGGTTACCCACCGGCCCATATGATCATTGCGCCGCAGTACGCGAAGACTCGTCAACCGCTACAAATTCCACGCCGCCTCAACACCCCAAATACGCGGGGTGCTGACATTCCGATAGTCGAACAGCGGCGGCACGATGGTGCGCGAAACAACATAGATTTCGTCGGTCAGGTTGCCGCCGAAAAGACTCAGCCGATAGCGTTCGTCCGGTGCTTCGTAGCTGATGCTGGCGTTCAGCAACTCGATGGAATTTCTATAGCTAAGTTCCAGGTGATCGGTATAGAGATCATCCACATAGGTGTAGTTGGCATTGACCAAAACAGTGCCGCCGTTCGGGAGGCTGTGCGCATAGGTGCCATTGACCGAGGCGTTGAACTTGGGCGCCAACTGGATGTCGAAACCCGAGTTGTCCTGGTCGACGATGTAGGCGTCGGGGCCGTCGGGATACTCGACGGCCAGCACCACCTCGCCGCCGCAGTCGGATGTCGGCAGCGTATCGTAGAGTTGCGCCCCGTCGATGTCGGCGCAGAACTCGTCGTAATCGGCATCGAGTATGCCCGCGGTCACATCAAGCCGGAACGACGGTGTCACCCAAGCGGATACTTCCACCTCGAACCCCATCATCTCGGCCTTGGCGGCGTTGTCGGTCACGGTTTCCTGGGGATTGGTCGCGCCCGGCGGCAACGGCACCAGTCGGGTGCGCTGCAGGCCCTTGATCTCGGTCAGGAACACCGCCATGTTGGCGCGCATGCGGTTGTCGAAAAGGTCGGCCTTGAAGCCGGCTTCGTAACCATCCACTTCCTCGGGGTCGAAGGAACGGTTGCAGGTGGCGGGCTGCCCGCACCGTCCATTGAAGCCGCCACTCTTGAAGCCTCTTTGATAGGTCGCGTAGGCCATGACATCCGGCGTGATTTGATAGCGCAGTCCGAATTTCGGCCCGGCGTCGTCCCAAGAATTGGAATAATCCTGTCGTGGCCCGGTATTTGGGTAGACAGCAAAGGTTTGCTGGTAGAAATCCTTCTTCTCGTCGGTGTAGCGCCCGCCAACGGTGACCGTCAGTTGCTCGGTTAGGTCGTAATTCACCTCGCCGAAAACCGACCACGAATCGTGCTCCTGGCCGGTGATGCTGTAGAGCGGAATGACGAATCCATCGGGATTTGGCGCCGAAAGCCGATCAGAGGCGATGCCGGTGCGCCGTTCGAGGTCATACTCCTGGTGCAGATAGTAAACCCCGCCGATAAAGTCGAGGCGGTCGAAGCCGGTGGAGGCGAAGCGCAACTCGGTGGAATACTGCTGGTGCGGCTGGCGGCGGTCCACCAGAAACATGTCGTAGGCGCCCACGCCGTCCGCGTCGTAAACCCAAAGCTCATCGGTATCCCGAAAGTTGCTAAGCCATGTGACCGTGCCCCTTTCCATATCCCAATTGAACTCCTTGGTGATGGAAAGAATGTCGATATCCACAAAGCCGGGCTCAATGACATCGGCATCGAAGTCGTCGTGTTTGTCTCCCTGGCCGAAGGGAACGCCACAATACCCGTGGTTGCCGCACATGGACCGCTCGGAGCCGGAATAGTTTTTCTGTGGCCGCACATCCGATTTGTCCTGGTGCCACTCGCCGATGAAGGTGAGGTCCATGGTGTCGCCCAGGATGAACTCGACCGACGGCCGCAACGTCAATTTGTCCTCCTTGCCGATGTCCCGGCCAGCGCTATTGGCGGTGGCGGCGCTCTTGTAGAAGCCATCCGAGTTGATCGAAAAACCCGCGAGCCGCGCATGTACCCTGCCCTCGACAATCGGCAGGTTGATGGCGGCGCGCACATCGGTGCGGCCGTATTTGCCCAGGGTGACCTTTCCGGACGTTTCGAACTCGTCGGTCGGGCGTTTGGTTCTAATCTGAATGGCGCCGGAGGCCGCGTTCCGGCCGAACAGGGTGCCCTGCGGGCCACGCAGAACCTCAAGCTGCTCCACATCGAACATGTCGAGATTGTTCATCACCGGCCGGGTGTAGTAGATGCCGTTGACCAGGATCGCCACCGGCGGATCGAGTGTGGAATCGACCTCGACCAGCGAGTAGCCGCGCACGGAGGCATCCAGGGAACTGCTCAATAGGCCGTTGTTGATGTTCACGTTCGGGGCCGGGAACGGCATGGCGGCGAGCGTCGGCGCAAAGGCCAGGTCAAGCTGCTCCGCCGTAATCACGGTGACCGCCACGGGCGTCTCCTGCAACGGCTCCTCGCGTTTGCGGGCGGTGCTGACCACCTCTTCCAGGATACCGTAGCGGGCTTCGACGTCGTCATCCTCGGCGACCGCCGGAGCAGCGCCCGTCAACAAGGCCGCGATCAGTGAACACGCGGCCGCAACAGAAACAATCGATAAGGCTTTCAACTTAAATCCCCCCTATTCTTGTAAAGACTTCTCGGCGAAAGCCGACACCGGCCAGCCACGGAAACTTCAGCGAATCCGATACGCCACACCGCAGCTCGATGACGGCATCCCCCGACCCGCATACTATTGTCGTGGACATGCCGACGCAAGCGTTGTCCACACCGTTTTGGTCCCGCCCCAAGCAAGGCCCCGGATTTGCTGGTAAGGTTTGCCGTTAAGTCGACTTGTCGGCGAACAACCGTCCTCTCGTTGGCCGGAGAAATCGCCTCGCTGAAGATCTGGAGCCCGACATGAGCAAAACAGCCATCAGCCTAATCGTCATCGGTATCCTGATCGTTGGCGGTGGCGTCCTGTACATCGCCAACCTGCCCACCCCCAAACCGCCACCGGTGCGCGACGACACCACGCTGAGAAACACCGAGGGCGGCGAAGTGGTCGGTTTCATCGACGATTTCGGTGCCCGCGCCTGGCTTGGCATACCCTTCGCGGCACCGCCGGTCGGCAACCTGCGCTGGCGGGCCCCACAAGCGCCGCCACGATCCGCCACGGTCATCGAGGCGTTTTCCGGGGACTCCATGTGCCCGCAATTCGAATCGCTGTTGAGCACGGGCAACCCCGATAGTGAACCGAAGGTTACCGGTGACGAGGATTGCCTGCATCTCAACATCTGGTCGCCGCCGAACGCGCATGACCTGCCGGTGATGTTCTGGATACACGGCGGCGGCAATTCCATCGGCCACGCCGGCGGCTTTCTCGGCGCCCGGCTCGCCACCGCGCACAATCTGGTGGTGGTTACCACCAACTACCGGCTAGGGGTTTTCGGCTGGTTCAACCATCCCGCGCTGCGCACCGGCGATCCGGGGGACGATTCGGGCAACTTCGGCACACTCGACCTGATTCGAGCGCTCGAATGGACCCGTGAGAACATCGCGGCCTTCGGCGGCGACCCCGACCGGGTCACGGTTTTCGGGGAGTCGGCGGGCGGCTTCAATACCCTGGCCATGATGGCGTCGCCCCTGGCCGCCGGATTGTTTCACCGGGCCATCGTGCAGAGCGGCGGTTTCGAGGCGACCGATCCGCTCGTCGGTCAAAGCTACGGCGGCGAGGGAGGCCACGAGTTCAGCGGCCCGGAAATCGTCAACCGCCTGATCGCCGCCGACCACCTCGCCAAAGCGGGCATGAGCGCCCAAGAGCACCAACAAGCCTGGGGTGGGGATGCCATTCGCGCGTACTTGTATGACAAATCCCCGAACGCATTATTCGCTGTCCTCGACGGCGGCGGCTTCGGCATGATCGACATGCCCGGCAACTTCGGCGATGGCCATGTGCTGCCGAATTTGTCCACCGCCGAGCTATTTTCGAGCATCGGCAACCACAATCCGGTTCCCGTCATCCTCGGCACCAATCGCGACGAGCCCGCCCTGTTCATGTCCCGGGATCCAAGATACACGGACAATACCCTCGGCATTTTCTATTCCCTAAAAGACGAGAAAACCTACCGCTCGCTGGTGCGCTACGGTGGCCGGGCCTGGAAGGCAAGGGGCGTCGATCAGCTCGCCGAGGCCATGACCAGGGCGGGCAACCGCGATGTCTACGCCTATCGATTCGACTGGGACGAGGAACCGAGCCTGATGGGCTACGACCTAAGCGTTGCCCTCGGTGCCGCCCACGGCCTGGAAATCGGCTTCGTATTCGGCGAGTTCAACGGGCTGGGCTTGGGCTATGTCTACCCGAATGATGAAAATCAACAACAGTTGTCGAAAAGCATGATGTCCTACTGGGCCGAGTTCGCCTACACCGGCAATCCGGGTACGGGACGCGACGGCGCCGAAACGCCCTGGCTCGCCTGGAGGCAAAACGACAAGACCTCGATCATTCTCGACACGCCCGCGGACGGCGGTATCCGCATGGACGATGAGTTGGTGACGTACGCCTCGCTGAAATCGGAACTGCTCGCCGATACGGATTTCGGCGACAAATACGAACATTGCGCCACCTATGTACGCACTTTCCAGGAGACGGACCTGTTCGACATCAAGGACTATAGGGCGCTCGAGTGTGGCGAATGGCCGCCGGACAGTATTTCCCGGTATTGAGCCAATCGCCGGTCAACGCCGCGCCCGAGCCATAACCGGCCGGCAAAGCAGAAACCCAATCACGAAACAACCCGCCGCAAACCAGCCGTTGGCGGCGAACCCCTCCGCCGTGTCGCTGATGGCGCCTCCGACAAAGGGTGCTATGGCACCGCCAATCATAATGAACGCCGGATGGGAGCCGGCCAACGCGCCGGAGGGATCGAAGCGCGACAATACACCCAGCATAATCGGCATAACCGCCGTGGGCAGGGCCGCGAAAATCGGCGTGGCCACAAAGAACACCGCCGCGCTACCAATGTTCGACAGCACCACGCCCGTCAACAGCAGTATGATCAGGATCGTGGCCACCGGCGGCGTGGCCGACATGCGGCTGCCGATATAACCGGCAATCAATGGGCAAAGGATGCCGACCAGCGAACCAGCCATCAGCACGTAACCAATAACCTCCACATCCAAAGGCACCTCGCGGCCAACCCGAACCAGAAAGAGAGCCAAGGTGCCGTGCCCAAAGAAAATCAACCCCAGGCCCAGCAGCGCAAGCCAGCCAATGCCCCTGGAAGCCCCACCCTTGGCTACGGCGCGCGGCGGCAGCGGTTGCGGCACGGGTGTGCGCCCGATGAACGCAAACACCACCAGCGAACAGAGCACATAGACCGCGTACAACCCGTCCAATTCGTTCCAAGGCGGGAAGCCCGGCAGCAGGTCGTTCGCCAGTCGATGCGCATTCAGCGCCCGGGGCAGCACGAATGCCAAGGTGAGGCCCATGACGCCCACCAGGGAATTGATGACGCCGAATGTCAGCTCCGGCGTTGCGGAACGGGCCGCGGTGGCCATGACGGTCGCCATCACCGCGCCCAACGCAAAGCCGGCGGGGCCGCGCATGACCATCAGTTCCAAAACCGAGCCGGTGAACAACGACAACAGATTGCACGAAGCGATGGCCAGCGCGCCGAAAACGTAAACGCGCCGCGCATTCAAACGCGGGGCCAGTCTCGCGAACAGTAGGTTGCCGGCGGCAATCGCGCCCAATTCCGTCGAAGTCACCAATCCGGCCTGAAAGTTGGAAACCGCGAACGACAACATGATGGCATCGAGATTGAACGCCATGCCGAGCATCGCGGCGGCGGCCAGCAGCAGCACCGCCGTGAGCGCGACGGTTTCCACCGTCGTGAATTTGACGCCAACTTCCATGAATCCGGTTCCTCCCATTGCCGACCGCGAACCCGCCCCGCAACATCCCTCTTTTCGGCCCAGTATGCCTGCGAAAGACGCCTCATGAAATGGACACCCCAAGGCAAGGCGGCCCTGGCGAAGGCTTAAAAACTGCGATTGGCCGCGGAGCACGGCATCATAGCGCTCCCCGCAGCCAAGCTAGTATCCTGTGCCGCCAACGCCCTGCGTTTGAGCACAACCCACCGGGAGATTGAACCATGACAGACGCGCCGAGCCACGCCGAGAAAATGAAAGCCCAACAAGCCGCGCACCGCAAACGGGTTAGGGAATCATCGGCGGCGGACCGGGGCCTGGTGCTGGTGTATACCGGCGACGGCAAGGGCAAGTCCAGTTCCGCCTTCGGCGTTATCGTGCGTGCGCTTGGCTGGGGCCAAAAAGTCGGTGTGGTGCAGTTCATCAAGGGTAAGTGGAAAACCGGGGAACGCCAATTCTTCTCGAAATTCGACGGTCAAATGGACTGGCATACCATGGGCGAGGGCTTTACCTGGGACACCCAGGATCTCGACCGGGATACGGCCACCGCGCAGTCCGCCTTCGCCAAGGGATGCGAGATGCTGGAGAGCGGCGACTACGACCTAGTGGTTCTCGATGAAATCAACATCGCACTGCGCCACGGCTTTCTGGCGGGAGACGATGTCATCAAGGGCCTCAAGGCGCGGTCTGCGCGTACCAGCGTTATCCTGACCGGACGAGACGCCGAACCCGGCATCTGCGACTACGCCGACCTCGTCAGCGAAATGCGCGCTGTCAAGCACCCATTCGACGCCGGCATCAAGGCCGTGCGCGGCATCGATTTCTGAGAGCGACCCACAACCAACCGCTCGGCCAGCGCAGCAATTCCCGCCAACGATACAGGGTCGTTCGTTTGGGGCCGAATACCCAGGCAAGTTGACTGTTCAGGCGTTGGCCCGGAGCCAATTTTCGAGCCTTGTCACGCCTAGTGGGAATTGCCGCCACCAGCGGACTCGCCTTGACACACTTTTCCGCTAGTTACAGAATGCCCGCAGATGGTGCCGCCCAAGGGGTGGCCAAAAGGGAACCCGGTGGAAATCCGGGGCTGTACCCGCAACTGTAAGCCAATAGCTTGCGGCCAGGATGCCACTGGAGCGATATCCGGGAAGGCGGCCAAAAAGCGTTGATGGGCGAGCCAGGAGACCTGCCATCGCGTCGTTCGTTCGGGGACCGGGCATTGTCCGCGAACGGGAAAAGCGCTGTACCGCCTGTTCTTCCCGAGTAACGACCCGACCGACGAAAGTGCGGCTGCCCGGGTGGTTCACATCCACTATTCCCAACCCGGTTGCCACACTGACGCGGGCAAAAGAAGCGTCGTCTCCGCTGACCCCCAGGGGGCGACTTTGTCGTTTACATAGCCCCTGATGGAACCAAGGAGACATCGCGATGCCCTATTTAAGACCTCGAGCCGCCAGACGCCGCGCCGCAAAAGAAACATATGGACGCCCGTTACGGCCCATATTACCCGCCAACCCGTCCGTCCCACCGACGCCACCAACCACATCCCCGGCCATAGTGGTGTTTCTGGCCATATCGGTGCTGTCCGCCAGCGCCTTGGCCGATCCGGCGCAAACCGGGATCGAAACCGTTGTTGTCACCGCCACACGCATTGAGCAAAACACCACCGAGACAGGGTCGGCGGTGCGTATCATCGACGCGGACGAGCTAAGGACCATGGGTTTCAGTCACGCTATCGACGCGGTGGCCCGCGCGCCGGGCGTCACCGTCAATCAAAACGGCGCCTTCGGTGGTTTCGCCGGTGTGCGCATTCGCGGCGCCTCAAGCGACAAAACGCTGGTGTTGATCGATGGTGTGGCGGTCAACGATTCCTCCTCGCCCGCCGGTGGCTACGACTTCGCCCGCCTCGATACCGAAAACATCGAGCGGATCGAGATATTAAACGGCCCCCAGTCAACGCTCTGGGGAACCGATGCCATCGGTGGCCTGGTGTCCATAACCACCAAGCAACCCGAAGACGGCACGAGCGGCAACCTGTTCGCCCAAGCCGGCTCCTACGACACCTTTCGCGGCGGCGTGGCCGTGGACCACGGTGGCAACGCCGGCGATTTCCGTTTCGCGGCAACCCGATTGGATACGGACGGCATATCCCGGGCGGATGGACGCAATGGCAATACCGAGGACGACGGTCTTGCATCCATCACCCTGTCCGCCCGCGGCGGGTTGCATCTTCCACGCGGGGCACGCCTCGACGGGAGCCTGCTCTGGAACGACTCACAGGCCAAATTCGACAGTTTCCGCTTCGGGGCCCAGGGGAATGTGGGCGACGGTGACGAACTCGGCAAGACCGAAGAACTCTCCGGAAAGGTTACCCTCAAGGTACCCCTGCTCAACGGGCGACTCGATAATCTTCTGCTCGTCGGGCACGCTGAAATCGATCGCGAGAACCTGAGTGGCGGCGCAACCAGTTTCGAAGCCCGGGGCGAGCGCGAGGTTTTTCGCTATCAGGGTACCTTGTCCCTCAATACGCACAACACCTTGGCCCTGGGTGCCGAGCGAGAAGAATCGTCGGCAAATCAAGACGATAGCACCATCAAGAACCTGTTCGCACTCTACGAGTGGCGGCCGGTGGATACACTGACCCTAACCGGCGGGCTCCGCTCCGACGATCACGATCACTTTGGTTCGGAAACCACGGCTCGGTTCGCCGCCGCGTTTCGACCACGACCCAACCTGGCGCTGCGTGGGAGCTGGGGGCAGGGCTTCAAGGCACCAACCCTATTCCAGACAACGTTTTTCTGTTGCGGCGCAACGGCGGCCAATGCGGCCCTGCGGCCGGAACGTTCCGAAGGCATTGATGTCGGCATCGATTGGCATCCGCAAAACGGGGCCGGCCACCTCGGCCTGACACTTTTTCGTCAGGACACGGACAATATGATCAACTTCTCTTTCGCCATCGGTGGCTACGAGAATATCGACGAGGTGGAAACAGAGGGCATCGAGGTGTCGGCGGGCTGGAATCTCACGGATTTGATCGCCCTGTCGATGGACTACGCCTACATCCGGGCAAAGGAGGCCGACGGCACGACCCTGCCCCATCTACCCGAACATTCCGGCGACCTGGCGCTCGGCTTCGATCCTTCCGGCCCGTTCTCCGGCGCGATACTCCTGCGCTTCAACGGTCGGGAAATCAACAGCGACGGCACCCGGCTGGACGATTGGATCCGAATTGACATCAACGCCCGATACGTGGTCTCCGAGAACATCGAACTGTTCGGGCGCGTTGAAAACGTGTTCGATGCCCACTATCAGCAGATTCTCGGCTACGGAACGCCGGGCCTGTCCGGTTCTCTAGGCCTGCGGTGGCGCTTCTAGTGCTCCATCCAACCGATCATGTCGAATCAGCGCGCCCGCAAGCGTCCAGATGCGAGGCTTAACCCCCGCCGGCGTATCCGGCGATACGTCAAGGGACGACAACGGAGCCCCCTGCCGGGAGCGCGAGGGGTACCCTCGCATGAAACAGATGGGCGCTTGCGGACGCGCCCCGCGGGTGGCGGCGGGAGCACCCCGGACGGCGCTGCGTCCGCTTGAAGTAGGTCGCCCACGACTGCGCGGACGCACCTTGCCCGGAACGCTCCCGCCGTCACTGATGCGGCATTGTCAGTTGGATGGAGCACCGGCATCAATTCGGGGGCTCAGTCGCAGTCGCCCCAATGTCGGCTTTGCGGGCACGGCCAAAGTGTGGGCATCATCAATATCGGCGTTCGCGCTTGTTGCCGTGCTCGGCGGCTGCGGCATGGAGCGGGCCGGAACATTGCAAAAACACGAGGGACGGCCACAACGAGTCGTCAGCATCGACTTTTGCGCCGACCAATACGTGCTGAGATTCGTCGATCGTGCGCGCATTTTGGCGGTCTCGCCGGATGCGGGGCGCGAGTTCTCCTACATGCGCCAGCGAGCCTTGGGATTGCCCACCGTCCGCCCGGTGGTGGAAGATGTCATCATCCTCAAGCCCGACCTGGTGGTGCGTTCCTACGGCGGTGGACCCCAGGCGGCGGCAATGTTCCAACGGGCTGGTGTGCCGGTACATGGTGTCGGTTGGGCCAGCAACTTCCCCGAAATCGCGCGCACCATCCGGGAAACGGCCGGGGCCCTCGGTTCCCCCGCCGAGGGTCAAGCCGTTGCGAATGAGATGACAGGTCGCCTAGCAGCTCTTGCCAAAAGTTCCACTGCATTCGAACAACGATGCATACCGGCCGCCCGCATTGCCCGTCGCTCAAATATTCCCGATATTCCCGCTCCTTGTGTCTTGCCAGCGGGGCACAGCCCTTCACCCGCCCCTCGCCCCCCTCCCGGTGCGATGCGGCATGATCAGTTGGATAGAGCACTGGGACACAAACAGGCACCGCGAACCACCGCGCTGTACATGACGTCCGGCGGCGCAACATCCGGGCCAGGTACCCTAATCCATGCCATGCTCACCGCCGCCGGTCTCGAGAACTTTCAGGACCGGCCCGGCTGGCGAACAATCCCGCTCGAGCGCCTCGCCTATCAACAGCCCGACCTGATTGCGGCAGCATTTTTTAGCAGTGCGACCAACCACCACCGCCACGCCTGGAGCCCAACCCGACATCCTCTAGCTCAAACCCTGCTCGCCAAACGCACCACGATTCCAATCCAAGGTGCCTGGACCGCTTGCGGGGGTTGGTTTCTGACGGATGCCGTGGAGGCTCTGGCCGATGCCGCACACACGATTGAAGCCGGCGGCATCGGTCGGTGACCATGGTTCGAGCGCCGAGCCTATTTGGACTGGCGGGGCTGGTACTAGCCTCGGCGGCGGCGCTGTTTGCCGCCTGCCTACTCGGTTCGACCCAAATGGATGCCGAGCGGGTTCTGGCCGCGCTGCTCGGCTACGGCCAAGCCGGCGACCGATTGGTCGTTGTGCACATCCGGCTGCCGCGGGCATTGGCCGCATTCGCCGTCGGCGCCGCCCTGGGCGCAAGCGGCGCCGCGCTGCAGGGGCTGCTGCGCAATCCGCTTGCGGAACCCGGGGTACTCGGTGTCTCGGCGGTGGCTTCGTTGGGCGCCACGGGCACTGTGTATTACGGATTGGCGGCGGTAAGCGCCTGGGCGCTGCCGACGGCGGCCATTGTCGGCGCCCTGACAGCAACCGCGCTGATCGCGTTGGCGGCGTTGCGCACCGCATCCGCGATCACACTGATCCTGATTGGCGTTGGACTCTCCAGCTTCGCCGCGGCGGCTATGAATCTATTGATGAATCTCGCCCCCAATCCGTTTTCCCTGGTGGACATGATCAACTGGATGCTGGGTTCCGTGGCCAATCGCAGTTTTCAAGACCTCGCCTGGGCCACGCCATTCCTGATCACCGGCTTGGGCGTGCTGTTTGCCGCACGGCGTGGTCTTGCCGCGCTGACACTCGGCGAAGAAGCGGCAAGCGGCGTTGGCCTGAACCTCAGGCGACAGCGGCTGCTGGTCGTGCTCGGTACCGGGCTCGCCACCGGCGCGGCCGTTGCGATGGCGGGCGTTATTGGCTTTGTTGGCATCGTCGCCCCCCACATCATCCGTCCCATGGTCGACCACGACCCGGCGCGCTCACTGCTGCCATCCGCCCTGCTGGCCGGCCTCATTCTGGTTCTCGCGGATATTGGCGTGCGACTTGTCCCCACCATCGGCGAACTCAAACTCGGGGTGGTGGCGGCATTGATTGGCGCACCCGTTTTCGTGTGGGTCGCGATGCGGCGCCGGACCGTTCATGGCTGAGGAGCCGGGCATGGAAGACGCGACGCTGGAAGTATCCGGCCTGACCCTCAGAACGGGTACAGCGACCCTGGTTGCGGACGCCTCGTTCCACCTGAGGGCGGGCGAGCTGGTCGCCCTGCTCGGACCCAACGGCGCCGGCAAGACCAGCCTGCTTCGGGGCGCCATCGGAATCACACCGCGAGGCGGTGGATGGTCGCGCATCAACGGCGAGGACACGGCCGCAATGGCACCTCGGCACCGGGCCCGGAAATTGGCCTATCTGCCGCAAAACCGACCCTTGGCCTGGCCGAACCCGGTTCGTGATGTGGTGGCGCTTGGGCGCTTCGCCCATGGCGCGGCTCTCGGACGCCTGCGCGGGGCCGATCAACGGGCCGTGGCGAGGGCACTGGCCGCCTGCGACCTTGAGCAACTGGCCACACGGTCAACGGCCACACTGTCCGGTGGTGAGCTGGCGCGCGTACACTGCGCCCGCGTCTTCGCCACCGAAGCGCCCCTACTGATCGCCGATGAACCGGTGGCGGAGTTGGATCCCTTCCATCAGTTCCGGGTCATGGAGCTGATTCGGGACTATGTCGAGGCAGGTGGCGGCACCCTGGTTGTACTCCACGATGTCATCCTCGCCCGGCGCTACGCAAGCCGGCTAATGTGGATGAAGGGCGGACGCATCATCGCCGACGGCCCTCCCGAAACGACGCTGAACGCGTATCGGCTTGCGGAAATTTACGGCGTACGCGGACGCGTCGAGGGCACCCGGGTCGAGATTGAAGGCCCGCTGTGAGGCGTTGTCCGCCACCAGCAGTCCTTGGAAAAATCCCACTGCATTCGAACGACCAAGCACCGCCCTGGTCGGCCACCGCACAACAGGAGCCGTCCATGAATGTCCGGGTTGGTGACGAGATTCCTCCCTGGGTGATGCCGAACGTCCGCCCCGAGCGCATGCGCGCGATGGCACCGAGGCAGCGCCACGATCATTCTGCCCGACTGAAACTCGTCTCCCGCCACGCCTGTTTCCAGGGAAGGTCTGATTCATTCGGTGGTCGCGGCGTCCGATTCAATAAAATCAATAGCTTGTATTGGCTCGGGAGATTTCGGAATTCGGGCCTGTCGGATCAGGCGGCCTCATCGGGCTCGACAAGGCGCCCGCTGGGGCTTCGGCAGTCCGGATCCAGGTGGGGCGGCCGCCGCATTATCCGAAATCGAAGTCGTCGGCATCCAATTGGGCCACGTACATACGGTCAAGCACGATCAGGCCGCCGCCCACATCCCTCAGGTCGATGATTGTTTCGCTGCCGTGTGTCGTGATGATTCTGCCCTCGAGATCGCCGAAGTCGTCCACGCCGGTGAAGCCGGAAAGTTGGATGGTGTCCCCACTTGCGAACTCCAAAATCGTGTCGACATCCCCACTGCTCGAGGTGTCGTTGGTGAAAACGAAGGTATCGTCTCCTATTAGGCCGCCGTTCAGGGTGTCGTCGCCGTGGCCGCCATACAGGCTGTCGTCGCCGTACCCACCCGTCAGGGTGTCGGCGCCGTTGCCGCCATACAGGCTGTCGTCGCCATTGCCGCCATACAGGCTGTCGTCGCCGTTGCCGCCATACAGGCTGTCGTCGCCGCCGCGGCCATACAGGCTGTCGGTGCCCGAGCCACCGTTCAGGCTGTCGTCGCCCGAGTCGCCGATCGGGTAGGCGCCGAATATGAAATCGCTGGCCTCAAGGGAGCCCACCGCTCGATTCAGTAACGTGATCGTGTCGCCGTCAACGCCGTAGCCGATGATCGCGTCGTCGCCATCCTGACGGATGTCGAGCGCCTCGAAACCCCCGGAAACTCCAAGGATATGAATCTTGTCAACATTACTCACACCGGACCTTAACCCAAACCCATTCGCATTCCCGAAACTGACAACGGTGTCGTTCCCGTCTCCCGCCCGAAACACGTAGATGTCGTTGCCCGATTTGCCATGCAGGGTGTCGTCGCCCGCACCGCCGTTCAGGATGTCGTCGCCCCAGTGGCTGCCATACAGGCTGTCGTTGCCGTCACCGCCATGCAGGGTGCTGTCGCCCCAGGCACCACCATCCAGAGTGTCGTCGCCCGCACCGCCATTCAGGATGTCGTCGCCCCAGTGGCTGCCATACAGTGTGTCGTCGCCTCCGCCACCCGTCAGGATGCTGCTTGCCCGGATTTCGCCCTCCAGGGTGAGGCCGGCGGATCCGGGCCCATGGCTGCCGAATTGGAAATCGCCGGCGCCAAGGGAGTCCGCCTTTACACCCTTCAACCTGACCGTGCCGCCACCGTAGCGGATGATCGCGTCGTCGCCTTCCTGACGGATGTCGAGCGCCCCGAAACCGTCGGAATCCCCATCGATACGAATCCTGTCGCCCTCCCCGAAATCGGCAATGGTGTTGTTCCCGCCTCCCGCCCGGAACACGAAGGTGTCGGAACCCGCGCCGCCATACAAGGTGTCCTTGCCCGAGCCATCGTGCAGGGTGTCGTCACCCGAACCACCGTACAAGGCGCCGCGGTCGCCACCCGAGCCATCGTGCAAGGTGTCGTTGCCCGAGCCACCGTGCAAAACCTGATTGCCCGATCCGCCGATCAGGGTGTCGTCGCCGTCACCGCCCAGCAGGACGCCAGCCAATCCCGGAACCTTCGCCGTCAGGGTGTCGTTGCCGGCAGTGCCCTTCAGTATGCTCTTTATGGGGCTCACGACGCCCTGCATGGGTAGGGGTCTCAAGATGGAGCCCCAGCTCAAGAATTCGCCATTCCAGTCATCGGACAGGGGATCATCGAACGTTTCCACGATGGGAACCCCGGGCGTGGGGGGCGGGAGCGCGTCGAATTGGAAATCGCCGGCGTCAAGGGAGTCCGCCTTTACACCCTGCAGCCTGACCGCGCTGCCGCTGTAGCGGATGATCGCGTCGTCGCCGTCCTGACGGATGTCGAGCGCCCCGAAACTGCCGGAAAATCCATCGATACGAATCCTGTCGCCCTCCCCGAAATCGGTGATGGTGTCGATGCCGGCTCCCGCCCGATGCAACGCGAAGGTGTCGGAACCCGCGCCGCCGGTCAGGGTGTCGTCGCCCCAGCCGCCGTCCAGGGTGTCGTCGCCGTCGTCGCCGTACAGGGTGTCGTCGCCAAAGCCGCCGTCCAGCGTGTCGTCGCCGTCGTCGCCGTACAGGGTGTCGTCGCCCCAGCCGCCGTACAGGGTGTCGTCGCCGTCGTCGCCATACAGGGTGTCGTCGCCCCAGTCGCCTCTCAGGGTGTCGTCGCCCGAGCCGCCGTACAGGGTGTCGTCGCCCCAGCTGCCGTCCAGGGTGTCGTCGCCCGCACCGCCGTACAGGGTGTCGTCGCCCCGGTTACCTTCCAGAGTATCGTCGCCCGCACCCCCGTACAGGGTGTCGTCGACCCCGCCGCCGAGCAGAACGCCGGACGAGGCGCCGAATTTGAAATTGCCGGCGTCAAGGAATTCCGCCCTCACGCCCAGCAGCGTTACCGTGTCGCCGCCGTCGCCGTAGCGGATGATCACGTCGTCGCCGTCCTGACGGATATCGAGCGCTCCGAAACCGCCGGAAATCCCACTGAGATGAATCTTGTCGCCGCCGCGCCCCCGGAAATCGGTCCAGAAATCGGTAATGGTGTCGTTCCCGTCTCCCGCCCGAAACACGAAGGTGTCGACGCCCCCGCCGCCATCCAGGGTGTCGGCGCCCGCACCGCCGTACAGGGTGTCGTTGCTCCAGTCGGCAGTGCCGCTCTCGCCACCGCCGTTCAGGGTGTCGTCGCCGTCACCGCCATACAGCGTGTCTTTGCCGTGGCCGCCGTTCAGGGTGTCGTCGCCCGCGCCACCGTGCAGGATGTCTTTGTCGTCGCCGCCGTCCAGGGTGTCGTCGCCCGCGCCACCGTACAGGGTGTCCTTGCCGCTGCCGCCGTTCAGGGTGTCGTCGCCCGAACCGCCGTACAGGGTGTCCTTGCTCCCGCCGTGGCCGCCGTTCAGGGTGTCGTCGCCCGCGCCACCGTGCAGGATGTCTTTGTCGAAGCCGCCGTCCAAGGTGTCGTCGCCCGCGCCACCGAGCAGGATGTCTCTGTCGTCACCGCGGTTCCGGGTGTAGTTGTCGCCACCGCCGCTCAGGGTGTCGGCGCCGTCGGTGCCCCTTTGGATGCGGCCGGTTAGGATGTGGCTGGCGCCGACGCCCTCGCCATCCCAGTCGTCGTCGTGGGGGGTGGTCGTCGCCCTCTGGCTCTGGCCGGCGCCGTATGGCTTGTTCGAAGTCTGGGCCTGGCCGGCGTCTTGCGCGGGCGGGCTTCCCTGGCTGCCGGGAAGGCCCGGGGCCGCGTCGGGAAGCAGGAAGTCGGCCGCGCCCAGGGAGTCCGCCGACACGCCCCGCAGGGTGATCGTGTCGCCGTCGCCGTGGTGGATGACGGTGTCGGCGCCGTCCCGACGGATATCAAGCGCCCCGAAGCCGACCGAGACCCCGTCAAGACGAATCCGGTCGCCCTCCCCGAAATCGGTGATGGTGTCGCCGCCGTCCCCCGACCGGAACACGAAGGTGTCGGAACCCTTGCCGCCGGTCAGGGTGTCGCCGCCGGCGCCGCCGGTCAGGATGTCGTCGCCTCGGGCACCCCGCAGGGTGTCGTCGCCGTCGCCGCCGTCCAGGGTGTCGTCGCCCCTGCTGCCCCGAAGGGTGTCGTCGCCCCCGTGGCCGTTCAGCGTGTCGTCGCCCCTGCCGCCTTTCAGCACATCGTCGCCGGCGCCGCCGTCCAGGGTGTCGTCGCCGCTGCCGCCGCTCAGCTCGCCCCCGCCGCTGGAATCGTCGGTCGTCGCGTCGCCGCCGTTGTCGCTCGGGGTGTCGCCGGCGGATGCGCCCTGTGGAGCGCCGCCGCCACCGTCGTTGCCGTTCGGAACATCGCCGGGGGGCGCGCCCTGTGGAGCGCCATCGCCGCCGCCGTCCCGCGGGGCGTTCCCGGCCGCGGGGAACTCGAAGTCGTCCGCGCCCAGCGAATCCGCCGACACACCCTACAGGGTGATCTTGTCGCCGTCGCCATGGCGGATGACGGCGTTGTCCCCGATCTGTTCGATGACCAGACCCGCGAACCCGCCGGGCACACCGGAAATCCGGATCGTCTCGCCCGCCTCGAAATCGGCGACATGGGCGGAGCCGTCCCCCGCCGCGAACACAAAGGTGTCCCTGCCCTCGCCGCCATACAGGGTGTCGTGGCCGCCGCCGCCGTCCAGGGTGTCGTCGCCGGTGCCGCCGTACAGGCTGTCGCCGCCCCGGCCCCCGACCAGGGTGTCGTTGCCGGCGTCACCGTACAGGATGTCGTTGCCGTCGCCGCCCGTCAGCGTGTCGTTGCCCTTGGCGCCGTCCAGGGTGTCGTCGCCCGATCCGCCAACCAGGCTGTCGTCGCCGGCGCCGCCGGTGCGGGAAATATCCTGTGTCGTCTCGTCCCCGCCGCTGGAATCGTCGGTCGTCGTGTCGCCGCCGTTGTCGTTCGGGGTGTCGCCGTCCGATGCGCCCTGTGGAGCGCCGTCGTTGCCGTTCGGAACATCGCCGGGGGGCGCGCCCCGCAGGTCGCTGTCGCCGCCGTCCCGCGGGGCGTTCCCGGCCGCCGGGAACTCGAAGTCGTCCGCGCCCAGCGAATCCGCCGACACACCCTGCAGGGTGATCGTGTCGCCGTCGCCATGGCGGATGACGGCGTTGTCCCCGATCTGCTCGATGACCAGACCCGCGAACCCGCCGGACACACCGGAAATCCGGATCGTCTCGCCCGCCTCGAAATCGGCGACATGGGCGGAGCCGTCCCCCGCCGCGAACACAAAGGTGTCCCTGCCCTCGCCGCCATACAGGGTGTCGTGGCCGCCGCCGCCGTCCAGGGTGTCGTCGCCGGTGCCGCCGTACAGGCTGTCGCCGCCCCGGCCCCCGACCAGGGTGTCGTCGCCGGCGTCACCGTACAGGATGTCGTTGCCGTCGCCGCCCGTCAGCGTGTCGTTGCCCTTGGCGCCGTCCAGGGTGTCGTTGCCCGATCCGCCAACCAGGCTGTCGTCATCGGCGCCGCCGGTGAGGGAAATATCCTGTGTCGTCATTTCTGCGTCTCCTGTAATATGTCCACTGTTAATATGTCTTCCGTGCCCCACGCCGACAGGCCCGTGGCCCGCTCAGAAAATAAAGTCGTCATCGTCCAAAAATGCGGTCAGCTCCATCAGCTCAATAGTGCCGCCACCCACCGCCACCAGGTCAATGGCGACCCCTTTGACGACTCCATCGTCGTCCCTCATCAGACTCATAACAGCCGGAATCGTCCACACCGCTTAGTCCGCTCAAATCAATAAATCCAGGAAATCGCCGGAATCGTCCACACCGCTTAGTCCGCTCAAATCAATCCTGTCGCCCTCGGCGCTGTCGAAATCCAGGATCGTGTCCCTCTCGCCGCCGCCCGGGGCGGAGGGGGCGAACACAACCGCCCGGCGGCGCCTGCGCGCCCTCGAACGTATCGCCGCCCGAACCGCCGTGCAGGGTGTCGTCGCCCCATCCGCCCTCCAGGGTGTCGTCGCCGTCGCCACCGTGCAGCCTGTCCGTGCCGTCTTCGCCCCAAAGCCGGTCGTCGCCGGTGCCGCCGTCCATATCGTCGTTGCCCTCGCCACCAAAGAGGTCATCCTCGCCGGCACCGCCACTGATGAAGTCATTGCCGGTTCCTCCATTGAGTCCACCAATACCCTCCTTGTCAAGCTTATCGTCACCGTCGCCGCCATACAGACAGTCATTTCCGTCGCGCCCGTACAGGGCGTCCGAGCCGCCCTCGCCATACAGTGTGTCGTCGCATAAGTCTGTGTCGTCGCCTAAGTCGCCTAAGTCGCCTAAGTCTAAACCACCCTCCAACCTGTCGTCGCCGGCACCGCCATATAGGAAATCACCACCGGCACCGCCAGAGAGCGTGTCATCGCCATCGTGACCATACAACGTGTCAACGCCAGGGCCGCCGTACAGATTATCCTTTCCGTAGCCGCCTTCCAGCCAGTCGCCGCCATCACGGCCGTACAATTTGTCATTGCCATGGCCACCGTACAGGAAATCACCGTCAGCCCCGCCATCAAGCGTGTCATCGCCGGCCTCGCCCTCCAGCGTGTCAATGCCGCCGTAGCCATACAGCCTGTCGCCACCCCCGCCGCCTCTGAACCTGTTGTCTCCCGAGTCGCCCACCAACATGTCATCCCCGCCGGAGCCCACAATATTTTCAATGTCAACAAGCGTATCACTGAAAAGCGTATCGCCCTTCGCATCCTTGATATGGGCGTAGCCACTATGAAGATTTACCGTCACACTATGGATAGCTGCCAAGGACCGATAGACGGCCCAATCTCCGCCCTCGTCGTTGTTATCGCCGCCATCCAATGTGTCCCCTCCGTAGCCGCCATCCAGCCTGTCGTCACCGCCGCCGCCCGTCAGCGTGTCGATACCCCCGCCGCCTTTTAGGAAGTTATCTTTCTCGTTGCCCGTCAGTTTGTCATTCCAGTCGGAGCCCTCAACGTTCTCAATATGGGAAAGCTCATGATCGAAAAGCGTATTGCCCTCGTCATCCTCGCCACTGGCGTCGCCGGGGTTGGCGGGGTCGGAGCCGATCTGAAGATTGACCGTCACGTCAACCGTTGAGAACTTGTAGGTAACCCAATCCACGCCGGCGCCGCCATTCAGGGTTTCTTTGCCGGTGCCGGTGCCGCCGTCCAGATGGTCGTCGCCGCCACCGCCCTTCAAGACGTCATTGCCCTCACCGCCGGACAGCTCGTCGTCGCCCACACCGCCGGTCAGCCTGTCGTTGCCGGCCAAGCCATAAATCCTATAGGCATCGCTGGTGGTGACCGAATACTCGTCATCACCGGTTGTGCCCTCCCATAACTCTTTCGACATGGCCATGCCCTCCCGCACCTAAATTTAATTCGTTCCGTACATTGTGCACAGTACGGGACGGGACTGCTGTCAACGAATTTTTATCCCCGATTCTTTGATAAGCATCGCCGGAGGCGCCGCGGTCGCGGACCTTCACGGAAACCGCCTCGTCCAGCAGCTCGAACAGCCCGAGCCGCCGGGCGGTCCGGGCGAGAATCGACGCGCCGCCGGGCGGTCGCGCCGGTCTTGGCATTGACCCGCGGGCGCCTGCGGGAGGGGCGGGCGTGTAACAGCTCCATGCCCAGGCTCCTTGTTTGTTTGGATGAAACAAGCATGCTCGAATCGGCGGGGGAAAGTTCCGAAAGGTATCTGAGCCAGTACATGGGAACCTCTGATTAATTCTGTGATGTCGGCATAATAATTTATAAAAATCAATAATTTATAATTATATCAATGCTACTCTATCGAATTGTTCAGACCTTCCCTAGAGCGTATTGCCCCAGACATCCCAATAAGTCACCTGCCGCGCGGATAGACGTTTCGCTCTGGCCAGCTTGGCGTGCTTCGTATAGGCCACCGGCAACATGACCGTTGTCACCGCGTCTTTGGGCAATGCCAGTATCTCTCCCACCTCCCGCTGCCGGGACGACAGCAAGGTTGTCCAGGTAGCGCCGAGCCGCCGCGACCGCAACGCCAACATGAGCGACCAGGCCGCCGGCAATATCGAGCCATAGTAGGCTACCTCGGCGGCAATCTCGCCCGCCGGCGCGGGTGCGTTGCAACACACTAAAATCATCGCCGGAATTTCGTGCAGCCGCGCCACCAATGCCTGCTGGGCGGGTTTGATGACAAGGCCGCGCCGTTCCGCAAGTTCGTGGAGTACGGCGCGATACAATTCCGCAAGCGGCTTTTTTTGCACGGCATCCACCACCACGACAAAGCGCCAGCTCTCGCCGCCGAGGCCGGTGGGCGCCTGGGTGGCAAGATCGATGCATTCAAAAAGGACGGCGCGTTCCACCGGACGTTCGAAGTCAAGACGACGACGGACCGAACGCGCCGTCGAGAGCACCGTATCGACGCTGGCAAGATCGATTTCTAGGGTCATTGGTTGGGCCTATTCGAGCCGGAGGTCTGTTATTCTAGGCTCTGTTCACCTACCGTCCAGACAATTTGAGGAATCCGCCATGGGGCCACTCACGGGGCTTAAGATCATCGAACTACAGGGCATCGGGCCGGGGCCGTTTTGCGGCATGATGCTGGCCGACATGGGTGCCGAAGTCGTGCGCGTGGACCGCGCCAGTTCCGTTGGCCAAGCCAGTGTTGACGTGCTCGCGCGCAGCCGCAAGAGCATTGCCGTTGACCTGAAAGTCCCCGACGGCGTGGAAACGGTCCTACGGCTCGTGGCGGGCAGCGATGCACTGATCGAGGGTTTTCGACCCGGCGTTATGGAGCGCCTTGGCCTAGGCCCGGATGTTTGCCTTGAGCGCAACCCGCGCCTGATCTACGGCCGCATGACCGGTTGGGGGCAAACCGGCCCGCTCGCGCATGCCGCCGGACACGACATCAACTACATTGCCCTGACGGCGGCGCTGCACTCCATTGGTGAAAAAGGCCGCCGTCCCACCCCGCCGCTCAATCTCGTCGGCGATTTTGGCGGTGGCGGCATGTTGCTGGCATTCGGCATGGTCGCGGCGCTTTTCGAGCGAAGCCGCTCCGGCAAGGGTCAGGTGGTCGACGCCGCCATGACCGACGGTTCGGCGCTGTTGATGAACGGCCTGTTCGGCATGATGAACGGCGAACACTGGCTACCGGAAAGGGGCAGCAACCTGCTCGACGGCGGGGCGCACTTCTACGGAACCTACGAAACCAAGGATGGCGAATACATTTCTATCGGCTCGATCGAACCGCAGTTTTATGCGCTGTTGCTGGAGAAGTCCGGGCTGGGCGAGCAGCAGGACATCGGCCCGCAGATGGACCGCGCGCAATGGCCCGATATGCAGCGGCGGCTCGAAGCCATCTTCAAGAGCAAAACCCGCGAGGAGTGGGACGAAATCATGCTCGGCACCGACATCTGCTACGCGCCGGTGCTGAACTTCCGCGATGCCATCGCGCACCCGCACAACGACGCGCGCAATACGTTTGTGGCGGTCGACGGCATCCATCAGGCCGCGCCGGCCCCGCGTTTTAGCCGCACCTCGCCCAAACCGCCGAGCGCCGCCGTGGCGGCGGGCGCGCACACCGACGAGATCTTGCGCTCGTTCGGATTCGGCAATGCGGAAATTCAGGCGTTGCGGGACAGCGGGGCGGTCGCGGGTCAATGATGAAAAAGCCAACCGATCGAACCGTCTTTCAGAATGCATGGGTGGTGGACGATGTCGAGGCCGCCTGCATGAAGTGGGTCAACGAGATGGGCATCGGGCCCTTCTTCGTCACCGAGTACACCGACCAATTCAGCGACATGACCTATCGCGGCCAGCCGGCCGAACTCAAGATGTTCGTCGCCATCGCCCAGGCCGGGCCAGTGCAGATTGAACTCATCCAACCGACCGTCGAGCGCTGTGCGTACCGCGATAGCGTGCCCAAGGGCGGCACCGGTTTCCACCATATGTGCGTATGGACCCACGACATCGATGCCGACAGCGAGTATTTCGCCCGTCTCGGCTACGCAACCGCCAACCGGGGCCGTGCCGGTGACATCGAATTCGCCTACTACGACACCCGCCCGTTGATGGACTGCATGCTCGAGGTGGTTACACGCGGCGACAGCATCGTCGAGCGATTCGCCATGATCGCCAGGGCCGCCGAGAATTGGGACGGGCGCGATCCAATTCGTAACTGAGACCCAATTCGTAACTGAATGGCACAGTTCCCCCCGCAAGCCCACTATCGGCGAATCGCCCGCGGAGATTGAGGCATAAAACCCAAATTACGGGACTTATATACGTAAGGAAAGTCTGAACAATTCGATAGAGCAGCATTGATATACTCGTAAGATATTGATTTTATTTATTATTATTCCGAGATTACAGAATTAATCAGACCTTCCATAAGTTGACATGCCACTATATGTTGAGGATTTAGCGGCTGAAAACCACCACATGTCGGTTTCTGTCAACTCATCGATATAATTTCCCAAATTACCGTTGCTTCAGGAACCTCAAATGGAAACTCTCGCTCGATTGGACATTCAGTACCTGCAACAGCTTTACGCCAAGGCGACCGATGTCATCGGCACGAATACCGAGGCGGGTATCGCCGAAGGTCGGGCCATCTACCACCGGATATTCACCGAAGATGCCATGGTCCGCGCCGGCCCCTCGGAAGGCGAGCAACTCGTCAGCCAAGGCCCCGATGGCTGGGTGGAGGTGGTGCTCGAAGCGCTGTCGCAATACTCGTCAACCCAGCACCTCATCGGCACCCAACTCGTCGATGTCGAAAAACTGGAGGTGGACGACCGGGGTAGGGTCACCAAAGGCGAAGCAAGTATGGAAAGCTATTTGCAGGCGTGGCACGAAAATCGACCGGCCGGAACCCTTTGGCTGTTCCTCGGCACCTACGCTTCAAAGGTGCGTCACACAACGGGTGTGGGATGGCAAATCTACGACATGTCCCTCACCCAAACCGGCGGGGAAAACCGGGAACTCGGGCCGATTGATGGTGCTTGAGAGCCAGGGAAGCCCAAACACGGCGGGATCAAGCTGCTGCACTAGCGCCAAACAGTAGGTATTCGTTCCCCTCTGCCTGAGCTTTCACTTCCATCAGCAGATCCAAGAGCATCGCAAACCTGCTCTCAAGCGGTTCATCGTTGTACGTACCATCCATCGGCATGGATCGTAGTCCAAATCGAACTCGTCCGCCACGGTATCATGCGCACAACATTATCGTTGTGTTCTTGCAGAGTGGACATCCAACCACCGCCGGTAGGATCTGGTGCCCGCTCAACCCCCCGGCATTGCATTGGCGCTTCTGCGCACATAGGGTAAACCCGTTCTTAAGCGTCTACCCAGACCGCCACCATGAGCCTCAACATCAAGAACAATGAAACCTGTCAACTTGCCGGAGAATCTCCCCGTCTGACCGAGAAGACCATGGTCGGCGACATCACCTCCGCACCAACCCCTGAAGAACGCATCTGGCAAGTGGTCGCAATGATTCCGGTAGGCAAGGTCGCTACCTATGGCCAGGTGGCGGCTTTGGCCGGCATGCCGTCTCACGCCCGGCTCGTCGGCCACAGGCTCCGCAATCTCCCCAGCGGCACCCGACTGCCCTGGCACCGGGTTGTCAATGCCAATCTTCGCATCTCGTTGCGCGATGGCGGCGACGGGCACATCCGACAACGGCTACGCCTTGAGCGGGAAGGCGTGGAATTCGTCGGCCAGCGGGTAGCGCGCACTTGCCGGTGGGAACCTTGAATCGCCGCAGCAGCCCGCGCCTTAGGAAATCCTTGGGCGAGTACAATCCAAAACGCACAGCGCACCGTATTTGAAGCATACAGCACCACATAGCTTCCCTGCGGGTCGCTGAACCGGCTAAGCGTGGGGACCACCCCCAGCGGGGTTGGGCGGCGGGCACGATGGATCACGCGAAAGACGCGCTCAAGACGGACGGTACGCAGCCGCGAATGACGACGAAGCAGTCGATGTGCGATTGATCGACTACTTATTGACAATAGATTGAATTTTATTATGGCGGAGCGGACGGGACTCGAACCCGCGACCCCCGGCGTGACAGGCCGGTATTCTAACCAACTGAACTACCGCTCCGTGCGGACGGTGACTGTTTGGGGCAGGCACCGGTGGTGGGTGTTGCAGGGGTCGAACCTGCGACCTACGGCTTGTAAGGCCGTCGCTCTCCCAACTGAGCTAAACACCCCGCGTCAAAGAAGGACGCGTATGTTAACCGGTGTCCGGCCTGAGTCAAATGCATGAAGCTCCAAGCGGCAACTCCCGCCAACAATGTGTGATCATGCGTTCGGGTGCGAATACCCGGCAAAATTGACCACTCAGGCATTGGTTGGGCACCAATTCTCGGGCATTGCCAAGCTCAACGGGCATTACTGAGCTCCAAGCAGTGTATCAATTCGACACTTGCACGAACCGAGCAATGCCCGAGAATTGGTTGAGAGAAATCCAACAAATCAAATAGATACAGCACCAAACGTACACCCCACACCAATCCGGCCCACTCAGAGGCGGCTTGTGTTAGTCGGAAGCGCCCGCTGCGCCGGAGCAAAATCAGTGGTCGCCCGTCAGTGGCACAAAAGCCACGGGCAACACCTCCCTGGTCGTGTGGCGCCCGTCCTCAAGCTTGGTCACCACCGTCAGGTTCTGTGCGCTGTATTGGGTACCGACGGGCAGCACCATGCGTCCACCGGGTTTGAGTTGCCGCAGGAGTTCGGCCGGTATGTCCGGCCCAACGGCGGTGACGATGATGCCGTCGAACGGAGCGGCTTGCGGCCAGCCGTAGTAGCCGTCGCCGGAACGGACGGAAACGTTGTCGTAGCCTAGGGCCGCCAAGCGCTCCCTGGCGCTATCGGCAAGCACCGGGATGATTTCGATGCTGTAGACCTCCCTGACGAGCACGGCAAGCACCGCGGCCTGATAGCCGGAGCCGGTTCCAATCTCCAGAACCCTGTGCGCGGGCCGGGTTTCCAACAGGTCCGTCATAAGGGCAACGATGAACGGCTGCGAGATGGTCTGGCCGTGACCGATGGGCAGCGGGCGATTGGCGTATGCGGCCCGTAAACCGTGGCGGTCGACAAAGTCGTGCCTTGGCACAGTCCGCATGGCATCCATCACCGCCTCGCTCAGACTAGCCCGCCCCGTGTAGCCTCGGGTTTCGCGAGTGTCCGATTCGATTTGCGCAATGAGTCGAACCTGAAGTTCATCCACGGTCGGCTCCTCGCCCTGGGCACACGACAGGGTCCATAAGATACCAACGAACAGGGCAACCCTACGCCCAAACCGACGAAGTGGAACCCGCCCGCAAATTGCCCCAAGGGCCACGGAATCCCCAACCGGGGAGCGCGGGAGCCTCATCGCCCGACGAAATAGAATCGCCGTGTATCTTTGCCGCATACGGCCAAGTCTACCGATTGTTTCGCTGTTTGACATTTGCACGAATAAAACAGCAGCAATTCCCGCCAAGCACGGCAATGCCCAAAAATTGGTGCCCAGCTTATGCCTGAATGGTCAATTTCTCTTGGTATTTGGATCCGAGCGAATAATCACGCATCGTCAGCAGGAATTGCTGGAATTTCTGATTAATCCTGTATTAACGGAATTATATTCAATAAAATCAATAGATTAAGAGTAAATCAATGCTGTCCTATTGATTTGTTCAGACCTTCCCCAGCGATACAGGGTCTTTCATTTGGGGCCTAATACCCGGACAAATTAACCATTCAGGCGTTGGTTTGGAGCTAATTTTCGAGCATCGCCATGCCTAGCGGGAATTACTGACCGAACAGTCAAATTGATACAACGCCAGTCTACCTTCCTTCCCAATTGCCTCCGATCCTGTTTTCATACCGGACAACGCAAACTGGGTGAATCCGCATGACCAACATCAACCCCTTTCGCATCGACATCCCCAACCCCGACCTTGAAGACTTGAGGTCGCGCCTCGCCAACACCCGTTGGCCCGAGAAGGAAACGCCGGACGACTGGTCGCAGGGCATTCCGCTAGCCTATGTGCGGGAAGTCGCCGACTATTGGCTCAACACCTACGACTGGCGCCGCGCCGAAGCGCAAATCAACAGCTTCGATCAGTTCACCACGGAAATCGAAGGGCTCGATATCCACTTTCTGCACATCCGCTCGCCCCACGAACAGGCCCTGCCGCTGGTGATGACGCACGGCTGGCCTGGTTCCATCGTCGAATTCCTTAAGGTTATTGGGCCGCTGACCCGCCCCCAAGAGCACGGCGGCAATGCGGAAGATGCGTTCCACCTCGTCTGTCCGAGCCTGCCCGGGTACGGATTTTCCGGCAAACCCACCGCCACCGGCTGGGGTGTCGAGAAAATCGCCGATGCCTGGGGGACGCTCATGGCGCGGCTGGGCTATGATCGCTATGTCGCCCAAGGTGGCGACTGGGGCGCTCTGGTTACCTCGCACATCGGGCCGCGCGACCCGGACCATTGCGCCGCCATCCACCTCAATCTGATTGTGGCACCGCCAGATCCGGACACCATGAGCGACCTCAGCCCACTGGAAAAAGAAGCCTTGGAAAGCATGGCCTACTATCAGAAGTGGGATTCGGGATACTCGAAGCAACAAAGCACCCGGCCGCAAACCCTGGGCTACGGTCTTGTGGATTCGCCGGTGGGACAAATGGCCTGGATATTCGAAAAGTTCTGGCGCTGGACGGATTGCAACGGCCATCCCGAGAACGCCTTGACCCGCGACGAAATGCTCGACAACGTCATGCTCTATTGGCTCACCCGATCCGGCGCGTCCTCCGCCCGCCTCTATTGGGAAAGCTTCGGCAACCGCAACGACGATCCAATCGCAACGCCCACCGGGTGCAGTATCTATCCGAAGGAAATCTTCCGTTGCTCCCGGCGTTGGGCGGAGCGACGTTTCACCAACATTATTCACTGGAGCGAACCGGACCGCGGCGGACACTTCGCCGCCTTCGAGCAACCCGGGATATTTGCCGACGAATTGCGCAATTGCTTCCGTTCGATACGCTAGCGGCCTGTCGGACTTAGCCGAGCCGAATCTCTTAAGTCATTGATTTAATAGATATTTAAGAAATTCGTTCGCGATAGGCTGAAGAGAAAATATCAAACAAAATCAACATGTTATGAAATTAAGGGCCATAAAGTCCGACAGGCTGCCAACCCGACCCATTCATGAATGAACATGGCGAGGTCGGCAAGAGTAGTGAAAGCACTGGGTGCGCGGGGTAAGAGCGCGCGTGTGTGCTTGACGGCACGTTGGGCACGCGGCGGCATGCCCGGTGATTTCGCTGCTATGACGCCGCGGTAGTTTATTCATGCGATAGGTTGGTCTAGTGTCTCGATGATGAGAGGACCGTAGGGCTACGCGCCGAAGTATCGCGAGCGGATGATCGAGTTGTTGGTTGGCTCTCAAGGAGGTTGCGGCATGCGTGCGCAGCAAATCTTTATGGAAAGCCTCGTCGCCCATGGCGTGGATAGCATCTTTGGCAACCCCGGTACGACCGAAAACTCCCTGCTCGACCGGCTCGCCGACTATCCTCAACTTCGCTACTTCGTTGCCCTGCACGAGGGTATCGCCGTCGGTGCCGCCAACTACTATGCCCAAGCCGCCGGCAAGATCCCGGTCGTCAACCTGCATGTGGCCCCGGGTCTCGGCAACGCCATCGGCATGATTTACGGCGCATTGAAGACGCGGTCACCCATGCTGGTAACCGCTGGCCAGCAGGATACGCGCATGCGGCTGCGCGAGCCGTTGCTCGGCCACGACCTGGTCGCCATGGCCGCGCCGGTGACCAAGTGGAGCGGGGAACCGCAAAGCCCCGACGAAGTTGCGCCCATGGTCCGCCAAGCTTTTCAAATCGCCGCTCGGCCACCCGCCGGACCGGTATTCATGTCCCTGCCGGTAAACATCATGGAAGGGGAAACCGACATCGTGGATAGCACGCCGGCCCGCACGCACCAGGATCACCCGCCCGCGCCCGCCGGGCTGGCCGACACCGCTGCATTGCTACTCAACCGCCACGCCCCGGCCATTGTGGCCGGCGACGACATCGCCACTGCCGGGGCAAACAGCGCACTCGTCGCCTTTGCCGAAACCCTGGGTGCTCCGGTATGGCAAATCGGCCTGCGCGCCCAGGTGATCTTTCCCAGCCAGCACTCGAACTACGAAGGACGTTTACCGCTCGATGCGGCGCAAATTCGCCACGCTCTGGCCGACCGCGACCTGATCTTCCTGGTGGGCGGTTCCACATTCGACGAAATCTGGTTCGACGCCGTCAGTCCGATGCCGAACGACGCCACCGTTGTCGAATTGCAAAATGGCCCCGAGCGGTTCGAGTTCAACCGCGCCGCGAACATCGACCTCACCGGCAACCTGGAAGTGGCGCTGACCGAGTTAACCGAGGCACTGCGGGCCGACGGCGGCCGATTCGCGCAAGCCGCGGCCGCCCGCAACGCCACCCTCGCCGCCACCCGGGCCAGCGTTCGCGAGGCTGCGCGGGCGCATCTGGCGAAACTCTGGGATCAACGCCCGATGACGCCGACACGGGCGCTGCACGAGATCGCCCAAGCCGTGCCGGAAGATGTTGTCGTTGCCGACGAATCCATCACCGCATCCCTGGAATTATGGCAGCATTTCGATTTCCAACGCCGCGGGGACTATTACGGCGGACGGGGTGGCGGCATCGGCCAGGGCATCGCTGGCGCCCTCGGCACCCAAATCGCCCATCCCGACCGACCCGTGCTCGGGATAACCGGCGATGGATCGGCCATGTACAGCATCCAATCCCTGTGGACCGCCGCCCACCACCAGCTACCGATCATCTTCGTCATCCTCTCAAATCGGGAATACCGGGTGCTGAAGCACAACATGGATATCTATCGCGCCCGCTTCGACGCGCAATCCAACCGCCCCTATCCGCATATGGATCTTGTCGACCCCCCGCTTGGGTTCGTCGAGATGGCCCGCGGCATGGGGGTCGACGGCATCCAGGTCAGCGAACCGGATCAGATTGGCCCGGCGATTCGCAAGGGGTTCGCGGCGGGCAGGCCCTATCTGGTCGATATCGTAATTTCAGGGAAGATTTGAACGCACATCCCGTCTCGGATTTGATTTCTACCGCGTCAACCGCGGGAAGCGCTGACCTCGGAACACGTTGCCCGACTAGGCGGTTGCGGCCAACCCATCTCAGTGGTCTCCTATCGGACATGCGATGCCCACCTTGGTTGTTAGGCGAGTCGGTTACAGCCAACCCACCTCAGCGTTCTCCTATCGGACCAGCCCTATTGCGCAGGCCGACCATCACCGAGACGGCTTCCAGCATCACCAGAATACTAGCGGCAAGTACCAAGATTCCGATGCCAACGAGCAGATAGTTGCCGGCGCCGAAAAGCTGGTTCAGCGTAACCACACCAGCCGCAAACGACATGGCGAGCACGAATACCATCGGCGCCAGCGTATACCAAACCGGGCGACGGAGCTTCGCCAGCATCACCGTAATGACCAGCAACGTCAGCCCTGCCAGGATCTGATTGGTCGAACCAAATAACGGCCAGAGCACCATTCCGCCGGCGCCGGACGCCCCGCCGGCACCGAACGCCAACAACAGGCAGGCACCAACCGCCAGCGCGGTCGATAGCACGTTGTTGCCGAGGACCGGGATCCGATAAATTCCCCCCCACTCCTGAATGATGTAGCGCTGCAGCCGCACCCCGGAATCCATGGTCGTGCCCGCAAACAGCACCACCATGGTCGCGAGCAGCGTCTCGGCAACGCCCGGGGGAATTCCCCAACCAGAGCTGATCAGATTGGCACCGCCCCGAATGAAGGAGGCGGCACCCGCCTGGCCAAACTCGCCATAGATCGCATGCCACTCCTCGGTGGTGGCCGCCAAAGTCACTCCAGTTACCGCAACAATGGTGATAAGCGCCAGCGCCCCCTCGCCAACCGCGCCCAAATAGCCGACAAAGCGGGCGTCCGGTTCCTTGTCGAGCTGTTTCGAACTCGTGCCGGAGGCGACGATGCCGTGAAATCCAGAAACCGCGCCACAGGCAATGGTCACAAACAACAGTGGAATAATGGACGGCGCACTCTCATCCACCCGATTATTGAAAGCGGGCGCGGCAATGTCCGGCATGACCAGAAAAACCGCGCCATAGAGCAACGCCAGGCCGAGGAAAAGTTGCACACCGTTGATAAAGTCGCGTGGTTGCAGCAACGCCCAAACCGGCAGCATGGAGGCGACGGCGGCGTACAGAAATAGAATCAATATCCAGTTGGCCTGGGGGGCGAGGCCAAGCATCTCCGGCAACGCCAGCGGCATGCGGTCCCCCACATAAATGGACAGGTAAAGCACCGCCACGCCGCCAATGCAAAGCGCAATCAGATTGAACTTGCGATGCACGAGTTGGCCGATGACGAGCGCGACAACGATGGCCGCCCAAGCCGGGAATACGGCGCTGGGCGTGTTCACAAAGGCCCGGGCAATGACCACGCCGAACACCGAGTTGACCATCAGCAACAGCAGAAAAACCACCACCATATAGAGCTTGCGGGTACGGGTGCCCACCACGGATTCCGAAAGTGCGCCCATGGAGCGCGCCCTGTGGCGGCTGCTGGCCCAAAGGGCACCGAAATCGTGCACGCCGGCAAAGAAGATCGTGCCCAACACCACCCAGGCGACAGCCGGCGCCCAACCCCAATAAACGGCTATCGCCGGTCCGACAATGGGTGCCGCGCCCGCCACCGACGTAAAGTGATGGCCCCACAGCACATAGCGATTCGTCGGCACGAAATCGACGCCGTCATTGAACTCATGGGCGGGGGTGACGAAATTCGGATCGAGGCGAAAAATCCGGGCGGCGATGAGCCGCGAATAGACAAACCAACCGAAACACATCCCGGCAATGCCGAGCAACACGATAAACACGGAGTGCATGGATCGCCCCCGACCCTCAGCGACGCCGGGAGCATAGCAGGTATTGGCATTGGTCCAAGCGGGATGGTTCCATGCAAAAATCCGAGGACTTGAAACATTGCAGTTCGCGCGGATGAGTGGCAGCATAGCCACACTTGTATTGAAAGCGAACGAACTATGGCTGCCATAAAGGTTGACTGGTACTACTTCCGCAGCGGCTGAACCAGTTGCAAGCGGGCCTCCAAGTTCCTGGAGGCGAGAAATATCGAGGTGGCCGAGACAGTTCCGGCCAGCCGCAAATTGCAGCGGGACACGGCCCTTGCCCTGCTCGAAGCCACCAGCACAGCCCATGTTGCCAAGGGGAGGAAGCAACAGTCGTTCAGCGGCGGCGAGCGGCTTTCCGAGGAGGCGGTGAACGCCCTGCTCGGCTCCACGGGCAATCTCCGCGCTCCCACCCTGCGGGTTGGGGGCACCCTGCTCGTTGGTTTCAACGAGGATATCTACGCCAAAGTGTTCGACTGAGGCAGTTGGCGTCGCCGTAGGGCGAGCAGCGCCGCTCTATCGGTCCTACAGCCAAGTATGGAATATCGAAAAACCGACAGGCGGGACAAGTCACCGGCACCTGCTTTGCGCAAGGGCTTGGAAATCCTCGAACTGCTCTCCACCGAACCACGCCCCCTCAAACTACCGCTCATCTGTACCCGCCTGGGCCGTTCGCGCAGCGAAATAATGCGCATGGTCCAGGAATTGGAGTCGCGGGGATATGTCGTGCAGGATCAGTCGCACGGATATACCCTTTCCAACAAGCTGTTTTCGCTAGGCATACAGCGTCCGAGCATTAAGACGCTGCTGGAGGTGGCGCTGCCGGTGATGCGCGAACTCAGCGACCAGATCTGGCAATCGTGCCATTTGGCAGTGCTTTCCGGCGCCCAAATGTCGGTGATCGCACGGGTCGAGGCACCCACGCCGGTCAGTTTTTCCACAAGGGTCGGTCACCATCAACTGGTCTCCAATTCGTCCTCTGGCTTGACCATCTACGCCTATCAGAACACCTTGGTCCAGAGGCGCATCGAGTCTCAACTGCGGCTTGAGATCGAGGATTTTGATGTTGGGCAATTGCGTGCCGCAGCGGGGGGGATCAGACAAGTCGGCTACAACCTGACCAAAAGCCAGTACATCAAGGGTGTGACGGACATCAGTGTTCCCATACTCCTGCACGATGAAGCCGTGGCGGCCCTGACCGCGCCCTGCATTTCCGTTCGGGGCGACTCGCTGCGGCGCAAGGATCGCATTCATTATTTGACAGAGGCGGGCAAGCGTATTTCGGAACTTTCCGGTGGAATATGAAATCGCCCTCCGGGAGCGGCTTTCCCCTCGCCCAGAGCCGTCCTTGGTGCCTTGAAAGACGCGGTTAGCTCCTATGTGCCGTTGTCCTTTGTACCCCGAGAGTCGAACCAACCGAGCTCGTCAATCGCTTTTTCACGAGCTCGGGAAAGATTTCGCGAACTGAAAAACCTGCGCCTTTCCATTGGTGAACCCCTGATCAACCCTGTGGTCTCGGCATATAAATTAATAAAATCAATAATTTACGATCAGATAAATGCTGCTCTATCGAATTGTTCAGACCTTCCTTAGGTATTTGGCGTTACGGACGGTAGGGGTGGAAGGACGCCCTTTGTAAGCAGCACATTCCCGTACAGGCGTCGCTCACCGGTCGCGACTATGGCGAACGATCTTTTGGCGCGTTCGTAAAATGCCTCCCTCACGAGCGTTGCACAGCGCAGTGGTTTTCCGTGTGCGGCTTTTATCATCGCTCGAAACTCGGCCACTATGGGAGGCACCGTAGCAGGCTCGCCGACCACTTCCATGGTGTGGACTGGAGCATCCACATAGGTGTCCAACGGCATCACCGACACGACCGCCCGCAATATCCGGATAGCCGACTCGCCATCATAGCGAAGCAGCCGTTGCGCATGGCTTGCGGCTGGGAAATTGGCATCGACGATGGCGAGTTCATCTCCGTGCCCCATTTCCCTAAGCAACTTCAAAAAATCCGGCCCAAGCAATGGGTCGATTCCTTTCAACATGTTGGTTTCCTAATCAGCTTGGGCAACAAAATCGACCCAAAAAATTGCTCATTTATAAAAATGATGTTTATATGTGAACTTTGACCGATTTGATCCCCATGAGCAACCGTATAGTCCATTTGGCGACCCATGATGTCCGCTTCCCCACATCGGATACCCTTGATGGCTCCGATGCAACCAATCATGATCCGGACTATTCCGCAGCCTATGTGGAACTCGTTACCGAGCAGAGCGACAAGGGCTATGGTCTGATCTTCACAATAGGTCGTGGGAACGACCTTTGTTGCGAGGCGATCAAGACCATGCGTCACCTTTGCATCGGATGGGATCTTGGGGAAATCCAGCGCGATATTGGAGCTTTTTACAATCATTTCAAGTCGGACAGTCAGCTAAGATGGCTGGGGCCGGAGAAGGGCGTAGTGCATATGGCATTGGGCGCCGTGGTCAATGCTGTGTGGGATATGTGGGCACGCAAGGTCAGCAAACCCGTATGGCGCCTGATCGCCGACCTGCCCGCGGAGCAGTTTGTCGATTGCCTAGACTATTCCTACGTAACAGATGTTCTGAACCGGGATGAAGCCCTCGATATGGTTAACGCACTCGCACCCACCAAGGCGGCGCGCATCGCCGCCCTCGAGCGATCAGGCTATCCCGCCTACACCACATCCGCCGGTTGGTTGGGTTATAGCGACGAAAAGCTGAGACGGCTTTGTCTCGAGGCGAGGTGGCAGGGATTCCGCCACATCAAGTTGAAAGTGGGGATGGATTTGCGGGATGACATTCGGCGGTGCGCCATTGTACGAGAGACCTTGGGCGACGACATTGTGCTGATGCTGGACGCGAATCAGGCTTGGGAGGTGGACGAAGCCATAGGCTGGATGCGGGAATTGGAGGTGTTCTCCCCATGGTTTATCGAAGAACCCACGTCACCGGATGACATCCTGGGTCACCGCAAGATCAAGCGGGCGCTGCGGCATGTCCAAGTGGCCACTGGCGAGCATTGCCAAAATCGGGTGATCTTTAAGCAGCTCATCGCTCAGGACGCGGTGGATATCGTGCAAATCGACGCCTGTCGCCTTGGCGGACTCAACGAGATATTAACGATTTACATGCTGGCGGCGAAATACGGCAAGATCGTTTGCCCTCACGCCGGCGGGGTGGGCCTTTGCGAGTATGTGCAGCACTACTCGATGATCGACTACCTGTGCATCAGTGGCCATATTGGTGATCGCGTCATCGAATATGTGGACCACCTGCACGAGCACTTCGAAGATCCTTGCGAACTGCGGAACGGACGCTATCTGGCGCCTTCGCAACCAGGCTTCAGTATCAAAATGTATCCGGAATCCATCACCGACTACAGCTATCCCGGTGGCGTGAAATGGCATGGACGGCGTACGACCCACGCTTCTTTGGATTGATCTGTGTCCCCCACCCCACAATCCCTGCCCAAACGCAATCCCAACGCGATCATCGCCCTCTTGAACCAAACGTCGGGCCTGGGGCTTGGAGGCGCGCCATTGGGGAACCTGTATCGATCCATAACCGATCAGGCGGCCCGCGAACTGATCGACCACGCCTGGCAAAACGGCATACGCCTGTTCGACACGGCACCGCACTACGGCCAGGGTCTCAGCGAACGCCGCTTGGGCGATGCACTGCGTGACCCTGAACGACAGCAGCATGTGCTCTCCACCAAGGCGGGACGATTGCTGCGACCCGCCGGCTATGCCCGAGAGCGCCACGGTTTCCACTCGCCCATGCCGTTCGAAATCGCTTTTGACTATAGCCGGGATGGCATTCTCCGCTCCTACGAGGACAGTTTGCAGCGGTTGGGGCTGCCGCGTATCGAGTTACTGCTGATGCACGATCTTGGCGAGGAAACTCACGGGAATAGACACGAATACTACTTTCAGCAGGCCTTGAACGGTGGGTTCGAGGCCATGATGGAGTTGCGGGCCGATGGCGGTATCCAAGCTATCGGCCTAGGTGTTAACGAATGCGAGATCTGCGAACGGGTTCTGGACCATGGCGACTGGGATCTGTTCTTGCTCGCGGGCCGCTACACCCTTCTTGAGCAGGGCGCGCTAAACAGTCTATTGCCGAAGTGCGAGGCGGCCAATGTCCGCCTGATCATCGGTGGCCCCTACAACTCTGGGATATTGGCGACGGGCGCGGGCACATCCGCCCACTACAACTATGTCAGCGCCCCTCCCGCAGTACTGAAGCGGGTCACAGCGCTGGAAACTGTGTGCGCACGCTATAATGTTCCTTTGGCGGCAGCCGCTCTCCAATTTCCATTGGCACACCCCAGCGTCATATCGGTAATTCCTGGGATCGACAGTCGTACACAGTTGGATAACACCCTGGATCTCATGAAGTGCGCCATTCCGCTCGAGTTCTGGGATGCCTTGAAAAAGGATGGCTTGCTTCATGAAGGCGCACCGACGCCGGGCGGATTATCCCGAAGAGACTGATGAAGATTGATGCCCATCAGCACTTCTGGTCGTTGGAACGCGGCGACTACGGATGGATCACGCGGGATCTGCATGTTCTATTCCGAGACTACGGGCCCGCCGATCTTACCCCTTTGCTTGCCGAGGCGAACATTGCCGGCACCGTTCTGGTCCAAGCCGCGCCCACGGTCGCGGAGACCCGTTGGCTTCTGGCACTTTCCGATCAGCAGCCGTTCGTTGCTGGAGTGGTTGGCTGGGTCGACATGAACCACCCCACCGAAGCACTCAAGCACCTCGCAGAGTTCGCCCACCATCCGAAATTCGTGGGGGTTCGGCCGATGCTTCAAGATATCGAAAACCCGGCCTGGATTCTGAACCCGGCGTTTGGCCCTATCTTCCACGACTTGGTCCAAGCAGATTTGACCTTCGACGCCCTGGTAACGCCCATTCATCTACCGCATATCGCTCGTCTTCTCGACCGCCACCCCGAGCTTCGTGTTGTGATCAACCATGGCGGCAAGCCACGAATTGCCGAGAGCCACTGGCAGCCTTGGGCGCGGGAGCTTGCGGTGTTGGCCGACCACCGCCGATGTTTTTGCAAGCTCTCCGGTCTATTCACGGAGGCAGATGCCAGACAGCCCCACCAACAGGTACTGCCTTACATGAACCATTTGCTTCGGGTGTTCGGTGTCGACCGCCTTATATGGGGCAGCGATTGGCCGGTTCTAAATCTGAATGGGTCGTATCGGGAGTGGCGCCGTCTATGCGAGTGTTGGGCGAACAAATTACCCGCCCCAGCGCGCAAGGCCATTTGGGGTGGCAACGCCGTTCGTTTTTATCAACCCCGAAACTACGGGAATAAAAGGGAATGAACTGGCTGATCCATATACAAATCCCAGTCTCCAAAGCAAGCAACCCACCATGAACGTAAAGCTGAGCGTTTGGGAGAAGATAGGTTTTAGTTTGGGAGATATGGGGGGTAACTTCGTATACCAATCGGTTGTGCTGCTTCTTGCTTACTACTATACCGACGTATTTGGTATATCGGCGGCAACGGTAGCAACAATATTCTTTTTCGTCCGGCTGCTTGATGCCATTACAGACCCAGCGATGGGAATGATCGTTGACCGAACCAATTCACGGTGGGGTAAGTACAGGCCCTATCTTTTGTTCCTTTGTGTCCCATATGCCCTTGCCTCGATTCTTGCCTTCGTAGTTCCGGACACATCGACACAGGGAAAGATTCTATACGCGTATGTCACCTACGGGTTGTTGATGCTCCTTTTTACCGCCACCAACATACCCTATTTTGCGCTTGGTAGCGTAATGACCTCTGACGTAGAGGAAAGAATATCTTTAAACTCTTATAGATTTGTCGCGGCCACAGTAGGCGGTCTGGCAGTAACAGCCCTACTTATTCCTCTCGCTGAGTTCCTTGGTCAAGGCGATAAGGCATCTGGTTACCAGCAGGCAATGGCGATAATGGCAGGCTTCTCAGTCGTGCTATTCATTATCTGTTTTCTATCAACAAGGGAACGTGTTAAGCCAGTTGATTTTGGAAATAGAGGAATAATTAAGGACGTTAAACAGGTCTTAACCAATGATCAATGGATGATTCTAGGAGCCGTAGTTCTCACTATGGTTACTGCGCAAACAATCAAGGCTACGATGGCAGTTTACTACGTGACATATTACGTGGGTTCCGACGGTGCCATGTTACCCCTGTTTTTATCATTGTGGATGTTTGGGGGAATATTTGGTAGTGGGATGGCGGCACTTCTTACCAAATATATATGTAAGAAAAAATCTTGGATTATGCTTTTGGTTATTAGTTCAGGACTTTCTCTGGGAACATATTTCATTAGTCCAGAACATATTTTTTCAATAATGTTGATGCAGCTATTTGTTGGATTTTTCAATCAGATGATGGCCCCACTCATTTTCTCTGCCATGGCCGATGTTACCGACTATGGCGAGATTAAGTTCAAAAGAAGACTCGACGGACTAATTGCCTCTTTTACATTATTTTCCTTAAAGCTAGGGCTGGCTTTTGGAGGTTCAATCGCAACATATTTATTGGCTACCTATGGCTATGAAAGCGGTGGGGTAGAACAGAGTGAGGTAGCCATTTCTGGCATTCTGAAGATATTCACACTTGCTCCAGCAGTGGGTTTTGCCATAGCCGCTCTGATTCTCTCAAAAATGAAATTAAATTCTCTGGTAGTTCATGAGAATGCTCGATTTTTAGCACAGCTTCGTGCCGTCAAGTAAGACATCAGATATGAAAAAATTTAACGGATTAAATATGAGCCTGGGGAATTTAAGTCGGCTATCCTCGGCTAGGTCGCGTTCCATATCTCCAGAGAATCCGACTGGGGAAATAGGAAAAGGGGCTGCGGCTACTGAGGGCACAGGAGCGACGGCGGCCCGTGACCTTGGCATTGGCTGGAAGATATCACCCTCAATTGAGATTGCGCCGACGGAAGTAGAAGAACTTGCGGCGATATCGGAATGCGGTGCTATTAAACAGATTTGGATTACCGCTTCTGGAGTCAGAAATCGCGACCTAATTCTACGCATGTATTGGAACGGACAAGAAAACCCATCCGTTGAGGTTCCGCTAGGAGATTTTTTCTGCTGTGGCCTAGAGCAATACGCTCATGTGTCGTCACTGCCAGTTTGCGTTAATCCCGGCATGGCATTTAACTGTTTTTGGGAAATGCCTTATAGCAAGTCGGCGTTTATCACACTGGAAAATCGCGATGATAGGCGTAAAGCAATCGTTTACTACCAGATCAACTACACGATAACAGAAGTTCCAGAGGACTTCGGCTATTTTCACGCGCAATTTCGGCGTGAGAATCCCGTTCCATATAAGCAGCCCTACACACTTCTTGATGGCATCAGTGGCCAAGGTCACTATGTAGGAACGTATATGGCCTGGGGGGTAAACAATTCAGGATGGTGGGGTGAGGGTGAGTTCAAATTTTATCTTGATGATGATCACACTTTTCCTACCATTTGCAGTACTGGGACCGAGGACTATTTCCTTGGATCCTTTAACTTCGATCCTGGCGCTGTGAGAAATGATTTGGCCAACTCTTATAAAGAGTACACAACTCCATATGCCGGACTGCCACAGATAATTCGACCGGATGGTGTCTATAGATCGCAGCAGAGATTTGGCATGTATCGATGGCACATTGCAGATCCTGTGAGATTTCGTGATGGTCTTCGTGTCACTGTTCAGCCTTTGGGCTGGCGAGATTTTGGCGTTTGGGGTGGTGATATATCGACGCGTCGCTACCTTCCTCTCCAAGACGATCTGTCATCTGTTGCGTTTTGGTATCAAGCACTGCCGACGAGTCCGTTTCCGGAATTGCCGGATCGAGATTATATGGAAATAAACTAGTATGGAATGGTCTCGACAGATAGTTAATCTTCGATTGGCTAACAAACAGTGAAATCTCGAAAGGGGATATTTCCTACATCTGATTGAAAGGAATGGTCTGATTTCTCAAATTAATCTTTATAAAATGCCGAGTAAGGGAACCCGCACACGATGGGTAAGCCCAGAAAACATGAGTGGACAACAGGGTAAAGGCGGTTCTGAGAATGCTGGGGCCAAAGGAAACCCCTATATTTTGCTGTCTCCATATTCAACGGAGACAATATTTAATGTACGTGGCTCGGGTTTGATAAGAAGAATATGGATGACCGGGAATTTTACGATTGTCCCAGAACTCCGCAGGATGCTACGGATCGATATGTATTGGGACAATATGAAAACACCTGCGGTATCAGCACCACTCGTCGATTTCTTTGGTATGGGGCTTGCTATTATGAGGCCATTTGAAAATGATCTTTTTTCCAGTCCAGAAGCACGATCTTTGAATTGCACTATCCCGATGCCATTTCGTACCTCGGCTCAAATTGAAATAAGCAATGAATCACCCTATTACGTCATGCTGTTTTACGATATCAGCTATCTTGAAGTGACCTGTCACGACACCGATGTCTTGTACTTTCACTCGTACTGGCACCGCAATCTTTCCTGCTCTGCGGGAGTGGACTTCAAGATCCTTCCGAAAATTGTTGGACGCGGTAGGTTTATTGGATCCAACATTGGAATAATAGGAAATACAGAATACTCTGGAACATGGATTGGGGAAGGAGAAGTTAAGATATATCTCGACGGAGATGCAAAATTGGCGACGTTAGTAGGTACCGGAACAGAAGACTATATAGGTACTGGCTGGGGACAGGGTGAATTTCAAGGTCGGTACCAAGGATCGCTTTTGTCGGGATACATGGATTCATCGCATGAACTTTACTCTTTCTATCGGTTTCATACAGATGACCCTGTGTACTTTGATGAGGACTGTTGCGTGACGATCCAGATTATTGGAAGCGCCAGTACAGAGAAATTACGATCACTTTCAAAGGTAGACGTTTTTGTTCGCCCAGTCGGAGTAATTGAGCGTGACAAGACAGAGAACATGAGATCACGCAAAGCAATTGTGAATCGACTATTGGCCTCATTAGATCCGCCAGCGGATATAATGGGCGAATCATTTCCAATAGGCTCAACAAACTTTTATCGCGCTGGCGATGATTACTCCTCGACAGCATATTTCTACCTAGATAGACCTAGCAACAACTTGCCGCCGTTGGCAGCCTTACCGTTACGAACGGCCAAGATGGATGATGAAGTTTTCGGTGTCGTAGATCCCGGTGGGTCAATGGCCTAGGAAGCCTTGTTGCATATAGGAGAGACGCCATAAGCGAGACCATCACATCTATTGACGCGCTTATTATTTTAATCGCTATAGGCGGTATTCTATTTGGCGGCTTGATTTTTACCCGTCGTGGCAGCAAGGATGTGGATTCATACTTTGTCTCTGGAAGATCGTTGCCTTGGTATATTGCAGGTACGTCAATGTTGGCAACGGCTTTCGCGTCGGATACGCCGTTGTGGGTTACCAATTTGATTCGGCAATACGGCGTTCACTACATATGGCAATACTGGTCTTTGCTGATAGGCGCAGTTCTATCGGCGGTGTACTTTGGCAAGTTGTGGCGTCGATTAGAATTGACGACAGATGTCGAACTCCTTGAACGACGATACAGCGGCAAGTCCGCGTCAATTCTTAGGGGTTGGTCCGGTGCGACCGGCGCAATTCTTGTATGTCCCTTGTATATTTCTTGGGTTACGAAAGCGATGGTCATTATCTCCCAAGAGACGCTTGGATTACCGGATGAATTTAGCGCAATCGTCACAATCGTGGTTATTGCTGTAGCAATAATGCTATGCGCGTCATCTGGATTATTTGGTGTTGTTTACACAGATTTTCTATTTTTTGTTATCGCCACTTTTGGGACATTGATTTTTGCATATATTGCGGTCCAGTCAGCAGGCGGATTGGATGCATTGGTATCAACGATTTCCACGATGGACGGTGAGCAAGGAAGGTCTTCCCTTCAGATAAGTCCAAACATTGGGCCATATTCAGGTCAAATGTCGATCTGGAACGCTATCGGCTACTTTTGCATACTGTGGATGATTATGGCGAACAGTGGCGGGGCGCAAGCGCAACGAATACTTGCCTGCCAAGATACCAAGAACGCTTGCTTCGCACTGTTTATGTTCGCCATGGTCTATTATGCGGTGATCGCCTGGCCGTGGATACTTGTCGCGCTTAGCTCTATCGTTTTGTTGCCTGACATTGGAAGTGGTGACCAGGCTAGCGCTTATCCAAAAATGATTGTTACTGTCTTACCGGCCGGATTGCGTGGCCTAGTTATAGCCGGATTGATGGCCGCGTTTGTTTCCACAATGAGTACGATGTTCAATTGGGGCTCATCGTATTTGGTAAACGATGTCTACAGACGTTTCATTGCACCTAATGGGTCGGAACGTGACTATGTCCGCGTCGCAAGATTAGCGACGGTGTTTCTTGGGCTCTTGGGCGCTTTCATATCATTTCTTGCGGACAGCATCCAACAATTACTGAGTATTCAGTTTGTTGTAGCGAGTTCGACCGTGGTAGTTATACTTTTGCGTTGGCTTTGGTGGCGACAGAATGCCATGGGAGAGTTGGCCGGTGTTATTACAACATGGGTACTCGGTAGCCTGCTGCTCTTTGGTAAGGTTTTTGACGGTTTGGCTACGCGAATTCTGGGCTTGGAAGACGGCGTAGAATTTAGTACCGATCCAAATCTTCTCGGTGCCCGAATGTTGTTCGTGACCGGATTCGTAACACTTATTTCCATAGCGGTTTCTTTGATTACCAGACCAACTGATCAGCAGGTGTTGAGATCTTTTATTCTTTCTGCGCAGCCGCTAAAGGAGTTTTGGCGTCCAGCACTACGTGAGCTTGGTGTGAATTATCACGCGCCCGAGACACTGCGTCGCACGACAATCTCTTGGATACTTGGGACAACTGCTGTTGCTGCCCTATTATTTGGAATTGGTGAGTTGCTTCTAGGAACGAAATCGTACGGAATTGCCTATATCTTGCTTTCTGCAATCCTGTCAGCTATCAGCGTCAACCGAATCCGATCAGACACGCTCCGAGAAGATATTTTTGCAAACAAGTAGTAGTCTATCGATTAATGAAATAGACTCAATTTTGTTAAGTGGATTCTCTGCTTGCGGAATATAATCCGTTCTCGAAAAAAGTAGACACAATCTACGTCACCTACCTCTATTATCGAATGTGATTTTTATGGATGTCGCGTGTTCATCATGCGCAACCGAGGGTAAGACAATCTGTATTGAGTTGTCTTTAGCACTCCATTCCAAGGTTTCCTTGGAACCTAATTTCTCGACCTTTCTAATACTATGATATTCACTCTCCAAAAGGCTGTCGATTCTCACCTTTTCTTGCTTCACCTCTCCCAAGAGGATCACAAATAATGCACGGTCGTTTACCGTGTATCGGATATTGCCGTCGCCAAAGCGATGCCACGGACATGTGTCGTATATTGCTTCACCGTTCCTCGACAACCATTTTCCTAGACCGCGCAGGCGGTCCCGTTGATTCCGGGAAAGCGTACCATCTGCTTGTGGGCCAACACCCAGCAAATAGTTGCCATTCTTCGAAACAACATCGACAAGTGTGTGCACGAGCTCCGTTACTGCTCGGTAGCTGTCGGCTCCGTCTTCTGTTCTATCAAAAGAGTATGAAAGTCGGAGCCCTCCGCTGCAATGCCATTTCATGTTAGATATATCTTCCATCTGAAGGTAGTCTCTCTCGTCCACCCCAATACCGGCAGGATAATTTGATCGCAACCATCTTTTGTTGTTGAAGTAGCCGACAATACCAAGATCGCTGGCCATATTCATATAGTCAACCAACATTTCCAAATGATACTTATTGATAAACCGACTAACGGAAGGTTCATCTGGGCAACTGCTGTTTGCCGGAATATCATCTATCCACATAAAACTCGGTTGGTACTTTCGAGCGAGCTCAAGAAAACGCGCCTTGTAATCCTGCATAAAGGTTTCGTTTAGAATAAATGGCCCATACAGGCTTGAGACTTCAGGGCATTTTCTGATTTCATTCCGGATCGCCTCAAACGGTACAACATCGTCACTATACGTATTAGCACTTTTTGAGAAGTACGCCCAATGGCGCTCCCGGTGATAAGAAAGGCCAAATATCAGATCTTGCGCTTTAGTCGCTCGTTCCATCTCACCGATAAAATCAACTTTGGGGCCCATCCGGACCGAATTCCACGACGTCAACCCTGTGTCCCACATCGCGAATCCATCGTGGTGTTCCGCCGTCGGGATTATGTATCTGGCCCCTGCCGATCTGAATTCGGAGACCAACTCATCCGAATTAAAGTTCTCTCCCCGAAACAAAGGAATAAAATGTCTATAACCAAATTTATCGAGAGCTCCGTATGTCTCTAGGTGATGATTGCGAAACGACTCAATGCTATACATGAATGTGGAATACCATTCCGCATAGCTCTCTCCATCACTCCACGCCGGAACAGAATATGGCCCCCAATGGACAAATATCCCGAATTTCGCATTGTCAAACCAATCGGGAACAGGTGCGCAATTAAGCGATGACCAGTCGTAGTAATATTTTTTCTTTTTTTCCATATCCATATCTAAGGAACATCTGATTAATCCTGTAGAAGCAGCATCCGATTTAATAAAATCAATAGCTTACGAGTAGATCAATGCTACTCTATCGAGTTAATCTGAGTTTCCCTAATTTCACCGGTGCACTAGCATTGAATCCAGAAATTTCAACATGTATGAAGTGATATTACCACACGGGTCCATCAGCCCATGTAGTTTTACAGCACCCCTAGTCATGAGAAATTAGGCTTAATAAAGAGTACAAAAAAAGATGGGCTCTAAACTAAGTAGCCCACCTTATTAATATTGCAAACGGCCTTGCCTTTCACAGGTGATGCAAAGCTGTCGCCTATTGACCGTCCCCGACTAGAACGACGCGGTTACACCCACCGTAGCCCGCATACCGTTGTGTGACTCGGAATAGAACCAATCTCCGAGTCCGTTCGGAAGTCTGGTAAACTGATCTTGGTTCTCATCGCTAAGATTAACTGCTTCTACAAATATCGATACATTATCAAAGACTCGGTAGCTCAATGCGGCATCTAGCTGTCCGTACTCTTCGGCATATATCTGGCCACCAAATCCGACCGCACTCGCCACTAACAGATAATCATCTCGATAACTATATGAAAGGCGAGCCTGGAATCGGCCACTCTCATAAAATCCCGTGACATTGTAGGACAAGTCGGAGACTCCCGGGAATGCGATAGAAGCACCGGTCGAAGCAAATTCGGCTGTGTTATCCACTACCGTAACGTTGATTATGAAACCAAAGCCATTGTCAAAGGCGTGCGAATAGCCCAATTCAAGCCCAGAGAGTTCCGCGATACCTTGATTGTCCGGTTGCACCAATTGATCAGCCGGAATCCGTGAGCTGCTACCATCTTGCTCAATTCCGGTTATGCGCAGTGGTTCGCCAGCGAGTTCCGATACGACGGTATTTGTGAAGGTAGCGATGTAGTCATCGAGCTCTTTATAGAATACGGAAGCATACAATACGCTAGCGTCCGCGAAATACCATTCCAGCCCAATGTCGAAGTTTGTCGATTCGTAGGGTTTTAATCCCGGATTACCAGCCACCAGCGAGACCGCAAAATTGTCGCCGTTGAAGTTGGTGGAAGAATTGGGATTGATATTGCTGAATCCGGGTGCCAAATCGTTGAATGTCGGCCGCGTCAAAGTCTTCGATGCGGCGAATCGCGCATACAGATTCTCAGACAATTCCATACGCAGATTCACGCTAGGAAGCACCCGCGCATAGTTGTCGTCAAATGAGATCGGATCCGCCTCTCCAATACTCAGAGAATCGGCTTTTGTTGTATCCATTCCGCCCGTATCCCGCAATTTGAGCTCACCGACAAAACCGGAAATGGCTTGATCGGTGTTGACGATTCGGACACCGACATCACCTAGGAATAGCAACCCACCGATCTCACCGTCCAGATTTAGCTGGAAATAAGCCGCGAGCGTGTCCTCTTCGACCACGAATGTCCCTGTCGGGTCGGCCGGCACTGGCAGTGACACACCCATCCCTGTCACTGCCCTGCGGATCGGGCCGTTGTCCGGAAATACCAGTGTGTTGTAGTCGATTGAGCTATCCCAGTCGCCGTCGAAGAAATTTGACGCCCCGGTTAAAAACCCAGTGGTGCTGAGTGGTAGAGCAGTTTGAACCGCAGGGAAGTCCTGGCCGATATTCACCAAAGCGCTAGCGCGAGCTTGTCGTTTCTCTCTTGACCGGGCGCGGAAACCCACTTCAAAAGATGAGAATATGCCCCTGTCAATATCCAAGCTTCCGTCTAATTGAAAAGCCACTTCCTCATCTTCATTAGTCGCGATCCGATCTTCGATCAATGAAATCACGAAAACGTCTGGGTCAGACGTTGCACTGCTCCCAGCGGCCTCTCGTATAGTAAATCCATTCGGGCCCACAGTGGTATTGAACGCGAAAGTACCGTTGTTGCCGTCGATCCTAATCCTGTCAAAGGAATTAGCACCCTCCGCTTTCGCGTAGCTCAGGTCGCCCGTGACTGTCCAAGATCCAATTTCCCTCTCGACATTCAGTCCGAGCGACAGCAGCTCATCATTATAGTTTTGAAGGTCGGTCGTCACTTCCGGACGAAGACTGGACGGAATATTCGTAAACACGCCATTAGTCAACAAATTGCCGACTTGAACACTACCGTCGTCATTGACGACTTGCCCCGCTGCTAAGAGGTCCGCGTCGGACGCGATTGGTAGAAATATGAGGTTCTGGTGATTAATTTCCACATCGCGCTCGCTGTAGGTCACATCAAACAAAACTTCGGTTTCATTGCCGGGATACCACTGCGCGGTTCCGAAGAACGTAGTTCTGTCTCTGTCTTCAAAATATACTTCGGCGTTGTTTGAGAGGGGAAAAGGTACGTCATTAGGTGTTGCGTCACCAACGCCATCGTTGTCGGTATCCAGTGGAGTGGTCAACCCGAACGATTGAAAATAGCCAAAATGGCGAGAAAAATCTTCACGCAGTGACCGCGTCGAGAATGCCACCGAGCCCAATACACCAAATGTTCTGTCGGTATTCACCCAACTTCCAAGTACACTGCCACTAGGGTCAAAGTCCTCGTTAAAGTCCCTGTATGTACCCTGCACTGTCCCTACGGCTTTGGTGCCTAGCGCCAGCGGGCGGGCGGTTTGTACATTGACAACGCCGGCGATGCCGCCCTCCGCATGCCGTGCGGATGGTGTCTTGATAACTTGCAATGTGTTGATGATTTCCGATGGAAGCACATCAAAGTTAGACGCACGACCGGCACTGGTGTTGAGATTGCCGTTGAACTGGGCATCAACAGCCTCTGTTGCGCTCAGGAATGATCTGCCATTGATGCTTCCCCGGACGAAGTCCGGCCCCAAACCACGGATGGAGACAAAGTCACCCTCACCACGACTGCGTTGAATAGCAACGCCCGGTACCCGCTGTAACGCTTCAGCAACGTTGCGATCCGGCAGTTTACCGATGTCTTCCGCGCTGACCGCATCGACGAACCCCGTACTTTCACGTTTAGCCTCAATCGCATTGATTTGAGATTGGCGATAGCCAGTCACAACGACCTCTTCCAGAACCGTGCCGTCCTGCGCCACGCTTAATGCTGGAATTATCATTGCAGTTGCGGCCGCGATTGACCAAGTTAAAGTTGTTGCCTTCATTGATTTTGCTCCCGTTCAAAACAATCAAATATGAACTTATCTTTTACCAGTAAACTATTAGAGATGCAAGTGTTCTAGGCCCAGATACTCCCCGGCGTGGAACCTGCGCTCCTAGGCCATCAGCCGTTATGCGAACTCGACGAAGGTGCGCCAGTCCCGGCGCTCGTTTTGGCATCGGCCAGCGTGGAGCGCCTCACCGGACGAGAGAATGCCCATGTGGTACAACTTGGCCAACTGCGCCGAGAGACAGGCTTCGGTGTCGCGTAGGCTTTCCCGATTGGTCGGTTGCGCGAGCGCCAAGATCCTGAAGTGTTCGGCGCACGTCAGGGTGTGAACACAATGGTTAATGGTTACTGCCATAGCGGTCGACAATGCGGGCGAAGGTCGTCTAGGGAAGAAAGTCCATCAGTTGTACAAACAGGGTTTTGTCGCCATACATGATGTTGTGGACTCCGGGAATGAACCTCGGGAAGATCGCCCGACGATGCAATCAAATTCAAGTCGACACCGCCAAAATTATTGAAAAAATATTTTATATTCATCCGGTTATATGGATATGAAACTCGGTGAGCCGGATGACAGTGGGAATGATTGATATTTCATATATAACCTCCTATCCGCTACTCAGCTCGCAATAATAGATAATCCAACCCCACGGAAAAGCCTCTTGATGAGTCTTCCTTCCCTGCTACCCTCAACGTCAAAAGATTCCTACCGGAATTCAATCCAACGTTTCTCAGGCTATGCATACTCATTTCATCACGTGCGCTGTAGCCTATAAATTCGCCAATCACAAGTTCGTTGTTCACCAAGAATTCCAAGTTTCCATGATCCGACGACCTGCCGAGGCGAAGATCTAGTACGTAGTTGCCAGCCTTCCCCACATTAAGAACCAACGTCAACTGGTCATCGATTCCCGTAGCCGGCCACCAAAGACGCTTATTGCGACTCCATTCTGAATTGTCCACAAATTGTATGCTCGGTCTTAATCCAGATACATTCGCAACCTGCAATTTCTCTCCTTCGAATATCTTATTCCCAGAGTGCAGGACAGACACAAATCTATGGCCAAATCCAGCGATGTCCATCAGGGAATCCCCGTCAAAATCTCCTAAGCCCCTCGGAAAAGCATGGAACGTTTCCCATTCTGGATGAGCGAATTCCCTGGACCAAACTACCGACGGCAAGAATCTGCCGCCGTCCGAGAGCGCGACATGCGTCTTCCCGTCACCGCCGAACCCGACGATGTCGTCCCTCCCGTCGCCGTTCACGTCGCCGAGAAGGCGGGGGTAGCTGTTAAAGCTCGTCCAGCCGGAGGAGAACTCCGCGATCCAAGGCGTCGACGGCAAGAATCTGCCGCCGTCCGAGAGCGCGACATGCGTCTTCCCGTCACCGCCGAACCCGACGATGTCGTCCCTCCCGTCGCCGTTCACGTCGCCGAGAAGGCGGGGGTAGCTGTTAAAGCTCGTCCAGCCGGAGGAGAACTCCGCGATCCAAGGCGTCGACGGCAAGAATCTGCCGCCGTCCGAGAGCGCGACATGCGTCTTCCCGTCACCGCCGAACCCGACGATGTCGTCCCTCCCGTCGCCGTTCACGTCGCCAATTTGCCTCGGATAAGAGTTGAAATTCGACCAAACAGGAGCAGAGAAATCTTGGGATAAAGGCTCTGAATTCACATTTTTATTACCCGACACCTTACACCGTAGAATTCCGAGTTCTTGAAGGTTACCATCCGTGATTGTAGTTTTTATCTTTACATATCGGGCAACCGGCCTATTTTGGATTAGAATGTCGTTAATCGCCTGGCGAATATCTAAAGAGTATGTCGGTGAAATTTGCTGGCGAGGGGCATCGGGCCAACTACGCGCGGTAGTACGAAATTGCTGTCTTTCAAATCCCTTTTCCTCATCATCTAAAGACGTCCAAATTTCATAGGAAACGCCTTTACGTATGTAGCGCACTCTTCCAATTTCATCAGCCTGATCAACCGTTCCAAAAGCAATGGCAACTTGAGACACCTCGACAACTCCTCCCAAGTCAATTGTCAATGAAGCCTTTGAAGCAGTGCCGGCGCTCCAATAGGTACGCGGATTGGCATCAATGACATTGCCAGCATCCGATGCATTGGGCGTCGCAGTGGCTTTCTTGCCCACCACCATGCCACGCGCTGGCGGAATGGATAGAGGATTCGGTGTTAGCCTCGCCGGCAAAGCAGCAAGTATGTTGTCCAAGGATCGTGGGCTAGTAATTTCAAGTTGCTGTCCGGCGTTAGCCACAATGCTCTCGTCAACTTCGCTACGGCGGCCCACAAAACTATTTTGACCCACGGTATTGTAGCGTGTGCAGATCCTCTCCCCATTCGGCATGTTGCAAAACAATCCTTCGTTTATCAAACTCCATGTTGCATTATCGTCAACTTCAAATCCCCTAGATCCGTTATCTAGATAAATTCCCGGGGAAAATGCAGTCCCATATTGTGGCCTCTTAGTGTCGTGTATTACATTAGAGATAATTCTAGTACCGGGTGATGCGCCCAGACTGTAAATACCCGCAGCATCCGCAATCTTCTGCGTAACGTTATACACATAATTTCGATATAAGACGTTATTTTTTGAGATAGTCGGGAAATTATATGCTTTACCGGTGTTATCGTTAGTAAAGAAAATCTCTTCCACATCGTAACGGCCCCACCCCCAGCCCAAGCTTATTCCTCCTATCGGCAAATCGAAAATTGTGTTATTCGCTACTACGGTACGTGTTGTGTAGCCTAACTTGATTCCATACATATCAAAATATTCAGCGCCGACTTTAGAAATCCGATTATTGTCAATAACATTATCCCGAACGGCATGTAGATAACTAACGTGATGATCTTGAAGATCACCAATTGTAATCGCGCTGCCGGAAATATCTGTGAACGTATTTCTAAATATCGTGTTACTTTGCGAGGATCTTCCCAATCGTAGCGCCGTGGCGCCTAGGTGCAGGAATTCATTGTTACTGAATATTATGTTTTTCGAAAAATCAAATTGCACATTGCCCGGGATTTCCTCCAAGCCCTCAAAGGCATCCTCAATGGAAATATAGTTAGGATCGGTAAGGATTGCACCAGACTGAATACTTACATAGCCCCTTGAGGAACTCGGGTGTAACCAGGTGGCGTGCGCAAATTTAAGCCCATCAAACGTCACGTTCTCCACCCCCTGTCCCAAGATCAGCCTTTCCAGCCTAGGTAGGATTACTTCCGGATTATGATCAACAAACTGGCCTCTTAGGGGCTTATAATAGAGGGTGTTGGTTCGAGTGTTGAGATACCATTCCCCCTCGGTGTCAAGTAATTCGAACGCGTTTTCAATCCATGCGGGGTTTACTCCTTTCTGATCACGAGCTCCGAAGGGCCCAATTTTGGCCAACTCCCAATAGTTATCCTCTACCCTTGCTTGTTCATTGGAGATGGAAGCAACCGGGGCTCGGTACATTTTCCAGCGCCAAAGGAACACGAGTTCGACATCTCCGGGATTCTCCCAGCGGGATGCAGCCGAGGGAGCCGAAAATGTCCCGTTGGCATGGCCTACCCAGCCGCTTCCATTAGTGCTTCTAGCACGCACAGCTCTGATACCATCCACGTACAACTGTCTCGAATCACTGCCCGCCGGCACCGCTGCCTGAAAGATTCCGTCCTTGTCCGGGTCGGACCAGCCTGTTACGGCATCGCCGCCACTAATGATTGCCTCACCGGGGTTTTCGGCTCTATAGGTGATCCTGTATCCATTTCGACCGGAATCCTCCGATGTAAGCAGTAGCGTTTCGTCGAGATGGTATGTCCCATCCATTAGAACAACGGACATATCCTCGTTGAAATTGCTTATTGCCCTGAGAGTATCCCGGGCTTTCTCCAAGGTTCGCCATGGCGAGGCACGGGTGCCATGGCCCATATCATCGTCACCAGTTGGAGATATGTATATGGCTTGAACTAGCAGCTTGGCCGGCACCGCCATCGGTGTCGCCGCCACCGCCGCCGACGGCTCACCGAGGCCGCTGCTGTTTCTCGCTTTGACGCGGAAGTGGTACTCGCTGCCGTTCTCCAGACCCGTCACCGTGTGGCTCGTCGTGCCGGCGCCCGAGCCGGGGATGATAGCCCAGCGGCTCCAGCCCTCCTTACCGACCTTGCCCTCCTCACCGACCTTCCCGTACCTCACCTTCCACACATCGATGCTCTCGTCGCCCGGGTCGATCCACGACAGCTCCGCCCGGCCGTCGCCGCCAGTGGCGCTCAGCACCGGTTTGGCCGGCACCGCCATCGGTGTCGCCGCCACCGCCGCCGACGGCTCACCGAGGCCGCTGCTGTTTCTCGCTTTGACGCGGAAGTGGTACTCGCTGCCGTTCTCCAGACCCGTCACCGTGTGGCTCGTCGTGCCGGCGCCCGAGCCGGGGATGATAGCCCAGCGGCTCCAGCCCTCCTTACCGACCTTGCCCTCCTCACCGACCTTCCCGTACCTCACCTTCCACACATCGATGCTCTCGTCGCCCGGGTCGATCCACGACAGCTCCGCCCGGCCGTCGCCGCCAGTGGCCGAGAGGCCCGTTGGCTTGGCGGGTTTGGCCGGGGGGTCAATCGACGGTTGCGCCACCGCAGTGACTGTTAAGGCCGACCCAAAGCAAAATAGCATCGCAATTAGGAAAATTGGCAGCTTAGCCATGTTTTGTTTTTGCCCGAAGCGGGCGTGCTCGCAGGGAAACTCCCCAAGTGCTGGTTCTCCAGACTGAGAAAAGAATTTATAACATCCTGTAATCACTGTAATCATATTCACACTCGCGGGTACTTTCATTAGGCAACACACGCATTGTTTATATATGAATAAATTATCATATATGGTCATCATACAGAAATTTTGTCAGCATTGTTGAGAACAAATCGTTATGAAAAATAGAACTATCCGCCTTAAAACGAATAAATCATCAAGCATCCGGTTCCACCGCCCGAGCCGTTTCCGGGGTGAGCGCCCGCCCGTCATCCGTTGCTCCAGCCGCCGTCGATGACGAAGGTCTGCCCGGTCACAAAGGCGGACTCGTCCGAGGCGAGGTAGACCACGAGCGCGGCGACCTCATCAGGCCGGCCGAGGCGGCCCATGGGCTGGCGGGTCTCGAAGTCGCGGCGCGCCCGGTCCGGATCCTCGAACGCCGCGAGCCGCGTGTTCAGCGAGGGTGTGTCCACCGTCCCCGGACACACCGCGTTGCAGCGAACGCCCTTGGTAACGAAGTCGCAGGCGATAGCCCGGGTGAGTCCCGCTACGGCGGCCTTGCTGGCGCTGTAGGCGCAGCGGTTCGGCACCGCCGTGGTCACCCCCGCCACCGAGGCCATGTTGACGATGGCGCCGCCGCCGCGGGAGAGCATGCCGGGCAGGAAGGTGCGGCAGAGCCGGAACATGGTCTTGACGTTCAGATCGAAGGCGAAATCCCAGTCCGCCTCGTCGCACTCCAAGAGTGTGCCGTTCGGCACACAGCCCGCACAGTTGAATAGGACATCGATTTCGCCGATGCGCTCGGCGAGCGCCGCAGCCGCGCCGTTGTCGACCAAGTCGAGCGGATGCGGCACCAGGTGCGGGTTCCCGGAGCAGAGTATCTCAAGCCGGGCCCGGTCCATGTCGACGGCGTGCACGCGCGCGCCCTCGGCGGCGAACGCGAGCGCACTCGCCCGGCCGATGCCGGCCGCGGCGGCGGTAACCAGGGTGTCCTTTCCGGCGAGCCGTTCGGTCATGGTCTGTCTCCTCGGGCCGCTGCCCCGATCATTCGGGTGATTCGCAAGACGACTATAAAACCAATCTCGATCCGTCAGCTTGCGACATATGAAGTTTTCATTTGTGTGTAGAACTCTCGAGCCTGAGCGCCCTGTTCGCGGGGGCCCGCACTAGATGCCTTGGCACCTCCAAACGGAACGTGATAGTCCACCCCCGCTGTTGGCAGGTTAACCATCACCAACCCCGCCTCGGCGCGTCTCTGAAATTCACGGCTGTAGCGCAGCGACCTTGTACAGATGCCGGCTGACAACCCAAATTCCGTATCATTGGCAACCGCGAGGCCTTCCTCGAAGGTTGCAACCGGAATAACCGTCGCGACCGGCCCGAATATCTCTTCTCGGTTGATGCGCATAGTGTTGGCTGTATCCGCAAAGAGGGTGGGCGCCACGAAGTAGCCCCGAGGCGTGCGTTCCAGCAGGTGGCCGCCCACGACTGGCTCGCCGGCCTCCTTGCGGCCATGTTCAATGTAGCAAAGCACCCTATGCAACTGCGCTGCGGAGGCGAGCGGTCCGATTTGGGTCGATGGACTGAGAGCATGGCCCACATTCACCGCCGCCAGTCGCGATGCAAGCTCGGATACAAACCGCTGACATATACCCTTTTGCACGATCAAGCGGCTCGAAGCCGTACAGCGTTGGCCCGCGGAAAAGAAAGCTCCATCCAAGGCACAGCGCACCGCCACATCAAGATCGGCGTCATCAAGAATAAGCAGTGGATTCTTGCCACCCATTTCCAGTTGGAACCGGACGCCCCCAGCCGCGCACGAAAGCGCAATGGTGTTGCCAACACGGACCGAGCCTGTAAAAGAAACAGCATCTATGCCCTCCGCATCCACCAGCATGCCGCCAATATTGGCATCACCCTGAAGAAGGCCGACCACACCCGGCGGTACGCCAGAGTCGTGCAGAATTTCAACGAGCGCGCACGCGCTTGCGGCGGTCAGTTCAGAACACTTCAGCACCACCGCATTGCCGTAGGCGAGCGCCGGTGCGACCTTCCACGCGGGTATGGCGATGGGAAAATTCCAGGGCGTCACCGCCGCAACGACACCAACCGGTTCACGGCTCACCAACACATCTACGCCGGGCCGCACCGAATCAATCGCCATCCCCGCATTACGCACCGCCTCGCCGGCAAAAAACTTGAGTATTTGTCCGGCGCGCGCCACCTCGCCCATGCCCTCAGCAGCCGTCTTACCCTCCTCTCGCGCCAGCATGTGACCAAGCGCCTCACCCCGCGCCAACACCGCATCCCCTGCGGCATCAAGCACCACGGCACGCCGCTGAACACCGCAGTCCGCCCAGCCGGGCTGCTGCGACTGAGCGCAGGCTACGGTTTTCAGTAGCAATTCTTCGGTGGCGACATGAACATCGCCAATTCGATCGTCGAGATCCGAGGGATTGACGTTGCTCACCCGAGTTTCAGTTTCCACCCACTCGCCAGAAACAAAATTCGCAAACGTTGCTTCTCTCACAATCAAACCTCCTCCCTCAAGAGCTTCCGCTGCGCGAGATTGTGCATTAAGTCGCCGATACCGAATGTCCATGGGGGAGCTATGTTCGAGTATTGGACGGTATTGACGAGCCGCCCCAATTCCGGGGCACTGATGGTCACCCGATCACCGATTTTGTGGGTAAAACCCCGCCCAGCGCCATCCCGGTCCTGAGTCGGCACAAAGACGGTGCCGGTCATCAGCACGAAACCATCTGGATACTGATGGTTGATTCCCGATGCCTGGACCACCAAGTCGTTGAATTGGCGACTGATTCGGCTCAACTCGCTACGCGCCTGGAGTATGAAGCCGTCCTGTCCCGCGATTTCCAGGACAACAACGATATCGCCCAGATCCTCATAGGAGAATGTGTCGTCAAACAAGCGAATAAAGGGGCCGATCGCACAGGAAGCGTTGTTGTCCTTGGCGCGCCCAAGAAGAAGCGCCGACCGGCCCTCGAAATCCCTGAGATTTACGTCGTTGCCAAGCGTGGCGCCGACGATTTCGGCCTTCGCGTTGACGACCAGAACCAACTCGGGCTCCGGGTTGTTCCAAACGGATTCCGGATGTATGCCAATGGCATGACCATATCCAACCGAGGAAAGCACGGGTGCCTTGGTGAAGATCTCTGCGTAGGGGCCAATTCCGACTTCCAGGTACTGAGACCACATACCCTTGGCGCGCAGTCGATCAGCAAGGGCGGCAGCCTCTGTGGAGCCGGGGGTGATCTTATCGAGCGAACCACCCATCACGTCCCGCAATTCGTGCCTCAGCGAAGCCGCCTTACTGCTATCACCGCCCGACTGTTCCTCAATCATACGTTCGATCAGGCTTGAGGCGAAGGTAACGCCAGCCGCCTTCAAGCATTGTAGATCGACCGGCGACAGCAACCGGTCTCTGGATCCATCGGACATGTCAGAAGGGCAGTTCGCCAGATCATCAAGCGATGCGACGCGCATCGAACGCCGAGGGGAGCATGCCACAGCAACACGATCATCCCGCGCTAGCAATTCCGCAACCGTAGGGCATTCTTGACTAATGTCAAAGATATCGCCATCGACAACCGACACAACCGACGGACCCGCAATGGGATGTTTCGATGCAGACATGGTCCGCCATACACGACCGACCCATGTGCCCTCGTTCGGAATGATAGAGTTGTGCAAGTTGCCTTACTCGGAGTTCTCAATAAGCCCCCTAGACTGCCAAGGTTTTAGGGAAACTCTGATCAATTCGATAGAGCAGCATTGATCTATTCGTAAGTTATTGATTTTATTAACTCGGATGCTGTGACTAAAGGATTAATCGGAAGTTCCTTAGATGAATGGACACTTGGACAAGAAAGTCTGGGAAGGTCTGATCGCAACTTATCGCATATAAAAAAATATTCATATATGAAAAATCATCCCCTACAATAATCTTTTGATCTAATTTTTTTGTTTATTATTTTAATTTCGAATATGGGGTAGTCGATCTGCTCCAAGTTCCTGTGTACACCGTCTCTACGCATGTCCAAGTGCAGCACCGACTCGGCCACCGAATCGTCACGTTTTGGTCGCCCTATGTTTTAGAAAATGTAGCAATTCTCATCCTGCCCACGGGACAGGGGATGAGCAGGTCTTGGGGTCCGATCTGGCCTGAATCTGAATCGAGCGGTTTCTCAGCCGATTAGGAAGTCGAGCGCCTTGATAGCCGCAACCGCTGCCCCAAGCGCGGCATAAAACTTGACGGTCATGCGCAATTCCAAGTCTTTCATTTCGGCGCGCAAGGAACCGATTTTCGTATGCAGTTCTGTGCGAAGCCCTCCGATTTCTGAATGCATTTCAGCCCGCAGCCCCGTGATTTCCGAATGCATTTCAGCCCGCAGTTCCGTGATTTCCGTGCGCAGTGCAGCCACATCGGCCTTCGTGGCCAAGTCATCCGAAATCGGAATTGATCGGGCGGCCGCCGTCGCCTGTTCGTCGGATACGCCGGCACTCCGGAAGGCATCGTAGATTTCCTTAACGATCGCGCTCATGCGGGCCACTCACTTCGATTGCCCCAGAGCATACCAAAACGGCAACGACAGGGCTGTGCGTCATCATCCACGGCTGTTGTAGGAGAATATCGTGCCGTCGGAACCCTCGAGCTACAACGCCAGCGGGACCATCAACACGCAGAAGTCGACACCATCGGCCAGATCGGCAACTGGGAATCGCCCCGGACACGGCCGCCGCCAAGCCTCGATGACAACATCGTGCCGCTAGAAGCTGGAGCTTCAACCGGTCTCGATATCGGAGATCTACGCACACCCATGCGGGGGCAGCGCAAACCCGAATCGTAGGCCTCCGATCTACGCGCCCATGCGGGGGCAGCGCGGTTCGCACTCCAACGCGAGTTGGACACAGTTCACGCCGTGCCAGAGTTGTTGAAACAGGCGCATCCCATACGGCCTGATTCTTTCCACCAATTGCCGATAGCCCTCGACCAGCGCGGGGTTGGTGGCCATCAGGTGTTGACAGACTTCTATGTCGGCCATGCTCTTTTCCACCCTGTCCATCACCTCGTGGGCATTGCCGCGAATGGGTCCATGCTCGTCCGTTGCATCGGGATGGTAGGCACTTTTCGCCAATTCAATGTCGTAACGGTCTATTCCCCGCGCATAGCGTACCAAGACTTCCTGGATCTCTAGGGAAGGTCTGAACAAGTCGATAGAGCAGCATTGAGCTACTCGTAATCTATTGATTTTATTGACTTGAATGCCGAGGCTACAGAATTAATCAGAGGTTCCCTAGCTTTGCCAGCACCTCTTCAAGATTTCTCGGAGTACTCACGACCGGGTTCCCTTCATTTCTCCATCGGCTCGCCATCGGCGCTTACCCTAATCAAGGGAAGGTGCCTTTGTATAGAAATAACCGATGGATCAGTTTATCCGAGCGCGGCGGTCCCGCGGCAACCCAAGCAAGTGCTCGCCAATCGCATTTCTCTGCATGTTTGAAGTGCCGCCACCGAGGGTGTTTGCCAGACTGGCGAAGTAGGCGCTGAGCCAACGCCCCCGCGTCACCACCTTCGGCATGTACGACATGGTGGTTATATCCTCGGCTGCCGGCAGGAGCAAAGCGTCGCTTCCTATCAGGTCAAATGCGAGTTTTGCGATGGACTCCTGTGTTTTGGACGCAAGGAGTTTGCAGGTCTGCATTTCCCTATCCATCTGCGCCCCGAGCCCCCTCGATTCAGCCGCGATCAGACGGTCAACGAGCATTTCCTGGCATGTGACCGACGCCTCAATCCGACTCAGACGCTGCCTGACGGATGGATTGGCCATTGCCGTTTTACCGTTCCGCCGTGTTCTCCGCGCCAGTTCCACTAGATGGGAAAACTGAACATTGACCACGGATGTATCGGCAAGCCATAGCCGCTCATATTTCAGAACGCTCTTCGTGACACGCCAACCTTCACCGCGGCCTCCAACAATGTTCTCGGCGGGTATGAGGACATTGTCGAAAAACACCTCACAGATATCCTCGGTCGAGCCATGCATCGTCTTGATGACCCGAACTTCGATGCCGGGCGAGTCCATCGGCACGATCAGGAAGGACACACCACCAGACCGTTTTACCTGGGGTTCTGTACGAAACACGCCGAACAGCATGTTGGCGCGATAGGCAAGGCTGGTCCAGATCTTTTGTCCATTGATGACCCAGCCATCTGCCGTCAGTTCAGCGCGGCTGCTCAGGGCAGCCAGGTCGCTGCCCGCATTGGGCTCACTGTAACCCTGGCACCAGTCGAGTTCACCGGTCAGGGTGCGGGGAATGTACTGACGTCTCTGCTCGTCCGTGCCACATTCCAAAAGGGCGGGGACGAGAAACTGAGGCCCGTTCGGGGTACTCTCCAGATGAGGCACTTCGCTGTACGCGAACTCGCGCTTGATCACCATCTCGGCCCGAAGATCCTGAGGTTTGCCACCCCCACCATATTCTTCAGGCACCGATCTATGCAGCATTCCGGCCTCGATGGCGCGCTTCTGCCACAGAATGACCCGGTCACGAAACGGGAGCGCGGCGTCATCGCCGGTCAAGGGCCAGCTCGACACACAGAATTCCTTCGCCCGCTGGCGAAGATCTTCGTAATCAGGCTCGTACGGACCATTCATTGCACCCACCCGGAAAGTTTCGCGCAACGCTCTCTATGCACTTCCGGATTGCCCAGGTAGTTCCTATCGAACATCAGCCGTTTGAAATAGAAATGCACATCGCTTTCCCATGTGAATCCGATCCCGCCATGAAGCTCCACCGCCCCTCGAGCAATCCGCATAGCCTGGTCCGTGATGTGCGCTTTCGCCATTGATGCGCTTTTCGACGACGACCCGCAATCCTCATCAAACTCTCGTGCGGCCTTCCAGAAAAGCCCGCGCCCGGTGACCACGGCGAGGGCCATTTCAGCCAGTTGGTGCTTGACCGCTTGAAACTGCGCGATGGGTTGACCGAATTGCTCCCGCGTCTTTGCGTACTCAACCGTCAGTTCCAATAGCCTGTCAGCCGCCCCATAAGCATCTGCCGACAACAAGGTGATCAACCCGCTGCATAGCGCTTCGCCAGAAAGATTGGGAATCGGCTCGACAGCAGCTTGATCAAAAGCCACTTGAAACACCTCTCGACTTTGATCGATACCATCGGCATTGCGCACAGAAACATTGGTCCGTGTTGACTCCAGAACGCCGAGTTGGCCGTTGGCGCATCCGACCACGATCACATCCGCAACATCTGCGAGAGGAACCATTCCCACCGACACCGTTCCCTCTCCACCTAGTTCAATGGGCTGGTCGGTACCGGGGCCTTCGGCGGCAATGGCCAAAGTTCCAATGAGTTCACCTGAGGCCAGCTTTGGCAGCAGGCGTTGCCGCCCCGCGGCGGATCCCCCCATCGAGATAGCAAGACCGGCGAGGATGTGCCCTTCAAGGAACAGTGGTGCTGTGTGACGACCGAGTTCCTCCGCCAACAGCGCAGCTTCCATCATTCCCAGACCGGAACCACCATATTCCGTTGGAATGCACGCTCCCGTGAAACCAAGCTCTCCAAATCCCCGCCACAGTTCTTTATCAAACGTGCAATCTGTGTCGTAGGCAGTGCGAACCCGTTGGGGGCCGCACTCGCTCGCCAAGTAGTCATGAAAACTCGATTGCACAAGTTGCTCTTCCTCGGTAAGCCAGTAGTCCATGGATGTCCGACCTGAATCTACAGAATGTTCATGGGAGAGGGCCAGCAGGCTCCCAACCTGATCATGTTTTAATCCATCGATTCATTTTTGTCAAAATATGGATATAGATAGGTAAAAATTGTCACATTTGACAGCATTGAAAGTATGATGAAAAAATATCCTTTTGGATATTCAACGGCGTCCAAACGCGAGAAACCCCATGAATTCGATGGCGGACACCGGCCATGGCGACAATCAAGGCGCATGAAAGTAACTCGACAAATGCTCCACCCTGATCTGCGTCCGTTTTCGGTTTGCTGGACGACGCACATTCTCAAGTACTTTTATCGGGCAAAGTGGTCGACAAAAATCTCGTCCGCCATTGTGAGCCGGATGATCAAGAGTGAGGCGCCAGAATCGATAAACGTTGAGGAGCGTTTTCTCCCAACTGGAGATGGGGAAGCGGAACTTCGCGTCAAGATCTACCGGCCCGTATCGGAACCGGGTGACCTACCGGCGATGCTTTACACGCATGGCGGTGGTTATGTGACTGGTAGCCCCGATGTGTTCGACGGGCAGTTGGCGAAATTCATCGGGCGCAGACCCTGCGTCATCGTAGCGCCAGCCTATCGCAACGCATTGACCAAGCCCTATCCTGTCCCGCTAGGATTGGCGGGGATGACATCGCGTTCACTTACGACAACTACGCTGACTTCTACGATAAATACGTTGCACCGAACGATAGATGATCATCTGAGATTCGCCGTCGCCTGGTGGCAACCAATGCACAGCGGTTAACCCGCACCCGTCATCTCTGTCAGTTGGGCCAACCCGCACCAGGAACGGCCACTTCGGCAACCTCGATCCTAGACAGGCGCCGCCGTACCAGCTCCTCAGTGCCTGCGTTGATGGTGGTCATGATAAACAGCGTTTTTCTATCGACGCCACCCAGCATGCAGGCCACCGCCAAGTTTTCAGTCACTGCAACGCGATCCAGAATTTTCCCTCCCTCGGCTACCCGCATAACACCTTCGGTACCTGCCGCAACCCAAACCGTCCCTTCCGCATCCAAACAGATGCCGTCTGGCGTGCCAGGAACCTCGGCCCACACTCTTCGATTGCTGAGGGCACCCGACTTGTCGCGATCAAACGCGGTCAATCGTCCGCCAATCGTTTCCGCCACCAGAAACAACCCGCAGTCTGCGCTGATCGCGCAGCCATTCGGAAAATCCAGGCCCTCAGACGCCACACTGACGGTGCCATCGGGATCGACTCTGGCCAAACTAGCCGGCTTCGGTTCCTCGCCCCAAGCCGCTCCGAAGTTGCCCACATAGGCCCTACCCTCGCCGTCGACCACCATGTCATTGCAGTGATAGGTCGCAATCGCACCGAGGTCGGCGTGTTCCTCAAGTCCATCAGGGTCGAGGCGCATCAGTTTGCGGTCGGTCATCGACACAACCAGCAAGCGACCATCCGGGAGCCAGCCCAACCCGGATGGCTTACCGGGCACTTTGGCCACAGCCTCGGGTGTTCCGTTGTTTTCGACACGATAGACCGTGCGATCATGAAAATCCGAGAACCAGAACGCATCATCATGCCAGCGCGGACCCTCCGCAAAGGTGAAACCGGTTTTCCAGACTGTCGACTTGATGGTGGCCATTTGCTTCCTCCCAAATTGCACCCCCAACCGGAATGCCCTTCCTGATCCGCTCTATTCTTGAAAGAAGCTCATCGCTGAATTGCCCGACACAATTCGGCAAAGAACTTCATCACGGAAAACGCATCAAAACCAAATCATTTTTTGGGACTTACTATAATAAGTTGACATACCGATATATGTTGAGGATTTAGCGGCTGGAAACCACCACATGTGGGCTTCCGTCAACCCATCGATATAATTCCTCATTTTTTCCGGGCGGGTTTGCGTTGCCCCAGTACCGCTCTTTTTGCGTTTTCGTACAGATAATTTTCCAGCACACCAGATTTCAGTTTGGCTTCAATGTCACCCACACCATCAAGGCATTGCGTCATGTCCAAAACCGGATGATCGGACGACCACATTACCTTTTCCCGGCCGCGGGTATTCATGTAGTGAAGCAACTCATCCGGCAGATATTTTGGCTTCCAAGCGGATGTCATCATATAGAGGTTCCGATACTTGATCATCAATCGGATCGCCAGATCCCACCAAGGGTCCGCACCGTGGGTCATGATGATTCTCAATGCGGGAAAGTCCCTGCAAACGCGATCAAGATAAATCGGATTCTGACACTCGGCATCCAGAATCGGACCCGGAATGCCACTAAAGATACTTATCGGCAGATCCAGCTCTACGCATTTGGTATAGAGCGGATAGTAATAGGGATGTGTCGGCGGTTTATCGACATACGATGGCATGACCCTTACCAGTGATACGTTCTCCGCGTCAACTAGATCTTCGACCGCCCATACCGCATCGAGCATGTGATTGACATCAACGAGCGGGCACAAACTGAAGCGATCCGGATAGCGCCTCGAAAACTCAAGAATTCTCTCCGGTGGCTTCTCAGGGTCGATGGAAAGCACGCCATGCTCCACACCCGCGCTGTTCATTTCGCCGAGCAGTCCATCAATTGTGCAATCCTTGAAGAAATCATCTCCGCGCTTAAAGTAATTTAAATTCACTTCTTGAGTGAGTTCGTTGCCCGATTGCTCGGTCTGAAAGTTCGGATTTATGAAGAGGTCAATCGCCTTTCTCATGGGGCGCCCTTCAACAGAAATTCACACTCACCTGAAGCCACATTCATCAGGCAGCTTCACCGATATCTATGATGGGCTTCAGAACCTCGCCTTGATGAAGCTTCGACAGGGCCACATTGATGTCGCTCAAACCAAAGTGATCAGACATCAATACGTCGAGTTTGACGTCGCCGGACTCAATCAACGCACCGTACTTGGGCATGTCTCTGAGGAAATTCGTCGATCCGAGGACACTGGCAACGAGCCGTTTCCCCATATACAGAAATTCGGTGCCCGGAAGTTCGATGTTCGCACCAATCGGCATAAACCCAACCAACACGGCTGTGCCGCCGCGCCCAACAACCTGCACGGTCATCGCCGTGGTCTCGGGTTTGCCAATACACTCGAATGCAATATCCGCCCCCCCCGAAGTCGATTCCAAAATCTCGTTTACGGCATCCGGATCGCCCGCATCGACGAGGTCGGTGGCGCCAACCGCCTGGGCAATCCGCAGTTTGCTTTGCAAAAGATCCACGGCAAGTATGCGTGACGCGCCGGCCACACGCGCTCCCTGAATCGCCGACAATCCAACAGTGCCGCAGCCCATCACAACAACCACATCCCCGGCCTGGACACCGCCCGTATTCAAAGCTGCCCCAAGACCCGTGGAGACACCGCAGCCCAAAAGCGCCGCGTCGGCGAACGGCAATTCGCCAGGAACAGGCACCAGCGAATTCTCGTGGGCAAGGATGGTTTCCGAAAACGCACCCACGCCAGCCATCGTGAAGACGCCATCGCCGTTGAGGGTTACCCGCTGGCCACCGTCGGGAGCGCGGTAAGTGGACTCTCCTGAACACAAAAACGTATCGCCCCGATGACAGTAGGAACAATGGCCACAAAAGGGGTTCGCGAACGCGATGACCCGATCGCCCGGCTTCAGGCGTGTCACGTAATCACCCACAGCCTCCACTACGCCAGCCGCTTCGTGACCGATCACGACCGGAACCGGCATGGGGAATTTTCCCTGCCAGATGGTCAGATCGGTGTGGCAGACGCTCGCTCTTTCAACCCTCACCCGAACTTCATTGGGTGCGATTGTCCCCAGATTCAAATCCACGAGTTCCAGGGGCTCACCTGGAACGGTCAATATCGCGCCTTTCATCTCCTTAACCCTCCTCGAGTCGTTTAATGTCGATGCCTGCCGCCACACGATCCCATTCGTTCGTTCTGGGGCGCTTGCGCAACTCGGCCTTCCGTACCCGAAGCGTGGGTGTTTTGGGCAGCTCGCCGACTATCTCGATATACCGAGGCACCATGTAACGCGGCATCGTTTGGACGGCGAATCTCAGGATAGCCTCGGGATCGATCCGGCCGCCTTCGGCAGGCACTAAAAACACCTTGATCTCGTCTTCGACGTCGTCTGCGGGCACGGCGATGGCGGCACATTCAGCGACCTGCTCATGCGCTGATATTTGCATCTCCACCTCAAAGGAAGAGATGTTTTCACCGCTTTTGCGAATGGCGTCCTTCCGCCTGTCTATGAAGTAGTAATTGCCCTCCTTGTCCCGTCTGAAGACATCGCCGGTATGAAACCAGCCATCTCGCCAAGCTTCGGCGGTTGCGTCCGGGCGATTCAAGTAGCCCGCATTCAGGGTATGCGGCACCTGCGTACGAACAAGCAGTTCGCCTTCCGTTCCAACTCGAACATCCTGGTCATCTTGGTCGACAAGCCGGGCCTCGTAATGTGGCCAACCCACCCGCAACTTGCCGCAGCTCGCCGGGACGTCAATCTTCCAACTGCTGTTGGTGATGGGGCCACTCAACTCCGTCATGCTGTAACCGGTACAACTCACCACACCGAACCGCCGATTGAACTCATCAATGTTCGGCAGAACCGGCGCCATAAGAACGAATTTCAGTGCGTGCGCACTGTCCGCCGGCGTTGGCGGCTGACTCATCACAAAGTGCGCCATCGCACCCACCATGATCGTGAACGTACACCCGTACCGATCCACATCCGTCCAAAAGTCCTGGGTTTTGAAGGCGGGACGCATGACAAACCGCCCCCCGAGGGAGGCCATTAAAAGCGGTTGGCTTCGAGCACCGGCATGATTCGCCGCCCCCGTATAGTAGAACGCCTCGGAATCCCCAAAGCATGAGACATCGGTCGACACCGCGTTCGAGTTCAACTGGCCCCATGGGATCAGGGTGCCTTTCGAAGGCCCGGTTGTTCCCGAGGTGTACAGAACGCAGGCGATATCCTTGGGTTTGGGCAGTTCGACGGCCGTTGAGGCGTTAGCCCGACCAATCAAGTCCTCGCGGCCGACAATTTCGAAAGTCGATTCGGGCGTTGTCTCAGCGTCTAAAAAAATGACGACCCGCTCGAGGTGCTCAAGCTGCCCGCCCACATCCTCAATGTGCCGGGCGAGCTGCTCAGCCACCACAACCACCTTGCTGCGACTGTCATTCAACGCGTGCACGAGCGATTCGCCACGCAACAGCGGGCTGAGCGGCACTTCTATCGCTCGCACCAGGGCAGCCCCCAGCCAGACATGCTGGCTGTCCAGGCAATTCTCCATGAGCGTCGCGACCGTATCGCCCTCGCCCACATCCAACTGCCCGAGAGCCTCCGCCCACTTCAGCGCAAGGTCACGTGACTGTACAAAGGTCAACTCATCGCCATCGACCTCCTGCATCCAGATCTTGTCGGGCGTCTCCTCCGCACGCTCAAACAGCACATGCAGATAGGTTTTTTCAGTATCGATCACAATCCGCTCCCCTTGCTCCCACTAAAGTTGTCCGAGTATCAGTGCGCTGCAGGGTGTCGAAGCAGCCGAGGCAACAAAGACCGTCGACACCCCATCCACCTGGTTAACCGCTTCCCCGCGCAACTGCCGCAGGGCCTCACCGATGTGTGTCATACCATGCAGATAAGCCTCCCCCAAGTGACCGCCGTGGGTGTTCAGGGGCAGGACGCCGTCTACTTTAAGGTTACCCCTAGCCGCAAAATCGGTGGCCTCACCCTCTTCGCAGAAGCCGAATTGCTCCAACTGCAATGCGACCAGCGGCGTGAAATGGTCGTACAGCATCGCGACATCGACCGCACTTGGATCCATCCCGCATTGGCTGCGCAGCAGATCCTTAAGGCCGGAAATCTCCGGCAACTCCAAAATGTCCTCGCTCCAGAATTGCGCCAGGCCAATCTGCCCGATGCCGGCACTTTGCGCACTCGCCATTATCTTCGCTGGTTTCTTTTTCAGATATCGGGCCCGCTCCGCCGACGTAATCAACAAGGCAACCGCGCCGTCGGATTCCTGACAGCAATCAAAACGCCTAAGCGGTCTGCTGATCCAGGGAGACGCCAGATATTCGTCTCGTGATAGCGGACGACCGTAGTAATACGCAGCCGGATTGGTCGCCGCATACTCCCTGGCTGTGAGAGCAAAGGGCGCATAGGCATCGTCATCCAGGCCGTACCTTTCGAGGTAGCGTCGAGCTGTAATCCCAACCCGTGCAGCCGGTGTCACCAAGCCAAAGTTGGCGAGCCACCGCTGATCACCCGATTCCGGCGGGGGGGTCAACTGTCCCGAACCAAATCGTACCCGGGAGGCGGTGTTCAAGGAACGATAGACCACAATCGAATGGGCAACCCCCGCCCTGATCGCCAACGTGGCATGGCCAACGGTCGCGCATCCCCCGCCGCCGCCGAAGGGGACACGGGAAAAGTGGCGCAGTGACTTGCACCCGAGTTCCCTGCTGATTTCCACCTCGGACGTTTCGTCCATCGTAAAGGTCACCATGCCATCGACCTCCGCCGATGCGAGCCCGGCATCGTCCAGGCAGGCAACAATTGCCTCAACGGCCAGTTGCTGCTCTGAGCGTTGGGAATCCTTGGAAAAGTCGGTGGCGCCAACGCCGGCAATGACAATCTCGTCAGTCATTCTTAGCCGCCCCCCTGACTGCGAAGGGCACCATCGGGGTTTGCTGCCTCGGGCGCAAAAGAGACTTGAATTTTTCGGTCGGGGTTCAGGTGAGCTTTTACCCGCATACCGACAAACGGAGCTTTGTCCCTATCAGGTTCATAGAGCCCCAGGTAGCGAACGCCCTCATCAACCTCCACGAGGACGACCGTATATGGTTCATCGAAGCCGGACAGCAGTGGCCTCTCCACCACCGTGTAGGAGTAGACGAACCCCCTACCCCCGGATTCGGTCGGGCAATGCTCGAATGACCCACAGTGCTGGCAAGACATACGAAACGGAAACCGATGCCCCCCACAATCACGGCAGGTCTGAAAGAGCAGCCTTCGCTCCTTCAGGCCTTGCCAGAACAGGTCGCTTTCATCACTAATCGGCACATCAAAACCCTGGTGCGATTTGAATTTCTAACCGCGGTTTTCCACCAGTTTGCGATGGTCCCAACTGATCACCCTATCGACCTCAACTATCATGCAGGTTCGTTTGACCGACCTGCCCCGCGGTGTTGCATCACCTGTTATTCGAGGCGCGGTAAACGCCTTGTTCCTCTCGTAGATGGCCTGCAGAACCTCTAGGTTCTCAGCACTATCATCCGTGAATCTCACACGCCCCTTGATGGAGGCCCCGCGCAGTTCATCGTAGGTTTCACCGTCGGCAAAAAGCAGTGTCACCCGCGGGTCGCGTCGCAGATTGACCACTTTTTGGGAACCTTCGTACGAGTTGAAGGCGATCTGCCGCTCTTGAGGCAGCGCAAACCAGTTTGTGGTCATATGTGGTGTCCCGTCCTTGTTGATGGTTGCCACGTGCATGTCTCTTTGCTGAGCAACAAACGCCCAGACCTCATCATCGTTCAAAGCGATGGTTTTTCTTTGGTTGGCCAATGCACACCTCCTGTTCCTTTAACGTCTCGGGCTAGCAGCCTGTCGGGCTTAGCCGTGCCGAATTTCTTAAGCCATTGATTTTCTTGATATTTCAGAAATTCTCTCGCGATGGGTTGAAAATAAAATATCAATTAGAATCAATGGGTTATGAAATTAAGCGCTATGAAAGTCCGACAAACCGCTAGCCGACTTGCTGTTCAAGCAGGCGCATGATCGCGCGCCGATCAACCTTGTCGGTCGGCAGCATGGGGATCTCCGCCGGATGCAACAACTTCAAAATCCGCGGCACCTTGAAACTCGAGAGCACCGATTTGAGCTTGGAGCGCAATCCTTCCTCGGTAACCCCCGCTTCTGGATTGACCACAACCGCCGCCGCAACAATTTCACCCTTCTCGGAATCAGGAAGGCCAGAGACGAAACACTCCTGGACACCCTCAATATCGAGCATCGCATTGCGCACCTCCGCGGGGCTGACGTTCGCTCCGCCTGTTTTCACCATGTCGCCCCTGCGGCCTGTAAAAAAGTAAAAGCCGTCCCGGATGATGCCAAGATCGCCGGTAGCGAAGAAGCCGTCCGGCCGAAAGGTCTCTTCGCGTTCCTTCTTGTAGTAGCCCTGCATCACCGAGTAGCCTCTGATGCAGAGTTCTCCTTCCTGCCCGTCCCGCACCGCAAGGCCGGTGTCCACATCGACAATCATGTGTTCCACCCCGGGCGCCGGCCTTCCATAGGCACCCCGAAGTGATTCCGGCAAAGGCGCCTTTTCACCATAGGTATGCTGCGCCACGGATTCGGTCATGCCGATTCCAGTTGCCGTAAGCCCTGGGTCGGGAACTTCCTTCCCGAGCAGCAGAGGCGCAAGAATGCCGCCGCGTAGAGCACTCAAATCACGTTTCGAGAAGTCCGGGGCGGCGCGCAGTGACGCTGCGAAGTGAGGCCATCCGACGGCAATGGTGACACGATGTTTCTCGAGTTGATGCAATGTGCGAGGCGCGTCAAACCTTTCTTCCGTAAGTATCGCCCCTGCGTTCAGAACGGTGGAGAGCAGCCCATTGGAGAGCCCTCCGGTCCAGAAAAACGGACTTGGGTTGTAAACAATGTCCTCAGAGCCTATGCCAAAATCCGCGCCGACCGACGCGGTGCGACGCAACAATGCACCATGACTATGCACTACACCCTTGGGTGCGGCCGAACTTCCCGATGTGTAGAGCACACAGAAGTGGTCGGCCGGTGTGACGGCTGCCTCAACCGCACTGAGAATCGAATCACCGACAGACGCACCCAGGGCCGTGAATTCCTCAATCCCATTCGCCCAAACAGGCACCTGTTGACTCGTGGGCCGCACAATTATCCGTCTGAGATAGGGTGTGGAATCCAAGAAAATCTCTTCAGCCTGGCCAGCCAGATCGACAAGCCCCGTCTCCAGCCTCAAGAGATAGTTGTTCCGAAGAAATGCATCGACGGTAATGAGCATCTGAGCGTCGCAATGGTTCAACTGCCAGACCAGTTCAGGGGCCTTGTAGAACGTATTGATTGGAATCGCGACCGCGCCAATCCGCGTGATCGCAAATAGGACCGTCACAAAATCAATGCCATTTGGAAAGAGGAACGCGACGCGGCTGCCCTTCCCCACGCGCTCGCCAGCAGCGCTTTGGCAAGTTCGGCGGAGGCCTTATCCAGATCCTGAAAGGTCGCGACGCGGTCCTCTTCAATGACCATTTTGCGGCTACCGTGGTGCTGGCTCAGCCAACGCATCGCACCAGGCATGGTCGCCGTGAACCGAAGCGAGTCGGGATTGGTCATTGGGCGACCGTCACCCCAGCCTTCGCAAGCTCGCGCTCAACTCGCCGCCGGCCTGATCCGATAGCGAAGTGGAATTTGAGTGAATCCGTTAATGAGGAACCTTGCCCGCCTCAACGGACCGGCAACTTCGCACTCAGCCAGTCTTGGCAGCAGTTCCCTGAACATGGCGATGATCTGACGCCGGGCAAGAACTCGCCCAAGACACAGATGCTGTCCGACGCCAAACGCTAGATGTGGATTCGGCTTTCTGTCGATGCGGAATTCATGCGGATCTTCGAAGAGCGACTCATCGCGGCACGCAGATGGCCAGAAGAGCGCAAAGGTGTCGCCTTTACGAAACTGCGTTCCAGAAACGGAAACATCTTCCATTGCGGTTCGGCACATATGTCCCAACGGTGCTGTCCAGCGAATCATCTCTTCAACCGCAAGCGGTATCTGGCCCTTATTCCGAGCGAGTTGGCGCATGAGGCCCGGGTGTTTGAGCAACTCGAGCAAGCCAACGCCCATCACATTGCGAGACGTCTCAACGCCACCCAGCAAAATGAGCACCGCATGAATAACAAGCTGCTGGAAGTCGAAATCCTCCCTCTCGTTCTCCGCATTGGCCAGGACCGTGACAAGGTCATCCCGTGGCGAGCTCTTTCGCGCTTCAATGAGCGGCGCAAAGATCCCGAACAAGCCCCGGGCGGCGGCAGCGTTTGACTCCGCTGCCGTTTCACCCAGCATAAACTCCGGATCCGAGTTGGCTGCGACCGCATTGGCGAAGGTAAAGGCCTGCTCCCAGTGCTCTTCGGGCAGACCGAGCACTCTGCCGACGGCAGCAATCGACAGTCGCTGCGCCGGCGGCACAAAATCCTGTTCACGCACACCGCCATCACCCATGAAGTCATCGACGATTTTCCGTACGGCATCCGCAAGAAAGAACTCATCATGCTTCATGATCTCAGTCATCCGGAACCGCTGGGCGACGATCCCCCTGTGTTCATTGTGAATCGGCGGATCCATGTTCAGAAGCGTCGGCTTCTCCCCAGCCACACCACCATCCCCCGACCCATCCCGTAGATTCAGGTTGAGGGTCGGGGCACTGCTAAACACTGTGGGGTTGCGAGAAATTTCGCGAATGTCCCTGTTCAGGCTCACCATCCAATGAGGCTGCACATCCGGGTGCTCGACATAGGCGATGGGAGCCTCCCTTCTGAGCCGATCAAAAAGGGGATGTGGAAACCCAAACTCCTGCCAGTAGTCCGGATCGATCGCCGCCACCAGTTTTTCAGCATCAAGTGGACCTTCCCTAAAGTCTTCCGGTCTCACAGCCGCTCCCTCCTTGCACATTTGTGGCCACTTGTATTACAATATTTAGTAATTTGTAGCCCCTTATGGAAATATATGCTATTTTATTGGTTGTTGTCGAACTTTATTTCAATTCTATCGACGCACATGAGAATCGTACAAGCACAGGCCTTCACGGCAGCAATTCCCACTAACGATGCATGATTATTCGTTGAGGTCCAAATACCGAGCGAAATGGACCATTCAGGCATTAGTCGGGCACCACTTTGGGGCATTGCCGTGCTTAGCGGGAATTGCTGCCTTCATGGTTGGAGCCTTCGTGCGAGCCGCTAACGGAAAAGAGTCTCCAGGGGCATAGGAATGCAAGAAATCGATCCGACCTTCACCATGGGAAGAAAAGGCCAGGACCGCGACCTAAGCCGCTATCGCGACCAATTTGCAATCTGGTGTCGAGACAGATTCGCAGGGAACAAGCTGGTCGAGTTGGAGCCAATCTCCGAAGACGCCAACGGCCGTGCCGGGGAGATATTTGCCTTCACCCTGAGCGATGACAGCCGGTTCATCCTGCGCAAAAAGGCAACCGGCGACTACCTGCAACATCTGGATCAGGACTTTGAGTCGGAATACATCGCCCAAAGCGCACTCGGCAACAAAAACCTGCCCATTTGCAAAGTCTATTTCTACGAGGGGGATGAAACCATCCTTGGCAGCCCGTTCTATATTATGGAGTATGTCGACGGCCAGGTACCGCCCGATGAGCCGAGCTACCATCACTCGGGCTGGGTGGCTGATTTAAGTGTCGATGAGCAGGCGCAACTGTGCCGAAGCAGCCTGACCGCCTTGGCGCGGTTGCATCGGCTGGAGCCGAGCGACTTATCCCTGGGAAGGCTGTTTAAGCGCGCCAAGCCTGGTTTCACCCACAACGATTGGATGCTCGACCATTGGCACCGATACCATGAGTGGACGCGCGGCGATGCGCCCTATCCAGAAGTCTCCAGAGCACTCGAATGGCTTACAACCAACAAGATTCAGAATGAACCCCTATCGATCAGTTGGGGCGATTCGCGCCCCGGCAACACCATCTATCGGGGCGTGGAATGCGCGGCGCTGATTGATTGGGATATTGTGCATCTGGCCGCCGCGGAGAAAGATCTGGCATGGTGGCTCACCCTGGACCTCATGTCGGCGAGGCGCGCGGGCAACAAAAGACTTCCCGGTTGGCTCTCTTTCGAGGGGTTGATCTCTGCCTACGAGGAGGCAAGGGAAAAAGCCGTTGACAGGGACAGGCTCCACTACTACACCGTCTTCACCGGCATGGCGGCCTCGCTCTTTATCGATCGCACAATGGCAATAGTCCCGGACATAACGGAAGCGGACAAGGAGGCGCTTATGGCCAGCCCCGAGTTCTCACCGCTGATTCTTCTGAATGACATTATGAACAACCAACTCTGGTAGCGAACGGTACAGGCGCCGACCCTTCATAGGGAAGGCCTGAACAAATCAATAGAGCAGCATTGATCTACTCGTAACCAATTGATTTTATTAACTCGAATGCCACGACTACAGGATTAATCAGAGGTTCCCCAGTGGGCATTGGTCCGGGTTGTGGAAATTTGCCCTGTTCACCAGTGAAGCGAAGGGCGCACTTGATGCAAATTAAACGAGACGGAGGATTCCCCCAATGACACGCAACGATAAAGAACCCGATGCTCCTCCCGCGGTCGGCAAGGAGAGAAGCTGGAACGAATCCCAGTGGTTCTGGTGGGCTGACCCCGAGCAGCGCATCAGTGGGTTTCACCGCATCGCGCATCAGCCCAATCGCAACAATGCGCATATCTGGAACGCGATCATTGACGACACTGGCCGCTATACCCGGAGGGTGAGCAGTGCGGTTCCCTTTTCCGCGGAAATGAGAGCGGATGGGAAATACTCCGTTGAAGGCTTGGGTTTTCGACACCTTGAACAGGGTGGGCTCGTTTGTGAGGCGGATCAGGACGATGTGCATCTAGACCTGAGGCTGACGGATCTACATCGTGCGGTCTCGTTCGACGAGATAGTCTCTGGCGAGGACGCCAAAGCGATGCTCGGCGAAGTCGGATCCGGCCACGTGGAGTCGGCGGGGAGGGCGAGCGGAACCCTCAGGGTCGGAGACCGAACCATCAAGGTATCCGGCTTCGGCCACCGCGACCACTCCTGGGGGGCGCGAGACGTGACCAGCATCCAATGCAGCACATGGTCCAACGGCACGATCGGTGATGAATTCTCGTTCTTCGTGACCGCCGGCACCATACACGGCAACCCGCCGCGAAAATTGGGCTATGTCGTGGAGCATGGCTCAGTGACGCCCATCGGGGAGTGGAGGCTCTACCCGTGGATGGACATCGATGGCGTCACCTATGTCCGGGTCTCGGGCTATGTAGAAACCACCGAAGGCAAAAGGTTCGACCTCGAGTATTCGGATCTCATGGGGTCGACCATCGTAACCCTGGATGAGCTGTTCCTCTGCGAGACAGCGTTCATTCTCACCGTAAACGGCGAAAGAAAGGGTGTGGCGAACATGGAACGGGCAATCAACCCATGCGCGGGCGCGCGCCTGCCCTCACCCGCCATCAACGCGATATACGAGGATGGGGTCGGCCAACTGGGGAAAATAGGCTACTGAGCGTCAAACCCGAACAATCGCCTGCCTGTCTCACCGAGGACTTTGACCCGGGAATCCTCGGACAACTGGCCCATCTGCCGCTCTATCGCCTCGGCCGAGTGCGGCCAGCTACCCTCCTGGTGCGGATAGTCGTTTGACCAGAGCATCGAATCCGCATACCCGAACTCCTCCGCGAGACTGAGACCGACCGGATCTTCCATGAAGGTCGCAAAACACTGGTTCTTGAGATAGTCGCTCGGCAGTTGCTTGAGCTTGGGAAACGACCACATATGGTGCTTGCGGTAGGCTTCGTCCATTGCCTGGCCGCACCAGGGAAACCAGCCCACCCCGCTTTCCACGGACACGACCCTCAATCCGGGAAATCTCTCCAAGATCCCGGAGGAACACAGCAGGGACATGAGTTCCACGGAAGGGGCCAATGCGTGCGCCACGTAATTGGTAACCGCCCCGCCTCGGCCCCTCGTCGTTCGCGGATCCTTGCCCGTGCCCACATGAGCCGTGACCGGAAGCCCCGAGTCCTGCAGGCAAGCCCAGAGTCGATCGTATTCGGGGCGGTTGTAGTGGGCATCCCGCGCAGAGGTGCTGCCATAGATCGGCCTGACCGGAATCGTTACGCCCCGGTAGCCCAGCCGCCTGATCCGCTCGATCTCTTCGATGGCCAGATCAATGTCCATCGTCGGCAACACAGCCATCGGAGACAGCCGATGCACGTGTGGCCCGTAGGTCTCCCAGGCCCAGTCGTTGTAGGCGCGGGCCTGGGCGAATGCGAACTCCGGGTCACGCGTTGCGAAGATCACCGCGAACTTGTTTGGAAAGATAATCTCTCCATCCACGCCATCTCTTTCCTGGTGGCGCAGCCGCTCTTCGGGGTCGCCGCTAACCGCGTTGCGCTCCCGGTCCTCACCGGACAGGTCTTCGTTGTCCATGATCCAGCGCGCGGGCTCCATGCCCTCGACGATGTGCCACTTCGACCCGTCCTCATCGACTCGAATGCGGGGCAATCGATCGTGAAATCGGCTGTCCACCCGCTTCATGAGCAGGTCCACGGGTTCCACTGCATGGGTGTCGCAGGAAATCATCCTGTACTTGTTGTCGGCACCGGGCCTGGCGCTTTTCCCCCAACCCTCCGCGCCCGGCGATTCGAGACGCCACAAATTGTTCTCATCAACACTGCTCACAGTCGTGCTCCTAAATCTACCAATAAATTGACCCGGCCAAGCTGCCGTGGTCCCAGTTCATGATGCCGCCGATTGCAACGATTATGGGATATCTCCCCAATGTCCCTCCGGCGAGACCCTTCCGTAAGTTCCGCATGACTCGCGCTGTCGGCAAGTACAGATCATTCGCGTATCGGTGCGTCATCATCAACGGAATTGAGGAATGACATGCTCGCCAAACATGCGAATCGTCTTCATCGAAACATCGTGCGGTATCGTTTCGTTCTGCACCAGCACCAGAACCTCGTCGACTCCGTTCTCCTCATAGAGCTTCAGCGATTCGATGCACTGCCTCGGCGTGCCGGCAACCGTGATGCCGGAATCGGAGAGCGTTTCGGGATCGAGCTTTTCCCAGGAATCCAGTTCGCCGTCCTGCCTCGCGGCCCGCGCCGCCGCGGTAAGCCCGGTGGCCGTCGCCACCTCGGCGGCGTTGATGGGCGCGGTTTCGTGTTCCTTGGTCATGTGAACCTTGAGATCGTCGGGAACCTCCCCGTCCCACGCCTCGATCAGACTCTTGGTGATCGCCGCGGCGGCCGCGTTATAGGGACGGTCCGGGCCGAAGAACACCTTCAAAGACCGGCTGACAAGTTCCCTGGCCGCGGGACCATCCTCGCCGCACACCCCAAACGTCATGCTCGCCCAGTTCTCATTGCGTCGTTCCGCGGGACCGGGGTAGCTTGCGATGCGCGCGCGGTATTGCTCGATCAGGGGGGCAGTGACGCTGGGTGGGCTGGGCACGAAGGCAAGCACCCCCATACCATGATCGGCGGCAACACTGAAGCTGGCTGGCTGGGCACAGGCGAGCCAGCGTCGAATCGGCTTCTGAACAGGCTGGGGCACGACAACGCGTGGCGGAATCCGCCAATGCTCGCCTTCCCAACTGAACTCGTCCGGATAACTCGACCAGATCGCTTCGATACAGGCTTGCGACTCCTCCCACATGGCGCGGGTGTTGCGCGGATCGATGCTGTGACCGGTCACCTCGTAGGGCCCGCCCCGCCCCGTGCCAAACTCCACGCGGCCTTCCGAGATCAGGTCGAGCATCGCGATGCGTTCGGCAACATGGATGGGATGATGATAAGGCAAGACGACGACGCCGGTGCCGACCCGGATATTTTTGGTCTGCGCCGCAACAGCCGCCAGGAACTGGTCCGAGCCGGGTGCGACCGAAAAGGTCGGTAGGAAATGGTGCTCCGTGATCCAGATCGTGTGGAAGCCGGCCTCATCGGCGAGCCGGGCCTGCGCGAGCGACTCCCGGTAGGTCGCCTCGAAATCGACCAGCCCGTTGTCGGAAGCCGACCGCTGCAATTCTGTAATCATTGATATGCGCATGGGTTACTCCAGTTGATCCCGCAGACTCGGGCCGCCGTGTCAGAAAGCCGTACCATCGAATAGAGCCTCTATCCGTTGAAAATTACGTATTTTTTAGCGCTATTGAATCTCTAAATTTCTGATATGATGATGTTATACTAAAAAATAAAACGTTTCAAATCCTGTTTTAGTGAGGGACTAGCGCGGCACTTTCAAGCCAGTGATGACAGAGAAACCCGACTGCTGATCGGCGCTGGGATTGGACGCTGATCGGCACGTCAGCCAATCGACCGTTAGGGAGCTATCGCAGTCAAAACGACATACCGAAGCGTGGGCTGGGTGGCTTGTCATGCGCCCGCAAAATTTTCAAATTTCCATTTTTTACCATAAAATGAGGAGGGACCATGCGTTTTCACCATGTCTGTATATGCGTCAGCGATCTGGAGAAATCACTCAAGATGTGGACCGAGCTGTTCGACTTCAATGTTCAAATTCGATTCTGTGCACCCGGAGATCCGGGGCCAACGGGTTTTGATGAGAGCAAGCTCAATGAAATGGAGAAGATGTTGGGTCGCCGCGATGCGAGCATCGATTGTGCGCTACTCAACTCGCCGGATGGCGCGCTGCTCGAGGTACAGGAAGCGCTTCATCCTACCGTTCGCAAGACCCCGGAAGAATACAATTCCTATTTCGTGACCGGCATGCGCGAACTTGCTTTCCGGGTGAGCGATATCGACGGCTGGTTCGAAAAGGTGAAAGCGGCTGGCTTCCAGCCGACGACGGATGCGATCTGGAATTTTGGCGAGAACGCGCGGTCGTTCCTGTTCTACGACGACGACGATATTCGCATCCAGCTCTGGGAAGATCCCAACACCAGTTGGATATAACATGATTGCAGCCGTGAGGAGATGATCGAGCTTGCTGGTCAGGTCCGCGACTTCGAGGACACAATCGACTTTGTGAAGGCCGAACGCGAGTAGAGCTTACGATGGCATCCACAGTTTTTGTCCAGGGAAGGTCTGAACAACTCGATACCAACAGCTTCTATCCGAGCCAAGTCTGTCCCCACGCGTCGCGAAAGGTCACATCCTCGACCGGGTATCGCCTGACGGGCCCGATCTTGTCGGTCGGGTAGCCGATCGGCATCATCACGAACGTCTTCACCTCTTCGGGAATATTGAGCAGTTCCCTAACCTCATCCTCATGCAGCACATGCAGTGTGGTGGGGCAGGTTCCGAGTTCGAAAGCGCGGCATGCCAGCATGATGTTCTGCACCGCGAGCAGGATGCCGGCGGACTCGGAGCGCGCTCCGAATTTCACGACATTTGGTGGGGGCCGATAGCCGGGCGGCGGTTCAGGCGCAGGCAGGGGAACGGCGCAAAGCAGGAGGAGGACAGGCGGATCCTGGATGTGGTCGATGAGATACCGCACCGACTTTGCGATCAGGCGCTGGGAACGATCATCGCCTCCGCCACCCGGGTTCCCCTCCTCCCCGTAGTTGCGCAGGCCGATGAGATTGGCACCCTTGCGATAAAGCTCGGCAAGCGCCGCTCTCTTCTCCGGATCGGTGACGACGAGAAATCGCCAGTTCTGCTGGTTCGATCCGGAAGGAGCCTTCGTGCCGGCCTCGATCACTTTCCGGATGATGTCGTCGGGAATGGGATCCGGCTTCAGGCGTCTGAGACTGCGAGAAGTACCCAAGGCTTCGAACAGATCGATGGCGGGGGGTTGGCTCATGAGGAGAATCTGTAAACCAGTTGAACACCACCCTCTCGAGGGCGACCAAAGTCGCCGTGGATGTGTTGCGGCCCCGAATTGTCGATCATGCCCACAAAGTAGTACTCATCGGTCAGATTTTTCCCGTATAGGCGAATGGTCCAGTTTTCGCCGTAGTGAAAATTCAAGTACGCGTTGAGCAACTCGTATCCGTCCTGAATACTCGCATCCTTCACGAGTCCCGGAAAAATCGCTGCGTTAAACGCATTCGGCCGGTCAAAGGGTGAAAAGGCGAGATCATCGACAAAATAATATTCCAGTCTGGCGCCCACCTCCCAGTTCGAACCCAGCTCCTCCGTGTAGTTCAAGCCTATAATGCCGCTGAACTTCGGCGCCCGGTTCAGGCGGTTACCCGATAGATCCAGATCGGGAGGCGTCGTAGCGGGATCCTGGTCAACACTCCGCAAATCCAACGCATCGACAGTAACAAACTCTTCGTACTCCGCGGTGGGAACCCAAGAGGCACCCACATCGACGGAAACCTTCTCGGTCAATAGCGCGCGAAGTTCAAATTCCAGTCCATACACTTCCGCTGCGGCGGCGTTAGCCACAACAGCCGTCGTTGCGGCGATATCGGGAAACGCCTGTACCTGAGTGACCTGAATATCCTCATATTCATAATAAAAGGCACTGGTCGCAAACGTCAGAGCACCATCCCTGAACGTTCCCTTGTACCCGATTTCGTATGCCAGAAGTTGCTCTGGATCATAACCGACATCGCAAGATGTGTTATTGAATCCACCCGCCTTGAACCCGCTGCTGACCTTGGCGTAGGCGAGGGCGTTGTCGCCGAGACCACGCTCCAAGGTCAGATCCCAAGTGACATCATCCCAGGTGACACTGAACGACGTTTGGCAGGTCGGGACTGAAAAGCCAGGGGTTTGAGAAAGTGGCCCCTGAACAACTTCCTGATCGTAGTCTATCTTCTTCTCATCTTCGGTATAGCGTATACCGGCTGTGAATCTCGTGGTGTCATTGATATGCCAAGTGCCTTGGACAAAGCCCGCTACCGAGGTTAAATCCTGATTATCATTCAGGTTGACGCTAAGACCACCTGGGCTAAGGGGAAGCAGAAAATCGATATCGACATCCTGACCCACATCTTCAGTCAGGTAGAACCCGCCAGCGAGCCAATCCACAGCGCCCGCCGTACCGGAAAGAATGAGTTCCTGGGAAAACTGCTCACTGAAAAAATCATTGTGAGGTATCGGGACAAAGGCAACATCACTGTGATCGGCGTCGTTTTGAATTATGTATTCACCGTCATAGTAGCCTGTTATGGAGCGCAAATGGAATTCGCCGAAATCCCAATCGAGATGCAATGACGCATTGGTTATTTCCGATCGCTGGCGGTTTCCAAGGTCGCTGTGAATCTCGTAGTTTTCATTCGGATCAAACGAAGGGGTGCCGCCAAATAGCGCAGGAAGAGAAAAGGGCTCGGCACCGAGTACAGCTACGGCCGGCCCATTCAAGTCCTCATCGAAATAGCCGACCCTAAGAATACCCTCGAAGTTGTCTGCGGGGGCGAAGGAAAGGGAAGCTCTAACAACGGTTGTCTCTCTCCCGTTTATTTCCTCCCCGGTCATCAGGTTTTTTGCGAAGCCGTCATCGTCTTTGTATTCAGCGCCGATTCGCAGCCCGTAATCCGCTGTGCCATAGTTGAAAACACCATAGACTTCCTTTCTGCTATCGCTACCGCCGGTCACACCCGCTTCCGCGTACAAACCCTCCACGGGACGACGACTGACATAGTTCACCGAACCACCGTTGGCATTTCGACCGAATGCTGTACCTTGCGGCCCTTTAAGAACATCGACGCGTTCCAAATCAAAAAACGCGGCTGTCACAGCCTGGGTACGTTGCAGGATAATATCGTCGGCATAGACGGCGACGCCGTTTTCCGCGTGAATTAGGCTACCATCATGCCCGATGCCGCGAATTGCAACCCTCGGCGCACCGGCAGACGAGTCCACAACCATCCCAGGGGTCTGAAATTGCATGTCCTCGACATTTCGGACTTTCCGCACTTCGAGTTGCTCGCCTGTCACCACCGTTGCGGTCACGGCTGTATCCATGAGACCTGTAGCGCCTTTCTTCGTCGCCGTAACCAGAATTTCTTCCAGAGCCGCATCCTGCGCCAACACCGCGGGGATGGGATACAGACAACTGAGCGCGAGCGCGAGCTTCATCGCGTTGGAACACTGGAGACTCAAGGTTCGATCTCTGGCCTGTTCGTTCTTGATTTGCTGTTGGTGCCACATGAAATACCCTCCGCTTTAAACTTCTCCACTTTCCTCCTGCGGTATGTATCAATGCCACCAATCACCCGTGAATCGATATCCCCATGGGCTGGGTTTCCTCGCCCAGCCACCTACGCCCGCGCCCGGTGTCTCAAGGTGCCCTAGGTCGTTCGCGTCCACACCACTCATATCGACGCTTCCGCCTGAGCGGCACCTTACGATATCACCCAACAATTTCTTCAAAGGATAAACATATTTAAATTAAATTGCAAACTTTTTTTATTCTTATGGAATATTAACAAAATTGAGTGTGATTGGCCCGCGGCACGAATTTCGCATTTGGCGCTACCGGTGGCCCGGCCGAGCCGCATCGACTGGAGCCCGGGCACCGAAAATCCAAGCAGTTGTGACTGGAAGGAGCGCTCTATATGATTGTGTGCCGCTGACCGAACGACCAGAGAATGAGAGCAGGCGTGGACAACCAAACAGATGAGCGCGACGGCAGCATCATCGACATGCTTCGAGCCGACCCCACGGTTCTGAACTCTCGAATCAGCGAGGCCCTGGAGGTATCAAAAGCGACTGTTGGCGCACGTATCAAGAAACTGAAGGATCTCGGTATAGTGCGCGTGGTTGCTTCCACAGACATCCACGCCGCGGGTTTCGAAGCAGTTGCCATCGGCAGCATAAAGGTCGCACCGGAAATACCCGGCACTTGCGATGCAGTCGCAAGAGAGCTCGCACAGGTTCCCCAAATCATTTCCATTGGCACCCGACTGCACCGGGAACAGATCATGTTCTACATGATCGGCCGCAATGCCGCCGACATAGAGCAAACAATTTCGACGACTGCCTGCTCAATCAGGAACATCGAGGACGCGCAAGTTAGAATCGTCTTGTCGAACTACAAATACAGCGTCAATCACGGTCCCATCGTCGAGGTTCAGCCCAATTTCGAGCGGCGCTTGCGGGAATTAACCGACACCCGGCTATCGGAGTCGTTTGGAGAGCGTGAGCTGTCCGTACTTGCCATGCTGCATGGGGACGGACGAATGAGCCTCCGGAAAGTTGCGCGCCAACTCGACTACCCGGAAAGCCAGGTGCGAACCATTTTTCGTAAATTCGAGAACACGCCAGGCATTCTGAACTACCAGACCATTGTGAACCCAAGGTCGCTTGGACATCGGCATGTCCACCAACTGTACGTCAAGGCGAACTATCGCCTGCTGCCCGGTGTCGTGCGGCAGCTAAAGAACATGCCTGAAGTCCTTGGTCTCGCAACCCTGTCCGGCACGATGAACCTGACCGCATCGACAAGCACCCCGTCCCGCGTCGCTCTTCAAGCGCTCGTCAATGAACGCATCCCCGCGATTGAGGGCGTCATGGAGACCGAAGTCATCGACATGCTGCACGGCTACAAGTTTGAGGGCTCGTGGACCGTGCCCGTGGCAAAGACGCCAAGCACCGTCTTCTGATCGTCAGCCAAGATAAGGACATGCTCAACTCCGACAGCCAAAATGGCTACCCGCAGTAGAGCCGTTGCCGTCTATCGGGCGACCTTCCCATAGATTAGATTGGACGACATTCTACTGTTGGCGTTGAGGCGGTTCGCATTCCCGTCGCAACCCGTTGCGGTAAATCTCACCGGATATCGAGAGCAGGGCGGAACCTAGACCGTCGTGGGCGTAGAGCAGATTTTGGGATTTATATACGTAAGTTGACATACCACCATATAGAGTTCCCTAGCCCGCTGCAGATGCGTGTTGGTGCCGACATTGAGCCGTTCGCCGAACCCGACTAGGAAATCGATGATTTCTTCCGCCTTCAACGCGTCAATGTCCTTGAAGTCTCCAAGGCCTCGCATCGGCAATTGATCGATGAACCGGTTTACGTCAGGTGTCTGGAAAGCGCATCCGCACCCCGTCCGGCAAACTCGACCAAGTCGGATTCAATGATCTTTCCCCTTAGGATCAAGGGAAATGACAGGTGTCGGGGTCATGAGCCTGCTCCTCGCACAAGACGACCGGTCAGCGACTGCATCAAGCTATCCACGAAGGCTGCAAAAGCAGCATCCATATCAACTGCATCGTCAACAATGGCCTGGGGAAACTCTGATCAATTCGATAGAGCAACATTGATATACTCGTAAGCTATTGATTTTATTAAATGGGATAGGGCTTGCTGGAAAGGCTCTATGGAGCCATAATGGAGCCATTAAGGATCAAATATAGAGCCATGTCAAACCTGTCGATCAAGAACGTACCGGAACCTGTTGTCGAAAAGCTTCGCCGGCGCGCCAGCGAGAACCATCGTTCCCTCCAGGGAGAGTTGATGGCCATCGTGTGCCGCGCGGCGGACGATACGGAATCGCAACAGCAGCGCGATGAGCCGCACCGGGAGGCGTCCGGGTGGAAGTCGGCCGCCCGGATTCTGGCCGAAAACAAAGCAAGGTGGGGCGGTCCGGACACCACAAGTCCCCGTGCCGTTGACATCATCCGCCGGGAGCGCGACGCCCGGTGAGCGAACTCATTGTTGCAGAGGCGCGTAGCAGCCACCGGCAATTGCCGCCTCTCATTGTCGACTGCAACGTGCTCGCTGCCCTGTTGTTCCACGAGGAAAACATGGATCACGCCGCCAGCGCCTGCGCGGCTTGCTTTTGGTAGGCGCAACCTCACCGCAGTCGGTCAACGTCGACTCGGAGTACTTCGACAAACTCCGCAGTCGGGTTCGCAAAGCCGGCGACCGGTGAGGAGCGCCTTACCCGAAGAATTCGGTCTGCGGGGACCGCCCCTAACCCAGCACAGTCTTCGGCAATATGATGTCGGCGACACTCGACCTCTTTCGGGACGAGAACATCGAATACGCGCACAGGCTGATGCGGGCCGGGGTCAGGACGGAACTGATTTCGTATGCCGCCGCATGCCACGGGTTTCAGATGGTGCCGGGCACGCAGCTTGCCGAAAGATTTGCCCGGAACCACCTGCACGCCCTGGCCCGGGGGTTGGGTGTGCCGGTCGGGTCGTAGGCAGCCTCTTTGCCACGCCGATTCAAACCGTTACTATGGCTAATCCGCTTGATGTTCATGTTTGAGTTCATGACTTCAACAGCACTTGGAACCCGGCTTGGGCAAAGTGGTTGTCGCTGGTCAGTGCCGCAGTGAGACCGAGAGACTGCATGACCAGGAAACTGACGCAGTCGGTAAAGGACCATGCCTTGTCGGAGTGACGCATGTAGAATAACCGCGCTGCATCGAAGCGCTCGGACGTCGTCCACTCGATGCGCATGGCGGCGGAATTGTCGATGGCGTCAAACAGCGGTGCGATGAGTTTTCTGTGGCCTCTCGCTTTCAGCAGCGTCACCGCTTCGTCGAGGACGTAATCGGTGGTCACGAAACGGCCTTGGTCCCGTGCCGCTTGGGCCATGTAGTCCGCAGCAGCCGTGTGCATGCGGTCCCTGTGCACCAACAACGAATATAAGCCACTCGTACCCACAAACGTTTCATTGGCCATATACGATGGCGTCCATTTCCTCATTGGTGAGGGATCCGCCTTGGTCAACGGACAGTTCCGCCAGGAGATAAATGGGGTCGTCAGCGGGGGTGTCCGACTCCGTAAAGGGTTCCAGTCGGGCCGCTGGCTGTCCGCGATAGGTCAACACCAGCCGCTCGCCCCGGCCTACCCGTTGCAGAATGCCTTCAGCGTCATGATGTAGTTCCACCATGGAGACTGTTGTCATTGGAATTTGAGGAACCTCTGATTAATCCTGTAGCGGTGGCATCCGATTTAATAAAATCAATAGCTTACGAGTATATCAATGCTGCTCTATCGAATTGATCAGAGTTTCCTTAACTTGAAGTTGATGATAGATCATACGCTCTTGACCAGCGGCTGCAACCCATTGCCGGTGGTTTGGAATGCCTGAGATGTAAATCGGCGCGGGATGCGCGACTGGTGCCGTATCGAGAGAAACCGGGGAGCCTGTTCAGCATCGACCGGGGAAGATAGATATTCTCGGCGATGTTGTTGATCCCGCGGATACCGACTGGGCCGGTCGGCTTGATCGACCCGTCGCAACGGAGTATCTCCGCGCGTCTTTATATTGGAGCGGGAAACGGGACTTGAACCCGCGACCCCAACCTTGGCAAGGTTGTGCTCTACCAACTGAGCTATTCCCGCTAGATCGCGCGACACGCCTGAAATGCAGGCGATGCATTCTACTAGAAATGCGAAGACACCTGAAGCACTTCGGCCGACAATTCCCACTAAGCACGGCAATGCCCAAAAAGGGTGTTCGGCGAGGTTGGATTTCAAACTGAGCCATACCGAAATGCGCGATGTGGAATTCACAAGTAAACTTGATCGCCGCGCAAGGCGATAGGCCACGTCTCCGGCGATAGGAGCCGGACAAGCGCAAGGCATGGGAGAGACGAGAGGAGCGAACAATGAGAAAAGACCGCCCCAACTCCGAGTGGGAAGACATTCCGGGATTTGACCCGAGCAAGGGGGAGTATATCCGCCTCGACTGCGATGCCTGGCTCGCCGCCCACCAGATCCGGGAGAACGGCGAGCAGCGTGGCGAACAGAACCAACCGAGCTCCGATGAAACGTCGCCCGACGAGATGTATCGGAGGATCGAAAACTGGGTCGGCAAGCGGGCCCTCGACTGCAAGGAGAATGTGAAAAAGTACATTGAGGACGCACTCGCCACCCTCCACACACTCGACAGCTCCTGGGGGAAAGATAATCTCGAGATCGACCTCGAGGCCCTGATCAGGCAACGCTGCCAAAATCTCCAAACCCAAGCCAATCAGAGCATCGGCGATCTCGACAAACAACGCGCCGAATACAACGAAGCCGAGCGCGACCTGAAGAAATTCCGCCAGCGGCACCGGCTCTCGCGGGTGGCCGAATATCCGACGAGCCAGGTAGCGCACTGGCTGTGGGTTCCGGTCGCCGGGATCATAGAGAGCTTCGCAAGCGCCAACCTGCTCGGAAGCGTCTCGCGCGGTGGGATCATCGAAGGGTGGATGGTCGCTATCGTACTCACCATTGTGAACATCATGCTGGGGATAGGGGCCGGCCTAAGCTGGCGCCGCACCCACTACGACTGGGGGTTCGCGAAGTTCAGGAAGCTCGGCGCCTATGTCGTGGGCATGTTTTGCACCGCGCTCGCATTGGTCTGGAACAATGTGGCGGGCCATGTGCGGGACATTTACGTGCTCGCGGAAAACACGGGGACACTCGAGGCCCCGGACGAGGCGTTCGCCACCGCTTGGAGCACGATGATCGAACATCCCCTGCCGTGGGAGAGCCTCGCATCCGCGGGCCTGGCCCTCGTCGGCGTCGCCGTGTTCGCCCTGACCGCCTACAAGGCGTACACCGCCGATGATCGTTTCCCCGGCTACGGCGCGAAGCATCGGAAGGTCAGGGATCTGCACGGACGATATCAGGACGACCTGAACAACGAACGCAAGCGGCTGGAATCGACACGCAACGAAGCGAACACCGCGATTGCCGAGATAAAAGACCGCCACGAATTGGATCAGGCCAACCAGCAAAGCGTATTGGATCGACTCGCCATGGTCGTCGACACCTACCGGCCAAACCTCCGGCAATACAACAAGGATCTCGCCTACCTCATCGCCGCCTACCGGTCCGCGAATCTGGCCGCGCGCAAGACCGAACCGCCACCCTTCTTTGCAAGCCTGCCCACGATCGACGAAGAGGCGATCGAGCCACCGAATTTCATCGACCCGGATCTCCCCGATTGGGGCGACATCCCCGCCAGGGCGAAGCAGGGGTTTGAACAGGTGGAGGCAATCTACGCCCAACTCCAGACGGCCTACACAAAGCTCGACGACATCGTCGATGACTATGTGGAGGACAGCCGGTGAGGCCGCATATCCAATCGATACTGGCGCCGCTGGCGGCCGGCGCGATCCTCCTCATCGGTGTGGTCGTGTTCTATCAAATGGGCACCCGCATTCCGGAAACCGATGATCGTCTCTGCCCCAAGGACACCGGCCCCGTCGGAGCCACCGTGCTGCTCCTCGATACGAGCGATCCGCTGACCCCGAAACATCGGGCGGAACTCGAACGCCTCGCCGACCAGATCACCTCGGAAGAGGCCGGCCGCATGGGGGTCGCCGCGGGACAACTCCTCAGGGTCTACGAACTGACCCAGGATCCGGGCGCACCGAAACAACTGATCGATGTCTGCCGCCCGCTCATCAACCCGAAGGATCGTAGCTGGCGAGACAGCATCCATCGCGGTGCGCGCTTTCACGAACGGGACTGGAAGCGTTTCGAGGACGCGCTCACCAACGCCTTCCCGGAACACGAAGGCGAACCGCGGCAGACCTCGCCGTTGCTCGAAACGATCACCGTGCTTGCCGCCCGCCATGTGCCCGGCAAGCGCGGGGACGAGAATTTCAAGGTCCACCTCGTCGTTTTCTCCGATCTGCTACAGCACACCCCACGACTCTCGCACTACGGACCCTATCCGGACGCCAAGGAGATGCGCCACCAGGCCCGCGATCTACTCACCGACCTGACCGGCGCGCGAATCAGCCTCTTCCGCCTGGAACGGCCCAAATACGCGCAGTGGCAGAGCGAACACCACTATTACTGGTGGACCGAACTGGTCATGGAACAGGGAGGAGAAATCGAATGGCAAGATTCGATCTGAACCAGGATCCCGACCTGCACGAGGCCACGGCATCGCGGCGGGCATCCGGGAACCAAGAACAGGCAAGGCCGGGGGCGAACGACCGGATGGGAACGCGGGCCGAAACTGTCGAGGGCGCACCCCGAAAGACCAGTGCGCATAAGTGGTTTTTCGCCGCTCTGATTGGCGGCGGAATTGGACTGTTCGTGATAAAGCGTGTGTCCACCAACGCCTGGTTTGCGGCATTTTTCGCGTTTGTGGTGGTGCTGTTGCTTTCTCTCTATTACATGTTCAACGACAAGGATGCTCCGGAGGAGGAGGGCGACAACGTCTACTATCTGGGGCTCCTGTTCACCCTGCTTTCCCTCGTGTTCACCCTGCTGGAACTCTTCGGAATCGATGCGGATGGGCCGCGCAGTGCCGAGAGCATCCGCGCCCTGCTCGAGAACTTCGGCATCGCGCTGACCTCCACTATGACGGGGATCGCCGGGCGTGTTCTTGTACAGAATTGGCAACTTGCAAACTCATCGCCTTGGAGGCGTCGGGCACAGTGGATCGCCAACCGGCTCGGAATACAGGATCGGCAAGGGCCCGAAACCGCGGAAAATCCCGATTCGTCAACCGACGCGGCAGCTCCGCCACCCCCGCCCGCAAGCGCAAGTTTCCCGGAGATGGAGGGGATCAACCGATACCTTCTCGGCAGGATCGCCCGCGACCTCACCCTGGGCGCGAACGCACTCGCGCGATTTCACAGAATCGTCCGCAGCCATGCCACCGGCAGCGAGAACTTTCTGCTCGAACACAGCGGGTCGTTGAAGCGGGAAAGCACTGCATTCAAGGACAGACTTCAAAGCAACGCCGAACTGTTTGCCCAGGAACTTAAAAGCGAAGCCGAGAATGTCCTCAATGCCGTCGGCGGCTCCCTCGCGGCCACCGCGAAGCAGGCCGAAGCCTTGCTGCGGCGGCTCGAATCCGCCCACGACGACCACCTTGCCAAGGTCCGCGAGGCCAGCCGGTCATTCCTTGACGAGATGCAGGCGGCGGGCGGCGAAAACCTCGACATCCTACAACGGAATTTCGGGGCCGCCGCGGAACAGTCCCAATCGTTGGTGCGGAGCATGTCCGCCATCCATGAACAGGTGAGCAAGGACTTTCTGCTCGAACACAGCGAGTCCCTGAAGCGGGAAAACACGGCATTCAAAGACAGACTCCAGCGCGATACCGAAACGTTTGCCCAGAAACTTAAAGGCGAAGCCGAGAATGTCCTCGGCGCCGTCGGCGGCTCCCTCGCGGCCACCGCGAAGCAGGCCGAAGACCTGTTGCAGCGGCTCGAATCCACCCACGACAACCACCTTGCCAAGGTCCGCGAGGCCAGCCGGTCATTCCTTGACGAGATGCAGGCGGCGAGTGGCGCAAACCTCGACAGCATGCAACGGAATTTCGAGGCCGCCACGCAACAGTCGCAATCGTTGGCGCGGGACATGTCCGCCGTTCATAAGCAAATGGACGAGTTATTGGAACGCCTCGAGTCTCACCTCGGGCGCGCCGGCGATGCGGGCGCCGCGTTCGGCAGCAATGCCCACCAAGCGGCGAAGTCGATCGAGGTTCTGGAGTCCGAGGCCGAAAAGCTACAAACCAGCCTTGTGGGGATTAACACCGTCGCCAAGGCGATGACGGGAATGCTCAATGCGATGGACGAGTTGCAGGCGCGCATCGGCGCGGGACAAGACACGGAAAGAACGGCGGCGGCGGTGCAACAGATCGGGGAGACGCTCCAGGCCATCACCGCCGAAGGAGCGACCGCCACCAAACAGGCCGCCCAGGCGGGAAAGTTGCTCGACGCTCTCACGCAAAGTGCGCGGGCAACCGAGGAAGAAACAAAACATGCGGCGGAAGCGCTTCGCAACCTTGCCGATGAAGCCAAAATGCAGGCCGAAATCCTTCGCCGGGATCAGGTTTCCAAGTTTAGATTCTGGAACCGGGGTCAATGAAGGACTACCGGCGGGGTGCGGTTCTCGGCCTTACCGTCGCCGAAACGTTCATTCTCCTAACATTCCTCCTGCTCATCGCCCTGCTGGGCCTTATCCAGCGGGACGAACCACCTCCGAAGCCCGACACAGCGGGCGCACCGGGGGTATGGGTGCGTCCGGACCGAATCGAGACCCTGCAAAATGCGGCCACCGAGGCACGCAGGGCCGAGCGCGAAGCCAAAGAGGCCCTCGCCACCGCCGAGCATGAACGCGACCAGGCGCGCGAAGGGGCCAAGCAGGCCCGCACCGCCGAGCGCGAAGCCAAAGAGGCCCTCGCCACCGCCGAGCATGAACGCGACCAGGTGCGCGAAGGGGCCGAGCAGGCCCATACCGCCGAGCGCGAAGCCAAAGAGGCCCTGGCCGATGCCGAGCGCGAGCGCGACCGGGCGCGCGAAAGGGCTGGGCAGGCCCGCGTGGCCGAAAACGAAGCCAAGCGGGCTCTTGCCGACGCGGCCCGGGAACGCGAGGCGGCGCAGCGCAATCTGGCGCTGATACGTCGCAAGGGCGAGAACCCGCCGTGCTGGTATCGAATCGTCAGCGCCGGCGAGGGAAAGACACGCGAGAAACCCTACTACCTATTCAATGTGGCGATCTACGAAGGCAGCATCGAACTGGCCCCAAGAACGCCACCGCCGGGAGGCGCTGTGGACGACGACGGCGGACGCTATGCGGACGAATGGAGGCGTCTGCGAGTTGCGGAGTTGCCTTACGGAAGGGCACTGAGCGATAGCGAGTTCATCAGGGCGGTCGGCGGCCTCGTCGCCCAGGGGAGAAACCGACAGGTTCGCACCTACGAGTGTGTGTTCAGTGTCATGGTCTGGGACAAGACCCCCGACCATGCGAAGAAGAGATGGAAGTATGCGCACGACCGCATAATCGAAGGATCATTCAGCGCCTATACGGCCCAGAACCTGGAATGGAAGGGTCACACGCCCTGACAGCGCGGCAATTCCCGCCAAGCATGGCAATACCCACAAGTAGTGCCCGATAAATGCCTGAATGGTCCATTTCACATTGCCGTTGCGAATTCACAGCGCATGTGCGCTATCGGTCTGCCCCGAGTCGCCGCCGGGGGAAGTCAACCCGGCCCGCAGGTCCGCCGCCACCGCCCCCGCATCGCGCTCCGCCGGATCGCCGATGCCGCCGCCGCCAGGTGTTTCCAAAACCAGCGTCACGCCCGCCGGAACCAGATCCCTGCCTTTGCCGGGCAGAGCCGGGCCGTCCCGCAAATAGACTCGCCCGCAACCACCGTCCCCGCCGCCGCCGCGGCCGCGCGCCGGATGCCGGATTCGGTCAAACATCTTGGAAACATAAAAGGGTGCGCCGCGCCGATGACCGATTTCGATAATCTGGCCCAAGCCGCCCCGATGGCGACCGGCTCCGCCGGAATTCGGACGGTATTCACGGCGCCAAAACACCAGCGGCGAAGTCACTTCGTTAATCTCCGTCGGCGTTGTGCGCACACCGCTTGGGAAGGCCGTGGTGGAAAGGCCGTCCTTGCCCGGGCGGGCGCCCGTGCCGCCATTGAATATGGGGTTGATCACGAAATTCTCGCCCGGAAAGTTATCGGACGCATTCGCCCCGAGAAACACGGGATTCCAAATGCAGGAAGCGCCTTCCGCCGGCGCCTTGCCCGGCAATGCCTGTTCAAGGCAACCAAGCACCACATCCGGCAGCATCTGGCCAACCGCATGGCGCGCCGATACGGCGGATGGCGGCAAGGCGTTGAGGATACAACCCGGCGGCGCGGTAACCCGCACAGCACTTAGCGACCCGGCGTTGTTGGGAATCGAATTGCCCACCAGACACCGGACACCAAAGGTGGCGTAGGCCTGGGTATAGGGTAGGGGAACGTTGATGCCGAAGCGGGAGGTCGGCGACGAACCGGCGAAATCCAACGACAGCCGCTCGCCGTCGATCACCAACGAGGCACAGAGGTCGAGTGGTTTGTCGTAGCCATCCACACGCATGGCGTATTCGAAACGGCCGTCCGGCAAGGCACCGATTTCCCGTCGCATGGCGGCCTCCGATGTTTCGATAATCGCCCGCCCCACACCATCGATGCCATCCAGGCCGAAGTCGTCCAACGTTTCGAGCAGCCGGCGACCCCCACTGTCGTTGCAGGCGGCGAGCGAATAGAGATCGCCCTCCGCCACCCCGGGGTCGCGCACATTGGCCGCCAAAATAGACAGCAGCGTTTCGTTGCGCTCGCCTCGCCTAAACAAGTGGCCGATTGGAATGTTCAGACCTTCCTCGAACACCTGCTCGGCATCCGGCCCAAATCCCAGACCGCCAACATCCGCGATGTGGCTGGTGCTGGCAAACAGGGCAATGGGCGTCCCGTCGCGAAAGACCGGCGTGACCACGGTGAAGTCGTTGAGATGGCCGGTTGCATCCCAAGGGTCGTTGGTCAGCAATACGTCGCCTGGGGCCAGCTCCCGCAACGGATGTCTTCTGAGGAACTTGCCTACGGATGCCGCCATGGCGTTGACATGCCCGGGCGTCCCCGTCACCGCTTGGGCGAGCATCGCGCCCTGGGTGTCGAAGACGCCGGCCGAGAGATCGCCCGCCTCGCGAACGACGGTCGAAAATGCCGTGCGCATCAGCGTTTGCGCCTGTTCCTCCACGATGGCCAGCAATCGGTTCCATACCAGTTGGGTGCGAATCGGATTTGTGTCAGTCGACATCGGCAATGCGCTCGAGGTGGAGATGGCCAAAATTATCCACCGTGCCGGAAAAATCCGCGGTCACGATGGTCGTTGTTTGATCTTCCACGATCAGGGCGGGGCCAACGAACGTATCGCCAGGCATCAGGGTATCCCGTTGATACAGCGATGCCTCCACGCTGGAGCCCCGGTCCGCGTGGTATAGGGTGACCCGGTCCTGAGGAGGCGGTGTGCGTTTCGGCGACAGCGGCGGCGCTCTTCCCGGTGCTTGCCCGCTCGTTGCCAGGGTCAGCGTCCAACTGAGTATCTCCACCTCCGCATCGGGAATCGTTCGGCCATAGAGGGCGCGGTATTCCTTCTCGAAGGCGCGCAGGAAGCGGCGCCCGAGATCATCGGCACCGGCGGCATCAAATAACGATGCACCGTGGCCGGATATGGCAACATCCCCCGCGCCCGCGGGCATCGATACATGGTCAACCCCATCGATTGGCGGAACCTCGACCGCAATCTCAAACCCCTGGCCCACATAGCGCATATAGGCCCGGGCCGTTTCCACAAGCGGCGCCGACGCGGCCCCGGCAACAACGGCGGCCGCTTCCCGACGCATCTCATCAAGCAGATGCCGAACCGCATCGGTTTTCAGTGACGTCAAGGTCGCATAGCGGCTGCGCACCACTTCAAAACTAACGGGTGCGAGCAAAAAACCGAGAGCGGAGCCCACCGCCGCGCCCCGGGGCACGACAATGCGGGCCACCTTCAGCTTCTCGGCCAGCCGGCAGGCATGCAATGGCGCCGCGCCACCATAGGCGATCAGGGTGCGGCCGCCGGTATCCTTGCCCCACTCGACGGCATGCGCCCGCGCCGCCGCCGCCATGTTCTCGTCGATGACCTCGCAAATTCCGACCGCCCCGGCTATCCGGTCAAGCTCCAGGGGCCCCGCAACATGGCTTGCAATGGCCTCTGCGGCGGCGTTGTGGTCGAGATGCAGGGAACCGCCGGCAAAATATTCCGGACGTATCTTGCCAAGCACCAGATCCGCATCCGTCACCGTCGCCGACCGTCCGCCGCGACCGTAGCAGGCGGGGCCGGGCTCCGAACCGGCGCTCTCCGGACCCACCTGAATGCGTCCCAAGCTGTCGACAGCGGCGATGGAGCCGCCACCGGCACCGATTTCCACCATCTCGATCACCGGGATACGCATCGGCAAACCGGAGCCCTTTTTGAAACGATAGGCGCGGCCCACCTCGAACTGCCGGGACACCTGTGGCATCGCCGAATCGATAAGACAAATCTTGGCCGTCGTGCCGCCCATGTCCAGGGAGAGCACCTCGTCCAAGCCGCGGCGGGCGGCAAGGTCGGCGGCCAATAGGGCGCCACCGGCGGGGCCGGATTCGACCAGGCGGATAGGGAAACGCGCCGCCGTCTCAAGATCGGTCAAGCCACCGCCGGACGTCATCAGCAAAATCGGGCAACGCACACCGGCGGCAAGCAACTGTGCCTCAAGACTTTCCAGATAGGAGGCCATCAGCGGTTGCACATAGGCATTGGCGCAGGCCGTGGACAACCGCTCGAATTCCCGTATCTCCGGACAAACTTCGCTGGCGAGTGTGACGGCGACATGCGGCAGTCGCTCTCGAACCGCACCGGCAACCGCGCGCTCGTGTTCCGCGTTGCGATAGCCGTGCAGGAACCCGATGGCGACACTCGCAACGCCCGCGTCCGCGAGCCGATCAACGGCGGTGGCTACGGAGGACCGGTCCAGCGGTATGAGCACTTCGCCATCGGCCGCCAAGCGTTCCCGAACCGGCAGCCTGAGATGACGCGGCACCAGGGGCGTCGGCCGATCAATATTGACATCGTATTGCTCGAAGCGGTTCTCGAACGCCATCTCGAGCACATCCCGATGGCCCTCGGTGGTGAGCAACGCCGTTTTGGCGCCCCGGCGTTCTATCAGCGCATTGGTGGCAAGCGTGGTGCCGTGCAAAAAGAGGCCGACCTCGGAGGAACGCCGCCCCGCCTCGCGCAGCACCTCGAGCAAGCCCGCCAACACCGCATCGGCCGGATCGCCATAGGTGGTGAGGACTTTCCGGGAATAACGGTTTTCGCCGTCGTCAAGCACCACATCGGTGAAGGTGCCGCCGATGTCCGCGGCAACGCGCAAGTTGCTCATGTTCCAGTGCGCTCCCAAGCTGTGCTGGTCATGCTCTTGCCCAAGTCGTCGTCATGCGCCACAGCGAGGAGCGTAATGCCAACACCACCAAAATACACAACATACCGGCCGCCGCGATCTCAAGCGCTGCCCGGGGGCCGAACTGGTCCACCAAAAACCCGCAGCCAATCGCCCCGATCGGGCCCGCCCCCATAAAGGAAAACCCGCTAAACGCCATAACCCGGCCGCGCTGACCCTCCGGCGCGCGCTCCTGCATGATAGTGCGCGCCATGCCCATCGCAACGCCAGCGCAGCCGCCCCAGCAGAACAATACACATAAAAGCATCGCAAAATTGGGCACCGCACCCGCGGCGGCGAGCGCCACGGCACCAAACGCCTGTGAAAGAAGCAGCGCCCTTCCCTGGCGGGCAATATCGCCGAATCGAAGCAGCAGCAACAACGCCACCACCAAACCGAGCGAGTTGCAGGCGTTCATCAATCCGAGTTCGTTCGCGCCGCCATCGAATACTTCCCGAACCAACAGCGGCAGGGTCACGATGTAGGAACCCATAAAGAAGATCGCCATGAAAACATTCAATAGAGCGACCGCCCGCATATCCAGGTGACCCAACACCGTTCTGGATCCTTCCAGCATCGACTGAAATAGCGGCGTGGACGGCGTGGAGGCGTCGGCTCGCAACACAGAGGGCTCGGGTGCGACATCGATGCGATGCAACCCCCAAACACCCACCGCCAAAACCATCGCCTGTACCAGGAGCACCGGGAGCGGCCCCGCCCGGTCCGCAAGGGCGGCGACCAGGAATCCCAGAATTTGCAGGCCGAATTGGACGATGCTCGCCAGCATCACCGTGCGCTGCACCCGGCCGCCGGCCACCTGGTTCAACAACCCGTCCCGCGCCGGCGTAACAAAAGCCTGGGCACAACCCATAACAAAGGCATACACCAGCATGGCGCCGAATGTCAGTTCGCCGAGATAGACAAGACCCAACAGAATCAAGGGGGCGGCAACGGCGACGGACTGGGCGGCCATGGCAACCCGCCGCCCGCCGAAGCGGTCCGCGTAGCTGCCCCCCACCAGAATCAACAGGGTGCCCGGCAGCAGCAGGGTCATCTGCGCAACGCCCACCATCTCCGGCGATTCCCGCAGCACCATGGTGACCAGCCAGGCAAACATCACGCTCTGGATCCCAACGGAAAGAAACCAGGTGCCGGTGCCGATCATATAGGCGTGCAAGGGTCGCATCGTTTGCATTGTACTGTCTTCGTCCCCGGCGGACGGCACGCCTGCACGGATATGACAAGATGTCCGTCACCTCTCGTTGGCCCGAGGCAACCCCGGTTGTTGGTCTCGTCCTGGTTGTTGGTCTTGTATAGCGGCAATTGGAGGCGGGGCCGGTAGGCTATGGCAACCGCGGCCTGTGCGACAGCTCCCATGGAAGTTGTTGATTTTGTAGCCAATCGCCCATGCGTTGCCCTCACCGGAGTATTCCATTCTGAAGATTTCGTTGAGATCGTCCAACCCGCGTTGACAGGCAGCCCCTCCACCGCCAACCTCGGCCTCCCATAAATTTTCAGGAGGCATTCCAAATGCGAGAACTAACAGTACAGGAAATGGATCAGGCAAGCGGAGGCATAGCGCCGATTCTCGGGCTTCTTTTCGCTGTTGCCGGTATGGCGGTCCGCCACAAGGCGACTAAGACAGCCATCGAAATTGGTGGAGCACTTCTTGCCGGCTATTCACTTAATGAATGGCGCCGCAGCGGAAACTCTGAAAATTCCTGCGGCATTGGCGACTAGTAGGCCGCCACAACTGTGAGCAGAAGCAACAGGCCGCGTCGAGCGTAGTGGCGAACTCTCGTACTGTTCCTGCGACTAGGCAACATGCCGCGGCCGGTAAGGGGGCGAATCCAACGCCCCCTTACCTCACATCGGGGTAACACCATCATGAATCATCCAAAAAGGCAATCGGGTTGGGCGGCATATGGAAGAAGTCTTCGCATAGCCTTCGGATTTGGCCTAGGCTTGTGGATGGCCCATATTGACGGGGCCGGTCTCGAGTCGATACTGCTGAGCACCCTGACCCTCAGCGCCATCATGATCGCCTATTTCGCGGGAATGATGATCATCCAGGCACTGCGGCAGAAGCAATCCCACCGCAAACAGAACCGCCGCTAGCGAGATTCGATATCACCTTGGGTCAGGGGGTTCCGAGCTTCCCGTTGACTCGACCCATCGAAGTAAAGGGAACATGCCTCTAAGCCCGCCTCGGCCTGATCGGCAAACTTGCGCGTCTTGTGGATATAAGTTCCAAAGCAAGCATGAGCATGATAGCGCTGCAATCAATCGACGGGCCTGTTGGGCATCGGTGGATCAGTATCTTCCCCCGAGCTTGGCGTGATCCCAGCTCACATAGCGCTCGGGGGTGAATTTCAGCAATACGCGTTTTGCCGCCGTCCCGGTCACCTGGCTGCGAATGGCGTCCGTCTGTTCCGGCGTAACCCGCCGCCCCTTGGTCGATATCTTGACCAGGGCATCACAAACCGCATTGAAGTCATCGATGATCTCCGCGGTGGCGTAAATAAGGACGGCCTTCAGTTTGGCGTATTCCTCGCCGCTTTCCACCAACAGCGAAGCCTTCGGGTCGCGCCGCCAATTGAGTACTTTTTGCGCCTTGGAAAAGGTGGTGCAGTACAGGCAGCCCGCGTCGTCCGTGTAAAACCACATCGGCATGGGATGCGGATAGCCGTCCCTACCGTTGGAAACGACGATGAGCGTCTTCTGCCGCTCCAAATAGTCGCGTACCTGTTCCTCGGTCAACTTGATGATTTCTCGGCGTGACGGCATATCGGCTCCCGGGTTGATGGTAATAGACAGGATTTTAGTACGGCCGACATTCTACCCCTTGCCGCCGGCGGATCCTTATGCCGCCCGACAAGGCGAGCAATTCCCGCTAGTGTTCTGTCCCGCAAATTCGCTATAAAGTATTCACTGGTCTATAAAAAATAATTTCATTTAAAATCAATAATATACGATACATTACACGCAGGTCGAATAATATGCGCATTTCCGGGACAGGACACTAGGCAATATCTGATAAATTCAGTGGTGTCAGAATTTAATGCAATAAAATCAATTGGTTAATATTTATTCGACGTCTGTATATCGACTTGTTCAGACCTTTCCCAACGATACGCCATAGACCATTTGAATTTCCAAGCCGGATGAGCTGCCCAGCCAAGCGCTGGCTGGGAGCCGATTTTCACGCAGCGCCATGGAGGTTATGATCGTCGCCGAACAGGCCGTTTTACGTCGAGGGTGCGATGACATTGCAGCAGGTAGCCGATCTCAGGGACGAGGGGGACGAACTCAACGCCTTTCTTGAAACCATTCCCGAAGATCAGTGGTCGCGGGAAACACCGTTTAAGAACCGGACCATCGACTGGGTGGTTCAGCATCTGCACGACGCGGACCGCTGGGCGGTGCATTCGGTGACCGACCCCGATGGCTTCCGCGTCTGGCGCGACCGGGTGGCGACGCTTCCCCTCGAATCGCCGGAACCGCTACGGGGCCGCGTCCTGCTCGAACGTTGGCGCTCCCATTTCGTGCAGTTGTGCGATGCCCTGGAAGCGGCCGACCCCGACCTGCGGGCACCCTGGTTCGGCCCGGACATGGGCATTCGCATGATGGCGACCGCGCGCCAAATGGAAACCTGGGCGCACGGCCAGGACATCTACGACCTGCTCAGGGTGAAACGGGAACCGACCGACCGCATCCGTAACATTTGCCACATCGGCGTTCGTACCTTCGGCTGGACTTTCGTGAACCGCAAGCTGCCGGTACCCGAGCCGACCCCCCACATTCGCCTGGACGCCCCCTCCGGCGCCATCTGGGAATGGAACACGCCATCGGCGGAGGAATATGTCGCCGGCAGCGCCGTTGAATTCGCCCATGTCGTCACCCAGGGACGCAATATCGCCGATTGCGACCTCCGCGTCGTTGGACCGGTCGCCACCGAGTGGATGGCCATCGCGCAATGCTTTGCGGGGCCGCCCGATGATCCACCCCCACCGGGGCATCGGGCCTGGTAATTCGGGCCAACCGGATTGCCACGCGGATCCATGCTTGGCGGGAATTGCCGCATCGAGGCTGGCGTGAACGACAGGTTGAGCCCGAACACAGGCCGTACGCATGTCGCGCAATGTGTCCGCGGTGTCGTCTTTCGCGAAGGCGTCCCAACGCTACCGAGCACAGGCCGTACGCACATCGCGCAATGTGTCTGGCCGTGTCTGCGCTAAAGATCCTCGAGGTTGGACGATACGCGGCGGGCTATTGCGGGCGGCTCTTCGCGCGCCGCGGTGCCCGGGTTTCCCGGGTCGAGCTCTCGCCACCCCGGCCCGCCTGGGTCGGTCAACAAGCCATGAATCTGTTTCTGCATGAGAATAAGCGGAAATTGAAAATCGATCCCACCGAACTCGCATGCATTGCGACCCAAGTTGATCTTGTTATCTGCGAGACAGACACGGCGAGCCATCTCGAAGCCTTGGGATACCACCAATGGAACGCGTCCCTGAAAGTCGCCATCACGCCCTTCGGACTAACCGGACCCCATCGAAACCGGCGAGCGACAACCAGTACTTTGTCGGCAATGGCGGGACACACCCACTTGGTCGGCGCACCCGGGCGCGAGCCGCTAACGGTAGCGGGACACTACATCGACTTCCAGGCCGGTGCCTTGGCCTATGCGGCCGCAAACGCCCACCGTATCGCTGGAGCAAAGACACAAATCGACATCAGCCTGCTGGAAACGGCGGCCACTCATCACTACTGGACACATACCCGTCTGCATACCCTTGGCGATATCCGAGGTCGGCACGACAGCGATTACTGGTACTGCGTGCCCGGCCATTTGTACCCCTGCATGGACGGCTTTGTTTATATAACGATAAACGACAATTTTTGGGAGACTTTCACGCTGATGCTGGACCGACCGGAGCTGATAATCGACGAACGGTTCAGTGACAATCAGGGACGCATGCAAAATCGCGGGGCGCTCCATGCAATCGTCAAATCCAAATTCATGCGATATACGAGGGATGAGTTGGAAGCCTTGGCGGCTGAGTTTCGCTTTCCGCTGGGCGCACTGCGCTCCGAGCAGGAGGTGCTGGACGACGCGCATCTGGCGGCACGAAATTTCTGGGAAAGGTCGGCCCTTCCGGGCGGTCGTGAAGTACTGATCCCCGGCTCCCCCGTGCGCGTTGAGTATACGGAAACCAATCGTCAACCCGATCGTGCTTCCGCACGGCGGGGGGAATATTCTCGAGCGATGCCGCCGTTGCCGGAGACCGTCCACCGACCCAATCGACCTTTCACACAATTCCAACACGAGCCTGAGGCGCACAGAGACTGTTCCGGATTGAGAACGGGCGCTGCGCAAGAGCGCGACGACCGGCTTGATGGCCCTAGTCCACCCGGAGACCGCTTCGGAATGACAACAAGCGCTGTCGAAGGGCCGCTAGGTGGCATCAGGGTATTGGATCTGACCCATGTCTGGGCTGGACCGCTCGCGGTTCGCTATCTCGCGGATTTTGGCGCCACCGTCGTCAAGGTCGAAGCCGCCGACAGCCGGGCGCCGCGGCCTATGAACAACCCGCCCACTGGTGGCTGGCTCGGTGAAAATGCGACCGACGAGCCCTGGAACCGCGACGCCGGGTGGATCATCCTGCACCGCAACCGGTTCGGGCTCTGCCTGGATCTTAAATCGGCCCGCGGTAGGGAAGTCTTTCTCCAGCTTGTAAAGGTGTCCGATATTGTGGTCGAAAACTTCAGCGCCCGAACCATGGAGAACCTGGGCCTATCCTACCCTGTCCTTGCCGAGGCAAACCCCGGCATTATCTACGTCACTATGCCGGGCTATGGATCGGACGGCCCTTATCGCGACCGGGTGGCATTCGGCACGGTGGTGGAATGCCAAGCCGGCATGAACGCCCGCCTGGGCTACGGCCCCGATAACTTGGTCAATACAACACAGGCAATGCCGGATCCCATCTCCGCCCACCACGCGCTTGGCGCCATCATCGACGCGCTCGAGGTCCACAAAATACATGGTGCCGGTGCCCGCATCGAAGTGTCGTTGCACGAAGCCGCCGTAACCGCAACCGGCCCGACATTGCTTGAGCATCAGCTCACGAGCTTGGGTGAAGTGAGCGCCAATCGCCACCCCAACGCGGCCCCGCACGGGATCTATCGCTGTTCGGGAGAAGATCAATGGCTTGCCCTAGCATGCGAAAATGACGAGCAATGGCGATCACTTTGCGCCGTTTTGCGGAATGACCACTATGACATGGACTATCGGACGCGCCAAAAGTGCCACGATGCAATCGATAGCCTTATAACTCGGTGGACGCGAAATCGTGAAAAAAACAAGGCCGCCGCTATCCTGCAAGATGCCGGCGTACCGGCTGGGCCGATTTACACATCGAGGGAAGTCGAGGCGGATGAGCAACTCAGATCCCGGGAATTTTTTGGATTCACCGACAGATTTGGTGTGCCCATGCAGGGTAATCCCGTGCACGCGGAAGACTTGGACTGGTCCCAATGGCAGGCCGCTCCGCGCTTGGGAGAGCACAACACCGACATACTCTCAACCTGGCTGGGTTACGATGAACAACAAATCGCCGAGTTGCAGAGTGTGGGGGTCATCGCCACCGAGCCGCCGGGGTGAGGTCAAGGGGCAACGCTGGGGAATATCGCAAAACATGCTGACCTTCAACTCAATCGATGTGGAAACGGCGAATGCCGACCGGGAGACGAAAATTCTCATCCGGAGAAACGCCTTCAGCAATGGTGCCATCCGACAGAACCGAACTGCGACGAATGTCCCTTGACACGACAGTGTGCGAAGCGAGTGTAATTTGGAGGGTGAGGCAGGGTGCGCTGATGCGACACTATTCAATTGGATAGAGCACTAGCCGCAGTAGTTTGTCGAGTGCTCATGCCCGATGTCGTAAACCGGCCATACCTTACCGATAAGGCTTGCTGTCCGGGATCGTTTGCGGCCACAGCGGCCCGTCGACAGAACTGCACCGCGGTTCACCCGCACGGTGGGAGTCGGTGAAAACGAGACAGGATTTAATTGGCTCCGCCTGCTGGGCTCGAACCAGCGACCCGCTGATTAACAGTCAGCTGCTCTACCAACTGAGCTAAGGCGGATTAACCCATACGGCGGAAAGCGCCATCGCCCGCCGGGGCAAGGGCGGCAAGTTTATCCACATGGATCTCAATTGCAAGTGGATCTGAGCCGTCACGGCAATTCCCGCTAACGATGCGTGATCATTCGCCATCTAGGGAGCCTCTGATTAATCTTGGAGTCGCGGCATCCGATTTAATAAAATAAATACCTTACGAGTAGCCAAACGCTGCTCTATCGAATTGTTCAGACCTTCCCTAGTGTGCTGTCCGACAAATTCGCTATAAAATAATCACCGGCCTATAAAAAATAATTTCATTTAAAATCAATAATATACGATACATTACACACAGGTCGAATAGTATGCGCATTTCCGGGACAGGACACTAGCGCTCTATTCAACTGATAATGCCGCATCAGCGCATCCGCAAGTGTCCAGATGCGCGGCTTAAGCCCCCGTCGGCGTATCCAGCGATACGTCATCAAGGGACGACAACGGAGGCCCGGCCGGGAGCGCGAGGGGTACCCCTCGCATGAAACGGAAGGGCGCTTGCGGGCGCACCCTCCGGATGGTGGTGGGAGCGCCCCGAGCCGCGTTGCGCCCGCTTGAAATAGGTCGCCTACGACTGCGCGGCCGCGCCTTGCCGGCCGCGCAGCCCTTCGCCCGTCGCTCCCGGCGGAACCCGGGACTTTCCACGGACCGCTAGTTGAGCGAGACGTGCGCCGGGATGTAGACCGTGTCCGTGCTGCCGTCCAGCAGGTTCACCTGGGTGGTCGCCACACGAATGTCGTCCGAGGCGCCGCTGATGGTCAGCGTCGCCGCCGCCCGCGTCATCTGACCCGTGAACTCGACCAGGTCCGAGACCCGCAGCACCACTTGGCCACCCGCCGGAACCGTGCCGCTCGCCGCCGCCTTCGGCATCGCCCGCGTGCCCACCTCCGTCACGAACGAGCCCAGGGTGTAGGTCGCGTCGTTCGACCCGTCGTTGACGATGATCATGCGCTGGTTGTACTTCTCGGACACCGTCAGGTAGGTCAGCTTGACCGTTGTGCCGTTGCGCCGGATGTTGCCGATCACCCCTGTCGCCAGTTCCGTTGTGCCACCGCTGGCGCCGTTGCGGCTGATGGTTCCGCGGTACACCCCGGCCGGAATCGGGGTCGCATTCATCCCCATGGTGTCAACCTGCACGCAGAGATGGTATGTCCCCGCGTATCGGCACACGCTCGAAAACGCGCACCGCAATCAACTTCTCCCCATCCACATTGGCCTCCAACAGAATTCTCAGGGTCTGTCCATTCTCGCTCAGCCGCAATGTTTCCCGGCCTGTCGCATCGCTCGCTTTGGAAACGATGACCAGATTGCCCTCGAACCAACCCGCGGAAACCTCCCACAGCCCGCGTTTGCGTTCGCCCCAGCTCACATCGCGATAGGCGCCGTTGTCGTAGCGGATACCCATGGAGTCTCTATCCTGTTCAATCACCATGGACTTGGCCGCAAGCACGGGGAAATCCTGAGCCACGAAGGCGAGTGCCCCGCCTCGGTACAGGCCGATGCGGCCCTCGACCGATTCCTGGTCGGAAGAGGCCAGTATTTGACGGGTGTTGGGCGGTGGGTCGCTCAACCCCGCGTTCAGCACCCATTGGCCACCAATGTCGAAATGGCGCGGCGGCTCCACATTAAACGGCGCACTGGAGCACGCGAGTACACCAAGCGCGGCGAGCACACCAAGGCACGTTCGGAACATCCGTCTCCCTATCACAAGCATTGCAGTGCGGCTACTATGACGAATTGAACTCCGCCACGCCAGCTTGGGCGGGGCGAGGCTGGCAAGACTCGCGCCCTGTTCGGTTCGTGCGAATGTCGAACTACGACACCACCGATAGGCGAGCATTCGCGCCGGTAAACCGATAAGCTTCCGGCATGGCGAGACCGGGCCTCAGGATTGCGGTGAAACCCGTCGCAACCGTCTCGATAGGGTTGGCATTGGCGATTCTGGCACCGGGCGCCATTGCCGCATCGGGTGCGCCCGAGCCGCTGCCCCGATCATTCGAGGAACGCTGGTGCGCCTACCGCACGCCGCACTTCAACCTCCTAACTGACCTGCGCAAGCGACCCGCTCGGCACACCGTCAACGAATTGAACCGTTTCCGGCAGTTGTTTTTCGCGCTGTTTCCCAACGCCTCGCCCGATGCCACCATGCCGTTGACGATCCTGGTCTTCCGTCGTTACCGGCACTTTATGGGCATGACCGGCACAACCCGATATGCCGGGGTAACCCTGCCGTCGATGCACGAATACCGGTTGTTGGCGGCCCATGGACATCGGCGGGCGCCAACGGAAAATGCCCTGCACGAATACGCCCACTATTTGTTGCGCACCCAAACCGGCCTGAATTACCCGCTCTGGCACGAGGAGGGGTTGGCCACCTATCTCGCGGCGGCCAATCTCGACAGCAATCCCGTGCAACTCGGCGACCTCCCCTATCGACAGATTCGGACCATCGCCGGCAACCCCTCCATCTCATTCAAAACCACGGTTGAGGCGACCTCGATACTCGGCCTAACCGATACCGAACTGATCGCCTTCTACGGCAAGGCATGGTTGTTGACCCACTTTATCAGGCTCGGGCAAGCGGCGGGTTTTCCCGATTGGCGGAAGTCTCTCGCACACTATCTGAAAAGCCCGTCCCGGAATTTCGCGGACTCTTTCGGGTTAACTCCCGAAGAAGCCGGTACGCTTCTCGTCGAGTATCTCGACCATCGTCCGTTGCCGAAAGAAAGCGTCGAGCTACCCCTCGGTGAGCGTCCGAATGGCGGGGTTACCCCTTTGGCCCCAAGCCCGAACTGCCTATCCGATGAGGATCGCGACTACGAGTTGGCCCTCAGCATCCTGCCGCTCAACCGTCCGGTTGCCATGGCGGCGCTTGAGAAGCTGCCGAGCAGCGCCCGTACGCAAACCACGCTCTCCCAGGCGCTTTGGAGCGAACGCGAGCGGGCGCAAAAGCTGATCGACGGGGCGCTCGCCCGGCAGCCCGACGACCCCAGCGCCAATGTTCAGTTCGCGCGCTTGCTGGTGCGCGACTGCCTGTTTTCCAGCGATTCGGCCTGCATCGGCAATTGGGTGGAGGCCGCGGAACGTTATCGGAAGGTACTGCGCGAGCACCCCGGCCGCCACGACGCCGCCTACGGTTTGGGGGTCGCCTATTTACACACCGGCCGCGCCCCGGCGGCGATGCAATATCTGCGTCGAGCCTATGACAAGACGCCGTGGGAAGTACGCATCAACTATTTTCTCGGCGAGGGCTATCGAATCGCGGGTGACCCCCGCGCCGCAACCCATCTACGCAATGCCCGCAACTGGGCGCGCGATGCAAGCTGGCGGAAGCGCGCCGAATTCGCCCTGCACAGGCTGGAGACCCGGGAGTAGCCGGCGGGCGCGAATTCTCGCTCAAGGCTGGCCGATGTGTATTTCCTTTCAACTCAGCCGCAAAACCGGCGTCTTCGGTACCAAGCCGCCGAGTTGGGATTTGAGGTCGGATCCCTCAATCAATCCCGAGGTAAACGCCTTAATGGCGTCGAAATCGTAGCGGTCGCAGGCCTGCTCCAGGGTCTTGAGCGCCACGCGCAGTTCCGGCCAGGGAACAAAACTCTCTTCCGCCCGCATGATGCGTACATGTTCCGTACCGGTCACGTCCTCGCCAACCAACAGTTCCTCGTGCAACTTCTCTCCCGGTCTGAGGCCAATGAATCGAACCTCGATATCGCCTTCCGGCTCGAATTCGGTTTTCAGGCGATGCCCCTTGATGAGTGCCATGCGGGCCGCGAGATCCATGATCTTGACGGGTTGACCCATATCCAGCAGAAAAACATCGCCGCCACGGCCGAGGCTGGCCGCCTGCAGGACGAGCTGCGCCGCTTCCCGCATGGTCATGAAATAGCGGCTGACTTTCGGATGGGTCACCGTGACGGGGCCGCCGTTTTCTATTTGCTCTAGAAAGAGCGGCACCACCGACCCCGAAGAGCCCAGCACATTGCCGAAGCGGACGATGGAAAAACAGGTGTCCGGCGCGGTTTCCTGCAAGGCCTGCAAGATCATTTCCGCCAAGCGTTTGCTAGCGCCCATGGCACCGGTGGTGCGGACCGCCTTGTCCGTTGAGATCAGTATGAAGTCCCGCACACCGGCGGCGAGGGCGCCCTCGGCCGTATAGAGCGTACCGAAGGCGTTGTTCCTCAGCCCCTGGACGGCATTGTTCTCGACGATGCCCACATGTTTGTAGGCGGCGGCGTGGTACAGCGTCTCGATTCCCTGCACCTCGATACAACGATGGATAAAGGCGCGATTGGTCACCGAGCCGAGGAGGCCGACAACGGCGACATCGAGTTGTTCCGCCGCGCAAATCTGTTCGATTTCGCGCTGTATTTGAAACAGACCGTATTCCGACTGATCGAGCAGCACCAGCCGCGCCGGCCCCTGGCGCACAATCTGCCGACAGAGTTCGGAGCCGATGGAGCCACCGGCGCCGGTCACCATGACACTGCGCTCCGCAACCGATTTGCGCAGCAGATGGGGTAGCGGTTCCACCTCGCTGCGTCCGAGCAAATCCTCAATCTCCACATCGCGCACCGGCGGCAGGCCGTCGTCCTTGTCGAACATCAGGTCGCCAATATCCGGGATTAGGCGCACCCGCACACCGTAAGGCTCCAGGAAATTCAAAATCCGACGCCGGGGATCCGGATTGCCGGTACCGCCAACGGCTACCAGCACCTGCCCGGCATGGGTTTCCCGCAGCAACGTTGGCAGCGAGTGCGGCGCGTATACACGCAAGTTGTCGATGACACGATGTTGCAACGATCTGTCGTCGTCGATAAAGGCTACCGGATGATAGTCGTGTCCCCGCAGGAGTGAGCGGACCAATTCGACGCCCCGCTTGCCCGCGCCATAAACGATAACCGGCTCACGCGGGTGCGGGCCCGTCTCGTGCCACTGAATCCAGCCACGCACGGCAAGCCGAGCGACCACAACGCCAAACACGCCGAGCAGCCAGAACATCATGGGCACCGAGCGCGGGAACCCGGCAAGCGGCACCATATAGGCCACAACCGCGAGCATGACCGCTCCGACCGCCACCCCCCGCGCCGCCGTCCACAGCGCCCGGCCGCCCATGTAGCGCACCACCTGTCGATAGAAACCAAAGCCGGCGAGAGCCGGAATGCAGGCCAGCGCGGCCAGAAAGGCCGGCCACAGCCGAACAGTGTCCAGCGACCACTCGCCAAGCCGTAGGCCGAGTGCCGTCCATAGCGCCAGCGGCAGCACAAGCACATCGAAAAGCACCGCCACCACCTGCTTGCGACGCCGGGACAACTTGGCGAGCAGCCTCACCATTCAGACAGGCCCGCGCGCAAGCGCCAGGCGGCATAGGCAAGCGGCGACACCGCGAGCAGTTGTATGGCAAATCCATAGGTGGGGGAAGCCGCGAATGAGGCGGCGGCATAAGCAAGCGGTGTGAGCCACAGCACACAGAGCGTTGAAAAGCCGATGATCGTCCATAGAACCCCGAACCTAGCCGCCAGCTTCTGATACAGATGGGTGCGATGTGGTTCGGTGAAGGCCTGCCGGGTCGCTATTCTGACACAGAGCGTGTAGCTCGCGTCAAACCAAAACGCCGTCAACAGAATCGAACAGGCGAAGAGCGGCAATCCGTGGTGGGCAACCAACCGCACCGCCAAGATGCCCACCATCAGCCCGAGAAAAATACTACCGGTATCGCCCATGAATATCCGCGCCGGTGTCCAGTTGTAAACAAGGAAGCCCAGCATGGTACCGGTGCCCAACCACAGGAGGATCCCCTCCCATCCCGGCAGGCCGCCACTCAAAAACTGCGCGGCCAAACAGAAAAACAGCGTGTGCACGGCCACCAACCCGTCGATGCCATCCATAAAGTTGGTCAGATTGATGTGCCAGACCAGGAGCAGGCCGATGGGCGGAACCAACCACCAGGGCCATTGCGGATCGAGCGTCCAGAACACAAGCGCCAGCGCAACAAGCTGCGCCGCCATGCGCGGGCCGCGGGCCATCTCCCACAGGTCGTCCACCAACCCGACAAGCGTGAGTCCGGCAGCACCCGTGAGCAGCCCCCAGAGGGCTGGCGTAAACTGGCCGCAAATGCCCAGATAAACCAAAATAGGCAGTGCGAATCCCAACCCGCCGACGGTCGGCGTCGCCACCCTGTGGAAGCCGCGGTTACTTGGCGAGGCCAGCAGGCCATACCGGCGCGCCAAAACGATCAACAGCGACTCCAGCAACACCGTTGCCGCGAACCCAACGGCCAACGCGGTCAGTGCGCGCGCCGGATCCAAGAGACGGTTTCCCGGAGCAGGTTCTTGGAAACGTGCGGCGGTTGCCAGCCCAGGCGACGCTCCGAACCCCGGGCATCGACCCGCAAAGGATCAAAGAACCGGGTAACCGTCCCATGCATTCCGAACGGGGCGGCAAGCGCCTGGGCAAGCGGCCTTGCCAGGGGAAACAGGCGCCGGGGGTGGCCATAGAGCCGCTGCAGGGCCGCAACCAGTTCGCTAATACGCCAGTCTTCCCCATCGCACACATGCAGCACCTCCGCGCCCCGCAAATTTGCCGACGGCAACCCCGCCAAAAAGTCCACCAAATTGGCAAGGCCCACCATCGACCGGTGTGCGGTGGCCCGGGCCAGCGGCAACGGCAAGCCGGTTCCGCACAGGCGCAGGAGAGCCGTGAAGTTGCCCTTGACACCAGGCCCGTAAACAAGTGGGGGACGGACGATGGCAAGCGTCGTCGATGTGTTTTCCAAAGCGAGCAACTCCCGCTCCGCACGGGCTTTGCTCAACGCATAGTGGCCAACGGGCGATTGGGGCGCATCCGGTTGCAATGGCGTCCGCGAGACTTCGCCAAGAACCTTGATCGTACTCGTCCACACGAAGGTGCGAACGCCCGCCGCACGGGCCGCACCAAACAGGCGCAGGGTGAGCCGCCGGTTGACCGCATCGAAGTCCGCATAGGATTTGGGTTGCGTCGCTTCGGTCAAACCGGCTAGATGATAAACCGTATCGACGCCCTCAAGGGTTCGGGCAAGCTGTCTTGTGGAGAGGCCCGGCCATGCGCCGATACCGCACATCGTCGGCGTTGCGTCGCCCCGGTGCGCCGACAGCACCTCCCATCCGGCCGCTTCCAGCCGCCGAACGAGAGCGCGGCCAATGAACCCCGAAGCACCCGTAACGCAGGCAACCGTCAAGCGCCCCCCCTCCATTGGTCAACGGCCCGTTCCATCAAGCCCCATCATTTACCACGGGTGCGGAGCCGGTCAAGCGGACAAACCGCCGGATGGTGGCCCAGTTTGAATTTTCAGCCCGCGGCAAGCCGCGCTATCCAAGGCGTTCAGCGGGGCCGGATTGCAAAATGAGGCATTAAAAGGGGAATGACATCAATGAGTTGACAAAACCCAACATACGGTAGTTTCCCGCTTCTAAAGCCTCAATATATAGCGGCATGTCGACTTATGTATATAAGTCCCATTAAAACCGCCGACCGGGGTCGCATATCCCATCATGCTCGTACCGAAGGTGCCTCGGAGGGAGCGGGCCAACAACTTCGGTGAACACCAATGAGACACAGGCCCCGGGGCGGCCGGTGGATCACTCCACCTGAATCCGACTTGCGTTTTCTTCCAGGGTACGGGGGCCAACGCCCTTTACCTCGAGCAATTCGCCGGCCTCGCGAAAGGGCCCATTGGCTTCCCGATAGCGCACAATGGCTTCCGCCCGCTTTTGGCCTATGCCCTTGAGTCCGGCGGCAATGGTCGCGGCGTCATCCGTGTTGATATTGACCCTGAGTTCGTCGACGGACGCTTCGCCGTCGGCCGCGATGTCCGCACTGCCGACTTCATCCGCCGCGACCAGAAACCCGGGGCTGGCGAGGAGCGTGGCCGCCATGGCAACCACCGTGAATAGTCGACGCATCTTATACCTCCTGAGTAGTCGTCGTTGGTGGAGGCCACCATATCAGAAATTTTGGGAGGGCGAACGCCAGCCAAAAGCACCCGGCAGTGTGCGACGGAGGCGCTTTGTTTTGTGCGTGATCTTCCCGGTGCAGCGCAAAACCCAAGGGAATTATATCGATGGGTTGACCGAAGCCCTCATATGGTGGCTTCCAGCCCGTTGAATCCTCGACATATAGTGGTATGTCAACCCATGTATATAAGTCCCTTCTAAAGTGACATTGGCGGGAATAGCCGCCCGACGAGTGCTGTGTCGCGGAACCTATGCCGAAGGTTGCTCCCCAATCTCGCGCCGGGCTTCATTGGCCGCAGCCAATTCCCTGCGCAGCCGGCGATTGCGTATCGATTGCTGGCCGATGATTCCCAAAGCGGCGGTGAATCCCAGGATCAACCCAAGGATCAAGGCCAGGAACAGCCACCAAAAGACGCTCAGGGAGGGCGTTCGCCAAGCAAGAAAGCGGAGCGAGATCTGCTCTTGGTTCACGGCGACGATAGCGAAGACGAACAAGACCAGCGCCGCCAGCACGATCAATGCGCGAAGCAGAACGTTCACAAGAATCGCCGACCCCTCATTACTTGCCCCCCGCTCCTCTAGCCCGACCTATTCGTGAATAAACGGATGCACTACCCATCCATCCGCCGGTTCGCAGTGGGCAGTCGCACGACTTCCGCGAGTCGAGGCCCGTCGGTTGCCGGTGTATCCGCCACAGCATCGTCACGCGGCTCGGTTATCCCTCCAATTTCATCAAGCGGCGGCAGATCATCAAGCCTGCGCAGATTGAAATAGTCTAGAAAGGCCGGTGTCGTACCGTAAAGATTGGGCCGGCCCGGTGTTTCCCGCTGGCCGACGACGCGCACCCAACCGCGCTCAAGCAGGGTGCGCACGATGCTCCCGCCAACCGCCACGCCGCGCACTTTTTCGATGTCGCCGCGTGTTACCGGCTGTTTGTACGCGATGAGCGCCAGGGTTTCCAACAGCGCCCGTGAATAGCGGGGCGGTTTCTCCTCCCACAGGCGGCCAACCCAGGGGCTCAACTCGCCGCGCACCTGAAAACGGAAACCCGAGGCCACCCGCTTCAATTCATAGCCGCGGCCCGCCGTCTCCTCGCCGAGTTGGCGCAGCGCCTCGCGGACCTGCTGCCCACCCTGTTCTGGATGCAATTCACCGCGCCGGAACAACTGCAAAAGACGGCCAACGGAAAGCGGCCCATCCGCGGCCATGAGCGCAGCTTCGACAATCCGCCTGATCTTGGTGGCATCGATGCTTTCCACCTCGGTTGCCATCAGGCCACCCGCACATGAATCGGCGCGAAGGGCTCGTTCTGAACACATTCGATCAAGCCCTCGCGTAGCAACTCGGTGATCGCCAAAAATGTCACCACCACACCCCGACGGCCCTCTTCGGCATGGAAAAGTTCCGAAAAAGACATGAAGTCCGAGCGCCCATCAAGCCGTGCCAAGACCTCGGACATCCGCTCGCGAACCGACAGCGTTTCCATCGGTATCGCGTGGTGTTGATGCATCTTGGCCCGATGGAGCACATCGGCCAATGCAACCATAACTTCCTTCAGCGTTACGGAGGGGTCGGCCCGCCGTCGCACCATTTCCGGGCGTTCGGGCCGCACCGGGAAAAGCTCCCGCTCCACCCGCGGCAGCCTGTCCAAATCTTCCGCCGCCGCCTTGATCTGCTCGTATTCCTGAAGGCGGCGAATCAGCTCGGAGCGGGGATCCTCCTCGTCCTCGTCGTCCTCGCGGCGAGGCAGCAACAGCCGCGACTTGATCGATGCCAGCGTTGCCGCCATCAGCAGGTACTCGGCGGCGAGTTCGAGCTTCAACACCCTCATCAACTCGATATAGCGCATGTATTGTTCGGTAATCTCCGCAACACTGATTGCGAGCATGTCGAGATTCCTGCGGCGAATCAGATAAAGCAGCAAATCCAGAGGGCCTTGGAAGGTTTCGAGAAATACTTCCAGGGCATCGGGAGGGATGTAGAGGTCGGTGGGAATTTCGTGGACGGCCTCACCCGCAACGACGGCCACCGGGTCGCTCCGGACTTCGATGCGCCGCCCCCCCGGACCATTGGTTCGATCACCATTCATAGGACAGACAAGGAATGTGTTCCATACGAATTCATCGGTGCCGAATGCCCATGCCGGCGCGAACATCCTCAAGGGTGTCGCGGCTCAGCTCCCGAGCCTTTTCGGCCCCCTCCCGAAGTACGGCATACACCAAATCGGGCTGGTCATGGAAGCGTTCCGCCCGCTCAATCATCACCTTCTGCTCCGCATTGATCGCCTCGCTCAGCGGCCGCTTGCAATCAAGGCAGCCGATGCTGGCGCTGCGGCAGCCGCGGGCGGCCCAGTCGAGGGTTTCCGGGCTTGAGTATACTTCGTGCAGGCTGAAAACAGGACAATTGGCGGGATTGCCGGGGTCTTTGCGCCGCATCCGCGCCGGATCGGTTTTCATGGTCCGCACCTTGCGCTCAACTTCCTCGACCGGCTCCCGCAGGCGGATGGTGTTGTCGTAGGACTTGGACATCTTTCGACCATCAAGGCCCGGTAGCCTGGCGTGATCGGTCAATAGCGCCCGGGGCTCGGGCAGCACGATGCGGCCACCGCCTTCCAAATAGCCAAACAACCGTTCCCGGTCGCCAATAGAAAGATTCCGCTGTTCGGAGAGCAGCGCCCGGGCGCGTTCCAAGGCTTCGGTGTCACCGCGTTCCAAGTAGGCTTTGCGCAAATTGTCGTAGATGCGCGAGGCCTTGCGGCCCATCTTCCCCAGCGCGGCCCGCGCCTGCTCCTCGAAGCCGGGCTCGCGGCCGAAAACGTGATTGAAGCGGCGGGCAATGTCGCGGGCCAACTCCAGATGGGCGACCTGGTCGGCGCCGACCGGAACATTGCCGGCTCGATAGATTAGGATGTCCGCCGCCTGCAGCACCGGATAGCCCAAGAAGCCGTAGGTGGCCAAATCCCGGTCATTGAGGGTGGCCTGCATGTCCTTGTAGCTCGGTGCCCGCTCCAACCAACCCACCGGCGTGATCATCGATAGCAACAGATGCAACTCGGCGTGCTCGGGCACCTGCGACTGAATAAAAATGGTCGCGGCCCCCGGGTTGAGCCCCGCGGCCAGCCAATCGACCACCATGTCGAGCGTGTGCCGCTCAAGTTCTTCCGTGTCGTGGTAGCCGGTGGTGAGCGCATGCCAGTCGGCGACGAAGAAGTAGCATTCGTATTCGTGCTGCAGGCGCACCCAATTCTTGATGACGCCGTGATAGTGGCCGAGGTGCAGGCGACCGGTGGGACGCATGCCGGAGGCAACCCTCCGGCTCGAATCGCTAGCGCTCACAATTACGGCGTTCCCCAAAAACGATTGGCGGTATTATAAGCTCCCCGACACCCTCCCGGACAACGCTGGGAGAAGATGAACGCAATCGGGAACTCTCTTGGGCGCGAAGCTGAACATCCTGTTGGTTGAAGATCACCGCGAGCTCGCGGAAACCATCGGCGCCTATCTCGAAGCATGCGGCCACGAGGTGGATTTCGCGGCGGACGGCCTAGTGGCGCTGCACCTCGCCGTCACGGAATCATACGATGTGGTGGTTCTCGACATCATGCTGCCCGGGGTCGACGGCTTTGCCGTCTGCCGCCGCCTTCGCGAACAAGCCAGGATAACCACCCCCATCATCATGCTCACCGCCCGCGACGAACTGAACGACAAGCTAGCCGGATTCGATGCCGGTGCCGACGACTACCTTGTGAAACCTTTCGACATGCCGGAACTCGCCGCGCGCATAGAGGCGCTGGCACGCCGGGCGAGGGGGCTGACCGCGCGCTACGAGATCGGCGAACTGTGCCTCGACACCGAGACCCTTGAGGTGCGCCGCGGGGGCCGGCTCATTGCTCTTTCCGGAACCGCGTTCGAGGTGCTCCGCGTGTTGATGCGAGAGCATCCCAAGCTGGTATCCCGCCGCGACCTAGAGCGGGAGGTCTGGCGCGACGAACCGCCGGAGAGCGATGCGTTGCGCAGCCATCTATACAATCTGCGCCAGGCGCTCGACCGGCCCTTCGACCAGCCTCTGATCTTCACCATTCCCGGCCGCGGCTACCGGCTTGTACTGCCGGACGCGGACGCAAACCCGGGCGCCTAGCCCAATCTATTGAGGCCGCCCATCCTGTCGAGATGCACCACTTCGAGTTGCCGGGCCAGGCGCACGATGGGGGACAGCGCCGCTTGCGACCAGCGGTAGGCGACGAACAGCAGTCCGTAGATCAGGAGCAGTATGGTGAACATGCTGCACGCCTGGGCCGGACCGCGTTGCCTGCGCCGCCTGGTCATGCGTTTTCCTATGGTGGTGTTGGATGGCGACCACATCACCGCCCGAGGCCGAGTTATCGCCGTGCGCGAGGAAGGTAACGGGACGCTGGTGGATTGCGATCTGTGGCTTGAGCGCGAGGGCACCGCGCCACCGCTTGAAGGCAGCGCCACGATCATTCTGCCCGACTGAAACTCGTCTCCCGCCACGCCTGTTTCCAGGGAAGGTCTGATTCATTCGGTGGTCGCGGCGTCCGATTCAATAAAATCAATAGCTTGTACTGGATCGGGAGATTTCGGAATTCGGGCCGGGCGAACCCGCCGGATCAGGCGGCCTCATCAGGCTCGACAAGGCGCCCGCTGGGGCTTCGGCAGTCCGGGCCGCCGCATTATCCGAAATCGAAGTCGTCGGCATCCACCTGGGCCACGCCCTCAAGCACGATCTGGCCGCCGCCCACATCCCTCAGGTCGATGACTATGTCGCCGCCGGATCCCGTGGTGATCCTGCCCTCGAGATCGCTGAAGTCGTCCACGCCGGTGAAGCCGGAAAGTTGGATGGTGTTGTCCCCCCTCTCCGGCCCGTGCCTATACCCACCGAAATCCCGGATCGTGTCCTTATCGCCAATGCTCGAGGAGTCGTTGGTGAAAACGAATGTATCGTCGCCACCGCCGCCCGTCAGGAAATCGTCGCCACCGCCGCCGATCAGGATATCGTCGCCCTCGCCGCCCGTCAGGAAATCGTCGCCCTCGCCGCCCGTCAGGGTGTCGTCGCCCGTGCCGCCAATCAGGTTGAGCGACGCGGGCGGGGGCTCGTAGACGCCGAATATGAAATCGCTGTCGGCAAGGGAATCCGCCTTAACGCCCCGCAACCTGATCGTGTCGCCGCCGGCGCCGTAGCGGACGATCGTGTCGTCGCCGTCCTGACTGATGTCGAGCGCTCCGAAACCGCCGGAAACCCCACTGAGATGAATCTTGTCGAAAACAGACCCGATGCCGTAAAGCATGTGGTCGCTATCGTGCCCGTGACCGAAATCTCTAATGGTGTCGTTGCCGTCCCCCGCCCGGAACACGAAGGTGTCGGCGCCCCAGCCGCCGTTCAGGGTGTCGTCGCCCGCTCCGCCGAGCAGGATGTCGTCGTGCCAACTGCCCTGCAGGAAGTCGTCGCCGTCACCGCCATGCAGGGTGTCCTTGCCCCAGCCGCCGTCCAGGACATCGTTGCCCTCGCCGCCGTCCAAGAAATCGGAGGCCCCGAAATCGGAGGCCCCGTAACCTTCCAGGACATCGTTGCCTGTGCCGCCATACAGGGTTCCGCTGCCCCTCAGGGTGTCGTCGCCCGAACCTCCATGAAAGGTGCCGAAGAATATCCAAGCTTCCAGGGTGTCGTCGCCCGCGCCGCCGTACAGGGTGCCGCCGTACAGGGTGCCGCCGCTGTACAGGGTGCCGCTGCCCTTCAGGGTGTCGTCGCCCTCGCCGCCCTTCAGGACGCCCCCGCCCTCCAGGGTGAGGCCGGCGGTTCCGGGCCCGTGGCCGCCGCCGAAATTGAAAACCCCGTTGTCGCCGAGGGAGTCCGGCTTCACGCCCCGCAACCTGATCGTGTCGCCGCCGGCGCCGTAGCGGATGACCGTGTCGTCGCCGTCCCGACTGATGTCGAGCGCCTTGAAACCGCCGGAAACCCCATTGAGATAAATCCTGTCCCCGTTCTCGAAATCGACAATGGTGTCGTCCCCGCCTCCCGCGCGGAACACGAAGGTGTCGACACCCTGGCCGCCGTGCAGGGTGTCGTGGCCCGAACCGCCGTAAAGGGTGTCGCCGCCCGAGCCGCCGTACAGGGTGTCGCCGCCCGAGCCGCCATGCAGGGTGTCGACACCCTGGCCGCCATGCAGGATGTCGTCGGCCGAACCGGCATGCAGGGTGTCGTCGCCCGCGCCACCGAGCAGAATGTTGACAAGTTTTTTCCCACCAAGCGCGATGTCGGACAATGCCGTCATCGCCCCGGTCAGGGTGTCGTCTCCGTCGGTGCCCCTCTGGATGCGGCCGGACACCACATAGCCAATCTCATCCCTGTCGCCATCCCAGTCGTCGTCCAGGGGAGTCTTAAGCCTAGGCGGGGGCGATCGCGGGGGCGGGGGTTCGTAGACGCCGAATATGAAATGGCTGGCGTCGAGGGAGTCCGCCCTCTCGCCCCGCAGCCTGATCGTGTCGCCGCCGGCGCCGTAGCGGATGATCGTGTCGTCGCCGTCCTGACTGATGTCGAGCGCTCCGAAGCCGCCGGAAATCCCACTGAGATGAATCTTGTCGCTCTCGTGCCAGTGCCCGAAATCTTTAATGGTGTCGTTGCCGTCTCCCGCCCGGAACACGAAGGTGTCGGCGCCCCAGCCGCCGGTCAGGGTGTCGTCGCCCTTGCCGCCAACCAGGGCGTCGTCGCCCCTGCCGCCAACCAGGGTGTCGTCGCCCGAACCACCGTACAGGGTGTCGTCGTCCCATCCGCCGTCCAGAGTGTCGTCGCCCGAACCACCGTACAGGGTGTCGTTGCGCTGGCCGCCGTCCAGGGTGTCGTCGCCCGCGCCACCATGCAGAATGTCATAATAGCCCCTGCCGCCGATGCTCAGGGTGTCGTCGCCCTTGCCGCCGAGCAGGACGCCGCCGGACAACCCGTCCATGGGGTCGTCGCGGTCGGTGCCCCTATGTATGCGGGTGTGCCCGGTGCCCTCGCCATCCCAGGTGCCCTCGCCATCCCAGTCGTCGTCGTGGGGGGTTGTCACCTTCCGGTTGGTGCCGGACGGCTTGTTTGGAGTCTCGCTGGCGTCGGGAAGTAGGATGTTCTCGCCCAGAGAGTACGCCAGCGCGCCCCGGCCCTGCAGGGTGATCGTGTCGCCGTCGCCGTAGTGGACCACGGCATCGTCGTGGACCACGGCACCGCCGTCGTCCCGACGGATATCCCGACGGATATCCAGCTCCTCGAAGCCGACCGAAACCCCGTCGAGACGAATCCAGTCGTCTATCTCGAAACCGGTAATGGTGTCGTTCCCGTCCCCCGCCCGGAACACGAAGGTGTCGACGCCCCAGTAACTACCTTTCAGGGTGTCGTCGCCCTTGCCGCCATGCAGGGTGTCGTCGCCCTTGCCGCCGTCCAGGGTGTCGTCGCCCGAACCGCCGTACAGGGTGTCGTCGCCCCGGTCGCCGTGCAGGGTGTCGTCGCCCGCACCGCCGTGCAGGATGTCGTCGCCGTTGCCGCCGGTCAGGGTGTCGTCGCCGTCGGTGCCCCTTTGGATGTGGCCGGCGCCGGCGCCCTCGCCATCCCAGTCGTCGTCGTGGGGGGTCGTCGCCTTCTGGCCGGTGCCCTGCGCGGGCGGGCTTCCCTGGGTTCCGGGAAGGCCCGGGGCAGCGTCGGGAAGCAGGAAGTCGTTCGCGCCCAGGGAGTCCGCCGACACGCCCCGCAGGGTGATCGTGTCGCCGGTCCCATAGTGGATAACGGTGTCGGCGCCGTCCCGACGGATGTCCAGCCCCCCGAAGCCGACCGAAACCCCCTCGAGACGAATCCGGTCGCCCACCCCGAAATCGGTGATCGTGTCGCCGCCGTCACCCGACCGGAACACGAAGGTGTCGAAACCCTCGCCGCCTTCCAGGGTGTCGTCGCCCTCGCCGCCTTCCAGGGTGTCGTCGCCCCAGGCGCCGTAGACGACGTCCCCGCCCCTGCCGCCAACCAGGGTGTCGTTGCCGGCGCCGCCTTCCAGGGTGTCGTCGCCCTCGCCGCCGTACAGGGTGTCGTCGCCCTCGCCGCCGTCCAGGGTGTCGTCGCCCCCACCGCCCAACAGGGTGTCGCCGCCAGCGCCGCCATCCAGGGTGTCGTTGCCCTTGCGGCCCCTCAGCACATCGCCGCCCTCGCCGCCGTCCAAGGTGTCGTCGCCCTCGCCGCCGTCCAGGGTGTCGTCGCCCCTGCCGCCGTCCAGGGTGTCGGCACCCCCGCGCCCGTTCAGCGTGTCGTCGCCCTTGCGGCCCCTCAGCACATCGCCGCCGCCGCCGCCGTACAGGGTGTCGTCGCCCTCGCCGCCGGTGCGCGAAATATCCTGCGTCGTCTCGCCCCCGCCGCTGGAATCGTCGGCCGTCGCGTCGCCGCCGTTGTCGCTCGGAGTGTCGCCAGTGGATGCGCCCTGTGGAACACCGCCGCCACCTTCGTTGCCGTTCGGGGCATCGCCGGGGGGCGCGCCCCGCGGGTCGCCGTCGTCCCGCGGGGCGTTCCCGGTCGCGGGGAACTCGAAGTCGGCCGCGCCCAGGGAGTCCGCCGACACGCCCCGCAGGGTGATCGTGTCGCCGTCGCCGTGGTGGATGACGGTGTCGGCGCCGTCCCGACGGATATCAAGCGCCCCGAAGCCGACCGAGACCCCGTCCAGACGAATCCGGTCGCCCTCCCCGAAATCGGTGATGGTGTCGCCGCCGTCCCCCGACCGGAAAACGAAGGTGTCGGAATCCTTGCCGCCGGTCAGGATGTCGTCGCCGGCGCCGCCGGTCAGGATGTCGTCGCCTCGGGCACCCCGCAGGGTGTCGTCGCCGGCGCCGCCGTCCAGGGTGTCGTCGCCCCTGCTGCCCCGCAGGGTGTCGTCGCCCCCGTGGCCGTTCAGCGTGTCGTCGCCCGCGCGGCCCCTCAGCACATCGTCGCCGGCGCCGCCGTCCAGGGTGTCGTCGCCGCTGCCGCCGCTCAGCTCGCCCCCGCCGCTGGAATCGTCGGTCGTCGCGTCGCCGACGGACGCGACCTGCGCAGCGACGCCGCCGTCGTTGTTGCCGCTCGGAACATCGCCGGGGGACGCGCCCTGTGGAGCGCCGCCGCCACCGTCGTTGCCGTTCGGGGCATCGCCGGGGGGCGCGCCCCGCGGGTCGCTGTCGCCACCGCCGTCCCGCGGGGCGTTCCCGGCCGCGGGGAACTCGAAGTCGTCCGCGCCCAGCGAATCCGCCGACACACCCTGCAGGGTGATCGTGTCGCCGTCGCCATGGCCAATGACGGCGTTGGCCCCGATCTGCTCGATGACCAGACCCGCGAACCCGCCGGGCACCCCGGAAATCCGGATCGTCTCGCCCGCCTCGAAATCGGCGACATGGGCGGAGCCGTCCCCCGCCGAGAACACGAAGGTGTCCCTGCCCTCGCCGCCATACAGGGTGTCGTGGCCGCCGCCGCCGTCCAGGGTGTCGTCGCCGGTGCCGCCGTACAGGCTGTCGCCGCCCCGGCCCCCGACCAGGGTGTCGTCGCCGGCGTCCCCGTACAGGATGTCGTTGCCGTCGCCGCCCGTCAGCGTGTCGTTGCCCTTGCCGCCGTCCAGGGTGTCGTCGCCCTTGCCGCCAACCAGGCTGTCGTCGCCGGCGCCGCCGGTGCGGGAAATATCCTGTGTCGTCTCGCCCCCGCCGCTGGAGTCGTCGTTCGTCGTGTCGCCGGCGGATGCGCCCTGTGGAGCGTCGCCGCCACCTTCGTTGCCGTTCGGAACATCGCCGGGGGGCGCGCCCTGTGGAGCGCCATCGCCGCCGCCGTCCCGCGGGGCGTTCCCGGCCGCGGGGAACTCGAAGTCGTCCGCGCCCAGCGAATCCGCCGACACCCCCTGCAGGGTGATCGTGTCGCCGTCGCCATGGCGGATGACGGCGTTGGCCCCGATCTGCTCGATGACCAGACCCGCGAACCCGCCGGGCACACCGGAAATCCGGATCGTCTCGCCCGCCTCGAAATCGGCGACATGGGCGGAGCCGTCCCCCGCCGAGAACACGAAGGTGTCCCTGCCCTCGCCGCCATACAGGGTGTCGTGGCCGCCGCCGCCGTCCAGGGTGTCGTCGCCGGTGCCGCCGTACAGGCTGTCGCCGCCCCCGCCCCCGACCAGGGTGTCGTCGCCGGCGTCCCCGTACAGGATGTCGTTGCCGTCGCCGCCCGTCAGCGTGTCGTTGCCCTTGGCGCCGTCCAGCGTGTCGTTGCCCTTGCCGCCAACCAGGGTGTCGTCACCGGCGCCGCCGGTGAGGGAAATATCCTGCGTCGTCATTTCCGCGTCTCCCGTAATATGTCCACCGTTAATATGTCTTCCGTGCCCCACGCCGGCAGGCCCGGGGCCCGCTCAGAAAATAAAGTCGTCGCTGTCCAGTAATTCGGTCAGCCCAATCAGCTCAATAGTGCCGCCACCCACCGCCACCAGGTCAATGGCGACCCCCTCGACGACTCCATCATCGTCCCTCATCAGGCTCATGTCGATATCGCCGATTTTGTCCACGCCGCTGAACACGCTCAGATCAATCCTGTCGCCCTCGGCGCTGTCGAAATCCAGGATCCTGTCCGTCTCGCCGCCGCCCGGGGCAGCGGGGGCGAACACAAATGTATCGCCGCCCGCACCGCCGTGCAGGGTGTCGTCGCCGCCGCCGCCATACAGGGTGTCAACCCCCGCGCCGCCATACAGGGTGTCGGTTCCCATCTCACCATACAGCGTGTCATTGTCCGCATCGCCATGTAGCGCGTCATTGCCGCCGCCACCGTACAGCGTGTCCTTGCCGGCCCCGCCGTAAAGCCCACCGACAACGATCTTACCGGCCTTGTTCACAAAGGTCTTGTCGTCGCCGTCGTTTCCATGCAGTGTGTCGCCGCCGTCGCCGCCGTACAGGGTGTCGTTGCCGTCGCCGCCATACAGCGTGTCATCGTCATCGCCACCGTCCAGGGTGTCATCGCCAGCGTCGCCATACAGCGTATCATCGCCGCCGCCACCATATAGCTCGTCGCCGCCGCCGCCGCCGTACAGCCTGTCAATTCCCTTGCCGCCCCAAAGCGTGTCCGTATACTCGCCCGCGCCCCCATGCAGCGTGTCATCGCCGTCTTCACCCCAAAGCCGGTCGTCGCCGGAGCCGCCGTCCATATCGTCGTTGCCCTCGCCACCAAAGAGGTCATCCTCGCCGGCACCGCCACTGATGGTGTCCTTGCCGGCCCCGCCGTTGAGTCCACCAATACCCTCCTCGTTAAGCTTGTCGTCACCGTCGCCACCGTACAGAAAGTCGTTTCCGCCACGGCCATAAAGGGCGTCCGTGCCGCCCTCGCCTCGGAGTCTATCAACGTCATCGCCTTCGCCACCTTCCAACCTGTCGTTGCCGGCACCGCCATATAGGAAATCACCACCGGCACCGCCATCCAGCGTGTCGTCGCCGACATGGCCATACAGCGTGTCAACGCCAGGGCCGCCGTACAGAGTATCCTCTCCGTAACTGCCTTCCAGCCAGTCGACGCCGTCACGGCCGTGCAAGGTGTCCTTGCCATGACCACCGTACAGGGTATCACCGCCGGCCCCGCCATCAAGCGTGTCATCGCCGGCCTCGCCCTCCAGGGTGTCATCGCCGCCGTAGCCATACAGCCTGTCGTCACCCCCGCCGCCTCTGAACCTGTTGCCTCCCGAGTCGCCCACCAACATGTCGTTCCCGCCGGAGCCCACAATATTTTCAATGTCAACAAGCGTATCACTGAAAAGCGTATCGCCCTTCGCATCCTTGATATGGGCGTAGCCACTATGGAGATTTACCGTCACGCAATGGATTGCTGCCAAGGATCGATAGACGGCCCAGTCTCCGGCATCGTCGTTAGCGCCGCCATTGAGCGTGTCGCCGTCGCCGCCATACAGCGTGTCATTGCCGGCACCACCGCAGAGTGTGTCAATACCATTACCGCCATCAAGCGTGTCGTCGCCGGCTTCGCCATGCAGCCTGTCGTCGCCGGCGCCGCCCGTCAGCGTGTCGTCGCCGGCGGCGCCATGCAGCGTGTCATCGCCGGTGTCGCCCGCAAGCCTGTCGTCGCCGGCGGCGCCCTTCAAGACGTCGTCGCCCTCACCGCCGCTCAGCTCGTCATCGCCCACACCGCCGATCAGCGTGTCGTTGCCCGCCAAGCCATAAATCCTATAGGCATCGCTGGTGGTGACCGAATACTCGTCATCACCGGTTGTGCCCTCCCATAGTTTTTTCGACATGGCCATGCCCTCCCGCACCTAAATTTAATTCGTTCCGCACACAATACACAGTACGGGACTGCTGTCAACGAATTTTTATCCCCGGTTCTTTGATAGGCATCGCCGGAGGCGCCGCGGTCGCGGACCTTCACGGAAACCGCCTCGTCCAGCAGCTCGAACAGCCCGAGCCGCCGGGCGGTCCGGGCGAGAATCGACGCGCCGCCGGGCGGTCGCGCCGGTCTTGGCATTGACCCGCGGGCGCCTGCGGGAGGGGCGGGCGTGTAACAGCTCCATGCCCAGGCTCCTTGTTTGTTTGGATGAAACAAGCATGCCCGAATCGGCGGGGCGCGTCAGCGCGCGCCGGATGTGGCCGAGCAGCGCCAGCAGCACGGTCGATATCGATGTGGAAAGCCGCCACCGCAATTCCGCGCGGTCTCCGGCACTGTTGGAGTCGAACAGGCTTGCGGTCGACATCGCCCCGGATCGGTGGCCGGGACTGTCAGCCCTGATGCTTCGGGGTGTTGCGCGACAGCTTGAAATGATCCCAGGAGACGATGTATTCCGGGGCCATCACCACCCACCGGCGGTTGCGTCCCCGGGCCGTGGCGGCAAAGGGCGGCGGCGCATCCAACAGGGGTTGGCCGTAGCCACCGTTGTATTTCATCCCCATCTGGGCACGCACATCCTTGAGATGCGGGTCGTTCTTTTCCGCCTCCGCATGCTCGAGCACACGGCCGTGCCCCTGCAGCATGACGCCCTGAAAGTCCGGGTACTTTTCATTGCGGTTCGCAATAATGGTACAGGCCGGATTGCGGCGCAGGTTGGCGATCTTCTGCCCCCGGCCGTAGAAATAGATGGCACCGCCCGCCCAACCGAACCACATGGGCGTCCCCGGCCGCGGCTACCGGCTTGTACTGCCGGACGCAAACCCGGGCGCCTAGCCCAATCTATTCATGCATGAACGCGGCGCTCAATGCGCACGGAACCTCAATGCCACCGATGTGCCCCGACCCGGCTGGCTGCGCACCTTGAGCGTCCAGCCGTACCGCCGGCTGAGGCGGCGCACAATGGAAAGCCCCAGGCCATGCCCTTTGCCGGCGCCGCGGCTGGCCTCCGCCCGATAGAAGGGTTCGAACATATTGGCCAATTCCTCCGATGACATGCCGATGCCGTTGTCCTCGACACGCACGCCATCCGTGAGGAGCCTGACGTCGATGTCACCGTTCTCCGTGTAGCCGACGGCGTTGCGCAACAGGTTGCCGAGCACAATGCGCACCACCGTCGCGGGGGCCCACACCGCCAATTCGTCTTCGTCGCCGACATGCAGTCGGATCCGGTTGCCCCGCTGGCGGGCCGCTTCCTCCTGGTTCCGAATCTCCTCCCGCAGAACCCGCCGCACGAGCACCCGTTCGCCATCGGCGGCGGCACTTTCCTTGCGAGCCAACAGCAAGAGCGTCTCCAGCAGCGATTCCATGTCATCGGCGGTACGGCGCATGCGCGTTAGCGCCTCGAGGTCATGGGCGGGGCGGTCCGATTCCCGTTCCAGGAGATCCAGCGAGCCCTTGAACACCGCCAGTGGTGTGCGCAGCTCGTGCCCCGCGTCCCGGGTGAAGATTCGCTCCCGCTCAATCGCGGCGGTAAGGCGGTCGGCAAAGTGCTCGAGTGCCTCCACCATGGTGGCCACCTCGGCATCGGCGTCGCGGCGCAGTTCGGCGAAGTCCAGATCGAGGCCGCCCATCCTGTCGAGATGCACCACTTCGAGTTGCCGGGCCAGGCGCACGATGGGGGACAGCGCCGCTTGCGACCAGCGGTAGGCGACGAACAGCAGTCCGTAGATCAGGAGCAGTACGATGGACAGCGGAACGGTGCCGAAATAAAAGGCCAGATTGGACACCTGGTTGGCTTCGAAAACCAGGTAGAGGCGCGCTTCTCCCCGGTCCGAGACATGCACAAGCCGGCTGGCGCCATCGACATGGATGCGCCGGAACCCCGGGTTCAGGTCGCGCAGGCCGGACGGCAACCCCGCCGTGACCTCGTTTGCCGACCGGGGCTCGGCCAGATAACCGCGCAGGTTCGCCGTATTCGGCAAGGGTTGACCGGGGTCGGCATCCCGCAGTTGCCAGTAGTGTCGCGCCTCGGAAGCCAGGGCCTGGCGAGTCAGCAGATCCTCGACCACCAGTTGCGTGATGTAGATGCCGATCAGCGTCGCCGTCCCGATCATGGCCAGTTGCACGGCGAACAGCCGCCCCAGCCGGGCCCGCAGACCCCTGCGCCGGCGGGCTCGCTCAGTCACGGCGGCGGAATAGGTAGTGGGCGATGAGCCACTCACGACCACGGCGCCAGCCGAACAGTTCCTCGCAGGCGATGAAAAACATCCGCCAGCGTTGCACCGCGCGCAAGGCGTCATTGCCGTTGCCGCCAAGCGAAAGAGCGGCTGCCCTGGTGTTGGCATCAAGGTTGTGCAGCCAGGCGCGGGCGGTCTTCCGATAGTGCTCCCCGGAAAGTTCCCAGCACCGCTCGATCCGCAACCGGTCCTGGAAATGCAGCAGCGTATCCCGTGCCGGCATCAGCCCGCCGGCGAAGAAGTGGCGCCCCATCCAGTTGCCGTCGCCATCCGCCTCGAACGGGTACATGAGATACCGATGGCAGAAGATGTGTACGAACAGCTTGCCGTGCGGTGCCAGCCAGTCGGAGATTCGATTCAGCAAGGTCGAAAAATTGCGCACGTGTTCGAACATCTCGATGGAAACGACCCGATCAAATCGTTCGTCGAATTGCAAATCGTTGATGTCCGCGGTGCGCACACGGACATTGGCGAGGCCCAAAGCCCGGGCCCGGGCATCGATGAACGATTTCTGCGAAACAGAGTTGGAAACGGCCACAACGGTCGAGTCGGGGTAGCGCGCCGCCGCCCAAAGGGTGAGGGCGCCCCATCCACAACCGAGGTCTAAAATGCGCATGCCGTCCTCAAACCCGGCGCGCCGGGCGTACAGTTCCAGCATGGCGTTTTCCGCATCCGCGAGGGTCCGCACGCCCGTTGGCCAGTAGCAGGCGCTGTATTTCAACCGGGGGCCGAGCACGAGGCGGAAGAACCCGTCCGCAACCTCATAGTGCTGTGAGTTTGCGGACGCCGTCTCCAAGGCCACCGGGCTTGTGCGCAGTTCGTCCAGCAGTTCTCCGTAACGCCGCGCCGAGCGCTCCGCATCGTCGTGGCATTCCTGCCGCAGTCGGGCGCCGATCAGCCGGCGGGCGCCCATCCGTATCAGCCGATCCGGCACCAGGCCGCGCTCGGCCAGTGCCAGCAATGTCTTCATGGGGAACTCCAGCCGTCGCGCATCCGCCAGGCCCGGCCACGATAGCCCGGCATCGCGAACAGCATCTGCACATCGCTGATCGCGCGCTCCAGGAAACCGCCCTCGCAGTAGGCGAAGTAAAATCGCCACATGCGCAGAAAGCGCTCGTCGAAACCATGCTTGACGGCCTGCGATCGATTCGCATCCAGGCGCCGGCGCCAGTCGCCCAGGGTCAGGGCGTAGTCGCCGCCGAAGTCCTCGAGATTGACCAGTGTCAGATCCGCGGCGCCCGCCGCTGCCGTCAGAACGCTGTTACAGGGCATGAACCCGCCTGGAAAGATGTATTTCTTGATGAAGTCCCCGCGCTTCAGTGCCCGGCGGTAGTTGGCGTCGCGGATGACGATCGCCTGCATCGCCATCAGCCCTTCGGGGTGCAGCAGTCGGGCGCAGGTTCGGAAATAGGTATCCAGATACTGGTGGCCCACCGCCTCGACCATCTCCACCGACACCAGCTTGTCGTAGCGGCCGGTGAGGGCACGGTAGTCCTTGAGCAGCACCTCCACCCGCGGGGAAAGCCCACGGGCGGCCACCAGGGCTCGAGCGTGCTCGTATTGGGCCTTCGAGATCGTGGCGGTGGTGACCCGGCACCCGAATCGCTCGGCCGCGAACACCGCCAGCCCACCCCAGCCGGTGCCTATCTCCAGCAGGTGGTCTTCGGGTCGCAGATCGAGTTTGCGGCAGAGCAGGAGCAGCTTGGCCTCGCTCGCCTGCTCCAAGGTCTCCCGGCCAGTGTCGTATACGGCGGACGAGTACATCATCCGGTTGTCGAGAAACAGACGGAACAGATCGTCTCCGAGGTCGTAGTGCGCTTCGATGTTGCGGCGGCTACCCCCGAGCGTATTACGCCGCCCTGCGTGCCCGATGGCGGCGAGCAGCGCGGCCGGCACGGCGGCCAGGCCGTCCAAGCCGTCGAGCGCCCCGCGGTTGCGCGCCATGATGCATACCAGGGCGGTCAGGTCGTCGCAGTCCCAGCGCCCGTCCATATAGCTCTCGCCGGCACCCAAGGAACCCCGAAAGACGAGGTTCCGGTAGAAGGCCGGGCTCTGTACCGAGATGCGCGCCACCGGCTCGCCCTTGCCGAAGGTCGAGGCGCCCCCCGGCTCGGCCACGATGACCGTGCCGGATTCGACGGCGGCCAGCGCCCGATGGACGATGCCTCGCAGCAGTCCCGGCCGGCGGGTGAAACGTCGGGTCGCGTGTTCGCTCATCATCGCATCTCCTTCTGCGAGGGGCTGTCGGTAGTACCGGGAGAGGTGTGTGCGGGGTTGGGCACATGTGATACTGGATTGTCGCATCGGGGATTGGGCGTGGATTGCAACCCGATGCCCGTGGGCTCGGCACACTTGGCGGGATGCGGATGGAAGGGCGCGCGTTTGAGGAACAGCCGCCCGGCCTGCCAATAGATGCGGGCCAGCGTCAGCATGCCCTGGACAGGAGACCGCATTGCGCAGCGCAGGGCTCCGGTGCCGGTCAGCGGGCGGGTGCGCAACGATAGGCAGGCGGAGAACGGTGCCTCGCCGCCCTCGAAGCGGATCGCGACGCGCAGGGAGCGCTCCCCCACCCTCAGGCGCAACAGGTAGCGGCCCTCCATGGGCAGGAACGGCGAAACGTGGAAGCGCTTGGCGAAACGGAACGACGGGTTGCTCGTTGCGCCGCCATGCGCCGTGGAAAGGAGCACATAGCAGTAGCGCTCGTTCCAGGGTGTGTTGTTGATGTCCACCAGCAGGGCCGCGAGCCGACCATCGCCATGGCAGAAATAGACGTTGACGGGGTTGAACGAAACACCCAGGGAGCGGGGCTGCGTCAGCGCGAAAAAGTCCATGGTGGCCGTTTGGGCATCCGGTAGACCCGCCGAGGCGAGCTTGGCGCGCACTTCCGACGGCGCCATGAGATGACCCCTGTCCACCGACAGCAGGGACCGCGGGCGCAGGACCGACCGCCTGCCTTCCGCGTCGAGCCGGACATAGAGCATCCACACCGGGTAGCGGAAGGCGTGGCGAACCGGTGCGCGGCGGAGGTGGGTGACCGTCCCCCGACAGATCATTTCCCGAAGCATCATCGTTTCACGTCTCCACCAGGCTGCGCAGCCGCCCGGCCGCCTGGGCGCCGCTCCGGAAACCGTCCTCGTGAAACCCCCAGCCGCACCAGGCACCGCAGTACTGTATGCGGGTTTTGCCGTTGATCCGTTGCAGGCGACGCCGCGCCTTCCCGGTGTCGGGCGTGAAGACGGGATGGCGATACTCGCGCTCCGCCCAGAGGTTCGTGAGCGGACGCACCGGGTTCAGCGTCACGAAGAAGTGGGGCGTCGGGGGAAATCCCTGGAGTCGGTTCATCCAGTAGGTGAACTCGTAGCTCCGGTCCGCGGCGACATGCACGTTCCAACTCGACCATGCGGCCGGATCGGACGGCATGACCGCGGCATCGGAATGCAGTACCGCCCGGTTCCTCCGATAGCGGACCGCACCGAGAATACTCCGTTCCTCCTCGGTGGCATCGATCAGGCGCAAGGCATCGTCGCTGTGGCAGGCGAGTATGACCCGGTCGTAGCGTTCGCTGTCCCGACTGGTATCGATGGTGACGCCGGAGCCGTCGCGCCCGACCCGCCGCACCGGGCAGGCACGGCGGATCTCGCCCTTGAACGATTGCGCGAAGGCACGCACATAGCTGCTCGAACCGCCGCGAACCACGCGCCATTTCGGGCGCCGCCGCCAGCGGGTCATGCCGTGGTTGACCATGAAGACCGCCACATGGCCGATGGGCAGATCGCGGGCACGGCCACGCGGAGTCGACCACAGGGCCGCACTCATGGGCAACAAGTGATGTTCCGCGAAAACCTCCGAGTAACGCCCAACCCGCAGAAACTCACCGAGCGTCCTCCTGTCCTTTTCCCCGACCGCCTCCGCAGCGCGGTAGAAACGCCGGATGTCGTTCAGCATCCGGAGAAAGCTCGGGTTCAGCGCGTTGCGGCGCTGGCAGAAGACCGCCCCAAGGCGGGAGGTGCCGTACTCGAGTCCGGCCGCCGTGCTGACCCCGAACGACATCTCCGTCGGCCGCGATGGGACGTCCAGACGATCCAGCCACCGCGAAAACAGCGGGTAGCTCTCCCGGTTGAAGACGATAAAGCCGGAGTCGACCGCATAGGTTCGCCCGTCCACCAGCAGATTGTGGGTGTCGGTGTGGCCGCCGAGCCGGGGCTGCGCTTCGAACAGGGTAACATCGGCGAACGTCTGGCAGCCGTGGGCCGCCGCCAGCCCCGCGATGCCGCCGCCAACGATGGCTACGCGCACCGCCTGCCCTCCGCGAGAACCGGTTCCGGGGGCATTTTCAGATCCCACGCGAGCCCGAGCCTCTCCAGCAGTTTCAGGCCGAGCCAGCCGAGGTCGAGCTGCCACCAGTAGAAACCGAGGCGGGCGCTCGCACTGTGCCGATGATGGTTGTTGTGCCAGCCTTCGCCGCAGGTGAGCAGCGCAAGCCAGACATTGTTGCGGCTACCGTCGGCGGTGGCGAAGCGGCGCCGACCGATCCGGTGGGAGAGCGAATTGACCATGAAGGTCACGTGCATCAGTACCACCGTGGGGACCACATAGCCCCAGACGAGCATTCGCCAGCCGCCGGTTTCCGGGAACAGCGGACCGAGCGCCGCGCCGAGTGCTAACATACCCATCGCATAGACCGCGGGCGCCGCCAGGTCGAAGCGGTTGAGCCAGACCAGTTCCGGATACCGCGCCAGATCGCGCACACGGTGCAGGGGCGTGCGGAAGTTCTCGTGGCACAGAAACCACAGCATGTGCGACCACCAGAACCCCCGGGGCGACGAGTGCGGGTCGGCGTCGGTATCGGCATGGGCATGGTGCAGGCGATGGTGGGCGGCCCACCACAGCGGACCCCGCTGCGTAGCGGCGGCGCCCAGGACAGCGAATACGAATTGTATGGCGCGGTGGGTGCGAAATGCGCGATGGGAAAAGCAGCGGTGGTAGAAGACGCTGATGGCGAAAATCCGTACCGCATAGGATGCGGCGGCGACAGCCAGTTCGATGACGTTGATACCGATCCACAAAGGCGCAAGGCAGGCCAGGTGCAGGGCGATGAAGGGTGAGATGCGCAGCCAGGCGACGGATTCGCCGTCCCGGGTTTGCCGGGAATCGGCGCTCGCCAGACTCGGAGACTGCTTCATGGAAACCTCAACCGTTCATTCCAGCGAAATCCTGTACCTGTCGCCGTGAATGTACCGTGAAGGTAATCGGCGGTCGGATTCACACCGCATTCACCGGCCATGGGGCCTAAGGGAATGCTGGATCCGCATGACCTTGGCCCGACCTATCCATGAATAAACTACTGCGGCCGTCAATAGCGGCGAAATCACCGGGCGTGCTCCCGCCGCGTGCTCAACGTGCCGTCAGGCGCACGCTTCGGTCCGCGCACCCAGTGCTTTCACCACTCTTGCCGACCTCGCCACGTTCATTCATGAATAGGTCGGGCTGGCTCGGTGCGGCATTATCGGATGCTGCCCACCTCCTCGAGAATCGCTCCCATTTGTGTGGTCAGGCCGACCACATCCTCCACCGGAATCTGAAAGGCGATGCCGGCGCCCGGCTCCCCGTCGAAACGGCCCGCATCGCGAATACGCTCCAAAATTTTGCGGGCGAGCGGGGCCGCCACCAAAAACAGCAGAACATCCCGTTTGGATTCCACTTCAAGGCCGAGGAAGGTTTTTTTGGGAGAGCGACCCGCGCCGCGGGCACTCGAGATGATCGTCGTGCCGGTCGCGCCGGCGCTGCGCGCCGCATCGACAATGGTGTCGGTCTTACTATGGTCCACCAGGGTTACGATCAGTTTGAGCTGCATGGCCTAGACCTCCGCTTCAGGAGTGACTTCAGGGTTTTTGCGCCGGCTTAGCCAAGTAGCGGCCATGGAGTAGCCGAGCACCGACATGATGGGAAATACGCTGGCAAAGGCAATCAGGCCAAAACCGTCAATCAGGGGGCTGCGGCCCGGAACGCTGGCGGCAAGGCCAAGCCCGAGCGCCGCGACCACCGGCACCGTCACCGTCGAGGTGGTGACGCCGCCGCTGTCGTAGGCAAGGGGGATGATGGTGCGGCTCGAACGAAATGTCTGCACGATCACGACCACATAGGCGGCCATGATATACCAAGGCAGGGGTGTGCCGGTAACGATACGGAAACAGCCGAGCGCCACCCCAATCGCCACCCCGACCGCCACCGCCAATCGCAGACCCCAGGCATGCACGGCGCCGCCGGAAACCTCTTCGGCCTTGAGCGCCACGGCGATAAGCGACGGTTCCGCCACCGTGGTGGCAAAGCCAATCGCCGCCGCGAACGCATAGACCAGGAGATAGTCGTCCCAAGCCACGATAGGGGCCGCCCCGCCCGTTGCGTCGGCCGCCCGCACCCCGCCCTCCAACATCCGCACCGCTCCGTGGGCCACAGTGTCCACCCCGCCGCTGTTTGTCGCCGTCAACTGCCGAGCCATGGTTTCGCCGATCGGAAACAGCGCCTCCTGCAAGCCGATCAGGAACAGGACAAGTCCAATCAGCACATAAGCGAATCCCGCCACCAGGTGGCCAAGATTGGGCAAGCGGCGGCGCAGTACGGCAACTTGGAAGAAGACAAGGATCACCACAATGGGCGCCACATCCACCACGGTCGATAATGCGGTGGCGGCAAGATGATCCAGGAATTCCGTCATTGGCCCGGAACGGGTATTGCCATCCAAGTCATTGGACCACCATGCCGTAGCCGAGCACGAAGATCATCGGCGTTAGGCTGGCGAAGGCGATGAGCCCAAAGCCATCGACCATGGGATTTCGGCCCTTGATGAACTTGGCGAGACCCACACCGAGCGCCGTGACCAGGGGCACGGTGATCGTGCTGGTGGTTACCCCGCCCGAATCGTAGGCGATGCCAATGATCTCATCGGGCGCGAACAGCGTCATAATCGTCACAAGGATGTAGCCGCCGATGATAAGACGGTGGATCGGCCAGCCTTTCAATATGCGCATCACGCCGACCACGATGGCCACCCCCACCGAAAAGGCCACCACCATGCGCAGGTTGAAAGCGTAGTCTTGCCGCGCCGCATCGCTGGCCACAATCGCACCGGCATCCGCGGCGACATCCGCGGCTTCCGCCGCCACCGCAATCAGCGCCGGTTCCGCGACGGTGGTGCCGAAACCCAAACAAAACGCGAACGACAGGAGCGCCATCAGGCTGCTCTTGTTCGCGAATTCATGGGCGATCTCCTCGCCAAGCGGGAAAAGGCCGCTCTCCAGTCCCTGAATGAACAGGGTCAGGCCAACCACAACGCAAACGAGCCCCACCAGGATCTCGCCCAAATTGGGAAAGGGCTGGCGCAATACCACGATCTGAAAGAAAGCGATAACCAAAATGATGGGGGCAAGGTCTTCCAACGCACCGAGCACACCGCGCGTCAAGGTCTTCAACACACCGGTCACGCCCAGTTCACCCTTATGTGCGCGATGTGCGCGGTACCCCGCCGGTTCCCCAAAGCCCAAGCCGGACAGCAAACGCTAATTCATCAACGACACCACCAATGTCGCCCCATATTGCCGAGGCTGGGTGGGTGCCGCGAACGCGAACAGCGTTGCCACGGGCGTACCGCCAAGGCGCTCGATGTTGTTGGAAAGATTCTTGCCCCAAAGCGCAAACCGGTAGCGCCCATCCGCGGACTCCCATACCGCCTGGGCGTCCAGGGTGGTCAATTCGTCGCGCACAAATCCCACGTCATTGGGTGTCGTCAGCGCCATATCGTCGGTGTGGCTCAGGCGGCCGCCGACGGTTAGCGAACCCATATCCGACAAATCGAATTCATAGCTGGCGCCAACGCTGAGATCCCACTTGGGGGCGCGTACCAGGTCGAGGTCGCTATTGTCGGTCTCCATGCCGTCGCCCGTGAGGTCGGCGACGAAGCCCTTGTACTCGATGTCGAGATAGCCGATGTTGCCGCTGATGTTGAACCCAGGCATCGGCACGAGGCTAAAGGCAACCTCCGCGCCGTGGGATTCCGCGCCAGCGGCGTTGTCCGTGAAGGTCTCCTGGCCGGTGGAGGTCGGCGCCGCACGAATGACGCCGCGCTGCAAGTCCTTGTATTCCGCGTAGAAAACATTGGCGTTCAAGCGCAACCGATTGTCGAGCAGGTCGCTGCGCACCCCCACCTCGAAGTTGTCCACCTGCTCGTCGTCGTAGGGTGTGGAAAACACCGGCAGGGTGCCGGCGTTGTTCACAAAGCCGCCGGATTTGAACGCCCGCTGCCAAAAGGCGAACCACAGCAGGTCGTCCGTGGCTTGATACTCAACGCCGATGCGGGGCGAGAAGGTCGTCCAGTTCTCGCTGACCGGCCCGAAGCGCACCGAGGGGTCGAAGTCCATCACGTCCGTGGGATCGTTGCCGGAAAAGGGCACGCCGTTGCAGGGCCTCGTCCGCGGGGTGGCGCCCGGCGGGCAGGCGCTGTCATTGATGGCCATGCCAAGCACATCGTGTTTCTTCTCGTAGGTCAGGCGTCCCCCGAGGTTCAGCGTCCAGCGTTCGTCAAGGTGCCAGTCGACTTGCGCATAGCCCGCCATCGAATAGCGTTGCTGTTCGTTCGTGCCCCAACTCACCGCCGGGTTCTCGCGGCTGTAGCCACCGCCGCCGAAGAGTGCGCTGTCGAGGAAAATCCAAAGGTACTGCTGCACCCGATAGCTGTCCTCAAGGTAGAAGGCGCCCAGCAAAACATCCAGGTTGTCGTTGAACGTTGTGGCGAAGCGCGCCTCCGCCTGGGTGGAATCGAAATCCTGGAGCCGGGTGCTGGAGAAGACATCCCAGTTGTAGCCGTCCGTATCCGTGGTGATGTCCTCCTCGACATCGCGATGGTTGACGATGAGGGTAAAAGTACCCGCGTCCGTTGCGTATTGCGTATCGAGCGTGATGCCCCAGATATCCTGTAGCGTTTGGTTCGGATGCAGATTGAAGCCCACCTCGTAGGGGTCGCTGCCATCGCCCTCGATGCCAAAGCGCTTGTCCCCGAACGGATCCTTGCACGGAAATCCAAACAGGGTGTGCGTGGCCGGGGTACCGCTCGGCCCGTTGCCCAGTGGCGGCGGCAGGCTGTTCGGTTGGTAGCACTGGGTCCAGTTGGCGGTGCCGTCGCCCTTGTCCTCCCAGTATTCGCCAATCAAGTCGATGCGCCAGGCGTCGCTCGGTTCGACGCGCAGGCTGGGACGGATGAGCAGCGAGCGCTCGCCATTTTCCCGGTCGCCCCGCCTTTCCGGATCGACGCCAGTGACCAGGGTCGCGGTCGTCGGATCGTAGCTTTCCAGCACAACGCCATCGTTTTTGTAGAATCCCGCCAGTTCGTGGTAGTTCGCGGCGATGCGGAACGCCGCCCGCCGGCCGAGCGGCACATTGCCGACAACCCCCAAATTGCGCCGACCGGCGTTGCCCGCATCCGCGTGCAGCTCCAGCAATTCCTCGCCGATGCTCGGCCGCTTCGTGCGCACGGCAATGGCGCCGGCGAAAGCGTTGCGCCCATACAGCGTGCCCTGGGGCCCGCGATAGGCCGTGACGGACTCGATATCGAACAAATCCAATAGCGCAACGGCGTTGCGCGAGTAGTACACATCGTCCACGAACACCGCGACCACCGGATCGGCAAAACTCTCGATACCCGCGGTACCGATACCGCGCATGTTGAACGAGGCCGCCGCCTGAAAGAGGCCCACATGCTCAAGCTGAACGTTCGGAACAGCGTGGTTGAAGTCCTCGAGGGTTACCGCGAACTCGCGTTCCAGGCTCGGGCCCGAAAAGGCCGTGACCGCCTCGGCCATGTTCTGCACATTCTGCGCCGCACCCCGTTTCGTGGTAACGACAATCTCCTCAATGGTTCCGCCCGTGTCCTGTTGCCCCGCCGCACCGGCTCCGGCGAACAGCAAAAGCACCATGCCAAAGCACACCAAGCCCTCTCTCATTTTTTCTCTCCAGGAATCCTTTCTCTCCAGGAATCGATACGAAGCCGTCCGGCCCGCATGGGCGTTGTGGGGACGCCGTGGCGCAAACTATACCGCCTCACCCGTTCAAACCAAAGTAAAGATAGCAGAGCGACGAAATCACCAGGGCACCGATGAAATTGAGCGCCAAGCCCTCCCGAATCATGCGCCGCGTGGTGAATGCGCCGGTGCTGAACATAATAACATTGGGCGCCGTCGCCACGGGAAGCATGAATGCGCAACTCGCGCTCATCGCCGCCGGAATCATCAAAAGACGCGGGTCGATAGCCGCGCCCACCGCGGCGGCGGCCAAAATCGGCATGAGCAGCGAAGTGGTCGCCGTATTGCTGGTCGCCTCGGTGAGGAAGGTCACCACAAGGCAGACGGCGAGAATAAGGATGAAAACGGGCCATACGGAAACCATGGACACCGCGTTGCCAATCGACTCCGACAACCCCGAGCTCCTGAACGCGGCGGCTATCGCAAGCCCGGCGCCAAATAGAATGAGCATGCCCCAGGGGATTTTTTCGGCCGTCTCCCAATCGAGCAGGCGCCCGCCCCTGCCGTTCGGCACGATGAATAGGGCAACCGACCCCAGGAAGGCCACCATGGCGTCGTTTGAATAGGGTAGGCCAAAGAGCGCCGTCCAACCGCCGAAGGGTTCAACCCGGGTGATCCAGGCCAGCGCCGTTAGGCCGAATACCGTAAGAACCCGTTTCTCCTCGGGCCGCCAGGCACCGCTATCCGGCAATTCCAACGCGCCGCGATGGGTCACCGAGCGCGTGATCCACAGTCCCATAATCGGCAGAAAAACGAGCACCACCGGAACGCCCAATACCATCCATTCCGCAAACCCCATAACAACGCCGAAGGTTTCCTCGTAGACGCCCCGAAATACCATATTCGGCGGCGTACCGATGGGCGTGCCCACCCCGCCGATATTGGCGGCATAGGCGATGCCGAGCAAAAGCGCGGGCGCGAGCTTCGGGTCGCGCGCGCGTTCCAACACCGCCAGCGCCACCGGTAGCAGCATCAGCGTCGTCGCCGTATTGGAAATCCACATGGACAGGACGGCGGCGGCAATCATAAAGCCAAACACCACGCGACGGCTGCTGCCGCTGCCGACCCCGCGCAACAGCGCCAGCGCGATGCGCCGGTGCGCGCCGCTGCGCTCCATGGCCGTTGACAGGATGAACCCACCGAGCAGCAGCAGCACCAGAGGATGCCCGTAGGCCTGCCCCACCTCGGCGGCGGAAAGCACCCCGAGCATTGGCAATAGCGCCAGCGGCACCAGCGATGTCGCGGGAATCGGGATGGGCTCCAGCACCCACCAGACCACGCAGAACGCGGCAATCCCGAGCGTAATGGCGGCGGCTGGCGCGACACCCGCCGACAGCATGGCGAGTCCGGCGCCGATTCCCGCCGCGGGACCAACCAACAAAGCGATGAATTTGATGGTCATCCGAGCCATCCCGAAGTCATCCGAGCCATCCCGAGCCACTCGGGCAGCTCGGTGGGATGTTATCTCACGAGACTTTCCTACGGCGCAGGCTCCTACAGCGTTTTGAGTTGCAGGTAGTGTTGGTCGATTTTGGAGACGTAGCGACGGGCTGCCTGTTGGCGGGTGCTGTTCATCCCAATGTTGTAGATACCCAGAGCGCATTCGCTGCCGCCGCACAATTCCTCCAGGTGAGCCAACACCTGGGCACCGCAATGAATGTTGTGGCGGGGATCGGTCAGGTCGTCGTTTCCGCAGAATTTCCCCCAATACCAGGGTTTAATCTGCGTGGGGCCGATGGCGCCAGCCCAAGAACGAACATTCTTGCGAAAACTGCTCTCCACGTACACTAGGCTCGCAATCTTTTCAGGGTCGAGGCGCTGGCGGTCGGCGGCTTCAAGTATCCAACCGGAGAATTCCGTGGCCACCAGCGGTCTGAGACCAAATGCTTTTTCGAGCTTACGACCAAATGCGCCGACCCGCTCCCCCCAGGTCACCGTCGGCAACACCGGCTTGGCGAATGGCACGGTCTTGTAACCCTGGTGAACGAAAACATTCGAATAGGCAAGGACGATGCACAAAAGCAGAACGGCGGCGAAAACCGCATGGGTCTTCGAGTGATCGCCTGCGCCCGCTTGTGGTACTTGCGCCATCCCTGCCAGTCAAATTCCGAGGACGGCCTTTGATTATCAACGGGTTTCTATGTCGAATGCAACTATATGTACTGGCTCAGCCAAGGCCATCCTAAAGTCATCCAATCGGGCGTGCCGGATTCGCGGCGACGGAACACCGGTCCGTCGGCGTCCGGGATTGACGCGGTCGGCGATGCGTCCGGCGCGCCGGACGGCTTCGTCGAAGTCGGAGTCGAACGCCTCGAGGTCGTCGAGCGGGCTCCCGCGGTTGCCCTTGACCGGCAGGACATAGTCGGCGCCCTCGGCCACGTACTCAAGCACGATCAGGCCGCCGCCCACATCCCTCAGGTCGATGATTGTTTCTCTGCCGTGTGTCGTGATGATTCTGCCCTTGAGATCGCTGAAGTCGTCCACGCCGGTGAAGCCGGAAAGTTGAATGGTGTCCCCACTTGTGAAATCCAAAATCGTGTCGACATCCCCACTGCTCGAGGTGTCGTTGGTGAAAACGAAGGTATCGTCGCTCCCCCCCTCCCCCCCGGCCGCCTTGCATGATGTCGGCGCCGTGGCCGCCATACAGGGTGTCGGCGCCGCCGTTTACGAAAATGGCGCACATGATGGAACCCGTCACGCTAAATCAAGCCTATAATTCCGCAACCAGATACACCGGAGTTCGGAGAGTACCGCCAATGACGAATCCCCAACCCACAGCCACCACGCAATTACCGGATGCGGAGGAAATCCGCGCCCTGGTCGGCCACCGCTTCCCCGGTGGAGAATACACCATCGCCCACTGGGAGAATTTCCTGCTCACCGAATGCACCGGGGCGGCACCGCTGCCGGACGAGCTTGCCCATCCGGTGGTGCTGTTCCACATGCCCATCCTCGGCGCGAACACCAACATCGGCGAGATGTTCGCACTCGGGCAGGCCGAATCCGACTTCTCCATCGGTATCGAAAGTTACGATTGGGAGATTTTCCAACCGCTCAGGGAAGAGATGCGCTACCGTGTTAGTGCCGAGGTCACCGAAGCGGACCGCCGCACCGAAGGCAAACGCACCTTCGACCGCATTCAGTTTCGCTTCGACCTGCACGAGCCCGAAGGTGCCCACGCGGCACGCACCACAATTACGTGGCACTACAACAGGAGCCGTCCATGAATGTCCGGGTTGGTGACGAGATTCCTCCCTGGGTGATGCCGAACGTCCGCCCCGAGCGCATGCGCACGATGGCCGCCATCCTGCGCGACCCGAATCCGGTGCACTGGGATCCGGAGGTTGTGGACAGGCTCGGCTTCGGCCGCCATACCATCAACCAAGGGCCACTGGGCCTGAGCTACATGGTGAACATGCTGCACGCCTGGGCCGGACCGCGTTGCCTGCGCCGCCTGGTCATGCGTTTTCCTATGGTGGTGTTGGATGGCGACCACATCACCGCCCGAGGCCGAGTTACCGCCGTGCGCGAGGAAGGTAACGGGACGCTGGTGGATTGCGATCTGTGGCTTGAGCGCGAGGGCACCGCGCCACCGCTTGAAGGCAGCGCCACAATCATTCTGCCCGACTGAAACTCGTCTCCCGCCACGCCTGTTTCCAGGGAAGGTCTGATTCATTCGGTGGTCGCGGCGTCCGATTCAATAAAATCAATAGCTTGTACTGGCTCGGGAGATTTCGGAGTTCGGGCCTGGCGGATCAGGCGGCCTCATCAGGCTCGACAAGGCGCCCGCTGGGGCTTCGGCAGTCCGGCGCCAGGTGGGGCGGCCGCCGCATTATCCGAAATCGAAGTCGTCGGCATCCACCTGGACCACGCCCTCAAGCACGATCTGGCCGCCGCCCACATCCCTCAGGTCGATGACTATGTCGCCTTCGGATCCTCCCGTGGTGATGATCCTGCCCTTGAGATCGCCGAAGTCGTCCACGCCGGTGAAGCCGGAAAGTTGGATGGTGTTGTCCCCCCTCTCCGTCCCGTACCTATGCCCACCGAAATCCCGGATCGTGTCCTTATCGCCAATGCTCGAGGAGTCGTTGGTGAAAACGAATGTATCGTCGCCCTCGCCGCCCGTCAGGAAATCGTCGCCACCGCCGCCGATCATGCATGAACGCGGCGCTCAATGCGCACGGAACCTCAATGCCACCGATGTGCCCCGACCCGGCTGGCTGCGCACCTTGAGCGTCCAGCCGTACCGCCGGCTGAGGCGGCGCACAATGGAAAGCCCCAGGCCATGCCCTTTGCCGGCGCCGCGGCTGGCCTCCGCCCGATAGAAGGGTTCGAACATATTGGCCAATTCCTCCGATGACATGCCGATGCCGTTGTCCTCGACACGCACGCCATCCGTGAGGAGCCTGACGTCGATGTCACCGTTCTCCGTGTAGCCGACGGCGTTGCGCAACAGGTTGCCGAGCACAATGCGCACCACCGTCGCGGGGGCCCACACCGCCAATTCGTCTTCGTCGCCGACATGCAGTCGGATCCGGTTGCCCCGCTGGCGGGCCGCTTCCTCCTGGTTCCGAATCTCCTCCCGCAGAACCCGCCGCACGAGCACCCGTTCGCCATCGGCGGCGGCACTTTCCTTGCGAGCCAACAGCAAGAGCGTCTCCAGCAGCGATTCCATGTCATCGGCGGTACGGCGCATGCGCGTTAGCGCCTCGAGGTCATGGGCGGGGCGGTCCGATTCCCGTTCCAGGAGATCCAGCGAGCCCTTGAACACCGCCAGTGGTGTGCGCAGCTCGTGCCCCGCGTCCCGGGTGAAGATTCGCTCCCGCTCAATCGCGGCGGTAAGGCGGTCGGCAAAGTGCTCGAGTGCCTCCACCATGGTGGCCACCTCGGCATCGGCGTCGCGGCGCAGTTCGGCGAAGTCCAGATCGAGGCCGCCCATCCTGTCGAGATGCACCACTTCGAGTTGCCGGGCCAGGCGCACGATGGGGGACAGCGCCGCTTGCGACCAGCGGTAGGCGACGAACAGCAGTCCGTAGATCAGGAGCAGTACGATGGACAGCGGAACGGTGCCGAAATAAAAGGCCAGATTGGACACCTGGTTGGCTTCGAAAACCAGGTAGAGGCGCGCTTCTCCCCGGTCCGAGACATGCACAAGCCGGCTGGCGCCATCGACATGGATGCGCCGGAACCCCGGGTTCAGGTCGCGCAGGCCGGACGGCAACCCCGCCGTGACCTCGTTTGCCGACCGGGGCTCGGCCAGATAACCGCGCAGGTTCGCCGTATTCGGCAAGGGTTGACCGGGGTCGGCATCCCGCAGTTGCCAGTAGTGTCGCGCCTCGGAAGCCAGGGCCTGGCGAGTCAGCAGATCCTCGACCACCAGTTGCGTGATATGGCTTGTTCGGGCTCTGGGCCTGGCCGGCGTCTTGCGCGGGCGGGCTTCCCCGGCTGTTTGAGCCGGTGGCCTCACATGATGAAGTCATCGGAGGTCAGCGAGGAAGCCTGCACGTGCTGCAGGGTAATCGTGTCACCGGCATCGCCATAACTGATGATCGCATCGAGGCCGTCCTGTCTGATATCCAGCGCCCCGAAACCGCCGACAACCCCGTTGATCTGAATCTTGTCGTCGCTGTTGTCGCCGAACTTGTGATCCTGCCACCTGAAATCCATAATGGTGTCGTTGCCATCTCCCACCTCGAACACGAAGGTATCCGAGCCCCGACCACCGTTTAGCATATCGTTGCCGACCCCGCCGTACAGCTCGTCGTCGTCCCGGCCGCCCCAAATAGTGTCAACACCAGCCTCGCCGTACAAAGTATCCCTGCCGTTACCACCATACAATACGTCGTAGCCGGCACCGCCGCGCAGCTCATCATCGCCGCCACCGCCATCCAGACGATCGTCGCCAGCATAACCATACAGCTCATCATCGCCGGAATCGCCCTCCAGACGATCATCGCCAGCATAACCATACAGCTTGTCGTTGCCGGCACGGCCAAACAGGTGATCGCTATTGATGTTGTCGCCTTTCAGGACATCGTCATCGGCGCTGCCAATCTGATAGACGCGGCGGAACTGGAAGTCGTCCCTGTCCAGGGAGTCCGCCGATACCCCCGTCAGCCGGATGGTGTCGCCGGTGCCGTAGCTGATGACCGTATCCACGCCGCCGTCATCGGTCTCCTGCTCATCAATCCCCAGCGCATCGAAACCGCCATTATTTGACATTTCATCAATGAAAATCGTGTCGCCCGCCTCGAAATCCTCAACAACATCGTTGCCGTCCCCCGACTGAAACGCGAAGGTATCGGCCCCCCGGCCACCCTCCAGGGTATCATTGCCGGTGCCACCCCGCAGGGTGTCGTCCCCCTCGCCCCCCTGCAGGGTGTCATCCCCGACGCCGCCATACAGGGTGTCGTCGCCCGCGTCGCCGGACAGGGTGTCGTCCCCGACGCCGCCCTCCAGGGTGTCGTCGCCCTCATCACCGGACAGGGTGTCGTCGCCCTCATCACCGGACAGGGTGTCGTCGCCGACACCACCGGTCAGCACATCATCGCCCGGTCCACCCCTTTGATTGTTGGACGGGGTTCTGTCGGGCAGCACGAAGTCGTCCGCGTCCAGGGTACGCTCCCAACGCGCCCATTGGTCCCGCAGGGTGATCGTGTCGCCCTGTTCGCCGTAGCCGATGATTATGTCGGTGCCGCTCCGCCTGATATCGAGCGCCCCGAAACCGCCGGCAAACCCGTTGATCTGAATCTTGTCGCCGGACGAGAAACCGACAATGGTGTCGTTGCCGTCCCCCGCCCGAAACACGAAGGTGTTGTAGCCATTGTAGCTGGGATCGTTGAAATCCCGGGTGTCACGGCCATGGAGCGGGCTGTCGTCCCTCGTGCCGCTATGCAGGGTGTCGTCGCCCTTCCCGCCATCCACGATGTTGTCGCCCCAGGCGTTGGCGTACAGGGTGTCGTCGCCCGCTCCGCCGTACAGGGTGTCGTCGCCCCAACTGTCGGTCAGGGTGTCGTCGCCCGCTCCGCCGTACAGGCTGTTGTCGCCCCAACTGTCGTTCAGGGTGTCGTCGCCCGAGCCGCCGTACAGGGTGTTGTCGCCGTAGCCGCTGTTCAGGGTGTCGTCGCCCGAACCGCCGTACAGGGTGTTTTTGCCGTGTCCGCCGTTCAGGGTGTCGTCGCCCGCTCCGCCGTGCAGGGTGTCGTCGCCCTCGCCGCCGTACAAGACATCGTTGCCCTCGCCGCCGTCCAAGAAACCGGAGGCCACCAGGACATCGTTGCCTGTGCCGCCATACAGGGTGTCGCCGCCCCTCAGGGTGTCGTCGCCCGAACCTCCATGCAAGGTGCCGTCGCCATACAGGCCCTCCAGGGTGTCGTCGCCCTCGCCGCCGTACAGGGCGCCGGCGCCCCTCAGGGTGTCGTCGCCCTCGCCGCCCTTCAGGACGCCCCCGCCCTCCAGGGTGAGGCCGGCGGTTCCGGGCCCGTGGCCGCCGCCGAAATTGAAAACCCCGTTGTCGCCGAGGGAGTCCGGCTTCACGCCCCGCAACCTGATCGTGTCGCCGCCGGCGCCGTAGCGGATGATCGTGTCGTCGCCGTCCCGACTGATGTCGAGCGCCTTGAAACCGCCGGAAACCCCATTGAGATAAATCCTGTCCCCGTTCTCGAAATCGACAATGGTGTCGTCCCCGCCTCCCGCGCGGAACACGAAGGTGTCGACACCCTGGCCGCCGTGCAGGGTGTCGTGGCCCGAGCCGCCGTACAGGGTGTCGCCGCCCGAGCCGCCGTACAGGGTGTCGCCGCCCGAGCCGCCATGCAGGGTGTCGACACCCTGGCCGCCATGCAGGGTGTCGTCGGCCGAACCGGCATGCAGGGTGTCGTCGCCCGCGCCACCGAGCAGAATGTTGACAAAACTGCCCCCACCAAGCGCGATGTCGGAAAATGCCGTCATCGCCTCCGCCTCGGTCAGGGTGTCGTCTCCGTCGGTGCCCCTCTGGATGCGGCCGGACATCACATAGCCAATCTCATCCCTGTCGCCATCCCAGTCGTCGTCCAGGGGAGTCTTAAACCTAGGCGGTGGCGGGTGCGATGGCGGGGGCGGGGGTTCGTAGACGCCGAATATGAAACGGCTGGCGTCGAGGGAGTCCGCCCTCTCGCCCCGCAGCCTGATCGTGTCGCCGCCGGCGCCGTAGCGGATGATCGCGTCGTCGCCATCCTGACTGATGTCGAGCGCTCCGAAACCGCCGGAAATCCCACTGAGATGAATCTTGTCGCCGGCGCGCCCCCCGAAAACGGTAATGGTGTCGTTCCCGTCTCCCGCCCGGAACACGAAGGTGTCGGCGCCCCAGCCGCCGGTCAGGGTGTCGTCGCCCTTGCCGCCAACCAGGGTGTCGTCGCCCCTGCCGCCAACCAGGGTGTCGTCGCCCGAACCACCGTACAGGGTGTCGTCGTCCCATCCGCCGTCCAGGGTGTCGTCGCCCGAACCACCGTACAGGGTGTCGTGGCCCTTGCCGCCGTCCAGGGTGTCGTCGCCCGCGCCACCATGCAGAATGTCATAATAGCCCCTGCCGCCGATGCTCAGGGTGTCGTCGCCCTTGCCGCCGAGCAGGACGCCGCCGGACAACCCGTCCATGGGGTCGTCTCGGTCGGTGCCCCTATGTATGCGGGTGTGTCCGGTGCCCTCGCCATCCCAGTCGTCGTCGTGGGGGGTTGTCACCTTCCGGTTGGTGCCGGACGGCTTGTTTGGAGTCTCGCTGGCGTCGGGAAGTAGGATGTTCTCGCCCAGAGAGTACGCCAACGCGCCCCGGCCCTGCAGGGTGATCGTGTCGCCGTCGCCGTAGTGGACCACGGCATCGTCGTGGACCACGGCACCGCCGTCGTCCCGACGGATATCCCGACGGATATCCAGCTCCTCGAAGCCGACCGAAACCCCGTCGAGACGAATCCAGTCGTCTATCTCGAAACCGGTAATGGTGTCGTTCCCGTCCCCCGCCCGGAACACGAAGGTGTCGACGCCCCAGTAACTACCTTTCAGGGTGTCGTCGCCCTTGCCGCCATGCAGGGTGTCGTCGCCCTTGCCGCCGTCCAGGGTGTCGTCGCCCGAACCGCCGTACAGGGTGTCGTTGCCCCAGCTGCCGCCGTGCAGGGTGTCGTCGCCCGCACCGCCGTGCAGGATGTCGTTGCCCCAGCTGCCGCCGTGCAGGGTGTCGTCGCCCGCACCGCCGTGCAGGATGTCGTCGCCCCTGCCGCCTTTCAGGGTGTCGTCGCCGTCGGTGCCCCTTTGGATGTGGCCGGCGCCGGCGCCCTCGCCATCCCAGTCGTCGTCGTGGGGGGTCGTCGCCTTCTGGCCGGTGCCCTGCGCGGGCGGGCTTCCCTGGGTTCCGGGAAGGCCCGGGGCAGCGTCGGGAAGCAGGAAGTCGTTCGCGCCCAGGGAGTCCGGCGACACGCCCCGCAGGGTGATCGTGTCGCCGGTCCCATAGTGGATAACGGTGTCGGCGCCGTCCCGACGGATGTCCAGCCCCCCGAAGCCGACCGAGACCCCCTCGAGACGAATCCGGTCGCCCACCCCGAAATCGGTGATCGTGTCGCCGCCGTCACCCGACCGGAACACGAAGGTGTCGAAACCCTCGCCGCCTTCCAGGGTGTCGTCGCCGGCGCCGCCATCCAGGGTGTCGTCGCCCCAGGCGCCGTAGACGACGTCCCCGCCCCTGCCGCCAACCAGGGTGTCGGAATCCTCGCCGCCATCCAGGTGGTCGTCGCCGGCGCCGCCGTACAGGGTATCGTCGCCGGGGCCGCCGTAGACGATGTCCCCGCCCCTGCCGCCAACCAGGGTGTCGTCGCCCCAATCGCCGTCCAGGGTGTCGCCGCCCTCGCCGCCGTACAGGGTGTCGTCGCCCTCGCCGCCGTCCAGGGTGTCGCCGCCCTCGCCGCCGTCCAGGGTGTCGCCGCCCTCGCCGCCGTCCAGGGTGTCGTTGCCCTTGCGGCCCCTCAGCACATCGCCGCCCTCGCCGCCGTACAGGGTGTCGTCGCCCTCGCCGCCGTCCAGGGTATCGTCGCCCCTGCCGCCGTCCAGGGTGTCGGCACCCCCGCGCCCGTTCAGCGTGTCGTCGCCCTTGCGGCCCCTCAGCACATCGCCGCCGTCGCCGCCGTACAGGGTGTCGTCGCCCTCGCCGCCGGTGCGCGAAATATCCTGCGTCGTCTCGCCCCCGCCGCTGGAATCGTCGGCCGTCGCGTCGCCGCCGTTGTCGCTCGGAGTGTCGCCAGTGGATGCGCCCTGTGGAACACCGCCGCCACCGTCGTTGCCGTTCGGGGCATCGCCGGGGGGCGCGCCCCGCAGGTCGCTGTCGCCGCCGTCCCGCGGGGCGTTCCCGGCCGCCGGGAACTCGAAGTCGGCCGCGCCCAGGGAGTCCGCCGACACGCCCCGCAGGGTGATCGTGTCGCCGTCGCCGTGGTGGATGACGGTGTCGGCGCCGTCCCGACGGATATCAAGCGCCCCGAAGCCGACCGAGACCCCGTCAAGACGAATCCGGTCGCCCTCCCCGAAATCGGTGATGGTGTCGCCGCCGTCCCCCGACCGGAACACGAAGGTGTCGGAACCCTTGCCGCCGTGCAGGGTGTCGCCGCCGGCGCCGCCGGTCAGGATGTCGTCGCCTCGGGCACCCCGCAGGGTGTCGTCGCCGTCGCCGCCGTCCAGGGTGTCGTCGCCCCTGCTGCCCCGAAGGGTGTCGTCGCCCCCGTGGCCGTTCAGCGTGTCGTCGCCCCTGCCGCCTTTCAGCACATCGTCGCCGGCGCCGCCGTCCAGGGTGTCGTCGCCGCTGCCGCCGCTCAGCTCGCCCCCGCCGCTGGAATCGTCGGTCGTCGCGTCGCCGCCGTTGTCGCTCGGGGTGTCGCCGGCGGATGCGCCCTGTGGAGCGCCGCCGCCACCGTCGTTGCCGTTCGGAACATCGCCGGGGGGCGCGCCCTGTGGAGCGCCATCGCCGCCGCCGTCCCGCGGGGCGTTCCCGGGCTCGGCCGCCGGGAACTCGAAGTCGTCCGCGCCCAGCGAATCCGCCGACACACCCTGCAGGGTGATCTTGTCGCCGTCGCCATAGCGGATGACGGCGTTGTCCCCGATCTGTTCGATGACCAGACCCGCGAACCCGCCGGGCACACCGGAAATCCGGATCGTCTCGCCCGCCTCGAAATCGGCGACATGGGCGGAGCCGTCCCCCGCCGCGAACACAAAGGTGTCCCTGCCCTCGCCGCCATACAGGGTGTCGTGGCCGCCGCCGCCGTCCAGGGTGTCGTCGCCGGTGCCGCCGTACAGGCTGTCGCCGCCCCGGCCCCCGACCAGGGTGTCGTTGCCGGCGTCACCGTACAGGATGTCGTTGCCGTCGCCGCCCGTCAGCGTGTCGTTGCCCTTGGCGCCGTCCAGGGTGTCGTCGCCCGATCCGCCAACCAGGCTGTCGTCGCCGGCGCCGCCGGTGCGGGAAATATCCTGTGTCGTCTCGTCCCCGCCGCTGGAATCGTCGGTCGTCGTGTCGCCGCCGTTGTCGTTCGGGGTGTCGCCGTCCGATGCGCCCTGTGGAGCGCCATCGCCGCCGCCGTCCCGCGGGGCGTTCCCGGCCGCCGGGAACTCGAAGTCGTCCGCGCCCAGCGAATCCGCCGACACACCCTGCAGGGTGATCTTGTCGCCGTCGCCATGGCGGATGACGGCGTTGTCCCCGATCTGTTCGATGACCAGACCCGCGAACCCGCCGGGCACACCGGAAATCCGGATCGTCTCGCCCGCCTCGAAATCGGCGACATGGGCGGAGCCGTCCCCCGCCGCGAACACAAAGGTGTCCCTGCCCTCGCCGCCATACAGGGTGTCGTGGCCGCCGCCGCCGTCCAGGGTGTCGTCGCCGGTGCCGCCGTACAGGCTGTCGCCGCCCCGGCCCCCGACCAGGGTGTCGTTGCCGGCGTCACCGTACAGGATGTCGTTGCCGTCGCCGCCCGTCAGCGTGTCGTTGCCCTTGGCGCCGTCCAGCGTGTCGTTGCCCTTGCCGCCAACCAGGCTGTCGTCGCCGGCGCCGCCGGTGAGGGAAATATCCTGCGTCGTCATTTCTGCGTCTCCCGTAATATGTCCACCGTTAATATGTCTTCCGTGCCCCAAGCCGGAAGGCCCGGGGCCCGCTCAGAAAATAAAGTCGTCGCTGTCCAGTAATTCGGTCGGCCCAATCAGTTCAATGGTGCCGCCACCCACCGCCACCAGGTCAATGGCGACCCCTTTGACGACTCCATCACCGTCCCTCATCAGACTCATGACAAAATCGTCAGAATCGTCCACATCGCTCAGTCTACTCAAATCAATCCTGTCGCCCTCGGCGCTGTCGAAATCCAGGATCGTGTCCCTCTCGCCGCCGCCCGGGGCGGAGGGGGCGAACACAAACGTATCGCCGCCCGCGCCGCCGTGCAGGGTGTCGTCGCCCCATCCGCCCTCCAGGGTGTCGTCGCCGTCGTCGCCATTCAGGGTGTCGTCGCCCGCGTTGCCATGCAGCGTGTCACCGCCGGCCCCGCCGTGCAGCGTGTCCTCGCCGGCCCCGCCGTAAAGCCCACCGACAACGGTTTTGGTTTTATCATCCTCGTCCACATAGGTATAGGTCTTGTCGTCGCCGTCGCCGCCATACAGGGTGTCGTCGCCCGCGTTGCCATATAGCTCGTCCGTGCCCTCGCCGCCATACAGGGTGTCGTCGCCCGCATCGCCATACAGCGCATCCTTGCCGGCGCGGCCGTACAGCGTGTCGTCGCCATCTCCGCCGTAAAGCCCACCGACAACGGTTTTGGTTTTATCATCCTCCACATAGGTATAGGTCTTGTCGTCGTCGTCGCCGCCATCCAGGGTGTCGTCGCCGTCGCCCCCGTGCAGCTTGTCCGTGCCGTCTTCGCCCCAAAGCCGGTCGTCGCCGGAGCCGCCGTCCATATCGTCGTTGCCCTCGCCACCAAAGAGGTCATCCTCGCCGGCACCGCCACTGATGGTGTCCTTGCCGGCCCCGCCGTTGAGTCCACCAATACCCTCCTTGTTAAGCTTGTCGTCACCGTCGCCACCGTACAGAAAGTCGTTTCCGCCACGGCCATAAAGGGCGTCCGTGCCGCCCTCGCCTCGGAGTCTATCAACGTCATCGCCTTCGCCACCTTCCAACCTGTCGTTGCCAGCACCGCCATATAGGAAATCACCACCGGCACCGCCATCCAGCGTGTCGTCGCCGACATGGCCATACAGCGTGTCAACGCCAGGGCCGCCGTACAGAGTATCCTCTCCGTAACTGCCTTCCAGCCAGTCGACGCCGTCACGGCCGTGCAAGGTGTCCTTGCCATGACCACCGTACAGGGTATCACCGCCGGCCCCGCCATCAAGCGTGTCATCGCCGGCCTCGCCCTCCAGGGTGTCATCGCCGCCGTAGCCATACAGCCTGTCGTCACCCCCGCCGCCTCTGAACCTGTTGCCTCCCGAGTCGCCCACCAACATGTCGTTCCCGCCGGAGCCCACAATATTTTCAATGTCAACAAGCGTATCACTGAAAAGCGTATCGCCCTTCGCATCCTTGATATGGGCGTAGCCACTATGGAGATTTACCGTCACGCAATGGATTGCTGCCAAGGATCGATAGACGGCCCAGTCTCCGGCATCGTCGTTAGCGCCGCCATTGAGCGTGTCGCCGTCGCCGCCATACAGCGTGTCATTGCCGGCACCACCGCAGAGTGTGTCAATACCATTACCGCCATCAAGCGTGTCGTCGCCGGCTTCGCCATGCAGCCTGTCGTCGCCGGCGCCGCCCGTCAGCGTGTCGTCGCCGGCGGCGCCATGCAGCGTGTCATCGCCGGTGTCGCCCGCAAGCCTGTCGTCGCCGGCGGCGCCCTTCAAGACGTCGTCGCCCTCACCGCCGCTCAGCTCGTCATCGCCCACACCGCCGATCAGCGTGTCGTTGCCCGCCAAGCCATAAATCCTATAGGCATCGCTGGTGGTGACCGAATACTCGTCATCACCGGTTGTGCCCTCCCATAGTTTTTTCGACATGGCCATGCCCTCCCGCACCTAAATTTAATTCGTTCCGCACACAATACACAGTACGGGACTGCTGTCAACGAATTTTTATCCCCGGTTCTTTGATAGGCATCGCCGGAGGCGCCGCGGTCGCGGACCTTCACGGAAACCGCCTCGTCCAGCAGCTCGAACAGCCCGAGCCGCCGGGCGGTCCGGGCGAGAATCGACGCGCCGCCGGGCGGTCGCGCCGGTCTTGGCATTGACCCGCGGGCGCCTGCGGGAGGGGCGGGCGTGTAACAGCTCCATGCCCAGGCTCCTTGTTTGTTTGGATGAAACAAGCATGCCCGAATCGGCGGGGCGCGTCAGCGCGCGCCGGATGTGGCCGAGCAGCGCCAGCAGCACGGTCGATATCGATGTGGAAAGCCGCCACCGCAATTCCGCGCGGTCTCCGGCACTGTTGGAGTCGAACAGGCTTGCGGTCGACATCGCCCCGGATCGGTGGCCGGGACTGTCAGCCCTGATGCTTCGGGGTGTTGCGCGACAGCTTGAAATGATCCCAGGAGACGATGTATTCCGGGGCCATCACCACCCACCGGCGGTTGCGTCCCCGGGCCGTGGCGGCAAAGGGCGGCGGCGCATCCAACAGGGGTTGGCCGTAGCCACCGTTGTATTTCATCCCCATCTGGGCACGCACATCCTTGAGATGCGGGTCGTTCTTTTCCGCCTCCGCATGCTCGAGCACACGGCCGTGCCCCTGCAGCATGACGCCCTGAAAGTCCGGGTACTTTTCATTGCGGTTCGCAATAATGGTACAGGCCGGATTGCGGCGCAGGTTGGCGATCTTCTGCCCCCGGCCGTAGAAATAGATGGCACCGCCCGCCCAACCGAACCACATGGGCGTCAGGTTAATGCGGGAACCGGGGCCGGCGGTCGCCACACAAATCGTCCACTGGTCGGCCATGATTTCATCGATCTGTTCACTGGACAGCGGAATCTGACGCGGCGGCACGGTGCTGAATTTGACACCCTGGGGCGATTTGGCCTCCGCGGGCGGCTTGCCGACATCCGCCGCGGACTCGTGACTCCGATCGGGCACCAGCGACCGCCGGGGCGCGCGCCCAAGTTGGAAACCGAAACCCCGGAAGAGCTTTCCAAGCCTGGAACGGGGCACCGCCAATCGGACTGCCTCCGCCGCCGCGCCGGGGCTCAGGCCGCCTTGAATTCCGCGATCAATGCCCGGCGCCCGGCTTCCGGTATGCCGCCATAGGCCGCCGCCGTGCGATCCACCAGATCGCCAAAGCGGCTCTTGAATTGGCCAACAATGGTGTGCGGCTCACCGATAATGGCGAACTTCCCAAGGATGTCGTCGGTGATGAGTTCGCCCATTTCCACCCAACGACCCTGCTTGGACATGGCGTTCAGTTCCGGCTGCAACTCGCCCGCGCCGATACTCTCCAAAACCGGCCTGTACGCCGGCGTGGAGCCGTAGAAGGCGATTTGCCGGCAGGTGTCGGCCCTGGCTCGCGCCATCCCCTCCTCGGTTTCGCCGGTGACGATGAACGCGGGATAGGCGATCTCAAAATCCTCGCGCCTCCTACCCGCTTTGGCGAAGCCCCGCTCAAGCGCCGGCAATGTTGTCTCCCGCAGATAGTGTTCGGTGGTGAAGGCATGGACGATTACGCCATCCGCCACCTCGCCGGCAACTTCCGTCATCATTGGACCCACCGCTGCCAAAAATACCCGGGGTGGCCCGTAATCGGTATCGGTGGGCGTGAAGAATGGCGTCATCAGGGTATGCTGGTAAAACTTGCCCACGAATTGCAAGGGCGCACCCTCATGCCAATTGGCCCAAATAGCGCGCATCGCGAGAATGAACTCCCGCATGCGGGCGGCGGGGTGTGACCAGGGCATGCTGAAACGCTTGGTGATGTGGGCGCGAATCTGCGAGCCGAGACCGAGTACGAAACGGCCCCTGGAGGCGACATTGAGGTCGTGGCCGACATTGGCCAGCGTCATCGGCGAACGCGCGAAGGCCACCGCAATGCCGGTCATCAGGTCTACTTTTTGCGTGGTTTGCGCCGCCAACAGCAGGGGGAAAAAAGGATCGTGGGCGGTCTCCGCCGTCAGAATGCCCGAATAGCCCATCTCTTCGAGTTCACGCGCCCGAGCACCCACCGTATCCAGGCGCGAGCCGAGTTCGCCGTCTACTTTCATGTCGTTCCCCCTAGTTGTTTCGCAGCCAAGCGCAACGCCCGGGCCACGCCGCCATCCATTGGCGATGCGGAATTGTTCCAGCTTGATGGCGGTGACGCAATCGTTGATTTTCGGCGTTGATGCCCGAAGCGGGCGGGCATCCCATGCCACGGGAATATGGACAAACAGGCCAGCTTGAGAGCGGCGGTTCCGAGCTAAGGAGCCTCTCGGTAATCGCCGAATGCCTCGTCGCGCTTGCTCAATGCGTGGGTGAGGCCCTTGCGCATCTCCCGGAAATAGGCCTGGGTGGTTTTCGTGAAGGTCGCAAGCTGCTGCATTTCCGTGCCGGCGCGAATACCGGCGCGAATGCCCATCGCATCCATTTGCCGGTGCACGGCCCGTTTGTTGATCTGCTGCAGGTCGGTTGGTGTCATGGCCACCCGCTCGGCAATGCCAAGCACCCGCTCTTCGAGTTGTTCCTCGGGGAAAGCGCGGTTGGCGAAGCCGCATTCCGCCGCCTCGACACCGGACATGTGGTCGCCGGTCAGCATCAACTCCATCGCCCGCCGCAAACCCACGATCCATGGATAGAACTGATTGTCCGGCGGGCTGATGGAGCGCACCACCGGATAACCGATCTTGGCCGTATCGGCGACATAAACGAGGTCGCAGGCGGTCGCCAGTTCGGTGCCCCCCGCCAGGCAATAGCCGTGCACCTGGGCGACCACCGGCTTGGCCAGATCCCAAATCTTGAAAAATCCCTCGACAACATGCCGGGGCCAGTTGGCCAAGCCGCCGGCCGTATAAAAGGGCTGGCCGACCGCCGTATTCGATTTGAGGTCGTAGCCCGCCGAAAAGCAGGGACCGGCCCCGCGGATGAGCATGACGCGAACAGCCGGATTCTGATCCGCCGCTTCGAGCGCGTGGAACAGCTCCGCGCGCAGCTCGTTCGACAGCGGGTTGCGCTTGGCGGGACGGTTTAGGGTAATGCGCCCCACCATCGGGCGCGGTTCATCGACAATGATGCTCTTGTATTCCATGTTCGATTCTCGGGATGGGCGACAGTGTAATGGCTCGGCGCCGTATGAATTGGGTGGCGCATATTGCATGTCGGGGGTTCATGATTCGCCGCTCAGTCGAATTGAAACCGGTGCGCGGCGAACGCTTCGTAGGTGCGATGCATCGCCGCGCCGGGCGCGTCCAGGGGCGCCACAATATGGGTGTGTACGCCGCCTTCCGCATGTTCCCGGAAGCGCTGGTGAATCTCGTCCTCCGTACCGATGACCGCGATTTCATCGATCAAATCGTCGCTCAATGCGCCGGTGGTCATGGCCCGGTCCTTGCGCTTCCAACCCTCCGCGATGACAGCCGCCGCTTCCGGGTAGCCCGCCCAGGCGAGAAACCTATTGTAAACCGGTGTTGCGTAGTAGGGCGCGAACGCCGCCCGGAATAGATTGCGGGCCGCCGCCTTGTCGTCGGTGGCAAGCACCATGGCGCGGTGCACCACCTCCACATCCTCCGGATTCTTGCCGGCCCGGCGCGCACCAATATGAACATGCTCGATCATGCGGGGCAGCGCACTCTTCGGCCACAGGTTGAAGATCACCCCGTCGCCCACTGCCGCCGCCATCTCAATCATCTTCGGACGCAGCGCGGCGATATAGATGGGGGGCGGGTTTTGCAGAGCGGGTTGGCGGTAGCCGTGGCTCTGCAGCGTGGTGCCGGTGAAATCGATTTTGGCGCCGGTGAGCATGGTCCGCACCAATTCGGCGGTTTCCCGCACACGGGTGAGCGGCTTTTCCAGCGGTATGCCGTTCCAGCGTCCCATGATGGTCTGGCTGGAAGAGCCGAGACCCATCACAAAGCGCCCCGGAAGCAATTGACCGAGCACATTGACGCTGGCGGCAATCACCGTCGGCGAGCGCGTATAGACCGGCGTTGCCGCGATGCCAATGCGGATGGACGATGTGTGCTGGGCCACCGCCGCCGCCGTGGTCAGTGCATCCGGGGCCCCCGAGTCGCCAAACCAGGCGTCCGTGTAGCCGTTGCGCTCCGCCCATTGCAGCAGTTCGATGGTATTGCGAATATCGGGCCAGGACGGCACGGTGACCGCCACCTGTTTGGTTAGCGCCATGCTTTTCTCCATCTCCTCGCTGAAAGCCATTGGTCCCCGCTCAAGCCATTGGGCGGCGTGGCGGTCTTAATCCCTTCTTCATCGGGTCGCTCGCTCAAACCCATCACGTGTACGGCCTGCCACGAGGCATCCGATCAACTCCGATCAGAGCATCTCCTCCGCAACCAGCGCCAGCGCCTCCGGCTGCTGGCCACCGATCATCATGCTGGAAACATGGCCGCGCTTCTCGGCATCCCGCCAGCGCCGCAGGCGGTCGCGAATGCGGTCCGACGGCCCCACAAGGTGGCAGGCATCAATGAGCTCCGCAGGCACCGCCGCCATGGCCTCGTCGCGCCGTCCGGCAAGGTACAAATCCTGAATTTTGGCCGCCGCGTCGGCAAAGCCGAGGCGCTTGGCGTAGTCGTTGTAGAAGTTCTTGTTGCGCGCGCCCATGCCGCCGATATACAGGGCCATGCTGCCGCGAATGGGCATCATGCATTTTTCAACATCGTCACCCATCACCACGGTGACGAAGGGCGCCACGTCGAATTGGCCGAGGTCTTTATCGCCCGCCTTGGCGAGCCCACTGCGGATGGGGGTCTCGAAAACATGAAATTGATCGGGATCCATCCAAATGGGAAAGAAACCGTCCGCCACTTCCGCCGCCGTTTCCACACCCTTTGGCGTAATGCTGGCCGCATAGATGGGGATGTCCTCCTCACAGTGCAGAATGCTCTTCAGCGGCCGCCCCAGCCCCGTTGCATCCGCACCGGCATAGGGCAGCTGATAGACTTCCCCGTCGAGCGTTGCGGGCGCCTCGCGGGCAAATATCCGCCGCATGATGGCCACATATTCCCTGAGTCGGGTTAGCGGCTTGCCGTAGGGCACACCGTGCCAGCCTTCCACAACCTGCGGGCCGGAAGCGCCCAAACCGCAAATGAAGCGACCACCGGAGAGTTCGGCCAGGGTCATTGCCGTCATCGCCGCCATGGCCGGGGAGCGGGCCGGCATCTGCATGATGGCGGTGCCCACCTTGATCTTCTCCGTCTGCGCCAAAATCCAAGCCGCGGGAGAAATGGCATCGGAGCCGTATGCCTCCGAGGTCCAAACGGAATCGTACCCCAGCGCCTCGGCGTGTTTGATCGCCTCAATGGGTACGCTGATCTTGCGTCCCGAGTAACCGAACAAAGTTCCAAGCTTCATAGCCAACCTCTATCAACAGAAGGAAATTCACGTCGCAAAATAAGGGAATTATATCGATGGGCTGACAGAGCCCGACATGCAGTGGTTTTCTGCTACCAATGACTCAACATATAGTGGCATGTCAACCTATGTATACAAATCCCCAAAATAACAATCCCGTTCGGGCCGCACAATACGCAATTACGCCGACGGCCTCCTCCCCGCCCGGTACCTATGGTGATGCGAGAACATAACACCGTACCGGTAGCCGAGGGCAAACCCATTGGCGGCAGATCATAGGTCGGGCTAGAAAGGGATACCTTCCTCGACTTCTTCTTCGTCGGTCTTGGCGGGCCGTTGCCCGGCCTGGACGCGGTTTCCGCTCCGGGCGTCCCACTCGGTGGCGGATCTCATCCGGTCGCCCTCCTCGCCGCCGGGGCGGCCGTCGAGCATCTGGAATCGCTGGGCGACGATTTCGGTTTTGTATCGCTTGACGCCATCCTTCTCCCAAGAGTCGGTCTTGAGGCTTCCCTCGACGTAGATCTTGGAGCCCTGGCGGAGGTACTCACGGGCGATCTCGGCGTTGCGCCCAAAGCAGGTCACGTTGTGCCACTCCGTTCGCTCGCGCCTCTCGCCGGTCTGCTTGTCGTTCCACGTCTCGGATGTGACGACGGAGAAGGAGGCGACCTCGGTTCCGCCCTGGGTGTGGCGGATTTCGGGATCGCGGCCGAGGTTTCCGATGAGGATGACCTTGTTGACCGACGCGCTCACGCCGCCTCGCCCCAGATCCGGTTGTACTCGGCTTCCCTACTTGAGCACTTGAGCACGTACTCCCCGACGACCGAGCGGGGTCTCAATGCCTTCTTCATCAGATCATTCCTCAAAGCGTAAAGCGGCATTATGCCTCAACCGCCTCAGCTTCGGTAGCCGATCCATGCGCAGGCTTGCAAGCAGGTCCACCTCGGCTATCGTGACTCCTCAGTTGACGACCAGCATGTAACAGCCTTCATTCAGATAGCACAAATGAACAAGACCGCGTAGTGCGATAAATACACCTCAATTCAAGACAGCAATTTTGGATTGGGCACTTTATAGGGGCTATGCCCAAACTCAGGTTTCTTGAAAAGGTAGCGATACTCTATCCGGTTATACTTATTCCTCTAGCCGTCGAAGGAAACCGTCTTCCTTTTTCCCTCCATCGCGCCGAACGGGGGGTTGGCCAGCACCACATCCTGGCTTCTGTCGGCCGGACCCGCGTTCTTTTCCAGCGCGTCGTCGCGGGTGACGGTGAAGCCCTGATTCTCCAGGCGCTCGGCGCGGGCGGCGTCTATTTCGTTGACGGTTGCGTTTTCCGGTCCGGTGGCGATCACAGCGCTCCGTTCCCGGTGAGCCTGTCGGCCGCGGCGGCCAGCGGAACGGGTGTCGAATAGGCTTTGTTTCCTTGAGCTTCCGCCGGTGCGCACATTCAAACGGGGCTGCTTCTCGTAGAGCTGAACAAGCTGCGTGTTCTTTTGCGCCTCGGTGGCGTCGGACTCCATGATGTCCCGCGCCTTGGTGGCGACAACCATCTCCAAATCCTCCTGTGCCCGCTTGAGATTCAGGTCGGGATCGGCTCCCTGCTCGGACTCATATATTTCGTTGGCGATGCGCCGGAGATCGCGGTTGTCCTTTATCGTGTTGCCGTCGAACTCGGCCTTGAGCCTGCTTGCCTCCTTAGACAGCCGTTTGTCCCAATAGTTCAAGACCTGCCATTCGTGTCTTAACCCCTTCTTCATCAGGTCATTCGCTCAAAGGGCGGAGCCGGCGTTGACTGTCACTGTCTGCGTTTTAATCCCTTCTTCATCAGGTCATTCGCTCAAAGGCCCGACCAAGGCATTTTTAATATATTTCAAATAGTTACAAATACACTTTGGCGACCACAATCGGATTTGAGCCGGTGGCCTCACATGGTGAAGTCATCGGAGGCCAGCGAGGAAGCCAGCACGTTCAGCAGGGTAATCGTATCACCGGCATCGCCATAACCGATGATCGCATCGTCGCCGTCCTGTCTGATATCCAGCCCCCCGAAACCGCCGACAACCCCGTTGATCTGAATCTTGTCGCCGCCGCCGAGCCCGAAGTCGGTAATGGTGTCGTTGCCATCTCCCACCTCGAACACGAAGGTATCCGAGCCCAGATCGCCGTGTAGCGTATCGTCGCCGACCCCGCCGCGCAGCTCATCATCGCCGTCGTTGGCGCCCAGCGTATCGTCGCCGGCACCGCCATACAGCTCGTCGTCGCCAACGCCGCTCCAAATGACGTCGGCGCCAGCCTCGCCGTACAACGTATCCTTGCCGGCGCCACCATACAATATGTCGTCGCCGGTACCGCCGCGCAGCTCATCATCGCCGTCGTTGGCGCCCAGCGTATCGTCGCCGGCACCGCCATACAGCTCGTCGTCGCCAACGCCGCTCCAAATGACGTCGGCGCCAGCCTCGCCGTACAACGTATCCTTGCCGGCGCCACCATACAATATGTCGTCGCCGGTACCGCCGCGCAGCTCATCATCGCCGTCGTTGGCGCCCAGCGTATCGTCGCCGGCACCGCCATACAGCTCGTCGTCGCCAACGCCGCTCCAAAGCCTATCATTGCCGTCATAACCATACAGCTTGTCGTTGCCGGCGAGGCCAAACAGGACATCGTTACCGGCGCCGCCTTTCAGCACATCGCCATCGGCGCCGCCACTCAGGGTGATACCGGAGAACTGGAAGTCGTCCCTGTCCAGGGAGTCCGCCGATACCCCCGTCAGCCGGATGGTGTCGCCGGTGCCGTAGCTGATGACAGTATCCACGCCGCCGCCATCGGTCTCCTGCTCATCAATCCCCAGCGCATCGAAACCGCCATCTGATGTTCCATCAATGAAAATCGTGTCGCCCGCCTCGAAATCCTCAACAACATCGTTGCCGTCCCCCACCCGAAACGCGAAGGTATCGGCCCCCCGGCCACCCTCCAGGGTATCATTGCCGGTGCCCCCCCGCAGGGTGTCGTCCCCGCCGCCCCCCCGCAGGGTGTCGTCCCCGCCGCCCCCCCACAGGGTGTCGTCCCCGGCGCCACCATACAATATGTCGTCGCCGGTACCGCCGCGCAGCTCATCATCGCCGTCGTTGGCGCCCAGCGTATCGTCGCCGGCACCGCCATACAGCTCGTCGTCGCCAACGCCGCTCCAAATAACGTCGGCACCAGCCTCGCCGTACAACGTATCCTTGCCGGCGCCACCATGCAATATGTCGTCGCCGGTACCGCCGCGCAGCTCATCATCGCCGTCGTTGGCGCCCAGCGTATCGTCGCCGGCACCGCCATACAGCTCGTCGTCGCCAACGCCGCTCCAAAGCCTGTCATTGCCGTCATAACCATACAGCTTGTCGTTGCCGGCGAGGCCAAACAGGACATCGTTACCGGCGCCGCCTTTCAGCACATCGTCGTCCGGTCCACCCGTTTGACTTTTGTTGGACGGGGTGCTGTCGGGCAGCACGAAGTCGTCCGCGCCCAGGGAGTCCGCCGACACGCCCCGCAGGGTGATCGTGTCGCCGTCGCCGTGGTGGATGACGGTGTCGGCGCCGTCCCGACGGATGTCAAGCGCCCCGAAGCCGACCGAGACCCCGTCCAGACGAATCCGGTCGCCCTCCCCGAAATCGGTGATGGTGTCGCCGCCGTCCCCAGACCGGAACACGAAGGTGTCGGAACCCCTGCCGCCGGTCAGGGTGTCGCCGCCGGCGCCGCCGGTCAGGATGTCGTCGCCTCGGGCACCCCGCAGGGTGTCGTCGCCGGCGCCGCCGTCCAGGGTGTCGTTGCCCCTGCTGCCCCCTAGGGTGTCGTCGCCCCCGTGGCCGTTCAGCGTGTCGTCGCCCCCGCGGCCCCTCAGCACATCGTCGCCGGCGCCGCCGTCCAGGGTGTCGTCGCCGCCGCCGCCGCTCAGCTCGCCCCCGCCGCTGGAATCGTCGGTCGTCGCGTCGCCGACGGACGCGACCTGCGCAGCGACGCCGCCGTCGTTGTTGCCGCTCGGAACATCGCCGGGGGACGCGCCCTGTGGAGCACCGCCGCCACCGTCGTTGCCGTTCGGGGCATCGCCGGGGGGCGCGCCCCGCAGGTCGCCGTCGCCGTCGTCCCGCGGGGCGTTCCCGGCCGCCGGGAACTCGAAGTCGTCCGCGCCCAGCGAATCCGCCGACACCCCCTGCAGGGTGATCTTGTCGCCGTCGCCATAGCCAATGACGGCGTTGGCCCCGATCTGCTCGATGACCAGACCCGCGAACCCGCCGGGCACACCGGAAATCCGGATCGTCTCGCCCGCCTCGAAATCGGCGACATGGGCGGAGCCGTCCCCCGCCGCGAACACGAAGGTGTCCCTGCCCTCGCCGCCATACAGGGTGTCGTGGCCGCCGCCGCCGTCCAGGGTGTCGTCGCCGGTGCCGCCGTACAGGCTGTCGCCGCCCCCGCCCCCGACCAGGGTGTCGTCGCCGGCGTCCCCGTACAGGATGTCGTTGCCGTCGCCGCCCGTCAGCGTGTCGTTGCCCTTGCCGCCGTCCAGGGTGTCGTCGCCCTTGCCGCCAACCAGGCTGTCGTCGCCGGCGCCGCCGGTGCGGGAAATATCCTGTGTCGTCTCGCCCCCGCCGCTGGAGTCGTCGGTCGTCGCGTCGCCGCCGTTGTCGTTCGGGGTGTCGCCGGGGGATGCGCCCTGTGGAGCGCCGCCGCCACCTTCGTTGCCGTTCGGAACATCGCCGGGGGGCGCGCCCTGTGGAGCGCCGTCGCCGCCATCCCGCGGGGCGTTCCCGGCCGCGGGGAACTCGAAGTCGTCCGCGCCCAGCGAATCCGCCGACACACCCTGCAGGGTGATCGTGTCGCCGTCGCCATGGCGGATGACGGCGTTGTCCCCGATCTGCTCGATGACCAGACCCGCGAACCCGCCGGGCACACCGGAAATCCGGATCGTCTCGCCCGCCTCGAAATCGGCGACATGGGCGGAGCCGTCCCCCGCCGAGAACACGAAGGTGTCCCTGCCCTCGCCGCCATACAGGGTGTCGTCGCCGCCGCCGCCGTCCAGGGTGTCGTCGCCGGTGCCGCCGTACAGGCTGTCGCCGCCCCGGCCCCCGACCAGGGTGTCGTCGCCGGCATCCCCGTACAGGATGTCGTTGCCGTCGCCGCCCGTCAGCGTGTCGTTGCCCTTGCCGCCGTCCAGGGTGTCGTTGCCCTTGCCGCCAACCAGGCTGTCGTCGCCGGCGCCGCCGGTGAGGGAAATATCCTGCGTCGTCATTGCTGTGTCTCCCGTAATATGTCCACCGTTAATATGTCTTCCGTGCCCCAAGCCGGAAGGCCCGGGGCCCGCTCAGAAAATAAAGTCGTCGCTGTCCAACAATGCGGTCAGCCCCATCAGTTCAATAGTGCCGCCACCCACCGCCTCCAGGTCAATAACGACCCCTCGACGACTCCATCATCGTCCCTCATCAGGCTCATATCGACATCGCCGATTTTGTCCACACCGCTGAACACGCTCAGGTCAATCCTGTCGCCCTCGGCGCTGTCGAAATCCAGGATCGTGTCCGTCTCGTCGCCGCCCGGGGCAGCGGAGGCGAACACAAACGTATCGCCGCCCAAACCGCCATCACCTTATTTGGACATGGTTATCCTCTCTCGCACTGAAATTTAGCTCGTCCCTCACTTGTTAACACATGTCTTCCCGATGTGGCAACACATATTTTTCCGAGCGGGGTGATGGTTGAGAGGAGGGCCAATGACCGTCCAAATCGGAACGATGGTGGGTTGTACTGGCTCAGGAAATGTCCCGGGCGATCTGCTTGGCGGCCTTTTCCATATCGGCGCGGGATACAAGGTCGCTGAAGCCCCGCTCAGCTCTCCGCTGCTCCGACTTGATGACAAAACTCTGCACGTCCCGAATAAATCCCTGGGCCCGCGACTCCTAGTCGGAATCCAACCCGGCAAGCATCTCGCCCATCGGGTAACGCACCCGAACACGGCCGTCGGCCCGTTCGTCCGCGATAAAATATCGACGCCCCAACTGCAGCAGCCGACCCTTGCCCCTCCCGTGAAAAGACACCCTCCGAACGGACGCCAGTATCCACTCCGCGTCCGATTCGCCCAAACGCCCCTCCGCGACATCCTTGGCGACAAGCCGCTCCGCGTTTTCCACCAATTTGTTGACCGTCTCCCTGTCTTCGGGAAGGGAGTCGTAGTCGAGCAGCCCCGCGTCCCGCAGTTGTTTGGGTATCTTGGAGGCGGCAACGGCCTGCCCGGCCTCGCGGTTTTTCGCCTTGATGTAGGTGTCGGGATCGAACCTGCGCGAGAAAGTCGAGCCATCTAAACCCCTTCTTCATCAGATCATTCGCTCAAAGGCCCGACCAAGACATTTTTAATATATTTCAAATAGTTACAAATACACTTATGATAAATGTTCACCTCCCTCCGAGTTAGCGGTAGTTTGTCATCCCGCGATGCGCTCAGGCCCAATCTCAAATAGAGGTAGGCTGGCTCCCACAGGCAGAATTTGTCTTCCGCATACTACAGCTTGAGAATTTTTCACCAATGGGTAGGCACGCAAATCGTCTCTCCGCAGATCTATCTGAGAAGCAGCTTTGTCGACAATAAAACGCATAGCCGCTCTGGTTTCCACTGTCTGGAAGACACTATGACTGCAGAGGAATAGATGACGAGAAACAATTTTTCGGATCCTGCCCAAGCGCTTCGGATCTGAAATTAATTTTAATGGGTATTTTTGCATATAGATCAATGCCGATTGGGCGGCGAATTAATCGGACGGTACACTAGAAACGGCGTGATGAATGGCGGATTATCCGACTCGCGGCATAAAAACTAGCTTGGTCCGACCAAAGAACTTCTTTAGATGCTTTGCCGGAGCCTTGGAATCGTCTCGTTCATCGCTGTGCAGAAGAATCACCGTTTCCAGCTTGAGGTGGGCCACCGCAAGAATCTGCGGCCAAATCTGACGGGGGGCAAGCGAGAGGAGAAGACGTGGAGGATTTGCGTTCATTGACCGATCAAATTCTTCTAGTCAAGACAGGATGGCGGCGATGTTGGCAATTGCCGAGGTTGGATCTTACTATCCGGTTGGAGTCCGGCATCGGCCGCCAGCAACAAGAATGTTGGCAGGAAACATTCCTTGGTGAACTGTTGAATCCTGAGCCATTTCTTCTTATCAACCGCTTCGAAGCCGTGAGCGAGTAGCGAATTGTTGCGAACATTGAGCAAATCCACCAGCTCCGAACCGACACGCACAGCGAATTCACTAGCGGGGCCACTGAGTCTCTCCGCTACGATTTTCCAGGCATCTCTAAGACCGACGGGTCTGGAGTTATCCCTCTCCGTCGATTTGTCCGAGTCCGAAGGCAGCATTTCGGGCGGAACGTCGGCGGTGTCCACGTTGAGCTTGCTACGTAGTTGCCACTGTGCAGTCCATTCCATCAGCCGATACCAGCGGCCCGCCGCGTCGTCGTATCGGCCCTGCGTCGCCCGACGTTCTGCATTCCACCAGAGGTCAATCAGTCTAGCAGGCTCTTGGGCGGAACGGTTATCGCGAATCAGGTTATTCAATGCGGGCAGCATCCAGTCGAGATCGGGAGTGAGTAACCTGCCATATTCCCGCAATATATCGTAGGCAGTTTTGTGATCGAAATCGTCCCATGAAGCTAGTGAGCGGCTGATATCAAGGGCACGTGTGAGGCGCGAAAAACTCGTGTGATCGCTCGCCGCACGTAAGCCACGAAGGAGATGCTCACACTCGCGATAGCTATGGCTATGCCAGTGGCCCAGCGCTTCATCAATACATCGGTCCAACCGCAGACCCGCCACTTCTACCTTCGTTGGCATACTTTCTGTTTGCTAGTGCTGAAAAAGCAAACGTAAGCACCCGGTGAATTCTGAATAGCTTTTATAACCGGCTTATGACTACCGCCGACAGTGCAAAGGAGGACTTGGGAAATTTTCATAGTTTCACGATACGACAAAATTTATTAGCTACGTGTGGAACGCACTATGTATTGCACAAGATATCTTGAGCGGTAAAGTGAAGAGCTTATCCAGTTATATTTTCTTTGCAGCGATAATATTTTTAGCATGTTTAATAGGTCGTTCCTTATATTTCGGTTTCTTCTTTTTCCCTTGAACAGCATCTGGATTATTCATAATTCCTTTCCAAAAATAGGAAATCTTTCGCTCTATTATTTCAAGTGCTTCTTCATTTATTCTGTCCCTAATTGGAAATTCATTGAAAAAAATATCCATATCATCAAGAAAAATGCTTCGCTCCGACCACCTTCCTTCCCGATGCAAGATCCAAGAAACATCGTCTGGCTTTCCCTTTGTGGCGCTCTTGATCTCATCTATCTTCTTTTTCTCTTCTTTTTGTTTTGCACGCCTCTTGACCTCCTCTTCATCAAGAGTCATCGCTCCGTAGCCCACAGCCGTCTTGGCGCCAAATCCAACCCACTCGAATGCATGGTTGAAAGCAGTTTCCACTAGCTTCTGCCATTGGCCTTCATTGGCAAGGTCACTATCAATCCTTTTCAAATCGCAGGTGACGTGAAATGCAAATTTCGATTTAGGAGGCACGGCCAAGAAGACGATGGGGCTAGGTTGCTCGGAATCGTAGGGAGGTTCCTTGCCTTGATAATAGTGGGTTTGATGCGGTATCATGACTTCCACATCGAGTTTATCTTGTGGCACCTGTGGGAACACATCCCAGAAGCTCAGCATTCCTTTTCTGAGAGATTCTTTACTGTCGCCCGATTGGTGAGTTTCAGGACCAAATAGCTGCTCAATAACATCGTTGCTCCAGCCTTTCTTGTCTCCCCAAGTTCCGTCCGAGAGTTCCTGTGCCGCCTGTCTCAGAACGCCTTTGACACCGCTGCCAGGCAAATAGGGAAGCGCGTAGGGATTCAAAAATGAAAAGCCGTTTTCCAGCAGGTATTCATTGCCCAAGCCAGTGATAAAGGGAGATGTGGACTTTGCGTAAATAGATAGTCGGGCCGCTTCATCCAAATATTCGATCATCGCCTTTTGTCTAACTTCCAATGCAATAGAAAGTGCTTTGGCGACCTTGTTTAGTTTTGCCGCTTTGTAAAGTGCGCCTTTCTTGTTTCTTGGCTCTATCAAACTGTTCTCAGTCTGCCAAAGCAACTTATCGCTTCGTCTATCCTCACCCCAAAGCTCCAACAATAAGCCAAAGCGCATGCCCGGAAAGGCATCGTTGAACTTCGATCCAAGATACTTAGGAACTGCTGCGACTGCCATTTCCGCGCTCCTTGTCGTTCCGGCGAGCGGGCGCCATCTGGCGAAGCCACCTCAGCCAGGCAAATGCTTCGGAGGTAATATATTTATATTTCCTAGGGTCATCGATTTTCATCAAATACTCCATAAACCGAGAAAAATCATCTGGTAACTTGAATTGTCGATGCAACCAATCACGCAAATCCTGACCTATTTTCCCGTGTGCATCATTTCTGCCATTACTTTTTTCATGCAGAAAAGCCATGACCTGCATAAGGCCACTGTTCATGAGGAGCGCCGGTAAGCTCTTTGCAAGAGTTACATAATCGTCACTGCACTTTGCGCTGCATTCCCATGCATTCTGCGCTCGGGCTTGTTCCAGAGTCTGCCGCTTCATCACAATGCCCCCACAATACGGGCATGAACCAAGCCCCGCCCAGTGGTTGCATCACCGCCGATCTGAAGCAATTTCTGGTTTATCACCGCGTGAATCTTAGACATGGCATCCTGGGCGCATAAATCATCACTTCCACTGCGCGTCTGGCTGGCCATAACCGGTGCTACCAGAAGAGATTCCGGCGGGAGATTCTCGGTATAAAACAAACCGCCGGCCGCGGCGCTGCCAGTCTTCTCGTCGACACGCACATGGGATTCAACCACTGTAGCGTTCTCGACAAAGTATCCGAAATCCGTATCCGAAAGGATAACGAGATCATTGGTTATCTTGTCGCGAAAAAAGGCATGGATGTCTGTCTCAGATAACGCCTTGTGGGCGATATCTTTCGCAATCTTCCTGAGGCTATCCTCGCAATCTCCAAGAGATCTCTCGTATTCAAATGCCTCGAGATGCAGGCTGTCACTCGCAACCAGATCGTTATTGAGCAAGATGCATTGTCCAATCTCGACTTTCGGAATATTCCATCCAACATCCAAGCCCGACATATTCAACAGCCGCTCCGCACGAGCCAGCGCTTGGGGACAGGTTGCGTAAACGAAACCTTGCCGGAGGCTGCGAACCGGAAACGCCACAAGCTGGGCATCCCCAAAACTGATAGCGCCGGCATACAAGTCACCGCCACGCGTACGCGATTCCGCACCGAACAGCCGCTCAATCAACCCTCTGTCTCCGCCCAGCGACTCGAAGTCATGTCGCACCGCCCCCTTGATCCCGGAACCAGCGAAACATGGATGTCCAGTATGCCGCTCGCGCTGTATGGGATTATCGACGAGACCCGTTGCGGTGCCCGAGCCCATGTGCACAGGACTAAGGGTGTACAGGAACAGTGCGCTCTTTTCTTCGAACATGACGCCTCCAATCAATAGGCCGCGAAGGTAAACAGGTTGAAACCTTCTGCTCGACGTTGGTTATTCTCCACATCCTCGGACCAAAGGCCGCGAGCCGCAAGGTTGCCAAGCGCTTCCGGCGTCGCCTCCAGATCATCAATCCAATAAATGCTGCCGGCCGGCGCGACGCGCAACGCGGGTTTGGGTTTGCCTTTGGCCAAATCGAATCCTGATATCACGCCATGACGGGGAACAGCGGCGCTGCATAATTTCCCGGTCACGCCGCCCAAGGCGAAATGTCCATCGTCCGTCATGCCGGTCGGCAACCATCCCTTCGCGAAAATCCCCGGCGATGTCAGCACGATGCGGCAACGCCCTTGTTCCACAATTCGATGGCAATCCGGTCGCGGCATAGTGATCGTCGCTCTCTGCGCAAGAGCGGCACGGCCATCGCCGCCAAAGCGGAGCGAAAGATCGTCGGGCATATCGGCACCAATCGTTCCGACGAAGAATCCAACATCGAATCGCAATTCGTCGCTGGATGCTGTCGAAACTGTCGAAATGTCCGGTTTGGCACAACAAAACGCCACGGCTTGGGTGGTGAAAAGCTGACCATCCGATGCGTGACGTCGCTCCGCATCCAATCCAATACCGATACGGGTTTCAACCTTCCACAGGTTGGTCTCCGCAACCAATTCTCCGGAATCGACCGCTCCGCCTTCAAGATATGAATGCCACGCGGTTGAGGTCAGCCAGTGTCCTCGTTCTGATTTGTTTCTTTTGCGTTCCGCCAGGATCGCTAGGCGTGGCAACTGCGCAGAACTAGCTATCCCAGGATAAATCCCCGGCGGACCCGGTTGTATTCTCGATACCTTGATGGTGCCGTTGCCCTTGCTCGCAACCAAATCGGCAGGCAAAGGGAATAATGGTTCTACGAGATGTTCAGATTCCGAGTCCCTATTGAGACGACGCCGTGCGACCCCAAACGCGGTGACGGCAAAGGATCCCGGGCGAGCCGGCGTACCGAGATCAGGATCTTCAATCTCGCCTTTCGCGAACCGATCAAGATCCACCCCTCGATGCGCAAGTAGTGCGGACCGCACGGCACCAGCAACAACCGAAGGTAATGGCGGCATCACGGACTCTCCGTAACTTCCCGCATCGCCAAACAGCTTGTTGCCGCGCAGCATCAGCACATCCAGCGGGTTTATGAAATACCACGCGGATGTCACGCTACCGTTCCCTCCCGCTCGTCGAGGCTGCCGTCAACTCTTTTGTCCCGGGCGAGGAATTCCGCAATGGACATCAGATTGGTGAGCCAGTCCCAAGGACGCTCATCGTTTTTCCGCAACAAGGCAAGACGCGCCAGCAATTTGGCAAGGTCGAACGGATCATCGGAACCGCCAGCCCGCCCGCGACTATGGCTGTCCAACTGACGACCGAGCAAGCTGCCGAGCATAGCTTCGTCAGCCTCTACAGGCAGATCCCGAAGCCAAGTCAGGCTGTTATATACCACTCGGCGCGATACTCCTTCGAGAGCCAGGAACGCCCATAGCTTCTTGATCGCGAAAATTGTTTCGCCCCATTTGGCTGTCAGTCGCAATTCCCCGCCGGCGCGTTTCATAACCGTCAAGCTGAAGGCATTGCGACCACCTTCTTTTTTCGCCCGCTGCTCGCTATTCCGCAATTCGCGCAGGACAACACTCAAAGGCGACCGGTGATGGGCAATCACCGCGCCACAACTTGCGGTTGCGCCACCCATCATTCGCATCAGTCGGTTGTTCATGTATGCGAAACCCCGGCTGCATACCAGCGTCTTACTGCCGCGCCGCACTTTCCTCCGATCGATAGCGCTATTTTCTCTCTTATCCAGCCCACCGCCGCTATAGGCTTCGCGAAGTCGTGTCATGGCGCCAAGCAGGTCGGCCACTGGAAGCATCGCCAGCACATCGTCACCCCCAGCGTATATCACCCGCCCACGATGCTCTTTCTCTACGATATGCGGCACCACATGCAAGGCAAAATCATTCAACGCCGATGAAATTGCCAGATGACGATTGGGAGAAACGGCCCGTTCGTGCCCGCCATAAGCGTCTATGTCTGGATGAAGTTCCGCCAAGCTATCGAAACTACGGCGTATGTGGGGATGAAAGCTCTCCTTGTAGCTAATGGCGCTTTCCGGGCGGTCGCCGGCTAGAATGCGGCCCATGTGGTCCCCATCGAAAAGCAGCAGCGCGTAGTAGGTTTCAGGCTTGCGGCCCACGGCACACTCAATCTTTTTTTCAAGCTTTTCGAATGACCCTTGGTCTGTATCTTCCCTTGTTCGCTCAAGCGCAGCGATAATCCTGACAGCCGGCTTGTCTTTCAACTCAGTCAGCTTCCGCGGCAATGCAGGCGATTGATCATCCCGCCTGATCAACTCGCTCCACTGATCTTCTCCTTCCCTATCGATGACTTCCTGGAGTTGCTTCAGGTCGCTCGCCATGGCCATCGTGTGTGTCGATACCACGAATCGCCTCGCGGCATCGGACTCCGATCCCCGGGCCTGCGCGACTTCTTTCGCAAACAAGTCCGGCCAGAGGCGTTTGATAGCGGGCAATGCTCCCAAGTGTTCTCCTTCTTTTGCCCAAGCTGGCTTGCTCTTCGCAATCCTGGCCCAAAGAGTATCGCTGTTGCTTCGATAGGAGCGATCAAGCTGACCCCTGTCCACGGTGAGCCACTCGGTCTCCCCAGTGAGAGAACAACGCCAGCCATGCTGTTCAAGTTGACCGAATGCGCGAACAGCCTTTTCGGCCGCAAGGACGCGCTCGCCAAGCTCCTGAACCGCGGGATAGAGCACCCCCGGATTGGGAGGGAAGAATTTGACTCCTTCCAGTTCGCCGCCACGCCTGAGAGTCCGCCAGACCGGCAAACCAAGAAATCCGGGAGAGGCATCACCGTCCCCGTAGAAAGGTTGCATGGCCGCTGCAAGCGCACCGGTGTCCAAGTCCGTGTCGCGATTCTTGTCGCGGGCTTCAATAAGCGAGAATGGAACCACCGCCCAGTGAATTTCCGGAAATCCGTTGAGTTGCCGTTGCATTTGCTCGTAGGCGTGGATTTGCTCGTCATCTTCGATACCCGCGTCCTCGACAAGGCATTCGACGACCTTGCGACCAAGCTCCTTCATCCAGCTTCGCGTTTTTTCGCCGATATCATTGGCGATTGCCTCTGCTTGCCACTCAGGGACGACCGCAACGAACCGATTGGGCAGAGCAGCGGAAAACAGCGGATTGCTATCGGTAGCCAAATGCGTCCACCCACAGCCGTCGAACAAAGCCTTGTCCAACTTCATCTGGTCTCTCAGCCAAAGATCAACTTGCGGCAAACCGCGCAAGCGCGGAAAGAGAATGGCATCCGGACCCAATCTTTCGCAGACGACTCGAGCGGCTTCCCACATCAGCCGGGACAACAGATGCGAGCCGGCCCATAGGTCGGATGTGGTTCTGGCCGCCGCAATGAAGCCTTGCACGGGCCCCATGGTCAGCGTCAGCAAGGCGGGCTCTCCCTTGCCGTCGGAACCGAAGGCGCCGGCGAAAGCGGATGTCAAGTCCAGATGGTCCCAGATGGAATGGTCCGGTACTCGCGTATCCGCCGGCAGCAGCGGCCACAGCAAGCCGAGCTTGTCGTTATCTTCATCCTCCGACAGCTCGGGGCCGAAGCGCCAAAATGCCAAAGCCGTTCGCCGCCAGTCGACCGCGTCGCCATTGCGCACGATGAGGCGGCGGAAATGATCGAAGCTGCGTTGCTTGATGTCGATGCTATCCATCTCCGCCAGCGTCCCGAGATCAATCAATTCGCCATTGAGCGGATGTATCAGAATGGGCTTTTTCGTCCACCGAACCTGGATACCCGATGGAATGCGGCGCGTTTCCTTCTCGCCCGCCCCGGCGGGGATCGTGATTTCTTCCGTGGGCCATTGCGGCCGGTCCGCGGCCGAGGCCCACCAGTCGGCGCGTTTCACGGCGCGATACATGGACACGGGAATGCCCTTTTCGAACAGCACGCGGTCGAGCACATGGGCGTTGTCATGATCCAGCCAGTCCTTGACCGGCAGTTGATCGAAGCCCAACTCCCGATGCAGCCAACGAGATGTTCCGCCTTCGTGGCCCGCGGGATCGCGCAGCAGAACAAGCGCTTTTTCCGCTGGGTCATGAAGCCGGGCATGCAGCTTGGTTTGCCAAAAAGCATCATTCATGCCGGGTTACTCGGAAATCCGCTCCAGCGATGTGGTTTGATCGAGGTGTTGATGCACTTGCTTCCAGACCCTTTCGATGCTGCTTGGGCTTGGCTTGAAACCCGGAGGCGGCAAGCAGGGCATGTGGAACACCATGCCTCGGAGTTGTCCGTTCTCCTCGCGGCGCACCTTGAAACGGAGGCTGTTTGGCAGATGGCGGTCTTTCCAACTGCTGACGTCATGATGAGTTACAGGGTAGGCCAGCCAATAGCGATCATCCGGCCGACCATGGCGATTGCCGCCAAACTTGAACTGCGTTCGTACAGCAATCTTCAGACTGGCCAGCTCGCGCATTACATCAACCCAATCTTTATGGCCTCGTTTCGTTCGCCATACCAGCGCACCTCGACCATCGTTACCGATCGCGCAGGGCCACCGGGCTTCCAGGGCTTGCCGCCAAGGACGCCGATACCGTTCCAAGGAAACAACGTTCGCGCCGCAAGAGTCGGCGGGGTAAAGATGCATCGAACCCCAGCCGTTACGCGAACGACCGCCGATTGCGCCATACGCGGAAATCAATTCAATCGCCATGCGAATATCCGCGGAATGCTCAGCGGGCAGCGCAACGGACAATAGAGCCTCCTCGTCCTGCTGTATCGCAGCGTTTCTTTTCAGAGCTGTAGGATATGCTTTATTACCTTTTGGCACCTCGAGCGCACCATAGCCGAGATACAACAATGGTCCAATGGGCCACCTAACCTCAGGATGCTTGATCTTCTCTCCAGGCCGAACTTCCTTTGAACCCCAAGCGGCCTTGCTGAGTTTGCCCAGTTCCCAGCGATCAAGCCTGATACGCAATTGACTTTTTTGTGCGCTTCCCTCCATGTCCCGATCATCCTTTGGCCGGACATACCCAAACAACAACCCCTCTTCACGCCGCATCTTCTTGAAATCTAAGGGATCATTACCGCCTTTCGCAGCCCAGACGACCCGCCACCACTGCCGCAACAGTGCCTTGAACGGCGGTGTGCGCCAGCGCGCATCCTGATTGGCATCGCCGAGAAACGCCGGTGTGACGAACCGAATCTGGTATTTCAGTTGCTGCATCTGCTGCATCGCGGGCAATTCGCTACATCCCGATAAATCCGCACAAATGATATGTGCCGATATTCCGCCTGTCCAATTGGGACATTTTCGGCGCTCCGGCACTCGGACAGACCACGAACCCAGCCCCCGCCTGTGCCCGCCGGGCGAGCCAAGCGAGGAAAGCCAACCCTCGACGAACAGGCGGATTACAGCAAGGCCGGTGCTGGCCAACGGGCGCAGTCGATGGATTCCAGCCGATATCGGCCAAATCCCATGGAGCACGCCTTACCCACATGGGTCCATTGACCGAACCAGAGCGACGGCCAGAACGGCGCAAGTTCATGACCATCCACATCCATGACCCCGACAATGCCGCCCAAGCGCATACTCGTTCGCTGCTTCGTCGAGTATCGGGGAAGGTCGAGCCAATCCACATCGCTTGCGGTCGTCTCGATACGCTCGGCCGCCCGGAGCAGACTCGGAAAATCCGTCTGTATATCCTGGCCAAAAAAATGGCAAAGCAATGAAATGCGCCGGATCAGGTTCGTGAAAAACAGCGGAAAATTCAGATGCCCTGGGCCAACATAGCGCCCGTCCCGCCGGATTCGCAGCGGTGTCACGAATCGAATACGGACGGCCGCGGGACAGACAGGCGCAACATGGTCGTATGCCGATTCAATGACACTTGCGTCCTGATGGCAGTCGGCCCAGGATGGTTGGGCGTCCATGTCCACTCCGACGCTTGTCTCCACTTGCACTTTATCCAATCGCAACGGGACGCGGGCCGCCGTCAGACCAGTGGCACCCGCGCTCCGCAGTGCGCGAACCGTGTAATGCAAATCGGCGCTTGCCTTGCCGAACAGAATAAGGCCCAGGTTGAATCGCCCTTCCGGCGTGTCGTATTGCTCGCTCCAAGGCTCAAGCAGATAGGGGGTTGGAACCCGGGGATAGAGTCGCAACCTCTCCGCGCCGGGTGGCGTTCGACTTTCGAAAATACGGGGGTAGGGGCAGGACGCAACTAGGGCGCAGTCCCCGCAGTCCGGCATCAATGTAACGCACACGGCCTGTTTCAGAGCGTGACCGAAAGCGCCCCGCCAAGCCGAACCAAGCCAGCGCCCTCCCGGACCCGCAGGCGAGTTGGTGGTTACCGATGGCTGGAACCGCAGGCGATACCTTCTCAGATCCAAGGAAGCGGCTGGATTGACTGTAGCTGTAGCGGGCACCTCGACAGTATCGGTGCAACGCCGGACTTTTGCCAAGGGGCCCGCCAGATCCCGCCCAAAAAGTTCGTTACCCGGTGCAATGCATTCTATACATAGCGCCGCCCCTACCTATATCTCGCCATGCCGGTCAAGGTTCATCACCTTCGTCCAGGCCGCGACAAAATCATCCACGAATTGTTGAGTGACGTCGTCGGCGGCATAGACTTCCGCAACGGCGCGCAATTCCGAATGTGAACCGAACAGCAAATCGACCGGCGTAGCTGTCCATTTGACCTCGCCCGAACTGCGGTCACGTCCCTCGTAAAGCCCTTCCTCAGCTGAGGATTTTGTCCAAACGGTTGACATATCCAGCAAATTCACGAAGAAATCGTTACTCAATGCTCCGGGTCGATCGGTGAATACGCCATGCTCAGCACTGCCGGCATTGGCGCCGAGGCCGCGCATACCGCCAATCAGAACGGTCATTTCGGGCACGGTCAACGTTAGCATCGCAGCGCGATCAACCAGCATTGCCGCGGGTGATCGAACATTGCCGCCACCGAAATAATTGCGGAAGCCATCGGCGGTGGGCTCCAGGACGGCGAACGAAGCCACATCCGTTTGCGCTTGGGTGGCGTCGGTGCGCCCCGGCCTGAATGGCACGGTGATCTTGTGGCCCGCAACCGCCGCCGCCCGCTCAATGGCGGCGGCCCCGGCCAATACGATCAGGTCGGCAAGGGAAACGCGCTTGCCGTTCGATTGATCGGCATTAAACGTCTTCCGCAGGCTCTCCAAGCGGGCCAACACCTTGCCGAGTTCATCCGGCGTATTCACCGCCCAATCCCTCTGCGGGGCCAGCCGTACCCGGGCCCCGTTGGCACCGCCGCGCCTGTCGGTGCCGCGGAAGCTGGCCGCCGACGCCCAGGCGGTGCGCACCAGTTCGGATACGGACAAGCCGGAAGCGAGAATCAGCGCTTTAAGCGATTCGATGTCCGGCGCATCGATCGGGGCATGATCCACTTCCGGCACCGGGTCTTGCCAAAGCAGCACATCGTCCGGCACCTGCGAGCCGATGTAGCGGCTACGCGGCCCCATGTCGCGGTGCGTCAACTTGTACCACGCCTTGGCGAAGGCGAGTTCGAACTCCTGGGGATTCTCGCGGAAGCGCATGGCGATCTCGCGATAGTTTGGATCGACCTTCAGCGACAGGTCGGTGGTCAACATAATCGGCGCGTGACGCAAGTTGGGATCATGGGCATCGGGCACAAGGTTGGCGGCCTGACCATCGGCCGGAATCCATTGGGTCGCGCCGGACGGGCTCTTCGTTTGCACCCATTCAAAGGCGAACAGGTTATCGAGAAATTGGGTGGTCCAAGCGACCGGGTTGACCGACCAGGCACCTTCAAGTCCACTGGTATTCGTGGCCACCCCGCCGCTGGCGCCGCAACGGTTGGTCCAGCCAAGGCCCTGCTCCTCAACACCGGCGGCGGCCGGCTCCGGGCCGGCGCAGTCCGCTGCCCGCGCCGCGCCGTGCGCCTTGCCGAAAGTGTGGCCACCGGCGATCAAGGCAACCGTTTCCTCATCGTTCATGGCCATGCGGCCAAAGGTTTCGCGAATGTCCCGCGCCGCCAGGAGCGGGTCGGGAACGCCGTTCGGACCTTCCGGATTGACGTAGATCAGGCCCATCTGCACTGCGGCGAGCGGCTTCTCGAGGTCGCGGTCACCGCTGTAGCGCTCATCGGCGAGCATCGTCGTCTCGGGCCCCCAATACATGAGATCGGCCTCCCAATCGTCTTTGCGCCCACCGGCAAAGCCGAACGTCTTGAAGCCCATCGATTCGAGCGCCACGTTACCGGTCAGGACCATCAGATCCGCCCAGGAAATTTTGCGCCCGTACTTTTTCTTGATGGGCCAAAGCAGGCGCCGCGCCTTATCCAAATTGGCGTTGTCCGGCCAGCTATTGAGCGGTTCAAAGCGTTGTTGGCCGCCCGCCGCGCCACCCCGTCCATCATGGATTCGATAAACACCGGCGCTGTGCCACGCCATACGAATAAACAGTGGCCCGTAGTGACCGTAATCCGCCGGCCACCAATCCTGGGAGTCGGTCATGAGCGCCTCAAGATCCTTCTTGACCGCGTCGAGATCGAGCGATTTGAAAGCTTCGGCGTAGTTAAACGCCTCGCCATAGGGATTGGACTCGGCCGCGTGCCGGCGAAGCGGCCCAAGATCAACTTGATCCGGCCACCAAAACTGATTCGACTTGGGACGTCCATCGGCATACGAGCCAATGGGCACCGACAAGATCAGGCATGTCGCGCAAGCGACCTGTGAGCACTTGGAGAAATCAAACATTGCAAACCTCCTGGAAATGGAATTTACCGCCTCGGATGGCTCAAATTACAAGGAGCGCGATCAATGCGTCAAATTGATATTTCCAAACAAATCGATTGACATTGGCTATGGTTTTTTGGCCGCTTTACCCGCACCCTCGCTCGCAGGATTCACCGCACAGAGAGACTGAAATGTGAGGTCACCGCATGGGAAGAGTCGATGGGTGCGCCCTTGATGACCCTACCGATACCGCGACGGCTTCGATAAAGCCGCTGTGGGCATGCTCGTGTGCATGGGTTCACGCTGTCAACAAATAGATACGTTCGGCATCGGCGATGGATTTTGTTCCGTACGGGGTAAAATGCCCGTCCGCTTCCAAAGATAGAACGCTGATGGCCCAACCAAATTTCGCCGACCGAGACGGCTTTATCTGGCAAAACGGAACCTTGAAACCTTGGCGCGAGGCCAGGGTCCATGTGCTGACCCATACCCTGCACTACGGGCTCGGCGTCTTCGAGGGCGTACGCTGCTACGATACGCCCAGGGGGCCCCACATCTTTCGGTTAAGGGAACACACCGCCCGCCTGTTCGATTCGGCGCACATCCTGAACATCGACATTCCCTACACCCGGGAAGAGGTGAACGAAGCCCAGGTTGAAACCTTCCGCGCCAACGAACTCACCGAAGGCTACTTGCGACCGATGGTTTACCTCGGATCGGAGGCGATGGGCCTGCGCGCCGAAGGCCTGTCGGTGAATTTGATTGTCGCCGCCTGGCCGTGGCCCAACTATATGGACGAGGGTGCCCGGGAGACGGGCATCGCCGTGCGCACATCCTCCTATACGCGGCACCACGTCAATATAACCATGTGCAAGGCCAAGTCGAACGGCAACTACACCAACTCCATTTTGGCGCTGCGCGAAGCGCTCGATTCCGGCTGCGACGAGGCACTTCTGCTCGACAACGAAGGCTATGTCGCGGAGGGTTCGGGCGAGAACATCTTCATTGTCCGCGATGGCGTCATTCATACGCCGGAATTGACGAGCTGCCTCGACGGCATCACCCGCAACACCGTCTTTTGCCTCGCCAACGAGTTCGGCCATCAAATTATCGAACGCCGCATTACGCGGGACGAGGTGTACATCTGCGACGAAGCCTTCTTCACCGGCACGGCGGCGGAAGTGCTGCCCATACGCGCACTCGACGGGCGGCGCATCGGCAACGGTAGGCGCGGGCCGATCACAGAGCAGTTTCAGGCGACCTATTTCGAACAGGTGCGCGGACGGCGCAACACCTATCCCGAGTGGCATACGCCCGTTTAGGGAAATCATGCGATCACTGATTGTCGCGCCCGCCTGGGTTGGCGACATGGTGATGGCGCACACCCTGGTTCAGGTGCTGGAGCAACGGCATCCCGGCATTGAAATCCATGTCGTCGCGCCCCGGGCGACGGCGCCGTTGGCGGGCAGAATGCCGGGGGTGGCCGCCGTGCACGAGCTGGCGGTTGGGCACGGCGAGCTGGGGCTGGGGCGACGGCGGCGGCTCGCCCTGGCGCTGCGCGGCCGCGGATTCCAGACCGCCTATGTGCTTCCCAACAGCTTCAAATCCGCGCTCATTCCCTGGTGGGCAAAAATTCCGAAGCGGGTGGGGTGGCACGGCGAGGCACGGTATGGATTGTTGAATGATCGTCGGCGGCTCGACCCGAGCCGATACCCGCGCATGATCGACCGGTTCATGCGTCTCGGGCTGCCACGGGATGCGGTGTTGCCGGACCGCGCGGGCGGAGATGTTGGGGTCGATCCAGACCCTGAGCCATCCCGGGAAGCCGCCCCGACGCCGCCAAACCCAATGCCCCCAATGCCGTCCTGGTCCGGCGCAATCCAAAAAGTCAAATTGATGCAACACCCGACGCCGAGGCTGAGCGTAGACGAGGAAAATCGGGCGAGACTGCTTAATGGGCTGGGCTTGAGACGAGACGGACCCGTCACGGCGCTCTGCCCGGGCGCGGAATACGGCACGGCAAAACAGTGGCCACCCGAGCACTTCGCCGCCGTTGCCCGCGCCAGACTGCGACTGGGCGGCACAGTTTGGCTGATGGGGTCAGCGGCGGATGCCGAAACCGCCCATCAGGTCGCCGGGGCCGCGCCGGGGGTTGCGAATCTTGCCGGTCGCACCAGCCTGCTCGACGCGGTTGATTTGCTGTCGCTCGCCGACACCGTGGTCACCAACGACTCCGGCCTGATGCACGTTGCCTGCGCCCTGAACCGCAAAGTCGTCGCCCTGTTCGGTTCCAGCTCGCCCGAGTTCACACCGCCATTGAGCCCGCTGGCCACGATCATCGAGAAAGACCTCGACTGCCGGCCCTGTTTTCAGCGGGAGTGCCCCTTGTCGCATCGCAATTGCCTGCGGGGGATAGCGCCGGAACGGGTCATCGCGGCGTTGCAGGCAAACCGCCAAATCAGTGCGCCACCCAACTGATCATGCCGCATCAGCGCGCCCGCAAGCGCCTGGCCCGACCCATTCATGAATGAACGTGGCGAGGCCGGCAAGAGGGGTGAAAGCACTGGGTGCGCGGGGTAAGAGCGCGAGTGGTATCCTCTCGCATGAAACAGATGGGCGCTTGCGGGCGCGACCGACTAAGATTCAACGCATGAAAGCGCTCCTCGTCAAAATGTCGTCGTTGGGCGATGTGGTGCATGCCCTGCCCGCCGTCACCGACGCGGCCCGGGAGGGTGTGCGGTTCGACTGGGTTGTGGAAGAGGCGTTTCAGGCCGTGCCGGCCGCGCATCCCGCGGTGGACCGGGTATTTCCCATCGCCTGGCGGCGTTGGCGGCGCAGCCTCTGGCGCTCAAGGCATGCGATGAGGTCGTTTCTTCGCGACCTGGCCGGTGAGCACTACGACCTCGTCATCGACTCCCAGGGATTGCTGAAAAGCGCATTGGTGGCGAGCCGGGCCAGGGCCTTGCGGCGGGTTGGATTCTCACGGCATTCGGCCAGGGAACCCATCGCGGCGGCGTTCTACAACTGTCCGATCGACGTACCGCCCGGCCGCCATGCGGTCGAGCGGCAGCGCCAATTGTTCGCCACCGCCTGCGGCCTTGGGCGCAAGGCGGCCGCAATCGACTTTGGATTGCGCGGCTTTGCGGACCCATCCGGCCAGCCCACGGCGAAAAACGACCCCGGACCGCAGCCGGAACCGTCATCCGAACATCGCTGCCTAATGCTGCACGGCACGACCTGGCCGACAAAGCTATGGCCGGAGGCCATGTGGATCGCACTGGCCCGGCTCGCCAAGGACTGCGATTTGCGGCCGGTATTGCCCTGGGGAAGCGACGCGGAACGGGCCCGGGCGGAGCGTATTGCCAACGCGACCGGCGCGACCCTGCTGCCGTCGATGAATCTCGGGGAACTCATGGAGGAACTGCGGCGCGCCAGCGTGGCCATCGGCGTCGACTCGGGACTTGCCCATCTCGCCGGCGCCCTGGACGTTCCAACCGTGGTTCTCTACGGCCCCACCTCCAGTGCGCTAACCGGCTGCCTCGGTCACAATGTCAGGTGCCTGCAAGCCAACTTCGCCTGCTCCCCCTGCCTGTCGAAAGTCTGTCGATATCGGGGGTCGCCGGTCTCTTGGCGGGAAACGGTTGTGACGCCCCCCTGTTCCGGTACGCTTGACCCGCAAAGGGTCTGGGCGGCCGTGGAGACGATGCGTGCGGATCGCATTCTGCATATTTAAATACTTCCCCCACGGAGGCATACAGCGCGACCTCCTGAAGATCTGCCATGCATGCCGCTCGCGGGGTATGCGGGTGCGCATCTATACCATTCAATGGCTGGCGGAATTGCCGCCGGATGCGGATTTACGCATCGTTGGGACGCGCGCGGGCAAAACGGCCAACCCAACGGATCGATCATTGGGATGCCTGCGGGGCGGGATCGGGCACAGGCGTAGGGGACATGAAAAGACTAGAGCGACGGATCGATCATTGGGATGCCTCCAGAACGAAACCGGGCATAGGCGTAGGGGACATGAAAAGACCAGCGCGGCCGATCGACCATTGGCATCACCGGATCATGCGGCATCGACATCGGGTCGCCATTGCGCCGGGCCGTCACCCGACATCGAAATATGCGTGACACCCGTGCGGGCGCTCAGCCGACACCGCCTCTATGAGCGCTTTGCCAAGCGTGTGCGTGAGGATCTCGACAACCGGCCCGTCGCCCTCGTGGTTGGCATGAACAAAATGCCGGGCCTCGATGTCTACTACGCGGGCGATTCCTGCTACCGGGAGAAAGCGCGCGCGCAGCGTGGTTTTCTGCACCGGCTACTGCCGCGCCACCGGTCGTTGCTAGGCTCCGAAAGAGCCGTCTTCGATCCTTTGGGCCACACCGAGATTCTAACCATATCCCCGGTCCAGACGCCGATTTTTCAGCGCCATTACAGAACGCCCCGCGAACGATTCCACCCGCTGCCTCCGGGCATCGAGCGAGACCGGGCGGCACCGTCGAACCGGCGGGCGGCGCGCGCGCGGGTGCGCGGCGAGTTGGGCCTTGCGGAATCGGAGCGGTTACTGTTGTTCATCGGCTCCGGGTTCGTCACAAAGGGCTTGATCCGGGTGCTGCGAGGCATGGGCGCACTGCCCCGGAATCTTCTTGATGAAACCCGGCTGTATGTGCTGGGGCAAGACAAAGTCGGCTACTTTGAGCGCACGGCTCGCCGACTCGGCCTCGCGGACCGGGTGCGCTTTCTCGGCGGTCGGGACGACGTGCCGGATTTCCTGCTGGCCGGCGACGGCCTCGTCCTGCCCGCCCTTGACGAGATGGCGGGCCTGGTGATATTGGAGGCGATGATCGCCGGATTGCCCGCGCTGGTAACGGAGAACTGTGGGTATGCCGGCTATCTGCGGGACGCGGGGGCGGGCCTGATCACACCCGCGCCTTTCCGGCAAGGGGTGTTCAACGCGCAATTGGTTGAACTTCTGACCTCGGAGGAGCGCGGCCGCTGGTCGAGGAACGGCAGGGCCGTGGCGAATGATGCGAACATTTACCGGATGGCACCGACGGCGGCGGACCTGATCAAGCGCTTTGCCAGAGCGCGCAATGTTCGATCCGCCGACAAACCGCAGAAGTCGCCCAAGAGGGCGGCGACAGTTGGCGATGCTGCGACGGCGTCATCAAGCCGAATCGGGGTATCCACAGTCGCTCAACCAACAGCGGACAAAAATCCTCTTTATCTGCGCGCTGGCTTTGAGGGGCCGCGCTCCGTCCCCAAGCTCCTCGCCTGGGCGGAAACCGTCGAGGGCGAGGTCTATCGTCTTGCCCACGGGCGTCGAACCCAGCGGGTGCTGCTCGGCGGCAAGCCCTACTTCCTGAAATTCCATTCGGGTGTTGGATGGCTGGAGATCCTGAAAAACCACATGGTGGGGAAACGCCCGGTGCTGGGCGCCGAGAACGAGTACCAGGCTTGCCGACATCTGGAGCGGCACGGAATTCGCGCACCCCGGGTGGCCGCGTTCGCGGCCGCGCACGGCAGCCCCGCTGCGCGCCGTTCACTGATCCTGTGCGACGAACTGGCCGGGTTTATCAGCCTTGAAACGATAGTGGGCCAATGGGATGCAACGCCACCGGATCCCGCAACGCTCAGACGCCTGGTTCTAGCGGTGGCGGCATTCGTCCGGAACCTGCACAGGGCCGGTTTGGTGCATCGGGATTTATATCTCTGCCATCTCTGGCTGGGCACCGATGCCTGGGCGGCGGGTGAGGCGCGGCTTGCAGTCCTCGACCTGCACCGCGCGCGTATTCTCACGCCCATGCCGGCCTACTGGCGCAAGCGCGATCTGGCGGCCTTGTTGTTTTCCGCCCTCGATGCGCCGCTGCATCGCAACGCCTGGCTGCGCTTTGTGCGGGTCTATTCCGGTCTCCCGCTCCGCGAGGCGTTTGCCAAGGATGGCTCGTTCTGGCGCTCGGTATATCGCCGGGCGGTCAAGCTGTACGGCAAAGGTTCGAGAAAAGGGCTCGTTAAAGGACATTTTTCGGGATATGGGTCGGATGAATCGGCAAAATCGACTGATCGCATCGCCCGACCACAGGTGGATGAGGATGCGTATCGAACCCGATGATCTGGTGGCGCTCGGGCGGGATGTTGCACCACCATTCGAGATTGCGCTGACCGGCGGTGTTTGCGTCCTGAACAAAATCCATCGTCTGCTGCCCAGCAAGCGGCTGGCCGGACGGGGTGTGTATCAAGGGCGGGAAATCTTTGTCAAGCTGTTCTTCGGCAAGGGCGCTCGACGGGCCTTTAGCCGCGACAAGCGAGGCACCGCCATCCTGCACCACTGCGGTGTCCACACCCCAAGGCTGCTATTGGAAACCACCACGGCACGGCGGGGTGGATACGCGCTGCTATTCAACTATATGCAAAACGCGCAACCGCTCGCTTCAAGTTTGTCTGGAACCCCGTCAACTCTTCCAGCGGACGGGAACGAGGATATGGCGTTTCCCGCAGCGCTGGCGGTGGAGGCGCTGGCGCAACTGCATGGGCATGGTGCCGTCCATAGCGACCCCAATCTTGACAACTTTCTAATGTCGGACGGAAGGCTCTACTTGGTGGACGGTGCCGCCATCCGACGAACGGGCGCAGCCTTGCGCGAAACCTCGAGCCTCAAGGCGCTGGCCGCCTTCCTTGCGGAGTATCCACCAGCAGCGGATGAACATGCGCCGAAACTGCTGGCGCACTACGCGGCCGAGCGCGGCTGGCCAGAAACATCGGGCCATCGAACGCAAAGCTCCGCCCAGCACGGCTCAGGCGCCACCCCCATCAACAAGGTGGCGCCGGTGGTCACCCGCATCAATCGGCTTCAGACGGAACTCATCGCGGCACGCCGGCACCGCATACGCCGGTATCTGACCAAAACAGAACGGAGTTGCACCGAGTTTCGCCGCGAATCCAGCAGGCGCAAGGTCATCCTGGCCAAACGCAGCGATTGGAACTCGGCGCTTGCTGAATTTGCGAACGACCCCCAAGCGGGACTAAATAAAGCGGAAATCATCAAGAACGGCCGCTCGGCCACCGTCTATCGCCTAGGGGTGGGGGGCAAAAAGGTCGTCGTTAAGCGCTACAACGTTAAATCGTCATCGCAGCGGATTCGGCGCTGGTTCAAGCCCCGCCCGCGTATCGCCTGGCGCAACGGTCATCGGCTTGCGTTTCTCGACATACCCTGCGCGGAGCCGATCGCACTCATCGAGCGCCGCTGGGGCCCGCTGCGGGCGGAGTCTTGGCTGGTGATGCCCGATCATGGCCCGCTGAACATTCAAACCGAGGTGGAGACAAGGGGCTGGAGTGAACCGTTGCTGAAGCGCGTTGTCCGGCTTTTCCAAGTTCTTAAAATTGCCGGCCTGCAACATCGCGACACCAAGGCCAGCAACTTTTTGCTCCAGGGCGACAAGGTTTACCTCATCGACTATGACAGTCTGCGACAACACCCCGGCTCGGCACTGGACATCGCACGGTTCCTTGAAAATTTTGACGGAGAGGCCCATGCGCAGGTGATGAAAAGGTTCGAGGCGGCTGGGTTGTAAAATACTTAGGTCGGGCTAACCCCACACTCTTCGGGCTCGGGGCTCTCGCGCAGGTCGACGAAGACGATGCGGCCGTGCTCGCCGCCATAAAACGCCTTGTGTTCCTCAAGGCGATAGCGCGTCAGGAAGGCGACCCACTGGGCCTCTGTTCCAGGACGCACATCGATGGCCATATAGTCGTAGCCGCAGCGCATGGAGGGTGTCTCCAGCAATTGCGATACCGGGAAAAGGTCATTCACTGGCTTGCCACGACGCCACTGGTAGGACTTGCCACTAAAGTAAATGAGCTGCCGTTGGTTCGAAAGCAGCGCGATATCCTCCGCCGTATTCTCGCGCAACCAGTCGATCGCCTCGCGCACGTAGCGCTTGCGATGGTTATCGTTGTGCAGTGTGTCTCCGACCATGGCCAGCAGCAGCAGTACGGCGATGATTCGGCTAGCGCGGTGCCGCCCGTGCCGCCACAGGCTGCCGAGAGCAAAGCACAGGTAGGGCAGCATGAACAGGGTAAAGATGCCGCTATAGCGCTCCAGCATGAAGCGGTTAACCAAGGTGAACACGGCCAGGTAGAATAAGGGTACCAGCAGGTGGCCGTTGATTAGGCAGCGTTGCCGGCTGGGCAGGCTGTACTGTTTACCACGCCAGAAATACCAGCCGAGCAGCAGCGTATAGGGCCAGGTCATGGCCCGAATCAGATTGAGCACGAGGATTGCGGCGAGCCCGGCAACCGTCGCTATGCCGGCATCGTCCTGGGAGTGGAACTTCAGCAGTGCCGTACCCGTGTCGCGCACGGTCGACTTGAATTCCACCGGGAACACGGCGATGCTCGAAAGGTGTTTGCCAATGGTGGGAAACAGGCGGTTGACGGGGCTCAGCAGCTCCTCGTAGTACCAGACCACTGCTGCCAGCAGGACGGTGATAAACGGCAGCACTAGTAGCCGCAGAACGTTTCCCAGCCGCGCTTCCCTATGATGGCAGAGCAATAGCGCCAGCGGTGCCAGCGACGCGAACAGCAGGCCTTCGAAGCGAATCATCGAAGCGAGCATCACCAAGCCAAGCCACTGGCACTGTAATCCCAGCGATGGTCGCCGCACATAGCGCAACAGAGTGTGGAAGGCGAAGATCATGGTGGCCCAGTAGGGCGGGTCGCGCACGATGTCACTGCGGTGCTCGTTCAGCATCGGGTGGGAGAGAATCACCGCGGCCGCGATGATCTGTATCATGCGGTTGGCGCCCAACCGCTGCATTGCAGCAACGAAACCACAGCACAGCAGCGCGTATGACAGGGTAATGATCAGGTGCCCGCAGTACAGCAGCGACAGACCAGTCAACTGGTGCAACACACCCATGGTGACGGACAGTAGTGGCTGGCCGAAAACCCCCCGGCTAGCGAGCAGACCATCGCGCAGGTAGGCTTCGGCGGCACGCAGGTATATGATACCGTCCCGATTGATAAGCGGGTCAATGGCAATCAACCATAGGGAGAGCAGCAGGCTGATGCCAAATACCAGCTTCAGGTTTAGGGAATCCTGGATTGCGCTGCGGGCCTGCGGGGTGATGGGCGCTTCTGGCACGTTGGCGGACTCTGTTTTGCGGCTAAGAAGCGTCAACGCTATCGCAATTCATCAACGATGAATCATAAGGGGAAGTAGTCACCGCAAGAATGGCCCCAAATTCCAAAGCGGCCGGACTGATCGCCGGATAGGAAGCACCGACGAACATCCGGGCGGTCATCCCGGCCCGCCGGAAATCCCGTGGCCGTTGCCAACCCCCATAGGCAACCACTCGAAAGTCGGCCACTCGCCGCGCGGTGTGTTGCCGCTCCCATCCGGTGTGTCGGGGTCGGCACCCGCCTCCACCAAAGCTGCCGCCACATCGGCCCAGCGGCACTCGGCGGCGATATGCAGGGGCGTCCGCCCAAGGGTGTCACGGGAGGACAGGTCGGCACCAGCGTCTACTAGCTGTTCGAGGTCGTTGATTTTTCCGAGGGTCGCGGCGATGTGCAGGGCGGGGTCTTGCATCGCCGTCACGGCGGCGTGTCGCGCCAGCGACGGAATTGGACAGGCTAGGGCCGACCCCACCCCCTGGCGCTGCAAAAAGCCGTGCTCGACCAAGGCGTCGCGCAGCGTTTTTGCCGCTTGTTCGTCCGCGGGCCCCGTCTCACCGATAATCCGGATGGCATCGCCCGACCTCAGGGGGCTGGCCGCGGCTAGGGCCGCCATGGCCCGTCCAACCCATTGATCATGGTCAAGCACAAGACCCCAATAGCGCTGATCGTAATAGGTCGCCCGGCTATTGGCCGCCACCCGCCGAACCCTGTCGAGATCGACCGAGGCAAGCAAGGTGGGATTCTCCGCCCGCGCCAGTTCGACGGCGAGCGCCGAGAGGAAGCCGTTGGTGTGCATCGGCCAGCCCTGGGCGTCGCGATCAAGCGCATCGCTCCAGCGGGCGAGGTCGGTACCCGAGGCCGTCACCCCGAAATGACGCAGCCAACCTTCGAACAGCGTCCAGCACTCGTCCGCCGCAAGCCTGCCGAGCGTGTGGATGCAGCGGCTTTCGTTCGAGAAGCGTGATAGCCCTATGCCGGACTGTCCCAGATGGTCGCGCAGATAGCCCAGCCCCGCCAGAACAGGCAGCACCGGCACCCGATCAAAATGGCCCTCGTGCAGGTGGCACAGGGCCGCCGCATCGCCGCCGCCCGGCCTTGTGTTTTGCGCTTCGTCGACCATGAGTACCACAGGATGTGCTAGGCCGCGTCGCCCGTACAGGTCGCGCATGCCCTCCTCCGCAGCGGCCGACAGCCCGGTTCCGGGTGCCACTAGGGAAACTAGGGCTGCGGCCACCGCCGGGGCAATCCGTTCGTCAAGTGATTTTGGCAAGCGTTCGTCGAGCACGACGCGCAGGCGACGCGGATCGCGCAAATCCATGAGGCCGATGTTGATGGCGAGCGGGGCGGTGTGACCAGCCCGCCGCAACATGTTCCAGCGCGCCTCGAGATGCGCCAGTAGCGACGACTTGCCGGCCCCCGGCGCACCCTGCACAAGCCGGGTAGGGCCCGGAAACCTTCCACCCTCCCGCCAGATGTCGAGTGTTGTCCCGGCCGCTTGCTCAATATCCTCAATCACGGCACCACGTCCCACGAACACGGGGGGCGTATGACGCGCCTCGGCCCGGTCGAACTTGCGCAATCGTTCTTTAAGGTGGTGGTGCCTGTCTTCCATTTTGGAGGCCCTTGCCGTCCTCTGTCGGTGTCATTGTAGCACCGCGGCATTTGCCCCCGGACGCCACATCCTCCGCATGGAAACCGATGCAACAGAGCACTAGCCCCAATAATTCATGAATGGATAGAACAAAAGCCCCCGGTTGTAAGAAAATGACAATTGAAAACAACCACTTACTCGAACTAGGAGCTTTTGCATGCCGCACCATGCCACCAAACAGAGTGTCCTGTTCGGAAATCTTTCGAAAAAGGCGGTGATCGCCAAGTTCGACCGGCAGCATGCCAGTTCCGACGGGGGCGCGATTCTGCTCAAGGCGTGTGACGAGCGGCTCGGGCTGAGCGGGACGCTGGCGGCGTGCCTGTCGGATGGGCGCCAGCCGTCGTCTGCCGCTGGCGGGATTCCCGACCTTCGACGACGAGGCGGAGCAGTACCTGTTCTGCCATGTCCTGCGGGCCGGCAACGCCGCCGCCAAGCAGGGCGCGGTCGGCGTGCCGCGTCGGCTGCTGCCGCGCCTGCGGAGGGCGTTTCCCGGGGCGCGGCTGCGCATCCGGCTGGACAGCGGCTTTTCCGGCCCGGAGCTGTTCGAGTTCTTCGAGGGAACGGGCTCGAGTATGTGGTGGGCATGGCGGGGAACGAGAAACTTCGGCGGGCGCATCGTCGTCCACCTGCCGGCCGGCGCGGCGATCATCGCCAACACGCGCTCGCGTTGCGGTGATTGCCTGGGGGCGATGAGACGGTCGAGGCGAAGCTTGCACAGCGTGCCGAGCACCGCTGCGACATGAGGCTCCATCCGCCCAGCCCACCACCTTCCGCATAGTCATCTATATAATTCCCAAGCTTTTACTATGGGCCGCTAGCGATTTGAGGCGAAACATCTCGACAGCGATTGGTCTTCGCATTCCTCGCAACGCTTTCGAGCCAATCGGATTTTCGCCGCGATGGTGATTCTCGGTCTTTCCGGTGCCCTGGGTCACGATCCATCCGCGGCATTGTTGGTGGACGGTGAAATCGTTGCGGCGGCGGAAGAGGAGCGATTCGTGCGGGACAAGCACGCCAAAGCGCGCATGCCGGTCGAGGCGGCCCGCTATTGCCTCGCGGCCGGGGGCATCGAGCCGCGGGAAGTGGATATCGTCGCCTTCCCCTATGCACCGATTCCCCTGTCTTCCCCGGCCCGCTGGCGTTTCGCGCGGGACTACTGGTACGCCCCCGACCGGGCGCTGGACGCACTGCTAAACGGTAACAGGCGTTTCCGCCGCAACCGCCGCCGGGTGCATGAGGCCGGACACATGCTCGGCATCAACTGGTCAAACACCGAGTTCGTTCCGGTCGAGCATCATCTGGCGCATGCGTCGAGCGCCTATCACCTAAGCGGCTTCGAGGAAAAAACCGCCATCCTCGGTGTCGATGGCAAGGGGGAATATGCAAGTACCTTCTTCGGCTACGGAGAAAATGGGCGCATTCATCGGCTCAAGGAATTTTACGACCCGCACAGCCTGAGCGGTGCCTACGGCGCCATGACCGAATACTTGGGTTTCGAGATGCTCGACGGCGAGTACAAGGTGATGGGCATGGCGCCCTACGGCGACGCCGACCGATTTGATCTCTCCCGGTTGATCCAAGGCAACCGGACCGGGTTTCGGGTGAATACCCGCTATGTCAACACCGTCGGACCGCGGCGCTACAAAGAGGGCCGGAGAGGTTTCTACTTCAGTCCCAAGTTGATCGACTGGCTCGGGCCACGCCGGCGGGGCGACGATGTCGATGTCGACGAGCCCTATGTGCACTATGCCGCCGCCATGCAGCAGCTCTTCGAGCGTCATTGCCTGAATGTGCTGGAGGCCTGGCTCGGCGACATCCTCCGGGAAACGGGCAAGCTCGCCTTCGCCGGCGGCGGCGCGCTGAACGTCAAGCTCAATCAGCGGATCATTGCCCTGCCACACGTCAAGGAGCTGTTCGTGCAACCCGCGGCGGGCGATGCCGGTACTTCGCTCGGCGCGGCCACCTATGTTGCCGCTCAACGCGGGGCGACGCCCGGCAAGATGACGCACGTATTCCTTGGCCCCGAATTCAGCAACGCCGACTGTCTGGCGGCCCTGGATGCGGTTTCCGACCGGGCTCTGTACCGAAAGCTTAATACTGTGCCCGACGACGTGGCGGCACTACTGGCGGCCGGTCACCCGGTCGCCTGGTTTCAGGGCCGCATGGAATTTGGCCCACGCGCACTCGGTGCCCGGAGTATTCTCGGCTGCCCCAGCGTTCCGGGTATTGCCGACCGCATCAACGAGCAAATCAAGTATCGCGAGCGCTGGCGGCCGTTCTGCCCGAGCGTGCTGGATCCTGTTGCGCCGCGCATGGTTGGCTCCGATCATCCGGCACCCTTCATGACCATCGCCTTCGATGTGGTTCCCGAGTGGCGGGAGCGGGTTCCCGAAGTGGTGCACGAGGACGGCACGGCGCGGATTCAGGTGGTGGATCGAGCCACAAACCCCCGCTATCACGCCCTGCTCGAAGCCATGGAAAGGTTGACCGGCAACGGGGTCGTCCTCAACACATCGCTCAACCGCCGAGGCGAACCCATCGTCTGCACCCCGGGGGATGCGCTCGATATGTTTTTCGGCTCGGACCTTGAGTACCTTGTGCTGGAGGATTTTCTGGTGACAAAGAGAGCGGGACGATCCTCTTGACGAAGCGCCATACCATCGACGCACACACCCTAGGATGAACTAGTACCCTTTCAATCAACCGATGAGTGCGGGCCACTCAGACCTTCTCGCCGCGCGCCCGGATGTCGGCCAGCGCCGAATCGATGCCGAGCCTGTCGATGATGCGCATACCCTTCGACGACACACGCAGGCGCACATGGCGATTCTCGCTCTCCACCCATCGGCAGTCCAACGCCAAGCGGGCACCGCGGAGGGAGGCGCACGGGATGCGGCCGTTGGCGACCACAATCGGATTTGAGCCGGTGGCCTCACATCGTGAAGTCATCGGAGGCCAGCGAGGAAGCCAGCACGTTCAGCAGGGTAATCGTATCACCGGCATCGCCATAACCGATGATCGCATCGTCGCCGTCCTGTCTGATATCCAGCCCCCCGAAACCGCCGACAACCCCGTTGATCTGAATCTTGTCGCCGCCGCCGAACTCGTACCTGAGGCCGCCGGACCCGTACCCGAAATTGGTGATGGTGTCGTTCCCGTCCCCCGCTCGAAACACGAAGGTACAGGCGCATCGGTCTGGATCGACCACACCGATGGCGGGAGCCTCGGTCATGTGTGCGGCGCCCTCGTCTGCCGCCCCGTAGCCGTCCGACGCCTCGTGAAGACGGGCACACAGCAGGTGCTCGCCACAAAAGATATACAAGGGCGGATAGCGGCCGTAGCTTGCGTATATAAGTCCCAAACGAAAGGGATTTCGGGTGATGGAGTACTTGGGGCTTGGCCGGTTTACCCGAAATCGAAGTCGCTGGCATCCAGCTCCTCGGCAGCCACATGGGAAAGCACGATCAGGCCGCCGCCCACATCCGTCAGGTCGATGATTGTTTCTCTGCCGTGTGTCGTGATGATTCTGCCCTCGAGATCGCCGAAGTCGTCCACGCCGGTGAAGCCGGAAAGTTGGATGGTGTCCCCACTTGTGAAATTCAAAATCGTGTCGACATCCCCACTGCTCGAGGTGTCGTTGGTAAAAACGAAGGTATCGTCGCCCATGCTGCCTTCCATGGTGTCGTCGCCATTGCCGCCATACAGGGTGTCGGCGCCGCTGCCGTGCCCGGCTGACAGGCTGTCGTCGCCGTCACCGCCATACAGGGTGTCGGCGCCGTTGCCGCCATACAGGGTGTCGGCGCCGCCGTGGCCATACAAGGTGTCGTCGCCGCCGTGGCCGTACAAGGTGTCGACGTCCGAACCACCGTGCAGGCTGTCGTCGCCCGAGCCGCCGATCTGGTGGGCGCCGAATATGAAATCGCTGGCCTCAAGGAGGCCTACCGCTGGATTCAGTAACGTGATCGTGTCGCCGTCAACGCCGTAGCTGATGATTGTATTGGCGCCTTCATGCCTGATATCGAGCGCCTTGAAACCCCCGGAAACTCCAAGGATATGAATCTTGTCGGCATCACTCACACCAAAGATTGACCCATCCGCATCCCTGAACCCGACAATGATGTCGTTCCCGTCTCCCGCCCGAAACACGTAGATGTCGCTGCCCGAGCCGCCAAGCAGGATGTCGTCGCCCGCACCGCCATTCAGGATGTCGTCGCCGTGGCCGCCATACAGGGCGTCGTTGCCGTCACCGCCATTCAAGGTGCTGTCGCCATGGCCACCACCATCCAGGGTGTCGTCGCCGTCACCGCCATGCAGGGTGTCGTCGCCATAGCCACCACCGTACAGGGTGTCGTCGCCACCGCCACCCGTCAGGATGTTGTTTGCCCGGCTTTCGCCCTCCAGGGTGAGGCTGGCGGATCCGGGTCCATGGCTGCCGAATTGGAAATCGCCGGCGCCAAGGGAGTCCGCCTTTACACCCTTCAACCTGACCGTGCCGCCACCGTAGCGGATGATCGCGTCGTCGCCTTCCTGACGGATGTCGAGCGCCCCGAAACCGTCGGAATCTCCATCGATACGAATCCTGTCGCCCTCCCCGAAATCGACAATGGTGTTGTACCCGCCTCCCGCCCGGAACACGAAGGTGTCGGAACCCGCGCCACCGTACAAGGTGTCATTGCCCGAGCCATCGTGCAGGGTGTCGTCACCCGAACCACCGTACAAGGCGCCGCCGCCGCCGTGGTCGCCACCCGAACCATCGTGCAAGGTGTCGTTACCCGAGCCACCGTGCAAAACCTGATTGCCCGATCCGCCGATCAGGGTGTCGTCGCCGTCACCGCCCAGCAGGATGCTAGCCAATCCCGAAACCTTCGCCGTCAGGGTGTCGTTGCCGGCAGTGCCCTTCAGTATGCTCTGTGTGGGGCCCAAGACGCCCTGCATGGGTATGGAGGAGGAGTCGCTGCTCGAGAATTCGCCATTCCAGTCATCGTTCAGGGGATCATAGGACGACGTTTCCACGATGCGAATCAATGGCGTGGGGGGCGGGAGCGCGCCGAATTGGAAATCGCCGGCGTCAAGGGAGTCCGCCTTTACACCCTGCAACCTGACCGCACCACCGCCGTGGAGGCCGTGGAGGATGATCGCGTCGTCGCCGTCCTGACGGATGTCGAGCGCCCCGAAACCGCCGGAAAATCCATCGATACGAATTCTGTCGCCCTCCCCGAAATCGGTGATGGTGTCGTCGCCGCCCCCCGCCCGGAACACGAAGGTGTCGGAACCCGCGCCGCCGGTCAGGGTGTCGCCCGAACCGCCATGCAGGGTGTCGTCGCCGTCACCGCCATACAGGGTGTCGGCGCCCGATCCGCCGGTCAGGGTGTCGGCGCCGTCGTCGCCATACAGGGTGTCGGCGCCCGATCCGCCGGTCAGGGTGTCGTCGCCCCCGCCGCCGTACAGGGTGTCGGCGCCCAATCTGCCGTACAGGGTGTCGGCGCCCGATCCGCCGTACAGGGTGTCGGCGCCCGATCCGCCGTACAGGGTGTCGTCGCCCGATCCGCCATGCAGGATGTCGTCGCCCCAGATACCGTCCAGGGTGTCGTCGCCCGATCCGCCGAGCAGAACGCCAGGCATCCAGCCGAACAAGGCCATTTTGTCGTCCCCGTCGGTACCCCTCCGGATAAGATCAATGCCCGCGCCTTTTCCATCCCAGTCATCATCATCCAAGGGAGTCGGCGCCCTCTCTGGTTTGGAGGGCACGAGCCCGTAGGAGGCGCTGAATTTGAAATTGCCGGCGTCAAGGAATTTCGCCCTCACGCCCAGCAGCGTGACCGTGTCGCCGCCGGCGCCGTAGCGGATGATCGCGTCGTCGCCGTCCTGACGGATATCGAGCGCTCCGAAACCGCCGGAAATCCCACTGAGATGAATCTTGTCGCCGCCGCGCCACCAGAAATCGGTAATGGTGTCGTTCCCGTCTCCCGCCCGAAACACGAAGGTGTCGAAGCCCCCGCCGCCTTCCATGGTGTCGTCGCCCGAGCCGCCATACAGGGTGTCGTTGCCCCAACCGCCGTCCAGGGTGTCGCCGCCCGAGCCGCCATACAGGGTGTCGTCGCCCCAGTCGCCGTCCAGGGTGTCGTCGCCCGCACCGCCGAGCAGGATGTCGCCGCCCGAGCCGCCATACAGGGTGTCGTCGCCGTCGGTGCCCCTTCGGATGCGGCCGGCGCCCTCGCCATCCCAGTCGTCATCGTGGGGGGTCGTCACCCTCTGGCTCTGGCCGGCGCCGTGTGGCTTGTTCGGGGTCTGGGCCTGGCCGGCGCCTTGCGCGGGCGGGCTTCCCTGGGCGCCGGGAAGGCCCGGGGCCGCGTCGGGGAGCAGGAAGTCGGCCGCGCCCAGGGAGTCCGCCGACACGCCCCGCAGGGTGATCGTGTCGCCGTCGCCGTGGTGGATGACGGTGTCGGCGCCGTCCCGACGGATGTCAAGCGCCCCAAAGCCGACCGAGACCCCGTCCAGACGAATCCGGTCGCCCTCCCCGAAATCGGTGATGGTGTCGCCGCCGTCACCCGACCGGAACACGAAGGTGTCGGAACCCCTGCCGCCGGTCAGGGTGTCGCCGCCGGCGCCGCCGGTCAGGATGTCGTCGCCCCGGGCACCCCGCAGGGTGTCGTCGCCGGCGCCGCCGTCCAGGGTGTCGTTGCCCCTGCTGCCCCGCAGGGTGTCGTCGCCCCCGTGGCCGTTCAGCGTGTCGTCGCCCGCGCGGCCCCTCAGCACATCGTCGCCGGCGCCGCCGTCCAGGGTGTCGTCGCCGCCGCCGCCGCTCAGCTCGCCCCCGCCGCTGGAATCGTCGGTCGTCGCGTCGCCGACGGACGCGACCTGCGCAGCGACGCCGCCGTCGTTGTTGCCGCTCGGAACATCGCCGGGGGACGCGCCCTGTGGAGCGCCGTCGCCACCGTCGTTGCCGTTCGGAACATCGCCGGGGGGCGCGCCCCGCGGGTCGCTGTCGCCACCGCCGTCCCGCGGGGCGTTCCCGGGCTCGGCCGCCGGGAACTCGAAGTCGTCCGCGCCCAGCGAATCCGCCGACACACCCTGCAGGGTGATCTTGTCGCCGTCGCCATAGCCAATGACGGCGTTGGCCCCGATCTGCTCGATGACCAGACCCGCGAACCCGCCGGGCACACCGGAAATCCGGATCGTCTCGCCCGCCTCGAAATCGGCGACATGGGCGGAGCCGTCCCCCGCCGCGAACACGAAGGTGTCCCTGCCCTCGCCGCCATACAGGGTGTCGTGGCCGCCGCCGCCGTCCAGGGTGTCGTCGCCGGTGCCGCCGTACAGGCTGTCGCCGCCCCGGCCCCCGACCAGGGTGTCGTCGCCGGCGTCACCGTACAGGATGTCGTTGCCGTCGCCGCCCGTCAGCGTGTCGTTGCCCTTGGCGCCGTCCAGGGTGTCGTCGCCCGATCCACCAACCAGGCTGTCGTCGCCGGCGCCGCCGGTGCGCGAAATATCCTGTGTCGTCTCGCCCCCGCCGCTGGAGTCGTCGGTCGTCGCGTCGCCGCCGTTGTCGCTCGGGGTGTCGCCGGGGGATGCGCCCTGTGGAGCGTCGCCGCCGTCCCGCGGGGCGTTCCCGGCCGCGGGGAACTCGAAGTCGTCCGCGCCCAGCGAATCCGCCGACACTCCCTGCAGGGTGATCGTGTCGCCGTCGCCATGGCGGATGACGGCGTTGTCCCCGATCTGCTCGATGACCAGACCCGCGAACCCGCCGGGCACACCGGAAATCCGGATCGTCTCGCCCGCCTCGAAATCGGCGACGTGGGCGGAGCCGTCCCCCGCCGCGAACACAAAGGTGTCCGAGCCCTCGCCGCCATACAGGGTGTCGTGGCCGCCGCCGCCGTCCAGGGTGTCGTCGCCGGTGCCGCCGTACAGGCTGTCGCCGCCCCGGCCCCCGACCAGGGTGTCGTCGCCGGCGTCACCGTACAGGATGTCGTTGCCGTCGCCGCCCGTCAGCGTGTCGTTGCCCTTGGCGCCGTCCAGGGTGTCGTTGCCCGATCCGCCAACCAGGCTGTCGTCGCCGGCGCCGCCGGTGAGGGAAATATCCTGCGTCGTCATTGCTGTGTCTCCCGTAATATGTCCACCGTTAATATGTCTTCCGTGCCCCAAGCCGGCAGGCCCGGGGCCCGCTCAGAAAATAAAGTCGTCGCTGTCCAGTAATTCGGTCGGCCCAATCAGTTCAATGGTGCCGCCACCCACCGCCACCAGGTCAATGGCGACCCCCTCGACGACTCCATCGTCGTCCCTTATCAAACTCATGATGAAATCGCCGGAATCGTCCACGCCGCTGAGTCTACTCAAATCAACCCTGTCGCCCTCGGCGCTGTTAAAATCCAGGATCGTGTCCCTCTCGCCGCCGCCCGGGGCAGAGGGGGCGAACACAAACGTATCGCCGCCCAAACCGCCCTTCAGGGTGTCGTCGCCCCATCCGCCCTCCAGGGTGTCGTCGCCGTCGTCGCCATTCAGGATGTCGTTGCCCGCGTTGCCATGCAGCGTGTCACCGCCGGCCCCGCCGTGCAGCGTGTCCTCGCCGGCCCCGCCGTAAAGCCCACCGACAACGGTTTTGGTTTTATCATCCTCGTCCACATAGGTATAGGTCTTGTCGTCGCCGTCGCCGCCATACAGGGTGTCGTCGCCCGCGTTGCCATATAGCTCGTCCGTGCCCTCGCCGCCATACAGGGTGTCGTCGCCCGCATCGCCATACAGCGCATCCTTGCCGGCGCGGCCGTACAGCGTGTCGTCGCCATCTCCGCCGTAAAGCCCACCGACAACGGTTTTGGTTTTATCATCCTCCACATAGGTATAGGTCTTGTCGTCGTCGTCGCCGCCATCCAGGGTGTCGTCGCCGTCGCCCCCGTGCAGCTTGTCCGTGCCGTCTTCGCCCCAAAGCCAGTCGTTGCCGGTGCCTCCGTCCATATCGTCGTTGCCCTCACCGCCCCGGAGCTCATCCTCGCCGGCACCACCGCTGATGAAGTCATTGCCCTCTCCGCCGTAAAGCCCACGGACAACGGTTTTACCGGCCTCGTCCACATAGGTCTTGTCGTCACCGTCGCCGCCATACAGGTAGTCATTTCCATCGTGACCGTATAGGATGTCCGATCCGCCCTCGCCATACAGTGTGTCGTCGCCTAAGTCTAAACCACCCTCCAATGTGTCGTCGCCAGCACCGCCATATAGGAAGTCCTTGCCGGCACCGCCAGACAGCGTGTCATTGCCATCGTGGCCATACAGCGTGTCAACGCCAGGGCCACCGTACAGAGCATCATCTCCGTAGCTGCCTTCCAGCCTGTCGACGCCGTCACGGCCGTACAAGGTGTCCTTGCCATGGCCACCGTACAGGGTATCATCGCCGGCTTCGCCATCAAGAGTGTCATCGCCGGCCTCGCCTTCCAGCCGGTTCCCTCCCGAGTCGCCTGTCAGGGTGTCATCCTTGTCGGAGCCCAAAATGTTCTCAATATTAAGAAGCTTGTCGCCCTCGGCATCCCCGTCTTTGCCGAGGCCATCCCGAAGATTGACCGTCACGCCAAATGTTGAGTGTCTGTAAGAGGCCCAATCTCCACCATCGTCGTTATCACCGCCATCCAATATGTCCGCTCCGGCTCTGCCATCAAGAGTGTCATCGCCGGCCTCGCCTTCCAGCCGGTTCCCTCCCGAGTCGCCTGTCAGGGTGTCATCCTTGTCGGAACCCTCCAAGTTTTCAATATTGAAAAGCGTGTCGCCCTCGGCATCCCCGCCTTTGCCGAGGCCATCCTGAAGATTGACCGTCACGCCAACTGCCGAAAATCGATAAGTGACCCAATCCATGCCGACACCGCCATACAGCTTGTCTGCGCCGGCGCCACCCATTAGGTCGTCGTCGCCGGCGCCGCCGTAGAGTGTGTCATCGCCATCGCCACCATCGACATGGTCGTCGTCGTCGCCGCCGCCAAGCGTGTCATTGCCGCCGCCGCCGGTCAGCGTGTCATCACCAGCGCTGGCCCAGAGCGTATCCATGCCGGCACCGCCATACAGCGTGTCGTCGCCGGTGCCGCCCCAAATCCGATCATCGCCAGCACCGCCGGTCAGCGTGTCATTGCCAGCCAAACCGAAAATCCTATAGTCATCGTTGGTGCTAACCGAATATTCATCATCACCGGTCGTTCCGTTCCACACCTTTTTGGACATGGTTATCCTCTCCCTCCGTTCAAGGCCCGGCGCCACCCTCCCCATGTCGACAAGCCATGGGCTTGGACACCGGAGGGTAAGTTCCGAAATGTATCTGAGCTAGAACACACATATTTTTCCGAGCGGGGTGATGGTTGAGAGGAGGGCCAATGACCGTCCAAGTCGGAACGATGGTGGGTTGGATGTTTGTTATATCATTGGCCATCATTCGGGGTGGGTTAGGAAAGCAGCCTTTTCCCGAGCTTGATTTGCAATGGAGAACGTATAGTTCCGCGCTGGTGCGTTGAAGGTGCGCTCGGCGATGGCCGCAAGCGCATCGGCCATGATGGCCCAGGGCTCGGGATCGTCCGGCGCAAGCCGTGTCCAGGCGTCGGCCAACCGGGCCGCACCCAGGAAGTCACCGGAATCAAGGGCCGTTTTCGCCTTGGCTGCCAGTCGATCCAACCCTCCCAGTAGCTGTGCCAGGCGCTCGGCTTCTTTTCCCGGGCTCTCGCGATGGAGGTTGAGCGCATTGCCGTCAAACCAGCCGATGTCCTGGGCATAGATTTCCCGCACCGTTCCCCAGCGGCTGCCGTAGTAATCCTGAAGGTAGTCCAATTTGGCGAGGTGCTCCGGCAGTTGGGTGTAGGCGATCAATTCATCCGGCGTAAGCCCGGCGCGGGCACCCTCCACGTGGATCCGTCGCGCTTCCGGGGCGCCTGCTATCTGGCGGCGGGATGGACGCCGGTGGGCGGGACGCGCGGCTTCGCCCGGTCGCGGGGCGGCTGGACCGGGCACGGCCGGCCGAAGTCGGTTCTGCCGCGGCCCCTGGTCGCGGACGCGGGCCGGCTTCTCGCCGGCCTGGACGAGCCCGCGTCCTGGGGCCTGTCGCGGGCGCGGCCGGAGCCGCCCGCGCCGCGTTCCTTCACGAATAGGTCGGGCTAGGGAATACACCTTAACAGCCCGTCCGATTTTCCGGCGCCACCTCATATGGCCGTTGCGCACCGCCGGGACGGGTTTTGAATCGGCGATGCAACCACAGGTATTGCTCGGGATGCTTGCGAATCTCCGCTTCGAGAAGCTGATTGATCTTAATGGCATCTTGGCGGTCATCGCCTGTCGGGAATCCCTCGAGCGGCGCGCTGAAGGTGATGTTCCACCGCCGGGCACTGTAATCGCGGTGGTGGCTGATCATCACAACGGGAGAATCGTTTAGCCGGGCGAAGCGGGCCGTCGCGGTGATCGTGGCCGCCTCGACACCGAAGAAGGGCGCAAAAACGGAGTGTTTCGCGCCATAGTCCTGATCCGCCGCATACCAGACCGCTCGACCGGCTTTGAGCGCTTGCAACACCGCCCGCGTATCGCGGCGCTCGAACACACCCCGATAATAGCGCCGCCGCCCGCGCAGTTGCAGCCATTCCAGCACGGGGTTCCTGTTGTGCCGGTACATCACGTCGATGCATCCCAAATCGGCGAGCGATCGCGAGACAATGTCCATGCACGCGAAATGCGCACCGAGCAAGACAACACCCCGCCCCTGCGCCACGGCGGCACGAAAGTGCTCCACCCCCGAGACATCCATGCGCGTGCGCAAATCCCGCCGCGGATTCATCCAGGCGACACAGGCTTCCAATACGCCCAGAGCCACCGCCTCGAAGACGCGCCGCGCCAAAGCGACAACTTCCCCATCTTGAAGTGCGGGGAAGCACAGCCGCAGATTGGTTTCCGTGATCCGCCGCCGACTGCCGCCGCAGCGGAAACCAATCCGGCCAAGATACCTGCCAAGCGGAAACAACAGCCCCAAGGGCAAGTGGGCGACGAGCCAACCCGTGCCCACCAGGCACCAGCTCGGCCATAGCCTCGGCGAGGCCAAGTGCGGAGGGACGGTCTTTTTGGTGCGTTTCCCCATTGTCAAATTGCGACACAGGCCGCTACCCCGACCCATTCATGAACGAACGTGGCGGGGCCGGCAAGAGTGATGGAAGCACTGGGTGCGCGGAGTAAACGCGCGGGCGTGCTTGACGGCACGTTGGGCACGCGGTGGGAGCACACCCGGTGATTTCGCCGCTATTGACGGTCGCAGTAGTTTACGGGAATTATATACATGGGTTGACATGCAACTATATGTTGAGACTTTAGCGGCAGGGAACTACCACATGTTGGGTTCTATCAACCCATCGACATAATTCCCCAGTTTATTCATGAATAGGTCGGGGTAGCAGCTCAGCTAGAATTTTCGGAACCTACCGGACCGCTCCACCAACGCTGCACGGCGCACCCGAATTTCAAATTTAGGGAACCTCTGATTAATCCCGTAGCCGGGACATCCGATTTAATAAAATCAATAGCTTACGAGTAGTTAAATGTTATTCTATCGAATTGATCAGACCTTCCCTAGCCCGCGCCGAGCCGGACGGATTCAGGATTCGCCGCTACCCCGCACCCTCGCAAAGATGACGCGTCCCATGCTCACCAGGAACAGGCCCACACCGAGAAACAGGTAGACCGGTCCAATTGCTCTCTTGATTTGGGTCGTGGTCGATGCCCAGGCCACCTGGGTCGCGCCGATGTCCGGATACCCGATCAGCATGGTCGTGATCTGGATATTCTCCGCGAGGTCGATGATCCCCGCAATGACGGGAATGAACGCCAGCAACCAAGTCCCCTGGGTGAGGCGGAAGCGATAGATCAAACCGGCAAACAGGGTGACGTAAACAAGAGGTAAAAGCGTGTCCAGCGACAGGCTCAGCCAAGCGTAGGCCGCCCTACCGTCGGGCCCGTATTCCGCCATCGCCGTCATCGCCTCGTCGTGGGAATAGCCCGATTTCAGGTCGAGCATCTCGCCGTTGATTGGAAGATTCGGAAACACAAGGGTCAGGATCACGACCGTTGCGATGAATGTCGCCAGAAGCGTGCGGGTTCGCCCCGCGAACTCGAAGTAACTGCGCATATTAGTCATCCCCGTCGTCGTTGCGGCTCTTTGGCTAGAGCGATGGCAACTCGGAAACAGCTTCGGTCACAGTGAAAAACCGGTTCTTTTCGCGATCAAAAAGTTTGAGTTCGTCGGCCAGTATTTCAGCCACCGCATCCGGTTCCGCCAGGCGCTTGCCCACCGCCTCGTAGGTTTCCTGGTCGGGATACCAGATTTCCATGATCACATCGAAATCCCCATCGGTGCCGAAGGTGGCGGTGGCCGGGTCGGATCTCGGGTTCAGAAAGCGACGCATGTACTTGAGCGCGTAACCGCCAAGATACCGCTCACCGATTACCCGGTGGGTGGATTCGTAGTAGGCGCGAAATTCCTCGGTGGACATTCCTTGCCGACGCTTGAGCAATGCGACCGTTTTGATCATGGGCAATCCTTAATCGTTTCCGCGGCGATTCTTGGGCAATGTCCCGCCAGTCCAGCGCCCTCTCCCGTCCCACATGGAGCCGTACCATCATCGACAACCGTAGCGATGACCCCGGAATCGGTCAAGTCAACGAACCGATCGCGGCATCGCAGTTGCAAGGATGTGCCGAAGTCCAAGTGATAGAATTATCGCTTGGCGACCTCTACGATTAAGCGAAGGATCCACAGGGTGAAGGTCGGCTGGTCATCCCCACACCGGAGGCTGCGGATTACATGATCGGAATGGCGACCAAGGACTCCGAAGCGCAGTCGACGGAGGGTGGCCGAAGGCGTAGCGAAAGGTTGCGGCACGCTTTCTGGGCGCAGGCACTTGAGGAACTGCACACCCGCAAGGTCTCGCGGTTCGAGAACATCAGCCCTTCGACCGACCATTGGCTGAGCTGCGCCACCGGTGTATCCGGCTGCGCGTACAACTTGATCTTCCTGAAGAGCGGGGTTCGCGTGGAGTTGGCGCTACAACGTGCTGTCGCCGAAGAGAACAAACGGATTTTCGACCGGCTCGAAGGGGAGAGACAGGCGATCGAGGACCGGTTCGGGAGCCAACTTCGCTGGCAGCGCCTCGACGAACGCAAGCTAAGCAGGATTTCGTATTTCCATCCCTTCGACGGCTTTGACAAGGAGAACTGGCCGGAGATGATCAGGTGGCTGTGCCGACACATCGTCAAACTGGAAGAGGCGTTCTCAGAACCCCTGGGCCGTTTGCATCAGGAACTGAAATCCGATGGCGGAGCTTGGCCCGGCAACTCGGATAGGTAAAATGCACTTATCGAATAGGATGAGGCTCTTCTGCATCGTTATGAGGACGATCAGTTCTTCAAACTAAGGAAAATCTGAACAATTCGATAGAGCAGTATTTGGCTAATCGTAAGCTATTGATTTTATTAAATCGGATGCCCCGACTACAGGATTAATCAGAGGTTCCCCAATGCATGGATAATGACGGATTTAACGCCTTCTTCACGAAGGCAACGAGTTTTTCTCCCCACGAATACCAAGTGCGAATCGCCTGTGGCGACTCCACTGGCCGCAACCGGGACGATACCACTCCTTGCGAATCGATGCTCGTCGATATTCCCACAGGATTCGGAAAGACCGCTGCGGTCGTAATGGCCTGGCTTTGGAATCGGATCGAAAATCGTCGGGAGGACTGGCCGCGTCGCCTCGTCTACTGTCTTCCCATGCGGGCGCTCGTCGAGCAGACCTTTCAGAACACGTATCTATGGCTGAAGAGCCTCGGACTCTCGGACGAAATCGGCCTTCATGTGCTCATGGGGCGCGAAGACGCCGGCGAATGGGATATCCATCCGGAGCGGAACGCTGTGCTTGTGGGTACACAGGACATGCTCCTCTCCCGAGCACTCAACCGTGGGTACGGGATGAGTCGATATCGCTGGCCGATGCACTTCGGGTTGTTGAACAACGATTGCCTATGGGTCATGGACGAAGTGCAGTTGATGGGGCCGGGGCTGTGGACATCGGCACAACTGGACTGGATGAGGGCTGACCGCTTCAAGAGCCTGAAACCCTGCTTCACGTGGTGGATGAGTGCAACGATTCGCCCGAAGTTTCTCGATACGCTTGATCGCAAGAAAGCGAAACTGGCCATCCCAAGGTGCATCCCCTTGGGTAAGCGTGACCGGACACACGAGATTCTTCAGGCTCGTCGCCCGTGCAGGCTGTGGAAGCCGCCAGCTTCGAAGACAAAGACGCGCAAGAAGGAATCTGACAATGAGAGGTTCACGAGGAAATTGGCCACGAATGTGGTGGATGAGCATCAAGAGACGAGCCTGAGTCTTGTCGTCTGCAACACCGTTTCGGTCGCGAAGCAGGTATACGCGGCCGTCAGAGACGCCTATACCGGCACCTCCAACATCATTCTTCTGACCTCGCGCTTCCGCGCGAAGGATCGCAAAGGCCATCAAGACAAGCTTCTCGCCTTCGAGGCCGCGCGCAGACGCATCGTGACGGACGGAAACAGGACGGTCTCGGTTCCAGGGCTCATTTGCGTATCGACGCAAGTGATAGAGGCGGGCGTTGACATATCGGCGCGACGGCTATGGTCGGAGACCGCCCCTTGGCCATCCATCGTCCAGCGTCTTGGGCGCCTGAATCGGGATGGGCAACTGAACGGAGACGCCCGCGCCTGGTTTTGGGACGGACCGGAAAAGCCGAAGCGAAACGCGCGACTCATCGGTCCCTACGAAGCCGAGGCGGTGAAGCTCGGACACAAGCTCGTCAAAGAGCTGGTCGCGGTGTACGAATCCGACGAAATGGTATCCGCAAAGGACGCCTTGGCGAAGTTGAGTGCACGAAACGAAATCAAGGAATTGATCGAGAAAGCGCTGACCCCCGCTCAGGAACCGTGCCCGAGGGCCATCGACGTTCACGGACTCTTCTCGACGGAGCCGGATGTCTTCGGCGGCTTTACCGACGTAAGCCCCTTCGTGCGAAATCAGGACGAGAACGCCGATGTGACCGTCTTCTGGCGCACATGGCGCGCTGACGCCGAGCTGCGACGGTCGGAGGGATTGGCCGGTCCGGCGTTCATTCGTGAGGAAGGATGCACAGTGGCCATCGGCCGATTGCGAGAGTTCCTGGAGAAGAAGAACGCATGTATCTGGGATGATAGGAGTGAGGCATGGTCACGTGTCCGCGCTCCAGATATCCGTCCCGGCATGTTGGTGATGCTGCGGTGCGATGACGGAGGATATTCCAGTGAACTGGGCTGGACAGGGAGCGGGAGCGACAAGCTCGATAATGTGCCGCCACCCGGAGAACCTCACGAGAGGTTCGAGGATGACCGATACAGCGAGAGCGGATTCTGGGTCACCTTGAAGGATCATCTGGAAGACACCGAGCGGGAGGCGACACACATCGTCCAGGCCATGAACCTAGACAGCGATATCGGCTCGGCAGTTGTTCATGCGTCGTCGGAGCACGATATCGGCAAAGCCCTGCCCCAGTGGCAGGACGAATTGCCGAAGCCTCCGCCGCAAGAGGGCGGCGTATGGGCGAAAGCGCCGTGGCAACTCGCGGTGACCGCGAATGCTTCCACGGCGGCGCCGGAGACCGAGGCAATTCTTCGGAGGCGAAACCTACGGTATTGGCAGGCCGGATCGCGGGAACAGGATGGTGGTCGGATCAAGTTCATTTGGCATACGGACTCGAAAGTGCCCCCCACGACTCTCGAATGCATCCGTGCAGTGTCAAGTGTCGTACGCGCGTGGAATGTTCCTTTCCGGCCCGGCCTTCGTCACGAGGCAGCGACGGCTCTGGCGCTGTGGCACCGCTACTATCGGAGCGGTGGCAACGCATTCACCGCGCTGTCGATCTATCTCTCCGCCGCACACCACGGCAAGGTGCGGACGGTTCTCACGTCCCGAACACCCGCCGGCGAAGACGTGTGCGGGGTGAGCAAGACCACGGCCTTGCTGCCGTGGAACGACATGCCATTGGACTTCTCATGCGCGGTCGATGGAGCATCGGGCCGCTTCTCGGAAGACGGGCTGGAGTTCGTCTTCGAAGCACCCGGCTGGACCGGGCTCGTCGCCGACCTGCTCGGGGCATGGGAACCCGACGCCGCACCGGGTGTCAGCGGCGCGGTGCCGGACGGAGAGCCGCGCAACCTCGGGCCGTTCGCACTGGCCTATCTCGAAACGCTGGTTCGCTGCGCCGACGAGCGGGCCAGCAAGTGCCCCAGCGCCAAGCGGGAAATCGAATCGCCGTGAACGTTCTTCCCTTCGTCCGGCTCAACGGGCTGAGAGCAGATTCGCTCGGCGTCTACCTCGCATCGCTCGGGCTATTCTCGCTCGTTACCCGGAAATGGCCGAGGGTCAGGGCAGTCTGGAAGCATGCAGTTTTCTGCCTCGTCGGTGGTCCTGCCACACTGGAACAGACCGTCGAATTTGTGAGCGAGATTGGTCAAAAGAACAGTTGGTCCCGGTACCAAAAACCATGGGATGAGGCGAAGCAGAAGGATGTGAAAAAGAAAGTCTCAAGACAGACTGCGCTTTGGCGTGCCTTGGAAGCGGAGGAGCGGTTACTGCTTGCCTTCGGAGCACATCTGGCGCTTGGCGACAGGGTTAAGATGAATCCCCTGCTTGGCACCGGAGGAAATGCCGGGCAGCGAAAATTTGATCGGGGTTGGCACAAAGCCGTCGCTTGCATTGAGAATCCACCTCGCAGACAGAGCAGAGACTCGCTCAACACAGACCTCAAAGCTTTTATGGATGGGGAAGCATGCACCTACCTTGGCGATTTCAGTGCAGGATCATGGTTTGGAGCGGCGAACAAGATATACAACCATGGAACAAGGAGACCCTTTCGCAAGGGAGAAATCACGCCTTGGGCAATGGCGCTGGCTTGTGAGGGCCTGTCTTATTTCGCCGGTGGTCCGTCCCGGCAACTGGGCAGCCGACGGCAGCCGACGGGTGCCTTCCCATTCGTTACTACAGCAATGGCGCCAAGGGGTATCGGTGACGGTGGCCGCATCGATGCGGAAATCTGGGCTCCGATCTGGAACCAGCCGATGACAGCACCCGAGTTGAAGTCGCTATTCTTGCGCGGAAGAGCAGAGCTTGGAGGCAAGGGCGCAATTTCCTCCGCAGCGTTCGCCGCTGGAATCATGGACCGGGGGGTCGATGCCGGTATCACGGAGTTCCGTAGATTCCTGCTTCTTCATACGACGAGCGCACAGACCTTCGAGTCCCGCTTGGCGACCGTTGTTCCGGTACCGGAAACGACACCAGACAACGCATCCATGCGGGCGATTCGAATGATCGTCGAACTTCGCGAGGCACTGCCATCGGATCGGAAGGATGGCCAGAAATACCGATTTGCCGGTGTGCGCGGCCCACTTGAGCAGGCGCTGGTCGACTTCGCCGCCGTGCGTCCAGATGAAGCTCGCAGCGAGCAAGCTTGGGCAGTGGTGGATCAGGTATTCGAGGCGCTTGCTAAAGTCGATCGGAATCGGACATTTCGCAATTCCAAGGTTCGGTTTCAATTGTTACCGGGTCAGTGGGCGACGCAGTTATTTCAAGAACATCCGCCTGATCGAGAAGCCCTTTTGGCGTTGGCGGTATCCTCAATGGCGGCAACGCCAACTTGTCCACAATTCATCGCCTACCGTCTCGGCGCAGGCGTGGGAAGGATGACTGGTGGATCGCAATGGGAGTTCCCCGAGTCTACACCCGCCCGTCGAATCTGGAGCGGTGCCGACTTGACCGAGAACTTGGGTGCGATGGCCGAGAGGCGTGTCATGGAAGCATTGCAGAAAACGGCATCGCGGCCTCCATTCGGAGCCACGATTCGGGTGGCGCTCAACGATGTGCATGCGTGGCTATCCGGCGAGGTGGATGAAGAGCGAATACGCCTGTGGCTGGATCGCCTTTGCGTATTCGATTGGGGAGACAATGCAAGCGGCGAGGTAGCGAGGGAAGTGCAGCGCAGCTTCACCAGCGCTCGACCAGCCGTTGACGGTGCGCTGGCGCTCTATGCACTGCTCCGCCCGCTCGCGAGTGATTGTCTGTTCCGGCGAATCCTCCGCGAGAGCGGCATTCAGGCCGAAGGGGTATCGACCTGTGCTTCCTTCGGATGTGTTGTCGCCATGCTGCGCCATGGCAACCTGAATGCTGCGGCGGAAGCGGCCTTGGCAGCATACCGTTCCGCGGGCGTGACACTTGCCGACTTCAATGTCCTGCCTGCCGGAACCGATCCGAGTCGCCTGCTGGCGGCCTTGATCATCCCGGTTCGTGACAAACAAGTTCTCGCCGTATTCCGGCGTTGGCGCTCACCATCCAAATCCAGTCAAACATGAGGAGATACACATGATCGACCATCCGCTGGATCCGTCCGCGCTACTGAATGGCACGGATCTTCGCTTGACCCTGCACGCGAGTCTTAAGCCAGCTTCGGGGTTGGATCGATTCCAACCGGCGGGTTTCCCCGAGATCGGTCACGTCATCTACGATGCGCCGCGTCCCGATGACAGTGTGCAGAAAGTCTGCATCGTAGACAGCGCGGCAAGCATGGCGAATCACTTGGAAACCGTGTGCTTGGCGAGCGAACATTCCTTAGATCTGGCGGATGACCTCGCCGGAATGCCCTATGTCGAGTGCCGGAACATTGAGTGCCCGGTCAGTAAGTGGCCGAATGTTACAGATAGTGATGAAATACCGAAGGAACTTGTTGTCACAACGCTCTCGGAGGGGCATCGGTTGGCCTCGACCTACTTCCTTGACGGCATTCTTGCAGGCAACCACCAAAAGTTTGTTGATGTACTCCGAGAAAAATTTGGAATAAAGGATCTTGGCAAGAAGTCCCATCCGCTCCCAGAGCAGTGGTGGTCGGTCTTTTCGACGATCTTCGGCTACGATCCGAACTCGCTCGTTCACGGGGTACTCTTCCCTGCCATGGGAATCAAGCTGCCGAGAATGCTGACCGCGCATCTCGAAGCATTCGGCGCTTCCCGGGTGCGAAGCTCCGGTGTCAAGTTCGACAAGCTCGGAAAGACATCGTCGGGACAACCGATCTTCTCCGTTGACGAGGAGACGGCCAGCAAGATCAAGGCTACGTTCGTCATCGACCTCGCGCTGCTTCGGTCATTCGGCCGGGGAGACCGCGGCCTGAACGGTGCGCAGAAGGAATTCCTTCTGGCTCTCGCGTTGTGGAAAATCGAGCGTCTTCTGCGGGGGCCATTCCGCTATAGAAGCAATTGTGATCTTGAGCTTCGCGAACTACGCATTCGCGGCTACAAGGAGCCCGTCGAGCTGTATCCAGTCAATATCCAGTCGGCTATCGGAAGGGCGGGCTTCGAAGACTCGCCCGTAACGCAGGTTTATTGGAGAGCGGAGGATCTATTCCGAGCCGGTGCAAATGAAACAGCGGACGACTCTGATTCCCAAGACGAACAAGATATAGATGCCTGACGAGTCCTTTCGGTGCGAGTAGTACTTCGTCAGACATTTCCTCTCGGGCGGTTCCACGCGAATCCATGGCGCGTCTTCCCGTTCGAGGATCCTCACGGGGAATGGCCACCGAGTCCTTGGCGATTGCTTCGCGCCATTCTTGCAAAGTCCCATCAATTGGAACGGGAACGGGAAGTCCAATGCCATGCATGGCGCGATTCGTTGGTTGAGGCTTTCCGTACGAGCACATTCAGTTGGTGTCTGCCGCCGTTCAGTTGGCGTGGCCCGGGGCTGCGGCAATATCAGCCAGCAAAATTTGAATTCGACCCCCCGGACTGGAAGAAAAAACATGTCAATGCCAAGCGAACTTACCGACCAACCTTGGTACAAGACAATTTCTGGGTGGTGGGCAGCTCAAGGGCGGTCCCGGATACCGGCATCGTATGGTGGGTTGTGGAAGGCCATGCGTGGTCAAAGGAGCACCTCGGCTTGCTTGATGCCTGCCTGAAGCGGATGACCTATTTTGGACGGGCGGAGGCGATCACTGAAATCCAGCGCGTCGAGAAGCTGCCAAGCGACACGGACATCAACTGCGTATTGGAGCAAGTGCCCTCGTCGGGTTCCGTCCCGGTGCTTGTCCCGATGGGAGACGCCACTCTCTCGCAGGTTCAGGCGGTCACGGACGACCCGTCGGTCGCGAACTCGACCGTGCCTCCCGGAGCGCGTTGGCTGTATGCCAAACGCCCCGCCAAACCGCCAGTGAAGCTGCCCCGCTCAAGGCCAAGGAAGAGGAAGCCGACGCGCCTCATTCAGTTCGCCATCGGCACACGGGTCAGCCCGCCACCAAATTCCATCGTCGTCATGACCCAACGCTTCCGCGGACGTGTCATCCGAAAATTCCTCGCGGGAAGTTGGCAACATGCAAGTACCGCACGGCGGGAAGCCGCACGCCTGCTCACCGGTAAGGAGGTGGACGGATCACCATTGCAAGATCATCAACATCCACACGCCAGATTCGGAATTCTCTTCGACCAAGAAACAAACCAAGCAGAAAGATTGTTGGTCTGGCGTGAGCAGCCGTTCACCGACGAAGAGCAACTCGCCATCTTGAACGCGGCCGAACAGGAGCTTCCGCTCTCGTTCGCCAGAGCCGGAGCAACGGACCCATGGACCGTGCGGCTCGTACCTCTGGATTCGCAGGTGCCGCCTCCAGCCGGTTTTGGAAACCAGGCCCATAGGCACTGGAAAGCGATCACGCCCTACGTCCCACCGCGCTATGTGTACGACCGAAAAGGCCGGATAAAGCCCGGGGAATCACCCGCAGAGCAGCTTCGCCTCGAACTCTCTCGGCAAGGATACGATACGGCGGGAGTAGATATCCAAATTCGTGATCGATCCACCGAATGGATCCGAGTACATCGACCGCGGCGCTATCCCGATGGTCCCACGAACAACCAAAGGCGAGCCTATCGCGTATCGCTTACATTCGATATGCCTGTCTGTGGCCCCATCTCGCTTGGCCATTCTTCCCACTTCGGCCTCGGACTGTTCGGTGCTGTGCAGGACCAATCTTAGGGAACCTCTGATTAATTCTGTAATTGGGACATCCTGTTTAATAAAATCAATAGCTTACGAATAGCCAAGTGCTGCCCTATCGAATTGTTCAGACTTTCCTTGGGAAATTGTGCAGCAAAAGCCACCAAGCCCTAATCAAGTACCGCGTTGTCGCTCAGGAAAATCCCAAAACCGCCATCGATTGGAATAACAATTCCCCTGCCCTTAAACTCAAAGGCAGAAACAGCTTCCGCGTTCGACTCCTTGAGGTAGGGACGCGGTGCACCTGATTTGCCGCCCTTGGCTTGATACACCCATCCACCATCAATCTTGATGCGACGTTCGCTAAAGGGCTTAATTTTCACGACATGGGGCCGCCCGGCTCGGAGCGCACCAACGCCAATACCCGTTCGCGATTCGTCATGAATAAAACTCCACACTCCCCCTAGCCCGTCTTACCGCGCCCTTTCGCGCTAAGATAGCATTCCAATCCAAACTCGTCGCGATGGGCGACCGGATACCCCAAAGGGCATGTAAAACGGAAAGGCGCACTTGTTCAAACTTCGCATCCTCCTGGCCTCGGTGCCGCTGATCGTCGGTTGCGCCACCGAGCCGCGCACACCGCCGCTCGACGCGGAATTGCCGGCTAGGTGGCAGCAGCCCGGCGAGGGCGAGGTCGCGCAGGCCTGGCTGTCAACGTTCAACGATCCGTACCTGTCGGAGCTCGTGAGCCGGGCCATTGCGGACAACTATGCTCTAGCGCAGCAGCGAGCGCTCGTCGCAAGCGCCCGGCAGCGGGCAAGGCTGGCGCACGCGGCGCGGCTGCCCAACCTGAATCTGGGGCTGGCCGGCCAGCGTCAACGAGCGTCCCCATCGGCGGCGGTCACCGAACAGTTCAACCTGAGCGCCGCGCTGAACGCGCCCCTCGACCTGTGGGGCGCCCTCGGAGACGAGGAAAGGGAAGCACTTCTCGGCCTGGCGGTGGAGGAGGCCCGCTATCGGGCCGCGGAGCAGAACCTTGCGGCCGCCGTCGTCAGCGCCCACTACAATGCCGCGGCGGCGCTGCAACTCCAAGAATTGCTTGACCGACGCCTTGCCAATCTTATCCAGTCGCTTGATGTCATCGAAAGCGGCTATCGGAGCGGCCTAAACGATGCCCTGGATGTCTATCTGGCCCGCAACACACTGGAACGGGAAAGGGCCAACGCGGCAAACCAACGCCAAGAGCGGATGCGGGCGGTCGCGAACCTACAACTGCTGCTCGCCGACTATCCGAACGGGCGCTTCGCCGCCGGCGAGCGGCTGCCACACCAGGCTGTGCCGGTCGGCACCGGAGTCCCCGCCGACCTGCTGCGGCGCCGCCCGGACATCCAACAGGCCTGGTTCCAACTGCTGGCGGCGGATGCGGGCCTAGCCGTGGCGCACAAGAAACGCTTCCCCGCCCTGAGCCTGACCGCCAATGCCCGCGACAGCAAGGGTGGTGTGGGCGACCTGCTGAGTGGCGGCGCCCTGGCCTGGACCGTCGCCGCGAGCCTCACACAACCCCTGTTCCAGGGCGGGCGGCTGGACGCGCTGCATGAACAAGCCAAACTGCGGGTTGCGCAACTGGAGCGGCAGTATCTCGAGACGGTCTATCGGGCAATTGCACAGGTGGAGACGGAACTCAGCCGCGCCCTGAACCTCGCCGACCGGCACGAGGCGATCCACCAAGCCCAAACCAGTGCCGAGGCCGCCCTGGATCTGGCCCGCGGTCTCTATCAACGGGGGCTGGTCGGCTATATCACCGTATTGGAATCGCAACGACGCGCCTTCGACGCCCAATCATCGTTGATCCGCCTGCGCAACGAGCTACTGCAGAACCGGGTTGCCCTGCTGCTGGCGCTGGGCGGAGATTTCTGAGCGATGGCGCTGCGTCTCGCCATGCCTTTGATCATTCTGGCCGTTCTGGTCGGCGTAGGCTTCCTCGTGCTCGGCAACCCACCCGAGATGCAACGCACCGGCCCCCCCGACGGCCCGCAGACAGTCGTGGAAACCGTAACCGTCGCACCAAGGGACTATCGGGTGTCGGTTGCCAGCTACGGCACCGTGCAACCGCGCACGCAAAGCAGGCTGGTCGCGCAGGTCGGCGGCCAAATCGTGGCCATAGCGCCTGGGTTCCGACCGGGCGGGTTCTTCGCGGAGGGCGACACCCTGGTGACCATCGATCCGCGAGACTACGAGGCGGATGTGAAGATCGCCGAAGCGGCGTTGATGGATGCCCTCCAAGCCGAAGCCCAGGAATCGGCGCGTTCCGAGCAGGCCTTGACCGACTGGCGCCGGATCGGCGACCCGAACGAATCGCCGTCCGATCTGGTGTTGCGCAAACCGCAATTACAGGCCGCGCAGGCGCGCGTGATCTCCAGGCGCTCGGCACTCGCCAAGGCGCAACTGGCGCTCGAAAGAACCCGGGTGCGAGCACCCTTCGACGGGCGCGTTCTCACGCAACTTGCGGATCGCGGCCAAGTGGTGGGCATGGGCACGGCGCTGGCCGAAGTCTATGCGACCGACTACGTTGAGATACGACTGCCGTTGCGCAACGCCGACCTGCCCTTTATCGAACTGCCCGAGTCGGGCACCGCCCAGGGACTGCCCGTCAAGCTATGGTCCGAGCTCGGCGAGGCCAATGTCTGGGAAGGCCGCATCGTGCGCACCGAGGGGGCCATCGACGAGACCGCCCGGCAACTGCACATCGTCGCCCAAGTCTCCGATCCCTTCGGCGCGGCAAGCTCTCATAGCACAGGCGGGCTGGGGAGGCGCGACGCCGAAGTGCCCGGCGGCACGGGTGAACCGGGGGGTAGCGGCACGGCGGGGCCAGACGGCGGGGACGGGGCGCGGAGCAGCGGTGCGGCAAGACCAGACGGCATGGACGGGGCACGGAGCAGCGATGCGGCAAGGTCCGACAACATGGACGGGCCCTGGGACAGTGGCACCCGGCGACCGTTGAAGATTGGCGAATACGTCACGGCGGAGATCACTGGCCGGCGTCTTGCCGGCGCCCTCGTCATTCCAGTGGAAACGATCTATCAGAACTCGTATGTCTATGTCGTCGAAGACGGAGAACTGCAACGACGCCCCATCGAAATCGCCTGGCAGAATGGGGTGGATGCGCTGGTGAGCGCCGGGGTGGCCGCGGGAGACACCCTGGTTATCACGCCGTTGGGTCAGGTCACTTCCGGGACGCCGGTACGGGTCGCCAACGACGGCGCGCGCAAGCAAAGGGAAACGAGGGCCGGCCGGTGATCGCCTGGTTCGCGCGCAACCATGTCGCCGCCAACCTGCTGATGGTGACGGTGCTGGTGCTCGGCGGTTATTCGCTGCTGTACGAAACCGCGATCGAGGTGTTCCCGGAATTCGAGCCGGATAGCATCTTGGTGAGCGTGCGACTGCGCGGGGCAACACCGGAGGACGCGGAGCTCGGCGTGGCGGTGCGCATCGAGCAGGCGCTTGAGGGCCTCGACGGCATCGACAAGGTAACCAGCAACTCGCTGGAGGGCGCCGCCAATGTCTCCGTCGAGGTCGCGGACGGTCATGATCCCCGTGTGATCCTCGACGAGGTCAAGACCCGGGTCGACGCCATCGACACCTTCCCGGAGAACGCGCGCAGGCCCGTGATCCGGCTTGCGCAGTTCACCTTCGACGTCATCACGGTGGTGGTGGCCGGTCCCTATTCCGAGGAGGAAATCCGCCTATACGCCGAGCGCGTGCGCGACGACCTACTGCGCATGGACGAGATTTCCCAAGTCTCCCTTGATGCCGTGCGGCGCTACGAGATCGCCATTGAGGCATCCCAGGACCGGCTGCGTCAGTTCGACCTGACCCTGGCACAGATCGCGAGAGCCATTGGCGCCAGCTCCATCGACCTATCCGCCGGCAATGTGCGTACCCAGGGCGGCGATGTGCTGGTCCGCTCCAAGGGGCAGGCCTACCGCCGTTCCGATTTCGAGTCCATCGTCGTCAAAACCAATGCCGATGGTTCCATCGTGCGCGTGGCGGATGTTGCGCGGGTGCGCGACGGCTTTCAGGAAGATACCGTGAAAACGCTGTTCGACGGCCATCCGGCGGCGCTCATCGACGTACAGAGGGTGGGCGATGAAAGCGCGCTCGATATATCGGAGAAAGTACACAACTACATTGCGCGACAGCAGCAATCCCTGCCCTCCGGCATGCGGCTGGCCTTCTGGGACGACAACGCCCAACAGCTCAAGAACCGCCTCGGGGTACTCGGTAAGAGCGCCCTGCAGGGTGCCATCCTGGTGATCGCCCTACTGACGCTGTTTCTGCGACCAAAGATCGCCTTCTGGGTGTTCATCGGCGTTCCAATCAGCTTTCTGGGCGCATTCACGGCCATGGCGGCGATGGACATCAGCCTGAATCTGATGAGCGCGTTCGGTTTCATCGTGGTGCTGGGCATCGTGGTCGATGACGCCATCGTCACCGGCGAAAGCGTCTATCAAAGGTTGCAGGCGGGTCATTCCGGTTTGGACGCCTCCGTCAAGGGTACCCTTGATGTCGCCGTACCGGTCACCTTCGGCGTACTGACCACCATGGTTGCGTTTTTGCCGCTCGCCTACATCGAGGGTCGCTTTGGCAATATCGCGGCACCCATCGCCGCCGTGGTAATGAGCGTTCTCCTGTTCTCGCTGGTGGAGTCCAAGCTGGTTCTGCCCGCCCATCTCAAGGGCATGGGCGGCAAGTACGACGAAGCGGGCGACAACCGCTTCGCCGCTTGGCAGCGCCGCTTCGCCGACGGCTTCGAGCGGCGCATACTGCTCCACTATCGTCCCGCGCTCGACTTCCTGACCCGCCATCGCTACGCAACCCTGGCCTCCTTCGTCGGCGTACTCTTCCTGATGATCGCGCTCATCATGAGTGGTTGGACGCGGTTCACGTTCATGCCGCGCATCGAGGGCGAGACAATCTCGGCCAACCTGACCATGCCCACGGGCACGCAATTCGCGGTCACGGACCGCTACGTGACCCGGATGTTGGAAGCGGCACTGGAAGTGCGGGCGCACCACGCCGACAAGGAGACAGGCGAGAGCATCGTTCGCCATGTACTGGCAAGCACCGGCTCCCGACGTTTTTCCCTGGGTTCCCAATACGGACGCGTGGAGATCGAACTGATGCCTCCCGAGCAGCGCTCCATCGACATCCGCACCGGGGACATCGCGGCCGAGTGGCGGCGGCGGATCGGGTCGGTGCCGGGCGCGGAGTCGTTGACCTTCCGCACCGACATCTTCCGCACCGGGGATCCGATCAATGTCCAGTTGAGCGGTCGCTCCCTCGACACCCTCGGCGCGGCGGCGGACGCCGTAAAGGCGTACCTGGCGACCTACCCCACCGTCTACGAAATCGCCGACACCCTATCCGACGGCAAGGAGGAACTGCGCATCGAACTGAAACCCCAGGGGCATGTTCTGGGCTTGACGCGCAACGAGGTGGCGGGTCAGGTCGGCCAAGCATTCAAGGGTTTTCTGGTGCAGCGCGTGCAGCGGGGCCGGGACGAAGTCGATGTGTTCGTGCGCCTGTCGCCCTCGGAACGGGCGGATGTGGGCACCCTGGACGAACTGCTGATCACCACGCCCGCCGGGCGCCGGGTTCCACTCTCGCATGTGGCTTCACTAATCCCCGGCCGCTCGCCGCTGCAGATCAGGCGGATCGACGGCTACCGCACGGTCAACGTCACCGCCGAGGTTGAGAAGTCCGAAACGAATATGACGGTGCTGAACAACCAGTTGCGTGTATACCTGGACGAGCTGACAGCGCAGTCTCCGGGCATCGACTATGTGATGGAGGGGGAGGCCCGCGAGCAACGCCAGTCGTTCGGCAGCCTGCAGACCGGGGTGTTGATTGTGTTGTTCGCCATCTACTGCATGCTCGCGCTGCCCCTGAAGTCCTACACCAGGCCGCTGGTGGTGATGTCCGTCATTCCATTTGGGCTGATCGGCGCCGTGGCCGGACACTGGCTCATGGGCTACAACCTCGCCATGGTGAGCATCATGGGGTTGTTGGCGTTGACCGGGGTGGTGGTAAACGACAGCCTGGTGCTGGTGCATGCCGTGAATCGGCAGCGCGAACTGGGCAACAGCCTGCGGGAATCGGTACTCAATGCCGGCGTCATCCGCTTCCGCCCGATCCTGCTGACCTCGCTGACCACCTTTTTTGGTTTGACGCCGCTCCTGCTCGAAAAATCCACCACGGCCCAGTTCCTGATCCCGATGGCGATTTCGCTCGGTTTCGGCATCCTGTTCGCCACCGCCATTACCCTCATCCTGGTGCCGGCCAACATCCTCATCGGTGACGATCTCGCCCGTATCGCCCGCCGGATCTGGCGGCACTACTGGCTGAAGCCATACTCCATCGAGTGACGTTGCCAGCGTTTCAGCGGCACGCGGGGCAGCACATGGGGATTGACGCAGCCCATGGGCCAGCGGCCCTGCAGAACCTGGGCCAGTTCCAGACCGACCCGTCGCAGGGCGGTCGGCAGCATCCGGGTCGTCGCCGAGGCCACATGCGGCGTCACCACCACGTTTTCCATGGTCAGCAAGGGGTTGTCGATATCCGGCGGCTCCGTTTCCAGCACATCGAGGCCGGCCGCGGCAATTTCGCCGGTTCTCAGAGCCTTGATGAGGGCCGCCTCGTCGATGCTGGGCCCGCGGCCGGTATTGATCAGAACGGCACTCTTCTTCATGGCCTGAAATTCGGGCGTGGACAACAGGTGATGGGTTTCCTCGCCGAGCGGCACGTGGAGGGAAAGGTAGTCGGCGCGTTCGAGAAGCTCCGGCAGGGAAACCGGTTCGACGCCCTCGGCGGTGAGTTTCAGTTCGCTCACGTAGGGATCGTGGGCGATGATGTGAAAGCCGAAAGCCCCGGCGCGGCGGGCCAGGGCCCGGGCGACATTGCCGAAGGACACCAGGCCGAGCGTCTGGCCCCACAGCCTCGGCACCTCGTTCAACTCGGGCCGGCCTTCGCCCCAACGACCCTCCGCGGCAAGGCGGTTCATCCGTTTCACGCGGCGGGCGGCGGCGAGCAACAGCATCATCGCGTGGTCCGCAACTTCCTCTACGAAGGTATCGGGAACATTGACGACGATGATGCCGTATTCCGTGGCGGCATCCACATCAATCATATCGGTGCCGACACTGCAAGCACCGATGACCCGGCACTTCTCCAATTGTGCGATGTCCCCACGGTTTATCTCGATGCCCCGGGACGTAATAACCGCATCGGCATCCCGTGCCAATTCGACGAAGTGGGCGCCGCCCGCTTCCGCTTCGACCTCGACAAAATCCGCCAGGGGCGCCAGTGCTTCCCTATACGTATCGCACACGTCCTCTTCACCGACCCGCGTCAGAACTTCAACGACGACTTTCCTCTTTTGCGCCATCTTGCCGACTCCAGACGATCCGACCCGGAATTATGCACATGTCGGCGGAACATGCAGCCTGCGGTGTTTGTGAAGCGGCTTAGCGGGAATGGCCATCTTCGTATACTCGCTCCAGTGGTCTTCTGTTCTGCAGTAGAGGAATGAGGAGTGATCTAAGCTTTCGCGCATGTGCCTTACCCAGTTTCGGATTCGCAGCATATATGCTGGCATGTCCTCGATTATCGGAAAGGGCCGTATCTATAACCACAAATAGAGGGGCTCCGGCATTCCTAAGGTTACGGACATTCCCAGCTAGTATCTCCGCCACGCCTTCATCTTTCCACGGCTCGCCCTTTCTCTGCCTCAAGGTGCGTTTTTCTATGGATTTCCTAATCAATTCGAAAGGAACGTAACTTCTCCGATGCACAGAAAATCCAGTTGAAAGCAATTCGTCTAGTGATATCGCCGTAACCATTATTTTTCCATCATTTATATGATGCGGATTGAACATCTCACGCAGCAATATCTCGGAATCCAAAACTACGCCTGGCGAATGCTCTGGAGAGGCACTTACGTTCTCATTGAGATGCACGGGAGGTAGATGACAAGTGACAATCAAGCTATCAGCATATTCTTGATCGCTAGAGCCAAGCCATCAGAAGCCAAGACAGCCTCATCCTGGATTTCCTGGCCTTCGCCATTACAACCGAAATACGAATACGTGCCCGTACCATAAAATCCGAGATCAATATGAACATTCTTGCTAGTCCACAGGAAATTGATTTCCCCGTCATCGGCGAACCGAATTTCCGGCTCCGGAATATATGCCAGTGGTAACTCGGTGATAAACGCTCGCGCATCTTCAAACGCTCTCTTAACAGGCCACTTCGTGCCGGGCCACCGAGAAGCTTCGGGTGTCTCGAATAGATTTGTAAGTCGAGTAATGAGTTGTATTGTCGGTGATATCCGCGATTGACAAGCTCTCATCCACTGGGAAGGCCTTTTAGCTGTTTCACCGACTGCAAGTTCCCCTATTGTCTCTGTCCTATACATTTCTAACTGATCCAACAACTGAGGAAATTCGTCCCGCATGGCTTCAGGAATGGCGATTGAGCGTGTGGGAGAACCTACTGTGGTATCACAGTTAATCATGAGACCAGACCTATTTTCCGAGACATATCAGCAAGAAGGATATCGGAGAGAACTGTGTGATTCATGTCGTGTAAATGATTCAGCGAAGCTTTGAAACCAATATTTTTCCCTCCAGCCGATCCAAAAAAAGACTCCACCGTATTGTGCAGCCTTTTCATTTGGCAGACCATATTGTGGTCAATAGTGACAGTTGGCGCTCTATCAACCATAGAGCTGCCCATATTTAGCTGATTAAGAACACGGAAATTGTCTCCAAACCTCTCAAACCAGCCTGAATTACAGTGCCAAAATGGCCCAACATCAAAGCTGCGCTTTGTAAGATAAGAACTCTCATCCCTTATCAGAAGAGAAGCCTTAGCGTCATCGGGCGATCCATCGAATGTAAATCGGTCAATGTATCTCAAGCTGAACGCTTGCAGGGCATTACTCTCCAAGTCAAGTCGCGACAGGATAGTCGATATATATTCAAGGCTGCCCGATAGGGTTGAGGCCCAGTGGTCGTACCTCATAAAATGCACGGTGATCAAATTGTTCACCATTCGAAACATACGCGATGGCTTTCCATCCGAGCCAGTTTTTATTAGCTGAAATCCCGAAAGGCGGGGTGTTCCTCCTCCCTCTAAAAGTACACTGTCCCGACTCGCATTCTCTATCTTTAGTTGCGTTTCATGAATGTCCTCCGACCGCGGAAATACATCCTTCAGGTCAGCCTCGGCGACATTGCGAGCCCTTTTGACATCTGACAAAGGGAAGTCGTGCCGGGAGTGAACGCCTATCACTGCTTCTTGGATCGCATTCGTTCCCGCATATGGAAGATATTCGCTCATGTCTATTAGCTGTTGTCTTCGCTGTAGGATTGGCCTTCCTCAGGAGAGCATGGCAAGGGATTGAAGTGGATCCGGCCAACTACAATTAACAACTCGTTCATCGGACCCGCTCGAAGACTACCCATCCGACTCCGCCCGGTCAATGTTGTCAAAACGGCTCTCGCCGCCGACAAGGGTTGCCTCCATGATGTCACCTTCGCTCAGATCAATGCATCTGCGCAATTTGGCTGGAATGTGGTAGAGCTACTTCCACACCGAATGTGATGCCCGCCAATCATTAGGTTCAGGCCGGTGATGGCTTCGAGGCGATGCCCGCCGCGCCAAGATCCGGCCGCGTCGACATCATGGCTCCATCACCGTTTCCGGTTGCCGGAATACCTTGATTTCGGGTATCGGCCCGGCAAACCGCTCCACTTCCACCAGGCAACTATGCGCTGTCGGCCCCTGGGCGATTCTCGAGGTGCCGGCATCGCGGGTCAGCACGTTGGGGTTGCCGTGCACCTCGAGCGAGTTCTCCGTAGCCGCATCCAGGGGGTCGTACCAAGCACCGGTGGGCAGTTCCACGACCCCCGGGCGGATGCCGTGGAACAGGGCCGCGGCGGCAAGACAGGCACCGCGGTCATTGAAAATACGCACGACATCACCGTCCCCTATGCCACGCGCGGCGGCATCGGCGGGATTGATTCGCATCACCTCGCGCCCCCTGCGCTTGGCACCGCGACTCGCCGCGGCGTGATCGAGTTGGCTGTGCAGGCGCATCTTCGGCTGGTTGGAAATCAGGTGCAGGGGATAGTCCCCGGCCCGGGCGCCACCGAGCCACTCCAGCTTGTCGCACCACAACGGATGACCGGGGCAATTCGGATAGCCGAAGGATGCGATGGTTTCCGAAAAGAGCTCGATCCTGCCGCTGGGGGTGCGCAGCGGGTGCGCGACGGGATCCCGGCGGAACGCTTCGAGCATGAATTCCCGTTCCTCCACCTGGTCCTCGAAGCAAAACTGCTCACCGGCCCAGAACCGATCAAACGGAGGTAGTGTCACGCGCGCCCGGGCCGCATTCTCCCGCGTCCTTTCATAGAGAGCCTCGACCCAAGCCATCTCGTCCCTGCCCCCGGTAAACTCCGCCGCCTTGCCGAAGCGTTCCGCGAGCGCGGCGAATACCTCGAAATCACTGCGGGATTCCCCCAGCGGCTCGACCACCTTGCGCATGGGTGTAATGAAGCAGTCCGCCCTGCCGACGGCGAAGTCGTTGCGCTCCAACGGGACGGTGCAGGGAAAGACGATGTCGGCATGCCGGGCGGTCGCGGTCCAGAACGGATCGCTGACGATCACCGTCTCCGGGCGGGTCCAGGCGCGCCGCAGGCGGTTTAGATCCTGGTGGTGGTGAAACGGGTTGCCGCCCGCCCACAGGATAACCTTGATATCCGGATAGATCAGCCGCTCACCGTTGTAGTCGAAGACACCGCCCGGGTTCTCCAACATTTCGCTAATACGCGACACCGGGATGTATCGATTCAACGGTGGAGTCCCCTGATCCAGGGCGGCGATGCGGAACGTCGGCTGCCGGCGGCCCGCGAAACCGATGTTGTGTACGGAGCCGTAGCCATAGGCCACACCGCCGCCGGGCTGGCCGATCTGGCCCAGCATGGCGGCAAGCAGGGTGATCATCCAATAGCCCTGCTCGCCGTGCTCGGCCCGTTGCAGCGCCCAGCTTATGCCCAGCAGCGTGCGGGTACCGGCCATGCGGCGGGCAAGGGCGCGGATGTCGGTGGCCGGAATCCCGGAGATGTGCGCCGCCCAGTCGGCGTCCTTGGCTTGCCCGTCACTCCGTCCGGTCATGTAGGGAACGAACCGCTCAAAGCCGACGCAATACCTGTCGAGGAATGCCTGATCGTGAAGGCCGTCGCTGTACAGCGTATGCGCCAAGCCGAGCATGATGGCCACATCCGTGTTCGGCCGGCACGCCCACCAGTCCGCGCCCACGAAGCCGGCCATGTCCTCCCTGAGCGGCGAGATGTTCACGAAGTGCGTATTCGACCCGATGAGCCCCCTGAGTTGATCCGTGGCGGAATGAGCGCCGAGGCCACCATCCGTTACCTGCGTATTCTTGAGTGCGATGCCGCCGAAACACACCACCATTGCCGTTTCCCTGGCGATGTCGGCAATGGTCGGCGCCTGCACCATCAAACTCTGGAAGGTGGTGCCGAGGATATGCGGAACGATCACCTCGGCAGCCCCGGCCGAGTACGAGGTGCGGGAATGCACGAACCCGCCGATCAGGTTCAGAAAACGCTTGAGCTGCCCCTGGGCGTGGTGAAAGCGTCCGGCGCTGGCCCAGCCGTAGGAACCGCCGTAGAGCGATTCGTTGCCGCCGGTGGCGATCGCATGTTGGAGCGCGGCGGCGGCCAGATCGAGGGCGGTGTCCCAGTCGACGGGCACGAAGGGTTCACGGCCACGGCCGGCGCCACCGCCCTCCCAGCGCGCTCGCAGCCAGCCGCGACGCACCATCGGCGCCGGCACACGGCAGGCGGCGTCCTGGGCATCCAGTAGGGATTGGCCAATGGGGGTCGGATTGCGGTCTGCTTCGTAATGGCGCACGGCCACCACGCGGCCGTTACGGCTCTCCAGCAGGTAGTTGCCCCAGTGGGTGCTGGTTGGCGTCAGTTTGCCGGACGGCATCCGCTTCCGGTTTCCTGGCAAGGTCTGCGATGCGCCTCCGCCACGTTCGACAATCGGGCAACGCAGGCTGGCGATGATTGCTGGGGCGTGGCCATGTCGGTCCCGGCTACCCGAGCAGTTCCTCGGCGATGATCACCTGGCGGATCTGGTTGGTGCCGGCGCCAATCTCCATCAGCTTGCCCAGCCGGTAGAGCCGGTTGATTTCCAGATCGCGGATGTAACCGGCACCGCCGTGCACCTGTACACCATTGTCGACGATGCGCATGAGCGAACGACCGGCATGCAGCATGACCGCGGAGGTGCGCATGTGCGCCTCGCCGCGGCCGCCGCCACCGATCTCGAGATCCGCGACCTCCTTCGCCATCTGGTAACCGAAGGCGCGCATCGACTGCAGGTCGGTGTACATGTCGGCCAGCAGTCCCTGCACCAACTGGAAGCGGCCGATCAACTGTCCGAACTGCTTTCGTTCGTTGGCGTAGTCGAGCGTGATGTCCAGCGCGCGCTGAGCAACGCCGATCATATGAAAGCAGAGGATCACCCGCTCCATATTGAGGCCGCTCATCACCACCCCCACCCCACCGTCGATGCCGCCGATAACATTGCCGGCCGGGACGCGGCAGTCGTCGAACACCAATTCTGCGGTGGGAACGCCGCGCCAGCCCATCTTGTCCAGATGCTGCGCCACCTGGAAGCCGGGCGTTGCGGTCTCGAAAGCGAACGCGGAAACGCCCTTGGGCCCCCTTTCCGGAGCTGTCTTGGCGTACAGCAGGATGATGTCCGCCACCGGCCCCAGGGAAATGAACATCTTGCGGCCGTTGATGACGAATTCATCGCCGTCCCGCACGGCCCGCGTCACCATTGAACCCAGGGCATCGGAGCCCGCCCCCGGCTCGGTCAGGCCCAGCGCGCCGATCAGGCTGCCGTCGCAGAAGCCCGGCAGGTAGCGCATCTTGAGGGCATCGTCGGCATTGCGCACCATGTTGTGCAGGCAGATGCTCTCGCTGCCCATCCAGGCGGCGCCGAAGCTGGCGTTCCAGTAGGACAGGGCCTCGGTAATCAGGCACTGCTCGATGAAACCGAGCCCTTGGCCACCGTATTGCTCGGGAACGGATGTGCCGAGCAGCCCGATCTCGTGCAGCGAGCGGAATTGCATCTCCGGAAACCAGTCGTCACGATCCATCCGGTCGCAGAGCGGGTGCAACCGCTCACGGCTGTACCGGTACACCGTGTCGTAAATCTGCTGGTGCTCCTGGGAATAGCCGTATCTGGTGAGATCGGGAACGGTCATGGATGCATTCTTGATGGGGATGCCGGCCAAGTCTTGTCAATTCGGGCAGCGGGTATTTCCCGATACGGGGAGCCGGTCAATCCCAATAACGGTTGATGAAGGTGGCGACCGCGGCGGGCTTCTCCGTATCGGCGAAGAAGAACCCGATCCCGTAATGCACCTCGATGCCGCTGTCCCGATCAAGCACCTTCTCCACGGTGGCGCGACAGCGGATGCGCGAGCCCACCGTTACCGGCTTGAGTATGCGGATGCCGTCGATGCCCTTGACGATCATCCGGGCAAGGTTGATTTCCATGACCTGCCAGAACAGGGATGGGAACAGGGCGGGCAGGTACAGCCCCGGTGCAATTAGGGCACCGAAGGGCGACGCCTTGCAGCGCTCCTCGTCCCAGTGGATCCATTCGTCGTTGCCGGTGCCGCGGCAGAAGTGCTGAATGCCCTCGGCCGTGATCGTGATCGGATCGGAGTCGATGATCGGCTGCCCTTCCAAGCGACGAAAATCCTCGCAGCGGTCAATGACAATCCTATCGCTCATTGCCGATCCCGTGCCGATTCGAGGCAATGCATTAGGGAACCTCTGATCAATTCTGTAGCCTCGGCATCCAAGTTAATCAATCTATATTTACGAATAGCCCAATGCTGCTCTATCGAATTGTTCGGACCTCTCTTAGTTTGATATCTGTAAGAACCGAACAGTGCGCGAGTCACGGCTTGGCGGAATTCGAAAAGTCAAACCGATACAGCACCCGATTCGACGGCTGCTTTGCCCGTTGCAACCTTGACGCCATTGCGGCCAGTACCTACCATCGCCTGAAGAGGTGTGGCTATTATCGTCTAACTGATTGAATAATGGAATTAATTCCATGCCCAACCCAGCCGGTGGCACTACCGTGGAAAATCAGGATGCCGTAGAGGCGGCGATGCTCGCCCGTATCGAGGCCGGGGAGCTGTTTGAAGAGGCCGAGGAACTTTCCCCGCGCTACAAGGAAATCCTGCGCCAGACCGTCGAAATCGCCTCGATCAGCGAGATAAGCGTACTCACCTGGGCGTGCACCGCCTTCCGCACGGCACCCGATATCGGTGCCAAGATCGCCGTGTGCGCCACCATCCTCGACGAAGTGGGCCACGCCTATCATCAGGGCATTCTCGCCGAGCGGTTCGGTGTCGATGTGCACGCCCGCGCCTTCCATGACGACATCGCCCACATCTGGACCTGGCCGATCATGGAAATCCCCATACGCAGCTACATCGAGTTCGTGGTGATGCAGTCGATGCTCGACCGGGCCGGCCTGCACTGGACCAAGGATCTGGAACTGCACTGTAGCTACGCGCCCTACCGCCGCACACTGCGCAAGGTGAATTTCGAGGAAGGTTTTCACATGCGTCACGGCAACTTCTGGACCGAGTTCTACTGGAACCATTCCGAAGAGACCCGGGTTGCGGTGCAGCGGGCCATCGACTGGATATTCCCATTCGGCGTGATGTGGTTCGGCAAACCCGACAATCTCAAGACGCGGCCGGAGCAGTTGACCTACCGCGTGCGCGGTTGGAGCAACGATTTCATGCGCGACAAGTGGCTACAGTCCACCTGCGCCTTCCTAGGCCGCCTCGGGGCCGATTTCCCCGCCGCACTCGATGCCGAAAGCAAGAGATGGGTACTCACCATGCCCTATCCCATGCTCTACGACGCCGAAACCTACACCTGGAGCGGCGAGCAGTGCTCCCACGAGGAATACTGGAAACACTCCCGCAGGGGCGGGCCCATGCGGCCGGACGCCTACGAGCGTTTGCGCGGCGAAGTCTGGGGCAAGGCGCTATGGTAGTCGATCATAGCGCTGTGGAGGCCGCGGTCGGTCGGGTGCTCGACCCGCACATCAATGTGCCGCTGACCGAAATGGGGATGCTGAGCGCCGTGCGGGCGGATGATGCGGGCAATGTCGATGTCTCCCTGGTATTCCCCTGTCTGGGTTGCCCGGCCTTCACGATGCTGAAGGAGAATGTCCGGCGGCAGGTGCGTCGCGTCGACGGCGTCGGCGAGGTGCGCGTCCGGGTGGACTGGGAAGCCCGTTGGGACCGCTCCCGCATGTCCGACCGCGCCAAACGATATGCGGCCCGCAGCGGCTACCGAATCTAACCCGCCCCATGCATGAATAGACTACCGAGGCCGTCAATAGCAGCGCGGTCACCGAGTGTGCTCCCGCCGCGTACTCAACATGCTGTCAAGCACATCTCCGTGCGCTCCAAGCCACGCACCCAGTGCTTGCACCCCTCTTGCCTGTCTCGCCACTTGCATTCACGAATAGCTCGGGCCGGGTGTGTCGCGGATGTGCCGCGCCTTCCACCGACGGTGCGCAGGAAAACGGCTTGGCCGCGGCCACCCGCGCCATCGCCGGGGCATTAGAACCGTGTCCCTAGGCCGTTCCACATCCCTGGACCAGCAATTCGAGGTTTTCGGCCGCGATCAGGCCGAGCGTCCGCTGTCCCATATCGGCGGCATCGTGGCGCCGAATCGGGAACTCGCCGTAGCCCGCGCACGCATCCTGTACTCCGAACGGCAGTGGGTGGAACTGTACGTGGCACCGGCGGAGTCGTTCATGGATTGCCTGCGGCGGGGGCGCGACGGCACGGTTGGGCTCGCCTGATGAACGACCGATCGACAGCGGTCGGTTCCGGCAGGCGCTTCCGTCCAACAGAAGAATACGATGGCCAGATACGCTGCCCCTGGTGCGAATCCACCGATACCCGGCTGGTTAGCCCCTACGGCCCAAGCGTGGCGGAGATGATGTTCGAATGCCTTGACTGCGGGCAGGGCTTCGGCTGGCTGAAGTGGCAGCACCGGCTCCCCGGCTGATGGATGCCCTGTCGTGAGCTACCCGTCCGAAGTCACCACCGCGCTCAAGGGCGAACTGCTCTGTATCGCCGACAGCAACTGGGTGCTGGGACACTGGTATGTCAACTGCGTGCTGAACGGCCGGGAACTGACCGATTTCACCTCCATGGCCGGGATCGCCGAGGAAAAGCTCGGCCACGCCAGGGCTCTCTTCCGGTTCATGGAGGAGTACTACGAGCTTCCCGAGCACCAACTTGAATTCGTCCGGTCGGCGAGCGGCATCCACAGCATGGCGTTGCTCGACAGGCCGCCGGAGAACTGGGCGGATTTCATTCTGACCCTGTATCTGGCCGACAAGGCCCTGTGGCGATTCTCCGCCACGCTGCGCGAGGGCGATTTCGCGCCCGCCGCCAACCTGATTACGAGGTTCGGCGAAGAGGCCTATTTCCATCAACTTTGCATCGACGGCTGGCTGAAGATGTTGGATGACGGCGAACGCGGCGACCTGGCCGCAGCCCTGCCCGCCCGCCTACCGCCGGTACTCCAATGGTTCAACGGGCCGGATCCGGACCTCCTGCTGGATGCGGGCATACGCACCGAACCGTTGGCGCGGGCGCGGGAACACTTCGAGGCGGACATTCGGAAATTGATTGAATCGGTACCGGACCTACAGGGCGGAAGCTCGGGGCATGCTCTCGACCATACCGAATCGGTACCCTGGGATGCCGTGCGGCGCCGGCCGCATCGCAGTGCTCTACCGCCGCGCCTGTGGGAGTCGATGGTGCCGACGAGCGAGGAAGCGAGGCTTGCCCGCCGGCCGCTGGCGGTGAGCATCGACGACAACATCGACCTATTCGGCAACATCAAAAAGGACGAAACCGAACCGAGGTTCTGAGCGCCCGCGATCCGCCATTCGGAAGAGGCTCGTGATTGGCTGGATCTGAGTCCCGTCCCCAGTGCTCCGGCATGGTGTGCTCGCCGCCGGAGTCTGAACTTGCAATAATTTTTAACCTATTGTTTCAATTGAATTATTTCAGAAAATTGATTTCTAATAGATCATTTTGTACAACGAATATCCAAGCTTGCCACCAGCAAGGGCGACCCGGCGGATCGTGCGGGGCGGCAACCTGTAAGGCGCAGCTTCCGCGTCGGCGGGAATACATAAAACGTGGGTTGGCAGCATGATGCGGATGGCTGAACCGATCATATGTGAAGTGCTGGAGGCTACCGGCTATCTGGCCAATGGAGAGCCAGCGCACGGCGTGTATCTCGACGCGGAATCCGACAGATATCCCGGATTCCGCGATTTCTCCCCCGATGCGATGTGGCGCGGCGCATCAGCCCTGACCATCTACTTCAAATACGAACGCGAGGAGCCTCCTGAAGAAAAGATCGCCTCATGGCAGCGCGAGGTATGGAATCGGGGCTGCGCACCGCTCCTATGGGTGATTTCGCCCGAGAATATTAAGGTCTACAACGGATTCAGCCGGCCACGAGAAGAGAGAAGTGCCGCCGTTCATTTGCTGGATACCTTCGGAAGGGTCGAAAAGGAACTCGACAGGCTTGATGCATTCGCCGGTCGGCTTGCAATGGAAACTGGCGAGTTCTGGCGCCAAAAGCATGCTGTGCACCGCAAAACCTGCGGCGACCAGCAACTGCTTGCCGATCTGGCCACCCTCGAACGGGATCTGCTGTCGGCGGGACTGGACCGATCCAGCGCACAAGGATTGATCGGGCGATCAATTTTCGCCCAATATCTAATCGATCGGGAAATCGTCAAGCGTCGATTTTTGCAGGGCGAGCACGGGCACGGAACACTCTCGCACATACTGCGAGACCGCAAGGCCGCGAAACTGCTTTTCGATTGGCTGCGCGACACCTTCAACGGCGACATGTTTCCCGCAGAAGCCTCACCCCTGCCGGAAGCGCGGCATCTGCGGCGGGTCGCGGACTTTCTCGATGCCGTGGATCCTGTATCGGGGCAGACAACATTATTCCCTTATCAGTTCGATGTCATTCCGGTTGAGTTGATCAGTTCGATCTACGAACAGTTTGCGCATGCGGATCCGGCATCCGATGATGAAACGAACGAAGTGGATGTCCATTACACGCGGCTGTCGCTTGTTTCGCTGGTTCTGGACGAGGTCGCCGACGGGTTGGGCGGGGGAGAGACGGTTCTCGACCTAAGCTGCGGTTCGGGGGTGTTCTTGGTGGAAGCCCTGCGCAGGTTGGTCAAGTGCCGCTGCAACGGCGGGAGGCCGAGTCGCAGCGTAATCCGGTCTGTGTTGCACAATCAAATTTACGGCGTCGATATAAGCGAGGCCGCGGTGCGGGTTGCCGCGTTCAGCCTCTATCTGGCCGCGCTGGAACTCGACCCGGATACGAGATCACCCAGAGCGCTTAGGTTCAAACCTCTCATCGGCAAGACATTGATCGTTGCCGATTCTCGAAATGTCGAGGAAACGCCGGAAGGCAAGCGAGTGTTGATGAAAGCGGGCAAGCGAAAGACATTCGATGTGATCGTCGGGAACCCGCCTTGGAGTTACCGGGGCAGGGCGGCGCGGCAGGCCGGGGCTGTTGTTCCAAGCCGGGAACTCGGAAGAATTCGCTCGCCACGAGGCGTGGGTTTGGATTTCGTCTCAAGGGCTTTGGATTTCGCCTCGGATGAGTCTCGGCTGGGCATGGTCTTGAGTGGCATTCAATTCTTCAGCCGCAGCGGAACAGGGGCGGCTGTGTTGCGGAGTCTCCTGAAAAAGCCCTCTCCCGTGACACTGGTAAACCTATCGTACCAGTCCAGTTGGCTCTTTCCGCGGAGCCGCTTGCCGGCGATGGTTCTCTTGGCGAGGCACCGGCCATCGGCGCGTGACGAGATCACCGCGGTGCAGGTGCCATGGTCGCCGGCGGGAGCGCGGGGTCATGCCTTCGAGATAGCGCGCGAGGACATCACGACACTGTCGATAGCCGATTGGTTGCGCAAGCCGGAGTTTCTGAAGACCGCGTTTTTCGGATCGGGTCGCGACCTGGATTTGTTGGACAGGTTGACCGACCGCCATGAACCTCTGGGAGAACAATTTCAGGCTCTTGGCACCGAGTTCCGCAGCGGTCTCAAATATGGAAACCGCAGGCGCGATGCGCGCTTTCTTCACGACCTTCCCGTGATTGCGAAAGGGGACGTGCAGCCATTTGTTGTGCCGAGCAACCTGAGTCCGTTTTCTAGTAACTACGCCGAACGGCCACGGGATCGCAAAACTTATCAGGCACCGTTGCTGCTTGTCCGGGAATTTCTTTTAGCCGAAGGTGGAGGCCGCACGGTATGCGCTGTGGTCGAACGGGATGCGGTATTCACCGACGCGTTTCTCGGTGCCGCCATCCCAAGCGAGAAAATCGAGGCAGCCTACTTGGTCGCGTCGATCTTGAGTTCATCCCTCGCATCATGGCTTTTCCTGATGACCGGCTCAACCTTCGGGCTGTCTATGCGGCGGTTGCTGCTGCGAGACATCGAACATATTCCCGTTCCCGCTTTGGAGAGCGCGTGTCGATCAAAGGCCGGGCGCAGACTGATCGAGCTTGGCTGAAAGTGGGAGCGGATGTCGGCGAAGTGGAGATTACCGAACAACTGCGCGATGGGATGCGGCAAGCGGCCAACGCGCGGTCAATCAAGATCAATATGAAACTGGTCGTGCTTCCAGGCACCGAATCGCGACCACGCTCGGACATTGCGACACCGGACGGGCGAACGGATATTCCGCTTTTCCTGATCGAAATCTTCCTGCGTTACGGGGCGCATGATCCGCATGCAGTGATTGAATGCAAGAAAGTGGCTGGTTCCCGGGCAGACCTATGCCGCGCCTATGTTGTGGAGGGTATCGACCGGTTTCGATCAGGCAAATACGGGGCAAACCACTCTGTCGGCTTCATGATAGGCTATCTCGTGGCTGGTGACGCCCAATCGGCGGCATCGGGTATAAACCGGTACTTGAAGCGCAAATCGCGTATCGCCGAAAGTTTGGAGCCATCAGATCTGGTAATCGCGTCATGGGCGTGGCGAAGCGTTCATGTGCGCAACAATGGCGTACCGATCAGGCTGCATCATGCCCTTCTGGCATTTGCAGAAGCAGCCCTTGCGAATATCGCAAACCGCTATCAGTGAATCTCTCCGATGTGGCCGTACCCCCACACAATGAGCAGCGATTCGCATGCTGCCGGGTAGCCCAATGCGGCATTTGCCATGATCGTTTTGTCGTTCTTCATTCGATCTCCAAATCGGGCAGGGCCCGAACAATCTTCATGGTCTCCAAGCTGACGGTAATGACCCGCAGGAACAGGTCGAGCGGATAGCGCGGGTCGCCGACTGTCTCGGTCGCGTAGCAGTTGGCGTCGCTGACGATTCCGCTCGCCTTGTCGGTCCTGACGCACTGGCGCTCCATGATCCAGGCGAGCGCGGGCTTGCCGTTACCCCGGCTTTCCCGAGCCGGTCGCTGCCCCAGCGGATCGCGCGGACGTAGCTGTCGTAGAGGTTCTGCAACAGTGCCGCATTGGAACGTGCCGCATAGGTGGACCGGATCCTTTGGTCCAGCCGCGCATACGCCACGTTTTTCGCGTTGTCGTTTTCGCTCTTCTGTCCTGCGGAATAGGGCGGATTGCCGATGATGACCCGAATGTCGGTCGCCTTCTGCCGCTCGCGCCGGTCGGTGTTGTCCTTCATGTAATAGGACAGTTCGTCGTCGCCCTCGTGCAGGGCGAAGGTGTCGGTGAGACAGATGCCCGTGTAGGGCAGGTAATCGTCGCGTCCGGCGACGGAGTGGAAGACGGACTCGATATTGATGGCGGCGATGTAATAGGCGAGCAGCACGATTTCGTTGGCGTGAATCTCCTCGCGATATTTGCGCTCCAGATCCTCGGGCCGAATCAGGCCCGATTGCAGCAATCGAGTAATGAAAGTGCCCTTGCCGGCGAAGGGGTCGAGGATATGCACGCCTTCCGAGCCGAGCGTCTGACCGAATTCCTCCCGCAAGGCATCATCGACCGACCGAATGATGAAGTCCACGATCTCGACCGGCGTGTAGACGATCCCGAGCATCTTCGTAGTGCGCGGAAACGCGCCCCGAAAGAATTTGTCGTAAAGCTCGACGATCAGGTTCTGCCGCGCCAGCGGATCGGTGATCCCGGTCGCCCGCCGCCGCACGGAGGCGTAAAAGCCTTCCAACTGCCCGGACTCGCGGCCCACCTGCGCCTCGTCGATGACCGACAGGATCTCCTGCATGGCGGCCGAAACCGGGTTCCTGTCCGCGAAAGCGTGACCTTCGAACAGCGCGTCGAACACGGGGCAGGTGATCAGATGCTGCGCCGTTTTATGAATTAAGGGATTTTCATTGATGCTAAAGGAGGGTGAAGAACCAGCCTTAGTAATTGTAATAATAAGGATAAAAAGAAATCTTGTGAAAGGAAGAAATCCATCCCATATTCCCGCTCATCCTTCTGTTCAACACTATTTCAACACGGAATCACGTCTCATACCATAGCGCATCCAAGGCGCAAAACCCAGCATCCAGCGGTCGCCGCCTCCTGTCTGCAACGTTCCCATTCTATTGGCGACAGCAATACTATCAAGGGGCGGATCAGCCCACCCCGGATCACAAAGTCCGCAGTGCTCGTGCCGCGCCCGACGGTATTCGCATAGCCGTCACATGGGCAAAGCTTTTTGTCCCGCGCGCTGGCTTTGGGAGAGAGCCTGCCGATGATCGGCAAGTTGCTCGGCCACAAGCAAGTGCAGACCACGGCGCGCTATGCGCATCTGGCGCACGACTCGGTGAAAGCGTCTGCCGCCCGCGTCGCTGAAAGCCTGCGAGCGGATCTGGCGGGCGAGACCGCCTCTTCTCCTCCAGCCTCGTAAGCCTTCGCACAGAACGGTTTATCCAGCGGGCCGCCACCGCTGCTCCTCCTTATGATCGGCCTGCAGCCTGCCCCAGAGGTTGCGAGCATCCTGCGACCCAATGCATAAGGCGCCCCCGAGAGTCGGAGAAAGGCCCGGATGGGGCGGGTTCCGGGGCTCGTGCGCGTGTTCGCGCCGCTTGCGCCCGGGACGGACCCCCGAGTTCCATCCCCAACCTGTTCAGGAGACCATCCGCCATACCTGCATCAAGAACCGCCTCCGCCAATCGTTTCAAGTCGCTGACGCCCGATTCGCTGTCGAAGAGCGAGCAATCCGTTGTCGTGAAGCTTGCGCTCTCGGTGTTGTCGCAGCGCTGCCGCCGGGGTCGTGCGTTCAAGTCCTCCCGAGACTTCGAGGACTTCCTGCGCCTGAAGCTTGCCGGGCGCCGCAATGAGGTGTTCGGAGTGATCTTTCTGGACACGCGCAACCGTCTTATCGACATCGCCGAGCTCTTCAACGGCACTATCGACGACGCGACGGTGCATGCCCGCGTGGTGCTCCAGGAAGCGCTCGACAGGAACGCCGCTGCCGTGGCGCTGTTCCACAATCACCCCTCGGGCGTGGCCGAACCCAGCGAGTCCGACCGCACTCTCACCGAACGGCTGGCCCGTGTGCTGGCGATGGTAGACATTCGGCTGCTTGATCACTTTGTCGTCGCCGACGGCGAGGTCGTTTCATTCGCCCAGCGGGGATGGGTGTGAGGTTGCCGTCGCACGGGTTTGGGATGCTTCTGTCTCGCAGAGTTGTTGCCAAACGCACCAGCTCGGACCGTTTCTCCCGTTTCGCTCTGCAGGTTCTGGTTCCGCGCGGGGCGGATTGAAGGTTGTTGTACGATGTGCGCTGGGCGGAGCAAGAGTGCCGGATAAGACAATGAAAGCAAGCTGGATTCTGACGGCCGCGTTCTTCTTGTGGGCTTGCGATGGGCCAGTGAAGGCTACGACCTCCTGCCAAGACTGGAACACGGTGAGTTTCTTTGAGCACGCGGAGGCGGCGGATGTTTCCCGTTGCCTCGGCGCGGGCGCGAAGGTGGATGCGCGGTCTAAGAATGGATGGACGCCCCTGCACAGAGCGGCGTACAGCAAGACTCCTGCGGTTTTGGAGGCATTGCTCGACGCAGGCGCGAAGGTGGATGCGCGGTCTAAGAATGGATGGACGCCCCTGCACAGAGCGGCGGCAGGCAGCAAGACTCCTGCGGTTTTGGAGGCATTGCTCGACGCGGGCGCGAAGATAGATGCACGGGATACGGATGGATGGACGCCCCTGTACGCAGCGGCGGCGTACAGCAAGACTCCTGCGGTTTTGGAGGCATTGCTCGACGCAGGCGCGAAGGTGGATGCGCGGTCTAAGAATGGATGGACGCCCCTGCACAGAGCGGCGGCAGGCAGCAAGACTCCTGCGGTTTTGGAGGCATTGCTCGGCGCGGGCGCGAAGATAGATGCACGGGATACGGATGGATGGACGCCCCTGCACTTAGCGGCGAGATACAGCGATACCCCTGCGGTTTTGGAGGTATTGCTTGACGCGGGCGCGAAGATAGATGCACGGGATACGGGTGGATGGACGCCCCTGGACGCCCCACAGAGCGGCGGCAGGCAGCAAGACTCCTGCGGTTTTGGAGGCATTGCTCGACGCAGGCGCGAAGGTGGATGCGCGGCAGGATACGGATGGATGGACGCCCCTGCACTTAGCGGCGAGATACAGCGATACCCCTGCGGTTTTGGAGGTATTGCTCGACGCGGGCGCGAAGGTGGATGCGCGGTCTAAGAATGGATGGACGCCCCTGCACATAGCAGCGGCAGGCAGCAAGACTCCTGCGGTTTTGGAGGCATTGCTCGGCGCGGGCGCGAAGATAGATGCACGGGATACGGGTGGATGGACGCCCCTGCACGCAGCGGCGTGGCGCAGTGAGACTCCCGAGGTTTTGGAGGTGCTGCTCGACGCAGGAGCGGATCCGGTGGCAAAAGATGGATCTGGCGAAACCCCCTGGGATCTTGCGCAGAAGAACTCCGCGCTTGAGGGAACGGACGTCTGGTGGCGGCTGAACGAAGGTCGGTTCCAGTAGACCGGCCTCCGGTTCCGCAGGCCGTTGCGTTGTTGAGCCGTCTTTCACCGTTTGGATGGTCGGCACAACCTGCTCTCCGGCCCGGATAGCGAGCAGTGCATTGACGGACTGCCGTTCTTTCGGCGGGTTGTTCCCTTGGCTGCGATGTTGTCCGCCGCCCGACAAACCCGCAGGTTCGGAGATGGCTTTCGACTGGATCGGGCTGTTTCCGCCTGCGTGGCTCAAGCTCAAGGCCTGACCGGTTGAGGTTCGTTTCCGGCCTCGTCGAAGAGGCTTTCGCCGGGTTTCGAGTCGGGGTTCGCTTGACACCGCCGGGGGCAATCCGTGTGTCCGTGACCATCCTGTCACGCTGAGGGGCACATCGGGCAAACGCTCTCGCTTTCGCGCATTCCTTCGCCCGGCCTTCCGGGCGCCGCCCTCGAAATCGCCTGACTGCGGTCTCGCCGCGACCACTTCCGCGTTTCCCGGCGCGCGCTCCGCGGCGCCATGAGCGGGAGTCGGGCGCGGGGCCGGGCGAAGTCCGGATGCCGAGGGCGTCCGCGTTCCGTTTCCGCTACTTCGGAGCCTGCCCATGACCGAACCCGATACCGTATCGGCGGACTATACGCTCCGCCCGAGCGAACTCGCCGCGACCCTTGCGCTGCTGGTCGAGGCCCGCCAGCCCTGCATCGTCTGGGGGCCGCCCGGCGCGGCCAAGTCGCAGATTGCCCGGCAGGTGGCCGCCGCCGGCCGCCGCTACGTCGATGTGCGCGCGCTGCTGCTTGATCCCGTGGACCTGCGCGGCATCCCCTGGCGCGATGACGGCGGGCGCACCCGCTGGGCGCCGCCTGCGTTTTTGCCGCCGCCCGACGACACCGGATCGTGGCTCATCAACCTGGAGGAGTTGCCGTCCGCCGTGCCGATGGTCCAGGCCGCCCTGTATCAACTGGTTCTGGACCGCAGGGTCGGCGAGTACGAGTTGCCCGCCGGCGCCTCGCTGATCGCCTGCGGGAACCGGGAGGGCGACCGCGGCGTCGTCAACCGCATGCCGACTCCGCTGGCGTCGCGGTTCGTGCATCTGGAGATTCGTGTGGACGCTACCGACTGGTGCGCCTGGGGCGCGGCCAACGGCATCGCTCCCGAAGTGCTCTTCTTCATTCAGCTGCGGCCCGACCTTCTCCACACCTTCGACCCGCAGTCGCGCGAGCGGGCGTTTGCGTGTCCGCGCACCTGGGAGTTCGCCAGCGGTATCGTGCATCGTCGCAACGGTCTCGATCCCGCCGCCGAGCGGTCGCTGCTGCGCGGCGCCGTCGGCGAGGCCGCAGCGGTCGAGTTCAGCGCGTTTCTGAACGTCTGGCGGGAGTTGCCGCATCCGCGCGCGGTGCTCGACGATCCCGAGCACGCCGGGGTGCCGGACAATCCGAGCGCCCTGATCGCGCTGTGCGGCTCGCTCTACCGGCTCGCCAGCGATGTCCGCCTCGACGCCATCGTGACCTACGCACAGCGGCTGCGCCGCGAGGTCGGCGAGTTCTTGGTGGGTTCGTGCATCCGTCGCGACCCGGCGTTGCAGCGCACGCCTGCGTTCATCCGCTGGGCCGCCGGGAGAACGCAGTCATGACCGCGTCCCCGGTCTGGCGGATCACACATTACCCCCCGGGAGACGCGCCCTCGCGCGAGTACCGGGTGCGCGCCCCGAGTCTTGAGGCGGCGAAGCGCCTGCTCGCCGCCACCCTTTGCGTCCCCGTGTGGACGCTCCGGTAACCCAAGGAGGATCCATGAACATCAATTCCGACGCCATGCTGGCGTCTTTGCGCATCGCCACCTGGTCCGGGCGGCTGTACGACCGGGACGCAAGCGCCCATGTCGCGGTTCACCACGAGGCGAGCGCGAGTGCCGGGCGCTACAACAAGCGGCTGCTGCCGAAGGAGGCGTTCGCCGCGCTGACCGCCACCGTGAGCAAGGCGAGAGCCACGCATTACGAGCAGACCATGCCCTGGGACGACAAGGGCAGCCGCCTGCTTACCGTGGCCAACTATGATCGCTACACCGAACTCATGGACGGGTTGTGCGAGCGCATGGTGCGGGAGCGCGCCCGGTTCATCGAAGCCTACGACGAGAACATCGACCGCGCGCGTCTGGAACTCGGACGGCTGTTCCACATCGGCGACTATCCTTCGAGAGACGCGCTGCGGGAGCGGTTCGCCATTGTCTATCGCATTGCGCCGGTGCCGGACGCCGGGCACTTCATGGCGAAGCTCGCCGGCGACGACAGCGAGCGGATCAAGCGCGACATCGAGCGTCAGGTCGAGGAACGGCTGCGCGGCGCCGTGGGCGATCTCTACCGGCGTCTGGGCGAGGCGGTCGAGCATGTCGCGGGACGTTTGTGCGAGGACGACAACGGCAAGCCGCTGGTGTTCCGGAACTCGATGATCGGGAACCTGCGCGATCTGGTCGACATCGTTCCGCGTTTGAACCTCTTCGGCGACGGCGATCTGGCGCGTCTGTGCGAGCAGGTCAGGGAGAAGATCGCGAGCGTGGAGCCGGACGCGTTGCGCCCGTCGCGGATGTTCGATCCGGCGGCCCGCCAGCGGGTGAAGCGCGACGCCGACGCACTGGCGGAGCAGTTCGCGGGGTATTTCGGTACGCCGGACGGCACATTGGCCGATACGTCAGCCGGGGCGCTGCGGGAGGCGGCGTGACGACTGTGCGCGGGCAGGCCGAGTCCGCCCGTCGGGTGAGCGCCTGCGTTACGGAGTTGCTGCGTCGCCAGCCATTTTTCGGGAGTCTGGCGCTGCGGCTGCCGCTCAAGCCCGATCCCTCGCGCGAGACGCTGGCGAGCGACGGGCGCGAGATCCGCTACTCGCCGGACTGGGTCGCCGGCACCGGCGCGCACGCGATCGAGGCCGCCATTGCGCGGGTGGTGCTGGCCTGCGCGCTCAAGCACCACACGCGGCGCAACGGACGAGACCCGCAACGCTGGCAGTACGCCTCGCAACGGGTCACACACGCCCTGTTGCGCGAGGCCGGTTTCACGCTGCCGTCCGGGGCGGAAGCCTGGGAAGGCATGAGCGTCGAGGAAGCCTACAACCGACTGCCGGAACCGGACGGGGACGGACAGGAGCGGAACGACGGGTCGGCGTCCGCAGGCTCTGGACCCTCCGCCGCCGGTTCGCCATCGGGTAGCCAGTCCGGCGCCGGACAAGGCAACGACCCTTCCGGCAGCAACTCCGGCTCCAGAGCGGAACCGGGACGGGATTCATCGGCTGCGTCCGCCGGCGCGCCACCAAGCCACGATCCGTCCGGCACCGGCGAGGTCATGGACGCTGCCTCGAACGGGACCGGCGAAGTACCGCTCCCCGGCCTGTCGCCCGCCGCCAGGACCGCCGAAGAGCAGGCCTGGGACGAGGCCATGCATCAGGCGGCGAGCCTCGCCAAGGCCGAGGGCATACTCCCCGGCGCCGTCGGCGAGACCGTGCGCTCCGCCCATGCCGCGAGGCTCGACTGGCGCGCGCTGCTGCGACGGCACATGACCGACGCCGCCCGCAGCGACTATTCCTGGAGTGCGCCCAACCCCCGCTTCATCGACAGCGGGTTGTATCTCCCGTCGATCCGCTCCGAAGGGATCGGCACGATCGCCGTCATCGTCGACACGTCTGGCTCGCTGCCCGCAGACCGGCTCGCGGCGTTCTGGACCGAGGTGCGCGAGGTCGCCGCCGAACTCCAGCCCGAGCGCGTCGTGGTCCTTCAGGTCGACGCGGCCGTGCAGGACGCAGCGGAGTACTCCGCGTTCGACCTGCCCGAGACCATCAGGGTTCGCGGGCGGGGCGGCACCGATTTCCGTCCCGGCTTCGCCTGGCTCGACGAGCAGGGCGTCCGCCCCACCGTGTGCCTGTACTTCACGGACATGCGGTGCTCGCGCTACCCCGGCAGCGAGCCGGACTTCCCGGTGCTCTGGGTGAACTGGTCCAGTTCGCGCCCGGCTGTCCATCGCGAACCCTGGGGCGAGCGCATCGACATCGCGGTCTGAGCGCCGCGTCCCTCGTTTCACAACAATGGCCCGGCCCCTCGCGCCCGGGCATACCGTCCCGCTTCGTTCCGCAACGGGCCGCCCGCGCTTTTGTCTTCCCACCCACGGAGAACTCCATGAACCCAACCGATTCCCCGCCCGATCCCCGGATCCGGGCGATTCCGCTCTCCCGTCTTGTTCTTGCGCCGGAGAACGCGCGCAAGACTCCGGCGGACGAGTCCGCCCACACCCAGCTCAAGGCCTCGATCGAGGCCCACGGCCTGCTGGAGAACCTCGTGGTCCGCGCCGACGGAACGGACGAAGAAGGCCGGGAGCGCTTCGCGGTCGTCGCCGGAGGCCGCCGGCTTGCGGCGCTCCAGGCGCTGGCTGCGGAAGGCGCGCTCGACGCCGGCGGCTCCGTACCCTGCCGGATCGCCGCCGACGGCGACGCGGGGGAGCTGTCGCTGGCCGAGAACACGGTGCGCATTGCGATGCATCCGGCCGACCAGGTGGTCGCCTTCCGCGAGCTTGCCGGGTCGGGTCTCGCCGTCGCCGCCATCGCGGCGCGCTTCGGCGTCTCCGGGCGCATCGTCGAGCAGCGGCTTCGCCTCGGCAACGCCGCGCCCGAACTGCTCGACGCCTGCCGCGCCGGGGAGATCGACCTCGAGATCCTGAAGGCGTTCGCGGTCACCACCGACCACGACCGCCAGCGCACAGTGTGGGAGCGGATCTCGGCTCAGGACTATCGCCCGTCCGCCTGGCAGGTAAGGCGCCTGCTTACCGAAGAGCGCGTGCCCGCCGGCTCGCCGATGGCGCGCTTCGTCGGCGTCTCCGCCTACGAGGCCGCGGGCGGTGCGGTGCTGCGCGACCTGTTCGCCGACGAGGACGAGAACGGCGTCTGGTTTAAAGACCCGAAACTGCTGGGCGACCTCGCCATGGAGAAGCTCACGAACGCGGCCACCGAGCTGGCTACCCGCTGGAAGTGGGCCGAGGCCATGCCGGAGGTCGACTGGAACGCCACTGCGCGCTTCGGGCGCATCCACCCCGTGCCCGGCAAGCCGACCAACGCCGAGGCCGCCGAGATCAAGCGGCTTCGCGCCCGTCACGACGAACTGGCCAACATCGACGAGGACGAATGGACCGAAGAACTGGAGGAAGAGGCCGGGACCGTCGAAGCGCGCCTCGACGCGATCGAGGCCAGGGTCGAGGCGCGGACGACATTCCGCGCCGGGGACTTCGCAATGGCCGGGTGCATCGCCACCATCGGACGCGACGGGACGCTGCAGGTCATCCAGGGGATGGTGAGGCCCGAGGACATGCCGGAGAAGACCGGTACGCAGTCGAACGGCCATGACACCGCCTCGCACAGCGGCGGAGAGACCGCCCCAACCTCTCGCGTCGACGGCCCGGCCGCCGCCACGCCGGTCGCATCGCCTGCGGATCCGTGCGCCAGAGCCCGCGAGGAGGCGGGCGTCGGCGTCCGTCTGGCCGACGACCTGCGCGCCATCCGCACCGCGCTGGTGAAGGCGCATCTGGCGGACGACTTCGAGGCCGCCTTCGATCTCGTGGTGTTCCAGCTCGCGCGCAGCGTGTTCGCGCAAGGCTACGGCGGTTCGTGGCATGCGCTGGACATCGCCTTCAGGGAGACCGCCGACCGACCGTCCGCCCGAACCCACGACGACGACTTCGCGGCCTGGAGTCCGGGCGAAGCGATGCTTGCGGATGGGTCGCGCCTGCCGTTCGAGTGGATGGAGGGCGACGACGACGCGGCCTGCTTCGCGGCCCTGCGCGCGCTGCCCCGCAAGGACAGGGAGAAGCTGTTCGCCGCCGCGGTGGCGAGGACGGTCAAGGGTCAGCTTGCGTTCGAGCACGACGCGCGTCCCGAACTGGAGGCCACCGTGGCTCGGCTCGGCATCGACTTTGCCGGGCATGTGCGCCCGGGCGCCGATCTGGTCTGGTCGCGGATGCGCAAGGATCGCATTGTGGCGGTAGCGCGTGAGACGCTGGGTCCGGCCTGGGTGGCGGCGCGCTCGAAGTACCGCAAGGCCGATCTGGCGAAGGCGATGGAGGAGGCGTTCGCCGCCGGTCCCCCGCCTCCCGGCATCGACGCCGGTGCGCATGCCGCCGCGCTTGCCTGGACCCCGCCGGGATTCGCTGCGTTCGACGCAAGCGGTCATGCCGGCGCCAACAACATGCCGGAACCCGAGGCTGCGGATGCGCCGGCCCCTGCGGGCGAAGCGGCGTCCCCGGACGATGCCGGGCCCGCGCCTGCGCCGTCCGGCAGCGGGGCTGCGCCCACCGTCTCCGCCGATTCGGACAGGGAGCCGGCGCCCGCCGCTGGCAACGGGCGCGATGCGCCGGCGAACGGCAATGGCGAGGACCGTCCCGCCGAACCTTCGGACTCCGTCGAAGCAGTGAACGGGCAGCCCTCCGCCGGCGGCAGCGGCGAGGCTGCGGATGTGCCGGAGTTCCTGCGCCGCATCGCCTCATAGCCCCTGCCGTCGCGCGCCCCGCCCGGAGAACCTTTTCCGGGCGGGGCGCCTGTCCTTCCTCATCCACCGGGAGAACCCGATGAACGACACCCGAACGATCCGCGCACGCATTCACGACTCCGCCCTGAAGCGGGTCACCCGCGCGTTTTCCGCCACGCTCGCGGACATCTTCGCCGAGACGTTTCAGAACGCCCGTCGCGCCGGCGCTGCGCGCGTGCATGTCACGCTGGCCGAAGCGCCGGACAACGGTTCGCTTGCCGTTACTGTCGCCGATGACGGCGCCGGCATCGCCGACCCGGCGGTGCTGCTGTCGTTCGGCGAGAACGGCTGGAGCGATGATCTGGTGCGCCGCGAGGATGCCGCCGGCATGGGTTTGCTGAGCCTCGCGCGCCGGGGCTGCGCCGTCTCCTCGCGGCCGCCCGCGCGACGGCTCGGTTACTCCCGGTTGGCGAGTGGAACTCGAGCCCGAGCACTTCACGGGCGAGGACGCCGCTGCGGTTCGTTCCGCCGATGCCGCGCCGTTCCCGCACGGCACGGCCGTGTTGTTTCCCGCAGCGGAGAACGAGACCGCGGACACGGTTCGACGGGCGCTTGGGTCCGCCGCCCGGCACTACCCGCTGCCGGTTGTCTTCCGGCATCCGCCGGCCACCCCGCCCGAAGGCGAGACGCTCGAACGCCGCGCCTTCCTCGACGGCGCCGTTCACGCCAAACGCTGGCGCGGGCTGGCGTTCGGGGTGTTCAAAAACCGCCCGCGGCGCTCCGGCCTGCACGAACCGGACGTGAACTTTCACGGCCTCACCGTCCCCGCGCGGTTGCCGGCAGTCGGCACAGTGGGCGGCGCGCACTGGACCGTGGCTGCCGATATCGACGACTGCCCGGAACTGGAGTTCGTGTTGCCGGCGCGCAAGGAGGCGGTCGAGACGCCGTTTCTTGCGGCGATGCGCTCCGCCGCGCGGCTTGCGATCTACCGCGCGATGGCCGCCGATGACGATCCCCGCCCGGCGTTCGACGACTGGAAGCGGGCCCGGGAGGCCGGTATCGACCTTGCGCCGCCGCCGCGCGAGCTGCGCCCCTGGCGCCCGGCCGTGGCCGATCTCGACCACTGGCGCGAGCCGCCGGAGCGACAGGTCGCGAGCGACGACGCGCTGATCGTGGCCTGCGACCCCGAGCCGCCCGAGGCGCAGGCGTTCTGGCGCGCCGCCAAACGCAACGGCGTCGGACGCCGGTTGTTCGAGGCCGACCGTCGCCTTGGGGGTTTCGACTGGTACGACCGGCTCCCGCGCATCGCAGCGATCCGCACGGAAGTAACGGCCGCCGGCCAGACCCGCGTGCTTGAGGACTGGCCCGTGCCGGCTCGCACCGGCGCGGCCAATGCGCCGCTGCCGGAACGGCCCGGGGCGATCCGCATCCGCGCGAGTGTGCGCCCGTTTGAAGGACCGCAACGCCGTCTCGACCTGTCCGCCGACTTGGCCTTTGCCGGCGAGGCCTGGAGCTGGGTCGCCGACGCACAGCCGCTGGTAACGGCGGACAGTGCGCTGGACCCGCAGGAACTCGCGAATCTGCTGTATGACGCGTTCTTCTCGCCGTCGGACGACGCCGGCGCGGACTCCCGGGAGCGCCAGCGCGCCGACTTCGCGCAGGAGGCGCTGCACATCGCCACGCGGTTGCTGGTCTCCGACGACGAGGCGCGGCGGCGCTCGATTGCCGACGCGGTCGAACGGGAACTGTTCTGGCTCATCCCCCGCGAGCGCGGTGCCGACATCGCCGTGCGCGGCCGCAAGGTCGTCGTGACCCTGGGCAAGCCCGCTGCGGAGTTCGCCGGCCCTTCCTCTTCCCGCTGACCGGAGCCTTTCATGCCACTTTTGACCGAAGCACACCGCCGGCGCTTGCGCGCGAACGCACAGCAATCCGGCATTGACCGCGCCCCTGCGGTCCTGCTCTTCCGTCCGCCCGCCCGGCAGTCCTGGCGGTTCACCGAACAGCGCGCTTGCGACTCGCTGTTCGGCTTGTACGACCCCGGCTGTTCGCAGTCGGGTTGCGCGAGCCTTGCCGCAATCGCCGCGGTGCGTATCAAGCCGGGCTTGCGCATCGAGCGCGCCCGGCGCTTCCGCGCGAAGGCCCCGCTGTCGGTCTGTGCCCGAACCTCGCAGGAAGCAGGATGGGTCGTCGGGTCCGGCCTGGAGTTCGAAGTCGCCCTGGCCCGCCACGAAGCGAACCGGGAACGCGAGACCCGGCAGGCCGCTTTTATCCGCTTCGGGAGGTAACGCCATGCCCTGCATCGTCAAGACCGTTGTATACGAACTTCAGGAACTGTCCGAAGCCGCCAGGGAGCAGGCCCGCGTCTGGTATCTCGAGCACTGCACTGATCCCGACTGGCACGAGTGCGTGTTCGAGGACTTCGGGGCCGTTTGCGGACTCCTCGGCGTGACGCTTCGCACCCGGCCCGTTCCGCTGGTGGGCGGCGGCGCGCGCGAGCAGCCGTGCGTGTGGTTCCGGGGGTTCGCATCCCAGGGGGACGGCGCCTCGTTCGAGGCGGGTTACGGGCATGCCCCGGGCGCAAGCCGGGCGATCCGCGCTTACGCGCCCCGGGACGCCGAACTGCACGCCATCGCCGACCAGCTTCAGGCCATCCAGAGGCGCAATTTCTGGCAACTGGTCGCCGAGATCCGCCACAGCGGGCGCTATTGCCACGAGTACGCCATGACCATCCGGGTCAGGCGCGACAGCCCGGCCGGGCAGGCCCCGACGGACGATGCCGCAGACACCGTCGCCGAAGCGATGCGCGATCTCGCGCTGGCTGTACCGGCAACTTGAGCGCGAGTACGACTACCAGACCTCCGACGCGTTTGTGGACGAGACCATTGCCGTGAACGGCTGGACGTTTACCGCCGCAGGCCAACCCTTCGGCTGATCCCGCGCCCGAGGCGCTCAGGCAGCCGGATTTCGTCCCGCCTGTGCATCGCTCCGCCGGGAGTCGGGCGGGCGGATCGCCGGGGGGTCTGGCGGTTCGGCGCGGGAGAGACCCCGCCCCGTTCGCCGCCGGCTTTTCCTTCCGCCTCATTTGGAGATTTCCCATGCTCGACGCCTTTTCTGCGGCGGGCGCCGATGCGCGTCCGCCCGCGACATGTCTTGCGCATTCCGCCGATGCCGGACCGCTTCACACCGCCGCCGCCCTGTTCGACGCGGCCCGCATCCTGCTGCCGGTACTGGAGGGAGGCCGCGCTCTCGACGCCGCGACGCTGCGCGATGCCCTGACTCGCGCGTTCGGCGCGACCGATGCGGACGGTGCCTGGGTGTGGAAGGACGCTTACGAAGCCGCCGAAGCGGCGGTCGTGCTGTTCGTACGCCGCCACGGGCGCGCCATGCGCCGCCGCGCCGGCGCCGATCCCGACGGCCCCCGCAGGATGCTCGCGATGCTCGAAGCCGTCGCGGCGCTCGAACCCTCGCATACCAAACGCTCGCAGGAACAGGTTCGCCTCCAGCAGTTCTCCACGCCCCTGCCGCTGGCTCACGCCGCGCTCCGGGCGGCAGCCATTCGTCCGGGCGATACGGCGCTCGAACCCTCCGCAGGCACCGGGATGCTTGCCGCGATGGCGGAGTGCGCGCTCGGGCGCCATGCCAACGGCGCACTGCACCTCAACGAGATTGCGCCCGTGCGGGCGGGGCTCCTCGCCCGGCTCTTCCCCGGCGTCGCCGTCACCCGACACAACGCCGAGACCATCGCGGACTTCCTGCCGCGCCTGCCGCCGTCGGTGGTTGTGATGAACCCGCCGTTCTCGGCCACGCCGGGCGTCTCGCGCATCCGCCACGACGCGGACCTGCGCCATGTCCGTTCGGCGTTCTCGACGCTGTCGCCCGGCGGACGGCTCGTGGCCATTACCTCGGCGAACTGCATGCCGGGCGACGCGGCCTGGAGCCGCGCGTTTGCGTCCCTCGACGGGTCGGCACGCGCGGTGTTCACCATGATCGTCGACGGGCGCGCCTACGTCCGGCGCGGAACCGGGTTCGACACCCGGCTTACGGTCGTCGACCGGCTGCCGGCCTCCGAACGTGGCGGCAAGCCCGGCATCGATATCGACTGCGTCGCGCGCGCGACCGGCGCAGCGGAACTGCTCGACGCCGTCATCCGGAACGTTCCGCCTCGACTGCCGCTCGAGCCTGCTCCCTGCGCCGACCTGTTCGGGCCTGTCCCATCTGTCCCCCGAGCCGCTCCCCGGAAACCCGCCGCGGCGCCGCCCCGCAAACGCTCCCGGGCAGTCGCCCCGCAGCCCGCCCGCGACTGGGGACCGGTTGCGGAACTGGACATCCACAGCGGGACGCCCGCTCCCAGCAGCGAAGGGCGCGAGGACACGGCCGCCGGCGCATCGTCCGATGCTGCCCGCGCGCGCCGTGTCCGAAGGGGCGCTGTCCGACGCCCAACTCGAGAGCGTCGCGCTTGCGGGCGAAGCGCACTCCCGGCATCTTGCCGCCCGCTACCGGATCGGGGCGGGCTGGGAGACCGTGCAGCGCTGCGACAACGGCGGCGAAGAAAACGGGCCCGAATCCGCTGCCGGGGACGGCGAGACCCTCTCCGCCCCGGTGCGCTTCCGCCGTGGCTGGATGCTCGGCGACGGCACCGGCGCAGGCAAGGGCCGGCAGATCGCCGCCGTCATGCTCGACCGCTGGCTGCGCGGTCGAAAGCGCGCCCTGTGGCTCTCGCAATCCGACAAGCTCTCGAGGACGCGCGCCGCGACTGGACCGCGCTCGGCGGACGGGAGACCGACATCGTACCCTTGGGCAAGTTCCGCCAGGGCGCGGACATCCCGCTGTCCGAAGGCGTTCTGTTCGCCACCTACGCGACCTTGCGCTCGCCTGCCCGTCAGAGCCGGATCTCGCGGCTGCAACAGGTCGTGCGCTGGCTCGCCGGTTCGCTCGACGAGGATGACCGCCACGCCTTCGACAGGGTGATCGTGTTCGACGAGGCGCACGCGATGGCCAACGCCGCCGGTTCCAGGGGCGCCCGCGGCGAGGTCGCGCCGTCGCAGCAGGGCCGCGCGGGACTGAGGCTCCAGCGCGCGCTGCCCGACGCCCGCATCGTCTATGTCTCGGCCACCGGCGCCACCACCGTGCCGGGACTCGCCTACGCCGAGCGGCTGGGGCTGTGGGCCGCCGGAGAGACGCCGTTCGAGACCCGCGCAGACTTCGTCTCCGCCATGGAGGCCGGCGGGGTCGCCGCGCTGGAGGTGGTCGCGCGCGATCTCAAGGCGCTCGGGCTCTATCAGGCCCGGGCGCTCTCCTATGACGGCGTCGAGGTCGACATCCTGGAGCATCCGTTGTCCGATGCGCAGCGGCGCATCTACGACGCGTACGCCGGGGCGTTCAAAGTAATCCACCGGAACATCGGGGCGGCGCTTGAGGCCACCGGCATCGTCGACGGGGAGTCCACCCGGAACCGGAACGCCAAGTCGGCGGCAATGTCGGCGTTCGAGGGCGCCAAACAACGGTTCTTCGGGCATCTGCTGACCTCCATGAAGTGTCCGGCGTTGATCCGCGCGATCGAGGCCGACCTCGAAGCCGGGCGTTCCGCTGTCGTACAGCTCGTCTCCACGGGCGAGGCGCTCATGGACCGGCGCATCGCAGAGATCCCGGCTTCAGAGTGGGACGATATCAACGTGGATCTCACGCCGCGCGAGACGGTCATCAAGTTCCTTGCCCATGCGTTCCCGGTGCAACTTCAGGAGCCGTTCACCGACGATGAGGGCAACGTCATGAGCCGGCCCGTATTCGACGGCGAGGGGAACCCCGTGCTGTGCCGGGAGGCGGTCGCGCGGCGCGACGCGCTGATCGAAAGGCTCGCGGCCCTGCCGCCGGTGCCTGCGGCGCTCGACCGGATCGTGCAGTACTTCGGGCACGAAGCGGTGGCCGAAGTGACCGGGCGCTCGCGCCGGGTGTTGCGGATCGCCGGCGAGGGCGGCGAGCGGCTTGCGCTGCGCAGCCGTCCGGCATCGGCCAACCTCGCCGAGGCCGCCGCGTTCATGGACGGGGCGCAGCTACCATGCCGACCGGACTTGCGCCAACACCCGGCGGCGCGTGCACTACCTGCTCGAGACCGGCTGGCGCGCCGATCAGGCGATCCAGGGGCTGGGGCGCACCCACCGCACGCATCAGGCCTGCGCGCCGCTGTTCCGCCCCGTGACCACGGACGTCAAGGGCGAGCGGCGGTTCATCGCCACCATCGCCCGGCGGCTCGACAGTCTGGGCGCCATCACCCGTGGCCAGCGCGACAGCCAGACCGCCATGGGCGGCGGTCAGGCGCTGTTCCGCGAGAGCGACAACCTCGAAAGTCCCTACGCCAGGGCGGCGCTGCGCCAGTTCTACGGGGCGTTGTGGCTCGGGCGCATCGACGGCTGGACGCCCGCGCGGTTCGAGGACGCAACCGGGCTGAAGCTGTCCCGCGAGGGCGCCCTCAAGGAGAACCTGCCGCCGATGCCGCAGTTCCTCAACCGGCTGCTGGCGCTGCCCATCGACAAGCAGAACGCCCTGTTCTCCGAACTGGAAGAGCGCATCGCCGCGAACATCGAGCAGGCCGTCGAGGCCGGCACGTTCGAGGTCGGCGTGGAAACCGTGCGCGCGGACTCGCTGGCGGTCGCGGGGCGGGAGACCCTTCACCGGCATCCCGCCACGGGTGCGGTCACGGAACTCGTCGAGATCGTCCGCCGCGACCGGCTGGAGCCGTTGACAGCCGGTGCAGCCCTGGCGCTGGCCACGCGCGACCCCGGCCCCGGCGGCCAGCCTCGGCTGGCGGTCAACCGGCGCTCGAATCGCGCCGCGGTGGTGCTGTCCGCGCCGTCGCGGCTGTTCGACGACGGCGGGGTGCAGGAACGCGCGCGCCTCGTCCGGCCCGCCGCCCGGCAGTCGATGGCGCGGGAGGAACTGCGGGCCTCGCACTGGCGCAAGGCCACGGAAGCCGAATGGCACCGTCTCTGGGACGCCGAAGCCGCGGCGCTGCCGGGCCACCGCGAGTCGCGGTTCTGGCTCGCAACGGGACTGCTGCTGCCGGTATGGGATCGGCTGCCGGCCGAGAACCTGCGGATCCGGCGGCTTTCGACCGACGCCGGCGAGGCGTTGATCGGGCGGGTGCTCGACGCCGAACAGGTTCAGGCCGTGCGCGCGGCGTTCGGCCTCGAAGGCGGGTTCCGCATGACCGGAGAAGAGGCGTTCGGGGCCGTGCAGGCTCGCGGGGTCGCCTTGCCGCTCGCCAACGGCTGGCGCATCGCCCGCCGGCGCATCATGGGGGCCGACCGACACCGATCTGGCGGCGCTCCGGCGCGTGGGCTGCACGGTCGAGATCGTCTCGTACCGCGCCCGCGTGTTCGCGCTGAACGCCGGGGTGCTGGCCCGCGTGCTCGAACGCTGGCCGCCTGCCGCATGATCGCCGTCCGTACTGCCGGCAACGGGGCCGCAGCGACCCATTTGGCCCGGTGCGGAAGTTCGTGGAGCCGGTCTGTCGTTGCGGCGGGCCGCTCAGGCCCGCGCTGTCTCTGGCGGCTCAATACAACGCGGACCCTCGTGAGCCGGGTTGTTGACCCACACGCCGACCGGCCGCAGCGTCAGTTCAAGGTCCGACGCGGGTTCCAGCGGGACATCCTGTCCGTCGAGCCAGGGGCCGAACGCTTCGGGCGGCAGGATCGCCGGCATGCGGTGGTGAACCGGAGCCATCGCCGCGCAGGCCGCTGTCGTCAGGATCGCGCAGGTCTCCAGGGTCTCGCCCGGCGCTGCGGCGTCTTCCGGAACCCTCCAGTGCTCCCAGAGGCCGGCGAACGCCATCAGGCCGCCGTCCGCCTGCTCTATGAGATACGGCTGCTTGACGCTGCCATGGCGCGCCCACTCGTAGAACCCGTCCGCCGGAATCAGGCAGCGCCGGGCGCGGAACGCCTCGCGGAACATCGGCTTGGTCGCCGCCGTCTCGGCGCGCGCGTTGATCGGACGGGGGCGGGCCCGCCCCCGTCCCCCCGCCGGCAGCCGGCTCCACGACGGGATCAGGCCCCAGTGCAGCATCGACAGCCGCCTCTCGCCTCCGCAGGCGCGCACCGCCGCCACCGCCTGGCCGGGGGCCACGTTGTAGCGCGGCGTCAGGTCCACCGCCGGCCCGGCCAGACCTGCGAAGCGCTGCGCCTGCGCCCGGGAAAACCGCTGCGTGAACCGCCCGCACATGAGGGGACAGCTTACCCTTGCGCTCCGGCAATGGCCGCCTTGCGCGCCCGCATGACCGGAGTGCGTCCTGTTACGCGGCTCCCGCCCCACAGCCACGGAGATTTTTTACCCCATGACCGCACAGACCCTGCCGGACAACCCCGACTTCTGCTTCTGTCCCGCCTGGGACATCGAGACCGATGTGCAGCAGATCCGCATCGTCATCAAGGGCCTGTCCGGCCATATCCCGACGGCGTTGATCGCGCCCGACCTCGACAATGCGCTGACCGTCTGCGACCGGCTCAATCGCCGCCTCGGACTCGACCGCGAGGCCTGGACCCGGATGGCCGCCGCCTCCATGCACGACGCGGACAGCAAGCCCGGCGGCGAGTCCCGGCATTAACGAATGGCCGCCGGGGCGCTTCTCCGGGCCGTTTGCGCTTGCTCTCGCGAAGTGCGGGGGCGTTGCATCTGCCGGAGGCGGGGGAGAGCCGGGAGCAGGGTGAAGGCTGCGGGAAGAGAGAGAGACCCGCGCCCGCCATCGCCATCCACGGAGACCCTGACATGACCTCACCGATATACGCCGGCATCGGCGCCCGCGCCACTCCCGAAGCCGTGCTCGACGATATGACCGTAATCGCCGCCTGGCTCGCGCGCACCGGCTGGCGTCTTGCAAGCGGAGGCGCCAACGGAGCCGATGCGGCGTTCGCGGCGGGAGCGCCGGCCGGCCAACGTACGCTTTACCTTCCCTGGGCGGGCTACAACGGACACGCAGGGTCGGATTGCCGGGCCCCGTCGCGGTCCGAACTGGCCGCCTGGATGGCCGTCGCCGCGCCCCTGCATCCCGCCTGGAGCCGCTGTTCCCCGGTCGTGCGCAAACTCCACGCGAGAAACGCAGCCGTTTTGCTCGGCCCCGAACTGGACCGGCCTGTCGATGCGGCAGTGGCCTGGACTCCCGGGGGCGCGGTCACGGGGGGCACCGGCATGGCCCTGCGCATCGCGGCGGAACACGGTATCCCGGTGCTCAACCTCGGCATCCTCACCCCACGCGCGGCCTGCGAGCGCCTGCGGGCCCTTCGCCGCTCCGCCTGATCCCCCGTCCCGCAACAGGGCGGAGCCTTGCGGCGAACCGGGCGAACGCCCGGCAAGTCGCCCGCATGCATCTCTTCGATCCCGATATCGATCCCGTCGCTTCGACCGCCTGCGGTCTTCTGGCCGACTTCGGCCCTGATGCCCGAAGCGTGCGCGACGCCCTGACCGACGATCGGACACGGCGCTGCCCGGACCGCAAACCGACGCGGGACAAGGAGTTGGAGGAAAGGAGAAGGAAGGGTGAGCGGCAGGGGGCCGGGGAGAGAGATCGCCCCGGTCTCCGGACGCTCGCAACCCATCGTCACAACAACCAACCAGGAGAACAGTCATGGCATTTGGATTGAATCGCGTGGAACTCATCGGCCGCCTCGGCGCCGACGTGACCGTCAACCACCTCACAAGCGGGGGGCGTGTCGCCAATCTGTCGCTTGCGACCGACGAGTCCTATATCAACAAGCAGACCGGCGAGCGGGTAGACCGCACCGAGTGGCACCGCATCGTCACCTTCCAGGACGGGCTGGTCGAGATGCTCGGCAAGCACGCCCGAAAGGGACGGCTGGTGTATGTCGACGGCAAGCTGCAGACGCGACGCTGGCGCAAGGACGGCGAGGACTCCGACCGGTTCTCGACCGAGATTCTGCTGGCGCCCGGCTGCCGGGTCCAGTTCCTCGACAAGCCGAACGGCAACGGCGCGGCGATGCCCGACGCCCAGCCCTCGGCTACCGCCCCAGCCCAGCCGGCCGACGGCGACGGGACGGACGACGAGATCCCGTTCTGAGGCGAACTGTCCGTCCTTCCCCCGGGGGACCGGCGTTCGGCGTCGGTCCCCCTTTTTGCTGCCCGCTTCGAGTCCCGAACAGGTCGGGCCTCGCGCCTGCGCTTCGCGCAGGGCGTTCGTCCGCTTACGCCGCCGGGAGTCCGAGGTCGGGCCGGTATCGGGCGTTCCCCGCAACGAGAGGAGTCTTCATCATGCCGCCACGTCACACCGAGAGGTCGGCGCTGTGAACGCCGCCGCCATCGCCGCCGAACTCGCCCGGCGCACCGAGGCCGTGTGTCGCCGCTATCTGCCCCACGGCCGCCGTCAGGGCCGCTACTGGGTCGCGGGCGACCTGCTTGACCTCGTCCGCTATCGTTCGGGCGCACCGACGCTGCGCGCGGCGCTTGCCGAGGCCTGCGCCTTCCTCGCCCTGCCGGCTGCGCCGGCATCGGGCGAGCACGGCGCCTACGACGCCACCGCGGCGGCCCGGCACCTGTGGCGCCGCTGCCGCGACATCGACGGCACCCATGCCGAACGTTACCTGCATGCCCGGGGGCTCGCGCGCTGCCGCTTCGCGGCGCTGCGCTTTCATCCCGCATTGCGCTACCGCGAGAACGGATCGGTCATCCGCCTTCCGGCGCTGGTCGCCGCCGTGACCGGCGACGACGGTGCCATCAGCGGAGTGCAGCGCACCTGACTCGATCCCCGCTCGCCCGCCAAGGCGGGCGTCGCTGCTCCACGCAAGGCGCTCGGACGCATCCACGGACGCGCCGTGCGATTCGGAACGCCCGACGCCATGCTGCTGGTCGGCGAAGGCATCGAGACCGTGCTGTCGCTGGTCACCGCTGTGCCCGGGATCACCGCCGCCGCAGCGCTCTCCGCCGGAAGCCTCGGCGCGTTCGCGCCTCCGCCCGGCGTCGCGCGGCTCATCATCGCCCGCAATAACGACCCCGAGGGCGACCGTGCCGCCGAACGGCTCGCGCGACGCTGCGCGAACGCGGGTGTCCAGGCCACCGTCGTCGTTCCCGAAGGCGGCGACTTCAACGACGACCTCGTCGCACTCGGTCCCGACACGCTCGCCGCACGGCTCGGTCCCCTGTTTCGCTTCGAGGGGGGTACGGCAGCCCCGGGGGCGAGGAAGCCTGCCCGCCTGCAGGGCCCTGGAGGAGAGTGAGGCGGGTGGAGGGTGAACGGCGCAGAGAGGAGAGGGAGTTCCCTCGCGCCTCCATCAAGCCAACCGGAGAACCCGATGAGCACCATCACTTTCAGGCGCGTCAGCCCACACGAATCCCGAATCTACAACGCCGACGGTCACCATGTTGGCGATGTCTACCGCGAGGACGACCTCCTCAACCCGGGAACCCACTACTACGTCGTCCACCTCCAGGAGGATTGGCGGGGGCCGAAGCGTGTGCGTGACCGTCGCCGCATCCGCCAGGTGGCGCAGCAGCTTCTGGACTCCCACCCGTTCTACGGATGACCGGCGGGGAAAACGGGAAGCGCTCCGGATCGGGCGCGGCGGGCGGCCTTCAACCGCAGACACCTGTGTGCGTTGCTTCGCGACCGGGCTTTACTTTGCAAGCTCCGCAGGCTGCGATTTCTGGTGCAATCCCTTGCGCATCCGCTCGCCAGTTCGCTGCACAACCCGCTTGCGGGAAGAACGCTTTGCCAACCCAAAAAGCACCTTCCGACGACACCGGGCCATCACGGCTCAACTCAAAACCTGAAACTACCCAAGGAGACACAACCATGTTCGATACCGACAACATCCATCAGGCACAATCCCACACCGCAGTCATCTGCGAAAACGCCGCACTCTACGGCGCAACCCCGGGACGCGACGAGTTCGACCCCCGAAGCGTCTGGGACCGCGACGAAGCGATCGAAGCCGTCAGCGAAGAGTTCCGCATCCTGGCCCGTGGCGTCGCCCCTGATGGCTTGCAGATCGCCGACGAACGCGAGCCCATGCTCTGGGGCTTCGTCAACATATGGGCTGCGCAGGTCAGGCGACTCGACCGCAACATCGACCGCCTCACGCCTGAAATCCGCGACCTGCAGCGCGCCCAGGACGGCACCGAGATCAACGCACGCGAACTCGAACTGAAGACCCACCGTGCGCGTAACCTCGGCGACCGACGCGACGCCTTCGAGCGACTGCGCTGCCGACGCCTACCGCGAATCCACCGGAGAAACCTGGCGGCCGCGGCACGGATCGCACACCAGCCAGACCCGTCAACTTACCTCGGCAGCGATCGACGCCCGCGACTTCCTCCGTGCCCGCAAGGAACGCGAGACCAACGCGCATCTGCCCGACGGCACCCTGATCGCGATCGCGGGCGGCAAGCAAGTCACCGACATCGACGCCATCTTCCGGCGACTCGAAAAGGCGCGAGCGAAGTATCAGGACATGGTGCTCGTCCACGGCGGCGGCCCCGGCGTGGAACGCATCGCCGCACAGTGGGCCGAACGGCATGGCGTGCATCAGGTGGTCTGCAAGCCGGACTGGAACGCTCACGGACGGGCCGCACCGTTTCGACGCAACGACGAACTGCTGAACCTGCTGCCCAAGGGCGTGATCGCATTCCCTGGCAGCGGCGTTACAGAGAACCTTGTCGACAAGGCCACCCAGCTCGGCATCCCGGTGCAACGCTGCGCAGCGTAAGCGCCATCCTCAAGGGCCGCGCCGCTTCGGCGGTGCGGCTCTTTTTCTGTACGCAGTCGGCAGCGCCAACCTGCGTGGCGCGCCTGGCTCGGCTTCGCCTCGCATCCAGTTCCGCACAGCACCGTGCATTTCTACCCGCAAGCGTGCATACAGTGCCGCCGTCGTCTTCGACGACGCGCCTGACACCTCAGCCTGCGGCTCCATCCGCACCGTCGTCCGCTCAGGCGCCGCGGCAGCTCCGCCCTGCCGGGTTCGCCGCTGGCGATTTCCCCCCATCGTGAATGCTCCCAAGTCGGCTCTGTCTCTACGGCGGAGCCGGCTCACCTCCACACCCCACGCAGCACACTGCCTTATGCCCCGGGCGCGCGCCTGTCCTGTCTCCCCTGCAATTTCAACGACTTGGAACGCCACCGCGTTGTTGGGACGAGTGTATGCCCAGAGCATACGCTGCCCTCAAGGATTGATCCTATGTGTATGCTGAGAGCATACAAGGAGATCGGTGCTGGCAAGGCAAATCCTGTCCCTCAACCACGGTCGTCGCAGCGGTGTTTGGCTCCACAGATGCGACCTTTTCGGAGGCAAGTCGATGAGTAAAAATGAGTCCAAAACGGCAAAACCCGGCCAGAATGCCGCCGGAAAACACCCCGAACCACGCTCGCCGCGTTCTATCCGGTTCTCCGATTTCGAGTGGCAGAACATAGAAAACATGGCCACGGCGCGCGGAATGAACGCAGCCGAACTGGTCCGCCACGCCGCAGTAGAGCTCACTACCGGCAAGTCCGACCCTGCTCCCGAGCGGTTTCCACCCGAAATCTCCGCTCAAATCGAGCGGATCTATCGCGGCGTATACCTGCTTGCGACGCTGAAACGCGACGAAATGATTCGTGACGGACGCCAGGAAGAGTTTGAAAAGATCAAGAGAGATGCCCGCAATTCCCAAAATTCCATCCTCAAGGGATCCAGTTCACGCTCCTGACTGGCATGCCAGCATTAATATGCGGCAGGATTGAGGCAATAACATTCATGCATGAACCTCTACGATCTATCACTGCAAGCTTCCGCAACACCTGCTGGCCAAAGAAGCAGGATCATGTCAGGCAGATCTTTCACATGCACGGCCAGCACCAAGCTTCGATTGCATTCCTCGAAATCGACGATATCGGGGCATTTTCGGCTCGTCGGGACAGGTCGGGAGCCAACGCAGCTGACTGGAAGCATCCCCCCGCAGGCCTGCGATGAAATCAGCAGGAGGTACGTTGCCGCAGTGAAAACCTGGGTGCTGAACGGGGATCTGCTTGAGATCGCCGATGGCAACATGCGCATTTCTGCCGATGTCGACCAAGTCTACGCATCTGTAATCGAAAACAAGCCTGCCTGGCCGGACCTTCCGGGCGGAAAGTGCGGCTACGCGGAAAAAATCCGGTTCTCAAGTTATCCGGTCGATCTGTTCGCAGTGATTTCGGGCAGTGCGGATTCAGATTGGCCCATTGTTTCCTTCGAGGCCCGAACCCAGAAGGGCAAGCAATTCCCGGTGTCGCGGGAAGCCGTGGCACACGGACATACAGTACATGAAGATGTCTGGTATCCCGGCATACCGGAAAACACCTCGGGCCTCCTGCAACTGCTCGAAAAAAGTGGGTACGACCCCTCTGCAGGACGACCGACAAATCTGGCTGGCATTCTGGCGCTGAAAAAAACGGCTGCCGAAGGCGGTCCAGTAATTGACAGGCTGACAGACGATGCGCTGACAGGTCTTGTCTCCGGATTTCAGACGGAGGGTGATCCGGAAGGGATAACTGCGACACTGTATCCTTACCAGCACGACGGTTGGTGCTGGCTGCGCTTCATTCTGCGCGAGCAGCTCGGTGGCCTGCTCGCCGACGAAATGGGTCTGGGCAAGACACTGCAGGTGATCAGCGCGTTGCGTGATCCAGGCGGGGCACTGGTTTCGGGAGGAGCACTGGTTCTTGCTCCGGGGTCGCTCCTTGAAAACTGGGTACGGGAAATCGCAAGGTTTTGTCCCAGCATGCGGACACTCAAGCACCATGGGAATGAGCGAACCGGCAGACCGGTCAACCTGAAGGGCTTCGATATCGTCGTTTCCTCCTACGATACCGCGATCCGGGATCTGTCATTGCTGAGGATGATTGAATGGAACGTGGTTGTTCTCGACGAGGCGCAGAATATCCGGAACCCGGATGCGCTTCGCACCAGGTCAATAAAGCAAATAAGACGCAGGGTTGGACTGGCGGTGACCGGGACGCCAGTCGAGAATCGTTTGCGGGATCTGTGGTCCATCATGGACTTTGCGGTGCCCGGGTATCTTGGTAGTCTCAGGAACTTCGAGGAGCGCTACGGCGAGGATGCCGAGGCAGCGTCCAGGCTGGAACCGCTCGTCAGGCCTTTGATGCTGCGCCGGCGTGTGGCTGAAGTGGCCGATGATCTTCCCGAGCGTATCGATATCCCGGAAGTTCTGGAGTTGAGAGAGGCGGAGGCTCATGCATACGATGAAATGCGCGAAAAGGCCTTCTCGGAATACGGAACTGCGGCCACGCTGGTCTCTCTGGGGAAACTCCGGCAGTTCTGCGCACACCCCGTTATCGTGGATGATGGAATCATCTCCCCGGGCAACTCGTTCTCAAAGTTCGAGCGCCTGAAGGATCTGCTGGAGGAGATATTTGCCCTTGATGAGAAAGTGCTTGTCTTTACTTCATACACCAGAATGGCAGACCTTGTTGCCAACATGGCGTCGAGTGAGTTCGACGCCATGGCCGCGACGCTTGACGGCCGCCTGCACATTGAGGAACGACAGCCGCTTATTGACAGGTTCTCCGGGCATGAAGGGTCTGCGGTGCTGGTGCTGAACCCCCGTGCCGGCGGATCGGGACTCAACATAACCGCAGCAAGCCATGTCATTCACTACAATCCGGAGTGGAACCCCGCGCTTGAGGACCAAGCGGCGGCAAGGGCGTATCGACGTGGACAGCAGCGGCCCGTGACGGTGCGACGGCTGACTTGTGCGGGAACCGTTGAAGAGGTCATTGACGAGCGATTGCGCCGCAAGCGGGAAATCGCCGGAACAGCAATCACAGGTGTTGAAGGCAAGCAAGACGACTATGCAGACATCATGACCGCCCTGAAGCGGTCACCATCCGTTGCAGGGACGGAGCGGCTATGAACAGCCAGACGATTTCCAAGGTTCTGAGCGCAAATGATTCGGGGGAAACCGGGGGACACCAAGCGGGGCTTCTGATACCGAAGAAGAAACGCATCCTCTCATTTTTCCCTGTACTTGATTCATCCCGGATCAACCCGCGTTCTCATTTGCAATTCGAGGACGATGCGAGGCGCTTCTGGGAGTTTGCATTCATCCACTACAACAACCGCTTCTTCGGAGGGACGCGCAACGAATATCGCCTCACCCGGATGACACGGTATATCCGGGAAGCCGGACTGGTGACCGGAGATGAAGTCGTCATGCACCGGGACGACGGAGGCAATTATTCCGTTTCCTTCAAACGTTTGAACCAACAGCCAGTATCGGTAAACGAGGCATGCACCACGGTCATCAGACTAGGGGGCGGCTGGAAAGTAATTGAAATCTGAAGGAAGAAGCATGTCCGGAACAGAAAGTATCGAATCCATTCCCAATCCCGGGCGAACCATTGAGGGGTTGCGGGATACTGGCTACAACTTCGAGACGGCCGTTGCCGACCTAGTGGACAACTCAATTGCGGCCGGCGCCACAAAGGTAAGTGTTTATGTGGAAATGGATTTGCGGGGGGATGTCCGTCTCTCAATCGCCGATGATGGTTGCGGCATGGACAGGGAAGGTCTCGTTCAGGCAATGCAGTACGGGTCGCCCCAACGCCCGGATCCAACCAGTCTGGGAAAATACGGTCTGGGTCTCAAGACGGCCTCGACCGCCTTCTGCCGCCGCCTGTCATTGTTGTCGCGCCCGTCGGGCAATAATCCGGTAATGATGGCAACCTGGGATCTTGACCATGTTGTAGACAAGCAGCAGTGGCTCTTGCAAATGTCGGCCGATCCAGACGAAGAGGCAGTGAATCATCTCGACGAGGTGGCACCAAGAGCTTCGGGCACTGTTGTTCTCTGGAACAAGGTGGATCGTTTGTTCAGGAATTATCAGAATCCTTCGAGCAACTACGCACACAGGGCTCTGAAAAAGCGTTGTCGCGAGCTCAGAGAGCATATCGCGATGACCTATCAGCGATTTCTTGACAAATCGGACAGTCGCGCCCGGCATGTCCAGATTTCGGTGAACGGAGAAGTTGTGCCGTCCTGGGATCCGTTTCAGAACGGCTTGTCAGAACTGGTGGCGGACGAGGCGGTCGAGGTAGAAAGCACCGGAGCAAAATTTCGTGTCCGTGCTTACATTCTCCCCCGCCGAGAAGAGTTCCCCGATGACAAACTGGCGAAAAGAGCGAAGCTGTCGTCGAGCATGCAGGGCCTTTACATCTACCGTGAAGAGCGCCTGATTCACCAGGCAGACTGGCTTGGCATGTTCCAGAAGGAACCGCACGGCACCTTGCTGAGAGTCGAATTCTCTTTCGATCACAAACTGGACGATGCATTCCACCTCGACATCAAGAAGTCACAAATCATCCTCAACGACGATCTTTGGCGCTGGCTTAAAGATCAGTTTCTCACGTCTCCGCGGCGGGAAGCCAATCGCAGATACCGCCAAGGCACGAAGAGAGCTATTTCGAACAAGGCTAGGAGTGCACATGAGGCGTCGAATAATTCAATCCGCAACAAGGAGGCCGAGATAGGTGGGGCAGAGGTAAACATCAGAAACCCCAATACTGGAGAGGTGACCGTCCAGAACGATCATGGCCGGTTCAGTATGAAGTTGAAAATTGGTTCAGCCACCCGCCCGGGGGAGGTATTTGTCCAGCCAGCCGGAGATATCGGGGACGGACTCCTGTTCGAGCCGGCTATCATAGAATGCCACAGGGCCGTACGCATCAATACACAGCATCCGTATTACCACAAGGTCTATGTGCCCAACCTGAACAGCAGCGTCACCGTGCAGGGGATGGACTCATTGCTCTGGGCGCTCTGCGTCTCCGAACTCAGCGCGACCACCGACAAGACTGCAGAGGCGTTCGCGGACATGCGGTACGAGGTGACACGTATTCTGCGCAAGCTGGTTGAAGGCCTTCCGGAACCGGAGGTTGACTGGGATGCAGAAACCGCTTGATCCACAGCACCTGGGAAAGGTGATTTCGGAGGAGGCCGGTCTTGAATTTGAAGCTCTTGCTGGCATAGATGGTGAAGGTCAGCGCTGGTACCTGCTTCGTCCGCAAGGCCTGCCCGAAGACCACACTTTTGGTATTCGGACAACACTGGGATGGCGAAGGCTCCGGATACAGTTCGAGCCCGGCAAGTTTGCTGCCGCCCTGCTGGCCGACATGGGTGATGCAGACGCTGACAGCCGGTCGGCGTTCCAAGCCGTATTCACGCACTGTCTCCGTCTCGGTGCGAAGATAAAGCTTGAAATCAACGGCATTACGCTGCCATTTGACAGCGATGATGTATGGGTGCGGAAGTGGAAGCGCGTCTCTCTGTCAATGACCAGGGGACAAATCGAACTCGGCACAGACCAAGGCGAGTCGGACGCGCACATCATCTGTCACTGGACAGGCCGGTTTGCCGCAGCCATTGTTGCAATCCTTCCGACGGAAGAGACAGCTGAGCGAATCGAAGCCGAGATCAGCGGATACCCTGAAGGGGCGCTGACAACAGTCCGGACCAATCGCTATGAACGGGATCGCCGAAACCGCGCAGCGGCAATCGCAATACAGGGTACGACCTGCAAAGGGTGCGGCCTTGAAATGGGAGTTCGATACGGCTCAATTGCGGAAGGGCTCATTGATATTCACCATATCACCCCGGTTTCGCAGCTGGGCGCAGGATACATTATCGATCCAGTGCTCGACCTCGTTCCCCTGTGCCCGAACTGCCATGCGGTTGTCCATCGTCGGGTACCGCCGTTAACCGTTGCTGAACTCCGCCAGTTGATCGGGCACAGGTGAGCGTGAATGTCCCGACGCCCGTCTCCGGCATTTTGCTCTATTTGCACTCGCGAGCCTCCATATCCCGAATGAAATCTCCCAGGCTCCAGAGCCAGGATCGCTGGTTATCCGTGTAGGTTTTCTGGATTGACGCAGGCACCACCAGTTGCAGGTTTGAATTTGCCATCTGGGTTGTCTGGGGTTCCGAAATGCCGGGCTCAAGTGTCAAAAGATGCTTTTCCGGTATCTTCCTGGCTTCGGCCAGCACTTGCCGCCAGCGATCCTTGCACGAGGATTTTGCGCCAAGCATGGCCAGACATGCATAACCGGTGTCAGGAGCGTTTCGATAGGCTTCCTCGCCGGGAAACAGGAAGTCCGGACGCTGATTGTTCTCCGTTACAACACCACGGACATAGTCAATCTCACGGGCAAGGAATACCGCTTCCAGATGGTGTTCCAGAGACCAGCCCATGCGGGATTTTCTCCGGTTATGCACGCTGAGCGAGAAGCGCATGAAACTGTCTGTGTCGGTAACGCCGTCTTCATCGCGAAACCCTTCGTCAATGCGTGCCGCCACAATTCTCCGTTCAAGCCTCCTGAACAACGCTTCCTCGTGGCTCAGCCATGTTACAAGGGCAAGATCCGGGTCATCCTCGGCCCTCACCTCGGGAAGCGTATCCCGGGCAAGCTTCGAGAACTCCATGGTCCCGGGAAACCCGGACCCGAATCGCTCGATGATCGTGTCGAGCCTGTCAGCATCCGGCGCCTCGAATTCGACGCCAATCTCGTCAAGGATAAAGCGTGCGGCAAAATCCATCTCCGGTTCGTCGCCCGTAATCTCACGAGACACAAACCTCTGCTCTCCCGGGTGCAGTCCGAAAAGCCAGCAGAGCTGTCGTTCGCTGGTTGATCCCTCCGGCGCAACGATAAAGTAGAGCAGCCCGTCTCTGGTCATGGCCAGAAACAGGGTGTCATGTTCCCGCATGACCTCCGTCACTGGATTGGCAGGATAGTAGAGACGCCATTCCGCCGCCCTGTGAGGCTGTTGTTCCCGGGCGTCGTAGTGGGTCGCGCTGCCGTCGACTGTGAAGCCATCCTGTTCCTCTCCGAGCCACACGTAGACAGCCCGAAAACGCCGATGCTGAGCCTCGCCAAGGAATTGACGGCGCATGTCCGCAGTGGTACCCACCTCATGTTGATTGGAAGCCCCGGGTTCCGCATCCACAGCGGTCAGGCGCTTTACGCCAACACCGGCAAAGCAGTCACGCAGTTGTCCGTGTCTCATCGCCACTCAACCTCAATTGTGATTTGTCAGACTTCAGCCACACTGCGCAGCAGTCTGCTATTTCCCTGATCGGGAGACTCGAACGGCCTTTGAGAGCGCATTCCCAGATCGTAGCCACACGCCATCCGCATTTCGCCAAAGCCAGCGTATGTTTGCGGTCACGGGCAACATTCGAGAGGATTTTCTGTTGCCAGAACTCACTTCGGGTCTTCGGCCACTGGAACAGATGGCAGTCATGGCCGTGCCAGAAGCATCCGTGAACGAAAATGACTGCGTTGTGCTTCGGCAACACGAGATCGGGTTTTCCCGGCAGATCTCTTCGGTGTACGCGAAACCGGAAACCAAGACGATGCAACGCAGACCGGACTGTCATCTCCGGTTTTGTGTTCTTGCCCCCGATCCCCGCCATCATCCGACTGCGGACATCCGGCGCTACCAGATCGGCTGCCATGATTCAGGCCGCCATACCTCGCCCGGAAAGCAGAAACTCATTCTGGCGGACAGGGAGAAGTTTGCGGCCATTTCTTGCAAGCAGGTCCGCAATGTGCGGCTTCATGACCCGTGCCACGGCGCGAACGACAGGCACGACCACGGCGTTGCCGAACTGGCGATAGGCTTGCGTATCGGATACCTGAATCCTGAACCTCGTCTCGCCCGGCTTCTCGAAACCCATCAGGCGGGCGCATTCCCGCGGGGTCAGGCGCCGGGGACGCCTGCCTTTTTGTTTGATCAGTATCTCCGATCCATCTTTGTAGTAGCGGGCAGACAAGGTGCGGGCCACATCGTCCGGGCCGAACAGGGAGTAGCCGAACCCGTTGCCGGCGTTTCGGTGCTTCTTTTTGTAGTCCTGCAGATAGTCCCACAAATGTTTCGTGAGTGTGTACTTCGAGTCGACCTGGGTATCAAGGATCGTCCGGAGAACCGGCGCCTGCCCACCCGGAATTGCCATTTCTTCAAAGTCGAAGGCTGTGTGCTCACGGAACCCGACCATGAAAATTCGTTCGCGCTTCTGGGGAACCCACGGGGAAGAATCCACAACACGTGTGCAGACATGGTAGCCAAGCTCACGTTCCAGCACATTCATGATCGTTGCGAAAGTCTGCCCACCATCGTGCCGTTTCAGATTCTTCACATTCTCCAGCAAAAAGGCCAGCGGTCGATGATGGGCAATGATCTTCGCCAGATCGTAGAAGAGCGTTCCCTGCGTATCGCACAGAAAGCCATGCGGATGGCCAAGCGCATTCTTTTTCGATACACCTGCTATCGAAAATGGCTGGCACGGAAACCCGGCCAGCAGGATGTCGTGCGCCGGCACGGTCCCGGGTTTCTCCGCAAAAGGGCGAATGTCACCGACGAATTTATGGTCGCTGCCCGCCGGCTCCCGAAAGTTCGCCGTGTATGTCTCCTTGCTGAAGCGATCCCACTCTGACGTGAACACGCAACGCCCGCCGATTTCCTCGAACGGGATGCGCAATCCCCCGATTCCGGCGAAGAGATCAATGAAGCGAAAATCCCCGGACCGGTGCAGAGTGCAGCGCGTGTTGGCGACCTCGCGCAACTTTTCGATCTTCAGGAGGTCGAGACGCTTTCGCTCGCCATTGATATACCGCCGAACGCTTCTTGGGGTGACGCCGAGCAGGCCCGCAGCTTCGGCAATGCCCAAACCGGCGCGGGTCATCAGGTCAGAGAATTCGTTGGTGTCACCCAAGTTTGACCCTCAGCCTCTGTGTCATTTCTGGACGAAATGTCACTATCTGACCCAGAAGTATACAGTGATATACAGACTGTGTCCGGTTCAATCGTTTCCGAGCCACGCTGCCAGACAGCCTTGTCTTGTTCTGGATCTACCCTGACCGACCAATTCGGTATAACTGCTGCCATATTGGCGCAGGAGGAATGGTGCCGATGTCTTTCAAAGTCCCAAATCCGGCTCGGCCGGCTTCTCATGCATGGCTGTCGGCTTGATGCCTCTTGATCCTGTCATGCGCCAGCCTCTAGGTTCCGGGGCTAAGTTCTTCGCTCACGAAGAATGGAGTCGATGTAACGGAGGACAGTCGCACGTTCGCCAGCGTCGAGTTCCATGATCTGACGAACAAGGACGGCCGTTGAATCGCGGGTGTGCGAATCTGCGGTTCTTGGGGCGTCACTAATCCAAAGCGCCCATGTAGCAAGTGTACGGAAATTCAAGCCGTAGAGTTCGGACAGTTCGAGGAGTACGACCGGGTCAGGCTGCTTGATCAGGCCGCGCTCAATCTGGGACAGATACGCATTGGATCTGCCAATTCGTCGTTCGACCTCGCGGAGCGAGAGTTGGTGGTGCATGCGGGCGCGACGCAGGACGCTACCGACCATCGGGCGGTAGTTGCGGACGGCAAAATCAGGCACGGCCGAAGGTCGAGGGGGCACCGATCTTTCGGCAATTTCATCAATCATTTCAAACACAAATGCGAAGCAATGCAGGCAAGGTGGTGCGAAATCGGTCGCAGATGAAGTATTAATCGCAACGGAAGGGCCTCGGTCACTACGACGAGGATAGTGTGACTTCGGAACGCAATGAGCGCAAGTACGGGGGGTGCTGGAGCCTTGGGGGCTGAGTCACGAGGGATTAGACCCGGTGAAGGTTCGCCAGCCTTCTTGACGTCAAGTCAGGAGTTGGCAGCCAAGGAAAGGGGTTGCGTATCGGGCTTTTGCAAAGTATAGTTGCACTTATGCCAACTAAGCATGCATACGGCGAAATGGCGGAAACCACACGTGTGGTTGGGGTGATGCCCGATCCTGCTTACGCTGGTCTTTGGGATTCGATTCTTGTGGACCACTCCGTGAAGAAACGACTCCTCCGAGGGACATTATTGAATCTGCGACTGCGCGCCGACCTGCCGTTTGAGACGACAGCGTTGCACGGACTCATACTGCTGCATGGGCCTCCCGGAACGGGCAAAACCACACTTGCTCGCGGCTTGGCCCATCAACTCGCAAAGTTTATGCCGGACCGTCACGCACGATTGATTGAGATTGATCCGCACGGCCTCATGAGCGCTGAACACGGAGAGAGCCAAAAGGCTGTTACGCAACTCCTTACTGACTAAATACCGAGGCTTGCCGACGACGGCATGGCGACGGTAGTGCTGCTGGATGAGGTCGAGTCGATGGCTATCGCAAGGAGCGAGGCATCGCTGGCAGCAAATCCCGCCGATGTTCATCGCTCAACCGATGCGGTGCTGGCAGCTCTTGATTCGAATACAGTCGACCATTCGAATCTGATCTTCGCGGCGACGAGCAACTTCTTGGGGGCATTGGACGAGGCGTTCTTGTCGCGCGTCGACATTCACATTCATATTCCGATCCCCGATGAATCGGGGATCACAAATATCCTGAAACATGCACTCAAGTCGATGGCAGCAGCCTACCCGGGGCTGGGTCAGCTGGCATGCGACACGGGAATCAAGAGGGTCGCGGAACAGCTGGTTGGTGCGGACGGGCGGAGGGTCCGCAAGACAATCATGGAGGCCATGCTGGGACGCCAAGAGGCTGTGCTGGATCCGGAAGCACAACGGTTGATGACCTGCTCGCCGCCGCAAGCAGGGTGATGGAGGACGGCGGAATACACAATCGGGAAACGGGGGTTTCAGATGGAACGCCACAGGACAATCGCCGCATCGCCGGTTCGAAGCGCCGCGCAAGCTTGGAAAATGGTGACGAAACTTGTCGCCGACACACTGGAGCGTAGTCCCTTGGTACCTGCAGGGAGCGTAGGCATCGAACTGGCGGCGCTTGATGGCCTTGGTCCGGCACTCATCGCAGGCGGCCATCTGGAGTCGAATGGTCTGGTGCTTTGTGATATCGGTCTGCATGTGACCGTCACGGTGGTGACGGCCGATGCGGCGCTCAGAGTAAAGGAGAATCTGAATCCCGTCCCCGGCGGCGCAAGCGCCACGAACGAGTGGACATTGTATTTACCGTTGCCGGGAGCGCTCAATACGAGCGTCGAGGCTGCTGCGAAACAATCTTCTCATCTGTCGGCAGAGCCGCCGCCCAAGTCAGCCCCGGCGGCGAAGAGACCCAAGGGGTTGGCAATAGATCTTGATGTGTTGCGCGGAGAAGAAACCAAGTGGTGATTTCTTCCAGAACATTGGTCTCAGCGCATACGCACACGCGCACACATACGGCGACTCATCTGGCAGACGTGATTCTGGGTTCGATCGCCGACATCTTGGCAACGCTGGGTATTGATCCCACGCGTCTGTTCGCGGATTGGGAGACGGACCAGTCGGCCATCTCGGCATGGATTGCGGAGGGCACGCTCAGGTGCGTCGCGCTCGAATGTCATTGGCCGACTGGAGCGATAGACCCGATATTCGAGTTTCCGGTTTCGTATACCGTGAGCGGAGTCGGGAACAGACAATTTACAGCGGATCGGGCAGCGTTGGCTCGTTACTTGGCGAAGCTTCGGACCGTTCCTTACGGGACTATGTACCGACTTTTCTGCAACTTCAACGGGCCGCACTCGAAGCAGTCTGGCTGGTCGCCGGGTACGAGGGCATCGGTGGATGGTATGCGGTCGAGCAGCTTTGGTACCCTCGCTGCCGGGCCACACGCAGGTGCTGGGATGCGGTACTACCGAAAATAGGAGTGAATGTCGATGAGCTATGTTGATGATGCATTCGACAAGTTGAAATCAAATCTTGAAATCACGAAGACGGAGAGCAAGCTGGCGCAGACACGGCATCGGTTGGTGCGCGATCACATCAAGAGCTCCTGGACGCTCTTGGACGACTTTCTGACTGGTAGCTACGCCCGTCACACCAAGACCAAGAAATTGAAAGATGTGGACATTTTTGTTGTCATAGATCCAGACGGATCGCAGGGGGTACTGGCCGAAGGTGCCGGAAGGTCAGCTGTCCTTGCGCTGCGCAAAATACTGGCTTCGCGCTGGAGCGACTTGGATGCCGACGACAATGTAGTGACGATCAACTATGGCTCAGAAGATGTGGCGTCATACGAAGTAGCACCAGTATTCCCACGTGAAGGGGGGGGCTACTCAATCCCCAACGGTCTGGGTTGGATGGATACCGATCCGCAGCAGCAGGCTCTTCTGATAACGGCGAAAAACAAGAACTGTGACGAAAAATTCGTACCATTCGTGAAGATGGTCAAGGGGATTAACCGGGAAGCTGGAGACCCAATAGATCCCGCATTTCTGCTAGAGGTTATGGGGATGGATCTTGTGGTCGAGCCGTTCGGTCGTTACCCGGATGAAATTCGGTTCTTCTTGGCATCGGTCGCGGATCGAATCATGGACGACTGGCCAGATCCGGCGGGCCTTGGTCCGGACATCAACGCAAGGATCAAGATTGATCGCCGCCGGGAACTGTCGGAGGTGGTACGCGGATGGCTGGCGGTGGCGGAGGAGGCGTTGCAGCTCGAATACGAGGGCAAGGAACGGGCGGCGGTAGATGCTTGGCGCGAGTTGTTCGGATGGCGGATGTCAAGGCCGTAAGACATGACCGAACCTAACGACATCACTTGGATGAACACGAACAATAGCAGGAATACAGGTTGTGCAGGGAACAGCGGTGCAGCCGACTGCCGAACGATTATTAGTCGTGAGGCAGTTTGGAGCATTGGAGTTGGGCTTGCATGACCATTGGTGGGATAGAAATGGAGAATATTCATCGGCTTCGGGGTTGGGTGTTTTCTCAAGCGAAGCTTCGGTGGGGTTTCAGCGTTGCATTTGGCTATCTCGCTATTGTGGCCTTCCCGGTCGCGTGTCTGATTGGCTCGCAAGAATGGGGACCGCTGGCCGCAGCTGTGCTGGCGATTTTCGGAAGGATGTGCCTTTGGTGGTCAGAATGCTATCGGGGAGATGCGGAATGGATTCTGCGGGCAATTGAATTCAAAAGGGGCATCGGCCACGAGATCGACACGGTGAAATTGGCCGACCTGAATTCGAAGTACTCTCGCGGATTCAAGAAACATGTCAACTCCGTGGGCGACGACAATTACTACGAAGCGTCAGGTAACCCCTCATATTCTCTTTTCATCAAAATGGTAATTGAGTCGGCTTGGTGGACCGAGCAGCTAGCAAAAAAGGCATCGAAGTTGGTCTTCATCGTTATGGGGGTCTTGGCAGCGGTGTCAGTATTTGTGCTGGGGGTTTTGGAGGTGGATGGCGAGACAGACACCACCCATGCGTCGGAGATTTCTTGGCGAGCGTATGGGTTGGCCATCTGTTTAATCGTCCTGCTGGACACTTTCAACCTAGGAGTGAAATACCGCGGGTTGAGCATGGCAGCGAGGGAGTCAATGGAAAGTCTCACAGGGCTCTTGGATCAAGCCAACGACATATCCGCCACCCCTAGGCTGATGGCCGCCGTTTCGGGCTATCAATACGTGCGTAAAGAAGGCCCACTTATCCCAGACTGGTTTAAGCGCTGGCACGAGAGTTCGCTGCAGCGTGTTTGGGGTGAGACGTTGTCGATGAACGAGAGTCGGGGCTGACGTGGGCTTGCGTGATCCCCGGTAACGTCAAGGTTGGGCCTATGCACAATATCGACGGCGCTTGGGCGGTGATTTGGGATCTGGCCACCTGCCTGCTAACTGTGGATGAAATCCACATCTGGCCTGACCGCAGTAAGAATTGCCGACGGCAACGGCTTGGAATGCGCTCGTATTGCAATGAATCCACTTTCACTATGCTTACGCAAGCGTAGGATTCACTTTTTACTTCGTCTGTTAGTTGCATCAGTGGCGTCAAGAAACCTTGGGGTACCGTTGTTGCCAATCGGACATGGCGCGCAGGAGTTCGGCGGCGGAATAATCCCGGATGTCATCTTCCGAGAACCCGAGCTTGTGCTGCCGCTCGACATGCCATTCCTGGAAGTCCTCGTAGTCGGCTAACACTCGCTTGGCGCCGACACTCTCGAAACCAGACATTCCGGCAAGCCAGTTCCGAACCTTTCTGACGGCGAGTTGGTAATTACCATGATGGGCTTCAATATCCGAAGCAGCGAGGTCCGAGATTGCCGCTTGATAGCGGTACCGCTCTGCCTCCAGCACAAGGATTACCTTGTCCTTCAACCGCCCTGCGCCGTAGCGTCGGCATCCGAAGTCCAGGCCCAGCTCGAAAGGCATGTTGAGTCGGTAGTATTCACCCTCATGCCGGGCCTGGCACCGGCAAAGATCATGAATGGAGTATCGGGACGACTGAACAAGATCCAGTATCTTGTTGATACGAGGTTCGCCAGCGTCGCTGCGCTCGGTAGCGATCCGCGGTTTGAGACCGAACCGCACAAGGCAAAAAAGCACGGCCTGAAGAATGTGATCGTAATCTTCGTCTAACGGGCAGTTTACGAAGACATTTCGATCAAAGTTGTCGTCCTGTGGCAAATGGCGCTATCCGCGTGGCGAGAAGGAATCGTGCCCGCAGGAATCGCGCTTGCGAATGCGGCCATCCCGTCCGTAGATGAACACCTCGCCACCCTGATTGCGGGCGATTTTCCGGGCAACCCTGATCGCCTCGCGCTGGGTGTTGAAGTGACGCGTAACCCTTTCAGCGCCTGTCTTGCGAACCGCCCACTTGCCCCCGCGCGGGACAACATGCTGATTCTTTGTTGTCACTGGCTGAACTCCTGAGTGATGCGATCAAAAGTGTAACACACCGGCCACTTCGGGATCCTCTGAAAATGTGCGCTATAAGCCAAGATCCATCCCGGTTTCGCGACCCCTTTCCAGCGTCGAACTTGACCGTTCCCTGGCGACATTTCGCTCGGGTGTGCGCTCGGGCTCACGATCATTTTGCAGTTTTGCATTCCCTGTATCGCTCGCTTGTTCCCTGACAATTTCCCCGATTCCTTCCAGCGCTGCGATGCGCTCGCCGGTGACGGCCTCCAGTTGTTCGCGCAGCGCTTTCGCGTCGTCGGTGACGAGTTCGGCGCGATCGCGCACGCGGCTGATCTCGACATAGAAGCTCTTCTGAGTGGTCAGTTTCGGATGGTTCGCCTCCATGGCAGCGATCACGTTGTCGACGGTACGCCCCTGGAAGGCGTGTACGGTCGAGGCCCAGGCGTGGTCGAGATGGCGCAGTTGCGGGTCGCCTTCGCCCAGACTCAGTGTGCGCCCGTCTTCAAGCCGGAACGACACCCGGTTGTCCTTCACCTCGGTGATTTCGGCAGTTCCGCTGTTGACGAGTCCGAGCGCCTTGTCGTTGCGGGTCCAGCGGATGCGGTCGCCAGCGCGCAGTTCGATTCCCTCGATCCTGTAGACCTCGCTGCCGCCGCGCCGTCCGGCGATCTCACCCGGTTTCCAGCGCACGGCGCCTCCGTCGCTTCCCTCAAGCAGCACTTCCCTGCGTTCGTGATCGACTTCCAGGATCCGCCGTTCGTTGCCCTTCCCGACCCCGACCCGCTTGTAAGGCCGGTGGAAGGCGACCACATCGCCCGGCGCGTAGTTGCCGGCGAGCGCCTTTTCGGCGTTGGTGTAGCCCTTCGAGACCAGACGGTCGGTCCGCAGGGCGGGTCCGTGGATTCGGCCCTCGCGGGCGAGGCGCTCACGGATATGGCCGTTGACGGTCTGGCGCAGTTCGTGGCTCGGCGCCATCACCCCGGTGCGCTCGCGGTCTTGCGGCGCGAGCGCGAGCCAGCGCGCGGCGACCGCGCCTGCGATATTGTCGGCCTTGACCTGGGCGATGTCGGATCCGAGTTTGTCGAACGCCCTGCCGATCTCGCCTGCCAGACTCGCCTCGACGGCTTCCTTCAGGGCGGGGTCGCGCTGGCGCATGATCTCGTCCATGACGGCGGTCTTCATGCCGGCCTGCTGGAGTTGGGCGAACGGCTTGCCGGCGTCGACCGCGTCGAGTTGCTTCGAGTCGCCGACCAGCACCACCCGGGGGATGCGAAGGATGCCTGCGATCCGGAGCAGGTCGCGGGCCTGGACGGTGGAGGCGAGCGAGCCCTCGTCGACCACCAGGACGGTCTTCGCGAACGCCGCGCGCATCTGCCGTTCGCCTTTCTTCGTGAGGCGGCCCCCGGCGACGCCGGCGTTGCGGGCGAGGAAGAGCTGGAGCGTCTCGCTTTCGATGCCCGCTTCCCGGCCGAGCGTCTGCGCCGCCGAGGCTGAAGGCGCGAGGCCGATCATGCGGTAGCCCTGGCGTTCGGCGAGTGCGCGCGCCCGGTTCAGCATCGTGGTCTTGCCAGTGCCGGCGTAGCCCTGCACGCCCACCACCCGGTCCTTCGCGCCGAGGATGAGCTTGACCGCCTCGCGCTGGCCGTGGGTCAGCGCGCCCCTGTGCAATCGCGTGCTCGCCATCCAGCTTCGCATCACGGGCCGGCCCCGGGCCTGTCCGGAGCGCATCAATCCGATGGTTTCGCGTTCGTCGGCAAGTGCTTTGTCGGTGGTGAGTCCGTCGCCCGATGGATGCGCGGGCGCAGCATGGAGCGCGCCGGTCTTGCCGAGCTCGCCGATCGCCTGTTCCGCCTCTGCGATGGAGACCTCGCCGGGACGCCAGGCAAGTGTGGCGGCCAGCAATTCGGAGCGAGAGAACACGGCCTCGCGCTCGGCGAGATGGGCGAGCGCCCATGCCGCGGCCTCGCCCGCCCGTGTCTTGGCCGCGCCTTCCGGCCGTATGCGCTCCGCCTGTCCGGCAGCGCTGCCAGTGGACGGCGCTTCCCGCGACACGGCGTCCGCCTCCCGTGCTGCGTCCCGCGAGCGGGCGTCGGCGACCAGCGCCTGCGCATCGAACCCGGGTCCAACGGCATGACGCTGCCAGCTTCCGCGCAATGCCGCCTTGTCCACATCGCGCTTGTGCGCCCGGGTCATCAGCGCCGCGCGTTCGGCAAGGCGCGGGTTCGTGGCCGTGTCTCCGGCGCCGCGCCCGGCCACCGCCGCCTCGATCTCGGCGCGCCGGGTCGAGAACGCTTCGATGACCCGCCTCGGCACTCCCGCGATCTCGAACCGTCCGTCGGCATGACTCTTCTCTGTCCGGTAGCCGAGCCGGGCAAGCGCCTGCGCGAGTTCGCTGCGGTAAACCATGCCGATCAGCTTCTGCTGGCGGTAGAGCGATTCGTTGGCCATGGTGCGCCACTTGCCGTCCTGTCCCCGCACCATGTTGGCGAGCACGGCATGGGTGTGGAGTTGGGGGTCGAGGTTGCGGGACGCATCATGCCGGAACGTGGCGACGACCGTCTTCTGGTTGCCCGAGCGGACCATCCGTCCGGTCTGCGGATCCCGCAGGCGGGTCTCGACCCAGGCGAGCGCACTCGCCACCGCCCGGCCGTGAGCCTTGACCACGCGTTCGTCGCCACCGACAAGCGCAGCGAGCGATACAGACTTCGGAGCGGAGAACGTCAGGTCGCGGCCGGGGCGGTGGGTGCGGTTTCCGTCGCGGTCCACGCGCTCGAGACCTTTGCCCGAGCCGTCCGGCACACGGCCTTCGAGCACGGCCCTGAACAGTTCCGGATCGACCGGACCCTCAAGGCCCAGTTCCGCAGCGCCCATGCCGGCCCAGGCGCTGGCTTCCCTGTGCGCGGGATCGTCCTTTGCGTAGTAGCCGTCGCGCTCGTAGTAGGACACGCCCTGGGCGGGCGAGGCGACGGCGCCGACCGAAACGACCATTACATCCAGTCGCAGCCGGAGGCCTTGCCGCGATCCTCCCCGGACCGGTTGCCGGCGTTCCCGGCAACTGGTGCGCCGGCATCTCGACGGCGTCGCTTTCCGTGACGGACTCGTTGAGGTCGTCGCGCAGTTCCTTGAGAAAATCCTCGAAGAACGACCGGGCGTCGCTGCCGGGCCGCGCCACGAGGCTCGCGATCCGGGTGACGTGACGCTCCGCGATTTCGGCCACGTCCTTCGCCCAGTCTTCCCAATAATCGCGCGTGCCGCACTTCTCGACGATCTTCGCCATCACGGCGCGCGAGAAGTCGTCGACGACCAGGGCCAGCTTCTGCTGTTTTTCATCCTGATCTCCCTCGCCTTCGGAGCCGCCTCCCCGGCCGATCCCCGAACCGCGAGTCCGGTAGCGGCCCGGCAGCTCTTCCACCGTCGCCGTCACCGCCCGCAGCTCGGACAGCCTGCCGTCGAGCCTTTCGTCATGGGCGCGCAACGCGTTCAGAATCTGCCAGACGACGCGGTACTTCTCGTTGTCGCCGAGCGCCACATCCGCCGGCACCCCGGGCGGAACGCCGACCGGCAGGATGACGTAGCCCATCCGCTTGCCGGGTGCCTTGCGCATCACCCGTCCGACCGCCTGCACGACATCGATCTGGCTGTTGCGCGGATGCAGGAACAGGATCGCGTCGAGCGCCGGCACGTCGACGCCTTCGGTCAGGCAGCGCGCATTGCTCAGAATCCGGCAGACGTTTGCACCCGCGTCCTCCTTGAGCCAGTCGAGCCTCCGGCCACGCTCGCGGGCCTTATGGGTGCCGTCCACATGCCGAACCTCGCAGGAGACCCCGTTTCGATAGCCGCCGCTGATTTCGGACTGGAATTCCGAAACCACCTGCTCGAACTCGCCGCAAACCAGCTTTGAGCTGGCGATACTGCGGCAGAACGCCAGGGAGCGGCGCATCGGTCCGGGGTCGTCCGCGGCGGCTCCATCAAGGCCGGTTTTTGACAGGGCCCTCCAGCAACCGATGATCTTTGTCGCGTCGTCGAGCTTGAGCTCCGAATTTTCGTCGGCGAGGCGTTTCTGCACCGCAGTGCTCACCTGACCCTCGTCCATGGCCAGAACGATCACCCGGTAGTCGGTTAGGATGCCGTTCTCGACCGCCTGCGCGAAGCCGAGGTGAAACAGTAATTCGCCGTAAAGGTCTGGGTTATCCATAGATGCAAGGACGGCCTGTGCATCGCGCGCCCTGGACTTCGCGTTCTCGCCATAGATGCGAGGTGTCGCCGTCATGTAAAGGCGCTTGCGGCCCCGGATGGCTTCGTTGTCGTGCACCTTCACAAAGTTCGACTGGTCCTCGCCGGCAAATGTCGCGCCGGTGGTGCGGTGGGTCTCGTCGCAGACGATCAGATCGAACTCGGGAAGGCCGTGATTAGCCTGACCGGCGGCGACCGCGGAAATCGACTGGTAGGTCGCGAACACGACGCGCATGGAGTCCGCGTCCGCTGCGGCGACCGCCCGCGAGAGAGAAGTCGCGTCCGTCGTCGCCGGAAACTCAAGATCGGTAACTTCAAGTTCCGCGACATCATCCCGGCTCCGGCGCCGTCTGCCCACCTGGGTGTCAGAGCACACGGCGAAGGCGGCGAGCGGAACAACCACGTCGGCGCACCATTCGCGCACCGTCTGCGCCATCAGCGCGAGCGACGGCACGAGGAACAGGACATGCCCGCCGGGACCGGCCAGTTCCTCGGCGATGCGCAGGCCGGTCAGTGTCTTTCCCGTGCCGCAGGCCATGATGAGCTTGCCCCGGTCGGCGGTGGCGAGGCCAGCCCGCACCTTCTCCAGCGCCTCAGTCTGGTCGGGGCGCAGGGCCTTCGGGGTAGGTTGTGGGATATCGCCCGTGGCTGCGAAGGCCGACCAGTCCACCCCGCTGTCCCGCAAGGCGCGGAGGCCGATGCGCGTGGTGGATATCGTCTGGCCGCGCAGCATTGTCTCCGCGTTCTGGCTCCACGGCACATCCGTGGTCTCGACGATCAGTCGTTCGACGAACGCGTGCTTTGCGGAGGCCGAGATGAAACTGTCGATATCCTCCTTGCGGATGCTCCGGTCGGCGTCGAAGAACTTGCACTGGATGGCGGCGAGACCGCCGTCATGGCGTGTTGCCACAAGGTCGATACCGGTGTCGCGGCGGTCCTGTTGCCGGCGGCGCGTCCAGTCGGGCCAGGGTTCGACGCGGGCGAAGCGTTTCGCCTGCACCGGGTCGGCGACCAGCTTCTCGAACGCCGTACCCTTGTCGCGTTCGCTGATGGCGGCGGTCCGGTAGGACTCAAGAAGGCGGTCCAGCGGACTCATCGCGGAAATTTTAACATGTATGATTGCCGAGGGACGCATACTGTCCGAAAAGGCGAGGCCATATCAACCCTCAAGGCGGCGTTCAAACCTCGGGCCATCCTGCAATTGAATGGCTGTGCGTCTGCCTATTGGTATTTCTAGCAGGACGCGGTATTCCGTACACAAGCGTGCTTGGTGCCGAAGACGGCGCGATGGTGGGATCGCGGGTGGCCTAAAAGGCCGATTCGCCGAGCAGGCCGCGGCCGATGATCAGTTGCTGCATTTCCGGCGTGCCCTCGGTGACGGCGAGGATGGGCGCCACCCGATACAGTTCCTCGACGGAAAACTCCCGCGCCACGCCGTTGCCGCCATGGATGGCAAGGGCATGGCGGGTGACCTCGCAGGCGGCTTCCGTTGCGAAGTATTTGGCCATGCTGCTTTCCAACTCGCTTCGCTTCCCGCGCCCGGCCAGATCGAGCGCCCGGTACAGCAGCAGCCGGGATGCATCGATCTTGACCGCCATATCCGCGATGCGCGCCTGCACCAACTGATGGCGGGCGATGACCTTGCCGTGCTGCTCCCTGGATTTCGCGTAGTCGATGGAGTGATCAAGCGCCGCCCGGGCAACCCCCACGGCCAGCAGCCCAACCAGTGGCCGTGAGCCGGAAAGCAGCGCCATCAGCCGTTTCAGCCCCTCACCCGGCGCCACGAGCAGGTTCTCGGCCGGCACGTTCGCGTCGTCGAAGTGCAACTGGGCTGTCGACTGCCGGTTGAGGGCGATCTTGGGGATATTACGGCTCTCGTAACCCGCTTCCCGGTCAACGATAAACAGGCCTATGCCATCACCGGGGCCTTCCTCGTCCCGGGCGACGCAGATGCAGAAATCCGAGTAATGGCCGCTTGATATCCACTGTTTTTCGCCGGAAAGCCGGAAGCCGTCGCCATCCCGTCGCGCCCGGCTGCGGATTTGCGCGATATTCGAACCGGCTTCCGGCTCGCTGATTCCGATACAGGCGAATTTTTCGCCGCCGATCAGCGGAGCAAGGTAATTGGCCCGGATGGATTCCGAGCCGGCGCCAAGCAGCAATCCGGCTTCCATCTGGATAAGGGCCACAATGGCGAGGTCCGGCGAAACCCGCGCCAGTTCCTCGAACAGCAGGCCCACCATAAGCGGCTCGAGAGCCAGGCCGCCGTGCGCTTGGTCGACCAGCCCATTGCCCATGCCGAAGGGCAGCAGTTTTTGGAGCAGGTCGCGCATGGCATCCCTGGGTATGAAGGCGTCATCGAACTCGGCGACCCGGGGAGCGACTTCCCTGTCGAGAAAACGGCGGAACGAATCGACGGCGATGCGCTGTTCGTCCGTGGGTGAAAAATCCATAGGAAACCTTGCGTTCAGCCGACCGCGCCAATCGGCTTTATGAGTCGGATCCGTCCGTTATTCCGTAACGAATGGGAATGATATCGATGGGTTGACTGGGCTGTTCAAAGTTCATTCTTGTAAATCCGGCCGTCTTTCACGATCAGCGAAATGTTGCGGGGGTCGGCAAGGACGGATGCGTCCTCAAGCGGGTTTGCCGCTATAAGCAGCAGGTCGGCATAGGCACCCGGCTCGATGACACCAAGCCTGCCGGGGTAGGGATTGCGGCGTCCGGACAAAGCTAGGAGACCCGCCGTGACCGATGTGGCCTGGCGCAGGATCTGGTGGTTGGAAAAGTACCTCTGGCGCTCGGTGAACTCGGCGATATTCACGCTCTCCCAGATGTCCCTGGGCCCGAATGCATCCACATTGAAGGTGACCTCGACGCCGTGCTTCTTAATCAGGTGTATGTTCTCGTCGATGTTGTCGAGCACGATACGGGCTTTCTCCCTCTGGAAGTCGGTCAGGAACCCGGCTTGGAGAACCAATTTGTTCCAGCCGAAATTGGGATTCATATAGGCGCCCTTCTCGACAAGTAGACGCATGGCTTTCTCGGTCATCTGGGAGGCGTGGTCGATGCTTTTCACGCCATTGGCGAGCGCGCGCTCAATCGCGGCGGCGTTGTGCAGATGCGCACCGACATAGGTGGCCCAGTCGGCGGTTGCCTGGGTGGCGGCCCGGATCTCCCCCGGGGTGAACTGTATGGAGTCGATCGGGTCGTAGTCGGAGCCGACACCGCCGCTGCCCATGAGCTTCACCTGGGTGGCACCATTGCGCAGGTTCTCGCGCACCGCGGCAAGCACCTGGGCCGGGCCGTCGACTATCCGGTAGTAGCCGAGCCGCTGCATGTTGGAATCGCCCCCGTCGAGTGTGGGGTGCGGGTCAAGCGCCGACCGGAAATCACCGTGGCCGGAAGTCTGCGAGATAAAGGCACCGGAGGGGTAGATGCGCGGGCCAGCGACAACGCCCGCGTCGATGGCTTTCTTCAAACCCGCCACCGGGCCGCCGAGATCGCGCACCGAGGTGAAGCCGCGCATCAATGTCTCCCGGGCCCGCACCGCCATGCGCGCCCCGATCTCGTCCCAAGTCATCTGCTGCAAGTCGCGCACCGGCGCGATGAGCGACAGATGCGAATGCCCGTCGATGAGCCCCGGCATGAGCACGCGGCCGCCGCCGTCGATGCGCCGCGTACCCTCGGGCGCCGCGGCATCGGGGCCAATGGCTGTGATCCGGTTCCCGGTGACCACAACGCTGACACTCTCGAGCAATTGCTCCGCCCGCCCATCGAAAGCATCGACATTCTCGACAACGAAGTCGGGCCTGGCCTGGCCGGCACCGAGAACGAGCAGAGCCGACAGGGCCAGAGCGATTCGTTTCATTTTCTTATCCATGTTGCCGATTCTCCTACAGAACCCCCGATTAATCCTGTGGTCGCGGCATCCGATCTAAGGAACCTCTGATTAATTTCGTGGTCGCGGCAAATGATTACGATCTGACGCGAACAGGATGAATCGTATGCGTATTTTTCAGACGGCGCACTAGCGCTCCCGATTTATCAAAACGCGCATCGTGCAAAGCCTTTCAGCGGACGAAACGCGGGTCACGCCAGCGAACGGAGTCGCTCGTGATTTCGTCGATGGAGCGCAACCCCATCAGCGTCATGTTGCGCTCGAGTTCGCCCTTCAGAATCTCGATGACCCGGGCAACGCCCGCCTCGCCGCCGGCACCGAGCCCGTAGAGATACGCCTTGCCGATCAAAACGCCGCGGGCACCCAGGGCAAGCGCCTTGATGATGTCGGTGCCGCGCCGGAAGCCGCTGTCAACCAGGACTTCCACGCGGTCGCCCACCGCGTCGACGATTTCCGGCAACACCTCTAAGGTGGTCGGGGCGTGGTCGAGCTGCCGACCGCCGTGGTTGGAGACGACGATGCCGGTGGCGCCGATATCCACGGCGAGGCGGGCGTCGGCAACGGTGGTGATGCCCTTGATGACGAACTGCCCGCCCCAGTCGTTGCAAAGCGCCGCCGCGTCATCCCAGGTGAAGCTCTTGTCGAGCTGATCAGCGAACCATTCCGCCACGGAGGCGAAATCGTCCCGGGTGGAGTCGTCGACATATCCTTCGATATTCGGAAAACGCCAGCCCGGATTCGTCAGATAGTCCATCGTCCAGCCCGGCCTTTTCAGCAGTTGCCGGAGTATGCGCGGGGTGGCCCTGGGCGGAATCGATATTTGGTTGCGCAGATCCCGCTCCCGGTTGCCGTGGGTGGCGCAGTCCACAGTGAGGAACATGGCGCCGTAGCCGGCCGCCCTACAGCGTTTGACGTATTCGCCCGTGATCGACCGATCCTTGAGCACATACACCTGGAAGAAGCGCGGCCCGTCGCCCACGGCGGCCACATCCTCCAGGGAAAACATCGCCGAGGAGGTGGTGCCGTAGATCACCCGCGAGGCGGCCGCCGCACGGGCCGCCGCCAGCTCTCCCTGGGAATGGTAGAAGCGACTCGCCCCGGTGCTCGACAGGATGAAGGGCACCAAGGTGGGCATGCCAAGCAGGGTCGTGCCGGTATCCACCCGGGTAACGTCGACGAGCACCCTCTGGATGAGCGACAGCGCCGCGAACGACCTCGCGTTCTGGCCGCGTGTGTATTCGTCGTCCGCGCCGCCGTCGAGATAATCGAAGATAAAGCCCGGCAGGCGCCGCCGCGCCAGTTTGCGCACATCGTCGACGCTAAACGCCCGGCCCAACGCGCCGCTACCGGCGGTCGTTCTCACCCCGGCACCCACGCGGCCGGGAAAGGCTGCGGAAACATAGGCGTCACCCGTTGTCCGGGTCAGAACTCCATCAGCAACTCAATCCCGTAACGGGCCGGATTGCGCGCCTGATTCAGGATCCAGCCGGGGTTCGCCGCGTTGGTGATCAGGCTGCTTTCGATGTTGTCGGTCAGGTTTTTGCCGAACAGCGCCACACGCCAGGCACCGGAGTCGGGCGAATAGGCGAGGCTGGCGTCGTACTCTTCGTAACTCGACCCCGGGAAGCCCAGGTTGTCGTCGGTGGATTCGACATTGCCGACATAGCGATAGCTGCCGCGCAGGGTCAGGCTGCCCGCACCCATGGGAATATCGTAGGTGAGGTGCAGCTCGCGCTGCCACTTTGGAATGTAGGGAATGCGGGTGCCGTCGATGACGCTCGGCGCCCCGCCGGCACCGCCACGCGGGTTCACGAAATTCTGCAACTCGGCATCGAGATAGCCCATGTTCGCCTGCAGCAGCAGCCCGTCGGTGATCAGCCAGGCGGTTTCCAACTCAATGCCCTTGATGGATGCTTGGGCCGCGTTCGAGACGGTCTGAAAGCCATCGGTGCCCACCACCGTACGCTGCAGGTCATCGTAATCGTTGAGGAACAGGGACAGGTTGGTGCGCACCCGGCCTTCGGCCAGGTCGGCCTTAACCCCCAGCTCGAATGCATCCACCGTTTCTTCGTCATAGGGTCCGGGAACCACCCCGACATTCTGGCGAATGTTGAAGCCGCCGCTGCGGAAGCCCCGGGTATAGGATCCGTAGATCTGCGTGTCTTCCGAGACGAGGAACTGGATGCCCGCCTTGTAGGTGAAGTTCGACCAGTCATCGCCGCCCTCGAAGTTGAAATCACAATCCCTCGGGTCGGTGCTGGCGAGGTCGGTGCAGCTTAGTGAGCCGCCGAACTGGCCGATCCGCGTGTCCTTCTCCTCCCAGGATTGCCGGCCACCCAGTGTCAGAACCCACCGCTCGGACAGCGCGAAGTCGGCCTGGGCGAATAGCCCCACCACCTGGTGGTCGGTGATGCTGTGTGTCTGTAGGCCACCACCAGCCGCCGCGAACAGCGCCCCGAAGCGGCGCTCGCCGTAGGTGAACTCCTGATCGAAATAGAAGAATCCGGCGGTCAGGTCGACGCTGTCGGAGAGACCGATGTTGTAGATCAGTTCCTGGCTGAACTGGTCCTGCTCAATGAAGGTATTGTTCACATCGAAGATGGCGACGGTGCTGCCGTCAAAGTCCTGGGTCAGGTTCTTCTGCTCAAGATCGCGCAGGGCGGTTATGGACTTCAGGGAGCCCGCCGGCAGATCCCAATTCAATTCGATAGAGCCGCTGATCCAGTCGGCGTCCAGGGGATGGTCGTTGACGCCGTTGGCGATTGGGTCGTTGCTGTCGCGGGCACCCACCTCGCTCACCCCCGGAATCGGCTGCACGCGCAGCAGCCGCGTATTGTCCACTGCCCACATGGGCAACGGATCTTCCTCGGAACGTCCGTATTCGAAGCGCAGATCCGCCGTGAAGGTGTCGCCGGCGAGCCAGGTGAACGCGGCCCGAACAACCTGCTGGTCCACTTCGCCCAGATCATCGAAGCCCGCCGCCTCACCGGCGGGGTTGTCCATCCAGTCGTTCAAAGAGGTATGGAACACGGCGATCTTGCCGAGCAGCCGACCCTCCACCAAGGGGCCGCTAAGCGACGCGGCCGCCCGCAGATTGCCGTCGTTGCCGCCTATTACCCGAACGCGGCCGCTGAATTCCTCTGTCGGCCCGCGTGTTCGCAGCAACGCGGCTCCGCCGGTGACATTGCGGCCGAACAGGGTTCCCTGGGGCCCGCGCAAAACCTCCACGGCTTCCAGGTCGAAGCTGTCGAAGACGATGCCGGCGGATACGCCCATATAGACGCCGTCGACGAACACCCCGACCGCCGGGTCGTCGGAAAGCACGGTGCCGGCGACGCCCATGCCGCGGATGAAGAAATTCACGTAGCCGGGGAAGGTGGCGCTGGAATAGGCGGTCGCATTGGGCACATTGGCGCTGATGTCGGTGAGATCCGCCGCGAACATGGCTTCGATCTGATCGCCCGAGAAGGCGGAAACGGCCAGCGGCACATCCTGGGCGCTTTCCAGATCGGCCCGCTTGCGGGCGGTGACCAGCACCTCTTCAACCAGCATCGAGGCGGTGCCCGCGAAATCCGGGTTCGACTGTTCCGACCAACTTGGCGAGACCAGGGTCGTCGCCAGCAAAAAGGATAGGCTTCCGGTTGCCACCGCGGAAATCTTCATATTCGCTCTCCAAGGGTTGTCGGGCACATGCAGGCTTTGCGCGGAACATTCGCGCCCAAACATATTATCCATTTCCACAAAGGCTCGGGTTTATCTTTTGCGGCAGATTGATGGTCCCGCAAACACAGGCAATCGAGCCAGCCCGACCTATTCATGAATGAACGTGGCGAGGCCGGCAGAGTAGTGAAAGCACAGGGTGCGCGGAGTAAGAGCGCGCGCAGGCGTATTTGACGGCCCGTTGAGCACGCGGCGGGAGCACGCCCAGTGATTTCGCCGCTATCGACGGCCGCAGTAGTTTATTCATGAATAGGTCGAGCCAGGGAACTCGACAGCCTCGGTGCTCCATCGATTCGAGTTACCATCGGCGGCCGAATTGCAATCCTTTGTTTGCCGACAAGCCCCGGAGTTTCAAAATGCGTATGCCGATCATTCCAGCCCTGTTTCTGATGGTTGCCGCCACCGGCCATGCCCAAGCCGCGGAAAAACCTCCTTCGGCCGACAGGCCCGTGTTTCATGTGCACAAGTACGTGCCGCCCCATGTCTCCGCGCCCTGGCGGGCCTTCTATGCAAGCTATCGGCCATTCTGGGAAGTTCCGGCCCCCGGCGACCTTGACGGCTGGCGCCGGTGGGACCGGAGCAAACAGGCGAGCTTTATCGCCCGGAGTGAGTCCCTGCTCAAGGAATACGACGCCGCCCTGCGGGAACTGTCGATGAACGGGGTACGGGTTGTCGAAATCACGCCTAGGGAGGTGCGCGCCAGCGACAGGATTCTCATGTACATGCATGGCGGTGCCTGGTCTTCGATGAGCCCGGAGTCAACCCTGGCCGACACCGTTCCCATGGCGGACCGTCTCGGCATCCGCGTTTATGCCGTCGGGTACGAGAAGGCACCGTTCGCGACGCTCCACGAGATCATCGATCAGAACGTCTCGGTGTTCGAGCACTTGGTCAACGCAATGAACCACCGGCCGGAGAACATCGGCCTGTACGGATGTTCCGCGGGTGGGCATCTATCGCTCGCCGTCCCCAATGCGCTCCGCAATCGCGGCATCGGGCTGCCCGGCGTCGCGGTGGCCCTGTCGCCCATGGTCGACTTCACCATGACCGGCGATACCTGGGTGACCCTGGAAGGGCAGGATCCGCTGGTGGCACGGGAAGCCTATGTGCGCAAGATCCTGCCCGTGCTCGGCATCGGCGACCACCAAGATCCGGTGATTGCTCCGCAATTCGACAGCAACCTCGACAAGGGCATGCCGCCGACGCTGCTGCAGACCGGCGGCAAGGAAATCCTGCTGAGCGATTCCCTGATCATGTTTCAGGCGCTTGAGGCGGCCGGGCAGGTCGCCAAGCTCGACCTGTACGACGGCATGCCGCACTGCTTCACCTTTGTGCTGCCGCAAGCACCGGAATCGCAAGTGGCGCTCGCCAAGCAGGCCGCCTGGTTCAGCGAACACCTGCGGATTGTCCGCGCGCGACAAGATAGAGGCCGTAGGTCAAGAGCGGCACCACGAACACGACGATAAAGCTTGCGAACATGATCGTGTAGCCGCGCAGGATCAGCGCGACTATGCCCATGCTGCCGAGCGCCGTGCTGAGGATCACCGCGGCCCCGGCGATGGCGCCGTGCCCGGTCCTGCCGAGCGGCCGCCCGCGCCGCTGCCGACTCCAGCCGTCGATCCGTTCGATCAGCCCCTGTAGGACGCCGACGCCGGTCTGCGCGACGAGCACGAACATCACAAGAACATAGACATTCAGCATGAACGGCGTGCTGAGTTGCTCGAACATCCAGTAGGTGGGCAGGCGCTGCTCGACGATTTCAGGAAAACCCGCCATGAAGGCGCAGTGGAAGATCAACGCCGGAATTGCGGCGAATGCCGCCGCGACCACGCCCGCCGTGATGGCCTCCGACCGGGTCCGCAAGCCGGTCGCGCAGTACAGCAGCAGCGGCAGATAACCGCCGCCACCGATCGCGTACATGAGCCCCGTGAAAACACCTCCATCCCGATAGGGGTGGTCCGCAAATGTCGCGACGATATCTCCGAAATGGCTGTCGGCGAGTTGCGCGATCAATACCGCCAGCACCACGAACAGCATCACCACCGAGATCATCATCGACTGCTCGACGATACGCCGGCCATGATAGTTCAGCACGACGATCAGGCCGAGTATCAACAGGCTGCCAACCACGGCACCGATGCCGAAGCGGTCGTCGAGCACGGTGCCGCCGACCGTGGTGGTGATCGACAGCGCGATGACGAGCCCCACGAGGATCACGATCTCGTAGAGGAACCAGCCTCGGCCAAGCAGCACCCGGAAGAAACTGACGTAGTCGTAGGATCGGTACAGGCGGGCCAGCTCGAAGCTCAACACCAGCAACACCGCGTGGGTGACCACCAGCGTTGCGATGGCGACCAGGCCGCCGGTCGGGCCGTTGCCGCTGACGAATTCGACCACCTCCCGCCCCGACCCGTAGGAGGCACCGAAAAGCACCGACAGGAACACCGCCGAGGGGACGACGAGTACACGCATCGGGTAGGAGTTGAACATCCTTCGGTGCATCCTCCCATGTCGGACGACCCATCGTCCGTGGTTTCGCCACCACGCCCCCGCGGCCACCCGAACGCGATGCATCAATGAACCAAACGGCCAATCTAGCAGCTTTGCGACGCCCGCGCTCTGTCGAAACGGGCAAAAATCAGGGGCTGGGAGCCTGCGCCCTGAAACACCCGGTCCGCGACCGATTTCCTGCACGAATTAACAAGTACCGCAACGCGGACTGTTGGATACTAGCGTTCTGTCACTTGACGGGGACGACGACATGACAGGCCGCGTGGAGCAGCGTATCAGGAACCTTGGGCTGGTTCTGCCGGCACCGCTCAAGGTTCCGCCGGATCTAAAGGTACCGATCACCATGATTCGGGTGGTCGGCAAGCGCGTGGTCGTCTCGGGCCACGGGCCCCAGGAAGCCGACGGCAGCGTTGCCCAACCGCTCGGCAAGGTTGGTGCCGACCTGACCGTCGAGGAGGGGGTGGAGGCGGCCCGCAAGACGGCACTGGCCATGGTGGGCACCATCCAGCGCGAGATCGGCGACCTCGACCGCATCGACTGCTGGGTCCGGGTGTTCGGCATGGTCAATTCGGCACCCGGCTTCAGGGCGCAGTCCGCCGTGATCAACGGCTTCTCGGAGACCATCGTCGATCTGTTCGGCGACCCCTGCGGCCTAGCCACCCGGTCCGCCGTGGGCATGGCCGAATTGCCGTTCGGTATTCCCGTTGAGGTCGAGGCGGAACTGCGGTTGCAATAGCACGGACACCCGATTTGCCCAAGGAGGCAGTCAGATGAACCAAATCCACGCCAGCCGACCGTCCCGCGGCGGGTTCGGGGTATCCCCACCCCAGCGATGAGCAGCCCCGCCGTCAGCCTCGACGACAAGTACACCCGTGACACCGGCCGCATTTACCTGACCGGCTCCCAAGCGCTGGTGCGGCTGCTACTGGTGCAGCGCCGCCGCGACCTGGCGGCCGGGATCAACACCGCCGGTTTCATCTCCGGTTATCGGGGCTCCCCGATGACCGCGATGGATGTGGAACTGTGGCGCGCGGAAGACCTGACAACCGAACACCACGTGAGGTTCTGGCCCGCCACCAACGAACACATGGCGGCAACCGCGGTCTGGGGGACACAGCAGGTTCACTATTTCGGAGACGCCGACTACGACGGCGTTTTCGCCCTGTGGTACGGCAAGGGGCCCGGCCTCGACCAGAGCCTCGATGCGATTCGCCAGGGCAACTACCACGGTGCCGCGAAATACGGTGGCGTACTGATCCTGGCCGGCGACGACCCGGCCATGCGCTCCACCGTCGATGCCTACCACTCGGAACTGCTGTTCGAAGACCTGCTCATGCCGGTGCTGTACCCGGCCGACATCCAGGAGGTTTTCACCCTGGGGCTGTACGGCATTGAGCTTTCGCGATTCAGCGGGGCCTGGGTCGGCTACAAGCTGCTGCCGGAGACCATCGAAACGGCCGCATCGATCCGGGCCGATCACGATCACATCCGCATCCTGCGGCCCCCGTTTGAATTTCCGGCCGACGGCGTCAATGCCCGGGCCGGCGACAACTGGTCGTTTCAGGAATCCCGCCTGCGCGGCCACAAGCTACCGGCCGCGGTCGAGTTTGCTCGCGCCAACCGACTCAATCGCATCAGTCACGACAGCCCGCGACCCCGCCTTGGCATCGCCGCCATGGGCAAGACATGGCGCGATACGTTGCAGGCGCTGGCCGACCTCGGTCTCGACGAGGCGGTCCTGTCGGCGGCTGGCGTCCGCATTCTCAAGGTCGCGATGCCGTTTCCCGTCGATCGCGACCTGTACCGGGAATTCGCCGACGGGCTTGGGGAGATACTGGTCATTGAGGACAAGCGGGAACAGATCGAAAATGCCATGCGCAGCGTCTGCTACGCCCTGCCCGATGCGCGTCGTCCCCGCATAGTCGGGCGGCTCGACGAGCGGGGGGCAAAGCTGGTGGATGATATCGGCGACCTGCACCCGGACAAAATCGCCCGAGTGCTTGCCGGGCGACTGCGGCCGTTGCATGACAGCGAACGCCTGCGGGCACGTATCGCCTTCCTGGACCGCCAAGCCGCACAACAGCGGGCACGCCAGGCCCTTGCGCTCGCCCGGCTGCCCTACTTCTGCTCCGGCTGTCCCCACAACACCTCGACCCGGGTACCGGAGGGCAGCCGCGCTCACGGGGGCGTGGGTTGCCACTTCATGGCCAACTGGATGGACCGGGAGGTGTACTCCTACAGCCAGATGGGCGGCGAGGGGGTGGCCTGGATCGGTCAGGCGCCCTTCGTGCGTACACCGCATGTCTTCCAACAGCTCGGCGACGGCACCTATTACCACTCCGGGCTCCTTGCCATCCGCTCCGCCGTGGCGGCGCGCGTCAACATCACCTACAAGATCCTGTTCAACGATGCTGTCGCCATGACCGGGGGCCAACCCGTCGACGGGCAGCTCACAGTGCCGCAGATCTCCCGGCAGATGCGCAACGAAGGCATCCGGCGCATCGCCGTGGTGACCGACGAGCCGGACAAGTACGGAAAGCGGGCCGATTTCGCACCCGGCACCACCATCCATCACCGGGACGACCTGGATTTCGTGCAACGCGAACTGCGCGAAGTGGAGGGCGTCTCGATACTGATCTACGACCAGACCTGCGCCGCGGAAAAGCGCAGGCGCCGCAAGCGCGGCCAATACCCCGACCCCGCGAAGCATCTTTTCATCAACGACCGGGTCTGCGAAAACTGCGGCGATTGCGGCACCCGGTCGAACTGTGTCTCGGTGCTGCCGTTCGAGTCGGAATACGGGCGCAAGCGCACCATCGATCAGTCCGCCTGCAACAAGGACTACTCCTGTAACAAGGGTTTCTGCCCGAGCTTCGTCACCGTTCTGGGCGGCGAGCCGCGCAAGGGCCGCGGTACGACCGATGTGCCGCTCTCGCCGCAAACGATCCCGGAGCCGGTGCGGGCGGCAATCCCCGAGAACGGCACCTACGCCATTTTGGTCGGCGGCGTCGGCGGCAGCGGCGTCGTCACCATCGGCGCGCTCCTCGGCATGGCCGCGCATATCGACGGCAAGGGCACATCCATCGTGGATCAACTGGGATTCGCCCAGAAGGGCGGGCCGGTCACCACCCATGTGCGTATCGCGGAAAAGACGGAGGACATCAACTCGGCGCGTATCAATGAGGGTGGGGCGGATCTGATACTCGGCTGCGACCTGCTTGTCGCCGGCGGCGATCAGGCACTGGCGGCCATCAATCCCGATCAAACCCGGGCCGTGGTGAACACCCAACAGACGATCACCGGCGATTTCACCCGCGATCCTGACCTGATTTACCCCGGGAAAAGCTTGCGCAGCCGTCTGTCCGGGGCGCTCGACGCGGAGAAGCTCTCATTCGTGGACGCGACCCGCATCGCCACGCGGCTGCTCGGCGATGCCATAGCGAGCAACCTTTTTCTAGTGGGTTACGCCTGGCAGCGGGGGCTGTTGCCGCTGTCGAGAGAGGCGATCTTCGATGCCATCGCGCTAAACGGCGTGCGCGTCGAGTGGAACCGCCAAGCCTTCGAGTGGGGCCGCCGTACCGCCCACGATCCCGATGTGGTTCAGGAGCTGGCCGGCGGCGCGCCTGGGCGTTCGTCGGCGGAATTGCCGCTCGATGCGCTGATCGAACATCGCAGCGCCGACCTGGCCGCCTACCAGAACCCGGCTTATGCCGAGCGCTACCGATCGCTGGTGGAGGGGGCCCGCGAAGCCGAGCGAACCCGCACCCATGGTCGCCGGGGGCTGGCCGAGGCGGTCGCCCGCCATGCCCACAAGCTGATGGCCTACAAGGACGAGTACGAGGTGGGGCGCCTGTACTCGCATCCGGAGTTTATGCGCAAGTTGCACGCACAGTTCCAAGGCGGGTTCAAACTGCGTTTCAATCTAGCTCCACCGATGATCGCCCCAAAGGACAAGGCCACGGGTATGCCGCGCAAATTGGAGTTCGGCGGCTGGATGCTCCCGGTCATGCGGACGCTTGCGCGCTTGCGGTTCCTGCGCGGTACGCCGTTCGATCCCTTCGGCTGGAGCGCGGAGCGGAAAATGGAGCGTCGGCTCATCGCCGACTACGAGAACATCATCGCCGAACTGCTCGGCGGCCTGAATGACGACAACTACGGGCTCGCCGTCAGTATCGCTTCCATTCCGGAGCGGATCCGCGGTTTCGGCCACATCAAGACGGCGTCGGTCGAGGCCGCCAAGGCGCGCGAGGCCACCCTGCTCGAAACCTGGCGAAGCGCCCCCCGAAACGAGATCGCCGCCTAGACTACAGGATTAATCAGAGGTTCCTTAATTGATATTTGGGGACTTATATACATAAGTTGACATGCCACTATATATTGAGGCTTTAGTGGCGGGAAACCACCACATGTTGGGTTTTGTCAACTAATCGATATAATTCTCGATATTTAATAGGGAAATCATATGCATAAGTTGACATGCCGCCATATATCGAGGCTTCGGTTGTCGTCAGCCGTTGTCCGCGATCTGAAGCTCGATCCCATCGAGGGCCTCGGTCATGTGGATTTGACAGGCAAGGCGACTGTTGGCCCCCCTGCCCTCCACCATGCACAGCATCCCTTCCTCAATATCCTCGATCGGGGGCAGGCGGAATAGCCATGCCTGGCCGATGTGGGAGTGGCAGGTGCCGCAGGCGGCCGCGCCGCCGCATTCCGCGACCATGCCGGGGATTTGCCGATTGAACGCACCCTCCATGAGCGAGAAACCGATGGCGACCTCTTCCTCGTGGCGCTCTCCGAACGGATCGATGTAGATGACCTTGGGCATTATCGCTCTATCGACTTGCTCAGACCTTCCCCAAGAGGATACTGGGACACTTGGAATACCCTAATGAAGGCCTGAACAATTCGATAGAGCAGCATTTGGACAATCGTAACCTTATTGATTTTATTATATCGAGTACCGTGACCACAGGTTGAATCAGAGGTTCCCAAGCTATTGATTTTATGAACTCGGGCGCCGTGACCACAGGATTGATCAGAGGTTCCTCAAATCGGCAACACCCCCGGCACCTGCCGGGCGCATCAAGGAGACAGCATGGAATTCAACGACTATCAGTGCATGCGGTTCACCCGCCGCGACCGCGTCCTCATCATCGCCCTGGACAACGGCAAGGTCAATGCCGTGGACGGGCGCATGCACCGGGAGCTGGCGCGGGTGTTCTACGATGCCCAGGATGACGGGGACAGCGACCTGGTCATACTCACCGGGGCGGGGCGGGCCTTCTGCGCCGGGGGGGACATGGACTGGTTTCGGATGACCGTCGAAGATCCCCGGGAGTTCCGGGCCATCATACCGGAAGCCAAGCGCATCGTGACCTCGCTGCTCGACTTGGAGAAGCCGCTGATCTGCCGTTTGAACGGTGCGGCGGCCGGGCTCGGCGCCACCATCGCGCTGATGAGCGACATCATCGTTGCCGCCGATACAGCCATGATCGGCGATCCCCACGTCAAGGCCGGCCTGGTGGCCGGCGATGGCGGGGCCATCATCTGGCCGCAACTGATCGGCTTCGCCCGGGCCAAGGAACTGCTCATGACCGGCGACATGCTACCGGCCGATGAGGCGGCTCGGCTCGGCCTGATCAACTATGCGGTGCCGGCGGACGAACTCGACGCCAAGGTGGACGAACTGGCCGGAAAGATTCTCGGCAACCCGCGCTGGGCTGTGCGCTGGACCAAGACGGCCGTCAATATCACGCTGCGGGAACTTGCCGTCAAACTCCTCGATCCGGCCGTCGCGTACGAAATCGTCACCAACATGACGGAAGACCGCAGGGAAGCGGTGGCCGCATTCATCGACAGGCGCAAGCCCGAGTTTACCGGGGAGTAGCGCCGCCTCACCCTTTGAAAACCGGGCCGTTGGGCGGTCTTAAGGCTCCATCGGAGCGATAGGGATATACTCACCAGTTGGAATATCGGGATACCGCCGTGGAAGCGATGCTACCGCTGCAGAAATCCTCATTCGGACCGATTGCCGTAGCGATCTCCCAGACGATCGAATCCTACGGCGTCGATGCCGAGTTGGTGATGCGCAACGCCGGTGTGGATCTGGCCCGCGTGCGGGATCCGACCACCCGCCTGGAATCGTCGGTGCATCGCCGCATCGTGGCGGAAGCCGTGGAACTCACCGGCGACTGCGGTTTCGGGCTGCGCTTCTCCGATTTCGTGCACCCCACATCCTTTCATGCCCTGGGACTCGCCCTGCTTTCCAGCAGCACACTGAGCGCTTTCTGCAAGCGCTGGGTGCGCTACCATTCCTTCATAACGACCATGGGCGAGGTTACCTTCGATGAGACCGCCATTGAGCCTGTGCTGATTTTTCCCTCTCAGCGGTCGAACCCCGGGTCGAAGGTGGGCCGCGCGATGATCGACGGGCAGATCGCCACGGTGCTCAAGCTGATCCGCTTCATGTACCGACCGAATTACCATCCGCGGCGAGTGGAACTGATCTGCCCGATGGTGCCGGGTACCCGGCGCAACTACGAACGATACTTCGGGCCGAACGTGCGGTTCGGCGCCGCGCACAATGGGCTCTATTTCGACCGGCAAGACCTGAACGTGCGCTTGCCCGCGGCCAACGCGGAACTCGCGCGCCTGAATGATGAAGTGGTTGTCAAGTTCCTGGCACGGCTGGAAAAGGCGGATGTGGTGACCCGGGCGCACGCCAAGCTCATCGAGCTTTTGCCCTCGGGCCATTGCTGCAAGGCCGAAGTGGCCCGTGCCCTGCACATGAGCGTACGCACGCTGCACAATCGCCTGACGGAGGCCGGCACGACCTATCAACGGTTGCTCGACCGCACCCGCCGGGAACTGGCGGAGCAGTACATGCAGCAGCCGAACGTTTCCGTCAGCGAGGTCGCCTACCTGCTCGGGTTTTCCGACTGCAGCAATTTCTCCAGGGCATTCCACCGCTGGACCGGCTACTCGCCGAGTGTTTACCGGAGCCGGGCTGGTGCTCCATCCATAGAGAGGCCGTTGCTGAAACGAGACCATGGGACCGCTTGAGGGATACAGGATCATCGAGATCGCCGGCATCGGCCCCGGCCAGTTCTGCGGCATGTTGCTGGCGGACATGGGTGCGCAACTCCTGCGCATCGACCGCGCGGAGAGCGGCGACCTTGGCGTCGCCATGCCCGCGAAATTCAATCTCATGAATCGCAGCCGGCCGGTCATTGCGGTCGATCTCAAACAACCCGGAGGCGTTGACCTCGTCCTGCGCCTCTGCACCGGAGCGGATGCCCTGTTCGAAGGATTTCGACCGGGGGTCATGGAGCGGCTGGGATTGGGTCCGGCGGAATGCATGGTGCGCAATCCGCGGCTTGTATACGGCCGCGTCACCGGCTGGGGGCAGGAAGGGCCGCTGGCCAACACCGTCGGCCACGACACCAACTACATCGCCCTGGCCGGCGCACTGGGCGCGCTGGGCGAGGCGGGGCGCGCGCCACCCGTGCCGCTCAACCTGATCGGCGACCTGGGCGGCGGTGGCCTGTATCTGGCGCTGGGAATGCTGGCGGCGCTGCTTGAGGCACACCGGTCCGGTCTGGGTCAGGTCGTCGACGCGGCAATGGTCGACGGCACCGCTTCGATGATGACCCTCTTCTACGGCATGCTCGCGGGCGACCGGTGGCAGGATCGCCGGGGTGTCAACCTGTTCGACGGCAGCGCCCCGTTCGTGCGCGCCTACGAGACCCGTGACGGCGGATACGTTGCGGTCTGCGCCATCGAGAGACGTTTCTTCACGGCCCTGCTGGAGGCTCTGGAAACCGATGAGATCGACCCGCAAGACCAATACGATAGGGAATCCTGGCCCAAGCAGCGCACCGTGCTGGAAAGGCGGTTCCGATCCCGAACCCGGGATGAGTGGGCACAGGTTTTCGAGGGCGTGGATGCCTGTTTCGCACCGGTGCTCTCGCTGCTGGAGGCGGCGAAACACCCGCACAGCACAGCGCGGAACAGCTACCTCAACGTCGACGACATCCTCCAACCGGCACCCGCCCCGCGATTTTCCCGGACGCCGTCGGCGATCCGGTGTCCGCCCTCGGAACCGGGGGACAATGCGGCAAACAGCCTGGCGGACTGGGGGCTGAGCGATGCGGAAATCCGGCGGCTGCGGGAGTTGGGCGTCGTGAACCCGCGGCAATCAGGCTAGAACCGCAGTGGCGAATAGGGTTCCGGATCAACGGTGGGCGTCTGGCCAAGCATCCGGTCAACAAGAACTTTGGCGGAGCCCGCCGCCATGGTCCAGCCTAGGCCGCCGTGACCGGTGTTGGCATAAACAGCCGGGACGGAAGTAGCGCCAATCATGGGCAGCCCATCCACAGACAGGGGCCGCAAACCGGCAAAGGGTCTGATGGCGCCGCGATCCATGGTCCGAGCGAATTCCGGGAATACGGCTTCCACCAAGCGCTCCATGTAGCCGATGCGACCGGCATCGATGCGCTGATCGAATCCGCAAAAATCCGCCGTGCCCGCCACCCGCAATCGGTCGCCGAGTACGCTGATGCCGGCATGTACACCCATGTCGCCGATGACGTGGCGCGGCCGCTCCCGCCAGTCTCCCAGCGGGATGGTCAATGAGTAGCCCTTGGCTGGGGCGATGGGCAAATCCACCCCAAGCGATGCGGCCAGGCGCCCGGAGTAGGCACCGGCGGCGAGAACCAGGACATCCGCCCGGATCTGCCTTTCGCCGGTGGTTACCAGCACATCCGAAGCCTGTACGGCGCACTTCTCCACTGTCTGCCCGTATTCAAATCCGACCCCCAAGTCCAAAGCCCTACCCGCCAGTGCCCGACAAAATTTATGGGAATCGCCCGCCTCGTCGCGCCGAAAGTAAATCGCCCCATGCAGCGCATCGCCGATGGGCAGCAGGCTCGGTTCGGATTGCAACAGGGTGTCGCGATCCATGGTCTGCCACTCCGCCCCCCGCTCGCCCAGGAATTCCAGCAGCGGCAGGTACCTTTCCAACGCGCTGCGCTCGCGGAAAATGAACAAGCAGCCGCAGGCCCGATGGTCGTACTCAATGCCCAGTTCCCGACGCAGCGACGCCATGCACTGCAGGCTGTATTGGGCGAGGTCGTAGTTCAGGGCAACATGGCGGCGGTAGGTGTCGTCATTGGTCGCCCTCAGAAAACGGACGCCCCACGGTACCAGGCGCAGCAGTTCGCCGGTGCGGAGCAGCTTGGGCGCATTCCTGCGGTTGCCGCCGAGGCTCGACCACCACCAGCCCGGCAGAACACCCAATAGGCCGGGCCTATTCCAGATTTCCGGACATTCCGCCTGAATGTAGCCGCCGTTCCCGAAACTCGCTTCCAACGCCGGCCCGTCGTTGCGCTCGAGCACGGTGACCTCGACCCCCGCCTCGGCCAGGTAGTAGGCGGTGCAGATGCCTTGTAGGCCGGCGCCAACGATTAGCACATGCACGGTCGTCTATTGCTCCAAATCAACAGTGCGGAGCCTAACACGGCCAACGGGGTCCGTCGGCAAGTTCTGTCCGCCTCTTCCAGCATCAAGGCGGCACCCCACACAAATGCCGGCCGGTGGCCGGGGTCGCATCAACGGGAGGAGGAGTTGTTCGCCTCAATGCCCCGCAAGCGAACCACAGCCTTTGATGTCCGCGGGGCCGTCGGCCTAATCGCGGACAAGGGCACAGGCGGTGGGGCACCTCAGGGCATCACCCCATCGAAGTGCGCATTCCACATCAGATGCACCCAAATGCTGGCGAAATAACCGAGCGCGATAACGGGTGTCCACCTGAGGTGGCCGAAGAAGGTGTAAAAACCCCGGGCCTGCCCCATCAGCGCAACACCCGCCGCCGAACCGATCGATAGCATGCTGCCGCCGACACCCGCGGTCAGTGTGACGAGCAACCATTGGTTGACATCCATGAACGGGTTCATTTGCAGAACCGCCACCATGACCGGGATGTTGTCCACAATGGCGGAAAGAATGCCCACCATGGTGTTGGCGAATATCGGGCCGAGTTCGACATACATGTACTGTGAGACCAATTCCAGGTAGCCAACAAATCCAAGGCCACCGACACACATGATGACGCCGAAAAAGAAGAGCAGCGTATCCCACTCGGCGCGGGCCACTTGGCGAAAGCTGTCATAGGGCTGAATGATGTCGCCCGCCTCGTCGCCTTCGGGGCCGCCGGCGACGACGGGGTCGCTGGTCTTGGCGAGATAGTGGCCGAATATCTTCAAGTAGGCCAACCCCGTCATCATGCCGAGGAACGGGGGCAGGTGCAGGAAGTTGTGGAAGGAGACGGCGGTCGCCACGGTGCATCCGAATAGAAGCATGATGCGTTTGGCGCCCCGACGCATGGTCACGCGCTCGTCGTCCACATCGGGCTTCACGTCCTCGACGAAGAACACCATGATTGCGGCCGGAATGATGTAGTTGACCACCGAGGGCACGAACAACGCGAAGAAGGTCCAAAAGTCGAGAATGCCGCGCTGCCAAACCATCAGCGTGGTGATGTCGCCAAACGGGCTGAATGCGCCGCCGGCGTTCGCCGCCACCACGATGTTCACACACCCCAGCCCGATGAAGCGCGTATTGCCCCGGCCCACGGCCAATACCACGGCGCACATCACGAGCGCGGTGGTGAGATTGTCGATTATGGGCGAAAGGAAAAAGCTCAGGACACCTGTAATCCAGAATAGCTGCCGCAAGCTGAACCCGCGCCGGACCAGCCATGAACGCAGCGCGTCGAACACGCCCCGCTCGCTCATGGAGTTGACATAGGTCATGGCGCACAGGAGAAACAGGAACAACTCGCCAAATTCGATGAGGAAGTGACGCACCGCGTCTTCCGCCGCGTGGGTCATTTCGCCGCTGGCGTACTCGGCGGCGATGAAGGCCCAAATGACCCCGGCCCCGAGCATCACCGGCACCGACTTGCGCAGATGCGTGAACTCTTCGGCGATAACCAATGCATAGGCGAGGACGAAGACCACAATGCAAGTGATGCCGACCCAATGCGCGGTAAGATCCATGGTGTTATCCAACCCCCGTTCGATTTCCAGTTCGTTGAACGCCGTCGATCCGACAAGCGCCTATGCCGCTCCCAATCCCCAAGGCGGCAGGCAACTGTGCCCCAAGCCCCTCGTGCGATCACAGTTTGCCAAAGATGCCCGACCGGCGTACAGACTCCGATGGCGATTTTCGGCCTCCATGCATGGAAAAATTGCCGCGAATGGCCGGTGAATGGGCTCTTGGGAACGCCGGTTCATTTTTTTCGTTGGTAAATTCGGGTTAGAGTGCTTGACCTTTTGCGGTTTTGCGTTGTTAAGGGACGTATGGATACGCGCAACGGGTTCGCCGGCAGCGTTGGCAACACGCCGCTCATACGCATTCGTGGCCTCAGCGAGGCCACCGGCTGCGACATTCTGGGCAAGGCGGAATTTCTGAATCCAGGTGGTTCGGTCAAGGACCGTGCGGCGCTGTGGATGGTTCGAGAGCACGAAAGGAGCGGCGCACTCGAGCCGGGCGGCACCGTCGTGGAGGGAACCGCCGGCAACACCGGCATCGGCCTCGCCCATGTTTGCAACGAACGTGGTTACCCCTGCGTGATCTACATGCCGGACAACCAGTCACCGGAAAAGGTGGCGATTCTGAAGACGCTCGGTGCCCAGGTACGGGTGGTGCCCACGGTTCCCTACAAGGACGCCATGAATTACCAGAAGCAGGCGGGTCGCTATGCCGAGTCGCTGGGAAACGCTGTCTGGGCCAATCAATTCGACAATGTGACGAACCGGCTCGCGCACTATGAATCGACGGGGCCCGAGCTCTGGGCGCAGGCCGGCGGCAAGATCGATGCCTTCACCTGTTCCGTGGGCACTGGCGGCACCCTGGCGGGTGTTTCACGCTACCTAAAGGAACAAAGCGGGAATGTTGCGATCATCCTCGCCGACCCCTACGGCAGCGCCCTATATAACTGGGTAACAACCGGAGAGGCGGTCATGACGCCCGGACCCTCCATCACCGAGGGCATCGGCAACAGCCGGGTCACCGACAATCTGGCGGGCACCGAGATCGACGATGCCGTGCGCATATCGGATCGGCGCATGGTCGCCATGGTCTACCAACTGTTGCGCGAGGAAGGCTGGTTTTTCGGATCGAGCACGGGGATCAACCTGTGCGCCGCGGTGGAAGTCGCCCGATCGCTCGGCCCCGGCCACACGATTGTCACCGTGCTCACCGATACGGGGCATAAATATCAGTCGAGTTTGTTCAATCGGGAATTTCTTGAGGGGAGGGGATTGTGGCCAGATTAACCGATTCGTTCCGGTTCGGAGGGCGCAAAACCAAAGCGGCGGCGAAAAATTCTTTGGCCGTGGGTGCCGTTCAGGACGACAACATGATCGCGACTTTCAACAGGCTGCTAGGCCCAACCGCGGACGGGCGATTTGGCCCCACAGGTGGTGACTGTCGGCGTCGACGTCACCTCGACCCAGAGCGGGGGCGTACCATCGGGATAGAAAACGAATAGCGGGACGAGCATGGTCGCACCCGCGGCGGCCGGTGTTGCCGCGCTGATTTTGACGCCTACAGCCGCTTTGCCACCACCGAACCCGGCGCACGGCTCGGCCACTCCTCGCTATGGTGGACTTGGGAAGCACCGGCTGAAACGCGACATCGACGCCAGCGGGGGCACGGGCGCCTTAGGGAAGGTTTGAACAATCGGTGAACCGGGTCTCCATACGAGGGCTATGGCACCTCGCCCCGAACATAGTGCTCCAGGTTCTCGATGGTGGTTGCCTGCTCGTCGATGATCGCCGAGAACAGGTCGCGCAGGCTCAGCATGCCCGTCACCACGCCGTCGTCGATCACCGGCAAGTGGCGGATGTGGTGCTCCTTCATCAAACCGACGCATTCGTCGACGCTGTTGCGGGATGTCGCCGAGATGACCTTCGATGTCATGATATCCGCCACCCGGGTCTGTTTTGAGGATCTGTCCCTAAGGATCACTTTGCGGGTGTAGTCCCGCTCCGAGATGATGCCCACCGGAAGGCCCTCCCGCATCACCAACAGCGCACCCACCTCTTTTTCCGCCATCATGGCGATGGCGCTGAACACGGTGGCCTCCGGGGCGATGCTGTGGATTTCGTCGTTCTTGGATTTCAGGATGTTGTGTACTGTGGACATGTCGTACTCCGTTTTTCATAGGGAATTATATCGATTAGTTGACAGAACCCAACATGCGGTTATTGCCTGCCGCCAAAGCCTCGATATACAGTGGCATGTCAACTTATGTATGTAAGTCCCAAATCAATTGCGCCTGGTTTGCGGACATTGCAAGAATCCGCCCATTCGAGCCGAGCTCGATCAGGACAGATCCGCATCCGGATCGGTGAAGCCGTATTCCTCGGCCAGATCCGCAACGCTGTATTTGCCGCCCGATTTGTCCATGATGCGCGGATCCATGGCCAAAGCGGCGACGCAGCGCCCGCTGAACCGCGGTGACTGGGCGCTACGCGGGTCGATTTGAATGTCGCCGCGGGCCGCCGCGTCCAGGATGAATTCGGTTTTCACCGCCGAGGGACTGAGCGACAGGGCCGCAACGCTGTGCGGCCTCAGCTCAACGGCCATGTCCTTGGCCATGCGGTCAACGCCCGATTTGCAAACGCCATAGGAGGCGCTGAATACGTACTCGTCGCCGCCGCGCGACGAGATGTTAACGATCAGGCCGCCGCCCCGCTCCACCATCAGCGGCGCGCCGAATACGCTGGCGACATAGTAGCCGCGCAGGCCGACGCCGCATTGATCGTCCCAAACGGACACCGGGTGTTGCCAAAATCCACCACTGAAAACGGGCGGATTGGGAATCTTGTAGACATTGTTGACGAGCACATCGAGCCGACCCCGCTCGTCGCGCACCCGGTCAAAGAGCGCCCGGACCTGCGCATCGTCGTTGTGGTCAACGCGCACGGGAATGCCGCTGCCGCCCAGGGCGTCGACCGCTCGCGCCGTTGCCTGAATGGTTCGCTCCGCGGGCGGGTCTTGCCGGCTCTCGCTGCGCCCGGTGATGTAGACAGTGGCGCCCGCTTCGGCCAAACCCTCGCAAATCCCTCGGCCCACGCCCCGGCTCGCGCCGGTCACCACGGCCACCTTGCCCCGCAGATCGGTCATTTCCATCCCTCCAATTTTCTAGAGTTGCGTACCATTCATCCGCCACCGAATCGGCGGTGGTCTATATAATTTCTTCGCCATTTTATCGCGGGGACGGTCCGTGGTGGACAAAGTCCTAGTCGAATGTAACCGTTCGGACGAGCCGTGGAACTCCGGGGCGACTCGCCCGACGCATTACAGTCGAATAGTATGCGTATTTGCTGAACGGGATACCAGCACAGCATGAACAAGGAAAATACCAACAGCCACTCCAACGTGCGCTACGAAGCGGACGAATCGCCCCCTCTTCCCCTCGCGCTCGGCCTTGGCCTACAGCTTGCGATACTCGCGCTCGGCGGCATCGTTCTTACGCCGGCAATCATTATTCGGGCCGCCGGAGGCGATGAGGCCTTTCTGACCTGGGCGGTGTTCGCCGCCGTGGTGGTCAGCGGGGTCGCCACGGTGCTGCAAGCCAGGCGGGTTGGGCGCATCGGGGCCGGCTATGTGTTGTTGATGGGCACTTCGGGTGCCTTCATTGCGGTGTGCGTCACCGCGCTTGCCGAAGGCGGGCCCGCCATGCTCGCCACCCTGGTTGTGATCTCCTCGCTGTTTCAGTTCGGATTGTCCACCAAACTGTCGCTGTTCCGGCGCATACTCACCCCGACGGTCGTGGGCACGATGATTATGTTGATCGCCGTCACCATCATGCCGATTGTTTTCGACATGCTGAAAACCAAGCCGGAGGGCGTACCGCCGTTGGCACCGGTGCTCGTTGCCGTCGTGACCATCCTCGTGATACTCGGCATCGCCCTGAAGGCAACGGGAACACTGCGCTTGTGGGCACCTGTAATCGGCGTCATCGTGGGTGCCGCGACCGCCGGATTTTTCGGCCTTTACGATACCGCCCGGGTGGCGGAGGCCGCCTGGATCGGCTTGCCGGCATGGGCATGGCCCGGCTTCGACCTCGAATTCGGCCCGGTGTTCTGGAAATTGCTGCCGGCCTTTGTGTTCGTCACCCTGGTCGGCGCCATGGAAACCATCGGCGATGCCTCCGCCATCCAAGATGTCTCCTGGCGCCGACGCCGCGCGGTCGATTTTCGCGCCGTGCAGGGGGCGGTCGCGGCCGACGGTGTGGGCAATCTGCTTTCCGGGCTCATTGGCACCGTACCCAATACCACCTATTCAAGCAGCATCGCCGTCACCGAACTCACCGGCGTCGCCGCCCGCGTCGTGGGCATCGTGATCGGCTGTATCTTCGTGATGCTCGCATTGCTACCCAAGGCGCTTGCGGTCATTCTGGCAATACCCGATGCCGTGGCCGCCGCCTATATCACGGTGCTCCTGGCCATGCTGTTCTCCGTCGGCATGAAAATGGTGGTACACGCCGGGCTGGACTATCGGACGGGCCTTATCGCGGGCGTTTCCTTCTGGATGGGCGTCGGGTTTCAAAACGGGTTGATCTTCCCGGAATACGTTTCGGCCGTCGCGGGCGGTTTGCTCGAAAATGGCATGACGGCGGGTGGCCTAACCGCGATATTGATGACCCTCTTCATGGAGGCAACCACGCCACGCCGCCAACGGCTTGAGGCCGAGTTCGGCCTGTCAGCGCTCCCGAGCGTTCGGAAATTTGTGGAAGCGTTCGCCGCCCGCAACGATTTCGATCGGTCAACGGTCGAGCGCCTCGATGCCGCCGGCGAGGAATCTCTCCACACCTTGATGCGCGAAGACGAAGGCAAGGCCGGAGACGCTCCTCGACGTTTACGCCTGACCGCCTACCGAGAGGATGGCGGGGCCGTGCTCGAATTCCTGGTCGCTGGTGGTGGTGAGAACGTTGAAGACCGTATCACGCTGCTTGGCGAAGGTGCGATTGAAAGCCAAATCGAGCACGAGGTCTCCCTTCGGCTGCTGCGGCACTTGGCGACATCGGTCCGCCACCAACAATACCACGACACCGATATCCTGACCGTGCGCATCAACGGCGTGGGTCGCCACGCCCCGTCGCGATGATGAAAACAGGGCGCGAATCACGCTAGCCCGACCTATTCATGAATGAACGTGGCGAGGCCGACAAGAGTGGTGAAAGCACTGGGTGGGCGGCGGAGCCCCATCGGCGTATCCGGCGATACGTCAAGGGGCGACAACGGAACCCTCAGCCGGGAGCACGAGGGGCATCCCTTCGCATGAAACAGATGGGCGCTTGCGCCCGCGCCACGGGTGGCGGCGGGAGCGCCCCGGACCGCATTGCGTCCGCTTGAAGTAGGTCACCTACGACTGCGCGGCAGCGCCTTGCCCGGAACCCTCCCGCCGCCCTACCAGCGGACCCGCAGCTCGAGGCCGAGGCGGTGCTCGGCGGGGGCCGGCGGGCCCTCCAAGCGGCTGGCCCGCAGCGACAGGCTCAGATCCGACGACCCGCCGGGCGCCGGCGTCAGCCGCCAGCCCAGGCCAAGCTCCCGCGTCCCGCCCGCCGTCCCGTAGCGCACATGCGGGGTGCCGACGAACAGCCCGCCGAGGGCCGGCAGGCCGTAGCCCGCCTCCAGCGTCCAGCGGCCGCCCCGGTCGACGCCCGCGCGACGCGCCAGCGGGTCGTCGGCGAACAGCGCCTCCAGGCCGCCGCCGGAGGCCCCGCCAAGCTCCTGGCGAAGCGACAGGCTCAGACCCCGCGCCGTGGCCGGCCGCGGGTCGTAGGACAGCGACGCCGAGAAGCCCCGCTCCTCCATCGCCCCGTCCCCGTGGGCCAGCAGCGCGCGTCCCTCCACCCCCAGCTCGATCCCGAGACCCGGGTCGCTCCACGCGAGGCCGCCGCCGACCTCCACGCCGAGGCCGCTTTCCGCGTCGCCGCTGTCGCGCCGCGCGCCAATCTCCAGTTTCGGCGTCAGGCCGCCGCCGCCCGGCAGCGCGAACCGCCGGCTGCCCTCCAGGCCCAGACGCAGACGGCCCACATCGGCCGCCGCGCCCGCCAGACCGGCCGCGCCTTCCGACATGGTGCGCGCCCACAGGGCGTCCGACACCAGCGACACCGAGCCGCCGCCCGCCCCGGCCGCCGCCATGCGCCAGCCGATGTCCGTCTCCAGCGAACCGGACCCGGCCGGCTCCAAGGTAGCGGAACCGCCGCCGTGGCCCACCGCCCCCCACAGCGACAGCCGCCCGGAGGGGCGCCAGGCCCCGTAGGGGATCGCCGCCGTCAGCGAGGCCCCGATGTCGCCGGCCGCACCCGAACCCGACGCCGCGCCACGGTAGCCGCCGGCGCCCCGGCTTTGCGCCAGCGCCACGCCCAGCAGCCAGTCGCCCCTCGCGTAGTCCACGCCCAGCAGGGCCGTGGTCACCCCGCCGTCGAGGTCCACACCGTCCCCGCGACCGTCGAATGTCGTCCGCGAGCCGCGCCCCCAGAGGCCGAGGACGCCGCCGCCCCCGTCCTCCCCGCGGCTGTGCGTGAAGCGGCTGCCCGCCAGCAGCCGTCCCAGATCCATCGCCGACGCGTCCCCGCCGGGACGGGCCGGACGGCGCGAGAACGCCGTGGCGACGCCCCAGTGCGGCCATGCCGGGTTCCCCGGGGGCGCCCCCGGGCCGGTGCCGAAGGTTCCCGGTTCCAGAGTGCCGCCCATCGCGTGGCCGCCGGTCGGGCGCGGGTGGACGGCCATGGGGCCGAAATGGTCCGCCGGGCAGTCGCGCTCCGCCACGCCGTCGGGCGGCCCGGACCCCGTCCCGTCGCCGGCCGCGGGCGGTGTGCCGGCCGGACAGCGGGCCGCCGCAGCCGAACCGCCGCCGAGCGCGCGACCGCCGAGCGTGCCCCGGAAGCCCGGCGCGCGGCCGGACCCCCCGGCCTGTTCGACGCGACCGCCGATGCCGTCCAGAGCCTGTTCCGCCACCGAGCGCCCGAGGCGGCCCAGCCACGCCCGCGGCAGCGGGTCCGTGTTCACGATCGTCCCCGTCGCCGCGCCGTCCGCAATGACGCCGCCACGGGCGTCCGACAGCAGCACCGCGAAGGTCTCCCGGCCCTCGTCGTGCGAATCGTCAAGGGTCTCCACGCGAACCTCCACACGGGTGGCGCCCGCCGCGAACCGCGCCACCCCCGAGGCCGCCACGAAGTCCGCGCCCGCCTCGGTGACGCCGTGCGCCAGGCAACGCCCACCCCGCCCGCCGCCGGCTCCGACAGCGTCACGCCGAACACCAGGGCCTCCCCCTCGCGGGCGGAAGCGTCGGCAATGGAGACCTCCGGCGTCCCGAGCGGCGTCGCGAACCGCCGCCGGGACTTGACCCCCGGACCGGCCGCGTTCACCGCCCGCACCCGGAAACGGTATTGCTGGCCGTTGTCCAGCCCCGTGACCGTGTGGCCGGTGGTGGCCGTGCCGGAACCCGCGATGTCGGTCCAGGCGCTCCATCCGGCCCCGCCGCGTCGCACCCGAACCTGCCAGTGGGTGATCGTGGCGTCCCCCGGATCGCTCCAGGAAAGCGCCACCTCGCCGTCAGCGTCAGCGTCACATCCGTGTCGTCCTCCATGTCCGCGTCCTCGCGAATCCACACCCGCACCAACTGCGGAACGTTCCAGTTCGACGTGGTGAACGCAAGCCGGCCCCAGTTGCCGCCGTCGGAACCCTGCCCCTGGGTGGTGAAGGTCACGTCGCCCGAAACACCGGACACCGTTACCGTCACGTTCGCACTCGGCGCCGCGTCCAGCACCACGGTGAATCCCGCGCCGCCGCCCTCGGGCGCCGTCAGCGTGGTCGGCACCACCGTCACCCCCTTGGTCGTGCCCGGCGTTGTCGGCGTCCCCGTGGCCGCGTCGTTCAGCGTCCCGTCCGCCGTGGTGTCGCCGCCCAGCTTGTAGCCGTTGCGGGTGCCGTCGTCGCCTAGGGTGACGGTGTAGGTCTCCGCCCCCTCCGAGGTCAGGGCGTCCCTGTTCGTCGGGATCGTCACCGTGCCGGTGGTGCCGCCGGCGCTGCCGAAGTTCGCCATCAGGGTTTGCGTCAGGCCACCCGGCAGGTCGGCCGCCGCGAAGCCGCTGCGCCGCCCGGCTGCGTGTTCAGCACCACCGTGTAGACGCCGGTGCCGCCTTCCGTTATCGTCAGTTCGGACTTCGAAACCGTCACGCCGGGGGCGATGGGGGTTGCGGTAACCACATTCGAAGTCACTTGGCCATGGCCGGCCCAAGTATTGGTGAGAAAGAATTGGTATGTCGTGCCGTTGGTTAACCCCGTCAGCGTGTAGCTGCCGGAGGCCGCGTTACTACCCGGCGTCCGGTACTGGTAGCTTCCACCGACGGGCCTATGGGCGAGGATTGTACTAAGAAATCCGGTTGGTACCGGTGACGAGGTGACCCATGCGAGTGTCACCTGCCCCGGCCCCGGCGTGGCGGTGAGGGTAATGGTCGCCGCCTGCGCGACCCGCGGCGCGAGGGCGGCGACGAATGTGAGCAAGAGGAAGGCGGCAAAACCCGCCCTCAGGCGGCGGGCGTTTCTCCCCGGCGCGCGCACCGGCTCAGCCCCGCGCCCGGATTCGGGGGGGGGGGGGTGCGGGCAGGGTCACACCTGTGTTGAGGCGACCGGGTCTGCCCTCCGAACAGTCTCAACAGGCCGCGCGCCGCCGTTTCGCCCGTCGTGTCGGCGCATGTTCTTGTCATGGTCTTGACCTCCTCTCGCTCTCGGGAAATTGCCGCCGCCCCACGCTCTGCGGGACTCCATTGCTACATAACCGAAGTGGGGACCGATTGCAAACGCTCGGGTTGTCCGACACACGAACCCGCACCGCACCAAGGAGGCGCAACGCTTGCGGCCGATCTGGGAGCTGGCGCCGGACCACCCTTGGCGTCGCGGCTTCCAGCCGGATGCGTCCCCCAACTGACGCCGCACCGTTCCGGCGAAGCACCCAAGACCACCCCAAAAGGGGACATCTCTGAATTGGAGAGAAGGGGACATTTCTGAATTGCTTTGACACTGTTCCACGAAGGTGGACGAAAGGCGGCGCATCGGCTAAGTTGTTCTCCCCGTGGGGCCAACGAGGCGTTGCCTCAATCCAACGAGATCAAAGCCCTCGGCTTGCTCGTTGGCCTGCCGATAAAACGCGCTCCCGAACAAGGGGTCTAGTACATTGAGCGGAGCCGATCTAAAGAAGGCCGGACTAAAGGTTACGTTGCCGCGATTGAAGGTGCTTGAGGTGCTCAGCAATACCGAACCGCATCACATAAGCGCCGAGGATGTCTATAAGCGCCTGATCAAGCAGGACGAGGCCGTCGGTCTGGCTACGATCTATCGTGTGCTCACCCAATTTGAGGCGGCCGGCATTGTTCAACGCCACAATTTCGACGACGGGCACAGCGTCTATGAACTGGCCGCCGGAGACCACCACGACCATATGATCGATGTGGATACCGGCCAGGTTACGGAGTTCGTCAACGAGAGCATTGAGGCCCTGCAGCGGGAGATTGCGGAGGAACACGGCTTCGAATTGATGGATCATCAACTTGTGCTCTATGTGCGCAAGCGGAATTGAGGTTGCGGTAGACGCCCGATTCCCCGCCACCTTTGGGTCGTATTACTTACCTGATCCCGCCCACCCATTGCAAACAAGAATATTTTGCATTTAAATGCACGGGAATCCACTTCGGCGCGGGCATGCAAGTCAACCTATCCAATTTGAATCCCGGAGACAGCGCGCGGGTCGCCGGCTATTCGGAGGACTCGCCGTACGCGCAGAAGCTATTGCGCCTCGGACTGATTCCCGGCACCAGCGTCCGGGTTAAGCGCCGGGCCCCGTTGGGGGATCCCATCGAAATCGGCTTTCGTGGCTTCTCCCTATCGCTGCGACCCGTGGAGGCCTGTTGTCTCCTGTTGGATTTCAACGGGCCGCCCGCCTTCGGGGTCGATAGTGCTGTCGACCGGCCGACGGAGGCCAGTTCGCTCCCGCGGGGTGAGCGGCCACCGACACCGCCCAAGCCGTGACCACCATCGCCCTGATCGGCAACCCGAATTGCGGAAAATCCACGCTATTCAATGCGCTGACCGGTGCCCATCAACGTGTCGGCAACTGGCCGGGGGTGACTGTCGAGCGCCGGACCGGAGGGTTCCACCACGGAAGCGATGCCGTCGAGGTGGTGGACCTGCCGGGTACCTACGCGCTGGAATCGCCGGGCGCGGCCATCGACGAGCAAATCGTTCAGCGGTACGTGGCGGAAGAACGGGCCGACATATTGGTCAACGTCATCGATGCCTCAAGCCTCGCCAGGGGCCTTTATCTAACGCTTGAACTGCTCGAAAGAGGCCGGCCACTGGTGGTGGCGCTCAACATGATGGATGTTGCCGACAAGAACGGCTATCACATCGACACTTTCGGCCTCGCCAAGCGGCTCGGATGTCCGGTTGTCCCGCTCATTGCCACACGCAATGACGGTATCGGTGCGCTAAAAGACGCCATATTGACCCGCCCGACCACCGAGGCCGCCGCCGCATGGGTACCGCTTGCCAGCCGGGCCGCCAGTCGTGAAAGCGAAGCCGATATCACCGAGACCGCCGCTGCCCGGATATCGTTTGCCAGCCCCGAGGCCCGCTATCGGGAAATCGATCGGATGCTTGAAGGCTGCTTGTCGATCACCAGCGTCCGGCACACCTTGACCGAGCGTATCGACCGGGTGGTGCTTAATCGCTACCTCGCGTTTCCGATCTTTCTCGGTGTCATGTACTTGATGTTCCTGTTCGCCATCAATATCGGATCCGCGTTTATCGACTTTTTCGATTTGGCGGGTAGCGCCCTTTTTGTCGAAGTGCCGAGGCAACTGCTTGCCGCCGCGGGCATACCCGAGTGGATCATCGTATTTGTGGCGGATGGGGTCGGCGGCGGCATCCAACTGGTGGGCACCTTCATACCTGTAATCGCCTGCCTGTTTTTAGCCCTGTCGTTCCTTGAGGACTCCGGCTACATGGGTCGGGTCGCCTTCATCGTTGACCGGTTGCTGCGAGCGCTCGGCCTGCCCGGCAAGTCGTTCGTACCGCTCATCGTCGGCTTCGGCTGCAACGTGCCCGCCGTGATGGCCACGCGCACCCTCGATAATCAGCCCGACCGGATTCTAACAACGATCATGGCGCCCTATATGTCGTGCGGCGCCCGGCTCACGGTCTATGCGCTGTTTGCCGCCGCATTCTTCCCGAGTGGCGGCCAGAACATCGTGTTTGGGCTCTACCTCATCGGCATCGTTGTGGCGGTCATCTCCGCCATGGTGGTGCGCAAACATCTTATTGCCGTGCCGGCCGGTTCCTTTTTGCTGGAATTGCCCGCCTACCACAGGCCCACGTTTAAAGGGCTGTTGCTGCAAACCTGGCAGCGCCTTCGAGGTTTTTTGGTGCGGGCCGGCAAGGCCATCGTGTTGGTGGTGGTGATCTTGAACACGGTGAACTCCTTCGGCGTCGACGGCAGCATCGGCAATCAGGACAGCGAGAAGTCCGTGCTTTCCGCCATCGGTCGAACCCTGACCCCGATCTTTCACCCCATGGGCATCGATGAGGAAAATTGGCCCGCAACGGTTGGGATATTCACCGGCATCTTCGCCAAGGAGGTGGTGGTGGGTACGCTGGACGCCCTGTACGCACCGCAAACAGGCGCAGGGGAGGCGGATTTGTCGGCGCTGCTGGGTGCCGCGGTCGCGAGCGTACCCGAGAATCTCGCGGGTCTCGGCGGTGCCTTTGCCGACCCGCTTGGCCTCAATCTCGACACCCTCGGCGACGCAGGCGCAACCGCCACCCTCCAAGAAGTGGAATTGAACACCATCGCCGTGATGCGAGCGCTATTCCACGGCGAACTCGGCGCCTTTAGCTACCTGCTGTTCATTCTGCTCTACATGCCGTGCGTGGCAACCATCGGTGTCATCTATAAAGAACTCGGCTCGTTTTGGGCCATCTTCTCAACCACCTGGTCATTGATCATGGCCTACAGCGTGGCGGTGGCTGTCTATCAGATCGGCTCCTTGGGCAGCGACACCGTGGCGGCGATCGGCTGGCTAACGATGGCGCTCGCGTTGGCCGGCGCGGGCTTTACGCTGCTCATCCGCTGGGGAAGAAAGCGGCAGCGGGATCAGAATCTCATACCGGTGTTGCAGGTATCCGAATAAATGGGACTTATATACATAAGTTGACGCATCACTATATGTTGAGGATTGAGCGCCTGAAAACCACCACATGTCGGTTTCTGTCAACTTTCCTTTATAAGTCCTGAATAAACCTTAATCCCCTGATAAGGGGTTGGTGGATTTTCCAAAAAAGTCTGCTTGGCGAGGTCGCGCGGGCGAAAATAGGGTCTTCGAAAAACTCACCTGCCAAGTGAGTTACCGGAAAGCCTTATTTTCGCATGCCAGCCTTGCTGGCGCGGGGATTTCCGGTGTGCCGGACCATGCCTTATCAGGGGATTAAGGCGAATAAACAAGGGACTTGACAGGATACCGGCTCAAGCCCGCTCGGGCGGCTCTTCGTCCGCCAACCCACCCGCCTGCTCCAATAGCCGCCGGTAGCGGCCCAAGTGGCGTTGGTGGGAAACCTCGTCTCCCTGCATCTTGAAAATGCGTGCCAGGTTGTAATGCGCATCCGCCACATCCGGAGCCATGCGGTAGTGCTCTGCCGCCCGGTCGAGTTCATCGAGTTCATCGAAGATCGTGCCGATGTTGTAATGGGCGAGCGGATGATCGTCGACCGCCGCCAACGCCAATCCATAGTGTCGCTTGGCCTGCCTAAAATTGCCCTCAAGCTGGTAGAGGCGGCCTAGGTTGACGTGGGCATCGGCATGCTCAGGATCGAGTCGCAGGGCGTGCCGGTAGCACTCCGGCGCCTTGCGGATATCCACTTCCTCTAAGTCAACGCCCAAGCTGTACCACTCGTTGCTGCTCAATTCATCGGTTTCCACGGCGGCGGCCATGTGATTGTTCGCCAACTCCGCGACATTGTCCGCGAGATCCCGAACCGAGAAATTGAAATGTCCCTGGCCGCTTGCAACGTTCCAAATTTGCTGCTCGCTGCTAACAACCACATTCCCGCCGTCGGCAAATATGCGCACACTGGCCAGGGACTTCACCGACTTGAGTTCTCCCCGCAGTTTGCGGAGCGCACTGTGAACGTCCCGTGTGCTCACATTGGCGCCCATCAGGCCCTTGGCCGTGCGCAACAGCACAATATCCTGAAATCGGAATCGGAATTTGCCGTGCGCATCGCGCTCCGGACTCAGGATGCCGCAGCGGGCGTAATGACGAATCTGGCTGGGCTGCAGGCCAATCAGACCCGCTACTTCCCGGGTGCTGTAGCCGCCCGGGCACGGCTGATTTGTCTTGTCGTGGGAATTCAGTTTCTTGGGCACAGTAGCCGCACCTTATGATGACCTCCTCAAACCACCACCGTTAACGCGATTGGCGGCAACCCATTTCTCCGCTTCTCCAGCCTCGCCGCGTTCATTCACGAATAGGTCGGGCTAAGATAATGCGCTGTTGAATCTCACGCAAACAGTCGCTCTATGCAACTGATAATGGTGGATCAACGCACACAAAAAACGCCGCCGCCCGGCATTCCATCACGCCGGTTTCCACCGTCGTCCGATCAAGCACCACCCCAAACGAGGGCATCTAATAACCGTCGATAGGCCAGTGGGTCTGGTCAACCGGCAAGGAGTTTCTGGGCGACACCCATTCCGCTTTGGCGCGGGTTCCGAAGAGGACCGCTATTCGCAGAGGGGTTCGGCACCGCCTGTCAGCCACCCGCGCGTTTTCGAACCACTTTATCCCCGGTGGTTTCCCGCTCCAACGCCGTTGCGGCCTGGGCGGTGGTGGAAAAGAGCCGGCCGGTCAATTCTTCAAGCAGCCTGGAGCGTTTGAGTTGTGCCTCCACGGAGGGCTTGACATCGGACAGATGCAGATCAATGCCCTGCTGGTCAAGGCTGTCGTTCAGCCGGGCCAGCATTTCAACACCACTCACATCGACGACATTGATCCCGCCGCACACCAGAATCACCCGCTCCGTGCCGGGCCGACGATCAATGATACGCAACAGCCGTGTTTCAATATTTTCCGCGTTGCCGAAAAAGAGGTTCTCATCCACGCGGATGGCGATGATGCGCTGGCCGGTTTGCGCCTGCTCTCGATCCGCACCCCGCGACTGGGCATCGTTCCCGCACACGGCGCTTAAACGGTCGGCGTCGCCAACCAGCCCGACCACCGTGACCTGGCCCCGGCTGGAGCGGCGCAGGAAAAATGCGATGGAAAGCAGCACCCCGGCAATCAGGCCGATCTCCACGCCCAGGGCGAGCACCGTTGCAAAGGTCACCAGTTCCGTCACGCCGTCTTCCCGATACACGCGCCAGTGGCGCAGCACGGACCCCAGATCGATCAAGCCCAGGACCGAGATGATCACAATCGCCGCGAGGGTGGCCTGCGGCAAGTCTTTGAAAAGTGGCGTGGCAACCCAGAGCACCACCAATATCACCATTACGCAAACCAGCGAACTGACCGGTGTGCGGGCACCGGCCTGGTGGTTGACACTGCTGCCCGAAAAGCTGCCCGCGACCGGCGTGGCACCGGAAAATCCCGCGGTGATGTTGGCCACCCCGAGCGCCAGAAGTTCCTGTGGATTGTCCACCCGGGCGCGCTCCCGTACCGCCAGCGACGAGCCGATGGTGTAGCTTTCCACAAAGATCACCGCCGCAATCATGGCCGCCGAAGGCATTGCCTGCAGCCACATCACCGGATCCAATGGCGGCAGCGTAAATTCCGGCAAGCCGCCGGGGACATGGCCGGCGGTCGCCACGGCCAAGTTCCGGTCGAGATCGAACAGGGCCACCACCAGCGTGGCAAACAGCAGCACCACCAATGGCGCGGATCGGGAAATCACCGCCGATCCCGCAAGCGCCGGCCAAATCCGTGCGCCGAGCCTATCGCCGTAACGGCGCATGCCCCAAAGCAACCCCAGGCTGAGGACCGCGAGCACCAGGGTGGTCGGGTTAAGCGATTCGATGTGTGTTACGATGTGCCAAAGGGCAGCGATGGGAATAGCGCCCTCATCCTTGACGATGCCGGTAAACCCATTCAATTGACTCAAAATAATGAGCACCGCCGCCGCGTTGATGAAGCCGGTGATCACCGGGTGGCTTAACAGGTTGACCACACCGCCCATCTGGGTAAACCGAAGCACCAGCAAAAAGAGCCCCGCTTCGACGCAAATCACGGTGGTCACGGCCATTGCCCCCCCATCGAAGTGAGGCGCGAGCTGGCCGACGGCGGCCGCCACCATCAATGCGGCCACCGCCACGGGCCCCACTATCAGGTGGCGCGAGGAGCCGAGAATCGCGTAGACCAGCATGGGCAGCAAACAGGCATAAAGCCCGGCCTGGGGTGGGAGTCCGGCAAGAAAGGCATATGCCATCGACTTGGGCACGCAGATGATGGCGACCACCAACCCCGCCATCAGGTCGTACTGAAGATCGCCACGTCGATAACGCCGCAATACACCGATTAGCGGCAGGTAGCCGAGCCACCGTCCGCTTGGACGGGATGCGCTTGGCTTGGCGGGAGCGGGGGCGGATGCGGACTCGTTTTCGTTCACGCCCCGATTTGGGGGCTTGCTCCAGCCCCATCCTCGGCCAATCGATCATCGATACGCCTCAAGTACTTGGCGATGTCCCGAGGCGGGTTGCCCGAAGCTGCGGCATCCAAGCGTTTCTCAACCAACGGAATACCCGCGTGGTCGACATGTTGGACCAGAACCGTGCTGTCATTTTCTACCCGGTCAAAGTGAACATGCTCGTGCACCCCGAACAGCCCGGCAAGCTCCTTCATATATTCGGCCAGCCGGACCATGGGCAATCTTGCAGGGTCCATCGCATCGATGAAAAAGCGATATATGCGCACTGCCTCTTTCACGGTTCTCTCCTAGGGAAGGTCTGAACAATTCGATAGAGTAGCATCAAGATACTCGTAAGCTATTGATTTTATTGAATCGCATGCCGCGACTACAGAATTAATCAGAGGTTCCCTAGCGGCCTGCGCCGTAGGAAATTCTCGTGGGGGCACATCCCACCGAAGACCATTCCCGGGATAAAATCGTGAATAACTTTGGGCATCGCTCCCACTTTGATGGTGATTTTTAGGGTACTTCGGCTTCATATTCCCACCATTAACGCTCGCAGGTGTTCTACGGCGCAGGCTCCTAGCGGCTCTATGCCTACCTCTCCGATGAAAAAACAAAAGTTTTCTGTTGACCAACAGGGCGGGGTAGCTCATATGTCCGAATAACCTTGAAACCCAATCGTCCGCCAAGCTTGTACATATCCCTATCATCGGAATAGATCGTCGCTTCGTCATGAACACGGGCAATAGCCAAAATTTGGCGATCAAATTTGAGGGTAGACCGAGTACCGCCGGGGCGAACTTGGAGATTCTTTTCGGATTGGCCCTCACGAACAATACAGGCCAGTTCGATTGCGGCGCGATCGTCGAAGGATACGATCCGGAAGCGCGAGCTGTCGTTGAGAACTTTAAGATAGCTCGCTGTAGCGTCGTTCGCATGCACAAGGACTTCACTCAACGCCGGCGTGGGGATAATGATGCGTTCACCCCTCGTCTCCAGCTCATCGGCCAAATGATCAAACCTGACTTTCGCATCGGACGCAGGCTTTCGGGTAGCTGGATCGACAATCGCCGAAGCGTCCGGCTCCAAGAGGTGAATCAAGGCCGTTGCATCGAACACCGCCATCAGCAATCGTATTCGCTTGCTTCCCGCAAGCGGCGAAGTTCCGCCAATGGATCTTCGATCTGTGACCAACCGCTGCCCGGAATTTCGCGGAGCGCTTGCACGACCGAGGGTAGAGGTGCGTCATCTAACAATTCGAAATGCTTTATGTCGAAGCGTAGGAGTGTCCAGTGGCCCTCCGCGGCCCGCTTCCATCGCCCATTGCCATAGACACGGATCGTGCCATCAAAGAGGTGCGCGGCCAACCGTCGGGCCATCTCACGCGACGCGTTGCAAAGGTGAATCGCATCGCCATCCCGCAAGTGAACCGGAACCGTATCGGCCTTGCCGCCCACCCGGATCAGCATGCCATCGAAGAAACCATCCTGCTGGAATGGACCGATATCCGACCGCGGGGGGCGCTCTCTTCCAAGGAAACTCAGGACTTCGGCACCGGTGCTTAGTTGGAGGCTTGCTCTAGCCCCATCCTCGGCCAATCGATCATCGATACGCCTCAAGTACTTGGCGATGTCCCGAGGCGGGTTGCCCGAAGCTGCGGCATCCAAGCGTTTCTCAACCAGCGGAATACCCGCGTGGTCGACATGTTGGACCAGAACCGTGCTGCCATTTTCTACCCGGTCAAAGTGAACATGCTCGTGCACCCCGAACAGCCCGGCAAGCTCCTTCATATATTCGGCCAGCCGGACCATGGGCAATCTTGCAGGATCCATCGCATCGATGAAAAAGCGATATATGCGCATTGCCTCGCCCACGGTTCTCTCCTAGCGGCTCTATGTTACACCCAAAATGATCTAAAGAAGGTCTGAACAGTTCGATAGGGCAGCATTTAGCTACTCGTAAACTATTGATTTTATTAAACTGGATACCCCGACTACAGGATTAATCAGAGGTTCCCTAATCTGACTTGGTCTCGAGTGTGCTGGAGCCTTCTGTATGTTCCTTTCCAGACTTATAAATCCATTTCCATCTGATCTGTTTTGGTTCCGGCAGCAGGCTCATTAGTGGCGGTTCTTTCCGGTTGCGCCTCCGACGATCTGCCGACTCGGTCCGGGGGTTCGGAAGTCTCCTTTTCGGATTCTGTTGTTGCCGGGAAAGTAAACTCAGCCGCATGTGCGGGAGGGTCGGTACGCCTGTCCTCGACAGTGCTCGCGGACGAGCCATTCAGCAAGCAATCGAGCGAAGTGGGATGATCGTGGGGAATCCAACGCGCCCCCTCGTCGACAAGCGCGCGATTGCCGGATTCTGCGCTGGCCGTGTGTTTAACCCATAGGGGAACCCTAGGGGACCATTCTTCGGCCTTCTTGAGGTGGCCGACGGCCCCATGCCAGGTTCCTCCCTTATTCGGGGTGCTGCATACCACTACCGCCGCATCGGCAAGGCAATAGATGTATCGGTTCCGGGACATCGCATTGCCGACATTGAACCCCGCCTCGGGATTGAAGGGAGTGATCAACACCAGATCGTCCGCAAGAAGGTACTTCCGATATTTGGCGGATGTCGCCGCACGCAATAAGCCATGGGCCATGACGCCGACCGCCGTCCCTTCGCTCTTGAGAGCCCCCAGCATCGCACTCTCATCGATACCGCGCGCACCGCCTGAAATGATCGAATATCCCTGCCTCGCAGCGGCGGCACCGAGATTCTCGGCGAAGTCAATGTCCTCTTGATCCGCATTTCGAGAGCCAACAACGGCGATTCCGCCGCAACCAAAAAACGTCTTGTTGCCGCAGAGGCCCTCGTCTCCAGCCGGCCGCGTCCCACAGCGGGCGATTCCACCACGATCAAGAAGCGCCTTGTTGCCGCAACCGAAAAAAACCGGCGGGGATTCGAATCGCAGGCGTTTTTTCAAGCGTTTTGGATATTCTAGATCCGATCGGGTGATGGCCCAAAGGCCCGCTCGCTGCCATTTTTCCAAGGCGAGGCCAAGTGCCATTTCACGGCCCAAGAGGTTCTCTAACCGGGCCAACGTTATTGATCGATCCAGCCAGCCAGAAAGCAAAACCTTGACATCGCCCTTCAATAAGACCGATGGCTCAAGATTATGACCCTTCAGCCAGCGCGCAAAGCGTGCCCATTCTTTTGTGGAAAGCGGCTTTGTGTCGGGCCTGTCGGATTTTCCCAACGAAACCGTTAGAAGCATCACCGCATGGGCCTGGGAATTCAATTTCATTTCACTCCCCCGGGCTTGAGGTTGTCAGGGCCAATGGATAAACAGGGCCACTGCCAGCTTGCCGAAGCAGTGCGGCGATAACGGTCAGTGTCCACCGGGAGTCCACGACATCATCTACCAGAAGAACCGGCCCTTTCGGGCAGGGGCCGTCAATTGCGAATACGCCATCCAGATTCCTGCACTGATGGAATTTGTTCTGCTGCTTTTTCTGGAGATCGTTGTCCTTTACTTTTTTGACAATCGGTGCAAACGGCAATGCCAATGCCGCCGCCAATCGTCCAGCGTAATCAGGAACAAGGTTCGGGTGATTTCTGGACGGGACGCATGTTACCCATGCCGGTGGCGGCGTTGGTTGCCAGCGGTCATTTATCATCTCCATGACGGCATCAACAAGCTCATCGCGGAAATGTCCAGTGTGTTTGTCGTCGGCAACCCGCTGTCCCCAGCCCGCATCGCCCCATCGAGAGAGTATCCGTCCCGTTTCGGCCCGCAGTGCCTCCGGTAGATTCCCGGAAAAACTGTACTCGACGAATGCATCCTTTGGAACCTGTTTTCTGTATTGAAGCAGGAATTCCGAAAGGCGAAGAAATCGGCTTGCGGCCATTATTGTCCGACGCGTTGACGTTGGCTCTAAAATTGGCCGACCAAGGCAGGATGCGCATTTGCCGCAGGGTTGGGGATCGGCATCATCAAGCGCCTCGGCGAGGAACTCCATCAGGCATCCCTCTTCGTGGATATATTCCTGAATCTCCCTCCATTCCGTCTCTCGCCGCCCGGTCAGTCGCTTGATTTGATCGTGGTTCATCCGATAGGGCACAGGCGTACGCCGCCACTTAGTCCCGATTTTGATGAGGGGTGCCAGGAGTTCCGCCGACAAAAATTTGAGGACTTGCTGAATTTGACCACGCATCAGGTTAACGGACTCCTCAATCTCGGCAACAGTTAAGCCATCACTCCCCTCCAGAGCTTCGAGTATCTCAATCACCCATTTCTCTGCTGGAAAAGCTCTCCTTCGAAAATACTCGTGGATGTTGTCGTCTTCATCCCCCGACATCAGAAGGCCGATGGCGCGCTTGATGCCGCGACCGGCACGACCGACTTGCTGGTAGTACGCCACAATCGAACTCGGCGCCTGATAGTGGATGACGAAGCCGAGATCCGGTTTATCGTATCCCATGCCAAGGGCGGTCGTTGCGACCAATGCCTTGATTTCATTTCCTAGCAGCAGCCCTTCGAGATGCTGACGATAGGCATCCGAGTCTTCGAAGTCCTCGTCGTTCACGTCACTGTAGTAGGCACGAGCCGAGATACCGCGTACTTGTAGCCAGTTTGCAACCTGGTCCGCATCACGCTTGGTGAGCACGTAAATGATGCCTGTACCGGGCAGGGAGTTGATGTGGTCCGCGAGCCATGCCAATCGCTCCGCCTGTGACGGCAAGCGCAACGTCTGCAGGACGAGGCTTTGGCGCATCATGGCTCCGCGTTGGATACCGATGTCGCCAAGCTGAGCCCGAACATCCTCCACCACGCGATTGTTCGCTGTCGCTGTCGTGCCGACTATCGGCACACTTTCAGGGATTTGCTGTATAACATTTACAAGGCGCCGGTAGTCGGGGCGGAAATCATGGCCCCAATCGGAGATGCAATGCGCCTCATCGACCACCAGCAAGCCAATTCGCCCGGCAATCGGGCGCAGCACATTTTCGACGAAATGGTCGTTAGCCAACCGTTCCGGCGAAATCAGAAGAGCATCCGCTTCATCATCGCGCACGGTACGCTCCAGCTCCGGCCAGATATCTTTATTCTTCTTCGTCGAATTGATGGTCAGGGCGCGGAGCCCCAGCCTATTGGCGGCCTCGATCTGATTGCGCATCAGGGCGAGGAGTGGTGAAACGATAAGGGTGGTTCCCCTCCCCCTATCCCGGAGGATGCGGGTGGCAATAAAGTAAATCGCGCTCTTGCCCCACCCCGTGCGCTGCACGACGAGCAGGCGTTCGCGCCTATTTACCAAGGCATCAATGGCTTCCCACTGGCCTTCCCGGAAGTCGACGGCTTGGTCGTCCATGGCCATCCTCAGAAGGTCGCGGGCAGCCTGTCTGCTAGTCAAGATGGCTTGTCCTCTTCAACAACCTAACGACTCCATTGGAGATGTAGCTGAATCAACAATCGCCGAAGCGTTCGGCTCCAAGAAGAGAATCAAAGCCGTTGCATCGAACACCGTCATCAGCAATCGTATTCTCTTGCTTCCCGCAAGCGGCGAAGTTCCGCCAATGGATCTTCGATCTGTGACCAACCGCTGCCCGGGATTTCACGGAGCGCTTGCACGACCGAGGGTAGAGGCGCGTCATCTAACAATTCGAAATGCTTTATGTCGAAGCGCAGGAGTGTCCAGTGGCCCTCCGCGGCCCGCTTCCATCGCCCATTGCCATAGACACGGATCGTACCATCAAAGAGGTGCGCGGCCAACCGTCGGGCCATCTCACGCGACTCTGGCATCAGATCGGCTATTTTTCCATCTGTTACCGACGAAATGTAATATTACCAACTGGGTAAAAGACGGTCATCGCGCCATGGACGGGCCTCAAAATTTTTTTCCCATTCGTATTGATCACGTACTACGTACATGTATAGAGCGAGTTCCATTGATTCCAATGTTCCGATTTCTAGTATCGTTCTCGCAGCGACAGTTGTGCCGCAGAGTTTGTCTCTTTCTGCTAAGTAATCGTTGCGGAACCTGTTTTCGTAGTATTTTATTCGTGATTGGATTTGTTTAAATTCTTCTTCTTTTTTCTCCTGGGGCCAGTTTTCAAAATAGTCCGGGTCCGGGAATGGTTGCGGAAATGGATCATAGTATTTTTCATATTTCATAATCAGTGATTCTTTATCTTCGATTAGCTCTGCCTCGTGTGATTTTGCCCCTTCACATGTTCTGATCTTCCATGCTTGCTCCTTTATTTCGTCCATTTTCGTCTCTGAGCATGCGATACTGACGAAGATGAACGCGACTGCACAGAGTGCCGGGCTTACCGTGTGTCCCATTGTGCTTTCCTCTGGTGTATCTCGACTATCCTGTTGGCTATTTATATGAGCCATGCTCGCTAGCAGCAGTGTGCTGCCATTAGTCACATATTTGGTGAAAAGCGGTATTGGACGCCGAGCGTATCCAGCATGGCAAAGGTATCTTCGAAATTGACGGAGAAGGCGTTACAGACATCGGGCAACTTGATCTGGCTACGCGACTCCGGGCGCGGCTGCTCATTGGTGACAACAGTCTTTCCGCTTGCCATGCCATGAGCAACCAGCCAGCCATCCGCACCGCTGGCGAAATTGGCCTTGGCTTCGTCATAATACTGTGCGTGGCGCGTCACCCAGAGCATGACCCGGGTAAAGGTGGTGACAACTTCTTCAACGTTGCTATCGAGAAAGAAGCCTGCAGGCACAGACTGACCAACCCACCGCACCAAATCATCGTCGTGGCGGCCAAGGAGCAATTCCTGTTTGACTCGATCAATGCTGTGGATGTGCCCGAGCGAATGGCCGTGCAAGACACTGTCCCAAAACCCAGGACAAATCGAAAACGCATAGTATCGATTCTTCGCCGTGATCAGCACATCGGAATCAATAAGGTAGCTGGGCGCCGAACTCATGGCAGCGTGATTTTGAGTTTGCGGGCATACTTCTGGAACGTGCCAGCATGCAGTCCGGTCAGGTCATAGGCTTCCCTGAAGCCGATGCGTCCCTCCTTGGCTGCCCGGATCAGGTGATACGCAAACAGCCGACCCACGCGATTATTTTGGTTATTGTAGAAATTTCCGCTGCCCACCCTCGCTTGCTTTTTTCGGTATTCGCTTTGAGTATGATCGCGATAGAAATCGAAAAACTCGTCTCGTCCCATCAAGCCCATATCCATTGCGCGACGCCCGACCACCACCGGGCTGACTTTGAAGCGTCTGGCCAGACTCTCCAACGGCGCTTCGCTATCGGCAACTGAATGCCAAGCGACCCGAATTTCGTTGGCAGGTACGAGGAATTCGGCCGCCGCCCGGTCGCAAAATTGCTCCACCTCTCCGTTACCCGATTGCAGTCCCTTGAAACCGGACAGGCCTTCGCCCACATCGCCCAACCACAAATGCGCCAATTCGTGCACGAGGGTGAACATTTGGGCGGACTTTGCGTCATCTCCATTGACGAAGATCAACGGGGCGTAGGGATCGCTCAGGGCAAAGCCGCGAAATTCGTTCACATTCAGCTTGCGATGAGTGTTGTTGCCGACAACGCCGTTGATGACCGCCATGACGCCGAGTCCTTCGATGTTTTCGCGCAGTTCGCCCACGGCAGCCGTCCAAGTCGACACGCGCTGCGCCCAGCCGTCAACCAGATCAAGCACGCGCCGCATTTCCCGGCCGATAACCACCGGATCGTCCGCAAGCGACGCGGTACCGACGAAGCCCACCGGCTCCGCTTCGGATTCCATCCGCTCTTCCCGCAGCCAAGCCTGCCGCCGCCGCATGAGGTGAACGGTGTCCATCAACTCCGGGCTAATGCCTTGGGCTCGTTGGCTTTCGACCGTGCGGAAGTCCGCAAACGGCAGGTCCATCGCCGGCGGTTCCGGCAGGAAAAGAAATCCGTAAGGCACCCGCGTCGACTTGGCGAAGTCTTGCAACTGTCGCATCGTGGGCTGGCTAGATGCGCTTTCCCATTCCGCCAACTTCGGAAACTTGCCTTGCAGATCGGCCAAGCCAAACCCGGCACGCTCCCGAGCCCAGCAAAGGACTTCTGGACTGACGGCCACTCGAGTCATGTCGGAATGTCACTCATAACGGGGGTTATCCGCCAAGCCAAATAGGTTCCTAAGCGAATGCGCGACAAGCCTGCTCGTGTCGGGCCGGAACCAAGTCATAAGGAGTGCCTTGCCGGAGTATTCGAAGCCGCGGCGCAGGCCACGCAGCGTACCCTTGCGTTCCTGCTCCTTCAACGGGCTAGTGTGCCGTCCCGCAAATGAGTTTATTTAATCGTTCCACCTTTTCGAGGATGGAGTCGGCGGTGGCGGTCTAGGCGAAGGGTCGGCTGCTGGCGTTGTGGCGGGCGACGAAGCGGTTGGTCCTTGCGGTGGTGAGCTGCTATACAACTTATTTGCGGGATAGCGCACTAGAACCGCCGAGTATTCCCGACATCTCGCAACACACATAACCCCGCCACCCACCCGCTTCAACTCGAATCGGTTTCGGCAAGTTCTTTATTGATGAGGCGATAGCGCTCCCGCAGTTTCTGGCGCCCGACCCGGGTTGCTGGGTCACTGGTCTTACCGCGACGCCAGTTATCTACCCAATCCGGATACAATCGCTTGACGGCGCGGGCGAAGGCCCGACGTTCTTCCGGGTCGGCGAGGGGTTCCTTTTGAAGGTGGACCCGCACCAGGTCGAGAACCTCGGTTTCCGATCGATCCTTCATCTTCAGGCGCCATCGTCCTTCCGGGGTCTTTTCGAGTTCCTCGTGCTCCCGCTTTTCAATGCGTACGCGCTCCTCGTTTTCGAAATCGCTCTTCATCTTCCGGCTTCGCCCATCATCATGGCTAAAGCGACCGTAGCCGACCGCTGTTTTCGCGCCGCCGCCAGCCCACTGGAGAGCTTCGCGCAACCACCCGGAGACGATCTCAAGATCATTGGCGGGCAGAGAGCCACGCGGCGTGAAGCCAAACAGAAACGGCATTTTCTCCGCTGTGACAAGAAAGGGGATCGGGGTCGGAGAGCGCCAGTCGCCCGGCGGATCATCGGGGGACCAGCCGGCATAGTGGGGGGTCATGATATCCGCGGCCAATTGCACCGGCTCAGTGGGAACGGCATCAAGGAAGCAGATACCGCCCACCTGATCACGTTCTCCGAAGACGCGGCCCAGTATCTTGGGATCAGCGCCCGTTTTGGTGTCCTGCTCCGCCCACGCCCGGAGCAGCCCCTTGACTGAACTTCCCGGTAGATACGGCGTCCCCAGGGTGGGGTGCCAGGCGAAGCCATTCTCGACGGGATGGCTGCGGCCAAGCCCGGTCACGAAGCGTGATTCGGTCGAGAATACCGAGAAGCGACCGCCCAGTCTTGCGACCATGCGCACCTGCCGACGGGCGTACTCCCTGATTTGCTCCCTGATTTGCTCCTGTCCACCGGCCGGAGCATGGACGAGGCTCTTGATCCAGCGAAGCTTTTCCTCTGCCGACATGTCCCAGCAATCGCGATTGTCCGTCCAAGTACAACAGAACTTATCGAACCAGAGGCCGGCATGCCCACCGTCGGGACAGACCGTCGGCTCTGCGCCCACGCCCTCGTAGAGCGGGCGGTTCACCCGCGGTCTCCCTCGGAGGACGGGAACGCCGCACGGCAGCATTTCTTATGCCATTCCAGCCACGCCAAGGCTTCGGCCTGGGCGTGCAGGTAGTGCGACTGATCATATTGGGTTATGGCTCGAAGAAGATCATCGGCTCCCGGATACACGCTGTCGTCTCCCTCTCGACAGAGCCAGTCCTCCAAGCTGGCGTACAGTTTCCCATGCGCCTTTGAGCGTTCGTTCTGCGGGTTCGGCCCCGCCGCGGCGCGTTCCGTTGCCAGCGCTTGCCCCAAGCCGTTCATAAGGATGGCGGGACCGAGGCGATCCACATAGGCACGATACAGCTTCTTGAATTCGGCGGGCTTTTTTTCAAGCGCGGCGACCTGTTCGAGCACAGCGACCCGCTCGAGTGCGTGGGCCGCGCGTCTTTGTTCGAGGGTCTTCACGACGCAGCCCCTTCACCGTTGCCATTGCCACCATAAATGCTCACGGCGAACCAGCCCTGCCCCACCGTCTCGTTGCCGCCGGCCTGCAGATAGGAATCGTTTCCGGGGAACAGGCTGTGGAGCACCTCGTCCGGGTCGAAGTCGCCGCGGGCCGCGACCAGGGCGTACATGATCGTATCCGGCGGAAGCGTTTCCTCATACCACAGATTTGTGCTCCTCTTGGTGCCGTCCTCAAGAACGTTGCGCGCCTGGATGGCGAGGCCGTAGCGCGCGAACCAAGCGAAATCGTCATCATGCAGAATCGCGATTTGCGCGGCGAGCCGCTCCTGCGTTTCCCGATGGAGAAGCAGCGGTCTGATGGCGTCCGTTAGACCTTCCGGCGGCGGCCCCTCGATGTCGAACTGACGCTCTTCCAGAAACAGCCTGTTTTTGCCGTCCGCATTTTTTCCACCCCTATTTTCGCCGTCCGCGAGAGCAGCGCCACGTGCGGGCGATTGAGCCAGCGGTTTCCACGGGTGGCCGGCGCGGGCGAGGTCGCGGCCAAGGCGTTCGATCAGGTGCGGGCAGGTTGCCCAGCGATAACTTCCGGTCAGGCTGCGAACCGGCAACAACAGGAGCCTCCCATCGGAAACCAGCAGAGCGCCCGCCTGATCGGGTTTGCCGAAATAGCGATCGGCATCCTGCTCCACCCCCTCGGCCCTGTCGCGCAGCGCACCCTTGAGGCTGGAGCCGACCAGCACCGGATAGTCCGTAGCGGCCTCGCGGGCCACGGGCAGATCCACGACCCCCGTACTGCGGCCGCTTCCGGGGTGAATGGGGGTTTCGGCCAGCAGGCCGAGTAGTGTTGTAGTCATGATTTTCTCTTAATCCTCCGGCCAGGCACCGGCTGCGACGAGGCCGAACCCCTGGGCAGTTCGCGCCCCGATACGCAGGAGACCACCGGTGGCGATGGCATCCCGCTTGTCATCCGGTATTTCGCAAAACAGCACAGTGCCCGGTGCCAGAGCGCTGCGGAGCGGCAACGGGCGGTGCGCCAGTGAATTCCAGCCGCCAATATGCTGCGGGCGATCCAGGCAGGCCGAGACGATCCGGGCACCGCCCAGTCCGTCGAGTGGCCGCTCGCCGCGAACAATGGCGTCTTCCAAATCGAGCGGCGACAGGGCGACCAGCGCCGCCCGTCCATCCGATCCAATTGCCGCCGGAAGGGCATCGAGGTCCGTGCCGCCTGTCCATTCCCGGCAGTGCGCCAGCCGGCTCTCGCCGCCCAGAGGCACCAGTTGGCCGAACGGATCGGCCCAGCCCGCGGGCAGGCCGGAGATGCGCATGCCGAGGGAAACGCCGCGCCCAGGACGCACTTGCCGAGTGCTGTAGAGCCTGCCCTCCATCGCGCTGCGGGTTTCCCTGTCGCGCTGAAGGCCGATGCGCTCTTCGACCGACCACAGGTCACCGCTCGGCACAACCTGCTTTGTTTCCGGAAGCCCGCCCCTCAGCACGGTTGTCAGACCCTTCAGGGTGAGCCATTGCCGGTCGCCGTTATGCGGTTTCCCGTCGATTCCACCTCCTTCCGGCAGATCGGGGAGGTGAACGGCCGTACGAGCGAAGGGTCGTTTTTGTTCCTTCGAGGTTCCACCCCCTTCCGGCAGATCGGGAAGGCGAACCGCCTCACCCAGATCGCAGCGCACCGGCGGCCCCGGCCGGAGCAGCGCACAGGGCTGCCACCCGCTCGTTGTACATCCGTTCGCCGTAGTGATGCCGAGCAGGTGTCGGGGCACAGGGAACAGCGGTCTCCCGTCCCGGAGAAGAAACGGCCCATCGAAGGAAAGCACGCCCAAATCTTCTGGACCGTCGCCAAGAACATCGTTGAACGCCTCGCACCACGAGCCTCGACCGCTCCAGCCTCGCGCCAGCGCCAATGCCGCGCGCAGGGCACCAACGACAGTGGTCGGGTGGGGCGGAAACAAGCTTTCCACATCTTCCTGGGGCGCGGCACCGCGCGTGAACGGCGTCCCATCGCGAAAAAACCAGGTATCAACCGGTTCGAGACCGACCCCAATCATGCTTCGTGCTCGCCGTAGCCGCCCTCGGCGAGAAAGCGGGCGAGGAGGAGCGCATCGACCCCAACCTTGGCCGCACAACCCGCCGTCTCGCCACCCTGCCCGTCGCCAAGAGTGGGCGCGCGCCGCAACAGGCAATGAACGAGGCTGGCCATCCCCGCCGCCCTCGCTTCCACAGGTTCGTTACCAGCAACTCCTTGACCCTCGGACTGGACGAAACCGGCCATCCCCGCCGCCCCCGCTTCCACGGGTTTGTCGCCAGCAACTCCTTGACCCTCGGACTGGACGAGACCGGCCATCCCCGCCGCCCTCGCTTCCACAGATTTGTTGCCATCGACTCCTTGACCCTCGGACTGGACGAGACCGGCCATCCCCGCCGCCCTCGCTTCCACAGGTTTGTTGCCATCGACTCCTTGACCCTCGGACTGGACGAGACTGACCGTCGCCACGGCGCTCTCGTCTCCCCCCACCATCAGGCTGTGGCCGATTTCGGCGCGCAGGAAGGCCAAGAGATCGATACCCTCCGGCATGGTGCCCCAAGAACCGGGATGCCAAGCACCCCATCCACCGAGCCTGACCAGCAGTTCGCGAATGCGGTAGAGCAGCGCGGACGACATATCCGATGCCGATGATGCGGTTCCGAGACCGTCGGCCAGCTTCTGGATAAGATCCACCGACGATCCGGTGCTGTCATCTGGATACGGCCGGTACCATGTTGTGGCCCATTGGGCATTCAACCCCCCAGGCTTGAGGACGGCAGCCGCCAGCGAATTGCGGCCGTTCTGATCCTTGGCCACATTGTCGAGTAGCCGGTGGGCGTCGCGAATAGCGCTGCCGAGTGGATACCGAATATGCACAAACACGACCGAAGCCGATAAGGTGGCCCCAGCCTTGCGCCCGAAGGCCGAGCGGTAGGATTCGGCCAGTTGCGCGGCGCATTGCAGTGCTTGGGGGACCGGCAGCATAGCCAGCACATCGTCACCGCCGGCATAGATCGTTTCGCCCCCGTGCTCGCTCACGATTTTCGGCACCGCCGACGTAAATGTCTCGAGCGCCCGGCCGACCCACTCACCGCCGGTCTCGCTCACCAGCCTGCCAAGCCGGTCGCCGTCGGCGAGCAGCAGCGCGTAAAACGAGGATGGCGGGCCGAGGCGGCGGCCGGCTTGGTCTTTGGTGTCCTGGATTCTCTTTAATCGCTTGGCCAGGTCAGGCCGGGCTTGCTCCTCGCCGGGCTTGAGCGGGCAGCGCCCCCGCCCCTCGTCCTCGACCGCCGCGCAGTGAAACCAGTTGGCGTCGAGCCGAGGGAAGTCGCCGGTGGCGGAAGGGCCCCGGCCCAGCGATGGCGGTAAGCGTTCGGATAGGATGTCTTTCCGCGCCGACTGTTTGACATGTTCAGCGTAGTCGCGGGCCTGATCCGGAGCGAGGGATTCCACCCGGCGAAGCCAAGGTCGGGCGGCCATGTGCACCGTCGACGGCCAACGCGACCGGTCCACCTTCCATCCCAGCGCTTCCTCGGCGACCTTCGGGAACAGGCGCTTGATCAGAGCGATGGCGCATAGCCTTTCATTGTCCTTCAAATCCAGTGCGCCGGTACGTTCGCGTACACTCTCCCAGAAACGGTCCCGCCCTTCTGGTCCGGCATCGCTCGTTGAGCGGCTATACCCGGAAAGCTCTTGCAGGTCGTGCATGACCGTGCATTTCTCCCCCGGTTCCAACGACGGAGCCTGGCTACGCCAGTGCTTGCGCCGGGCAAGAAGACCGTCCTCGGCGGCGCCGGCGGTCCACACCACTTCCCAGAATGCGTTGATCTGACGGTCCCAGATCGCTCGCGTATCGGAGCCGGGTTCGCGGGCGTCGGCGATAAATTCCTTCCACACGGCATCGCAGACCCGCACCCAGGCGTTTCGGAGGGCAGCCACAGCAGCGTCGGCGACCGCTTGGGCGTCCACATCGACATCGACCGCGAAGCGGTTCGGCAGCGAGCCGATCTTCAGCGCCTCGGCACCGCCGGTCCTGTCGCCCTTTATCCATCGATAGAGCGCATCCTCCTCGACAACCGGCCGGACGATACGGCCGCCAGCCTCCTCGGCACCGCGCATCGCATGCCCCGCGAGGAAGGAAAGAAGATACGAACTGCCCCACAGGTCGCGGGTGCGCCGCGACTGCGCGACAAAGCCCTGCACCGGGCCGATGGAGATGTCGAGGCGCAGCGTCATGGTCGCGCCTCGATCACTTTGGAAAATCGTTCCTTGCGCCGGGCCTCGTCGAGCAGGCGGTCGAGGAAATCGTGGATCGGGCGGTAAAGTTCTTTCTCGGGCTTCGTGTTGACTTTCTTTCCGCCGACCGAAATCCGGGATTTTCTCTGCGGCAGGAACCGCCCCGGCAGGAACGACAGGACCGCAACCGGTGTACGGCCACACTCATGGATGTGGATGAACAGGGGGCTGGCGCGGCGGTCAAAGTCCTGTGGCTCGACCATCTGAGAACGCTGCTTGCCGTAATTGTGCGGTAACCCGAAGGCAATGCGGCGTGGGTAGGGCGGGGCTCCGGCGCGGCTCGCCCCCTTCGCACGCGATGGCCCGGAGGCATTGCGGTGCTGGTGCTTCGTTGGTTGCCCGTCCTTCATCAGGTCGTGATCGTCCTTGAAGTTTCTTTCCGACTCGATGTTCCCCAAGATATTTCCGTTCCGGCCCCAGCTTCTATAGCGGACGAGTTCCCGACCAACCCGATCAAGCAGTTGCAGCGGTTTCCCAGCGTCGCCCGACAGCAGAATGTGGCGGGTAGCGGACGAAAAAGCCGTATATTCGGAGGGTTCATCCGTCTCGTGATCACATCGAAGATGTCCGATCACCGCTTGCAAATCGTCCACGGATTCCGGTGCGCTCCAGCATTTCTTGCCGTCCAAGAGAAGGGATTGCAGCGTCAGCGAGCCATATCCCTTGCGGCTCTTCGCGCCCATGCCGCCGAGGGTGCCGAGCGCGATAAGCGCATCGCAAAGCAGCGCCACTTCCGCCTCGCACAGGTCGCGGCAACGCAGTTGGACGGTGAATTCGAACGGTGCGTACAGGCAGCCTCGCGTGAGTTGGCCAGCGCTCGTGCCACGCCCTTTGCTCCCAAACGCTTCCATGACGCCGTAGCCGAGATAGCGGGCACCGTCCCCGACCGCGCCTCCACCGTTAGCGGCCACGGTCAGTGTTGCACCCTTGTTGCGGCTCTGCGGCTCTTCGTCCATCGGCGCGAGGCGCATAAGCACGCGGGACTGGCCGCCGTCGGCGCTGCCAAAAAGCCGGGCTTCCCGGCATTGGATCTCCTTGAGGTCGCCAGCGCATCGCGGCCACGCCAGCGCCCGCCACCAGAAGCGCAGCACACCCTTGAAGCTCGGCAAGCGAAGCTCCGGACGAGCATTATCCGCGCCCGCGCAAAATAGCGGGGTCACAACCCTGTAGGTCGCTTCAATAACCATGGGCATCGTCAACCATCGGCATCGGCGTCCCTGCTTCCGTCGAGCCAGAACGCATCTCCCGCCCGCCAAGGATTCCTCTCCTGCTCCGCCGTCGGCCGCCGGTCGATCAGCCCGAAACGTCGCACCGGGCAAGCCAGCCTGCGCGCGGCATCGGCGACCGCCTCGGCGACAAGGCCCATCAGCGTCGTTCCCCCGGTGACATTGACGACGACATCCCCGGCCCCCACAAAGTGGGGCCGCGCCGCATCCGCCAATCGCTTGATCTCCGCGCGGTCGCCATAGGGGTCGTCCAGGCAAAGCGTCTCAACCGCGGCCCGATACCCAGCACGGCCCAACGCTTCTTCGATCTTTCCCGCCGTCTCATGCGAGCAGATGACGAGGCACAGGTCCGGTTCCCCGCCGCCCTCGCCCCTGCACGCCTGCAGCGCACTGAACAGCACACCCGGACTCATGCCGATGGGGCTGACCAGAATGCGTCCGCCGGACCGCTCGCCGAGGGACAAGGACATGCGCGGGCAGTCACGCAGGGTCTCTTTCCAGTACCGTCGGACATGATCGAGATTTTGCTTGATTTTGCCGTCGCCGACAAGAGACTGCGGACGCATGCCGTGATGGGAGTACCCATTGCGAAGCTCCCGAAGCCTCCCCCAGTAACGCCCCAGCAGGCGCTGCTGTTCGCTCGGGCGTTGCTGTTCACTCAGACACCCTTGGAGTTTCTTGTCTTTGCCGACGCTTTCGATCACATTGAGAAGGTTGGCCGCGCCGCGCCGCTCTTTTTTGTAATCGAGCCATTCGATTTTCTCGTCCGACCCGTTTCGTGCCCACAGAGCCCAGGAGACCGTCCATTCGTTCATCAAGCCGAGCGCGGTTGCGACATGTCCGCGCTCCAGCAAATCGTCAATGTATTGGGCCTGCCTCTTCAATTCGCACAGGGTCAGCGGCATTTGGCCCTTCCACCCGCCGCTGGCAATCGGCAGCGCGGTGGACGAAATTGCGATGGGGGAAATAAAATCGCCGATCCATGAGACCAGCTTGTCGCCTAGCGGCAGGCCGTGGTCCTTCGAGATCAGCCTGCGCATGGGCTTGACGTGGTCCCTGAGAACGATGCCCCCCTGCCTGCCAAGCTCGAGCGGGAGTCCCGAGAGGTAGGCGTCCGACATTTGCGTCAGATCGTTCGCCATCCTCTTCGAACCCTGTTTCTTCGAACCGTCGCGAAGGATTTCGGCCATGGGCCGCGCACTGCCCGTGTCCTGCAGCGCCATGAGGGCGTATAGCCAGCGCGGCAGTTCCAGAAGAGGACGCAGATTGAGAAAAGGGCTGGTCTCGCCCTTGCGCAAGAGGCCGTAATAGGCGCCCCGCACGCGCACATCGCGCAGCGTGGAAACATATAGCACGGCCACATAGGTAAGGAATGAGAGGTGCCGGAGACCGTGGGTCACATCGACGGTGATCTCGGCGTTGTCGGGGATGGCTTCGGCGGCCCGGGATATATAGGCGTCAATATCCTCCGAGGTGTCGCCCCCGGGAACCGGGACCAGCTTCGTCCGGCATTGCCCGCCCAGTGTTGTTTCGAGCAACGGCCAGCTTGCCTGTTCCGCTTCTGGCGTACACAGCGCCACGATGCGGTCCGGCCGTTCAGACGACGGAAGCAGATGGTACAGGGCAAGGGGCGCGAGCTTTGCTTCAACCTCTTGGCCCCCGAGACGATAGCGCACATCGTTTGACGCCGTGCCGAGCACCGTCAACAACACATGTTCCCGCTCCGCTTCCCCCGGCATGTTGGCTACCATCCGACCGCTTTCGAGCATCCGACTATATCTTCGTGGTGCGCCACGAGGCAATCATCGGCAGCTTTCCCGGTGAGACCACGGGCCGGTTGCGACGCGTGTTCGACTAAGCCCGGACGACCAAACCGCTCCATTTGCGGATAGATTATCAATGGGACTTATATATGTAAGGAAGGTCTGAACAATCCGATAGAGCAGCATTGATATACTCATAACTTATTGATTTTATTGGTTCGTATGCTGCGATTACAGAATTATTAATCAAAATCAGAGGCTCCGTAATTCCTCTTATCAACAAAGAGATTGACAATTTACTCAATATACTGAGTAAATTTACTCAGGTAATCGAGCAAAATGACCTTTATCAGACCCTAGGCATCGGTACTGGCCCGGCGCTTGCAAGAGCCCCGGCGATTCATCCAGGTCGTGGCGGGAGCAAGACAGGTGGGCAAAACGACCCTCGCCCTGCAAGTCGCCGAGCGGAGCACATTGCCCTGTCACTTCGCCAGTGCGGACGAACCCACCCTGCGCGGTGCCGGGTGGGTTGAATCGCAATGGGAAGAGGCTCGGCTGCTGGCCGACAGCGCCAAAGAAAAAGGCTCCCTGCTGATATTGGATGAGATCCAAAAAGTTCCGCATTGGGCTGAGACGGTCAAGCATTTCTGGGATGAGGACACCCGCAAGAAAACAGGGGTGAAAACCATATTGCTCGGTTCGGCCCCCCTGTTGATCGGCAAAGGATTGACAGAAAGCCTTGCGGGCCGCTTTGAAACCCTGCGCATGCCGCATTGGAGCTTTCCCGAAATGCGGGCGGCCTTCGGTTGGAACCTGAGACAATATCTTTTCTACGGTGCCTACCCGGGTGCCGCGCCCTTGATAAACGAGCCGTCCCGCTGGTCGCGCTACATAATCGACGCTCTCATCGAAACAACCGTCGCCCGCGATGTGCTCCTGCTTTCCCGCGTTGACAAGCCGGCCCTGCTCCGGCGGCTGTTTGAACTGGGCTGCGCCTATTCGGGGCAAATTCTTTCCTACACAAAAATGATCGGGCAACTTCAGGATGCGGGCAACACAACAACGCTTGCCCACTACCTCGACCTGCTCGCGGCCGCTGGCGTGCTCACCGGTTTGTCCAAATACGCCGGCGACACCGCGCGGCGGCAGCGATCAAGCCCCAAGTTTCAAGTCTTCAACACTGCATTGATAACCGCCCCGTGCGGTATGACGGAGGCGGAAGCATTTGCCGACCGCGAATTTTGGGGGCGTCTGACCGAGTCCGCGATCGGCGCGCATCTGCTCAACGCATCCGTTGCCGGAGAGTGCGAACTCTTTTATTGGCGGGAGCGCAGCCGCGAGGTGGATTTTGTCGTGCGCAGGGGAAAGAAGCTGGTGGTCATAGAGGTAAAAAGCGGACGTACTGCCACTACCCTTCCCGGCATGGAATCGTTCGCCAAATTCTTCAAACCAACTCGCCTGTTGGTGGTCGGCAAGGGCGGAATTTCTCTTCAGCGGTTTCTCTCGGAGCCTGTGGGATATTGGTTATGATGAGAAGATGGACAAGCAGAGCGACTTGCCGGTGCCAGTGCGTACTTAATGCAAACGCTATTGGAGAATACCCGGAAATGACCGAACAGATCGGAAGCGAATCTCTCGAAATCGAAGTGACGGATTTCGGTCCGATTGTGAAAGCAAAAGTCGACCTACGCCCGCTGACGGTGTTCGTGGGTCCGAGCAATACGGGCAAGTCTTATCTGGCAATCCTCATATACGGGCTGCACCGGGTGTTCGGCGGCGGTCCATATCTTGGGAGAAGACATTTTCGCAATAGATCCTGGTTGCGTTTGGGTTGGGGTAGCCGGAACCTGTCGGAGGAGATTGTCAGCGCCCTGCTCGATCTGGCAAATTCTTTCTCTAAAAATTCGGAATCTGCGGGTCAGGACAGTATTGTATTGCCTCCACCAGTCGCCGAAGCGCTTCGCTCCGGGTTCGGTGAGCTAGCAGACGCGTTATCCGGTGAAATCGGTCGGTGCTTCGGAGTTGGCGAGGCCCATGCGCTGATCCGCAGAGGTCATAAGAAGTCATGTGTCACAATGCGGCGACCCATCTTCGGCCAGTTGGATCTTGCGGAACATACGATTTCATTGGCTCGATATCCTGAATTCAGGGCCATGGTTCCCGCAAACATTCCCATCCCGATTGATTCCCGGGATTGGGACGGAATGAGCCGACTCTTGCGCAGCGAAGGGATGGGGTCCGAGGCTCGTCGCAAGTTCGCAGCCTGGGAGATTCTGCCATTGATCAGCAGCATGGTGCTGCCCTCGTTGGTCGGTCCCCTGTGCTTGCCAGCATTCTATCTGCCCGCCGACCGGACAGGCATCATGCATGCCCACAGCGTGGTGGTCAGCGCCTTGATTGCCAGTGCGCCTGCTGCGGGTCTGCGCCCTGCCACCCACACACCGATGCTGTCCGGGGTGCTGGCGGATTTTCTCGAACAGTTGATCGAAATCGATCAGTTCAGACATTCCCGCCAAATGGCAAAACGTGATCTTGGCGAGAGTATCGAGAAGGCCATTCTGGACGGTTCGATTCACATCGACCGATCATCCCATACAGATTACCCACGCTTCGCCTACCGGCCGCGCGGCTGGGGAAAAGATCTGGCGTTGGCAAACGCATCGTCCATGGTTTCAGAGCTTGCGCCGGTGGTGTTGTATCTCCGTCACGTGATTGAGCCCGGCAATGTCCTGATTGTCGAGGAACCGGAATCGCACCTGCATCCTGCAATGCAGGTTGCATTCACCCGCCAGCTTGCCGCGCTCGTCGCAGCGGGCGTCCGGGTGATCGTCACCACCCATAGCGAATGGCTGCTGGAAGAATTGGCAAATATCGTGCGGCGGTCGGAACTTTCCGAAGCCGACCGTGGCGACAACATCGCACTGCGCCCCGACCAGGTGGGCGCATGGCTGTTCGAGCCGAAGAGCAGACCCAAAGGTTCGATTGTCAAGGAAATTCGTCTTGAAGAATCCGGTTTTTATCCCTCCGGTTTCGATGAGGTTGCGAGCGTTTTGCACAACGAGTGGGCCAGTATCACAAGCCGTATCGAGGCCAACTCGTGACGGCTCTATTGAACGACATTCGCAGCAGAATCGAGAAAGACTGTTTCGTAAGACGAATGAGTCAGGAAGGATGCAGGGTCGTGATGACCGGCGCACCTGATCCCAAGCTAATCGTCGATTTCGACAAGCCCAGCTCGTTGCTGTCGGAAGGCGAAACGCGCTGCGACTACCTCTTGGTTGCCGAAGGCGAAGATGCGCAGGGTTGGGTCGCGGTTCTTGAACTGAAGCAGGGACAATTGCACGCGAATCAGGTTGTCAGGCAATTGCGGGCAGGTGCGTCCGCAGCCGAGAAGATCATCCCTTCAGGCCATGCAATCCGGTTCCGACCCATTGCTGTCTCCGGCAGAAGTTCCAAACATGAACGAGCGCAACTGAGAAACCAATTGATCAGGTTCCACGAGCACAAAGAGCTCGTCCGAATGATGGCATGTGGCGATAGGCTGATGACAGTGCTTGACCAATGAATCATGGGGAGAGGATGATTTGAGGTCTCCACCGGCACATCCTTGAAATCTGACGGCGTTCGGGAAGGCCATCGTCTTTCGCCGTCTTGTTCGGACCACCCCCCGATTATCCGGCAGTTTGCCCCTCGCAGGCCCTCCGGAAGACTTCGGATGCCAAGTGCTCATGTGCGGCGGCACGGAACTCGGCCTTGAAAAGCGTCACCGCTTCATCCGTTGTGAATATCGCCCATTCCAGCAGGCGGTGTTGCAGCTCCGATAGACGCTGCGGATCGGCGTTCTCGCCGACAGGCGTGGCCTCATAATAGGGTTTGAATGCCTTATAGATATCGTCTTCCTCGTTGACGAAATCAAGCACGAAAGTGTGCGACTTGCCGGGCGCGATGCGGTTGAGCCTTGATAGGGTTTGAACCGCTTGAACACCAGCCAGGCGCTTCACCACATACATCGCCTGCAACAGCGGCTGGTCGAAGCCGGTCTGGTACTTCTCCGCGACCAACAATACCCGGTGGTCGCCGTATTCGAAGGTCTTCGGGAGTTCGCTTTCGGAAAGTCCGTCGTTCATCGCCACTTCGGTGTACGACAATCCGGGGGCGTCCGGGTCTTCCACCGTCCCCGAAAAAGCCACCAGCGAACGGATACCCCTATAGCCTCTCTCCGCAACATAGCGATCAAAGGCGAGCTTGTATTTCACGGCGGCAAGGCGGGAACTTGTGACCACCATCGCCTTCGCGCGCCCGCCGAGCTCCTGCATCACGTGGAGCCGGAAATGCTCGACGATGACGGAAACGACCGGGTCGATATTGCAGGGATGAAGCTCCAGATAGCGTACAAGGGAAACTCTGATTAATCCTGTATTCACGGTGACATAGTAAATAAAATCAATAGGTTACGAATCTATCAATGCCGCTCTATCGAATGGTTTAGACCTTCCTTGGATTGTTATACTTGAATATGTGCAAAATTTAAAGCGTCGAGTTTGCCGGAACTCGACTTGCATCAATAGGTCGGGCTAATGCCGTGGATGGGGAACGATATGGTTCGGCTCACTCAACCGCAACTGGATTAAATCGTGCCGATTTGGTATGCTTCGCAAATGCTTTTCTCATTCCTCATTCGCGAGTGCGACACACGCTAAAACACGCATGGCTGTTGGTATTCCTGCTTGGGCCATGGCCGCTGCAATGGATTCCGAAGGTGGCCGCCGAGCCTTCCGCCTTCGCCGTGCCCTGGGTTCCGAGCGCGGAAAACACGGTGCAGCAGGGATTCATCCGCATACTGAATCAGTCGGAAGACTCCGGCGATGTGCGCATCACCCCAATCGACGACTCGGGCCGCCGCTTTCCGGTTCTCCGGATCCACCTGGACGCAAGGGCGGCTGTGCATTTCAACTCATTGGACCTGGAGAACGGCAATGTCGGCAAGGGCCTGTCGCGCGGGGTCGGCTCCGGTACCGGCGACTGGCGCCTGGAGGTCGAGGCGGACTTTCTGTTCGAGGCTTTGTCGTATGTGCGCACATCCGACGGTTTCGTCACCAGCGTATACGAAGCGGCCAACTGGTGGGGCACGGACGTTTATTGGGTTCCATTCTTCAATCCCGGCAGCAATCCCAACCAAATCAGCAAACTGCGTTTGGTCAATCCAAAAAGCGCGACAGCGACCATTACCATCCTCGGCACAGACGACGCCGGCAAGCCGGCCCCCGGGGGCCAGGTGCAACTGAAGCTGCCGCCCGGGACATCGCGGATACTCACAGCACCGGAACTGGAGAACGGAGCGCCGGATATTGCGGGTCGGCTGGGGGACGGGTCGGGGAAGTGGCGTTTGTGGGTCGAGTCGGATCGGCGACTGCATGTGTTGAGCCTGCTCGAAAGCCCCACGGGCAACATCACCAATCTTTCCACAGGGGCCTGGTGGGGCACCAAGGACATTCCACTGGTGCTCCCCAACTCGGATCCCAACAGGCAGGGGTTCATACGCATCATCAACAATTCGGGCAGAGACGGAACGGTCGGGATCAGCGCGGTGGACGATGCCGGGAAAACCCGGGGCCCGGTCCAATTGGCCTTGAAAGCGTTCGCCGCCGCGCACTTCAACTCGTCGGACCTCGCGAACGGCAATCCCGACAAAGGCCTGTCCCGTGGCATCGGCGCTTTCGAGGGCGATGTGCGCTTGAAACTGGAAACCGACCTGACCATTACGCCCTTGGCGTATGTGCGCACATCCGACGGTTTCGTCACCAGCGTCCACGACCTGATTCCAAACACCCGCATCGACAGTTCCGATGCATGGACGTCCAAGGTGTCGTTCCTCAACCCGGGCGGCAACCGCAACCAGGAAAGCCTGCTGCGCATCATCAATCCCAACGGCAGGGACAACAGGGTCGAAATCCATGGCTGGGACGACCGTGGACACCCCGCACCCGGTGGCAGCGTGCATCTTTCTCTCCCACCCCATGGCGCGCGAACCATTTCCGCCAATGAGCTGGAGCGGGGAGGCGACGGATTCTCCGGGCGGTTGGGAGACGGCACGGGCAAGTGGGGCCTCCTAATCAACTCCGATGAGTCGATCCGGGCCATGAGCCTGCTGGAGAGCCCGACCGGCAACCTGACCAACCTGTCCGCCACACCCCATGGGCAGAGACTGCGCATTACCAACGCGCCCGTCGCGCACGATATCTCGTTGTCAACCGACCTGTCGAATTCGTACATAGAGGTGCAACTCATGGCCTCCGACCCGGACAATGATCCGTTGGGATTCGCATTGGACGGAGAACGGAACGGCGAGGGGTATGAGAACGCCCACATTGAATGGGGGACGGGCAAGCTATTGGCCACACTGGATCCCACGGTCGAAGCCGGCCAAAGCATAAAAATACCCTTCAAAGCCACCGACGGCGACGAATGGAGCGACCGCGCCTTCGTCAGGATATCCATCGGCGGAGGTTCCGGCGACAGAGGCCTGGGGGCCGGGGACATCGACCCCGAAGAATATGCCAAGCTTTCCAGGGCGTACTTCGACGATCAAATCAGGTCGGACTTCGAAGATGGAACCCTGAGCTTCCCGCGAGCCATAGATCTGTCCGGGAATTTTCCAGCGCCCGGCTACCAGGGCAGGCAGGAGAGCTGTGTGGGATGGGCCGCTTCCTACCTCAAATCCTATCAGGAGCGGCTTGAGGAGCGCTGGGAATTTAGCCGCAGCACACAGTTCAGCCCGGCTTGGATCTACAACCAGATCAATGGTGGCCGGGACGAAGGTTCCAGGCCTCTGGATGCGATGAGGTTGATTCAGAACAAGGGCGCCGCGACCTGGGCAACCATGCCGTATGACCATCGCGATTATCGAACGCAGCCAAGCGCTCAGGCGATCGAGGAAGCAAAGGCATTCCTGGGCGGACAAATAAAATCCATCCACAGCGTTCAAACCTATAAGGCGGCCCTGGCCCATCGGGTTCCGTTCGTACTTGCAATGCCCGTTCATCCCAGCTTCCACCGTCTCTCCGGGGTCAATGCGGTGTACAACGATTTGTCCGGGGAAAGAAGCGGCGGACACGCTGTGGTGGTTGTGGGTTATGACGACGACCGCTTTGGCGGGGCATTCAAGGTGTTGAATTCCTGGGGTTCCGGTTGGGGAGACCGCGGTTTTTTCTGGCTGCCCTACGATACCTTCCGAGATTCGAGGTTCCGCGCCTATGCCCTCACGATCGAAGACCTGACAAACGGGGACATCCGCCGCCCAGCGGCTCCTGCGCGGCGGGCCTGCGGCGCGACGGACGAACGGCTGCCGAACTTGACGATTTCCAACTGGAGTGCCGAATACGACCCGCAGTCGGGAGGCCGGGGCAGGCTGCGTTGGCGGGTCGTCAACAGCGGAACCGGGACCGCGCCAGCCAACGTGGACGTCAACCTCATGCTATCGGCCGACCGGAATATCAGCAGTGCGGACCACTGGGTTGTCTATGAGGAAATTCCCTTCGAGCTCAAGCCGGGGGCGGCAGCCCACAGGGACGCCGACAATGAGCTGTCTTTCACTATTCCGGAAACGATTCCGCCGGGAACCTATCACATGGCCATGTGGGTGGACGACATCGACGAGGTGAGGGAATGTGACGAAGATGACAATGTCTCCTTCGGAGAAAGCACTGTCGTTCTTAAATCCAGTAAACCGGATCTCACCGTCGCCAACTGGTATGCCCAGTGGAACGAGTTCGGAAGCGGCACGCTGGAATACAGCATAGAGAATGTCGGGGCCGCCGCCACAACCCGAACCGATTGGCGGTTGTCATTGCTGCTGCACACCGAGCCCACCATTGAATACGGCGAGCGGTATGCCTTGTTCGTCGAACAGGGGAACTTCCTTCTGGAGCCGGGCGAATCGGTATACAGGAATGCCGGCAACGCCGCCCCCTTCAATCTGTTCAATTCGCCCTACGATGGCAGGGTGCCCTTGGGGACTTATTACATGACGCTGTGGGTCGATGAATTGGATGTCGTCGACGAAAACAACGAGCTAAATAACCGATCGACCTCAAATGGCTTGGTTACGATACGTTACGGGCGCGGCGCCCCCGCCGAGCTTCTCAGCGCAAAACATCAGAAATTCAACCTGAAAAGCGAGCAATCCGCAGCGCCTGAAATCGGATCCGTTCGGGGTCGAGAGCGATTCAACGGCCGCACCCCACCCGCAGCGCTGACGCGCCGGGTTCGAATCATCGAAAACGCCGACGGTACGCGGCGGGCCAAGTTCCTGGAAGAGCGCCAAGTCGGGTTCCCGGGCGAGCAGCAAGCCATGTTCCCGAACGACAAGAGCAAATCGGAATCCTCCTCGGAACCCGAGAGCCAACGGCTTACACGGCAAGATGTGAAGGCCCACCCCGGATCCATCCGTCGCCAACCGATCTTCGCCAAACAAAATGTCTCTACCGACATCGTCACCGGTCCGGTGCGTGAATCCCGCCCAATGCCGCAATGAGAGAGGAGTTGCATTTCTTAACCCTGGCCCACCTAGTCATGAATAAACTACTGCGGCCGTCAAGAGCAGTGAAAGCACTCGGTGTGCTCCCGCCGCGCGCGCTCACTGCGCGCGCCCAGTGCTTTCACTACGCTTGCCGGCCCCGCCACGCTCATTCATGAATAGGTCGGGCTAGCAGCCTGCGCCGTAGAAAAGCTGTGAGGGTCAATGGTGGGAATATGCAGTCGAAATACCATCAAAAGCGCTCCGAAGTGGGCATGAAGCCCAAATTTTTTCGCCATTTTATCCTAGAAATAGTCCGCAGTGGGATGCGTTCCCCCGAGAATGTCCTAAAGCGCAGGCGCTGGGGTGCCATAACGGTTCTGACCCTGTTGCTCGCTGCGTGTGACGGCCCCAAAGTGACTGAACAGCGGAGCGCGACCGATGGTTCCAATACCAACAATAGCAATGGTGGCGCATCCACCACTCGAAGCCTCGAGGATTCCCGGCCAGCGTCGCGATCTTCCAGCCAAGGCGCCTCGGGCATGGCGAATCCCGCGGACGAGCATTGTGTCGAGGCCGGCTATCGGCTCGACTTCATCCGCAAGCAAGGCATCCCGGTCGATGCCCTGTGCATAAACGACAAAACGGGTGCCAAGTGCGAAACCTGGGCGTTTTTCCGAGGAGAATGCGTACTCGATGCCGCGCCACGCCGAAGCGAGATTGTGCATTTCACGAGGTAGCAGCCTGTCGGACTTTATGGCGTTTCATTTCATAACCCATTGATTCTATTTGATATCTTCTTTTCAGCCTATCGCAAGCGAATTTCTGAAATATCAATTAAGGAAGGTCTGAACAAATCAACAGAGCACTATTGAGGAAATCGTAGCTTATTGATTTTATTTACTAGTGTCCTGTCCCGGAAATGCGCATACTATTCGACCTGTGTGTAATGCATCGTATATTATTGATTTTAAATGAAATTATTTTTTATAGGCCGGTGATTATTTTATAGCGAATTTGCCGGACAGCACACTAGTATGCCTTAAATTAGGATTAATCAGAGGTTCCTTAAGTCAATATCTTAAGAAATTCGGCGTGGCCAAGTCCGACAGGCTGGTAGTGCGCCGATCAATTCTCGACCCGGGAGGCGCGACGACAAATCTTCTCGCAGGGAACCCCGTCACTGTTGCCGTCCAGCCGCGATAGCCCGCATTGCGCCAGGAAAAAGCGCGCCTCGGCGCAAGAGGCCATCTCCCCGCAAAACCTCTTCGTACCGCATTGAAACGCTCCGCCGGCCAAGCCCGCAAGCTCGGCATCCGGGCAACGGCCGCTCGCCGCCAACAGAGGGTGTGGATTTTCCGGGGAACACACGGTTTTGGCGCTGTGGAGCCGATGGGCGCGGGGAAACCTCAGTTCGCTTTTCTGCACGACGCGGTGTGGCGGCAGGTCCGGCGTCGATGGCGGCAACCGGCCACAGCCGGGGTCGGCATCATCCGCCAGCTCGTCAAAATCGTTGTCCACGCCGTCAAAACAGGCGCTGCCCGAATCCCGCGATTCGGGATCCGGCCTGGCGTTTTGCGCAAGCCAAGCGTCGGGAACACTCTCCCACAGGTCATCGAACCAAGCATCGAATTGGGTGGCCAAACGCGGCGAGTGAATCAACAGGGTGTTCTCGTCGTTGTCTCTTTCACCGGCGGCGGTCCAGTTCATCGAACCCAATATCAGGTACTCGCCATCAATGGCCGCTGCCTTGGCATGCATCTTGCCTCCCCAATTTTCGATCTTTGTCGGGACGCCGGCCGTGCGTAGCAGCTCATGCTTTGTGTAGCCGTTGCGCGCCGAGGTGGCATCCACGATTACCCGCAGCTTGACACCACGCCGGTGCGCCGCGATCAAGTCCGCAACCACGCGCTTGTGCGTAAGAAAGAAAATCGCCATGTCGATGCGCTCGCGCGCCGAGGCGAGCAACGGCCGCACACCGTTTTCCATCGGCTCATCTTGCGGGGAAAATAGAACACTCAGGCGCGCATCGCCCATCCGCAGGAGTTCCGTCTCCCGCGGCTGCGACCTTGCCTGTCCTCGGCTGCCCCGTATTTTGGTGCGCCGTGCGCCACGGGCCAGCAAACGTTCGAACTCGGCCGTGTAAAACCCCGCCAAATCCTTTGACTCCACAGCCAATACCGCATTCGCGTTGTACCCCCCGGTGCCGGAATCGGAGATGTTCGCGGAGCCTGTCCAAACGCGCCTGTTGTCGATCACGAAAAATTTGTTGTGCATGATCCTGTTAACACCGCCCTCCTGGGAACTGACGAAGTTCTCCCGGCTGGCGTGTTCGGCGAGCAACCAAGAAGCCCCCAAGTCGTAGGCAAGGCACTGCAACGGGCCGGCAAAACCCGCCGGGCGACGACAGCGTGGCGCAAGGCCGTTGACCTCGGCGCGCCGCTCCCTTGCCCGGTCGTCGGCAATGCCGCCAAGCCTACGCACCCACTCGTCCGTCGATGAGTAATAGTTCGTGCCGTCGAACGACCGATCCACAAAGCCACGCAGCCGCACACCGCGCCGCTTCGCATCGATCAGCGCCGCCAGGATTCGAGACTGATTGCGAGCACCGTATATGGCGAAGTCTATGCTTTCCCGGGCACTGTCAAGCCACTGCGCCAGACGAGTGCAGGCGGGCGGGGAGCAGCGGTCGGCGGGCGCATCGTGGGCAAGCGGGTTTTGTAGAAGCAGATCAATGCCGTCTTCGCCGCGTCGCCATATCCAGGGCGCCACAGGCTCCGTGTCGGGCAGCGACCAAAGACCCGCCAAGCGCTCCTTGGCAGTTCGCTCGTCTTCAACCAGCGAAACATCCGAGGCATAGGCCCTATACACCCAAGCGTGGCCCTCCTGGACGAGTTCCCGATTGATGTCCCGCTCCCCAATGAAAACGCGCGCCAACAGACGCCCGTAGCGATCATTGCCGTCGGGGACGATCTGGACAGGCTGTTGAAACACCTTGGTGGCCAGCGCCTGCCTCGCATTTGCGCTCCAAGGTTGCCCCCTCTCCGGCGCATCGATCTGTGCCAGTCGAACGCGTATCCGACGACGATCACCCGCAAAGTCCTCGACCACCGTCAGCGTATCGCCATCCGTTACGCCAACCACCGTGGCGTCGATGCAGTACACAGCAGCGCAGGGGTTCGTTGCCGCCTGTGCGCTATTGAATAGGGCGAGGGCGGCAAGGCCCCAGAGGGCCGTTTTCACGGGTCAATCTCGCACGGTGGATTAAGATGTAATCCTACAAGTCGGCAGAAGAGTTGGGAAGCATCTCCGTCAACGGCGGGCGGGCCATATGTCGGGGAAGGCCTGAACAATTCGATAGAGCAGCATTGAGCTACTCGTAAACTATTGATTTGATCAACTCGGATGCCGCGACTACAGGATGAATCAGGGATTCCCTAGACATAGGGCCGCGACCCCTCCCTACTTGGGATACCGGGTGACGAAGATGGATGGCGCACCAGTCGGGGTATTCCTTTAGCCCCCCATTGCGGCGACACTATTAGCCAACATGGACCACCCAGGGTGACACACCTGCAACTCCCCTCCCTGCAAGATGTGCATGTGCTTGTCGTCGGCGACGTTATGCTCGACCGCTATTGGCACGGAACCGTGCGTCGGATTTCAGCGGAGGCACCCGTACCCGTCGTCGATGTGGAGCGCACCGAAGACAATCCGGGCGGCGCCGCCAATGTCGCCTTGAATGTCGTAAGCCTGGGTGCCGCCTGTACGCTGTTGGGGTCTGTCGGGGACGATGCGGCGGGCCATGCCTTGAAGAATAAGCTCGACGCATCGGGCATCCGCCACGAACTCGTCACCGGCGACCATGCCGCAACCACCCTCAAGCTCCGGGTTGTGAGCCGCGGACAACAACTGCTGCGCACCGATTTCGAAAAGCCCGCGCCGCAGGCCCTGGCGGATATCTTGGCGGCCAAGGTGGCGGAGAAACTAAAAGATGCCGATGTGCTGATCGTTGCCGACTACGACAAGGGCGCTGTTCAGAGCCCGGCGCGGATAATCGACGCGGCGCGGTGCGCCAAGGTGCCCGTCGTGGTCGACCCCAAGGCAAAGCCCTTTCAAGCTTATGCCGGCACCACCGTGCTCAAGCCAAATCGTCCTGAATTCACCGCCGCCACGGGCAACTGGCGCAACGAAACGGAACTCGCCGCACGAGCGATGGCACTGTGCAAGAAACTGTCAATCGACACACTGGTGGTGACTTTGGGCGCCGACGGTATGGGTATCGCAACGAAAGAAAGCTACCACCACCTGCCGGCACGCCCCGTGGAGGTCTTCGATGTCACCGGTGCGGGCGACACGGCGGCCGCGGTTCTCGGCATTACGCAAGCGCTCGGCTGGCGCGGTCTGGACGGTGCCCGACTGGCCAACATCGCCGCATCGATAGCCGTCACGAAAGCCGGAACGGCGGCCATCGGCGGCCCGGAACTCGCCCTGGCCGCAAACCCCGGTGGTTCCGGCGACCGCGGCATTCTCTCCCGGGAGCAGTTGGTGAACGCCGCACAGGCCACCTCGGCCGCCGGCGAGAAACTGGTATTTACCAACGGTTGTTTCGACATCCTGCACACCGGCCATGTTCACTACTTGCGAGAGGCCCGCGCCCTGGGCGACCGCCTGATTGTCGCGGTGAATGATGATGCGTCGGTGACCCGACTCAAGGGAAAGGGTCGTCCGCTCAACAGCTTGAATCGCAGGCTCCGCGTACTTGCCGGCCTGGAATCCGTGGACTGGGTTGTCGGCTTCCAAGAAGACACGCCCGAGGCGCTACTCAAACTACTGCGGCCGGATATCTTGGTGAAGGGCGGCGATTACAAGCCCAGTGAGGTCGTCGGCGCCGACATTGTGCGCTCCTACGGCGGTTCCGTGCGGGTGCTTGGCTATGTTGAAGACTGTTCAACCACGGCAATTCTCGAGCGTCTGCGCGAAGCCGAATAGTGCCGCGGCTGTTGGTTTCGTCAACCAATGTCCTTCGCGGCCATCAGTGTCCGGCACCGCCGTGGCTCAGGCGAGCAGGAAGTCGTCCGCGCCCAGGGAATCCGCCGATACGCCCCGCAGGGTGATCTTGTCGCCGTCGCCATAGCGGATGACGGCATTGTCCCCGACCTGCTCGATGACCAACCCCGCGAACCCGCCGGGCACCCCGGAAATCCGGATGGTCTCGCCCGCCTCGAAATCGGCGACATGGGCGGAGCCGTCCCCCGCCGCGAACACAAAGGTGTCCGCGCCCTCGCCGCCATACAGCCAGTCGTTGTCCTTGCCGCCGGCCAGAGTGTCGTGGCCCTCGCGGCCCACCAGATCGTCATGGCCGCCCTGGCCGTAGATCGTGTCATTGCCTCCGTCGCAAAAGATGACATCGTCGCCGCCACCGGCGAACACCAGGTACCAATGGTAGTCATAGCCCCTGATCTGTTCGCCGCTGTCGCCGCCGCGTAGTATTCTGGAGTAGTAGGTTGTTCCTGTAATCCATATGAGATCACTGATATTCGCCACGGCCATCTCCCGGCAAGATTTGAGTTGAATGGATTTTCCCAAGTCCCTCAAGACAGTCTTTCATACTAAGCAACCTCAATCCTATAGCAGCGGCATCCGATTTAATAAAATCAATAGCTTACGAGTAGATCAATGCTGCTCTATCGAATTGATCAGAGTTTCCCCAAGCCATGGTGGGTAGTTGAAAGTTCCGAAGTTCCGGGAAACATTACAAGTCTCATATAGGCTCATCTTGTCCGTGGTGCGCAACACGCACAGCCCTCACGACACGAGAGTGGCCGCTTACCGGATAGGCGGCGTACGGATGCTGTCTTCTGACCAGTCGCTGCGTTTGAGTGTGTGAAATGCGGGTTCTTCAAGGAAAACAGTGGTATTTCGGCATAAAAGGCGCATATCGGGGTGGACAGTCGCACCAAGCTGATTCACTCGGTGGTTCCACCCCGGCCAATGTGCATGACTCGAAGGTGTTGCCGGCGTTGCTGCACCGTGGTGATGAGCGACTTCAGGAGCAACCGGCCAGCACACTCGCGTTCTCCCTAAGGTGGTCGAGATTGAGCGTGCCGACCACCACGCTGGATACGCCGGGGTGGTGCGCGGCAAAACCCAGGGCCACCGGGGCTTCGCGGCCTCCCGCGAGCGCTTTTTTCACCAATACACCACAACCCTGTGCGCCTGCCCGCGCTATAGCCTCGGCTTCGTCGGTGTCCCTCGGGCTAAGCGCCGCCATAATCACATCCGCACCCTGTCGCAAGGCGGCCAAAGCACCGTTTGGCGTCTTATGGGATATGCCGACCGCGCGCACCTTGCCTTGATCCTTGAGTCGTTGCAGGCAATCCAGAGTGCCGTACTCGTTGATGATGCGTTCGTCTCGTCCATCCGAGTGAATCAGCACCACATCAAGATGATCGGTGCCCAGGCGTTTGAGCGACCGGCGCACACTCATGGCCGCATGCTCCGGGCTGAAGTCATGGATCGATCGCACACCGTCGAATTCCTCGCCGACCTTGGTAACAATCACCCAGCGCTCCCGTTGCCCGGCGAGCAATTCGCCCAATCGTGCCTCGCTCGTCCCGTAGGCGGGGGCCGTGTCGATCAGATTGATGCCGAGCGACCGAGCCCCGTCGATCAGGCGCTTGGCTTCGCGCAGCCTGGGAAGGCGGAACGAATGCGCATAATCGACGCCTGAGTCACGGCCGAGCTTGACGGTGCCGAGGCCCAACACCGACACATCTATGCCGGTGCCGCCAAGTTGCCGGTATTCCATCAGAGTTCCCAGGGAGCGCGGCCGACGGTGGCCGCGGGTAAATGCAAGGGCCCGGGAGAAGGATACTGCGGCGGCGGCAACAGGCTCAGCACCCGATCTGCAAGGTCGGGCACCAGGGTTAGTTTGGTGGGCCAGCAAACGAGGCAGTCACCGGACGCCCCGACGAAGGCGTACCCCGGGCGGAGGCCCGCCGGTTGCCGGGGTTCGGCCCGATCTATGCGGATGGTCCGGAAGTCGGCGCGGCGCCAGTCGATCCGGGGGAAACAGGCCTCAAGCTCCTTTCTGGCGTATTGGCATTGGGCTGCCGTATCCCGCCCCGCGCCGGATGTTGCCAAATAGCCTCCCAAATACCAAAGCAGCGGCCCCGTGCGGGCGTACATCAGATTTGTGGTGGATCGGTTCATTGTTGTGAGGTCCGGCGTTTCCAGTAGCGGTCGAAGCGGTTGCTGCGGATGGGGCAGCGCAAGGCGATGATGGCGTTGGTGCCGTCGACCCGTGTTCGATTGTTGCTCGTTGCATGAATCGTTGTTGGTCGGCAACAGATCGGTTGCGGGTTGCCCTGCCGGCAATCGGCGGGGTCTATGGATGGTGCCGCTGCGCTCGTCCCGGTGTCTTGGAGGGTGACTGGTGATGGTCAAACGCGGCTCGGCCCGCCCGCCATCGCCGAGCCAATGGCCAAACAGGCGCGGTAGTTCCGGATGGCGCACAATCACCTGATGCAAAGGGCGGCGCTGCATGGGAATGTTGGAAATCTCCAACCCCTTCATCAATGCTTCGTTGCCCGCGCCCGCCGCCAGAATCAGCCGATTGGCCAACAGCTCGTGGTCGCCGAGTCGAATGCGTACCCCATCGCCACCGTTCGCCCGCGCTCGGCCGCCAGCCCATCCCGCTCGGCTGGATTGACCATCGCTCAAACCCAGCCGATTGCCGCGCCGGGCCGGAAGGGTGCCCCCGCGGCTTGTCTGCGACGCGGAGCGATTGCGATTGCCTTGGGCTATCTCGACGCAGGTTTCGGGCACAAGGGTATGACGATAGGCGGCACCGGAAGCCAAGGCGGCAAGATGCGCAATCAGCGCCGTTGTATCCAGCGCAAAATCCTCAAGCCGATACACAGCCCCCTGGAACGCGGCCTCTCCCAGCGCTTCGGGAAAGTCGCCACAGCGCAGGCGCTCGACGCGGCCACGCAGGGCTTTGTCGGCAAGGAACGCCGATAGCCTCGCCAGAACGCCCGCACCGGCAAACAGATGCAAGCGGTCGGAGGAGGGTTCGAGGCCACCCAGATCGATTTCTCCGCGACCCGCGAGGCAGGCGCGCCAACGACCGGGCGCTTGGCTCAGCGCCTCACTGGCCGGGGTTGGCGCTCCCTTGAGCGCGTATTTGAGGCCGCCGTGGATAATCCCCTGGGACGCTAGGGTCTGTGCCCCGCCCAGGTTCTCCGCCTCGCAAAGGATCGCGCTGTATCCCCGGGCTCGCAAAACATTCAGCAGCCATAGGCCTGTGATGCCGCCGCCGACGATGACGGAATCAATATGAATCCTGTTGCCGAACATCGCTTCTATAGGAACTTATATACATGAACTGACATACCACCAAGGAATCTCTGATTAATCCTGTAGTCTCGGCATCCGATTTAATAAAATCAATAGCTTACGAGTAGTTGGATGCTGCTCTATCGAATTGTTCAGACCTTCCCTAAGGTTGAGGCTTTAGTGGCGGAAAACCACATAATTACCCTTCTATGGGTTGGGAGCCTGTAGAGGCGCGTTGTTGAAGTTGTGTGAATTGTACCAACACACCCACCCGGCCGGATTGCCGATGTTCCGCTCCATGCGGACGGCAAGCGCGCTCCCGCTCGGCACACCCGGCGTTTTCACGACCCTGGCCGACCGAACTCCCCTGTTGACGCAAAATCTAGCCCGTCGGGAAAGTCCCGCGTCGCATCGTCATTCGAATGATGCGGGACTTTTGCCACGGGCTGCCAAAACCCCGAAGGTTTAAACTGCCACAACACTCAAAAGCGGTTACGCTTGCCGCCCATGATCGGGATTTTCTATCGGCTGCTGCTCTGTCTCAGCCTCCCCGCCGTACTGTTCCGTCTGGAATGGCGGGCGCGGCGCGAACCGGAGTACGGCCGACGGGTTGACGAGCGGATTGGTCGAGTTCCGGCCCGGATACCGCCGGGGGTTGTCTGGTTTCATGCGGTTTCCGCGGGCGAAACCATCGCGACGGCACCGCTTATCGCGCAATTGGCGTCCGAATTTTCCGGTGACGACGGCATTCCCTTTCTGGTGACATCCATGACCCCGACCGGTTCCGCACAGGTTTTGGCCCGGCTCGGCAGCGCGGTCCACCACTGCTATGCACCCTACGATTTCCCGTTCGCCCTGCGAACTTTTTTCGACAAAACGCGGCCCCGACTGCTGGTGCTGGTGGAAACGGAACTCTGGCCGAATCTAATCGGCGAGGCGCATCGCCGTGGTGTGCCGGTAGTGCTGATCAATGCTCGCCTGTCGGAGCGTTCCGCACAGGGCTACCAACGGCTCGGCGGGCTGACGCGCCGGATGCTGCAACAGATCGACATCGTTGCCTGCCAGAACGGCGGCCACCTCGGGCGTTTTGAAAAACTCGGCCTGTCCGGCAACAAGGGGCTCGTGCTTGGCAGCGTCAAATTCGATGCGGTGCTGCCGAAAGACCACGCCGAGCGGGTGTCGATGCTGCGCAGGAGTTTAGACCTCGGGCAACGGAGGGTCTGGATCGCGGGCAGCACACACAGCGGTGAGGATGAGATTGTGCTGGCGGCCCACGCCCGTATTCGCAATCGATACCCCGAGGCCTGCCTGCTGCTGGTTCCGCGGCATCCCGCTCGGGCGGGAGAAATTTGCGATGTGGCTCGCCGGGGCGGCTTAACGGTACGTCTGGTCGGGATGCCGGTGCCCGAAGCGATGGCCGGCACCCAGGATAAACCCGCGGCGGCGGTGGTTGTCTGGAACACCCTGGGCCAGCTTCAGTATCTCTACGGCCTTTCCGATGTTGCGTTTCTCGGTGGCAGCCTGGTGCCCGTGGGCGGCCATAATCCCATAGAGGCGGCTCTCTGCGGCCAGCCCCTGGTGATGGGCCCGCACACCTGGAACTTTCACGAGGTGGCCCAGGCGTTCGAGGCGGCGGATTGCCTCTCCCGCGCAAAGACGGCGCAACAGCTCGCCAATGCGGTTATCGCCGGTTTTACGGACGAGTCCGCCCGGGTCATGGCCGGCAAGCGGGCGCGGCAAGTGGTGCGGGAAAACCGCGGGGCGAGCGGTCGCCTGCTCGATCTACTAGGGGCCCGGATCGGGGCTGCGGTTGCGTAGCGAGGCATTTCGTTGCAACGAGGAGGACGGATCGGTGAATCGATTCAGCTCCAGCAAATCCTCCTCCGCCAGCGTACCGGCGGTTTGCTTGAGCCGCATCAGGTCGATGACATAATTGTATCGGGAATCGGCGTAGTCAAATTGGGAAGCGTACAGACGTTGCTGTGCCTGCAGCACATCAACAATGTTGCGCGTTCCCACCTCGTAACCGGTTTCGGTGGCTTCGAGCGCCGATCTGCTGGAGGCGATGGCCTTCATGCGCGCGCCCACGCGCACCACATCGGTCGCCACCCGCTGAAACAAATTGCGTGTATCGCGGCGGACGATGAGTTTCTGGTTGAGCAATTCTTCCCGCGCCTGCTCCGCCAATGCTCGCGCCTCCTTGATTCGGGAGTGGGTGAAACCACCCTGATAAATGGGCAGGTTCATCGACAGGGACCAAACCGTGGCCTTGGTCTCGTTCGCGATAAAGCTGGCGCCGCCGGTCGAGAAATAGCTGCGGCTCACCCCGCCCTCCAACGTTGGCAAACGTCCGGAGCGGCGGGCGGCAACAGTTCGATTGGCGGCATCAAGTCGGGCGCGGGCGGCGGCAACCCGTAGGTTTGTGGCCAACGCCATCCGCACCCACTCCTCCTCGTCGCGAGGCTCGGGATCGTTCACCGGAAGGTTCTCGGAGAGTCGGTCGAGGCTGACAAAGCTTGTGCCAACCAGCGTTTGCAGGGTCTCGAAGAATATATACCGGTCGCCGTCGGACTGAATGCGATCAACCACCGCGCTGTCATAGCCCGCCTGGGCTTCGAGTACATCGGTAATCGCGACCAGCCCAACATCGAACCGTTGTTGCACCTGTTCAAGTTGCCGGCTGACGGCGGTCTCCTGGGCCAGGGTGGCATCCAAAAGATCCTGTGCGCGGAGTACGCTCAGGTAGGCTTCCACCACGCGCACGATCAGGCTCTGACGCGCTTCGACCAAATTTGCCTCGGCACCGGCCACCTGTGCCCTGGCGCTGCGCAGGTTGTGCCAACTGCCCAGGTCGAAGATGGGCTGGACAACCCGGGCCTGCCATTGATGCTCGTTGAAATTCTGGTCAGCCACGGGGACGACCCTACCGAAAGTGGGGCTGTCGGGGTTGAAGTCCAAACGCGGTGGAACCGGGAAAGTGCGTTCGTTCCAACTCGTCGAGCCGCTGAGGCTCATTTTCGGCAGGAGGTTGGACCGCGCCTGGGGGACGACCTCCCGGCGCGCGTTGTAGCTCGCTTCCGCCGCCCCCAGCGCCGTATCGTTTTGCAATGCGGCGCGGTAGGCATCGGCGATGTCGATAGCGCTTGCCGGGTTGCCGGCGAGGCACAGCATTGCCACGACCAGTCCGCTCGCAACCCAATTGTGGAATTTGTTCCATGCAAGGCGGCAAACTACGAAGCTCATGATGACTGCCGATCTCCAAAAATCGAGGGCGCGGCAGTTTAACAGAGTGATTCGGGAATGCTGTCGGGTCGTCGCGCCCACCTCTGTAGGGCTACCACTCTATCGCTCGTCAGCGCGGGACTATTCTACGGTGCGCGAATAACCATGTTAACAGGCCCTGGTACTCCATCCAACCGATACGCCGCAAGCGTCCAGATGAGGCATTATCGGTTGGATGGAGCACTAGGGCTGCATGGATTTCCCGCATCTTGGGCGCACTGCTGATTGGGCTGGCCGCTAGCTTCTTTTGGGGACTCATATACGTAAGTTGGCATGCCACTATATATTGAGGATTTAGTGGCAGGAAACTACCACATGTTGGGTTCTGTCAACTAATCGATATAATTCCCTTTGAAAAAGGCGATGGCTTGACAGGATTGGCCCGATGTTTCCTAGCGAAAGGGGAAACTCTCCAAAAGCCCCTGTTTGAGCGTTTCGATGCCGGGCCGGCTGTAGCCATCGAAAGCCGTCTCCAAATCAATCGCGAACAGGCTCACCGGGTGCGCCTCCAAGCCAAAGGCACCATAATAGTCGTCAAACTTGTGCCGGCCGCCGGTCAGGTTGCCGGTTCCTCTGAACCAGCGGTTCGGCACACCAAGGGCGTCGGCAAATATCAAACCGTGCAATCCCGACGAAAGCACCGCCTCGCACCGCGCAATCTCGCGCAACAGATAGGGTGGCGGGAGGCTTGGGTCGAGCAAGCGCGCATGGGGCGTATCCGACAAGAAGCGCAGCATCCCGGAATACCTGCGGTCGACAAAGTGTGGAATAACACCCAGCCGATAGCGTTTGGCGACCGGACCATCAAGCAACAGCTCCGCCAGCAGCCCCGGGTCGCCAAATTTGGGGGACAGCCCACCCGGGTCGCAACGCGCCGCCGTCAACGGACCGCGCAGCGCATGCTGGAAATGGATGCCAACCAGCCGGTCTTCGGGGCGCAGCGAACCCGTACCCCAAATGTGGAGCGAACGCCCGCAACCCAATCGGTGCAGCCTATTGGATTTGCCGAGGCGCCCGAGCAGGCTGCCGACGGCAACCAAATCGCACCGGTGCCGGTTCGCATAAACGATGCGACGCCCGCTCAGCCGCCCACAGATCAGCGGCGAGAACCAATCTCCGGCGTTCGGTTCGCTGCCCCGCGACCAATAAAGCTTAAGCGGCTTCATAATTCCAAGGATCATGCGCACCCGTGACATCTAGGGAACCTCTGATTAATTCTGTAGCCTCGGCATCCAAGTCAATAAAATCAATAGATTACGAGTAGCTCAATGCTGCTCTATCGACTTGTTCAGACCTTCCCTAGATCAATCGGCAGCCGGATTGCGGTCAACGCGGTCAACGCGGTCAACGCGGTCAACGCGGTCAACGCGGTCAACGCGGTCAACAGACAAGCGTTTTCCGTTGCGAAGCATTTGTCAACGTTGTTTCTTGCATCAATACCTCGGTATATTGAACCCGACCCGCGATTGGCGGGGAAAGTGGGTCGCCGGGTCAACGGCCAAGCCGAGGTTGCGCCATCCGCATCCGGTCGCTGGCCGATTGGCTTGAGTTGCCGCCTCTTTCGGTTGTGGATTGGGTTGCAGTGGCGCTACGGATCAGCATGGAACGCACGAACAATCGGTACAGCATCGATTTGTCTCGGCACATGGTCGAGTGCGATGCCAACTATGCACGCCTCATGCGGCTGTTTCCGGCGCTGTCCAAACGCCGGGGCAACACGTTGAGGGTCGATATCGCGGGTCGCCGCACCGATGTGGGCCTTGAGATTCTGGAACGCAATCGCTACACCACCCTGATCCGTCTGCGACAGCGGCCGGACGCGCCCTGGGGTCTAAATCCCTGTTTCACGGTGCGCCTCTATCACGATACCCGCTGCGCCGAAGTGGTCGGGTATCAGCGGGCGCGGCATTTCAAGGCCGTCTACCCCTATCCCAACGCGGCCATGCGTCAACGCGACGAGAAGGTTCAGGTCAACCGCTTTCTCGGCGAATTTTTATCCTATTGCCTGCGCAACGGCGTTGCCTTGCGGGAACCCGCCACAGTTTCCTGACGACGACCCGGAAACGTCCGGTGGCCACTTGATCGGTTCCGCGCATTAAGCACGGATTCCTCGAAAAAAGGACTTATATCCATAAGTTGCTAGCCACGCCCCCATGCCCACAAAATATTCCGCCGAATCCCTACAAGTTCTATCCGGACTGGAACCGGTACGCCGACGGCCCGGCATGTACACCGATGTCAACCGGCCGAATCATCTTGTCCAAGAAGTGGTTGACAACAGCGTCGACGAGGCGCTCGCCGGATTTGCCCGGAAAATCGACGTTACGCTCTTTACGGACGGCTCGGTCGAGGTCACCGACGATGGCCGGGGCATGCCCGTCGACATCCATCCCGAACACAGGATCTCGGGCGTGGAGTTGATACTGACACGCCTGCACGCCGGCGCCAAGTTCGACAACAAAAACTACCGCTATGCGGGTGGCCTGCACGGCGTGGGCGTATCCGTGGTCAACGCCCTATCGGAATGGCTGGAGGTCGAGGTCAAGCGCAATGGCCAACTCTACCGGCAGCGCTACGAATCCGGCGAACCCCGCACGAAGCTCGAGCCGGTTGCCTCGGTGGCGCGACGCCATAGCGGCACGCGCATTCGCTTCAGGCCGGACCCGGCCTATTTCGACTCCCCGAATATAGCCCGCAATCGGCTCCGCCATCTCTTGCGCGCCAAGGCCGTGCTGGCATCCGGTTTGACGGTGACCCTCGGCGTTGAGGGCCGGCAAGACGAAAGCGAAACCTGGATTTACGAAGATGGGCTGGTCGGCTACCTGGACGAAGCGCTCGCCGGCACACAAGCCATTCCCGCCCCGGCATTCACGCACAGTGCCGAGGGCAATCGGGAAGCGGCGGATTGGGCGGTGAAATGGGTTGTCGATGGCGGGGAGCCAATGACCGAAAGCTATGTCAACCTGATTCCCACAACCCAGGGGGGAACCCACGTCAACGGGCTGCGCAGCGGGCTTGTGCAAGCGCTGCGGGAGTTCTGCGAATTCCGCGACCTACTCCCGCGGGGGATCAAGCTTACCGGCGAGGATCTTTGGGAACAGTGCGCCTACGTGCTGTCGGCGAAGCTCGCCGACCCCCAATTTTCCGGGCAAACCAAGGAGCGGCTGGCCTCGCGGACTTCGGCCGCGTTCATTGGCGGCGTGGCGAAGGACGCCTTTAGCCTATGGCTAAATGAAAATCCCCAGGACGGCGGGCGCATCGCCGAACTCGCCATCGGCAACGCCCAGCGCCGCTCGAATGCCGCCAAAAAGGTGGCGCGCAAGAAACCGGTTGCCGGTCCGGCCCTGCCCGGCAAGCTGGCCGACTGTTCCGGGCAGGACAACGCCACCGCGGAACTGTTTCTCGTGGAGGGCGATTCGGCGGGCGGTTCCGCCAAGCAGGCCCGGGATCGGGAATTTCAGGCGGTAATGCCCCTGCGCGGCAAAATCCTCAATACTTGGGAGGTGGACGCGGGCCGGTTACTGGCATCCCAGGAAGTCCACGATATCGCGCTGGCGGTGGGGGTGGATCCGGGTTCCAACGACCTGTCGAATTTGCGCTACGACAAAGTGTGCGTGCTGGCCGACGCGGATTCGGACGGTGCCCATATCGCCACGCTGCTCTGCGCGCTATTTCTGAAACATTTCCGGCCCCTTGTCGAGCGGGGCCATGTGTATGTGGCCATGCCGCCGCTGTTCCGCATCGATGTCGGCAAGGAGGTGTTCTACGCCCTTGATGAGTCTGAGAAGGAAGGTGTGCTCGACCGAATCGCCGCCGAGAAGAAGCGCGGCAATATCGTCGTACAAAGATTCAAGGGTTTGGGCGAAATGAACCCCAGGCAATTGCGCGAAACCACGATGGATCCGGAGACCCGCCGCCTCGTGCGCCTGACACTCGACTCCGCCGAACAAACCGAACAAACCATGGACATGCTGCTCGCCAGAAAGCGCGCCCCGGAGCGCCGGGTCTGGCTTGAGCGCAGGGGCCATGAGGCAAACCCCGTGTGACCACACATACCTCTAAGGAAGCTCTGAACAACTGCGTTTTCGGCGACCGTTCGAGCAGGTTGGCGAATCCCAGCGGCACGGCGATGCGCCGCGTGTTCTTCGCCAAACCCCGATAGCGCACCCCGGCATAGCCGAAGTGGCGCTTCCACCACTATTGGGTGGCGGGGAAATACCTTGCGCAGGATTTGGAACAAAATTGATCCATTGCGATCCTGCGCGCAAGTCGAATGGCGGTGTATCGGTTCGACATTCGCACGAGCCGGACAGTGCGCGGGCCTTGGTCCGGCGAATCCGCTAGTTGACCGTGGCGCCGCGCACCGGGATGTGGAGCGTGTCCGTGCTGCCGTCCAGCAGGTTCACCTGGGTCGTCGCCACCCGGATGTCCCCCGGCGCCGCGACCACGCTCAGCGTCGCCGACGCCCGCCGACGCGGACCCGCGAACTCGACCAGGTCCGAAACCCGCAGCACCACCTGACCGCCCGCCGGGACCGTGCCGACCGCCGCCGCCGTCGGCGTCGCCCGCGTCCCCGCCTCCGTCACCAGCGAGCCCAGGTCGTACCTCGCGTCGCGCGCCCCCTCGTTGACGATGATCAGGCGCTGGTTGTACTTCCCCGACGCGGTCAGATAGGTCAGCCGGGCCGTCGTCCCGTTGCGCCGGATCCGGCCGATCACACCCGTCGCCAGCGTCTCGTCGGCGTCGCCGACCCCGGTGCGGCTGACCGTCCCGCGGTACAGCCCGGCCGGAATCGGGGCCCCGTTCGCGGCGGCCACCCGAACGCACAGATGGTGCGTCCCCGCGTTCCGCCCCCCGAGCGTCGCCCTGTCCGGCGGGCCGCCGGCCGCCGGCGCCAGGTTGCCCGTCGCCGGCGACCCCGCGGCGCCGGCCGCCGGGCAGACCCCCGACGGGTCCGCCGCGTCCGCGGGAATCCCCAGGCTGAACGCCCCGATCGAGAAGTCCCCCTCCACCGCGAGGTTGACGCTGCCGTCGGGCAGCAGGTCGCTCCCCGTGGCGATCCCGCCGGTGGTGGGATTGTGGAGGTTGTTCCCCGCGATCGTCGCCCTGGCCGAGCCCAGAACCGCCGCGCCCGTCACGCCGCCGGCCGCGGCCGCGTCCCGGAACCACAGGAACGGTTGCGGGGAGGTGCCCACGTGCGCGACAACGGGTTGGGTCGCCGCCTCCACCCCGGCGTCCAGACCGTCGACGACCCGCACGATGGTGGCCGCGCCGCCCAGAGCCACGGACGCGTTGCGGCCCGCCAGGGCGTCGTCCGCGTCGCCGTGCAGCGAGATGCCCGCCGTGTACGCGCCCCCGCCCGCCGGCACCGCCAGGTGGTCGGCGATGTCGGCGAATATCCTCGTGGGCTCATGGGGGGTGCCGCACTTCGGGCCGCCGCCGGCGACGGCGCGCGCCTCGGGGGGAAGGTGTCTGCCCCCGTCCCGGCTCGGGAGGTCCAGGCCGAAATCGTCGTCCGCGCCCGTTTCGAGCCGGAAGACCGCGACGCTTTCCCCCGCCCGCCCCGCGACGAGGGATGTCCCGATCGCCTTGCCCGCCGACGTGACGTGGTCCGGATTGGTGAACGCCGCGCCGTTCTCCATCGTGCACGACGAGGGCGGCCTCAGGGGGTTCGCGGACCAGCGCCACCCGATGTCGCCGACATTCTTCCCCTCGGCGAACACCATCCCCCCGCCCAGCGCCAGGCGGACATGGACCGACTCGTCCACCAGGATGCGCCGCCCGAGCGCCGCCGCCACCCGGTGCCGGGTGGCGGTGGCCACCGCGGCCACCGGGCTCTTGATGTTGACGGTCGTCTTGCCGGCCGGAACCACGACCAGCTCCCGGGCGTACTCCACCGGCTCGGGCGCCAGGCCGCCGGCGCCGTCCAGTTGCTGATAGGTCATGCCGCCCGTCGGCGACTCCGGCGGCGGCGTCGGATCCGTCCCCCCGGCGCCCGGCGTCGTGTCCCTCACCGTCACGGAGACGCTGTCGATGGCGAGCGCGGCGCCGTAGTCGTTGTCGGTGCTGGCCGATGTGTGCGTCAGGGTCGCCCTGTCGTTGGCCGTGTCGGCGTCGGCTCCGGCGCCGACCGTCACCGTCTGCGCCGTGCCGTGGTTGGCCGGCGTGAACGTCAGCGGCGAGCCCGCCACCGTCACCTCGCCCGAGGCGCCGCCCACCGTCACCGTCACGTTCGCCGCCGGCGCCGTGTTCAGCCTCAGGGTGTAGGCGCCGCTGCCGCCCTCGTCGATCGTCAGCGAGGTCGGCGAGACCGTCACGCCCGGCACCGCGGCCACCGTCACGTCCACCGTGCCGGCGTCCGGTATCGCATCCGCCGCGGCCCCCGTCAGCCGGAAGGCGTGGTCGATCGTCGCCGTGCCGTTGCCCACCCCGGTCACCGTCACCGTCTTCGCCGTGTTGTAGTTGGTGGTGGTGAAGGCCAGGCTCGGCGGACTCACCGTCGCCGCCGACGTGTCGTCGCTCGCGATCGACAGCGTCCCCGCATACGCCTTCGTCAGCGCCACCGTGTAGGTGGCCGTGGAACCGGGCGCCACCGTCACCGGCGCTCCGGCGATCGTCAGGGCCGGCCTGTCATCATCATCGTCGCTCAGGGTCACCGTGCGGATGTTGGACCAGAGGCCGTTCCGATCATTGATCCCCCGTCCGCGAATCCTCACCTCCACCACCGCGCCCTCGGGGTAGAAGGTGTCCAGCCCCCAGTCAACCGTCCGCGCCGAAAGTACCGCCGAAGCGCCAGTGCGAGCGGTTCCCCGCCAGTCGGTGCCGCCCCTGAGACGATGACCCATCCGCCAATACCACCAGGTGGCTCCAGCAGGGAGAAGATCGCCGCTATGGGTCCACGTCAGTCGAACCCCCAGAGCCAAGTTGGGCGCATTCGATGTCGCCCCCGTCAGCACCGGCGCCGCCAGCGCATACGGCGTCGCCGTCACCTCGTCCGACCACACCGACTGCACCCCCGGACCAACCGCCGCAAACAGCCGGAACGTATGCTCCGTGCCGCCCGTCAGCCCCGTCACCGTGGCGCTCGTCGTGCTCCCGCCCGTGACCGTCGTGGTCGTGCTCCAGCCGCCCGTGCTCTTGTACTGGTAGCCCCAGCTCGTTATCGGAATGCCCGACAGCGCGCTCCAGCTCAGGGTGGCCGAACGGTCGCCCGCCGCCGCCGTCAGGACCGGCTTGGGAACCGTATTCGTCGGCGTCGCCTTCACCTCGTCCGACCACACCGACTGCACCCCGGGACCGACCGCGGCGAACAGCCGGAACGTGTATTCCGTGCCGATCGTCAGACCCGTCACCGTGTGGCTCGTCGCGCCGCCGTCCGAAACCGTCGCGGTCGTGCTCCAGCTGCCGCCCGCGCTCTTGTACTCATAGCCCCAGCTCGCAACCGTCACCCCCGACAAGGCGCTCCAGCTCAGGGTGACCCTGGCGTAGCCCGCTTCCGCGCTCAGAACCGGCTTGGGAACCGCCGCCGACGCCGACGGCGTCGCCTCCACCACCGCCGACTGCGCGCTGTTGCCGCCGCTGTTCCGCGCCCGGATGCGGAAACGGTACTCCACATCGTTGTCCAGACCCGTCACCGTGTGGCTCACCGTGTCCGCGTCCGACCCGGGAATCGCGGTCCAGCCGCCCCAGGCGGCGCTGCCCTTCCTCCGCCGCAACTGATACCTCGTGATCGAATCGTCGTCCGGGTCGGTCCACGTCAGTTCCACCTGACCGTTGCCCGCCTCCGCCGACAACCCCGACGGCCTGGCGGGAACGGAAGCGGCCGTCGGCGTCGCGGTGACTTCGTTGGAGTAAGGAGGTGCTGTTGTCTGGATCCTCACAGGTGGGGGGCTTGTGACTCCGCGTGTGACCTTGAAAGTGTATGCGGCGCCGTTTTCCAGACCTGTCACGGTGTGCGTTCGGATGGCCTTGCCGCCGGGAATCTCATCGCCCAGGCCGCTGTAGCTTCCGCCGCCTTTCTTCTGCGCGTACCGCCAGTGATCAAACGCCTCCCCGTCGTCGTTGGCATAGGTCCAGGACAACGTCACCCGCCCGTCCCCCGCCGTGGCGGTGAGGGTGATGGTCGGCCCGGCGTCCGCGGTCGTGCCGGTGGTTTTTACACGGAAGCCCGGAGGACAGACCGCAGAAGGATTATAAGTAGAATGGGTCGCTGTAAGACTGATCTCATATTCGGTGTTGGCGTCCAGACCGGTCAGCGTGCGGCTGGTCGCGGCGGCATTCGAGATGGTGACAGAGGTCGAACTTCCCCCGGTCTTGCCGTAAGACAATGTCCATCCGTTGCGGAATACATCGGTCGGCGCCGTCCAGGTGACGACAAACCCGTCCGAACGCGGCGCGAGACTCAGGTTCGTCGGGCTGAGCACGGAAGGGCAGCTGTCCATAGGCGTCGCCGTCACCCAGCCCGTGGCGGCGCCGTCGCCGGAGGCGTTCACGGCGCGGATCATGAAACTGTATTCGGCGTCGTCGTCCAGACTGGTCACCATGTGCCTCACGGTGTTCGCGCCCGAACCCGCCATGGCGGCCCAGGTGGCGCTGGCCTTTGACGGCGTCTTGGCGTGGCGCAGCTTGTAGCCGGTGATCGTGCCGGCCGGCTTGGTCCATGTCAGCAACACCTGTGTGGTGCCGGCCCCCGTCGCCGTCAGGTTCGTCGGGGCGGCGGGAACGGTCGTGGTTGTGGATGCCGTCGGCGTGGCGGTCACCCAACCCGTATTGCCTATCACGGTTTGCGCCAGGGTGTCTCCCCGTGAAGTCGCCAGTCTGAGCCGGATATTGTATGTGTCGTCGTTGACCAGCGCGGGTCGTCCAGCGAGAGGGAGAGCTACGCTGCGCGCAGCCACTCCGCCTGGGATATCGCGCCATTGATCGCCAGTGCTTCCGGTGAAATACTCGACCTGCCACTTGGAAGCACCCGTGGTGGAGCCGCTATAGGTCCACGAGAGGTCAATCCTGGCATTGCCCGGCGTGGCGGTGAGAGTGATGGTGACCGGCGGGGTGGCGGTCGGCGTCGCCGTCACCACATCGGACCAGGGACTGGTATTAATGGAACTGCCACTTCGGGCCCGGATACGGAAGTCGTACGACATGCCGTTGGTCAGGCCTGCGCTGCTGATGGTCGTTCGGGTAATTGTCAGGCTCGTTGTAGCACCGGTCCCATTAATGGTGGACGACGCAGCGGGCCAGTTGTCAGTGCTCAGCTTGACCTGGTAGAGCCATTGGGTAATCTGCTGGTCCGGCTGGGCGTTCCAGGTCAGCACGACATTCCCCGCACCCGGCGTCGCGGCCAACCCGGACGGCTTGTCCGGCGCCTGCGCCAGCGCGTTCTGCGGCGCGAGCACGGCGAGCGTCGCCAGCGCGAAGGAGACAAGAGCGAATCCCGCCTTCAGGCGGCGGGCGGTTCTCCCGGCGGCGCCCATCGGCTCAGCCCCGCGCCCGGACTCTTCGGGGGGGGGGGGGGGGTGCCTGACAGGGAGTTCGCGCGCGGCGCCCACGCCCGGACAGCCGCGGCAGGCCGCGCGCCGCCGGATCGTCCGTCGTCCTCGTGCTTGTCCTTGTCACGGTCTCGCTCTCCCGTCCCAGATATTCCGCCGCCGCGCTGGCGCGGCGAGTACTTCGCGACCATATTAAAGCCGAGGCGGGGGAACGATTGCAAACGCCGTGCGGGTTGTCGATCCATCCCGCCACGCGCCCTGCCGGCCGACGGGGCGTCGGCTCGACACTTGCGCGAACCGAGCGCCTTGCGAGCCCCGGCGCGGCAAGGCCGGGGTGGTTGGTGAACGGGAAGGCATGCGACAGATGGGCGCTTGCGGATGTGCCCCGCGGGTGGCGGCGGGGGCGCCCCGGAACGCTCCCGCCGCCACTGATGCGGCATTATCAGTGGGATGGAGCACTGGCCGCACACCTTGACGGCACAGCCCACCAGACGCTGAAAATTCAAATTGAGCCACTATCATAGGGGGTGTCGGCTCGTACCCTCGCATCAATTAGACAGTTGCCAATGGAATTCCCGGACATCGAAACAATCCCGCTGCGCACCTACACGGAGCGCGCCTATCTCGACTATTCCATGTACGTCATCAACGACCGCGCACTGCCGCATATCGCCGATGGCCTGAAGCCGGTGCAGCGCCGCATCGTCTACGCCATGGGTGAACTCGGCTTGAACAGCACCGCCAAGTTCGCCAAATCGGCGCGCACCGTCGGCGATGTGCTCGGCAAGTTCCATCCGCACGGCGACAGCGCCTGCTACGAAGCCATGGTGTTGATGGCGCAACCCTTTTCGTTTCGCTATCCGCTGGTGGAGGGGCAGGGCAACTGGGGCGCGCCGGACGACCCCAAATCCTTTGCCGCCATGCGCTACACCGAAGCGCGACTATCGCGCCACGCCGCCTTGCTGCTCGCCGAGACGCGACAGGGCACCGTCGATTTCGCGGCCAACTTCGACGGCTCCCTCGACGAACCCCTCCTGCTGCCCGCCCGGGTGCCCATGCTGCTCTTGAACGGCGGCACGGGCATCGCCGTCGGCATGGCGACAGATATCCCGCCGCATAACATGAACGAGGTCATCGGCGCCTGTATTCACTTGCTGGATCATCCCACCGCGACCCTCGACGACCTCATGACGCACATCCCGGGTCCGGACTTCCCATCTGCAGCCCTGATCGTTACGCCGACACAGGACATTCGGGCGGCGTACAAAACGGGCCGGGGCAGCATCAGGGCGCGCGCGGTCTATGCCCGAGAGGGCGGCTCGATCATCGTGACGGCCCTGCCCTATTTGACCTCGCCGGCGAAGATACTGGAACAGATCGCCGGGCAAATGCAGGCGAAGAAGCTGCCGATGCTCGCCGACCTCCGCGATGAATCCGACCATCGCAACCCCACGCGTCTGGTGCTCGTGCCGCGTTCCAACCGGGTGGATTGCGACCGCCTGATGAGCCACCTGTTCGCAACCACCGACCTTGAGCGCAGCTATCGGGTCAACCTGAATGTCATCGGTCTCGATCAGAGGCCGAGGGTGAAGGGCTTGGTCGGCATTCTCAAGGAATGGCTGCAATACCGTCAGAACGTGGTATCGCGCCGGATCCAATACCGGCTCGATAAGATCAACGAGCGCCTGCACATTCTGGCAGGCCTATTGATCGCCTACCTCAACCTCGACGAGGTGATTCGCATCGTGCGCGAGGAAGACCGCCCACAGGCCGAGCTGATGCTCCGTTTCAAGCTCTCCGAGATACAGGCGAACGCCATCCTCGACATCCGCCTGCGGCAATTGGCGCGGTTGGAGGAGACCAAATTGATCGATGAGCAGAACGCCCTGGCGGCCGAAAAGGCGAAATGCGAACAGGTTCTATGTTCGCGGCAGCGGCTAAGGACGCGGGTAAAGCGGGAGTTGTTGGAGGATGCGCAAAACTACGGGGACGCCCGCCGCTCGCCGCTCGCGAATGTCGAGGAGGCACAGGCCTATGGCGAGGAAGACCTTATCGCCAACGATCCCATCACGGTCGTGCTCTCGGAGAAGGGGTGGGTGCGCGCCGCCAAGGGCCACGAGTTGAATCCCGCGGAATTCAGCTATAAAACCGGCGACAGCTTTGGCCGGGCGGCTCGCGGCCGCACCAACGATCTGCTTGTGTTCCTCGATTCCACGGGTCGCGCCTACAATCTTCAAGCGGCGAGCCTGCCCTCCGGACGCAGCCAGGGCGAGCCCTTGACCGGCCGTCTCAACCCGCCCGAAGGGGCGCGTTTTGTCGGCCTCGGCATAGGCGGCGCGGATACCAGAATGCTGCTCCACTCCAGCGCGGGTTTTGGATTTATCGCCCGCCTAGGCGATCTGATAACCAAGAATCGAGCGGGTAAGGTGTGCCTAAACGCCCCGGCGGGCGCATCGGCCCTGCCACCGGAAACGCTTTTGCCGGACAACGAACAACGGGTCGCGGCCGCCACCAATCAGGGGCGGTTGCTCGTCTTCCCCGCGGCCGACCTGCCGGAGATGGCGCGCGGCAAGGGGGTGAAGCTCATCAATGTTCCCGCCGCCGCCTTCAAAACCGGGGAGGAACACCTTGTCGGCGCGGCCGTATTGCGACCGCGCGATCTGCTGATCGTCCACGCCGGACAACGGTATCTGCGGTTGAAACCCGGGGATCTCGCGCACTATATGGGCGAACGGGCGCGCCGGGGGCTCAAACTGCCCAGGGGGTTCCAGCGCGTCGACCGGATCGAGGCGGAGCGGCGCGGCTAACCCGACCTATTCGTGAATGAACATGCTGCGCCGCAGAACAATAGAATTCCCCAAAATTGCCGCAAAGTGGGTGTGACGCCCAAATTTCTTCGCGATTTCATCCCGGAAATGATCTGCGGTGGGATGTTCTCCTAAGAGAATTTCCTATGGCGCAGGCCCCTTGCGGCCCTTGGCAAAGGCTCCGCTTCGCACCGAGAGCCGCAGGGAGCGAGAATATCGGGAATATTTGAGCGACGGACAGGCGGGATGCATCGTCGTTCGAATTTTGAGTGGCTCAACCGTTGTTCGACCGCTCAACCTCCGCCGCAATATCCGGATCCGGCATCAGTACGAATTCGGGATAGGCTTCGATACCGAGTTCCGCCGAATCCTGCCCGACTTCCTCCACGGAGCGCGGAACCCGCAGGCCCATCGTCTTCTCAATCAAATACCAAATACCCAGCGAGACGGTGAACACGAACACCCCTATCGCCAGCACGCCGGTAATTTGCGCAACGAAATTGCCGTCCGCCTCGATACACACCGCCAGCGTGCCCCAAATCCCCGCAATCAGGTGGGCCGGCACGGCACCGACCACATCGTCGATCTTCAATTCCTCCAACAAGCGGATGCCGGCGGTACAGAGCACCCCGCCCACCGCACCGATTACAACCGCCCAGCGATGATCAACGATGTCCGGCGCCGCGGTGATGGAAACAAGCCCGGCGATGGCGCCGTTTAGGCCGGCCAGCAGGTCGACGCGCCCCAGCAACGGCCTCGATACGATAATGGCCGCCATAACCCCCGCCGCCGCGGCCAGATTGGTGTTGACAAGCACATTGCTCATCGCCACCGCATCGACCGCGCCGCCCAGGGCAAGCTGCGAACCGCCGTTGAACCCAAACCAGCCGAGCCACAGGATGAATACCCCCAGGGTCACGATGGGAATATTGGAAGGCACGTTGGGCCGGGCACTGCCGTCGGGGCGGAATTTACCCAGCCTCGGGCCCAATATCAGGGCACCGGCGAGTGCCGCCCAACCGCCCGTGGAATGGACGATCGTGGAACCCGCGAAATCCTTGAACCCCATCTCATTGAGCCAGCCCCCGCCCCAGGTCCAGGCACCCACCAGCGGGTAAAGGAACCCGGTGAGAATCACAGTGAAAAGAAAAAACGACCAGAGCCGCACGCGCTCCGCCAAGGTGCCGGAAATGATCGAGGCAGTGGTTGCCACAAACACCATTTGGAAGAACCAGTCCGACATGGTGGCGTAGCCGTTCTCCAAAACCGCGGCCCGCGCGCCCTCGTCGCCGGAAAGTAGGGCGACCTCCTCCGCTGTCGGGCCGTAGAAGAACTCGAACGACCCCATCCAGCCACTGACATCGACATACATCAGGTTGTAACCGACGAAGAAATACATCAGCCCGGCAATGGAGTAGAGGCCGATGTTCTTCAGGCAGATCACGGCGGCGTTCTTGGTGCGCACGGAGCCGGATTCCAGCATGGTGAAACCGGCGCACATCCACATCACCAGGGCACCCCACACCAAAAAGGAGAAGGTGTTGAGCACGAACTGCGTTTCCTGGCCGACGCTCGCGGTGACAACGGCCGGTGCGCAAAGCAGCAATGCCGCCATCGCCAATCGGCCGGACATCGAGCGTCCGAGAATTTCCAATCGGCTTTTGTTCATGGTCCCTCCCAATTCCGCCAGATCAGATCGGCTGAGAGTATATAGCCAAAATAGACCCCGCCAAAACCAGCTTCTCGGCCCGAAAAGCCAATTTTCCTCAAGCGGCCGTCGCGGCTTCGTGCAGTTCCGCCGGATTGGGGGGCAGCCGTATGGTAATGTGGGCAAATTCTCCCAATTCGGACTCCACACCAATCGAACCGCCGTGCCGGTTGACGATTTCGGACGTCAAGGAAAGCCCAAGCCCCGTGCCCTTACCCGTATCCTTGGTGGTCACAAAGGGCTCGAACATGCGTTGCCTGAGCTCGTCCGCAATACCGGGACCATTGTCGCGCACCCAAAACTCGAAACCACCATCGACCCGGCGGCTACCAATCTCCAACTCCGGTTGATAGTCGTCATGCCCAGCCCGGGATTTCTCCTCAATCGCCTGGCAGGCATTGGTCAGGATGTTCAGGAAGGCGCGGCTCAGATCCTGGGGCACCACCGCCACCCTACCGATGCTCGCGTCGAGCTCTTCCCGCATGGTGACATTGAATTCCGTGTTCTCGGCGCGCATGGCGTGATAGGCGAGGTCGCGATATTGCTTGAGCAATGCGTTTAGATCCGTTTCGCGCCAGTCATCCGCCTTGCCCCGGGAATGCTCCAACATACTGCGCACGATGCCATCGGCCCGCCCGCTGTGTTCGCCCACCTTGGTTAGGTTCACCCGCAGGTCGCCGAGAATCTCGCCAATCTCTTCGGCCAGCTCGTCCCCTGTCGCGGCCTCATCCAGAATCTCGCCAATCTCATCAATGAGTTCAAGGGAAACCTCGGTGAAGTTCTTCACGAAATTCAGCGGATTCTTGATTTCGTGGGCAACCCCGGCGGCCAATTGGCCGAGCGAAGCTAGTTTTTCCTCGGCGATGATTTGCTCCTGGGCCCTGTTCAAGCGCTCCAGGGTATGCTCCAAATCCTTGTTTTTGCCGTCCAATTCCTGCGCCAGCTTCTCGACCAGATTGAGCCGCTGCACCTCCAGCGCGTAGCGCCGAAATACTTCCAGGGCGTTGGCCATATCCGTGACCTCGTCGTTGCCCGAGACGACGACCGGCGCTTCCAGATCGCCCCCGGCCATGTCGCGCATGACCGCCGCCAGCCCAACCAGGCGGCGCACCATGGAGCGGCCCACAAAGAGCCAGCCGATGAGCACCGCGCCGGCAATGCTCGTCAGGGTTAGCAGCACCAGCACCAAGCTGCCCGTGGTCGCCGCACCCTGCGACTGGGCGTTGAGGGCGACGGCATCGGCATTGACCTCTTCCGCCAAACGCTCCACCTCGCTCAGTAGCTCGCTGGACGCCTCGCGCCCCGCGGCCAGGGCGTCGCTCTCCTGACGTTGACGCTCCAGCGCCTCGCGCCGCAGCGTGAAAATGCCAACGGACGATTCGCCAATTTCCGTTAGGCCGGCAATTTCCCGGCTCAGCGACGCAATCGGCATGTGCGCATCCAAGCGCCCCGCCAGCCGGTTCAGGTTGTGGGCGGCGCTCTGGAAACGCTCCTCCAACGGCCCAAGCAAATCCCGGTCCGCGAGTAGCAGGGCCTCGCCAAGATAGAGCCCGGCCAGGTTGGCTTGTCGGCCGATCTCGATCAGATCCCGGTAATAGGCGAGCTCGCCGCTCCAGTCCCGCTCCGACAGGGGCTGCGCCACATCGTCGAGATCATGCATTCCCTCCACCAGAAAGAACCCCTGATCGTCGATCGCCGCGCCGATTTCTCGTTCAATCCGGCGGTTGGTCTCGGCGAGATCCTCGGAGAGTTGCTCCAGAGCGCGTTCAATGTCCAAGCGCCGGGCGGAAGACTGGTAAATCTCATCAAGCAGGGCACCAACGCGCCGCAAATGCGATCGCACCGCTTCCACCTCCTCGCCGAGCGCCGAGTCACCGCTCAATTCCTCAACGACATTCAGCAGCTTTTCGCGTCCCCACAAAACATCCACTGACACCATCCGGTGCTCGTAGACCGATGTGGCCGAAACCAGCCGCACGGCGCCATTGACAACAGTGGTGCTTTGGCGCGCCACTTCGGCCATCCGGCTTAGGTCGGGAATACTCTGCTCCGCCAGGCGGGATTGGTAATTGACAATCTCATTTAGGAAGTAATAGGCGACAATGCCGGCGACGCTAACCAGCGCCACACTGCCGAACAGACCCACATAAATCTTGAGGCCGATGCCAAAGCGCCACTTGCGCGCCGGGGCTTCGCTCAAGACCGGTTCCGGCGGTTTCTCCAACGTCTGGCCGGGGCTGTTATTCGGAGCCTCGCTCATCCGCCCGCCATGCTTTGCACCGCCCGGACCTCGCCCTTGTCGTCGATGACCGTCAGCCAAACCCGGTCGGAACCCTGATTGTCGTTCGGCCCAAAGTCCAAATCGAATCCGCCGAGATCAATGCTGGACATTTGCCGCAATGTTTCCAAAAAGGATACGGGCGTGGCCTCCGTCCCCGAACGACGCAACCCCTCCACCACCACGCGGCCAGCCAGGTAGCCCTCCAGGGAAACAAACCCGGGCTCGCCATCCATCGCCACGGCGGCCAGCGCCCGCTGATAGGCGGCAACCACCGGAATGCGATCGTCGGCGGGAAACGGCACCACCTGGGTAATGTATACGCCCTCTCCGGCTCGCCCGAGTTCCTGGGCCAAGGCGGAGGTGCCGACGAAGGAAATGTTCACGAATACGGGATTGAAACCCAGCCGTCGAGCCCATCGAATCAAGGTCGCGGCCGGCTTGTAGGCACCGATGATGATGACCGCCTCCGGATCGAAGCGCCGCAGGTCGAGCAATGGAACCTTGACGCTCTCGGTGTTGCGCGGATAGTCCACTTCCGCGGCAAGGGTCAAACCGCGGGCGTCGAGCGCTCGGCGCACACCCTCCAGACCGGCTTGGCCGTATGAGTCATTCTGATAGAAGATGCCGATACGGCCAATGCCGAGATCGTCCGTCAAATGCGCGACGATCTCGGCCGTTTCCTGGAAATAGGAGGCGCGCACGTTGACGACATTCGCCGGCTCGCCCGCGTTGCGCAGAAATTCCGCACCGGTAAAGGGCGCGATGTAGGGTACGCCGGCCTCGCTGGTTACCGGTTGAGCGGCTTGCGAGGTGGGGGTGCCGATGGCGCCAACCAACGCGAACACCCGGTCTTCCTGGATGAGACGCCGGGTGTTGGTGACGGCCGCCTCGGGCTCGTAGGCGTCGTCGAGCGTGCGCAGGGCGAGCCGCCGGCCATGCACCCCGCCGTCGCGGTTGGCTTCCTCAAACGCGGCCCATATCCCCAGGCGCATGTCACGCCCAAGGGCACTGGCGGGGCCGCTCAGCGCCGCCGACTGGCCGAACAGGTATTGCTCCTCCGGCGAGGCGGCGGTTGGCGGCTCGGCCTCGTCCGCGAAGGACAGGCTGGCAAACACCGCGAGCACCGCCCCGGCAACCCACCGGCCACGCACACCAGGCGCCGAGCATCGCGAAACCTCGCCGAGTGCGGTTCTCACCGGAAGGTGGCGCTCACCGCCAATAGGCTGCGAGGAGCCGCATGCAATGCCGTCGCATTGATTGAGCCTTCCTCAGCTCAGACTGAGCGGGTCGTCCGCCGTCTTGGCGACATTCCAACGCAACGCCATGCAGGTGATGTCGTCGAATTGCTCCATGCCGATGGCGAATTCCTCAATCGCGTCAACCACAACGCCCACCAAGCCGCCCATAGCCTGCTCGCGCCGGAGATCAAGTTGCTTATCAAGGCGCTCTTCGCCAAATTCGTCCTTGGTGGTGTTGCAGGCCTCGGTGACACCGTCGGTATAGAGAAAAAGCGCATCGCCCAGCTCCAATTGCACCTTGCCCTCGTTGAAGACATGGTCCGCAACAATACCCAGCGCCAAATTGTTGGTTGGCGGAACGCTATCGACGGTACCATCGGCGCTCCGCATGAGACGCGGCCAATTATGGCCACCGTTGGAGTACAGAAACTCGCCGTTGCGCAGATCCAAAACCCCATAGAACAGGGTCACGAACATCAGGGCGTCATTCTCCTGGCTAAGCAGTTCATTGACCTCACCGAGACATTGGGCGGGGGACTCGTGGTTGCGGGCGGCGGATTTCAACAGCGCGCGCGTGACCAACGTAAACAGGGCCGCCGGGACACCCTTGCCGGAAACATCGGCGACCACGACACCCAAGCGAAAATCGTCGATCTTGAAGTAATCGTAGAAATCACCGCCAATCTCCCGGGCCGGCGTCATTTGAGCGTAGAGGTCAAAATATTTGCTCGGCGGCGGCACCGCGGGCAACAGCGACATCTGCACGTTTTTGGCGACCGCGAGTTCCTGCTTGAGCGAAACGAGGTGGTCGCGCGACGCCAAAGCCTGCTGCATCGTCATGATGTGTTTGAGGGTCTTGTCGATGGTGATTTGCAGGTCGTTGAAATCGATGGGCTTGGTGACGAAATCGAACGCGCCCCGGTTCATGGCCGTGCGGATATTGCCCATGTCGCCGTAGGCGGAAATGATGACCGCGCAGAGATCCGGATCCGCGTTTTCAAGCTGGCTGAGCAGCGTGAGCCCGTCCATGACGGGCATATTGATGTCCGACAGCACCAGGCGAATGTCCGGATTCTTGGACAGCACCTCCAGAGCTTCCTCTCCGTTGTGGGCGAACAGAAATTCATATTCGCCCTTGCGAATGCGACGGCGGAAGCGCTGGCGCACCAGCAACTCGAGGTCTTCCTCATCGTCAACCATCAAAATGCGGAATCCGGCCACGGCATTCTCCGGCGCGAGCGAGCTGGGCACGCGCGATACGGGCGGTTTAGATGGCGCCGAGCGCCTCGTCACGGCTGGCATGGACGGCCAGTATCTTGTCGAAACCGCTAACCGAAAAGACCTCGGCAATTTGTTTCGACAGGCCAAAGAAGACCGACTTGCCGCCCCTGGACTGGGTATCCCGCGCCGCCACCAGCAAAACCCGCAACCCCGCACTACTGATGTAGTTGAGATTGGTGAAGTCGAACACTAACACGGAATGGCCGCCCTCGAGTTGTTCCCGGATAACGCCTTCAAGCGTTCCGGCATTGGTTCCGTCAACGCGCCCGCCGGGGCACAGGATGACCCCCTTGTCGAGCCCTTCGGTCGATATCGAAAGTTGCGTCTGCTCGCTCATTCAAGTCTCCAATTTCATTCGCAAGGTAATTCGATTCACGCCGCCCTCCCGCTCGTAGCTTGCGCTATCGGTAAATTGTTCCACAAAAAAAACCCCCAATCCGCCAACGGGCCGTTCATGCAACCCTTTGGACGTATCCGGTGCCGACACCTCCTGAAACGGGTCGAAGGCGGCACCGTTGTCCTCCAATAGGGCGACAACACAATCCGCCTCACGGACAAGGCGGATGCGCAACAGCGGTTCTTCCACCTTGGGCAACGCATAGTTGATGCTGTTTGTAACCAGTTCGTCAAGCACCAGGTTCAGTCGGAATGGGATTTCTCCCTCGATGGCACAGCCGGCGGCAAACCGTTCCACGGCCTCCGCGAGTGTTTCCAACGCACTGCCCAGTTCGGGCCGCAGGCTCACATCGACCGATCCCGGTTCCTCAACATTGCGCATAGGGTCAATACTATACCTATCTTCACTTCCCCGCACACACGCCACGCCCGCCCGATTCCCGGCAGACCGCGAGCGCAATGAGAATTGCTGCTGGGCGGCGTGTCATTTTAAATCCACCGCGTTCCATGGCCCGCGTTAGCAGTGGGGGTTGGGTCGGCCGGACTCTCAAAGTGCGACTCTGCCATTGGCCAGTGCTCCATCCAACCGATAATGCCGCATCAGCGCGGCCGCGCCTTGCCCGGAGCACTCCCGCCGCCACTGATGCGGCATCATTGGTTTGCAGGCGCACCGGGAATTAGCGACAATATCCCATTGACGCAGGGGTGAAGCGGATTCTTTCCCGCGTATCTGTTGTGTTTTTCTTGAGTCGATAACTGGGAAGCGTGACCCGCCGCAACGTGCGAAGTCGCTGCGACCGTGGGCAAAGTGAACGAAGGAGGTCTGAAATGGCTCTTGATGCCCCATTGACATATCTGCGCAATCTCACCTGGATCGGTTGCGGTTGTTTGGCCCTGCTCCCGGCCGGCCTCGCCGCCGCACAAGACACCGGGGAAGCGATCACCGGCGCCACCAATCCAATGATCGAGGAAGTCGTCGTGGTGGGTTCCCGGCGCCGCGACCGATCCGCGGCGGACTCGCCGGTGCCGGTGGATGTTATCGGCGGCGACGAGTTTTCCGCCCAGGGCGATTCGAACATGGATTCGCTGATCGCGAGCCTGGTGCCGTCCTATAACGTCGGCCAGGAACCCATCAGCGACGCCGCCACCTTCATCCGCCCGGCCACCCTGCGCGGCCTTGCGCCGGACGCCACCCTTGTGTTGGTCAACGGCAAGCGCCGCCATCGAGCCGCCGTTATCGCCCTGCTTGGCGCCGGTATTTCGGGCGGTGCCCAGGGTCCGGATGTATCCGTTATTCCAGCCATCGCACTCGACCGCCTAGAAGTGCTGCGCGACGGCGCCTCCGCTCAATATGGTTCCGACGCAATCGCCGGCATCATGAATTTCGTGTTGAAGGAGGACAACTCCGGCATGACGGTGGATGCCAAATGGGGCAGTCACTACGAAGGCGATGGCGATGCCCTGACACTTTCCACCAATGTGGGCCTGCCCCTATCGGAGTACGGATTCGCGAACCTGAGTTTCGAATGGAAGGAATCCGACCCAACCAGCCGTAGCGAACAGCGCGGCGATGCCCTGGCGCTAATCAACGCGGGCAACACCAATGTGCGCGAACCCGCGCAAATCTGGGGTGCGCCGGAGTACTCCGACGATTTCAAACTGTTCGGCAACTTCGGCATCGACCTTGGCAACGGCATGGAAGCCTACGCCTTTGGCAATTGGGCGGAACGCCAGATTGAGGGCGGGTTCTACTATCGCAATCCGCATACCCGCGGCGGCGTATTCCGCGGGCCGGCGGTGGATGGCGTACCGACGATCAAGGTGGCGGACCTCTCCGGCGACACCGCGGACCTCGTCAAGCAGGGCATGAGCCTCGCCGATGCCGTCAAGGCTGTCGCGGCGCAAGGCGGCTGCCCCATCGCCCACATTCGGGACGGCCGCCCGGACGCCGCCGCCCTGAGCGAGATTGCGCGCCGCTCGGACTGCTACTCGCTGATTGAGAAGTTCCCCGGCGGCTTCACCCCGCAGTTCGGCGCCTTTATCGACGACTATGCGATGGCCGGCGGCGTCCGCGGTCAACTCGGCGATTGGTATTTCGACCTCAGCGCCGCCGCCGGGCGCAGCAATGCGGAGTTCTACATCTATAACACGATCAACCCGCAGCTTTTGGGCCAGGGCAACGACATTCCGATTTACTACGATGCCGGTGCCTATACCGAAACGGACCGGGTATTCAATATCGACATATCGCGCCCGGTTGATATCGGTGGACTCTACGGGCCGTTAAACGTGGCCGCCGGCTTCGAGTACCGCGACGAAACGTTCAAGATCACCAACGGCGAACCGAACTCGTTTTACATCGACCGCGAATACGGTTTGGCCGAGCAGGGCTTCGGCATTGGCTCCAACGGCTTCCCCGGATTCCAGCCGGGCGATGCGGGCAAGCACAAGTCGGAGGCCATCGGCGCCTACCTCGATCTGGAATCGAATGTTACGGAACGCCTATTGGTGGGCGCCGCGCTGCGCTACGAGGACTACAAGGCATTCGGCGATACGCTTGACGGCAAGCTGGCGCTTAGGGTCCAGGTTGCGGACACCTTCGCGCTGCGCGGCGCGGTGAGCACCGGGTTCCGGGTACCGACCGCGGGCCAGGCCAACCTGCGCAACGTGACCACCGAGTTCAACATGGGGCAGTTGGCGGATATCGCCACCCTGCCGCCGACCAATCCGATTGCCCAACAAAAGGGCGCCGAGCCCCTGACGCCGGAAGAATCGGTAAACATCACGATCGGCACCGTATTCGAGGCCGGCCCCGCCGATATTACGATCGATTACTACAACATCGAGATCAAGGACCGGATCGCCTTCACCAGCCGGTTCAATCTGACCCAGGCGGATGTTGAGGCACTGCTCGCGGCCGGTGTCAGCGACGCCCGAAGCTTTACCTCGGTGCGCTTCTTCTCCAATCAGCAGACGGTCAAAACCCAAGGGGTGGATCTGGTTGTCTCACTACCCTTTGATATCGGCGGGGGAACCTCGACGCTCACGGCCGTTGCCAACTGGTCCGATATCGAACTCAGCAAGTACAATCCTGAATTCACGAGCGACAACCGCCGGCTGCAAATCGAGGAGGGGCGCCCGGAGACGCGGTTTGTCGCCACCTGGACCCACATCCAGGGGCCTTGGCGCTTCATGGCCCGGGGGCGCTACTATGGCGAGTTCTATGACGCGCCGACCAACGACGCCTCGGTGTCGTACTACCCCGATCCGAAATTTCTGATGGATTTCGAGGTTTCCTACGATATCGGCGAGCAGGTTACGCTGCTCGCGGGCGCCCAAAACGCCTTCGACACCTACCCGGAGAAAAACCCGGTGGGCGAGGTGGCTGGCTTGATCTACCCCGAGGGCTCGCCCTTTGGGTTCAACGGCGGCTTCTACTACCTGCGGGCGCGGTGGGACCGACAATAGGCGCAGGCTGCCGGCCCGACCCCTTAAGCGGCCCGCGGGAATGGCCTGCCCCATTGCCAAGGGCCGCAACGCCGCCACAGGCCCCGTGTGGCGCGCCCTGCGGGAGTTCGCTCGGCGCGCCACCGCGATCTTGCGTCCCTTGCCAATATGGCTCGATATTGGCAAGGGACGCGCCTTGCATTGATGCTCCGAGCGAGCTTTGAAATGCAAGGAATCAACCGGACAGGACACTAGGGCCCGGCGTGAAAATCCTCGCAGTCGGCGACATACACCTGGGACGAACCCCTTCCCGCCTGCCACGGAAACTGGCGGAGCGCACCAAGCGGTTTGGTCCCGAGGAAGCCTGGCATCGTGCCGTGTGTCTGGCCCTGGAAAAAGGTGTACGGGCGGTCGTGCTCGCGGGCGATGTGGTCGAGCGGGAAGACGACTTCTTCGAAGCCTTTCGCGTCCTGTCGGCCGGGGTGCAAAAACTGGCGAAGGGCGGGGTGGAGGTTCTTGGCATCGCCGGCAACCACGATGTCAAGGTGCTGCCCCGCCTGGCCGAGCAAATTCCCGACTTCCACCTCCTTGGTGCAGGCGGCAATTGGCAGCCCCGGGAGATTGCGGAAGGGAATGAGTCACTGACACTTTGGGGCTGGTCGTTTCCGCAACGCGAAGTTGTCACAAACCCTCTTCCCGCCAAGCCGTTTGACAGAAGGCCGGGGGTCAACCTCGGCCTGTTGCATTGCGACCGCGATGGCGGTTCGAGCCCCTATGCACCGGTCGGGGCCCTGGATCTCGCTCGCGCCGGCCTTGACGGTTGGCTGCTTGGGCACATTCACAAACCCGACCCCCTCGCGGCCGAGTCATTGAGCGGCTATCTGGGCAGCCTGAGCGGCATGGATCCGGGCGAACCCGGCGCACATGGCCCCTGGCTCATCAGAATCTCCGGAGGGCGCGTGGCGGAGGTTGAACAAATACCGCTCGCACCGCTGCGCTTCGAGGCACTTGAGGTTGATCTCGGCGGAATCGGCGAAGCGGCGGAAATCAAAGACCGACTGCTGGCGGAAATTCACTCGCTGGACACCCGCATCGCGGCGGATTCGTTTGCCCCGGACGCGGTTGGGTTGCGTATCGAATTTAACGGACGAACGCGCTTCGGTACCGCCGCCGAACGGGAAATTTCGCCGGAGGATCGATGCGACATCTACCGAGGTTCCGACGACCGGTGCTACTTCATCGAAAGTTTGGGTGTCCGCACCCGGCCGGAAATCGATCTGGACGAACTGAGCAAGCGTCCCGACCCGCCAGGAATGCTGGCTCGAAGGCTGCTTTGGCTGGATCAATCGGAGGGCAATAGCGAGCGCGACCGGCTGATCGAGCGCACCAGGGAGCGCCTGGCGGACGAGGCGCGCAAAGCCGTTTGGGCCAACTTGACGGACGACACCAACCCAACCGAATTGGACGCGGCACGTTGGCTGCGGGACGCGGGCTACCGAGCGCTTGACCAGCTTCTCGCCCAAGCGGAGAGCACACCTTGAGCGGTTACGGCCGACATCTTGGCGCCAGGGGGAAGGCGGTGTGCCCGCCTGCCGCCGCGGGGCGGTCGGGTGATTGCGGTCGGCATCCCGTCGCCGTCGCCAGAGGGTCCGCGGTGGCCCGCCGACCATGGTCCGACCGATGTTCTTGCGCCGTCTAAGCATCGATTCACTACCGGGTATCGAACCCGGCTTCATTTTCGAGCCGCCGGGCGAGGGGCTGAATATCGTCACCGGGCCCAATGCGGTCGGCAAAAGCAGTTTGGCCCGGGCATTGGGCTATCTCCTGCGCGATGCGCGAGCCGACGACCCGCCGGGGCTAATACTTTCCGCCCACCTGCACAGCGCCTCGGCCTGCTGGACGGTGCGCCGCAACGGCAGCCAAATCCTTTGGACGCGCGATGGCGAAGACGCTTCGCGGCCGGCCCTGCCAAGCGCCGAGCAAGTCGGCCTGTACCGGCTGTCGGTGGAAAACCTGCTGGCCAGCGACCGTGCCGATGCGGAACTGGCCCGGGAACTGCGCCGCCGCCTGCAGGGGGGGTTCGACCTGCAGGCGCCCCGCATCGAATTGGGCGGCCGTTTCGGTCGCAACGAAGAAAAAGCACTGCGGCGGGCGAGCGCCGAGCTGAGGAGTGTCGAGAGTCGGTACTCGGATCTTCGCCGCGAAGAAATGCGATTGTCCGATCTGGCGGAACACATCGATCGGGCCAAGTCCGCTCGGGAGGAGGCCTCTCGTCTGGATCTGGCGTTGTCGCTGCTGGAATACATGGCGCGACTGGCGCATTGCGAAGCAAGGCTTGGGGAATTTCCCACTGCAATCGCGGTCCTACGGGGCGATGAACTCGAACGGTTGGCGGAGCTGGAAGAGAAAAAAACGCAGCTAGCGGACGAGTTGGAGCGCCGGCGCGGCAGCCTGGACAAGGAACGCCGCGATCTGGAAAAAACCGGCCTTGCGCGGGCACAGCCCGCTCCCGAAGAGATGCAGACCGCGGAGCGCCTGCTGCGGGAACTTGAGGAGAGGCTGCTTGCATGGAAGAGCGCCCAACAATCCGTCGAAAAAGCCGACGCCACTAGACGCGATGTCATTGACGAATTCGAAGGTACTGGCGTCAAAGGCACTGGCGATCCGCCGAAATTGGACCGCGAGAGTTTGGGGCGCGTTCAAGAGGTCGTCGCCCCGCTGCTCGAGAAACAACATAAGCGTGACGAACTTCAGCGTCGCATCGAGCGGGCCGGCACCCCGCCGGATGACTCCGAGATCGAGCGTTTGTGGGAAGGCGCAACAGCGCTGCGGGTTTGGCTCGCGGTGCGTGAACAGCACGCGTCCGAAACCGCCCGGGGCGGGGCGGGCCCAGCTCGTATTGGTGGCTGGCTCGGCGTGGCGGCGTCCGCAGGCGCCGCGGTTTTGGCGGGGATTGCGGTTTTGGCGGGAATGGGCGGTACGGAAAATTCCGGGGTAACCGAAGGGATTGGGGCAGACGGATTGGGGTTGATGCTTGCGGCAATGTTCAGCGCCCTTGCCGCGGCCCTGTGCTCGCTTGTCGGCCTCCGCATCGCAAAGCGGCGGCCGTCCCCGGCGGTGGTGGCCGCAAGGGCCGCGCAAAGCCGGTTCCGCAACACGGGCCTTACGCCTCCCCCCGACTGGACTCGCGATGCCGTGGGAGAACATTTACGCACTGTGATCGACAAGGAATTGCGAAACCTCGTTAGGCAGCGGGAAAGGGCCGCTCAGCGTGAATCCCTCGAAGAGGAACTGGAAGGCGCCGAAAAGAAACTGGCGGCTTCGGAGGCCGCGCGCAGCGCCCTCGCCGAGGATCTGGGTTTCGATCCAACCCTGCCCCTGCTCCACTATGATCGTTACGTGGCATTGTGCAGGCGCCTGGACCAAGCCCGTGGTGAATGGGAAGCGCAAAAAGCCAAAGGCGAGCACCTTGCCGGAGAAATCGACAAGCTCGTCGGTGGTGTTGCGGGCTTTTTTGGGGGGTGGCGGCGAAAAACGGCACCGCATCCATCGGCTTCCGATTTGGACTCGGCTTCCGCTTCGGACTCGGCTGACAGTGCCCACCCCGCCTGGATTGGCAACGACCGCAATCGAACGAGCGTATTGTTGCGCGAGACCTTCGACGATTTGCGCAATCGCCTGCAAGAGGCGAACCGTGCGAACAACGCCATCGACGGCGTGGCAGCCGACATCCAATCACTGCAAGGGCGGGTCGCGGATATCCACGGGGAGATTGAAGCCCTGTATGGCCGCGTCGATCTGCAACCCGACGACCGCGCCCTGCTCGAAGGACTCGTCGACCAGCTCGACGACTGGCGGGAGGCGCGCGACGCTCGCGAAAGAGCGAAAGGTTTCAAAGAGCAGGTTCACGCACAGTTGCGGGAGCATCCCAACCTGATAGAGTTGGCGACCGCGGGAGCGACCGGGGAGCTTCAAGCATTGCTGCAAGACGCCAAGCAGCGAGCCGATCAACACACCGGGCTCGTCGAACAGCGCTCGTCCATTGAAACCAAGCTTCGCGACGCCGGGAAAGACAGCGTTCTGGAAAAATCCATCGCCGCCGAAGCCCAGGCCCGGGAAACACTCGTCGACAGACGGGACAAAGCGTTCCTAAGCCGCGCCACCGAGGTGCTGCTCGACGATGTGGAAACGGCGTTCCGCTCCGAACACGAGCCGGGTGTGCTGCGCCGGGCAAAAGCTCTCTTCGCGGAGGCGACCGGCCATGAATTCTCCCTGGAACTCCGCCCCGACGACAGCTTTGTGGCCCGCAACAACAAACAGGGCCTGTTGCGGACCGTCGAGGAACTGTCGTCGGGCACCCGCATGCAATTGCTGCTCGCCCTGCGACTGGCCTGGACGGAGGCGCTGGAACAGGGCGGGGAGACCCTACCGCTGTTCCTCGACGAAGCCCTGACCACCAGCGACGAGGGCCGATTCAAGGCGATTGCCGAAGCCCTGGAGCGCCTGGCCGATGCGCAGAATCGACAGATTTTCTATCTCGCCGCCCGTCGACACGAAGCGGTCCTGTGGCGCGAAGTCACCGGCAGGCAGCCGCCCGTGGTGGATTTGGCCGAGGTGCGCTTTACGCAAACCGGCCGAACCCTTGGGGACTATCGAATTGAACGCCCAGAGCCCACCGCCGCTCCGGAGGGGCGAACGGCCGAGGAGTACGCGCTGTTGCTCGGCGTACCCCGCATCGACCCGCGCCTGTCCGCCGAATCACTGCACCTGTTCCACCTGTTGCGCGACGACCTCAGAGCGCTGCACTGCTTGATCGATGGTTGGCGAATCCTGAGCCTTGGTCAGTTGGAAAGCCTGCTCGGCAGCAATGCGGCGGCAAGCGCCCTCGCCGATGAGGATATGCGCCATCGGCTCAGCCAACGTTGCGCGGCATTTCGCGCCTGGATTGAACTGTGGCGCCAGGGGCGGGGCAGGCCCATCGACCGGGGCGCCCTCGAACAGAGCGGCACCGTATCGAGCATCTTCATCGACGCCACCGCCGAGCTTGCAAAAGAACTGGAAGGCGACGGACGGGCACTCATCGAAGCGCTGCGCACCGGGGGGCTGAGAGGATTCCGCAGCGGTAAAACCAACGAGCTTGAAAGTTGGTTGATGGAGCGAGGATTTCTGGACAAACAACCGATACTGGCGGCGGACGACCGGCACCGGCTCACCGTGCGGCAACTGGCGCCCGCGATGAATGCCGACTTGGACGACATCAATACGGTTATCGGGTGGTTCGAGGGAGGCAGCGATAGCCATGTACATACGTCCCAAATCAAACACAATTAAGGAACCTCTGATTAATCCTGTAGTCGAGGCATCCAGTTTAATAAAATCAATAGCTTACGAGTAGATAAATGCCGCTCTATCGAATTGTTCAGACCTTCCTTAAATCCGGCGGCCTGCCGGTAGCCGGTGAGCATAATGGGAATTGCTGGATGCGCACGCACGCGCTTGCGTTGTGGCGGACTCAGGCTATATTTAAGGCTAATTTTGATTCGACTTGCCGCATATCGCCCACAGGAGCCACCTTGTGAATAAACCAGCCGTATCCGTTCGTACCATTGACGAAGCCTACCATCGCCTCCTTGATGAGGAGACCCGCCCCATTCAGGCATCCTATCGACGCGACAACCCAATCGTCCCCGGGCCCACCCAGGTGCCGGTGTCGCGATATATCTCGCAGGAATTCTTCGACCTCGAAGTGGAAAAAATCTGGAAGCGCGCCTGGCAGATGGCCTGTCACGAAGACGACATGCCGAATATCGGCGACTTTGTGCCCTACGACATCGCCGGCATGTCCTTCCTGGTTGTGCGTACCGGTGAGCACGAATTCAAAGCCTATTACAACGCCTGTCTGCACCGCGGCCGCAAGTTGCGCGAGAACCGGGGCAAATGCGCCACCGAATTCCGCTGCCCGTTCCACGGCTGGACCTGGAACCTGGACGGAACCCTGCGGCAAGTTCCCTGCCAATGGGACTATCCCGGCCTGAAACACAGCGAACAGTCCCTGCCGGAGGTGAAAACCGGCCGCTGGGGGCGCTACATCTTCATCAACCCCGATCCGCATTGCGAACCCTTGGAAAACTTCCTCGGCGACCTCTCCTCCCACTTCGAACTCTTGCCCTACGAGCGGCGCTACAAGTCCGCGCACGTGGCGAAGCACATTCGCTGCAATTGGAAGGTAGCCTCGGAAGCGTTCATGGAGTCCTATCACGTCATCGCCACCCATCCGCAAATCCTCCTGGGCGGCGTGCACGATGTGGATACGAAATACGACGTGTTCGGCAATTACTCGCGGGCCATACGCTGCGGTGCCCTGGAAAGCCAGGGCATACCCGAATGGGGCGAGCTACCCAACGACGGCAAGCCCCGGTTGCGCCATCCGCTGAACGGCTGGGTATACGAAGCCACGGACGACGGCCTGGTGCGCGTCACCACCCCGAAGGGCAAATGGGGTTTGTTTACCGCCGAGGCCGAGCCGGTCGAAGGCGAACTGGGCGATGTAAACCCGCACCTGTGCAACTGGGTCGGCGGGCGGCAACTACCGCCTTCGGAACTGGACCGCGCCATGGCGGAACGCTCGGCCAAGGACGACCGCTCCGAGCCGACCCACCCCCGGGTTGCCTTTGCCGACATGCAGCGGCGGATGCTGAAGGATGTGGTTCCATCCATCGCCGACTCGATTCCGGACATCGAGTTTTCCTCGGTATTCTTTACCCTGTTCCCCAATTTCCATCCCTGGGGCTCGTTCAACAGCATTAATTACCGGTTCCGTCCCTATGGCCGCAACCCCGACGAATGCATCATGGAATGCCTGTTCCTCGCACCGATTCCCGAGCACGGCAACTACGAACCCGTCCGGGAAATCCACTGGCTTGGGCCGGACGACGACTGGACGAATGCCCCGGAGCTCGGCATGTTGGCCAAGGTCTTCAATCAGGACACCCGCAACCTGCCCTATGTTCAGCAGGGCCTGCACGCCACGGCCAAGGAATACGTGCAGTTCGCCGACTACAACGAAACCAAGCCGAGGCATTTGCATAGGATGATTGACGAGTGGATTGCACGCCCCTGAAGCCACCCCACCTATGGCCACCTATTACACCAATGAGTTTCGCGCCGGCCTGAAGGTGCTCCTGGAAGGCGAGCCCTGCAGCATTCTGGTTAACGAATTCGTCAAGCCCGGCAAGGGCCAGGCGTTCAACCGGGTGAAATTCCGCAACCTGAAGAGCGGGCGCGTATGGGAGCGAACCTTCAAGTCCGGGGAATCCATTCAGGCGGCCGATGTGCTCGACCTGGACATGGAATACCTCTACTCGGATGGCGATTTTTTCCATTTCATGAAGACGGATGGCAGCTACGAGCAGCTTGCGGCGTCAACGGCGACGGTGGGCGAGGCGAGCAACTGGATAACGGAACAGGATGTCTGCCGCGTCACGCTTTGGAACGACGAGCCAATTTCCGTTGTGCCGCCAAACTTCGTCGAACTGGAAGTCGTCGAAACGGACCCCGGCCTGAAGGGCGACACCGCCCAAGGGGGGAGTAAGCCCGCGACCCTATCCACCGGCGCGATGATCAAGGTGCCGCTGTTCGTCAACAACGGCGATAAATTGAAGATCGATACACGGACGGGGGAGTATGTCGGCAGGGCTTAACCGCCGCCCTGCTCATCAGACATCGCTCCAAAACAACCCATGAAAACAGTCCGTCAAACCCATTGATCGGAACACCGACCTTCCCTGCGAACATAGGCCGCAATGCGGAAGGGATAGACATGGGCCGCATCGGCCGCGTGGCGGCGCGAGCAAACCTCCCGCCACCGACGCCAATCGACTTCCGGGAAATACGTATCGCCATCGACTTCGGCATCCACCCAGGTCGCCACCAACCGATCCGCCACAGCGAGGCCAGCCTCATAGACCGCCGCACCGCCGATGACAAAGACGGTTTGCCCGCCTTGGCTTGCGCAGTGTTCCCGGGCGAGAGCCAGGCCCGAATCGAAATCACGCGCCACCGACACAGCTTCCGGAGCGTAATCCGTCCGGCTGGTCAACACGATATTGGCGCGCCCCGGGAGCGGCCTGTGCATCGACTCGAAGGTTCGCCGTCCCATAACGACCGGTTGGCCGAGGGTGGTTCGCATGAAATGCCGCATGTCGTCCGGCAGCCGCCAAGGCAGGCCATTGTCTCGACCGATGACACGATTCCTCGCCATGGCCCAGATGAGGGCTATTTCCATGGTTCTACATTACTTCCCCGAGAAAGGTCTGAACAACCCGATAGAACTGCATTTATCTACTCGTAAGTTATTGATTTCATTAAATCTTATATCCCGACTACAGAAGGATTAATCAGATTTTGGGACTTATATACATGGGTTGACATACCACTATATGTCGAGGATTTAGCGGCTTGAAACTACCACATGTGGGCTTCGGTCAACCCATCGATATAATTCCCCAGATTTTCCCTAAGGAACCTCTGATTAATTCTGTAGCGGGGACATCCAGTTTAATGAAATCAATGGCTTACGAGTGGCCAAATGCTACTCTATCGAATTGTTCAGACCTTCCCTAATCGGGTTGCAGTGATCGATAGGCCGCCTGGAGCAAATTAAAACCGCGCAGGTCTCCCATCAGGTTGCCGTCCATGCGATTCATCACATAGGAAACGCACATTCTCGCGTCCTGGTCAATCACCGCGGTGGAACCACCCCATCCACCCCAATAGGCGATGTGCTCGTTGGGGCCCATCGGTAGGAGGGCCGTGGTGAGCCCGTAGCCCATACCGAACTTGACCGGCATGCCCAGCACCAGATCCTTTCCGAACGTTTGCTCCTCGAAGATGGCCCGACAGCCGGCCTCCGTCATTAGGCGCTTGCCGGCGGCAACACCCAAATTGGCCGCCAGCGTCTGCACGGCGACAACGGAGCGGGCGTTGCCGTGACCGTTGGCGGCGGGCAATTCCGCCTCCCGCCAGGCGGCGGTCCTCGACGCCGATGCCCGAATCGCCGGACTGGCGAAGGTGCGGGCGGCAATGGAACCCGGCTCCGCTTCCGACGCCAGCGCCTCCGGCGGGGGAATGAGTTCGCCAATTCTGTGGTGATGCTCCGCCGGGGTACCGATGTGAAAATCCGCGCCCAACGGCTCGGCAAATTCCCGGCGGAAAAAGGCGCCCAGTGTTACGCCGGTAATACGGCGCACCACCTCGCCGATTAGAAAACCCTGGGTGAGCGCGTGATAGCCGCTGACCGTACCGGGTTCCCACCAGGGCGCCTGACGGGCGAGCGCCGCCACCACCGCATCCCAATCATAGACAGCCTCGTCCTTAAACGGCTCATCCAAACCGGATAGGCCCGCCGAGTGGCTGAGGAAATGCCGCACCTCAACTTTTTCCTTGCCGTTCGCGGCAAACTCCGGCCAATATTTCTTCACCGGCGCGTGCAGGTCGAGTTCACCCCGGTCCGCGAGCAACAACATGGTCAGTGCCGCCATGGTCTTGGTGGTGGAATAAACATTGACGATCGTATTCTCTTCCCAAGGCAGCGTTTTCGCACGGTCACGATAACCCGCCCAAAGATCAACAACGGTTTCGCCCTCCACGCTCACCGCCACCGACGCGCCCACATCACCACGTTCGGCAAAGTTCTCCGAGAAAACCTCCTTGACGCACTCGAAGTCGGGCGCACAACTGCCGTGAATGTTCACCGTTTTTCTCCTTTACCGGGATTTGGCATCCGCCCTTTTCGGTGCCCAATCTCGTCAACGGCGGTAGGGCATTAAACCTGCGATTGCCGGATTACCGTCAATTCGCCCCGCTTGGCACCTCGTTGAAGGGGATGCCCTTGTCGAGCCGCGGTTCCTGGGGCATGCCCAATACCCGTTCCGCAATGATATTGGCCATGATCTCGTCGGTGCCGCCGGCGATACGCATGCCGGGGACAGCCATGTAATTGGTGGGGAACAATCCCTCCGGCGCCGTATAATCCGTATCCCACAAAGCGCCGGACATCTCCATGAGGTCCATTGCGAAAGACGCCATGTCTTGGGCCATGGGGGCGCTGACCAACTTGCCGATGGAATTCTCGGGCCCCGGTGTCTCCCCGCGGGACAACGCACTGAGCGCCCGATAGCCCGTATATTTGAGGCCGGAGCGCTTGCAATGCCAATCCGCAAGCTTGGCGCGCACGGCGGAATCCTCGATAGCCGGACGGTCGTTGATGCTCACCGTGCGGGCGAGCTTCAGCAGAGCGTGGAAATCACCGCCCCCGCCCCCGCCGGTGCCAATCGCCAAACGTTCGTTCATCAGCGTGGTGATGGAAACCTGCCAGCCCTGCCCCACGGCGCCGAGCCGCTGGGAATCGGGAATGCGCACATCGGTGAAATATACTTCGTTGAAGTTGGAATCGCCGGAAAGCTGTTTGATCGGCTTGATTTCGATGCCCGGCGATTGCATGGAAAGGAAAAAGTAGGAAAGCCCCTTGTGCTTGGGCACGTTGGGGTCGGTGCGCACCACCAAAATGCCGTAGTCGGAATAGTGGGCGCCGGACGTCCAGATCTTCTGGCCATTGATTACCCAATCGTCACCGTCCCGCTCCGCCCTGGTGCGCAGTGCCGCGAGGTCGGAGCCACCGGCGGGCTCGCTGAAAAGCTGGCACCAAATGTCCTCGCCACTGGCGAGTTTCGGCAGATAGCGGAGCTTTTGTTCCTCCGTGGCCCAGGCCATAAGCGTCGGTGCCGCCATACCCTGGCCAATGCTGAAGACGGCACCGGGCAATGGCCCAAATTTGGCCTCCTCCTGATTCCAAATCACCGATTCGATGGCGGTCGCGCCGCGGCCACCGTATTCCGTCGGCCAGCGAATACAGGCCCAACCGGCGTCGTACTTGCGTTTCTGCCACAGTTTGGATTGGGCCATCAAATCCAAGCCCGCAAACTCGTCCTCCGTGGGCACGTTCTCCCGAAGCCAGGCCCGCGCCTCCTCCCGGAAGGCGGCTTCCCGTTGGGTGTCGTTAAAATCCATGTCGTCCTCCTGCCTGCCGTTAAGCCACGTTGCTCTGTTCAACCGCGGTAATGAGCTTGTCCCGCCACTGGCCCTCGCTGCCGATATTCACGGAAAGAAGCTTCGCCCGCCGGTAAAAGAACTGGCAATCGAATTCCCAAGTGTAGCCCATGCCGCCGTGCGTCTGGATGTTTTCCTTCGAGGCGTAGTAATAGGCCTGGGTGGCCGAAACCCGCGCGGTTGCCGCCGCCAACGACAACTTCGCCGCATCCGTATTGAGCGCCCAGGCACCATAGTAGCAGTTGGAACGGGCCAGGGTGTTGTTGACGTAGGCGTGGGCCAATTTGTGCTTGATCGCCTGGTAGGAGGCGATTGGTCGGCCGAAGGCATAGCGGCCCATGGCGTACTCCGTGGCCATCTCCAGTGCGGCATCGGCACCGCCGACTTGCTCCCAGGCGAACAATACAGCGGCCCGGTCGAGGATTTTACCGGCCAGTGTCCAGCCGCTGCCCGGCGTCCCGAGCGGTTCGCATGCCGCGTCATTGAAATCGAGTTGCGCATGGCCGCGGGAAAAATCGACCGTGCGCCGGGCAGTGCGGGTAACGCCGGGTTGGTCGAGTTCAACAAGATTGAGACTCGCCCCGTCGCCGACGTCGCTTGCCGAAACCACCACCGCGATATGGGCGATGTCGCCATCGGCAACGGCAATCTTGCCGCCGTTGAGCCGGCCGCCGGCCGCCGCCGTTCGCAGCCCAGCGGCTGTTGCGCGGCCGGCGCCCTCCGCCAATGCAAAGGCGCCGATGGCCTCTCCGGCGGCAAGTTTCGGCAGCCACTTCTCCTTTTGCCCGCGACTGCCCGCCAAGAGCAGAGCTTCCGTGGCCAGATAAACCGAGGATGAAAATGGCAGCGGCGCAACCGCCCGTCCCAATTCCTCGGCAATCACCACCAATTCCAAATAGGAAAGGCCGAGACCGCCGAATTCCTCCGGTACCACCGTGGCGGGCCAGCCCATATCCGCCACCTTGCGCCAAAGTTCCGCATCGTGCGTCCCTTGATTCTCAAGCGCCTCCCGCACCCTGCTCATGGGGCAATGCTCCGCGAGAAATCCGTGCGCCTGGTCGCGCAGCAGCCTTTGTTCTTCCGAGAACTCGAAATTCATCGTTGCCTCATCGACTCAAAAATGTCAGCGGGCCATTCTCCACACTTTGGGGGACAAAGGCGAGTCCGGCAGCCATTCGGTGGTGTATCCGTTTGACCTTTGCGCGAACCGATGCAGTACACAGGCCTCGGCTCGGCGGAATCCGAAATTCAAACGGATACACCACCGCCGACGGTATTGCCGCAATGCGACAGGACACCGGGCTTTGGACGGCATTAAAATGGGGTATGTTGAAACCGTTGCAATCAAATTGCCCGTGAACTTCGCCGACCTGGGGTTTTTGCGTGTGGCGGCGGTGGCGCCGGAAGTGCATTTGGCGGAGCCGCTGGCCAACGCCGGGGCAATCATCGCCCATCTCGAGGCACTTGCCCCACGGGGCGTGGCCGTCGCGGTTTTCCCCGAACTCTGTCTGACCGGCTACAGTTGCGAAGACTTGCTGCCGACCGGCAAGTTGCTCGCGGACACCCAAACGGCGCTAACCCGCATCGCCGGGGCCAAGGCAAGCGTCGCAGCCGTTGTCGGCACACCCTGGGCAAGCCCGGACGGTCGGCTGTTCAACTGTGCCGCGGTGGTCGCGAATGGCGCCATCGTCGGCATGGTGCCGAAGACGACGCTGCCGAATCACGGCGAATTTTACGAACGTCGCTGGTTCGCCTCCGGTGCCGGCCTGGACGCTGAGGTCGATTCGGCACTGGGCCGTTTTCGTGTCTGCCCCAACCAACTGTTCGCAATCGGGTCGAGCCATTTTGCCATTGAGCTCTGCGAGGATCTCTGGGCACCACAACCCCCCGGTGCCGCCCACTGCCTCGCCGGTGCGGAACTGATCGTCAATCCATCCGCGAGCAATGAACTGGTCGCCAAAGCCGACTACCGGCGCGATCTGGTGCGCATGGCGAGCGGGCAATGGCTGTGCGGCTACCTGTACGCGGGCGCGGGACTAACCGAGTCGAGCAAAGACCTGGTCTTCGGCGGACATCTTGTGGCGGCGGAGAATGGGCGCCTGCTTGGTGAAAGCGAGCGGTTCAGCCTAAAGGCCAGGGTGCTGACAGCCGAATTCGACATCGACCGGCTGCGCCGCGACCGGCTGCGCAACGGCACGTTCGCAAATGCGGCGCGCCCCGGGCGTCATCATCGGGTGCGGACGGCATCGTCGGCGCCGGCGCTGGCGCAACTCGAACGCACCTATAGCGCCCACCCTTTCGTGCCTGGGGACGAGGCGGAAATCGATGCGCGGGCGCGGGAAATTTTAAGCATCCAGGCGGCGGGCCTAAGCCGGCGCATGCTGGCCGCAAGGGTGGAGCAGTTGGTCATCGGTCTGTCCGGCGGGCTCGACTCGACCCTCGCCTTCCTCGTGGGCCTGGATTGCCTCCACAAACGCGAACTCCCCTCGGCGAACCTGCACGCGCTGTCCATGCCCGGCCCCGGAACAACCGAGCATACGCGGTCGTCCGTGCGACGGCTAGCCGCGGCGGCCCATATCGACCTGCGTGAGATTCCCATCGGCGCCGCCGTTGCCCAGCATCTCAAGGACTTGGAGCATACCGCCGAGGATGATGTGGTTTTCGAGAACGCCCAGGCCCGCGAACGCACACAATTGCTGTTCGACTACGCCAATCGCGTGGACGGCATCGTTGTGGGTACGGGGGATCTATCGGAACTGGCACTGGGCTGGTGCACCTTCAACGCCGACCACATGGCGGGCTACAACGTCAACGCCGGCGTACCGAAGACCCTGGTTTCCTACCTCGTGCGCTGGTATGCGCGCCACCGGGCGGGCGCCGAGTTCGCCGCCGTGCTGCGGCGTGTGCTGGATACACCCATCTCGCCCGAGCTGATCGCGCCGCTAAACGGCCGAATCAGCCAGGAAACGGAAGCCATCATCGGCCCCTACGAACTGCACGATTTCTTCCTCTATCACTATGTGCGCAACGGGTTCGAGCAAGGAAGATCTACGAACTGGCACGCCTCGCGTTCGCCGGAAGATATGACCCCGCAACAGTCAAGCAATGGCTGAAAGTCTTTTTCGAGCGCTTTTTCAACCACCAGTTCAAGCGCACGACGCTACCGCCCGGCCCGAAGGTCGGCACCGTTAGCCTTTCCCCGCGCGGCGATTGGCGGATGCCGGACGAGGCCTCCGCCGCAACCCTAGCCGCCGAGATCGACGAGTATTGAGAGGCAAGCGATTGGCGATACGGATCAAAGGGTGGGTCGCGGCGGCTATCGGCGTCGTTTTAGGGTCGGGCGGCGCATGGGCAGCGGATGCGCCGCCCTGCGGAGAAGAGGGCGTCTGGATACAGATACTCGGCGCCGGCGGGCCGGAGCTCGACGACACCCGGGCCGCCGCCAGCTATGTGGTTTGGTTAGACAATCGCGCCCGACTGCTGGTCGATACGTCACCGGGCGCATCGGTGGGCTTCGACAAAATCGGCGCCCGCTTCGAAGACCTCGACGCCATCGTCCTAACCCACCTGCATGCCGACCAAAGCGCGGACTTCCCCTCGTTCATCCACGGATCGCAATACCTGCAAAGGAGCCGGCCGCTGACAGTGCTCGGGCCGGAGGGGGAAGGAGCATTTCCCGACACCAAGACCTTCGTCAACCGGATGATTGGCCCGAACGGCGCCTTTCCCCACCTGGCCGACACCTTGGCGCGCAAACCCACCTCCGGCTACCGGCTGCGCGTGTGGAACGTGCCCGCCAAGGGACGAAAGCGCTGGGCCGGATTCGGCTCGGATCACCTGCGACTGGCGGCGATTCCGGTGCATCACGGCGGTGTTCCCAGCCTGGCCTGGCGGGTCGAGATCGCGGAGAGGTCCATTGTCTTCGCCGGCGACTTTTCCAACCGGAAAGACCTCATCGCCGGCTTTGCCGAGGGCACGGACGCCCTGATTGTCTCGCACGCCATTCCGGAGACGGCCCGGCACGCGGCCCGGGAACATTTCGCCGTGCCCAGCAAACTCGGCGAGGTGGCGGCCCGGGCCCGGGCGCGCATGCTCATACTGGGACGCCGCACCAACCGCACCCGGGGACAGGAATCGCAGAGCATCGAGGCGATTGAGAAGGCATTCGCAGGCCCGATCATCTTCGCCGACGACTTGGAGTGCTGGGGCCTGTGACGTCGTATTCTCGAATCGAACAGCGCGCCTATTCGCCACCCGCTTCGTTCAGGTATTGGCGAGCATGGCGGCATCGCAATGATCGCACATCGTTGGCGGGAGTAGTCGACGCAACTTCGATCCCCGTTGCCGAGGGCAGCCGCCGCGCCCCATAATATCTCCTGCTATTTTCAACGGAGTACACCCGATGCAATTCGACATCGCCATGACCGATGCCCTGCTTGCCACCACCCGCGCCGTGCGCAAGCGACTCGACTTGGAAAAGCCCGTTCCCAGATCGATCATTGAAGAATGCCTGGAACTCGCCGTGCAGGCGCCCACCGGTTCCAACTCGCAATCCTGGCGCTGGGTGATTGTGGACGAGGCGGACAAGCGCAGTGCCCTGGCCGACCTCTACCGAAAAGGCGCGGAGGGTTATCTGGGCGGTGCCATGGAGCAGGCGCGGGATGCGCAGACGCAGCGGGTGTTCGATTCGGCGATGTATCTGATGGAGCACCTGCAGGAAGTGCCGGTGCACGTCATTCCCTGCGTGGCGGGCCGCCCACCGGCCGAGACGCCCACCGTCATGCTGGGGGGATTGTTCGGCTCCATCTTTCCCGCTGTATGGAGCTTTCAACTCGCCTTGCGCGCCCGGGGGCTGGGCTCCACACTGACCACGCTGCACCTGTTCCAAGAACAGGCCGCCGCCGAGCTGCTCGGCATTCCCGAGGATGTCATGCAGGTCGCCCTATTGCCCGTGGCCTATACAAAGGGCACGGACTTCAAACCCGCCAAGCGGCCACCGGTGGCGAATATTACGCATTGGAACGCCTGGTAGGCCCCCACAGATGCTACCCATGCACGGCTGGCGCACCCAAAAATGAGATCCAATCGTAGCGAATCAATTGCGGGACGGGAATCGAAACGGGAAAAACCATCCAAGCCCGCCCGTCGTCCGGGATGGCGGTTCGTCGGCATTTGGGCCGGCTTTGTTCTCACGTTGCTGTTGACGTTGCTGCTTGCCGTGCAAATCGTTACGAGCACGAAGGGGTTTGGGTAAATGAGTAAACGTTATCGGCTGATGCTATCGCGTTCAATACTGGATTTGCGGTGCGTGGTGACGAAATGATCGTGTCCTATTTCGTATCAGCCGCCGACCCAGAAAAAGAGAGCGTGGTCAAAATCGCATGGCCTAACTCCGACGAGGCAACCACCTTTGGTTCCAAACCTAGTGTTACAGTCCACGCATACTGCGACAATGGTGACCGGATGGAGCCGATAGAGGTGGTGATACCGTCTTGCAAGACGCGTGTATTGACTTTCAATTCCGGCGACTTGGAGTACGGCAACATCGATCAGCACATCCCGCACGGAATTGAGGGAAGTGCGACAGGCTACTGGTGGTTGCGGCTTCAGAACGATTCGAATTTTTTAGCGCATTCACTAATACATGCCAATTCCGATAGCTTCTGGAATCAACACAGTTTCTACGGGGATGTAGACGACATATTGAGTTCTGTATCGGTCGAACCATCCAGTGATGACAACGCCGCTAGGGCGAGAGAGGCCATATCAGCACAATGGCGACAGACATTTGCCTAGAACAGGGAGGATACGGTTTTACTCAAATACCCTGGACGAGTTAGAGCAAGCTGACCGCGAAGACTGTGGTTCGAAGACTTTCAATCTTGCAGTTTGTCGAATAAGTCGTGGAATAAGCCCCTTACAAACGCGAGTGACTCATTGTCTTCTGCCAGAAGATAGCGCACTGCGTTTTCGTAAGCCTTGACGTCTCGGAATCCCAGAGTTTTCGAAATAGCATTTAGCGCTCCTGACTCTTTCACTGGGCACATCGTCAGAATTTCCTCCCAGTCGCCGCGCTCAACGGCCATATCAAGTTCTCGAACTCTCTTCACAAGAGTTTCTTTCGCAGCATTCCCGAGCTCTATTGGCTGACCCTTGAGAAGATCATCATCGTTTGGAAGTTGCTCAATGATCCGATTCCGAATCGACTTCTTGACGACTTTTCGACTCAAACGCTTAGTATGACCGCTGATTTCGTCAATGCCTTTTTTCAAGGCCATCTTGGTTAGATTTGGCGCGTCTTGTCCAGACACCTCGGCCTGTCGTTCAGCAATCCATCCGATGATTTTCGGATGAAAGTAAATTGCTTCAACCGAGTAAAAAGGCAGTGCGTAGATCCCTCGCTCGCGTTTGCTATGAATTTCCCTCGCTCCGCATCCGTCTCCATCAATAATCCCGAACGCGCGAAGCCAATGGAAGGCTTCCCCTGCATGCCCGCCCACAACAGCACGCTCGACGTCATGACAGCTACCCTTTGGAATTATGGACACCATCGGAAAAACAAGACTATAGAGAGGCTTGTCCAAGCTGCTTTCGGTGCCTTCCACAAATAGGATTTTTCTTCTCGCACCAAGCAAATCCCGCTTGAGCGATTCATCAATTGGGGCATCCGCTGGAAGCTCATCTGCGTCCCAAGCATGCACCTTTGGACCATTGAAGCTGCAAGACCGGAGAAGGAGAGCCCTCGCACCATGTATCTCCAAAGGCAGATCATGATCGTGGGTCGATACAACAAACCCGCAGTCTGGTCGTTTCTCAAACAATTGTTTAAGCAGCGGTGAAATTATGGAACGATGCAAGTGTCTTTCTGGTTCATCGATAATCAAAAGCGTGCCGGACGGGGCAGTCAAGACACTGCCTGCAATAAGCAAGGCGTTTCGCTCGCCATCCGATAGCTCTGCCGCGCTGTACGCAGACCCACCTCCCTTGCTTGCCATTATGCGCTCGTTCTCGTGAATGCTGATCGTAATCGGTATGTTGGAATATCGAATCAGTTCATTGATAACTGTTATCGGTGATTCTTTTTTCGCAGCACGTTTAGCAGCATTTAAATCATCACCCTCAACTAATGCCGTGATCCGCCTTGCACGGATATTTTCCGCATTAATAAGTTCGTAGATCGTCATGCTGGCACGCTGCGCTGCGAATAAATCTCTATAACGGGACTGTTGTTGACGATCCCCCTGTCGGATGCTCTGCTCTGTTTCCATCTTTGTGGAAGGGGTCATGTCCAATGCGTCCGAATTCATCCACGTCTGACGGTGAGCTGAGATTCTTCTTGTTGCGCCCCTATTCTGCTGAGCAATGTGAAACATAAGGCTCGATTTGCCAGTTCCATTTGCACCGAGAACGAACAATATCTCCCCGGCTTCTAGCGGGATATGCTTTTCTTCAGTGTTCTGCGCCGGGAATTGGAGACTAAAGGACATCACTCTTTCCTTTGTTTTTATTGCCCACTGCCGATCATTGGGGCTGGAAGTACGATCCGGGGTGGGAAGAATGGCAGGTCACAGAACCCTCGCTCCGATTTCGTCGGCGGCACCTTCGACCTCGCCAACTACTTCCTTGAGAAACCGATTGCGGTCCGGTGAGGGCACGATGTCCGGGACAGGCGCGGCCGGTCCGTAGATGTCGTCGCCGATGATGCGTGCCCGAACGAACGTTGATCCTTTTCCCGACTCTTGATACGCACGCTCCCAATCCCTGACGCGCTCGTGCCACACGCGACGAGACGAGAGATTAAGCAAACGCCCACTCAGGTTGTCGGCCAAGGCATCATACTTCGTCTGTATCTCTTCTCTGGTTGGCTCAGTGCCTTCCCATTTCAACGGGTTCTGGATGAAGACATATATCCGATCCCGCAGTACCTGACGCAGGTCGGCAACCGGCCGCAAGGTGTCATACTCATCCTTACCCATTGCGGCGAGGCGGCGATTCAGAGCCTTAACTCTTGTCCAGTGCTCTTTCGCGAAACCCGGCCTAGACTCAAGGCCGAGCAGGGGCCGCCATTCCTCTTGGAATGCCTTGGCCGCGTCACGAATCGCAAGCGCAAGATTCATGCGGTCGTAGACCGGGCACGCTTTGGTAAGCTGTGGCCTATCGATGACCTGATTGATAGCTACCAGAAGCTTCAGGAGCTGACGAATCGTGCGCCGTCCCGCGCCGCAGCGCTCCGACAGCGGCTCCTGCAAGTTTTCCAGAAAGAACCGTGCTTTCCCCAGACGCTTTCGCAGAATGCGCTCCGCATAGGAACCAAGCTGTTCGCCAAAGTTGGTGAGAACGTTCTCCACAGAAGCCAGCACGTGTGCCGCCTTCTCGCTGGTTCTCGGAAGATTATCTCCTTTCACTTCGTCGAAGTGCGTGAAAGCCAAGATGAGCTTGCGGCCATTGCCTGTCGCTACAAGTTCTCGTAAGGCCGCAAGCGTCGCCGCCTGCATCGGCTGCGTGGCATTATCGACGAGAACCACCGCGTCCACCGCCTCAATGAGCCGGCTGACTCCCGTCGACACGGAGGACGACGACTTGGGCGTGTGCCCCAAGCCCTCTCCGTCGAACAGCACAAGTTTTGGAGGCCCGCCGTCCTTCCACTCCGGGGAGAAAGGGCCAGCAACGCGAATTCCGTTGACGAGCGGCGTCAAGAGTCGTCCGTACCACGGCGCATAATTGCTGGAAAATCGCGAGACTGACCTGATGAATTCTCTGCGTTTGTCGACCGCCCAATTTCCCCTCCAAGCAAGCGGCCAGCCCTGCCGGTTTTTCGTCAGGGCATCATCAGGAAGCAGATCGAAGCGCTTCTCAATCTCGTCCATCAATCCATCGGTGATTTCGTGGAAGATCTCGTCTTGCTGCAGCATGGCGTCGATCTCTTCCTCCAACAATTCATCCAGTGCGCGTTTGTCGTCTCTCTCTTCCGCGCTAACGTCTAGTTCCGTAAGCAGTTGCTCCCTGAGTCGATCTGCCAAATCTCGCAGTCGTCTCACTGACAACTCGAGTAGTTCATTTGTAGCGGACAGATCGATTGCATCGTGCTCCTCGTCCGAAAACATTTCGGCATCGTTCAGGGATCCTGCAATCTCATCCTCGTCCTCATCATCAAAGTCGGCAAAGCTACTCTTGGTTTTCGGGCCATTCCCGAGGACATAGCTGAAGCGGAAGCGTTGATTCGTGTGGTTCAGCAGAGCCCGCAGCACAATCGCGTCGGTCGCCTTATCGGCATCCCTGACGATGGCGCGAACCGCCGCCGAGATACACTCGTTCAGATATTCGCGCACTTCGTCACTTGATGCGAAAGTTACAACCGCTCGCCACGGTCCCTCGTCTAGAATGATTTCGGTATCAGCGACCGTGGTCTTCGAGGTCGAGGTCGACGGAAAGCGTTCCTTCGCCGGATCGGTGCCGATGAGCTGACGAGCGAGAGTTGTTTTCCCGGCACCGGTCGTGCCAAGCAAAAGCACATGCCGGTAGCCGCTCGGCTCCCGCGGTGGGAGCGGAATAGCCTCTTCCCTGAGGCTACGGAAGTCGATTTCCCCGGGACTCATCTTGGCGAAGTAGATTTCGATAACGCGAGCATCGAATCGTTTTTCAGCCTCGGCCCGGGCCACCGGATCACGGTACTTGGGATCTGCAAGAAGCCGATTCAACTCTTCCCGGAGTCGTTCGGCCTCTGCCTTGTCGCGGGTACCCAGCCCTCGCCGAACTCTGGCACCCGGCTTCCCCGTCGTCTCATCCAACCTCGCGGGATGCCGGAATATGATCGAGTAGCCCAACCGCCCCTGGGATTGGCTCAAGCTCGCCGAATAGGTGCGTTTCACCATCATATCCTCTGTTGTTCTGATGTTGTACCAGACACTCTACTCTCATCGGGGGCGCAGAATCAACACATTTTAGTACAACATTGGAACAACGATAATCCAGTACCGAATTAAGCATGTTTGGGCCTTGGGCCGATTTGGCTTGCTCGATCCAGACTGATCCGCATGTTCTTGCCGCTGAGTCAGTTTTGGAAATCAGTGGCACCGACAGGGCCGTACTTCCGAAGGCACCCACCTGTAGCGCGTCGAGCATAGTGAGAAGTGCGCGACAATCAGGATGAGAAAGTGTCGCGGCTACTGAGTAGTCGACACGGCGGGTGGGGAACGCGGCAAGGGTCGTTCCGCCGCAGTCCTCCAAGGATGATCTTGCTATTCATTGTTTGCTCCGGGTTGCCCCGGCTTTCGAGTTCCGCGGCGCTCGCGGAGTCACTTTGGTGTTGGACGACTTGGCCCGAAAAGCCCAATCCATCTATGGAAGGTCTGAACAAATCAATAGAGCGGTACTGAGCCACTCGTAGCCTATTGATTTCATTAAATTGGATGCCGCGAATATAGGATTAATCAGAGGTTCCCCATGTATTGGCGCTCTGAAACCGCGAAAACCTCCATTCTAGGAACTCCCGATCTGGATGGGCACCCGCTTCAACTGGCGTTTGTAGACGGACACCCTTGAGAGCCTGAAGACTTCCCAGCAGGGGACCGTCGCGAGCGGCAATCACTCGATCTGCCACATGTATCCGCAGATCAGGATCAACGCCGATCAGGTACCCGTCGAATGCCGCGTGGTGTAGCGTCGACATGCAGATCCCGTTCGTCACCGACGCTGGCCCCCCAGCCTCGTCAGCCTTGATGTGCGCACCGACCAGCAACTCACCAAGCGGCAGTCCGCTAAACGCACAGCGGTACCCGTAGGCCGCCTTGGTGCGACTGCTAAACCAAGCCTGGTGATTACGCCATTTCCTATTCGTCCATGCGTACGACCGTTCTCGCTCCCGCACCAAGCCTCCGCCGGGAAGTTCGGCTGGCACTGGATTCACGTCTGTGTGTTCCGTGTCTGGAGCCGCCAGCAGAACATGCCCCACCTCCCTGTCGAAATCCTCAATCCACACAGGCCAAATTGCTTCGTATACCGCAGGTTCTGCGGCACGAAAGTAGATTAGTGGTGCCTTCCGCTTGTAAGCTCGCAGAAGATGCTCGTTCGACGAATGCGTGGCGTTCTGCTGGAGGTCGTATGAAAGCAGCCCCGTCGTATCATCAATGTCGGTGTCTTGGTCTCGATACCATGAGGCACGTCCTGGACGCGGTTTGCTCGTCTTCACGCTGAGCGCCGCCGACATCAATTTTGGCTTGAATATGCCAGTCGCCCTGCCCGCAAAATGTACCTTTTGCCCCTTGTAATCAAACCCCTCGGAAATACATTTCCACGGAATACGGCCTCCGGTCTTTATGACCAACTGCTCTAGAGCATCGAATGCCTTGGCGCGAACCGCCCAATCGGGATCGTCAGCTACTGCGGCCTGATTGAACACGAGACACGCCTCCGGCGGGCGAAATCCGAATTGACTCAAGGGCTGATACAACCAGCCTACTGTACGAAGAGGCCTCCGGCCATTCGCCGGACATCATCGTAACAGCACCTCCGCGTGCATGTCCTGCAATTGCACACGAACGGATCCGACCTTCTTCGCCTCGACGGCAGGTCCGGCAACGCCTGTGGACGCACACCCGCCCGTTCGAGCATCTGCGCACCATCGCCGGGTATCCATCAGGCGTTAGTCGGCGAGGGCGTCGACGGCTGATCGAGCCCGGCGCAGCATTTCCGATTCCATCGCCTCGATGGCCTCCAACAAGCGAAACTGCGCGCGCGCCCGCTCCAGGTTTTCACCGGGTCGGGAGGTTTTGAAATATCGGTCGCCACCCAGGTGATCGGCTAGGAAACGAACGCCGAGCATGAAGGTGGTATAGCGCGGCGCCAAGACCAGGTCTTCAGCCGTTGTGGCGATGCGCGCCTCGGTTAGATAACCCCGCGCCGCCGCCTCGAACCGGGAGGGGACCAGTTGATCGCCCGACATCGAGCGAACCAGATCACCGAATTCCCAAGCCCAGTTGCCCCACATCACCGTGTCGAGATCAAGAACGCCGATGGCCTCGCCCGTATTGCTCAGCATCAGGTGTTCGACACGGCAATCCCCGTGGATGTAACCGGTGCGTTCCCGGAACCGGGCCGCCAGGGAGCGCCGCTTGTCAATTGCGGCGGAAAGTTCGCGCGGGGCGCTTCGGCGGCGGTCGAATGCATCCAGGTAATGGTCGAGTTGCAGGAAGCCGGGGATGACATCTTTGAGCCTGGGGCCGGGCAAATCCTGCAACCAACGGTAGGTTCTGCCGAATCCAGCCCCGACGATATGGGCCTGGGTGTCCGTTTCCACCGCATGCAGCGCACCACCGGCAGACAGATAGGTACAGAGTCGCCACACTTCGCCGGATGAGCGGATATGGGTGTCGCCCGCGGTTGTCGGCACCAGGGACGGCGTCCAGGCCTGTTGCTTTGCACAGAGATGGACGGTTGCCCGAGCGACGTTTTCCATAAGAAGGTCTGGATCGCGAAATACGGATTGATTGATGCGTTGCAACACAAGCGGCTTCCGCCCGTCCCATGGGCTTTCACCTGCCGACACGGCGAACCTATCGGTTTCGCTGGCGGATTCGCGAACTTCGTGGATATTCTTGACGAGAAAGGTGTCATTGATGATACCCGCCCCCAAAGGTTGCACTGTACCCTCCAGGCGCCAACCGCTGCGCAGGACCGCTTCCGGGGTCATTGGTCGTGCAACCACCCGAGAACCGGCGGGGCGATGGCGACGATGTACTCACCAGCGGGTTCCCCGGCCGCCTCGACGATCTGTTGGGCGGATACAACCTCGACCCGGCCATCAAGCACATCAAGTACGGTTCGCAGCACTTTACCGAGACGCTTGACGGGTTCTTGAAGCTCCGGCGGATAGGTCTCCGGCGCGCAGATACCCAACAACCGCCCGCATTCGTGGCGCAACGCGGAATGGCCGGTTTTGAGTTTCGGCATGCCGTCATCGCGCATGATCACAGGCCGGTCTTGCCGCGGGGCGGATTGATCATTCGCCTGTCCGGGCGCCTCGTTTGCCTTTGGCCGAGACACTCGGCCATCGTCGCTCGGTGGCGACGCGCTTTGGGAGGAAGGCGGACACCCTCCATTCAATAGTCGGGCAAAACGTTTTGCGGCAAAACTCTCCGGGAGCAACGCATCGACCGGTCGATCGAGGGGCGTATCCGCGTCATAGGGACGCGCGAGCGGCATTGCCGTGCCCTTGATGCGAGCTTCGAGCGCCTCCGCGCCGAGTAGCCTTCCATACCATTTGATGGGTTCCAGCAACTCGACGGCATCGATTTGCGATTCCGCAACGCCAAACTCCAGGAGGAGCCGTTGGCTGGTTCGCCCGACATCCACCAAACCCGCCCTCGCCAGTTGGTCCAGGGAGGCTTGCAAGCGCTCTGCAAGGTCTTCAATCGGCCGGTGGGGGCGAGCGACGGTTGCATCCGTGCCCGCGGAATCTCCACCGCCTTCCGCGGATTCTGCGGAAGGCGTTGGATTGCGGGTATTGCCGTGGTATGCCGACGCGCCCACGGACCACAGGCGTTCCGCAATAACCGGCATACGCGACCACAGGCGCACCGGCAAAACCCGCTCGTCCACCAGTTCACCCCAAAGGCACGCCTCGCCACCCAGAACACCGGCCACCTCGCCGTCGTATCCTCTTGATGACGACAGAGGCTGCGCCGACAAACCAAGGTCTTGCCGGGGGTCGGCGACGACTTCCGAATCAGCCTCACGCCAGGCATGTGTCCACTGCAAGCCCTTCGCCACATGCTTCAATCGCGGGTCTTCGAGCAGCGCATCCTCTTGAGCAAGGCGCTCGGAGGGAGGCGCGGACGGATCCCAAGCATGATGCGTATCCGCGGGATAAAACAGGTCGAGATAGTATCCGGACGATTCGATACAGGCGTGGCCAGCCGCGACCGCCCGGTCCCGGGCAGCGGCACCCCGCCAAGCCTGAACGACCGCGCCGGCGGGTGCCCCGCCTTTCAGTATTTCATCCCAACCGATCAGTTGCTTGCCGTGTCGCTCGGCAATCGCCGCCACCCGCTTGTTAAAGTGCGCTTGCAGCGCGACGGCGTCGGCGAGCGCAAAACGGTCCATATAGGCCCGTACCTCCGGGCTCTCCATCCACCGGGCGGGTTGCACCTCATCGCCGCCGATATGCACATGGGAATCGGGGAATAGGTCGGCGATTTCACCGAACAGGGTATCGATTACCCTGTAGACCGCATCGTCGGCGACATTGAGGACCGCGTTGTGCGCACCGAATCGTTTGCTTGCGCGCGTCCCCCCCTCTCTTAAAAACAGGCGCCGATTCGAATCGTAAGCATCGGTTTCGGTTCCGCGCCCGGGTGCCGCGGCATCGGCATCGGCATCGGCATCGGCATCGGCATCGGCATCGGCATCGGCATCGGCATCGGCATCGGCATCGGCATCGGCATCGGCGGACAATGGTGGCCCCCACTGCGGATAGGCGGCAAGCCAACTCGCAACATGGCCGGGCATATCCAGCTCGGGAACAACCCGGATACCTCTTGCCGCCGCTCGCCGAACCAGCTCCCGCATTTGTGCGCCGTTATAACTCGCCCGGCTCGCCAGCCTCGGATACGCGCCGCTCTGTAATCGAAACCCCTGGTCGTCGCTCAGGTGCAGATGCAAAACGTTCAGCTTGTAGAACGCCATCGCGTCGATGACCCGGAACAGCGCCGGGACGCCAACGTAACGCCGGGCAACATCCAGCATCAGCCCCCGCCACGGATACCTCGGTTTATCCTCAATGCGTCCGACTGGGAGACCGCCCGTACCCGCAAGCAACTGCGTCAATGTCGATAGCGCGTGCCGGGCACCGCCAATCCGCTCCGCCTCGACAACCACGCCGTCCGGCGCGATTTCCAAGCAATAACTTTCATCATCGCCAAGCGTCGGCAAAGCAGGGCGGCATTCAGCAACATCGAAGGTGACCGGCAATGTGGCACCCGCACCGGCGCCCAACATGGCGTTAACCCACTCCACCGCTTGCGCCAGGCCAGGTTCAATTCCCGGGCCGACACGCAACCTGGCAACCGCCAATCTCCGTCCGGCAAGTTCTATGCGCATTGGCCACGGCATAAGCCGGATGGAGCTATCCATATCGCCACAGCCTGTTAAGGCGGGGATGCTGTGCGCGCCAACCGCGGTCGCGACCGGTGCCCCCGGCAGGTTCTCGCTCATTTGCCCTCCAGCGACGATGCCGTGCGCGCCAACCGCGGTCGCGACCGGCGCATACGTATCCATGTCGCCGCAACTCGTAGGGGGGGGGAATGCCACCCGCCATTCGATGAGCGGCAAGCATCCTTTGTGCGCCTGAACTCAAACAAGCGCACGCAGGAAGTCCAAGGCGGGCATTGCGCGGATTCCCTCCGCGGTCTCGAAGTCGCGCTTCCCCAACAAGGCGATCTGGAATGCATCCGCCTCGGGAAAACGCTTTTTCAAATAGCGCAACCCAGGATCGATGTCACGATCCTGGAGCTTGCACTCAACCAATAGAATCGGGCGCCGGTTTTCGGTTACAACAAAGTCGACCTCGCGGCGGTCCACATCGCGGAAGAACCGTAATTCCAGTTCCCGTCCCAGGACATCCTGCTCGAAATGCACCCACTTGAGCAGGTGGCTGGCAACCAGATTTTCAAAACACCCGCCCGCATCCGGCACGATGGACCAATCGAAGTGATAATGCTTGCGTTCCTGCTTGACCGCGCGGATGCGCGGCGCACCGAAAGGCGCCAAGCGAAAAATCGCAAACAGGCGTTCCAGCGTGTCCAGCCAAACAGACGCCGTCCTATGTGCCACCTGGAGGTCTTCTCGCAGGGCGTTGATGGAGAGTGGCGAACCCACCAAATCGGGGAGGCGCAGCGCCATTTCCTCAAGCCTGCCGAGATCCCGAATAGCGGTGAGAGAGGCAACATCCTCTTCGAGCAGGCGTGTACGATACTGCCGAGACCAGCGCCGCGCCTCCACTTCGCTACCGCCCAAGAACGGTTCCGGAAAGCCGCCGAGACGCAACAGGGCGTTGAGTCCGTCCGGTTGATCAATGTTCGCCTCCGCGACAGAAAACGGATGCAGCCGCAACAAATGGTAACGGCCCTGCAGCGAGTCTCCGCCGTATCCGAACAGTTCCAGGCGCCCGCTGCCTGTAACCAGGATGCGTTTACCCTCGCGCCGACGGGAATCGTAAAGCCCTTTCAGGAAGCCTCGCCAGCGACGGTACTTGTGGATTTCGTCGAATATCCAAAGATCGGCCGTCGGCAACTCCCGGCGCAGAATGCGTTCCCGGTCGGCATCCAGATCCCAACTCAGATAGCCTTCGTCCGCTCCGGGGAGGCTCAATGCCAATGTCGTCTTGCCGACCTGCCGAGGTCCGGCGACAAATACCATCTTGCGTTCGAGGTCGCGGAGAACCGATGCCGTTAGATAGCGTCTTGTCGATTCCATGCCGCTCAAAATACGATCAAATTCTACTAATATCAAAATTACTAGCGAGTGATTTCTACCTCGGTGTCAATTTCTAATGCTCCATCCAACTAGTGTGCTGCCCGGCAAATTCGCTATAAAATAGTCACCGGCCTATAAAAAATAATTTCATTTAAAATCAATGATATACGATACATTACACACAGTTCGAATAGTATGCGCATTTCCGGGACAGGACACTAGGGGAACCTCTGATTAATTCTGTGGTCGGGGCATTCTATTTAATAGAATCAATAGTTTACGGGTATCGCAATGCTACCCTATTGATTTGTTCAGACTTTCCCTAGGGAAAACTCTGATCAATTCGATAGAGCAGCACCGATCTATTCGTAAGCTATTGATTTTATTAAATCGGATTCCGCTACTACAGGATTGATCAGAGGTTCCTAAGATATGGATATGGACATACGCGAACGCATGCGGGCCGTGCTCAAGGCGGAGGCCGAGGCCATTCTGGCCGTGGCTGTCACGGACGATTTCGTCCGCGTCGTGGAATGCTTGGCCGACTGTTCGGGCAAGGTATTGACCACCGGCATCGGCAAGGCCGGGCACATCGCCCGCAAGTTCGCCGCCACGCTGTGTTCCACGACGACACCCGCGGATTTCATGCATCCCGCCGAAGCGGCCCACGGCGACCTGGGGCTTGTCGGCCGAGACGACATCCTCGTCGCCTTCTCCACCAGCGGCAAGAGCCGGGAAGTTCTGGAACTGTTGGAAATGGTCCGGCATCTGGGCGTCGCGAGCGTCATCGGCGTAACCTCCCACCCGGATTCGGAATTGCGCGGCCTGTCGGACCTGGTGCTCGATATGGGGATTATCGAGGAACCCTGCCCGCTCGGCCTGACCCCCAGCGCCAGTATGGCGGTCATGTTGGCAATCAGCGATGCGGTCGCACTCTCGCTCTTGGAGGTGAAGGGTGTCACACGAGAAGCCTGGGGGCTGCGGCACCACGGCGGCTATCTGGGTCGCCGGGCACGCACGGACAACCAGCCCGATTGAATTTCAGCGTTCGGCAAACCATGCTAGAAGAGCGGTCGGCAAGCGTAGATTGCAAAATGGGCCGCCACCGAACGTCCTACAAGGAGACGCAATGCCAGACAAAAGTATGTCCTCGCCCAAGCCCTATCTGCTGCGGGCCCTAATCGACTGGATCGTAGACAACGACTGCACGCCGATGGTGCAAATCGACTGCGGTGTTGAAGGTGTCTCGGTGCCGAGGGCCCATGTCAAGGACGGCGGCATCACCCTCAACCTTTCAGCGACCGCAACGCGCAACCTTGCAATTTCGGACTCGGGGATGGTGGTGGACTGCCGATTCGGTGGCCGGGCGCAGCGCATCGTTGCGCCTATCGGCGCCATCACGGCGGTGTTTGCGCACGAAAACGGGCAGGGGACGGTCTTTGGCCCCGAGCCGTCCCCTGCGACGCCCGAACCACCCACGCCCGACCCACCGGCAAATAAGCCCGAGTCGCCGCCAAAAGGGCCGCGACTGTCCCTGGTCAAGTAATTCCGTCCCGGCGCATTCGGGGGGCGGATTAACAGCCCGCGCAAAAGTCCAGCAGCGCACCAAGGGGCGGGGGAAAAAGGGGCTTATATACACATGGGTTGACATACCACCAATGTCGAGGATGTAGCGGCTGGGAATTACCACATGCGGGCTTCGATCAACCCATCGATTAACTCCCTAAAAAACTGCGGCCGGCAAGGCACGGGAATATCAAGCCTATTTGAGCGACGAGCAACGCAGTCGGACGGATGCATCGTCATTCAAAACGTTCATTCACGAATAGGCCGGGCTAAGGCGCATTGATCGACCAATCGTAGTCGTCGTCGAAACCGTCGCGCCCCTCGAGCAGCGCCGCCGTGCGCTCGTCCGCATAGCGCTGCAAGTGCGCCAACACGCCATCGTCGCTGTCGCCAAAATCGATTTTGAACCACTCGTAGATACTGGAGATCAGCAGTTCGTCGTCAACAACCCGCACACCCCTGGGATGGTTGATGTAATCCCTCGCGCCCTGTTCGAGAAGCCGCTCGATATTGTCGGCGCGGTAGGCTTCGGCGGCAAGATTGGGGCAGCCGAGGCTCGCGCAGTTGACGGCATAGTGGATGCGCGGGTCGGCCCATATGGGTCGTAGAATGCCGTGCTCGATCTGATTCAATGTCAACGGCTCACCCGCCACGGGTAGCAGTTCCAGGTTCCAGGGTCCGAAGTCGATGATGCCGCTCTTGATGTCTTTGATGGAATCCACCGGGAACCTCGGCACAATGACGAATACAGTCAAGGCGTTGTACAGGTTGATCCAATAGGCCTTCTGCTCCGTCGAGGAGTAGGCGCGTGGATCAAGTTTTGCAAGGCCGGTCAGATATCCCCTCAGTTTTGCCGTATCCTCCGCACTCGCCTTCAGCGCCGCGTAGTCGAAACGGCTGATGCCCGTGGGATGGTCCGCCACCAGATAGGTGTCCAGGAGTTCCTGCCAAGGCGAATGGTCGATGGCGGCGGTGTTTGATTCGTCGCTCGCCTTCCACATCGGAATGAGTTCCGGTCGCTGCGCCGCCTGCGCCCCGGGAACAAGGCCGATACAGAAAGCAATTGCGAGCCAATAAACACGGACGAGGGAAAAGTTCGATGTCATGCAATGACCTCCATGGATTCGATGTGTGCGAAATTTGTCAGCCAAACAACTGTCGCCAGCGCAGTTTCGCAATAGTTGACAGGATACCGACCCCCGCGCCAATCGAGCCACTCAGGGTACCGCTGATCTTGGACTGGCCAATGCGTTCGCGGGTGTCCACCGCGACTTCTTCGGTAACGAGCCCGCGCTGAATTGCCTTGACCTGCATCTCCACCGTCCAGCCGAATGCCCGGTCGGCCATGTCCAGGCGCGTCAATGCCTCGTGGCGGATGGCGCGGTAGGGGCCCAGATCGGTGGCGCGCCGACCCCACAGCAAGCGAATCAAGAGCGTCGCGACCACGTTGCCCGCCCGCTGACTGCGGGTCAGCGAACCCACTTCCCGATGGCCAAGGGTCCGCGACCCAATCACGAGGTCGGCACCGGCGGCAATGCGGTCCAAGAGGCGGGTGGCCTGCCCGGCATGGAATGCGTGGTCGCCATCGGTGAACAGCACAACATCGGGCGACCCCAGCGCCGCAATGCCGGCAAGGCACGCGGCACCGTAGCCGGGCCGCTCTTCGGCGACCACCCTCGCGCCCGCCGCGACGGCCTTTGCGGCGGTGGCGTCGGTGGAACCGTTGTCGCAGACCATCACATCGTCAACAACAGCGACACCCTCGTGGCGGAGCGCCAACAAATCGCCGACCACGAGGCCGATGGAAGCTTCCTCGTTCAGCGCCGGAATCACGGCGCCAACAGTCATTCCCCGATACATGTCGCGCCTCGGGCGCCATGTCGCACATGCCTTCGCCCCAAGTGGCGGAAACACCGCGATACGGTCTATCGGACCCTACCGACCCAGCCCATACAGGTCGAAGGTATAGTTGGCGCTGATCGCCCAAGCGTCGAACTCGCCGGTGTTGCGACCGTCGAGCACGCTGTACCACTTGAATCCGGTGCTGAACTGATTGGTCAGGTTAACCGTCGCACCCACCATGATGCGCTCCATTTCCTCGTCAACCAACGGGAAATTTTCCGCCGCGCCGGGCGGCGAGGGCGGGCCGCAGGGGCCGCAGATGTTGAGGTCGCCGTTGGATGATGTGGTGTGAAACTGCCCTTCGAGCACCAGGCGCGACGACAGCAACAGATAGGCGTTCAAGTTCACGAAGGTGCTGTCCGGCACACCGCTATCCCTATTGCGGATGCCGACCTCGCCCGAGAACCCGACCCGCTCGGCAAAGATCTTGCCCACGATAATCGAGGCATCGAAACCGTCCGCGCCGTCGCCGATGGCGGTTGGCAGGCCGACATCGTAGCTGCCGGCAACAACCAGGGCACCGCGAACGGCGACACTCGGCAGCCCTTGTTCGTTGACGTACTCGTCAACCAACCGCCAGGTGAGGCCGAGGGAAAGATCCGTTCGACCGTCGCTCTTGGGGGGCGGGCTGTTGTCGGGTTTCGTCTCCGAGGTGCCGATTTCGAAATCCAGGGCCAGGGAGTCGGACAACCCATAGGTTCCTTGAAACCAAAAGGTTTCTTGGTCGAGGCCGCCGAAGGGCAGCGGACCCTTGGCATTTCCTTCGGGACCACGCCAAAAATCGTCGGCCGACTGGGAAACATAGGTGACGCCGATGTCACCGGATTTGGGTACGGGCAGCCAGGGCGAGCCCCCGCCCCAGGCAGTCAGTGGCACGGCCAGGGCAAGCAGGGCCTTTGCTAGAAATTTCATTGGTCTCTCCTGAAGAATTATTTGCGTTGGTGTCTTAACTCTTGATGCCGAAGCGACGGCTCAAGTAGTACTGTATTTTTTCCCGCTCGTCGGCACTGAGCGCGTCGACCGCGGCGTCGTGCGGCGACTCCTCCAGCCGAATACCGGATGCTCCGCGAATACTGGCGACGATGTCCGCGGCCAAACCGGCGTTGACCCGGTCACGCTTGATCGGACATTCGGGCCGGGCACAGGCAAGCTTGCCGAAAAAAACTATCTTGCCCTGCTGATAAATCTGCCCGTATTGGTTCACGCCGCCGGTGCCACCGCCCATGGACCCGGAGCCGAATGCGGTGGGTGAGACCAGCAGTAGCCCGGCCAGCACGGCACCAGCCAAGCGAGTTGGCCCCATACAGCTTTTTCCAACCATAATGTTTTCTCCTCGTTTCTAGAACGGACGGGCGGACGCCTCGTCCAATAAAGCCGCGACCGCGCAAAGCAGCCTGTTGAATCGTGAATTGTGCACCTTTCTCCATCGGCAATGCAAATTCAGGCGGTGTATCGATCCGATTTTACCAAGTCGGCGCAAAAAGCCACAAAAATAAGACCGAACTCCAAGGGCCGAACCCACCACGGCTGCGCAAACGGGCCGAGTTCCAGCGTACCCAGGTTGGCACCGGTAATGTAGGAAATCAGCAGCGCGCAAGAAGCTGTCCACGCCCAGGCGCTTGGAAAAATGGCGGCGAACGGTAGAAACCAAAGCGCGTACCAGGGGTTGATCACCGGGGAGACAAGCAATAGGCCCCCAAAAATCCAGTCGGCCCGCGGCAGGGCTTCGGTCAGCGGGCTTGCGCCGACAGCCCCGGACGATGATTGCGCTCTGCTTGTGGCATTTCCCGACATCCGCCGCCAATGGCACCAATAGGCGGTAATGGCCAGAACATACGCCAGGGCCAGCGTCGCCTTGGCGGTGGACGCGGGCAGCACGACGGCAATCAGCGCAAAGAGGGCCGCATTGAATTCCCACTCCCGCGCGAAGACCGCAAGCGCCGTCAAGTCGCTGCCCCCCTGGACGATGAACGGCGCATACAGGCCACCCAACGTGAACAGGAAGACGAGACCGGCCAACGCGGCCGTGCGCAATGTCGGCGGTGGCGCAAACACCCGCGGGCCATCGGCACTCGCCTTTCCCCCGCTCGCCCCAGAGGCGCGGCCCTGCGCACGCCCCTTGCCCTCCCCCCGGAGCGACACGGAACTTTTGCCACGGGCCGCCAGGGGCTCGCCGGCACAACGGGCACGCACCGGAAACAGCACAAACGGAACGAGCACCAGCGCGAATATCTTGGCGCCAACCGCCAGGGCAAGGCACAACGCCGCCCGCAACGGATGCCCACCCACACCGAGCAGTAGCGCCGCCAGGGCAAAGCAAACGCCGATACCGTCCGGGTGGACGGTGAACGCAATCTCCTTGATGACCAGCGGACACCAGGCATACAGAAGCACAAAGGGCCTGGGCGCAATGCCGAGCAACATCCGCACCAGCATCAAATCCACCGCAATCAGGAGTATCTGGAGCGGTATCGGGCTGCCCGGCGCGACGAGGTGGGAGAGAAGGAACGCAAGCTGCGTGGTCGGTCCGTAGATCGTAGGCAAATCGGGGTGGTTGATCTGGTCCAGTATGCGCTGGAAGGCGACCGGCACAGCGGGGTCGGCGAAGAATTGCGCGGGCGCCTGGCCGTAGGGTGTGCCGGCCTCGGCAAAGCGGTAGCCATCCCACAGGTAGCGAAACCAGTCGTCCTCGAATAGGGGTACGCCGACTACACCGGAAAGACGAAAAAGCCCCGCCCACAGCAACAGGCGCCCCACGGGCAGGCTCATCGGGCGACGCCGGAACAGCGCGAAAACGGCGACCGCGGGCACGGTGGCCCATCCCAGGAGCAGAAAGAAGCCGTCCAGACCCGGTGCCCCCCAGGCACCGCGGGAGTACCAGGCAAGCAGGAGATAGCTCGCGAGACAGCAGAGGCCGGCGACGTCAACCATAGCCCGGTCACGCCCGCCCGGTTGCCGCGCCAAACCTACGGCGGCCACCGGCGGCGGGGTTTGCGTTTGACGAATAGTTACCCCGCCGTCAGCCAGGCCACCAACAAGCGGATCTGCGTATCGTCCAACCGCTCGCCGAAGGCCGGCATTTCGCCATTGCGCCCCAGGGCGATGGAGTGGCGGATGGCTTGGGGCGAATTGCCGTAGAGGCTTGCGTCGTCGGTGAGGTCCGGCGCGCCCAAAAGGAGATTGCCGGTGCCGTCCGGCCCGTGGCAGGCGCCGCAATACAGCATGTAGGGCTGTGCGCCCGGATGGCCGGACGACTCGCCAAGGCGCAGGGCCCGCACATAATCCGTCAGGTGCTCCACCGTTTCTTCGCCAACGACGGATAACCAACCGACCATGACCGCCCGGCGTCCGTGGCGGATCGACCACTCGACCTGCGCCGGCTCGCCGCCCCATTGCCAATCCGCATCGCGAAGGTTGGGGAACAGGTCGGCCTGGCCCTGGGCATCGTAGCCGTGACAGGCGGCGCAGTTACGGTTGTACACCCGCCGCGCCGAGGCCATGAGTTTTGGGTCGGCCTGCAACGTTTCCAGGTTGGCTTCCGCAATTAACCGGCGGGTTGACCCAAATTCCGTCTCATAGCGGCCAAGGCGCTCGCGCAATTCGCCGCCCTGCGACCAATCCAGCGCCCCCCCGAACGCGCCAAGGCCGGGGTAAAGCAGCAAATAGACAACGGAGACCACCAACGATGCGAATATCAGCCAGAACCACCAGAGCGGCGCGGGATGCTCGCCTTCCCGCAGATTGCCATCCCAAACCGGGCTGGGCTCGTGCTCATCCCGCCCACCGCCGAAATACAGGCTGAAAACCAACCAGACCAAACCCGCAAGGCTCGCCAGGGTGAGCGTTAGAACCCAACCGCTCCAAAATTCGCTCGGCAATTCAGGCATCCTGCCGCTCGTCGTCCAAAGGAATGCCGGCTGTTCTTTCGACGGCCTCGTCCGAAGAGCCCCACAGCGCCCAAACCGCCAATCCCGCCATGAAGGCCATCACGAGCATGTCGCCCGCAAACAGCAACCAAGTCATCGCATGACCCCCAAACCGAAAGATGTCGCGACTACAGGATTAATCAGAGGTTCCTTAGACTTTGCAGATAGGCGACCAGCGCATCGACTTCCGCTAGGCCCCGCAATGCATCCGGCGCGGCCTCAATGTCCGCATCGGTATAGGGATGCCCAAGCCCGCGCAGCGCCCGCATCTTCGCCCGAATGGAACCGTCGGCATCGGCCGCGCGCTCCGCAAGCCAGGGATAACCGGGCATGATGGAGTCGGGCACCACAGCGCGCGGGTCGAGCAGGTGCACCCGGTGCCACAGGTCTGAATATTTGCCGCCGATCCGGTGCAGGTCGGGGCCCGTGCGCTTCGACCCCCACAGGAAAGGCCGGTCGAAGGCGAATTCCTCCGCTCTCGAAAAGGGGCCGTAGCGCCGTACCTCGGCGAGCAGCGGACGCACCTGCTGCGAATGGCAAACACCGCAGCTTTCCCGTATATAGATATCGCGGCCAGTCAGTTCCGCCGGCCCATAGGGCACCGCATCCGGTGCCGGGGTTGCAAGGCTGTCGTCGAGCACGCTGGGCAGCACCTGCACCAAGCCGCCAATGGCCGATACAAAGAGGATGCCGAAAATCAGCCAACCGCTGTGGCGCTCGAGCTTGCGGTGTAAATCGACGGCTTTCATGCCCTGCCCCCGTCAAGGCGCGGCGGCGCGACCCGGACGATGCTCCGGCCCTTGACGGTCATCCCCAGGTTGTACGCCATGAGCACCGCACCCGAGAGAAACACGAGCCCGGCCACCAAGCGCAGCGCGTAATATGGCGCCATGCTCGCCATGATGTCCTTGAAGCTGTAGTTCAGTTCGCCGATTTCATCGATGCTCAGCCACAACAGGCCTTGGGAGACACCCGCACCCCACATCGCCAACACATAGAGCATGACACCCGCAAGCGCCAGCCAAAAATGCCAGCTCGCCAGGCGGTTGCTGTGGAGTTCGGCGCCCACCAGTCGCGGCACCAGGAAGTAAAAGGTGCCAAAGGTAATCAGGGCGTTCCAGCCGAGCGCTCCGGAGTGGACATGGCCGATGGTCCAGTCGGTAAAGTGGCTGACGACATTGACGCTCTTGATCGACATCATCGGCCCTTCAAAGGTGGCGAGTCCATAAAAGGCCAGCGACAGTACAATAAACTTCAGGGCCGGGTCCGTGCGCAGTTTCCGCCAGGCGCCCGCCACGGTCATCACGCCGTTCACCATCGTCGCCCAGGACGGAGCCAGCAACACGAGGCTCATCACCATACCGAGCGACTGCACCCATTCCGGCACGGCGTTGTAGTGCAGATGATGCGGCCCGGCCCAAATATAGCTGTAGGTGAACGCCCAAAACGCAACGATCGACAGTCGATAGCTCCAGATCGGCCGGTCGGCGTGCTTGGGCAGAAAGTAGTAGAGCATGCCGAGGAAACCGCCGGTGAGCAGAAAACCCACCGCATTGTGCCCATACCACCATTGCACCACGGCATCCTGGGCACCGGCGAACAGCGAATAGGATTTCGACCAGCTAACGGGAACCGCCAGACTGTTGACGATATGCAACATGGCGATAACGATGATGAGCGCACCGTAGAACCAATTGGACACATAGATGGGCCCGATGCGGCGCCTGGCAATGGTGCCGAAGAAAACCACCGCGAAAGAGACCCAAACCACGGCGATGGCGATGTCGAACGGCCACTCCAGCTCGGCGTATTCCTTGCCCCCGTTCCAACCGGCCAAAAGGGAGATGCCCCCGGCCAAAACCCCCACCTGCCAGGCCAGGGCGCTGAACCAGGCGAGCCGCGGCGCGAATAGCGGCACATGGCAGGTGCGCTGCACACTGTAGAAGGCGGTGGCCATCAGCGCGGAAACCCCGAAACCGAAAATCACGGCATTGGTATGCAGATTGCGGAGCCGGCCGTAGCTCAGCCACTCGCGCTCGAAGTCGATGGTCGGCCAAACCAATTCGGCGGCGACATAGACACCGGCCGCCATGCCAAGCAGCGACCACAGTATCGCGAAGCCCGTGAGCCATGCCGCCACGCGGTCGCAATAGCGCTCTCCCGCGGACATCACACCCCCAACACCGGCCCAATGCCACCGCTCCAAAGCACCACCGTGATGCCGAGCAGGCTGACAAAGGCCACCAGCAAGTAGGCGACCAGCGAAGAAGCCATGAGCACCCCGCGTTCCGGCGAGGTGCCGAGAACCGGCGGCAGGCAACGGTATAGGAGGTACAGGCTCCAAATCAGAGCCGGTATCAACACAATCATGTTGACGAATGCGTGCGGGACAAGATGCGCGACGCTCGCCAGAACGACCGGCATGCCAATCAGGGCAACAAACGCCAGATGCGCCCCGAATTCACGCCTTGCGCCATAGGTGCCCGCCATCCAGTAGGCCACCAGGGACATACTGAGAAAGCCGGCCACCAGGGCGAAAAAATATCCCAAACTAATCAGCGCCAAACCACCGGAGGAGATATAAAGCGGCGTCCCACCACCGAGCCGCCAACCGAAACCGGCGCCACCCAGATAGGCGAGCAGCGGCGGCAGGATGCTGAGGGGCAGCACCAGTCGGAAAAATACCTCATGGGGTTCGGGAGCGGTGGCCGCAAGGCTCTCGCAGGCGTCTGCCGGGCGCACCATCAGACGCACAAAATTCCACGGATTCAATGATTTGCCTGCCAAGGCCACGCGCAAACTGTCTCCGATACAGGGCCCCGCGCCACCGGCGGGCAACCCTTGCGGATCGTTTCCAACCAAGCCACGGGCGCTGTGCGAACTGTGCAAGGCCAAGCTGCGACAGCAATCCCGCCGTTCAATTGGAATTTTCGCACAGAGGCGCCAAGGTGGGCAATCGGAGCAGGCACCAGGCGGCGACACGCTAATGCCCAGTCAAACCAATCGCTTGCGGCAGGAACATCTCAAAGTCGCCTGAGCGTGCGGGCCGGGTTTGTGTCGTAACGGGTCCGGGTTCCGGTTATGCTTGGGATTCAGGCGGATATCAGGTGTGCGCCGGTGCGTCTAGCCATCGGATTGGGCGGTTTCGGGTGCGGTTGGCAAGGTCGGGCGGCCTGATTGGGAACCAGCGGCCCGTGGGGACAATCAGAAGACGCGGATTACCTCGCGTACGGTGTCGCCCTGCCGGACGGCGTGGTTGTCGATGCGCTTCGGGTTGGTGTTTAAACTGCCCGCGCAGACGCGCGACAGAGACCGCAGCGTTGCCGGGACAGACCGGATTGCGGGACGGTAATATCGGGAATATTCGAGCGGCAAGCAACGCGGGCAGCCGCGATGCATCGTCGTTCCAAATCGTTATAAGGAGAGTAACAGCATGAATTCCAAAGGCTTTTTTCATCCGCTGGCGCAGCGGCTCGATATTTGCGCGCAGCGAACAGCGCACAGATCCCGTTGCGGCGGAATCCGAAAAGTCAAACGGGTGCGCCACCTTTTGTCCGCACTGGCGATTCCGGGGTTGTTGACGGTGCCGTTTTCGGTATGGGCCGCGGCCGATCAAGATGCCCGGGCCATCGAGGAAATCGTGGTGACGGCCCGCAAGCGCGAAGAGAACATTCAGGATGTGGGCCTTTCCGTCAGCGCGCTGGGTCAAACCGAAATCGAGGATACCTTCGCCCGCGACATGCGCGATCTGGTCCATGTCTCCCCAAACCTGGTTCTCGACGACACCGCCCAGGGGCCCGGTGGCGTGGCGGCCGCCTACATCCGCGGCATCGGTGTATCCGAGGTGGAAAAGAACTTCGACCCCGCCGTGGGCGTGGTGGTCGATGGATTATTCCTGGGCACCATGAGCGGCGGCATCACCAGGGCCATCGACCTGGAGAGCGTGGAGGTACTGCGCGGCCCCCAGGGCACCTTGTTCGGCCGCAATACCATAGGCGGGGTAATCAACCTGAGGCGCACCAGGCCCACCGGTGAATTCGGCACCAGGTTTCGGGCCGGCTACGGCAACTACGAGACCGCCCGCATCGACGCCCTGGTTAATTTTCCAATCACCGAGCAACTGGCCGCCAAACTGACCGGAACCTTCGAGGATCGGGGCAAGGGCTATTACGACAACATCAACACCGGCCGCGACGAGGGCCGCGTTGAATATCGGTCCTACGGTGTAAATTTACTGGCGACGCCCACCGACTCCCTGGAGTTGGAATATACCGGGCAGTTCGAGCGCACCGACCAGGACACCCCGCCGCTGCTCAATGTCGGCCAGCCCAGCCAGCTCTTCTGCGATGCGTTGGGTTTCTGCTCGCCCAATCCGCGCACGCCGATTTCCGGCGACCGCTGGAAAACCACCCAGGATCTGGTTGGTCCCGATGACGCAACCTTCGATGCCGACACCCATCTCGTCGAGTTGCGCTGGGATATTTCCGAGACCTGGCGGCTCGATTACATCTTTGGCTCCTGGGAAACCGAGGAAACCGTGCTCACCGACTGGGATGGGGTAAAGCCGGAATTGTTCCACACCACCCGACCGGCGGAGTACGAACAAACCACCCACGAACTGCGCCTGACCCTCGACGACCCGGGCAGCCGTCTGAGCGGTACGGTTGGCCTGTACTTCTGGGATTCGGAATATGAAATCCGTCTGCGCAGCTACATCGGGTTTGCCGTCCCCAATGTGGTGCTTGATCTCCCACAAACCTCCAGGCAGAACTCCGAGTCCTGGGCAGGCTTTGTCGAGGCGGACTACGAACTCACCGAATCGCTAACGCTGACCCTGGGGGGACGCTACACCAAGGACGAAAAAGACACCGATCAAGCCGGTGTTGTCACCGCCGTCGCCGACGACGATTGGACCGAATTTACCCCCAGGGTCGGCTTGCGCTATCAAATCAACGACGATGCCATGGCCTACGCCACCTATTCGGTGGGCTACCGCAGCGGCGGTTTCAACGGTCGCGTCGACAGTCTCGAAACCGCCACCAGGCCCTACGACCAGGAAACCGTGGACAACTATGAAATCGGCGTGAAGACCGACTGGCTTGGCGGTGCCCTGCGCATCAACACCGCGGCCTTCCTGATGGACTACAAGGACAAGCAGGAGGAGTTGCAGCTACCCTCGGCAACCAGCGGCACCGGCCAGGTAACCCTGGTGACCAACGCCTCAACGGCGGAAATCGCCGGCATTGAGGTCGATGTCCAATTCAACGCAACGGAAAACCTGGGCCTGCGCGGCAACCTGGGCTGGCTGGATGCGAAGTACGACCAGTTCGAGTTCCAGGGCACCACCGGGCTGGTCGATTTCTCGCACCTGGAAATTCGCCGGGCGCCGGAGGTTACCGCCTCGCTATCCGCCACCTATGAGTGGGCTGTCGGCACCGGCCGGGCCTGGGTTTTGGCGGGCTGGCACCACATCGGCAAGCACGAAGTGGATTTCGCCAACAAACCCGAGCTAACCAATAGAGCCCAAAACCTGATCAATGGATCCATCAACTACCAGACCGGTCCGTTTCGCATGAGCGTCTTCGGGCACAACCTGAGCAATGAGGATGGTTACGGTATCGGTTTCGACGTTGCCGGTTTGTGGAGCTATGCCGCGACCCGGGCACCGCGTACCTATGGTTTGGAGGTCGGCTATACCTTTGAATAATCGATTGGGAGGACGGGGCAACCGCTTGGACCATAGGGTGGTGGGAGCGCCCCGAACCGCGTTGCGTCCACTTGAGGTAGGTCGCCCGCGACTGCGCGGCCGCTCCTCGTCGGAGGAACGGCCGCGGCCTTCCGGTTGGCTCAACCGATATCGAAGAGTTCGTTGTACTGATCGACCGTCAGGAAGCCGAAGTCGTCGGCCGTAAGCTGCTCGGAAGTCACGCCCTTGACGATGATCTCGTTGCCTTCGAGCTTGGCGGACGTGATGACCACGCCGCCTGCCTCCTCGCTATCGGTCAGCGTCAGGTCGGCGAACGAGAGGAACCTCGTTTCGGTCCCGGCATTCGCATCGGTCTGGGCCAGGAAGATGATGGTGTCGGTCCCGTCCTCGAAGTCGGTGATGACATCCACGCCGTCGCCCCGGCGGAAGAGGAACTCGTCGGGGCCCACGCCACCGGTCAGGTAGTCGGTGTCCTTCCCGCCCTGCAGCCGGTCTTGGCCACCGTCGCCGATCAGCCGGTCTTCGCCGGCACCGCCGTCCAGCACATCAAGGCCACCCTCGCCGCCCTCCAGCCGGTCGTTGCCGGCACCGCCGTCCAGCGCGTCGCTGCCGTCCCCGCCATACAGCCGGTCGTCGCCATTGCCGCCGTTGAGCGTGTCGTCGCCGGCTTCGCCATACAGCCGGTCGTCGCTTTTCCCGCCGTTGAGCGTGTCACCGCCGGCCCCTCCATAGAGGATGTCGTTGTTGCCATCCCCGAAGAGGTGGTCATTGCCTTCATCGCCATACAGTTGGTCCTTGCCATTGCCGCCATACAGCGTGTCGTCACCGCCGCGGCCGTAGAGCACATCCATCGCGCCCAAGCCTTTGATGGTGTCGTCGTCGTTGCCGCCGACGAGCAGATCCTTCTTGTTCGTGCCCTCGATCGGTTCCACGGCCTTCGGTGGCGGCTGCTCGGCGTTCGGATCGAAGTCCCAGATGAACTCGACCTTGCCCTTGAGCTCCTGCAACTGCTGGGCGGTCCAGTCCTCGAAGCCGTTGAACCGGGCCAGCACCTTCTGCGACTGGCCCGTGCCCGTCACGAGGTGAGTGGTCGGCCCGGTCGTGTCCGTGCTGCGGACGAAGCGGACATCGTCCCACGAGACGCTCAACGGCAGCCGGATGTAGTCCTCATCGACATTGAAGTCCATGATGATGTCCGCGGCCCTGTCCGGGCTCCTGCCCTCGCTGATCACGAAAATGTCCCGACCCGCACCGCCGTAGAGCACATCGCGGCCGACGCCGCCGTCGAGCCGGTCGTGACCGTCCCCACCGTAGAGGTCATCGTCGCCGACACCGCCGTAGAGCATGTCGTTGCCGCCCTCGCCCTCAAGCGAGTCCATGCCCGCGCCGCCGTGAAGCGTGTCGTTGGCCCGGCCGCCGAACAGCCGGTCGTGACCGTCCCCACCGTGGAGGACATCATTGCCGTGGCCACCTTTGAGAGCGTCGTCGCCCGCGCCGCCGTCGAGCGTGTCGCCGCCGCCGTGGCCGTAGAGATGGTCGTCATGCGCGGTGCCATTAATGGCGTTGCCCTCATGGTCGCCGTTGATCCAGTCCCCGCTCGCGGTATACGTGTAATCCTTGATCGCCCCTATCGCCGCCGTGACGGCATCTGCGTCATCGGGATCGACATCCGAACCGTAATTGACCTCGGCGAGAACCTTGTTGCCGAGCATGATCCGGAAATGGGCGTCCCCGTAGTGGCCGGCGGGATGGTGGGTGATGGTGATCTCCGCCCCGTCCCGGATACCGGTCACGTAGATGATGTCGTAGAGGGGCCGCCAGTCCTCGATATAGACATAGCTGCCGGGGTTCAGGATGAAGAAGTCGCCCCCGCCGCCGCCATGGAGGACGGTTCCTTTCGGATCCGGGGAGCCGCTGGAGGTCGGCCCCTGGCCATGCGTCGAGTCGGTCAGCGCACCGGTGCCGTCGTCCTCCCGGTTGCTGCCCTTGAGCCGGCCCGCCACTAGATAGTCGTTTCCATACCCGCCGTAGAGACGGTCGGCGATCTGGTCCTTCTGGTTCCCGACCAAGATGTCGTCGCCCCAGCCTCCACGCAGAATGTTCAAGCCGTTGCCACCCTCGAGGTAGTCGCGCCCGCTGCCGCCGTGCGCTTCGCTGCCGCCGCCGGAATCCTTGAAGTAGTCGTTGCCCGGGCCCCCGGTGAAGGTGTCCTGGAGTTGCCCACCCACGACACTCATCCCCCCCTTGTACCCGTCCTTAGGCCTGAACTCGTTCTGCCCGGTACTATCGCCAGATCGATCAACCGTCTCTTCGCTGTCGATAATGTGCTCGGTTCGGGTGGTCGCCATATCACATCACTCCATATTTAAACGACAATATGGCGCACTCTGCCCACCGATAGCCAGAAAGTCAACGGGCCAGAGTAGGTTCTAGTGCGTCATTCCGGTGCCAGGATCAACCGCAACGAACCGCCCTCCGGACGAAAACCGGCCAGCGCAAAAACCGACGTACCGGAATCGGGCGGAGCGACGATTTCCCTTGCGCCCTTGGTTTCGCAGACGCCAATGGCATGGCGCAACAGCCAGCTTCCCAATCCTTGCCGACGATGGCGGGGCGCAACAGACAAGGCGTCGATACGGAACCTGAGTGGAGTGACCGGGCGCACCGCGTAGACGCCGACAACCTCGCCGTCGAGTTTGGCAACACGCACCCTTTTCGGATCGATATGCTCCGTCGGCATCAATTCCCGGGGTATTTCGTCCTGAAAGGCGCGAAAAACGCGGACTTTGCGGGGGTCAAAGCGGCTCATGGCAATTGACTAACGTTCGGCAAATCCGAAGTATACTTCCGGCATGCCAACAGATTGGATTCACAGAACATTTCGGCCGGTATTGACCCTTCCGGCCGTTCAATTGCGCCTGTTCTCCGTGTGGCTGCCGCTCGGCCCGAGACAGGTGGGCAAGAGTTCACCGCCCGCGACCCGCGCCTCTTATCCCAACTGCGAATCCACATTGAGCGAGACGTCCGGGGGTTATCGAGGGTCGAGAGGCGTGCTGGGGGTCACGCCGGCAGATCACCGGCGCGGGGTGGCCGCGCGCGTGGATGCCGCGCACAGCCGCGGATTGGTTTCCGCGGTCCGCCGGGGGTGGCCGCGCACGCGTAGATCCCGTCAATGACGCGTTTCACCTGCATTGAAGACCTCAGGCAACTGTTCCGCAAACGTGTGCCGCGCATGTTCCGCGACTATGTCGAAGCGGGCTCGTGGACAGAAAGCACATTGCGGGAGAATCAAAGCGCCTTCGACAAGATCAAGTTGCGCCAAAAGATCCTGGTCGACATGACCAAGCGCTCCCTCAAAACGCGGATGGCGGGCCAAGAGGTTGCCATGCCCCTGGCGCTGGCGCCCGTGGGGCTCACCGGTATGGTGCATGCGGATGGCGAGATCAAGGCGGCGCGGGCGGCTGAGCGTTTCGGGGTGCCCTATTGCCTTTCGACGATGAGCATCTGCTCCATCGAGGATGTGGCGGAACACACAACGGCACCCTTCTGGTTTCAGTTGTACATGATGAAAGACCGGGATTTCATCGGTCGGCTCATTGACCGGGCCAGGGCCGCCGGATGCTCGGCCCTCGTGCTCACCGTCGATTTGCAAATCCTCGGCCAACGGCACACCGACATCAAAAACGGGCTATCCACACCGCCCAAGCCAACCCCGATGAACCTGCTTAGCATAGCCGGCAAGCCCCGTTGGGCGTTCGGGATGGCGCGCACTCGACGGCGCGGTTTCGGCAACATCCTCGGACATGTCGAGAATGTTCGGGAAATCCGCTCCCTCGCGCTATGGACCGCCCGACAGTTCGACCCCAAACTGAGCTGGGACGATGTGCAGTGGATAAAAGATCGCTGGGGCGGCACACTGATTCTGAAAGGCATCCTCGACGAGGAGGATGCCCGGATGGCGGCGAAGAGCGGCGCGGATGCCCTCATCGTCTCAAACCACGGTGGTCGGCAACTCGATGGCGCACCCGCTTCGGTCGATGTGCTACCCGGCATCGTTGCCACCGTCGGCGGTGGGATGGAGGTCTGGATTGATGGAGGCATTCGCACCGGCCAGGATCTTTTCCGCGCACTGGCGCTTGGCGCGAAGGGCGCGATGGTCGGCCGTGCCTACATCTACGGCCTCGGCGCACTGGGAGAGCGGGGGGTAACCGGCGCCCTTGAAATCCTGCAACAAGAACTCGACCTCACCATGGCCTTTTGCGGGTTGCGCGATATCAATGATGTTTCCGAAGCGGTGATCTGGAACCCGGGATCATCCGCAAGCCACAGTCTCAATTGAGACCACAGACCAAGGGAGAAAACTGCAATGCCCCAATTTATGCTCATCGGCCTTTGCGAGCCACCGACCCCGGAAGATCGGGCGGCGTTTGATGAATGGTTCGTCGACCAGCACATTGAGGACACCGCCAAGTGCCCGAATTTCATCAGTGGACGAGTGTACCGGCTGAGCGGGCCGCACCTGGACGGCAAGACGGTCTCCGGCTATTTGTCCGTTTACGAGGTTGAGGCGCCGAGCTACGAGGAAGCGGAGCGGATGCTGAATGAGTGGCAGGCCAATCCAGATGCCTGGGAAGGCAGGAGGACGCACCTGGAAACCGCGGAAAAGCACGGCGGCATCCCGCTCAAGATCAACGGCTCCGGCTGGTACGAGCTGATCAAATCGTTTCCCGGACCCAAGGCCCCCTAAGTCAAGGTCCGAACAAGTCGACAGAGTGGCAGCGGTGGGACTTTTGCCACCGGCCACCAGCATCGCGTCACCAACTTTGCTCCGCGCGAACAAGCGGCTCAAGCGCGAGTAGGCGGGTGTGCTCGTCAACGCGCTGGCCGGGCGCACAGTCGATTTCCGTTACTTCGCCGGCGCAGGGCGCATAGATACTGTGCTCCATCTTCATCGCCTCGATGACGGCGAGCAGCTCACCCTTCTCCACCCGGTCACCCACGCCAACGGCAAGGCTGATCACCTGCCCCGGCATCGGCGACACAATCCGGTCCGCGTCGACGAGCAAATCGGCGGGTTCCGTCGTCAGATCCCCCAGGCTCTCGAAAGCCCAGGTTTCCCCGTCCAGCATGAGGACGATGGCGCCGTCTTCCCGGTGGACGGAAGACTCCCGCGGGCACCCGTCGATGTGCGCGCACACGGCATGGTCGCCGGATCGTATGTTCTCCAACCTCAATACATCCCCGTCGACGGCAACCCGGTCGGTGCCGATCCGAACGGACTTGAGCGTATCGCCCAGCCTCAGTCGCACCTCGGTGCGCGGGGGTTGATTGGGTCGCCAGCCGTCCGCGCGAAACCAAGGGCCGGGGCCGGTGCCCGAGCGCACGGCCGCAAGCCCCGCCAACGCCCAGTGGTGGCTTTGCAACCGCGGGACCGCCTCATCATGCACATCGTCGGCAAGGTGCGTTCCGTAGTCGCCGGCGACGAATTGCGCATGGCCAAGCAGCTTGCGCAAATAGCCGGCGTTATGCTCAATACCCGCAATCTCCGTATTTTCCAGCGCTGCGATCAGCCTGTGGCGAGCCGCTTCCCGATCCTCTCCATGGGCGATCAGCTTGGCGACCATGGGATCGTAATGAACAGAAACCGAATCGCCCCGAGCCACACCCGTATCGACCCGAATCCAGTTCGGGAAACGGAGCCGCCGCAACTTGCCGGCGGAGGGGAGAAAACCACTGGCGGGATTTTCCGCATATAGGCGCGCTTCGATGGCATGGCCCGATGCGACCGGGTCGATATCAAGGGGCTCGCCCTGGGCGATGCGCAGTTGCCACTCCACCAGATCGAGGCCGGTGATCGCCTCTGTAACCGGGTGTTCGACCTGCAGCCGCGTGTTCATTTCCATGAAGTAGAAAGCGGTATCGTCGCCCTGGCGTTCCGCGATGAATTCGATGGTGCCCGCTCCGGCGTATTCGATCGCCCGGGCCACCTTGGTGGCCGCATCGATCAGCCGGGTGCGCAGAGCGGCATCCACGGTTGGGCCGGGCGCCTCCTCAATGATTTTTTGATGGCGGCGCTGCACCGAGCAATCTCGTTCGAAAACGCCGATGGTTCTGCCATAAGTATCGGCAAGCACCTGGACTTCCAAGTGTTTGGGATCGACCAGATAGCGTTCGAGCAGCATCCGGTCATCGCCAAAAGCGGCCGCCGCCTCGCGCCGCGCACCCTGCAAGGCCGGCTTGAATGCCTCCGCGGTCTCGACCAGGCGCATGCCCTTGCCGCCGCCACCGGCGGAAGCCTTGATCAGCAGCGGAAAACCCAGGGCGGCGGCGGCGTCCACCAAGGCGGCATCGGCCTGATCATCGCCCTGATATCCCGGAACCACGGGCGTACCCGCGGCGGCAACCAGGCGTTTTGCTTCGACCTTGGAGCCCATGGCCCGTATAGCCGCACTCGATGGCCCCACAAATACGATACCGGCCTTTGCGCAGGCTTCCGCAAACCGATCATTTTCGCTCAGGAAACCATAGCCGGGATGAATTGCGTCGGCTCGGGAACATTGCGCGGCGGATAGGATGGCGTCGATGTTCAGATAACTTGCCAAGGCCGGCGCCGGGCCGAGGCGGTGCGCCTCATCCGCCCGGCGCACATGGAGCGCCCTCGCATCCGCATCCGAATAAACGGCAACGGTCCGCATGCCCAGGCGCTTGGCGGTGGCAATAATGCGGCAGGCGATCTCGCCGCGGTTGGCGATAAGCAGCGTTTTGAATGTCACGGCGATGTTCCCTCACATCCTGAACACACCAAAACGCGCCTTCGGCTGTTCCGGCTCGCGGCACGCCATGGCCAATGCCAACCCAAGCGCGCGTCGCGTGTCGATGGGGTCGATCACGCCATCGTCCCAAAGGCGGGCGCTGGCGTAGTAGGGGTGACCCTGGGCATCGTACTGATCGCGAATGTCCTCCATGAAGGCCGCCTGCTCGGCCTCCGGCCAAGCTTCGCCACGCGCCTCGAGGCCATCGCGACGCACCCTGGCCAGCACATGGGCGGCCTGTTCGCCCCCCATCACCGAAATGCGGGAATTCGGCCAGCTCCACAACAGGTTGCCGGTATAGGCCCGACCACACATCGCGTAATTTCCGGCACCGTGGGAACCACCGATAATGACGGTGAACTTCGGAACTCGAGCGCAAGCCACGGCGGTCACCATCTTGGCGCCGTTCTTGGCGATGCCCTCGTTCTCGTACTTTTTGCCGACCATGAAGCCCGTGATGTTCTGAAGGAATAGCAGCGGCACGCCCCGCCGGTCGGCCAACTGAATGAAATGCGCTCCCTTCAGCGCGGACTCGGAGAACAGGATGCCGTTGTTGGCCAATATCGCGACCGGATGGCCCTCGATGTGGGCAAAACCGCAAGACAGCGTTTCCCCGTACAGTGGCTTGAATTCGTGAAACTCGCTGCCGTCCACGAGGCGCGCGATGATTTCATGCACATCGTATGGGGTGCGGTTGTCCCTCGGCAGCACGCCATAGATTTCGAAAGGTTCGGCTTCCGGCTCGACCGGCTCGCGAACCTCGACCGTCGGTCGATAGCGCAGATGGGTGGCCTTGACAATCTCTCGGGCGAGCGCCAATGCGTGATCGTCATCGGCGGCCAGATAATCGGCCACACCCGAGGTTCTGCTGTGCATGTCTCCGCCACCCAATGATTCGGCGTCCACTTCTTCGCCGGTGGCGGCCTTAACCAATGGCGGGCCGCCAAGAAAGATGGTGCCCTGATTGCGCACGATCACGACCTGGTCGCACATGGCCGGCACATAGGCGCCACCGGCGGTGCAAGACCCCATCACCACGGCGATTTGCGGAATGCCGTGGGCGGAAAGGTTCGCCTGATTAAAGAAGATGCGGCCAAAGTGGTGCCGATCCGGGAATATGCCGTCCTGCAACGGCAGGAAGCCACCGCCCGAATCCACAAGATAGATGCAGGGCAAATGATTTTCGGCGGCAATCTCCTGCGTGCGCAGATGCTTCTTTACGGTGATGGGGTAATAGGCGCCTCCCTTGACGGTCGCATCGTTGACGACGATGGCGCAAGGATGGCCGGCAACCCGCCCGACGCCGGTGATGATACCGCCGCCGGGTGGCCAGTCGTCGTACATTTCGTATCCGCCGAGCAAGCCAACTTCCAGGAAGGGCGCCCCCGGATCGAGCAGGCGTTGCAAGCGCTCCCGCGGCAGCAGCTTGCCGCGAGCGGTATGCCGCCCGCGCGAGCGCTCGTCCCCGCCGAGCGCCAGCCTGCCGGTCAATTGCCGCAGTTCCGCCGCCAACGCGCGATGATGCTCGCTGTTCGCATTGAAATCTTTGGAGCCAGTGTCGATTTTGCTACGCAGTACCGCCATCCCTATCTCCGCATGCAACCGGTTGGTGTGCTGTCCCGCGCGGCGGAAAACTACCCCGTGTCGGCTTCTGTCAACCCATCAATATCATTCCATAGGATAGAAGGCTAGTGCTCCATGCCCGGCGCATCATAAAAAAGGGAGGGCGCGAGCCCTCCCCAGGCTGCCGGGTGACGGATCCCCAGGCAGCCCGTGACAAAAATCCCACCGCATTCGAACAACGATACACCCCGGCTGTTGGCGTTGTCCGTCGCTCAAATATTCCCGCTATCCTGCCCCTTGCCAGCCGGGCAACTTTTGCCCACCCCTCGCTCCCCCCGGCGGGACGCGGGACTTTCGCCACGGGCCACCGGGGTTTAGTTGACCGAGGCGCCGTCCACCGAGGCGTAGACCACCGTGTCCGTGCTGCCGTGCAGAAGGTTCACCTGGGTGGTCGCCACACGAATGTCCCCCACATCCGCGTTGATGCTCAGCGTCGCCGCACCCCGCGTCGTCGGACCCGTGAACTCAACCAAGTCCGAGACCCGAAGAACCACCTGGCCGCCCGCCGCGACCGTGCCGCGCGCCGCCGCCGTCGCAACCGCCCGCGTGCCCTCCTCCGTCACGAACGAGCCCAGGGTGTAGGTCGCCTCGTTCGTCCCCTTGTTGACGATGGTCAGGCGCTGGTTGTACTTCCCGGAGGTGGTCAGATAGGCCAGGTCCACCGTCGTGCCGTTGCGCCGGATATTGCCGATCACCCCCGTCGCCAGCGTCACATCGGTGCCGGTGCCCCCGTCGCGGCTGATGGTCCCGCGGTACATCCCGGCCGGAATCGGGGTCGCGTTCATCCCCATGGTGTCAACCTGCACGCACAGATGGTACGTCCCCGCGTTCTGCCCCTCCAGCATCGCCATGTCGGACGGGCCGGCGGCGGCCGGCTTGAGGTTGCCCACCGCCGGCGAACCCGCCGTGCCGGCGGCCGGGCAATCCTTCGACGGGTCGTCGGCGTCCGTGGGAACCTTCAGGCTGAACGCCCCGATCGAGAAGTCCCCCTCCACCGAGAAATTGACGCTGCCGTCGGGCAGCAGGTCGCTCCCCGTGGCGACCTTGCCGCTGGTGGCATTGTAGAGGTCGTCCCTCGCGATCGTCGCCTTGGCCGAGCCGAGCACCGCCTTGTTCTTCACGCCGGTGGTGCTCGCGGCGCTCGTGTCGCGGAACCACAGGAACGGCTGCGGGGCGGTGCCCACGTGCGCGACCGCCGGCTGCGTCGCGGCCGTGACCGCGGCGGCCAGCCCGTCGACAACCCTCACGATCGTGGCCGTGCCGGCCAGCGCCGTGGACGCGTTCGTGCCCGCATACGCCTCGTCCGCATCGCCGTGCAGCGAGATGCTCGCCGTATAGCTGCCCGCCCCCGCCGGAACCGCCAGATAGTCCGCGATGCCCGCGAATATCCTCACGAACTCCAACGGCTGGTCACACTCCTTTTTAGAGCTTCCGGAGTTTAGCAGATAAGGAATTTCCCTCGTTCCCCCTTCCCCGGTGGGAATGCCGAACGAACCCCCGGTGGTGGTCATCTTGAAGACGGCAACGGCCTCCCCCGACCGCCCCGAGATGAACTGCGTTCCAATCACCACACCCTTCGATGTCACACCATCGGGACGAACCACTGATGTTCCGTCGTCGGCCGTGCAAACTACCTCGGCCAGGGGGTACGCGGAGAAACTCCACCCGATGCCGCTCACCTCCTTCCCCTCGGCGAACACCATGCCGCCGCCCAGCGCCAAGCGCAGATAGAGCTCCTCGTTCGGCTTGATATCCCGCTTGAGCGCCGCGGCCACCCGGTGCCTGGTATCACTCGCCATGGCGGCCGCCGGACTCTTGAGGTTGACGGTCTTCTTGCCCGCCGCAACCTTCACCAGCTCCCGGGCGTACTCCACCGGCTTGGGCGCCATCTCGCCCGTGCCGTCGAGTTGCTGGAACGTTGTCGCCGCGAGCGCCAGGCCCGGCCACAGCAGCAGGGCGGCCGCGAGCGCGGCCACGGGGGGTTTCCTGTCGGACATCGTTGTTCTCCGTATCCAAAGTTAAATGCCCGGACCGGGGAACCGGACACCGTTGCCCACGCATCAAGACGCGGGTCCACGGGTCCACGGGTCCACGGGTCCACGGGTCCACGGGTCCACGGGCGGATTATCCACATCCCCGCCGGTATGACAACTTTTTTTTGGCGCCGTATCAGCCATTCCCGCCAAGCACGGCAATGCCTCAAAAGTGGTGCCCGACCAGGGCCTGTTAGCACTATCTGGGTTAGCCCTGCCGGGAGCCGTTTTTTCGCCGGGCAAGGCGGAGCGAGCGCGGTGTGGCCAGCGTCACATGAGCGAGCGACAACGCGGTCCGGGGGAAAAACGGACCCGGCCCTCCGGGTTGCGCCCCAGGCCGCGCCACTCGGCGTTGCTCATCGCTTATTTGACGCTGGCCAAACCGCGCTCCTCGCGTCTTGATTGGCGCGGCCTGGGGCGCGATCATTCGCCTGGGTCCGCATACCCAGTGAAATTGACCATTCAGGCGTTGCTTGAAAGCCCATTTTCGGGCATCGCCACGTTTACGGAAATTGCTGAACCGCATACATCTTCTCAATGGTTGGATGCGGGCAATATGCCAAGAATCGTTGCATTGTCGGAAAGCGCAGGATGAGCAAGAGACCACCCCCAAAAAAACGAGGATTCCACGGGCTGAGTTTTCTCGGCGGTTTGCTGCTCGGTGCCGTTGTCTTCTCGGCGATTTTCGCACCGCAATTAACCGAGCGCTTCGCCAAAAAATTCCCCGATGTGGTGCCGGGCCAAGATGACATCGATGTCGTGTTTGAGTTCCCGCAGTTGTTGCGTCAAAGCGAGGTGCCGGTCGATCCCAGCTCCTACGATACCCCGCCCGACGCAACCACCATTCCGGACACCGCCGGGCCCAACGATGCGCCACCCCGGGCCGATGCCTCCTCCGAATCCATCGCGAAGTCCGTCCCGGCCCGGGTTGCGGACATCTACATTCAAGCCGCCTCATTCCGCGACGCGAAAGAAGCCGATCTGTTGCGGGCGCAACTGCTATTGCAGGGGCTGCCCGCCAACCAGGGGCGGGTCGTGCTGGGAGACGGTACCTGGCATAGGGTCACCGTAGGCCCCATAGAGTCGTCCGAGACGGCGGAAAAAATCATTGATCGCTTGCGCGAACAAAATCTCTATGCCATACGAATCAATCCTCAATGACACCTTGCAAGGAACTCGAACTCATACCACCATCGGGCATCATGGAATCGATTCACGGCACAACTGTTCTCTGCGTTCGGCGTGATGCCAGTGTTGCCCTGGGCGGCGACGGCCAGGTGTCAGCGGGCAATACCATAATGAAAGGCAACGCGGTCAAGGTGCGGCGCCTTTACCAGGGGAATGTTCTTTCGGGATTCGCCGGGGGCACGGCGGACGCGTTCACGCTGTTCGAGCGCTTCGAGGGCGCTTTGGAAAAATACTCGGGCAACCTGCGGCGCGCGGCGGTGGAACTTGCCAAGGATTGGCGCTCCGACCGCGTCCTGCGCCGCCTTGAGGCCATGCTCATCGTGGCCGACCCGGACATCACCCTCATGATCAGCGGCACCGGCGATGTCATCGAACCGGAGTCGGGGGTTATCGCCATCGGTTCCGGCGGGCCCTATGCGCACGCCGCCGCGCGGGCGCTCATCGACAATACCGATCTCCGCGCCGTGGAAATCGTGCACAAGGCGCTCGATATCGCCGCCGACATCTGTATTTACACGAATCACTCCCATACGGTCGAAAGCCTCGCCACCCAATAACAAGCCGTACAACACATGGACAATCAGCAAACTTCCGTGATGACACCACGAGAAATCGTCCACGAGCTGGACAAGCACATCATTGGCCAGGATGCCGCCAAGCGGGCGGTGGCCATCGCGCTTAGAAACCGGTGGCGGCGCATGCAACTCGCCCAGGAAATGCGCGAGGAGATTACGCCGAAGAACATCCTTATGATCGGCCCGACCGGCGTCGGCAAAACGGAAATCGCCCGACGGCTCGCCCGTTTGGCGGGGGCGCCCTTTATCAAGGTCGAGGCAACGAAGTTCACCGAAGTGGGCTATGTGGGCCGGGATGTGGAATCCATCATCCGCGACCTGGCCGACGTGGCGGTCAAGATGCTGCGCGAACAACAGCTCGCCAAGGTACAGCATCGCGCCGACGATGAGGCCGAAGAGCGCGTACTCGACGCCCTGCTGCCGGAGCCGCGCAGTGCCGGATTCGACTCGGGCGGGGATAGCGATCAGCGGTCTTCGACACGACAAATCTTCCGCAAGAAATTGCGGGAGGGCGAACTCGACGACAAAGAAGTGGAAATAGAAATCGAGGCGATGCAGGTTGGCGTGGAAATCATGGCGCCACCCGGCATGGAGGAACTCACCAGCCAATTGCAGAACATGATCGGCAACCTGGGTTCCGGCCGCAAGCACACCGCGCGCATGAAGATCAAGGATGCGTTCCGCCGGCTCCGCGAACAGGAGGCCGCCAAGCTCATCGACGAAAACGAGATAAAGGCGCAAGCCGTGGAAGCCGTGGAGCAGACGGGCATCGTCTTTATCGACGAGACCGACAAAGTGGCGAAGCGCAGCAATTCCATCGGCGCCGATGTTTCCCGGGAGGGGGTGCAGCGCGACCTGCTGCCGCTCATCGAAGGCTGCACCGTTTCCACCAAGTACGGCATGGTGCGCACCGATCATATCCTGTTCATCGCCTCGGGCGCCTTTCACGTCTCCAAGCCCTCCGACCTAATCCCGGAGCTGCAGGGCCGATTGCCCATACGCGTGGAACTCTCGGCGCTGACACCGGAAGATTTCAAGCGCATACTGGTCGAGCCCGACGCCTCGCTCACCGAGCAATATCAAGCCCTCCTGGGCACCGAAAACCTGACCATCGAATTCGCCGCCGACGGCCTTGAGCGCATCGCCCAATTGGCCTGCCAAGTCAACGAGAACACCGAGAACATCGGTGCCCGGCGCCTGCATACCGTGATGGAGCGGCTGCTTGACGAAGTTTCCTTTTCCGCCGGGGAGACCATAGGCGGTTGCGTGGCCATCGACGCCGCCTATGTCGACAAGCACCTCGAGGCTCTGGTGGAGGATCAGGATCTGTCGCGGTATATCCTCTAGGCTATCCGAGCGAGCGCATCTGTGGATATGCGGCCCACCAGCATCACCTATCGTAAACGAAGCAAAATGCTCGTCGTGGAATTTGGAGACGCCCGCGCGGAGCTGGCGGCCGAATTGCTCCGTGTTTATTCCCCGTCGGCGGAGGTGCGCGGCCACAGCCCGGAGCAAAAGCGCCTGCAAACCGGCAAAAAGCATGTGGCCATCACAGCAATCGAACCGGTTGGCAACTACGGCATCCGCCTGTCATTCGACGACGGCCACGATACCGGCATCTACGCCTGGGATTACCTCAAGGATCTGGCCGACAACGACGAGCGGTACTGGCAGGACTATCTGGCCGAACTCAGGGCGGCAAACGCATCGCGGCTACCGGCCATAGCGGTCGGTCATTTTTCGCCCCGCAAGGCCTGAGGACGAGCCTGCCGCGAGCCCGGGCCGCGCAGCGACGAAAATTCGTAGCCGAAGCGGTTGATGATTGTGGCCTCCCTCTCGGCGACCAATGCCTCCAACCCCGCGCCATAGGCATCGACGAAGTTCCCGGGACGCGGGCTCGCGTTGAGTGGCGGCGCCTCTCTCAGGTATGCGACAAGGCGGTTCGTAACCGGTGTGCCCGTTTCTTCAAAAAGCCGCAGTGCCGCCGCCCGCAGGTTTTCGAAACGTCCAATATGGATCGTCGGCCGGCGGGCGGACCGGAACATGAGTTGCAGCAACCAACTGTAATAGCCCATGCCCTTGGGATAGTTCGCAAAATGCTCCGACCGCAGCCCGGGCAACTGGTTGCGCTCCGGCCGACGCGCATCGATGGCCCTCGGCGCGGTTTGGGCCAGGCGCCGCAACAGCCCACGGCTTGTGGTGCTACCGTCGCCTAGATTGAGGAAGCGGGTCACCGTCCGCTCGAAACCGAATGTGCCGCCATCCGAGAGAATCCGATAGACGAACTGCGACTTGCGGCGGTAGTCGCTGTACATGGAGACATACCAATCCCAGGGGTTGCGCACGAAGCCGATAACGGGCAAGTGCGCGTGGGCGGCGGGCAGGTCTTCGAGGTGGCCGTGATATTGAAGCATCCGGGCACCCGGAATCTGCTTCATAATCAGCTTGTTGAGAAAGGTGCCGCCTGTGCGCGAGACATGGATGTAGACGAAGTGGTCGGTGACGATCATCGCTCTGTCCGTGGTTTTACAACGCTTATGTCAAACTACTTCGCGCAAAGCGGGGTACACTTTGGCCCATGGGTGAAACGGGGCGCAAGACGAACTTCGGCGACCGCGCGGTGAGCCCGGACGAGAAGACCCGGCTGGTCGGCGGCGTTTTCGATGCCGTGGCGCACCGATACGACCTAATGAACGACCTCATGTCGTTGGGTAGCCACCGGCTGATGAAGCGATTGCTGGTGGAAATGGCCGGCGTTCGGAGCAACCATCGGGTTCTCGACCTGGCCGGCGGCACGGGCGACCTGGCGCGGCAAATGGCGCCCCTGGTGGGCTCGGCCGGCAACATCGTGCTGGCGGACATCAACGCATCGATGTTGTGCGAGGGCCGCGACCGCCTGCTCGACGGCGGCATTGCCGGAGTGCGTTTCTGTCGGGCCGCGGCGGAGGCGCTGCCATTTCCCGCCGACTGCTTTGATCGCGTTCTAATCGGCTTTGGGCTGCGCAACTTCACCGACAAGCAGGCGGCGCTTGGCGAGATAAAGCGGGTGCTGAAACCCGGCGGCCTGTTATTGGTTTTGGACTTCTCCAAACCCATTAGCCCGCTGCTCGAAGGGCTCTCCGCCGGCTGGCAGAGCCTATGGCCGGGGCTTGGCCAACTGGTGGCCGGCGACAGCGGCGGTTACCGGTATCTCATCGAGTCCATTCGGGCGCATCCGGCCCAGGAGGCTCTCAAGTTGATGATGGAGGATGCCCGATTCGGCGAGGTGGAATTCCACAACTTGCTGGGCGGCATTGCGGCTATTCACCGGGGGGTGGCCTGAAATTGAGCACCGGCAACGAGCTCCAATCGCTGTTCGCGCGGGTTGCCGAATCCATGGCCAACGCGACCTTGCGCCCGGACAAAGCCCGCGACGATTTGCTGGGCACCGTGGAATTGGCCGCCGCCACCGCGCGGTCCGTCGCCGAGGGCATTGCCGACGCCCTGCGGGAAGCGACCACCGGGCAATTCGTCAACCGCGAGCGCCTGCGCGACTTTGAAACCGGCGTCGGCAATCTCCGCCTTGAAATCGGGCGTTTGGCCGCAAGAATCCGAATGTTGGAGGCGGCCGGGCAGCACAACCAAGATACTTCGACAGAGGAAAGTGCTCATAATCGCGGTAACCCGGCGGCGGCGCACGATACGCGGGCATGAAACGCCGCCTGCTCCAAATCACCCGCATCGCCGCACGTCACCGCCTTGACGCCGCACTGCCCACCGGGGCCCTGTTCGAGGCGGAGCTGCCGGCCACCGCCCGCGTCTTTTTCCGATGCTGGCCCGGCCGCTGGCTTCCCGCACGGGGCGCCGAGCCGGCGGTGCGCCTACGCCGCGTGTTCGAGGAACTCGGCCCCGTCTTCATCAAATTCGGCCAACTACTATCGACGCGTCGCGACCTGCTGCCCGACGACTTCGCCGACGAGCTCGCAAAGCTCCAGGACCATGTGCCGCCGTTTCCGGGCGAGGAAGCCAAAAACCTGGTGGAGGCGGCGCTCGGCGACAGGTTTGCCGCGCACATCGAGCGTTTCGATTTGCAACCCATCGCATCCGCCTCCATCGCGCAGGTCCACGGCGCGCGGCTTGTTGGCGGCGAGGAAGTCGTGGTGAAGGTGGTGCGCCCCGGATTGGAAGCCGTGATCCGCGCCGACCTTGACGTGCTGTTCTGGCTCGCCGCCTGGATTGACCGGCATATCGTCGCCAGCCGGCGACTGCGTCTGCCCGAGGTGGCGCGCGACTACGCGCAAGTCGTTTTCGGTGAGTTGGACATGGTGAAGGAGGCCGCCAACACCCAACGGCTGCGCGACAACTTCGCGGGTTCGCCCCTGCTCTACGTACCGAGGGTGCATCACAGCCTGACCCGCTCAAATGTGCTGACACTGGAAAGAGTAAGCGGCGTACCCATCGGCGATGTCGCGGAATTGCGCACCCGGGGCACGAACATGGCGACGCTCGCCAAGCGCGGGGTGGAAACCTTTTTCACCCAGGTTTTCGTACACAACTTCTTTCATGCCGACATGCACCCCGGAAACATCTTCGTCGATGTTCAAGACCCGGAAAACCCGCGCTACATCGCCCTTGACTGCGCCATCATCGGCAAGCTGGAAAAGTGCGATCAGGACTACCTGGCCCGCAATATCCTGGCCTTCTTCAACCGCGACTACGAGCAGGTGGCGCGCCTACACCTGGAATCGGGCTGGATACCGCAACACACCGACCGACGGGAATTCGAACAGGTTATTCGGGAAGTTTGCGATCCCATCTTCGAAAAGCCCCTGAGCGAGATTTCCTTTGGGCACTTCCTGATCGAACTCTTCCAAACGGCGGCGCGCTTCAACATGGAGATACAGCCGCAACTGGTGCTGTTGCAAAAGACACTGCTGTATGTCGAGGGCCTAGGGCGTCAGCTCTACCCGCAACTCGACCTGTGGCAAACCGCCAAACCCTTCATGGAAGCGTGGATGCGCGAGCGGGTCGGGCCGCTTGCGATGCTGCGCGGCTTCGCGGAGCGGGCGCCGGAACTCATTGAGCGGCTTCCCCGGCTGCCGGGGCTGATCATTGACACGGGCCAAAAGCTGAATGGACTGGAGAGCGGTCTCCGCGAACAGCAAGCCAGCGTGCGCCTACTGGAAGAGTCCCTGTCCCGCCTGCGCCGGGGGCGGCGCCATCGTCGGCTCTCCGGCGCGGTTCTGGTGGGAATGGCCGTGGTTCTGCTTTGGGAGCCACTCATGCAGACCGCCGCCGAGGGGCTCGGCACGGTGGCGGGGCTCTTTAGCGCGGCGCTTGGCGCCTATCTTTTGGTCAAAGCCTGACGAGCGGGCGGGGCGGGCATATAATCCACCCCGGTCGCGGGTGCGCCAGGAGCCTGCGCCGTAGGAGATTGTCGGGGGAGCACGAAAGTGTCCGCCGCGCCCGCGTGGATTGAAAACGGTTAAATAGGGAGGTCGTCATGTCCGGAGGATTCGGAATTACTGAACTAATCATCGTCTTGTTGATCGTGTTGTTGATATTCGGTCCAAGGCGGCTCAAGAACATCGGCTCCGACCTCGGCAACGCCATTCGGGGTTTCCGCAAGGCGGTGACCGAAGACGAGTCGAAAGCCGCCGAGAAGGAGGATCCGAGTGTCATTGAGGGAGAGGTTGCCGGGCAAAAGGCCGGGCAAAAGAAGGAAGCCAAGCAGGAAACCCGTGTTTAACCCAGACCCATCCCGGCCGGCCGCAGCCCGCAAGCGCCCATCCGTTTCATGCGAGGGATACCCCTCGCGCTCCCGGCCGAGGGCACCGTTGCCGCCACTCGACGTATCGCCGGATACGCCGGTGGGGCCATCCGGACGCTTGCGGGTGCGCCGATGCGGCATTATCGGTTGGATGGAGCACTAGCAGCCAAGAAGTAATCCCATGTTCGATATCGGCTTTCCGGAATTGATGCTGTCCGTGGTTGTCGGCCTGCTCGTCATCGGCCCGGAGCGCCTGCCCGAGGCAATGCGCACCCTGGGGCTTTGGCTCGGCCGCATGCGGCGCAGCTTTCAATCCGTCAAAGCCGAAATCGAGAAAGAAATCGGCATGGATGAGGTGCGCAAACAATTGCACAACGAGGCGGTCATGGAGGAAATGAAGCGTATCGAGCGCGAGGTGAAGGCGACCTCCGGCGCCGTCGGCGAGGCGGCCCGCGCGGACACCCTTGACCCGCTGTCGCCGGCAACGGCCAAACCTTCGTCGCCATCCTTCCCATCCCCGCAGGCGTCCCCCGATTCCGCGGCAAGCCAGGGCGATCCGCAACTCCAAGGCCCTCCCGTGCAAGCCGATAGCGCACCCGCACCGTCGCAATCGGCGAACACGGACGGCCGATGAACGATGCAACCGGATCGCGAATTGCAGGGCAAGGCGGGCCGTAAAAATCCCGCCGACGAAGCCGAGGAGCACGATGCTCTGGTCGACAGCGCCGAAATGCCCTTCATGGCGCATGTTGTGGAACTCAGGCAGCGCATACTGCGCGGACTGTCCGCCGTGCTCGCGCTGTTCCTGCCCATCTATTTCTTCGCCAACGACCTTTACGAACTGGTCGCCGCGCCGCTGATGGCGCATCTTCCGAACGGCGGCAATATGATCGCCACCCAAGTCGCCTCGCCATTCCTGACACCGTTCAAGCTCGCGATCTACGCGGCCATCCTCATCGGCATGCCGGTGCTGTTGCATCAGGCGTGGTCGTTCGTGTCGCCCGGCCTCTACAAACACGAAAAGCGTTTCGCCCGCCCACTGTTGGTTTCAAGCGTTGCGCTGTTCTACCTGGGCATGGCGTTCGCCTATTTCCTCGTCTTCCCGCTGGTGTTCGCCTTCATGGCCAGTGTCGCCCCCACCGGCGTCACCATGATGACGGATATCAACGCCTATCTCGATTTCGTCCTGACGATGTTCTTCGCGTTCGGCTTCGCCTTCGAGATACCCATCGCCACCCTGTTGCTTGTGTGGTCCGGTATCAGCACCGCCAAGAGTATCGCCAACAAACGCCCCTATGTGATCGTCGGCTGTTTTGTCGGCGGCATGCTACTGACGCCACCGGACGTGATCTCCCAATTGCTCCTCGCACTGCCCACCTGGCTGTTGTTCGAGGTCGGTATTCTATTTGCCCGGTTCGCCGAGAAACGCGACGAGAGCGCTCGCGGCGGCGCCGAGGAATAACACCAACCGAATAAGCGGGCGGCGATTATGGCGAAACCTATCAGGGCGGTCGCACTCATCTCCGGAGGCCTCGACTCGATGCTCGCGGCCAAGGTGGTGATGGAGCAGGGGGTGCATGTCGAGGGCATCAACTTCTTCACCGGATTCTGCGTTGAGGGCCATACCCATGCCATCCGCGCCAAGCACCGCGCCACCCCCAAGCGCAACAACGCCCTGTGGGTCGCGGAACAGCTCGGCATCAAGCTGCACATCCTCGATGTCATCGAGGAATACAAAAAGGTATTGCTGGAACCGAAGCACGGTTATGGCCGCAACCTAAACCCCTGCCTCGATTGCAAGATTTTCATGGTCGGCAAGGCGCTGGCCTGGTCCTTCATCGAGGAGCGCGGCTTCGATTTCGTGATTACCGGCGAGGTCGTCGGCCAACGCCCGAAAAGCCAACGGCGCGACACCATGAGAATCATCGCCCGGGAGTCCAGGGCCGAAGACCGGCTGCTGCGACCGCTAAGCGCTCGAAATCTGCCGCCGACCCTGCCCGAGCGCGCCGGCTGGGTTGACCGCGAGGCGCTCCACGGCTTTGGGGGCCGCAACCGCAAGCCGCAGATGGAACTGGCCCGACACTTCGGTTTCACCGATTGGGCGCAACCCGCGGGCGGCTGCTGCTTCTTAACCGACGAGCGGTATTCGAAGAAACTCGACGACCTTTGGAGCAGCCGAGGCCAGCGAGATTACGAACTCGACGATATCATGCTGCTCAAGGTGGGGCGCCATCTTCGCCCGGCCCCGCATTTCAAGCTGATCGTGGGGAGGGAAGAGGGCGAGAACGCCTACCTCGAAGGATATCGGCGGCGGTTCGTCGCGCTCCGGCCCACCAGCCACAAGGGGCCGCTCTGCTTGATCGACGGCATCCCGGACAGCGGCGATATGGAACTGGCGGCGCGGGTGTTGGCTCGCTACAGCCAGGGGCGCAACGCCCCAACCGTAACCGTGGTTGCGGACAAGCCGGACGGGGCAAGGCGCGAATTTGCCGTGGTGCCCATGCCGCCATCGGAGATTCCGGCGGCCTGGCATGTATAGCATGACATCATCATATAGGAGACTATGGCACCATGCGCAGTACGGTACGTATATATGCCGGCCACGGTGGCCCGATCCACGCCAGCTTCATCCTGCGCCAGCAGGCGGAGATTCAGCAACCCTCGCCGTGGGTTCGCCGCCGTCGCCACGCTGAGCAGCGGCTCCCACGACTCCCGCGGGCGCATCCTGGCCTGCGGGTATGCGTTCGCCGCCGTCGCCACGCTGAGCAGCGGCTCCCACAGGCGTTCGCTGAGCGTCTCGAAGACGGTTTCGGGAACGATCTGCTTGTCGAACCACAGGTAGCGGTTCTGCGCACGATTCTGCGCCAACCTCAGACCTTCGTCCCCGCGCAGGCGCCGCTCTGCGTGGGCTGGTCGGTGTGTCGTCGCGGAACTCGATCCGCTTGAATTCCCACTGGCTGTCCTCACCCAAGCGGAGTTGGCGGCGGATGTCCTCGTCTTGGATCATTACGCAACCGCCTTTACAGCACGCTCGACATCGGGCAAACGCATTTCGCCGGACATGAGCTTCGGCGGAAGAAGGTCGCGGGTCTGGGCGAGGATCTCGATTTCCATACCGTTCGCCTCCATCTTCCAAAATATAGGTTCGAGGATCTCCTCGAATCTTTCAAACTACTGTTCTCCAAACCATGGGAAAGTCAAATGATTAAACGCGGTGCAGGCGGCGGTTTTCCTCGACGAGGGAAGGCGTCTCCGCCTGCCGCACCTTGCGCAGCACTTCCTCCAGCGCCGCGGCGGGCAGGTGCGGGTTGAGGCGGGCGAGCGCCTCCCGGAGCCGGCCGGTCAGCAGCACCTTGTTGTCGGTGAACCGCGCTCGCTTGATTGGCGGGGCGAGCGCCTCCCGGAGCCGGCCGGTCAGCAGCACCTCGTCGTGGCTGACCCGCTCCGATGCCGGACCCTCCGGGCCGATGTCCGGTCCGTGCAGCACGGCATAACCGAGCCCGGCGAGCCATTCGAGAGCGGCGGCTTCTACCTCGCTTTCAGTGATTCTGGTCATTACGCCGCGGCTCTGCGCATTCCCAAGACGAATCTTGCGCGCTCGCGGCGGAGCATCTCGTACGGGTTCATGCAGCGCAGGCCGAGACCGATGCAGGCATTCGGAATCTTGATCTTTCTGGCGGTATCGGCGGGGACTTCGTGCGTGACGACGATGCACGCGTGAGCCAGCGCATGCGCGACAAGCCAGTAGTCGGCGACCTGCAAGAAAGTTGCGACGGCGGCCTGCTGGTATCCATAGCCGCTGGCCCAGTCGCTCACAGCGCCAAGCGCCGGCAACACCGCATCATCCGGCGGCAGGAAGAACCCGTCACCCTGTGACGCGGCCCACTCCGCCAACTCGTCGTCTCCGGCCTGCAATTCGTCCGCGACCTTCTCGATGCTCGCGACCTTGCCCGCGCCATTCTGCTCAACCAGCCAATCCCAGAAGGCGGGGCAGAAATCGAAGCCATAGTGCAAGTTCCTGGCTTGGATGAAGACGTTCGAATCAACGAGATAGGCCGTCATCCCATCGCCCCGGCTTCGCGCCCGAGATTGTTGAAGGTCTCGGTCTTCCTGAGGCCCAACATCCGGAACGCATCCCGATAGAGCGTCTGGCCTTCGAGCGTGCTCACGACCAGCGCGCGCGTGAACCGCCGTCCGACACGCGCGACCGTCGTGCGATAGAAGTCGCCGCCATCGCTGCCCGCCTGGACCAGCTTTCTCAGATGTTCGCTCTCTTGCGTCCAAGCCGCGTCAAAACGCTCGCGAGTGAGCCAGCCGGCATCGAGCAGGCGGCGCAGGATGACCAACGTGCTGACCTTGAAGGTGCGCGCCAGTCGGGACAGCGTGTCCGGGAGCGGCTCGTTCAGTCGCAGATCGGATCGCAGGGCTTCCAGTGGTACCAGAAGCTCCGCCGCCACCGCATTGCACCACACTTCCTCCCGCTGGAAACCCGTCCCTGGCGCAGCGCCGAGGTTCGACAGGGCGGAGGCACCAAGCCAGACATGCGCGAGTTCATGAGCGAGCGTGAACATCTGCGCCGCCTTCGTGTCCTTGCCGTTGACGAAGATCAGCGGCGCGAGCGGGTCGCACAGCGCGAAGCCGCGAAACTCAGCGGGATCGAGACGGCGGCGGGTGTTGCTCATCACGATACCGCTCACCATGACGAGAACGCCGGCCTCGTCGGCCTGGCGGATGAAAAGCCGCAACGCATCGGTCCACATCGGACATTCCCGTCGGGCAGCCAGATCGAAACCCAAGGTCTCCCGGATCTGTGCGGCGACAGTCTCTGGGGCCGCATCGACCGAGGCGCTGCCGACGAAATCGAGATCCGACTCGCCGGCGATGCGCACGAACTCCCTGTACCAGCTTTGCCGCTCCTGGCAGGCGTAGATCGTGTCCAGCAGGTTGGGGCTGGGCCGCGTAACCATGTGACCGGCGAAAGTGCGGAAATCCGGGATAGGAATGGCTTCTTTCGGCGGCTCCGAGAGGAACAGATAGCCGACCGGCGCATGAACGGCGCGAGCGAACGCCTCCACCTGCCTCAGCGACGGCTGGATGTCACCGCTTTCCCATTCAGGAAGTTTCCCGAACTTCTCAGTCAAGTCTTCCTGCGCGACCCCGGCGCGCTCGCGCGCCCACCGCAGAAGCTCTGGATTGACGGGAGCACGAATCATGCCACTGCCTCGACCGCCTTTTCGGCGTCACGAAGGCGGATTTCGCCGGACATCAGTTTCGGAAGCAAATAGTCGCACATCTTGGCCAGCGATTCGGCTTCCTTCATGTTCGCAACGATTCTGGAATAAAGCGGACGAATAAGCCGCTCAAATTCCTCGACAATCCGTTGTGACGGGACAACTACAGGAATGGAACGGAACACTCTCTTGCTTATCTCAGAGAAAGTCGATCCGCCAGCAATGCCGATGATGTGGTCAAGGTTCTCATGGCACCAAAGTCGTCCAGCTCGCCGAGAATGCCCACAATCGCCCGCTGCTCGGGGAGGGGTGGTAAATCGATGTTCAGATTCTTGATATCCGAGGGCTTTATTGACGGATAAGCCGAAGTGCTGTGTTCGGCAATGGTATGAAGCTGGTTGATAATTCGTTCCTGAACAAGAAACCAATAGATGAAACCAGTGTCAGCAATGTCTTCACGCGCACGAAACACCGCAAAGCCAGTAGATGCGAGAAAATTATCTGGAACATCCCGTAGCAATCCGAAGTGCCTCTGATTGGGCCGGACGGTTGAGAATACGATGTCGCCCGGTTCAATTTTACGACGCGCACGGTCAGGCAGCTTGTCTTTGTTCAGCTTCAGGCATTGAATCCTCTCTATTCGGTTATCCGTGATGCTGCCTGTATCAAGGTAATTGACAAATGGCCAATCTTCCTTTGGAGAATATGTTGCTTCATTCATTACGGTGCATTTCTAAGGGCGTGTCGTCCTCTTCGGTTGCCGCGGCGCCGACATAGCGGCCGGGTGTGAGAATGTGGTCGTGTTCCCTGATCTCCTCCAGCGCGGCGGACTTGCAAAATCCTGGCTCGTCCTCGTAGGGGGGCGTGTCCGGCCCGCCGCACCAGGCGTGATATGCACCGGCGATCCGCGCGATGTCCTCGTCGGAGAACTCCTTCCGGGTCCGGTCGACCATATGCCCCGACTTGCGGGCGTCGATGAACAGCACTTCCCCGCGCCGGTCGCGGCAGTCCCCGCCGGGATTCTTGTTGCGTGTCAGGAACCAGAGGCACACCGGAATCTGCGTCGAGTAGAAGAGCTGCCCCGGCAGCGTGATCATGCAATCCACCGCGTCGCCCTCGACCAAGGCGCGGCGGATGCCGCCTTCGCCGGACTGTGCCGAGGACATGGAGCCGTTGGCGAGCACCACGCCCGCCGTCCCGTTCGGGGCGAGGTGATGCGCCCGCCATGCTCCTCGACGAATCTCTCGGACTGCACGAACATGCCGCCGGAGCCGCAGCACGGGTCGTAGACGCGACCCTTGTAGAGCTCCAGCATCTCGACCAGCAGCCGGACGACGGAACGCGGCGTATAGAACTCGCCGCCGCGCTTGCCCTCCGCTCCGGCGAAGCCGCCCAGGAAATACTCGTAAACCCGCCCGAGGATGTCGCGGGAGCGGTCGGCCTCCTCGGCCATGCCGATCCCGCTCACGAGATCGATCAGTTCGCCGAGCATGACCTTGTTGAGCGCCGGGCGGGCGTAGTCCTTGGGCAGGACCCCCTTGAGCGATGCGTTCCGGGCCTCGATCGCCAGCATGGCGTCATCGATGTCCTTTCCGATAGTCGACTGCCTGGCCCTCGCCTGCAGATGCGGCCACCGGGCTGCCTTGGGGATCCAGAAGACATTCTCGGCAAGGTATTCCTCCGGATCCTCCGGGTCGGCCAGATCTTCCGCGAGCAGTTCCGCCCGCTTGGCCTCGAAGGCGTCGGAGATGTACTTGAGGAAGATCAGCCCGAGGACGACATGCTTGTAGTCGGACGGCTCCATGTTGCCGCGCAGCTTGTCCGCCGCCGCCCAGAGCTGCGTCTCGAACCCGAGATTGGCGCCGTTGTTGTTCGCCTGCTTCGCCATGTTGTCCCTGACCGTTACTTTCCGACAGAAACGCAGTTTGCCGAGCCGGCTCCAGGAACGCCACGTTGGTCCTCTCCGATGCGGCCCGATATTCCGCAGAGGCCATGTCGATGTTCTTGCGTAACCGACGCTGCGCGGCAGATCAACATGATAGCGGGCCATGGGGTTCCGCGTCCCACCCCGGTATTCCGGCGACATGGGGCTCCGTCCGCTGGCCGGGGAAGGCATCGGGACGGCGATGCCCGGAAGGTCAAAGTCCGTATCATCCGCCCAGCCCGCCACCTTCCGCATAGTCATCTATATAATTCCCATTTATTAACTCGGACGCCCCGGCTACAGGATTAATCAGAGGTTCCTTAAGGAAGGTCTGAACAATTCGATAGAGCAGCATCGATATACTATTAAGATATTAATTTTATTTAATTTTATTCTGGACCTACAGGATTAATCGGAGGTTCCCTAAATTGATACGGCACCGCCTAGATACTCCACTTGAATCCTTGGACGCGAGGGGTTTACTCTGCCCGCTGCCCGTTATCCGAACGCAGGATCGAATCGTCGGCCTGGATACGGGAACCTTGCTCGATGTGTTCGCAACAGACCCGGGAACCTTGCAAGACATTCCCTCTTGGTGCAGGGTGCACGGCCACGAGGTGGTGGAAACGGAGCGCGCGGGGCGGGAAATTCGTATTCGAGTCAGGGTGAATCGATAAATCGCGCGCAAGTTTGGTGCGTCTGTATCATTTCACGCACCATGACAGTGCCGGGTGGGAAATGGCGGATGTCCTGTGCATCCCAAGCCAATCGGGATCGTTGGGTGGTGCGGTCATGGAATGCCGTATCGGCCGCGGCATGGTATGAATGTTGCTTGGATTATCAAGGCACTACGGAGCCGGAATAACAACCGGTGCCGCCAGAGGGGTTCGCGCGGATTGCTTAAACGCTAGCCGCACGTTAAACGCGGAAGGCTTGCCCGTCGCTCAGGCTGAAGCCAACGCCAAGGTTTTGAAGATGCAATTAATAAGGTAGAGAAATGTCAGAAAACACATTGAATCTCATTAAGGAAAACGACGTGAAATGGGTGGATCTGCGCTTTACGGATCCGCGGGGCAAGGAGCAGCACACGACCATTCCCGCGCATCGCGTGGACGAGGAAGCCCTGAACGACGGGTTCATGTTCGATGGTTCCTCCGTTGCCGGATGGAAGTCGATCAACGAGTCCGACATGATCCTGATGCCAGACGATTCCACGCCGGTTCTAGATCCCTTCCGTGACGAGGCCACGCTCAACCTGCGTTGCGACATCATAGAGCCCACAACCATGCAACCCTACGAACGCGACCCGCGTTCCGTCGCCAAGAAGGCGGAAGCCTATCTCGCCTCCACAGGCATTGGCGATCAGGCGTTTTTCGGCCCCGAGTGCGAATTCTTCGTTTTCGACGACGTCAAATACAGGGTCGAGATGGGTGGCGCCATGTATTCTGTCAGCGCCGAGGAAGCGGCCTGGGAGTCGGGATCCGATTTCGAAGGCGGCAACCTCGGACACCGGCCAGGGGTTAAGGGCGGCTACTTCCCCGTGCCGCCGGTCGACTCCGGCGCCGACCTGCGCTCCGCCATGTGCTCCGCCATGCAGGCCATGGGCCTCGGTGTCGAAGTACATCACCACGAAGTGGGAACCGCCGGCCAGGGCGAGATCGGGGTGCGCTTCAACACCCTCGTTCGCAAAGCGGACGAAGTGCAAATTTATAAATACTGTGTGCACAATGTCGCCGATGCCTACGGCAAGACGGCTACTTTCATGCCGAAGCCGCTCGTCGGGGACAACGGCAACGGCATGCATGTGCACCAGTCCATATTCTCCGGCGGCACCAATATGTTCCATGGCGATGCCTACGCCGGACTTTCGGATACCGCGCTGTTTTATATTGGCGGCGTCATCAAGCATGCGAGAGCCATCAACGCCTTCTCGAACGCCAGCACCAACTCCTACAAGCGTCTGGTGCCGGGCTTTGAAGCGCCGGTACTGCTCGCCTATTCAGCGCGCAACCGCTCGGCATCGGTGCGGGTACCCTATGTCCAGGGCGGCAACCCCGGGGCGTACCGTGTTGAAGTGCGCTTCCCGGACAGCACCGGCAATCCGTATCTGACCTTCGCCGCCATGCTTTTGGCGGGCCTCGACGGTATTCGCAACGAAATTCATCCGGGCGATTCCTTCGACAAGGATCTCTACGACCTGCCGCCGGAAGAGCTCGAGGGCGTGCCCACCGTCGCGAGTTCCCTGGAGCAGGCGCTGGTGGCGCTTGACGCCGACCGCGATTTTCTGCGGGCGGGCGATGTCTTTGCCGACAGCATGATCGACGGCTACCTAGAGCTGAAACAGGCGGAGGTTGATCTTCTGAATTCCAGCACCCACCCGGTGGAATTTCAGATGTACTACTCCGTCTAGGGTAAATCTCCTACAGACCCATCCCGCGAGGGCGGCGACAATCCCCAATGTCGTGGCCACCCTCGCGGGTTTTCTCCAGTGTCCTGTCATACCGTTTTTTTAGGGACTTATATACATAAGTTGACATGCCACCATATGCTGGGGCCGCCTGCGCGCCTACGGCGAACAGCCGTAGCCACCGTCTGCTTCTTGGTCGTCGCCGTGGCAACACCATCCACAGCCAAGCCGTTCGGTTCGATCCCTTCCACCGACCCGCCGCTCGCGATTGGCCCATCGGCCGCGCCGGCAACAGCCTGTGAGCCCGCCCGGCGGAATATCGGTAAGGGTCCGGGTTCCTACCATCTTGCGGAGGTTGTCTCGCCAGCAAACGATGCGGCGGTGCGCAGCAACGCCGGCCATGTGACGGTGCTTGGCCGAATCGACCCACAACCGCACTGCGGCCATCGGGTACAACTTCTGCTTGATGGCGCACCTGCGGGGTCGCTGGCCGAAACCCCCAGATTCTCGCTGAAGAATATCGACCGGGGCACACACCAACTGCAACTGCGCATCGTCGACACGGACGGCACAACCCTCTTTATGGGAAAGCCGAGTTCCTTCCACCTGCTTCGGCACTCCCGCCTGCACCCATAGCACCCCGCTATAGTTTAAGAAATTCGGTACGGCTAAGTCCGACAGGCTGCTAGTCTCACATACACCTCAAATTAAACATCTCGCATTGACCCGAAAGCCCACAGTGCACTATTTTGGTGCATGGGATCCTTAGGTGAGACCGGTTTCGTGATCTGGAACTGGACCGATTCTTGCTCGGTTTTCTTACCGTGGCCCGCCATTTCCAACTTTTGGTTCCATGCGGTTTCCGCGCATCAAAGCATCCGCGGCATACCCAATCGTTGTCGGTCCTCCAAATTGTCGGCGGGGCCAGCCCATGAGCACATCCGCCCGGTTGGAAGACCGAAAAGTGCTTGAGCACCAAACCGTCGCGATTGTGGTGGTGTCCAAGAGCCTTGCCATCAAGCTCGTCAATCCGGCGGCGGAAGCCCTATTCGGTGTGAGCGCCAAACGGGTGCTCGGCGAATCGTTGAATCAGTTGTTTCGAACACCGAACAAACTCATCAACGGCTCGGCCGACCCGGACGCCAACGAGCAATCCTTCACGCTGCGCCAGCAACACCTGTCGCTGCCCACCGGGGAGGAGCTAATCGTCGACCTCACGGTGGTGCCGATCGAAGGAGGCTACCTGCTCATCGAAGCCCAACCGCTGAACCGGCTGATGCGCATCAACCAGGACGACCGCCTGATCACTATTCAGGAAACCGCCGCCGAGCTGATCCACGGGTTGGCACATGAAATCAAGAACCCGCTGGGCGGCATCCGCGGCGCCGCCCAATTGCTCGACCGGCAACTGAATCGCCCGGACCTGGCCGAATACACCCAGGTCATTATCCGGGAGACCGACCGCCTCGCCAAATTGGTGGATAACATGCTCGGCCCCCGCCAGCCTTTGAAAATAGCGGCGATCAATGTGCATCGGGTACTCGAACATGTCGCCCGAATCGCGCAATCGGGCATGGTGCCACCAGGGGTTGACGTGGTGCGGGACTACGACCCCAGCCTACCGGCGGTGGAAGCGGATGAAGACCAGTTCATCCAAGCGCTATTGAACCTGGTGAGCAATGCCTGCATCGCGCTGGAGGGCGTAGCGGATGCGCATGTCCGGCTACGGACCCGGGCAGTGCGCCAATTCACCATATCGGGACGGCGTCATCGTCTTGTCGTGCGGGTCGATGTCATCGACAACGGGCCGGGCATTCCCGAAGAGCTCATTGATCGGATGTTCTATCCGATGATCAGCGGCAGGCCGCACGGCACCGGCCTGGGGCTTGCCATCGCCCAAAATATTGTGCGCCACCACAACGGACTGCTGGAATGCGCGAGCCGGCCGGGGGACACCCGTTTTTCTGTCATCCTACCGTTGCGGTTTGTGGCGCAAACATGACAGCGGGTATCGCAAATTGAGGAATTAACGTGCGCAGCGACAAAGAGCCAACCACCATCTGGGTGGTCGACGACGACCGATCCATACGCTGGGTGCTTGAAAAGGCATTTGAACGCGCTGGCATACCAATCAGAACCTTCGTCAATGCCGCCACGGTTCTAGACGCCCTGGCGGACGAACCTCCCGCCGCCCTGGTCACCGACATCCGCATGCCCGGCATGGATGGTCTGCAACTTCTCGAGCGCCTGCGCACATCCGCCCCCGACCTGCCCGTTATCGTGATGACCGCCTATTCCGACCTCGACAGCGCGGTTTCCTCCTACCAGGGCGGCGCCTTCGAATACCTGCCCAAACCGTTCGACATCGACGAGGCGGTGGCGGCGGTGCGACGCGCCATCGCGCACGGACAACGGCAAGAATCCAACAGTCGGGCACCGGACGCCGGAAACCGGGAAATCATCGGCCAGGCACCCGCCATGCAGGAGGTGTTCCGGGCGATTGGCCGGCTCTCCAATTCCCATGTCACGGTGCTCATCAACGGCCCGTCCGGCAGCGGCAAGGAGCTGGTCGCACAGGCGTTGCACCGGCACAGCCCGAGGGCGCATCGGCCGTTCGTTCCGCTCAACGTGGCGGCAATCCCCGCCGAATTGATCGAATCGGAGTTGTTTGGCCACGAAAAAGGGGCCTTTACCGGGGCGGCGGGCCGGCGCCTTGGGCGCTTCGAGCAATCCAACGGAGGAACCCTGTTTCTGGACGAGATCGGCGATATGCCGATGGAGATGCAGACCCGGTTGCTTCGTGTTATCGCGGAGGGCGAATTCCATCGGGTCGGCGGCTACGACGCCATTAGGGTCGATGTCCGAATCATCGCCGCAACCCATCAACAGTTGGAAGCCTTGGTACGCAAGGGCAGGTTTCGGGAGGATCTTTTCCACCGGCTAAACGTCATCCGCGTGCACGTGCCCGGGCTGGCCGACCGCAGTGAGGACATCCCGTTGCTGGCCGCGCATTTCCTGGATCGGGCGACCCGGGAAATCGGCGGGGAGCCCAAACAGTTCGATGCCGAAACGTTGGACTATCTGTCCGCCCTGGCCTGGCCCGGCAATGTTCGGCAATTGGAAAACACCTGCCGCTGGTTGGCGGTGATGGTCACCGGGCGTCGGATACTCGTCGACGACCTGCCGCCGGAACTAGGGGGCGAGACACCACAACCACAAAGTCTATCCTGGGAGGAGGCACTGGCCGACTGGGTCGCCGCGGCACTGACCACAAACCGCGCAAAGCCCATCCTCGACGAGGCGCTGCCGGCCTTCGAGCGCACCCTGATCACCGCCGCACTGAAACACACCGGCGGCCGGCGGATGGAGGCCGCGGACATGCTCGGCTGGGGACGGAACACGCTGACGCGCAAAATCGCGGAGTTGAATTTATGAAGAAGGTGCGGGCGCACTATCCCGCCAACTATGCCCAACCATCCGTTGGGGTCCGAATGCCCATCGATATAATCCTCTTTCTTAATGCGTGACCTCCGGGCCCTGGCTCTGCCGCTTGCGCAGCGCCTCGGCGTACAGCGCCTCGAAGTTGACCTGGGAAAGGTGCGGCGCCGGAAATCCGCCCTTGAGGATCAGATTGTCGATGGCTTCCCGGGCGTAGGGGAAAAGCGTATTCGGACAGAGGGTGGCCAGCATGCGCTGCAGCAGTTCGCCGTCGAGGTTTTCCACGGCAAACAGCCCCGCCTGTTGAACTTCGACGATGAAGGCGGTTTTGCCGCCATCCTGCTTGGCGCGGAGGGTGAGGGTGAGCACCACTTCGTAGTGGGTATCGTCCAAACGGTTGGACCGGGTATTGATATCCGCCTGAACCTCCGGCTGAAAATTCTCGGCGAAAATCTGCGGACTCCTCGGCGATTCCCAGGAAACATCCTTGAGGTAAATGCGCTCGATGCGAACCTGGGCGGTCATGCCCTCACCACCGGCAGGCTTTGATTGCGCCACTCGGTAACGCCGCCGGTGAGCCGGGAGACATTCTCGAAACCGTGTTTGCGGAGGACCGAGCCGGCCGTGCCGGCATGCTGGCCCATCCTACAAGCGACGACGATGGGGCGTTCGTGGTGCTTTTTGAGTTCGTTGATGCGGCCATCGAGCGAGGCGAAGGGTATGTTGAGCGCATCGACAATGTGGCCGGAATCAAATTCCTTCTTGTCCCGAACATCAAGCACCAGGGCATTCTCACGATTGACCATGTCGACCAATTGCTGGGCCGTAACGGAGCGTCCGCCGCGTCGCGTCTCGTTCCTGACGAAAAGCACCAACAGCAAAACAAAGGCGGCGACGAGAATCGGGTGGTTGCCTATGAATTCGAATACCTGGTTCATTGCTTTTACATATCCGCTCGGGGTCGCGCAGCGGGTGAATCCCGCCAACCGCCCACTTGAAACCCGACTCGGCGGAGGGTCGGCCCCCCCAAGAGCCTGGGACGCAGGGCATTTTCGAGCCCGAGCGGAGGCTATGCTCAGCCGAAATTACAACATAAAGCGCCCACAATGTGGGTACGGCGCCCCAATTTCTTTGCCGTTGTCATGCCTGTAGTGGCCTGCGCACACCCGAAAATTCCCTGTACTGGCTCGGGAGATTTCGGAATTCGGGCCTGGCGGATCAGGCGGCCTCATCAGGCTCGACAAGGCGCCCGCTGGGGGTTCGGCAGTCCGGCACCAGGCGGGGCGACCGCCGCATTATCCGAAATCGAAGTCGTCGGCATCCACCTGGGCCACGCCCTCAAGCACGATCTGGCCGCCGCCCACATCCCTCAGGTCGATGACTATGTCGCCGCCGGATCCCGTGGTGATCCTGCCCTTGAGATCGCTGAAGTCGTCCACGCCGGTGAAGCCGGAAAGTTGGATGGTGTTGTCCCCCTTCTCCGGCCCGTGCCTATACCCACCGAACCCACCGAAATCCGAGATCGTGTCCTTATCGCCAATGCTCGAGGAGTCGTTGGTGAAAACGAATGTATCGTCGCCACCGCCGCCCGTCAAGTAATCGTCGCCACCGCCGCCGATCAGGATGTCGTCGCCCTCGCCGCCGTTCAAGAAATCGTCGCCCTCGCCGCCCGTCAGGGTGTCGTCGCCCGGGCCGCCACTCAGACCGAGCGACGCGGGCGGGGGCTCGTACTCGTAGACGCCGAATATGAAATCGCTGTCGGCAAGGGAACCCGCCTTAACGCCCCGCAACCTGATCGTGTCGCCGCCGGCGCCGTAGCGGACGATCGTGTCGTCGCCGTCCTGACTGATGTCGAGCGCTCCGAAACCGCCGGAAACCCCACTGAGATGAATCTTGTCGAAAACAGACCCGATTCCGTAAGGCATTTGGTCGTTATCGTGCCCGTGCCCGAAATCTTCAATGGTGTCGTTGCCGTCCCCCGCCCGGAACACGAAGGTGTCGGCGCCCCAGCCGCCGTTCAGGGTGTCGTCGCCCGCGCCGCCGAGCAGGATGTCGTCGCCCCAATCGCCATCCAGGAAGTCGTCGCCGTCACCGCCATGCAGGGTGTTCTTGCCCCTGCCGCCGTCCAGGACATCGTTGCCCTCGCCGCCGTCCAAGAAATCGGCCGCGTAACCTTCCAGGAAATCGTTGCCCGTGCCGCCATACAGGGTGCCGCTGCCCCTCAGGATGTCGTCGCCCGCGCCGCCGTACAGGGTGCCGCGGCCGCCATCCAGGGTGTCGTCGCCCGCGCCGCCGTACAGGGTGCCGTTGCCCCTCAGGGTGTCGTCGCCCGCGCCGCCGTACAGGGTGCCGCCGCTGTACAGGGTGCCGCCGCCCTTCAGGGTGTCGTCGCCCGCGCCGCCATGCAGGACGCCCCCGCCCTCCAGGGTGAGGCCGGCGGTTCCGGGCCCGTGGCCGCCGCCGAAATTGAAAACCCCGTTGTCGCCGAGGGAGTCCGGCTTCACGCCCCGCAACCTGATCGTGTCGCCGCCGGTGCCGTAGCGGATGATCGTGTCGTCGCCGTCCCGACTGATGTCGAGCGCCTTGAAACCGCCGGAAACCCCATTGAGATAAATCCTGTCCCCGTTCTCGAAATCGACAATGGTGTCGTCCCCGCCTCCCGCGCGGAACACGAAGGTGTCGACACCCTGGCCGCCGTGCAGGGTGTCGTGGCCCGAACCGCCGTAAAGGGTGTCGCCGCCCGAGCCGCCGTACAGGGTGTCGCCGCCCGAGCCGCCATGCAGGGTGTCGACACCCTGGCCGCCATGCAGGATGTCGTCGCCCGCGCCGCCCAACAGGGTGTCGTCGCCCGCGCCACCGAGCAGAATGTTGACAAACTTGTCCCCACGGAGCGCGATGTCGGACGCCCCGGTCAGGCCGGTCAGGGTATCGTCGCCGTCGGTGCCCCTCTGGATGCGGCCGGACACCACATAGCCAATCTCATCCCTGTCGCCATCCCAGTCGTCGTCCAGGGGAGTCTTAAACCTAGGCGGTGGCGGGTGCGATGGCGGGGGCGGGGGTTCGTAGACGCCGAATATGAAACGGCTGGCGTCGAGGGAGTCCGCCCTCTCGCCCCGCAGCCTGATCGTGTCGCCGCCGGTGCCGTAGCGGATGATCGTGTCGTCGCCGTCCCGGCTGATGTCGAGCGCCCCGAAACCGCCGGAAATCCCACTGAGATGAATCTTGTCGCCGCCGCGCCCCCAGAAATCGGTAATGGTGTCGTTGCCGTCTCCCGCCCGGAACACGAAGGTGTCCTCGCCCTGGCCGCCGGACAGGGTGTCGTCGCCCTTGCCGCCATGCAGGGTGTCGTCGCCGGCAGCGCCGTACAGGGTGTCCTCGCCCTTGCCGCCATGCAGGGTGTCGTCGCCGGCAGCGCCGTACAGGGTGTCCTCGCCCTTGCCGCCGTACAGGGTGTCCTCGCCCTGGCCCGCGCCCAGGGTGTCGTCGCCCGAACCGCCGTACAGGGTGTCGTCGCCGAAGCCGCCTTTCATGGTGTCGTCGCCCGAACCGCCATGCAGAATGTCATAGCCCCAGTCCATCATCGGGGTGCTCAGGGTGTCGTCGCCCGAACCGCCGAGCAGGACGCCGGACCCGTATATGGGGTCGTCGCGGTCGGTGCCCCTATGTATGCGGGTGTGCCCGGTGCCCTCGCCATCCCAGTCGTCGTCGTGGGGGGTTGTCACCTTCCGGTTGGTGCCGGACGGCTTGTTTGGAGTCTCGCTGGCGTCGGGAAGTAGGATGTTCTCGCCCAGAGAGTACGCCCACCCGCCCCGGCCCTGCAGGGTGATCGTGTCGCCGTCGCCGTAGTGGACCACGGCATCGGCGCCGTCCCTACGGATATCCAGCTCCTCGAAGCCGACCGAAACCCCGTCGAGACGAATCCGGTCGCCTCTCTCGAGACCGGTAATGGTGTCGTTCCCGTCTCCCGCCCGGAACACGAAGGTGTCGTCGCCCCAACCGGCTTTCAGGGTGTCGTCGCCCTTGCCGCCAACCAGGGTGTCGTTGCCTTGGTAGCCGTCCAGGGTGTCGTCGCCCGAACCGCCGTACAGGGTGTCGTTGTCGTAGCCGCCGTCCAGGGTGTCGTCGCCCGAACCGCCGTACAGGGTGTCGTCGCCCCAGTCGCCGTCCAGGGTGTCGTCGCCGTCACCGCCGTACAGGGTGTCGTCGCCCCAGTCGCCGTCCAGGGTGTCGTCGCCGTCACCGCCGTACAGGGTGTCGTTTTCGTGGCCGCCGTCCAAGGTGTCGTCGCCCGAACCGCCGTACAGGGTGTCGTCGCCCCGGCCGCCGTCCAGGGTGTCGTCGCCCGCACCGCCGTGCAGGATGTCGTCGCCCCAACTGTTGTCGGTCAGGGTGTCGTCGCCCTTGCCGCCGAGCAGGATGTCGTCGCCCCGATTGTCGTCATTCAGGGTGTCGTCGCCGTCGGTGCCCCTTTGGATGTGGCCGGTGCCGGCGCCCTCGCCATCCCAGTCGTCGTCGTGGGGGGGCGCCGCCTTCTCGCCGGCGCCTTGCGCGGGCGGGCTTCCCTGGGTGCCGGGAAGGCCCGGGCCCGCGTCGGGAAGCAGGAAGTCGTCCGCGCCCAGGGAGTCCGCCGACACGCCCCGCAGGGTGATCGTGTCGCCGGTCCCGTGGTGGATAACGGTGTCGGCGCCGTCCCGACGGATGTCCAGCCCCCCGAAGCCGACCGAGACCCCCTCGAGACGAATCCGGTCGCCCTCCCCGAAATCGGTGATCGTGTCGCCGCCGTCACCCGACCGGAACACGAAGGTGTCGGAACCCTCGCCGCCTTCCAGGGTGTCGTCGCCCTCGCCGCCTTCCAGGGTGTCGTCGCCCTCGCCGCCGTACAGGGTGTCGTCGCCCCCGCCGCCCAACAGGGTGTCGTCGCCGTCGCTGCCGTAGACGATGTCCCCGCCCCTGCCGCCAACCAGGGTGTCGTTGCCGGCGCCGCCTTCCAAGGTGTCGTCGCCCTCGCCGCCGTACAGGGTGTCGTCGCCCTCGCCGCCGTCCAGGGTGTCGTCGCCCCCGCCGCCCAACAGGGTGTCGCCGCCGTCGCCGCCATCCAGGGTGTCGTTGCCCTTGCGGCCCCTCAGCACATCGCCGCCCTCGCCGCCGTCCAGGGTGTCGTCGCCCTCGCCGCCGTCCAGGGTATCGTCGCCCCTGCCGCCGTACAGGGTGTCGGCACCCCCGCGCCCGTTCAGCGTGTCGTCGCCCTTGCGGCCCCTCAGCACATCGCCGCCGCCGCCGCCGTACAGGGTGTCGTCGCCCTCGCCGCCGGTGCGCGAAATATCCTGCGTCGTCTCGCCCCCGCCGCTGGAATCGTCGGTCGTCGCGTCGCCGCCGTTGTCGCTCGAAGTGTCGCCAGTGGATGCGCCCTGTGGAACAGCGCCGCCACCGTCGTTGCCGTTCGGGGCATCGCCGGGGGGCGCGCCCCGCAGGTCGCTGTCGCCGCCGTCCCGCGGGGCGTTCCCGGCCGCCGGGAACTCGAAGTCGTCCGCGCCCAGCGAATCCGCCGACACCCCCTGCAGGGTGATCGTGTCGCCGTCGCCATAGCGGATGACGGCGTTGTCCCCGATCTGTTCGATGACCAAACCCACGAACCCGCCGGGCACACCGGAAATCCGGATCGTCTCGCCCGCCTCGAAATCGGCGACATGGGCGGAGCCGTCCCCCGCCGCGAACACGAAAGTGTCCCTGCCCACATCGCCAATCAGGGTGTCATGGCCGCCCTCGCCGCCGCTCAGGGTGTCGTCGCCGGCGCCGCCGTACAGGGTGTCGTCGCCCCGGCCCCCGCTCAGGGTGTCGTCGCCGTCGTCCCCGTACAGGATGTCGTTGCCCTTGCCGCCAACCAGGCTGTCGTCGCCGGCGCCGCCGTCCAGGGTGTCGTTGCCCTTGCTGCCCCGCAGGGTGTCGTCGCCCCCGTGGCCGTTCAGCGTGTCGTCGCCCCCGCGGCCCCTCAGCACATCGTCGCCGGCGCCGCCGTCCAGGGTGTCGTCGCCCCTGCCGCCGCTCAGCTCGCCCCCGCCGCTGGAATCGTCGGTCGTCGCGTCGCCGACGGACGCGACCTGCGCAGCGACGCCGCCGTCGTTGTTGCCGCTCGGAACATCGCCGGGAGACGCGCCCTGTGGAGCACCGCCGCCACCTTCGTTGCCGTTCGGGGCATCGCCGGGGGGCGCGCCCCGCGGGTCGCCGTCGCCGCCGCCGTCCCGCGGGGCGTTCCCGGCCGCGGGGAACTCGAAGTCGTCCGCGCCCAGCGAATCCGCCGACACACCCTGCAGGGTGATCTTGTCGCCGTCGCCATGGCGGATGACGGCGTTGTCCCCGACCTGCTCGATGACCAGACCCGCGAACCCGCCGGGCACACCGGAAATCCGGATCGTCTCGCCCGCCTCGAAATCGGCGACATGGGCGGAGCCGTCCCCCGCCGCGAACACGAAGGTGTCCCTGCCCTCGCCGCCATACAGGGTGTCGTGGCCGCCGCCGCCGTCCAGGGTGTCGTCGCCGGTGCCGCCGTACAGGCTGTCGCCGCCCCGGCCCCCGATCAGGGTGTCGTCGCCGGCGTCCCCGTACAGAATGTCGTTGCCGTCGCCTCCCGTCAGCGTGTCGTTGCCCTTGGCGCCGTCCAGGGTGTCGTTGCCCGATCCGCCAACCAGGCTGTCGTCGCCGGCGCCGCCGGTGAGGGAAATATCCTGCGTCGTCTCGTCCCCGCCGCTGGAGTCGTCGGTCGTCGCGTCGCCGCCGTTGTCGTTCGGGGTGTCGCCGACGGATGCGCCCTGTGGAGCGCCGTCGTTGCCGCCCGGAACATCGCCGGGGGGCGCGCCCCGCAGGTCACTGTCGCCGCCGTCCCGCGGGGCGTTCCCGGCCGCCGGGAACTCGAAGTCGTCCGCGCCCAGCGAAGCCGCCGACACACCCTGCAGGGTGATCTCGTCGCCGTCGCCATGGCGGATGACGGCGTTGTCCCCGATCTGCTCGATGACCAGACCCGCGAACCCGCCGGACACACCGGAAATCCGGATCGTCTCGCCCGCCTCGAAATCGGCGACATGGGCGGAGCCGTCCCCCGCCGCGAACACGAAGGTGTCCCTGCCCTCGCCGCCATACAGGGTGTCGTGGCCGGCGCCGCCGTCCAAGGTGTCGTCGCCGGTGCCGCCGTACAGGCTGTCGCCGCCCCCGCCCCCGACCAGGGTGTCGTCGCCGGCGTCACCGTACAGGATGTCGTTGCCGTCGCCTCCCGTCAGCGTGTCGTTGCCCTTGGCGCCGTCCAGCGTGTCGTTGCCCGATCCGCCAACCAGGCTGTCGTCGCCGGCGCCGCCGGTGAGGGAAATATCCTGCGTCGTCATTTCCGCGTCTCCCGTAATATGTCCACTGTTAATATGTCCACCGTGCCCCACGCCGACAGGCCCGGGGCCCGCTCAGAAAATAAAGTCGTCATCGTCCAAAAATGCGGTCAGCTCCATCAGCTCAATAGTGCCGCCACCCACCGCCACCAGGTCAATGGCGACCCCTTTGACGACTCCATCGTCGTCCCTCATCAGACTCATAACGAAATCGCCGGAATCGTCCACACCGCTTAGTCCGCTCAAATCAATCCTGTCGCCCTCGGCGCTGTCGAAATCCAGGATCGTGTCCCTCTCGCCGCCGCCCGGGGCGGAGGGGGCGAACACAAACGTATCGCCGCCCGAACCGCCGTGCAGGGTGTCGTTGCCCCATCCGCCCTCCAGGGTGTCGTCGCCGTCGTCGCCATTCAGGATGTCGTCGCCCGCGTTGCCATGCAGCGTGTCACCGCCGTCACCGCCGTGCAGCGTGTCCTCGCCAGCCCCGCCGTAAAGCCCACCGACAACGGTTTTACCGGCCTCGTCCACATAGGTCTTGTCGTCGCCGTCGCCGCCCTCCAGGGTGTCGTCGCCCGCGTTGCCATATAGCTCGTCCGTGCCCTCGCCGCCATACAGGGCGTCATTGCCCGCATCGCCATACAGAGTATCATCGCCGGCGCGGCCGTACAGCGTGTCGTCGCCATCTCCGCCGTAAAGCCCACCGACAACGGTTTTACCTACCTCCTCATCTTTTACTACTTCATAGGCCTTGTTGTCGTGGCCGTCGCCGCCATCCAGGGTGTCGTTGCCGTCGCCCCCGTGCAGCCTGTCCGTGTCGCCTTCGCCCCAAAGCCAGTCGTTGCCGGTACCGCCGTCCATATCGTCGTTGCCCTCGCCGCCCCAGAGCTCATCCTCGCCGGCACCACCGCTCATGAAGTCATTGTCCTCTCCGCCGTAAAGCCCACGGACAACGGTTTTGGTTTTATCATCCTCGTCCACATAGGTATAGGTCTTGTCGTCACCGTCGCCGCCATACAGACAGTCATTTCCGTCGCGCCCGTACAGGGCGTCCGAGCCGCCCTCGCCATACAGTGTGTCGTTGTCGGAGCCACCCTCCAATGTGTCGTTGCCAGTGCCGCCATGCAAGGTATCATTGCCGACACCGCCCACCAACCTGTCATTGCCGCCGCGACCATATAGGGTGTCATCGCCAGCCTCGCCGTAAAGCCCACGGACAACGATTGTACCGGCCTCGTCCTCATAGTTATTGTCGTCGCCGTCGCCGCCATCCAGGGTGTCGTCGCCGTCGCGACCATACAGGATGTCGTTGCCGGAGCCACCGTACAGGGTATCATCGCCAGCCCCGCCATCAAGCCAGTCATCGCCGGCCTCGCCTTCCAGCCAGTTCCCCCCCGAGTCGCCTGTCAGGGTGTCATCCCCGTCGGAGCCCGCAATGTTCTCAATATCGAGAAGCGTATCGCCCTCGGCATCCCCGCCACTGCAGCGGCCACCATTAAGATTGACCGTCACGCCAACCGTTGAGAGTCTGTAGGAAGCCCAATCTCCGCCATCGTTGTTATCGCCACCATCCAATGTGTCCTCTCCGGCACCGCCATCCAGCCTGTCGTCACCGCCGCGGCCATACAGCTTATCGTCGCCCTCGCCGCCTTTAAGGAAGTTATCTTCCTCGTCGCCCGTCAGTGCGTCATTCCCCTCGGAGCCCTCAAGGTTTTCAATATCGACAAGCGTGTCGCCCACGGCATCCCCCTCCATGCCGCCATGCTGCGGCGGCGGTTGGGGGTTGGAGCCGATCCGAAGATCGACCGTCACGCCAACTGTCGAGAATCGATAGGTAGCCCAATCCACGCCGGCACCGCCATACAGCCTGTCTGCGCCGGCACCACCCATCAGATCGTCGTTGCCAGCGCCGCCGTAGAGTATGTCATTACCATCGCCACCACCCACATGGTCGTCGCCGTCGCCGCCGCCAAGCGTGTCGTCACCAACACCGCCATACAGTGTGTCGTCACCAGCGCCGGCCCAGAGCGTATCAATGCCGGCGTCGCCCGAAAGCCTGTCGTCGCCGGCACCGCCATGCATCGTGTCGTCGCCGGCACCGCCGTGCAGCCTGTCATCACCGTCGCCGCCGCCAAGCGTGTCGTCGCCGGCGTCGCCATACAGGATGTCATCACCAATGCCAGCCCAAAGTGTGTCCACACCAGCACCACCCCTCAGCGTGTCGTTACCGGCACCGCCCCAAATATGGTCATCGCCAGCACCGCCGGTCAGCGTATCATTGCCGGACAAACCATAAATCCTATAGTCATCGTTGGTGCCAACCGCATATTCATCATCACCGGTCGTTCCGTTCCACACCTTTTTGGACATGGTTATCCTCTCCCACACTGAAATTTAGCTCGTCCCTCACTCTTTAACACATGTCTTCCCGATGTGGCAACACATATTTTTCCGACGCGGGGTGATGGTTGAGAGGAGGGCCAATGACCGTCCAAGTCGGAACGATGGTGGGTTGTATTGGCTCGGGAGATTTCGGAATCACTACCATTTTGAAAGACCAACCCGCCCAAAGGACCACCCTGCTCGTCGTGCTCGACGGATTCGGCCACCGGGACGCCATTGAGCACAACGCGATTTCCGCGGCCCGCACGCCCAACTGGGACCGCTTCCTTGCGACCCGACCGCATACCTTGATATCCGCATCCGGCGCGGATGTTGGCTTGCCCGGCGGGCAGATGGGCAACTCGGAGGTCGGGCACATGAATCTCGGCGCCGGCAGAGTTGTTCCACAGGATTTAAGCCGTATCGACCGCGCCGTCGAACTGGGCGAACTGGAGACAAACCCGGCACTGGGCGGCTTGTTCGACAAGGTTCTCAACGCCGGCGGCGCATTGCATGTCCTGGGGCTTTTGTCGCCGGGCGGCGTACATTCCCACGAGGCGCAGATTTTCGAATTGCTGCGGGTGGCGGCGGGCCGGGGGCTCAAACAAATCCACCTGCACGCCTTCCTGGACGGACGCGACACCCCGCCCAAAAGCGCCATGGCCTCCCTGGAGAAGGCTCAAGGATTGCTGGGGGAATTGGGCGTGGGCCGCGTCGGATCGATTACCGGGCGCTACTACGCCATGGACCGAGACGACCGCTGGGAACGTTCGGCAAGCGGCAATTGCGCATCGCGGAAACGGAGAAATACGCGCACGTCACCTTTTTCTTTTCGGGGGGCCGGGAGGAACCCTTCGCGGGCGAAGAACGCATCCTGATACCAAGCCCGAAGGTCGCCACCTACGACCTGCAACCCGAAATGAGCGCCCACCAAGTTACCGACCGCCTCATCGCCGCCATTGATTCGCAACGCTTCGACCTGATCCTGTGCAACTACGCGAACGGCGACATGGTGGGGCATACCGGGGTCTTCCGCGCCGCGGTGGCGGCGGTGGAATGCCTCGACCAATGCCTTGGACGGCTCGAGGACGCCCTGGCCGCAACCGGCGGCGAAATGCTCGTCACCTCGGATCACGGCAATGTGGAAAATCGGCCTGCTTTTGCCGACCGCTTTCGGCGATGGGAAGATTCGGGGGCAGCTCGACGAGCTTACCGAACAACTGAACAGCTTGGACTCCTGGCTTTCGGAGGCGGACCAACAGCGTTCGAAACTGCTTGCGGATCTACGGAAAAAAGACCGCGCCGTCGCCGAGGCCGCCAAGGCGGTTGCCGCCAGCGATGCCGCACTGGGCGGGGTTGAGACACAGCTAGAAGAGCTCCGAGCCGAGCGCAACGGCCACCTTGCCAAGCAAAGCCAAGAGGCGGGCCGTATCGGCGGTCATGTGGCGGCCACCCACCGGCTGCGGGGAGAGGGTTTCCTCAGACTGCTGCTCGACCAGAGCGACCCGACCAAGGCGGAGCGCATGCTGGTCTATCACCGCCACCTTATCAATGCCCGAATGGAGGCATACAAATCGTTTCGGCGGGCATCGGCACAATTGCGGCACAACGCGGAGGCGCTCGCGGCGCGCCGCATTGCCGAACGTGCGGAGCGACAACGGCGACGGCTATATGACGCTGTATGGACACGCCGACCGGATGGTCAGGCAGCGTGGCGACCGGGTCGAAAGCGGAGAGGTCATCGCCCACGCCGGACAGAGCGGGGGCCTTGCAACCAGCGGACTCTACTTCGAGATTCGGCAAAATGGCGATGTCGGGGATCCCCTGCCCTGGTTTGCCGAACAAACACGGTAAACACCCGCCATGCGCCTCCGATTTAATGAGTGCCGCCCACCCGGATGTATCCCGTGTCAAGCGTCGAGCAGCGCCTGTCCCGCATTGAAGTCGAGCGTCCCGGCATAGATTGCCCGTCCGGTAATCGCGCCGGCCAAAAGGCTGCCCGCATCCTCGTCCGCAGACTTGAGACGGGCCAGGTCTTCCAAATTGTTTACGCCGCCCGAGGCGATAACCGGCAATTGGATCGCCCGGGCCAACGCCAGCGTCCCCGCGATGTTGAGCCCGCTCAACATACCGTCGCGCTCAATGTCGGTGTAGACAATGCCGGCCAAGTCCAAGCGCGCCGCGCGGGCGGCGAGGTCGAGGGCACTTTGACCCGAGGTTGCATCCCAACCATCAGTCGCCGCCTTGCCGTTCCTCGCATCCAAGCCGAACAGGACACGGCCCGGAAAGGCCTCCGCCAGCGCCGGCAGAAAATCCACATCACGCACCGCGCGGGTACCGACAATCACCGCCGCCACGCCGGCATCGAGATAGGCACCCGCGCCTTCCAGCGACCGAATGCCACCGCCCACCTGCACGGGCACCCCCGGTAGACGCGCAACAATGCGAGCGATCAAATCCCGATTTCTGGGCATTCCGGCGAAAGCCCCGTCAAGATCGACGACATGCAGCTGCCGACAGCCCGCGGCCGCCCACCGCTCCGCCATCGCGACGGGGTCGTCGGAGAAGATGGTCGCATCATGCATGCGGCCTTGCCGCAAGCGAACGCAGCGGCCTTCCTTTAGATCTATTGCTGGTATTAGGAGCATTTTGTTCAGCGATATTCAGTGGGAGAATACCGACCGCATCACGCAACCGGTCACCGAGACCATCCCCCGCCCCCCGTCGTTTAAACGCTCCGGGTCGACAATCTGGCTGTCCGGTCAATGAAGCCAGGCCTTGCAGCCCGGATGCATGCGCACACGATGCGCAAAGATAATCCCGCCAACACAGACCTTCAATGTGGCCCGTACGGCTCGGTCAAAGACAAATTCGACATGCCGGAAATCAAGATTTCTTTCTCTGTGTTGTTGGGATTAAAAGGGTTTGACATTCGGAATTTTAGCTAATACTGTATTCTCGAGAAAACTACTAAGACAGGCAATTATCATGTTTCGAGTTCATCGTAGCAGGTTTTCCGCACGGAAGGTCGAGGAAGTAACCATCAGCACAGAAACCGTCGAGCATGATGAAATGCCACAATACAGGCCCCAACTCCGACCCATTGTGAACATTCGACGGCATAAGGCGCATACACCAAAGGGTGGTCGGAAGGATCAATGTGATCGAATGGCTAAGCAGAGGAACAAAACATGACCATCGATTTTCGAGACTTGAGCGATGCGGTCAACGCAGGAGCCGCGTTCCGCCGAATCTCCCGTCTCCAGCCGATTGGCGGCAGGGGCGACAAGCTCTTCCCCCCCACCTATCCGGGCGAGCGCAACAACGACCCCCCACGCCATGTGTTCGAGCGGAGGCGTATCAATGGTAAGGAAATCTGGTGCGTCCTGATCGACAGCGTACAAAGCCAAGCCAACCGGCTTGAAGAGGCGCTTCTGGCGGCGACCGATGGAGAAGATGTCGGCGAGTCATTACAGATTCCCTACGTCACAGTGGATTTTCGTGGCGCGGGGTTGGAGCCGCTGGAGCGTATTACCTCACTTGATGCCCCCCACCGGGTCTATGACGCTATCCTGAGGGATAGCCTGCTGAATAGCATTCCCTTCATGCAGAGCGACGAAGGCCGGCGTCTCGCGGCCGCAAAACCGGCCGACGCGTCGGTGCTGCTGGAGATTTCGCCCACGGCACTGGTTTTTGGCGCATGGCACAGCCAGGGAGAAGGCGGTGGCCTCGGAGCGAAGTTTCCGCGGACAATCGTTTCCGAAATCGTGGCCGTCGACACACCGGTCGAAGAAATTGTTGCCAATCAGCAAACCGGTGAAATGGGTGCTCGAACCGCTGGCCGACGTACTGGAAGCCGGATTGATCCGCTCGGCATTCTCCGAAAGGTGGAGGTCTTCAAGGGTTCCTCCGACTGGAATACCAACCAAAAATCCGCAGGCAAAGGGGCCAAGAAAGTCCGTCCCTCGGAAATCAATCACGGCAACATCGCGCCCACGGTCGATGCGCTCGGCGTGACCTGCGAATACGTGGAGCATCGGGCCACGATTACCTTGGCGGGAATCAGGCGCCTGCGATTCGGAAGTGGTGAGCGCGATATCACGGGACGAACTCTCGTCGCGGCACTCGGTCTTCTGGCGATCGCCGAGCAGGACGCACGCGGATACGCCCTGCGCTCGCGCTGCGATCTTGTTTGCGAGGGCACGGCACCACTCGAGCTCGTGCGCTGGGACGGGACGGCAACCACAGTCGAGTTTGATCGCGCCTCGGCACAGGCCCTCTATCGACAGGCCCATCGGCGGGCCGAAGAGGCGGGTTTCAACTTCCGCTCTCTCTCACTCACACCGCAGGACAAGCTGGTGGAAATCATTCGCAGCAGCCGCAACCTCGCGCTGGAAGGAGAAGGCGGAGAAGACGAGAACAACCAATGAGCCTGGTGCTTGAGATCGAGTTCCTGACCGGTGTATGCCGGGCCGCGCACGGACCCGGCGACGATGCGCCCGACTGGCCGCCCCAGCCCGACCGCGTGTTCTCGGCACTTGTATCGGCTTGGGGAATCCGGGGAGAGTCGCCCGTTGAACGTGTGGCTCTGGAATGGCTCGAAGGACAGCCCCCTCCCACCATCCGTGCCGGCGGACACACGGCCAGAACCGCACCCAACGTGTTCGTTCCACCCAACGATCCCAAGGCTTCGAAGGCAGTTCAGACCTATCTCAGAGTGCTGCCGGAACATCGCCAACGCCAGCCACGTCGTTTTCCGGTAGCCAAGCCGGACGACCCAACCATAGAGCTAGTCTGGCCGGAAGCCCCGGACACCGAAACCTACGCCGCACTGAACACGATCGCCAGTTGCGTCGGTTATGTCGGCCATTCGGCCAGCTTGACCCGATGTCGATTTCACGTCTCTGACGTGGCAATCTCCGAGCGGAAACCGATGCCCCCAAGCCGCGGAGCCTATCCAGGCAGGTTGAGTGAGCTGGAGGAGGCATATCGCACAAGACCCGACCGTCCCGCGATCCGGCCCGGTGCTCCTGTTTTCCCGAAGGGTGCCCCGACACCCGACCCTACGACCGAATGGCTGGTGCTGGAGGCTGCGGGGGGTGTGGTTCCCGACATCCGAGCGTCGGGCCTTGTCGGCCGCCTGTTGCGGCAGGCGTTGATGGCCGGTTATGGGAGAGATAGTTCGGGAGATCATATTCCCGAGGTCGTGTCCGGACACAGACTCGATGGAACGCCGACACGTCGTCCCCATTTGTCATTCGTGCCGATGTCCTTCGTAGGTTCACCTCATGCCGACGGCCGTGTCTTCGGCTTCGCTGTAATCCCGCCGCCCGGCGTGATGCTGCACCGCATCGATGGATTTCGCACCGCATTCGAAACGGTGGCACCCTATCACGCCGACCGACAACGGCGTGTGCTTACCTTGCAGGGGCCACCGCTTCGCAAACCGCTGGCTCTCACGCCCGCGCCGGACGAAGGCAAATGGTCGCTTCGGCCTAAGCCCTACCTTGAGAAATCGCACCGGTGGGCGACCGTTACGCCCATTGTGCTGGACCGGCACCTGAAGCGGAAGGGCGACGCCGAAGTCCGGGGTCTTGTCGCACGCGCCTGCGAGCATGCCGGACTGCCGCGCCCGAGCCCCGACCGGATTCGGGCCGGCAAACACTCTGCGGTCCAAGGTGCGCCCCCGGCCCGCCCCTTGGCCGGCGAGCCCTCCTGGATGCGTTGGAAACTGCCCAAATCGCTGGAGAGCCGACAGTTGGTCCACGCCGTTATCGACTTTGATCGACCCATTTGCGGCCCCGTCCTTCTCGGTGCGGGCAGGTTCATCGGCCTCGGTCTTTGTCGGAGCTTGGGGTCTTGACCGTGGAACTTCGTCCCGTCGACTTCGCCGTATTCTTTCGAGACATCCACAACCATGTCCCGTTCCCCTGGCAGCAGAGGCTGGTCAATCACCTCGCGGACTCCGACACGTGGCCGGACATCCTAGATCTGCCCACCGGTTCGGGAAAGACGGCAGCCCTAGACGCAGCCGTGTTCCATCTGGCATTGCGCTACGACGCACTTGGCAAAGCGGCGCTGCGTATCGCTCTGGTCGTGGACCGTCGGCTTGTCGTGGACGATGCGTTTGCCCGTGCTCAACGCATCGAAAAGGCGCTTCGCCATGCCCTAGGCGGCACCGGTGTCGTCGCGGAAGTAGCACGACGACTGAAGGATTTAGCCGGCAAGGACGGACCGCCTCTGATCGCCCAGCGACTTCGGGGCGGTGCGCCGCTGGAGCACGATTGGGTGCGCACGCCGACGCAACCAACCATTCTGTGTTCCACCGTCGATCAGGTGGGTTCCCGGCTGCTATTTCGAGGATACGGCGTCTCCGACCGCATGAAACCCGTCCACGCGGGTCTGCTCGGAATCGGCAGCCTGATCCTGCTGGACGAGGCGCATCTCGCCGAACCGTTTCGACAAACGCTTGATGCCGTTCGCATGATCGGTCGGACCGAAATCAAGGTCGCACTTTTATCCGCCACGCCAAGGAAGACCGCAGACCGTCCCTTCATGCTTTCGCTCGAAGATCGGGCCCACTCCGAACTGAGTAAGAGGATTGAGGCGCTCAAGCCAGCCGTGCTCAAGCCGCCCGTTCGCGAGGGGGCCGCCGTCAAAGCGTTTGTGGATGAGGCTCGCAAGATAGCCAACCAATTGCGGCGGAGGGGGATATCGCCCGCCGCAGTGGGCGTTGTCGTTAATCGCGTCGCATTGGCTCGGGAAATTTTCAACGCACTGGACGGTGGCGACACGATCAATGCCGTACTGATGATCGGGCGGTCGCGCAGCGTCGACCGGGACGCTATTGCGGCGGCGCTCGCTCCCTTCCGAACCGGAAACGGCAGCCGTGCGGAAGCCAAGCCTCTTTTCGTTGTCGCGACCCAATGCCTGGAAGTCGGCGTCGATCTGGATCTCGACGGCCTCGTGACCCAGGCCGCATCTCTTGATGCCCTCCGCCAGCGTTTCGGCCGGCTAAACCGTGCGGGACGGCCACTCCATGCCGAAGGCGCCATAATCGCCCTAGCCGGCGACATCGCCAAAAGAGCCGACGATCCAGTTTATGGTGACCGCATCAGACGTACTTGGGAAGCGCTTAAGTCCCTAGAGTCCTTTGTCGAAAACGGTGTCGTGGATTTCGGTGCGAACGCCTTGCAAAAATGCCTGAAGAAAGCCGGAATTGATCCCGATGATCTTGCCTCGGAGCGGCTGGACGCTCCAGTCCTCATGCCTGCCTATCTCGACCTGTGGTCGCAGACATCGCCGCGGCCGACCGCGGACCCTGAGGTCGGATTGTTTCTTCATGGAGCCAAGCGAACGGCGACCGGAGTCACCATCGTCTGGCGCGGCGACATCTCGAAAGAAGATATTGAAAACAAAACCGGAATCGACCTCATGGAGGTGATCCGATTGGCCCCCCCGCGGGCCGCCGAAACCGTCGAACTTCCACTTTGGGTGGCTCGCGAGTGGCTGAAGCGGGCGGGAAAAGCACAGGCCAATATTTCGGATGCGCCCGAGGGGATGGGGATGTCTGAATCGCATGCGGCAAGCCGTTCAGAGCCCTCCAGACCAGCCTTCCGATGGGCGGGCCAGGGCGACCCCAGCACCCGCGTCGTCGGCGCGGATGAATTGCGGACCGGTGATTTGCTGGTCGTTCCAGCCGACTACGGCGGTTGCGACAGATTCGGCTGGGCACCGGAATCCAGCGCACGGGTCGTCGATGTCGCCGATCAGGCGGCAAAGCCCTACTGGGCGCGACGCTGCGCGGTTCGCATCGCCCGCGACATCGTGCGCTCGGACGAAGAATGGGCTCGAATATCGGATGTGCTCGCTTCCGAGGACATCGGTGGCTTTGAACTGGTGGACCGCCTTCTCGCGGCGATGCCGTCCCAAGTAGCGGACGACAACGAAGGCGGCGATTCCGTATTCCGAGACGTTCGGTCCTCATTGGATGCACTGCGCCGTGCGAAGGGAGGGCACATCGACATTCACCAGCCTTATGCCGACGGCCGTGCGGGAGGCGCGATCCTCGTTGCAGAGCGAGGAATCTCCAACGAGAGCGACCACTACGCAGCCATGCCCACTACAGAGGACGACACGGCCTCACATACTTCCAGCCAACCCGTGTATCTCGACAGCCATGGCTGCCGCGTCGCCCGATTCGCGGAAGGCTTCGCCCAGACCCTCGATCTCGGCGATGTCGCGGACGATCTTCGCCTCGCGGCTTATCTTCACGATGCCGGCAAAGCCGACCCCCGGTTCCAGACCATGCTTGCGGGCGGTGACCCTTGGAACCGGCCCGACGGCCGACCGCTGGCCAAGAGCGGACGCTCATGGTCGCCACAGGTTTGGAAACGTGCCGAACTGCCCAGAGGATGGCGGCACGAGGCGTTGTCGGTGCGAATGGCGCGAACGCATCCAGCCTTGACCAAGGCACACGATCCCGCCCTCGTCCTTTGGCTCATCGGGAGCCATCACGGCCAAGGCCGACCACTCTTCAATTTCCTTGATTCCTCCCCCGAACAGCCACTGCCGTGCCTAGGCGTCGCCAACTGGCGATTGCCGGAAAGCGAATCGGGACCGCAGTCGCTGGCGTTCGACTTTGCCGGATCCGACTGGCCATCCCTGTTCGAAGACTTGAAGCGGCGTTACGGCATCTGGAAACTGGCCCACTTGGAGGCGATTCTGCGCCTCGCGGACCATCGCGCCTCGGAAGAGGAACGCACTTCATGACCGCCTTCGCAACCCACCGTCTCGAAGGTCTGGAGCCCGACAACTTGCTCGCCTTCATGGCGTTGTTGGGTCTGCTTCGCGTCCTAGAGGAAGCGCGACCCGATTGGTGCGCGCGCGTCTCATGGACAGTCGATGATCCTCCCCTCCGCCCAGCTCTGCGAATCCCAGAAGGCGTGAACCAAAACATCGTTACTCAAGCCGCCGCCGAGGGACTAGATGTATTGGCCCAACGACACAATTTCAACGGTCGCAAGGATCTATCGCTCACTCCCACCGATGCGACCGCAACCCTGCGGAAAGTCGCCAAAACCGAAAACCGCTACGCAGCCGATCTGTGGGCGGCCCTCCTCAGCGATGCCGCAGTATCAAAAGACGGCAAGAAGGCGGAGCCGACACCACTTTGTCTGATGTTCGGTCAAGGACACCAGCATTTTCTGGAACGCCTCGCTTCGGTTCCGCGACAGAGAACCCCTCCAGACCGCGGGAAAGGACATGGCAAGACCATGGTGTCCGAGACAGATTGCCTGCACGAGGCTCTGTTCGCGTCCTGGACGCGTCCCGATAAGACAAAGTCTTTTCGTTGGGATCCCAACGAAGATGTTCGCTACGCATTGCGTGCCCGCGATCCGACCAATGCCAAGACGAAAGAAGCCACACAACACGGTGCCAATCGGCTTGCGGCAGTCGGGTTTTCCGTTCTGACCGTCGTTCCGAAGTCGCGGTACGGGCAAGCAAAATTGATCATGCTCGGCGGCCAACGTGAAATAAAGGGTCGCTTCGCCTTTCGATGGCCGATCTGGCGGGCACCGATCAGCCTTGCGGGCATTCGCGCGTTGCTGTGCCACCCGTGGCTGGAGAGGTCCGAGACACGTACTGCCCTCGGTATCGTCGAGATTAACCGAGCCCGGCGAATATCGGCCGGGAAATTCATGAACGTCACGAGGGCGGACTCGGAAATCGCTCCTTGATCTCCCGAAGGGCAACCGCAGATGCTGGCCGCGGACAATCTCGCCGCGACTTGGTCCCAGCTAGCATGCGGGTTTAGAGGATGTGATGCTATAGGGACAGCCCTGTAGTGGAAGTGCGGATCTGAGTTCCCGCGGGCCCACACTACATTTCCGGCATATCCTTATGGTCCCGATCTTGACGCCCTGTGCCAAAAGGGAAATGTGTGCGAAACTCGCTTCATGACGAATGCCGAACGGGTGCTGACGCTGATTCGGTCCGAGCCAACTGGCCTGACCGATTCCGAAATCCGTGAACGAATCGGCACCTTGAACCAAGTGTCGATTGTATTCGAGTTCCGACAGCGCAACACCCTGCCAAGCCACTTGCGGGATCCCCCGTACCAACTTGCGTACCTGCTCGCGCCGCCACAGGAGCTTCCTGGCGAGACGCGGCGTCAATTCGCAGGTGATCGCCTCGCCCACATCGTACTCTGGCTCACCACCGCCAGCTTTGGTGAGCGAGCAGATCGAGACGAAAAGCACTTTGCTCGACGGGCTGTACCTCATGACCAGATCCCCAGACTTGCTTCCAGAGTGCCGAAAGTTGGGTGCTGTATCAATTTGCCGATACCCGCATGGCGCCTCAAACGTTAAATCGAAAGTGGACCACATCGCCATCGCCGACGATGTAGTCCTTGCCCTCCAGGCGCCACTTGCCCGCGTCCTTGGCGCCCTGTTCGCCGCCGTGGGCGATAAAGTCCTGGTAGGCGACCACTTCGGCGCGAATGAAACCCTTCTCGAAATCGGAGTGGATAACGCCCGCCGCCCGCGGAGCCCGGGTTCCGGCTGCTATGGTCCAGGCCCTGGCCTCTTTCGGGCCGGCGGTATAGAAGTGATGCAAGCCAAGCAGCCGGCAACCCGCGCGGATGACTCGGTTCAGACCCGGCTCCTCAATACCGAGGGCCTCCAGGAATTCGGCCCGATCCTCCTCGTCGAGGTTAGCGATTTCCTCCTCAATGCGGTTGCAGACGGGCACCACCTCGGCACCTTCATCGCACGCAATCTCGATTACAGTTTGCAGCATGGCGTTGCTGTCCCACCCATCCTCGGCAACATTGGCGATATAGAGCACGGGCTTGGCCGTCAGCAGATGCAGCGGCGCAAGACGCCGACGCGCATGGGCATCGAGATCTATGGAGCGCACCGGGCGGCCTTCCCCAAGGGCTCCCAGAACTTGGTTGAGCACATGGCCCAGGGCCCGCGCCTCCTGGTCGCCGGCGTTCGCCACCCGCCGGCCGCGCTCGTAGGCGCGCTCCACCGTCTCCAGATCCGCCAATGCCAGTTCGGTGTTGATAATTTCAATGTCGTCGGCGGGCGACGGATTGCCGGACACGTGAACGATGTTGTCGTCCGCAAAACAGCGCACGACATGGGCAATGGCGTCGGTTTCGCGAATATGCGCGAGAAATCGGTTGCCCAGCCCCTCCCCCCGCGCCGCGCCGGCCACCAGCCCCGCAACATCCACAAACTCCATGGCCGCGGGAACGACTTTTTCGGGAGCGACAATTTCGGCAATCCGCCCCAGGCGCAAATCCGGCACCGGGACGACGCCGACATTCGGATCGATGGTGCAGAAGGGAAAGTTCTCCGCCTCGATTCCCGACCGGGTCAGCGCGTTGAAAAGCGTCGATTTGCCAACATTCGGCAAGCCGACGATGCCACAGTTGAAACCCATCCGTTATGGAACCTCTGATTAATTCTGTAGTCGCGGCATCCGAGTCAATACAATCAATAGCTTACGAGTAGATCAGTGCTGCTCTATCGAATTGTTCAGACCTTCCTTATGTCTCATTGACCAGTGATGTTGCCGGTGGCCTGTGCAAACGATTCATGGCGCCCTGGATGTCGCCCCGCATCAAGACTTCCAAAAGCTCGTCGTCCAGCCGACAGGCGGTGTCCACCAGCAATCGGTCCGCTTCGGGCATGGCGACATTTGTGAGGTAGCCCAACATCAAATCCTTGTGGCCGGGATGGCCGACGCCGATGCGCAGCCGGATGAAGTCCCGGCTACCCAAGCCGTCGACGATGCTCTCGATACCGCGGTGTCCGTTGGCGCCGCCGCCCGCCTTCAGGCGCAACACCCCAGGCGGAAAAGCGACTTCGTCGTGGGCAACGAGAATCGCCTCCGGCGCAATCCGATAGTAGCGGGCAAAAGCGCCCACCGCTTCGCCGGAGCTGTTCATGTAGGTGGCCGGCTTCAGCAATCGCAGCTCCGCACCCGCAATCGCGCCGCGGCCGACGATGGCCTTGAATCTTGCCGCCTCCGCAAGGCCAATTCCAAAACGGTCGGCGAAGGCCTCAATGCAACGAAATCCCGCATTGTGGCGCGTCGCCTCGTGCGACGCACCCGGATTGCCGAGTCCGACAATCAGGCGGATTGCCATCGGCGGCGGATGACCGGGCTATTCGGCAGCGGACGCCGCGTCGCCTTCCGCGGCATCCGGAATTTCGGTTTCCTCATCGTCCGAATCCGATACCCCGCCGCGCGGTGCCTGCACGCTGACCACTGGAATATTGCGCTCCGCGCCGTAGGTAAGCGCCACGATGCTCACCCCGTCCGGAACCCTGAGATCGCTCAGGTGCAGCGTCTCGCCCATGTCGAGGTTGGCAAGATCGACTTCGATATGTTCCGGCAGATTCGCGGGCAGGCAGCTTATTTCCACCTCGATGAGGTTGTGGGAGATATTGCCCCCCGAACGCACCCCGACGCAATCGTGCTCGTTGAGGAAGCGCAGCGGCACACGCACCTCGATGGGCTGATCGACACGCACACGCAGAAAATCGATGTGCAATACCTTGTCGCTGGCCGGGTCGCGCTGCAGTTCGCGGACCACCGCCGCCTCGGCGGCACCGTCAATCACGACATTGAGGATTTGCGAGTGGAAGGCCTCGTTCTGCATGACCCGGGCAAGTTCATGCACGCTCAGGACGAGGGGCCGCGGCTCGGCGCCACCCCCATAGATGACCCCCGGAATACGCTCCGCACCGCGCCTAAGACGACGACTCGCCCCGGTTCCGACCGCATCGCGCGGGGATGCGCTGATCTGTAGCTGCTGCGACATGATGACAATTCTCCAAGGGTTCCCCAATTCTGGCGGGAACGCGGTTGATCCAAATGGGGCTTCGGCGCTGGGCGCGGAAGCGGGGTTCGACGCCTATCGAAACATAGCGCTTAGGGATTCTTCGTAGCTGACCCGGCGAATGGACTCCGCCAACAGGCGGTCTAGGCTAAGTTGATGAATGCGCTCGCATCGTGCCGCATCCTCCGACAATGGTATGGTGTCGGTGACCACCATCTCGTCGATTTCCGACACATTGATGCGATCCACGGCGGGGCCGGATAGCACCGGGTGGGTGATATAGGCCACCACCCGGATCGCGCCCTGCTCTTTAAGCGCTCCGGCGGCGGCGCAAAGGGTACCCGCCGTGTCGACGATGTCGTCCACCAATATGCAGGTCTTGCCGCGCACATCGCCGATGACGTTCATAACGCGGGCGTCGTTTGCCTGGGGTCGGCGCTTGTCGATGATGGCGAGGTCAAGGTCGGCGATCTGCTTGGCGACCGCTCGGGCGCGCACCACGCCGCCGACATCCGGGGATACGACGATGGGGTTCTCATAATTCCGCGTCGCAATGTGATCGACCAACACCGGCGAACCGTAGACATTGTCCACCGGCATATCGAAAAAGCCCTGGATCTGGTCGGCGTGCAAATCGACGGTGAGAATGCGGTCGATACCCACGCTGCCGAGCATGTCGGCGACCACCTTGGCACTGATCGGCACGCGGGCGGAACGCGGCCGACGATCCTGCCGCGCATAGCCGTAATACGGAATGACGGCGGTCACCCGGTGCGCGGAAGCCCGACAGATCGCATCCGCCATGATGACCAGTTCCATCACGTTGTCGTTGGTCGGCGCACAGGTTGACTGCAAAATAAAGGCGTCGCAGCCGCGCACATTTTCGCGAATCTCGACATTGACCTCGCCATCGCTGAAACGGCCAACATCGGCGCGGCCGAGATTGATACGCAACTCCCGAACCACACGCTCGGCGAGCGGCCGGTTGGAGCTTCCGGAGAAAATCATCAGTTGGGCCACGAGTTGAATTCCGTTGGGGAACCTCTGACTAATCCTGTGGTCGGGGCATCCGATTTAATAAAATCAATAGCTTACGAGTAGCTAAATGCTGCTCTAGCGAATTGTTCAGACATTCCCTGGTGCTCCATCCAACTGATAATGCCGCATCGGCGCACCCGTCAGTTGGCTGGGGTGGCAGGATTCGAACCTGCGAATGCCGGGATCAAAACCCGGTGCCTTACCGCTTGGCGACACCCCAATTCCAGCGGCGCGGTATTCTGCGGTTGGCCTCGCGGCCTGTCAAACATCTGTAATGGCTCACAGGGCTGTTCCAAAGTCGTTTTCAGATTGTTGATCCGACATTGGCTTTTACCGGGTACTAAACATCGGGCCGGCATTCGGTCACCATCGGCGGCGATGGTGATGTCGATGGGTTCTTGCGGGTTCGTTCAAGGTCGGCGGGCGGGACCGCCTGATCGGCTGGATTCGCGAGCAGCAATTCCCGCTAACGATGCGTGATTATTCGTTTGGGTCCGAATACCGAGCGAAATGGACCATTCAGGCATTACAGTGCGCGAGTCCCGGGGCTCGGCGGAGTCTAGAAAGTCGAATTGATACAACACCCGCAGCTAACGGGCAAGAATAATCGCGCGAATGCGGTATCCGGGTCGCTCGGCGGTGATGCGGCGCGGCTTGGGCGCACTCCCGTGGGTGTCGAAATCCTCGTTTCGAACCCGCCACCCAAATTGCCGGAAGGCGATCAATCGGCCCTCCGAATCGGTTTCGGAAATCGCCACGGCACCGCCGGGCGCGGGTTGCCCCGACAACCACCAGGGCATCATGGCCAACGGTAGGCTCCAGCCGAGGCGCTCGCGCATGACGGCTTGAGGGTGGCCGGACAACACCGACATGCCGCCGCCCGTCAGCTCGAGATGGTCGGCGTTGCCAAGCAGCCTTATGCGTCCCCGACCGAACGGCCCCCAAACCACAATGTCATATTGGTCCGCAACCTGCCGCCAAATAAACCGTGCCGTGTGTCGCCGCTTTCCCTCGACCACGCCGATCTTGCCTTCGATGCGAAAATCCACGGCTTCCGGCATCACCGGCAATTGTGCGCAGCCCATGGGCAGCGCGATCAAAATCAACAGCCAGGCGCAGGCGGCCGGAAGACGCCCGGGAGCCAGAGCACAGGGGGGCGGGGCACCGATCGACGCTCTGGTACAATGGCCAGCCATCCAAACCATCCACGGGTCTCGCTGAAAGTGGCGATATTGGCATACGGCATCAACTACCGCACCGCCGCCATCGATTTGCGCGACCGGGTCGCATTCCCGGCGGACGCGCTCGGCAACGCCCTGATGAGCGCCACCCGGTCGATCCCGGGGGTAAGCGAGGCGGCCATTCTCTCCACCTGCAACCGCACCGAGGTCTATTGCGCCATCGACCCGACGGCGGAACCGGCACTGGAACGATGGCTCGCCGATTGTCGCGGCGTACCGGTCGACGCCATAAAAAACGCCGCCTACAGCCATTGGGATCAGGACGCCGCGCGACACCTGATTCGCGTGGCCGCCGGTCTCGATTCCCAAGTGCTCGGCGAACCGCAGATCATGGGGCAGGTCAAGGCGGCCTGCGAATTGGCCCGCAATCTCGGCACGCTGGGAACGGAACTGGATTTGTTGTCCCGGATCTCCCTCAACGCCGCCAAGCGGGTCCGCACGAATACCGACATCGGGCGCAACCCTGTTTCCGTCGCCTATGCCGCGGTCACCATGGCGAAACGCATTTTCGCCGACCTGACCCGCAAGACGGCGTTGCTGCTCGGTGCCGGAGACACGATTCAACGGGTCGCGGAATATTTGAGCGACGGGGGCATCGGCAGCATGGCGATCGCCAACCGCACCATCGCCAACGCCGAGAAACTGGCCGTGCGGTTCGGGGCGCAGTCGATGCAGTTGACCGATGTCGCCGGAGCCTTGGGCGACTACGACATCGTGCTCGCCGCAACGGGCAGTTCCCTGCCGGTGGTGGGCAAGGGCGCCGTGGAAGCGGCGATGCGGCGCCGCCGACACAAGCCAATTTTCATGGTCGATGTTGCCGTTCCCCGGGATATCGAGCCGGAGGTGGCGGCGTTGCCCGATGTTTTCCTCTACTCGATCGACGACCTCACCGAGATCATTCAGGAAAACCTCCAGCAGCGACGGTCGGCGGCGGACTCGGCACGGACACTCGTCGATGAGGGCGCTCGCCGCTACATTCGTGAACAACGAGCGCACCAGGGACAGCACCTATTGCGGCGGCTGCGAGAGAACGCGCAGGACGCGCAGCTTGCCGAGCTCGAAAGGGCGCGCCGCGCACTCGCCAACGGCGGCGATGCCAACGAAATCGTCGCGACCCTTGCCCAGGCACTGACCAACAAGCTGATCCATCAACCCACCGTCGCCATTCGGCAGGCCAGCGCCGAGGACCGGGTGGATTTGCTCGACCTGCTCAAGTCGCTCTATAAACTCGATTAAGCCACGCGGACTCGACCATGGCGCTGTCAACATCCGTGATGTCCCGCCTGCACGAACTGGCCAATCGGTTCGACGACATCTGCGCATTGCTCGCGAAACCGGAAATCGTGGCCGACCGCGAGCAATTCACCGCACTCTCCAGGGAACTCGCCGAGCTTGAGCCGGTTGCGGACGGCTTCAGACGGATACGCGCCACCATGGACGAACTCGCGGAGGCCGAAGACCTCGCCGCCGGCGACGACCCCGAGTTGCGCGAACTCGCCCGCGAGGATGTTGCCGCCCTGTCGGGACGTCTGGCGGGGCTCGAACGATTGCTGCGCAGGCTGCTGGTTCCCAACGACCCGAAAGACGCATCGAACGTCTTCCTGGAAATCCGCGCCGGTACCGGTGGCGACGAGGCCGCACTGTTTTCCGGCGATCTGTTTCGCATGTACGCACGATTCGCGGAGGGCCAGGGCTGGAATCTGGAGGTGCTGAACGAGCGGGCCGGCGAACACGGCGGATTCAAGGAAATTATCACCCGGGTGGCGGGCAAACGCGCCTTCAGTCAACTCAAATTCGAATCCGGTGTCCACCGGGTACAGCGCGTACCGGACACGGAATCGCAAGGCCGCATTCACACCTCCGCCTGCACGGTGGCGGTGCTGCCCGAGGTCGATGACATCGACGCGGTGGAAATCGAGAAGAGCGATCTGCGCGTCGACCTGTTCCGGGCTTCCGGCGCCGGTGGCCAACACGTCAACAAGACCGATTCGGCGGTACGGCTGACACACCTGCCCACCGGCATCGTGGTGGAATGTCAGGACGAACGGTCCCAACACAAGAACCGGGCACGCGCCATGTCCCTATTGCAGGCGAAGCTGGTGGATGCCGCCCGTTCCGAGCAGCGCGCGGAACAGGCCGCATCGCGCCGCACCCTGATCGGAAGCGGCGATCGCTCGGAACGCATCCGCACCTATAACTTCCCCCAGGGTCGCGTCACCGACCACCGCATCAACCTGACCCTCTATCGCTTGGAAGAAGTGCTGCAGGGCGGCTTGGGCATTCTCGTACAGCCCCTGATTCAGGAGCATCAGGCCGATCAACTCGCCCGGCTCGGCAATGATTGAGCCGGTAGACATTGCGCGTGGATGCCCACCACATGTTGCGAGGCCTTGTCCGATGCAGGCCCCGGAGCGCGGGCCCTCTCGCTTCCCACCGACAATCGGCAATGACTGAAGTTGCCGGGCCAGCGCCCATGCGGCGCGCAAGGCGGGCCGGTCACTCCGTCCGGGCAGCCTCCTGCGGCGCCTGGCTCGCCGCCAACGCCGACCTCGACCGGCTCGATGCGCAACTGCTGGTTGCCCATGTGCTCGGCGTTGGACGTTCGCGAATTCTCGCCCATCCCGAAACCGATCTAACGATGGCGCAGGTCCGGCACCTGAATGGCTTGGCGGATCGACGGCGCAAGCGGGAGCCGCTGGCCCATATTCTTGGCCAAAAGGAGTTTTTTGGGCTGAATTTCCGCTTGCATCCAACGGTATTGGTGCCCCGGCCGGAAACCGAGCGGCTGGTTGAACTCGCTCTCGGGCTGGCGCCCCGGGGTGGCCGACTCATCGATCTGGGAACCGGCAGTGGCTGCGTTGCCGTGGCAATCAAGACACACCGGCCCGATCTGGAGGTCACCGCCACGGATGTCTCCCGCGCGGCGCTCGCGATGGCATCGGCCAATGCCGAAGCCCATGCCGCCGAGATCGCCTTCGTGCGCGGGGACTGGCTGGCCCCCCTGGCCGGCCCGTTCGACTGCATCGTCGCCAACCCGCCCTATATCGCGCGGCACGATCCCGCCCTGGCAAACCTGAACCGCGAACCGCAACTGGCGCTGGTCGCCGGCGCGGACGGCTTCGATGCTATCGACCGGATTATCTCCCAAGCACCGGGCCGCATGGGGGCGGGAACCTGTCTGCTTCTCGAACACGGCTGCGGTCAGGCCGCGGCGGTGCGATCCGCCCTTGTTCGACAGGGCTTCCTCAACATTCAAACCCACACCGACCTCGCCGGCCTGGACCGGGTCACGGTCGCCCGCGCCCAACAATGACCATGGACGACCAGGAACTGCTGCGCTACAGCCGCCAAATCATGCTGCCCGAGATCGATATCGAGGGGCAGGCGCGCCTCGGCAACGCCAGGGTGCTGTTGGTCGGCCTGGGTGGCCTCGGCTCTCCGGTGGCGTTGTACCTTGCGGCGGCCGGCGTCGGCCGACTTATCCTCAACGACGGGGACACCGTCGATCTCTCCAATCTGCAACGTCAGGTTGTACACGCGAACGCCTCGCTGGGGGTTGCGAAAGTACAGTCCGCCGCCGCCACCCTGGCCGCCATCAATCCTCTGGTGCAAGTGGAGACTATTGGCCACATATTGTCCGCGGGGTCGCTCGACAATCTACTGGCCCGAGTAGACCTGGTGGTCGATGCAAGCGACAACTTCGCGACCCGGCATCGGCTCAACAACGCCTGCTGGCGGGCCGCCAAGCCCCTGGTATCGGGTGCCGCCATACGCTGGGAGGGCCAGGTTGCGCTGTTTGATCCACGCCGGCCGGAATCCCCCTGCTATCGGTGCCTTTACCCGGAAGGCGACGATCAGGCGCTGAATTGCGCGGAAAACGGTGTGGTTGCGCCCCTGGTCGGGGTCATTGGCGCGATGCAGGCCATGGAGGCCGTCAAGCTAATCACCGGCGTCGGAGCACCGCTGGTCGGGGATGTGCTTTACTACGACGCCAAGTGTGCCGCATGGCGGCGATTCAAGCTCCCCAAACGGGCCGACTGCCCAGTCTGCGGCACTACTGCTCCATCCAACTGATAATGCCGCATCAGCGCGCCCGCAAGCGTCCAGATGCGCGGCTTAAGCCCCCGCCGGCGTATCCGGCGATACGTCAGGGGGCGACAACGGAGCCCTCGGCCGGGAGCGCGAGGGGTACCCTCGCATGAAACAGATGGGCGCTTGCGGGCGCGCCCTCCGGGTGGCGGCATTATCAGTTGCATAGAGCATTAGGGAAGGTCTGAACAATTCGATAGAGCAGCACTGATCTACTCGTAAGCTATTGATTGTATTGACTCGGATGCCGCGACTACAGAATTAATCAGAGGTTCCTTAGGTGCCGTGGGAAATTCTCGGGGAAGCACTGAAATCGACGGGATAGGTGCGCCGCAGTGCCCCGAGCAGCCGATCTCGCACAGCTTGCAGATTCGACTCCCCACAAAGATCCTTCAGTTGCGTCACCCGCAGGCCGGCCATGCCGCAGGGATTGATGCGCCCGAAAGGTTCGAGGTCCATATCGATGTTGAAGCTCAAACCATGGTAGGAGCAATGTCGGCGCACGCGCAGACCGAGCGCCGCGATCTTGGCGCCATCGACATAGACCCCGGGCGCCTCCGGCCGCGCCGTCGCCTCAATACCGTAGTCGGCCAATACATCGATCAACGCCTCTTCGATGCCGGAGACAAGGCCGCGCACCGACAGACCCATACGGCGCAGGTCAAACAGCAGATAGCCGACAATCTGGCCCGGACCGTGGTAGGTGGCCTGGCCGCCCCGATCCGTTTGCACCACCGGAATATCGGCGGCGGCGAGCACATGCAGCGCCTTGCCGGCCTGCCCCTGCGTGAATACGGGCTCGTGTTCGGTAAACCAAATTTCGTCGAGCGTATCGGCCGCGCGGTCCGTGGTGAATTCGCGCATCGATTGAAACACCGGTTCGTATCGCGTACGGCCCAAATCCCGAACGATTACCGGTATGGGGGAACCGGTGCGCATGTCGCCCGCCGCGCTGCTCACTCGAACAGCCGATTAAAGAAGAGCCGCACGAAATCTTCGGCCTTGGCGAAAAAACCCGCCTCCTCCACCGCCTGCAGAGCAACCAGCGGCGCCGCATAGATTTCCTCATCGTTGAGGGTGAGCCGCAACGCACCGATTTCACCGCCGGCCACTATGGGCGCTTCGAGCAGATTGGGCAGCCGCAACTCGGCCGACACATTTTCGTAGTGGCCGCGAGGAATGGTGAGCACGACCGGCGCCCGCAGGCCAACCTCGACGGAATCCGCGGCGCCGTACCAAACGGCGCTGGTCCTGAGCGGAACTTCGGCTTCGTACAACCGCTTGGTTTCGAAAAAGCGAAATCCATAGGTCAGCAATTTCTGGGTTTCGCGCACCCGGATATCGCTAGTCGCCGCACCCATGATGACGGATATCAGGCGCATGCCGTCGCGCTTCGCCGACACGACAAGGCAATATCCCGCCGCATCGGTGTGGCCGGTCTTCACGCCATCCACGGTACGGTCCCGCCGAAGCAATTGGTTACGGTTCGGTTGATCGATATTGTTATATTTAAAAGACTTTTCCGAATATATCCGGTAATTCTCCGGATACTTCCGGATGTAATCCCGCGTCAAAATCGCCAGATCCCGCGCCGACGTGTAGTGATCCTCCGCCGGCAGCCCAGTGGCATTCTGGAACAGCGTTGCCGACATGCCCAGCTCCGCCGCCTGGCGATTCATCATGGTGGCGAAGGCGCCCTCGCTGCCGGCGATGTGCTCGGCAAGGGCCACGCTGGCATCGTTGCCCGACTGGATGATGATGCCCCGCAACAGGTCCGACACGCTTACCCGGGTACCTTCCCGTATAAACGTGCGCGAGCCCGGGGTTTCCCAAGCGTTGACGCTGACAAGCACCTCGTCGGCGAGCGACAGGCGACCGCCCCGCAACTCCCCGGCGGCCACATATCCCGTCATGATCTTGGTCAGGCTTGCCGGATGCAGCGGTTCGTTGCTGTTCCGTTCCGCAATGATGCGGTCGGTGTCCGCATCCATGAGCACATAGGATTTGGCCGCGATGCCGGGGGGTGCGGGAACCGCGGGGACCGGAACTTTCGCGGCATTCGCCAAGCCACCGGCACCGAGCAGGAAAACAATCAAAAACCCGATAAACATAAGGAACCTCTGATTAATCCTGTAGTCGTGGCATATGAGTTAATAAAATCAATAGTTTACGATTAGCCCTATACCACTCTATTGATTTGTTCGGACTTTCCATAAGACCCCCGTTGATCGATGGTTGCATAGGGTCAATTCGGGGCGTCCGGCGGCGCCCCATAGAAAAATTCGGGAACCCCGTGGTCCGCGGTGGCAATCAGCGCCCGCAAGCGATCCGCCTCGCGCTCTCCCCGGAGTGGGCCCAGGCGCACCCGGTAGGGGGACTTTTTCTGATCCGCAAGCCTGACGACCTGGGCGGGCTTGCCCGTCAGCCGCTCAAGCACCCCGCGCAAATGCTCCGCATCGCCGGCCTGCTGGAACGCCCCCGCATGCAGGTAAAGCGCCGGCAGGTTGTGCAGGGCCACGACGCGCACCCGGGCAGTCCCCTCCTTGGCGAATCCGAGCTTGACCGCGGCCGCGTAGGAGAGGTCGATAATACGCCCTTCGTGAAATGGCCCTCGATCATTGACCCGCACAATGATGCGGCGGCCATTGTCCAGATTGGTCACCTCGACATAGGAGGGAATCGGCAACGACGGATGCGCCGCCGAAAGCCGCAGGGTGTCGAAGGCTTCTCCACTCGATGTGCGCCTGCCCTGAAACTTGCTTCCGTACCAGGACGCAAAACCGGTCGCCTCATATCCCGCCCCGGAGTCAAGCGTATGGTAGGTTTTACCAAATACGCTGTAGGAAGGCGGATTGCCGGTGGCGCTTTTGGGCTCGGCAACGGGAATCGGGTCGGGAAGCCCGCCGAGGTCGTCGGGGATCTGTTCCGGCGGACCATCAACCTGGGGCGACGGGAGGGTCGCTGTTGGCGAACCGGCCCGAGTTGGGGGTGGGCTCGAGGTTTGGCAGGCCAACAGAACCAACACACAGACGGACGGCACCAGGCACCTGCCGATGCGCGACACCAGGCCCGCGCAGGCTTTCATTCCATGCCCCCGGTAGCCAACCCGGCCCGCCCGTTTGTGGGTCGGCGGGCCGCCAGTGCGGCATTGCGGCGGTTTTTGATGGCCTGACCGAGTTGGTGTACCGCGAGCGCATACATGGCGCTGTGGTTATAGCGGGTAATAACGTAGAAATCATGCAGGCCGAGCCAGTATTCCACGCCATCCTCAACATCGAGACGGAACAAGGCGGCGTTGGCGGCGCCGTCAATGCCCGGTATGTCCACCCCCAATGTCCGCAACTCCGCGACCGTCCTGTTAAGCGCCAGGCCCTTGTTGACCACCGTGTCGAGGTCGCCACCGGTTGCCTGTACGCGTATGACCACTTCGCCGTTGCCGCGCCAGCCGTGGCGGGCAAAATAATTCGCGACGCTGCCGATGGCGTCGGTGGTATTCGACCAAATATCGCGGATGCCGTCGCCGTCGAAATCCACGGCGTAATGGCGAAAGCTTGAGGGGATGAATTGACCGTATCCCATCGCTCCGGCATAGGAACCTTTCAGTTCGAGGGGGGAGCGCCGCTCCTCGTGCGCAAGCAGCAGGAATTCGGTCAATTCGTTGCGGAAAAAGACGGCGCGGCGCGGGTAGTCGAAAGCCAGGGTGGCCAGGGCATCGAGAACCCGATGGGAGCCCATTATCCTGCCGAAGTAGGTTTCAACCCCAATAATCGCAACCACGTATTCGGGAGCGACATTGAAGGTTTCCTGCGCGGATTCGAGGGCCGCGCTGTTGTCCCGCCAAAATTCGATGCCCCGGGCGATGCGCCCGTCCTTGAGAAAGATGTTGCGGTATTCGAACCATTTGAGCCGCCGTTCCGCCGGACGGGACATGGCCTCCACGATCCGCGGCTGATGTTTGGCGGCGGCAAAGATTTCAAGGAGGGCGTCCTTCGCGAAACCATGGGTGTCGACAAGTTCGTCCACATAGGCGCGGACATCTTCGCGGTCCGCATAATCGGCACTGACCGGGCCGTACAGCAACAACGCCGTCACGCTGAATACGATGGCGCCCCTTATCGCATAGTTCACTGTTGCTCGCCTCTCTCCATCACCAGGACTTATGGTTTTGAATGGACATGATGATCCCGAATCCGGCAAGCGTCGTAATGATCGACGTGCCGCCGTAACTGACCAGGGGCAGCGGAATGCCGACCACCGGCAACAACCCCGACACCATGGCGATGTTGATGAATAGGGTAACGAAAAAAACGCAGGCCAGCGCACCGGCCAGCAGCTTCGAGAACCTGTGGCTGGACTGCGCCGCTATGAACAGGGTTCGCCCGATGATCGCCATATAGAGTGCCAACAAGCCGACAACCCCCAGGAAACCCAACTCCTCGCCAACCACCGCAATGACGAAATCGGTATGGCTCTCGGGCAGGAATTCCAGTTGGCTCTGGGTGCCAAGGCCCAAACCCTTGCCGAAAATTCCGCCCGAGCCGATTGCGGTATTGGACTGAATAATGCTCCAGCTGGCCCCCAGGGGGTCGCTCTCGGGATCGAACAAGGTGATGATTCGTTGGCGCTGGTACTCCTTCAAACCGTACCACATCACGGGCGCCAGAGCAGCCCCGATCAGCGCGGCAAGCCCAACCCAGCGCCAGCGTATGCCCGCGAGCAGGACAACAAATAGCCCGGAGGCGACAACCAGAACAGCCGTGCCCAAATCCGGCTGCAGCAAAACGCAGGCGGCCGGCAGGGCGATGAGCACCAATACCATTGCGACATCCCACAACGACGGCGGCGGTGGGCGTTCATGGAAGTACCAGGCAACCATCATCGACACGGCGAGCTTGGAGAGTTCGGAGGGCTGAAAACGGGCCAATCCCGGGATTTCCAGCCAGCGCACCGCGCCCTTGACCGTGACGCCACCGACGAAAACCAGGAACAACAAAACCAACACGACCAAATACAGCCAGGGTGCCCAACGCAAATAAAATGCCGGTGGAAGCTGGGCGGCGACAATCAAGGTAAGCACACCGAGCAGCACTCTCAAAAACTGGGCGCGCAGCGATCGGATGTCACCCTCAAGGGCGCTATAAAGCACCACCAAACCGAACAAAACGACCAACGCCAAGAGATAGCCCAATATGGGATCGACACCCCTGAGCCGAGCAAAAGCCATGCGCCAGGAATGGGGCGTGAAGCCGGCGAGTGCCTGTCGGATCATTGCGCGGCCAACTGCGGCAACAGGTAGGCGTCCATCACCTGTCTGACCAAGGGCGCGGCAACAGAGCTGCCGCCGCCACCATTTTCGACCAGCACACTGACGACAATAGCCGGATTGTCCACCGGGGCGAACGCGGCGAACCAAGCGTGTTTGCGGGTGTATTCGTCGAGCAGCGATTCATCGTACTCCTCGCCCTGGGGAATCTCCGTGACCTGGACGGTGCCGGATTTGCCCGCCATGCGATAGCCGATGCCCCGCCCGATATATGCCCAGGCGGTTCCGTTCTGCCGAAAACCCATATTGCCGCGGTGCACCACTTCCTCCATCGCATCCACCAGGTTTTCCCAATCTCCCGGCCCTGGCGATGCGACATCGGGCATGGGCGGCGGCGGATCCACCTCGGTGAGCGGACCGTCGCTCGAGAGCAACATACGGGGCCGCACCCACCGGCCTCGATTGGCAATCACGGCAACCGCCGTGGCCACTTGCAATGGTGTAACGAGCAAATCGCCCTGACCTATGCTTAGGTTGAGATTGTCGCCCGGATACCAGGGCTCCCCCTTGGCACCCCGCTTCCACACCGGATCCGGGACAAGGCCGGCACTCGCACCCGCCACATCCAAAGAGGTGACTTGCCCATATCCCATGCGGCGCGCGAACCCCGCCAACTGATCAATGGGCAGGCGTGTCCCCATATGGTAGAAAAAAACGTTGGACGAGCGGTAGATGGCACGGTTGAGGCGGACAATCCCCTGGCCACCGGCATTGTTCTTCCTCCAACTCCAGTCGCGATAAAGCCTTCGTCCGCCGGGCAGGCGGAATGAACCCCGGTCAAGGATTTCCTCCTCCCAATCGACGACACCATTGGCGAGGGCGGCAAGCGCGACCACCAGCTTGAATGTGGATCCCGGCGGGTATTGCCCGTTAATCGCCCGGTTGAACAAGGGCTTGTCGCGAGAATTGAGCCATGCTCGGTATTGTTCGCCATCGATACCGGCTACGAACTGGTTGGGGTCGTAGCTGGGTTTGCTCACCATTGCCAGGATACCGCCGGAGCGCGGGTCGAGCGCAACGATGGCGCCGCGGCTCGTCGATAGCGCGGCGGCGGCGGCGGCCTGAAGCCGAACATCCAAATGCAGCCGGATGTTGCGACCGGCCCGGGGTGGATTGGTATCGAGCACCCGGCGAATGCGTCCATGGGCGTCCATTTCAACCCGACGGGTACCGATGTCGCCGTGCAGCGAGCTTTCATAAAAGCGCTCGACGCCGCGCCGCCCCACGTAACGGGTTGCGCTATAGCGAACCGGATCCAAATGCTCCAAGTCCGCCTCGCTGATGCGGCGCACCGAACCGACCGCATGGGCCAGCAAATTGCCGAGCGGATAGTGCCGGGCCGATCGCGCCTCCAATTCCGCGCCGACAAACCGATGTCGATTGACCGCCAGCGCCGCCATCTCCTCATCCGTCAACGACAGTTTGATCGGGACCGCCTCAAACGGCCGGTGCCGCCTTGCCAGCCGTTCCTTGAATCGATCAATATCCCGGATGTCGAGTGCCACGACCTCGGACAGCTCCGCAATGAATTGGTCGAGATCGCCGATGTGTTCACGAACCAATCCCAGACTGAACGCCATCCGGTTCTCGGCCAGGGGAATGCCGTTGCGGTCGTAGATGATGCCGCGGGCCGGCGCGATCGGCTGCAGGGCGATGCGATTCTCGTCGGAGCGTGTTCGGTAAACATCGTGTTGCCAGATTTGCAGATGGGCCATGCGCAACACCAACACCAGCGCCAAAAAAACTGTAATCCCGAACAGCACCAGCGCCCGGATGACGAACGCTCTTTGCTCCTCGCCCCTGTCTCTGATTCGCAACGCCGATGCCATGGGATTAACGGATTGTTGTCCCAACCGATGAATACCGGCTATCGGCGGGAAACCGGCCATACCCTAAGAAAACTCTGATCAATTCGATAGAGCAGCATTGATATACTCGTATGCTATTGATTTTATTAAATAGGATGCCGCTGCTACAGGATTAATCAGAGGTTCCCGAACCTCTTCCGCGATCAAGAAGGCCGGTTGGTCAGCCGGTGGAGTCGGCGGCCAGGGGTCGCCACAGCCGCTCTAGATCGTAAAATTCCCGGGTGGCGACCTGCATAACATGCACCATCACATCACCGAGATCGAGCAAGACCCATTCGCAGGTTTCGCGGCCTTCCACCCCCAATATCGCCTGCCGACGTTGTTTGGCCGCCTCGATCACCTGCTCGAAAAGGGCTTTGACATGACGATTGGAGGTACCGCTGGCAAAAACCATGCGATCGGCGATGTCCGTCATGCCGCTCACATCCAGGACGAGGATGTCGCGCCCCTTGCGGTTCTCCAATGTCCGCACAACCAAGTCGCACAGATCTTCGGGCGATAGGGATTCGTCCGCGCGGGAGCCGACGCTTTGGGTTGGCAGTTGGTCCGGCAGTTGGCTAAGGTTCCGTCGCATAGAGTTCGTGGTGCCTAATATAGGCTGCAACCCCATCCGGGAGCAAATCCGCAACGGGCCGACCCGCCGCAAGCGCCGCCCGCACCGCCGTCGCCGAAACATTCAGCATGGCGCCCGCGATTTTTAGGATGCCGCCCCGGGGAGCGGATGCCGTCACATCGAACCTGCGGCTTTTGTACAGTGTTCGCGACGGTTCGTCCAAGTCGCTGCCGGGGCGGTCGAGCAACAACAGATGGGCAAGCGCGAATACGCACCGCCATCGATGCCAGGAGCGGATGTCGCGGAACGCATCGACGCCAATCGCCCAGAATATCGGCTCATTGGGGAATTGCAGACGAACCCGCCGCAGGGTATCCACCGTATAGCTCGGTCGTGGACGGTGGACTTCCATGTCGTCGGCGATCAATTCCGGCCGCATTGCGCAGGCCGCGCTCAACATGGCCCAGCGATCCTCCACGGAGGCGACCGGCGGTGGGCGGTGCGGTGGCCGGGCGGCAAGCACCATGCGCACAGGGCAGTCAAGATGGGCGGCCACGGTTTGGGCCGCGTGCACATGGCCATTGTGCACGGGGTCGAAGGTTCCGCCCAACAGACAAATCAACGCAGCCCAGCCTCCTTATCTAACCCGACCCATTCATGAATGAACGTGGCGAGGGTGAAAAAATGGGGAATTATATCGCATCGGTGGTGGCGGAAGACTGGGCAATATCCCACGACAGTTGGCGGAAATTTCGTACGCGAATCCCGGGCACCCACCGTATCAAACCGCATTTTGATCGGCTAAACTGAACCGTAACGAGAATATTCTTGGAAAGGCTGGTGGCACGCGGAATCAACAAGGTCATTTTGGTTGGCAACCTCGGGCGAGACCCGGAAACCCGCTACTCTCAAGCGGGCAACGCTGTAACGAAGTTTGGGGTCGCGACCAGCGATTCCTGGCGCGACCGGCAAAGCGGGGAACAGCGGGAACGCACCGAATGGCATAACGTCGTCTGCTTTTCCCGTTTGGCGGAAATCGCCGACCAATACTTAAAGAAAGGCTCCAAGGTCTACATTGAGGGGAGCCTTCAGACATCGAGTTGGGAGCAGGACGGGCAGAAGCGCTACCGTACGGAGGTTATTGCGCGGGAGATGGAAATGCTCGACAGTCGCGGTGGCGACGCCGCCCCGCCACCGGGCCCTGAACAGTACGGCGCCGAGCAGCAAGGCAGGCCCTCGCTGGCGGAAAATCGCCCCCCGCCCCCACCAGCCAATGCGCCCACATCCAGTGACGAGGACGACTTCGAGGACGACATTCCTTTTTAGATTACGTTGGGGTTCCCAGGGCCCAGCCGCCCGGGGAGGGTGGTGCCGGTTCAGGCATGCTTGTTTCATCCAACTGAACAAGGAGGCTGAGCCAGTACACGAAATCATCCTCACCGACAAACTATGCCGCACACGGGTGGAACAAGAAGTCGCGACATTACAACCTTAAGAAGGTGGCAGGATATGTCCCGGATATGCCGATGACTGATTCCGAGCCTAGTGGAACACCAAACGTGGAGAAACAAACATGACCGACAAAGACCGTCCTCGTGACCCAGCTTCATCTGAAGACGAAGCTCAATTTCCCAAGAGAAAGAGCATCCCCGCGAGTGAGGTCGGCGTATCGCTAACGATCAGCAAAGAGGCGCTAAACGAAATGGATCGAATCGAAGAGGAGACCATCAAAGCTGCCCAAGAAGCCCAGAAATTCTCTTGGAGATAAATTCGGAGACCAAGCTGCGTTCGTATGACACCCGCTCAGAATCTCAACACTGCACATGCAGATCAAGTACACCATCGAGTCACTCGACACAGTTGACGCTTGGGAGAAGCTTGCCGAAGCCTTTGGCGATGGGCATCCCGAGGGAGTTAAGAGCACCATTCGCCATCTCCGTATTTTGGACGTGAAGTCCTACGTTCTCGAAGACCCCTACATCGACCGCGATTACTCCTCCGACTACCAGTATTTTTATGCTGGCACGTTCCGAACGTATGCACGACATTGCAAGCGCGTACACTTTTTCTCTGATGACATTTCGTCTCTTCTCGCTCAACCTCGGTCAACGGAGCAACTTCGTCAGTTGCGAGAATTCGGCCGCAAGAGCTATTGCGGTTTCTGTGTAATTCGTCCTTTGCCAAAGGCACCGATTGGAAGGAGCGTCCTTCTGGCTCAAGTCCGTGGGTACCAAGACATGGAGTCGACCGTCACCTGCCGCGCCGAATTCGGGGCGAACCTGCTCGGCGTGGACTTCAAGGTGACTGGTACTGCATATCTGCAGCAGGATGCGCGCGTTGGCGCTTGCGCCCAAATCTCCATCTGGGTCGGCATGCGGCACTTGCATGCACGGTACGGGTATAACTGGGTATCTGTCGCGGACATTACGCGTTTCGCGACCCCGACAACTCGCAATGAGGCCACCTCATTGCCGGCAGGGTCGGACTTCCTCACCTCTGAACGCATGCTCCGGGCCATCAGCGAGGCGGGGTATCAACCTCTCTGTTTTGGCGACCGGAACATCGCCGGTGCCATCCTGCCCTATGTCGAGTCGGGAATTCCTGTCATCCTTGGGCTCAACATCATCGGGAGCGAAGTCGGGCATGCGGTCGCGGTCATTGGCCGCGTGTTCGCCAAGCAGGACCAACCGACCAGTACCGCAATCGACTATGTTGCCGCATACATCGTCCACGACGACCAAGGCGGCCCCTATATGTTGCTCCCAGCCAAGGATCCGGCCTCGACGCCACACCCCTTCCGCGGTGACACGATCATGCGTACCCCGCCTTCCGGCACCGTCGAGTTGAGTGCGAGCCATGCAACTTTCGCGGTCGCTCTCATGTCGCCCAGGGTCTTCTCAACGGCAACTGCTGCTGAAATATCCGTTCGTGATCGCATCAATTCAACCTTGAGCATGTTGCCGTATATCCAGCAGAAACTGGTTGAATTTGGATTGCTTGTGAATGACCGATTGTTGGAAGAACTGCGAGACGCGTACGAAAATCACAACATCATCCTGCGTACTTATCTGACTTCGGCTGCCGGGTATCGTCGGCATATCGCCGATGGCACCGCCTGCGATGACCTCAAGGATGCTCTGCTAGCCCTCCACCTGCCTCACTTCACCTGGGTCACCGAGATCGCCACCATCGACTCCTATAACTACTCCTCGGCTGGGATGCGCCGCATTTACGGACACACCATTATCGATGCGACCTCCACGGGCAAGGGTGGCGACGGACTTCTGGCACTTCACCTACCTGGTCTGCTCTTCACGAAGGACATCGACATCCAAGGGCAGGAGCAGGAGAACCTATCCATCATCGAAGACGACGACCTTTACGAGTGCCGGGCGAAGAGCCGTTATCGTTAGCTCAGGCGACCTGTAGGCCTTGTCGGCAAGGCAGCGTTGTCGCCCATTCCCAACCGGCTGTACTCCGATGATGAGCACTCCGCGCAGTCCGCGTCACGTCGCGGCATGTCATAGCCCGCCACCGCATGACGCGAGTTCCATCGGAACCATCCCGTCTCCGCGCTTTCTTCTCTCAGTCCGGTGAGGTGGAACAGGAAATCGTCCGCAGCATGTGCGCACGCTACCGCGTTCATGGTCACTACACTTGGTGCCGCGACATCCGGGTCGTCCACATAGGCGTATCCCCGGCGGGCCGTCCCCGATACCGCCTCGTCTTGTAACCTGCCAGCGTTGATAAGTCCGTTGCACCACAGGCATCCTTGTTCGGGCGTGACCATTCGGCTGACACAAAACACGTTTCCGACAGTCCCGTCCGCCTCTACAGGGATCTTAGCGCCCACTTGGATACCCGGAACACCATATTGATGCACGATTGCGTTGAACAGAAGACGTGCCCCCATCGTGTCGGCTGCGAGAAAAAGAAAATCGCAGTCCGTGAAGCGCACCGCGACATCGTCGTCCAGAAAGTTCCGGGCCAAGGCCTTGATCCGCGCCTTCGGATTCGCGCGGCGTATGTTGCGGGCCGCTATCCGAACTTTCGTGCTTCGCAGTCGTGTCGCAAAAGCGCTCGGCACCCACGTCGGCAGAATAGCGTCGCGCCTTCGTCCGCCTATCAGCCGGGGAAGATTGGTCTCTTCGGCTCGATCCGGATCCGCCAGAACGAACTCACCGACCCCCAACCGCCCCAGCAGTTCGGCTAGAGTCGAGCCCGCGCCGCCCAACCCGATGATTCCTACGCGGGTTCGCCGGAGCAAGTCTTGACCGGCGTCGCCGAAGAGACGGCTTTGTCGCTCGTACATTCCAACGGCGGCTGATCGCTTCTCTGGCATAGGAAAGAGCAACTGTCGTCGATGTCCGATGATCGTAGCTTGACTCAGCCGGGCGCGACGGTACCCGGGAAGCCAAAGGTCACCGGCAACTGCCGAACGCGCAAAGACCAGCGCACCTACCGGCATGCCGCGCACAATGTCGAGCAGAGCCGGATAGCCCCTTTCGTGTGAAGCCATGTCAGGTTCCGAGAACCCGACCGAGTCGGTTCCGCCGTGGTTGTGAATTGCAAGATACGCCAGTCTCTTGTCTCGTGCTCGAAGGACCAACCCCTGGATGAACTCGGCCTTCAACATCCGGTAGCCGCGCTTGCCCGGCACATAGTCCACTCCGTCTTTCGCCAAATGCAGTTCTCGCGCAACAAGCCTGAGACCCCGCTCGGACTCGCAGGTTCCCGCGAGGATCACTGCCCCGTGTTCGTCGCTGTCGCCAGGAAAAAGGTGTTCTTGTAGAACCTGATTCACCCCCGAAGGGATCGTGAGTCTCCATGGTTTCATGGCTGGCTTTTTATCCATCTCACAACCTTGAGCAACTTCAGAGCGGCTGTGTCCGTTTGCGGGTTAATCCGGTTTGATCGCCGGGAGATTTGCATCGCTGGCCGACCTCGAAAGCAACCCGCCCCAAAGCCTTCGCCAAGCCCGGCGCCGTTCAATCGCAACAGATCGGCGTTCGTGAAATGTGGATACACATCTGCATACGGGTACTGAAAGGTGATCTGGAAACCGATCCAGACCTCGGCCTGCGCATAGGGACACCCAAGCCGGACCCCGGTCACAACGACAAACGCTCCGCCGGAACCGTCCTCTTCAAACTCGACACTGCACTCCTCAAAAGTGCAGCGAATCTCCTCAATGGCCTGAGCCACCGCCGGCAAAATGCCGGTCATGAGTTATCGTCGTTCTCAATGGCTAGGAATCGCTCCCCGGCATAGACCTCAATGTATTCTTCGTCGCCGACCAGTTCCGTCTTGCCTCCGCCGAGTTCAATACTTAGCACGAAGTCCTCCTTGATGTTCGCACCTTGCTCAATGGCTGCTTTCTTGATGCTTGCGCCCGTCTGCTTTATCTCGACGAGGACCACTGGCTTGTCGTTCACGGTGACCTCTATCTTCCCATCGTCTTCGACCTTGTTCACCTCTTGGAAGTTTGCCATTGCCTGTACTCCTTTCGAGCTTGACGTTGAATTGCTAGAATGCAATATATGGCCCGTGATCAAAGATTGCAAGAGTGAAATCGAATGAAAAATCGCCCTAGCCGTTTCGACGTCATGGCGCTGCACGCTGCGATGGATGCCCAGCGCCGTTCCCGCCAGCTTACCTGGAAGGATGTCGCCACGGAATCGGGAGTGAGCGCATCAACGTTGACCCGCCTCTCGCAAGGCCGTCAGCCCGATGTCAACAGCTTGGCTGCGCTAACCGCCTGGCTCGGCATGGCCGCCGACTGTTTCATGCGCAACGACTCGGTCGCAAAGTTCGGCGCACCGAGTTCCTTGGCGCAGATCTCATCAATCATCCACCGTGATCCCCACCTAAATTCCGAGGGGGTGGCGGCACTTGATGAGATGATCAAGGCGACCTACGCACGGCTCCGGATTGATAGGGACGAACCAGCCAGTACAGGTACTCGTCGGTGACTCAGGGATAATATTCCGGTATCAGCGTTTGCTTGGAAAAGGGCGGGCGCCGGTAGGCCTCGCCATTGCCACGCTCGGGCAGTTCAATCGGCTCGGGCGTTAGATCCTCGTAGGGAATCAGGCTCAGCAAGTGCCGCATGCAGTTGAGCCGGGCATGCTTCTTAACCTCCGCATTGACCACGTACCAGGGCGCTTCGCGGATATCGCAGTGCTCGAACATTTCGTCCTTGGCCCTGGAATAGTCCACCCAACACTGGCGCGCCGCCAAATCCATAGGGCTCAGTTTCCAACGTTTATGGGGCGTTTGAACCCGGTCCAGGAACCGGCGTTCCTGCTCCTCGTCGGAAATCGACAACCAATACTTGATGAGGATGATGCCCGAGCGAACCAACATGCGCTCAAACTCCGGGCAGGAACGCAGGAATTCCCGATATTCGGCTTCGGTACAAAATCCCATGACGCGCTCGACACCGGCCCGGTTGTACCAACTTCGATCAAACAGCACCATTTCGCCCGCCGCGGGCAAATGCGCCACATAGCGTTGGAAGTACCATTGCGTGGTCTCGCGCTCCGTGGGCGCGGGCAGCGCCGCAACGCGACAAATACGCGGGCTTACATACTCGGTGATGCGCTTGATGACACCACCCTTGCCGGCCGCGTCCCGGCCTTCAAATATAACGGCGACCTTGAGCCCCCTGTGCTTGATCCAAGCCTGCAATTTGACCAGTTCGAGTTGCAGTCGGCGCAACTCCTTGCCGTACGTCTCATCGTCGATTATTTGGGATTCATGACGAACCCGCGCGTACTCGCTCATGGCGCACCCTCCCAAGGGCCCAAACTGTTGCGGGCAAGGGTAGCAAATCACTCGGCGGACAGCGCCAAGCCAATCAGTACCCCGCCCAAAAGCAGGCGATAGATCGCATAGGGCAACATGCCCGTACGCTCCACCAGGGCGATGAAGTAATGGACGCAAATCCAGGCGCTCAGGGCCGCCACGACGGCACCGCAGGCGATGTCGATCGGCCGGGCCGCGGCATCCGGCATGTCCGGTATTTCCAACCCCGCAAGGATGGCCGCGCCGGCAATGGCGGGAATGGCGAGCAGGAAGGCGACCCGCGCCGCAAAGGTCCGCGAGAGACCAAGCAGCAGCGCCGCCGAAATAACGACACCGGATCGCGATGTACCCGGCACCAGGGCAAGCATCTGCGCACCCCCGATCAACAGGGCATCGCGCCAGCTCAGCACGGTACCCGCGCCACGCCTTGTATCGGCCCACCAAAGCAGCAGCCCAAATCCAATCGTCGTTGCCGCGATGAATCCCAGGGTTCTGAGCCGCGACTGCACAATCTCATGCAAGCCATAGCCGGCAATGGCGATCGGCACGGTGGCCAGCGCGATCTTCAGCAGCAGATCCAAATGCACATCGCGCTCGCGATAGCGCAGATAGCGCCAGCCGCTAGCGGCAAATGCCCGGCAATCGCGACGAAAGTAGGCCAAAACCCCGACCAACGATCCCAGGTGCACCGCAATATCGAACTTCAGACCCTGGTCCGGCCAACCCGCGATTTTGGCGGGCAATATCAGATGCGCCGAACTGGATATGGGCAGAAACTCGGTTATACCCTGCAGAAGCGCCAGCATTAGGGTTTGTAGCGGGTCCATGCGCCTGCACCAACATTGATCGCGCCACATTATACGGGTGAGGAACCTATAACCGCCCCGGCATCCGTGGTGGAACTGTTCGGTTCGTGCGGATATCGCGCTGCGACACAACCATCCGGATGGTCAATTTATCCGGGATAAGGCGCCAAACGGCCAACAATTCCCGCTAAGCGCGGCGCTGCCTGAAAATTGGCACTCGGCCAACGCGCAAATGATCAATGTCGCCCGGTATTCGGACTCGAACGAATAATTAGGCGTCGTTAGCGGGAATTGCTGCCAAACGGCCATGGCCTGTCGTTAGCCGGAATCGCTGATGTTATCCTTGCCGGCCTGCCGCCGCGGCCACCGTTTATTTTTTCGCGGTTAATCCCGTAGGTTTGGGAATCACGGAATTGGATACCATATCCGTTCGCGGAGCGCGGACACACAATCTCGCCAATATCGACCTGGAAATTCCCCGCGACCGGCTAATCGTGGTCACCGGATTGTCCGGGTCGGGCAAGTCGTCGCTTGCCTTCGATACGCTCTACGCCGAGGGTCAGCGCCGTTACGTGGAATCGTTATCCGCCTACGCCAGGCAATTCCTTTCGATGATGGAAAAGCCCGATGTGGACCATATCGAGGGGCTCTCCCCCGCCATTTCCATCGAGCAGAAATCGACATCGCACAATCCCCGCTCGACCGTGGGCACCATCACGGAGATCTACGATTATCTGCGCTTGCTATACGCGAGGGTCGGTGAACCCCGCTGCCCGCACCACGGCGAGCCACTCGATGCGCAAACCGTCAGCCAAATGGTGGACCAGGTGCTGGCGTTGCCGGAAAACAAGCGCATCATGATCCTCGCGCCGGTCATCGTCGAGCGCAAGGGCGAGCATCTGCATGTCTTCAAGGAGCTGATGGCCGGCGGCTTCATACGCGCGCGCATCGACGGGCTGGTGGTCGATCTCGACCATCCGCCGAAATTGGACAAGAATCGCAAACACACCATCGAAGCCGTCATCGACCGGCTGCGCGTGCGCGGCGATACGCAGCAGCGCCTGGCCGAATCGTTCGAAACCGCGCTGGAACTTTCCGACGGCATCGCCAAGGTTGCCGACATGGATGCCGAACAGACGGCGGAATTGGTGTTTTCCGCACGCTTCGCCTGCCCTGTGTGCGGTTACAGCATCAGCGAACTGGAGCCGCGCAACTTCTCCTTCAACAACCCCGCCGGCGCCTGCGGCGAATGCGACGGCCTCGGCGTCAAACAATTTTTCGACCCCGCCCTGGTCGTGCGCGACCCCGATACAACCTTGGCGGATGGCGCCATTCGCGGCTGGGACCGTAAAAACGTCTATTACTTCCATTTGTTGAAATCCCTGGCCAACCACTACGGTTTCGATGTGGACAGGCCCTATGGATCGCTCAAGCGCAAGCACCGCGACGCCATTCTTTACGGCAGCGGACGGGAACGAATCGATTTCAGCTACGTCAACGACCGCGGCGACATCATCACCCGTCGGCACCGTTTCGAAGGCGTCATCCCGAACATGGAGCGCCGCTACCGCGAGACGGATTCGTCAATGGTGCGCGAGAACCTGCAAAAATACCTGCGGGTGCGGCCCTGCCCCGCCTGCGACGGCACCCGCCTATGCGAAGAATCGCGCAATGTCTTCATCGGCCAGACCAGTCTACCGGAGGTAACCCGGGGTTCCGTGGAGACGGCGCTGGACTACTTCAAGGCACTGGATCTCACCGGCCGCCGCGGTGCGATCGCCGCCAAGATCCTGAAGGAAATTCGCGCCCGGCTTCAGTTTCTGGTGGATGTGGGGCTCAACTACCTCACCCTGGACCGCAGCGCCGAGACGCTTTCCGGCGGCGAGGCGCAGCGCATTCGGCTCGCCAGTCAAATCGGCGCCGGCCTTGTGGGCGTCATGTATATCCTCGACGAACCCTCCATCGGATTGCACCAACGCGACAACGCACGGCTACTGAATACACTTCGGAACCTGCGTGATCTCGGCAATACGGTGCTGGTGGTGGAACATGACGAGGAAGCCATCCGCACCGCCGACCACATTATCGACATCGGCCCGGGCGCCGGCGTGCACGGCGGCAGGATCGTTGCGAGCGGCGGTCTGGATCGCATTCTGAACGAAGCGACCTCCATCACCGGGCAATACCTTTCCGGCCAAAAGTCCATCGCCGTGCCCAGCCACCGCACGCGCGCCAACAAGAACGCCAAACTGCGTCTGAAGGGCGCAACCGGAAACAATCTGCGGGACATCACCGTGGACATTCCCTGCGGGCTGCTGACCTGCATCACCGGTGTCTCGGGATCCGGCAAATCGACGCTCATCAACCAAACCCTCTACCCGGTGACGGCGCGGGTTCTGAACGGTGCAACTTCTCTGGCCCCGGCGCCGCACCGGGGGATCAAGGGCCTCGAACAGCTCGACAAGGTGGTGGATATCGACCAGAGCCCCATTGGTCGCACGCCGAGATCCAACCCCGCCACCTACACCGGGCTATTCACACCAATCCGGGAACTGTTTGCCCAAACCGCCGAAGCGCGGGCGCGCGGCTACAAGCCCGGGCGCTTCAGCTTCAACGTCAAGGGCGGCCGTTGCGAAGCGTGCCAGGGCGACGGGATGATCAAGGTGGAGATGCATTTCCTGCCCGATATCTATGTGCCCTGCGATGTCTGCAAGGGCAGGCGCTACAATCGGGAAACCCTTGAGGTGCGCTACAAGCACCGGAATATTCATCAGGTGCTGGACATGACCGTGGAGGAGGCCCGGGAGTTTTTCGACGCGGTGCCGGTTCTGTCGCGCAAATTGCAAACGCTGGTCGATGTGGGGTTGTCCTACATCAAGCTCGGCCAAAGCGCGACCACGCTTTCCGGGGGCGAGGCGCAGCGGGTCAAGCTATCCCGGGAACTCTCCAAGCGCGATACGGGCAAGACACTCTACATCCTCGACGAACCCACCACCGGCCTGCACTTCCACGATATCGCCCAACTGCTCGATGTGCTCCATCGCCTGCGCGACCACCGCAATACCGTGGTGGTCATCGAACACAACCTCGATGTGATCAAAACCGCCGATTGGATCATCGATCTCGGACCGGAGGGGGGGTCCGGCGGGGGCGAAATCGTCGCCATCGGAACACCGGAACAAGTCGCCACCTGCCCGGGGTCGCACACCGGCCGCTTCCTCAAGCCCCTGCTTGCCGCGCCGTGCCGACGACAGGTTGCCTGAAACCGCCAAGCACGGTTTGTCGACCGGTTCCGCCGGCGCGATAGGCGGGCTAATCGCGCTCGGACAACTCCCGCCCGGACACCTCTTCGCCTTCGCCGGGGTCAAAGTCATCCTCAAGCTCGGGTAGCACCCGGTCAACCAGTTCAACAAACGCCATCGGCGCCGCGTCTCCAGCCCGGTATCCGCATTTCAAAATGCGCGTGTAGCCGCCCGGCCTATCCCGATAGCGGGGGCCGAGTTCGGTGAACAGCTTGCCGACCGCGGTCTTGCTGCGCGTGCGATGGAAGGCGAGGCGCCGGTTGGCCAGCGAATCCACCTTGGCCAGGGTGATGAGCGGCTCCGCCACACGACGCAGTTCCTTGGCTTTTGCGACTGTCGTGCGCAACGCCTCCTTGTCGATGAGGGAAACAGCCATGTTGCGGAACATGGCCCGCCGATGCGAACTGGTTCGGTTGAGATGCCGGCCGCTTTTGCGATGGCGCATGGGGTCTCTCCTCGGGCCAACTAGTCGCCGCGCCGCAGATTGGCGGGTGGCCAGTTCTCCAGTTGCGTGCCAAGGGAAAGTTCGCGGGAGGCAAGCACTTCCTTGATCTCCGTAAGCGATTTCTTGCCCAGGTTCGGCGTCTTCAATAGCTCCACCTCGGTACGCTGAATCAGATCGCCAATACGATAAATATTTTCCGCCTTGAGGCAGTTGGCGGAACGCACGGTCAACTCCAGATCGTCGACCGGGCGAATCAGAATGGGAGCGATCTCGTCCCGCTTGTCGTCGGCCGCCGGCTCTTCCGAACTTTCGAGATCCACAAACACGGCCAATTGCTGTTGCAGAATGGTCGCCGCCCGGCGAACGCAGTCCTCCGGTTCAATGGTGCCGTTCGTTTCAAGATCCAGGATCAGTTTGTCCAAGTTGGTGCGCTGTTCAACCCGGGCGCTGTCCACGCTGTACGCAACGCGACGCATCGGGCTGTAGCTGGCGTCGAGCCGCAGGACACCAATGGGGCGGGTTTCCTCGTCGTCCTCCTGCTGGCGGCTGTCCACCGGCACATAGCCACAACCCCGGGTCACCCTGGCCTCCAGGCGGATGCTGCCGTTGTCGTTCAACGAACAAATCAGGTGGTCGGGATCGAAGATCTCCACATCCTGATTGAGTTGGAAGTCGCCCGCTGTGACCTGTCCCGCGCCCGCCTTCGAAAGCCTGATCACGGCCTCGTCCTGATTGTGCAGAACCACCGCGATGCCCTTGAGGTTAAGCAGGATATCGATCACGTCCTCCTGCACACCCTCAATGGTGCTGTACTCGTGCAGCACACCATCGATCTGCACTTCGGTAATGGCGCAACCGGGCATGGAGGACAATAGAATACGCCGCAACGTATTGCCGAGAGTGTGGCCGAAGCCCCGCTCAAGCGGCTCCAGGGTCACCTTGGCGCGAGTCTCGCCAAGGTGCTGGATGTCGATGTGTCTGGGGGTCAGAAACTCCGTTGCTGACTGAGCCATGTGTGTTTTCTCCTAAAATAGGGGGGGATCCCCGCCCGGACGAGCGGCGGCGCCTTACTTGGAATAAAGCTCCACGATCAGGTTCTCATTGATTTCCTGGGGCAATTCGTCGCGGTCCGGAAAGCGCCGAAACTCGCCCTTCTTCTCCTCCGCATCCACATCCACCCAATCCACCGGAGACCGGGCGCCCGCCAATTGCAGAGCGGCCTGAATACGAAAGTGGCCCTTCGCTTTTTCGGTAACGGAAATGACATCGCTCGGTCGAATCTGGTAGGAGGGAACATTGACGCGCCTGCCGTTGACGGCAATCGCCCTGTGCGAGACAAGTTGCCGGGCTTCGGCGCGGGTGGCGCCAAACCCCATGCGATAGACCACATTGTCCAGCCGGCTCTCCAGAAGCCGGAGCAGATTCTCGCCGGTGGCGCCCTTTTGTCGGTCGGCCTGTTTGTAGTAGTTGCGGAATTGCTTTTCCAGAACGCTGTACAGGCGCCGCACCTTCTGCTTTTCGCGAAGTTGCACCGCATAGTCGGACGCGCGGCCCCGCCGCGGGCCGTGCTGGCCGGGCGGTTGTTCGAGCTTGCACTTGCTCTCAATCGACCGCACGCCGCTTTTTAGAAACAGGTCGGTGCCTTCCCGGCGCGACAGCTTCAGTTTCGGTCCCAAATAACGAGCCATGATTTTCTCCCTACACGCGCCGGCGCTTCGGTGGCCGACAGCCATTGTGGGGTATCGGCGTCACATCGGAAATGCTGTTGATCTTCAACCCCGCCGCGTTGAGGGCGCGCACAGCGGATTCGCGACCGGGGCCGGGGCCCTTGACCAGGACGCTGACGGTTTTCATGCCAAATTCCAGAGCCGCCGTGCCGGCCCGCTCCGCCGCCACCTGGGCGGCGAAAGGCGTGCTCTTGCGGGAGCCGCGAAAGCCCGACCCACCGGAGGTTGCCCAGCAAAGCGCATTCCCCTGGCGGTCGGAGATGGTGATGATCGTGTTGTTGAAAGACGCATGGATATGGGCCACGCCATCGGTGACGATCCGTTTCGACTTCTTTCTTTCAGCCATTGCCCCGCACCCCGATTACTTGCGAATGGGCCGTCGCGGCCCCTTGCGCGTGCGCGCGTTCGTGCGCGTGCGCTGGCCGTTCACCGGTAGCCCGCGCCGATGGCGCAAGCCGCGATAACAGCCCAGATCCATCAACCGCTTGACGTTCATGTTGACCTCGCGTCGCAGGTCGCCCTCGACGGTCAATTTGCCAATCTCGGCGCGCAGCGCATCGAGATCCGCCTCGGAAAGCGCACTGATCCGTGTCGCCGGATCCACGCCGGCGGCGTTGCAGACCTCGTGCGCGGTAACCCGCCCCACTCCAAAAATATGGGTCAGAGATACCCCCGCGTGCTGGTGGTCGGGAACGTTGACCCCGGCTATACGTGCCATTGCAAATCGACTCCAGTCAGCCTTGTCGTTGTTTGTGTCGAGGTTCGGCGCTGCATATCACCCACACCACACCCCTGCGCCGCACAATCTTGCAGTTGCGGCAAATTTTCTTAACCGATGCCCGTACCTTCATAACGATTCCTTATTCATTCGCTTCATTCGCTCGTTTTTCGCTCCACTCAACCCCAGGGCATCCCGTTGTTCGTAGCCCAAGCCGACACTGGGACGCCCCTTGTTAAAAACTACACCCGCCGTCGTCCGTATCCCTTGAGATTCGAGCTTTCCATCAGCTTCGCATACTGGCTCGACATCAGGTGCGCCTGCACCTGGGACATGAAGTCCATCGCAACCACCACCACGATGAGCAAAGCCGTACCACCAAGCTGGAAGGTGATGTTGAAGGCAACCACCATGAATTCCGGCAACAGACACACCAAAGTCACATACAGGGATCCGAATACGGTCAGGCGGGTCACCACATCGTCAATGTAGCGCGCCGTTTGCTGCCCCGGCCGGATGCCCGGCACGTAGGCGCCCTGGCGTTTGAGGTTGTCCGCCATATCTTTGGGATCAAATTGGATGGCGGTATAGAAAAAGCTAAAAAAAACGATTCCGCCAGCGAACATCAGAATATACAGCGGCTGCCCCGGCGACAAGATCAGCGCCACCTGCTGCAGCCAGCCGAGCCCCGGGCCCTGGCCGAACCACTGCGCCATGGAGGCGGGAGCAAGCAACAGGCTCGAAGCGAAGATGGCGGGAATGACCCCCGCCATGTTGATTTTGAGCGGCAGGTGGCTCGCCTGCCCCTGGAAGACGCGCCGACCCTGCTGGCGCTTCGCATAGTTCACGGTAATACGTCGTTGGCCACGCTCGACAAATACGACGAAACCCACCACCAATACAGCCAACAGGGCGATGGCCAAGAGCGCGATGATATTGATGTCGCCCTGGCGCGCGGCCTCGAACGATTGGCCAATGGCACTGGGGAAACCGGAAACAATACCGGAAAATATAATGAGCGAGATGCCGTTGCCCACGCCCCGCTCGGTGATTTGCTCGCCCAACCACATCATGAACAACGCGCCGGTGACCAGGGTGACCGTGGCGACAAAGAAGAACGTGAAACCGGTGGAAAAAGCCAGACCCTGATTCGCCAGGGTCACCGCCAGGGACATCCCCTGAACCAATGCGATAAGCAGTGTTCCGTATCGGGTGTACTGGGTGATTTTGCGACGGCCGGATTCGCCCTCCTTGCGCAATTGCTGCAGGCTCGGATACATCATGCTCATCAGATTCATGATGATGCTGGACGTAATGTAGGGCACCACGCCCAGCGCCAGGATGCTCATGCGCTCGAGCGCACCCCCGGAAAACATGTTGAAAAGATCAAGGATGCCGCCCTGATTCTGTTCGAAGAGGGCGCGCAGCCGATCCGGATTGATGCCCGGCAGCGGAATATGGGTGCCTATGCGATAGACAAGCAGCGCGAACAACACGAACAACAGGCGGTTGCGCAGTTCCGCAAGCCCCGCTTGAGTGCCGCCGAGTTGTGGCTGCCCCTGGCCGCCGATAGCCATGATCCGATTCCTAAGCCGTTTCCCCTAGACCGCTTGTTCGCGGCCGGGGGTTTCGCATGCGCCGACCGTCAAGCCGACCACCTTTTTGTTCCTTGATCCGATTTGCTGGTTGATCCGAAACATCGCCGCATCAGGCTTCCACGCTGCCGCCGGCGGCCTCGATCGCCTGCCGCGCGCCCTTGGTTACATGCAGGCCCCGCACGGTCACCGCCCGGTCGATGGCGCCGGACAACATGACGCGCGCCCGCTGCACATCGCGGCGCACCACATTGGCCGCTTTGAGCGCATCAAGATCGATCCGGTCGCCGCCCACCTTGGCCAATTCACCGAGCCGGACCTCGGCGGTGGAGGCGCCGATCCGGGAGCGGAAGCCGAATTTGGGAATGCGCATCTGCAACGGCAACTGGCCACCCTCGAACCAGGGCTTCACGCCACCCCCGGACCGCGACTTCTGACCCTTCTGACCCCGGGTCGACGTCTTGCCCCAGCCCGAGCCCGGGCCGCGACCAACCCGTCGCCCGGCGCGCCGCGCACCACTATTGCCGCGCAGTTGATTCAAGCGCATCTTCGTCATTCGACAACCCTGACCATATAGCCCACCCGGTTGATCATGCCGCGCACAGAGGGGGTGTCCTCAACTTCGACCGTATGCCCGATGCGGCGCAGGCCGAGCCCGGCGACACAGGCCTGATGCTTTTTCAGACGACCCGCGGTGCTCTTGACGAGCTGTACCTTGATCTTGCTCAAAACCCAATATCCTCCAGTGTCTTGCCGCGCTTCTCGGCGATTGTCGCCGGGGAGCGCATGCGCGTTAGGGCCGCGAAGGTCGCCCGCACCACATTGACCGGATTGGTCGACCCATAGCACTTGGCCAGCACATTTTGCACGCCGGCGGCCTCAAGCACCGCGCGCATCGTACCGCCCGCAATCACGCCGGTACCTTCGGAGGCGGGCTGCATGTACACCCGGGACGCACCGTGCCGCTCGCTTACCGGGTACCAAAGGGTGGCGCCGTTCAACTCGATATCAACCATGTTGCGGCGCGCCGACTCCATGGCTTTCTGAATCGCAACCGGCACCTCCCGAGCCTTGCCCCGCCCGAAACCCACCCGGCTGCTGCCATCGCCAACCACCGTAAGCGCGGTAAAACCGAAGATGCGGCCCCCTTTTACGACCTTGGCGACCCGGTTCACCTGCACGAGCTTTTCAACCAGCCCTTCTTCCCTGATTTCGTCCGCGTAGGCCATGCTTAGAACTCCAATCCACCCGCCCGGGCCGCTTCCGCCAATGCCTTGACGCGCCCATGATATTTGTAGCCGGAACGATCAAAGGCAACGCGCACAATGCCCGCGCTCCTTGCCCGCTCCGCAATCAGTCCGCCGACCTTCGCCGCAGCGGCAATATTACCCGTGGCACCGGGGCGCAGCGTCGCATCCAGGGTCGATGCCTGCGCCAGCACCGTCGCACCATCGCCCGATATGACCTGGGCGTAAATGTGCCGGGGCGTCCGGTTAACCGTTAGCCGTTCGATGCCCAATTCGCGCATCTTCATGCGGGCGCGGCGGGCGCGCCGGATTCTTGCCGCCCTCTTTTCGTTCATCCGGTTAACCGCCCCAGTGCTCCATCCAACTGATAATGCCGCATTGGCCCAAACAAGCCCCATATCACTTCTTCTTCGCCTCCTTGCGGCGGATGCGCTCTCCCGCGTAGCGAACGCCCTTGCCCTTATAGGGCTCCGGTGGCCGGAAAGCGCGGATTTCGGCGGCCACCTGGCCGACGGCCTGTTTGTCCATGCCGGAGACCACTATTTCGCCCTGGCCGGGGGTCGCCACTTCGACGCCATCGGGCATGACATACTCCACCGGATGGGAGTATCCGAGTTGCAGATGCAACTTCCCGCCTTGCGCCTGGGCACGGTAACCCACCCCCTCAAGCAGCAGCCGACGCTCAAAGCCGGTATGCACGCCGGCAACCATATTGCCGACCAGGGACCGGGTGGTGCCGGCGAGCGCCCGCGCCGACCGCTCGCCCGTGCGGGCCGTAAATTCCAGGCGACCATCCACCTGCCGGACTTCCACGGCGGGGCTAATATCACACTGAAGGGCGCCCTTCGGGCCAGTCACCCGCAATTGGACCCCATCAAGCCGCGCCTCGACGCCGGCCGGTAGAGCCACGGGCGTGCTCGCTATTCGAGACATTGGCAGGAGCCCCCCAACCCGGTGTTCCACCGCAAACCAGGAGCCTGCGCCGTAGAACACCGGCGAGCGTTAATAGTGGGAATATGCAGTCGAAATACCCTCAAAAGCACCGCAAAAGTGGGAGTGATGATCAAATTTCTTGGCGATTTTATCCCGGGCATGGTCTGAGGTGGGATGTTATCCCACGAGAATTTCCCAGGGCGCAGGCTGCTGGCGAGTTGAAAAGACATGCCTTTCATTTTTCAATCACTGACAAAAATCGACGCTAAAACACGGTACATAGCACTTCGCCGCCAATGCCGAGACCGCGCGCGGCGCTGTCCGCCATAACGCCCCGGCTCGTGCTGATGACCGCAACACCCAGGCCACCCCGCACCCGCGGCAATTTCTCGTGCGATCTGTAGATCCTCAAACCGGGCCGACTGACCCGGTGCAGTTCCTCAATAACCGGCTTGCCGTCCCGATACTTCAAATCGACCCTGAGTTCCCGTTTGACTCCCTCGCCTTCCGAAAAGCCCTCGATATAACCCTCCTGCTCGAATACGCGGCAAAGTGCCGCCTTGGCCTTGGAGTGGGGCATCGTCACGCTCGGGTGGGCGGCCTTCTGCGCATTGCGAATGCGCGTCAGGAAATCGGCGATGGGATCCTGCATGCTCACGGCACCGCCCCCCTACCAACTGGCCTTCACGAGGCCCGGCACATCGCCGCGCATGGCCGCATCGCGCAATTTGTTGCGCGCGAGCCCGAATTTGCGATAAACCGCCCGGGGCCGGCCGGTCAGGCCACAACGCCGCTGCAGACGAACCGGAGAGGCGTTGCGCGGCAACTTTTGTAGCTGCAACTGCGCCTCCCACCGATCATCGTCCAACGCGTTTCGATCACCGATAATGGCTTTGAGCTCAGCGCGCCTGGCCGCGTATTTGGCGACGACCCTGGCGCGCTTTTTCTGCCGTTCGATCACGGAAACCTTTGCCATCGCCTCGTCAACCTCGCTATTGCCGAAATGGAAAACCGAAAGCCCGGAGCAGTGCCCGGGCATGATCGTCGGACCGGGCCGAAGTCGTGACTGCGATGTCCAGCCCGCGCAGGGTGTCGATCTTGTCGTAGTCGACCTCGACAAACACGATCTGCTCTGAAATACCCATTGAAAAGTTGCCCCGGCCATCGAACGAGCGGGGATTCAAGCCGCGGAAATCACGGATGCGGGGAATGGCGATACCGATCAAGCGCTCGACGAATTCGTACATTCGGGCGCGCCGGAGTGTTACCTTGCAACCGATCGGAAATCCCTCGCGAATCTTGAACGCGGCCTCGGATTTACGGGCCTTCGTCACCACGGGTTTTTGGCCTGATATCAGGGTGAGATCGGCCACCGCGCTATCCATAATCTTGCGGTCGGCAACCGCCTTGCCCACCCCCATGTTCAACGTCACCTTCCGCAGCGCCGGCGTCTCCATGACATTGGACAACCCAAGTTCGCGACCAAGCGCCGGACGAATCTCGGTCAAATAACGTTGATATAAGTCTGCCACGCCCAATGCAACCTATTCGTCCACCGGGTTGCCGGTGGATTTGAAATAGCGGATCTTGGTCCCGTCGTCCTCAAAACGAAACCCGACCCGGTCGGCCCGCCCCTCCGCATCGTTCCAAATCGCCACATTGGACGCCTGGATGGGCCCCTCGTGTTCGATGATGCCGCCCTGCTGGCCGACATTCGGGTTGGCCCGCTGGTGTTTACTGAGCAGGTTGACCCCCGCAACGATCAGACGGCCGTCGCCGAGCACCTCAAGCACCTCGCCGCGCCGTCCCTTGTCCCGGCCGGCGATCACGATGATTTCGTCATCCTTTTTTATTTTTAGCATCTTTTCCGACCTTTTTTCCGATCTCTGCGGCCTTTCCGATCTCTCCGACCTTCGCGAGACGGGGCACTAGAGCACCTCCGGCGCGAGCGACACGATGCGCATAAAGTTCTCGGAGCGCAGTTCCCGGGTCACCGGGCCAAAGATACGGGTGCCCACCGGCTGATTTTGTTGATTGAGCAGCACGGCGGCGTTTTCATCGAACCGAATGAGCGACCCATCCGGCCGCCGGACACCCTTCTTCGTGCGCACCACCACCGCGTTCATGATTTGACCCTTGCGCACCCGGCCGCGCGGAATAGCCTCCTTGACGGTCACCTTGACGATATCCCCAACACCGGCGTAACGCCGACGCGACCCGCCGAGCACCTTGATGCATTGCACCCGGCGCGCGCCGCTGTTATCGGCGATGTGCAGCATGCTTTCCACTTGGATCATGTCGGCCCGGCCCTATAAAATGGCGGTGCGTTCGTCAACGCTGCACAGTCGCCAAGCCTTGGTCTTGGAAATCGAGCGGCACTCCTCAACGGTTACCCGGTCTCCGAGCCGAGCCTCGTTGCGTTCATCATGAGCGTGCAGTTTGGTGGTACGGCGGACAATCTTGCCGTACACCGGATGCTGCACGGTTCGCTCGATGCGCACCGCAATCGTCTTGTCCATGCGGTCGCTGGTCACCACACCCACGAGACTGCGCCTCACGACCGGCCTCTTTTCATCAACCCTTTCGTCAACCATCCGCCTGCTCCCGCATGACCGTTTTCACCCTGGCAATATCCCGGCGGGTTTCCTCAAGAAGATGGGTCTGACCCAATTGACCACTCGCCCGCTGCATGCGCAGGTTGAAATGTTCCTTGCGCAGCCTCAGCAATTCATCCCGCAAGCCGCCACCGTCGAGAGCCCTCAATTCCGTCGCTTTCATCAGATTGCCGCTCTCTTCGCAAAAGCCGTTGCAAACGGCAACTTGGCCCCCGCCAACGCGAAGGACCGCCGCGCAACATCTTCCGAAACGCCGGCGATCTCATAGACCACCCTGCCCGGCTGTATCGGCGACACCCAATATTCAACCCCGCCCTTGCCCTTGCCCTGGCGTACTTCGAGCGGTTTTTTGGTGATGGGTTTGTCGGGGAAAACCCGTATCCAGACTTTGCCGCCGCGGCGAATGTGCCGGGTCATGGCGCGGCGACCCGCCTCAATCTGTCTGGCGGTCAACTGTCCCCGTGCGACCGCCTTGAGGCCGTACTCGCCGAAGCTGACGCGGCTGCCCCGATGGGCCAAACCGCGGTTCCGGCCCTTTTGTTGTTTTCTATACTTGGTTCTCGACGGCTGTAACACCTTTGCAACCTCTCTTTTTCGACGACCGTTCCGAGCCGGCGTTAGCGGATCAAGCCGCCGTCTCCTCGCCGGGCGCGAAAATTTCCCCCTTGAATATCCAAACCTTGATACCGAGCACGCCATAGGTGGTTTGCGCCTCGAAAGTGGCGTAGTCGATGTCGGCGCGCAGGGTATGCAAAGGCACCCGGCCTTCGTGGTACACCTCCGAACGGGCGATTTCCGCGCCGCCGAGCCGGCCGGCGACCCGCACCTTGACACCCTTGGCCCCAAGACGCATGGCATTCTGGATAACGCGGCGCATGGCGCGGCGAAACTGCACACGACGCTCGAGCTGCTGGGCGACATTCTGCGCAACCAAATAGGCGTCGAGCTCCGGCTTGCGGATCTCCTCAATGTTGACGTGCACCGGAACGCCCATCATGTGGTGCAGGTGGCGACGCAATCGCTCCACATCCTCGCCTTTTTTGCCGATAACGATGCCGGGCCGGGCGGTATGGATGGTAATGCGCGCCGTTTGCGCGGGGCGTTCGATGTCGATGCGGCTGACCGACGCCTGGGCAAGACGCTTGCGCAGATACTCGCGCACCTCAAGATCGTTCAACAAATACCGCGAATACGTCTTGCGGTCGGCATACCAAACGGATGCGTGGTCTTTGACGATGCCGAGGCGAATGCCGACGGGATGTACCTTTTGACCCATGCGAGCTACTCGTCGGTGACCGTCACGGTAATGTGACAACTGCGCTTGAAAATGCGGTCGGCGCGTCCCTTGGCGCGCGGCCTGATCCGCTTCATGGTGACCCCCTTGTTGACATAGATCTCCGCGATCCTCAATTCATCGACATCCGCGTTTTCGTTGATTTCCGCGTTGGCGATGGCCGACTCGACAACCTTGCGCACCAAACCCGCGCTTTTCTGGGTGCTGAACGACAACACATCAAGCGCCGCGGCAACCGGCATGCCCCGCACAAGATCGACCACCAGCCGTGCCTTGCGCGGTGAAACCCTGAGACGTTTTGCTGTTGCGCTGACCTGCATACCGACCATCCCAAAGAGATACCAGCTAGCGCCGCGCCTTGCGATCCGCGGCATGCCCGCGATAGGTCCGGGTCGGCGCGAATTCGCCCAGTTTGTGCCCGACCATTTCTTCGTTGATGTAAATCGGAATATGTTGGCGCCCGTTGTGAACGGCTATGGTCAAACCGACCATATCGGGCAGTATCATGGAGCGGCGCGACCAGGTTCGGATCGGCCGCTTCTCGTTATTGCGAATCGCGTTCTCCACCTTCCTCATCAGATGCAGATCGACGAATGGCCCCTTGCGCAACGATCTCGACATGGCCTATCTCCTACCCCGACGCCGCACAATCAGTTTGTCGGTGCGTTTGTTGCCGCGGGTTTTATGCCCCTTGGTCGGGACGCCCCAGGGCGTGACCGGATGGCGCCCGCCGGAACTCTTGCCCTCGCCGCCACCGTGCGGATGGTCAACCGGGTTCATGGCAACGCCGCGTACCGTCGGGCGGATGCCCCGCCAGCGTTTGGCCCCGGCCTTGCCGAGCGAACGCAAGTTGTGCTCGCTATTGCCCACCTCTCCCAGGGTGGCCCGACAATCGGCCCGAACGCGCCGCATTTCTCCGGATTTGAGCCGCAGCGTCGCATAGGCACCCTCGCGGGCGACCAATTGGGCGGACGTTCCGGCGCTGCGCGCGAGCTGCGCACCCTTGCCGGGCTTCAATTCCACACAATGGATGACACTGCCCAACGGAACATTGCGCAACGACATGGCGTTGCCCGGGCTAATGGGGGCGCTGCCGCCGCTTAGAATTGGGTCGCCGGCGCGCACGCCCCGGGGCGCGACGATGTAGCGGCGTTCGCCGTCGGCATATTTCAGCAGGGCAATATTCGCGGTTCGATTGGGGTCGTATTCGAGACGCTCGACCACCGCGGGCACGCCGTCCTTGTTGCGCTTGAAATCAATGATGCGATAGTGGCGCTTGTGGCCCCCGCCCCGATGGCGTGTGGTAATGCGGCCAGCGTTGTTGCGCCCGCCGGAATTGCTCTTGCTGTCGAGTAGCCCCTTGTACGGCTTGCCCGCATGCAGCTCCGGATTGACAACTTTGACAACGAAGCGTCGCCCGGGCGAGGTGGGTTTTGCCTTGAGTACGGCCATCAGTCCGTCACCATGTAATCGAGTTCCTGGCCGGATGCGACCCGGACATAGGCCTTCTTCCAACTCTTCTTTTTGGAAACCCCGCGCCAGGACCGCTTCGCCTTGCCGCGCACATTGAGTGTCGAGACCCCCTCGACACCCACCCCGAAAATTTTCTCAACGGCGGCTTTGATCTCCGCCTTGGTGGCGTCCGGAGCGACCTTAAAGGCGTATTGATTGCTCTTGTCGCCAAGTATCGAAACCTTCTCCGAAATGTGCGGCTCGAACAGCACGGTGTAGAGGCGCTCCGCGTTCATGCCAGGGCCTCGTCGAGTCTCTTCAGGGCCACCAGGGTGATCAGCACCCGGTCGTGGCCAATCAGGCTGACCGGATCGGCGCCGTCCACATCCAATACGTCCACATCCTTGAGATTCCGAGCGGCCAGGAATAGGTTCTCATCGACCTCCTCGGTGAGGATGAGCACATTTTTCAGTTCGAGTGCCCTAAGTTTTTGGAGGAGGGATCTGGTTTTAGGGGTGTCGACGCGGAAGGATTCAAGAATAACGAGCCGGTCCTGACGAATCAGCTCGGACAAAATGCAGCGCAACGCACCGCGATACATCTTGCGATTCACCTTCTGGGCGTGATTCTGGGGTTTGGCGGCAAAGGTAACGCCGCCGCCACGCCAAATAGGGCTGCGAATACTGCCGGCCCGCGCCCGTCCGGTACCTTTCTGGCGCCAGGGCTTACGCCCGCCACCGCGTCGTTCCGAACGGGATTTCTGCGCCCGCGTGCCCTGGCGAGCGCCCGCAAGATAGGCGGTAACCACCTGATGCACCAAGGGTTCATTGAACTCCCGGGCGAAGGCGGTCGGCGACACCTCGACGCTGCCACTCTGGTGCAAACGCAAATTCATGACCGGCCATCCCCCTTGGCCGCCGGCAGCACCTGGACATCGCCACCGGCGGGGCCCGGCACCGAGCCCTTGATAAGCAGCAGGTTCCGCTCCGGATCCACGCGCACCACTTCCAGATTCTGCGTGGTCACCCGCGCATTGCCGAGTTGCCCGGCCATTTTCTTGCCCTTGAATACCCGTCCCGGGGTCTGGCATTGGCCGATGGAGCCGGGTGCGCGGTGCGATAGGGAATTGCCGTGGGAGTTGTCCTGGCCGCGAAAATTCCAACGCTTGATGGTTCCCGCATAGCCCTTGCCCTTGGAGACGCCGCGCACATCCACCTTTTGGCCGGTTTCGAACAGTTCCACACCGAACCGCGCCCCAGGCCGCAACGCATCGTCGACGGCATCGACGCGAAATTCCCAAAGGCCGCGTCCGGCGCCGGCATCCGCCTTGGCGAAGTGACCGGCCAGGGGCTTCTTGATGCGCGCCCGCATGCCGGTGGTGACCTGAATGGCGGTGTAGCCGTCGGTTTCCGGTGTTTTGATTTGCACGACCCGGTTCGGCTCGACCTCGATAACGGTAACGGGCACCGCGGCACCCGCCTCGGTGAATACCCGCGTCATGCCGCTCTTTTTGCCTACGAGGCCAATTGCCATGTCATTTCCTAGCCAAGGCGACCCAACGCGCTGATTGGGCCGCCCTATGTTTGTGGACAAGTCCAACTTTCGCGGACGAGCCCGACTCGTGCATGGTCAAAGCCGCCTCCCCGCGCCACTCCGCACGGGCCAACGGCTACCATTCAATCAACGACCCCCCATCGGAGCCCTGTCGACACCCGGTTCCAGGCCCGGGCGCACAAAAAACGCCAGCCATCAAAGCCGGCGCCCTTCAATTCAAACTAATCTGTACTTCCACGCCCGCCGCGAGATCAAGCTTCATGAGCGCATCCACGGTTTTCTCGGTGGGCTCCAGAATATCCAGGAGACGTTTATGGGTTCGAATCTCATACTGGTCGCGGGCATCCTTGTTGACGTGCGGCGATATAAGCAGGGTGAACCTTTCCTTGCGCGTCGGCAGGGGAATCGGCCCCTTCACCTGAGCACCGGTTCGCTTCGCCGTCTCCACGATTTCCTGCGTCGAGACATCGATCAGCTTGTGATCGAACGCCTTCAACCGTATACGAATGCGCTGGTTCTGTACCAAGACGGACTCCAAAACCCCTTAACAAAATCGCCCAATCCAGCAACTTGGCCGGGTTGGGCGCTCTCCTATTAAAGAACCCCCCGGAAAATCGGGATGGCGAACTATACAGATGCCGACCCGTGGCCGCAATAGCCCGATCATGCGAATCGACGCCACAGTCTATCGGTTGATGATGTCTTCGGCGATGCGCTCGGGCACTTCGGCGTACTTCGAGAATTCCATCGTATAGGTCGCCCGTCCCTGGGTGGCCGAGCGAAGATCGGTCGAATAACCAAACATTTCCGATAGCGGCACGTCCGCACGGATGATCTTGCCGGCCGGATTCTCGTCCATGCCGCCAATAATACCCCGGCGCCGGCTCAGGTCGCCCACCACATCGCCCATGTAATCCTCGGGCGTCACCACCTCGACATTCATAATCGGTTCGAGCAGCACCGGATTCGCCTTAAGGGCCGCTTCCCGCAGGGCCATGGACCCGGCGATGCGAAACGCCATTTCCGATGAGTCGACCTCGTGGTAGGAACCGTCATACAGGGTGGCGCGCACATCGATTAATGGATAGCCCGCCAAAACGCCATTCTGCATCTGTTGCTGTATGCCCTTGTCAACGGCGGGAATGTACTCTCTGGGCACCACCCCCCCGACAATTTCATTGACAAACTCGTAGTGACTTTCTCCGTCCCGGTGGGGCTCGACCTTTAGCCATACATGTCCGTACTGGCCTCGGCCACCGGACTGCCGCACGAAGCGGCCCTCGGCCTCCACGCTGTTGCGAATGGTTTCCCGATACGCCACCTGGGGCTTGCCGATATTGGCCTCGACCCTGAATTCGCGCTTCATGCGATCGACAATAATATCCAGATGCAGCTCGCCCATACCCGAAATGATGGTCTGACCGGTCTCCTCGTCGGTTTCCACACGGAAGGACGGATCCTCCTGGGCAAGCTTGCCGAGGGCGATGGACATCTTCTCCTGGTCGGGCACCGACTTGGGCTCAACGGCCACGGCGATAACCGGCTCGGGAAATTCCATTCTTTCCAGCATGATGGGATCGTTGCGCGCGCAGAGCGTATCGCCGGTGGTCACATCCTTGAGCCCGATCGCCGCGGCGATATCGCCGGCCCGCACCTCCTTGATCTCATTGCGGTGGTTCGAGTGCATCTGCACCATCCGGCCCACCCGTTCCCGCTGGCCCTTGACCGAGTTGTAAACCTGGTCCCCCGAACTCAGGATGCCGGAGTAGACCCGGAAGAAGGTCAGGGTGCCGACGAAGGGGTCTGTGGCAATCTTGAACGCCAACGCGGCAAACGGCGCCCCGTCCTCCGACTGGCGGACAGAGCGGGTCTCGCCATCCTCCAATACGCCTTCAATGGCCTTGACCTCGGTGGGGTTGGGAAGAAAGTCGATCACCGCGTCGAGCAGGGCCTGTACGCCCTTGTTCTTGAACGCGGAACCGCACAACGCCGGAACGATCTCGTTGGCGAGCGTGCGAACGCGCAGGCCGGAACGGATTTCGTCCTCGGATAGCTCGCCCTCCTCAAGATACTTGTCCAGCAATTCCTCGGTCCCCTCCGCGGCCGCCTCAAGCATTTTCTCGCGCCAGCGTTCCGCCTCGGAGCGCATGTTTTCCGGAATCTCGGCCAGTTCGTAGGTCAGCCCCTGATCGTGTTCGTTCCAATAAATCGTCTTCATGCGCAGGAGGTCGACGACCCCCCCGAAATTTTCTTCCGCGCCGACCGCCAGTTGCACCGGTATCGGCCGGGCGCCCAGGCGATCCTCAATCTGGCCCAGGACACGCAGGAAATCGGCGCCGGCCCGGTCCATCTTGTTCACAAAGACGATGCGCGGCACCTCGTAGCGGTTGGCCTGCCGCCAAACCGTCTCGGATTGGGGTTCCACGCCCGAGGTGGCGCAAAAGACGACGACCGCGCCATCGAGCACACGCAGGCTGCGTTCGACCTCAATGGTGAAGTCGACATGTCCGGGGGTGTCGATAATGTTGATGCGATGCCGATCAAATTGTTGGTTCATGCCCTGCCAAAAACAGGTGGTTGCGGCCGAGGTGATGGTGATGCCTCTTTCCTGTTCCTGTTCCATCCAGTCCATAACGGCCGCGCCGTCGTGCACCTCGCCAAGCTTGTAGGAAAGGCCGGTATAGAACAGCACCCGCTCCGTGGTGGTGGTCTTGCCCGCATCCACATGGGCGACGATGCCGATGTTCCGGTATCGATTGATGGGGGTTTCACGAGCCATCGACGCCCTCCAGGCACGCTCGAATTGAATCTTTGTCCGGATTCAGAAGCGGTAGTGCGCAAAGGCCCGGTTGGCCTCCGCCATGCGGTGGGTATCTTCGCGCCGCTTCACCGCGGTGCCGCGACCCTGGGCGGCATCCATCAGTTCGCCGGCCAGCCGCAGGGCCATTGTCTTCTCGCCCCGGGAACGGGCGCAATCGACAAGCCAGCGCATGGCCAACGCCTGGCGGCGGGAGGCGCGCACTTCAACCGGCACCTGATAGGTGGCGCCCCCGACGCGCCTGGACTTGACTTCGACGAAAGGCGCCACCGCTTCGAGCGCCTGCTCGAAGGTTTCCACCGGATCGACCTTGACGCGCTCCTCAATACGGGAAAGCGCGCCGTAAACGATGCGCTCGGCGACCGATTTCTTGCCGCTCACCATCACATGGTTGATAAATTTGGCGACGGTTTGATTGTGGTATTTGGGATCCGGGAGAATTTCCCGCTTGGCGACGATTCGGCGCCTCGGCATGTTGCGCTCCTTGCTTCAGGTTGATCCCCGAGAGCAATCCGGGGCCTTACTAAACCTCTACGATGCTGCTACTCGGGTCGGTGCGAATGCAACCGGTTGGGTGGGGTGACCGGCGGCTAGCGCGGCCGCTTGGCGCCATATTTCGAACGACGCTGCTTACGGTCGGAAACGCCGCTCGTATCCAGCGCGCCCCGGATCGTGTGATACCGGACGCCGGGCAAATCCTTGACGCGGCCTCCCCGAATAAGGATGACCGAGTGCTCCTGCAGGTTGTGGCCCTCGCCACCGATGTAGGAGGTGACCTCGTAACCGTTCGTCAAGCGCACGCGACACACCTTGCGCAGCGCCGAATTTGGTTTTTTCGGCGTCGTCGTGTAGACGCGCGTACAGACACCGCGCTTTTGCGGATTCCCCTGCAGGGCCGGCACGATATTTTTGCGGGCCTTGCGCTTCCGGGGCTTCCTGACCAATTGGCTTATTCTAGCCACCCTGTCTCCTTACAAGCGGACCAACGGCCCAGGGGGGAGGCGATTCTATAGCCCCCGGATGTTGCCCGCAATCGCTTGCGCCCCCTAGGCACTGGAACTCAAAGCCTCGGCCAGGGCGGCGTCGATTTCATCCGCATCGAAGTCCGGTTTCTTCGCGAAGGGATCGGCGGCCTCCTCGGCGCGCCGACGCTTGCGGTCGCTGTGATAGGCGCGGCCGGTGCCGGCCGGAATCAGCCTACCCACCACAACGTTTTCCTTGAGACCCCTGAGGTGGTCCCGCTTGCCGGTGACGGCCGCCTCCGTGAGCACCCGGGTGGTTTCCTGGAACGAGGCCGCCGAAATGAAGGACTCCGTGGCGAGCGACGCCTTGGTAATGCCCAGCAGCAAGCGTTGATAGGCCGCCGGCCGCCCGCCCTCGGCGACGACTTTCTCGTTGATCTCAAGCACGCGGGTGTACTCGATCTGCTCGCCGCGGATCAGGTCGGAATCGCCCGGCTCCATGATTTCCACCTTGCGCAGCATTTGCCTGACGATGACCTCTATGTGCTTGTCGTTGATGGTCACCCCCTGCAGCCGATACACCTCCTGAATCTCATTGATGATGGATTTGGCGAACGTTTCCACGCCCTTGAGGCGCACTATGTCGTGCGGGCTCGCCGGACCGTCGCAGATAACCTCGCCCTTCTCGACATGCTCGCCCTCGAACACATCGATCTCGCGCTGATTGGGTATCAGGGTTTCGACGGGCTCCCCCTCGGCCGGCAGGATAACAAGGCGCTTCTTGCTCTTGGTTTCCTTGCCGAATCCCACCGTCCCCGTGGCTTCCGCGAGCACCGCGGGCTCCTTGGGCGTGCGCGCCTCGAATAGATCCGCCACGCGCGGCAGGCCGCCGGTGATATCCCGTGTCTTCTTGGGAGCCTCCCGCGGAACGCGCGCAACCGTGTGGCCAACGCCCACCCTGTCGCCATTCTTAACGTTGAGGATGACGCTGATCGGCAACAGAAGGCGGACCGGGACATCACTGCCGGGCAACATGACCTTGTTGCCCTGGTCGTCGACAAGTTGCAAGGCGGGTTTTAGTGCCTGGCTTTCCGGGTTGGCGGGTCGGTCTTTCGGATCGAGCACATTGAGATATTCCAAGCCCGTGACGTAATTCTTTTCCCATTGAACCGATTGAATCCGTTGATTCCGATTAATCCATTCCATCGTCAGCCGACCCCCCTCTTTATTCTGTTTCTTCCATTTCTCCAATTCCTTCGTTTTCTTCGATGTGCCATCCTCCATCTCCTGAAATTCAATTATTCCCTCCGCCTCGGTGATGATCGGGTGGCTGTGCGGATCCCATCGGGCGATCGTCTGGCTCGCCTCAACGGGTTGGCCCTCGGTCACGGAAATCAGGGCGCCATAGGGGAGCTTGTAGCGTTCCCTTTCGCGGCCTTGTTCGTCCGCAACCGCAATCTCGCCGGACCGGGACACGGCGACCAATTCCCCGGACTTTCTCTGGACCGTTTTCAGGTTGCGCAGCCGCACGGTGCCACCATACTTGACTGCGACTTTGTCAGTGTCCATAGGTTGTGATGCTGCAATACCGCCCATGTGGAAGGTGCGCATGGTCAATTGGGTGCCGGGTTCGCCGATGGATTGGGCGGCGATGACGCCGACCGCCTCCCCGATATTGACCAGGTGGCCTCTGGCGAGGTCGCGGCCATAGCACATCGAGCAAACGCCGAACCGCGTATCGCAGGTAATGGCGGAGCGCACCTTGACCTCATCAATACCGAGCTGATCAAGCCGTTCGACCCAGGATTCATCCATAAGGGTACCCCTGGGGATCAGCACGGCGTCGCCCTCGCCGACGACATCCTCGGCGACAACCCGGCCAAGCATCCGGTCGCCGAGGGGCTCGATCACACCGCCCCCCTCGATGATCGCGCTGAGGGTCAAACCATCGGTGGTGCCGCAATCCTGTTCGGTGATGACCACATCCTGGGCCACATCCACGAGCCGGCGCGTCAGATAACCGGAGTTGGCGGTTTTCAACGCCGTATCCGTAAGACCCTTGCGGGCACCGTGGGTTGAAATGAAGTACTCGTTGACGCTGACCCCCTCGCGGAAGTTTGCCTTGATGGGGTTTTCAATGATTCTGCTGTCCGGCCTCATCATCAGACCGCGCATACCCGCCAACTGCCGCATTTGCGCCGGCGACCCCCTGGCCCCGGAATCCGCGTAGATGTAGATGGAGTTGAACGAGGCCTGCTGCTCCTCCTCCCCGGCATGGTTGACGACCGTCTCCTCGGAAATACCCTCCATCATCGAGACGGCCACGCGGTCATTGGCGCGCGACCAGATGTCGACGATCTTGTTGTATTTCTCGCCCTGGGTAACGAAACCGTCGCGGAACTGCCGTTCGATTTCCGCTACTTCCCGTTCCGCCTCGCCAATGATCTCGCCCTTGTCCGCCGGTATGACAATGTCGTCCACGCCGATGGACGCGCCCGACGATGTCGAATGGGCGAAGCCGGTGTACACAAGCTGGTCGGCAAGAACGACCGTTTCCTTGAGCCCCACGTTCCGGTAGCAGTCGTCGATCAGGCTCGAAATCGCCTTCTTGTTCATCGTTTTGTTGACAGACCGGAATGGCAGTGCCCTGGGCACCACCTCATAGAGCAGCACCCGGCCCACCGTTGTATCGACGCGTTCGAGCTTAGGGATGGACGAGCCCATAGCGCCGCCGGCGGCATCCGGAACCCGGACGCTGATGCGCGCGTGCAAATCGACCTCGCCCGTGTGATAGGCGCGATGCACCTCGTCGGTGTCGGCGAAGACCATGCCCTCGCCCCGCGCATTCACCCGTTCCCGGGTCATGTAGTAAATGCCCAGCACCACATCCTGGGAGGGCACGATGATGGGCTGGCCACTGGCCGGCGAGAGGATGTTGTTGGTGGACATCATCAGCGCCCGGGCTTCGAGCTGCGCCTCAAGCGTCAGGGGCACATGCACGGCCATCTGGTCGCCGTCGAAGTCGGCGTTGAAGGCCGTGCAGACCAGTGGATGCAGTTGGATGGCCTTGCCCTCGATCAACACCGGCTCGAACGCCTGTATGCCGAGGCGATGCAGGGTCGGTGCGCGGTTCAGCAACACCGGGTGTTCGCGGATGACCTCCGCCAGAATATCCCAAACCTCGGCGGTTTCCCGCTCCACCATCTTCTTAGCGGCCTTGATGGTGGTTGCCAGGCCCCGGTTTTCCAGCCTGCCGAAGATGAAGGGCTTGAACAGCTCGAGCGCCATTTTTTTGGGCAGGCCGCACTGGTGCAGCTTCAACGTCGGCCCCACCACGATGACGGAACGGCCGGAATAATCCACCCGCTTGCCCAGCAGATTCTGCCGGAAGCGGCCCTGCTTGCCCTTGATCATGTCCGCCAGCGACTTGAGCGGCCGCTTGTTGGAACCCGTGATGGCGCGGCCGCGACGGCCATTGTCCAGGAGCGCGTCCACGGACTCCTGGAGCATGCGCTTTTCGTTGCGGACGATGATGTCCGGCGCCGACAGGTCGAGCAGCCGCTTCAGGCGATTGTTGCGATTGATGACGCGGCGGTAGAGGTCGTTCAGGTCGGATGTCGCGAAGCGCCCGCCATCGAGGGGCACCAGGGGCCGCAGATCCGGCGGCAACACCGGCAGGACGGACAGGATCATCCACTCCGGCCGGTTGCCGGAATTGACGAACGCCTCCATCAATTTGAGGCGCTTGGAGAGTTTTTTGATCTTGGTTTCCGAGTTGGTGGCGGGAATCTCCTCCCGGAGTCTGGCGATTTCCGCCTCCATGTCCATGGACAGCAGCAATTTCTGTATGGCCTCGGCGCCCATGCCCGCCTCGAATTCGTCCCCGAACTTCTCCAGTTTCGCGTAATATTCCTCGTCGCTAAGCACCTGACCGACCTTTAGCCCATCTTTATCCTGCTCATTTTTATCCTGCTCATTACCCCTTTCCGCCAAGCCGGGATCGATCACCACATAGGATTCGAAGTAAAGAACGCGCTCGATATTGCGCAGGGGCATATCGAGCAGCAGGCCAATCCGGGACGGCAGCGACTTCAGAAACCAAATATGGGCAACGGGACTGGCCAGTTCGATGTGGCCCATGCGCTCCCGGCGAACTTTTGTCAGGGTCACCTCGACCCCGCATTTTTCGCAGATGACCCCCCTGTGCTTCAGACGCTTGTACTTGCCGCACAGGCATTCGAAGTCTTTGACGGGACCAAAAATGCGGGCGCAGAACAGGCCGTCGCGCTCCGGCTTGAAGGTGCGGTAGTTGATGGTCTCGGGTTTTTTAACCTCGCCGAAAGACCATGAGCGGATCATCTCCGGCGCCGCCAAACCGATACGCAGGGAGTCGAACTCGTTCGTATCCCCTTGATCCTTCAATAGAGTCAGCAAGTCCTTCAAGGTCTTCCTCCGGCTACCATGGGTTTAAATTCGCCGCGGCCCGAACGGCCCGGTCAATCTGTTTCCAATTCAATGTCGATGCCCAGCGAGCGGATTTCCTTCACCAGCACGTTGAAGGATTCCGGCATGCCCGCCTCCATGCTGAGATTGCCGTCGACGATATTCTTGTACATCGTCGTGCGCCCGCCCACATCGTCCGACTTGACGGTGAGCATCTCCTGCAGCGTATAGGACGCCCCGTAGGCTTCCAACGCCCAAACCTCCATCTCGCCGAACCGCTGGCCCCCGAACTGCGCCTTGCCCCCCAGGGGCTGCTGGGTAACCAGGCTGTAGGAGCCGGTGGAGCGGGCGTGCATCTTGTCGTCAACCAGATGGTTGAGCTTGAGCATATACATGTACCCGAGCGTCACCGGCCGGTCGAACCGATCGCCGCTGCGCCCATCGTAAAGAATCGCCTGGCCGTTCTCGGGAAGGCCGGCCAAGGCCAGCATCTGTTTGATTTCGGTTTCCGCGGCGCCATCGAAAACCGGCGTGGCGATCGGCAGGCCGTCGCGCAGATTTTCGGCCAATGCCCGGAGTTCCCCCGCGTCCAGCGACTGCAGATTTTCGCGTCGCTCGCCGATCGTGTTGTACACCCTGTGCAGGTGCTCGCGCAACTGCCTGGTGCCGGTCTGGGCCTCGATCAGGGCGTTGATCTGCTCGCCAATGCCCTTGGCCGCCCAGCCGAGGTGCGCCTCGAGAACCTGGCCGACATTCATGCGGGACGGGACACCCAACGGATTCAAAATGATGTCCACCGGTTCGCCGTTTTCATCGAACGGCATGTCCTCGACCGGCATGATAACAGAGATCACCCCCTTGTTGCCGTGTCGGCCCGCCATTTTGTCGCCCGGCTGAATGCGCCGCTTGATGGCCAAATAGACCTTGACGATCTTCAACACGCCCGGCGCCAGATCATCGCCGCTTTCCAGCTTGGACCGCTTGTCCTCATAGATGTCGTCGAGCGCCCTGCGACGCTCGGCGAGCTGTTTTTCGGCCCGCTCGAGCTGGGCGTTGAGCGTATCGTCGGCCATGCGAATACCGAACCAGTCATCGTGCTCAAGACCCCGCAGATAGTCCGCGTCGACGATCCGGTTGCGGATATCGCCGGGGCCGCTGGCCGCCTTTTTGCCGCTCAGGGCCGCCTCAAGCCGCCCGAAGGTCGCCGTTTCCACGATGCGATACTCGTCGTCGAGATCCTTGCGGATTTGGGCCAGCTCGTCCTGCTCGATATCCCGGGCCCGCCGGTCCTTGTCGACACCGTCGCGCGTGAACACGCGGACATCGATGACGGTTCCCTTGACGCTGGTCGGTACCCTGAGCGACGTGTCCTTCACGTCCGAGGCCTTCTCGCCGAAGATGGCGCGCAGCAGTTTCTCCTCCGGGGTCAACTGCGTCTCGCCCTTGGGCGTAACCTTGCCGACCAGGACATCGCCGACATCGACTTCCGCGCCAATATAGACGATGCCGGACTCGTCGAGCTTGGCCAGGGCGCCCTCGCCGACATTGGGGATATCGGCGGTGACCTCCTCCGGGCCAAGTTTCGTGTCGCGGGCGACGCAGGTCAGCTCCTGGATGTGTACGCTGGTGAATCGGTCGTCCTGCACCACCCGCTCGGAAATCAGAATGGAGTCCTCGAAGTTGTAGCCATTCCAGGGCATGAAGGCGACGCGCATGTTCTGCCCCAGCGCCAGTTCGCCGGTGTCCACGGAGGGGCCGTCCGCCAGGATGTCGTCCCTGGCGATACGGTCGCCGGGTTTCACCAATGGGCGCTGATTGATGCAGGTGTTTTGATTGGAGCGGGTGAACTTGGTGAGGTTGTAGATATCGACACCAGCCTCCCCGGCCTCGGTTTCCGCATCCGCAACGCGCACCACGATGCGGCCGGCGTCGACGCTGTCCACCACACCGCCCCGGTTCGCGATGACGCACACCCCGGAATCCCGGGCCACATGGCGCTCCATTCCGGTACCCACCAGCGGCTTTTCGGCGCGCAGGGTCGGCACCGCCTGGCGCTGCATGTTTGAGCCCATCAGCGCCCGGTTGGCGTCGTCATGCTCCAAGAACGGAATCAGGGATGCGGCGATGGAAACCACCTGCTTGGGCGACACATCCATGTAGTCGATGTTTTCCGGCGCCATCTTGGTGAATTCATTCTGATTGCGAACATCGACCAGTTGGTCGACGAAGGCACCCTTCGCATCGATGGGCGAACTGGCCTGGGCGATGACGTATTCCGCCTCGTCAATGGCCGACAGGTAGTCGATCCGATCGGTCACCCTGCCCTTGACGACTTTGCGGTAGGGCGATTCGAGGAAGCCGTATTCGTTGGTGCGCGCATAGGCCGCCAGACTATTGATCAGCCCGATATTGGGGCCCTCCGGGGTTTCTATGGGGCAGACGCGACCATAGTGGGTGGGATGCACATCCCGCACCTCGAAACCGGCCCGCTCCCGTGTTAGCCCGCCCGGCCCCAGCGCGGAAACGCGGCGCTTGTGCGTAACCTCCGACAGCGGATTGTTCTGATCCATGAACTGCGAGAGCTGGCTGGACCCGAAAAATTCCTTGATGGCGGCCGCCACCGGCTTGGCATTGATCATGTCCTGGGGCATCAGGCCCTCCGACTCCGCCAGCGACAGCCGCTCCTTGACGGCTCGTTCGACGCGGATCAGCCCAATCCGAAACTGGTTCTCCGACATCTCCCCAACGGATCGAACCCGACGATTGCCCAGATGATCGATGTCATCGACGGAGCCTCCTCCGTTGCGGATATCGATGAGTGTTTTTAGAACATCGATGATGTCCTCCCTGGTCAGGGTGCCCTCGCCGACGGTGCGGCCGCGCCCCAGCCGGCGGTTGAACTTCATGCGCCCAACGGCGGAGAGGTCGTAGCGCTCGGGGGCGAAGAAAAGATTGGTGAACAGGTTTTCCGACGCCTCGCGGGTGGGCGGCTCGCCCGGACGCATCATGCGGTAGATCTCGGCCAGGGCTTCCAGGCGGCTGCTGGTCCGGTCGTGGTCGCGCAGGGTATCGGAGATGTACGGGCCACAATTGAGATCATTGGTATAAATGGTCTCGATCCTGGTGGCGCCAAGCTCCAGCAATCGATCCAGGACATCGTCGGTGATGAAGGAATTGCAGGGAACCCGGATATCGCCGGTGGATTCGTCAACCGCGTCCCTCGCGGTGACGCGGTCGAGCAAATAGTCGCGGGGCACGTCGATACGCTTCAGGCCGCTATCCCGCAACAGGCGAACATGGCGCGCCGTGATGCGACGCCCCGACTCAACAATGATGTTGCCGGCGCGGTCCTTGATGTCGAAGGAGGCCACTTCACCGCGCAAACGATCAGGCCTCAGATCCATCGAAAATCCGTTCTTCTTCACGCGAAAGACATCCTTGTCGAAAAACATGTCGAGAATGTCCTCGCCGGAATATTCGAACGCCCTCAGAATGATGGTGGCCGGCAACTTGCGGCGCCGGTCGATGCGCAGGAAGATGTAGTCCTTGGGGTCGAATTCGAAATCCAGCCAGGAGCCGCGATACGGAATAACCCGCGCGGAATACAGCAGCTTGCCGGAACTGTGAGTCTTGCCCCGGTCGTGGTAGAAAAAGACCCCCGGCGAACGGTGCAACTGGGAAACGACGACACGCTCGGTGCCGTTGATGACGAAGGTGCCGTTCTCCGTCATTAGGGGAATTTCACCCATGTAGACTTCCTGCTCCCGTATCTCCTTCACCCTCTTCGCCGACGACTCGCGGTCGTAAATCACCAACTGAACCTTGACCCGCAGCGGCGCCGCGTAGGTGGCGCCACGCAGCACGCACTCCCTAACGTCGAAAGCCGGCTGGCCGAGACGATACTCGACATAGCGAAGTTCCGCGTTGCCGGAATAGCTCTTGATCGGAAACACCGATTGAAAGGCGGCTTGCAGCCCAACCCTCCGCCGCTGGTTGGGCGGCTTGTCGCCTTGCAGGAACTTCCCGTAGGAATCGACCTGTATCGCCAACAGATAGGGGAGCCGCATGGGTTCCGGCAACTTGCCGAAATCCTTGCGAATGCGCTTTTTCTCGGTGAAGCTGTACGCCATTGAAATCTCCCAGGCTTGTTCGTTGCTATTACGATGGCAAGCCGACACCCGGGGTGGGTGTCGGCGCAAATGCCGGGGCCGAGTTCAACTACTTGAGCTCGACCTGGGCACCGGCTTCCTCGAGCTGCGTCCTGATCGCTTCCGCTTCCTCCCTGGCGACCCCCTCCCTAACCGGGTTCGGGGCATCATCCACCAGCGCTTTCGCCTCTTTCAGGCCGAGGCCGGTAATCGCGCGAACCGACTTGATTACGTTAACCTTCTTGTCGCCGAAGGAACTGAGAATAACGTCGAATTCGGTCTGCTCCTGGACATCGGCGGCGTCGCCCGCACCACCGTTGACAGCGGCGGGGCCCGCTGCCACGGCGGCGGCCGCGGAAACGCCAAATTTTTCCTCCATGGCCTGAATCAGTTCCACCACCTCCATGACGCTCATTTCGGCGATGGCGTTCAGGATGTCATCTTTGGACAATGCCATTATCTATACTCCTCGAATCATCAATTGTGTTCCCGGCCGCTACCCACCGGATTCCTTGGTGTCGCGAACCGCCGCCAGCGTTCGCGTCAATTTGCCGGGTACTTCGGCGAGCGTCCTGGCAAGTTTGGCGACGGGTGCCCGCATCGCGGCCATAAGCAGCGCCAAGGCTTCCTCGCGTGTCGGCAGTTGCGCAATGCGATCAATTTGGCCGGCGTCGAGCAATTGCCCGCCGATCGACAGCGCCCTGACCTCCAGGGCATCGTAGTCGTCCACACAGTCCTTGAGCAGACGCGCCGCCGCACCCGGCTCATCGCGAGAGAAAGCCAGGAGCGTTGGCCCCACCAGGGCCTCGTTCAAGCATTCGTATTCGGTACCTTGCACGGCGCGTCTGGCAAGGGTGTTGCGAACAACCTTGAGGTAGACCCCGCCGTCGCGCGCCCTGCGCCGCAAGCCGGTCATTTCGTCGACCGTCATGCCCCGATAGTCGGCGAGCACGGCCGCCAGGGCGGCGCCCGCCTCCCGGTTGACTTCCGCGACGATCTCCTGTTTCTGGTTTAGCCTCAATGCCACTCGACAACTCCCAATTACCGGCACCGCCGAAGCCGTTTCCATCCCGCCCTGTTGGGTGCGGGCGAGACCCGCAACAAGGCCGCAACCCGCGAGCCGACGGATGGGCGCTTGCGGCCGCGCCTTGCCCGGAACGCTCCCGCCGCCACTGATACGGCATTATCAGTTGGATGGCGCACTAGACTTGCAATGACGATTGATCGATGGAGACACCGGGCCCCATCGTCGTGGACAACGTGATCTTCTTCAGATACACCCCTTTGGCGGCAGCCGGCCTAGCCTTTTTTAGATCGGCAACCAAGGCCTCCACATTTTCCTTGATCTGGGTGGCGGAGAAGCCCACCTGGCCCACGCTGCCGTGAACGATGCCGCCCCGGTCGGTGCGGTACTTCACCTGGCCGGCCTTGGCATTCCCTACCGCGGTTTCGACATCCGCCGTCACGGTGCCCGTCTTCGGATTGGGCATGAGCCCCCGGGGGCCAAGCAGGCGACCAAGCTTGCCGACCACCCGCATCGTATCCGGCGTCGCGATGATCACGTCGAAATTCAGGTCGCCGCCCCGCAATCGATCCGCGAGGTCTTCAAGGCCCACCACATCGGCACCGGCGGCCTCGGCCCTTGTAGCCTGCTCGCCCTGGGCAAATACGGCAACCCGGGCAATTTTGCCGGTGCCGTGCGGCAGGGTCGTTGCGCCGCGCAGGGTTTGGTCCGAGCGGCGCACATCCACGCCGAGGTTCACGGACACGTCAAAACTTTCTTTGCATCCGCTCCGCGACAGTTCGGAAAGCAAGGTTACCGCCTCATCGATGGGATACGCCCTGTGCTTGTCGGTGCGCTCGGCGATGACGCGCATGCGCCTACTCAGCTTGGCCACTAGACCACCTCCAGTTCCACTTCGATGCCGGCGCTGCGGGCGCTGCCGGCAATGGTGCGCACCGCGGCATCCATATCCGCGGCCGTCAAGTCGGGATCCTTGATCTTGGCAATTTCCTCGAGCTGCGGGCGGGTCACCCGGCCAACCTTGTTGAGGTTCGGGACGGCACTGCCCTTGTCGATACGAGCCGCCTTCCTAAGCAACACCGATGCGGGCGGCGATTTGGTGACGAAGCTGAAAGTACGGTCGGCATAAACTGTAATCACCACCGGCAGCGGCATGCCCTGTTCCTGGCCTTGCGTCTGGGCATTGAATGCCTTGCAGAAATCCATAATGTTCACGCCGTGCTGACCAAGCGCCGGACCGACCGGAGGGCTCGGATTGGCCTGGCCCGCCGGTACCTGCAACTTGATGTACGCGCTTATCCGCTTGGTGCTCTTCGCCATATTCAACTACTCCGGTACTCCGGCGCGGCTTTTCCACCGCCGTCCGCGTCATCCATTCGAGGATCACCCCTTCTCCACCTGGTCGAAATCGAGTTCCACCGGCGTGGAGCGCCCAAAAATCGTTACCGACACCCTAAGGCGGTTCTTTTCATAGTTGACCTCTTCGACCTCTCCACTGAAGTCGTTGAATGGGCCGTCGATAACGCGCACCGATTCACCCGGCTCGTACACAATCTTCGGCCGGCCTTTTTTACCGCCCTCAACCCGATCAAGAATCGCCTCGGCTTCCCGGTCGGTCAGCGGCGCCGGATGATCGGCGGTGCCGCCAATAAAACCCATGACGCGGGGCGTCTCTTTGACGAGGTGCCATGTCTCGTCGTTCAGCTCCATCTCCATGAGCACATAGCCGGGGAAGAACTTCCGTTCGCTGCGGCGCTTCTGGCCGGCCCGCATCTCCACAACGTCTTCCGCGGGCACCATAATTCTGCCGAAGCACTCCCGCAGCGGAGACAAATCCACCCGTTCCCGCAGGGTACGCGCAACACTCTTCTCAAACCCCGAATAGGCATGAACCACGTACCATTTCTTTTGCCCGGTGGTCGTTTCCGTCATCTCAACTATCCGATTACAGAGGAAACCAGCCAGCTCAGGCCCGAATCCAACAGCCAGAGAATCAACGCGAAAACCAGCACCAACACCAGTACAACCACGGTCGTTTGCAGCGTTTCCTGGCGCGTCGGCCAAACCACCCTGCGAATTTCGGCCCGCGACTCCTTGAACAGCGACCAGATGACGCGTCCCCGTTCGGTGCGCAGGGCAACGCCCACGGCCACAACGGCGATACCGAGCAGGCCGAGCACCCTGAGCAGCAGCGATTCGTCCTGATAGTACCAGTTGCCGAATATGCCGAGGACGAGCAGGGCCGCCGTAACCAGCCACTTCAACCAGTCGAGGCTTGCCAGCGTTTCCGTGTTGGCGTTCAACGCAACCGCTCCCATGGGGTAGCCGGACGGCGTTGCGCCGCAAAGGCGCCCGCGCCCAAAGCGATGGATTGATCGGGTTGTTGTTTCACTGGAAAAGCAATCTTCCCTGTGGGTTGCGGCACCGGCCGTTCATGGCAGGCCAGGAGGGAATCGAACCCCCAACCTGCGGTTTTGGAGACCGCTGCTCTGCCAATTGAGCTACTGGCCTATTCAATGGGTGATCTTGGTGACGACCCCGGCACCAACCGTACGACCGCCCTCGCGAATCGCGAACCGCTGCCCCTCCTCCATCGCAATCGGCGAGATCAGTTGAACCGCCATGTTTACGTTGTCGCCGGGCATCACCATTTCGACATCCTTGGGCAATTCCACGGTGCCGGTGACATCGGTGGTTTCAAAGAAGAACTGTGGACGATAGCCCTGGAAGAAGGGGGTATGGCGACCGCCCTCGTCCTTGGACAAAACATAGACCTCCGCATCAAATTCAGTGTGGGGGGTGATGCTGCGGGGAACCGCCAGTACCTGGCCACGTTCCACCTCGTCCCGCTTGACGCCGCGCAACAGGACGCCAACGTTCTCGCCGGCGCGCCCCTCATCAAGCAGCTTGCGGAACATCTCGACGCCGGTGCAGGTGGTTTGCCGCGTCTCGCGGATGCCCACAATTGCAACCTCGTCGCCGACCTTGACGATGCCGCGGGCGATGCGACCGGTCACCACGGTGCCGCGGCCGGCAATGGAGAAGACATCTTCGATCGGCATCAGGAAAGGCTGGTCGACGGGACGTTCGGGCTCCGGAATGTAGTCGTCCAATGCATCGAGAAGGGCATTGATCGATTGGGTGCCCTGTTCGCTGTCCTCGCCCTCAAGCGCCCTCAGTGCGCTACCGACGATGATGGGCGTATCGTCGCCCGGAAAATCATACTGATCGAGCAGTTCCCGCACTTCCATCTCGACAAGCTCGATGAGTTCTTCGTCATCGACCATGTCGGCCTTGTTCATGTAGACGACAATGCGCGGCACGCCGACCTGGCGGGAAAGCAGGATATGTTCGCGGGTCTGGGGCATGGGGCCGTCGGCCGCGGAAACCACCAGCACGGCGCCATCCATTTGCGCGGCACCGGTGATCATATTCTTGACGTAGTCCGCATGGCCGGGGCAGTCAACATGGGCATAGTGGCGCTGGTCGCTTTCGTATTCCACATGCGCCGTGGCGATGGTGATGCCGCGGGCCTTTTCCTCCGGGGCATTGTCAATCTGGTCGAATTCCCGAATTTCGCCGCCACGCGCCGCCGCGCACACCTTGGTCAATGCCGCTGTCAATGTCGTTTTGCCGTGGTCCACGTGACCGATCGTTCCCACATTCACATGCGGCTTGGTTCGCTCGAATCGTTCTTTAGCCATTTTTTCCTCGTGATGCTCCAACCCTAATTTTGCAGTTACCCCGGCCACCCAATTCGCCGCCGTCCCGGCTTTCGGGCACAGGGGCCAATACTGGTGCTCACAATCGGATTTGAACCGATGACCTCTTCCTTACCAAGGAAGTGCTCTACCTGCTGAGCTATGTGAGCAACACAACCATTCGGCCTGGCCAACCGTCAGCAGCCTTGAGTTCGCCATTGGCACCGCTTGGAGCGGGTAGCGGGAATTGAACCCGCGTCATCAGCTTGGAAGGCTGAGGTTCTACCCCTGAACTATACCCGCCGTTTTTGGCCCCTACTGTTTTTTTGGTCCTACCTGGTCCTACCGCTTTTGGCCCTACTGGTGGTGGGGGAAGGATTCGAACCTTCGAAGGCTGAGCCGTCAGATTTACAGTCTGATCCCTTTGGCCACTCGGGAACCCCACCAGCATCCAGTTGCCGCTTTTCGCTGACCCGCCTCCTGAACCGGCACAACTCCGGTTTTTCCGGCTTTACAAAACGCAAAACACGCCCTGCATTCACAAACCCATCGCGAACGCACGGCGCAACATCCCAATTCGGCAACGGTTAAGCCGCCAGCCTCGCCTTTTTTGGCGCTCAGACCACCCAGTCGCCGGAGCCGGGCACCAAACCAACACCCCTCCCAGCCTCGTCAAGGCGGGATGGTGCCTTGGTGCCGCCACAAGGAATCGAACCCTGGACCTTCTCATTACAAGTGAGTTGCTCTACCGGCTGAGCTATGGCGGCCGAAAATGGGAGCGAGATTTTATAGAAAGCAATGGACGGACGCAACAAAATGATGGAAATGCGCCACTACCGTCTCAAAAACAAAGCCGTCGCTGTCCGGCAATGCGGTCAGCCCCGACAACTTGATGCGGCTCAGCCACGCTTGCGCAGCGACACCTCGCCGCCATTGAAACGGTGCTCTCCATCCCGGCCCAGGATGCGCAACTCGCCATCGTCGGTCACGCCCAGCACAATGCCCTCGTAGGCGCCGTTGCCCTGTACGACCCGGCTTGGCCGCCCCTGACAGATGTGCACCCGGTCATAGGCGGGCCGCATGGCGGCAAAACCCCGCCGCTTGAACTCCTCCGCATAGCGCACCACATTCGCGATCAATCGCGCGGCGATGGAGTTTCGCCTGTCCACAACACCGCATTCCCTGAGACCGATAATTTCCTGATCGACGACATCCCGCAAATCCTGGGAAACCTCAAGATTCAAACCGACCCCCACCACACATTCGAGGGGGCGCCGCCGCGCCGCCAACTCGATCAATATGCCGCACACCTTGGCACCACCGATGAGCACATCGTTGGGCCACTTGAGGGCGACATCCGACACGCCGAGTTGTTCGACGAGGTCGGCGACCGCCAAACCGATCGATAGGCTCAACGCACCCGCCCGCCTCGGCGACCCGCCCAATTCAATGCCGAAACTGACCATCAGATTGCGGGCGAAGGGACTGTGCCAACTCCGCCCGCGCCGACCGCGGCCAGCGGTTTGCAACTCCGCAAACCAGCATCGGCCAGCAACGGATTTCGTTTGCGCGGCCTCCATCATGCGACGATTGGTCGAATCGATGGCGGGATACACCCGCAGATCCCGTAGCCACGTGGCGGCGGCGGGAGGCAGAGCCGCACGGATGCGGGCGGCGTCGAGAAATTCCGTATCGGCGGGAGCAAGGACACGGGCCCGCTTGACAACAAGCCCCAGTTCCCCGGGTTGGATGGGCGCGTTTTCAAACTCCCGCACGGGGACGCCGCCCTCCCGAAACAGGCGCTTCAGCAAGGCGGGCAACGCCTGCTCCCAATCCGGCATCAACCCACCCTCTTGGAAACGAGACGGGAACGATATAAGCCTGACGACGACCTACTCTCACATGGGGAAACCCCACACTACCATCGGCGCTGTGCCGTTTCACTGCTGAGTTCGGGATGGGTTCAGGTGGTTCCAACACGCTAGTATCGTCAGGCAAACCGAGTTTCGCCACCGGCACACAACCGGACGGCGAACAAAATCAGAAGATATGTAGCCCAACGCGAGCGATGCGTCGGCAACGAACACCCGGCCGCGACGTGCAAACACCATGGGGCGCCACGCCGACAAAGCCGTGCTCGATTATATGGTCAAGCCGCACGGGCAATTAGTACAGGTTAGCTCAACGCCTCGCGGCGCTTACACACCCTGCCTATCAACCTCGTCGTCTACGAGGGCCCTTCAGAAATCCCGAAGAATTTGGTGAGATCTCATCTTGAGGGGGGCTTCCCGCTTAGATGCTTTCAGCGGTTATCCCGTCCGAACATAGCTACCCGGCAGTGCCACTGGCGTGACAACCGGAACACCAGAGGTTCGTCCACTCCGGTCCTCTCGTACTAGGAGCAGCTCCTCTCAAATCTCATACGCCCACGGCAGATAGGGACCGAACTGTCTCACGACGTTCTAAACCCAGCTCGCGTACCACTTTAAATGGCGAACAGCCATACCCTTGGGACCTGCTTCAGCCCCAGGATGTGATGAGCCGACATCGAGGTGCCAAACACCGCCGTCGATGTGAACTCTTGGGCGGTATCAGCCTGTTATCCCCGGAGTACCTTTTATCCGTTGAGCGATGGCCCTTCCATACAGAACCACCGGATCACTAAGACCGTCTTTCGACCCTGCTCGGCCCGTCGGCCTCGCAGTCAAGCACACTTCTGCCTTTACACGCACTGCATGATTTCCGACCATGCTGAGTGTACCTTCGTGCTCCTCCGTTACTCTTTGGGAGGAGACCGCCCCAGTCAAACTACCCACCACGCACTGTCCTCGATCCAGATAATGGACCTGAGTTAGAACCCCAACTTGACCAGGGTGGTATTTCAAGGGCGACTCCACGAAGGCTAGCGCCTCCGCTTCAAAGTCTCCCACCTATCCTACACAAACCAAGTCAAAGTCCAGTGCGAAGCTGTAGTAAAGGTTCACGGGGTCTTTCCGTCTAGCCGCGGGTACACGGCATCTTCACCGCGATTTCAATTTCACTGAGTCCCGGGTGGAGACAGTGTGGCCATCGTTACGCCATTCGTGCAGGTCGGAACTTACCCGACAAGGAATTTCGCTACCTTAGGACCGTTATAGTTACGGCCGCCGTTTACCGGGGCTTCGATCACAAGCTTCGGCCCAGGGCCTAACCTGATCAATTAACCTTCCGGCACCGGGCAGGCGTCACACCCTATACGTCCTCTTACGAGTTTGCAGAGTGCTGTGTTTTTAATAAACAGTCGCAGCCACCTGGTATCTTCGACCGCCAACAGCTCGGGGAGCAAGTCCCGTCACCGTCAGCGGCGCACCTTCTCCCGAAGTTACGGTGCCATTTTGCCTAGTTCCTTCACCCGAGTTCTCTCAAGCGCCTTGGTATTCTCTACCCGACCACCTGTGTCGGTTTGGGGTACGGTCGGTCTCGACCTGAAGCTTAGAGGTTTTTCTTGGAAGCATGGCATTGACGGCTTCCCGCTCGTATAAGAGCGGTTCGTTATCACACCTCAGCCTCGAGATCCCGGATTTTCCCAAGACCCCAGCCTACATGCTTGAACCTGGACAACCAACGCCAGGCCCGCCTAGCCTTCTCCGTCACCCCGTCGCAGTCGCGACCGGTGCAGGAATATTAACCTGCTTCCCATCGACTACGCCTTTCGGCCTCGCCTTAGGGGCCGACTCACCCTGCGCCGATGAGCGTTGCGCAGGAACCCTTGGTCTTCCGGCGAGGAGGATTTTCACCTCCTTTATCGTTACTCATGTCAGCATTCGCACTTCTGATACCTCCAGCATGCCTTACGGCACACCTTCACCGGCTTACAGAACGCTCCCCTACCATGCCGGACCTCCCGAAGGAATCCGGCATCCGCAGCTTCGGTGGACAGTTTGAGCCCCGTTACATCTTCCGCGCAGGCCGACTCGACCAGTGAGCTATTACGCTTTCTTTAAAGGATGGCTGCTTCTAAGCCAACCTCCTGGCTGTCTGGGCCTTCCCACATCGTTTCCCACTTAACTGTCTCTTGGGGACCTTAGCTGGCGGTCTGGGTTGTTTCCCTTTCCACGACGGACGTTAGCACCCGCCGTGTGTCTCCCTCGATCGCACTCACCGGTATTCGGAGTTTGCATGGGGTTGGTAAGTCTAGGTGACCCCCTAGCCCAAACAGTGCTCTACCCCCGGTGGTGAAACGAGAGGCTCTACCTAAATAGATTTCGGGGAGAACCAGCTATCTCCGAGCTTGATTAGCCTTTCACTCCGAGCCACAGGTCATCCCCTAATTTTTCAACATTAGTGGGTTCGGGCCTCCAGTTGATGTTACTCAACCTTCACCCTGCCCATGGCTAGATCGCTCGGTTTCGGGTCTACTCCTACAGACTTAAGGACGCCCTGTTCAGACTCGGTTTCCCTACGGCTCCCCTAAACGGTTAACCTTGCCGGTAAAAGTAACTCGCTGACCCATTATACAAAAGGTACGCAGTCACACTTCCGCCGCAAGCGGCGGCATAGTGCTCCCACTGCTTGTATGCATCCGGTTTCAGGATCTATTTCACTCCCCTCACAGGGGTACTTTTCGCCTTTCCCTCACGGTACTGGTTCACTATCGGTCAGCGGAGAGTATTTAGCCTTGGAGGATGGTCCCCCCTCGTCATAAGACAGTTCAGACAGGATTTCACGTGTCCCGTCCTACTCGATTTCACCCAGGATTCGTTTTCGTGTACGGGGCTGTCACCCTGTATCGCATTACTTTCCAGAAACTTCCACTAACGAATCAAAGGCTTAAGGGCTGGTCCCCGTTCGCTCGTCGCTACTGAGGGAATCTCGGTTGATTTCTTTTCCTCCGGGTACTTAGATATTTCAGTTCCCCGGGTTCGCCTTCATACCCTATGGATTCAGGTATGAATACCGCTTAAGCGGTGGGTTTCCCCATTCGGAAATCCCCGGATCAAAGCCTGTTAGCCGGCTCCCCGAGGCTTATCGCAAGCTACGACGTCCTTCATCGCCTTCCGCTGCCTAGGCATCCACCAGATGCACTTAATTGCTTGACCATATAATCCAACACGCCAGTTGGCTCATACGGCATCTCGTTGCCGGGCGACTTTGCAATGCAAAATCGCACCAAGACGCATCTTTACCATGCCGTCTGGCCAAAAGCGGCCACTGCCCCAGGGCAATGCGCGCTTCCGTCAACCAAAGCGGTTGCTCCGCCCTCGAGCGAAACACCCGCCCTGCCATCATGGACGGCAAAGTTCGCTTGCCGTTGGGTACGGCAAGCTACCCGCGTTGTTATTGCATTGAATAACAATGCGGCTACATATCTCTGAGTTTTTAAAGAACCGGGCAGACCGGCGAGCGCTCGCCCACCGGGCGGGAAAGCCCGCATCTCATGGCGGATGATGGCGGACGCCGACCCGCCATGAGATGCGGGTTCTTGATACTGTTGGTCGGGTTACGAAATTGGTGGAGCCGAGGAGGATCGAACTCCTGACCTCCTGCGTGCAAGGCAGGCGCTCTCCCAGCTGAGCTACGGCCCCTCTCATTCTGGTCAATTCCCAGTGCTCCATCCAACTGATGTTGGTTCGAGGCATCGCCCCGCGAACAGTTTGATTGGTGGGTCTGGGTGGATTTGAACCACCGACCTCACCCTTATCAGGGGTGCGCTCTAACCAACTGAGCTACAGACCCGCTGCAACCTCCAACACGCTCAATAATTAAGTAGTGACAAGCCATTCGTGTGGGCGCCGTTGCGCGCCTCGGGAGGGAGGACAGCCCTCGCATCGCGCCAAAAGGCGACACAAGTCTGCCCAATCAAAGGCTGAGCCAATGGTCCGTTGTTAGCATCCCCCCATTGCGAACTTGTTCGCACAGCGGGACGCTTCAGGACTTTGGGGTTAAGGAGGTGATCCAGCCGCAGGTTCCCCTACGGCTACCTTGTTACGACTTCGTCCCAGTCATGAATCACACCGTGGTAACCGTCCTCCGAAGTTAGACTAGCTACTTCTGGTGCAACCCACTCCCATGACGTGACGGGCGGTGTGTACAAGGCCCGGGAACGTATTCACCGCGACATTCTGATTCGCGATTACTAGCGATTCCGACTTCAAGGAGCCGAGTTGCAGACTCCTATCCGGACTACGAGCGGTTTTTTGGGATTCGCTCACCATTGCTGGGTCGCAGCCCTTTGTGCCGCCCATTGTAGCACGTTTGTAGCCCACCCCGTGAGGGCCATGATGACTTGACGTCATCCCCACCTTCCTCCGGTTTGTCACCGGCAGTTTCCTTAAAGTTCCCGGCTTGACCCGCTGGCAAGTAAGGACAAGGGTTGCGCTCGTTACGGGACTTAACCCAACATCTCACGACACGAGCTGACGACAGCCATGCAGCACCTGTCACCCAATTCCCGAAGGCACCTTTCCATCTCTGGAAAGTTCTGGGGATGTCAAGGGGTGGTAAGGTTCTTCGCGTTGCATCGAATTAAACAACATGCTCCACCGCTTGTGCGGGCCCCCGTCAATTCATTTGAGTTTTAACCTTGCGGCCGTACTCCCCAGGCGGAGAACTTATCGCGTTAGCTGCGCCACTAAGCCCTCAAGGGGCCCAACGGCTAGTTCTCATCGTTTACGGCGTGGACTACCAGGGTATCTAATCCTGTTTGCTCCCCACGCTTTCGCACCTCAGCGTCAGTATTGGTCCAGGAGGCTGCCTTCGCCATTGGTATTCCTTCCTATATCTACGCATTCCACCGCTACACAGGAAATTCTACCTCCCTCTACCATACTCGAGTCCGGCAGTTTGGAATGCAATTCCCAGGTTAAGCCCGGGGCTTTCACATCCCACTTACCGAACCGCCTACGCGCGCTTTACGCCCAGTAATTCCGATTAACGTTCGCACCCTCCGTATTACCGCGGCTGCTGGCACGGAGTTAGCCGGTGCTTCTTCTGTGGTTAACGTCAAGGCCCGCGGCTATTAACCGCTGGCTTTTCTTCACCACTGAAAGTGCTTTACAACCCGAAGGCCTTCTTCACACACGCGGCATGGCTGGGTCAGGCTTGCGCCCATTGCCCAAGATTCCCCACTGCTGCCTCCCGTAGGAGTCTGGACCGTGTCTCAGTTCCAGTGTGGCTGATCGTCCTCTCAGACCAGCTATGGATCGTAGCCTTGGTAGGCCATTACCCCACCAACAAGCTAATCCAACGCAGGCCCCTCCGACAGCGGGAGCTTCCAAGGATAGGCCCCCTTTTGATCCCCAATCCCTCGGGATTCGAGATGTCATACGGTATTAGCTCGAGTTTCCCCGAGTTGTCCCCTTCTGCCGGGCGGGTTCCTACGCGTTACTCACCCGTCCGCCACTTTACTTGCGCCCGAAGGCGCTTTCTCGTTCGACTTGCATGTGTTAAGCCTGCCGCCAACGTTCAATCTGAGCCATGATCAAACTCTTCAGTTTAAAGAGGTTTGTGCGAGTTGCCCCGCACGAGATCTCATCAAGGCTCAAGCGAATTGATATTCCGTTCCGAAGTTCACGAAACGGACACCCACACGAATGGCTTGTATTCAGTTCTATATTCTTTATAGAACAACTACTTATCTATTTTAAAGAGCGGCCCCGAGCACTTGGGCGAGGGCAAGAGAGGGGAATTATACGCCACTCGAAACACAAAGCAAGACAATTTTGGGGAATTATGTCGATTAGTTGGGGGATTATATTGATGAAACGTCCAGTGTTGTTGTGACTTTGCGATATCATTCCCCAAATTTTAAGGAATCTCTGATTAATCCTGTAGTCCCGGCATCCGAGTTAATAAAATCAATAGCTTACGAGTAGCCTGATGCTGCTCTATCGAATTGTTCAGACCTTCCTTAATGGATTTGCCCGGATTGTCCGGCGGGCCGGTCCGCTTGTTGGCAAACAAGCAGATGCCAGCGCTTCTTGCCTCGGCGAAGCAGGTGGTACTTGCCGTGCAGGGCATCCGCAAATTCCAGGGCGTAATCCGCAGCCCGTTGTATCCCGCCGTTGACGGAAACCCCCCCAGCCTCGACCAGCCTGCGGGCGGCACTCCGGGAATCGGCCAGGCCGGCCTCGACCAGAGCCGCCAGCAAACCGATGCGGTCCGCCGCAACCGTCGAGCAACCCATGCCATCCAGCCTCAGTTGCTCGAAGTCTCCTTCCCGGAGGGAGCGCACCTCGCCTCCGAATAGACACTGCGTGATGCGCCGCGCCGACCGCAGTGCCGCCCCACCATGCACCAATTCCGTTACCGCTTCCGCCAAGCGCCTTTGGGCCAGGCGGCGCTGCGGCTCTTCGCGAACCGCCGTTTGCAGGCCATCGATCTCCGCGAGATCGAGGAACGTGAAGAATTTCAGATAGCGAATCACGTCGGCGTCCGCACTATTCAACCAATATTGATAGAAGGTGTATGGAGAGGTCTTATCGGGTTCGAGCCAGACCGTCCCCTGCCCGGTCTTGCCGAACTTGACGCCATCCGCCCTCGTCACCAACGGTACCGTCAGGGCAAATACCTCGCGGCGCAACCGTCTGCGCACCAAATCGATGCCGGAAACGATATTGCCCCACTGGTCGCTGCCGCCCACCTGCAGCGAACAGCCGTAGCGCCCGGCCAATTCCAGGTAGTCGTTCGCCTGCAACAGCATGTAACTGAATTCCGTGAAGGAAATACCGGCGTCGGGGCGCTCCAGGCGGGTTCGCACCGAATCCCGCTGCATCATGGCATTGACGGAAAAGTGTTTGCCCACCTCGCGCAGAAACCGAATGAGATCCATTTCCCGGGTCCAGTCGAGGTTATTCGCCACAAGGGCGCCGGAATTACCCTCAAACTCCAGGAAGGTTTCCGCCTGTCGGCGAATTCTTTCCACCCAGCCCGCCACGACAGCCTCGTCGTTGAGGCTCCGCTCATCAACCCGAAAAGACGGATCGCCAATCAGCCCCGTCGCACCGCCAAGCAAGAGGATTGGCCGGTGCCCCGCGAGCTGGAAGCGGCGCAGGGTCAACAACGGAACGAGATTGCCAATATGCAGGCTGTCCGCAGTCGGGTCGAAACCGCAATAGAGTGTGCGCGGCGCCCCGGCAAGATGCTCCTCAAGCCGCGCCCGGTCGGACATCTGGGTAATCAAGCCCCGTCGCCGCAGATTGTCGATAATCATGAGATGCCAAGCCTATTTCCACGACGTAAATTCCACAACCGGGCGACGGATGGCCCGACGATGCCGCCGAGTCACCCAGCAACCTTCACAACTCGTCCATTTTTCAGGGTTTTCAATCCGGCGGGAATGCATATACTAGCGCGGCGGTCAAACGGCTGTGAATACAGGCCCATAACCCCCGGATTTTTAGCGGGTTTTCGGTAGCGCCGATGTATGGGAATGAAGCAACCGCCGTTACCCTTGGTATCGGGCAAGATTACCACGACTACAGGATTGATCGGAGGTTCCCTAACCCGACCTATTCGTGAATGAACGTGGCGAGGCCGGCAAGACTTGTGAAAGCATCGGGTGCGCGGAGTAAGAGCGGGCGCGGACGTGCTTGACAGCACGTTGAGCACGCGGCGGCGAGAGCACGGCCAGTGATTTCGCCGCTATTGACGGCCGCAGTGGTTTATTCATGAATGGGTCGGGTTTAGTAAGGATGTATTGGATTTTGAAGAGCAGTCTCTTTCCGAAAACGCATCGCGTCCTCATTGCCGTGCTTAGCCTATGCCTCTGCCCATTGGTAATAGCGCGGTTCGTCGATCAATCCGGGCCCGCGCAATATGGGCCGCTGCAAGACAGGCCGGCGCTGTCCTTGGCGGACACCGGCCACGCCGCCATCCCCGAAGTTGCCCCCGACATTCGGCCCGTTGCACCCACAGGCAACCAAAGTTCGGCCGAGCGCGGCAAGGGCACAACCACCGGAGCGCTGCGGGCTCATGCCGGCCGACAGCTCGGCAACGACACGGACCCGCCCCCCGGCGGCACAACCACCGAAACGCTGCGGGTTCATGCCGGCGACAGTCTGGCGAAATTGTTCAAGCGCAAGGGCATCCCCGCCAAAGACCTGCACAGCCTTGTCAACACGCCGTCATTGGGTGACCGTCTGAAGTCCATCCATCCAGGCCACCAACTGACCATCACCACCAATCCAAACAATTCGCTCGTAAAGTTCTCCTACTCTCCAAGCGCCCTGGAAAAGCTCGAATTTCAACGCGTTGGCGATATGTTTGAGGGTGCTGAAAAAATCGTCAGCCCGGAGCGCGTCGGCAAGTACTATCAGGGCACCATCGATGAGAATCTATTCGCCGCCAGCCAGCGCGCCGGACTGGGAGACACCCAAACCATGCGCCTTGCCGAGATATTTCAGTGGGATATCGACTTCGTGCACGATATTCGCGCCGGCGATTCCTTCCACATTCTGCTTGAGGAGCTGTATCTCGAGGGCCAACTTGTCGGCTATGGCGATATCAGGGTCGCCGAATTCGTCAATCGTGGCGAGACTTTGCGCACCGTGCTCTACAAAAACAAGAATGGCGAGTCGACTTACTTCGACAGCAAGGGCCAGAGCATGCACAAGGCATTTTTGCGCGCGCCCGTTTCCTTCACACGCATCAGTTCCAACTTCAACCTGCGGCGCCGACATCCACTGTGGAATCAGGCCATGCCGCACCGCGGAATCGACTACGCCGCTCCGACCGGAACGCCGGTGCTGGCGGCCGGCGACGGCACAGTCATCAAGGCCGGCCGCACCAAGGCCAACGGCAACTACATCGTGATTCGCCACGATGAGCGATTCGTCACCAAGTATTTGCACCTGTCCCGATTCGCCCGCGGCACGCGCGCCAACGCATTTGTTCGACAGGGACAGACCATTGGCTATGTCGGCGCCACCGGTTGGGCCACCGGCCCCCATTTGCACTATGAATTTCTCGTCGATGGGATCCACCAAAACCCACGCACAGTCCGCCTACCCGACGCGGAATCCATTCCGGCACAGGAAATGGAACACTTCATCCGAACCACGGCACCACTTTTTGCCCTGCTGGACAGCAGCAAACAGGTTCAATTGGCCCACCTGAGTCACTGACCTGCTCTATATCGGTGCAATCTCCGGGACGAGCGTCGATGGCCTCGACCTAGCCCTAATCGATATCGGCAACGACCGCATCGAACTACTGGCCCATGAAACGCGCGCCATCCCAAACGGGCTGCGCGACGACCTTGTTCAGCTAGGGCGCGGGACCGACGACAATCTCGACCGGCTTGGCCGAGCGGATACATCGCTCGGCCGATTCATCGGCGAAAGCGTCCGGTATTTTCTTAGGGGTATGCGCTTGCCCGATGATGAGCCGCGCGCCATCGGCAGCCACGGCCAAACCGTTAGACACCGTCCCCAGGGGCCGGCGCCCTTTACCCTGCAAATCGGCGACCCAAATCAGATCGCTGAAATCACCGGCATCGTCACGGTGGCCGATTTCCGCCGGCGCGACCTGGCCGCGGGCGGCGAGGCCGCTCCGCTGGTTCCGCCGTTCCACGCCAGTGTTTTCGGGAGCGACACCGAACATCGGGCGGTTCTCAATCTGGGCGGCATCGGCAACATCACGATACTCGATCCATTGAGCGGCTTCGACACGGGGCCCGGCAATGCCCTCCTGGACGCCTGGTGCGAGCAACACACCGGCAAGCCCTTCGACGACGCGGGTGGCTGGGCCCTCGGCGGCGCAGTGATATCGGATCTCTTGAACAAACTTTTAGCCGACCCCTACCTGCACAGGATGCCTCCGAAGAGCACCGGCAAGGAACATTACAACCCGACCTGGCTGAGAGCCTTGCTCGACCCGGGGTCCGCGCCGCGGGATGTGCAACGCACCCTCGTCGAGTTCACCGCCAGATCGGCCGTTGACGCCGTACATCGCTGGGCACCCGCCGTGCGGCGCCTGCTCGTCTGCGGGGGCGGCCGACTGAACCGGCTGCTCATGCGCAGGCTCGCCGAACTGTCCCGCTGCGCCGTGGAAACAACCGATGACCACGGCTGGAATGGGGATGCCATCGAAGCGGCCGCCTTTGCGTGGCTCGCCCACCGGCGCCTGAATTTGGAGCCGGGCAACGTACCCCGGGTTACCGGTGCCGCCGGTCCCCGTATACTGGGGGCTGTTTACGCTCCCTAGTGCTCCATCCAACCGATAATGCCGTATCAGTGATGGTGGGAGTGTTCCGGGGCGCGCCCTGCGGGTGGTGGCAGCGTTCCGACCCGGCGAGACCGGGTTGATTAGACATTCCCCTATTGATTTATGGCGAAGGAATTGCCGCAACCGCAGGTGGAGGCGGCATGGGGGTTGCTGACCACGAACTGCGCGCCCTGCAAATCCTCCCTATAGTCCACTTCGGCACCGGACAGGTACTGATAGCTCAGACTATCCACAACCATGGTAACTCCGCCGCGCTCCACCACCGTGTCGTCGTCGGCAACGCTTTCGTCGAACGTGAAACCGTAGGAAAATCCGCTGCAGCCCCCCCCCACGATGAACACGCGAAGCTTGAGGCCGCCACCCTCCTCGTCGACAAGCTGCCGCACTTTGTGGGCGGCACGCTCCGACAACGCGATATCCGGCTGCCAGGACACGGTCGGCTATGCCACGGGATCCGTCAAAAAGGCGGCCCCCGAGACCAACAAACGGGGGAGCCTCCCTGTGTGAAGCGACCCATTGACAGCCCCGACCGGAGGGCACGGGGACAGACGGGATAGCGCAACAAACCAACCGCGATGATGGGCTAGACGCAATGGAACACCACGCATGGCGGTTATGCATTGGCGTTTCCGCAACAGCATCCGCCCATCGCTCGCGGCAACGACGGTGACGCTCCTATCGGCCCTCGACTTGACCATGATCCCTGACCCTTTTAGCGGCAGACGCCCATATTAGCAGCCTGTCGGGCTTTATGGCGCTTAATTTCATAAGTAAACTGCGCCATCGTCAACCGGATGGGAGGCGGCCCCAATCCGATGTTGCGGCGCCGCCCGCCCGCAGGCCGGCTTGCTCGCAAACCGCACAGTGGGGGCAATGGAGGAATAATAGACGATGCTTGCGACCGGCTACCTTTGGATCAAGGCGGCACATCTCATTGCGCTTGTGTGCTGGTTCGCGGGCCTTTTCTATCTGCCGCGACTCTTCATCTACCACCGCTCGGCCACGGACGCACCCAGTCGCGAACGTTTCGAAATCATGGAATCCAAGCTCTATCGCCTAATCATGAATCCGGCCATGATCGCCACCCTCGTTTTCGGAATTTGGGCGCTGGCGCAGTCATGGGATTCCTACGGCGATGCGGGCTGGATGTGGGCCAAAATCTCGCTCGTTGTCGTATTGATTGGACACCACCACTATTGCGCGCGAATCATGCGCGCCCTCGCCTCGGGCAACCTTCCCCACGGCGACCGATTCCTGCGCTTGTTCAACGAAGTACCGACGCTATTGCTTATCCTCATGGTTGTACTCGCCGTCGTAAAACCCTTTTAGCGGATAAATTCCCATGGATCGCAGCAATTCCGAAGCTCTGTTCGAGCGCGCTTCCCGCTCCATTCCCGGCGGCGTCAACTCCCCCGTTCGGGCGTTCAGGGGCGTCGGCGGCCACCCAATCTTTTTCGCATCCGCGGAGGGTGCCCGCCTTAGGGATGTGGACGGAAACCAATTCATCGACTATGTGGCATCCTGGGGTCCGATGATTCTCGGTCATGGCCACCGCGGCGTGGTGCAAGCGATCAAGGCACAGGCCGAGCGCGCCCTCGGTTTCGGGGCGCCAACACGGCAGGAAACCGAACTTGCGGAAAAAATAGCCGCCATGGTGCCCTGCATCGCGAAAGTCCGTTTGGTCAATTCCGGCACCGAGGCAACAATGTCGGCGATCCGGCTCGCCCGGGGATATACCGGCCGGGACATCATCCTGAAGTTCGAGGGCTGCTACCACGGTCATTCCGATGCACTGCTGGTCAAGGCGGGTTCCGGGGTTCTGACCCTGGGTATCCCAAACTCCCCCGGTGTTCCCGAGGCCGTGGCATCCCAAACGCTTACCTTGCCGTTCAACGACCTTGATGCGGTCGAACGGGCCTTCGACGCCTACCCCAACAAAATTGCCGGTGTGATTCTGGAACCGGTGGCGGGCAACATGGGATGTGTGCCGCCGGTGGCCGGCTTTCTGGAGGGCTTGCGGGAAATCACCGCCAAGGCCGGCAGCGTGCTGATCTTCGACGAAGTGATGACCGGCTTTCGCGTGGCGAGGGGCGGCGCACAGGCGCACTACGGTATCAACCCGGATTTAACGACGCTGGGCAAGGTAATCGGCGGCGGCCTGCCGATTGGCGCATTTGGCGGAGCGGCCGAAATCATGGATTGCATCGCACCGACCGGACCCGTCTATCAAGCCGGCACCCTGTCGGGCAATCCACTGGCGGTGGCGGCGGGAATCGCCGTGTTGAACGAGCTTGATGACGGGTTCTACGCGGTGCTCGCCGAACGGACCGATGAACTTGCGGCGGGTTTCCGGGAGCTGGCCGCGCGACATGGCCGCAAGCTGACCGTCAACGCCGTCTGCGGCATGTTCAGCCTGTTTTTCGACGCGCCCGACGAGGTCACCGATTTCAGCCATGTTGCCCAATCCGATACAGGCGCCTTCAATCACTTTTTCCATGGAATGCTCGACCGCGGCATCTATATGGCCCCAAGCGCCTTCGAAGCGGGCTTTGTAGGCAAGCACCATACCCGCGATGTCCTCGACACGACGCTCGCCGCGGCCGACAGCGTTTTTGCCGGCTTGGGGCATTGCCAATAAAGAGCTTCCGTACGCGACGTTACGCCCAGATGGAACAAATTCCACAATCGAGCGGCGCACTGGGCCAAGACGCGGCGACGGCGCGCCATGCCCATTCCCGAAGGGTGTGCTGCGGGCGGCCTATCGTGGCGACCCTCGGCAACGAGGCGGGCCATGCTTTGCCGGATACCCCGTGCGGCACACTGAAACCGCAATAACATCTGTGACAGGACACCGGATGTACGATGTCTATGGGCTGGGCAATGCCCTGGTGGACATGGAATACCGGATCGATGATTCCTTCCTGTCCAAACATGGAATCGCCAAGGGGCACATGACCCTGGTCGACGAGCGGCGCATCGCCGACCTTAGGGCCGACCTCGATGGCCTGCGGCCCGAACAGGCCAGCGGCGGCTCGGCCGCCAATACCGTCGTTGCCGTCCAGGGTCTTGGCGGCCGGGGTTTCTACTCCTGCAAGGTGGCGGACGACGAAACGGGCCGTTTCTTTCTGCGCAACATGGCCGAATTCGGCATCGACACCCATGCCGGGGCCACCCCGGCCCCCGGTGGGTCGGGCCGCTGCCTGGTACTGGTAACGGACGACGCGGAAAGGACCATGAATACCTTTCTAGGGGTGTCGAGCGCACTCGGCGCCGGCGAGATAGACGCCGCCGCGCTCGCACAGTCCAAAATATTCTACGTGGAGGGCTACCTCAGCGCTTCCGGCGACAGCTTGGCAACCGCCTCCACCTGCCGGGAATTGGCGGAGGATCGAGGCGTTGCCACGGCGGTGAGCATGTCGGATCCAAGCATCGTGACGTTGTTTCGCGACAACCTGCTGCAACTTCTCGGCAACGGTGTGAACTACCTCTTTTGCAACGAAGAAGAGGCCTTGACCTGGGCGGGAAGCGACCGCCTCGACATCGCAATCGCGGAATTGAAGGATATCGCCCGCACCTGCAACGTGACCCTCGGCAGCCGCGGCAGTTTAACCACAACCAACGGACAAACCGTCGCGGTGCCCGGTTACAGGGTGACCGCCCTTGATACGAACGGTGCCGGCGATATCTACGCCGGTGCCTGCCTGTACGGGTGGGCAAAGGGCATGGAAGCCCCGGATGCGGCAAAACTCGGCAATTTTGCCGCCGCCGCCCTGGTTCAGCGCTACGGTGCCCGCCTGCGGCATCCGGACCACTACCGGCAGGTGTTGCTCGCCTTCGGGCAATCGGACAATCCGCCACCGCCCCAATGAATCCGCCGTCGCCGCCCGAAATCCGGCGAAAAATCTCGCCCGGCCAGCAGCCATTCCCGCTAAGCACGGCAATGCCCAAAATTGGTGCCCAGCTTCTGCCTGAACGGTCAATAATGCTGCTCTATCGAATTGATCAGAGTTTCCTTAGCGGGAATTGCTGTACGGCCAGTATGGTCAACGTAATTTTCTTCTGGTAGCTTACGCGTCCCTGAAATTATCCCGCCCGGCTCACAACAGGGCGGATGGCGAAGGAGCGGGCAGCACAGGGGTCGGAGCACATGGGGTCATCAGGACACAGCAATAAAACCAGCGGCTTGGGCGACTCCCCCTTCAGAAATTTCGAGCCCTATCAGCCAGGAGCGGACGAGTCCTACATGAGTGACGGGCAACTCCGGCACTTTCGTCACATACTCACCCGCTGGCGGCTCGACCTCATGGCCGAAGTCGACCGTACCGTTCACCACATGCAGGACGAAGCCGCCAATTTTCCCGACCCTGCCGACCGCGCCACCCAAGAGGAGGAATTCAGCATCGAGCTGCGTACCCGCGACCGGGAGCGCAAGTTGATCAGGAAGATCGATCGCACCATCGAGCGGCTCGATCAACTCGACTACGGCTACTGCGATACCTGCGGCGTGGAAATTGGGTTGCGGCGCCTCGAAGCAAGGCCGACGGCAACCCAATGCGTGGACTGCAAATCGCTCGATGAAATAAGGGAACGGCAACTGCACGGCTGACCGCATCCGCTCGCCCGGCCACCGACATGCCCGTGGTCTCAGGCCAGGTCTTCGAGAATCAGATGGCCGAAGGCGGTGTTGGAGGCAGGCACATGATAGTGACGATGCACTTCGCGCACCTGGTCGCTCAGGGCGCCCCGCATAATGAGCCACATCACCAGTTCGATGCCTTCGGAACCGGCCTCGCGCATGTACTCCACATGGGATATGGCCGCCAGGCGCTCCGGGTCATTCACCATGCCATCAAGAAAGCGGGCGTCGAATTCGGAATTGATGAGCCCCGCCCGGGGGCCCTGCAGTTGGTGGCTCATGCCGCCGGTGCCCCACACCTGCACATTGAGATCGGTGTCGAATGATTCAATGGCGCGGCGGATGGATTTGCCGAGCTCGTAGCAGCGTCGCCCCGACGGTGGCGGATAGACGATGACGTTGACAGCCAGGGGAATGACCCGCACGGGCCAAGCCCGAGGCTGGCCAAACATAACCGTCAGGGGCACTGTGAGGCCGTGGTCAACCACCATGGTGCCGACCGTGGTCAGATCGAAATCATCCTCAATAACCGCTTGGCGCACATGCCAGGCCAGCTCCGGGGCACCCTCCACAGACGGCACGGGGCGCGGCCCCCAGCCTTCGTCGGCAATGGTGAAGGATTCGCCGCAGCCGATCGCAAAGGTCGGTATAAGGTTCAGGTCGAAAGCCGTGGCATGGTCGTTGTAGATCAGCAGCACCGCATCGGGTTGCTGCTCGGCGATCCAGCGGCGCGAGATGTCGAAGCCGGCAAACAGCGGCTTCCAGTAGCCCTCTTCCGTCTTGCCCAAGTCTGAGGCGATGCCCACCGCCGGCACATGGGACACGGCGACCCCCGCCGTCACCCGGGCCAAGGCTCTTCCTCCCTGTGGCGATTGCCCTCCGGCGACCGTCCGCCGCTCAGCATCATGGCGCGGTAGTCCGCTTGCGACATGCCGGTCATGGAGGCCGCGCCCCTCTCGAAGCTTTGGCCGTCGGTGAAGAATAATTTGCCGAGATAATAGATGTTGCCCCCAAGTGCCAGCAGGGCGTTGTAGTCCCGCCGCAGAAAGGCTTCCTTCTGCTCATCCGACATGGGCCACTCGTCCAGGTAGGCTCGTTCGTCCGCCAGAAAGCGCTTGCGGTTCTCCGGGCGCAGGAGCGACATGCAGAACTGATTGGCGTGGAAACCCTTGCGCGCCATGGCGGAGTCGAACACCCAGGTTCCCGGAATGTCATCGTAGGGCATGGATCCAGTCATCACGACACCGAAAGGGGATGGGGAGAGATTTTTAATGATCCTGTATTCACTGTACCATTCGCGACAGCAGTGTTGCACGAGGCGGGAGGCCAATGCAATGAGAGGCAGGCAGGGGGTTTCAGGTAGGCGTCGGTGTAGTGGTCGAGGCAGGGCGGCCAATGCAATGAGAGGCAAGCCCGGGGGTTCAGGACTACCTTGGGGGTGGAGACACCGGGGATGGATTTGTGCGCCGGTGGTGGCGGTCCTTCTCATCCTGAGCGCCGGCCCTCCGGCTCGGGCACAGGAATCCAGCCCCGCCACCAAGCGGTTGCTGGAACGCAATCGGATGTTCGAGCCGCGCCTGGTTCAGGTTGCGCCAAGTGTGTATGTCTCTGTCGGCCATCAGGTGTCCACGGGCGCCATGATCGTGGGCGACGACGGCGTCGTCATCATCGACCCCGGCATGATTCCGGCTCAGGGCGCGAAGGTCCGGGAAGCCTACCGGGAAGTGGCGGACAAGCCGGTGAAGGCCATCATCTACACCCACGGCCACCCGGATCACACCAATGCGGCCAGCGCTTTCTATACGGAGGGCGTACCGGTCTGGGCGAGAGCCAACTTCGGCAGCGAGGCGCGGCTGGTGCGCGAAAACGGCTACCTCGGTGGTGTGCGGCCCGCCAACACCCAGGGTTTCGACCTGCCGTTGGAGCAGCGCATCGGCGTGGGAGTCGGCATTCCGCCAGCGATCCGGCCAGCTATGGGCGGGGCCATGATGGCGGATGGCGTACAGGCACGGAAAGGCCCCCCGCGGCCTCGCATCATCCCCCCCACCCACACTTTCGACAGCGACAGCCGTTGGCTCGAGGTGGCGGGCCTCTCCCTGAAGCTGGCGAAGGCGCCGGGCGAGACGGACGACCAGCTCTATGTGTGGTTTCCCGCCGAGCAGGTGCTCTTTGCCGGTGACAATTTCTATCAGTCCTGGCCGAACACCTATCCATTGCGTGGGACGGCCAGGCGGTCGGTGCGAGACTGGATTCAGAGCCTGGACGCCATGATTCAGGAAGGACCGGAGGTGGTGGTGCCCGGGCACACGGCACCGATGACCGACGCCACCACTGTGCTGACCAACTACCGCGATGCCCTGCGGTGGGTGCTTGAGCGAACCGTGGAGGGTGCCCGCGCCGGGCTTACGCCGGATGAATTGATCGCCTACACCCAACTGCCGGAGCACCTCGCCAAATTGGACTACCTTCAGGATTACTACGGCAGCCGCTGGGGAACGGTGCGGGAAATCTATGCCCAGGACATCGGCTGGTTTGACGGCAATGCGCTCAACCTCCATCGCGAGAGCCCGGGAAAAGAAGCCGAGCGCCTGGCACAGCTACTGGGAGGGTTGGATCGACTGGCAGCCAAGGCGAAAACGGCTCTTGATTCCGGTGACTTCCTGGGCGCGGCCCGGTTGGCCGACGCCTGGACACGGCTTGCGCCGGACGATCCCGAGCCCTGGGCCATCATGGCCGATGCGCTTGCGGCCATCGCCGAGCGCACCTTCAACGCACCAGCGCGGAACTATACGTTCTCCATTGCAAATCACGCTCGGGAAAAGGCTGCTTTCCTAACCCATCCCGAATGATGGCCAATGATATAACAAACATCCAACCCACCATCGTTCCGACTTGGACGGTCATTGGCCCTCCTCTCAACCATCACCCCGCTCGGAAAAAATATGTGTTCTAGCTCAGATACATTTCGGAACTTCCCCTCCGGTGTCCAAGCCCGTGGCTTGTCGACATGGGGAGGCCGCCTGATCCGGCAGGCCTGAATTCCGAAATCTCCTGAGCCAGTACAGCCGCTGGTCGCCTTTGCTAACATGTGCGCATGGCTGAATTGCTGTTGATTGAAGACAATCCCCATCATCGGAAATCGCTGGCTCGGGTATTGAGGCACGCCGGTTTTCGGGTGACAGCACAGGAAAACAGCATTTTCGCCGACGAGGCGCTTGCCAAAAGCAACGGTATCCTCGCGCAAGCCGCCATTCTCGACGACCCCGAGACATTGCGCCGTCTCAGGGCCAAGCCGCTCATCATCCTTGATTGGAATGCCGATATCCGACAAGCGGTTCACGCCATGAAACTGGGGGTCGCCGATTATTTGGCCGCACCTCCCCGAGCCGAGGAGCTAATCGACGCGGTCAACGATGCGCTCGCGGTGCCCGCCAGGCATCCGAGCCCCGTCGCAGGTGCCGCGCAGCCATTCCCCCTCATGGGCTCAAGCGACGCGATACGGGCATTGCGGTCGCGTATCCAAAGGGTCGCCGCCACCGACATCCCGGTGCTGATTCAAGGCGAGCTTGGAACGGGCAAGGCGTTGGTTGCACGAGCGCTGCACACCGCAAGCAAACGCGATTCCGCACCCTTCAATACGGTCAACTGCGCCGCCGTGCCCGAGTCGCTTATCGAGCGGGAACTGTTTGGAACGGACGACATGGCGACCAGCGCGCCGGACGGCCGGCTCGCAGCGACGGCCGGCGGAACGCTTTTTCTCGATGAGGTCGGGGAATTATCCCTAGCGGCTCAGGCGCGATTGCTGCAATTCCTGGCGAACCGGGCATCCACGACATCGCCGCCGCGAACCGACACGGGGTCGAATGTTAGAATCATGGTGGCTTCGCAACTGGATCTCAAACTCCTCACGGATCAAGGCCGATTCCGGGATGATCTCTACTACCGATTGGATGTGGTGTCGCTCACCACGCCACCGCTGCGCGCCCGCGGTCAAGATATTCCGGATCTGGCGGACCACATTCTCACGCGGGTTTCCGGCCTCCTCGGCAAACCGCGACCTGCCCTTGCCGCCAGCGCGCGCGAGGCAATCGCATCCTATGGCTGGCCGGGGAATATTCGAGAGTTGGAAAACGTTCTGGAACGGGCCGCAATTCTCTGCAATGGTCATGAGATCGACCGGAGCCTGCTCGCCATCGATACCCGGGCGGCGGAGGCATCGAACACTGCAAAAGCCGGTTCGGAGAACATTTCTCTGGAAGAGTATTTTCTCCGCTTTGTCCGAGAAAACGAGGATCACTTGACCGAGACGGAAATGGCGGAAAAGCTGGGCATCAGCCGCAAGAGCCTGTGGGAACGGCGCCAGCGCTTCGGCATCCCGCGCAGAAAAACCCGCAAGCGCGGTCCGCGGCGTGCCTAATCGCGGTACACCGCATTGGGCGACACATCGATCACCTACAATGCAGGTGTGATGCGGAGAACCAAGCCAAAAGCGCAATCCGTGACGGCAACCCGATTCAACGCAAAATCGTTGGACGTGACCAAGGATCGGGTGGACGCCAACGCGCTCGATGTGGTCGGTCGGCTGCGGAGGGCCGGTTTTCAAGCACTGCTGGTGGGCGGCTGCGTGCGCGATCTTTTGCTGGGCGCCGCGCCGAAAGATTTCGATGTGGCGACCAATGCCACGCCGGAACAAGTACGTCGGCTATTCCGGCGGGCGCGCATGGTGGGGCGGAGGTTCAAGATCGCCCATGTCCACTACGGCGGGGAGTTCGTTGAAGTCTCCACATTTCGCCGACGACTGGCCACCGACGAGGACGGCGACCACAGGGCCCACCCCACCGGATTGATCCTGCGCGACAATGCCTACGGCACTTTGGAGGAGGACGCCTTTCGTCGCGACTTCACGGTCAATGCCCTGTATTACGGTCCCCACGACAACGAGATTCTCGATTTTGTCGGCGGCATCGAGGATTTACGGCAACATCGCCTACGCTTCATCGGCAATCCGCCGGAGCGCTTGCGGGAAGATCCCGTTCGGCTGCTCCGGGCCTTGCGTTTTCGAGCCAAGCTCGGCTTCGAACTCGACGACGGCATTACCCGCGACGCACACCGAACGGCCGCGCGCCTGACCGCGATTCCGCCCGCCCGTTTGTTCGAGGAGTTCACCAAACTATTCCTGACCGGCCATGCGGAGAACACATGGCAGACCATCAAAGCCTCACCGGTGCGAGGCGTCCTGTTCCCCGGGGTGCCGGCGGAAAGCCCCCTGATTCGTTCGGCCATGCGGAACACGGACCGGCGAATCGCCGAGGACAAGCCGGTGACACCGGGGTTCCTGATCGCGGTTATGCTTTGGGAGGACTATCGTTCGCGAATCGACGAACTCAAGGCATCGCAAAGTGTGCAACGAATGTTGGGGGAGGCCGCTCCGATGGCCGCCCGCGACGCCATCGCCGAGCAACAACTGACCATTGCCATCCCGCGTCGCTTCGCAAACTTCGTTCAGGATGTCTGGCATCTGCAGGAGCTATTGGAGGCGCGGCACCCGAGACGGGTTGCCAAGACCCTGGGCCAGCCGCGATTTCGGGCCGCCTACGATTTCCTGCAACTGCGCGCCAAGGGTGGCCATGTCGACCAGGCGTTGGTGGATTGGTGGGAGGAAATCCAATACGCCAACAAAGAGCGCCGACAGGCTATGTTGAATGGGTTGGCCGGGGAATCCGACAATAAGCGCAATCGTCGACGCCGGGGCCGACGTGGTAGGCGGCGACGCGACCAATGAGACAGAACGCCGGATGCCTCCGCTGCTTATCGTGAACGCCGCCGAAATCGACCTCGCCCATAATCTCGACCACCTGGAATCATTGCTGGATTGCGTCACTTGAGCCGACCGGCAGCCCATGAATTGCCCGCCTGGGGGCGTCTCGCCCGCCTGGCGGGAAAGTTGTCGCCCACGTCCATTCGGGCATTGCTCGACGACGACGCCCGCACATCCGCGCTGCAACCGCGGGTCGATGGTCTGTTGTTCGACTTTTCGCGACAACGGGTAACCGCGGATGTGCTGGCGGAATTGTGCGCCCTGGCGGCGGAACGCCAATGGCGGGACCGGGTTCAAGAACTCATCGACGGCGCGCCCGTCAATTCGACCGAGGGCAGGCCGGCGTTGCACACGGCGCTGCGCAGTCCTCCAAGGGAGTTGCCCGAAAACGCCCGTCATGTACCCGCCACCCTGGCGCGTCTCAAGCGTTTTGCCGAAGCAGTCCGCAACGGCGACTGGACCGGCTATTCCGGAAAGGCGATGACCGATGTGGTGCATATCGGGATTGGCGGTTCCGATCTGGGCCCCCGTCTGGTGGTCGAGGCCCTGGAGCCCGCTGGCCACCACCGCCCGAGGCCGCATTTCGTACCGAACATCGACGGTCACGCCATCACAGCCGCACTTGGCAATCTCAACCCCGAAACCACCCTGGTCACGCTCGCATCGAAGTCGTTCAACACATTGGAAACGCGGGTGAACGGCGAAACCGCCCGCGCCTGGTTCGTTGAACGGACCGCTCGCCCGGATGTTCTACATCGTCACTTCGTGGCGGTGACCGCCAATTCGCAGGTCGCGGAGGCCTTTGGCCTGCCGGGGCGGAATCTGTTTCCAATATGGGATTGGGTGGGCGGCCGCTACTCCCTTTGGTCGGCGGTGGGGCTACCGATCGTGCTCGCGGCCGGCGGCGAAGCCTTCGACGAACTGCTGGGCGGTGCCAGCCGGATGGACCGGCACTTCCAAACCGCGCCGGCGGAATCGAACGCTCCGCTGCTCGCCGCACTGTTCGGCATCTGGAACTGCAATTTCCTGGGTGCGGCCAGTCATGCGGTACTTCCCTACGATGAGCGTCTGCGCCTGTTGCCCGACTTTCTGCAACAACTGGAAACCGAAAGCAACGGCAAGCGCGTTCGGCACGACGGCAGCCCGGTCGGTGTGCACACCGCGCCGGTCCTATGGGGGGGCACCGGCACAACGGGACAGCATGCCTTCCACCAATTGCTGCATCAGGGCACCCGCGCGTTTACCGCCGACTTCATTGTCTGCGCAACCGCCGGTCACGGATTGGAAAACCATCACCGGTGGTTGCTGGCCAACGCGCTCAGCCAGGGCAAGGCCATGGCAATGGGTGACGATAACGACGACCCGCACCGCGGGGCGCCCGGCAACCACGCCACATCCACCATTGTGTTGGACCGGTTGAGCCCCGCGATCCTTGGCGCCCTGCTTGCTTTCTATGAGCACAAAGTGTTTTGCCAAGGGCTGATCTGGGACATAAACTCCTTCGATCAATGGGGGGTGGAGTTGGGCAAGCAACTGGCGCAAACCGTCCACGGGCAGCTCGCCGGCGAATCCCTGGCTGGGCAGGATCCATCCACCCGATCACTGATCGAGCACCTGACCGAGAGCGGCGCGACATAGCCAACCACACCGCCGTTGCGCAGCGAACCGATGTTTGCACACCGGGTCGGTAACGGCCGACAACCGAAGAAATGGAACAATCGAGCATGACAATGAACTATCCCGTCAACGCGTTCATGGCGCGGCGCGCCCACCTCAACGACGATCAATACCGGGCGATGTACGCCCGCTCGGTGGAGGATCCCGCGGCGTTCTGGTCGGAACAGGGCGAACGCTTCCTCGATTGGAACCGCCGCTGGCGGACGGTGTTCGAGGCCGACATGCCGAACGGACGCGTGCGCTGGTTCGACGGCGCACTGCTGAACGCCTGTCACAACTGCATCGACCGCCATCTGCCCGACCGCGCGGCGCAAACCGCCATCCTCTGGGAAGGCGACGACCCCGACAACGATGCCAAAATATCCTATCGGGAACTGCACGACGCCGTCTGCCGGCTGGCCAACGGACTGCGCTCTCGGGGTGTTGCCAAGGGCGACCGGGTCTGCATCTACATGCCCATGATTCCCGAGGCGGCCATAGCCATGCTTGCCTGCGCCCGCATCGGTGCCGTGCACTCCGTTGTATTTGGCGGTTTCTCTCCGCAATCGCTGCAGGATCGTATCCTCGACTGCGACTGCCGGACATTGATCACCGCGGACGAGGGTGTGCGGGGCGGACGCACCATTCCGCTCAAGGCGAACAGCGAAGTGGCCCTAGCCAAGTGCCCGAGCGTCCGTACCGTCGTTACGGTTAGGCGCACCGGTGCCGATGTCGCCTGGAACAACGGTCGGGACGTCTGGTACCACAATCTGGTGCGCAACCAGCCGCCGATGTGCGAGCCGGAACCCATGGCCGCGGAAGATCCCCTGTTCATTTTGTACACCTCGGGTTCCACGGGCCGGCCGAAGGGCGTTCAACACAGTACCGCCGGCTACCTCCTGTACGCGGCGATGACCCACAAATATGTCTTCGATTACCACGATGGCGATATCTACTGGTGCACCGCCGATGTCGGCTGGGTCACCGGTCATTCCTACATCGTCTATGGACCACTCGCCAACGGCGCCACCACCCTCATGTTCGAGGGCGTACCCACCTGGCCGGACGCCTCAAGGTGCTGGCGGGTGATCGACAAACACCGCGTCAACACCTTCTACACCGCCCCCACGGCCATTCGGCAGCTCATGGGGCAGGGCGATGAATTTGTGCTCGGCTCATCGCGGGCATCGCTGCAATTGCTGGGCACGGTGGGTGAGCCCATCAATCCCGAGGCATGGGAGTGGTATCACCGGGTGGTCGGCGACGGTCGCTGCCCCATTGTCGACACCTGGTGGCAAACCGAAACCGGCGGCATCATGATCACACCCCTGCCCGGCGCCACGGTTCTTAAGCCCGGCAGCGCCACGCGGCCATTTTTTGGTGTGCGGCCGGCCCTGTTGGATAGCGGGGGCAAGGTTATAGAAACCACCGAAGCAGCCGGAAATCTGGTGATCACGGCATCCTGGCCGGGGCAAATCCGTACCGTCCACGGCGACCACCAACGGGTCATCGACACCTACTACGCCGCCTATCCGGGTTTCTACTTCACCGGCGACGGCGCCCGACGCGATGCCGACGGCTACTACTGGATAACCGGACGGGTGGACGATGTGCTGAACGTTTCCGGCCACCGCATCGGCACCGCCGAGTTGGAGAGTGCCCTGGTACTGCACCCGCAGGTGGCGGAGGCGGCGGTGGTCGGCTATCCACACCCGGTCAAGGGCGAGGGTATCTACGCCTATGTCACCCGGATGGCGGACAGCCAGGAAGATGCCAGCCGGCTACGGGAGGAACTCATTGGCCTCGTGCGTCGGGAAATCGGGCCCTTCGCCCAGCCCGATGTCATTCAGTGGGCGCCGGGTTTGCCGAAAACCCGCTCGGGAAAAATCATGCGGCGCATCCTGCGCAAGATCGCGGCGGACGACCTCGACGATATGGGCGATACAACCACTCTCGCGGACCCGGGCGTTCTCGACGATCTAACCGAAAACCGTGTGAAGCCCGATTGGGGGATCCCCTGATTAATCCCATGGTCACGGCATTCGAGTTAATGTTTCGCCGAGCCGATCCGCCGGCACTTTCAGCCTTGCGGATTGGCGAATGGGCGAATCGATCTTCGTCAACGTTCAAGTAATATGACTCCCTATGCGGATTTTGCTACATCAGTCCCAATACAATCATCTGAAATGCCGGAGATTCAAACCGATGCATCACCGTATAATCGCCCCCTATGAATAGTCATTGGTTGCGTTTTCCCACCGCCTACCTCTCGGCGGTGCTGGTCGCTTCGGTGCTCGGGTGCGCGGCCTCCGCACAATTCACGCTCGCCAACCTGATTGGCTTTGGAATCGATGTGCCGTTGACGACCTGGTTGGCCACGAGCCTAGAGGATGTCATCGGCATGGGGCCGACCTATGCGGTCGTTGCGGCCGTGGCCTTTATTCCCGGCTTCGGCTTCGCCTCCCTGCTGCTGCGCTGGGTTCCCGGTCCACGGTCATTCTGGTTCGCCGTGGCCGGTGGGGCCGCCATCGTCACGGCGATTCTGCTTCTAAGGCACCTGGGTGGAGGCACCATTTTCGGCGGGGCGCGCTCTCCCATGGGGCTACTTGCCCAAGCCCTCGCCGGCGGTGTTGCGGGCTGGCTGTTTGCTCGCCTGATAGCTTGGAGGCGCTCCCCATGAACAATTGGAATTGGCGGCGACTGTTGTTGCTCACGCTCTGCGTGGGGCTCAGCACCCCGGCAACCACCCTTGACTACGAGGTGCAACCCATTGCCGACGGCCTGGCGTACCCCTGGTCGCTGGCCTTCCTGCCCGACGGCAACATGCTCGTCACCGAGCGGGATGGCCACCTGCGCGTTATTCGCGACAACGAACTGGCGGCGACGCCCATAGCCGGGGTTCCGGAAGCCTATGTGCGGGGCCAAGGCGGATTTTTCGACATTCTTCTCGATCCCCAATTCACCACCAACCGTCTGGTCTATCTCTCCTATTCCGCGGGCACGCGGCGCGCCAATCACCTGGCCGTCGGCCGCGCGCGCCTGGACGGATCCACCCTGTCCAACTTTGAAGTGATTCTGATGGGCGAGCCCGACAAGGATACGCCACATCATTTTGGCGGACGGATGGCCTTCCTGCCGGACGGAACCCTGCTCATTGTCTGCGGGGACGGCTTCGACTACCGCGAACAGGCTCTCGATCTTGGCAGCCTGCTGGGCAAAACCCTGCGCATCGGCCCGGATGGCTCGATTCCGCGGGATAATCCCTTCGTTGGCCAAGATGGGGCGCGCGGCGAAGTGTGGTCGTATGGTCACCGCAATCAGCAGGGCATCGCGGTGACCCCCACCGGGGTATGGCTGCATGAGCACGGCCCGCGGGGCGGCGACGAACTGAACCTTATCGAGCCCGGGAAAAACTACGGCTGGCCGGCCATCACCTATGGCGTGGATTACTCCGGTTCCCGCATCTCACCCTACACGGAGCTGCCGGGTATGGAACAGCCCATCATCCACTGGACCCCGTCGATCGCGCCCGCCGGCCTCGCCTACTACGACGGCGATGCCTTCCCGGATTGGCGGGGCGACCTCTTTGTCGCCGCCCTTGCGGAGCGGTCCGTGCGGCGCGTCGATATCGAGAACGGCGCGGTGGTGGATCAAGAAATCCTGTTCACCGAACTCGGCATGCGCATGCGCGATGTCCGCGCCGGGCCAGACGGGTATCTCTACCTGCTCACCGACAGCGCGGACGGCCAAGTATTACGTATCAAGCCCGCCTCGGGGCCATAGCGACACAATCGCCGCAACGGCGGATCCGCTCAGGCCGACTCGGCGTAGTTCTCCACCTCTTTCATGCTGAGCTTGATGCGGCCGCGCTGGTCCACGTCAAGCACCACCACATCCACCATCTGGCCCTCCTCCAGGTAGTCCTGGACCGTCTCGACCCGTTCCTTGGCGATCTGAGAGATGTGCAGAAGCCCATCTTTGCCCGGCAGTATGCTGATGAAGGCGCCAAAGTCGACGATTCGTTCCACCCGGCCGTTATAGATGCGGCCGATTTCCGCCTCGGCGGTGATTTCCTGAACCCTGGCCACCGCCGCATCCTTGGCCTCGGCATTCTCGGCGTAGATGCGCACAGTGCCGTCGTCCTCGATATCCACATCGGCACCGGTCTCGTCGACGATGGAGCGTATGGTAGCGCCGCCCTTGCCAATCAGATCGCGAATCTTGTCCGGATGTACTTTTATCACCGTCATGGCCGGCGCGTTCTCCGATATCTGATCGCGGGACTTGGCGAGCACCTTGTTCATCTCACCGAGAATGTGCAAACGCGCATCGCGCGCCTGCTCCAGGGCGGCCTCCATAATCTCCTCGGTAATTCCATCAATTTTGATGTCCATCTGCAGGGCAGTGACGCCGGCGTCGGTGCCGGCCACCTTAAAATCCATATCGCCAAGGTGGTCCTCGTCGCCAAGGATGTCCGTGAGCACCGCGAACCGACCGTCCTGCTTGACGAGGCCCATGGCGACCCCGGCCACCGGCGCCTTGAGTGGAACGCCCGCGTCCATCAGCGCAAGCGACGAGCCGCAAACGCTCGCCATCGAACTCGATCCGTTCGATTCTGTAATCTCGGATACCACCCGCAGCGTGTAGGGAAAGTCCTCAGCGTTCGGAAGCACCGCGGCAATGCCCCTGCGGGCGAGACGACCATGGCCGATTTCACGACGCTTGGGCCCCGTCAGCATGCCGGCCTCCCCCACCGAATAGGGTGGAAAGTTGTAATGCAGCATGAAGTGATCCTTGTAGGTTCCCTCCAGGGCATCGACAAGGGCGGCGTCCCGCAGCGTTCCCAAAGTGGCCGTGACAATCGCCTGGGTTTCACCGCGGGTGAACAAGGCCGAACCGTGTGTCTTGGGCAACAAGCCCACCGCCACGCCAATGGGACGGACAGTGCGCCGGTCCCGCCCATCAATGCGCGGTTCGCCGTCCAAGACCCGCCGACGCACGAGTTCCTTTTCCACCCTGCCGAACATCTCCGCCACCGCGTCGGGGCTATGGACGGCCTCATCCCCCCCGGCAAAACGCTCGACAGCCGCCTCGCGCAGTTGTCCGACCCGTTCCTGGCGTTCCAGTTTATCGGTGATTCTATAAGCCTCCCCCAGATCGGACTGAACCGCATCGTCAACCGCCTCCAAAAGCACTTGGTCAATGGGTTCCGGCTGCCAATCCCAACGCGGCTTGCCCACTTCCTCGGCCAATTCGCGAATCGCCCGGATGACAACCTGCATTTCCTGATGAGCGAATAGCACGGCGCCGAGCATTTCGTCCTCGCTCAACTCCCTGGCTTCCGACTCGACCATGAGCACCGCGCCTTCCGTGCCGGCGACCACCATGTTCAGATCGGAGTTTTGCAATATCGAGTAGCTCGGGTTGAGCACGTATTCGCTGTTGCTGTAACCCACCCGCGCCGCGCCAATGGGGCCTTGGAACGGAATGCCGGAGAGGGCCAGCGCCGCCGAGGCGCCAATCATCGCGGCGATATCCGGATCCCGGTTCTTGTCCACGGACAGAACCGTTGGGATCACCTGCACCTCATTCATAAAGCCCTTGGGGAATAGCGGGCGAATGGGACGGTCGATCAGACGGCTGGTCAGTGTTTCCTTTTCGGATGGCCGCCCCTCCCGGCGAAAGAACCCGCCGGGGATTTTGCCGGCCGCATAGGTCTTTTCCTGATAGTTCACCGTCAACGGAAAGAAGCTTTGGCCAGGGCGCGGGGTTTTTACCCCGACCGCCGTGGTTAGCACCACCGTGTCGCCGATAGACACCATGGCGGCCCCGGTCGCCTGACGAGCGATGCGCCCGGTCTCAATGCGCACCGTCTGGTCGCCGAACTGAAATTCCTTAATCACTGGATTCAATATTATCTCCTTGCTTCGAGCGCTCCGCGCCCATGAATGCCGCATCGGAATGCGAGCTGGTATTCGATATCGTCAGCCCGGCTACCTTCTCAATTCGAGGCGTTTGATCAATGCCTGATAGCGCGAGATGTCTTTTTCCTTCAGGTAATCCAACAATTTGCGGCGCCGGTTCACCATGCGTATCAGGCCGCGCCTCGAATGGTGGTCTTTTTTGTGCGCACGAAAATGAACCTGCAATGCATTGATGTTATGGGTCAGGAGTGCAACCTGCACCTCGGGAGAGCCGGTGTCCCCCTCCTGGATCCGATAGTCCCTGACAATTTCCGTCTTCGTTTCAGCCGATAGGGCCATAATGATCTCCGAATACGCCTCATTGAAAAATTGCGGGCCAACCAGGCGTACTTCCAGTTGACTCGCATGTGTGCATCACTGCCTAGTGTCCTGTCGCGGAAATGCGCATACTGTTCGACCTGTGTGTCCTGTGTAATGTATCGTATATTATTGATTTTAAATCAAATTATTTTTTATAGGCCGGTGACTATTTTATAGCGAATTTGCCGGACAGCACACTAGGAAACCCCTGATTAATCCTGTAGTCTCGGGATCCGAGTTAATAAAATCAATAAGTTACGAGTAGATAGATGCTGCTCCATCGAATTGTTCAGACCTTCCCTAGCTCTTTTGGGGACTTATATATGTCGGGCATTGTTTCCCGCTCGCTCAAGATCCGGTTAACAATCGCCGCGGAGCAATGCGACCGTCGTCGAGCACCTCGCCAACGCCGAGAAATCGACGGTCGGCGCCGGACGATTCCACTAGCCGCACCCAACCATCGGTCGGCGAGTGCGGAACGATGACCGGTTGCCCATGGCGCAAATAGTACGCCAGATCCCTATTCAACAACACTTCCGGCCATTCCCGAACGGCGCTCCAAACCGGCTGCAGAAACGGATCCAGGGAACCCTGTTCCCGCGCACCCTCCAATTTATCGAAGGTCACCAAATCGGATTCGTCGTATGGCCCCGCCCTTGTACGCCGCAACGCCGTAACATGGGCGCCGCAACCGAGCAACTCGCCTATCTCCCCGGCAATGGCGCGAACGTAGGTTCCCTTGCTGCAGTGGGTTTCCAGTTCAAATTCGTCGTGCTCAAAGGCGATCAACTCGTTTGAATAGATGGTGACCGCTCGGGCTTCCCGTTCGATTTCAATGCCTTGCCTCGCCAATTTATACAGCGGCTGGCCCCGGTGCTTGACCGCCGAGAACATGGGCGGCGCCTGCATGATCTCGCCGCGAAAACACTGGAGCGCCCTTTCGATGTCCTCGGGGCCAATTCCCTCGGCCGGGCGCTCGGCAACGGTTTTGCCGTCGGCATCGCCGGTATCCGTGGCCACCCCGAGCCTGATGTGCGCCCGGTAACGCTTGTCCGCGGCCAACAGATATTGCGAAAACTTGGTTGCCTCGCCAAAACACAGGGGCAGAACGCCGGTGGCCAGGGGATCGAGGCTTCCCGTGTGCCCGACCTTGCGCGCGGCGAACAGTCGCTTGGCTTTCTGCACGGCATCATTCGAACTCATGCCCCCGGGCTTGTCCACAACCAGCATGCCATCGACAACACGACCCCGGCGGCTACCCACGACCTCGCGCCCCCCGGTCGGAGGCCACCGCCTCCGCGATGAGCCTTTCAAGCCGCGGACCCTGTTCCACTGAAGCATCGTAGTGAAACCGAGGCTTGGGTATCTTGCGCATCGAAAGTCGCCGGGCCAATTCCGAACGGAAAAAACCGGATGCCAGATTAAGCACCTCGACGAGTTCGGCCCGCCCCGCGGGTTCCAAAGCATCCAGCGACGTCACGTAGACATCCGCGATTGATAGATCTCTGCCGATCCGGACTTCGTTGACGTTAACGGATCGCAAACGTGGGTCGCGCAGGCGTCGTTGCATGATGAGAGCCAATTGGTCCCGTACAAAGTCGGCAATCCGCGCATGGCGTTCGAAATCCCGCATCCGTGTGCAACCGGCCGCGCGCCTCACAGCGCTCGCGCCACCTCCCGAGATTCAAAAACCTCAATGAGATCGCCCGCCCGCACATCGTTGTAATTACGCACACCAATGCCGCATTCGGTGCCGTTGCGCACTTCCTGAACGTTGTCCTTGAAACGTCGCAAGGATTCCAGCTCGCCCTCGTAGATCACCACATTGTCGCGCAACACCCGGATTGGCCGGCTCCTGTAGACGACGCCCTCAATCACCATGCAACCGGCTATCTGGCCGAAGCGCGGCGAACGGAACACTTCGCGAACTTCCGCGATACCCAGAATTTGCTCGCGGGTTTCCGGTGCCAGCATGCCGCTCAAAACCTGTTTCACATCGTCGATCATTTCGTAGATGACGCTGTAGTAGCGAACATCGAGACCTTCCCGCTCCACCACGGCTTTTGCGGCGTTGTCGGCGCGCACGTTAAAGCCGAAAACCACCGCGCCATAAGTCAGCGCCATGTTGACGTCGCTTTCCGTCACCGCGCCGACACCGGAACCAAGCACGGTAACGCTCACCTCCTCATTGCCGAGTTCCGCAAGCGATTGAACAATCGCCTCCAAACTGCCCCGAACATCGGCCTTGACCACTAGCTTGAGCACGCGCTTTTCGCTCTCGCCCAGGCCGGCGAACAGATTGTCCAGCTTGGCGGCCTGTTGCATGGCTTGACGCTGCTCCTGTGACTTTTCGCGTCTGAATTCCACGAGGTCGCGGGCGGAACGTTCGTCGGTAACCACGGAAAAACTGTCTCCGGCACCGGGGTTGCCGCTTAGGCCGAGTACTTCGACCGGCTGCGAGGGGCCCGCCTGCCGGGTTTGCCCACCCCGATCATCCAACATGGCCCGCACACGCCCGTGGTACTCGCCGGCAATGATGATGTCCCCCTGCCTGAGGGAGCCATTCTGCACGAGCACGGTGGACACCGGGCCGCGGCCACGGTCGAGCCGGGATTCGACCACCACGCCCCGCGCCGGCGCATCGGAAACGGCCTTGAGTTCAAGTAGTTCGGCTTGTAACAGAATGGCTTCAAGCAGGTCGTCGATGCCCTCGCCGGTTATTGCCGAGACCCGCACAAACTGGGTGTCGCCGCCCCAGTCGTCGGGAGCAACGCCCTTGGCGGCGAGCTCCTTGGAAACCTTTTCCGGATCCGCGCCCGGCAGGTCCATCTTGTTGACGGCCACAACCACCGGTACCCCCGCCGCCCTGGCATGCTGAATGGCTTCCTCGGTCTGCGGCATGACGCCATCGTCCGCGGCAACCACGAGAACCACTATATCCGTGACCATTGCGCCCCGGGCGCGCATTGCCGTAAACGCCGCGTGGCCTGGTGTGTCGATAAAGGTTATTCGGCCATGCCGGGTGTCGACCGCATAGGCGCCTATGTGTTGCGTAATGCCGCCCGCTTCGCCGCTGACCACCCGTGTATTGCGTATGAAGTCCAACAGCGAGGTCTTGCCGTGGTCGACATGGCCCATCACGGTAACCACCGGAGCCCGGGGTTCTCCTTCGCCCTCGATCTTGAGCGACTGTTCCAGGGCCTGCTCCATCGCATCTTCGTGGATGAGCTTAGCCTTGTGGCCCATTTCCTCGACGACCAGGGCCGCCACATCCTGGTCGATCATTTGATTGATCGTCGCCATGACGCCCAGACCCATCAGCGTCTTGATGACTTCGCCGGCCTTCACGGACATGCGCTGGGCCAGTTCGCCAACGGCAATCGCCGCCGGAACTTCCACCTCCCTGGCAATAAATTCGGTGGGCTTGAATTCCCCGCCCTGCTGTTCGACGCGCACCGGTGTCGGACGGTGTCGGCGGCGAACGCGACGTTCCGATTTAAGCGACAGTTCGCGCCGCGTCTGGCGACCATCGCCGAAGCCGCCACGTCCCGGACGCTCCCGGTCCTTGCCCTTGGCCCGCTTGCCCGCTTTTTCGCTGGCCTGCGCCCGAGCCTGGGCTTCCGCCGCCGCGGCAGCGACCTTGGCCGCCGTATCTTCCTGCGGCTCGGCGGCCCGCACTTCCTGAGCGGCCTGCTTTTCCGCGGCTTCTCTCGCCGCCTTTTCCTGTGCGGCTTCCTGTGCGGCTTCCTGTGCGGCTTTTTCCTCGACGGCCTTGCGTTCCGCTTCAAGCCGCGCCTCCTCGGCCCGACGCGATTCCTGCTCGGCCGCTTTGCGGGCAAACTCTTCCTCGTGGATGCGGCGGGCTTCCTCTTCGGCTTGGGAAGGCTGCCGCGCCTCGGACACCTCGGGCTCCGCCACCACGGGCTCCCGACGCTTAACGTAGGTGCGCTTGCGCCGAACCTCGACGGTGACATTGCGTCCGGCGCGGCCCTGGCCAGTTCTCAAGGTACCGACCGACTTTTTCTTGAAAGTGATCTTTCCAGGGGCCGAGATCGACGAGCCGTGGCTCTGCTTCAGGTAAACCAGCAGTTTCTGCTTCTGATCCTCGGTAACGGGTTCGCCATCGCCAGTATGCGGCAAGCCGGCGTCGGCCATCTGCCTCAGCAGGCGATCAACCGGCGCCCCCACCGATTCAGCGAGTTGTCTTACCGTTACATCCGTCATGCAATCTTCTCCGGCAACGCCCTCCAAAGCTCGCGGACCTATCCGCCAACGCCCGCCGCGGCGTTGCGGCTGGCGGTGCCCTCGTCTTCTCCGTCCGACGAATCCTCGAACCAGGGCGCGCGCGCGGTCATGATCAGTTCCGCCGCGCACTCTTCGCTCATGTCATCGACAATGTCGAGCAGATCAGGAATCGCCAACTCCGCCAAGTCCTCACGCGTAACCACCTCGTGGCTTGCGAGACGCAGCGCCAATTTCCGCTCCATGCCCTCCATATTGAGCAAGTCCGCGGCGGGCTGCCGATCACCAAGCAGTTCCTCGCCGGCGATGGCCTTGGTTAGCAGAGCGTCTTTTGCGCGATTGCGCAGTTCCTGCACGATCTCTTCGTCGAAACCCTCGACGGCCATCAATTCTTCGACCGGCACGTAGGCGATTTCCTCCAGCGTGGTGAACCCTTCCTCAACAAGGGCCGCGGCAACATTTTCATCCACGGCGAGCGCCTCCATGAATTCCTCCATGAATCGACCGGCTTCCGCCTCCTGCTTCTCGGCCGCTTCCTGCTCCGTCATGATGTTCAACGTCCAGCCGCTGAGGTCGCTTGCGAGACGCACGTTCTGGCCACCGCGCCCGATGGCCTGGGCCAGATTGTCCTCACCGACGGCGATATCCATTGAGTGTGCGTCTTCATCGACAACGATGGAGGCGACTTCCGCCGGGGCCATGGCGTTGATCGCGAGCTGAGCCGGATTCTCGTTCCAAAGCACGATGTCGATACGTTCCCCCGCCAGTTCGCCCGAGACGGCCTGAACCCTCGATCCGCGCATACCGACACAGGCGCCGACCGGATCGATCCGTCCATCGTTGGTCTTTACGGCAATCTTGGCCCGGGAACCGGGGTCGCGGGCCGCTCCGCGAATTTCGATGATGTCCTCCGAAACCTCGGGAACCTCGATCTTGAAGAGCTCCTTCAACATCTCCGACGATGTTCTGGTCAGGATGAGTTGCGGGCCCCGGTTGTCGGGACGCACATCGAACAGCAGGGCGCGCAGGCGGTCGCCCACTCGAAACGATTCCCTCGGAATAAGATGTTCACGCAACAACAACCCTTCGGCATTGTTGCCGAGATCGACGATGACATTGTCCCGGCCGACCCGCTTGACAGTACCGCCGACCAATTCCCCGAGCCGGGGCAGGTATTCCTCCACCACTTGCGCCCGCTCGGCCTCGCGCACCTTCTGCACGATGACCTGTTTGGCGGTCTGGGCGGCGATACGACCGAATGCGACGGACTCGACCCGCTTCTCAATGGACTCGCCCAAGGCAAGATCCGCCGCCCGTTCATCGTCGGGCGCAATCTGGGCCGCCGGGTTGGGTTCCTCCTCGGCCTCCAAATCGACGACCGTCCAAACGCGGAAGGTCTCGTACTCGCCGGTCTCCCGGTCGATCTTGACCCGGAACTCGGCACCTTCCTCGTACCGTTTCCTCGTGGCTGTCGCGAGCGCACTCTCGATCGCACCGAAAATAACATCCTTGGCGACGCCCTTTTCGTGCGACACCGAGTCGACAACCATCAGAATTTCCTTCGACATTTCCGTTTGTTTCCTCAATCGAATTGTGGCACCAGCCGAGCCCGCCGCACATTCTCAAGCGGCAACACATACTCCGTGTTGTCGAGCCGAACCAGCGCCTGGGCATCCTCGACATCCGCCAGCAGGCCAACGAAACGCTTTCTGCCCGCAAAGGGAAAGTTGAGCCGCACATCCACCACGGCACCGATATTGGCCTCGAATTGCTCGGTTTTGAACAGAATGCGGTCGAGACCCGGAGAGGATACTTCCAGCGTATAGCCGCCGCCGAACATATCCTCCACATCCAGCACATCACCGATCTCGCGACTCACCGTTTCGCAGTCGTCGATCGTAACCCCTTCCGATTTGTCGATATACACCCTCAATTTCGATCGCCTGCCGGTGGAAAAGAATTCAACGCCCCAGATTTCGCAACCGAAGCGTTCCACCGTCTTCCTGAGGCGTTCCTCAATTTGTCTTTCCGTATTGTTCACAGCGCACCAATAAAAAATGGGCTTACGCCCATTTCCACTCCAATACCCACTGGGGCGCACACCTACTAAAAAGCCCCTTGAAGGGGCTTTTTAAAGTCCGTTGGTAGCGGGGGCAGGATTTGAACCCACGACCTTCGGGTTATGAGCCCGACGAGCTACCAGACTGCTCCACCCCGCACCGGTCAGAGGAGGGGATTATAGTCACACACAACCGAACCCGCAACCGTCTGGGCGCGGCATTTTTGCTGTTCAAATCGAAATATTCCCGCAAAGCGCGGGCGGTGGAGGGCATGAATCGCGGGGTGCCCCTGGTGCCGAAGGCGAGACTCGAACTCGCACGGGCTATCGCCCACTACCCCCTCAAGGTAGCGTGTCTACCAATTTCACCACTTCGGCTATCGGTCACAACAGTAGGGTTGCGCATATACGACGGCTTGGCATCGCATGGCTAAACATCGGGGAGGCCGGAATCTACACCTTCCTCATCAGGAGTCAACCGCTCCTGCGCATCCAAGGGCTCTTCAACAATCGGCACGCCCAGTTCCTGCAGAGACTCGGCGCGTTCCTTGGCGAAGTAGGCGAGCCCAAACGCGATGACGAAAAAACCAATCGCAAGCCAAACCGTCAACTTGGTGAGAAACGAGGTGCTGCCGGCACTGCCAAACATCGTATTCGCCGCGCCGGCCCCAAAGGCCGCCCCGACATCGGCGCCCCTGCCCCGCTGCAGGAGCACCAAGCCCCCCAACGCGACGGCATCAAGCACCAGTAAAATCAACAATATCGTCTCAAAGGCCATGTCATTTCCCATCGCTCGCCGCCGATGACCGCGACCCGGCGGCGACTATTTGCAAAAAGCTTTCCGGCTCCAGCGAAGCGCCGCCAATCAGCCCGCCATCGACATTGCTCTGACGGAACAGTTCCGCCGCACCATCCGGCGTGACGCTGCCCCCATAAAGAATGCGCACCGAGGCGCCCACCGCCCCGCTTTTCCGCCCGATCGCCGCGCGTATAAAACCATGCATGCGCTCCGCCTGGTCGGCGGTCGCCGTCCGGCCCGTTCCAATTGCCCAAACCGGCTCATAGGCAACAGCCCCGCGATTCACGCCGGCCACGCCTATTCTGTTCAGCACGGCATCGAGCTGCCGGCCCACAACCTCCTCCGCCAAGCCGGCATCCCGCTCGCCAAGGGATTCTCCCACACAAAGCATCGGCCGCAGTCCCGCCTCCAGCGCGGCGGCAAACTTCTTCGCCACCAACTCGTCGCTCTCGCCACGACAGATCCGCCGTTCGGAATGGCCAACCAAAACCCACCGGCCACCTAGATCCTTGATCATTTGGCCGGAGATTTCACCGGTGTAGGCGCCCTCCGGCTCGGGGTGCAAATCCTGCGCGCCCAATTGCACCCGGCGGGTCGCAAGACCCTCGACGCAGTGCGCCAGGTAGCCGACCGGCGGAAACAATACTATCTCGACATCGTTCGCCGGAGAGGCCTGGTTGAGCCGTTCGCAGAATCGCGCCACGCGCTCCCTGGAGCCGTGCATTTTCCAATTTCCAGCGACAATCGGTCGCCGCAGCACGGTTTGCATGTCTTATCCCGTTATCGGCATGAAACAAATGGGAATCCTATCGACGGGTTGACCGAAGCCCAGATGGGGTGGTTTCCAGCCGCTAAATCCTCGACATAGAGTGGTCTGTCAGTCCATGTATATAAGTCCCGAACACATTGCGCAACCGGACAGCAGGTCGGCTGGTCGATAATCAAACGGCCTGCTGTCGGACGGTCGCCGCGAGATCCCGGGCAATGCTCGCCACTTCCATCCGATCCTCGCTTTCGACCATGATTCGAATAACCGGCTCCGTACCCGATGGCCGAATCAGCACCCGGCCTCTTCCGACAAGTCGGCGGCCGCGGTCGTTGACCGCCCGCACCACCTTGCCGCAACGCGCCACGACGAATGGATCCGCGACGGCCACATTGATCAGCGCCTGCGGCAATTTAGTCATGCCCCGCTTCAAATCGTGGATGGTTTTACCGGATTCAACCATGGGCACCAGCGCCTGCAGCGCGGCGATAATGCCATCGCCCGTCGTGGACAAATCGAGGCAAAGAATGTGGCCGGACGCCTCGCCGCCAAGTTGCCAGTTCCGGCGTCGCAGCAATTCAAGCACGTGCCGGTCACCGACCTGGGCCCGGTCGAAAGGTATGCCGAGCTCATCCAGCGCGCGCTCCAAGCCAAAATTCGTCATAACGGTGCCGACTAGCCCGCCCGTCAATGTGCCGCCGCGGCGCCGGTGGTCGGCGAGGATGAACAGCAATTCATCGCCATCGACCACTTCGCCCTTGTGATCCACCATGATCACCCGGTCGCCGTCGCCGTCAAAGGCGATGCCGATGTCGGCGCCCTTTTCCCGAACGGTCGCGGCCAAGAGCTCGGGATGCGTTGAGCCGCATTCCGCATTGATATTGAAACCGTCCGGCGCATCGCCAATCACACTGATTTCAGCACCCAACTCCTCGAATACACCGGGCGCCACATGGTAGGTCGCCCCGTTGGCGCAATCGAGCACCACCTTGAGCCCCTGTAGCCGAAAGCCTCGCCTTAGCGTCGCCTTGCAGAATTCGATGTAGCGTCCGGGCGCGTCCGGTACACGGGATGCCTTGCCGAGTCTCCTGGATTCCGCGCAGACCATGGGCCGCCGGAGGTACGTCTCGATTTCCGCCTCGACATCGCCGCCGAGCTTGTTGCCGTTGGCATCGAAAAACTTGATGCCGTTGTCCTCATGGGAGTTGTGGGACGCGCTGACAACGATTCCCGCATCGGCGCGCAGGGTTCGGGTCAAATAGGCAATCGCGGGCGTTGGCATGGGGCCAAGCAGGCTGACATCGGCACCGGCGGCAACCAGCCCCGACTCCAGAACGGATTCCAGCATATAGCCGGAAACCCGGGTGTCCTTGCCGATAATGATGCGACAGTTGCCCTGGCGGGTGAAAACGCGGCCCACCGCCCAGCCAAGATGCAGACACAACTCCGGCGTTATGGGAAACCGACCAACCGTTCCACGGATGCCGTCGGTCCCGAAAACTTTTCGGTTCATTGGAATGTCAGCGTTCATTGCCAAGTCCGCCCATCCGCCGGACCGCAACGATTATCCAATGGGCCAAGCACTTTAGTCCTCCATCCAACCGATAATGCCATATCAGTGCGCCCGCAAGTATCCCGATGCGCGGCTTAAGCCCCGCCGGCGTATCCGGCGATACGTCAAGGGGCGACAACGGAGCCCGCAGCCGGGAGCGCGAGGGGTATCCACCGCATGAAGTAGATGGGCGCTTTCGGGAGCGCCCCGGGGACCGCGTTGCGCCCGCTTGAATGTAGGTCGTGCGTTTCAGCGGAAAGCCCGGGGAGGATGATCAGTGCTCTCCCGCGGGGCCGCCAATGGACGCCTCCGAGGGGCCGGATTTACTTCCCCGCCCGTTGCCTCGCGGGTCTGGAGCACGCGGTTTGGCACCCGCCATGATGTCGTCGATTTGTTCCGGCAATAGGGTTTCGAATTCGATGAGGGCGTCCGCCATGCTGTGTAGCTTGTCTTCGTTTTCAGTCAGTAGGCTGGTTGCCCGCCCGTAGCATTCATCGATAATACGCCGCACCTCCTCGTCTATGGCCCGGGCGGTTTCGTCCGATTGGGGTTTGGGCTTTACGCCCACCGACATGCCGAGGAAGACTTCGCCGTCGTCCTCGTCGTACATCAGCGGCCCGAGCCGCTCCGACAGGCCCCATTTAGTAACCATGTTTCTCGCCAGGCGGGTGGCGCGTTCGATATCGTTGGAGGCGCCCGTGGTGACCTTTTCCGCGCCCAAAATCATTTCTTCCGCGATACGGCCGCCGAACAACCCACAGATTTGCGCCTTGATTTGTTCCCGACTGAGGCTGTAGCGATCCTCCTCCGGCAGAAACATGGTCACACCCAACGCCCGCCCGCGCGGGATGATGGTGACCTTGTAGACCGGGTCGTGGCCGGGAACGAGTTTACCGACAATGGCATGGCCGGCCTCGTGATAGGCCGTATTGCGCTTGTCCTCCTCGGACATAACCATGGACTTGCGCTCGGCACCCATCATGATCTTGTCCTTGGCCTTCTCAAGTTCCTCCATTTCGACAAGTTTTTTGCCCGCCCGCGCCGCGAACAGGGCGGCTTCGTTGACAAGGTTCGCGATATCCGCCCCGGAAAATCCGGGTGTGCCCCGGGCAATGATGCTTGGTTCAACATCCTCGCCAACCGGCACCTTGCGCATATGCACCTTGATGATTTGTTCGCGGCCACGGATGTCCGGCAAACTTACCACCACCTGGCGGTCGAAACGCCCCGGCCGCAGCAGTGCCGGATCGAGCACATCCGGCCGGTTGGTTGCGGAGATAACGATGATGCCGTCGTTGGGTTCGAAGCCATCCATCTCAACGAGCAACTGATTCAGCGTTTGCTCGCGCTCGTCGTGACCGCCGCCGAGCCCCGCGCCCCGATGGCGACCCACCGCATCGATTTCATCGATGAAGATGATGCAGGGCGCCTGCTTCTTCGCCTGTTCGAACATGTCGCGCACCCGGGAGGCACCGACACCGACGAACATCTCGACAAAGTCCGAACCGGAAATGGAAAAAAAAGGAACCTTGGCCTCCCCGGCGATGGCCTTGGCCAAAAGCGTTTTGCCGGTGCCGGGCTGACCGACCATCAGAATGCCGCGGGGGATGCGCCCACCGAGTCGCTGAAACCGCCCCGGGTCGCGCAGAAACTCGACGAGTTCCTGAACATCCTCCTTGGCCTCGTCAACCCCCGCCACATCGGCGAAGGTGGTCTTGATTTGATCCTGCGAGAGCAGGCGCGCCTTGCTCTTGCCAAAGGACATGGGCCCGCCACGCCCCCCGGCCCCGCCCTGCATCTGGCGCATAAACAACATAAACACGCCAATAATGAGCAGGATGGGAAAACTGGCCAAGAACAATTGCGACCAAATACTCTGCTTCTCCGGTTCCTTGCCGGCAAATTTGACCTTGTGGTTGTAGAGGTCGTCGAGCAGTTTCGGATCTTCGATATTGGGGCGGATTGCTCGGAATGCATCACCCGACTTGGTTGCGCCGGTGATTTCAAGACCGTCGATCACCACCTCGCTGATCTCGCCCCTGCGCACCTGTTCGATGAATTCGGAATAGGCGATCTGCCGAGGCTCCGGCCCCATGTCGAAATTGTTGAAGACCGTCAACAACACAGCCGCAATAACCAGCCACAACAGCAGATTTTTACCCATATCGGACAAGGGGGTTTACCTCATTTCATCCAAACAGGCCCGGGAAACCTGGGCCGGGTGCCGATGTGCAAGCCTACACCACCCCGCCGAGCGACGCCATCACCCGATGGCGGGCAGGCGGGGCATCATTTTGATTTTCCGGTTCCGGCAGGCGGGAACGCGGACGGCGGCGGCAAGCGGCACGGTCCCGGCGGACATCCGCGACGTTGAGCGTCGCCGCCGCAGCGGACGACATCCAAGTGGCGACCACCCAAGTGAGCCTCCTGGACGGCCGCACGGACAGGGTGGGCCGCGCCTCGCTCAACTAGCGGCCGCGGCATCGATAAGGCCGCGGCGCACCGCAGCGGTTGTGCGAGAGGGTGTATTGCGCCCGCGGCGACATGGAGAAATGGCCCCGAAACCTCCGCCAGACCTCATGGGGGTCGGGAGACGCCGAGATAGCCAACCGCAACCGCAAATTTCTCCCGCGAGTTCGGACGCGACGCCGGAGGCTTCACAACTCGAACACCGTCGAACCGAGGCCGGATGTCGCCGAGCCAGGCGTCGATGCCTTCGCCCTGGAATACCTTGACAACCAAGGCGCCACCGGGCCTTAGCCATTGCGACGCCGCATCGCCGGCGAGTTCCGCCAACGCCATCGACCGGGCCTGATCCGCAGCTCGTATACCGGAAATATCGGGTGCCATATCGGACAATACAAGGTCTACGCCAGCGCACTCGCCCGCATCGGGCACCGACAGCAGTCGATCAAGGCACCGGTCCACTGCGGGCTCGCCGAACAAGCCTTGCACAAATTCCACATTCGCGGCATTGATTGCCAATGGCCGCGGATCAACCGCCACAACCCGTCCTTTCTCAAGCCGTTGGGCCAGATAGGCGGTCCAACCGCCCGGCGCCGCCCCCAGTTCAAGCACTCTGGCGTGTTTGCGCAGCAGCCCATAACGCTCGTCGAGTTGTTTGAGTTTGAAATGGGCGCGCGAGATGCGCCCCTCTCTCCGACTGGCCCTGACAAATGGGTCGCGCCGTTGACGACTCAGCCATCGCACACTGGATCCGGTTCGCACCACCGTCGGTCTAGCGGTGTTCCACGTTGTCGATTTCGTATTCCACCTCACCGCCGGGCGCGGCAACCACAACGACATCGCCGACCGACTTGGCAATAAGGGCGCGGGCGATGGGGGACATGATGGATATCTTGCCTTCCTTGAGATCCGCCTCGTCCTCGCCAACGATTTTGTAGCGCGTCAACTCCCGCGCATTCGGTTCAATCAGGGTGACCGTCGCGCCGAATATCACTTTGCCGGTGGGCGGGATTCTGGTGACATCGATGATCTGCGCATTGGCAAGCTTGCCCTCGAGTTCGGCGATACGGCCCTCGTTGAACCCCTGCTGCTCTTTGGCGGCGTGATACTCGGCGTTTTCCCGGAGGTCGCCATGCTCCCGCGCCGCCGCAATCGCACTGGAAATTTGCGGGCGCAGTTCAGATTTGCGGCGTCTAAGCTCGTCGCGCAAGGCCTGGGCACCCGCGACCGTCATCGGTACCGTCATTTTCCAAACCCCTCCAGTGCTCCATCCAACTGACAATGCCGCATCGGCGCGCCCACGCCATAGAACATTTGTGGGCGTGAACGGTGGATATCCGCAGTCGAGGGTCCAAGAAAAACGCCGGCAATGTGGGATTGATATGTCAATTTTTTCGCCATTATTGTGCCGGTGGTGGTCCGTAGTGGATTGTACATCCGCAAGATTTTCCCAAGGCGGGCTAAGTTCGTGTCAGGGCGGCGTGCAGGGACTGCAAACGACGCACGCTGGCGGTACCTCCCCCTGTTTGGAGCTCACGCCGGCAACGGATTGCGTGGCACACCGCTTCGCCACCCGCCAAGGTTGTGGTGTAGCATACTTTCTGCGACAGGGCGAGTCGCCGGATTACCGCGGAATCGGCAATCGACCGACGCCCCTCGGTGGTGTTTACGATCAGGTCGATGCGCTCGTTCTTGAGCAGGTCCGCCACATGGGGCCGGGCACCTTCGGTAACCTTGTGCACGATTTCGCAATCGATACCCTCCGCCGCAACCAACCCTGCGGTGCCGCTCGTGGCGACGATCCTGAATCCAAGATCTCGCAACTCCCGCACCAGCCAGGCCGCAAACGGCTTGTCGGAATCCTTGACGCTGATAAATGCCCGTCCCCCGTCCGGCAACCGCTCCCCGGCCGCAAGCACCGCCTTGGCAAAGGCTTCTCCGAAACTGTCGCCGACGCCCATAACTTCGCCGGTCGATTTCATTTCCGGTCCCAAAATAGGATCCACGCCCGGAAACTTGTTGAAGGGGAAGACCGATTCCTTGACGCTGACGCAGCGGGGCATAATCTCCCGTGTCACTCCCTGCTCCCGCAGGCTGATCCCGGCCATGCACCGCGCGGCGACCTTGGCCAGGGACAGGCCAATGCACTTGGAGACGAACGGCACCGTGCGCGATGCCCGGGGATTCACCTCCAACACGAATATCTCTTCGCCCTGAATGGCAAACTGCACGTTCATGAGGCCCACCACGCCCAATTCCAGGGCCATGAGCCGCACCTGTTCGCGAATGCGGTCCTGAATGTCTTGATCAAGACGGTAGGGAGGTAGGGCGCAGGCCGAATCTCCGGAGTGGACGCCCGCCTGTTCGATGTGCTCCATGATGGCGCCAATCAGCACTTGCCGACCATCGCTCACCGCATCCACATCCACCTCGATGGCCTGATCGAGAAAGCGGTCGAGCAGCACCGGCGAGTCGTTGGAAACATCCACGGCATCCTGCAGGTATCGGGCTAGTTCATCCTCGTTGTAAACAATTTCCATGGCGCGGCCACCCAGGACATAGGACGGCCGCACGACAATCGGATAACCAATCTCGTTCGCGCCCGCCACACCGTCGGCGATTCCCGTGGCGGTGCGATTCGAGGGCTGCCGCAACCCGAGGTTTTGCAGCAGGGCCTGAAAGCGCCGCCGATCCTCGGCTCGATCTATCGCATCGGCGCTCGTGCCAAGAATCGGCACCCCCGCCTTTTGCAACTGCTCCACCAGCTTGAGCGGCGTCTGCCCGCCAAACTGCACGATGACGCCCCTCGGCCGCTCGACATCGACGATGGCGAGCACATCCTCAAGGGTCACCGGTTCGAAATACAGCCGGTCGGAGGTGTCGTAGTCCGTGGAAACGGTTTCCGGATTGCAGTTGACCATGATGGTCTCGTAACCGTCCTCGCGCATCGCCAAGGCCGCGTGCACACAGCAGTAGTCGAACTCGATTCCCTGTCCCACCCGATTCGGGCCGCCGCCGAGCACCATGATCTTGTCGCGGTCGGACGGATTGGCCTCGCATTCCTCCTCGTAGGTGGAATACATGTAGGCGGAAGCGGCGGGAAACTCGGCGGCGCAGGTATCGACCCGGCGAAACACCGGCCTGACGCCCTGCGCCAACCTCGCGCGACGCACCGGCGCCTCGCTCTCGCCAAGCAACGCGGCCAGGCGTGCGTCCGAGAATCCCTTGCGCTTGAGCGCGTACCAGCGCTCCGCGTCGAGCCTATCGAGATCTTCCCCGGCAAACTCCCGTTCCGTGCCGATCAAATCCTCAATCTCGGCCAGAAACCACGGGTCGATGGCCGTTTGACGGTGCACCTGCTCGACCGACCAGCCGTTTCGGAACGCCTCGGCGATATACCAAAGCCGGTCGGCGCCCGCGGTTTTCAACTCCCGGGCAAGCGTTGCGCGCACCTGCCGCCGGCTCAGCCCGCCAAGCACCGGATCGAGGCCCGCTCGGCCCGTCTCCAGCCCCCGGCAGGCTTTCTGCAATGATTCCTGAAAGGTACGCCCGATTGCCATCACTTCGCCGACCGATTTCATCTGCGTGGTAAGCCTCGGATCCGCCTGCTCGAATTTCTCGAACGTAAAGCGGGGGATCTTCGTAACCACATAGTCGAGACTCGGTTCGAAGGAAGCCGGTGTTACGCCGCCGGTGATGTCATTGTCGAGTTCGTCCAGCGTATAGCCCACCGCCAACTTCGCGGCGACCTTGGCGATGGGGAACCCGGTGGCTTTCGAGGCCAGCGCCGACGAACGCGAGACCCGCGGGTTCATCTCGATCACCACCATGCGCCCGGTGTCGGGGTCTATGGCGAATTGGACGTTCGACCCGCCCGTGTCGACGCCGATCTCCCGCAACACCGCGATGGAGGCGTTGCGCAGCAATTGGTATTCCTTGTCGGTAAGCGTTTGCGCCGGGGCCACGGTGATGCTGTCGCCGGTGTGCACACCCATGGGGTCGAAATTCTCGATGGAGCAAACGATGATGCAGTTGTCCCTGGAATCGCGCACCACTTCCATTTCAAACTCTTTCCAACCGAGCAGCGATTCGTCGATGAGCAGTTCCGTGGTCGGCGAAAGTTCCAGGCCGCGCGCGCAGATTTCCAGGAACTCCTCCCGGTTGTAGGCGACGCCGCCGCCACTGCCGCCAAGCGTGAACGACGGACGAATGATGCAGGGATAGCCGAGGCGGGTCTGCACCTGCACAGCCTCCTCAATGCTATGCGCGATGGCGGAGCGGGGCGTTGCAAGCCCGATGCGCCGCATGGCGCGGTCGAAGCGCTCGCGGTCCTCCGCCTTGTCGATGGCATCCTGACTGGCACCGATCAACTCGAGGTTCCAGTGCCCCAGGACGCCCTCGCGCACAAGGTCGAGCGCACAGTTCAGCGCCGTTTGCCCGCCCATGGTCGGCAGCAGGGTATCCGGTCGCTCCGCTTCGATGATCTTGGCAACCGTTCGCCACTCCACCGGTTCGATGTAGGTGGCGTCCGCCATGGCGGGATCGGTCATGATCGTCGCCGGGTTGGAGTTGACCAAAATGACGCGGTACCCCTCGTCCATCAGCGCCTTGCAGGCCTGGGCGCCGGAATAGTCGAATTCGCAGGCCTGGCCGATAACGATGGGGCCGGCGCCGAGTATCAAAACCGATTCGATATCGGTGCGCCTAGGCATTCGGCTTGTCCATGAGGCCAACAAAGTAATCGAAGAGATAGCCGCAATCCTGGGGCCCCGGGCTTGCTTCCGGATGGCCCTGAAATCCGAACGCCGGGCGATCGGTACGGCGAATGCCCTGCAGTGTTTTATCGAATAGGGAAACATGCGTCGCTTCCAGGCAGTTCGGGAGAGTCCCCTCGTCCACCGCGAAGCCGTGATTCTGACTCGTTATGACGACCTGCCCGGTGCGCAGATCCTGCACCGGGTGGTTCGCGCCGTGGTGCCCGTGCGGCATCTTGACCGTCTTGGCACCGCCGGCCAGTGCCATGAGTTGATGACCGAGGCAGATGCCGAACATGGGCAGGCCGGTATCCATCAGCTGTTCGATGGCGCGAATGGCGTAGTCGCAGGGTTCCGGATCGCCGGGGCCGTTCGACAGAAAAATGCCGTCGGGCCGGTGGGCGAGCGCCGCCTCCGCCGTTGATGTCGCCGGGATGATGGTCACCCGGCATCCACGCGAGGCGAGAAGGCGCAGGATGTTGCGCTTGACACCAAAGTCGTAGGCCACGACATGCGACCCGGACTGCCTCGGCGCATCGTAGCCGCCGCCCAAGCTCCAGGCGCCCTCGTGCCATTTCTGCGTGTCGGAGCGGCTGACCAACCGGGCCAAATCCATGCCCTTCAGGCCCGGGAAGGCGCGGGCCGCCGCCAAGGCCGGCACCGGATCGGCGGCATCCGGACCCGTGGCGATACAGCCCGCCATAGCGCCTTTTGCACGGATGAGGCGGGTCAGCCGCCGCGTATCCACATCGGCTATCGCCACCACGTTCTCTTCGGCCAGATAGTGCTCAAGCGGTGCCTCCGCCCGCCAATTGCTCACCCGACGCGGCCTTTGTCGAATAACGAAGCCGGCCGCCCAAACCTTGCCGGATTCAACATCTTCGCGATTGACGCCGGTGTTGCCGATTTGCGGATGGGTCAGGGTTACGATCTGCCGGGCATAGGAGGGATCGGTGAGAATCTCCTGGTAGCCGGTCATGGCCGTGTTGAAAACCACTTCGCCGACGGCCATGCCCGGGGCGCCGATGGATTGCCCACCGAACAGGCTGCCGTCTTCTAGAGCGAGTAACGCTGGCACCATTTGCGAACGCCTCTACCACAACCCGATTGGTCGCCCCACGCCGGGCGGGCCGGCCACCTTTGCAAAAAGGCGGAACCGATGCGCTCGGCCCCGCCTTCCTGAAGCGGCGATTTTAGCCTACCGCGAAGGGCATTACACGAAGAAAGTTTCGGTGGGCGTTGTATCAATTTGAGGCAGTCCCCTACTTGGGGAAACTCCGAACAATTCGATAGAACAGCATTGATCTACTCGTAAGATATTGATCTTATTGACTTGGATGCCGTGGTTACAGAATTAATCAGACCTTCCTTAGACTTAGGACATCCTGCATGTCGAACAGCCCGGTGTCCCGATTTTCCAGAAAACGCACGGCGCGCAGCGCCCCTCGCGCGAAGTTCATGCGGCTGCTGGCGCGATGGGTGATTTCCACCCGCTCGCCGGTGCCGCCGAACAACACCGTATGTTCGCCGACCGCATCGCCGGCGCGGATGGTCTCAAAGCCGATCGTGCGGCGGTCCCTGGCACCGGTTTCGCCCTCGCGTCCGTAAACCGCCACCTCGTCGAGGTTGCGACCGAGGGTGTGCGCCACAATCTCGCCAAGACGCACAGCCGTCCCCGAGGGCGCGTCGATCTTGTGCCGGTGGTGCAGGTCGATGATCTCGATGTCGGTGTCTTCGCCAAGCACCCGGGTGGCCAGTTCCGTGAGCCAAAAAACGACATTGACGCCCACACTCATATTCGGCGCCATCACCATGGCTATCTCGCTCGCCGCATCACGAATGGTGGCCAATCCCACCGCATCGATTCCGGTGGTGGCAACCACGGCCTGCTTGCCCGCCGCACGACAGGTCTCAACCGCCGATAGGGTGGCCGCGGGAACCGTGAAGTCGATGAGCACATCAAAGGCGTCGGCCACATCGGCCAAGGAGTCGACAATCGGCACATCCAGGCGTCCGATGCCCGCCACCTCGCCGGCATCGGCGCCAACGCAAAAAAGACCGGGCCGCTCCACCGCCGCGCCCAACCGGACACCGTTATCCTCGGCGACCGCCTGAACGACCGCGCGTCCCATCCGTCCGGCCGCTCCGGCAATCGCCACCCTCCTCATGCGCATTGTCCCTCCGATGTCAGCAGACTTTCCGGTCGCAGGCCGATCATACCCGTGCGTCAACCGTTAAGACGACGGTAAACATAGCGGTGAAGATGCTCTCGCACATGTTCGTCCTAGCTGAGGGTTGGATGATGGCTGACGAGCTCAATTCATGCCGGGGTGTGCCGAAGTATCCCGTGCGACGCCGCGAGCGCTTTCTGACCGAGGTGGAGTTCGAGCGGCTGGACTGCATACTCGACGAAGCAGAAACTGGGGGCGGTGCCTCAGCACCGGCGATTGCCGCTCTGCGCCTGCTGATGCTGACTGGCTGCCGCAAGGAAGAAATCCTGACGCTCAAATGGGATGATGTCGATCTTGAGGGGAGCGAGACCGGGCCGCGTTCGGTGGCGTTGGAACCTGACGCGGCGCGGGTGCTCGAAGCCATCCCCCGCGGCGTACAGACGATCCATGGGTGCTCGCCAGCAAGTTAGCGGGCACACACTTGCATACGCACGACGACGCATGGGCCCGATTGCGGGCGTGGGCGGGTTTGAGCGATGTGGGTATCCATGACCTTCGATACAGCCATGCCTCGCTCGCGCTCGGCGAGTCGTTCCCATGATCGCACGTCTGCTGGGACATCGCGAGATCGAGACCACGGCGCACTATACTCATCTCGATCGCGCCTCCATCCACGAAGCGACAACCCGGACTGGCGGGCGCATCGCCGAGGATATTCTGTAGAGCCTGTTCAGGAAGCGACGGGAATATCCGCGCATTCGGCACTTCAGCGTACGGCATGGTCTTTCGTACCCTGATTGAATGGAAATTCTTCACTTGTGATTGTCGTTACATGCGGATGCCCATCACGGGCACACCCGATACAGGCTTGAAAAATGCGAACGCACCCTGCGCCAAGCCTAGATCCGGAGCCCGGAACGATTCGTGTCCGGGAGCCCCAAGCGCTTCCCGAACAGGTCTGGATCAACCCGCCAGACTCAACCACTACACCGAAGGTTGCACAGTAAGTGACAACAACTGCTGTCTCAATGGCGTTGACAGGCTCCGCTGAGTTAATCTCACGCCAAAAACAGACTGGGCAAGAGATAGTCCGAGTTGTGCAGTAAGCACAGGAGGAACCGCATTGCCCACTTGGGTAAACTGCCGGGCTGTTGAGCCAACGAAAGTATAATTATCTGGGAAAGTTTGCAGTCGTGCGCACTCTCTAACACTTAGTGTTCTTGGTATTTCGGGATGTAAATGTGAACGCCCACCACCATTTGTCCCACCTGCTATCACCGTCTTTGATGGGCGGCTGGGAGACAGTCTGTCTACCCGTCCGAGTTGATCTCTCTGACCGTAGTCCAAGCGAATATATCTCATAACAGAGCCCAGCTTGTGAGACCGCGTTTCAGTGTTAGGCGCTTTTCCCTGCTTTTGATGAAGAACAGAGCCCGCACCATATTGCATATCGCTTGGTGTTGGAAAAATTACCGATCTTTTAGTTCTTGTCCCAATCACGAAAAGACGGTCTCGGAATTGAGGGACGCTATAATCCGCAGCATTAAGGGCAGTAGGAGGATGCACCTTATAACCCGCCTTTTCCAAATCTTTGATGGCATCGGAAAGCTGCACCCCTCCATCTAGGTCGCGGAGTCCCAAGACATTTTCAATCAGAAAACATGCCGGCCGAAAATGCTTGATGATGGACACATAGTCGAAGAGCAGGTTGCCATTTTTCTTATGACTAAAGCCAACACGCTTGAAATTGGTACCTGCCTTGGAAAACCTTTGGTTCGCTGCAATGGAGAATGGCTGGCAAGGCGGGCCACCTGCAAAAACACCTTCGAAATTGACAGGGATAATAGACTCCAGTGTGGCGATTACCTCTGAAACCTTCGATATGTCGCCAGAATCCATGGGTGGGCCAAAGACTCTCCATCCAGGCCGGTTCTTCCGAAGCGTCTTACAAAACAGATCATTGAACTCAAAAGCAGCCAAGTGCTTGAAGCCAGCCACCTCGAAACCGAGATCAATGCCGCCACAACCAGTAAAAAAGCTGACCATCGGTATCTGGTGTTGAGGACCTCTGAAATCATCCAAGGATCGTGGTGCTTCACCAGACCAAACCTCTTTTCTAGAGCGTTCGTAAATCAAATCATCAAGAGTTTTTCCGAAGTGTGTGAGGGCTTCGACAAGCTCTATCTGCTCCTGCTCCGCAAATGTAAAAATATCATTTTGCATCTGAAGAGACACGGGCATCATTGTCCGTTTTGCGGTGCTATAAAGCATAGCAACATCTCTTGATTATCTCTCCTTTGGCTTTTGTATAAACGTCTCGGGCTTCCTCTTCGTTAAGGAAGTCATGCCTTGTTACTGCTTTTAGGTGGCTGTCGTAGAAACGGTGTATAGCTCTATGACAAGTCGGACAAATAGGCACTAAATCCTTCAATATCGTACCGGTTTGGGAATCTACTCGTGTTCCAGAAGAAAGTGGCAGGATGTGATGAAGATCAAGGACACGGTTCGCCCAAGGATATTTTTTCTTTGTGTCTATGCTGCAAGCGTCACAGACTGTTGTTGGCTTGCGATCAAAAAAAAGATTACGCAGCTTTGAGTTCCGCTCGATAACAATATGAGTCTTTTTTACTTTGCTGCCTTCAGAGAATCCACTTTCAATCTCGTCCGAAACGAGTGTCGTTTTGTAATCAAAGAAGTCTTGCTTGCTGCCATCTTTGAGCAGGGCTGCAAGTCGTTGGATTTCTAGATCACCATCCGCTTCAGGTAGACCCTCTGCAGGATGGATATTGTGAAAAATATTCGTCGCATCTTCTTGGCTAAGGGATGTGATAATGTTGTTTCCATCACTGTGCAGATACGAAATTTGGGAGATAAACTTAATGCTTTCCCGAGCCTGTCGAGCATCTGAGTTCCTGCCGATCTGCTCGTAAGTGCTGTGCTTTTGAATGAGTTTTAAAAATGAATTTTCATCTTCCGATCCTGAAAATCCACTGTCTACGTAGGCACCTATCACCTCATAAATTGGCGTGATCGACTCATTTAGGCTAGTAACCTTTGCAAGAAGATATTTAAGCGAAAAACAAAGAGGATGCCTAACTTCTTGGCCAAAAGCAACATATTTCCAGCCTGTTAGGGCAGGTGACGGGTCTGTTGTGGCTTCAACTAGGAAGTGAAGATATTCGTCGCATGTAACAGTGCCAGCTTGTGTTAAAAGTTGTGCAACAGGTGTAGGAACAGCCACGCCATTTTTCTCGCTGACCAGCAGGCATAGCTTGAAAATGCGAGAGTAATTTCGCCATGGCGTGTGTGTTTCTGGTGCAGCGAATGGCAAGCCAGTTTCGTCACGGATGAGAGTGGAATCACCCCGTGTCCATTCATGTGTCGTGACAAAGTGGGCTACTTTTCTCAGCACATCGTACTGAAAGTACGACATTCGCCCTTGATCCCAGTGCCACATCAAATAGCTTTCCCGGAAATTGAAAACGTTATCACCCAAAGCCTCCCGCCAGATGATGTATTGATTTGTATGTGAATCGCCGTGGCAGGCGTGACCTATCCCCATCGACTGGCTCAATCTCAATGTTAGCGCACCGCAGGTTTCTTGGCCAATCTAGTGGCCGATGTATGTTGTAAACAAATAGATATGTCCGGTTTGCCGATTCGGAGGGCGCTGGCCGGGGGCGGAAAACGGCCCATCCTAGGCGACCTCCGCCAGCGGTTCCGGACGCGGCGTCCCGTCCGCCCCGTAGCACTCGATGACGCCTGTGCGACCTCGAATTCGTCGACAAGATGGTCGACGACACTATCGACCGAGCGCACGATGCGGCACCAGCCGTCGGCGAACGGCGTACCGACCGGTAGGTGCATGACGAAGCCCGAACCGACGACTTGATCCGGGTACCCGGCCTAGCAGCCGCAGGGTGGCGGCCCGGGCATGCGTGCACACGGTCCGTCACGTCCCCAAGCGTAGCTCCCGCATCAGCACATGGGAGGCCATGGTCATCAGCGCTCGGACTCGGAACTGGTTAGTCAAGAAATTCACGCAGATGGTGCGGTCGATTTCAAGACCGCCCTTGAGTGCCTTCAGCCAGTTCTCCATCTCGCCACGGACTCAGTGGATCCCATCGTAGAAGTGTTTTGCATTGCCTGTTGCGAACACCACGAGCTTACCTTCGGGCGCGGCACGAAGCCCCATAGCGGCATTGCGGCCCTTGGCAATGGGGTGGCTCATTCCATCCGGTGGATCGTTCCAAATCAATCGGTCAACTGGTCGAAAAAGTCCTTGACCCTCTGAAACCAGCCGCTGCCCCTCGGCGAATGCCTGTGGTGGCCACCCTCGTGCAGGCTGCGTTCAAAATCGCGCAGGATGTCCTTTTGCCCATCGCTTAGCCGCACCGGGGTTTCGACAATAACCCTGCAAAGCAAATCGCCAACACCGCCGCCGCGAATCGGGGTTACACCCTTGCCGCGCAGGCGAAACATCTTGCCGGTTTGGGTTTCCTGGGGAATCTTGATTTTTACCCGGCCATCGAGGGTCGGCACTTCCAAGTCTCCTCCCAAGGCCGCCTGCACGAAGGAAATGGGCACTTCGCAATGCAGGTTGCGCCCGTCCCGCGCAAAGATGGGGTGCTTGCGCACTTCAATTTGCACGTAGAGGTCGCCCGGCGGACCGCCGCGCACACCCGCCTCGCCTTTACCCGCAAGCCGGATGCGATCACCGGAATCCACGCCGGCCGGCACCCGCACCGACAACTTCCTACGGCGCTCGACACGCCCGCCACCGCCGCAGGAACGACAGGGGTCGGTAATGACCTTGCCCGCGCCCCGGCAACGCGGGCAGGTTTGCTGGAGGGAAAAGAAACCCTGGGCAACCCGGATACGCCCGGTGCCGGCGCATTCCGGGCAGGTTTCCGGACGGGTACCGGGCTTGGCGCCGGTTCCGTTGCAGTCGTCGCAGGTGACGAGGACGGGAACGGAGATTGCCACTTCATCCCCGCGCACCGCCCGTTCGAGATCAAGGGTTAGCGGATAGCGGAGATCGGCACCCTGCTCGACACTGCCGCGCCCGCCGCGCGCCGCGCCAAAAATATCGCCGAAAACATCGCTGAAGACATCGCCGAAGCTGCCGTTGAAACCGCTCGGCCCGCCGCCGGTGCCGGGATCCACTCCGGCATGGCCAAAGCGGTCGTAGGCGGCGCGCTTTTCGCTGTCCGACAGGATCTCATAGGCTTCGGAAGCTTCCTTGAAACGCTCTTCCGCATTGGCGTCATCCGGGTTGCGGTCCGGATGATATTTCATGGCGAGGCGGCGATACGCCTTCTTCAAATCATCGTCCGAAGCGCCTTGATTAAGGCCAAGCACCTCGTAATAGTCGCGTTTCGCCATGCCTGTTTCCAAAGTTGAAAACCTAAGGAACCTCTGATTAATTCCGTAGTCGCGACATCCGATTTAATAAAATCAATGGGTTACGAGTAACTCAATGCTGCTCTATCGAATTGTTCAGACCTTCCCCAAGTGCGCGCGGGCGGGTCGATCCGATTCACATCCTACTTCTTATCGTCGTCCTTAACTTCCTCGAAATCCGCGTCCACGGTGTCGCCGTCGCCGCCCGCATCCTTCTTGCCGCCATCGGCGGACGCATCCTGGGCCTGATCGGCGTACATCTTCTGGGCGAGCGCGGCCGAGGCTTCCGACAACGCCCCCATCTTTGCCTCGATCTCCGCCTTGTCCTCGGCCTTGATCGCTTCCTCAAGGGCGACGGCGGCATTCTCGATAGCCTCCTTCTCGGCATCGGTCGCCTTGTCGCCGGCATCCTGCACCGCCTTGCGGGCCGCGTGCGTCAACGCATCGGCCTGATTGCGCAGGTTTACCATATCGGCAAACTTTTCGTCCTCGGCGGCGTGGGCCTCCGCATCGCGCACCATGCGCTGGATTTCCTCATCGGAAAGGCCGCTCGACGCCTTGATGACAATCGATTGTTCCTTGCCGGTTTTCTTGTCCTTGGCCGACACGTTGAGAATGCCGTTGGCGTCGATATCGAAAACGACTTCGATCTGCGGCCTACCGCGCGGCGCGGGCGGAATGTCGCGCAGGTCGAACTGGCCGAGCGACTTGTTCTGCGCCGCCTGTTTGCGCTCGCCCTGCAGGACATGAATGGTAACCGCCGTCTGGTTGTCGTCCGCGGTTGAGAACACCTGGGTCTTCTTGGTGGGGATGGTCGTATTCTTTTCGATCAATACGCTCATCACCTGGCCCAGGGTCTCAATACCCAAGGACAGCGGCGTCACATCGAGCAGCAGTACATCCTTGACATCGCCGGCAAGCACCGCCGCCTGAATGGCCGCGCCAACGGCAACGGCCTCGTCCGGGTTGACATCCTTGCGCGCCTCCCGGCTAAAGAAATCCTTGACTTTGTTCTGCACGAGCGGCATGCGGGTCTGGCCCCCAACCAGGATGACATCGTCGATCTCGCCCACATTGAGGCCCGCATCCTGGAGCGCGGTTTGGCAGGGTTTCAGCGTCTTGTCGACCAGATCCTCGATCAGCGATTCGAGCTTGGCCCGGCTCAGCTTCAACACAAGATGCTTGGGCCCGGTCTGATCCGCCGTGATGTAGGGAAGGTTGACCTCCGTCTGCTGACTGTTGGACAGCTCGATCTTCGCCTTCTCCGCGGCCTCCTTGAGGCGCTGCAGGGCAAGCGGGTCGCTATGCAGGTCGATGCGGTTTTCCCTTTTGAACTCATCGGCCAGGTATTCGATGACCCTAAGGTCGAAATCCTCGCCGCCCAAGAAGGTATCCCCGTTGGTCGACAGAACCTCGAACTGGTGCTCGCCATCGATCTCCGCAATCTCGATGATGGAGATGTCGAACGTGCCGCCGCCAAGGTCGTAGACGGCAATCTTGGCATCGCCGCGCTTCTTGTCGAGGCCGTAGGCGAGCGCCGCCGCCGTCGGCTCATTGATGATGCGCCTGACATCCAAGCCGGCAATGCGGCCGGCATCCTTGGTCGCCTGGCGCTGGGAATCGTTGAAATACGCGGGCACGGTAATGACGGCTTCGGTCACCGGCTCGCCAAGATAGTCCTCGGCGGTCTTTTTCATCTTTTTGAGTATCTCGGCCGAGATTTGCGGCGGCGCCAGCTTCTCGTTTTTCACCCTGATCCAGGCATCGCCGTTGGCCGCCTCGACGATGGCATAGGGCACCATCTTGATGTCCTTCTGCACCACATCGTCCTTGAACTTGCGGCCGATCAAACGCTTGACGGCGAACACCGTATTGTCCGGATTGGTCACCGCCTGACGCTTGGCGTTCTGACCGACCAGGGTCTCGCCGTCGTCCGTATAGGCGATGATGGAGGGGGTGGTGCGGTCTCCCTCGGAGTTTTCGATGACCCGGGCGTCGCTGCCGTCGAGCAGGGCGACGCAGGAGTTGGTCGTGCCGAGGTCAATGCCGATGATCTTTCCCATTTTCTCTTCTCCAACATTCAGGCTGGCCAACAGTCGGCTCAACCAAAATTCGGGCCGGCTCGCGCCGCGCCCGCTTATCCCATTCATTGGGGCGCGAGACGTTTTTTCAACGCGTCCCGGCGCAACAAATTGCTCGGCTAGCGGCCCGCGGCGAAAGTCCCGTCACGCCGAGGGCTGAGAGGCGCAAGCATATTTAAGCGGCGGGCAACCCGGGCAGCCGAGATGCGGCGTCGTTCGAATGCAGTGCGACTTTTGCCGCGGGCCGCTAGGCAACGAGGCGACGGTCGGCACTCTCCAGCCCGATCTATTCGCGAATGAACGTTGCGAGGCTGGCAATAGTGGTGCAAGCACTGGGTGCGCGGAGTTAAGAGCGTGCGCGGGCGTGCCTGACAGCGCGTTGTGCACACGGCTGGAGCACACCCAGTGATTGTGCTGCTATTGAGGGCCGCGGTAGTTCATTCATGCAATAGGTCGGGCTAACAGGCCACCGGCTTGTCCGGGGGCGCCTTGCTAACGATCACCTGCGCGGCGCGCACCACCCGGCCATTGAGCAGATAGCCTTTTCGCACCACTTCCATTACCGAGTTGGGTTCGGCATCCGCATTGGCGACGACCGCCAGGGCCTCCTGTTGGTTCGTGTCGAACGGTTCGCCGTGCGGATCGAACTGTTCAATGCCGTGCCTGCCCAGCGTATCGAGAAACAACTTCAGCGAGAGTTGCACACCCTCGCCCACGGCGGCCGCGTCCGCCGCGGTGGCCGCGCTTTCCACCGCCTTCTCCAAGCTATCGGCCACCGACAAAAGATCGCGAGCGAATGCTTTGAGTGCGGAAAGGTGCGCCTTCTCCACTTCGCGGGCCGTGCGACGGCGGATATTTTCCGTCTCGGCCTGGGCGCGCAGAGCGGCATCGCGCTGGCGCTCCGCCTCTTCGCGGGCCGCAAGGAGGGCCACCCGCAAGTCTTCCGGGGTTTCGGATTCGCCCTCCTGCCGCGCCGCCGGTTCCGCTCCGGCAGCTCCCGATTGGCTTGCGCCCGAGTCGGCCGCCGATGCGTTCCGGCCGGCGGCGTTTTCAGTTTCGCCGGGGCCCGGAGCGGCCTCCACTTCCTGCTCGCCAACGGCATCCGCCGCCGGCTTTGGGGACTCATCCATCATGATTCCTAGATTCCTCCTTTGCCGAAGGGTGAAAACGACCCCAGCCAAGCGTGACGATGCCCAAAAATTGGCTCCCAACCAACGCCCGAATGGAATCTGTCCGGATATTCCGATCCAAACGAACGATCACACATCGCCTTGGGAATTGCCGAGACAACCCCCAAGGCGGATGGCCTCGCGCACCCTTGTTGTCAATATGGGAGCGATTGGAGCGGATTCAACCCTCGGTGACCCGCTCAAGGATGAAGCAGGAATTTAGAAACCGGCATATAGCGGTATGTCAACTTGTATATAAGCCCCCATAAAAACCCAACGTCAATGCGTATCAGCCCGCCTCCCGAAGCAGCGTGCGGGCGTAGGCGCGCGACTTTTCGGTAACGCCCGCGCCCGCAAGCATGCGCGCCAATTCCTCAATGCGGGCATCGTCGTCAAGGCATTGGATGGAAATCTCCTGGTCCGCGCTCTTTTCCACCAACAGATGCGCATCGCCGAGCGCCGCCACCTGGGGCGCGTGGGTCACGCAGATCACCTGGGTGTGGCGGCCCAAACGGCGCAACAGCCGGCCAATCACGTCCGCGGTTGGTCCGCCCACGCCGACATCCGCCTCATCAAGCACCAAGCAGGGCAATCGGGCGCGCTCCGCGGCGACTATTTCAATGGCCAGGCTGATGCGCGCCCGCTCGCCGCCCGAGGCGACCCGTTGCAGGCTGCCGGGAGCGTACTTCGGATTGGCGGTGACCAGAAACTCCGCGGTTTCCAAACCCTGCTCGGATTCGGCATCGTTGAATTGGACGACGAGTCGCCCATCCCCGATTCCCAACGAGTCCATACAGGTGCCCACCGCATCGGCGAAACCCGAAGCGGCGGCGCGGCGCCGGTGGCTCACTTCGCCGGCAATACGTTCGAATTCGGCGCGGTGCCGGGCGGCCTGTTCCCGCAGTGCATCGAGTTCGTCGCCGGAGGCGGTAAGCGTCCCGAGTTCCGCCTTGAGGCCTTCCGCGTGATTCGCCAGGTCGCGCGGGTGCACGCGATGCTTGCGGGCCAAATCCTGGATGAGATTGAGGCGCTCCTCGAGTTCGGCAAGTTGTTCGGGATTCGCTTCCAGGGCGTCGAAGTAGGTGTGCAGGTCGCGCCGGGCGTCCTCGCCGAGTTCCAGCGCCCCGATAAACGACTCCCTAGCCCGGTCCAGAGCGGGATGCCGATCATCGATACCGTCCAAATCGCCCTGTGCGCGGCGCAACACATCCAGCCCCGACAGGCTCTCGATCATCCGTAAAACCGTTTCCCGAATGTGCTGTGCCCGGGAGCGGCGGCGGTATTCCGTTTCCAGCGCCTCGAATTCGCCTTCCCGGAGCCGCAGGGCATCAAGCTCCGCCAACTGGTAGCGCAACAATTCGGCGCGGTTCTCGATGTTGGCGAGTTCCGTGTGCAAATCCCGCGCCGCCCGCGCCGTTCGTTGCCAGTCCCGATACGCCAACGCCATCGATTGCCGGGCATCGAAATCAACGCCGTACGCATCAAGCAGCGCGAGTTGCACCTCTTTTTGCACGAGCCGTTGGTTTTCGTCCTGGCTGTGGATGTCGACCAGTTCCCCCGCAAGCCGCCGCAGCATATGCAAATTAACCGGCGTACCGTTGACAAAGGCGCGCGAGCGCCCCTCCCGGGTGACAACGCGCCGCAGGAGACACCGGTCCGATTGTTCGGCGTCGCCAAGTTCGTTGCCACTCAGGCAATCCAACACCGACCGCCGCGCCTGGATGTCAAATTCGGCGCAGACCTCCGCCCGTTGCGCCCCGGGCCGGATCAAATCCGGGCTCGCCCGCTCGCCGAGCACCAACGCCAAGGCATTCAATAGTATGGATTTGCCCGCGCCGGATTCGCCGGTCACCACCGTAAGGCCACCGGCCAAGGCAATATCGAGCGCACCGACGAGCGCAAAGTTCGAGATGGTGAGTTGCTTCAGCAAGCCTTGACGACCAACCGAAAAATCGCATAGTACTCGAATGGGGTCCAATTGCTCCAAAAGCGGCAAAAATGATGTAGTGTGCCGGTTTGATATTGGCGCGAACCGAACAGTGGGCGGGTCTTGACTCGGCGGAATCCGAAAAGTCAAACGGATACACCACCCAAAATGGTGGCGGAGACGGTAGACGACCGCGCCGAACAGCTCTTCAAACTGTTGGTGGAACGCTATATCGACGACGGCAGGCCGGTTGCCTCCAAGGCGCTGGCCGAGCGTCCCAATGTGCACATCAGCGCGGCGACCGTGCGCAACATCATGGCCCGGCTGGAAGGCCGGGGTCTGGTCAAATCACCGCATACCTCCGCCGGCAAGATTCCCACCAGCCAGGGTTTGCGTTTTTTTGTCGACAGCCTGCTGTCGGTCGAGCCGCTCGACGAGGCCGGCATGCAGAGCCTCGAATCCCAACTCAACTCCGACATGCCTCCCTCCAAGCTCGTGGAATCCGCTTCGCACCTGCTTTTCCTAATCACGGAGATGACCGGAATCGTGACGCTGCCGAGGCGCGAGGGGCAGGCACTGCGGCATGTGGAATTCCTGAATCTGGAAGGCGACCGGGTGCTGGTAATTCTGGTCTACAACGACCGGGAGGTGCAGAACCGTGTCATGCATGTGGATCGCGAATACGACGACAACGAACTGCTGCGGGCGTCCAACTACCTGAATCGCGAGTTCGGCGGCCTGACGCTGGTGGAAATCCGGCAGGAGCTAATCAACAGCATGCAGCGCGACAAGGATCGCATAACCCGCCTCATGCAGGCCTCGCTCGATCTGGCCACCCGGGCCTTCGAAGCCGATGAAACCGAAGAAAGAAGCTTCGTGGTCTCCGGCGAATCGAAATTTCTGGATCTAAGCGAGGACACCGAGACCGTCAGAAGCCTGTTCGAGGCTTTCTCGCGCAAGGGCAGCATTCTGCATTTGCTCGACCAAAGCCTGAACTCCCAGGGTATCCAGCTCTATATCGGCGAGGAGTCGGGCTACCGGGTGCTCGACGAATTGAGCCTGGTCACCTCGTCCTACACGGTGAATGGGCAAATCGCCGGGGTGCTCGGCGTGATCGGGCCGACGCGAATGGCCTATCAGCGGGTCATCCCCGTGGTGGATATGACGGCGCGCATGCTTGGCAAGGCGCTGCAACACCCGTAGGAACAGTCTTGCTACGCCGAAACTCCGAAATATGACCCTATGAGTGACACAGAAGGCACCCGGCAAATCCCATCGCAAGGACATGGCCTCGCTTGAGGTCGCGGTGAAATTCGCCGACGAGGACAAGGCGTGGCAGTTGTTCATGCGCCCGTTTCGATTCAAGTCTGATTGATGAAATATCCGGTGTTATTGTGACTTTGCGATATAATTCCCAAATTCCCAAACATTGGCTCGGAGCGGATTTTCACGAAGATACTTGCTTGGCGGGAATTACCGAGGGCGGGACCACATCAGTTGGGCTTTGCCGGTCTCAACCGGAGCGGCTACCATTCCCCTGTATTTTTCGCCGGGACCGTTCAATGAGGCTCCGAGCCATAATTCCTCTTCTTGCCGCCGCCGTGCTGTTGGCTGGATGCTCCATGTCCATGCCGAAGATGCCGAAATTCAAGATACCCAGGGTGCACAAGGTGACGGTGCAGCAGGGCAACGTCATCACCCAAGAAATGATCGACTCCCTGAAACCCGGCATGACCCGCGCCCAGGTGGCCTACATCATGGGTGCGCCCGTGGTCCGCAACACCTTCGACCGGGATCGTTGGGATTACATCTATACCCTTGATGTGCCCGGCGTTCTCGGCGACGAGAAGCGAGTCAGCCTGCACTTCAAAGGGGATCAGCTCGCCTACTTCACCGGCGACTATGCGCCGAGCGCCGAGCGACCCGCCAAAGCCTCCGATGGAGCGGATGGGGCCGATTTGGAGGGGTAGAAGGGGGGATTGAGGGTGGTTTCGCGCAGGGGCCGTCACCGCGCCCGCCGCCGCCGCGCCTCCCTCGGATCCATAACCAGCGGCCGGTACAGTTCCACCCGGTCACCCGGTTTCAGCAGGGTGTCTCGACCAGCCGGACGACCGAACACGCCCACCGGCATCGACGCCAGAGGCAGGTTGGAAAATGGGGGCCTGTCCCGAGCCGCCCGCAGCGCATCGGCGATGGTCGCGCCCTCTTCGAGCTCCAGGCTGGTCAGCGTCTGCTCGCTGGCCGTGCCGTAGGCGATGGCAACGCGCATTCCCCAACACCGATCAGGAAAACCATCCCATGATCGTATCAAACCCAATGATCGTCACCAAGAACACGGCCAGCACACCCAGGGGCGCCACGACACCCCCCAGGACGCGCCACACCGTCTCCTGCACCTTGCCGTTCAATCGCAGTTGGCTTTGCACCACCGCCTTCGGCAACGCATAGACCGCGAACAGCGCGATGAAAAAACCGCCCAGGGGCAACATGATGTTTTGCGAGAGGTAATCGACAAAGCCGAATATCGTCAGTTCCGCCACCACATAAACATCCGACCATTCGTTGAACGACAACACCGTACCGATACCAAGCAACCAGCAGACCCCGCCGAAAGTGATGGCGACTCGGGAGCGCTTGGCGTTGTACTCCTCAACCAGGTAGGCCAGCGCGGGCTCGGCAATGGAAATCGCCGAGGTGACCGCCGCAAAGCTCACCAACAGAAAGAAGATGGCTCCAAACAACGCACCCAGGGGCAGGTGCCCAAACGCCAGCGGAATGGTTACGAACATGAGTCCGGGCCCTTGCCCCGGTTCCAGGCCGTTGGCGAATACGATCGGGAAGATCGCGAGCCCCGCCGCCACCGCGACCAGGGTGTCGAGGGCGGCAACGGTCACCACGGTGCCTGTGATGGAGGCCGAACTGGGCAAATAGGCGCCATAGGCCATGATGACCCCCATGCCGACGCTCAGGGAAAAGAATGCCTGGCCGAGCGCCATGAGGAATGCTTCCCCGGTCACCGACCCCCAATCGAACCGGAACATGAAATCCACGCCCTGCGCGAATCCACCGCTCGTCACGCCGTAGCCCAGCAGCACGAACAGCAGCACGAACAGCAGCGGCATGATCCAGCGGATGGCGGTCTCCAGGCCCCGAATCACACCACGGCCGATAATGAAGACCGTCGCCACCATGAACAGAGTGTGCCAAAACAGCATCTGCCAAGGGTTCGCCAGAAATTCGTTGAATGCCTGGGCGGCGTATTCGGCGGAAATGCCGTTGAAGGTGCCGTCCGCCATCCGAAAAATGTAATAGAGTGCCCAACCCGCGATAACGGCGTAATAGGACAGGATCAGAAAGCCGGCCAGCACGCCCATCCAGGCAAATAGTACCCACCTGGGTTTTCTATGGTGCTGCTGGGTTAGGAAGCGCAGCGTGTTGATCGGGCTCTGGCGCCCCTCCCGGCCGATGAGCACCTCGGCCAACATGATGGGGACACCCACCAGAGCCACACAGACGAGATAAACCAGAACAAAGGCGCCGCCACCGTTCTCGCCCGCGACATAGGGAAACTTCCAGATGTTGCCGAGCCCCACCGCGGATCCGGCGGCCGCGAGCACAAACAGCCAGCGACTCGACCACATGCCGTGCCGCGATTCCGTGTTGGATATCATCTCGTTCCCTCTCCGAGCAAAAAAGGGAATTATATCGATGAGTTGACAAAACCCAACATAGGAACCTCTGATTAATCCTGTAGCCGGGGCATCCTATTTAACAAAATCAATAATTTACGAATAGGTCAATGCTGCTCTATCGACTTGTTCAGACGGTCCATAGTAGTTTTCTGCTTCTAATCCCCCAACTTATGGTTATGACTCCCCAAAACAAGACAGCCGCCCCGTCCGCCGGGCGGATCATCGCCCGCAACAAGCGAGCCGCGCACAACTACCATCTCGAGGAGCGCTTCGAAGCCGGATTGGCTTTACAGGGCTGGGAGGTCAAGAGCCTGCGCGCCGGCAAGGCGCAGATGGTGGACAGCTATGTGCTGCTGCGGGACGGCGAGGCCTATCTGCTTGGCGCCCAGATCACGCCGCTCGCCAGCGCCTCATCGCACATCGCGCCGGACCCGTCCCGCACCCGCAAGCTGCTGCTGCACGCCCGGGAGCTGGCTAGGATATTCACCGCCACCCAAGCCCGGGGCTATGCCTGTATCGCCACCTCGCTCTACTGGAAAAACAACCGGGTCAAATGCGAGATTGCGCTCGGCAAGGGCAAGAAACAGCACGATAAGCGGGCCGCCTTGCGAGACCGGGATTGGGCAAGGCAAAAGGAGCGATTGCTCAAGAAAAGCTAAGGGAACCTCTGATTAATCCTGTAGTCGGGGTATCCGATTTAATCAAATCAATATGCTTACGAGTAGCTAAATGCTGCTCTATCGAGGAGCAGTCGACAGGAACAGGTTACGGCTTTATGGGGGAAGATCACCGCCGGAGAGCCATTCCCAACCGCGCCCGCCCAGCGGCATCAGTTGCGGCGCGCCGCGCCGGTCGATCCTGTTCCCTGTTGCAGGGCATCCTCCAGGATCTGCTGCGGCCACTTCGGATCCTTGAGGAAGTACAAACCCTTCCCGGACCATTCCTCCCGGCTGCGCAGCCCTGCTCCGATCTGGTCGGGCGGCGTGACGGAGAGCACATAGGCGTGCAGGCGGAGCTTCAGCTCCGGGTTGTCCCGGAGCACCTGCTTTTCAACTTCCTTTATTTCGCGGTGCAGCCCCACCTTCCTGCGCTCGTCGGGGCCAAACCTGATCAGCCCCTTGGAATCGAGGAACAGGATGTGCTGGTCTTACCCCTTCGCCAGCCAGACGATGAAATCCGGGTAATAGGCGTGGTCCTCGAAGAAAGAGACGCCGTGGCCTCGGCTCATGTTGCGGATCAGGAACAACTCCCGCTCCTGCAGGCAAGGGTCGCCGCGTTTCGCTAAGTCGGTCAGCGCCTCGACGACCTTCTTCTCACCGTCGTTCAGGAGCACGGGCCGGACGGTGACGACGCGCTTGCCGGCGACATGGAGCAGCGGCTTGTAGGCGTGCGCGTCGCGCATCAGGACGCCGAACCCCAGATTCCAGAACGAAACTTCCCGGATATTGCTGGAAAGCGTCCGGATCTCCCCGGCCAGATGCGCCTTGCTCTCATCCACCGATATCCGATATTCGCGGATATGGTTGGGATCGGACTCGTCGAGCGTCCTCACTTCGAGATTCTTGCCTTCCCACCTGCGTCGCTGGCGGCGCCAGAACCGGCCGGCGTAGTCGGCGATCAGTTCGACCGCAACATCCTCCAGCTTCAGCAGGTCGGCGAAGTTCTTCGGCGCCAGCCGCTCCGGCGGCAAATGGAGTTCGTACCAGTCGTCCCGGTCCAGCAATGCGTCCACCGTTGCGCGGTCGATGGAAAGGTTATGCCAGCCTTCCCGCTCCTTGCGCGCCAGCAGCTTGTCGTAAATGCGCGTGTGGTCGAACAAGGCGGTATGGCGGCGCTCCAGCCTTGCCGACGCCGCTTGCGCCTGCGCCTCCGCTGCGGCCCGCCGGCTTCCGGTTTCGAGCGCCTGCAATCGGGAAAACAGGTTCAGTTCCGCCTTCGGCCTATCTGCGCCGTCTGGCGCCGGCAGGACGGAACGATCCCCAGAGCGCGCATAGTCCAGTCCTTCCCGGAGCCGGACGATCTTCAATTGCCGCCGCGCGAAGTTCCAGGTGACCGGCAGCCGGATTTCCTCGGTCGCAACCCCGTCCGTTGCCAGCATGTCTCGGAAGGTCTGCATATAGGCGGATTTCAGCCCGAAGATGCGCAGGGTTTCCAGTTCTGTCAGACCGTTGCTGTTGGCGGGCACCGCAGCCGCCGTGTGGCGATGGCGCTTGAGACTCATGTTCCAACCCTTGAGCCGCACACCGCGCCCGAACATCTGGATGATCTCCGGCCCCTCGCCGACGCCGACATGCATGAGCCCCAGCGCGCTCACACGCCATGAATTCCAGCCGGCAATGAAGCGCCTTGCGCCGATGACGATATTCACGGTCGAGTCCGCCCGGTCCGCCCCGGCAAACAGCCGCCGGGCGAAGCCGGGTTCCTTGCTCATATCGAAATCGGGATTGCCCCTGGCGCCAAGCAGCCGGTAAAGCGCCGCCGAATCGCCGACATTGACGATGCCGAAGGGGTGGTTGTCGGCCGTGCGCAGGTGGAGTTCGCCCTCCCCCCGGGTCAGGTAGCGCACATGCAACCGCCCGGCGCCATGGAACAGCGTTGCGCAAATGTCGTCGTAGAGCGCCGTCGCGCCGATGTCTTCCAAGCCGACGAACCGGCCGGTGAAATAGTCCGCGCCGTCTTGGTCGGTCAGCCCCGATTCGCCGGCCAGCAGGCGGTCCAGCATCGGTCGGACCTCGCCGCCATGCGCCAGCACCCAGCCGAGGAAATCGAGGATCGCCACGACATCCGACCGGGTTTCCCGGTCCGCCTTCCCTCCGCCCGTGACGGTCTTGCCGAGGAAAGCCCAGAGCGGCCGGGCGACATTGAATTCGGCCCAGCCGGCGCGGCCCTCGCGCCAGATGCGGCACTGCCGGTAGAAGCTCAGCAGCGCGCCCAGCAGATACATGCGACTGTTTTCGTCCTCGGCGCCTTGCGGCAGGTTGACGATCTCGAAGTCCTTGCCGTAGCCGTCGCCGTGGAAGGCGCGGTAGGGATAATCGAACAGCAGGCTCTTGCCGTAGGCGTCGCGCAGTGCGGCGTCCCTGCCGGCGATCTGGTTGAAGGTAGCGGAATACTCGAAGGCGAAGCCGCCTTCCGCCAACTCCCCCCGGAGCTTGCGCCAGACCTTGCCGGACGCGCCGAGATGCCCCTCGTCCACCAGCACGAGGTTGTTGTCGCCGAAGTCGCGGACCGCAACCCGCTTCACGCCCTGTTTTTCGGCGAGCTTGTTCACATCGATAATCTCGACCGTCGGCAGCAAACTGGCGCCGGCCTCTCTGGAGAAAATGCGCCCCGGCAGGTTGCTGACCAGCAATTCGCGCCCATGCTGCTCGGACAACTGCTCGTTCGGCGTCACCAGAATGACATTGCGGGGCGGGCGGCCCGCCGCAGAGGCGAGACGCCGGTACTGCAGGATGTTGGCGTGCATGACGAGGGTCTTGCCCGAACCGGTGGCGGACTGCACGGCGACGGTGCGCAGTTCGTCCGCCTTGTAGTCCGGCATCGAGGCGGTCAGATGGCCGCGCTGCTTCTCCTCATTCAGCGCCGCGAGCAGCCGTTCCTGATCCTTGAAATAGAGGCGGAGATAGTGTTCGGCGAACAGCAGCGCCAGCCACTGGTGCGGCTTCCAGCCGCGCGCGTGTTCCGGCGTCATGCGCAGCCGCCGGGCGGTCTCCGCGATGGCGGAGTCGTATTCCGCGAAACGGTCCGAGCTGATCCTGGCCGTTGCCGGATTCAGGTAGAGCGCCTTCGCATACTCGCTCTCCCCGCCGGGCGCTACCCCGGCGGGCACATCGCGCAGCTTCTCCAGCATGGCGGCAAGGTCCGGATAACCGAACTCCCGGCACAGGAAACGATGCAGGACAAGCCGGTTTTCGAGCGGCGTCATGGCTCGCCGGCCTGCTGGTGTTTCCGGGTCAGGTAGGCGGCGAACATGAACAGGGCCTCGTCCAGACCGACATCCGCGGCGTCCTTAGTCGAGCAGTGAATGACGGATGCCTTGTTCATCGCTGACGTGGCCGTAGCGTTGCGAGAAAGTGAAGTGTTCCGGGAAGCGGTCGCGTTCGCCGGTCATCGTTCGTCCGCCTCGAACATCAGTTCGCGGAACAGCGGCTCTATGGCCGCGGCTTTCCAGGCGTCGTTCTCTTGGCGTGCGGCATTCAGCGTGTGGTCGCCGTTGGCGTAGACGATGTCGAGGGCGTCGGGAAGGGCCTTGCGGTTGCGCCGGAACCAGCGGTTGAGGGCGTCGTTGTCGGTCTCGTCCGGATTGCGCCAGAGGACGAGGCAGCTTCGGCCTTGCGGATCCTGGCCAGCAATCGCGAGCAAGCCGTCCAGGCGGCGGCGGGACTGAACGCGCAGGCCGAGCAGCAGGTTGAAAGTCTCCGGCAGATCGACGGGCGTCTCGCAACGCGCGCCGTCGCGGACTGTGGAGAGGCTATAGGAGCAGGGGTCGCGAAAATGCCGGCCCAGCAGGCAGGGGCTGGCGGCGGTCTCCTCGCCCAGCGCATAGCGCAGCCTGTAATCCTCGGCCAGGGCGGGATCGTTCGCCGCCAACAGGTCGTCCGGCGGCGGCGTCACCACCAGCCCGTCCAGCGTGTCCTCGTAGGATTCGAGGCGGACATACTTGATCAGCTGGCCGATCCCCTTGTCGCGCGCCGCCGGCTTGCCGCCCTTCCAGTCCGGCGCATAGACAACCTTCTTGAGACGCGGCAGCATCACCGTATCGAAATGCTCACCCATCTCGACAAGAATGTACTTGCGCTTGCCGCCGTCCTCCCGATTCAGATTGATGGCCGCATGGCCGGTGGTGCCGGAACCGGCGAAGTAGTCCAATATATGTATATTCTGGTCCGATGCGCCAGCAATCCATATCGAGTCGGTTACTGCGTAAATTGATTTTGGGTACGAGAAAATGGAACTGTCGAACATTTCCTTTAGCAAACCTGTTCCATGCTCAGTGGAAGAGTATTTCCCATCCGACCAAAAAGACATCGATACCACGCCATGACTATGAGGGCGGCGCTTATAGTAGACATAGTCGCGCCCTGAACGATCTTTGCGCACCGCAAGGTCATCCATATGATCGTTTACCGTCTTGGTTTTCCATCTCCATGTCTTTTGAACACCATGCTCATTATCTGGAAAGACCGCGAATTCCCCCGGTCTTGGGCTTTCACTTACTGTCCATGTCTTGGCCACATCATTCCAAATCATTTGTGGAACCCGTATGTCATCTCCCTTGATATAGATCGGGTAATACAAATGTGGGCGAGCGGAACGGTCTGAATTCGATCCTTCTCGACGCAAATTCCTCCATTCAAACGCTCCCTTCTCATCTCTTTGGGAAAATCGATCTGCCTGCTCTTTCGTGGGAGGCATTCTTCCAATAGCGGATTCTTCACCGCGCCCAGCATACAGAAGATATTCATGCGCAACAGAGTATCCGCTTTGAGTCGGACGTCCGGATGGATTAACCCGAACCACGAATGAGCCGAGTATTTGGGGGCCATAAACATTTGAAAGAATAAAATTCAATTCTCTGTATTGTTCATCATCAATCGCTGCAACCAGAATTCCATCGTGCTCAAGCAGCGATTTTGACGCTCGAAGGCCATTGTCAATCAAAGAGTTCCATGCCGAAGATTTGTAGCCATTTTTGTATATGATTGGTGACGCATCGGTATTGAATGGCGGATCGATATAGATACACTTCACTTGTTCTCTATACCGCGCTTGTAAAAGATTCAACACCTGAAAATTCTCGCCATGGATCAGGAAGCCGTCGGTTTGTTCGTCGAGCGATCCGGTTTCCGAGAGTGCAGCAAGCAGCCGGTCCTCGAATTCCCGGTCGAAATGGCGGGTGTCCAGCATCAGGTTCCGGTTGGCCTCAAGAAAGCCGGGCGGCAACGCCGGTTGGCCTGACCCGGCCATGGCCGGGTCGGCGGCGCAGGACGCGGCGGCAATATCGTCTATCGCGAACAGCGCCCGCCATTCCGCTACTTGCGCCCCGTTGGCGGCAATCTCCGGGTAGAGCCCCTCCGGCACACGGTCCAGCGTGACGCACCAGTGGGTCTCCAGCACGAATTTCTTCTTGAGCCAGAGGCGCTTCTGGAAATCCTCCAACTGCGCGAGGAAGGCGATGAGCTTGTCGCCGATCTCGCGGACGGCGCGCATCCGGGCGAGGGTGCGGCGCAGCCGGCCAGAGTCGCCGAACGTCAGGTCCTGCAGGTCCAGCACCTCGGTCTTCAGATAAAGGTCCAGTTCCCGGCGCAGGAAGCCGCCTAGGTCCTTGTGGATGAAATAGTCGAAGCTGTTCTTCGCCGTGTAGCGCCCGACATGCTGCGCCAGCAGGGTGCGATCCGGGTCGGCGTCGGTGGGGGTCGGCGCGGCGAGGGCCTGCCGCCGCTCCGGGGCCAACCGCTCCACTTCGGCCAGAATGTTCGACGCCGTGTCTGTATCGATCCTATCCTGCTGCCGGGTGCCGTTGCCGGTCCAGTCCCGCTTTTCGTGCGCCGTCAGCGGCCGGTGCTCGAAACGGACGACAATGTCATCCCCGTCGAGTGCCACCGCGTCTTCAGCGAGGACGAAGCGGCGCTGCCTGCCGTTCGCCTCCTTGATGTTGTCCTTCTCGTTGTCCGCTGCGGCGATCTCGAAGCGGACGCGAAAGCGGGCGTCACTCGCGCCGGCGAGGAAGGCATAGGAAGCGTAGTTCTCCGTCGTCTTGATGTAATACTGGTCCGCGTTGGCCCAGTGCAGCTTCACTTCCTCGCCGTCCCAGGGGATGTGATAGGTCGGCTTGTCGCCGCTCGAATAGCGGCGCAGCGACATGAAATCGCCCTCGCTGTAGTAGCGCTCGAAGAAATTGGCGAGATGGCTGTAGACTTCGGCTTCTGCCATGGCGTCGGCCTTCGCTTCCGCCAGTTGCTCCCTCAGCTTCGCGACCGCAGGTGCCGTCTCGGGGTCAAAACCCAATTCCCGCGCCTTCCGGATGCCGCGGTCCAGTTCGGCTTCCAGCGCCGCCCGCTGTTCGTCACTGACGCCGGCGAGGACGGTCTTCACCTGAGGCAACAGATCCTGACCAAGGAATCGTTCAACCTCACCCGCCTTCATGTTCATGATGCGGTAGAGGCCGAAATCCAGATCGCCGCGGTCGAACTGGAACATCTCCCGCAGCATGCCCTTCAGGCGATCGAAATCTCGCATGGATTCCGGCACCGGACCGATGCCGGCCGGCCCGGCCGCGGACGGTGACGAATCGGTTGTGCTGGTTATTATGTCTGCGGGCAATGGCGGAGTCCCGGTTCACCACATAGTAGCGCATCTGGACGCCGACCAAAGTCTTGTTATCCTAGCAGTGGTAACGGACGACGAACTCGTTCCAGAGTTTGCTTTCGCGGGTGCCGCGCACGACGATACGGAAGTCGAGGGGGAAACCTCGTCGAGGTCGGTTGGCACGAGGAACGGCGGCGGCTCGGTATCTAGTCCGTAGGCGATGAGCCCAAGTGGACGATGCGGCCTCGGCGGCGGCAAGTGGATCACGCCGTCGCGGTGCATGGCGAGCTTGGTCACGTGGGCCATCCCGTCCTTGAGTCCACCGTCGGGCTTGAACCAGCCGATATGCCGGCAGAACTCCCTCGACAGAGCATGGCGGCTGAGCGCCGGAGGGTCGGCGATCCACACACGCAGCAGCGCCATTTCCTCGGCGGAGAAGTCGCGACCGTGGTAACGGCACTCAACGGCATCGGTCATCCGGGCACCATGAACGGGTACCTGCGCTCCTCGCCCATCGACCACGGCAGCCAAGATGAAAGATCGTGCGGCGCTTTGCCGCCATTTTCCGCGCACGCGCTCCGCCATCCGGGTCGACAATCTCAGGCGGGCTTGCCGGTCAGCGGGAACAGCGGGCGGCCACGGCGCTCGCGCCAAGGAGCCCCGGCTGTGGGTGGCTTATAACCAGGGTCGGAATCCTTTGCATCAATGCACGATGCCGTCCCTTGGCCTCAAACGCCTCTCGAAATCCGCTGCGCCGCAGCAGGTCGCCCTGCTTTTGAACGATACCGCCGGTCAAATAGATTCCCTGCCAAGCCCCGAGCGCCAGCGCGAAGTTGCCCGCCACCTGCCCAAAGATCTCGAACATCAAATGCACGGCTTCAATGGCCACGGCATCGGCACCCAACCGGTATCGCTCGAAGATACCCGCCGCATCCAAACGACGGACAGCCGCGCCCCGTATCTCGCAAAGCGCGGTAAAAATGTCCGCAAGAGCCGGACCCGAGACCAGCCGCTCGTCGGAAACGCGTTCATACCGATGCCGGAGCCATTGCCAAACCTCGGTCTGCAAACGAGTTTCCGGCGCGAAACCCACATGCCCCGCCTCCGTCACGAGCGATGTCCGCCCGCCGGCCCGCGAGATCAGGGCCGCGGCACCCAAACCCGTGCCGGGACCGATAACGCCAACGGAAAAGTCCGCCCGGCTCAGGTTCGGCGGTGCCGACGACCCGACCGGCGCGCAATGCTCGTCCGTCAGATGGGGCAGTGCCCAGGCGATTGCCTCGAAGTCATTGAGGATCCGCACCCGCCCCGGCGCAAATCGCCGCTCCAGCGAGGCTTGCCGCAGGTGCCAATGATTGTTTGTCATTTGCACGGCACCATCGACGACCGGTCCCGCCGCCGCTAGGCAAACAACATCGGGCGGTGCCGCATCGACCGTTCGAAGGTAATGTTCGATGGACTCCTCAACCGTTCCGAAGTCGGCGCAGCGCAGCGACACCTCCTCCGCAAAACCCGCGCCCGCGAGGCCCATGCCGACGGGGGTAGCCATCGCGAATCGGGCGTTGGTGCCGCCGATGTCCCCCACCAACAGGCACGGTTTGCTCATGGCGCCGCCGCAATCGTATTCATGGCGGGAATGTGCGGGCGCTTAATTAAACTTGGGCCGGACATGGAACCAACGATCAGCCGGGAATTTGAGGAACGCGGATTCTACGTGCTCGAACAGGCGTTCGATGCACGGGATGTCGAACGACTCCGCCAGGAGGCCATCGACGTTTGCCTGGGCAAGCGGGGGTTCATATCGAGGCAATTCGCCCGCGAATGCAAAACGGTGGACGATGTCAACGACAACGTCATCGCGGTCCACTTCCCCCACAAGGTATCGAGCCTCTTCCGCCAATACCTTGCGCACGAGTCCATCACCCGGATCCTGACAGAGATCATCGGCCCCAACGTCAAGTGCATGCAATCCATGATCTTCATGAAAAGCCCCGGCATGCCGGGGCAGGCCTGGCATCAGGATGAGGTCTTTATTCCCACCGAGGACAAAAGCCTGGTCGGCGCATGGATCGCGCTCGACCGGGCCACGGTGGAAAACGGCTGCCTGTGGGTGATTCCCGGTTCCCACAAGCACGGGCTCCTTTGGGAAACGCGGCGGCACAGCGACCCGCGATTCGATGATGCGCCGGAGACCTTCGGGTTTCCCTTCGATGAGGAGGCCGCCGTCGCCGTGGAGGTCGACCGCGGCGGCATCGTTTTCTTCCACGGCTATCTGTTGCATCGCTCGCTACCCAACATCGCGTCCTCCGACTATCGCCGATCCTACGTCAATCACTATATGAGCGCCGAATCGCGTCTCAAATGGTCCGGCGGTATATCTCAAAACATGAGGGACGACTACCGCGACATCGTCCTGGTCGCGGGAACCGACCCCAAAGTCGGCCAAGGGCTCGAAGACCTCTCCGTACCCTACTATCGAACCCGCGAGCCCGCCGTTTGAGCAATCGAGTCAATCCGCCTCGCACCATAACTCAAAGAAAATTATATCGATGGGTTGACAGAACCCTAACATGTGGTGGTTTGTAGCGGGTCAATCAACCAAGCCATCGAAATAGCGGACGGCTTCGGCAAAGGCATCGCGGCCAACCTCAATGCCCATGAGCCGGCCGGGAATGTCGTCCACAGGCGGATGGATACCTCCCCAAATACGCGAAAGGCTGCACTGGTCCGCCGCGTCCCGATAGGTGGCCCACTGCAAGGTCAGGTTCACGGATGGACCGGCCTCAAAGCGCAGGAAGTTATTGGCGGGAATTGCGAACTCGCTCATGCCGCCGGGAAAGAACGGATCGCCCGTCAGGGCCTCCAGCACTTCCGCCGCCGCCCGCGAATAGGTTGAGTGACCCGAAACGTAACCCGCAAATGGGGGCGTGACGAAGGTGGGGCGCTGGTAGGGCCACCAATCCTCGGCGCGTATCCAGCCGACGCCGGCCGTGTCGGTCCTCGGGTTCGCTATGAAATCGGGGCCGCGCCAGGAATAGAGCTTCGGTTTGCCCAGATGTTCATTGCGCGCGCCGCGCAGGGGGTCTTCGTCGTCGATCAATGCGATGAAGCCCTCGATCAGGGGAATGCCGTTTTCATGATAGGAAGGCAGATTGGGGTCGCTGCTCTGCCCGAGATCCGCCATGGCCCGCAACGCCGAAATCGGCCGGATGCTGTCGTACCAACCCTTGGTGCCCCAGGCGGCAATGGCGGCGTCGTGCATGGCGCCACCGAGGGCGAAGTAGGTTTTGATATCCCATTCGAGCGCCTCGATTTCCGGACCACCGCCCGCGAATCGCCGGTGCAGCAGGGGATGCTCGCTCACCTTGTTGGCTATCACAAACCAATGGCCGGGCGGCGTTTCGGAATCCGGCCCATCGGCCCAAAACTCCGCCAGCACCCGCGTATAGTCACCGCGTGGCACCGGCTGCGGCGCGTAGGGCGCACCTGTTTTTGGATTGCGCGCATGGCCGGTGCTCGTATCGCCACCCGCCTCCGCCCTAAAGAAGGAGGGATAGTCCCGGAACGACCGCGGATAGGCGCCAATGTTGCCGATGGCGGCGGGCGAAATATCCATCATGCCGCCAATTTCCGGTGCCAGATGCGCCGCCCACCGAACAACCAGCGCATAGCCCCATTTATGGATGTCCGACAACGGGCCATCGATCGTCGGCGGCGCACCGGGGTCGTGATAGACCCAGTAATCGAAGCCGTCCCTAGCATGGACGGTCAGATCGCGTTCGGCCAACGCGAACGGAACCACCCGGCCCCATTCCGGGCTGACGAAATCCGGTGTTCCCGTCACCCGATTGCCCGCCTGATCGATGAACTCCGCGAGCGCCAGCGGTTGCCAACGATTCAGGTCGGTCAGGTTGGGATTGCCGGGCAATGCCGGCTCGAGCGGCTCGTTCACCGGACGATAGGCGCGATTGGCGTAGTCGGCGGCTTCGTTGGCGCCGTCGGCCAAACCAAAGCGAATGTAGCAGTCGGCCACATAGTTGCCGAGTGCCGCCGCGGATCCGCTCCGATAGGCGACGCTTGCCACGCCCGCATCCAAGTTCAACGCCTGCATCAGGGTTTCCGTATCCCGGAATATGTTGGCCACGCCCGGCGAATTGGCGAATCGGTGGCGTATCAATCGGTACGCCGCAAAGCTGATGGCGGCGTCTTTTGCCGCCGCCGCATTGCCGCCCTCCGCAAAGCCGTCAAACGAACAAGACACCCCCGCTCTTTCCCGGCCCAGCAACCAAGGGGCGCCGGCACCCTCAAGAACAGACCAGAGGTCGTACATCGCGGCGGACAGATGAAACAGGTTGCGCGCATGAACGGTCGGCCTTGCGTAGTCGTTTCTAATCGCCTGCAACAGCACATCGTTCCACCGGCGAGCAACACTGAACGCCGCATCGGCGGCCGCTCCCGGCAGATAGCGCGCGCCAACATTCACCACCTCATCAACCAGGGTGACCACCGTTTCCGGGGATGTCGCATCCTCCACTGCACCGCCACCAACGATCCAATGCGAAAAGTGATAGTTGGGCGGCGGATCGTCGGCGCGAATCGCGACCGCCCCGCCCGTTTCATAAACCCCGCTGCCCAATCCCCGCAGGACGGTCAATCGGGTACCGCCGTTCTCGTCGGGATCGTATTGAGGATGCTCGATATCGATGTACCGATTGCCGACAACGGACTGTAGATAGGTTTCCTCGCCATCCGGCCAGAAGACCCAAAGCCGGTCCACCTGAGCCACCGCACCCAGGCCGATTACCTGGGTGACCGGGTTGTGCGCGGCGAAGTTGCTGCCAAGGGTCACTTCCCGGAGGTAATCGACCCCGCCGGCATCAAGCACGATGCGCGCCCCGACCGCGGAGGAATTCGGATGCCGTCCCTTGAGCCGGATGCCCAAATAGCCGTTGCCCTCGGTGTCGTTGCGATAGAGCGTGGCCGCGTTCCCCGGATTGGCGTGAAGCAGGAAAATATCAACATCGCCGTCGTTGTCGAAATCCGCGCAGACCACGCCACGTCCCTGTTCCGCGTCGTTCAGGCCCAGGCTTTCCGCTCTCTCGACGAAACCGCCAGCGCCGTTCGACACGAATGCGCGGGATTCGTCGCGGGTAAAACCGCCGAACCGATCGAACTCGATCCAGCCGTTGGTGTGGTAGATGTCCAGGTCGCCATCATTTTCGAAATCGATGAAGCAACTGCCCCAGCCCCAACCGCCGTCCGCCACATCCGCCACGTCGGTGGCATCCCGAAAAACGCCGTTGTCGTTGCGGTAGAGCCGGTTGCCGACTCGGGAAACATGGGTCGGCACATCGTCGCCAATGGCCAAAATGCTGCTAACAAACCAGTCCAGATCGCCGTCGCCATCGTAGTCGCCGACTGCGGAGCCCATGCCGTTGCCGTCGACAATAACCTCGTGGTCGGTCACGTTGCGGAAGGTGCCATCGCCGTTGTTGAGGAACACCTGCGAGAAATTAAAGTCGCCAACCATCAACAGGTCGGGAAACTCGTCATCGTCGATTCTTGCGAAGGTGGGGGTGAAGGTGGGATCGAAAGCGCGCTGACTGATCAATGGGTCGGCGTTGAGGATGACCGACGGGGCGATTCCGGCCGCCTCGCTGACGCTGGTGAATCGAATCCGGCCCGCCTCGCTATCGTTGCGCCACAGATGTTCCGTATCGCCCACCCCACCGATGAAATCCCTGGGCGTGCCCCAGTGTCCGAGGGCGAGATCCAAGTCGCCGTCGAGGTCGTAATCGCCGAGTGCGGGCGATAGGGAATACGCCGCCCGCATAGCGTCCAGCCCGGAACCGCGGGTCACATCCGTAAAGGTGCCGTCGCCGGCGTTTGAAAATACGAAGAATGGATCGCCGTCGAGCCCCGGTATCAGCAAATCCAGGTCGCCGTCGCCGTCGAGATCCCCGAAGGCGGGCGAGCCGTGGCGCCAGGTCCGATTGCCCGGTTTGGTATGGGCCAACCCCGCCGCCTCGGCGACTTCGGTGAAGACCAACCCACCCTCGTTGCGATACAGCAGGTTTGGGCCCAGATCGCCCCGGACGATGAACAGGTCGATGTCGCCGTCCTGATCATAGTCTCCGGAGGCGGCGCCACTCGGCGCGACAATCGGAACCTCGTTGTTGCGCATGTCGTCGGCAAAGCCGATGGTGAACGAAATGCCGGAAGCCGCGGTGACATCCGTGAACAGGTGGCCCGGTTCTTCCGCCGGCGGTGGTTCGTTGTCCGTATCCCCCGCCGCGGGCGAGTTCGGTGGAAGCGGTGGCCCACCACTGCCACCGCTTCCACCACCCCCGCCACCGCAAGCGGCGACGACAAGCATCAGCAAAACCGAACCCAGGCGTCTTGTGATGGGCATGGGCAATAATTGCCGCTACATCCGATAGAAGACCTTCACGCCATAGGTTTCGCGGTAATACTGGTTGAACTCGGTGCGTTCCGGTATGCCGGCGGTGTACTTGCGCCGCCGCTCGTCGCCGATGTTGAATCCGAACAGGCTGACGCGGAACTTCTCGCTGAAGTCGTAGGACAGATTGAAGCTGACCAATGTGGTGTCATCGACATTGAGGAAGTTGCCGAATACGTTCGGCTCGATGTATTCGCTACGGTAGTCCACGCCGATGCGCGCTTCGATATTGTAGTTGGCCCACCACAGGCCCAGGTTGCCGACATGTTCCGACAGCCCGGTCAGGGCGGCGCCCTCCGAGCTGACGCTGCCACCGAGCTCCGGCCGCCCGACCGGAATCACATTCGATTCGGTGAAGGCATAGTTCACACTCACCCCAATGGTCTCAAGCGGTTCGGAAATAAAGCCGAAATTGGTGTTCACCGCGAACTCCAACCCCCGAATATAGCCGCCGTCGCCATTGCCGAGCGTTTCCAATTCCACATCGACCGACCCCCCGGGAACCACATTGCCGAAACCGTCAACCGAGTCGGCCGTCTTCACGACGATGGTGGTGAATTCCGTGCCGACAAAAGAATCGAGGTCGGCATAGTGCGCCGCCACCGCCACGGAACTAAACGGGTTGGGATACCACTCGTAGGAAACCGAAGCCTGCCACGCCCTGGTGGGGTCGAGCATCGGGTTGCCCGCGGTGCCGTTCGCCCCGAAACCGCTGATAAAGAGCGTCTGCGACGACTTGAGGTCGTCCAGGGGGGCGCGGCTCATCACTCTGGCCACACCAAGCCGCAGCAGTTGCGAATCCGTTATTTCGAACGCCAGGTTCAAGCTGGGCAGCACCTCAAAATAGTCGTGGTCCGGGTTGATGGCCGTGGCGGGAACATTGGCCCGGTCGGGCGTTGTCCAACCCGGCGATTCCGATTCGGTATTGACCACCCGCACACCCAGATTGCCCCAAAACGGCGTATCGACCATGCGCCCCTCAAAGTTGAATTGCACATAGCCCGAAATCGTTTCCTCCTCGACACTGCCGGACTGCTGTAGCAACGTGTTCCTGGATTGAACGGGATTGGTCGCCTCGGTCTGGGGGGTGTTCACCGTGAATCGCTCGTTGCGAATCTTGAACAGATCCCAAACGATGAAGTCGGGGCCGTGCTTCGGCGTGGCGATGAATTCAACATGGCTTTGGTCGAGCGGTGCCGGGGTCATCCGCACCGGATCGACATCGGGAACGATGGCGGTATTGAATCGGTCCGCCAGCAGTTCGAAATGCTTCTCCCGATCGGTGTACCTGGCGCCGAACGCCACGCTCGTCAGGCCGAATCCGTCGCCTCCCGCAAACTCCCTCTCAACATCGAGTTTGACCGTCGTCAGCTCATCGTCCGAGGCTTCCCGGTACTCCTCGAATTGCCTGGGAACCCAAAGCGTCGGATCCAGCATGTCCTCGGCCACGGAAAGCGTCGGATGCTTGCCCAGCGCATCGAAGGTAAGGGTGAAGGTCGGGCCGCCGAAGCCGCCGGTCGGCGCCAGGTGCGTGGTGGTATTGAAGATCCGGGTATCGCTTTCGGCGCGTGAATGGCCGATGTCGCCGACAATGGTCCATTGGTCGCGATTGAACGCCAGGTTGAGCCCGGTGCTCAGCACATCGTGCTCGACATCGTGCAACTGGTTGAAGCTGGAACTGCCGCCGCTGCCGAAGCCCGAGGCATTGGTACCGGGGATGGTTATGGTGCCGGAAGCCACCTCGTCCACCGCGCCGCGGGCGTTGAACATCGGGTTGACCAGGGTTCCTCCGCCAACGGTCGTGCCGATGAAGTTCATGCCGTTGATGCGGTTATCCTGTTGCCGCCGGGAATCGAGCAGGTCGAAATTCACTTCGACCTCGTCGCTCCGCCACTGCAACGCGACAAAGGCGCCCTTGCGCTCTTCCGCACCGCCGCCGTTGAACAGGGTGAAGCCCGCCGGAACCACCTCGTCGCCGGTGACGCCGTCGCCGTCCACATCCGGCGGCGGGGCGCCGAAGCCACCGCCCGCAAAGCCACGCCAGTCGAATGGATTAACATCGCCATCGCGTCCAAGCACCTCGTCGGCGTAGGCATAGGAAAGCACGATACCGAAGTTGTCGTTGAATTGATCGATGTAGACGACACTGGCCTGGCCACCGGTGTCATTGGCCTTGATCACATCGTCCGACACCTGCGGGAAGGTCAACTCGCCATTGAATACGATTTCCCGCTCGTCGAAGCTGAGGGGCCTTATGGTGTTCATATTGACAACGCCGGAAAGCCCGCCCTCGCTTATGTTCGCATTGGCGGTTTTGTAGATCTGCACCGCCGACATCACATTGGGAGGATAGAGCGCGTATTCCACGTTGCGCGTCGTGGCCACCGTGACCTGCTCGCGGCCATTCAATGTGCCGAGGGTGAGATCGGTGGTGCCCCGCACCGACAGTTGGCTGATGATGCCCTCATCGCTCCTCGCGCCCGCGACACCGGGCAGGGAGGCAATGACCTCGGCGATGGACTTGGCGGGCAGAACGCCGATGTCCTCCATACCGATGGCCTCGATCTGATTGTCGGCATCGCGCTTTTGCAAAATACCATCGGCCAGGCTTCGCTGATACTTGGCCGTGACCAGAACCTCTTCGATGATTTCCTCGGATGCCTCGGCGGCAACGGCGTTCGCGAAAACCAAAGGCCCCGAACCGACCATGATTATCAGCAGCGCACGGAAGAAGTCGGGCGTCAAGGAAGGCATCCCATGCAACATCTCTTTGTCCTCTGCAAATGACATTTTTCCCCAAGGCGGAATGCTAGGAAGGACGCTGTCGACAAGCAAGGCCGCGCATTCGTATGCATAATCCGCATACGAATGCAGGCACCCCAACAATGAAAACGTCCAAAACCACCTCGCTCGATATCGCCGCGAAAGCCGGGGTCTCCCAATCGACCGTTTCCCGGGCGCTGCGCAACAGCCCGCAGGTGAGCGCCGCAACCCGCAGGCACATTCAGCGGATCGCCAAGGAGATGCGCTATACCGTGGATCGCAACGCCAGCCGCCTGCGGGCGCAAACCACCAACACCCTGGCACTGCTGTTCTGCGAGGACACCAACGAATCCCACATCAACCCGTTTTTTCTCGCCATCCTGAGCAGCGTCGCCCACGCCGCCGCCGGCCACGGCTACGATCTCATCGTCACCTTCCAACAACTCAGCGAGAACTGGGTGACCGATTTCCCGGACGCGCATCGCGCCGACGGCCTGATTCTGCTGGGCATTCGCGACCGGGCGAGCTACAACGCGCAACTGACCGAGCTGGCGTCTAGCGGCACGCCTTTCGTCATCTGGGGTTTGGACCAAAACGTACCCGGCATTTCCAGCTACGTCACCTGTCAGAATCAGGAAAGCGCCCGGGAAATCACCAACCACCTGATCAATCTCGGCCACCGGCATTTTGCGTTCATCGGCAGCACATTGGCCGCCAATCCGGAATTCACGCACCGATACGAGGGATATCTCGACGCCCTGGCGAACCACGGCCTCAAGGCGAACCCCCGCCTGCACTTCCCCGCCAACTCATCGGAGGAAGAGGGCTATGCGGCCATTGAGCGGCTGCTGTCGACCGGCAAGGAAATCGACGCCGTCGTTTGTGCGAGCGACCTCATCGCCATCGGCGCCATCGCGGCGCTGCACGACCGCGGCTTGGCCGTGCCGACGGACATGGCCGTGGTCGGCTATGACGATCTGCCGATTGCCCAATACACCCGGCCGGCGCTGACAACCGTGCGCCAGGATACGGAACTCGCCGGACGGCGGCTGGTCGAGCACCTGATCGGGCTAATCGCCGGGCGCGATGTCGAGCCCGATGTTTTGCCGGTCGATCTGGTCATCCGGCAATCCTGCGGCGCACAACGGCGCCGCTGATCGGGGACCATCCGAGCCGCCCCAATTCGCCGACCTGTCGGTGCCCCGGTCGTAGACAATTTCCCCGCCCCTGAGAAACGGTACGGCCAGGTTGAATTGCTCGCCGGTCCGAGTGTTGACGATCGGCGCCGAGGCATACTGCGGCAGATAGACCCGACGCATCGTCCCGGAAGTATTCGCGCCGCTGCGGTGCAGGTTGTAGCTCGTAAAGGCGATAACACTGCCCGCCGGCGCGTCCATCGCAACGCCCGGGTCTGTGCCCCCATAGCCGATCAGATCGTTGGTTTGGGCATCCCGGTCGTGGGTAATGATGTGGTTCCGGGTGCCTCCCCGGTCGTGGTCGAGAACATGGACGGTGCCGTTTTGTTCACCAACATCGTCCAACGTGCACCAGCAGGTTAGATAGGGCGAATGCGCCGTTTCGGGATCGACCGCCTTGACGTAGCCCGAATCCTGGTGCCAGGCGAACTCCATGCCCTGTTCGGCACCCTTGACCACCCACTGCTCGTTGAACAGATAGGCATCCGGGCCCAGGGTATGGCGACAGACATCCGCCATCAAATCCCCGTAGATAAAGCGCCACAGCCGGTTGCTGTAGCGATACATGTTATTGACGAAGTAGCGGCGGCCGCGCCGGGAAAGCACACTGTTAGCGACTAGACCGGCATCCATGCGCGAGTCCATGTACCCCAAAAAATAGGAGCACTCCTCCCGCAGCATGGCCAGGGTGTCTGCGGGGATAACCCCCTTGAGGACCATGTATCCCTTCTCGGCGAACTGCTTTCGATCAGATTCCGAAACTACCGACATGCTACCAATAGATAGGTTGATGGGTGCAGGGTGAGTTCACCTCGATCCTGCATTTCTCGTAGTTGTCCGCCTGTGATCTCCACCGGCTCGCCCTCAAGGTCGGAAAGAACCAACACATAGGTCTCGGGGAACTTCTCGGCGATGCTCCAGATTTCAGCTTTGAGCTGAAGTGGGTCGCGTTGGAGGCAGTGATCCCTCGGCCAGTAGTGGCGGGTAACCTCTCCCGACGCCGACCTCTGTTCCCACGGGAAAAGCCCATCAAGAGATTTGGCGATCCAGTTTCCATGGTCGTCATAGAAGCGGTTCCTGTGATCCTTCCGAAAACCTTGGCTCAGAGCAAAACGCTCCATGATGCCGGGCTTATGCGGCCTATTTTTCCGGCGCGGTTTTATGATTTCGTCCTCTGTGTCGTCGTAGCCGCCTTCTTTACCGTGAGGCTCGGTCTCCGCCTCTTCATCGGTCTCTTCGTTGGCCTCTTCTTCGTCCCTATCCAGAGTGTCGTCCGAAGACGTTTGCGAATCTTCAGCGGCTTCTGGCTCATCGCTGTCCCCGCGAGCTTTAGCGGTCTCATCTTCGTCCGAAGTTTTCGAGTCCGGCTCCAGAACCTCCTTGCGAGGAATGAGGGTGAAGTTGTCTTCCATATATTCCGTCACAAATGCCTCGGGGCGGTCGAAGCACAGCTTTATCGCGTCCGAGATTTCTGTGTTGCGAAACGACCGGTCGAGTTCCAGCGCAATGGCACGAGCGAGTTTCGCCAGCGGCTTGTCTTCGGCATAGAGCGTCGTTCCGTCGGACCAGATCGCATCAACGCGTCGTGGGAGTCCGGCTGGCTTTCCCTCAATGTAGGAAATGATTTCGAGATCACGGGTTGTCTTCCATTGCGTGTCGGCGAGATCCTTCGCCAGACTTCGGATGCGGTCCGTCTCGTCCTCTTCTTTCAACTTGATGCGTTGCAACTCCAGCCCCAGCTGTTTCAACCAGACGCGCTGTTCCGGTTTGCCAGTGTCCGTGCCCTTGCGGTGGAAACGTTCTTCCACGTGAGCCGCAAGCAAAGGAATGCCCGCGAAGGGCGTTGTCTGGCTGACTTCAACCGGCAAACGCCGAAGATCGGCGGTTTTGTCTTTTACCCATTGATGCAGGTGTTTCCACGGAATGAGCGGCTGCATTGTCAGCGCGTAGTCGAACTCTTCGACTGGCATCCATTCGCCCGACAGACTCAGCCAATGTTGACATTCCTTCCATACGCGGGAGGCGTGCCGTGCCAGCAGGACGCGAGCCCGACGCAGGTCTTCCGGTGGTAGTGGACCAGAAGACAGGCTCTGTAGCCAACATATTGCAAGCTCAGGCGTCGGCCGCTCCTCGACGCCGATTTTTCGCCAGAGGGTAAGATCCCGTACTGAGGCGCGGACCATTTCCGCGCCGGGCGCGTCTTCCTCATCGGTGCCGAGAAAGACGCCGCCGGAGATTTCCCATGCCCCGTTCTCTGTCAGGATCAGCCACTCAGTCTTGAAAGCGGTCTTAATGGAAGTGAAATCATCCGTTGAGCAACTATCGATCAGTTCATCAAGACGCCGATACCATTTCTCGACTTCGTGGACTGCGGGCTTTTCGGCCTTGGCCAGAGTTTTGATCCGGCTTAGCAGCTTTTCGGGGCCAGTCGGTATGTCACCGACGCCCAGCAGCTCCAGCAAGGGTACTGTATTCAGATTGTCCAGATGTGCATCAACGAACGGTTCGACATCTCTAAGGGCTTCGGTCTCGGGTGTCCGGCGCAGAAGTTCAGCAGGCTTTCTCAAGACGCCATGTGTGTCGCGCAGGCATTCCCTTTCACGAAGTTTGAGAATCCATTCCGGGACAAGCCCGTCGCGTACCACACGCCTTGTGTGGCCGTTTTGCGCTTCCTCAGTAACCGTGGCAGTTATCGAGCCCGACCAGAACCGTTGCGGCTCTATCAAAATCCTCTCTATGACCTTGCCCCAGAGAGTGTCGTCCTCCTCGGCGAGACTCTCCCAATGCTCCCAAATCTCATCTTCAAAATCCCAGTCGCAGATATGGAACCACGGGTTCTTGTAACGAGGCGCGAAGGAACCAGCGAACTGTCTCCGTTCCAGTTCCCTCTCTGTCTTTATTTGAGAGATGTATCGGGATCCGGCCTGAACGAGTGGCACAAACCTGTGCAGACCTGAACGTCCACTAGACACCCATTGTTGCCACTCTTCGCGCGAGCAGGAGGTAAACGCCTTCAGGTAGTCTGGATGCAGGAGGTGGCTTTCGCACCATTCTTCAGGAAGCAAAAGGTCCAAGGCACCATCGGTGTCTACGAGTATCATCCTTTCGGTTGATCGTAGCTGGCGGTCTTCACAAACGAAGCGGAAGGCGCTGCCCACGCTTGCTCCAAGCTTAGCGGCGATCTGCGCTATGCGTATAGAATCTGCCAGAGTCTTAGTTTCGCCCGCGAAAAAATCTGCGGCGACCCGATCCATGACCTTCCCGGTATCGCTCGGCTCGTCCAGAGATATGGCTTCAAGTACGGCATCAGCAGCCTTCACCTGCTCGGCAAGCTCCATGTTGCCGTCTTGTTCGGCAACCCGACGCTTCTCCGTCAGATAGCGAAGCCAGTTCTGGTTCAGAACGGAAAGCCTGTCTCCAAGAAAGCGCCAGTCGTCCTCGGTGGGTACGAGCTTCTTCTCCCCGAGCCGCACCGCTTCGTCAGCCGCATACAGAACGCCTTTCCCCTGTACCGGTACAATACAAAGCGCTTCCTTATTCCTCCCATGAAAGCCGTAACCGGTAATCATCGGCGCAATATAGGCCCACAAACTCAAGAGTCTCTGCCAGTTTTCGGGCTTGGGGAGATGTTTGCCTCGAAGGGCGGTCAAGACGCCGTCATCATCGATTTCTTCAATGAGGCCCCAGTTCAACAGCTTTTGCCGGTCTTTATCCGAGACAAGTTGGGAGAAGGCTGACCTGTCGCCATCGTCAAAGAGCACTGCCGCCTGTGTGCTTGGCCAGACATCGAAGATCGGCCTAGGGATGATGATGCTCTTCTCTTGCGCAACGAGTTGCCCATCCTCCGTAAGTAGGAATTCTTCTTCCTGGATAACTTCGGCAAAGGCCTTTTCGACAATCGTGCCGCACGTGCCCTTCAAGGACGTGTCATCGCAATCTAAGTCTGGCATCAGACCATAGGCGCATGCCCGCTCAACTGGGTCTGAATCCGACTGCCGTAGCCATTGAAGCATCACCTCTGCCGCAAGCTTTCCTGCGCGCGCTAGCAACCACCTGTTCGTCGGTGAGGTACCAGGGGATCTGATCTCAATCCGCGAGGGGTCTTGCATGAACGGCGCATTACATGCGAATGGAAGCTCCGTCTTAACGCCCGTCGGTAACACTACGTACAGACGGCCCTCTACGCCGAGGACAATCTCGACAGAACATGGCGGAAAATCAGTGTGCTCATCGTCGCTGAGCATTCGCTCTTGTTTGATCTCTGCCAGCGCATCCTCCGGGAAGGGCTCAGGTGCCGAACGCGCTATGAGAAATATCTTGTCCGCGTCGTTGTGAAGCGCCAGCCACTCGGTATCTTTGACGGGCCCGGGACCACAACTGCCCCAATGCAGCTCATCTTCACCGATCTGAATTCGACGGATGTTCTTGAAGAACAAGAGCGAGACAGGGCTCTTAAGCCACTCCCGAAGATTCTCTTTGACTTCCGATCCTTTCAGAGGGTCTTCAATGGCGACGCGGACTGTCGTAGAATCGTTGGCTATCTCATGTCCGTTCGCCAATTTCGGTTCGGTGAATCTATCCTGATCGAAAGCGACAGACAGTGTGGGCGTGAACAGTTCCACACGCTTTCCAAGGCTGAAAATGCTCTTGAAACCGATCCCACGAAACCCGATTGTGTGCAGCGCCCGCTTGTTCGAGTAGCCAAATCGGCAGAGGGATTCGAAATGCTCCTCGGTGAAATCTTCGCCGTTGTGCTCAAAGACGAATGCGTCCTCTTCTATCCTGACGATGGCCTCTGTTGCACCGGCATCATCCGCGTTTTGCAATAGCTCTGAGACTATGTGTCGCGGGCTTTGAACTTGCTTGAACAGCTGCCACCACGGAGCTGCAAGCTCCGGGTCGCTCTCCAGCTTTTCCCAGCGATCTGCGGCACGTTGCCGGATTGATTCAAAGTAAGCCGGGCGTGCACTCATCTAGGCACCTCGGACTTGCTCATGAGGTGCTTCAATTCAAACTGCTGGGCCGTCACGCCGAAGGCAGGCTCGACATCAAACGGTTGCCAGACATAACGTGGCTTATGGACGAAATCCTGACCAACCTGCACGATTGCGAGGATATAGTCCTCGGGCTTGTTCAGCGACGTGATGATCTCGTTCCGGGTCACTGTGATCGTCTCTGCCCCGTCAACTCGCCCCTTCACTTCGATAAAGCGCTGGGTTTTCGTATCTGGGTTCAATGACAAGATGTCGTAACCGACCTTCATGCTGGAAACGTCTTTCGGCTCGTTGCCGAGTGAGCGCTCAGCTTCCATGACGGTATCCATCGCCATCAGCTCGATCTTACGCCTGCTCGCGGCACTCTCCGCAAACCCTGCGGGTACGGCTGCGGCACCTTGCTTCTTATCGAGAAGCCCCTGCGGAACGACGATCAGCCCTCCACGGACGACCGGGGCGCTCGCCGTGATGTTCTTCTCCTGCGCCAATTGTTCCATTCGGCACTTGAGACGATCTGCGAGATCCTCCGCGCGGCGTTGCGCGTTTTCCCAGTTCAGGCGCATCTTTCTGCCTGCATTGGCTTGTTCCTTCAGTTCGAATGCGCGTGAGTCCCAGTAATTGATTTCCTTCTTGAGACGGATTTGGACCTCTTCCTCGGTCTTTTTGAGTTCTGGCAAGCGACGGGTTTTGACCTCTTTGAGATGTGCTTGTGTCAGTTCGATGATCGCGAACTTCTTGACCTCGGACTCAAGGTCATCGGATAGCCAGTGTCCTTTCAGCTCATCTTCCACTTCTGAAACTTCTTCGGTCATGGCTGCCCTCAAATTCAGGTGCGGCGCAATGCCAGCGTTGGCGACTGTGCCATCCTCCTGAATGCTCGCGAATTGGAGCCTCTGGGAGACAATCTGACTAGCTCCAGAACTTGTCCTTCGCCCGTCCTCAATACTGTGTTCCATCAGGAAGACCACTTGAATATCTTCGCCTGCATCGCTTTCATCTACCATGACAGCACCCAGTTTCATCAGGTCGCCATACTGCTCACGTATAATGCTGATAACCGCTTCCAGAAGCGGATGCCCCGGACATACGAACTCCGCCACCGGTTGCTGATTGATGTAACACTTGTCGAAACAGATACGCTCGAAACGCTTCTGCACCGGTGCACCGGTTCCGATCAGCCTGCCAGGTTCCCTAATGCGAACGGGTACATGCGTAATCTCGAAGCGGCCCTCCTCCCTATTCTTGATACGGCCCCCAAGGCGCTTGAAGGCTTCCATGAAGAAGCTTTGAATGTGATGCGGCTGTAGCCGTTGCGCTTCCGCCCGCTCCATATCCAGCCGGATTTCTTCGACCGTAGACTCCGGCATCATGTCGTTCGTCAACTTGCGCTTCTTTAGGAGCTCTTGGATATGCTTGTAATCGACCGCTCCGTCGATCTTTTCAAAAAGCTTGGCTTTTACCTCTTCGCTCTCGCCATACTGGATCGCTTCCCACAGCAGGTTCTTGAGCGACGTTCCTTCGAATGGTTCCTTTCCGAGTACGTCATAGACTCTGCCGCCGAGAGCGCTTCGAGCCGTTTCGAGTTTCTCCAGCAAGCGCGCATAGACTTCACCTTCCCGCGTATCAGCAGCGACAAGGTTCCAAAGATGGCAGACTTCTGTCTGCCCGATACGGTGGATACGCCCAAACCGCTGCTCGATCTTGTTCGGATTCCAAGGCAGATCATAGTTGACCATCAAATGTCCACGCTGAAGGTTCACACCTTCGCCCGCGGCATCGCTTGCCACCAGAACCATCAGATCACGATCCTGCATGAAGCGATTGATCACCTTGTATCGCTCTTCGCGGGTCACACCACCATGAATCACGTCTATGTTTTCCGGCTTGCCCTGCCGCGCCTTGATCTTTTCCGCGAGGTAGTGGAGCGTATCTTTCGCCTCTGTGAAGATGATTAGCTTTCGGCGGTTGCCGTCACCGTCGATCATCAACTCGTCATCGAGAATTTTGTTTAGTTCCAGCCATTTAGTATCTTTGCCGGATCGCAGGACACCTAGGGCTTTCTGTTCCAGCCTCTTGAGCCTCTCGATCTCGATCTGAAGCTGCTCTATGGTTTCCGCCGTTGTCGCGGTTGTCGAAATAGCCTCTTCAAATTTCTCAATGTCTTCTTCACTGTACTCGTCGATGTTTCCGAGTACCTCATTATTGAGATACCCGCTTTCATCGGCGAGGACGGCTTTCTTACCACGTGCTATGAGCCTTGCCTCAGCCAGCTCGTTCTCCAGTCTCTCGCGGCGGCGTTTCAAAGACTGGTATATCGCTGCGGGAGACGAAGCCAACCGGCGCTGGAGAATCTGGAGCGCGAAGCCGACATTGTTTCTCTTCTTTGCGTCTTCTTCCGCAAACCTCCTAACCCTGTTCATCTCTGTTCGGACGTAATTCGTCACTTTCCAGTACAGTGATGCCTCTTCATCAGAGAGTTCGTATTTGACGGTGTATGCCAGCCGTTCTGGAAAGAGGCGTGTGCCGTCGAATTTCAAAAGCTCCTCTTTGGTCAAACGACGCATCATGTCTTGAGTGTCGGCATAGTGAACGCCGTCACGGAAACGGCCTTCGAAACGGTCACCGTCAAGTAGCGCCATGAAGAGCTGGAAGTCTTCTTCCTTGCCGTTGTGCGGCGTTGCAGACATAAGCAACAGGTGGCGGCAGATTTGACCAAGCTTCTGACCGAGCTGATAGCGCTTCGTGTATTTGACCTCGCCGCCGAAGTAGCTCGCTGACATGCGATGCGCCTCGTCCGAGATGATCACGTCCCACTCATGCGAGCGGATGAGCTTTTCCTGGAGCTCCTCGTTACGGGATAACACATCGAGCCGGGCAATCAGATGGTTCCGGTCATTGAACGGATTGCCAGAGCGGGAGTTCTCGATCATGTCCCGGCTCAGAATGTCGAATTCCAAGTTGAACTTCTCGCCAAGTTCGTCCTGCCATTGTTCGACGAGGCTTCCCGGTGCCACAACGAGGCAGCGCTCCAGATCACCGCGCGCGATCAACTCTTTGATCAGCAACCCCGCCATGATCGTTTTCCCAGCGCCAGGGTCGTCGGCGAGCAGGAAACGCAAGGGTTGCCTTCGCAACATCTCTCCGTAAACGGCCGTTATCTGGTGTGGCAGGGGCTGCACCAAGCTTGTATGGATCGCCAAAAAAGGATCGAAATGATGCGCGAGCTTTATACGATTAGCCTCTGTTACGAGGCGGAGCATTTCTCCGTCCGCATCAAAGGACCATGTCCGGCCCGCCGACGCGATCTTGAGAGTGTGCTCTTCGTCTCGGTAGACGAGGCGATTCTGAACACTGCCGTGTGCATCTTCAAAAATGACCTTCACCGCTTGGTCGCCAAACCATTCGATGTTGACGACCTTGGCTATTCCCGATGGCGTCAGACCCTGAACTGATGCGCCCGCTTTCAGGTCTTCAAGTGTCGCCATCTTGGTTTCGGTCATACTGCCTCTCCTAAGTCCCGACTCATGCAGCAATCTTGGAAAGGCCACCGCCCGCCGGTCTCCATAGTCCAGTTGACAGGCAATCTTTGCAATCCACAACCCATTAACTCGTCACCTCGGCTAGGGCCTTCTTAAATTCGTCCTGGTCAGCCACGACAACCGGCGCTTCCTGCGGATTGTCCAATACCTCCGCCACATCAAGACGAAGTCGTTTGTTGAAATAATAGATAAGTGATTTTCTAAGTGTTAGTAATAAATAGTTGTTTTTCATATTGTAATCAGAAGCAATTTTCTTTTGTTGTGACTCGGATAGTTTGGGATTTGGGCGAAGTTTTATTTCAATTGTTTCTTGCCATTGTCTGTCGTCGGACGCCATTGCTTGGGCTTCACCAGCTTCACGGCTTTCAAGACAGCGTGAAAGCAGGAAGTCCTTAAATTTGCGCCCGATGTGGCAGTAACCCCGCACATGCCAGCGGAGCCCGTCGCTGCCAAAGGCGTGGGGGCTGATGCCACGCCAGACTGGGGGGAGGGGCCGGTTTGGGTTCATAGACTGATACAGAATTTCCACTGCCTGTTCCTTCCGAATCGCAGTCAGGAGGGACCGCAGAACCGTCGGGTCGACGCGCCGATGAGGTATTGGCATCCACGCGAGGTCCGGTTGTTTCGAGAGCCAGATCTCTTGCGGTGGTGCGATATGATCGGCAATCAGCTTCAACTGACTGAGGTACTGATCTGAATCCGGGACGAAAAAGCATGGCTTGAAGGTCTCCGAGGCGAAATAACGCCTTTTGCTCTTGTCGTACTCCAAGTTGCCGGGGGCCAGTTCCTGATATTGGCTTAGATCCTTTGAGGCTTGAGGGACTGATACGCCAAAGAAATCGGTTATGTCGGCCCGATTGATGACGCCCTCCCAAAACAGGCGGAATTCGATGAATTCAAGACGTCGCTCGACGCCCCACTTCAATCCGGTTGACCCTTCCTTCATGCTGCTCCTCGTTGCATGCGTATATAGTTCCCTAAAGTATATTGACATCGAAACACGATGTGTATAGTTTTTAGCCCATCGATAGCAGCAGGTCGAAAGATCAGGAGGGTAGCATGTCCGAAAACGACCGATATGTGATAAAGCACCCCAAGGGCTGGGCAGTGAAATCGCCTAGCGGGAAGCGCGTCAGCAGCGTTCATCCCACGCAGAGGGATGCTGAGAGGACCGCCAAGCGGACCGTGGGCAATCTCGGTGGTGGCGAAGTCCGGATTCAAGGGCGCGATGGCAGATGGCGCGATTCCGACACGGTCGCGCCCGGCAATGATCCGAACCCGCCGCGCGACACCAAGTACTGATCGGCCTAGCAGCCTGTCGGACTTAACTGTGCCGAATTTATTAAACTATTGATTTTATTGATATTTAAGAAATTTACCCGCGACGGCAAAAATAAAATATCAAATATAATCAATGGGTTACAAAATTAAGCGCCATAAAGTCCGACAGGTTGCTAGCGGAGCAGGAGGCAAGAGGCGGACGTGAAAGCGTTCATTTCATATTCGCATAAGGACGATTGGGCTCTGGGTCGCCTGCGCACGCATCTCGCCATGTTCAAACGCGAGGGAAAAATCGACGCATGGTTTGACCGGGAAATCCTAGCGGGTGGAGAATTGGATCAGGAAATCTCCGAACAGCTCGAATCCTGCGAACTGTTCCTGCCTTTGGTCAGCCCCGATTTCCTTGCATCCAGCTATTGCTACGACAAGGAAATGATGCGCGCGCTTGAGCGGCACAACGCGGGTGAAGTTCGTGTCGTTCCGATCATCGTCGAGCCTTGTGAGTGGACAAAATCACCGCTCGAGAAACTCAAGGCGCTTCCGCGCGACGGAAAGCCTGTCGTCGAATGGACAAATCAGAACGCTGCCTTTATGAATGTCGTGACGGAGTTGCGCAGAATCCTCACCGAGGACGAAGCGACAGCACCCGCAGCCACACTTAGACCGGGCGATGAACTGGCGCCGGAAGGCCGACGCTATCGTGTGAAGCAGGATTTTGATGAGATTGACCGCAGCGATTTCCGGGATAATGCGTTCGATGAGATTCGCGCCTACTTTCAATCTGCCGTCGCCAAGCTAGACGGCATCGAAGGTCTTCGTGGTCGCTTTGTTACCACAGGATCTCAGACATTCACATGCACAGTGGTCAACCGCGCCAAGGAGTGGGGAACCGCCCACATCACCGTGCATGCGCACAGCGGCAATATTGGCATGGGAGACATCTACTACTCCTTTTCCGAAAACGCCCCCGCCAATACGGCGAGCGGCGGATTCAACATCAAGTCCGACGAGTACGAGCTATTTCTGGTTCCATGGATGTCTGCCGCTTTCAACAACGATGAGCGCTTGTCCTCTCACGCGGCTGCCGAAATGCTCTGGTCGGAGTTCCTCGAACATGCCGGGGTGTCATATGAATGAGCTGCGCCGCCTGTTCCTGGAGTTCTTCTTCATCATCGGGCCGGGAGGGGCCCTGTATCGGGCTATCGTCTTCGGCCACCATCGGACCGATCTGGCACCCTTCAACACCTCCTGACCCCATCGCCGTGGTCGGGTGTGCGACGAGCGGGTTATTCGGGGAAACAGCTTGGTGGAAATTGCTGGAATTCCCATAGGGAATCTCTGATTAATCCTGTAGTCTCGGCATTTTTGTTAATTGAATCAATAGCTTACGAACGGATCAATACTGCTCTATTGATTTGTTCAGACCTTCCTTGGGATTGATAGGTATCCCATGGTCTCATTGCTCTTGATTGATGGTGTTGTCGATTCTATCAGTTGGTTCATTCTTCTTCCGATGGCCCTATCCAACATAGTGGATTCAGTATTGTGGTTAGGATTGGCCTTAGGGTTTTTCCGGTTCTTTTTTGTTCTCCCCTTATTTTGGCTACTACGCTACTACCTTTGATTATGAGGTACACGATCGGAATGATGCCCAACAATAAGGGAAGCAATATATCTTCAACTATTACTGCTACGAATCCTCCTATGAAAATTGCTCCTATGCCCTTTGCGATGTCTTTCCAATTGGTTGTCGCTGTTTGTTTTGCCTGTGGCATTGGTTTCTCCCTGTTCCGCAAAAGTCCTGCCCATTCACTAGCCCCAATAATTCATGAATGGATAAAGCAAAAGCCCCCGGATGTGAGAAAATAGTTTTTAAAAACAAAAACTTACTAGAACCAGGAGCTTTTGCATGTCGCATCATACCGCCATACAGGGTGTCCTGTTCGAGAATCTCTCGAAAAAGGCGGTGATCGTTCGCTGCGGAGCAACCGCTCTCGCACGACTACTTCTCGGCCGACGGTCGGCCGAAAAACGAGGCATTGGCGCTTTGCGCCAACACGCCGCGCAATCGTATTCATTTCCCGAGAATTGCGCGGTGCTCGACTTGGCGAGTATATAGGATGCGCATGAAAGCGAATCGCAAACCCCGGCTTTTGCGGGTTTTGAGTGGATGCGCCCTCGGTGTCCTGTTGCTCCTCCCCCTCCCGCCGCTTTACGGGGCCGGCAAGCCGCAGCCCGCATCGGTGGAGGTATGGCATACCTATGGGGTCGATTCAACCGAGGAGCGGCTCTTCGAGGACGCCGTGCGCCGATTTTCCGCCGCGCACCCGGCCATCGCCGTGCGGGTCGCGCGCATTCCCTATTTGCAAAACCTGCCGCAATTCATCAACGCGGCCCAGGCGGGCGACGCACCGGACCTAATCCGCCTTTCCGATACCGAAATCGGGAAAATCGGGCATATCTCCGTGGAGCGATTGCCCCTGCTCGAAGATCTCAGGCCGCATCTAACACCGGGGCAGAAGGCCGGGTTCGTTGCGGACGCACTCACCGCCATGAGCTACGACGCCGCGCTTTACGCCCTGCCGGCGAGTTCGAGTTGCATGACGCTGCTCTACAATACCGACATTTTCGACGCCGCCGGACAACCCTACCCGAATGCTCAATGGCAAACCGGCGATTTGCTGCAAGCCGCCAAAACCCTAACCACCGCGGATATCGCGGGCATCGCGCTGCCCGTTAAGTCGTCCTATTGGTTCGTACCCTTCATTGCCGCCTCGGGCGGGCGGTTGTTCGATGCCGCCGACAATCCCACCCTGGCTTCTCCGGGCACCGCCGAGGCCATGCGGTGGGTGCTGGATTTGGAACTTGCGCACGCGGTAACGGGTGCGACCAACAGCAGCGAGGCCATGTCCACCCGATTTCAGACCGGGCGCGCCGCCATGGTGATCGACGGTGCCTGGAATTGGGACCGATACGAGCGATCGGGCATCCCGCTGGGCCAATCCCTGCTACCCATCGACCCCACAACCGGTGTGCGACTGGCGCCGATGATCGGTTATTTCGGCTGGAGTGTGTCGAAGCAAAGCGCCGTGAAACCCGCCGCCGTGAAGCTGGCGCTGTGGCTCGCGTCCGCACCGATCCAAAAGGCTTCCGCCCTGCGAACGTACAGCCTGCCAACGCTGGCGAACCTGACCGGCGACCCGGACATCACCGGCCATCCGGTGCTGGGTGGATTCATCGAACAATCAGGCTTTGGAACCCCCGTGCCCACGACCCGCGCCACAGCCATGCTATTCGAACAACTCGATACCGCGCTGTCCCTCACGTACAACGGCACCCTGACAGCCCGCGCCTCCCTCAGGGCCGCAGACCAGGAACTGCGCAGGATGCTGAGTTGGTAGGGATGCGGCCGCGGGCGCCAAGGGCACTGTTCGCCGGCCTTGCCTGTCTGCTGCCGCTCGCGTCGGCAACTGGCTGGACGGACGCATTATCCGGGTTGAGCGCGGCGGCCGACCGCGAGGCGAACCCCGGGCTCATTGCGGATCCCGCGAAGCATGAGTACCGGCGCATCCATATTGACTTTCAACAGATCCCCGGACCGGTAATCGACACCTACCAAATCTGGTTCTCGGACGCCCCCTTTGCGAATACCACCGAAGCGCAGTGGCATTCGACCATCCGGGTCGCCGACACGGCCGGCCTCCCCCGAGCCCCGCCGGCCTTCGATACCCAGGACTGTTGGTCGGATGGCCTGCCGATACACCGCGACGCGACCGGCAGGCCCGTTCTGCGACCCGGCACAGAAGCATGGTCCTGCTCCCTCTCCGGCATGGCGCCGGGCGCGGATCAATGGATCGCCGTGGTGCCGGTCGACGCCCAGGGCCGGGAACTGGCAGCGCCGCTACCCATCCGGGCGCGCACCGATGTTGCCGATCAGCGAACACCGCCGCCCGACACGCTGCACATCACACTGACCCTGGGCTCGATCATGCTGTCCGTGATCGTGCTTCTTTTCCACCTGCGCGGGCGCAGCATCCGCCGGGGCGGCGCGCGGTCGGGCAATGCCTATCTCTATGTTGCGCCGGCCCTGATCGGCCTCTGCACACTAACGTTCTACCCCATCGCCTACGGTGTGTGGCTGGCCTTCACCGACGCCAGCCAAAACCACCTTGGGCAGGAGGCCTGGGCCGGTCTCACCAATTTTGTCACGGTTTTTACGAGCCCGGGTATCCTACGCGTTACCCTGTTCACCCTGGTTTGGACATTCGCCAACGTCGCCGCGCATGTGGCCCTGGGGCTGTTGCTCGCCCATACACTGACCCGGCCCGGCATCCGCGGCCGGACGCTGTATCGCACCATCCTGCTGCTGCCCTGGGCCATACCGGGCTACATTTCCGTACTCGCCTGGAACGGCATGCTGCAACCGGACGGGCTCATCAACGCCATTCTGGGAACCACCGCCGATTTCACGGCGACCCCCAACGCGGCCCGGGTATCCGTCATCCTGGTGAACATTTGGCTCGGCATCCCCTTTATGATGTTGGCGTTGAGCGGTGCCCTGCAGGCCATCTCCACCGATATGTACGAGGCGGCCGAGCTGGAGGGGGTTTCACGCTGGAACCAATTTCTGCATCTGACCCTCCCCAATCTCAAGGGCACCCTGGTTCCGGTTTCGCTGCTCGGGTTTATCTGGACTTTCAACACCTTCAATACAATTTATCTAATGACGCGGGGCAATCCCCATGTGGGCTTCGGCGAACCCGGCGCAACCGACACGCTGATCACCCATGTGTTCAGTGTGGCGTTCGACCACGGCCATTACGGAATTGCGGCCGCCTGGTCGGTGGTTATTTTCTTCGCGTTGCTCGGATTCTCCTATTTCTACGTGAAGCGCTCCGGGGTGATGGAGATGGTGCGTTGAACCGGGACGGTGGACTCGTCGAGTGGGTCGTCCCCGCCGAGGTCGCGGCGCTGCGGCGTTGGCTGCCCGCCGCCTGTGCGGTTCTTGCCGTCGTTTTCATTCTGGAACCCGTGAGGGGCGGCGGCGCTCGACAAATTGACATTCTGCTCGGCATCGCCTTCCTTTTTGGTTGTCGTATCTGTCTGCACGGTCGCCCACAGACCTGGAAACGGCTTCTCGGGGCAACCCAGGCCGCCGTCTGCGTGGCGATGGCGGCCCACCTTGTCGTTGTCGGAGGCAGGCGCATCTATGATCTTTGGACCATTGCCTGGCTGGCCGCCCCAGCCGCCCTGGCCCTCTACTGGTGCCTTTCCCCAAGGGTGGCGGCCTGGTCATCCGGCCGGGACGACACCGCGACCCTGGAGGCATGCCTGCGCCACAACCGGCGCCTCGAACCAAAGCTCAGGCAAGTTGGGGCACAGACCCTGTTGATGCACGCCTGTGTTCCGGTGATTGTCCCGCTGGTATGGATCGCCGATGTGGCGGTCTCTCCCGGCAACATTTTGGGCGGCGCCATTGGCGATGCCTTCACCCTGGAGCACTTTGCAACCATTTTGTCGATGGCCGCCTTCGGAACCTGGGTTGGCAATTCCCTCATCGTCTCGGCCGGCACCACGGTCGCGGGCCTCCTGCTCGCCATTCCAGCGGGCTACGCCTTCAGCCGCTACCGCTTTCAGGGGAGGCGCGCCTCCCTGTTTCTGTTTGTGTTGGTGCAGATGTTTCCCGGTATCATCATCCTGCTACCCTACTTCATGATCATGAAATCCCTTGGGCTGCTCAACACCAGTATCGGTCTGATCATCGCCTATTCCGTCACCGCCCTGCCGCTCTGCGTCTGGATGCTCAAGGGTTTTTTCGATGCGATTCCAAGGGAAATCGAGGAGGCGGCGGTGATCGAGGGTTGCAGCCAACTCCAGATCTTTCGGCACATCCTCCTGCCGCTGTCGCTGCCCGCCATCGCGGTGACCGCGGTGTTCTCCTTTCTCACGGCGTGGAATGAATTCCTGCTGGCGCTGGTTTTCAACACGTCGAACGACCAATACACCCTGCCGGTGGGATTGGCATCCATGATTCCCGCCACCGGCCAGCAATGGGGCGACTTCGCGGCCGCCAGTTTGCTGGTCAGCATTCCGGTGGTGATTCTCTTCATCGCGTTCCAGAAATCGTTGGTGCGGGGCCTGAGCCGCGGCGCGGTAAAGGGCTGAGGGGACGATGCCGACCCGGTGGATACGAGGAGCCCGCCGTCAATGTCCAGCGTAGGGTTTGTGGATGTCGACAAACGGTTCGATGACGGCACCCTGGCCTTGGATTCGCTCAGCCTAACGGTCGAGAAGGGGGAATTCCTCGTACTGCTCGGGCCGTCCGGTTGCGGCAAATCCACGGTACTGCGCTTGTTGGCGGGCCTTGAGGAAGCCAGTTCGGGCGACATCCTGATCGGCGGCAATCGGGTCAACGACCTGCCGCCCGGCGCCCGCGGCCTCGGCATGGTGTTTCAATCCTATGCGCTCTACCCGCACATGAGCGTGGCCGAGAACCTGGCATTCGGGCTGCGTCGCGGGCGCCGGCAAGGTGGGCTCGGCACATCCGCAATCGGCGAACGCGTGGCCATCGCCGTGGACATGCTGGGGCTGGGAGATGTACTCGAGAAAAAACCGCGGGAGCTGTCCGGAGGCCAACAACAACGGGTTGCCATTGGTAGGGCCCTGGTCGCAAGACCAAAGGTTCTCCTGATGGACGAACCGCTTTCGAATCTCGACGCCAAGTTGCGCAATCGCATGCGGCTCGAAATCAGAAGGCTCCACGAGCAACATGGAACCACCACCATCTACGTCACCCACGATCAGGTCGAGGCCATGACGCTGGCCGATCGCATCGCGGTCATCAACCAGGGCAAATTACAGCAGCACGCCCGGCCGGTCGACGCCTATCACCGGCCCGTCAACTCGTTCGTGGCATCCTTTATCGGTACACCGCCCATGAACCTGATCGAGGGCGAAGCCGTCTCGCACCGGTTTCGGGCGGGCACGCTGTCGTTTCCGTTGCCGGTCCATCTGCGCGACCAGTCCGGACACGCCCTCTATGGCATCCGGCCCGAGTGCATCAAGGTGTTGGATACCGAGGAATCGCCGGAAGCGGTGCCCGCCAGGGTGATCGGTTGCGAGAACCTCGGTAGTGTATCGGTGATTCACCTCGATGTGCTCGGCCACCCAATCATGGCGTCGGAGCGCGCCCAAACCGGCAAGGGTCTCGTCCCCGACAGCCGTGTTGCCGTTTCACTCTGCCATTCATCCGCTCTACTGCTGGAGAGCTAGTGGCCTATCCAACCAACAATCGCGGAAATCCCAGACCCAAGGACCAAACATTGAAAGAACCCGGCAAAGAGTGGTGGCGCGGCGCCGTCATCTACCAAATTTACCCGCGCAGTTTTCAGGATTCCAACAACGACGGCATCGGCGATTTGAACGGCATTCGCTCCCGGCTCGGCTATGTTGCCGACCTCGGGGTCGACGGCATCTGGATTTCACCCTTCTTTACCTCGCCGATGAAGGACTTCGGTTACGATGTGGCCGACCATCGGGCGGTCGATCCGGTGTTCGGTACGCTCGAGGATTTCGATGCGCTGCTCGAGACGGCGCACCGCCTGAATCTGAAGGTCATTATCGATCAGGTCTATTCGCACACCTCCGACAAACACCCCTGGTTCGAGGAAAGCCGCGCGAATCGCGGCAACAGCAGGGCGGATTGGTACGTGTGGGCGGACCCGAAGCCCGACGGCTCGCCGCCCAACAACTGGCAATCGGTTTTCACCGGGCCGGGCTGGACCTGGGATGCGCGGCGGGAACAGTACTACCTGCACAACTTCCTCCCCGAGCAGCCGGATTTGAATCTGCACAATCCGATGGTTCAGGAGGCCCTGCTCGATGTGGCGCGTTTCTGGCTGGAACGCGGCGTGGATGGATTCCGGCTCGACGCCATCAATCACGGCATGCACGACCCCGAACTGCGCGACAACCCCAGAGCCCGCCCGCCGTTCTTCGGCACCTCCAGGCCCTACCTGATGCAGGAACAGAAATACACCATGAACCATCCCGATATGCCGGCACTGCTCGAGCGCTTCCGCGGCCTGGCGGACGGTTTCGGCGATGTATTCACCGTTGCGGAAGTGGGATCCGGCCACCCTCTGCCGATTCAAAAGGCGTATACGGCCGGCTCAAAGCGGCTGAACAGCGCCTACGGCTTTGAATTCCTCGGCATGCCGGAGCTGACGGCGACCCGGGTTCGCGGCGTTCTCGAGAATTGGAGCGACGGTTCCGGGGAGGGATGGCCGTCCTGGGCGTTTTCCAACCACGACGCGCCCCGGGTTGCCAGCCGATGGTGCCAACAATTGGCTCCATCGCACCGAGCCCGATTGTTCGCGTTGCTGCACGCCGCCCTACGCGGCAGCACACTGATCTACCAGGGCGAGGAACTCGGGTTGCCCCAGGCGGAAATTCCATTCGACCGAGTCCAGGATCCGGAGGCCAGGAACAATTGGCCGCAGACGCTCGGCCGCGACGGCGCCAGAACACCCATGCCCTGGTGCCGGGACGAGCCCGGCGCCGGGTTCAGTGGGACGGAGCCCTGGCTGCCGCTAGCGGAGGAACATCGAGACCTGGCGGTTGACAGGCAATTGGCCGACCCGGATTCGACGCTGCATTTCTTCCGCAAGGCCATCGGTTTCCGCAAATCGTCGGAAGCGCTGCGCAGGGGCAATCTGCGGTTTTTGGACGGCGACGACGAGTTGCTCGCTTTCATTCGCTGTTGCGGCGGGCAGTCGGCCCTTTGTGTCTTCAACCTGAGGGCCCGGGAAATCCAATGGGCGCCCCCGGCCGCCGGCCGCGCCGACAATCATCTCAGCGTTGGCTGTACACCCCAGGACAATGGCCGCCCCGTCTCCCTGCCGCCCTTCAGCGGCTATATCGGCGTCTTCAACGGCGGTGACTGTTTTAAAACCGGATCCCCAAATTCCCCCAGGGGGCACTCTGGATAACGAGACATGCGGGCGATTGGGGCGAAATTACCGATACACCATCCTGGAAACAGCCCGTGGGTCACTGGGACTTAACCGATCCATTCAAGGAAGCGCGCGCATCGAGCGGCATTCTCGCCGGGGATTTCGCCGATGAAACCATCCCCATGATTCTTCGCCACGCGGATATTCGCCGAGCGGCGCGAAACGTCGAGACATTCAGTTCGGATGCGCCGTTTCGGGTGCCCATTCCCGGGGAGGCGCAATTTCGGGCGGTTCGCGAACTGCCAATCGAAGTGGATCCGCCCCAACACACCGCCTATCGCGCCCTGGCGCAACCGATCTTCGAAAGGCCGAAAGAGCCGGAGATGATTCGGACGGTCGGCGAGCTCACGGGCGCTCTCCTCGATGCGGTTGTTGAGCGGGGCGAGGTCGAGGTCATCCGCGACTTCGCCATCAAGCTGCAATCCCGCGCCCTGGCGCTGCTGCTGAAGCGCCCACCCGAAGAGGCCCGCCTATGGGAAACCTGGTGCTCCAATGTGCTCTACGAGGACAGAACCCGCGCCGAACTCTACACGTATCTTGATCGAGCCCTACCGGACGCCGCCGCCAATCCCGGCGACGACCTGTTCGGTATCCTCTGCAAAGCAACCTACGACGGCCGCGGGCTCACCCGGGAGGAAATCCTCGGCTATGCCATCCTGACCTTTGCGGGCGGTAGGGACACGGTGGTTTCCGTTGTCGCCTTTGCGCTGGTGCATCTTGCCGACCACCCCGAAGACTTCGAACGGTTGCGCGCCGACCGCGGTTTGATCCGCGGCGCGGCGGAAGAGATCGCGCGGGTCTGTTCGCCGCTCACCCACATCGGCCGAATCTGCCCCGCGGGCACGGACATCAACGGCACCCAGATTCCGCCGGGGCGGCGCGTATCGCTCTGCTGGGCCGCGGCCAATCGCGACGAGCGAGTCTTTCCCGACGCGGACGAGGTCAGGATCGACCGGCGCGGCAATATGCATGTCGCCTACGGCGTTGGTCCGCACACCTGTCTCGGTGCCCATCAGGCAAGGCTCATTCTGAGATCGTTGTTGGAGCAACTCTGCAACAAAGTATCGCGTATCGAATTCCTTTCCGGAGAGCCGAGGTACGACGCCTGGCCCCACTACCGGCGCCAAACCGGCTACGAAACGCTGCGCCTGGCCCTACACCCCATCCTCCAAAGGACAAAAACATGTTGAATTCACCAGTGACCCCCAAGCCTCCCAAGCCCCATCGGTCATCCGGTGTGCGATCCGGCGTCCCCGGAGCCCGTGCCATAAAACACCTGCGAGCGTTAACGGTAGGAATGCGCAGCCGAAATACCGACAAAAATTCCTTCAAAGTGGGTGTGATGCCCAAATTTCTTCGCCATTTTATGCTAGGAATGGTCCGCAGTGGATTGTGCTCTCCCGAGAGCTTCCTAAGACGCCGGTTCCTAGTGCTCCATCCAACTAATGGAGCACTAGTCGTTTTCTCCCCGGTAACCGGGACGGCATGGACATGGACGCAGTGGCGGGGCTTTTGCCACGGGCTGGTGTTGCTGCTGGCGACCTTGTTCTGCATTCCCCCGCTCGCCCTTGCCGAGCGCCCGCCGAATATCGTACTGATGATCGGCGACGACCACGGCTATCCCTATTTCGGCTTCATGGGGGATGAAAACGTGGTCACGCCGGCCATGGACGCGCTCGCCGCCGGCGGCGTCACCTTTTCCCACGGACATTCGACGGCGCCCTACTGCCGCCCCTCCCTGCGCACGCTCATCACCGGGCTGCACCCCATACAGTATCAACTCCGATTGAACGAGCATGTCGAGGCGCTCAGGGAACAATCGGACTGGGCGACCATGACCGTGGCCGAGCGGGCCCAATGGACCACCGTCAACAAGGCCAACGGCATGCGCGCATTCGATACGCTGCCAAAACTGCTCGCCCAAAAGGGCTATGTCAGTTGGCAGGGCGGAAAATGGTGGGAAAACTCCTATCGAAACGGGCACTTCGACGAAGGCATGACCGCCGGTTGGGATATGTCGCTATACGGCACCGATGCCTTCTTCCACGAATTGATGGGGGCCGAGGGCAACAAGCTGGTGCGGGAAACGATGGACCCCCTCTTTGCGTTCATCGACAGAAACGCGAGCCAACCGATGTTCATCTGGTTCGGACCCATGTTGCCGCACACGCCCCTCGACGCACCCTATCGATTCGGCAAGTTCTACGCTGACAAGGACATTTCCGAGTCCGCCAAGCTGTACTACAGCAATATCACCCGGTGGGATCAGGGCGTTAGCGACCTAATGGACCACATTGAGGCGAAGGGGCTGCTTGAGGACACAGTATTCATCTACCTGAGCGACAACGGCTATGAGCAGGACGGCGATGTCGAATACGTCACCGACAGCGCGACGCCGAGCGACGAACTGGCCACCGGCGGATTCACCGGCAAGGGCGCGCTTTACGACCTGTCCGTGCGCACACCCATCATTTTCTATTGGAAGGGACGCCTCGGGGCCTCCTTCAACGAATCGAGCCTGGTTTCATCATTGGACATCGCCCCAACCATACTCGACCTGGTCGGCATCGAAGCCCCGTCGGAGTTCAGGGGCCATTCGCTCAAGCCGCTGCTCGAAGGCGAAAACGACCGTCTCGACAAGCGCTCGGCATTGATCGGTTACAGCGACAATCGTCGCCGACGGGGGCAGATGATGGGCTCGCCCGCCGAGGGGTACTACGTGCGCACCCATCGGTGGCACTTCCTCTGGTACGCGGATTCCGATGAGATGCGCCTCTACGATGTTACCGTGGACCCGCGTGGCGAACGCGACCTGAGCGCGGCCCGACCCGACCTCGTCGGCAACTTCAAGCAGAAGATAGGGATGTGGAAGGAGGACATGGGGATGCCCGAAGCCATCACAATCCATGAATAGACTGCGGGTTGTGTCACAGTTCGACATGCGCACCAAGGAATGTCCGATCAGCTCTATAGTCGCAGCATTTGAGTTGAAGACCGCTAAAACGATCAATCGGTTGCAATTGGTCCAATGCCGCTCTATCGACTGGTTCGGACCTTCCCCAACTGAATAATGCGCGGGCCGAGGCCTAATGGAATGGGAAAAATCAAATTGATGCACCGCCGACTGTTCCTCGGTTTGGCCTTCGCCGCGCTGCCCTGCATGGCGGCGGCGGACGAGGCCTGTTCGGCGAACAGCCCGCGATTGCATGTTCCATCGCCGGCCTGGCAAGAGCAGGTGATCTACATGCTGTTTATCGACCGGTTCCAGGACGGCGACGCGAGCAACAACGACCAGGGCCACGGCGAATACGACCCGGCAAGCGGCGCCCACTTCAGCGGCGGCGACATTCGGGGCATCATCAAGCGGCTCGACTACCTGCAAACGCTGGGCGTCACCGCGCTTTGGCTATCGCCGCCGGTGGCCAACCAATGGTGGAGCACACCCTATCGCGCCGCTGGCTGGCACGGTTACTGGGCCGTCAATTTCCGGCAGATCGACAAGCACTTCGGCACCCTGGGCGACTACAAACGCCTATCCCACGAGCTGCACTGCCGGGGCATGTACCTGATTCAGGATATCGTGGCCAACCACACCGCCAACTTCTACACCTACGACGGCGGGTACGACCCCGCGGATACCGCCAGGAACTTCCGCCTGCTCGAGCCCGATTCACACCAGCCCGCCCCAACGCAACCGCCATTTCACCTAATCGACCGGCGCAATCCCGAGCACGCCGCGGCCAACATCTACCACTGGACCCCGACAATCCAGGATTACGCGGACCGCTATCAGGAAACCAACCACATGCTCGGGCAGCTCGCCGATTTGAATACCGAAAACCCCGTCGTCATCGACGCACTGAAAGACACCTACAAGTACTGGATCGGCGAAGCCGGTGTGGATGCCTTCCGCGTCGATACCGTCATGCTGGTCGAGCACGAATTCTGGAATCGATTTCTGCACGACGATGACGGTATCTACCGACACGCGCAAAGCCTGGGCAAAGACCATTTTTTGACCTTTGGCGAATCCGTGTCCGTCTCCGACCCCTATAGGGACGACGGAGAGAAGAAGCTTAAGGGATACATCGGCTCGCGGGAGAAACCCTATCTCAATTCCATGCTGGGCTACCCCCTTTACTTCGAAATAGCGCGCGTGGTCGGCCGCGGACAGCCGACGAGCCAATTGGCGTATCGACTCGAACGATTCATGTCCCTCTTCGCCGACCCGTTCAGCATTCCCAACTTCATCGACAATCACGACACGCCGAGATTCCTGGCGACCGGACACACCGCCGCCTTCGAGCAGGCGCTGGCGCTGCTGTTCACCATTCCGGGCATTCCGATCATTTATCAGGGCACGGAACAGGCGCTGAAGGAGACGCGGCAGGCCATGTTCAAAGGCGGGTTCCACAACGAACGGGGTTCTTTCGACCGCGACTCCACGGCGTACCGGCTCATCGGAACATTGTCGGAATTGCGCCGATCAAACCCGATACTGACGCGCGGCAAGCTGAAAATTCTCGCGTCGGATAGCGCCGGCCCGGGTCTGCTGGCCTATCAACGCACCCTGGACGGCCGATCCATTACAGTGCTGATGAACACCGCGGACCATTCCGTGCTGGCCCATCAACTGCGGCTTGGCACCCGCCCGGGCGAAGTGCTCAAAGCCGCGTTGCTTTCTCAAGCGGGCGCAACGCGGGAGGGACTCGTTCGACCCCAACCCCGCCCGCCACGCGCCGATTGGGACAACGCGGACGGGCTGATAACCGCCGGCACTGGGTTGGTCACCACCGTGCTCCCGGCGCGCACCGTCTTTATCAGCCATGTCCACGACGGGCCCGCGGCGCTATCGCCCACCGACAAGGATTTGCAACCCCCGGTCAACAGGACATTTCCGCAAAGGCGGGCGAGTCCCGCCCCCCCTCCGCCAACCACTTCGGAACCCCCGGAAGCGACCACGGCCCACAAGCGCCCGTATCGTTCGACCGGCAGGCAAACACCGCGCCGGCGAGCCGGCCACGGAGACCCGCCGCCATCCGCGACCGTGCAACCGCCGCGTGGCGAGACCGCCCTTCAGCGTCCAGCCAATCGCGCACACCCGCCGCCAATCAGGATCACACACCCGGCGAGCGGTGGGACATACAGCGACACCTTCCGTTTGGCGGGGCATGCACACCATCGAAGCGAACTGCAACTCATCAGGAACGGCAACATGGACAGCAGAATTGCCTTCCAAACAGACAACGCCGGCGCTTGGGAAATCGACATCCCGGTCGTTGATTTCGGACGAATGGAAAACCATTTGCAGGTTTACGATACCGAGAGCGACTGGCTTTCCGAACGCATCTTCTACACCGGCGAAGTGCTCAGGCCAACTTTGGACGCCACTTTCAAAGACCCCGCCAACGACGACACCGGGCCAACCGGCAAGTACATCAAGCCGCAACAGCCGGAAAGCCGCCGACAGAAGGACATCCTGGGCGCCAGGGTCAGAAGCGCGGGCAGGAATCTGGAACTGACGCTCACCCTGGGCGAGGTTTCCACCAACTGGCTTCCTCCAAACGGTTTTGACAATGTCGTATTCAGTATCTTTATCGACACGGATCCGGGCTCCGGCATCAATGTCCTGCCCAGGCTCAACGCTCGGATGCCCCCGCATTCAAGGTGGAACCTCGCCCATGTCGCCTCCGGCTGGGCGAGCTACCTGTACAACATCAACAACGCCCGCCCGAATGAACAGGGCGACAAACTCGGTATCGCGCCGCGCATTGCAAGCGACCCGGACACGGGAACCGTGACGTTCTTCTACGAAGGCAAGCGCCTCGGCATCGAAAGTTGGAACGGCACGGCCTTCTACATCACCACCTGGGAGCACTCGCCGGAGGGGGAATACACCGACATTTCCCCAGCACCCTCGGATTGGTCGTTCGGCGGCGCACTGCCCCAATCGCCCAAAGTGCTTGACGACCTGCTGATTCGGGTACGGTAGGTTGGCGGGAATTGCCCATAGGTTTATACGTTGGATTCGACATTGAGACGCGCACATTCCGCGGCAAAGCGCAAGGCCTCTTCGTTGCCGCCGATGGTGAGCCCGGTGACGCCGCAATCCTCCCAATCGCGAAAGCGGCGGCGGATGCGCTCCCGGGGGCCGACCAATGCGCCCTGGTCCACGAACTCATCCGGCACCGCCGCGATTGCCTCGTCCTTGCGTTTCGCGAGATAGAGTTCCTGGATGCGCTCGGCGGCCGCGCCGAAGCCGCGACGCACCATCATTTCCTTGTGGAAATTCTTGCTTCGATGGCCCATGCCGCCCACATAGAGGGCGACATTGGGCTTGAGGCGGTTCAGCGCCGCGCGCACCGCTCCGGCGGAATCCTCGGTGATCATGACCTGGGTACCGGCCTGCGCCTCAAAATCCGCTCTTGTCCTGCCGGCGCGGGCGAGACCCTCGTCGATCCAATCCCGATAGAGGTGGGCGGATTCCGGCACGTAGCCCAGGGGTAGCCAGCCGTCCGCTATCTCCGCTGTCAGCCGCACGGTGGACTCCATGCCGGTGCCGAGCCAAATGGGAATAGTTGGGTTCATGTGCAGAATCGACTTGAGCGGCTTGCCCACGCCCATCGCCCCATCCCCCTCGTAGGGCAGGCTAATCTCAACGCCCGCGTGGGTAACGGGCTCTTCCCGGGCCCAGATTTTTTTCATAATGGCAACATAGTCCCTAAGGCGGTAGTAGGGTCGCCCCCAGGGTTGCCCATACCAACCCTCGACAATTTGCGGACCCGAGACGCCGATACCGCAGATCACCCGGTTGCCGCCGGCCAGTTGATCCAGTGTCGCCATGGCCATCGCCGCATTGGCGGGTGTGCGGCCGGCAAGCTGAATCACGCCGGTGCCCAGGCGAATCCGCTCGGTGCGCGCCGCGATAAAGGCGAGCGGCGTAATGGCATCCGAACCGTAGGCCTCCGCGGTCCACACGGAATCGTAGCCGAGCCGCTCGGCAAGCTGTACCTTCTTCAATGGCAGATCCATGTTGGCACCGGAATAGCCAAGCGCGAGTCCAAGTTTCATTTTGCCTCCTCAATGTTTGGGACTTATTATACGTAAGTTGACGTACCACTATATATTGAGGATTTAGCGGCTGAAAACCACCACATGCCGGTTTCTGTCAACTTTCCTTTATAAGTCCCCAATGTTTTGCGTTGTGGTTTTTCGCCGCAAGTTTACCCACCGAAGAACTTGGCGGGCCGGATACCAAATCTTTCAGCCAGCGTCAAATAAGCGACGAGCAACGCCGAGTGGCGCGGCCTGGGGCGCAACCCGGAGGGCCGGGTCCGTTTTTCCCCCGGACTGTGTTGTCGCTCGCTCATGTGACGCTGGCCACACCGCACTCGCTCCGCCTTGCCCGGGAAAAAACGGCTCCCGGCAGGGCTAACCCAGATGGTGTTAACAGGCCCTAGGGCGGTTGCGCAGCAAAGATGGTCAATAAGAGCTCCGTGTCATCGAGCAGACGATACTCCGGAGGTCGTCCTGAAAGCTTTTCGCTCTCGGAAAGTATGATGGGAACTCCCTCACCCCGCTTGTCCATGAGAAATTTACGATCACTCGAAAAATCCTCAAATGGCACTGGACAACGTGCGAGCAGGCTGGTGATAAGCTCATTTCGGGTCGCCTGCCGAAGAGGAAGACTCTCAATCGTCATTGTATTGGGAATGGCGCCGGGCGAAAAAATTTCAAGACGGTCCGAAAACATCTGTAGTCGAATCTTGGAGCCTTGAATTGAATAGTCCCTATGCGCGACCGCATTTACCAATGCCTCAAATACCGCTTGCATCGCGTACTGTGGAATGTCCCGCCGCGCAGGTTCCTTGACAGCGGAAATTCTCATGTTTTTCTTTACAAATTGATAGGCCTCGACGATTTGAACATCCAAGGGCCCAAAAATGTCTTCGGCATCCAACTGATAGGCCGCATTCCGCTCGGTCCCCCGATAGGCAACAGCTTGAACAAAGGCATTCGTAAGAAATTCCTGGGGTTGTTGGCAAGCCATCAATAGTCCGCCGACACTGGGACAAATGTTGCCATCCTCATCTTGTGTCAGGAGTCTCAGTTTGAGCAAAAATTCCTCGTCATCCTTCGGAGATAGCGGCGTTCTAAACTTTTTCCATAAGGACTTATCAAGAATATCTCGAGACACAGTGGTAATCGACTGCTCATCAAAACGGATAATCCTAGCCTGACTTCGTTGTTGAAAGAGCCTAGCTAGAACATCCGGATTCATCTGCCGCCTAGAGCTTCCGATCCTGTGGAAATAGCCACCCGGGCTCCTATGAACATGAAGGCTCTTGGGGACATCCACTCTAATAATAATCCGCTCCACATCATCATCGGCGAGTACTGGAATATTCCGAATTCGGCAGAGTAGTTGAGGCGAAATAAGATCATTGCATATCCCCCTTATCCAAGTTTCGACAATATCCAATTTTTCCTCGGGGACACCGACAATCGCTCCAGTCCTGTCATCGATACCCAATACCAAAATTCCATTTGCCGTATTCGCCATCGCAGACAACTCGTCGGCCATGCTGTTGCGGTGCGGGTCATTAACTTGATTTCCCTTGTATCTCGGATTCTTAAATTCAAGAGAGGAATCTTCGCCCAGTCGGATTTGGGTCAGCAGTTCGTCTGTGGTTGCAAACATGCCTACATGCCTAAGCCTTCGCCGCTATGCGTCTGTAACGCCTTTCAAACGCCTGACGACCACCCTCCATAATGGTGCAGATCGACTCTCGAATATGGGATTCCTCCAAACCACCCTGCTGGTCAATTTGCACCTGACCGTTTTCATACTTCAGGATATGGACTAGTTCGGAATCTCCGTTTACTACGATGTTGGGGTTGTGGGTCGCAATAATAAGCTGGCGCCTAATTTTATTTTTGTGGATTTGGCTAACGATGAGATCATAGATCAATGCATTGTCCAGATCGTCTTCTGGTTGATCGATAATCAACGGTTCGGTGCCATGGCTCAGTAAAAACGCCAGAATTGCCGCAGCTTTCTGTCCGGCTGATCCTTTTTCAAGATCATCAAATTTACCTGAGAGAGGGCCTTTGGAATATCTGACCCGTAACATATCCTCGGGCCACCATGCATCGAGTTGATCAAAATTGGCAGGCTTTTCCTCTAGTAGTTTTCTCAAGCGATTTCCAAATGCACCATGGTTTCCAGAAGACACCCCTCTAGCGATATCGAATGTTTCGGTTTTTATATAAGAAATCATCTTCGGCAGATCCGCTTCAGATTTTTTGGAATTTTCCCATTCGCTAAAATCTAATAGCAGACCCCGTTTATTTTCTTGATCGAATACCGAACTTACAAATCTTCCATCTTCAAGATTGAGCAGAGATCGATATTCGTCTTCCAATGTGCTCACGTCGCCATACTTGATCAATTCCATGCGTACAAACGAGTTGTCCCCTATGACTTCGTTAAGAAAATTTCTTCTCTTTTCTAGCAATTCCAGACGTAATGCCTGAAGCTTGACTAGGGATTCCCCTAACTGCTTTTCCGTATGTTCAACTTCCTTTCGAATGAAATCCAGATTTTTCAATTTCCGTTGCAATTGACCGCGCTGTTGAACCCACTCACCGTAAAGAGAAATACTTAGTTGACTCTCCCTTTCCTCATACTCTTGGACCAACCCATTATAGGCAGCAATGCTTTTCTGTACCTCCCGGTGCCACATGCTCAAGGAAATATCTTTTTCTCTTTGGATTTTTAGTTCATCAACTCTATCCGCGAGTTTTTCAAGATTTTCACTGACTCTTTTTAGTTCATACCGCGCTTGTTCGTGAATCGTTCTAATCCCGGTGGTTATTTCATCCTGTTCATCAAACAAATGTATGGGAAAATCAGACAGGCCGACGTTGGATGAAAGTTCCCTTATGCGCGACGAGATATCATCAAAAATCTGGCTATCGGGAAGGCCACTCCTCTGTTGGCTGCGTCTCTGATACTGCTTGAGCACCTTGCCATGACCTTGTTCCTCGTATTGCTTTAGATCGTTCTCAACGTCTCCCAATTTCGTGCGAAATTGCTGCTCACCAGCCAGTTGCCGAAATAGCTCTCTTCTTCGCTCTCGCAACTGAAGAAATTGGCTCTTCGTGCTTTCCCAGCGCGATTTCCATTCCGCCCTATTCACACGAGCCGATCGGTCGATGACATCCAATAGACCTCGCGGATTCGATGCGAGCTCGTTGATCTGCTTTTGGCTGAAAATGGCGACTGGAAAACGCTCTTCGAGGTCACCGGTATCGACTTCTTGCCAAACATTGTCGACTCGCTCCTCCAGCACCGCACCTTGTCCGTCAAATCTCCAGTGCAGTTGATAATTGCCGCCCCGTCGGTGAAGTTCCAGCAGAATTTCCGTGTCATTCCGCATGACGCCGTTATTCGCGGACAGCTTCATAAACTTATCCAATTCGTTTTTTACCCTGGGAGCCTCAGTAGCCAGATTCCGATCACGGCGTGAAGCGATACGGATCGATTCGAGAAGGGTGGATTTCCCAGTCCCTCGACCGCCGATGACTGAATTGAAATGCGGATGCAACTGGACAACGAATGGTCGGCCACTGATGCGGCCGCAGTGCCGCATGGCCCGGATAGTCAACTTCGACAAAAAAATATCGGGCGAACGGTTAGGGTTCTCGGATTGGTTCTTTACACAGAATGCATGATCCAGCAATGCCAGTCGCAAACCCTCAATAGACGGCCGACTCATCTTCAGCCAACTAAAATGCCTTCCGATCCCGTCTGGTTTGTGGGCATCGGAGCCCGCCAATTTTGCAAGGCGGTCAATCGCTTTTTTCAAGGCCGGTTCCGCGTTGTCGAATTTGTGGAGATCGCAAAATTCCGCAGCAGGTACCGCTTTCAAGCTTTTTTCAAGCTCGGGCGTTAGGGCTGCGACACCTTCCAGTAATCCCTTTGAACGATCAATGTGAGCGGGAATGGCAACCCCTTTTGCGTCGGTAATCTTTTGAACCGTCTCGACAAAACCCGTGGTCGTGGACGTGTGCTGGCTATCCCCATGGCCGTCTGTAATGCCACAAGAACCCAGAACACCGGTTACCTTTTGACCATCGCAACTCGGGTCAAAAATCGCGAGCAGATGAACACGGTTAGTACTGTCGGCAACTGTAATCTCGATCCCTGGGAAAATCGTCAGTTCCCTGTACCAGCCGGGCTTGGCGTCACGGCCTCGTAGTTCGTTGTTCTTGGCCTTCAATACATCAATCCAGCCGCCCGAATTGTGGTCTGTTACCGCCACGCAGTCGAGGCCGGATTCCATGGCTTTCCGGAGCCATTGCTCCGGTTCAATGTTCCTTAAGGATCCATCACCCCGGCCGTAATCATCAGACCCGGGGGTATGTGTGTGGAAATCAAACTTCCACCATCTGCTTCCCGGGAAATTCCACTTGTCCGCCATTTCATTCCCCATCCGTCCCTGTTGTCGCCTGGTCGTACCACATGAGCGTTTTGGGATTCTTTTAGCGCACTTTCGACGAGTTTCCAGAGGCTTGAAAACTCGGTGATGGTGGAGGCGGCGGGAGTCGAACCCGCGTCCGTTGGCGCGCCGCAATCGGCTCTACATGCTTAGCATCCGTCTATTGATTTAACCTTCAACGACCCGGCGGTCAGGGTGCTGTCGGCGAGCCCGATTGGATTTAACACCTTGGCCCCGGGCGAGGCCGCCGCGCGATCCCGCTGCCTTGCCGTCGAAGTCTCCCCGCGGGAAAGGGATCATCGACGTTAGCGGCATTTAGGCCGCTAGTGCGTAGTTTTCGTCGTTGGCAACTATTACAGTTGCAGCGATTGATTAACGAGAGTCACTACCCTCTCGGCATGCACCTTTTACTTTGCTACCCGCGTCGAAGCCATGTCGCCCCCTTACGCTTGAAGCGCGGTAATGGTAACACACCCACAGCGATGCCGGCCAATGTCGTAGGGATTTCAAAACTTGACACGGATGGTGTCGTTGCGGCCTCTCTGGACACCTTGGCGGCCGCCTACGCGGAAATGAACCAATTCGATCACGCTGTCGCCGTGCAGCGCCACGCTTTGGAGGCGGCTGTTGATGACGGGGCCCTAATCGAGAGCTTCTCGGCCCGACTGTCCGCCTATGAGCAGGCTCAACCCTGGCGAGAATAGGCGCTTTCTGGTACAAAACCGCCCCGCTTCCCGCTGGCAGGAGTTGCTCTTGAGCCTTGAGCGCAAACGCACTGAAACCGTCTACGAGATCGTTCGCGAACTCGTCGATGGCGGGCGGGAGGCTTTCCGGCCGGGGGACGTTTGCTCTGTGCTGCGAGCGCGCAATCAACCGATGGGCGCCTGGCTCGTCCGGGGCGAGTTCCATATCCTGGCAGAGCAGGGATTGATCAAGCTGAATCCCGAGACCGGCGATTGGCGGCTCACCGGCGACAAGATGCTTAAAGTCGGGCCCGAGCGCCTTTCCCGCACCGGTTGAATGCGCCCGAGACCTGCATGGAAATTCCCAATCCGGCTACCCCCCCATGAGTGAACCCAACACCCCCGACATCGACTTCGAAGCCACCCTCAAAGAGCTTGAGGAACTGGTCAAACGCATGGAGTCGGGCGAGCTCGGTCTCGAAGCATCCCTGGCGGCCTTCGAGCGCGGCGTCAAGCTCACCCGTCAATGCCAGGCGGCCCTGAGAAACGCCGAGCTCAGGGTACGCGCGCTAACCGAAAACGACGACTTCGAAGATCTGGATGCGGAGCAATTGGGTGAGCCCTGACCTAGCGGGATACAAAGTCGCCATAGAAACAGCGCTGCGGCAACATCTGCCCCGCATATCCTCGATTGCCCAACCGCTGGTGGACGCCATGCGCCACACCGCGCTCGGCGGCGGCAAGCGCCTGCGTCCACTGTTCGTTTGCGCCGCCTGCACGGCGTTTGGGGGGCGGCTTGAAGAGGCGCTCGCACCCGCTTGCGCGGTGGAATTCATCCATGCCTATTCGCTGATTCACGACGACCTACCCGCCATGGACGACGATGCACTGCGGCACGGACTGCCGAGCTGCCACATCGCCTTTGGCGAAGCAACCGCCATTCTGGCCGGCGACGCATTGCAGGCACTGGCCTTTGAAACGCTGGCGGGAGCACCGGGCGCCAGCGCCGCAACCTGTGTGACGGCCATGCGGATCCTTGGCGGTGCTTGCGGCTGGGCCGGCCTGGCAGGGGGGCAGGCCTTCGATCTCGCCTCCGAAGGGCGACAACTCACCCTGGATGAGCTGCAACAGTTGCACTCGGCCAAATCCGCGGCCCTAATCCGCGCATCGGTGGAACTCGGCGCACTGTTTGCGGGCGCCGACAACGACAATCTAACGCTCGCCCGAGCTTTTGCCGAGCGCATCGGCCTCGCCTTTCAGATCATCGACGATGTGCTGGACATCACCCAGTCCACCCGGGCCCTGGGCAAACCCGCCTGCTCCGACGAACGGGCGAACAAGAGCACGTTTCCGGCGCTCATGGGTGTGGAAGGGGCGCGGGCGCGGGCACGAGGTCTATTGAGCGAAGCCCTGGATCACCTTGGGGATGCCGGCCTGAAAAATAGCCCGCTCGCCGAACTCGGGCTCCTGGCCGTCGAACGGGAACACTGATTGTCCGGCACGGTTCGGCTGCGAGCGGCGGATCGGTTCGATTAACGCAAGCCCGCCCCGGCATCGAGGCGCGCACAGGGTAGAGCAACCTGTTCCGCTTAAAGCCCTTCGCCGGATCATCCTCATCTGTGATCTGTGACGGGAAAATCCCAGTAGAACAACCTTTTCCGCTTAAAGCCCCTCGCCGGATCATCCTCATCTGTGATCTGTGACGGGAAAATTCCAGTAGAATAGCCTTTCCCGCTTAAAGCCCCTCGCCGGTACCGACCGCTGCAACTTGTGCGCGGGTGCAGGCCGTACCCAACAGCTCCGGGTAATTCCTCCGATATTCGCTCTTGCAGAAAGCAATGGACTGCCGAACCGTGTCGATCACATAGGCTTGCAGGGCGGCGGCGTCCTCGGCGGTGAGCAGATGGTCGAAGCCGGGCATCCCCTTCTCGACATAGGCGCCATCAAGCACAATGGCGTTCCAAGCCTCATGGGTTGGCGCGGTGGCGTAGCGCAGGTCGGCGAGCGCGCCGCCGCCGGCAACGCCGGGACCATGACAGACCGAGCAATTTTGGTGGAATAGCGCCTCACCCGCGGCCACTTGTTCCGGCGTCGTCGCGATATCCGGCGGTTCCGGAATCTCCAGATAGGCAACCCGCAAATCCGGCAACGCCACCTTGCCGCCGAGTTTGAATGCCAGGATGCGTCCCTCGCTCAACACGTTGTCGCGGTGCCGGCCCACACCGGACGCCTGCGCATAGGCACCGCCCCAGCCGGCGACGACGGCGACATATTGCTCACCGTCCACTGCGTAGGAAATGGGTGCCGCGACAATGCCCGTAGCCACGGGAAATTCCCAAAGCTGTTCGCCGGTTTCGGCCGCAAAGGCAACAAAGCGTCCATCGGAGAGACCCTGAAATACAAGGCCACCGGCGGTGGATAGCAGCCCGCCGTTCCACGACATCGTGTGCTGTACGCGCCACACTTCCCGTTGTTCGACCGGATCCCAGGCCGCGAGATGCCCCCGCACGGCCTGGGCGTCGGCCAACAGCGTATCCGGATCCTTCGCGGGAATTGTCTCGGCGAAATCCACACCCGTATTCCATTCGCCGGGCAAAACACGGAAGGCGTTTTCCTGGGCGAACTTGAAGGAAAGCTCCAGCGCGGGGATGTACACCAACCCGGTGCCGGGGTGGTAGGTCATCGGATGCCAGTTGTGCCCTCCGTAGGGCGACGGACGGATTTCCCGCACATCGTCCGCATAGTGGGCATCCGGGTTTTCCACCGGGCGTCCGGTTTCCCGATCAACATGGGTCGCCCAGTTGACCGGCACATAGGCCTCGGCGGAGATCAACTCGCCGTTGGTGCGGTCGAGAACGTAGAAGAAGCCGTTCTTGGGCGCCTGCATGATCACCTTGCGGGTTGCGCCACCGATTTCGATGTCGGCTAGGATCATGTGCTGGGTGGCGGTGTAATCCCAAGTATCGCCGGGGGTTGTCTGATAGAACCAAGCCATGCCGCCGTCGTCCGGATTGATGGCGACCATGGAGGACAGGAACAGATTATCGCCGCCGCCCGGGCTGCGGATATAGCGGTTCCAGGGGGAGCCGTTGCCAACGCCGATGTAGAGCAGGTTCAGTTCCGGGTCGTAGGCCATGGAATCCCAAACGGTGCCGCCGCCGCCAATCTCCCACCACTTGCCGCCGCGCCAGGTGGTGGCGGCGAGCTCCATGGCCGGGGATTCGGCGGGTTGGGCGGGGTCGCCGGGAACCGTGAAGAAGCGCCAGGCCTCGGTGCCGGTTTCGGTATCGTAGGCGGTGATGTAGCCGCGCACGCCATATTCGGCGCCGCCGTTGCCGATAATGACCTTGTCCTTCACGATGCGCGGTGTGCCGGTGATCGTATAGGGCAAATTCGGATCCGTGGTCCGCACCTCCCAGTCCAGTGCGCCGGTGGCGGCATCAAGCGCAATCAGGCGACCATCGAGCACGCCGCTGTACACCCGCCCCTTCCACACCGCCGGACCGCGATTGACCACATCGCAGCACGCATATTTGGCGTGGGCCCTGGGAACCTTCGGGTCGTAGGACCACAAAAGCTCGCCGGTTCGGGCATCGTGCGCCCACACCACCGACCAGGTGCCGGTGGAGTACATCACGCCATCGATGACAATGGGCGTTGCCTCCAAACCACGAACGGTGCCGGTGTCCCAATACCAGGCGAGCCCAAGCCCGTTGACCGTCTCCTTGTTGATGGCGGCGAGCGGGCTAAAGCGTTGCTCGTCATAGGTTCGCCCGGTGCTCATCCAGTTGCCTGGTTCCGCATCGGCGTTGGCAATGCGTTTCCCGTCCACCGCGGCAACGCCCGGATGCACTCCCGCGGCACCTTGCCCCGCCGCCCGTTGTGCCTGCATTGAGCCAGATGACGCTCCCGACCCTTCCCGCGAGGGGTCGCCAACCCCGTAAATTGAGCCATCCGGCTCTTCCCGCGAGCAAGCCGCCGCTAAACAGGCGGCTAGGCAAAAAGGCACCAAACGACACCGCATGTGACCACTCCCCTGCAAAATGGCCTGAGTGTACAGTTTCCCGTTGCGGAAGCCGAATAGCGCTTTGTGTGGTAGTTTGCTGCATTAGTAGCGGCCCGGCGGACGGGGCTACAAGGACGACGCGCCGCACTTCCTCCGGCGTTGGAAAACCGCTTGGCGCTATCGCCGCCGCACCAAGGCATACCTGCGCCGATAGCATGGGGCCCTACAACAGGCCAACGCTATCCGCCTCCTCCAAGATGGCATTGCACAGGCTGTGGGCTGTTTCCTTCTCGTCCCCGGTCGGTTCGGCGCTTCGCGAACCCACACCCGGAACGCGGGCGATCAGGAGGCTGCCGGAAACGGAATAGACGCCGGAATAAGACTGGCCCTTGAATTCGATGGGTATCTGCGTGGTTGGTGTTGACATGTCAGACAATCCGCTTTTCAGGTGCTGAAGAAAGCCTTCACGACAATGGTTGCGATTGTTGCCGCCGGACGCTCGACTCGGCTCGCCGCTGTTGACGGCATGGAGATTATTGCGGCTATTCATTCGATGTTCCCCTCTCCGGAACTCGTTAGCCACTCCCACAGATCGCGCCTCGTGTAACCCGAAGAAGTCTACAGCCATTTCCATCCCGTTTCACTTAGCTGTACCGGCTCACTACATTTCGGAATTTAGGCCCGTCGGATCAGGCAGCCTCCTCAAGCTCGACAAGGTACTCTTTGGAGGTTCGGCAGTCCAGCGCCAAGTGGGGCCGCTCGTAGTTGTGGAAGAACTCGTACTCGGCGAGCCCGGGTGTGACGTCGGCGATGGCCTTTTCGATGAGCGGATTTTGCTACATGGCTCCCCTAATTAAAATCCACCCGGCATCGTCGGATCCTTCCCCTCTCCAATCAAGTACGGGGCGGTTCGCTCGACCAGATCTTGTTCGAATGGCCTGCCAAGCTTTTTGGCCTCCCGAAGATCGTTATGGGCCAATCGAGCATCCTCTTCCTTGTATGGAAACCAGTCTGGATGCGAATAGCGGATCTGGCAGAGCCCGCGATATCCCATCGTGATGTACCGTAGCTCCAGGCTCGGTTGTGGCCTATTGGGACGGTGGTCGTGAACTTTCTTCAGTAGATTGTTCAGTTGCTGCCTCAGAAAACGCGCAACCCGGTCGAATCGCTGTTTGTCCTCACCGAGAATCTTTCGCACCGAAACCCGCCGTGCCAGCGGGTGTGTCACGGCGGCAAGCAGATACTTGTCCTGGCGGGTCGCTCCACCGCACTCCCAGGCACCAATCAGATCATCGAATACGACCCGCAGCGCATCGTCCCTCCGTTCGTTGAGTTGCTCAGACAGCCGGGCCGATGGCCAGCCACCTGTCGGTGTCGGTTTTTTACGCAAATGCCCCCATTCGCCATTGGCCGCTGGCCAACTCCTGTGTTCCAACCCTTCCACATTGACGCCAAACTTCGCTAGCGATTTCGGGTTCATTCCCGTCGCCAGCATTTCCACCAACCGCGTCCACTTTTTGAGCAAATCGAGATTTTCTTTCGCGGCCTTTGGAAGATCCGATTCCACATCCCTTATCCGCTGGGTCATCCAAGCGTCCCCTAGGGCGCATTCCTCCATCACGGCACTGCGAGCAATATGCAGCGCTCCTCCGATCTCGCCGTTTGGCGACCAGTGGCGCAGCTTCAGTTCCGTCCAGAACACTCTCCGGTTGACGCTGATGACCGGCACCGAGGCGGGCCCGTTCCCGAACTGCTCCCGAGCCTTCTTCCTAGCGGCATGTAGGGTGGCGACCGAACGCCAGATCAGTTCCAATCGACTCCGATTCAATTCACGTGGGCGACGCTGCAGGATTCTGTTGTAAAGCGTTTCCAGTCGCGTTTGTCCCGTCTTGAGTTCGATCTTTGGCGATCCGAGATAACGACCGTCCGCCACCACAACAGCGAGGTGAGTCGTGTTGTCGGACCTCTTCGAGAGGTCGGCCACCAACTGCCATAGCGCATCCGCAAGAGCATGGCGCCTTTCGTCCTCGTCCGGGCAGTTCCCATACCCTGCCGCGAAGGCAAGGGCATCGATTGCGTCAAGCAGGGGTTCTTCCGCTCGCGCATCTCTGGCCGAGGCAAGCGCCTGCGCACCCAATAGCCAGATGACTTGGTCTGGATCCGGGTCTGGGCGTCGAAAGCGGCGGGGAAAGAGGCAAGAGCGAATTCCGAGCGTACTGGCTTCTATTGCCTGGCCGTCCTCGCTCCCAACGACCATATGGTCAAGCCAACCATTCAGGTCGACGGCAACAAAGCGGTCCACGTCAAGAAGCGATTTGCGCTGCCCATTTTTTGAGCCTCGCATCCCATGCGTGCCCAAGGGACCAAGGCAATTCCCCAACCACCACGTCTGGATCTTCGGGGTCCGCAACCAGGGCGTCCCACCATATCCTTGAGACCCTCGAGCCGGAGTCCACTTCGGCTACCGCACCCAACCGACATGCATGTTCGCCGGATTCATATCCAATAGGCTCCACCGAGCCGGAAGAGACCTTGCCAAAGGTACATTGGATGCCCTGCTCCATCAAATAATGCCCCTGCGCCGGAGCCACCGACCCCCGCAAAATCGGCTTGTGGGCGAGCATGCCGAAGTCGGCTTTTTTGCGAACGGCTTGATGGAGTTGCATCGCCGCTCGGAGCCCCAACAGTTCCATGAATGTCCGGTGCTGCCACATCCATTCGAGCTCCGTCGCCCTGTTCCTTGCCCGCAAGTCTTGCCAAGCACGCCAAATTTCCCGATACCTCTGATCAAACCGAAGTGGAAAGTTGGGCTCAACCGGCGCCACCGCCTCGGGAACCCTCCTCTCCCTAAGCAAAGCCTCGACCCGCCTTGCGCGGAGTTGGTGCGCTTCAACATCCTTTCGTTTCCCATCGTTGACCCCCTCGGCTTTCTGCCCAGCAAGCCAATTCCTCGCTTCGCGAACCGTCAATGCGGCGAATGCCCGCAGCACCCGGTTCTCCAGTGTTGCGATTGTTTCGTATCGTTTTGGCGCCTTGATGCGCTGCCGGGCGCCGGCGCGTTCGGCGGTATTTCTACCTGGTTGAGCGGAGATCCAGTGAAGCGTCTTTGCATCAATGCGACGAACATCCTGCAACTTCAGCATTCGATGTTCGGTGCGAAGAACCGCCCTGGGGCGGGAACCCAAGTCTTCGAGAATACGCCTTAGTCTTTTGGCCTGCTTTACCAGCAACTCGCCAAGAGGGTCGTGATCTTCGTGTGTCGAATCGTCCCAGATTTCCTCCAACCGCTCATAGGCGGCGTCTACCGACGGTTGGGTGGAAAACGCGCCCGGTGTCAAATCGAGAACACGCGCGGCGCGTCTCAGGGTTTTGTCTCTCGGCCGCTGTTTGGCATCCGTCTTGCGGCCTTCATGTGGTTCCGGCCAGCGAGAGACATCCACTACAAGAACCGTGTCGGGGTCGCGGCACACACTGATAGACAATTCTCTATTTGATCCGACACGCCAGGGTACGAGCCATGCCTCCAGCGGTTCGTTATCGCCATCCCCCGTTTCACCATCGTTGGTTGCGCCTGCCAGCAATGCGCCCCGAAATCTTCCGGGCACCCTGGGGAGGGGCTGACTGTGCCGTCCATTCAACATCGGGAAGCCTGGAGGGAGTGCGCCACAGGTTGCAACGATAACTGGTGGGGGAGGGCTGGGCACATCCTCTTCCGTAAGGCGTGTCCTTGTACCCGGCACTATCTTCTTTACCCAGCCCGCACACTCTCCACCCGCAGCCTCGCGGTTGAACGCTTGAAGAGAAGGATAGATCCATATACCGCTACGCTTCAGTGCTATCTCTCCTCATAGGTATAGCCCGGCCAATTGAATATCTGAGACGTCTCCGAACTTATGGCCGCCCTGTTAAGCGCATCCTTAAAGTTGGGATTGCCCAATTCATCCTCTGCCAGTTTCTTTAGGGTCTCTATTGCGGAATAACAATCACCCATTTCCGTACCGGCCAGTTTTGGCAGAAGGCGCATGTTGATCTGGTCGATCATCGGCACCCGCCAATCTTGACCCGGGTATCGATTGATATATGCCTTGATGCTTTGGGTAATCCGGTAGCCAAACCCCCGACCGGCGTCCCGCATCAGTTCGGCGAGCCTTTCGAGCGTCTCATTTACCTGCTCCTGTTGGTCCGCCGCGTTGATCGCCGTTGAACGTTCATCAGACCAGTCGAGCCAACGTTTATAGGGCAGGTAGCCGTCGGCTTCAGGGTAGGCTTTTGTGGGAGCGGTGCTGTAATTCCGAAGCGTGCCGGGTTCCGGTGGCGCGAAGCGAATGGAATTCGCCCGATCCAACACCTTGTCGGATAAGGCCTGTGTGGTTTCGTCTTCGTTCAGTGTCCCGACCCACAACACGTTGTGGGGCACATAGAGTTGCTTTGGATGCTCATCCTCGGCATAGGGTAAATCGATCGCGATCTGTGAGTCGTTGCGAGCATCGTCGGATGGGGCACGGCGGTCGCCGCGCATTTCCAAGCGTGATAGGAACTCCGAGAAGTAGTATTCCGTCCGCGCCAGATTCATTTCATCGAGCAGGATGATGAGCATGCGTTGTTCCCAGTCCCTCTCGCTCTCAATGCCGATGTCTTGCGCGAATCGGCTGTCGAAGTGACCAAGCGCCCGCGCACGATCCGTTGGCCGGTAGCGCTCCGCGACAAAGTCGTAGAAACCCAGAAGGTCTTGTGGGGAGTCCCAGCCGGGCTCAACAGGCACATGGAGAAAATGAATCCCGAAAAAACGGGCGTATGCCCGCGGCAACTGACTTTTGCCCGTACCGCTCAGGCCACTCAGCACCGTCAGGGGCGATAGATCGTTCACTTTCAAGGCGGTGTGGAAGGCCCGAACAATTTGCGTTGGGTAATTTAGCCCTTGTCGGCTCAAAGCGGACTCAAAATCGTCAAGCATCTCCTCTTCCGATTTTGCCGCGCTCGGTTTTTCGAATGGACGCAAGCAGTCGGGCATGATTTTGAACATACCGAGCTTGTCTTCCGAGGCGACTTTGCCCGGAACTTCCCTGATTGCAACGTCGAGCGCATGATCGGGAAACTGAATGGTGGCCGCGTCAACCGTCTCGACAGTCTTGAGTTCCTGCCGGGCCTCGGAGAGTTTTTCATCCACTTCAGCCAGATCCCGCCGCCGTTGGCCCAGTTCCTCATCGATTTCCCGGGCCTGATTTTGGAGTTGAGTAGCCTCATCAAGCAGGCGCTCGTTGTAGGGCTTGAGGGTGTCGATCTGTTCCTGGGTTATTTGCTCCAGTAGATCGCTAGCCTTCTCAATGTCCTGATTGAGCCGCTCCCGACGGGATTCAAGCCGCGCCACTGCATCCGAAGCACGCGTTCGCTGTGCCTCTGCTTGGTCACACTCATCCTTGGCATCGTTAACGGCTTGCCTCAATTCATCGAATTCCCGCTTGCGTTGTTCCAAAACCTGCGTCCAGGCGGCCTCGTCCCCGGTGATTTCGGGCGGATACGAATCCAGGGCGGACTGAATCTCACCGAGTCGGCGCGCCGACTCCGCCCGTCTACGTTCCAGCTCGTCGATTCGATTGGATTCATCCCGCTCAAACGTCTCCAGTTCGGTTCGCATCGCATCGAGGTTTTGGTGATCCTGCTTGATCGTCTCCCAGCGCTCTATGGCATCCCGTGCCCGCAGCGCTTCTCTGAGGACGCCCTCCCTTTCGCTCCGTAACTCGTCGAGCCGAACCTGTTCCTCTTCCCTAAACCGCTTCAGCACGGAAGTTGATCGTTCAAGTGCTTCCTTGCGCCGCCAGTTATCCAATCGGCCAACAAGGAAGGCAGCCACTAGCGTGGTAATTAGTGCTGTGATAAGCACCAATGCGGACAGGTTTCCGTCCAGGACAATCCCGCTATCCGTCATCACTCGTCCTTGGCGGCGCTATCCAAGGAGTGCCCGACTCTCAATGTCGGCGCCATGAGCTCGATCAAGCCTTTCCTTAGGTTCCATAAAGTGAACTTAGTGTGTCAATCAACTGTCGAATCTTCTCTCGTGCCCTTGCCTCGTCGCCTGTCAATGTCTGCAATCGGGCTGACATTACTTCCGTGTTGCTGGTCAATTCGCCCAACTCCGCGCGTTTGGCATTCAACAAGCGGCTGGCGTTGGCCAGATCCGATTCGACTTGGGCCAAATCGGCCTTGGAGGCGGTGACATCCTCTTTCGCTCGAGCCAGATTTCGTTGCTCCTCGCTGATCGAGCGGCGTATTGTGTCCAATTGGGTTCGCGATTCCTGGGCACGAGTCGAGAAACTGTCAACTTCGCTTCGATATTCCCTGGCTCGCCCTTCTAGCCGATCAACTTCGGCTTGCAGTGCCGAACGATTGGACGTGAGGCTATCGACATCTTTCGCCAATCGCTCACGCTCCGCCCGCGTTCTCAACTCCTCGGCCTGCAGATCCGGCAATGTCTTGGCAAGACGGTCCGCCGACTCCATGTCGGGACGCAGATTGGAAAGTTGTGACCGAAGCTGTGCTATCTCCTCTGTCAATTGGTCTCGCTCCGTCCGAAGAGTGGGCAAACGGGCGGCGATGTCCGCAGCTTCTTGTCGACTTTCCGGCAGACTCAGGACTTCCGCACCAACAGCGCCGATGGCAATGGCGAGTAGCGCGGATGCCAACATTAGGAGCCCTACTGTCAGCCCAACGGCCCGCCACTGGGACGCAATGGATTTCGATTCGGTCATTCGTCACCCTCCCATATTCGATCCTTGCTTTTAAGAGGCTTGGAGCCCGCTTCACTTAGAACACGCTCAAGACATCCGGCTTCATCTCTCAGGATGTCATCGACCCAAAAGCGCAGGGGGCGCCAGCCCAAATTCCGAAGCACCCGATCCCGTTGCTCATCCCGAAGCCGCTGGCGCCCCGGCAATTCCTCGTGCCAATATCGCCCATCGACCTCAATATCCAGCCTCAGGGGCAACCCGTCCGAAGTGCCAAGCAAGGCAAAGTCCAAATAGTAGTCCGCAACCGGCATCTGCGGAATAGGGTTGAGTCCGGCTTCTTTGAGACGCTCACCAAAACGGCGTTCGATGTTGGATGTACGCGGCGCGGGTCTCAACAAGGGGTTCCGCTGAAGCATCCATCGCCGACGAGCTTCCGCATAGAGATCGTCATCGCTGGCTTGTGCACCGAACGCCGCGACAACATGCACGGTCATTCCACGCCGCCGGGCTAGATGAATCATGCGAACAAACGCGGGGCAATCACCGCGCGCTTGGCTCCAGTCCCGTTGTGCGAACAACAAGTCCGCCTTCTCCAAACCGGCATCAATACGGATTGCCGTTTGTTCCGCAAGCTGCTCGTTGGCCACGAGCACGGATATGTTGCCAGCCTCTCGCTCGGCCATCGCTCGTTCCCTTGAGACAGCGGCGTCCGTTTTCCCCGCATTGGTGAATGTCCAATGTACCGTCCGCGTCCTACTTTTCAGAAATTGCCATCGATTGAAAGCATTGATGGCGAGTTCCCCTCGTAGAAGAGCTTTGCGGATGCAATCGAGGTGTTCTGATGGGGAAATACGACATCGATAGGCATCTCCGGAACGATATATGACGCTCCATCCGAAATGACTGCAAATTGGCAATTCCCCAACATTGTTGGCGGGCTGGGTCATCAAGCCGACAATCCCCCGCTTCTCATGGGGCCGACTCCACCGGGGCCGGCGGCTCCCCTTTCTTCCCTTATTTCACCCCGCGTCCGGCACGGGCATCAAGGATATGTTGTGTCATCGAGGGGATGGGCGACACAACGCATCCGCGACCTCTGTCCATTGACACCACGCCGGCCCGGAGCAGCGCGTTGAAACAGTCGCCCGGGCTTTTGAACTTGGAGCGAACAATCTTTTTTTCGGTTTCATCCAGAATTGCCCCGATCGCATTTTCAACCAGGGCGGCAGCCGCCAGCCGACCCATGGGAGCGCGACTGTCCCTCAATGCCCCGTGCAGAACGGACGCCACCTCGACGGGTACATGCGACATCTCCAGCCGACTGTTGTAGTAGCTTTGCCGCAACTCGTCCCCCTGGACCAACACCCCGTCTAGATCGGCGGTGTCGAGATTCGGAGTTTCCTGTTCCGCCAACACCGTCCAGACGGCGTTCAAATAACATTGCAAGTGTCTAGGCCAATCGTTCGACGCGCTGGCGATGGCCTTCGCCCATCGCGCCACCGCCGCTTCCGAGGCAGACACGCCCCATTCCCGTGATTTCGCCAGCGTGCGGCGGGCGCAGTCGAGTGTTTCCTCCGGGGCGAGGCACCCCAGCATAACAACGCCGGGTTCGTTGAGACGCGAGATGCCCGCCTCGGCCAGCCGCTCCACGCTCGTCGACAGCCCTGCGCAAACCAACAGGAAAGGGATGCTGCTCTGTGTGTGCAGATCCTCCAGCATCCCCGCCGCGGGACTGCCGGGACGCACATTCTGCACCTCGTCCACGAACACCACGCCACCCGCGTCATCGGGAAATGGGCGTCCACCGCGCATACGCGCGATATGCGCGACCTCCAGTTGTTCGGGCGGGGTCAGGGTTGTCCCCGTGGTCCGCTGGATGGACACGGGACCAACGCCGCCGCCAATGGTGAGCTTCCCCTCTCGGGTGACCCGCGTATCGTCCGCGGACCCATTGTCCAAAGCGGCGCGCATGTCCTCGTAAACGGTGCGCACCCCCGCCGCGTCAGGAACCCTATTGTGCACGATGGCGGAGCGGCCCGTGCTCCGCAATCGTCGCGCCACCTCGCCGACCAAGGCTGTCTTGCCCGCGCCCGGCGGGCCCTCAACCACAAAGGTGTTTCCCACGGCCCCGTCGGGGGGCAGAACGTTCGCCGTGCGGAGAATGCTCGCAATCACCGCCTCCCGACCGGCGAACACCAGCGGGGCACTACGCTCGCCCTGTTTTCCAGCACGGAGCAGCCGCTCGCGCAACCGCGCCAAGTTCCTCTCTTTGCGCCTCTTAGGCATAGCGCCGTCCCATATTTCGCGGCCAGGGCTCCTATTCTAACCGACCGCTCCGGGGCGGTGCGGTTGGCCGCACGCCGGAAAGGCAAATGAGGGAAGTGATGTGGTTCCCGATTGGCGGTGGGCCGATGGTGGCTACGAAGCCAGCCGGCTCCCCCGGAGGCGGAACCGAGAATGCGCGATGCGGCAAGCGGCCAATTCCCACCGTGCCCGGCCAAAAAAAGGGAGGGCCGCGAAGCCCTCCCCTACCCGGCAATGCCGGGTGACGGAGAATGGATGTCTAGTTGACCGAGGCGCCGTCCACCGAGGCGTAGACCACCGTGTCCGTGCTGCCGTGCAGAAGGTTCACCTGGGTCGTCGCCACCTGAACATCCCCCACATCCGCGTTGATGCTCAGCGTCGCCGCCGCCCGCGTCATCGGACCCGTGAACTCAACCAAGTCCGAGACCCGAAGAACCATCTGGCCGCCCGCCGCGACCGTGCCGCGTGCCGCCGCCTTCGCAACCGCCCGCGTGCCCGCCTCCGTCACGAACGAGCCCAGGGTGTAGGTCGCCTCGTTCGACCCGTCGTTGACGATCACCAGGCGCTGATTGTACTTCTCGGACACCGTCAGGTAGGTCAGCTTCACCGTCGTGCCGTTGCGCCGGATGTTGCCGATCACCCCCGTCGCCAGCGTCTCGTCGGCGCCGCCGGTGCCGCTGGTGCGGCTGATGGTTCCTCGGTACACCCTGGCCGGAATCGGGGTCGCGTTCGGCCCCATGGTGTCAACCTGCACGCAGAGATGGTACGTCCCCGCGTTCTGCCCCTCCAGCATCGCCATGTCGGACGGGCCGGCGGCGGCCGGCTTGAGGTTGCCCATCGCCGGCGATCCCGCGGTGCCGGCGGCCGGACAATCCTTCGACGGGTCGTCGGCGTCCGTGGGAACTTTCAGGTTGAACGCCCCGATCGAGAAGTCCCCCTCCACAGAGAAATTGACGCTGCCGTCGGGCAGCAGGTCGCTCCCCGTGGCGACCTTGCCGCTGGTGGCTTGGGCCCAAGTACCCAGCGAAATTGACCATGCGGGCATAGGAGACCAATTTTTGGGCATTGCCGCGCTTACGCGGCAATTGGGGCCCGCGCACCGTTCGGTTCGTGCAACTGTCGAACTGATACACTACCCGTATCGATCAAGGGGTGCGAAAAGCCGCTTCAATCGATATTCTGAATGATTTGCGCATGCTTGGCGGGCAAGGGATGGAGCGGCCTCCGAGCGTCGCACTGTACCCGCGGACAGCGGTCTCGTGGCTTGGTGAAGCACGTGAGAACCACTGCGGTACGGGCGGTGCAAAAAAACCTTGGGAGGGGTGAATGTACGAAAGCGGCGGCAACTTAATTGTCGAGGTTGTGATCGGGATGTCGGACCTGCTGCGCGAAAAGTACATGCCGGGTCTTGTATCGGCGGGACTCGCGGTATGGCTTATTTATGCAATGGCTCATTTCTACACCAAGACGCTGGGGCGGTGTCGAGCACTTCGAGCATTGAGAGACATAGTTGCCAACGCGGCGACAGATCCGGCCGAGTTCAGCGATTCGATCGACGAGGTTAGCCGCGATGTTAAGCGGCGGCTGGAGAGCGTGCGCGTCTCATCGCCCAAAAAGGCGGTGATGACAGCCTGGGACGAGTACCACGAGACTTTCATTGCGCACCGCGACGGGGATCGGGTGATCCTGCGCAACTCGGTGAGACCCTCACAGTTCTTCAATTTGGAAGATCTACACTTCGGTGGAGGATTCTGGCGGATCCAACCCGGCCTCTTCGTAACCACAGGCTTGTTTCTGACGTTCCTGGGCCTGATCTCGGCACTCCACGCGATGAATACCGCCGAGGGCGTTTCGGAGGAGGCGATGACGAACCTGCTCTCGGTGGCGTCCGCCAAGTTCATCATGTCGCTGACCGGGCTTGCCTGCTCAATCCTGTTCACGGTGTGTTTGCGCAATGGCACCGGTACGGTCGAACGCACCATCCATCATCTCAATAGGGAACTCGAGCAACGGCTTAGTTTCCTTAGCCTTGAGGGTCTGGCGGTCGAACAGGTGGAAGCAACACGGGAGCAGAAGGAGCATTTCCGCCGTATCGGAATGGAACTTGTCGAGGAGCTTGGCCGTCCGTTACGTGAAGAATTGCCCAAGGCGATTTCGGACTCGATAGGAAGCGCCGTATCGCCGTTGATCGCCCAAGTGGGGGAACTGGGGACGGAAAGCGTGGGGGATATGGTCCGCGACCTCTCGAGCCGGATCACCACGAACATCGACGATGCATTGCGGCAGGCAAGCCGTCAGTTGGGAAGCGCCAGCGACCGGCTTGAGGCGCTGGTGGAGCGGATGGATGGCAGTTCCCATCGCATGGGGTCGGAGATGGAAGACGCCAGCCAGCGTCTGGTGGGCGCGGTGGAGGAATTGCGAGTCACGATGTCGGCGGGTGCCTCGGCCACGAGCGGAGCCTTCAGCGACGGCGTGGAGGCGATTCTCGCCGCGATGCGAACAACGCTTGAGGGAATCCAGGAGAACACGGCCGACGGTGCCCGCGCGATGGCGGACGCCGCCGAGGCCATGCACGAGGCTGCGAAGCGATTCCGCGACGAACTGACGAAGGCGACCGAAGAAGGCGGTATGGCCGCACGGGAGCGGATGAACCAAACCGGCGATGATGTCGCCAAGGCACTCGATGGCGCCGGTGATAAGGTGCGTAGCGTGATCGAAGGCACAGGTCGCAAGATTGTTGCAATCACTGGCGAGGTGGCCGCACAGGCGGGGCGCGACCTCGTTGGACCTTTGGGCGAAATCACTCAGCGGCTCGAGGAGATGGAGGCGGCCTTGGCGAACGGGGCTCGGGAGATGCGCCGCGCGTCGGAAGGCGTCAAGGAGGGCGCGAACGCGTCATCGGACGCTTCCGTCAACTTCCAGAACGCGGCACATACTTTGGTGGCGGCCAGTGACGAGATGAAGCCAGCCGTGGAACGCCTGGAATCGGCAACGCACAATCTGGCGGCAAGCACTCGGCAGGTGGGAGAAAGCACCCGACATAGTGCGGCGAGTGCGGAGCGGGTACTTGAGGCCGCACAGGCGGCTCTTGGAGGCGAGCGACAAGCGATCAACAACACGCTTGAGGGCCTTAGACTGGTTTTAGAGGGCACACGAGGCCAAGGAGACCGCTTGGACGACATCGATCAGAAGCTCGGGAGCGCCTTCGAGATCTACAGGAAACAGGTGGCCACGGCTGTCGATAGCTTATACGACCATGTGCGGGAGATGCAGGAAACGCTCACCCCCGCGCTCGACACGATGCGCGAGATCGTCGAGCAGGCGGAAAATTTCGTGCCCGAGCAAAAGCCTGGACGGGCGACGCACTGATGCGATCGCTGACTCGGCGAGCCGGCGAGAACGACGAGCAGGAGTCCTCGTTCGTGTCGATGACGGACCTGACCGTGAGCTTCCTCTTCATCGTTATGCTGCTAATGGCTTTCTTCGCGGCCCGATACGCCGACGAAACGCCAGATCCGCTCGAAGAGTACCTGCAGCGGGCGGCCGAAGCGCGATTGCGCGTGCTGGAAGCATTGCGGCAGGGCATCACGGCGGAGTTCCCCAATCTGGTGGTTCAGATCAGTTCCCAAGGGGATGCGCTGCAACTGCGGGGAGAGGGCTTGTTCGATACGAACGAGAGTTCCTTGAAGGAGCGGCCCAAGCGAATCGTTCGCACGATTGCAGCGACTCTTCACGAAGTTCTGCCGTGCTATACGACGGGGCGTCTCTCGGCATGGGGGGAGGCATGCAACCGGTACTACGCGATGATCGACGCGGTGCAGATTGAGGGGCACACGGATAGACAGGGCCAAGAAATGGGGAATCTGATGCTGTCGACGGCCCGGGCGAACGTGACATTCGGTACCATGGTGGAGCACGAGCGCGGCTTGACCGAACACCTCAATATACGCGGCTTCCCAGTGTTGTCGGTGGCCGGATACGGATGGATGAGGCCGGTCGCGACCAACGAGACCAAAGACGGGCGGAGTAGGAACCGGCGTATCGACCTGCGTGTGATCATGTATACCCCCGCTGGCCAAAGCGATGTGGAGCGGGTCGTTGAGCGGCTTCGCGGTGGTGTGGATAGAGCGTGAAGCTGTCACGATTGCTGGAAACTACCGATCCGCCGGCGCTTTCGGCAACCCCGTCCCTAAATCGGCTCGTCTCGGCGTGCGGGCGTGTCCATACCCGGTGGCCGGATGTGGTGGCGGCGCCTCAGGCGGACCGCCACACCATCGTCCGCGAGATGCTGAGGAAAGTTCAGTCGAACGATTGGGAGACCGCAACGCTTGCTTTCGTGATCCGCGCCGGCCGTGTCATCTTCGAGCCGGAATTTAGGAATCGGCGCGACCTCGCGAGATTGCGCGATTTCTACATCCGCGAGACCGGGGTGTCGACAAGGCGTGCGTTTCTGGGCGCACTGATGTCGATATATCTTGCTTCCTACGAACCCGGCGCTCGGCACTCAAGAGATCTCGCGACCGCTCTTTACACCTCGCGGGGACACGCCGCCTCGCGGGAGCGCCTCGGTCAAAGGTGGTCAAGATTATTGCAAAGGGTGCCGTACCTCTTCGACTCCCGGAACGCGGCCGGGAAGCTCGGGGCTGCGATGTGCAAGATGGACGACCCCTGGTCCGGGCTTCAGGATTTAGGCTTTCATGATCCGCATGCGTCGGGGCTTTTAGAGCACGCACATCTCGCCTATGTGGCCCGGATGGGGCCAGCATTGAAGACCGCTCCCGGTGTGCGGCGATTGCTGCGGTGGCTGTCGCCGGGCGGGCGGGCGCCGCCGGGCGGGCGGGCGCCGCGCACGGGCGGCGCAAAGGAAGCGATCGAGGCACTTCTGAGACCGTGGATATCGACCGATCCAGCAGGCGAAATCCGTGACCAACTGATCGAAGGGCTCGTATCCTCCTACGGAGATCCAAGGGTGAAGCGCAGCGGGGTGTGGCCGCAAGTCCCCAGTGACTGCCGAACTGTCCTGTTGCGGTGGCTGACCGGAGCGAACATCCGGTTTTTCCTGGATATTGTCTCGGAAGATGAGTCAAGTCATATGTGGCAGCCAAGACGAGAGTTCTGGTGGGATTTGTACCAGCGGAGGCGGATCGACGCGGCTTGGGTGGCATTCTGCCCGAGCGCGGCGCATAGGGCACAGCGTTCGGCACAGGGCGAGCGGGAACTTGGCTATTTGGCGTATGGCAAGCAAACGGCTGGCGGCTCGCGCCGCAACACATCCCTGCTAATCCTGAAGATCGGCAAACATATCGTCGTGGAGGGATCGCACACCTACAAGGTTCAGGTGTTTAAGGACAGCGACCCTGGGGCACCGCGCCTTTTCGAGCCAAAGTACAACTGCGAACACATTCGCCTTGCGTCGGGACACAAGCAGCAGGCACACCATGCGGGTTGGGAAAGACATGTGCGCAAACTCATTGGCGACTGGCCGTGACCGGCAGGCAATCCACCATGGTTTTGGAGATGGCGTACGACAGCCAGTGGGTGACGGTTCGCGCGCCACGGCGGGAGGGGCTTCGGCGCTTACTGGGAAAGGGTAGGAGCCCCGGTATCGAAGCCATGGCGGAAAGCGAGCGAGAGATTGCGTTTGCCTTGGCCGAGATCAGGATGATTGCGGAGGGGGATCCCGATGCTGTGCGCATTGACGATGACGCCGTGCGAATGAGGCACAGGGTCGCCGCCGCATTGGATGCGGATTCCGCCGAGGCGTTGGGACTACCGCCCGTAGTAGACCTAACCTTCAGGACAGACGTAGAGGGTGCGCTGGGAACCCCGTCGTTTCAGCTTCGCCACTGGTGGCTCAAGTTTGGTCGCATACAGAAGCCAAGTCGTGTGGGCGCGATCCTCCAAACCGAGGATGGAGACCGCCGCCTCCCGCTGTGGTTGATGGACGCCGTCGAGGTGGCGGAGGGTTTCAAGCCCGGCACCGACCTTGCCGCACACTGGGAAGCGTTGGCGCGGTTCAGGCGAGCATTGGACCCTGGGGTGGAGATGGCGGCGGATACCGCAGCCGCCCAAGTCTCGATGACCGACTTTCTGCAGCGCCTTGAGGTAAGACTGGCGGACAGCTTTGGCATCGCGCCCAAGACGGATTCGGAAGGCTTGCTGAACTTCGATCCCGTGCCCTATTCGGGACGCGGCCTTGAGGGAATTGGAGAAGGCGAGGTAGCCGAAACCCACAGCGAACTCCGCGGTGAGGCCCTACGACAGTTCCATGACCGGCTACGGACCCGGGGATCACTACCCGCGTATCGAGTGGGCGATGGAAGCTATCTGGTCGTAGATCGCAGCGCACAAACGGTCTTGGACGTGCTCAGCAGGAAGCAGCGCGCAAATCCCGCCGAGCGGGATGCTTTTGTGCGAAATCCAAGGGCCGCCATCGCGGAGGCAACCGCGGCGAAACTGCGTGATGCGGGGGAACTGGAGGGGCTGTCCCCGGAAGAGGAGGAAGAGATCATTGAGGTGGCGGCAACGCCGCTCTTCGTTGAAAGCCTGGAGTATTCGGCACGGGTGATCGGTTCGAAGGTTTATGAGAATCCAGAACTGGACATGCCGGCGACGACACCCACTACCTGGTTACCCGAAGGATTCGACACGGCATCCGCGGAAGCGATACAGGACATGGATGAACGCGAGCTTGACAGTTTGGCGAGCGACATGCGCAACGCGTTGGAAAGGGGGCAGGAAAAGATAGTCGTGGCGGGGATGGAGATTCCTGTAAGCAATGCGAGCTTGAACACCATTGAGTCTCTGATGCACAGCCGCAGCGCCGATCCTCGCAGGGACGCACTATTTCGGCACCCGGTGATACTGGACACCAAGGAGAACTTCTGGGATCTCGGATGGCGTCCCGAACTTGCGCCGCGAGATGGACAGCTCGTTGAAGGTGTACCAACAGGGATTACCACCGCGTTACAGAACCACCAGCGCGATGGGCTGGTGTGGCAGAAGGAATGCTGGTCGGTTGGGATGCCGGGCATTCTAAACGCCGATGAACAAGGATTGGGCAAGACGTTGCAGACGATCGCTTTCCTGCGCGCTGTACAGGACGGACAAGCGGCGGGGAACGAGCCGCAAACCCACCCAGTGTTGGTTGTGGCGCCGACATCTCTGCTGCCGACTTGGGAGGCGGAAGTGGAAAAGCACACGGACGGGCGGGGCCTTGGACACGCGGTGCGCCTATTTGGGACCAGCCTCGGTGGCCATAAGGCCAGCGGGGCGGTGGGAGTGGACACGGATGCCGGTGACGCAAAACTGGATCTCAGCATGCTGCGGGAGGCGATATCCGAGGGGCGGGGGCACCGCTTCTGGCTGCTGACGACCTACACCACGCTGACCAACTATCACCATTCGCTCGCGCGGATTCCGTTTGCGGTTGCGGTGTTCGACGAAATCCAAGCATTGAAGAATCCCGCGGCGCTCAGGTCGTTCGCGGCGCGCGCCATCCGTGCCGACTTCCGTATTGGATTGACCGGGACGCCAATCGAGAATCGCACATCCGACCTCTGGGCCGTGATGGACCAGCTCGTGCCAGGGGCACTGGGAACGCTGGAAGATTTCAACGAGCGATATTCAGAGCTAAATCGGACGAGGATGTCGGAGCTGCATGGCTACGTGTTCTTGCCTTCCGGTGACCGGCCCCGACTGGCGCTCCGGCGTACGAAAAAGGAGGTGGCCGCATTTTTGCCCCGGAAATCGCGCCGACTTCACCCCCGACTGATGCCGTTGAGCCAGATCGCGGCTTACGACGCAGCCAAGCTAAAAGTGTCGCATGGCCGAGCCGGACTCAAGGCACTGCATCACATCCGGTCTGTCTCGGCTCACCCCGACCTCGCGATACGGCGTCCCGGATCCGATTTTGTGGGCGACTCCGCGAGGATTGCAGCGACGTTCGATGTGATTCGAAAAATCCGCAGCCTTGGCGAGCGCGCACTTGTGTTCATTGAGCACAGGCTTGTACAACATCAGTTCGTCGAGGTTGCTCGCCGCGAGTTCGGTCTACCGCGCATCGACATCATTAACGGCAGCACCCCCATCAGGCGGCGACGGTTGATCGTGGAGCGGTTCCAGCGCCACATCCACGAGGATGGCGGATTCGACCTACTCGTTCTGGGAACTCGGGCGGCGGGAACGGGCTTGACGCTGACTGCCGCCACCCACGTGATCCATGTGTCACGGTGGTGGAACCCCGCCGTGGAGGAGCAGTGCAATGACCGAGTTCACCGAATCGGTCAGAATAAGGCGGTAACGGTGCATGTGCCGATGGCCGTACATCCCAAGTACCGCGAAGGTTCTTTCGACTGCCTGCTGCACAGCTTAATGAGCCGCAAGCGAGATCTCGCCGAGGCGGCCCTGTGGCCCATGGGTGACATGGACTCGGACGTGGCGAGTTTGCGGGAAAGTGTAGCCAAAGCAGCCAGCATAGCCTCGCAAGCCGATCCCATTGTCGCTGCATTGACCGCGACGTTTGCACGGGACGGAAAGCCCGCGCCCATATTCGCGAATGACCGGTCGGTGGAGTACGAATAACCTTCGTTCCGTTCCAGTAAATTAACTGCCATGCGGACTCATTTGCCTCGTTCAGAAAGACCGCATAGACGCCCATCATCCGGCCCCGTGCGGCGGTTTCGCGGGCCCCGCCGAAGCTGATGAAGTGAGCGTTGACCCGCAGCGGCTCGGCCCGCCGCCCGATGCAGTACCATTATCCCATGCGCGATGCTCCGCTCCACCGCGGCTTCATATTCCAGGCGAGCTACCGGGTGCGGGTGGGCATCCCGGTCGTGCATCTCTTTGGGCGTTTGGAGAACGAAGACACCTTCCTCATAAGGGACAATCGCCAAAAACCCCATTTCCATGTGCGCGAGGATGCGGTGCGCCACATCGCCCCCGCCGATTGGCGGGGCGCTTCCCTATCACCCTCGGACCGAATCACCTTCACGGGCGAGGCAACCCGGCGTGTCAATGTCCCCACGCCAGCCGATGCGCCGCCCATCCGGGATCGGTTGCACGCGCGCGGCATCGATACCTTCGAGGCCGATGTGCGTTTCGCCATGCGCTTCCTGATCGACCGGGATATCAGGGGCGGCTGCGCCATACGCGGCGAGCCGCGCCCCGGTTCCGATTGCCGTTGGGTCTTCGACAACCCCGATCTGGCACCCGCGGATGTTACGCTGCGGCCACGGGTACTGGCGCTGGACATCGAAACGGACCCCAAGGCCAGGCGCCTGCTCGCCATCGCGCTTTACGGCTGTGGCGCGGACGAGGTGCATGTCGTGGACGGCACCGGTCGCGAGATGCCCGATCAGGCCCTGGCCCACGCGAGTGAACGGGCGGCGCTCGATGCCTTTTGCGCCAGGGTGCGGAAACTCGACCCCGATGTGCTGACCGGCTGGAATGTCGTTGATTTCGACCTCGCCGTGCTGGCCCGCATTGCGGCGCGAGTACGGCATCCATTCGAATTCGGGCGGGTGCCGGGCGGTCTGCGCATCCGTCCGGCACGGGGCTATTTCGGCAGTGGCCAGGCCAGCATTCCGGGCCGCTTCGTACTGGACGGCATCGACCTGCTGCGTGGCGCTTTTGTGCGCATGGACGACTATTCGCTGGATGCCGTGGCCCGCGAGGTGCTCGGGGAAGGCAAGGCACTGGTCGGTGAAGTCCACAACCGGGCGGACGAAATTGTGCGCAACTACCGTAGCGACCTCGCGGCGTTCACCCATTACGCCCGCACCGATGCCCGGCTGGCGCTCGCCATCATCGAAAAACTCGACCTGGTGAACCTGGCGGTGGCGCGCAGCCGGCTCACCGGCATGACGCCCGACCGGGTGGCGGGCAGCATCGCCTCGTTCGATTTCCTCTACCTCGCCGAGCTGCACAAGAGGGGCATCGTTGCGCCGAGCGTGCGCGGCAGCGATGCGCACCCCGAACAACGAAGCGATGCGCACCCGCGGGCAGCACAGGCGGGCGGCCATGTTCTGGAGCCTGTCACCGGTTTGCACATCGGCGTTTGGGTATTCGATTTCAAGAGTCTCTACCCCAGCCTGATTCGCACCTACAACATCGATCCACTGGGGTTTGTCGAGGCGGGCGGGGGCGGGGAAGACGCCATCGAATTGGCTGGCGGCGCCCGTTTCCGTCGTGCCCCCGGTATTCTTCCCCGCATACTCGACGATCTCTATCCAAGACGGGAGCAGGCCAGGCGGGCAGGAGACGCGGTGGCCGCCCAAGCCATCAAGATTCTCATGAATTCCTTCTACGGCGTACTCGGCACACCCGCCTGCCGCTTCTACAACCCGGCCATTGCCAACGCGATTACCGGCCAGGGACGCCTGGTGCTGCTCTGGTCGAAACGCTGGTTCGAGGAGCGGGGGTTCACGGTGCTCTATGGCGATACCGATAGCCTGTTCGTTGCTTGCGGGATGCCCGCCGGCGATGCGATGGAGCGGGGTGCCGAACTGGCCACCACGCTAACGGCCGACCTTGCGGAGCACATCCGCCGGGAGAGCCGGATGACCAGCCGGCTGGAACTGGAATTGGAAAAGTTCTACGCCAAGCTCTTCCTGCCCGCGACCCGCTCCGGGTCCGGTGGCGCGCGCAAGCGTTACGCCGGCCTGATTTGGGGGCGGAACGATGTTGAATTCACCGGCATGGAGGTGGTGCGCCGGGATTGGACGGACCTTGCCAAGCAGGTTCAGCGCGAACTCTACGGCCGGCTCTTTCGGGAGGAGCCACTCGAGGACTATCTGCGCGACCTGGTTGCCCGGTTGCGCGCCGGTGCCCTGGACGACCTGTTGGTCTATCGCAAGGGGCTGCGCAAAGGTGTCGAAAATTACAAGGCGCAGACACCTCCGCATGTCGCCGCCGCCCGCAAAGCCAAATCTCCGCCGGGGCCTGTCGTCTCCTACCTGATCACAGGCAACGGCCCGGAACCGCTCGACAATCTCACCACCGAGCCCGACCGCGAGCATTACGTGGCCAAGCAGGTTAAACCCGTGGCGGAACCGGTGCTCGCGGCCCTGGGCCTCAATTTCGAGCGCGTGGTCGGAGATGACCGGCAGATGGGGCTATTCTAATAGGATGCCGCCGCTCCAGCTTCAACCCCTGCACTCGCTGTCCGGAGACATCCGTCTGCCGGGTTCGAAAAGCATCTCCAACCGAGCCTTGCTGCTCGCCGCCATGGCCGCGGGACGAACCCGCCTGAACAATCTGCTGCGGGGCGAGGACACGCGGGTATTGCTCGACGCGTTGGCCACCCTCGGCGTCGACATTGTTGAAGACGGGGACGGCGCGACGGTTGCCGGGGTCAACGGACCCTTGGTGACGGATGCTCGCCGGGTGAACCTGCATCTCGGGCTGGCGGGAACGGCGATGCGCCCGCTGACGGCGGCGCTGACGCTGGGCAATGGCGAATTCGTCCTCGACGGCGTGCCCCGTATGCGGGAGCGGCCCATTGCGCACCTGGTCGAAGCCCTCCTCGCCCTGGGCGCCGACATCGAATACCTCAAGGCAAACGGACATCCTCCCATTCGCATTCGTGGCCGGGGCCTCGGCGGCGGCAAGACGGCAATCGACGGTAGCCTGTCCAGCCAGTTTTTAACCGCTCTGTTGCTGGCCGCGCCGCTTGCCCAACGCCCGATCAACATGGGCGTGACGGGCGATTTGGTGTCCAAACCCTATATCGACATAACCCTCGCGCTGATGCGTCGCTTCGGGGTGACGGTGCGGACGGACGACGATTATCGAGCATTCCGCGTACCCACCACCGACTACCGGTCGCCGGGCACCCTGCTAGTGGAGGGCGACGCCTCCTCGGCCACCTACTTTCTGGCGGCGGGGGCCGTTCGCGGTAAAGGCGTGCGCGTGTACGGAATCGGCGCCGAGAGCATTCAGGGTGATCTGGCCTTTGTCGAGGTATTGCGGGAGATGCATGCCCGGGTCGCCGTTTTCGAAGACCACATCGAAGCCATGCCCGGGCGACTTCGGGGCATCGACGCGGACCTCAATCACATTCCCGACGCGGCCATGACCGTGGCCATGCTGGCACTGTTCGCCAAGGGCGGCACCCGCATTCGCAACATCCACAACTGGCGGGTCAAGGAGACCGACCGACTTGCCGCCATGGCCAGCGAACTACGCAAACTCGGCGCCGATGTCGAAGAAGGCAACGACTACCTTGTTATTAACCCGCCAACGCAACTCAGGCCCGCCACAATCCAAACATACGGCGACCATCGCATGGCCATGTGCTTTTCGCTGGCCGCGCTCGGCGGCGTACCCATCACCCTGGACGATCCGGACTGCGTCGCCAAGACATTCCCCGACTATTTCCAAGCCTACGACGCCCTCGCACACCGGTAGACGCGGCGAGCCTCCCCCGTCGGGCCCACACGGGCTTCATGGTCGGAGATCCGAAGCCGCGCTCTCGCACTCCAAATCCAAAAGATACCGCTTTGCCGGCAGCCCTCCGCCATAGCCGGTAAGTTGACCATCGCTGCCGACCACCCGGTGACAGGGGATGACGATTGGCAGGGGGTTGCTCCCATTCGCCGCACCGACGGCGACAGCCGCCTTTGGGTTGCCAATGGCCACCGCGATATCCCCGTAGCTGCGGGTTTCGCCGTAGGGTATATCCAACAGCGCATCCCAGACGCGGCGTTGGAAGTTCGTGCCGATCGGCTCGAGGGACAAATCGAAGGTGCGGCGGGCCCCATCGAAGTATTCGTCAAGCTGCCGCTTCACATCGCCCAGGGCGTCATCGTCACGCATCCAATCGGGCCGTGGCCGCGCTGGCCGGCAACCGGCGGCGAATTCCACGATGCGCAGCCGACCGCCGCGACCGGCCAGCAACAATTCGCCCATCGGGCTCTTCATCCATGCATACAACATCGTCAAATACTCTCCTTTGCCCGCACTTGCGGGAGCGATGGCGACGGCATCCTGTGCGAGCACACAGGTTGGCAAGGCCGTCGATACAAACCGCCGGCCCGTTCGCGATGCGCGTCGGTCCGTGATGATAATTGAAGCGAATTCCTGCACCAACTGGACACCGAATAGGCGAGCGGGCGACGCCCGTTCGTAACGGGACTATACTTCCGGCACGTTCAAAAAATTCGCAGGATTCGGACATTGTCCGCAACCGCCCCCTCCCCGGAATACCCCGTCCGTCTCGTGCCCATCGACATCGCCAAGCCCTGGGGACGCGAGATCTGGTATTCGGCCATTGAGTGCCGCGGTGAAAGCCGCGTCCTGGCCAACGCCGGGGAAATGCCGCTGTCCCATTACCTGCAAGCCGTTGGACTACCGGCCCCGATCATTCTGCTCAAGGTGCTCGATCCCCACCCGGAGCCGGTGCGGGGCGATCTATATTTCGAGGTCCATCGGGAAAAACGGGAGCTGTACGTGGTTACCGCCGTAGACCGGCAAGCCTGGCCGGATGGGCGCGGACAAATTCGCCTCGGGATGAATCAAAAACTGCGCCGCCGCTTTGCCGACGACGAGCTGTTTCGCGCCGCCTACCTTGACGCGGTCCGGGATTACGAGAATATCCGCCGCCAAATAGACAATGGCGAGCCGTCATCCAAAGAAGAGTCCGCACGGTTGCGCCCCGCCCCCGAAGACAAAACCGGGAACAATGACGACCAGGCGGAGTACACCGGGGAGGGGGAGGCCTATGCAGTGGGGGGCGGGGGCCCATATCGAAATGGGAACCATGACGATGAAGCGGAGCGAACTGGGGAGGAGGCCCGCAAACGGGCGATCATGGATGCCTTCACCAACTTGCGGAACCTGGTGGAGGGCGATGTGGTGGCTGTGCCGACCTGGACCCCCCATGCCCTGCAGCACGGGGTGCGGGTAGTGGAATTTCAGACCCCCTCCTACGAACGCTACATCATTTCCTTCGCGCAAAAGGTTCTGACGCAGCGCGGATGGGACAGCGAATACGCCATCGCCCGGCTCAGCCTCGACCCGCCACCCGAACCGGAAATTCGGACCCTGGCACCGGGTATCGAATCCATTGCCTCGTTTGACGATTTCGGCGTGTGGCGCACATCGCATCCGGTCCACTTTCCGGCTGGTTTGCCCTACGCTCTGTGCATGGCCATAGGCGGCACCGTCGGTATTGGGGCGCTCAGGCTCGGCGCGGACCAGGCTTGTCTGGTGCCGGCGGCCGCTCTCCCGCATCATCCCGTCACCATCGAGGGCAACGCCCAATGTCTAATCGCCGCGCCCACGCTGTAATCCGCGCCGCAAGCCGGAACCGGACGACCCGCAATCGCCTACTTTTAGCGCGACCTATTCATGAATGAACGTGGCGAGGCCGGCAAGAGTGGTGAAAGCACGGGGTGCGCGGACCACAGCGCGCGCAGACGTGCTGACAGCATGTTGAGCACGCGGCGGGAGCGCGCCCGGTGATTTCGCCGCTATTGACGGCCGCAGTAGTTTATTCATGAAGTGGCCGGAAGCCACCACATGTGAGCTTCTGTCAACCCATCGATATAATTCCCCTTGGAATCGAGATAAGGAATGAACGCCATGACCCCAACCGAGGACAACAAGCTGATCGTCGAGCAGATTCCGATCGGCCCCATGCAGAATTTCACCTATGTGGTCGGCGACGGCGCCACCAGGGAGGTGGTGATTGTCGATCCCGCCTGGAATATCGACAGCCTGCTCGAGCGACTCGACGCGCGGGATTACACCCTCAGGGGAGCGCTGGTCTCGCACTATCACCCCGACCACATTGGCGGCTCTTTCGCCAACCGCAACATCGAGGGCCTCGCCGACCTCATGGCCAAGCGTCCGGTCAAGGCCTACGCGCACAAGGAAGAGGCCGAGGGCGTCAAGAAGGTGACCAGCCTTTCCGATTCCGATCTGGTCAGGGTGGAATCCGGCGACACACTGAAGGTTGGAGATGTCGAAATCGAATTTCTGCATACGCCGGGCCACACCCCCGGCTCCCAATGCTTCCGCATCCACAACACCCTGGTGTCCGGCGATACGCTGTTCATCAACGGTTGCGGGCGCGTCGACCTGCCGGGCTCGGATTCCGAGGCCATGTACCACAGCCTGCAAAAGCTGAAGGGTCTACCGGATGAGACGCTGCTGCTGCCCGGCCACAATTATGCCCACGTGCCGAGCGCAACCCTCGGCGAGACAAAAAAAACCAACACCTATCTCGCGGTGAAAGACCTGGACACCTGGCGCCTGTTCATGGGTTGATTAAGGCAACAAATGCGCCACCGCGTCCCGCTCGGCGATAAGTTCCGCCTCCGTTTCCCTTAATTTCCCCCAGCTAAAGGGGTCGATTTCGAGGTCGCCGAAGAGCCGCCAATCGCCGCCCTCGCAAATCACCGGAAAGGAAAAGATCAAGCCCTCGGCAATGCCGTAGCCGCCGTCCGAATAAACCCCCATGCTGACCACGGAACTGGTGCCGAGCGCCCAATCGCGCATGTGGTCGATGGCCGCATTGGCGGCGGACGCCGCGCTCGATGCGCCGCGGGCGGCGATGATTGCGGCACCGCGCTTCTGCACAGTCGGGATGAAGTCCTCCTCCAGCCAATCTCGATCAACCAGGCCGAGGGCGACCCGCCCGCCAACCGATGCGTGGGTAACATCGGGATACATCGTGGTGGAGTGGTTGCCCCATATGGCGAGCCCCACAACCTCGGAAACCGAACAACCCGCCCTGGCCGCAAGCTGGGCCACCGCGCGATTGTGGTCGAGGCGGGTCATGGCCGTGAAGTTACGCGGGTCGAGGTCCGGCGCGTTGCGCTGGGCAATCAGGCAGTTGGTGTTGGCGGGGTTGCCCACCACCAACACCTTCACGCCGCGCGACGCCCTATCGTTGAGCGCCTTGCCCTGCACCGAGAAAATCGCCGCATTGGCCTCCAACAGGTCGCCACGCTCCATGCCCGCCGTGCGCGGCCGAGAACCCACAAGTAGGGCATGGTCGGCGCCATCGAAAGCAACTTCCGGGTCGTCCGTCCGCACCACGCCCCTGAGCAGCGGGAATGCGCAATCCTCCAGTTCCATCGCCACCCCGCGCAGCGCATCCATGGCCGGGGGAATTTCCAGAAGTTGCAGGATTACAGGTTGATTGCCACCGAGCATCTCGCCGGCGGCGATGCGGAATATGAGCGCATAGCCAATCTGGCCAGCCGCTCCGGTAACGGTCACGCGAACGGGTTCAGGCATGTTTCTTCACGGTTGTTGGGGGCGGGTATTGTAGCCCGTCCCGCCCGGTTGGCGCGGAGCATCAATACCATGAGGCACCGGGGTAATGGGGCTCCGGGTTGCGCACATCGAAGGCGATGCGCAGCGCCTTCAGACCGCGTAGAAAGCTGCTTGGCAAGTGTTCGAAGGAATCCGATGGGTCTTGCGGGCGGATGTTCTCAATGCGGTTGAGGAGAATGGCGAATGTGGAGAACATCTCCTGGCGGGCGAGCGGTGCCCCGGGGCAGTGATGGGCCCCGGATCCGAAAGCGAGGTGCGCACCGGCCTTGTCGCGCTCGACATCGAAGGTTTCCGAATCATCGAATACTGTTTCGTCCCGATTCGCGGAGGCATAGCCAAGCGCCAGGCTCGACCCCTTGGGCAGTTTAACGCCGCCGAGTTCCGTGTCCCGCGTGGTGACGCGCCAAAGGTGGATCACCGGCGACTCGAAGCGCAGCGTTTCCTCGATGAAGTTGCGCAACAGCTTCTCATCGTCGCGCAGCCGCTCCATGGTGCCCGGGCGTTGCAGCAGCAACATCAGCGCCGAGCCGATGGCGTTGGTGGTTGTTTCGTTGCCACCCGTCAACAGTTGGTCGAGCAGGTCGAGTAGCTCGTACATGTCAAGGTGGCGTTGTGCGCCGGTCTCCGCGTCGGCCACGGTCGCGTGCACGATATCGGAAATGATGTCGTCCCGAGGTTCGCGCCGACGCTGTTCGATGATGTCGGCAAAGAAGTGCTGCGCTTCCACCACCAGCTTGCCACAGGCGAGCGCCTCCGCCTCGTCGATGTAGCCGCCGCCGGGCGCGAGCATCGCATCCGACCATTTCTTCAGTTCCCAAATGCGCTCCCTGGGTACGCCAAGCTGGTCGGCAATCACCGTACAGGGCAGCGGAATCGCCAACTCCCGGACAAAATCGCAGTGGCCGCGCCCGATGAATCGATCCATGAGATCGTTCACCGTGGTTTCGACATAGCCGGTCATGCCGCGGATGCGCCTGACGGTAAAGGCGTGGTTGATGAGTTTGCGGTACTGCGTATGCGCCGGCGGGTCGGTGCGCTGCAGGGTGTGCACCCGACGCCAGCCGTGCTCGTCCCGATAGCTTTCCGCCACATCACGGGTGCCGCCGCGACTCGCGCCAAACTTATATATCTGGTTGGAAAAGAGGCCCGGATTTTTCTTGACGTGGCGCAAATCCTCGTAGCGGGACACATACCAGGCACCAATCTCCGGCATGAAATAAACCGGCGCCTCGCGCCGCATCGCTTGAAAGTAGGGAAAGGGGCACTCCCGGGTGCTTTCGTCGAAAAGATTGTATTCCTGAACTTTTTTCATGCTTGCGCAACTCCTGAGCATAAGGTGCTCAAACTTTGGCAATTATACAGGCTGCATTCAATCCCACTTGAATTCCCGGTACCAACGATCACCGGTCATGGCGAGCGCATCGGCAAGCCACGGTGGTGTCTTTTTCGGCAGGTCAACCGGCGACGCCCAACAATAGTCGTCGAAGAATTCCGGTTCGCCGATGTGCGGCTCGCCCGCGAAATGATGCGATTCAAATAGGAAGTTAAGGCCCTGGTGACGTCCCGCCATATAGGGAAGAACAGAGCGTGGCGTCAAGTCCCGCGGGTTTGAGCCCGTTTCCTCCAGACACTCGCGCCGGACCGCCTCGCTTATGCTCTCACCGTGCCGCTGATGCCCACCGGGCGGCCCGTAGTAGCCGTCCATGAACCCGGTGCGCGCGCGCCGCAACAGGAACAACCGGCCATCCCGCACCAGCAGGGTGTGCACAACCACCGGGAATAAATCGCGTTTCGGACGGGCCATAGCGTCTCCAAATCCAACCCCGGGGAACATCTGATCGACCCCGGGTCCGCTGGGTCGGAATTAGGTAAGGTCTGAACAATACACCATGGCGCAAAAGCCGGCGGCGGCCCATTTTGCAATCCAGGCTCGCCGAGCATCCTTGGCGGCACGCCCTATCGGACGTAGCGCTCGATCCGGCGCCGGAATGTCCGCTCGCCAACCCCCATAATCCGGGCCGCCTCCGACTGCGTCGGCCGGCCCTCCGCCCACATCGAATAGGCGTCCTCGAACACCGCCATCCTCCTGTCCCGGTCGACTTGAACAATGCCCATGCAAACCCCCGAATCGCCATGATTCGGGGCAGTCCGCAACCGGACAATTCACGTGTTCCAAGACCGGACAATTTATTTGTTCTCAACACCGCACCACCGGAAAACTTGATTAACCGGTCGTTTTCTGGGATGTTCGGTGGTTCGCCTTCGGCCCGAGTCGCCAGTCGGTTTCATCGTGGCGCGCCCGCAGCCAATCCACCAGGGTATGGGCAATTGGTCGGCAATACCGTTGAATGTGTTTTTTCGGAGGCACGGCTGGGCGGTAGGTGATTCGGCGGGTTTCTCGTGGAAGCCGCGTAAATCGCCGACCGCAGCCTCCCTAGAGATTGATTTTAGGAAGATCTGAAGAAATCGATGGAACAGCATTCAGTCATTCGTAAACTATTGATTTTATTGATCTATATGCCGAAAATACAGGATTAATCAGGGGTTCCTTTAGAGCTTTCAATGACAACAGGACTCATCGGCATGTGCTTTCTCCCGCTCGCCGCGGCCCCGGCATCGGGTTGCCTGCGCATGGCTCGATGGCGATAGCCCATGCCTTCCGATCCACCCCAAAAACACGCTCGCCGCAACGACGGCCCGCAATCGGCGGCGCTACGAACACCCATCGGACCGCCCCCCGAACAGGGCCTCTACAATCCGGCGTTCGAAAAGGATAGCTGCGGGGTCGGCTTCGTCTGCGACATCAAGGGCCGTCCAGGCCGCGGCATCGTCGAGGATGCGCTGGCGATGAACCACTGCATGGAACATCGCGGCGGCCTCGGCTATGAAACGAACACCGGCGATGGCACCGGCATCCTCCTCGGGCTACCCCACACCTTCCTACGCCGCGTCGCCAGAACGGCACTCGGCATCGAGTTGCCGGAGCGCGGTGGCTATGGCGTCGGCAATGTTTTCCTGCCCAACGACGCGGACGAGCGGGAACGGTGCATGAGGGTGCTGGAGCGTACAATCGAGAGCGCGGGGCAGACGCTGCTCGGCTGGCGGCGACTGCCGGTAGACCCCGATGGGGCGGACATCGGCAACGCGGCAAGAGCCGCCATGCCGCATATCGTTCAATTGTTTATAGGCGGTGGACACGCAACCCGCGCACCGGCTCGGGCCAACGACACCGATGTGGCGGGCCTGTCGAGCCAGGCCAATGGGTCGCCGACGGACCAAGTTCCCGCCAGCGACGACTTCGAGCGCAAACTCTACCTGATCCGCAAGCACGCAACACATCTGCTGCGCGGCGAGGAGAGCCTTGCCGAGCGGGAGCACTTCTATATCTGCTCACTTTCCTCCAAGGTCATCGTCTACAAGGGCATGCTGACGCCCAGGCAACTGGCACCCTTCTTCACAGACCTGGCCGACCCCGACTTCGCGTCGCACCTGGCCATGGTGCACTCCCGTTTCAGCACCAACACCTTCCCCTCCTGGGACCGCGCCCAACCCAACCGCTTCATGAGCCACAATGGCGAGATCAACACCCTGCTCGGCAATGTGAACGCCATGAACGCCCGTCAGGGCGTGTTGAGCTCGCCACTGTTCGGCGACGACCTGGCCAAGCTGTTCCCCATCGTCGAGCCCGACTGCTCCGACTCCGGCACCTTCGACAACGTGTTGGAATTTCTGCTGATGACCGGGCGCACACTGCAGGAGGCGGTTCTGATGATGATCCCGGAAGCCTGGCAGCAACACAGGGGCATGGACCCGGCCAAGCGCGCCTTCTACGAATACCACTCATGCCTCATGGAACCCTGGGATGGTCCGGCCTCCATCGCCTTCACCGACGGCACCTACATCGGCGCGGTACTCGATCGCAATGGCCTGCGCCCGAGCCGCTACTACATCACCGACGACGACCGCTGCATCATGGCATCGGAGGTCGGCGTGGTGCGGGTGCCGCCGCAGTCCGTCGTGCAAAAAGGGCGGCTACAACCCGGCCGCATCTTCCTCATCGATTTCGAACAGGGCCGCATGATTCCCGACGCGGAAATCAAGGCGGAGTGGGCCGCCGCCCGGCCCTACGGCGCCTGGCTCGATCGGCAGCGCATGGAACTCGACGAACTGCCCGCCGCCCAAGCCCCGGCACCGGATTCGTCGACCCTGCGGGCGCGGATGAACGCCTTCGGCTACACCGTCGAGACCATGCAGATACTGCTGCAACCCCTGGTCAGGGAACTGCGCGATCCGCTCGGCTCCATGGGTAATGACGCGGCGCTGGCGGTGATGTCCGATAAGCCACGCATGCTCTACGATTATTTCAAGCAACGCTTCGCCCAAGTGACCAACCCGGCCATCGACTCCATCCGGGAAGAGATCATCATGGCGCTCGACTGCTACTGCGGCCCGGAGCAAAATCTGCTCGAAACCACCGAGGCGCACGCTCACCGACTGCGCATTCCCCACCCCATTCTTTCCAACGAGGAATTGGCCGCCATCAAGCATCTGGACCACCGGGGCTGGCGGACGGCGACCATCGACATCACCTTCCCCGTCGGCTCCGGCGAGGCGGGCCTAACCGAGGCACTCGACCGCATCTGCAACGAAGCAAGCCAAGCGATTGCGGACGGCTATAGCCTCATCCTGCTCTCCGACCGCGCCCTGGGGCCGAACCGGGTGCCAATCAGCGCTCTGCTCGCGGTCGGCACCGTGCATCATCATCTGATTAAAACCCATGCGCGCACCCGTATCGGCATCGTCCTGGAAACCGGCGAGGCGCGGGAAGTGCACCACCACTGCCTGCTGACCGGCTACGGTGCCGACGCCATCAACCCCTATCTCGCCTTCGAGGCTCTTTGGGATTCCCGTGAGCAAGGCTATCTCGACGACGCGCCGCATATCACCAACAACGAGGATGTCATCCGCGCCTATCGCAAGGGCACGGCCAAGGGCATGCTCAAGGTGATGGCCAAGATGGGCATCTCCACGCTGCAATCCTATAAGGGCGCACAGATTTTCGAGGCGGTGGGTCTCGCCGACGATGTGATTGAGCGTGCCTTCAAGGGCACCGCCAGCCGGGTGCGGGGCGTGGGTTTGGGCGTTCTTGCCGAGGAGATGGAGCGCCGCCACGCGCTCGGCTATCCGGGACGCGGTGGCAACATCGCGGTATTGCCAAACCCGGGCGACTTCCATTGGCGGCGCCACGGAGACACCCACCAGTGGGATCCACAGGCCATCGCCGACCTGCAGGTGGCCGCCCGCACGAATGACGAGGACGCCTATTGGCGGTTCGCCGAGCATGTGAACCGGGAGAATACCGCCAATGCCACTTTGCGCGGTCTGTTGACCTTTGCGGACGATGTCAACGGCGGCTCCATCGCTCTCGAAGAGGTCGAGCCGGAGAGCGAAATCGTCAAGCGGTTCGCCACCGGGGCCATGAGTTTCGGCTCCATCAGCGCCGAGGCACACGAAGCGCTCGCCATCGCCATGAACCGCATCGGCGGCAAGTCGAATACCGGCGAGGGCGGGGAGGATGCGCGTCGCTACACACCATTGCCCAACGGCGATTCCAAGCGCAGCGCCATCAAGCAGGTGGCGAGCGGCCGATTCGGCGTGACCATCGATTACCTGTCCAATGCGGACGAACTGCAAATCAAAATCGTCCAGGGCGCCAAGCCCGGCGAGGGCGGAGAACTGCCCGGACATAAGGTGGACGATATTATCGCCGGCATCCGGCACTCAACGCCCGGCGTGGGACTCATCAGCCCACCGCCGCACCACGACATATATTCCATCGAGGACATCGCGCAACTCATCCACGACTTGAAGAATGGCAACCCGCAAGCGCGCATCAGCGTCAAGCTCGGCGCCGAAATCGGCGTTGGCGCGGTGGCCGCGGGCGTTACCAAGGCGCGCTCGGACCACTTGGTCATCGCCGGCGATTCCGGCGGCACCGGCGCCTCGCCGCTCACCTCCATCAAGCACGCGGGCCTGCCCTGGGAATTGGGTATCGCCGAAACGCATCAAACGCTCGTTGTCAACAACCTGCGGTCGCGGGTCGTTTTGCAAACCGATGGCCAACTCAAAACCGGGCGCGACATCGCCATCGCCTGCCTGCTCGGCGCCGAGGAATTCGGGTTCGCCACCGCGCCTCTGGTGACGCTGGGCTGCATCATGATGCGCAAGTGTCACCTGAACACCTGCCCCGTCGGCATCGCAACGCAAGACCCGGCGTTGCGCGAGAAATTCGCGGGCCTTCCCGAGCATGTCATCAACTACTTCTTCATGGTCGCCAAGGAAATGCGGCGGATCATGGCCGACCTTGGCTTCCGCACCGTCAATGAGATGGTCGGGCGGGTGGATGCACTCGATACCGCGACGGCCGTGCATCATTGGAAAGCGCGGGGCGTTGACCTCTCGGCAATATTGACGCCGCCATTGCAGCCGCCAGAGTTTCTCGGTGGTTTTGCCATGCACCGGCAGAACCACGGCCTCGAGCACGCACTGGACAACAGGCTGATCGAGTTGGCCGAACCGGCGCTGTCCCGCGGCGAGAACATCCACCACGAGCTGCCCATCGTCAACACCAACCGGGTGGTCGGCGCCATGCTGTCCAACACCATCATCAGGCGGTGCGGCCCGCGCATGCTTGCGGATGGCACGATCCATTTCAAATTCCGGGGCAGTGCCGGGCAGAGTTTCGGCTGCTGGCTGGCCCGGGGCGTCACCCTTGAGGTCGAGGGGGATGCCAACGACTATGTGGGCAAGGGTCTCTCCGGCGGGCGGCTCATCATCTACCCACCGAGGGAATCGCGCTTTACGGCGGAAGACAACATTCTCGTCGGCAATGTCGTGCTCTACGGCGCCACATCCGGCGAGTGCTTTTTCCGGGGGGTGGCGGCGGAGCGGTTCTGTGTGCGCAACAGCGGCGCCCGGGCGGTTGTCGAGGGTGTCGGCGACCACGGCTGCGAGTACATGACGGGCGGACGCGTCGTCATACTTGGACGCACCGGCCGCAACTTCGCCGCCGGCATGAGCGGCGGCATCGCCTATGTCTGGAATCCGGCGGGAGATTTCAAGAACCTGTGCAATCCGGAGATGGTCGAGCTCGAAAGGCTTGCATCCGAAACCGACCGGGCCGAGGTTCGCGGGCTTATTGAACGACACCTGTCGTTCACCGGCTCGACCGTCGCCCGGACGATAATCGACGACTGGCGTCGCAGCGCCGGGCAGTTTGTCAAGGTCATGCCGGTCGATTACAAGCGCGTGCTCGAACAACATGCGACCGCCATCGCCGCCGGGTGACCCGCATGGCGAAAATTGCGCCACCGAGCAGCGGGTCGGCCCGCATTGTTCCCCCAGATCCGCTATCCGGTAGCGGGTTCGGGACGGCAACCGGATAATCGGGATGGGCAAGACCACGGGGTTCATGGAGTATGCCCGGAACGCCGCGCCCTATCGCGACGCGACGGAGCGGCTGCTCGACTTCAAGGAAATCTACACCGGCCACGACATCGGCCGGTTGACGGTTCAGGGTGCCCGCTGCATGGACTGCGGGGTGCCGTTTTGCCAGTCGGAAGACGGCTGCCCCATCCACAATCTCATACCGGAATGGAATGACCTCATCTACCGGGGCCATTGGCGGGAAGCCCTGCACCGACTGCACAACACCAATAACTTTCCCGAGTTCACCGGCCGGGTGTGCCCGGCGCCCTGCGAAGGTGCCTGTGTGCTCGGCATCACCGACCCGGCGGTCACCATCAAGAATATCGAGATGGCTATTATTGACCGCGGTTTCGAGGAAGGCTGGGTGCTTCCGGAACCGCCGACCCTGCGCACCGGCCGACGCGTCGCGGTCATCGGCTCCGGTCCGGCGGGGCTGGCCGCGGCGCAGCAATTGAATAGGGCCGGCCACCATGTCGTGGTCTACGAACGCGCCGACCGCCTCGGCGGCTTGTTGATGTACGGCATTCCGAACATGAAGCTCGACAAGGTGGAGGTCGTCGAGCGGCGCCTCGACCTAATGCGGGCGGAGGGTGTCGAGTTTCGCGTCAACGCATCCGTCGCCGATGGCAGGGACGGCAGCATCGATGCGCGCGGCCTGGCGGAGGATTTCAACGCCGTGCTGCTCGCCACCGGGGCAACCGTTGCCCGCGATTTGCCGATACCCGGCCGCGACCTCGACGGCGTCCATTTCGCCATGGAGTTCCTGACCCAAAACACCCGCAGCCTGCTCGACACCAATCTTGCCGACGGCAACCATATTTCCGCCAAAGACAAGAATGTGGTCGTCATAGGCGGCGGCGACACCGGCACCGACTGTATCGGCACGGCGCTTCGCCACGGCTGCGGGAGTCTCGTCAATTTCGAACTTTTCCCCCGCCCGCCCATGGACCGCGCCGCGCACAACCCGTGGCCGACATGGCCGTTTATCTTGCGCACCGATTACGGCCATGAGGAATCCACGGCCAAGTTCGGCACAGACCCCCGTGTCTACCTTATTTCGTCGACGGCATTCATCGGCGATGCCGCTCACAACGCAGCGACCGGCGGCGCTGGCGGGAGCGTCGCGAGTGGCGGGGGCAACCATTCCGGTTCCGATAACAGCGGGGGCAACGGCTCTGAAAGCAAAGGTGGCGCAGGAGGTCGCAAATGCGCTGGAATCGCGGACAACAAGGGACGGGTACGCGCCATCCGCACCATCGACGTCAAATTCAAGAACGGCACATTCGAAAATCTGCCCGGCACCGAACGGGAATGGCCCGCCGACCTCGTACTTTTGGCCATGGGCTTTCTCGGCCCCGAACACGGGGTCTCCGACGCCCTGAATATCGCCTACGACCGGCGCGGCAACTACGAGGCCGAATACGGCAAATATCAAACCAGCGTGGAGAATGTGTTTGCCGCCGGCGATTGCCGCCGCGGTCAATCGCTGGTGGTGCGCGCCATCAACGAAGGCCGCGAAGCCGCCCGGGAAATCGACCGCTTTCTGATGGGTTCAACGGAACTGCCGTAGGATCAAAGCTGGCAAGCGGCAATTCCCACCATGCCTAGCAGCCCGTGAATAGGTGGGTTGATGGAACCCAACCGTCAGCATAACCATCCGCCTTCACAAGCCACTGTCCGAGCCTTTGGTCCGGTGCGCAGCCAATACCCCAATATTCAACGAATAGGGCATCATCAAGACGATTGGCTGCATCCTTCATCAGTTCTTCAATATCCTGTAACGCCCTGAGCAAATAGTTGCCGCCTCTCGTGCCATCGGCTCGCAACGCCACACTACCAGCGCTGAATAAATCCCGCGCCTGCGGGCAAAACACGCCATGGTGGGTAAGCAGGTAAATTGCCGCATCCTCGTACTTACGCCGCGCACGCGAACCCTTGCATATCTGTGGACACAATAGCGCGGCCTCGGCTCGGAGCATACGTTTTTCCGATTGCGTCAGATGCATGTAGAGCCGAATGTTGAGCGGCAATGTGTGGTCTGGCTCCAACCACCATAGGCGTTCTCCCCGCGGGAGTCTGTCGCGCCAATAATTACGGACATGCTCCATCTTGCCGTCGTCATCCAATTGCGCAAAGTCATCGTAGGCAATGTCGAAACGCTCAAACAACGGGGATTCGCCGCTCTCCATGTCCACCACGAAGCGGGGCGCATTCGACACGCGAACGTGTGTCACGCAATCGGCGTACTTCGCCCACCGCACCCCTGGCTTTTCGCCAGTCTTGCCAAACATCACATAGACCGTTGCGACAGTTGGATCGCGCATACTTTCGAAGATGCTGTTGCCTACCGCATTCCACGTATCGCGCTTGCTGTATTTCACTTCGACACCGAAACCATTGACACGGATATCCGGAAAGGCATGGCGATGATAGGTCGGCTCGATATTCGCGTTGCAGTCCTTTGCGGCAACGCGAAGCATATCGAGGACACCTTGTTCGAACTCCTCGGGTCCGTGGTATATGCGACTGGACGCGAGATTGTCGGTCAGAATCTCGGCGGTTCGGTCTAAGACGGCCTCAAACTGAGTTGGTGTCAATGTGCTCTCGCACGGCCTTGGCGATATGCCATGCCAACACTGGTGGAACCGCGTTCCCTATCTGGCGTTCGGTTGCTCGCATTGCACTGGCGAACGCGAATTCGTCGGGGAAAGATTGCAGCCGCGCAGCCTCGCGCAGCGAGATACGACGATCAAGTGAATAGTGGAACTGGACATTGCCATGATGCTCAGCGCGAATGGTTGTGGCCGGTCGGTCACCTTTGAGCCTTCGCTGTCCTTGATCGGGGCTACGTTGCGCCCGACTCCATATGTGCGATATCGCGGGATTCTCGTCCATGCTCTCCAAGTCACCGAGAACTTCCCGCGCACTCATCCGCTCGTCCAATCCCTTGGGATGGTTAAAAGCGCCATCTCGAACGCCAATGATGAACACGCGTTGCCGCATTTGCGGAACACCATAGTCAGCGGCGAGATAGAGCTTGTGAGTGACCGAATATCCAGTAGCGGCAAACTCATCAAGCATCCGATTGAAAAAAGGCTTGCTGTGCGACATGAGCAAGCCCTTGACGTTTTCGGCAACAAAGACCCTGGGCTTGCATCGGTTAATGACCTCGATCATCTTTCGATACAGGATCGTGCGCTTTCCGCTCTCCGCGCTAAGATGTCCGTTAATCGATACATCTTGGCATGGAAATCCTCCAATCACTACATCCACGGATGCTGGAAGCGTATCCAGCATATCGGCAATATTACCCCTATGAAGGTGTGTGTCGCCGAAGTTCAAGGCATAGGTGTCACAAGCGTTGTCATCAAGATCATTGGCCCAGATTACTTTGAATGGAAGTCGATGATAAATCTTGCCACTGAATCCAAACCCCCCCAAAAAACCTAAGTCCATGCCGCCGCAACCGGAAAATAGCGACGCAACCGTAAACTCATCCACCGGTGCTCCTGCCGGTCTCCGCGCCGGTTGTCCAAAGGAAGCGGGAATTGGGTTGATGCAGGGCAAGGTGTGTGTGTGATATCGATGGGCGCTCATGCCGTATCTCCATAAACGAGTTGTCGATGCGTATGCAGCCATCCCATTAATACCTTGGCGTCACCGGCCATACAATCAAGCGCATGGGTATCGTGCCCGTTATATCAATTGCAGGATTCATCGACATACCACGCACTATGCTTGAAGCCGGCATGGCGATGAGAACCGGCAATGCCGCACTTTTTCATGGATTGGCCATGCAACCAACAATTTCGGACGTTAGCCAATACTGTATATATAGTCAATTGTTTTTCGGGTAGTACCGCAGTTTGACACTTGCACGAGCCATACAGTGCGCGAGTCCCGGCTCGGCGGAATCTGGAAAGTCAACTTGATACAACACCGTTTTTCAGAAAACCCGAAAAGCATCATCCTTCGAGCCGATGGCTTCCTTGTGGTTGGGGGCGGCAATGCCGCGTCAAGGTTTCCAGCAGCGCCTCGCGATCAATATCCTCGCAAATCAGCGCCTCGCCGAGACGGCGGGCGAGAACGAGCCGCAGCCGGCCATCGACAACCTTCTTGTCCACCGCCATCGCATCCAGCATGGCCGCCGCGGTGATGCCCGCGGGCACCGCCCTGGGCAGCCCCAAAGCATCGACCAGCTCCACAATGCGCACCGCATCCCCGGCGTCGAGCAGTTGGTGGCGCACGGAGCAATCCGCCGCCAACACCATGCCAATCGCCACCGCCTCGCCGTGCAGCAAGAGTTCGTAGCCCGTTAGCGTCTCCATGGCGTGTGCGAAGGTGTGGCCGAAATTCAGGATGGCGCGCAAACCGCCCTCCCGCTCGTCCCGTGCCACAACCTGCGCCTTGGTAGCGCAAGAGACGCGAACCGCTTCGGCAAGCGCCCCCGCCTCGCGATTCAGAAGAGCCGAGCTGTTGGCCCCTAGCCAATCAAAATAAGCCTCGTCCCAAATGACGCCATACTTGAGCACTTCGGCCAAACCCGCCCTGTATTCCCGTTTCGGCAGGGTGTTGAGCGTATCCGTATCGGCCAGCACACAGCGGGGTTGGTGGAAAGCCCCAATCATGTTTTTGCCGAGCGGGTGGTTGACGGCGGTCTTGCCGCCGACGGAGGAATCCACCTGGGCGAGCAGCGTGGTCGGCACCTGAATACAGGAAACACCTCGCTGATAGGTGGCGGCGACAAATCCCGCAACATCGCCGACAACGCCGCCGCCGAGAGCCACCAGGGTTGTCGAGCGATTGTGGCGACGTTGCAGCAGCGCATCGACAATGCGCGAATAGCTTTCAAGGGTTTTGAAACGCTCCCCGTCCTCAAGCTCGAATACATCCACCGACACATCGCCAAGGGCGACGCGCAATGCCTCCAGATACAGGGGCGCGACGGTTTTGTTGGTAACCACCATGACCTGGCCGCCACCGAGGAACGGGGCGAGCACCCCGGGTCGGCCGAGCAGGCCGGCGCCAATCAGAATGGGGTAGCCGCGCGCACCGAGATCAACCTTGAGTTCAATCACGAGACGATTCCGTCTCCCCGCAACCGGTGCTCTATTTTCCCGGCCAGCGCCCGCGGGCCCCGGCTGTCGGAAACGAAGCGGTAGTCGGCAATTTCGGCGTACAGGGGCGAGCGCGCATCGAGTAGACGCCTGAACGTTTCCCGCCGGTCGCCGTTTCGCAGGATGGGGCGCTTGCGGTCGTTATGGGTGCGGGCAACCAGTTGCTCCACCGAACAGTCGAGATGGATCACGCAGCCGCGCAAGGCTAGCATGCTCCGGTTCGCCGGGCGCAACACGGCACCACCGCCGGTCGCCAGAACGATGCCTTCCCTGCGGGTCAATTCATCGATGACCGCCTGCTCGCGTTCCCGGAAGCCCTGTTCCCCCTCGACATCGAAAATCCACGCAACGGGCACACCGGCCCGGTCTTCAATAACATGGTCCGAATCAAAGAATTCCCGGCCCAGGGCATCCGCAAGCAGCCGCCCAACGGTGCTCTTGCCCACCGCCATGAGTCCGATCAAGTAGATGTTTTGTTGCACGGCGGGATTCTAACCCGTCGCCACGACCCGATGCTGCCCGACCGCGGAATGTGTGCCGCGCCAGCTCGGCCGCCTATTCACGCAGGATGCTCGGCGTGATGAAAACCAGCAGTTCCTGCTCGTCATCCCGTTCGCTTTTGCGCCGAAACAGGCGGCCGAGTTGCGGTATATCGCCGAGGAGCGGCGTCTTGTCCGTCGAAACGTTGCGAATTGTCTGAAAAATACCACCGAGCACCACCGTCTGGCCGTCGTCCACCAAGACCTCCGTGCGGACCTGATTGGTGTTAACCGATGGAATGCCGTTATAGATCTGGCCCACGGTGTCCTGTTTCACATCAAGCAGCATGACGATGCTGTCGTCCGCCGTGATTCTCGGCGTCACCTGTAGGGAGAGCACGGCATCCTTGAATGCCGTCGATGTTGCGCCGCTGCTGGTGGCCTCCTGGTAGGGAATCTCCACCCCGGATTCAATGACTGCGGGCGACTTGTCCGCCGTAACAATCTGCGGGCGGGCCACGACTTCGGCGAATCCCTCCGCGGCCAGGGCGGAAATTTCCAAATCCACCAGATAGCCCTCTCCGGTTATGCCCACCCCAAAACTGGAGGCTCCGGACCGGGAAACACCCAAATCCACCGCCAAACCGTCGGGGTAGGAAAGCCCAATGCGGCCGGCCGGACCCGCGCCGGAGTCGTGCAACTCGCCAAGCGCCTCCAGCGAGCCGCCGTAGCGGAGTTCCGACGAGCCATTGTTCTTGATCGCGCCACCGCCCCAGCGAATGCCCAACTGCTCCGAAAAATTCTCGCTTGTGGTAACGATCCGCGATTCGATCAACACTTGGCGCTGAGGCACATCCAACTGCCGAATCACACGGCGGAACGCCTCGATATTGGCGGCGGTATCGGTCAGAATAATGGCGTTGGTGCGCTCGTCGACAATGACCCCGCCCCGTTCGGAGAGCATGGGCTGTTGGCCACCGGACGCCGCGAACAGCGCCAACAGGTTGGCGGCGTTGGCGTAGCGAATTTGAATAAACTCGCTACGCAGCGGCGCAAGACCGGCCAACTGCCGCCGATTTTCCAATTCGAGTTGTTCGCGCTCCGCCATTTCCTCGGCCGGCGCAATCAACACCACATCGCCTTCGCGGCGTTGATCGAGACCCCGCATCTTGAGAATCAGCGCCAACGCCCGATCCGGGGGCACATCCTTTAGCCGCAGGGTGATGCGGCCGGCAACCGTATCGCTGGCAACCAAATTGACACCCGTAAAGTCGGCGATCAGTTGCAAGGCCGCGCGAACTTCGATGTCTTGGAAGTTGAGCGAAAGATGGCCGTTTTCAAAGTGGGCGGTACCGGCGTGATCGTTCGCCGTCGGCATGCCGCCGCTGTCGCCGCTGTCGCCGAAATCCGCGCCCGCCGATCCACCGGCCAAGGCAACCGCCAGGATAACCGCGGGTATCGCGTAAAACACCGCCACGGCATTATTTGTTCGCATCCGTTTCATTCCTGCTTTTCCCGTTTCAACCCCGCCGCCAACGACTGTAGGGAAAGCGTGCGGGCACGTTGCGCCCAACCGCCCTCGCCATCCGGAACAATCTCAACAAAATCAAAATCATGAGCATTTATTTTCCGAATCCGCCCGTGATCCTCGCCCAAGTAGTCACCCACCCCCAGGCGGTGTACCCTCCCCGCACCATCGCGAACCAATGCGAAGTGACCGGCACCGTCGGTTAGCGTGCCCACCATCGCCAGTCCGGCGATGGGGTGGCGCTCCAGGTCATGCCGTGGCCGTGCCATGTCCGGCGCGACGGGTGCGTCGCCCCCGCTACCCGGTGCCGAATCGCCCGGCATCGAGGGCTCGAACGGGCTGCGCCGGCCGCCGGCGCGATAGACGAATGCGCCTACCTCCCCGAGTGGCGGCAGCGATTCGACACGCAGCTCGGGGCCAAAATGCCAATACGCCTTCGCAAGCAAGTCCATGCGCACCGTGCCGACCGACCCGTCCACCTCGACCAACCCCAAATCGAAGTCGTGCAGGGTGACCAGCCGTGCCATGCCGACGATTGCGCTCACGAAGGCGCCCATGCTGTGATACCCCCCCTGTACCGAGATTTGCAGGGGCAACTCGCCGTAATGGTCCGTCCGGCGTTCCGGCAGGAGATCAATGCCGCGCACGATCAGGCCGTTGGTCTCCGCCGCCCGCACGATGTCTTCGAGCAACGCGGGAACATCCGCGCTTCCAGGCATCTGTTCCAGCGCGGAAACCGCCCCCTCCACAGGTTTCGAACGCTGCCGGTTTGTCGGCAAGTCCGCAGCGGCCGCCGCCTTGCGTTCATAGTCGCGGCGCAGCCGCTCTCCCTGGCTCGTCGCCAGGTTGAGGCGCTCTTCGCCCCCGGCCAGAAACGCGAGATAGCCGCAGCCCACCACGAGCCCGAACAACGCCACCGGCGCCGCCGCCCTGACCCACAACGGCCAATCACCAACGGACCGCCATGCGCCACCGACCCAATCGAGGGGCGGCGACCACTCCAGAACGTCGCGCCACGCCATGCTAATACTCTCCGCCCGCACTGTCGGGCGCCATCGGGGATTGTTGAAAAGCGTCCATCCCGCCCGGTTGTGCAATTTCCGCCGTCCGACCCGAGCCGGACCTGTCGCCCATCGCCTGGATAACGGGTTCCACCGCTTGCACCTGCAGAAAGGTCATTTCGAATACGGCGGCGCCCGCAACCCCGTCCGATTCTTCCCGAAGACGCTTGAGGTTGGCCGACGCAAACCAGGCCGAGCCGTCCAGGTTGCGCATCAGTCCGGCAATACGGCCGTTGGATCCGGCAACGCCCACCACGTCGAGCATGGGGCCACGCCTTGCGATTCGGCGATAGTGAACTCCCTCGGTCAGCGTAGTCGCCAATGCATCCAACACGCGCACCGTAGCGGAGCCGATATCGCGTAATTCACGAATCAGGGCGATGAGCGCCGCCGCCTGAGCGGACCGCACCCGCCAACCTCGGGCCTCTTCGATGCGGCTGTCGAGCGCGGCCAATTCCTGCTCAAAATGGCGGTTGCGGCTTTCCTGGATAGCAATCCTGCCTTCCAACCGCAGGCCGAGGAGCACAACCAGCATCGTCCCCGCCAGCGCGGCTCCCAACAACGCGCCAACCGTGGCCTTGCGCCGCCATGCCCGCCGCCAATCCCGCCAAGGCAACAGGTTGATCCGCGTTTCAGTGTGCAGCCTCATACGCGGTCCCGCATGGCAACCCCGCAACAAGACACCAGTTCCGGAGCATTTTTGGATAGGGCGGCGGCATCGACACCCGGTGCGAAGGTCATTTGGGTGAATGGGTCGGCGACCGCCACCGGCACCTCAAGCGCGTTTTGCAGCGCACCGGCCATCCCCGGGGCGGCGGCCGCATCGCCAATCAACAGCAGGCGGTCGATGTCGTTGTAGTGGGTGGACGAGTAGAAATAGCGCAGCGACTGGGACAGACCGCGGACCACCGCATCGATATGGGACACATCCGCAACGAAGGTCCGCCCGCCAGGCGCGCCGGCAAGGCCCATTGCCGCCCGGTGCGCGTCGTGCTCCGCAATCGTCCCATCTTTTCGCGGGTCGCCCCCCAGCGTGGTCGGCACAAGCGGCTTGCCGCCCAAGGCCTGTTCCCGGCTAAAAATCGCGCGACCATCGACGAGCACCCAAAGGGCGACCACCGATGCGCCTATGTCGGCAACCACCACCACCAATTCACCGGCCCGCCGTTCAATGTCCGGGAAAAGCAGCCGGAACACCCGTTCGACCGCCTGACCTTGCGGTTCCACCACCACGGGTCTGAGGTCGGCGGCGAGCAGCGTGGCCCGCAGCATGTCGATACTGCGTTTTCGACATGCGACGAGCAGCACATCCACCCGGTCCGGCTGCCGCTCGGACAATCCCAAAACCTCGATGTCGATAGCCACTTCATCAAGCGGAAAAGGAATATGGCGGTCCGCATCGGCGGTGATACGATCAAGAAGTTGCGTGTCGGTGAGCGCGGCGTCGAGGGTGATATGCTTAGCAATCACGGTCGGGCCGCCCACCGCAACCGCCACCCGTCGCCGACGACTCCCAGACCGGGCATGTGCTTGCCTTAGTGCTTCACCAACCTTACCAACATCACTTATATTTCGTTCTACAACGGCGTCGGGCGGCAGGGCCTCGAGTGCATAGGATTCGACCCGGCAGTTCCCACCGGCCCAGGAAAGTTCGAGCATCTTGACGTAGGCGGAATCAATATCCACACCAAGCAGCCTCTTGCGACCAACCATGAGCGGCATCATCTCCACGGCCTCCTCGCCACCACGCGGCAAATCCCGTAAACAAAGGCGCCAGCCCAATAGGCAACGAACCCCGTGAACCCGAGTCGCCTCACCTGGAAAGCCGCCCTCGTCTGGCTGGGGGTTACATTACTCGCAGGCGGGGTATTCGGTCTGTCAGGCATTTACCTATATTTGAACCCGCAAATTCCTACAGCGGAAAGCTATCGACACGTCAAACTCGAGACGCCACTGCGCGTTTTCAGCCGGGACGGCGCCTTGATCGGTGAATTTGGGGAGCGTCGTCTTATACCTGCCACCCTAGATAAGACTCCGCCTTTATTCCTGCAGGCGATACTTGACACCGAAGACAAGCGTTTCTATGAACACGGCGGCATCGATTTCATTTCGCTCAGCAACGATGTGGTGCAGTTGCTCACCAACCTGCTGAGGGACGGCTCGCTTGGCCCCGGCGCGAGCACCATCACCATGCAACTTGCGCGCAACGTCTCCTTCACCCTGGAGCGGCGGCTGCTGCGCAAGCTCAAGGAAATGCTCCTGGCGCTGAAAATCGAACGGGAACTGAGCAAAGACGAGATACTGGAGCTGTACATCAACGTGGTGCCCTTCGGTAAACAAGCCTACGGTGCCGAGGCCGCCGCCCGCACCTATTACGGCAAACCCCTCTCCGAACTGAGCCTGCCGCAACTTGCGATGCTGGCCGGCATCCCCCAGGCGCCAACGGCCGGCAACCCCGTCAACGGGCCGGAACGGGCGCTGCGCCGGCGCAATCTGGTGCTAAGCCGGATGCACAGCCAAGGTTCGATAGACGCGGCGCAATATCGCGCCGCCGCGGACGCCCCCATCACCGCCAAGGTGTTCAGCCGCGAAATCGAGGTGCCCGCGCCCTTTGCCGCCGAGTGGGTGCGCCAGCAATTGCTCGAACAGTTTCCCGACCTGTATACCGGCGGCTACGAAGTCTTCACCACCCTAAACGGCACCCTGCAGAGAGCCGCTACCCGAGCGTTGCGCAAGGGGCTCACCGACTACGACCGGCGACATGGCTATCGCGGCCCGGAGCGCCACCTCGACAGCGTCGAGAAAGCCGTTGACGCCCTGGCCGACGAGCCCATCTACGCCGATCTGGTGCCCGCCGCCGTGCTTGAGATCGACGAGCATCACATCATCGCCGCCCTCGCCGAAGGCGGCCGCGCCCTAGTGCCATTCGCAACCATGCGCTGGGCACGTCCCTATTTCGGCGTGGATGCCATGGGGGCGCGGCCCGCAAAGCCCGCCGATGTGGTGCGGGTCGGCGATATCATTCGGCTACGGGAAGGGGAGGACGGTTGGCGTTTCAGCCAAGTGCCGGACATTCAGGGTGCGCTGGTATCCCTTGATCCGAAGACCGGCGGGGTTGTGGCACTGCAGGGCGGCTTCGACTTCGGCATGAACCAGGTCAATCACGTTCTGCAGGCCGCGCGCCAACCCGGCTCCGGTTTCAAGCCATTCGTTTATTCGGCGGCACTTGATCGGGGCATCACACCCGCCTCCGTTTTTATGGATGCTCCCTTGGTCTTCGACGCGGGAAATTCCGGAACCCCCTATCGGCCGGACAACGACAACAACCAATACAATGGACCAACCCGGCTGCGCGAAGGGCTCTACCGCTCCATTAACTTGGTATCCATGCGCGTGCTGCTTGAGATTGGCACCGGACGAACGCTTGACTATGTGCGCCGTTTCGGTTTCGACACCGGCAATTTCCCCCGGAACACGCAATTGGCCATCGGCGGCGGCACCATGGCCGTGACGCCGATCGAGATGGCGGCGGCCTACGCGGTTTTCGCCAACGGCGGCTACGGCGTCACACCCCATATCGTCGAGCGCGTACTCGACATCGACGGCAATCCGGTTCTGGAATCGAACTATCCCCGGGTTTGCGGGGCCTGTGACGAAACACCCGCCGATGTTCAGGCGCGGGAACCCGCCAGCCTTGAGGATGTGCTGGTGGGGCAATCCGAAAAAACGACCCGGCCCGCGGTGCGGGTGGTGGATGAGCGAAATGCCTTCATCATGCACTCCATGCTGCGGGATGTGATCCGCCACGGCACGGGACGCCGCGCCCTCAGCCTGAACCGCGACGACCTGGCCGGGAAGACCGGTACGACGAACGAAGCCGCCGATACCTGGTTCAACGGCTACAACCCCGACATCGTCACGACCGTTTGGGTCGGTTTTGCCGATTACGCCCCGCTCGGCAAACGGGAATACGGATCCACCACGCCACTGCCCATCTGGATCGACTACATGGGCGTTGCCCTAAGCGGAAGGGAAGAAGCATACCCGGTGCAGCCGACTGGCGTACTGTCGATAAAAATCGACCCGGAAACCGGCGAGGTGGCGCCATCGAGCCGGGAAGATGCCGTTTTCGAGTACTTCCTTGCCGAGTACGCGCCCGTCCCCGGCCTGGGCAACGGTGTCGATGCGCCGCCGAGCGCGGAAGGAGACATCCGGCCCGAGGATATATTCTAAGTGCTCCATCCAATCGATAGGCCGCATCAGCGCGCCCGCAAGCGCCTGGATGCGCGGCTTAAGCCCCGCTGGTGTATCCGGCAACTCGTCAAAGGCCGGGCGGGAGCCTGAGACGCGCACCTCACGGCCCCCGGCCGAGGGCTCCGGCCGCGCCCTGTCCGGAGCGCTCCCGCCGCCACGGGTGTGGCCATACCCGAAATCGCGCCCCCTCGCACAGAGGGGCAGGGTCGGGCTGTCGAGCCGGCTATTGAACAATCTTGATGTAGTCTCCGGCCCGGGGCTCGCCCCGCGGATGATGGCCATTCAGCACACGCAACGTTTCTTCGGGATAGTGCTTGATCGAGGTGGTGCGGGCCAATTCCGCGTATGTATCGCCGGGATCGGCCATAACAACCCGTATGCGCTGATTGTTCGCCACCTTCAGATCCGCGGCGGTCATCGCGCGGAACGATTCCAGGGTCGCGCGGAAATCCTTTTCGAATTGAGCGGGGTCGCCGATCGCGCCGAGGGTGCCCCGGAATAGATAGATGCCGCCGTCCTTGTAGACAATCGCCATCTTCCGTACCTGATCGTCGCCACCGAGAATCTGGATATCGGTGACATAGGCGTCATAGCCGTTGACGACCATGGCTTCGCCATTTTCGACATCGTCGCGTTTCAGGGTTTCCCGAATGTATTCCTCCGGGGTCTGTTCCTCGGCCGGCGGATTCTGGCGTTGAACCCTGATCGTGCCGCTGGAGGCGCTGCCGACATCCCGGCCAAAAACGGCGGAGGCCGTATTCGTCACCTCCCATCCATCGGGAAACGCGATGACAATGCGCAGGCTACCGTGATAATAGACGCCGTCCTTGATCAGGCCCGTCGCCGCCTCGTCGCCATAGACCAAGCCATCGACCATTGCCCAAAAATCACGCTCCGGCGGTCTCAGTGTCTGGCCCGACAGCGGCACGGCCCTGTGGACGACATCGTTGAGCCGTTTGTCGTTGCGCGGATGCGAGCCGAAAATACCGTGGTAGACGCTGGGCCGTTGCATGACCGATTTGGCGAACAGCTCCTGGTCCTTCAAGACATGAATGACCGAGATCATGGCCAGTGGATCGTATCCGGCCCGGGCCAGAAACTCGGCGCCGTAGCCATCCGCCTCGAGTTCGTACTCGCGGGCCTCGCGGGTGACAGCCGTGGCGGTAAGCGTATCGCCCAGATCTTTCATGGCGAAGCTGTTCGTGCCGATCACGCCAAGCCAGCCAAGCAACCCGCCGAGTCGGTTCAACCCTTTCGAGCGTTGCACATGCCGGCCAACCACATGGCCGATCTCGTGCCCGATGACGCCCGCCAATTCGTCTTCGCTACGGCAGAAGGCGATAAGGCCTCGGTGGATAAAGATATAGCCATCCTGGGTGGCCGAGGCGTTGACCTGTGAATTGTCGACCACCGTAAAGGTATAGTCGTCGCCCGCGTACCCCGAGGCGGCAAGCAGCCGCTCGCCAATCTCGGTGACATAATCCTGCCAGTCCTCATCCTGGTAAAGGCTGTTTGTTTCGCGCAGGTCGTTGTACATCTTTTCGCCGTCGCCCGCAGCCTGGACCAGCGACGGCATCGGGAGCGGCGAGATCCAAAGAGCGATGCAGAGCGACCATGACAACAGTCCGCGGCCAGGCCGCTTGTGGCCTTTAAAATCCAGCCTCGCCGAACCCCCCGGATGGCGCGGCCCGCCACAAGCTGAAAATTCAAACCGCGTCGTCATCAAGCACCCGGGCGCGAGGCGGCGCGTCACAATGGCGGCTATGACGGCTATGGGAAATCTCGCACGGTCGTTGCATCGGACCGCCGATTGTACTCCGGTTGGACGCGTGCTGATATTGGGGGAAGCGGCGGTGTTTGCATCGGTTTGACTTTTCGGATGCCACCGAGCCGGAACCCACGGACCGTTCGGCTCGTGCAATGTCGAACCGCGGCGTCGGTGGTGGGCCTTGAGATTGACGGAAGACCCCTATGGAGAGAATCGCACCGGATCCGGTTGGATGGGCGCAAACGGGAAATTCAATGGGCGATTTTGCCCCGGTTGCCGAAATGGCGACGGAAGCGTTCCACCCGCCCGCGGGCATCGGCGATTTTTTGCTTGCCGGTATAGAACGGATGGCAAACGGAACAGACATCGATGTGGATGTCTTGCGTCAGTGTGGAGCGCGTCTTGATGACATTTCCGCAACTACAGGTGGCCGTGATTTCGTTGTACTCGGGATGTATGCCGACTTTCATGGTGTGCGTTGCCCGACAGGCTGGTTGAAGCGGGTGCGCAGTGTACCAAACAGCGCTTCGATGGCAAGGTAAAGTCCATGAGGGTTCGTCGCTCTATTTTCTACATTCATGATCTCGAATCGATAGGGAATTATATTGATGGATTGACAGAACCCAAATTGTGGCAGTTCCCTGCCTCTAAAGCCTCAACATATGGTTGCATATCAACCTATGTATATAATTCCCAATCGCTAGGCGGGCGCCGGTGGCGGACATAGTTCGTATCGCCCTGCCCGTGCCCCTGCACCGGGCGTTCGACTATGCGGTGCCCGAGGACATCCCCATTCCCGCCAGGGGCGCTCGGGTGCGCGTCCCATTTCGCAATCGCAGGCTCATCGGCCTGTGCGTGGATTCGAGCCCGCCGGACCCATACCCCGATCCGAAGCCGTTGCTCGATGTACTGGATCCGGCAAGCGTTCTGACCGAGGAGGTCTTTGCCCTCGCGCATTGGTTGGCGAGCTACTATCACCATCCACTCGGCGAAGTCTTCGCGACGATGCTGCCCAACGCGATTATGAAGGGTGTTCCGCTGCGCGGGGGACGGCAGGACATATGGAAGCGAACCACCGGACCTCCGCCGCCCTTGAAGCGGGCACCGAAACAGCGGGCACTCTTGGAATTTCTGCGGGGCCGGGGCGGCTGGGCAGGCGCCGCGGATATTCGCGCCGCCGGATTCACGTCGGCCATGATTGCGGCACTTGCCGCCAAGGGAGCCATCGCACCCGGCGAGCGCATCGAAGAACTGGAAGAGCCGCCCGCATTGAACCCGGAGCAACGCAATGTTGTGGAAGGCTTCAAGAAGGAAGCGAGCGGCTTTGCTCCAACCCTAATCGACGGGGTGACCGGCAGCGGCAAGACGGAAGTCTATCTGCAAGCCATGGCCGACATGCTTGAGCGCGGCGAACAAGTATTGGTGCTGGTGCCGGAAATCGCCCTAACGCCGCAGACGGTGGGCCGCTTCCGACGACGCTATGGGGAAACGAGCGTGTTTCATTCCGGCCTTTCCGACCGAGAGCGGCTCAATGCCTGGTTGAAATGCCGCGACGGCACCACCCGAATCCTGATTGGCACCCGCTCCGCCGTCCTAACGCCGTTCAAGCGCCCCGGGCTCATTGTCGTCGACGAGGAGCACGACGCCTCCTTCAAACAACAGGACGGTCTGCGCTACTCCGCCCGCGATGTGGCGGTCAAGCGCGCGCAAGCCCTCAACATTCCCCTGCTGCTCGGCAGCGCGACGCCGTCGCTCGAGTCGCTACGCAATGCGCGCACCGGCCGCTATCGCCATCGGCGACTAACGCAGCGCGCCACCGGTGCGCGAATGCCGCCCCTGCACATCCTCGACATCCGCGGCCAGCCGCTGCGGGACGGCCTGAGCGAGCCGCTCGCCAAACGCATTGAGCGGCACCTGCGCTCGGGTTCCCAGGTATTGGTGTTTTTGAATCGACGGGGTTATGCGCCGGTATTTCTCTGCACCGGTTGCGGCTGGCAAGCCCGATGCGACGCCTGCGATGCGCGGCTAACCCTGCATCGCGTACCACCCGCGCTCAACTGCCATCACTGCGGTGCCAAGGCGGCGGTTCCAGTGCAATGTCCAAGTTGCGGCGCGCAAAGCCTGCTGGCCCTGGGGGCCGGCACACAGCGTACCGAAGTCGGATTACAAGAGCGGTTTCCCGAATTTCCACTGTATCGCATCGATCGCGACACCGCGCGCAGCCAACGGCGCCTTGAGGAGCAACTGAACAGGATTCAACAAGGCGGGCCCAGCATCCTCGTGGGCACGCAAATGCTGGCCAAGGGCCATCACTTCCCAAACGTCACCCTGGTCGCCGCCTTGAACGCCGATGCCGGTTTCCTAAGTGCGGACTTCAAGGCCGCGGAACGTACCGCCCAACTCATCGTGCAGGTGGCGGGCCGCGCCGGCCGCGCCGAACGCCCGGGAGAAGTTTGGATACAATCGCTGCAACCCGAAAGCCTCGCGCTGAGGCAACTGGTCGAATCGGGGTATGCCGGATTCGCCGCGCAGGAACTCGCTATCCGGGAGCGAGCCGGGCTGCCGCCGACACGTCCAATGGCCCTAATCCGCGCCGAGGCCGAGGACGGGCCGGCCGCGCGGACCTTTCTTGAAAACCTGAAATCCTTGATCCCGAAAGGCCTCGATGTGTTCGGCCCCGCGCCGGCCCCGATACCGCGCCTCGCCAACCGCTTCCGCTTTCAGCTCATGCTGCTCGCGAACGGGCGACGCGCCCTCCATCACGGATTGGGCCGACTCGCGAACGCGTCCGCACCGCGCACAGTGCGCTGGGCAATCGATGTGGATCCCGCGGATGCTTTCTAACCCGACCTATTCGTGAATGAACGTGGCGAGGCCGGCAAGAGTAGTGTAAGCACTAGTGCGCGGAGCAGGCGTGCTTGACGGCACGTTGAGCACGCGGCGGGAGTACGCCCAGTGATTTCGCTGCTATTGACGGCCGCAGAATAGGTCGGGCTAATGTCCTGTCCGGTTGATTCGTTGCATTTCAGCGCACCGCGCCAAAATCCCTCGACAGATGCGAGCAATCATTGAACCGTCGCACCACGATGGTGTCGCCCGTCATCACAATGTGGCTGATGGAGGCGTTGTCGGCACCAGTGAAGGCAAACGGTTCGGCACCGGTAGCCATGGCGAGGATGTGCGCAATCACGCCGCCGTGCACGACCGCCACCACCAATTCGTCCGGGTGTCGCGCCGCGATACGCTGCAAACCGCGTCCGATGCGCTTGCCAAGCGCCGCATTGGACTCCGCTCCCGGAATCAGATCCCAACGCTGCTCCGTCCACACCCGTCGCATGATCGGGTCGTTCCGCGCCGCCTTGATGCGCATCAGGCCACCTTCCCAGGCACCGAGAAATACCTCGCGCAGGTCCGCTTCCACAATGGGCTCAAGACCCAACCACGCACAGAGCGGCGCGGCGGTTTCCGAGGTACGCCGCAGGTTGGTGACATAAACCGCCGCAATCGGCAGCCCCTTTAGGCGGTGGCCGACCAACTCGGCCTGCTCCCTGCCGTGTGGATGCAGTTCCGGGTCGCCGTGGCCATCCACCAGAGGAAAGGGATTCTCCTCCGTCGCGGCGCGTGATTCGCCGTGGCGGACCAGCAGAACTTGCGTTGCGCCCGGCGGCGGCGCGAACCTCGGCTGCCGGTATGCGACGACGGTGCGCGTCAGTTGACCGAGGCGCCGTCCACCGAGGCGTAGACCACCGTGTCCGTGCTGCCGTCCTGAAAGTTCACCTGGGTCGTCGCCACCTGAACATCCCCCACATCCGCGTTGATGCTCAGCGTCGCCGCCGCCCGCGTCACCGGACCCGTGAACTCAACCAGATCCGCGACCCGCAGCACCACCTGCTCCCCGGCCGCGACCGTGCCGCGCGCCGCCGCCTTCGCAACCGCCCGCGTGCCCTCCTCCGTCACGAACGACCCCAGGGTGTAGGTCGCCTCGTTCGACCCGTCGTTGACGATCACCAGGCGCTGGTTGTACTTCCCGGACACCGTCAGGTAGGCCAGCTTGACCGTCGTGCCGTTGCGCCGGATGTTGCCGATAACGCCCGTCGCCAGCATCTCCTCGGTGCCGGTGCCGCCGGTGCGGCTGATGGTTCCGCGGTACACCCCGGCCGGAATCGGGGTCGTGTTCGGCCCCATGGAGTCAACCTGCACGCACAGATGGTACGTCCCCGCGTTCTGCCCCTTCAGCATCGCCATGTCGGACGGGCCGGCGGCGGCCGGCTTGAGGTTGCCCATCGCCGGCGACGCCGCGGTGCCGACGGCCGGGCAATCCTTCGACGGGTCGTCGGCGTCCGTGGGAACCTTCAGGCTGAACGCCCCGATCGAGAAGTCCCCCTCCACAGAGAAATTGACGCTGCCGTCGGGCAGCAGGTCGCTCCCCGTGGCGACCGCGCCGCTGGTGGGATTGTAGAGGTCGCTCCTGGCAATCGTCGCCTTGGCCGAGCCGAGCACCGCCTTGTTCTTCACGCCGGTGGTGCTCGCGGCGCTCGTGTCGCGGAACCACAGGAACGGCTGCGGGGAGGTGCCCACGTGCGCGACCGCCGGCTGGGCCTCGGCCGTGACCGCAGCGGCCAGCCCGTCGACAACCCTCACGATCGTGGCCGTGCCGGCCAGCGCCGTGGACGCGTTCGTGCCCGCATACGCCTCGTCCGCATCGCCGTGCAGCGAGATGCTCGCCGTATAGCTGCCCGCCCCCGCCGGAACCGCCAGAAGGTCGGCAAACTGGGCGATTATCCTAACGGGCTTAATCGGAAGCCCACAGGAACCATCGGCGGCGGCAGCCCGACCAAGGTCGAGGGGAATCTTTCTGCCGACATCCCCTTCGAAATCAATGCCGAAAAGCCCGTCGTCGGTGTCCAACTTGAAGACGGCAACGCTCTCCCCGGGCCGTCCCGAGATGAACGACGTCGGTATGGTGGCGGCCACCGCCCCATAATAGGTTGAGGTGGCATACTCCGTGCCGTCATCCCCGGTGCATGACGTCTCCGTGTAAAGTGGATCCCGGCTGAAGCCCCACGCGACGTCATCGCCGATGTTCTTCCCCTCGGCGAACACCATCCCGCCGCCCAGCGCCAGGCGAAGATAGACCGTTTCACCCGCCAGAATATCCCGCTTGAGTTGCGCCGCCAACCGGTGCTTGATGTCCGTCGGCTCCGCATCCGCCGCCGCCGGACTCTTGAGCGCCACGGTTTTCTTCCCCGCCGGCACCGTCACCAGTTCCCGGGCGTATTCCACCGGCTTGGGCGCCAGCTCGCCCGTGCCGTCCAGTTGCTGATAGGTTGTCGCCGCGAGGGCCAGACCGGGCCACAACAGCACACTTGCCGCGAGGGCGACCCTGCGAGGTTTCTTATCGGACATCGTTGTTCTCCATAATCCCAGGAAAAAGAAAAGGCAGACCGAACCGGAGAACCGGACACCACACCCCACGCAAGCGGGTCCACGGGTCCACGGGTCCACGGGTCCACGGGTCCACGGGTCCACGGGCGGATTATCCACATCCCCGCCGGTATGACAACATCTTTTCCCAGCAATTCCCGCCAACGATGCGTTATTATTCGTTTGGATCCAAATACCGAGCGAAGCGGGCCATTCAGGCATTAGTTGGGCGGCACTTTTGGGGCGTTGCCGTGCTTAGCGGGAATGGCTGTCATTTTCCTTAATCCCCTGATAAGGAACCGGTGGATTTCGCGGAAAAGTCCACCCGGTGGGGTCTCGCGTACAAAAATAGGGCCCCACGAAAAACTCACTTGACGGGTGCATTTTGAAAAAGGGCAAGACACGGTCCCGATCAGCCGCGAGCCTTGTCCACAGGCCCCGCAAGTGGTAGTTAGTTAAATATGGTGGACACAACCCCCCTCGTTACATTCCGCAACGTTCAGAAAAGCTACGATGGGCACACCCAGGTCGTCGAAAACCTAACCCTTGATGTCGAGAAGGGCGAATTCCTGACCTTGCTCGGCCCGTCGGGGTCGGGCAAGACCACCTGCCTGATGATGCTCGCCGGGTTCGAACAACCGTCGGCGGGTACGATTTTGGTGGACGGCCGTTCGGTGCGCGACTTCCCGCCGGACAAGCGCGGTATCGGCGTGGTATTCCAAAACTACGCGCTTTTCCCCCACATGACCGTCGGCGGCAACCTGGAATTTCCCCTTGAGGTGCGCCGGGTGCCGGCGAGCGAGCGGGTGGAGCGCGTGGCCCATGCCCTGCGCCTCGTGCGATTGCCGGGCTTCGAGGGCCGGCGGCCGGCGGCATTGTCCGGGGGGCAACAACAACGGGTGGCGATTGCCCGGGCACTTGTATTCGAACCGGACCTGGTGCTGATGGACGAACCCCTGGGCGCACTGGACCGACGCCTGCGCGAGGAGATGCAATTCGAGATACGCCGCATTCACAAGGAACTTGGCGTCACCATTCTTTATGTTACCCACGATCAGCAGGAAGCGATGGTAATGTCCGACCGGGTTGCGGTGTTTCGCGACGGCAAGATCGAACAGATCGCCGCGCCGGTGACGCTTTATGAAGAGCCCGAGTGCGCCTTCGTGGCCCAATTCATCGGTGAGAACAATTTGCTGCCGGCAACGGTGACGGCCACCGACGGCGACATCTGCACTGTTGAAACCACCGCCGGCGTGGTTCGGGCATTCGATGTCAAAGGCTGTGCGGTCGGCGACGCGGTGACCCTGGCGATACGCCCGGAGCGGGTCGGCGTTGCCCCGGAAGCGGGCCGCTACGCCAACGAACTAGTCGCCGAGGCGCTCGATGTCGTTTTCATCGGCGACCATCTGCGGGTGCGGCTGCGCCTTGGCGACCACGAGGATTTCATCGCCAAGGTTCCCAACATCGTCGGCCACGGCATTGTGTTGCCCGACGACAGAATACGTATCGGTTGGACGGTGCTCGATGGCCGGGCCCTGCCATCCGATCCCTCCCTAATGCAAGGTGCGAACGGACAGGCATCGTTCGTTGACCCCGCGGCAAAAGATTCCGCCCCTTCAGCAGGCGCATAACACCCCGATGGAAAAATGAATACACAGCAAAAGCGGTTGCCGGGAAACCCTTCCCACACAAGTCGAACCATTCTCATCATGTCCGTCGGCAGCCCTTCGGCGGAGCGGGTACGGCATTTGGTCCGGCCCGAATCGAGCCGAGCAAGGAACATTTACGGAACCACCATGGGCGGTATGGCACTCCATCGCGTACAGGCTCCAACTCGTCGGAGACCAGCACGGTCATCGCGGTCCACCATGGGCGGCATGGCACTCCATCGGGCACTGGGTTCCGACACGAATCCCGTTCCGATCCGGGCGCCGGCGGGGAGGTTCCGGGCACGGTGCTCCCTGTTGGCGAACCTGACCTCGCTGGCCGCGCTGTCCGTGCTGAGCGCCTTCGCGACGGCCGCCGAATCCCTCACCGTGGTGTCCTGGGGCGGCTCCTACGCCAAAGCCTGCGTGGAGGGCTACCACAAGGCGTTCACCGCCGAAACCGGCATCGAAATCAAGCTTGAGGATTACAACGGCGGTCTTGCGGAAGTGCGGGCGCAGGTGGATGCGGACGCGGTGCATTGGGATGTCGTCGACATGGAACTCGCCGACGGCGTGCGCGGCTGCGACGAGGGCCTGTTCGAACTGCTCGACCCGGCAACCCTGCCGCCCGGCGCGGATGGAGCGCCAGCGGAGGAGGACTACTACCCCGAAATGTTGAGCGAATGCGGGGCCAACCAACTCTTTTATTCCACCGTGTACGCATACAATGCCGAACGACTTTCTGGTGCCGGGCCAACCAGCATCCAAGACTTCTTCGACCTTGAGCGCTTCCCGGGGCGCCGGGGCATGCGCCGTTCGCCCGTGGTGAATCTGGAATTTGCCCTGCTGGGCGACGGCGTCCCCACCGAGGAGGTCTATGCCGTACTAGACACCGAGGCGGGTGTCGAACGGGCGTTCCGCAAGCTCGACACCATCAAGGATCAAATTGTCTGGTGGGAAGCCGGGGCGCAGCCGCCGCAGATGCTGGCGGACGGCGAAGTCGTGATGTCCACTGCCTACAATGGGCGAATATTCAACGCCCAGGTTCTGGAGCGACAGCCCTTTGTCATCGTTTGGGATGGCCAGGTGCTTGACACTGGCTTCCTCGCCATAGTCTCCGGCGCCCCCAATCTGGAGGCGGCGCGACAATTCGTCGAGTTCTCCGCCCGGCCGACGTCAATGGCCGGGGTGGGGCGATATATCTCCTACAGCCCCACGCGCCAATCCGCCGAGCCGCTGGTCTCCACCCACGCCCAAACCGGGGTCGATATGCGTCCGCACATGCCGAACAGCGCGGCGAATCGAGAGCGCGCCCTGCACAACGACTGGCAATGGTGGAGCGACAACCGCGACGACATGAACGAACGTTTTGCCGCCTGGCTCGCGAGATAGCGATGCCGGTCCGCGACCCATCTTCCCCCGGCATCCGGGCCGCCAGCCTCACCCTGCCATTGATCGCCTTCATCGTGGTGACATTCATCGCACCCCTCGGCAGCCTGCTGACGCGCAGCGTCCACGACCCCGAGGTCGCGGAGATTCTCCCCGAAACCCTTGCGATTCTGAACGAATGGGACGGCGGCGGCACACCACCGGAAATCGCCTACGCCGCCATCGGGCGGGAATTGCTGCGGGCCCGCGGGGAGCGCACGCTCGGCCGCGCCGCGACGCGCATCAACCGCATCCAAAGCGGGTTGCGCAGCGTCGTGGTCAAAACGCCGCGCCGCCTCGGACGCTATGCCGTCGATCCGTCCGACGCCGAAGCCTGGCGCGACGCACTCGTGGACATCGATACCGCCTGGGCCGAAAACGCCACCTGGCGCGCCATCCGCGAAGCCGGCCAGCCGTTCACCAGCCGCCATTTCCTGAACGCCGTTGACTTGGAAACCAAGCCGGACGGCGGCATCGCCGCCATGCCGGAGACGCGCCGCATCTACGTACCGCTCTACCTAAGAACACTGTGGGTCAGCCTTGGGGTGACGTTGCTATGCCTGGTGATCGGCTATCCAATCGCCCACGCCATCGCCCACGCGAAACCGCGCTGGGCGACGACCCTGCTGGTACTGGTTCTGGTGCCATTCTGGACATCGCTGCTGGTGCGCACCACCGCCTGGATTGTGCTGTTGCAAAACCAGGGCGTCGTCAACGACATGCTCGTCGGCCTCGGCATCGTCGCCGACAATGGGCGACTGACGATGATCTACAACATGACCGGTACCTTTGTGGCCATGACCCACGTACTGCTGCCGTTCATGGTGCTGCCCCTCTACTCCGTGATGCGATCAATTCCCGGACGCCACATGGACGCCGCGGCATCCCTGGGCGCAAGTCCGCTACAGGCGTTCCGGCGGGTTTACTGGCCACAAACCCTGTCCGGCATCGGCGCCGGCTCGCTGCTCGTGTTCATCCTCGCCATCGGCTACTACATCACGCCGGCTCTGGTCGGCGGGCAGAGCGGCCAACTGATCTCCAACATGATCGCCTACCACATGCAAACCTCGCTCAACTGGGGTCTGGCGGCGGCGCTGGCGGCGATTCTGCTGCTCGCCGTGATTGCCCTCTACGTGCTCTATGACCGCCTGGTCGGCATTGATCGGATGCGGCTCGGATGACCCCGGCGGCAACAATCGCGGGCAGAAGACTGGGGCGCTATGCCTATGTCGCATTCTGCGCCCTGGCGTTTACCTTTCTGATCGCGCCAATCCTGGTGATTGTGCCCCTGAGCTTTAACGCCGAGCCCTACTTCACCTTTACCGACGGCATGCTGCGTCTCGACCACGACGCCTGGTCGCTGCGCTGGTACCGCAGTATCGTGGAGGATGACCAATGGGGACGGGCGCTGGGCAACAGCCTAATCATCGGCGTGGCCGCGACCATCATAGCCACCACCCTCGGCACGCTGGCGGCCCTGGGCCTCGCCAACACCGCGATGCCCGGCCGCCGGGTCGCGATGGGCCTGCTCATCTCGCCCATGATCACGCCGGTGATCATTGTCGCCGTTGGTGTGTTCTTCTTCTATTCCAGGCTTGGCTTGGCGCAGACGCACCTCGGCCTCATTCTGGCCCACGCCGCCCTCGGCGCTCCCTTTGTCGTCATTACGGTGACGGCTACCCTCGCCGGCTTCGACCGCGGTTTGCTGCGGGCCGCCGCAAGCCTGGGCGCCGGGGCCCTCACGCGATTCCGTCGCGTGCAACTGCCCCTGATCGCCCCCGGCGTCGTCTCCGGCGGCTTGTTCGCCTTCGCCGCATCCTTCGACGAAGTCGTCGTGGTGCTGCTGATGGGTAGCCTCGAGCAACGCACCATTCCGCGCCAAATGTGGGCCGGCATCCGCGAGCAGATCAGCCCAACCATCCTGGCCGTGGCCACACTCCTCATCCTGTTCGCGATTGTGGTTTTGTTCACCGTCGAGTGGCTAAGGCGGCGGCCGTCGGCATAGCTTGCCGAGCATGTCGGGCCGTCGCCCTCTACCCTATTGCCAGCGGGTCGGGTGCCCGCACACACAGCAACTGACCCACAATGGGCATGTGCACCCAGGTCTCGACCTCAAGGCATCGGGTCGCCTCACGAACCAGGGCGGCGTAGAGCGCGAGTTGCGGCGCATGGCCGAGCGCCTTCCTCTCCCAGGAGTCGAAAGTACCCGGATAGGTCTTGTGGTCGATGACGACAGCCCTGGCGTCGCCGGTCAGGAGCAGATCGATCCGACCATCGACTCGCTGCCCGTCGCGTCTGCCGAATACAGGCACCTCGGCACGGATTTCCATTTCCGGAAAGTCGCTTGCCAAGTGGGCGAAAAGCCGCCCGCTCATGTCGACGAGATACTGCGGCTCAATACCGGCCAGGCCCCAGCGCGCCAAAGTCCGAACGGCCCGCTCGAATCTTCGGTCTTCGTCCTGGCCGGGCCGATCATGGGCGAGAAATGCGTGCACCGCCTCACCCAACACACGTATATCGGGGCTGCCGCTGAAAGGAATCCTCGCGCCCAGGCGAACGCGGGAAACCAATATCTCCTCTCCCTGTGTCCGCGGCGTCACCTTGCTGGGGACAATCCGATAGGGTGGGTGTTCCGGCTTCACCACCGCCGCGGGCATTCGCGAGGTCGATTCCGGCACCCTTCCGGGCAGCGTTTGCTCGTTGGCGACCAGTTCGACATAGCGCACCGGCATGTCTTCCCCCGCGACGACGAGAACCTCGTCCGATTTAAGCCGCGAGCTGTCGATCAGGGCGCGTCCCCCGGCGGCGAGCAGCGCGAGCCGAGACAGTTGGAGGCCTTCCTTCGCCGAGGCCCGGGCCGCCAGCACGAGGTAGTCGCGCGCCCGCGTCATGCCCACATAGAGAAGGCGCACCGTTTCGGCGCGCTCGCGCCGGGCCGCGTCCCGATATTCCTTCGTTTCCCGCACACTGGTATCGATATGGACATTCTTGCGTTGCCGATCATACGGCCAAGGCCAAAAACGCACCCAGCGGTCGTTGAGAGGCGACCAAATATCGAAGTCGCCGTCGGTTTCCATACTGAAGCCGAAAGCCAACGGCTCCCGATTGGTCTGCAGATCAGCCTGCAGATCAAGGAGCACCACCATCGGCCACTCCAAGCCCTTGGCGCGATGGTAGGTCAACACGTTGACGGCATTCGGGTCGGCACTGGGCGGCAAATCGCTGCCCGACCCAGCGGCACGACCGAGCCAGGCAACCAGCCCGGCTGCGGTTGCGGCGCCGCGGACCATGCGGGCCTCGTCCTCGTATTGGGCCGCGAGGCCGCGCAGGGCATCGAGGTTGGCGATCCGGTCGAGGGCGTTGCCCCAGGAATAGATCCGATCACCGATCCCCGCCGCCGTCATCGCAACCTCAAGGGTTTCGCGCGGTGTCAGGCCCGCCAATTGCTCCCGCGCCTCGCCCAGGGCCGCAAAGACGGGCATTTCGTCCACCAGGGAGCGGATTCCCGCATCGGACAGGCTGCGCTCGAACCAGGTGGGTTGATCCGGGTTGTTGTCGAACAGATGGGCGATTTCGGCGATTGCGAGGCTGTCCCCCGGATCCACCAGAAAACGCAGCGCGGCCACGGCGAGCGCGGCCTCCGGCGTCTCGAGCAGCCCGGGGCGCGCAATCGAGGCATGGATGCCGACCGCCGCCAACGCTTGCGCCACCCCCGCGCAACGATCATTGGCGCGGCACAGCACGGCGATGTCGGAACCGCGTATGGGTCGCGGACCACCGAGTGACCGGTCGTCAACGGTATGGGCTTCGGGTTCGGCCAGGACGGCCCGGATCCCCTCCGCCAGAGATTTAATCGCGGTTTCCCAATTACGCCCGCCAAGACGCCAGACCTCCATTGGTTCGCTCTGACCGTCGACGTCGCGGCGCGCACAGTTCTCGATGCGCACCGTTGCGGCCGCAAAGCCCAATGTCCCGAACGCAGGGACAAAGACGCGGTTGGTGAAGTCGACGAGCCCCGGCCGCGCCCGATAGGAGGTGGATAGGGTGCCGCTTGCGCCACCGGAACGCGGAACGACCTCCGCGGCCACCCTGGTGATCAGCTCCGGGTCGGTACCGCGAAAACCGTAGATCGCCTGTTTGGGATCGCCAACCCAAAACGACCTTTCGGCAATCTGCGAGACCTTGAGGAAAAGTGCGAGCTGAATCGGGCTGGTATCCTGAAATTCGTCCACAAAGACCCGGGAAAGGGTTTCTCGAAGAAGGCCGGAGACATCCGGGTCGTCGAGCAATCGCAACGCCTCGTGCTCCTGGTCGATGAAGTCGACCAACCCGTTCGCGGCCTTGAACTCCGCATAGGATGCGAGCGCCGCCGCGGCCGCTCCATATATGCCCTCTATGTAGGCGCGGAGGTCCGAGTGCAGGCCGGGATGCGCGGCGTGGCGCATCGCGATATCTATCACCGGCTGCGCGATGGGACGGCTGCCCACCGCGGGGTCTATCTTCGAGAGCTGCACCCACTGCGGCCACGAAAGGCGCCTGCCGGAATCAACAACCGCACAGGCTTCGTTGATCCGCTGCCTGACGGCGGCGGTTTTCTTTGTCGAGTCGGTGCTGGCCGAGAGTTCGTTTTTCACCTCGGCAAGGGCCTCTTGCAGGCTCTGGTCGAGCGCCTCGCGCGACCGGTCCGCCGGTGCCGGGAGAATAGTGCGCATACCCCGCCAGGATCGCTCGGCGTACTGGCCCAGACGGGCGGTGTCGATATCGTTTTGGCGCACCATGTCCACGAGCCTTGCGACATCCTGGTCCCAGTCCTCGATCTCCAGCCGCTGCGCAATGGGGATGAGCTGACCGGCATACTCGGTGATGGCCGCCTCCGCGGCGATGGCGAACAGGCGCTCCTGTCGCCCTTCGGAGATGACATCGGCGACCGGCGAACGACCCGCATTCAAGGCGAACTCGCCGACGACCCTGCCGAAGGTCGCGTTGACGGTGCCGACCCGCGCGGAGAGCAGGCCGGCCGCCTGACCGGCTTTGCCATCGCCAATCAGCCTGGCGCGCGCGCGTTCCACCAGCTCCGCGGCCGCCTTGTTGGTGAAGGTGGTGGCCAGGATCGATTTCGTGTCGGCACCGGCATCGACCGCCTCCCGAATCTTGTCGATAAGCTGGGTGGTTTTGCCGGTCCCGGCACTGGCGATGGACAGATCGATGGGCCTGCGATTTTTGTCGGAGTTCGTCATTGCGGGGGCCTAAATCCGTCCGCAAAGCCGCCCAAAGGAGCAGAAATCGCACGGAGGCCTAATGGCAATGCCTGCGTCAACGGCTTGCGCATTCTCCGAGGCGTACTCATCCGGACTCACACCGCTGGCCACGACCCGGCCCGCGGCCAGTTCCGCAAGGGCGCGACCCCGCGCGGCCTCGACGGCGGTCCACACGCTTGCAAGGTCGCTTCCCTCAATCCGGAACTGCGGGGGGAAGGGTTCGGCATCCACCGCCAGCAGCCGCCGCTGCTTAATCATGAAGTAGGCGCCCGGGGGAAAGAATTGCTCCGCCTCGTCCCGCAGCAGCCGGGCGTACACGGCGAGTTGAATCGGCCTCGCCTCCGAGATTTCCTCACGCCGATAACGGTCCCGTTTCGACCATTTGAGATCCACGATGGCCGGCAGGCCCTCCTCCGAGACCAGCTCCAGATCGATGATGCCCTCCAGTTCCCACCCTTCGTCGAGGGGGCGCTTGATCTCGCGCTCGGCGGCCCGCACGGAAAGCCGCCGGTCCTTGAGAATATTCACCAGAACCACGGCGCTTTCGATGGTATTGCGGCGCAGATCCTCGCGCTCGCGTAGCCGTCCCGGCAGCAGCAGGGGCGATCCGATTTCCGGAAGCATTGCCTCCAGCAAACCGGCCACGGACTCGCGGACCGCCGCCCGGCTGTCCGACAACGGGTCGGCGAGGAGGCACGCCAGCACTTCGTGGGCCACATTGCCCTTCAGGCGGTTGCCGTCGGCCATGTCGAGCAGCCGGGTTTTCCGCAGCCCCGCCTGGTAGCGCAACACCCATTGCAGCGGGCAGCCCAGCAGGCTTTCCAGGCTGGATGCGGATTCGCTTGGTCTGGGACCGATGAGTTTGCCGGGCACAAACCAGTCGCGAATCGGCCCGGGAAGCCTACGCACATCGACCGGGGTTGTGCTCCAGTCCCGCCCACAAAGCACCGCCCGGTCACCTTTACGCAGCGAGCGCCCGTCGACGATTGCGCCATCCAACCCGCTCGAGTCCGCGAGTTCGTGCCAGATCGGGTGGCTGGCCGAACCCTGGGCCGCGGTCAGGACAGGCTCGACGAGCAGCACACGTTCCGTCGCACCGAGGATGGCGCGACGCTGGGCATCGAGCCGCAGCGCGGCGGCCGTCTCGGGGGCGGGCAAGGCGACCCCGGCGGCCGCCATCTCGTCGCGCTCGGCGGCGGTCCAGGGCAGCATGGGCACCGCGGATCCGGAATCCGAGAATCCCCACCAGAGCACGGTGTGCGCTTTGTCCCAAATCTGTGCCGGGCTATCGACCGGGGTCCAAGCGGCGGCCTCCGCCACGGTGCCGGACCAGGCAATGCCTTCGGCGACCACCGCGTCGATCATCCGATCGAGTTGCGGCTTGGTAATCGGATCGAGCCCCGAGGCGGCAATCGTGTCGGCAAGAGCGGCGGCGGCATTGGCGGCTTCCATGTGAATCCCATCTTCGTCCGCCGAGGCGCGGCGGATGGCCCATCGCTGTACCTTGCGGCAGATTGCATCGGCCGCTTTTGCCGTCAGGCCGGCTTCCCTCGGGTACCGCTCGGGTTCGAGCCATAGCCGCCAGTTGGCCAGGGTGTTCCGCAAAGTGCTGGCGCGCGCCCGTTCATCCAGGTCGCTTTCCTCCAGCTTTTCGCCGAGCTGTTCCCCGGCCTCGTCCCAAGCGGCCCGCCAACGCACACCCCCCGTCCCGGGAAAGTCACGCAACACCTCGGCGAACAACATGCCGGCGCCGCGGGGAATGGGAGACCCATGCATCATGAGCAGTTCGAGCATGCGCTCGGCATCAAGGGGCCGCCAGGCGGTTTCGAAAGCCAGGGGCAGAATCTGCAATGCGCCGCGAAAGGGTGAGCGCCGGCTACCGCCCGGCCTCGGCAACCCCAGTCGATGGCAGGCGGCGTCGAGAACGTTGCCGTCGCCCTGCCGAACGATCACGACATCCCGGTTGGCCTCCTGTGCCGCGGCCAGCCATTCCGCGGCGATGTCCGCCGCCATGAGTTCGTCGTTGCAGCGCGCCACCGCAAAACTGCCATCGCCCCGCAGCGTTGCGGGTTTCCGGTCGGCGAGCAGAGCCCGCACCCTGGCCAGATCGGTATCCTGCGCCGGGACCAACAGGGTTCTTCGCGCAACGGCGGTGCCGGCCGCCGCCAGCGCGTCGATCAGGCGGCGCCAGACCAGGGGCAGGTACCCAGCATGATCGACGAGAGCAAGCTCCTTGATCGGGCTTGGCGCTTCTATCTTCGGGATCAAAGATGCCGCTCGATCAGGGATTCCGGGGGCGAGAGGGCTGCTTGCCCGCGTTTCGGCCATTGCAAGCCATGCAAGCCGGTCGGCGGCCCAGGAGCTGGATCGGGCATCCCAGCCCGCGCCCCTCAGGTTATCGCGCCACCCGAGCAGCAACCGCGCGGTGGCCCAGCCATCAACCGCCAGAGAGCGGGAAAAGAACGCCCGGCCATCGTCGATGGCCCGCAATCGCGCCAAATACTGCGCGATGCGCAACGCCGCGGGCCGAGCCGGCGCGTTCTCGCCGAGTCGGGTCTCAAGCAAATCCAGCAATCCCTTGGGGCCGACCACGGCGGCATCCACAACAAAGGCGCTGCCGTCGGGGGTTTCCGGCCAGGTCGGCCCGTCGAGATGCCAGCCAAAGACGATTTTCAAGTCTGGGGAACCTCTGATGAATCCTGCGGTCGTGGTATCCACCAGCCCGACCTATTCGTGAATGAACGTGGAGAGGCTGGTAAGCTAGCGAATCGCCACGGGGTTGATCACGGCCTGTACCGCGCCCTCGAAGCGCGGCTGCCCGAGGACGAACAGGAATTCCCAACCCTCGTCCGCGGCAAGCGCCCGCGAGTCCATGTTTTCCAGAATATAGATGCCGTTCTTCGCAAGCAATTCGACATGCACGGGGAAGGCCAGGGCGGGATCTTCGTGCGGCACCGCTTCGACACCCCAGGTATCGGAGCCGACGGCCACCACATCCAGACCGGCAAGATACCGCGCACCGGATAGGCCGATGCCCGGTTCGCCGCCCATGAAGCGCGCGCCATCGGTTTCGGCCAGGCTCTGCCAGCCGGTGTGGAACAGCACGACATCGCCCTTCCCGATCTCGACGCCCTGGGCGGCCGCCTGCGCCCTGATCTCCTTCTCGTTAAAGGCCGTCCCCGCCGGCAGCGGGTTCTGACCGAAATGGCGGGTCATATCCAACAGCACCCCGCGGGTAACAATGGGCGGCACCCTGTCGGTGGAGAGCGCTGTCAGCCCCTTGGCGGTAACAAAATCCTTGGCCTTGTGGCCGTTGTAGTAGACATGCTCCACACCCAGATGACCAAGCCCGTCAAGCTGGCTGCCGATCCCCATCCACGTATAAAGCAGGTCGTCATTGGCGGTGGCCCGGTTGGCGCCCATGGTCGGACCTTCCTGGCCGGGCTGAATGATGGTGATCGCATAGTGCCGGGGCGGGTAGGCCGGGGTATCCCAACCGGTGATGACGCCGAGTGGATAGGCCTTGCCCGTCTTGACCAGCCGCGCCGCCCGCACCACCTTATCGGGCGAAAGGTGATTGATGGCCCCCAGCGTATCGCCAGCCCCATGTTCGGAAGGGTACCAGTCGTCCGCCCAGGCGGCCTGGGCCACGCACACCAAAACGATTAGGAATTTACGCATCCCGTTCTCCTTGCCCATACCTTGGTGATGGGCCATGTTAAGCGAAGCGCCCGCTACTTTCTCGATACAACACCAACAATTGCCGCCAAGCGCGCCAATGCCCGACATTTAGGGAACCTCTGATTATTCCTGTATTCGTGGCATTCGGTTCAAGAAAATCAATAGGTTACGAGTGTCTTGATGCTGTTCTATTGATTTTTTCAGACCTTACCTAGTTCCCGGTCAAAGCCTGAACGGTCCATTTGTCAAGGTATTCCGGGCCAAACGACAGGACTATCCTAAAGTCATTCGCACCCCATCGAGTCGCTGGCCGATTCCGCGATACTGGACAATCGCGCCCGAAACCGTCCGGCGGGGCGGCCGGCCGCATCAATCCCGGACGCCGCCGGACCATGGCTCCGGCGCCGCAAACCCGGCCCGTCCATCAGGATGACTTTAAGATGGTCCTGGGGCCAAACGAACAATCACCCATTGTGGGCGGGAATTGCTGTACAACACTGGAACACCAGACATCTGGATACATGGGCGAACAGATGGCCGGTACGGTAGCATGGATCCCGCCATGACCGACTCGAATCAGCCGCCACAGCCCCCGGTCGCCGCAACGCGCCCGTTTGCCGCGACCCACCACGGCATCACAATCGAGGATCCCTACCATTGGCTTAGGGATCCGGGCTATCCGCTGGTGGAAGACCCGGATGTGCTCGCCTACCTGCGCGCGGAAAACGACCACTTCGACGCGGTGATGGGGCCACATATCGATCTCGTTGAGACCCTGTTTACGGAAATGAAGGCGCGCCGACAGCCCGACGAGGCCGGCGTGCCGGTTCTGGAGGGCGCCTGGTATTACCAGTGGCGCTACGAGGACGGCGACCAATATCGCATCTGGTCGCGCTGGCCCGCGGGCGAGGCCGGCGCACGCGAGGGCCCCACCGGGAATACCGAGATAATTCTGGATGAGCCCCTGTTGGCGCGAGGCTCCGATTATTTCCGGCTCGGCGCCCTGGCCGTGGGCAACGCGGGCAACCTGCTCGCCTACAGCGCGGACACCAATGGCTCGGAGCGGTTCTGTCTAAGCGTAAAAAACCTGGCAACCGGAGAGCTTCTCGGGGATGTGATCGAAGACACCATTGGAGCGCCTGTCTGGGCGGCGGACGACTCCGCCTTCCTATACACGGTGGTGGATGCGAACTGGCGACCGTATCAGGTGCGCCGGCATCGACTGGGCGAACCGACGACAGAAGATCGGATTGTTTACGAGGAACACGACCCGGGCTTCTTTGTCGGCCTGACCCTGAGCGCGTCGAAGCGTTTCCTGATTATTCGAACCGCCGACCATGTCACCTCCGAAATACGTTTGCTTCCGGCGGACAATCTGCATGCGGATCCGATGGTCGTTGCCCCGCGCCGCCTAAACCACGAGTACGCCGTCGATCATCAGAGCGATCGGTTCGTCATCCGCACCAACGACCGGCACAAGAACACCCGCCTGGCGACAGCCCCGGAAAACGACCCCTCGGAGGCGGCCTGGACATCCCTGCTCGAAGGATCGGACAGCCTGTACATACTCGACTTCGAGGTGTTCGAGAACTTCATCGCCGTGGAGGAGCGCAACAACGGGCTCGACCAAATTCGCCTCATCGACCGGAGCGGCAACAGCCGGCACATCGACTTTCCCGAACCCACCTACAGCGCCGGACTAGGCGACAATCGCGAGTTCGTCACGGAGACGCTGCGCCTGGGATACAGTTCGCCGGTGACACCCGACACAGTGTACGACTACCATGTGGGGACCGGTGAATTGAAAGTGCGCAAGGTGCGGGAATTGCCAAGCGGGTACGACGCCGCACTTTACGTCGCCGAGCGCCGCATGGTGTCGGCGCGGGATGGCGCACGGGTTCCCGTATCGATTGTGCGCCGCAGGGATACCCCGGTCGATGGCTCCGCCCCCCTGTACCTCTATGGCTACGGCGCCTACGGGCACGCCATCCCGCCCGCCTTCTCAACCACTCGGCTATCCCTGCTCGACCGGGGCTTCATCGCCGCCATAGCCCACATCCGGGGTGGCGACGACCTCGGCTATCACTGGTACGAATCCGGCAAGCTCGACCGACGCACCAACACGTTCAACGATTTCGTGGATGTCGCGAAACATTTGATCGATATCGGCTACACGGCGGCGGGGCGCATCGCCATCTCCGGCGGCAGCGCCGGCGGCGAACTCATGGGCGCGGCGGTCAATCAGGCACCGGAACTGTGGGGCGCGGTAGCCGCCCATGTGCCCTTCGTGGATGTTCTCAACACCATGCTCGACAGCTCGCTGCCCCTGACGCCCATGGAATGGCCGGAGTGGGGCAACCCCATCAAGGATGCGACGGCTTTTGAACTCATCCGATCCTATTCGCCCTATGATCAGCTCCGGCCGGGTGCCTATCCACCAATGCTGGTCACCGCCGGTTTGAACGATCCCCGCGTGACCTACTGGGAACCGGCGAAGTATGTCGCCAAGCTACGCGCCCTGAAGACCGACTCCAACCCCCTGCTGCTCAAAACAAATATGGAAGCGGGCCACGGCGGAAAATCCGGGCGTTTCGATGCACTGCGCGAGGTGGCGGAGGAATACGCTTTTCTGTTGTTCGCCCTGCGCCGGAATGGGGTTGCATCCACGCAATCGCGGTCTCCCGATTCAACGCGCTGATCCACGCCATTCCTATCCCGGCAATGGCCCGCAGTGGGATCTGCTGCCCCGAGAATTTCCTAGGGCGCGGGCTCCTGGCCCCGCTCAAATTCCGCCGCGCGGCTGCGCAGCACCGCCACCGCCGGTAATGTTTTGCCCTCAACAAACTCCAGGAAAGCGCCGCCCCCGGTGGAGATATAGGAAATTCCCTCGCGCACCCCGTATTTGTCGATTGCGGCCAGGGTGTCGCCACCGCCAGCGACGGAGAACGCTCCGCTCTCCGCAATGCCCTCCGCCAATACGCGTGTACCCTCGCCGAACTGATCGTATTCGAAGACGCCGACCGGGCCGTTCCAAAGAATGGTACCGGCCTCCCGCAAAAGCGCCTTCCACCGCCTTGCCGTTTCCGGGCCAATATCCAGGATCATGTCGTGCTCGCCCACTTCATCCAAAGATCGCAGCACCGCCGTTTCATGCTCGGCTATTCGCGCACCGAGCATAACGTCCGAGGGCAGCGGGATGTCCACCCGTTGCGCCAGACTTTTGGCGACATCGAGTAATTCCGTTTCCACCAGCGAGGCACCGGTCTCGTACCCGGCCGCCGCGATGCAGGTGTTGGCAATGCCGCCACCGACAATGATCCGATCGGCTGTTTGCGCGAGCCTGTCGAGCACGGTAAGCTTGGTGGATACCTTCGATCCACCGACAATCGCGACCAGGGGGCGGCGCGGTTTTTGCAGGGCTCGCGCCAGCGCATCGAGTTCCGCCGCAAGCAGCGGCCCCGCGCAGGCCAAGGGGGCAAAACGGGCGACACCATGGGTTGATGCCTGGGCGCGGTGGGCGGTGGCGAACGCATCCATCACAAAGATGTCGGCTAGCCCCGCCAGGCGTCTCGACAAATTTTCGTCGTTGGCCTTCTCGCCGGCCAGAAAACGCACATTCTCCAGCAGGGCGATCCGACAATCCGCCCGCTCGGCGCTCGCCAGGTCGGGAAGGAGCGGAACGGGCTCGCCAAGCAGCTCCGCCAACCGGACGGCGACCGGCCGCAGCGAGAGCGCCGGGGCGAAGCGCCCCTCCAGGGGCCGCCCGAGATGCGACATCACCAGCACGCTCGCCCCCCGACCCAGCGCCTCCCGCAATGTCGGCAGAGCGGCCACGATTCTGGCATCGCTGACGACCCGGCCACCGGCAATGGGGACATTCAGGTCTTCGCGGATCAGCATGCGCTTGCCGCTAAGATCGATGTCTTCCATGCGCTTGAACACAAATCAACCCCTCTTCAGCTCGCGCAGCCATCACCGCCAGGCGCGGCGATGCCCGAAAATTGGTTTCCGACTAGCGACCGAGGGTTCGTCGAACAACGGCCACGAGATTCTCAACCGTCATCCCCAATGCCGCCAGCGCCTCGGCACCCGGCGCGCTCAGTCCGAAACGGTCGATGCCAAGCACACCGCCATCAAGGCCGACGAATTGGCGCCAATAGTCCGGGTGGCCGGCTTCGACGGCGATACGCGCACGTAGACCCGGCGGAATCACCGAGTCGCGGTAATCGCTTTCCTGGGCCAGAAAAACATCGGTGCTGGGCATGGAGACGACCCGCACGGCAATGCCTTGTTCGGCCAGCCGCCGTTGCGCCCGCATGGCCAATTCCACCTCCGAGCCGGTGGCGATCAACACGGCATCCAAGTTGCCCGCTTCGCGGCCAAGCACATAGCCGCCCCGGCGCACCAATGCCAGCGTTTCGGCGTCCCGATGCTGCGGGGCGGTCTTTTGGCGCGAAAACACCAGCGCCGTTGGTCCATCCGCCCGAGCGATAGCGCTTTTCCAGGCAACGGCCGCTTCCACCGTATCGCAAGGCCGCCAAGTGGACAGATTCGGTGTCGTGCGCAGGTTGGTGAGCTGTTCGACCGGCTGGTGGGTCGGACCGTCTTCGCCCAGGGCCACCGAATCGTGGGTGTAGACCAATATGTTGGGAATACCCATCAGCGCCGCCAGCCGCAAGGCGTTGCGGGCGTATTCCATGAAAACCAGAAAGGTGCCGGAAAACGGCCGGAAGCCGCCGTGCAACAGCATACCGTTGCCGATGGCGGTCATGCCGAATTCACGGACCCCGAAACTCAAATAGCGGTCGTCACCGGCACCGGCCCAGCGCGTATTGTTCGAGCCCGTGAGATCCGCCGAGCCGCCGAACAGTTCGGGTATGCAAGGCCCCAGGGCGTCAAGGCAGGCTTGGGAGGATTGGCGCGTGGCGAGCGGTTGCATCTCTCGCTGTGCCGCGGTCGCCACCGCATGGATGGCGTCTTTCCAGCCATCGGGCAACCGGCCGTCCATGCGCCTGTCGAATTCTCGGGCCAGGTCGGGATAGTTCACCCGATAGCTGTCGAGGGCGGCGCGCCAATCCGACTGGGCCTGAGCGCCCCTGGCCACGCAGCTCCAACTTTCGTAGAGATGCCGCGGAATCTCGAAGGGCCCATAGCCCCAATTCAGCGCCCGCCGTGTCTCGGCGACCTCCGTCTCGCCGAGCGCCGCGCCATGCACCGCCTCGGTACCCTGCTTGTTGGGCGCACCCCGGCCGATGATTGTTTTGATACAAACCATGGTGGGGCGGCCGTCATCAGCCACCGCCACGGCCAATGCCCGTTGAATCGAATCGGCATCGTGGCCATCGACGCCTTCGATAACGCGCCAGCCGTAACTGCGAAACCGCGCCGGCACATCCTCCGTGAACCAGGCTTCAACTTTGCCGTCGATGGAGATGCCATTGTCGTCGTACAGGCAGATCAACTTACCGAGCCCGAGTGTTCCGGCAAGCGACGCCGCCTCGTGGGAAATGCCCTCCATCAGGCAGCCGTCGCCGACAATCAACCAAGTGCGATGATCGACGATCACATGGTTCGGCCGGTTGAACGCCGAGGCCAGACGCCGCTCCGCCAACGCCATGCCGACCGCATTGGCAAAGCCCTGGCCCAGGGGGCCGGTGGTGGTTTCCACGCCGGGGCATGCGCTGTATTCGGGATGGCCCGCCGTCTTGGAATGCAGTTGCCGGAAGGCTTTGAGGTCGTCTACGGACAGATCGTAGCCGGTGAGGTGCAGCACACTGTAGAGCAGCATGGAGCCATGTCCGTTGGAGAGCACCACCCGGTCCCGGTCCCACCAATGCGGATCGCGGGGATTGTGCCTCAGCACCTCCCGCCAGAGAACTTCCGCAACGTCCGCCAGCCCCATGGGAGCGCCGGGGTGCCCGGAATTGGCGCGTTGCACCGCGTCCATGGACAACGCCCGGATGGCATTGGCCCGGTCCGCGCGGGAACTCACGGCCGCACCCCGGAGACGGCGTATCGCCGAGGCTCAACCCGGAGGCAATTGTTGTTCGGACCAAGCCGCGACCGGCCGCGGGCACCGATCAAAGCGTCCCCGAGAGATGTGCTCGGAAAACAATCAAGGGAGCCGGGAACGAACATAAACGGAGCAGAAACCATGCTGGCAACCGGGTCTACAAGCGAACCCGGGCATTGTCCCTTTCAGCCCGGCGCAAGGCAATGAAAAACCGCGCTTAACGCACCGACGGTGCGGCGAGCGAGGCCAAGCCGGCCTGTATTGATCGAGTGTTTTCCATCGCTGCGACGGCTCCCATTCCTGTGACACCGGCGTTTCAGACGATGGTAGTGTGCAGGGCAACTTCGCCCAATCTCGACTCCATTCGGAGTTTTACCGTCACGCCCAACGCACTTGATTGGGAAGGGGAAAGTCCGAACAATTCGATAGAGCAGCATTTAGACACTCGTAAACTATTGATTTCATTAATCTAAATTCCCCGACCACAGGATTGATCAGGGGTTCCTTGGGCCTGAGAGGTGGCCTGTGACTCAAAGTCGCATTGATACAACACCCACCGCCGCCCTCAAGACATTCCGCACACACCGGTAGGGTAGAATGGCGTGTTTTGCGCTGACGGGGATAAACGCCTGATGGCCGATTACACAGACTTCACATCCGAATCCGTCTCGGAAGGCCATCCGGACAAAATGGCCGATCAAATTTCCGACGCCATCCTGGACGCCATGCTCGCCCAGGATGCGGAATCTCGGGTTGCCTGCGAAACTCTCATCAAGGACAGTCATGTGGTGTTGGCCGGAGAAATCCGCTCGAACGCGACATTGGATGTCGCGAGCCTGGTGCGCAGCGTCATCGCCGCTATCGGCTACACGGATCTCGACAGCGGCTTCGACGTGGACGGGTGTGATGTGGTCAACTTGCTTGGCCAGCAATCCAGCGATATCGCGATGGGCGTCGAGGCAACCGACGACCGCGAACAGGGCGCCGGCGACCAGGGCCTGATGTTCGGCTACGCATCCAACGAAACCGATGTCTACATGCCGGCCCCCATCGCCTACGCCCACCGGCTGGTGCGGCAGCAGGCCGCCAAGCGGCGCAACTCCCTCAAGTTCCTGCGCCCCGACGCCAAAAGCCAACTCAGCTTCCGCTACGATAGCCAAGGCAATCCCGTGGCGATAAAAGCGGTTGTGCTGTCAACCCAACATTCGCCGGATGTGAGCCAGGAGACGCTCAGGGAAGCGATCATGGAGGAAATCATCAAGCCCGTGCTGCCCGCGAACTGGCTATCCGGCGAAACCCAATACCACATCAATCCAACCGGCAACTTCGTCATCGGCGGCCCCGTTGGCGATTGTGGGCTGACCGGACGCAAGATCATCGTGGACACCTACGGCGGCATGGCCCGTCACGGTGGTGGCGCCTTTTCCGGCAAGGACGCCTCCAAGGTGGACCGTTCCGCCGCCTACGCGGGCCGCTATGTCGCCAAGAACATCGTTGCCGCCGGGCTGGCGGAGCGCTGCGAAATTCAGATCAGCTACGCCATCGGCGTTGCCGAGCCCACCTCCATCGGCATCAACACTTTCGGCACCGGCAAGCTCGACGACGAGCGCATTATTCAACTTGTGCGTGAACATTTCGATTTGCGGCCCAAGGGGCTCATCGCGATGCTGGATCTCAAACGGCCAATTTATCGGCAAACCGCTGTCTATGGGCATTTCGGCCGCACCGAGGCGGCGTTTACCTGGGAACGGACCGACAAGGCGGAGGCGTTGGCCAACTCTTGACGGCCACGCCCGCCCGGGAAGCGTTTTTGTCCTGTGACGGCGCGGTATGCCGCCAAGCCGACCCAACGAGCAGGCGGCCGTCGGCTTGCGAATTGACCCTTGGGTATCCGATCGCCTGCGGGAGCGCCGACCGACAATGGTCCGTTGGGTGGAACACAACCAGATCACCGACAAACCGGAAGCCCCGTGAGGCTCAGTTTTGAATTCTTCCCCCCCCGCACACCGCCGGGCCGCGAGAGGCTGCTCGCCGTCGCCGAGCGGCTCAATCGGTTCAAACCCGCCTTCTTTTCGGTGACCTACGGTGCCAACGGCTCGACCCGGGAAGGGACGGCGGATACCGTCAAGCGATTGCTCGGGCGGGGATTTGCCGCCGCGCCCCACCTATCGACAGGCAGCGACAGCGCCCGGGAGATCCGCGCACTCATCGATGAGTACCGGCGTGTTGGCGTCCGACGCATGATCGCGTTGCGTGGCGACCGGCCCTCGGGCATCGGCGGCGCACGCTACGCAAACAACGCCGAGGCGCTGGTGCGGGTCATCCGCGCCCACTGCGGCGATGCCCTGGAACTGGAAGTGGCCGGCTATCCGGAAGTACACCCGGAAGCGGAATCGCCCGCGCACGATATGGAGTTTCTAAAGCGCAAGGTGGATGCCGGCGCCAATGGCATCCTCACCCAATATTTCTATAACCCCCACGCCTTTTTCGACTTTCGCCAGCGTGCCGAGGCCGCCAGCATCCGTGTGCCCATCGTCCCCGGCATCATGCCGCTGACCAACTACGAGAATTTCATGCGCTTCTCGCGGGGCTGCGGCGCGGATGTGCCCCGCTGGATCGCCAAGCATCTCGAAGCCTACCGGGACGACGAGGCCGCGCTGCGCGAATTCGGCATCGAGGTGGTGACGCGCCTTTCCGCGGAGCTGCTCGCCGCCGGGGTGCCGGGACTGCACTTCTACACACTGAATCGCTGGGGCGCGGCGACGCGGATCTGTGAAAATCTAAGGAACCTCTGATTAATTCTGTAGTTGCGGCATCCGATTGAATAAAATCAATAGCTTACGAGTAGCTCAATGCTGCTCTATCGAATTGTTCAGACCTTCCCCAAACATTGGGAATTAGAGGCGAGCGATCATCCATCCCCAAGGAAGGCCTGAGCGAGACAGTGGCGCGACATTAAGTTACCCGCCGCCCCCAACACCGTCCGGCATGCGCGGAAAATCAGGCTGATACAACGCCGGTGCGCACCACGCCGACAGCCCCCGGAACACTCAGGCTGAATCGGGTTCCCTCGCCGGGTTCGCTGGCAACCTCGATACGGCCACCAAGTTGCGCGATCCAGGTATGGACGGCGGACAGCCCGACGCCGCTGCCGTAGGTCCGGTTGGCCCGCCGCATCGTCGACAGGCCATGCACGAAGACAAGCCGCACGGCATCACCGTCGACCAATACGACATCAGGGCCCAAGTGCCCTCTGGCTATGGCTATTTCACGCAGGCGATGGGTATCGATGCCACCGCCATCGTCCTCGACCTCGATGATAGCCACATCTTCGCTGCCCGAAAGCCGGAGCTCAATCCGGCCGGTTACCGGCTTGCGCCTGCCCCGTCGCTGTTCGAGCGTTTCAATGCCGTGGTAAACGGCGTTGCGCAGAATCTCCTCCAACGGTGTCCCCAACCGACGAACCACATCCGCATCAAGCTCGAGTTCCGTCTCGCGAATCTTGAGCGCAACCGGTTTGGAAACAAAGCGCCCGGCCTGCTGAACAACCCTGTTCCATCTCGGAAGCCATCGACCGAATGAATCCCAACCCGGCCACTGACCGGCCGCCAAGCCGACACCCGCCCTTTCTTCCAACAGCATCATTAGGCGCACCAGTCGTTCCCACCTGATCCGCAGTCCGCGCAATTCGCCATCGCCCGGATAACCTCCGGCCCTGAGATAACGTTCGAATTGACGCACTTGATCGGCCACCTCCTCCAAGCCGCACAACATGGCACCGCCCCGGAGCGTGTGGAGACTCTCCAACAGCCTTTGACACCAAAGAGGGTTGTTCGCATCTGCGGACCAAGAGCGGATGGTGCGGGCCAATTCGCGCACTATTTCTCCAGCTTCCTGGAAAAAAATCGCCAGCAACGCCGCTTCAACCGGTCGATTCGGGTCCATATGCCCAGGTGAATTGACTATTCATAAGTCGCTGTGGACCCGATTTTCAAGCGGTTCCAAACTTGGGAGAACCTCTGATAAACCTGTAATCACGGCATTATAAACGATGCACTACCCGGTTGCCGTGGAGGCGGCATTGCGGGTAATTTCCCCGGTACCCGTTGCCCGGTGAATTGATACGTGCGCCGCATTGCTTTTGTTATGGATCCGCTACCGAGCCTATCGCTCAAAAAGGATTCGACGCTGGCCATGATTCGCGCCGCCCAGGCGCGCGGTTGGGAAATCGCCTATCTCGAGCAGCAAGATCTGCTGTTCAAAGACGACCGCGTACAGCTTTTTGCCCGCCCGCTCCGGCTGGCCGAACCCTTTGCGACCACCCTGGATCCCACCGCCGCCGAGGCCTCGGTGGCGACGGGAAGCAACTGGTACCGCCTTGGCGAGGCCCGGCGGGAGCCGGCGGAGAACTTCGATGCGATCCTGATGCGCAAAGACCCACCCTTCGATATGGAATACATTTACGCCACCTATTTGCTGGAGCGGGCGGAAGAAGCGGGCACCGTCGTGGTCAATCGGCCGCGGTCCCTGCGCGACTGCAACGAGAAGCTCTTCGCCACACGCTTTCCGCAATGCTGTCCGCCGCTGGTGGTGAGCCGCCGCCAGGATGTGCTGCGCGACTTTCAGCGCACACACAAGCATGTGGTTTTCAAGCGCCTGGACGGCATGGGCGGCACCTCGGTTTTTCGAGTCATGGCGGGCGACCCGAACCTAGGCGTTATTTTGGAGACCCTGACCCGTGGTGGCCGGGAGCAGATCATGGGGCAGTTGTACCTCCCGGAAATCGCCGACGGCGACAAACGGATATTGCTCATCGACGGCGAGCCGGTTCCCTATGCCCTGGCCCGCGTACCTATGGCCGGCGAGGCACGCGGCAATCTGGCCGCCGGCGGCCGCGGCGAGGGCCGGGCGCTAACCGAGCGCGACCGATGGATAGCCGCCGAGCTGGGGCCCGAGTTGCAACGCCGGGGGCTTATGTTCACCGGCATCGATGTAATTGGCGACTACCTAACCGAAGTGAATGTGACCTGCCCGACCTGCATCCGGGAGCTCGATGCGCAGTTTTCCCTGAATATCGCGGGCGACCTGCTCGATGCACTTGAATCCAAGCTCAAATAATCATGACTGGGGCGGAGCACTAGTCGCGCTACTGGTCGCCACAGCCCTGCATGCCGCCATCATTTTCGGTGTGGATTGGCCGACAAGCGCCCGCTCAACGCAATCGCCGGCCCTCAGCATTGTCCTCACCGAAAAAAGCGGTCCCACGATCAAGACGGATGTCGGGATCGACGTTGCATCAGACCCGGCGGCGCAGCGTTCCACCATTTCGGGCAGTGACCCACCGTCGCCGCGGGAGGGGGAACGCGATCCGGGGCGGCCCGCACCGGCGCTATCGGACTCCACGGCTAAAACAGCCGCGACCGAGGATGCGCCAATCGCCCACCAAGCCCGGGCAACGGACTCTCCCGCCCAAAAGGCCGGGGGCCGGGAAAGTCCGAACTATGTCGAGTTGGCAAAAGCAATTGCTAGTTCACACGCCCGGAGCGAGCTCGATCAGGCAAGCGGGCCGGTGCGAACGAGGTCGAAGCGGCTAACCCGCGCTTCGGCCGGATCCGCGGTCGAGGCGGCCTATTTGGCGATGTGGCAGCAGAAAGTCGAACGCATCGGCCGCGCGAATTATCCACCCGGGCGCATCGAGGGCGAACTTTCGGTGCTGGCGACCATCCGCCACGACGGCGCACTCCAGGAAGCGCGGATTCTGGAATCCTCGGGACACCCGGCGCTCGACGCCGCGGCCCTGCGCATCGTCAGGCTGGCCGCGCCCTTCAGCCACTTTCCAACGGATCTGCGCAAGGATTACGACCGACTTGAAATCGTGCGCCAATGGCGATTCGAGCGGCGCGGCCGATAACAATCAACTTATTTACTCCCTTCCCCGAAGCTGCCAAGATCGCATCAAGAACGGTTGTGTCGCAGGTCGACATTTGCACGAATCGAACAGTGCGCCAGCCTTGGCTCGGCGGCATCCGAAAAGGCACATTGATACAACATCTCAAGAACGGGTCGGAGCACCTGATGGACCTGAAGCATCACTTCATAATCGCCATGCCCAACCAAATCGGCACCTACTTCGGCGACACCATCACCTATATCTGCGAGCACAACGAAGACGGCGCGATGGGATTGATGGTCAACCGGCCCACCCACATTTCCGTCGCCGAACTCATCGAGCAGTCCGGGCTTTCCGGGACACCGGAGTTGGCGGAAGTACCCATTCTGGAAGGCGGGCCGGTATCCAGGCAGCAGGGTTTCGTCCTGCATTCCGACGACGGCGACTTTCCCGCATCGAAGAGCCTGGGTTGTGGATTGAAGCTGACCACCGCCCGCGAGGTTTTAGAGGCCATCGCCAGCAATCGCGGCCCCTACAACTATCTCGTGGCGCTCGGCTATGCCGGTTGGGGACCACAACAACTCGAAGGGGAGTTGTCGGAAAATGCCTGGCTCACCTGCCCGGCCAGTACGGAAATCCTATTCGATGTGCCCTATGGCGAACGCGTCGGCAAGGCGGCATCCAGCCTGGGCATCGACATCCGGCTGATGTCCGGCCAAGCCGGACATGCCTAGGGAAGGCCTGATCAATTCGATAGAGCAGCAGTGGCCTAATCGTAAGCTATTGATTTCATTAAATTGGATGCCGCTGCTACAGGATTAATCAGACTTTCCCTAGTGCTCCATCCGACTGATAATGCCGCATCAGTTGGATGGAGCACTGACAACCTGTTGGAACGACCACGGATCAAAGACCAAACCATTGTTGCCATTGATTTCGGATTGCGGCGCATGGGGCTTGCCGCGGGGCAGACCGTTATCGGCACGGCGAGCCCCGTCGGATCCGTATCCGCCAAGGACGGTGTGCCGGATTGGGCCGAATTGGATCGCATTATTGCCGACTGGTCACCCGGTCGCCTGATTGTCGGCCTGCCCCTCAACATGGATGGCACCGAAAGTGAGATGTCCTCCCGCGCCAGGAACTTCGCCGAACATCTGCAAGGGCGCTACGCATGTCGTGTGGAACTCGCCGACGAGCGGCTCACCACCCGGGAGGCGAAGCGGCTTCAGCCGAAGGCGGACGACCACGCCTTGGCCGCCCGGCTCATCGCGGAAACCTGGCTCGGCAATAGTGATTCCGCTTGATATTTTATTTTCGGCCCATCGCGAGGGAGCTCCTGAAATATCAATAGCTTAAGGAAGCTCTGAACAAGTCGATAGAAGTAACATTAGTATACTCATAAATCATTGATTTTATTGACTATGATGCCGCGATCACAGAATTAATCAGAGGTTCCTTAAGCCCGACGGGCTGCCGGGCCATTTGGAATGTGCCGTCCGATTCATTCGCTACCAAACCGGCGCCCACCTATAATGCATCCGGACGGTGCGCCTGCGCACGAGCGGTTTGCACATCGACGATTCCCTCGTCCACCAAGCGGCGCAGGCAACTGTCCAAGGTTTGCATGCCGGTGGCGCCGCCGGTCTGCATCGCCGACACCATCTGCGCCACCTTGCCCTCCCGAATAAGATTGCGGATTGCCGGTGTACCAAGCATGATCTCGTGGGCGGCTATCCTGCCACCGCCGATGCGCTTGAGCAGCGCCTGGGAAATCACCGCGCGCAAAGATTCCGACAACATGGCGCGCACCGCCGCTTTTTCTTCCGCCGGAAAAACATCAACGACTCGATCAACCGTCTTAACCGCCGATACGGTGTGCAGGGTGCCGAGCACCAAATGCCCCGTTTCCGCCGCCGTCAACGCCAAGCGAATCGTCTCAAGGTCACGCAGCTCGCCGACCATTATCACGTCCGGGTCTTCCCGCAACGCCGAGCGCAACGCCCGACTGAAACTCAGGGTATCCCGGTGCACCTCGCGCTGATTGACCAAACACCGCTTGCCTGGGTGTATGAATTCAACCGGATCCTCGATCGTCAAAATATGGCCGGCGCGGTTCCCGTTGATGAAATCGATCATGGCCGCCAGCGTTGTGCTCTTGCCGGATCCGGTCGGTCCGGTCACGAGCACAAGCCCCCGGGGGTTGAGGCAAAGCCGCTCGAAGCCCGGTCCGAGCCCCAGGCCCGCCATGGTGGGCACCTTGGACGGAATGACGCGGAACACAGCCGCCGGACCACGACCCTGCATGAATACATTGACCCGAAATCGTCCGATGTCGTGCGCCTCGAACGAGAAATCCGTTTCCAGCAAAGCCTCCAACTCTTCGCTCTGCCGATCATTGAGGATGCCGCGAATCGCCAAGCGCAAATCACCGGGCTCCAAGGGTGGCGCGTCGATGGGACGCATTTCGCCATCGACGCGCAACAGCGGCGCAACGCCCGCCGAAAGATGTAGGTCGGAGGCCCCCCGCCGCACACCGTAGGCGAGTAATTCCAAGATTCTTTCCGGCGAATCCGCCCGACATTGAAAATCCACAAAGCCTCCTCACTCAAACACCGCGGCCAATAAGCCCGCGCAATCGATCCGTCGCTCTACGCACTGTCACAGGTACTGTGTCAATCTGGATTTTCGGATTCCGCCGAGCCAACAATCACGCCCTGTTCGGTTCGTGCAAATATCGAACTGGGACACAGCCCTGTCACAGGCGCTTTTGCGGTTTGGACGCACCAAGCCGGACACCGTCCACCAGAGGATTATTCCCCGCCCACCATGCCCAATGCTGTAGGTAATGACGCTTATCGGTGTGCGAGAACGCCGCAACCGTTTATTCCCAATCGTTGTCCCGTTAGGCTGTACTACGCTTGCCCGCACCCATGCACAACCCGAAGGACACCCCCGGCGAATACAACTTGGCCTCGATCTCCGAAAACCTTGCGACAATCAATGTGCGCATTTGCGCCCAGGCCCGCTCTTGTGGACGACGGGCGCGGAGCATTACGCTCATCGCCGTTTCCAAAACCAAGCCGGCGGAAGCCATCGTCGAGGCCTACCTGGCCAGTCAGCACCACTTCGCCGAGAATTACGTTCGGGAAGGGGTGTCGAAAATCACCCAATTGGCGGATCTACCCATTACCTGGCATTTCATCGGCACCGTGCAATCCAACAAGACCGCCCTGATTGCCCGCCACTTTCATTGGGTGCATTCCATTGACCGGGTGAAAATCGCCAAGCGGTTGGGCAGCCATCGCGATCCGGAGAATCCACTCAACGTGCTGTTGCAGATCAATATCGATGCGGATCCCGCGAAAGGCGGCGTGACGCCCAAGGCGACACCCGAATTGCTCGCGGCCGTAGGCGGCTTGCCCGGCATCCGCGTACGCGGATTGATGACGGTATTGGAAAAGGCGGGCGCTCCCGATTTAAGCTTCGCGCACATGCGCGACCTATTCGAATCGATGCGGCCGCACGGCGGCAACTACTGGGATACCCTGTCGATGGGTATGAGCCGGGATATGGATGCGGCCATCGCACAGGGCGCAACCCACCTGCGTATCGGCAGCGCCATCTTCGGCCCCCGCGAACCATCCACACCCGCCACAACGCGGCCGAGCCCGTCTTGAGCGCACACAACATCGGCTTTATCGGCGGCGGAAACATGGCGCAAAGCCTGATTCGTGGCCTTATTGACGCGGGCCACGACACCGCGCGACTCATGGCGGGCGACCCCGACGCCGGATGCCGTGCGGCCATCGACGCCCTGGGTGTTCATGCGACCCCCGACAATCAATCCGCCATTGATTTCGCCGACGTGACGGTGTTGGCCGTCAAACCGCAGGTGTTGGCCGGCGCGCTCGCAGAGCTTTCGATTCCACCGAGCACACTGGTTGTTTCCGTTTGCGCGGGCGTTCCCACCACCGGCATTGCCAAACTGTGCGCCGCAAATCAGCCCATCGTGCGCTGTATGCCCAATACGCCGGCTTTGCTGCGGGCCGGCGCAACGGCTCTGTACGCCAATTCCCTGGCCGATGCGGCGGACCGCCAGGCGGCGGAGGAAATTCTACGCGCGGTCGGCACAGTCTTTTGGGTGGATGATGAAGCCAGCCTCGATGCGGTCACCGCCGTCTCCGGCAGCGGTCCAGCCTATTTTTTCTATCTGATGGAGGCGATGACGGAGGCCGGCCAAAACCTGGGTCTCGCACCCGAACTAGCCGCCGCCCTCACCGTGGAAACCGCCTGGGGTGCGGCCCGCATGGCCCGGGAAACCGATCTGGCGCCCTCGGCCCTGCGCCGCAACGTCACCTCGCCCGGCGGCACAACGGAACGCGCCGTCAAGGCCCTGAACGAACAACAGGTACGTAAACATATCATCAAGGCCTTGCAACGAGCGCATCTTCGATCACGGGAATTGGCGGAGGACTTCGGTTGACAATGAACAGCGTCTTCCAATTCATCATTCACTTCCTGATGGAAATTGCCTGCTTCCTGTTTATGGCGCGGTTTTTGCTGCAAGCCTGCCGGGTCGATTTCTACAATCCGATTTCGCAAGGCATCGTCAAGGCAACCGACCCCGTGCTGCGACCGCTGCGCAGCGTGCTGCCGGGCCTGCGCAACCTGGATATGGCATCTTTCGCCGCCGCCTGGATTACCGCGGTGCTCATGATCTACGCTCTGGCGCTCACGGAGGGCCGCTATCCGGGCAGCGTGGTTGCCCTAACCGCGGGTGGGCTGCTGCATGTGCTGACGCGGATGCTCGACATCTTTTGGTGGTGCATAATCATCGTGATCATTGCGAGCTTCATCGCACCCGGCAACTATCATCCCGCACTCGGCCTGTTGCAGCAGATCACCGAACCCTTACTGCGCCCCGCCCGGCGATTGATTCCGCCCCTGGGTGGCCTGGATTTTTCCCCCATCATCGTCATTTTGGCTCTCGGCGTGGCACAACGCATCCTCTCGGAAATCCTCCGCGCACTCGTATGACACCCTGTTCCACAATCGAGCGAGATGGCAAGACCGAGGCCGAGCCGGTGGCGAATTGATCGGATGGGATAGCGGATTGAGATGGGCACGGCTTCCCCAATATCTCCGGCGTCCTCGGCCGGCATCGTCGTACCGGAGCAGTTCCGGCTCGACGACGATTTCCGCCTGCAATGCGGAGAGACACTGAACGGTTTCGAGTTGGTCTATGAAACCTACGGCACCCTGAATGCCGCCCGCACCAACGCCGTGCTGATTTGCCACGCACTTTCGGGCAACCATCACGCGGCCGGCTATCATGCGGAAACGGATACGAAGCCCGGCTGGTGGAATACCTGCATCGGCCCCGGCAAGGCCGTGGACACCGAGCGCTTTTTTGTCGTGTCGCTAAACAACCTGGGCGGCTGCCACGGCAGCACCGGCCCGGCGTCAATCAACCCGGCGACCGGCAAGCCCTTTGGGCGGGATTTTCCAATCGTCACAGTGGCGGATTGGGTGCGCAGCCAAGCGTTGCTGGCGGATCATTTGGGGATTGAGCGCTTCGCCGCGGCGGTCGGCGGCAGCCTTGGCGGCATGCAGGCGATGCAGTGGGCAATCGACTTTCCCGACCGCGTCGCAGCCGCCGTGCTGATCGCCTGCGCCGCAAAGTTGTCGGCACAGAATATCGCCTTCAACGAGATCGCCCGTCAGGCCATCATGTCCGATCCGGAATACGAAAGCGCCAACTATCGCTCGACGGACGCGAGACCGGGGCAGGGGCTCGGGCTTGCCCGCATGATCGGGCACGTTACCTACCTATCCCACGATGGCATGGGGCAAAAATTCGGGCGCGCCTTGAAAGGGGGCGACCTGCGCCGAGCAAAGGATGTGGAGTTCCAAGTCGAAAGCTATCTGCGATATCAAGGCCAGAGCTTTTCCAGGCGCTTCGACGCCAACACCTATCTGCTCATGACCCGGGCGCTGGACTTCTTTGATGCGGCCGCCGACTTCGGTGGTGACCTTGTGGCGGCCTTTCGCCAGGCAACCGCTGGCTTTCTGGTGCTTTCGTTCACAACGGATTGGCGTTTTTCGACGGAACGATCCAAGGAAATCGTCGATGCCCTGATCGCCGCGGGCAAGAATACGGCGAGCGCCGTCATTGCATCCGAGCACGGGCACGACTCCTTCCTGATGCCGCTGCCACGCTATATCGAAGTGTTCAGCGCCTACATGAATCGGTTGGCGGACGAGGCCGAATGGTCGGCCGCCAAGAACCGCCCGGGAAATCGACACCCCGAAACGAAGCCAACGACATACGCGGACGAAAAACAGGCGACACCGCATGCGCCCTGATCTGAAGATCATCGCGGACCTAATCAAACCCGGCGCGCGCGTCCTCGACCTCGGTTGCGGCGAAGGTGATTTGCTCGCCCACCTGCAACGTCACAAGCGGGTGAACGGCTACGGACTTGATGTCGGCGCCGACAACATCACCACCTGTATTCACAAGGGCGTCAATGTCATCGAGCAGGATCTCGACGACGGGCTAGCCAACTTTCCGGACAACAGCTTCGACATGGTGATTATGACGGAAACGCTGCAATCGGTGCGGCTACCCGAGCGCCTGCTCGACGAAATGCTGCGTATCGGCGAAGAATGCATCGTCACCTTCCCCAATTTCGGCCATTGGCGCAGCCGGATGCACCTGATGCTGAAGGGACGCATGCCGATGGCCAAACACTTGCCGCACAACTGGTACGAGACACCCAACATTCATCTCTGCACCTTCAAGGATTTCGAGCGGCTGGCCACCCGCAAGGCCCTGCGCATCATCGAACGCTTTGTCGTTAACGCCGACCACACCAACAAGCCACTGGCGAACCTGTTCCCCAACTTGTTCGGCTCGATCGCTTTCTATCGACTCGGACGTCCAAAGGGCGCAACTCGTTAAGGAAGGACAAAAGCGGCGATGCTCTTTCCGGTAGCTGTCTGAATCCAGCTTCTGCCGTTCAATGGCCTCGATTTCTCGGATTGCGTTGTGGTCCTGAGCGGGTGCCTTCTCTGGTCGAATCGTGGGGTGTTCCAACCGTCTTACCCTTGCAATTCTACACCGCTCGACATCATGGGCCCTCTTCTGCAATCATCGTTATCGTTCCTTACTACGTTGGTAGATTACCGAGCATGGGTAGATTACCGAGCATGGCGCAGAAAGGATACTCGGAAATCATCCTTGCCAGAGAATTTCGCCGATGAAAACTTTGCAGGCGTTTCCCCATGGCAAGATCGTTCGCAACCAATGAGCCATGCACCGGTGGTCGCGATTCGACTGCCAAGGGCTCGTCGCGACATGGTTGCTTGTGCTTTGGCGCTGCTGAGTTCACTGGCCTGCAGCGCATTCGCCGAGCAGAAAGCAACGTTCGGGGAGTTTGAGGCGCACTATGTCGTCTTCCCCAGCACCTTCCTGAGTGCCGACATCGCGGCTACCTACGGCATCGTCCGGGCCCGGGATCTGAGCATTGTGAATCTCTCGGTTATCGACCGCGTCGGCAAGGGCACACCGGTCGAGCTGGCCGGACGGGTCAAGAATCTGCTCGGGCAACTCAGCCCGCTGAAATTCCGTGAGATTCGGGAAGGCGAAGCCCTGTACTACCTTGCCGAGGTACGGCACACCGATCAGGAGGTTTTGCGGTTTTCCATTGGCATCACGCCGCCCGGCGAACGCACCTTCGACCTCGAGTTCCAACAGGAGCTTTATTGGGGCGAATGAGAGGAATTGTTCCATGCAGGTTGTTTTGGCAAGCGGCAATGCGGGCAAGCTGCGGGAGCTTGAGGCCCTACTCGGCCCGCTTGGCATCAGGTTGATCGCCCAAGGCGCGTTGGGAATTGAGGCGGCACCGGAAACCGCGCACACCTTTGTGGAAAACGCCCTCGAAAAGGCGCGCCATGCGAGCGTCGGCTCGGGGCTGCCCGCTATCGCCGACGATTCGGGGCTCGCTGTCGATGCGCTGCACGGCGCACCGGGTATCTACTCGGCGAGATATGCGGGCCCGGAACAGGACGACAACGCCAACAACCGCAAATTGATCGCGGCCCTGGCCGGGGTCGGGGACCGGCACGCGCGGTTCTGCTGCGCACTCGTCTACCTTGAGCGGCCGGACGACCCGGCCCCCCTGATCGCCACCGGAGAATGGCGGGGAGCCATTGTCGACGAGGCGCGGGGAAGGCATGGGTTCGGCTACGACCCGCATTTCCTGGTGCCGGATTTGAGCAAGACCGCGGCGGAGCTGGAGCCGAAGCTGAAAAACAGCCTCAGTCACCGGGGCCAGGCCGCGCAAGCTCTTGTTGCGGCCCTGCGCGGCCGCTTGCGCCAATCCGGTTAGGGTGTGAGTTCCTGTCAATCCATCAATATAATTCCCAATAATTTCATGAGGCTGGCATGAAACAGCGGAAAGTTGTCGCGACCCGCCCCAACAGCCCGGGCGACTTCCCGACCCTTGGCCTCTACGTGCATTTTCCGTGGTGTGTAAAGAAGTGCCCGTACTGCGATTTCAACTCCCATCCGTTGACTGGATCCCTGCCGGAGGAAACCTATATCCGGGCATTGACCGCCGAGTTCCACGCTCGGGTTCTCGCGCCCCGGGTCGGCAATCCGCTCCGATTCGACAGCGTGTTTTTCGGAGGCGGCACGCCAAGCCTGTTTTCCTCCCGCGCCCTGGGCGGGTTCATCGAAACCATCTCTCCCCGACTCCGGGCCGGTGCCGAAATGACCATGGAGGCAAACCCCGGCGCCGCCGAGCGGGACGAACTGCGCGCCTATCGCATTGCGGGCATCAATCGGCTATCCATCGGCGCACAATCGTTTTCCCCGGGGTCTCTGCGGCGGCTCGGGCGAATACACAGCCCGGATGAGACCCGCGCCTGCGTTGCGGCGGCCCGTCGCGGCGGATTCGAGAACATCAACCTCGACATCATGTACGGCTTGCCGGGTCAAACAACGAAGGCGGCGCTCGCCGATCTGGAAGCCGCCATTGCCCTATCGCCGGACCACCTAAGCTGGTATCAACTCACCATCGAGCCGAAGACCGAATTCGCCCGCCGTCCGCCCGGGAATCTTCCCGATGAAGCGGCAATTTGCGACATGGAGGCGGCGGGGCATGCGCTGCTCGAACAGGCGGGGTTCGAGCGCTACGAGATTTCCGCCTATGCGCAACCCGGGGCAATTTGCCGACACAATCTAGTCTACTGGACATTTGGGGACTATCTGGGCCTCGGCGCCGGTGCGCACGGCAAGCACGGCACGGCGAGCGTCTCTTCTTCAGAGCTTCCCTTCGAGCCCTTGTCTCGACCTCCCCCCGAAACCCCACAGTGGCGTCCCGATGAACCTCTATTGGAGCTTCAATCCAACATCTCATTGCGGTCCGGCCCCGGGGATCCGTTGTGGCCTCCACCCTCGACACCACCGCGGGGAATGGCGCCGGCAGCCGCAACCCAATGCCCGCCGACGGCGCCCAGGGCCCATCTCTCCCCGACTTTTCGCACACGCAATCCCCGCCAACCGCGCCTTTATCTGCAAGATCCCTGCCGCACCGAATGGTTGGCGGTGGGCACTTCGGAGTTGGCCGGGGAGTTTATGATGAATGCCCTGCGCCTTGTCGGTGGGGTTGAGCGGCGCCTCTTCGAAACCCGCACCGGGCTACCCTGGAGCCTGGTGGCGCCAACCTGGCGAATGACCAGCGAACTCGGGTTGACCGAGCCCGACCGCATTGCCGCCACACCGCTGGGTCTACGGCATCTGGACACCCTTGTGGAGCACTTTCTCTAATCAAGACGCACCACATGTTGCGTCTGGAAAACACGCATACGATTCAACCTGTATGCGCTGGGCCGTAATCGTTTTAGCCCGACCTATTCATGAATGAACGTGACAAGGCCGGTAAGAGTAGTGAAATCCGTGGGTGCGCGGACTAGAGAGCGCACAGGTGTGCTTGACGGCACGTTGAGCACGCGACGAGAGCACACCCAGTGATTTCGCTGCTATTGGCGACCGCAGTAGTTTATTCATGAATAGAGGCCGGGTTAGGAAGGTCTGAACAAGTCGATAGAGGGACACTGGGCTACTCGTAAACCATTGTTTAATCCTGTAGTCGAGGCATCCAGTTTAATAGAATCAATAGCTTACGAGTAGATAAATGCCGCTCTATCGAATTGTTCAGACCTTCCTTAATGGCACAAAAATGCGCCATAGTAAATTGGATCACTCGACTCGCTCATAGTGAAATTCACAAATCCCGTGACCGAGCCGCCGACCGCGGGCCTCGAAACGGGTTTCGGTCCGCTCGCCGGTTGCGGCACCCGACCGCAGTGCCGGCTCGGCGTCGAGCACCATGCCAATCCACTCCGCATAGGGTGCCCAGTCCGTGGCTATTCTCAATAGGCCGCCAGGCACGAGTCGGTTCGCCAACAGCGCCGTGAATGCCGGCCGCATCAGCCGCCGCTTGTGGTGGCGTTTTTTGGGCCAGGGGTCGGGAAACCAGATGTGGACCTCCGCAAGGCTCGCCGGATGGAATTTGGCTTCCACGAGTTCTTCCGCATCGCCCCGCAACACCCGCAGATTAGTAAGCCCCCGCCGCTCGATGCCGGCGAGCAACGCACCGATGCCCGGATCGTAGACTTCGATGCCGATGAGATTGAGTTCCGGGTGGATGGTCGCCCAATCAAGCAGCGTCTGGCCCATGCCGAAGCCAATTTCCACGCCGATGGGGGCGCTGCGGGAAAATATCCGGGGCCAGTCCATCGGCTCCGAATCGACGACATAGCGGTCGGAAAGGGTTTCCAGTGCCCGGCTCTGGCCCCGGGTCATGCGGCCCCGACGTCGCGGATAGGTCCGACGAGTCACATACCCTCCAACTATGTCTTGGGGAACCTCTGATTAATCTTGGATTCGCGGCATCCGATTTAATAAAATCAATACCTTACGAGTAGCCAAACGCTGCTCTATCGAATTGTTCAGACCTTCCTTAGCGGCTGAAAGCCACCACATGTCGGTTTCTGTCAACTTTCCTTTATAAGCCCCTTTGCTTTGGAAGATGGATTTCAGGCGGCGATAGCGTGCCCGGTTCCCTGGGCTTCAAGAAAGCAGGACTTGAGTTTCTTCATGGCATTGCGCTCAAGCTGACGAATGCGCTCGGCGGACACCCCATATCGTCCGGCCAATTCCGCGAGCGTCGCTTTCTCCTCCCGCAACCAGCGCGCCGCGATGATCTCGCGGCTGCGATCATCCAGCTTGGCAATTGCCGCGTACAGCAGTTCCTCGGAAGCCACCGACCAGTCATCGGCCGCAACCAGTTCCGCCGGGTCGGCACCGACCAACCCCTCGATAGGCAGATAGTGCGCCGGGGCATGGCCCTCGTCGTCATCCGAGTCGTATCCGTCAAAGGCGAGGTCCGAGGCGGCCAGCCGACCCTCCATACGCGCGACCTCCTCGGGGGTAACGCCCAATTCGTCCGCTACCGACTTGGTTTCCTCCTGGGTCAGCCACGCCAATCGCTTTTTGGCGCCGCGAAGATTAAAGAAGAGCTTGCGCTGTGCCTTGGTGGTGGCGACTTTGACGATACGCCAATTGCGCAGGATGAACTCGTGCATTTCCGCCTTGATCCAATGCACGGCAAACGACACCAGGCGAACACCGACTTCGGGATTGAATCGCTTGACGGCCTTCATCAACCCGACATTGCCTTCCTGGATGAGGTCGGCCTGGGACAGGCCATACCCTTGATATGTCCTTGCCAGATGCACCACGAAACGCAGGTGGCAAAGCACCAACTCGCGGGCGGCATCAAGGTCTTTTTCATAATAGAAGCGCTCGGCCAAGGCTTTCTCCTCCTCGGCCGACAAGATGGGGAATGTGCTCACGGTTTGCATGTAGCCCGCAAGATCGCGCCCCGGCGACAAACTGTTCGGCGACAATAGGTTCGTTGACATAGGCCTTCCCGCTACTCCAGTCGTTTCCATGGTCCGCGCCGGACGCAACCCGTTCCGGGACGCGCCGTTAATAGGGATCACTCCCATGCACAGCGATGGATTCTAGCACCCTCGTCAATAGAGTGCTGAGAAAAGTCCAAACAAGTCGATAGAGTGGTATCAAATCACTCATAGCCTATTCGATTGGAAATTATATCGCAAAATATATGGGTTCTTCGAGCGCGATTTCAAGTCGGAAGCGCCATGCTTGGCCCCGGCCGACGCCCCGATCATAGAATTTGCAAGCTCGCCCGTCGCTGCCGAACGGCAATGGCGGCACCGAAAATACCCAAAACCGTACCCGTACCAAGCAGTATCCCCAAAAAGCGGAAGCCGAACGCCGTGACCTCGAACTCCATATCGAAGCTGCCCAGCAACCTCGCAAGCGGTGGTTCCAAAAGGATGATTCCCCCACTCAGCAACATCGCCGCCACCATGCCGCCGCCGAGCCCGTACAGCAATCCCAAGTAGAGGAAGGGACGACGCACCTGGCCGTCGCTGGCACCGACAAGTTTCATCACCTTCAGTTCATCGAGCCGCGCTTCGATGGCTAGGCGCACCGATGTGGCCGTAACCAAAACCGCACCGAGCCCGAACAAAGCGCCAAGCAGGAGGCCCACCCGTTGGACCACCCGGGATGCATCGGCCACCCGTTCCAACCAGGTTTTTTCAACCACAACCTCCATCGCTCCCGGGTGTCGCGACGCCTGTTCGGCAAGCCGCCGCAAATCCGCGAAATGGGTTCCCGCAATCGGCACAACCCGCAGCGACGCGGGCAGGGGATTGGATTCCAGCACCTCCAACGCATCGCCCAAAAGCGCCTCGCCACGAAATTCGGCCAGCGCCTCCTCCTGGGTGACTATGTCCACCCGCTCAACACCGGGCTGTCGGCGCAGCGCGGCCGCAAGCACATCGAAGCTCGCACCGGGTTCAAAGTAGACCGAGATACCCGGGCGATGCTCCCAACGGCCGGTCAACTCGGAGAGGCCCGCCTGCAACAGGATCAGCCCCGCGGGCAGGGCGAGCGCAATCCCCACCAGCAACCACGCCAACAGCGTCCCCCCCAACCGTTGCGAGCCGTAGCGCAGCGAATCCCTCCCCACGCGAACATGGTCGCGCAACCAACTCCAAGGATTGGATGTTCTCGGCCAGGGAAGTTTATCGGGCACTAGCGTTTCGTCCCATTGACCCACCACCGGATCGATGCCGTTCTAGACATATAAATACCCTTTAGTGTCCTGTCCCGGAAATGCGCATACTATTCGACCTGTGTGTAATGTATCTTATATCATTGATTTTAAATGAAATTATTTTTTATAGGCCGGTGACTATTTTATAGCGAATTTGCCGGACAGCACATTAGGCAGGTCTGAACAATTCGATAGAGCAGCATTGATATTCTCGTAAGCTATTGATTCATTTAATCGTATGCCGCGACTACAGAATTAATCGGAGGTTCCTCAAATGATTACGATCCGACGCGAACAGAATGAATCGTATGCGTATTTTTCGGACGGCACACTAGCCGCTCTCCGGGGTCGGCTGTATGTCCCTAAGAACAGACCCCTGGGATAATTCGACAGTGCGCTGATTCAGGGTACCGATCAGCGGCCTATCGTGGCTGGCAATGATGACCGTGGCGCCCACATGGTTAAATTGCCGGAAGAGCAACATAATGTCGTGGGAAAGCTTCGGATCGAGATTGCCCGTGGGCTCGTCGGCGATGAGAATACGGGGCCGAATAACAATGGCCCGCGCAATCCCAACCCGCTGCTGCTCGCCGACGGACAGTTGCAGCGGCAGCATCGATTCCCGCTCGAGCAGGCCCACCCGTCCCAAGGCCGCCCGCACCCGCCGACCAATCTCGCGTTCACGCATGCCCACCACGCGCAGCGGCAGGGCGACATTGTCGAAAATACTACGTGTAAGCAGCAGGTGATGGTCTTGGAAGACAGCGCCCAGGGATTGACGATAACGAGCCAACCCCCTGGCGCGCAGCTTGCCGAGGTCGATGCCACCGACGAGGATGCGGCCCCGTGTTGGCCGGTCGAGGCACAGCAGGAGTTTCAAAAAGGTGGTCTTGCCCGCGCCGGAGTGTCCGGTAAGGAAGGTCATGGAGCCTTCCTCGAAGGAAAGGGAGACATCCCGCAGCGCCTCGAAACCGTCCTCAAAGCGTTTCAAGACGGTATGAAACTCAATTTGCGCCACGTTTGCCGCCGCAATGTTGCCGCCCGCCCGCCAATACCACTATCTCGCCCGCTCCGGCGCGAGCAGCGCATCGACAAAGGCGTCGGCATCGAAGGGCCGCAGGTCGTCGAGCCCCTCTCCGATGCCGATGAAATACACCGGAATGATCCTGCCCATGCGGTGCAGCCGTTCGGCGATGGCGAAGATCACCCCGGCCCGGGCGCTACCGTCGAGCTTGGTGATAATGAATCCCGTCACGCCCACCGCCGCGTCGAATTCCGCCACCTGCCCGAGCGCGTTCTGGCCACTGCCCGCGTCGAGCACCAGCAGTACCTCGTGCGGGGCCGAGGGATCGAGGCGCTCGACCACGCGGCGTATTTTTTTTAACTCCTCCATGAGGTTGACCCTGGCCTGCAAACGTCCCGCCGTATCGGCGAGCAGCACATCGAACCCGCGCGCCCGGGCGGCCTGCACCGCATCGTAGACCACCGATGCGCTATCCGCTCCCTGGCGTTGCGCGATGACCGCGACGCCATTGCGCTCTCCCCAAGCCTGCAATTGTTCCACCGCCGCCGCCCGGAATGTGTCTCCCGCCGCCAACAGCACAGACCGTCCATCCCCCCGCAACCGTCGGGCCATCTTGCCGATCGTCGTGGTCTTACCGACACCGTTGACACCGACGAAGAACATGACGGATGGGCGCGCCGATCCAACCTCGAACGGCCTTTGCAACGGCGTCAGCCGTTCTTTGAGTAGCTCCGACAAGGCGCGATGCAGAGCGGCCATGTCCCTCAATTCGCGACGCTTTACCCGAGCGGTGAGTGCCGCAACGATCTTCCGGGTGGCATCGACCCCGACATCCGTCAGCAGCAACGCCGTTTCCAGTTCCTCAAGGACAGCCTGGTCAATGGCGCGCTCGCCAAGCAACAGGTTGCCAATGCCCTCGGCCAGGCGACCGCGGGTCTTGCTCAGGCCGCGTCGCAATCGCCGCCAAAGCGCACCCTCGTCTTTTGGCTCGGTTTCGCTCAACATTGTTGCACTATACAGGTGCGGGGGCTGGATTCCCCCCAAGGATAAACGCGGGCCGCCATGTCGAAAAACGAAGTGCGCATTATCGGCGGTCTGTGGAGAGGGCGGAAGCTGAAGCTGGGCGGCCATGCGGCCGTGCGTCCAACGCTTGGGCGGGTAAGGGAAACCCTGTTCAATTGGTTGTCCACAAAGGTGGTTGGCAGCGACTGTCTGGACCTGTTCGCCGGCAGCGGCGCCCTCGGCTTTGAGGCGCTATCGCGGGGTGCGCACAGCGTTGTTCTTGTCGACAACGGCTGGGAAACGGCTGCCGCACTGCGTAAAAACGCACAGCGGCTCGGTGCCGAAAACTGTGCCATACGCCGACAATCGGCCCTGCGTTTTTTGCGGGACACGGCACGGCAAGACACCGTGACACCACGCCGACCCGAGGCCGCGCTAGTAACAGGTGCCCGCGACAGAACAATCAATCGGTGGGACATCGTCTTTCTCGATCCGCCGTTCGCCTCGAATCTGCTTGCGGCATCACTGGAGGCCCTGCAATCCGGCGAGGTGTTGAACGCCGGGGCAATGGTCTATTACGAACACGAACGACGCGACGAAATCAATCTCGAAGGGTGGACCCTGCTCAAGCGGGGAGCCGCCGGCGACACCGGGTTTGGTGTTGTATCGATTTGACTTTTCGGACTCCGACGAGCCGGGACTCGCGCAGCCCATCACGGGCAGAAAATTCAAACTGAGCCGCCACCCCCAGCCCAGCAATCCCCGCCAACGACACACCATGAGGAGCACCTGATCAATTCTGCAGTCGCGACATCCGAGTTAAGGAATGGGACTTATATACATGGGTTGACATATCACTATATGTCAAGGATTTAGCGGCTGGAAACTACCGCATGTGGGCTTCGGTCAACCCATCGATATAATTCCCCCAGCAGTTCCCGCTAAGGAAACTCTGAACAATTCGATAGAGTAGCATTTAACTACTCGTAAGCTATTGATTTTATTAAATCGGATGCCCCGACTACGGGGTTAATCAGAGATTCCCTAATGATGCGTGATTGTTCGTTTGGATCCAAATACCGAGCGAAATGGACCATTCAAAAACAGGGCCTGTTAACACTGTCCGGGTTAGCGGGAATCGCACCGGTCCCAAGCCCAGCCTCCTTGCCTCATCCCGAGGCTGCCGCTACCATCGCTTTCCTTGGGGATCGACGGCAACAAGTGGGGGGTGGGCGATTTCGTGTTGAGCCACAGAGGCGAAAAAAAGTGGGCGCGCCGGCCTCGGCCAGCAGCCCGCGGCAACAGTCCCACCGCATTCGAACGACGCCGCATCCCGGTTGCCCGTCGCTCAAGTATTGCCACTCCTCGCGCCTTGCCAGCCGGGCGCAGCTTTTCGCCCACCCCTCGCTCCCCTCTCGGTGCGACGCGGGACTTCTGCCACGAGCTGCCAAGCGGAAGCCGGAGTTGCTCGCTGTGACTGTCGTCATCTATCCCGGCTCGTTCAATCCCATCACGAATGGGCACACCGATCTGGTCAAGCGCGCGCTCAACCTATTCGACCATGTGGTGCTGGCAATCGGCACCTCCGCGCAAAAAGACCCGAAGACACACCTGCACGACCGCATCGCACTCTGCGAACAGGTGCTGACCGAGTTCGGCGACCGGGTGTCCGTCGAGGGATTCAACTCGCTGCTCGTGGACTATGTGCGCAGCAAAAGCACCACCTTCATACTGCGCGGCCTGCGCACGGTGACGGACTTCGACTACGAATTCCAAATGGCCGAGATGAATCGATCGCTGGACCCGGATATCGAATACGTCTTTCTTCCGACCTCGAAGGAATGTTCGTTCATCTCATCGACCCTAGTGCGGGAAATCGCGGCGCTCGGCGGCGACATCAGCAACTTCGTGCACCCAGCGGTGAGCGCGGCCCTTCGCCATTGATGTCTGCGCCCTACCGGCGCAACTTTCCTACACGAATTGGGGTGTTATGCGTAGCGACGCCATTGGCGCCCCCAAGCACAATGCGCACTCGGGATGGGGTCGATGAAGTTAAGGCGGCGATATGGGCGATTATCGGAAGATGTGGCGTGGCTAGCGGCGGCGACGGCACGGACCGCAAGGCCATCCGCGACTGGCCGCCTTCGACACGCCCGAGGGAGCGATTATTGGCAGCGGAGTCCGGGGGCATTACAGACGCGGAGTTGTTGGCCGTACTACTACGCACCGGCACCCGCGACTACAGCGCCGTGGCGCTTGCGCATCGGCTGCTGTCGAAATACGGCTCAATGCGGGGGGTGCTCGATACGCCGTCACAAATGCTCCTGAAAAACGAAGGGCTCGGCCCGACCAAGGTGGCGAGCCTGAAGGCGGTGCTGCCAATCACCGCGCGCTACGCGGCCAGCGGACTGACAAACGGGCGCGCATTCGCCGGATCGCAGGATGCGGCGCTCTTCCTCACCGCGGAATTCGGTGGCCTGGAGCGAGAGGTCTTTGCCTGCCTATTCCTGGACACCCGCCATCGACTGCTCAGGTTCGAAAAGATGTTCCTGGGCTCTGTGGACCGAGCCAATGTGTATCCACGCGAAATCGCCAAACGGGCGCTGTATTGCAATGCCGCGGCGGTGATTTTCGCCCACAATCACCCATCGGGTATCGCCGAGCCGTCGGTCGCGGATATTGAATTGACCGAACGTCTGGTCTGCATTCTCCGGGAACTCGATGTACGGGTGCTCGACCATCTGGTCATCGGGGCGGAGCGCACGGTATCGATGGCCGAGCGGGGGTTGTTATAAAAGGGAATTATATCGATGGGTTGACCGAAGCCCACATGCGGTGGTTTCCAGCCGCTAAATCCTCGACATATAGTGATATGTCAACCCATGCATATAAGTCCCTTAAAAAGGTCGCCCGCGCTCATAGGTGCTCTGCGGCGCGGGCTTAGCCCGACCGATTCGTGAATGAGCGTGGCGAGGCCGGCAAGAGTGATGAAAGCACTGGGTGCGCGGAGCAGGAGCGCGCGCGGGTGTGCTTGACGGCATGTTGAGCACGCGGCGGGAGTACGCCCGGTGATTTCGCTGCTATTGACGGACGCAGTCGTTTATTCACGAATGGGGCAGGCTAGCAGCCTGTCGGACTTTATGGCGCTAAATTTCATAACCCATTGATTCTATTTGATATTTTATTTTCAGCCCATCGCGGGGGAATTTATTAAATATCAATAAAATCAATATCTTAATGGATTCTGGACAGTTAAGTCCGACAGGTTGCTAGGATTGGCAGTGACGGCAGAACACGGTGCTCCGGCCACCGAGGCGTCGGTTCACCAAGGGCGCGGCACAGGTTCGGCATGGCTCACCGGTGCGTCCGTAAACGTTTAGCCGCTGTTTGAAATAACCGGGACGGCCGTCGCCGCCGACGAAGTCCCGCAATGTGGTACCGCCCTCCCGCAATGATCGGCGCAGCACCGTCTTGATTGCTTCGGCGAGCGCATCGTAGGCTCGGCGCGTCACCCGCCCGGCGGCCCGGGTCGGGCGGATGCCTGCCATGAACAGCGCTTCGACCGCGTAGATGTTGCCGACGCCGACAACGATGCGGCTGTCCATGATGAAGTTCTTTACAGGCGCCTTGCGATGCCGGGATTGCTCCTTCAGATAGGCACCGGTCAAACCACCGGTTAAAGGCTCGACCCCCAAATGCGCAAGCAAACGGTGCTCCGGGTCACCGCGTCGCCACCAAAGCACGGATCCAAAGCGGCGCGGGTCGTTGAAGCGCACGGTGCGGTCACCGGAGAAATTCAGGTCGATGTGATCATGCTTGCCGGGAGCGGTGCCCGGTAACGCGAGGCGCAGGCTACCGGACATGCCAAGGTGCACAATCAGGGTGCCGCCGGGGAATTCGAAAAGAAGGTATTTGGCCCGCCGCGCAAGGGCTGCCAGCCTCGCGCCCCGCAGGTCGGGTGGAATTTCAACCGGCCAGCGCATCGCGGCATTGCGCACAACCCAGGAATCTAGGGTACGGCCGACAACCCGGTGCCGCAGCCCGCGCCTTGTGGTTTCGACTTCCGGGAGCTCGGGCATTGGCTTTGTGCCCCGCGGGGCTGTTATCGCAATACCGCTATGACGTGCTCACCAGCCCGACCTTCGGGGCACGGTATTATTTTATTTTGGCTTCCTTGTACAGCACATGCTTGCGGATGACCGGGTCGAATTTCTTCAACTCGAGTTTGTCCGGCGTGCGCCGCTTGTTTTTGTCCGTGGTGTAATAGTGGCCGGTTCCGGCGGAGGATACGAGTTTGATCTTGTCGCGCATGGGATGCTCCGTCTGTGTTCGCTAATGAGGCACCGCCTCAAACCGATGAGTGCGGGCCACTCAGACCTTCTCGCCGCGCGCTCGAATGTCGGCGAGCACCGAATCAATGCCGAGCCTGTCGATGATACGCATACCTTTCGACGACACACGCAGGCGCACATGGCGATTCTCGCTCTCCACCCAAAAGCGGTGGTAGTGCAGATTCGGCGCAAACCGGCGCCGCGTCTTGTTGTGCGCGTGGCTCACATTGTTGCCGACCATCGGCCGCTTACCGGTTACCTGGCAGACTCTGGACATGTGGGGGCCCCAAGAATGAGAGCGCGTTTATACCAAAGGGCGCTTGACGCGTCCAGCCAGCCGAGGTCAGGCATCAAAACTCGGCCAATAATCAATTTGGCCCGAGATTCGGATCCAAACGAACAATCAAGCATCGTTAGCGAGAATTGCTGCCGAAGGCAAGAGAACCTGTTCCGCCTTCCGCAGAATCTCTACTGTGGCATTGAGATCGAAGTTGCCCTCCCGATCATAGCGCAGTCAGCCTTATCACACGCCAGCTTCTCTTCGAGACCGAGGGTCGGCTTACTGATCCGTAGATGCGGGAAATGGCAGCAGGGCATGCCGGATTTCTATAGTCGATGCGTTCGACGGACGGCAATGGAGACTGGAAAATCGTCCAATTGCGCCAACCGGCTGGCTGTTTGTCGGCTTTCCCATCAGCCCAATGTTGGCGCTATAAGAGCTGATCACCGCTCGGACCTTCCTCCGGGCGGCATTCACGTTGCCATCCAACACATGGCCCAGCATGCACCCCACAGGGAGGTCGGCCGCGTACTGTTCTGTGATGAAACGGACCATGCCTTCCAGTACATACGGCGTCGCCAATGAATTTGTCTTTCCATTTCGAGCGACATTCAGGCGTTTGCACTCGTAGGCCAAATACCTCTCCCGTTCCTGGTCCAACAGCAATGCCATGTCGATCCTGCCCTTGCTGTAGGCCCAGCCATCGGTGCTGTAGCCGAAGGGCTCGTGCTGATATGCCAGATGATGAAATAGTCGTCTGGCCTTGGTGTCCCTCGAAAGGATATTGACTAGGTTGATGGTGATCGTGTCCTCATCCGGTTTTTCGGACAGCAACTCAACGCATCTCGGCCAGACGGCGAGAACGCACTCCAGGAACCGGACATCCAAAGATCTGAACCGCGCGATCCAGTGTGCGGGATCTCCGACCAGCATCAAGCAAAGCCGCCGAGGTTCCCGAGTCGAATAGCGTCCTGCAGCTCCATGGCCATCGCGTCCGCATCGGCGATGGCAGCCGACCTCAACCAGAATCGTCGCTGTAGGGGCTTCACGAGATAGAGACTCTTGTCGATGAATAGGCGGAAATCCGGAACCAACTGAAAGTTGCCCGGGAGGGGTACATCCATACGGCCTGCCAGCCGCGCCAGCGCTACCCCCACGGCCTCGTCATTCCGTTCTCTGTACGCTTTCCAATCCTGGTGCCCCACCAACTGTAGATGCACTAGCGCAAGGTCATTGTTTCGTGCCTCAAGCTCAACGCGAACAGTTGTGTCGTCGCTGAACCACTGCGCCATGCCGCGGGTCAGCATGCTTGCATAGGCTTCTCGCTCAGCCGGCCCGGCCGGCCGCCACAGGTCGACGATGCTTCCCGCGCGTGGCTGCACGCTCGGAATCACGCTGGCGACCGAGTCCTCGACCAAGGCGATCTCCTCTTCGCCGAGACCGAAATATTGGTAGCAGCGCGAGTCGAGTGCGTCGAACAATCCATCGTAACCAGCCCTCAATGCGAAACTCTCTCGCGCTAATGCCATCGCGTCGTCAATGAGTGAAACAAGCATACTTGCCGCATCGGAAGACCGGCTAACGTGTTGGAAATCCCGGGGAGCGGGAAACGGAAGCCTAAGTAGTTCGGCTTGTTGTATTTCGGGTCTATCCGAACCAAACGAAGCGGTGCCGTGAAAGGTGAACCAGTACAGAAGCTTGCTATTCAGTAGCGCCGTTAGGAGTTTCGCACGGTAAGCGTCGCCATCGGGCACGGAAATGGCGAGGATGATGTGTTCAAATGTGAGCGGTTCCTCAAGGTAGCTGGCACGAAGCCTATGGCTCGCGGTGCTAATCCCGCGCGGTATCAGGATACGGGGGCCTGTGAAACCGCGTTCGAAGCCTCTTCGGTGCACCAAGCCGTCCTGCCTCTCATTGAAGGCGCGGAGCCGCCCGGTATCCTGGGCCAAAGCCCGGAACGCCTTGATCGGCAGATAGGAGATGTTCGAGATCATTTCGCTGCGTTGGTATTGGTACTCGTCATCGCCGAGTCGATCTTCCCTAACCGGCTTAAATCCATGCCCTACAACCCATCGATTCTCGAACGACTCCATTCTCTGGTGCGCAATTCGATATTCGCTCACCGAACAACCAATCTTTGGAAGTGCCGCCAAATAGCGAAACAACTTTGCTTCGGGGTCGCTCATCCATAATCGTCGCTTGAACACGAATGGATCTTGGCTGGCGTCGAACGATGTAATCGAACCTCGATCCACACTGCTCAGCGTTATCACACGTCCTGTCTTCAGATTCAGATCCGCTTTCGGTACCCAATAGTCGAAGCGGTAGCCTGGCGCATCCATCCGCCGGTGGCCAAATATCACCAAGGCCGCGGGGCGCACTGCGCCCTCGAAAAGCTGGAATCGCAGATCGGCAAAATTGATGATGCGAAAAATCCGGGCACCATCAATTAGTCGGGATCGAGCCTCAATCGCGTTCTTGGCATGGTTGTGTAGGAATCCCATGGCCGGGAGCAGGAAGCCCACCACGCCATGCTCCTCCCCCAGATGTCGAAGCGATTTCCATACGAACGCCCATGCATCCTCCTTGCCCGGCATCGGGACTCGGTGTTCCTCACACCAACTCACCAAATTGCGGCTCGCGTCGCGACGGCTCGACCATGGCGGGTTACCGACAATCACCTCTGCCTGTAGTTCCGCCTCGGAAGCTCGAAAGAAATCCTGCGCACGAAGAGTGCGGCCCCACAATTCGGGAAGCAGCTTGCGGCGCTTGATAAGAAGCCGTATGTCTGGCGGGTTGACTTCTTGCAATAGAGCGACATACAGCGAGAAAACCGCAACCCGGACCGCGCCAACGTTGACATCGCATCCGCGCAGTCGGGATAGAATCATGAGCAGAGTGCGCCATCGGATCGTCCGCGACCCGTGGGTCTCGCGCCAGTGTTCGCACAAGAGTTGGAAAGATCGTACAAGGAATACACCCGAACCACATGCCGGGTCGAGAAACCGACCTTTCGACTTGGTTCTGGTGGGCAGGGTGTTCCACAATGCCGAAATCACCGTATCGGCAAGGAACATCGGCGTGTAGTACGCGCCGCGCGCTCGACGCCGCACCTTCTGAGCACCTAGGAAACGGTCGTACACTGCGCTAATGAGTTCAATCGGAATGTACTTGAAGTCATAGCCCCAAAAGCGCAGTTGGCCACCGGTCCCACCCATAACTTCGCGTCCGCCTCGAAACCTCGCCAAAGTCTGCAAATGCGCATCGATAACCTGCGGTTGAGGCCCCTTCGCGTCGAATGAACACGGAGCCACGAACAGGTCGCCGTTGAAATCGGTGCGCAAGGCATCGAACAGCCGATACAGCCCTGTGGCGCTTGTCGACTCCAAGAGTGCGAGAAACGTCTCGCAGGCACCGCCGGAGGCGACCCTGAAATACTCCGGTCCGACGATTTTCCGATCTTCCAAATAGGCAACAAACATTGTCTGGATGAGGAGCGCCTGGGCGGCATCTCCAGACAATCCGTCCCTACAAAGTGCGGCATGAGACGCCGAGAGGTTGTCGAGCAATACTTGATCAATCCGTTCGCTCAGCTTGAAGTGAGCAGCATGGAGATCCCACAGCCGACCGGACTCTGCGCCATAGATGAAGTCCTTGACGGCAAGCCCGTCAGTTGCGGCATTAAGCTGCTCGACTAGGCATCGTCTGTCGAACCCGCCATCATCGCTATACGGAATCCGCACGAGAGAGAATGCCCGTATCGTGTCGCCGGAAAGGACAAGTAGGAGTGAGGCCAAGCCCTGATTCCACAGGGCGCCGTGTAAGGCGGTCACTTGCTCGCGTTCATATTCTTCGAGCACAACAATCACGACCGTCGGCACGCCCTGAACACAAAACACCGCCGATGCGCCCAAGTCGGCCAAGGTCATCCTTATCGCGTTCGCATGCGCGCTTCGTCCAACCGCGGCAGGGTCTTCATAGAGTTCCGGGATCTGCCGATTGGATAGGTCCAAGCGGTCCTTCCACTCAGCGGATAGAGGATGTGCAAGCACGGAACTCACCGGTTTCGTCCCTCGGCGGCGGCCACTCTCGACACCTCCGTGCCATGCCCTCGTGCCTTTTCGACCGCCATTCTTTCCGCTAACAGGTTCCACGCCGTCTCATTGCGGACATCGAAGATGCTGCTTGACACTGTTCTCAAATGCTCGATACGTACGCCACAGCCTTGCGTCAATCGCCGCGGGACGGCCGATGACAGAACACCCACGGGAGAAAAGGTCGGACAAAGCTTCTCGCAACCGATCCAGAGTATAGATCACCCCCTACTCCGACACACCCTCCAACAGCCCAACGAGTCTATCGTGGGCTTCCGTCTCCGCAACCGTCGGCACCGCATCGACACCGTCCCGTACCAGCCGGCTTATCTGCTCGGCATACTGCTCAAGCTGGCTCTCGTCGTAACCCGCCACCGCAACCAGTATGGTGCCTCGTGCCGCCGGGTACTTCACGCCCGCTGCGATGAGCGCGGGTAGGGCATCGGTCAGCCGCGAAAGCGCCTTTTCGTCGAGACTAAACGACAAGAATTCGCTCTCGAAGAGCTCTTCCGGGATCACGAACCGGTAAGGCAGGCTAAAAAAGGGCGCCAAGATGTTGCCGACGCGCAGATCGATGAGACACGAGGTGTCACTGACGATGACTTGCATCTTGAGAAGGCCACTGTAGGGCCACCTCAATCTGCTCGAACGGCAGTTGCAGTAACTCCATAAGTTTGGCGCGCGAAATATATTGCTCGGAAAACGCCCGATAGCACAGCCGCTTAAAACGCTCGGGCTGCTCAAGCGGATTGTTGACCCTGTCTTCTGGGATCGGATCCGGCTCGTGCCTACGCCAAGGCCGTGCCGGACCGCGGAACAGCATGCCGACGGTACCCTCGCTCAATACGCCCACTTGGCCGAGACGGACGAGGAGGGCGGCCATCGGCACACCCAGGCGGTGTTTGAGGGCCAGAAGCTCAGGATAGCTGACGCGCGCGCGACCGGTGCCGAACTCGTCGATGAGAAACCGTTTGGTCATGAGAAACGCGCCAGCACAGTGGTTCATCGCCCGCTCGGGCCGTATGTCCGCATCTTCGGGCACATCGACGAGCCGGTGAAACAACTCATGCGCCAAAGTCAGGCGTCGGCGCTCGAGGTTCATGGCGGTATTGGCAACGATTGCCGGAATACGCTCATCACTTGCCCGTCGACGGATAAGACAGGTCATACCGGATACTCGGTCAGGAAGATCGAGCAACAGCACCTTGAGCCCCAAATCCTCCAAGAGCGCAGTCATGTTCGGAATCGGGTCGATGCCGAGGCGCCAATGTTCGCGCAATTCAACGGCAAAGTTCTCGGCGTCGGACTCATCGCGAATGCACTTTTTCTCAGGTGCGTGCCAGCGGGTCACTTCCTCGCCGAGGATCGATTCGATGGCGAGATAGCGCTCCGCATGCTCAATGACTATCGCCTCGACCTGGGCGCGCTCTTTGGCGGTGGTTTTGGTGTGGGTACGAAAATCAACGCCCTCAAGCGCCTCGATTTCACTACTCATCAAGAAGTCGAGTGACACCTCCAAGTACCGGCACAAGCTCGCGAGCACACGAGAGCCCGGCATCATCAGATTGCGCTCGTATTTGCTGAGCGACTGCTTGGAAACTTGGCCACCCATGGCGGACACCAGGTCGTCCATCGACAGTCCTGCTTTCTTACGTGCCAGTCGTAATCGGTCACCCAGCATCGGCCACTCCTTGCCCCCACCCGCCCTATGTTTACAAATATACATAATTAGTATAGTTTTATATACCTTGCTGAAAAGAGCCGCATTCGAGCAGTTGTGAAATTGAGAACACTTGCTCATTTTGGAGGCCTGCAATATCAGCGCTATCAGCGCTCGGAAATCTTTGAGGGGCATCAACGGGGCTTGGTTCAGAAAATGTGGAGGTAGCTGATGCGGGTGACACGGATAATCGTGGCGCTGCGGGCGTTGGCAAAATGGCTCTGGCCTAGCGGGGGAAACTCAACGTCCTCTGGACGCCCGACTGCGACTGGACAGTCGTCCGAGCCTTTGGAAACGAGTCGGACAGAAGTTGCATCGGAAGACTCCGCTTCAACCGCTCCGCGAGACAATGACGATCAAGATCACAGTGTACCGGAGACCGGTGGGCATTCCGAGAGAGACGAGCCGGAGGATATGAACGAGGACAATGCGAGCACGGAAAAAACGCCGCAGTCCAATCGCAAGCCTCGGGATATTGGAGGAAGACGAAGTCGACGGCATTCGAACCCAAAACCGGAACAGCAGTCACAGTCTCCTTCCACCCGCCCGGAATTGATCTGTCGAAAGGTTCCCGGTTCCTCGACTTGGGAGATCATCCTGACCGCTGACGAGGAATGCCAACTCTCGGCTGTAAAGCTCAAAGGCGAGCTTCTAGACCATGGCACACAAGAATGTCGCGTCCCCTCGTTTATCGGCCAACTGATCGTTGCATGTCAGGACAAGCAACGACACGACGTTCCGTTATTCGAAGACGATCCTCTCATCTTCAAGCTGCGAAAGAACTGGTCGGGCGAGGGGCGGAAAATTACCAAGATCACGAGCGGACATTTCATCGTCATCGCGCCAGCCTCGTGGGTCAGGACAGGTCATGGGCCGGTTGAACCGGACGATTGTGTCGACACCGAATTCCGGGCGCACTATTTCCATCGGGAGGTAAGCGCAACGGATGAGAGCCTCGACGGTTTCCGCGAGTGGAGCGGCTCACCCGTTGCGACCGGCATCGAACTGATCGGAAGGCGTGTCTTCGACGACTCGGACGAGGGGGATTTGTTCGTTGGTAACGCTCCAAGTCTCCAATCTGCCCCGGAAATCGTCTGGGCGCGCGTGGGAGAGGAGACCGAACACGGCTGGGGACAGAGCTTTCGCCTAGAAGCACAATCGCTCCCGGACGTTTTGGGCGACCGGCAAGGACGGTTTTTTCTTCGGGTCTACGACTCGGAGGCGAGGTTACTCGACAGCATAGTGTTCCGGTATTTACGCAACTTACTACGGATTTGCGTTAACGGGACGAACTACAGCAAAGACCTGGCCCTCGTACCGACACCTTCGGGATACTCGCCCACGGAGGTACGCTTCGTCGGCACGGACGGCTCGACGATTGCCCCGACCCTGCAGACCGAGGCTTTGCAGGACGTCACACTGTCGGGTGTACTCGTGGCTCCGTCGAATCCAGACGCGGATCGCATATCGTGCACCCTTGCAACGGATACGAGCAACGTTGGCATCATGTTGGACCTTCCCCGACTCTGGTGGCGACTGGAGGACAGCCGTTCCGAGCCGAGCGAGTGGCAAGACACACCGATCATCATGACACGAGAGGAGTTTCGGAAACATGCTCGCTCAAACGTTTCGATGGCACCGTTATCGAGACGATTCGGGGCGGTTCGCGCTGGGTTCAACGATGAGCCAACTCAGCCGTACCAGCGACGTATCAAGGATGAGCGAATTGTGATCCCACTCGCTCACTTCGTCGACCATGCGCAGATCGACCGGAGACTGAAAGAGGATGCTCATTTCAATGTGGAGTGGGCCGGGAAAATCGTACCGCTCATCGTGATTTCCGCCGACCCGATGCCGGAGATACTCTCATTCACTGCAGAGCCCGCAACGATTTGTGCCGGCGAGGAAGTACTCCTGACTTGGACAACCCGGAGCGCGGATGACGCCCGCGCGTCCATCGATCCAGACGCAGGTGTGGTCGACAACGATGGCACCTTCAGGATCCGCCCATCGAAAACGACCAGATACACGCTCACATTGGCGGTTTCCGGCACCGACGGTATCAACAGCACCGTTACGGTCACCGTTGAGCAGCTATCCGTGCCGGAAAGACAGCCAGCCGCTCGCGTCATGTCCACTGGGGGCGGATGGAAATGCGGAAAGGGGTTCAGCTTTCGTGAGTTGCAGAACGCCAGAATGACGCTGAAGGAAGCTACGGAACGATCCATTCCGATAGACCGGCGACGGCGGACTTCGCATCGGATCAACGTGGAAAGAGTCAGGAGGATACTTGATGGCTGATATCAACATACAGGATCGGCCGGAGATGATTCGGCGACGCTATGAGAATTATTTGAGAACCTCGTTCTTTTTCAAGGATCCCCTTCTGCGCGAGTCCTTTCAGGAAGCCCTGCGCAAGGAGGGAAGTCTCTTGAAGGGATCCTTTCCAGAACCCCATCGAGGGTTTGCGAAACGATTGAGCGCACGAGCACTGGCAACCGAGTGTTTCCCCAGCGGGGCCGAGGATATCTTGCCGGCGCTGATCAATGGCCATCTGTATACACATCAGGAACGCGCTATCCGTGCCACGCATGTCGATGATCTGAATGTGGTTGTCGCCACCGGCACCGCCAGTGGCAAGACCGAGAGCTTCCTCTACCCGATTCTGTTCGAACTCTACCGCCAGCATCTCAATGGGGAGTTGGAAGAGCCAGGGGTGCGGGCTTTGATCCTCTATCCCATGAATGCGCTGGCGAACGATCAACGTGAGCGCTTGGGAGCGATCTGCCGAGACTTGAGGGAGGCCGACTCCAGATTCGAACCGACGTTTGGGCAATACATTGGACAGACACCAGAAGATGCCAAGGACAGATGGCGAAACGCCACCGCGCGGGCGGAGGACCGTTTACCTGGCGAGCTCGTTTTTCGCGACGAGATGCGGCGCTCGCCGCCCCACATTCTGCTGACCAATTACTCCATGCTGGAGTACTTGCTCATCCGTCCAGACGACAGCCCGTTGTTCGACGCCGGACGCGGTGCCCGCTGGCAGTTCATCGTGCTCGATGAGGCGCATCAATATCGCGGCGCGAGAGGCATGGAAATGGGCATGTTGATCCGACGGCTCAAGCAACGCTTGCGCGACGGAGGACGGCGGGATCCGTTCCGATGCATCGCCACCAGTGCGACCATCACCTCAAGCCAAGGTGACGAAGACAGGGTATCGGTGGCCGAATTTGCGACGGAACTCTTCGGAGAGGCTTTCTCGACACAGTCCATCGTCTTCGGAGAATCCCTTCGGACCGACGACGACCGACCTCCGCGGCGCTACCATGCGTTTCTCCGTGCGCTTGAGGGTGCCTTCCTTGTTCACCGGGATGGAGCCGATGCCGTGGTGCTCAATCGCAAGAGCGAAAGCGAAGGCGGCGTGGCGGGCGAACCACTCGAGATTGCGCTCTGCCGGGAGTGCGGTCAGCACTACTATGTCGGCCAAGAGCATGAGGGAAGGTTGAGGGAAGCTGATCGCGACCCAAGTCATCCGCGATTCGGCGTCGACTACTACCTGCCGACAGACGATGGAGACACATTACTGTGCAGACGCTGTGGTGCCCTGTCACAGTCCACGCCCGACTGTGACTGTGATGCTGCAACACCTGTGAAGAAGTGCGCCTCACACAAAGAAAATCCCGACCAACTCAAGGAATGTGCGGTCTGCGGCTATCGACGCGGCGGGGTTGGCGATCCCGTTCAGGAAATTGTGCATGGGTCGGATGGCCCGAACTCCGTGGTCGCGACCGCCTTGCATGAGCTGCTGCCGAAGGATCGACGCAAGGTTCTTGCCTTCGCCGACAGCCGTCAGGAGGCGGCGTTCTTCGCTTGGTACGCCGAGAATTCCTACGAAAAGCTGCGTGACCGAAATCTCATCCTTCGGGCCATCCTGTCCGAATCAGTTGCCGAGGAGGGCCTGTCGATCGACGATCTGCGCAACCGTTTGCTCCGGGAATGGGACGAGGCCGGACTTTTCAGCGAAGCGGATACTCGCGAGCAGCGAACGCGCCGGGCACTTACGTCCATTCTGCGTGAGGCGATGACCGACGAGAAGAGGTTGTCACTAAGCGGCGTCGGCCTAGTCAAATGGAGTGTCGCGCTCCCCCGCAACATGCATGTGCCGGACATGATGCGGCGCTCGCCCTGGAATTTCAGCGAGGACGAGTCGCATGTCCTGATAGGCTACCTGCTCGACGAGATGCGCCCGCGCCGTGCCATGAGCCTCCCCAAAAGCGCCGGGACACCGGTATGGAATGACATCTCGTCTTGGCCCCAACAGGCATTCGCCAACGCGCCGCCGGGCAGGCGGCGTAACGTGCTGCAGTGGGGCGGTCCCCAATCCGCAGTCGTGAAACATTTCCTTCGACGGCTCCTCGCGGAGAGCGGCCTGGCCGAGAACCTAAAGTGCTCGACCTCGGTGGAACTGATGACTGAGATATGGCGTGCATTGCGAGAGCAGCATCATGCGGACGAATCCATCCTCAAGCCTGGAAAGCAGAACGGCACATTCCGCCTTGATCCACGTTGGCTTCGGATCAAGCCTGCAAGCCCCGAAGAAATCTGGGAATGCGGTACCTGTGCAACCCTAACAAGCCACAACGTTCGAGATGTCTGCCCACGAAACCTCTGCCCCGGCACGCTTTCGCCGGCCAGTCGTGAACGCCTCGACGGCAACCACTATCGGATTCTCTACACGAATCGTGAATTGCCTCCCGCGTTGCGCGCGGAAGAACATACTGCCCAGATCGACGCCGATGAGGCGCGCCACAGGCAGGACCGATTCAAGAAGGGCAATATTCATCTTCTCAGTTCGTCCACCACATTCGAGGTCGGCGTCGATCTTGGAGACTTGGACTCCGTCTTTCTGCGCAACGTTCCTCCGGAATCGTTCAACTATGCTCAGCGAGCCGGGCGCGCGGGCCGGCGAGACACGCCGGGGCTAGTGCTGACCTACTGTCGCCGCAATCCACACGACCTCTATCATTACGAGAAACCCGTCGACCGGGTAATCAACGGAGCGATCCATCCGCCGCGCCTGCACATGACGAACGAGAAGATCGTATTGCGGCACATGGTTGCCGTCGCGTTGTCCGAATTCTTCAAGAAGGATCGGGTGAGGTTTCAGAATGTCAAGACCTTTGTCGGCGACTGGCGTGCGCCCCGGGCGACGGACGATCTTCAGGGCTTCTGCGAAAACAATGTCGAATTGAAGGACGCTTTGTTGCGCATCGTTCCGGAGAACATTCATGATCGGGTGGGTCTGGTGGGCGATGCATGGGTTGTCAAAATCGCCGGCGAAGACAGCCGTCTAGCTTTGGTAGAGGCGGAAGTCTGCGCGGACTACACCGCGATGAAGGCATTGCGGAGGGAACATTTCGAGCAGAACAAAGACAGATGGGTAGCTCGTATCGGCAGGCGCATGAGGACGATTGCCGAGGAACGGACGCTGAACTTCCTTTCCCGAAAGGCCGTTATACCGAAGTACGGATTTCCAGTGGATGTCGTCGAACTCGATGTCCATTCTACTGACGGCCAATCGACCGGCGTCTCGCTGCAGCGGGATCTGTCGCAGGCGATCGCAGAATACGCGCCCGGAGGCAAAGTGGTCGCCAACAAGCTCGAGTGGGAATCCTGCGGCGTCAAGGCGGTTGCCGGCAAGGCGTGGCCCGTGCGCCATTACCGCTACGACGACGCACGCAACTTCACGCAATGGGACGAAGGGGATACGGAGAGGTCGCCGGGCGGACGGAAGTATCTCATTCCCGCGTTCGGGTTCGTGACGCCGTTGTTCAAGAAGCCAGCGGAGCCGCAGGGGCGAGCACAGCGCCTCTACACGACACGGCCCTTCTTCCTCCGGGATTTCGAGGTGCAACCCGAAGTGAAGTCTATCCTCGGCGTCCAGGTGACCAAGGCCGTTCCCGGCGTATTGGTCATCCTGTGCGAGGGTAAGAACAGGGAAGGTTTCTACATCTGTCGTTCCTGCGGTAGTCACATGGCGACACCACGGGCCAGTCACAAGTCGCCCTCGGATTCGGATTGCAAGGGCACCCTAGAGCGTTTCTCCCTCGGCCACGAACTGGCCACCGATGTCGTGCGTCTACAGTTTCCGGCTGTCCATGGCGAGTGGGATGCGTATTCGGTTGCCTACGCGATCCTGCTGGGCGCGGCTGACACGCTGGAAGTGCCGGACACCGACCTGAACGTCACCATTACCGGCGGAGTCCGACCCGGGGAATCGGAGGTCGTGCTATACGACAACGTACCTGGCGGTGCCGGGTTGGTGGCACAACTGGAACGCGAAGAGGTCTTCGCTGATGTACTCGGTGCCGCGAGTGCACGCGTACAAGGGAATTGCGGTTGCGATTCAAGCTGCTACGGCTGCTTGCGGAGCTATCGCAATCAGTTTGCGCACGCTCAGCTCGACCGCCTGCGTGCACTGGAAATCCTTACCCAATAAGTGAGTCTGGCACCGGAGTGAGATTATTGCAGGAACACGGGTTAGTCGTTGTGCCCTGCCATCAAGTCTATTGGACACAACTGCCGGAGACGTAAAACTCCCACACATCAGGGCGGGGCGTAACCTCAGATGGCGAGAGGTCAATGGTCAGCGCCTGAATTTCCGAGATCGAGAGGGTGTCCTGCGTTCTAAGGAGGAAACTTCGTTGCGCGGCACACGATGTTCCATTGATGCAGGTGGAGAAACTGCTCTCCGAAAGCAGGCTCGGATCAGGCGAAAAGAGCAAGCTCGCATGGAGGTTGCGATAAACACCTGAGCTGTTTCGTCTCACGCCTGAAGCGGATGTGGTTCGCACTCCTGCGCCTCAGATCGCAAGAGAACCGCTTCGGCTGGGCACAGGTCGAGAAGTTGACGACCAAGTATAGTCCAAGGTGGAAATCCGGTGCCTGTGACGTAATCAATGTCTTGCCTTCGGCGCACATTGAGAGAGCATATCACCGAGAGGGTATGCCAGAAGGCGTGCCGGATCCGTGCGAGGTCGTAGTCCTAATATTGCGAGGGTGGGCACACGACAGCCCCGGCCTGCTGCCCGCTCCTAGGTCAGCAGGCCCTTCGTGTATCCGTAACCCGATCAAATCATGCGGAAATAATGGAAAGCCTCGAAAATGGCGGCGCGCTTCCCCACCGGACAGGGAACTTTTCTCCGGGAATCCTGGCGGTTATGCGCTTGCCCTACAGGTAAGCGCTTGAGTTCCTTACAGTGAGCTATCCAACAGGTTTTTGGAACCCAGCCATGCGTCTTCCTGACTCGATCCTGAATATCCTTATAGGTTGCCATTTCCTAGATCCTCTCATTGAGACTTGGGATTTCCTTGCGGAAAAAGATGCTATGCGCGTAATCGCGTAATAAGGGTTGGTTCTATTGTTTATTGTTTTTACTCGGCTCCAATTCCTCTTTTTTTGAAACCTTCTTGTATCTTTCTCGCTTCTTCCAAAACGCACTCAAGGTTGGCTGTTAAAATACTCCCGTTTTCATCCCTTACCCGTGCGATATTTGCTATGGAGGCATAATGTTCAAGAGCCTCGTGTGACATGGCAAGAATTCACGTCGGCAACAGCGATATTTGCTGTTATAACTAAGCAATCGATATTTTGCATAAAATTCGTATTGTCATGAGGGTTCTTATCCTACCTGTTTGATCCCAGATTCATGTGGAGGCCTAGCGACCACCTTCCGCACAGCTCATCGAGAACTCGAGCGGCCATGTTCGCCACACTCGAAAAGCATGACCACTATCCCGCCAAGCCAGTTCGGATAGCCTTGGCTTTTGTAACACAATTGAGGATCCCAAACCACGCGGATCAAGCCTCTGCAAACCAAATCGCACCACAACTTCCGTATTGACGATAAAACACGCACGGTTACCTGTCCAAAAAGTCATTGGCGCATTGGTAGTGCCAGTTGGTGAATGGATCCCCGAATCTCCGCAGCGTGCAACCCGGCGCGGCGACTTTGCTTGGCTTGCCTTCCCTTTCCGCAAAGAAGACGGTCCGCTCGCCTTCCGCATTCGCGGTCAGCGCGCAGAACAAGGGAATGTAGTCGCGGCCGCCGAAGAACAGAATGGATTCGGTGATGCCGGACGGCAGGCAGAAGTCCTCATACCTATCCCGATGGCCCCTGCGCTTGAACAGCTCCACGTTGCGGGCCTTGCTGAAGGTGATGTCGTAATTGGGCGTCAGGTAATCGGCGCGAATCAGTCCCCACCCGGCCGAGAGGATATACAGGCGGTCCGGGCCGAAACGCTTGCCCAGCCTCCCATAGGTCGGGTTCCTGTAGAGCTGCCAGGCCGGTAGTAACCCGAGGGGATTGCCGTCCGGAGCCGCGTTGTATTCCTGGAGAACGGCACGCCAAGGCTTACCCCTGTCCGAGGGTTCGTCCGGCCGGGCATAGATCCGAGCACGGTGGGCCGGCGCGGAATCGGGCCGTGCGACGAACATGACATCCCGACCATCACGCGTGCGCAGGTGGCCCGCGTTGTGCCGCTTGCCGGCGGCGCACTGAATAACGACGATCATTATGTTTTCTCCATGTGGCTGATCAAATCCGCCAATGTGTCGAGGAAAGCCGGGTCGTAGCATTCATCGACATGATGCGAATTCCACAGCCCGGATTCGCGCACTTTCTCGCGGTTGCAACGGTGGCCGAGCCATGCACGGGATGGTGGATCAATGGGTTGCCTGGCGTAGTTGCTGAGCAGGGCGATCGCATTTCTCTCTATATATCCGCGCAGGCTGTTGGGTTCCAGATCGTCCTCGACGGCGAGCCAGAGCAGCGGCATTTCGCCGATCACCTTGCTGACGGCCATTTCGAGGGGCAGCTCACGCTGCATGACCTCGCGCGGCGCGCTGCCGCTACCGTTGTCCCAGGTCGAACAATGGATGCCGTCCCTGTCGATCAGTGCGGTGCCGACGATCAACCGGAAGATCGATCCGCGATGACTGCCGCCGCCGGAGCGCACGGTTCCCCTGTGTTGCGAGAGACGGTTCCAAAGCGTGGTACCGGATCCGGCCTTCAGTGCATGGGTGCCAACGCGCACGACCCTTGGGCCGATACCGCTACCGGCGCGCACCTCGCCGCTCTCCCTGAAGAAATATACGCCACGCCTGGGCCAGGGCATTCGGCCGGAGCAATCGGACAGCCGGCGCACTCCACCTATGCGCTCTTCAAGAGCGTACAAAAGTGAGTAGAAGCGGCTCAGGTGTTCCAGACGCGACATGAGCGGGCCATTGTAATCAACCTGGGGAACCTCCCTTCTTAACCAATGCCCAAATACTTGTGCGATTGCAGGGACAAGCGCCATTGAGGATGTTGCTGGCAGTACAGGATAGCTGCCTCGGTGTTCTGCCTGAGCCTGGGCCCGTCCATGGGCTGAACAAAAAAGTGGTGGAAATCCAAGGCGGACAACGCCTCAAAATCGATGCCCGGTTGCGGAAACACCACCTTCAGCTCATTTCCCCGTACGACCTTGAGCTGCGAACCCGCCTTGGGGCTGACGCAGACCCAATCGACGGTATCCGGAATGGGTAGGGTGCCATTTGTCTCCATCGCCACCTCGAACGCATGCGAATGAAGAGCCGCAATCAGCGCCTCATCAAGTTGCAGGGCGGGCTCTCCCCCGGTGAACACAACGAATCGATGTCCTCCATTGCTGGCTTTGCCGGCCCCGTTTTCCCAACCCCCGGGCCGAAATTCACCGACAGGGCGACCCTGTGCTCTATCGCCGATCCCGCTTTCCCATCGCCCAGGCCGGAATCCAACGACCCGGTGGGCTTGTGCTGTAATGCCGGTCCCGCTTTCCCAACCCCCGGGCCGAAATCCACCGACAGGGCGACCCTGTGCTCTATCGCCGGCCCCACTTTCCCATCGCCCGGGCCGGAACCCAACGGCCTGATGGGCTTGAACTCTAATGTCGGCGCGGCTTTCCCAACAGTCGAGGATTCCAGCAGCAAGAGAAGCGGCATCCGCGAACTTGCCCCCTCCCGGCCCGTCCGTGCCCACAAAGTCCGTGTCGCAGAACCGGCAGGCCGCCGCCGCCCGGTCCGCCTCCAGCCCGCTCCAGAGATTGCAGCCGCTAAATCTGCAGAACACCGCCGTCCGGCCCGACTGGGCACCCTCGCCCTGCAACGTCGAATAGATTTCCTTGATCGAATAGGTCACCGGCATCGGCTCGGGATGGATTCAGATTGTCGATGGGCACCAATCGCGATTCACCGCCATTGATACGGCATTATCAGTTAGGGAACCTCTGATTAATCCTGTAGTCGTGGCATCTGAGTTAATAAAATCAATAGTTTACTAGTAGCCCTATACCACTCTATTGATTTGTTCAGACTTTCCTTAGGGAAGGTCTGAACAATTCGATAGAACAGCATTGAGATACTCGTAAGCCATTGATTGAGACTTATATACATAAGTTGACATACCACTATATGTTGAGGTTTTAGTGGCAGAGAACTACCACCTCTTGGGTTCTGTCAACTCATCGATATAATTCCCCATTAATTTTATTGGCTCGAATACCGCGACTACAGAATTAATCAGATGTTCCCCAGATGGAGCACTAGGATCTTCCGCAATAGGCCAGATAGCCATCGCGCCTTATCTCGCAGGCCGGACAGGCGCCGCACCCCCACCCCCACTCATTCTCGGTCGTTCGATCACCCACATAGCAAGTGTGGGTTTCGCGTCGAATGAGATCAATCAACGGTTCGCCGCCGAGTTTTTCGGCGAGCATCCAGGTGTTCGCCTTGTTCAGCCACATCAGGGGGGTTTGAATCACGAAGCGGCTCTCCATCCCAATGTTGAGCGCCACCTGCAGACTCTTGATAGCGGCGTCGCGGCAATCGGGGTAGCCGGAATAATCGGTTTCGCACATGCCGCCAACGATGTGTTGAATACCCAATTCATGGGCCAGCGCCGCGGCGACGGTCAGAAACATGAGATTGCGCCCGGGGACGAAGGTCGTCGGCAGGCCGGATGCGGCCACCCCGATCGGTTGATCGGAGGTCAGGGCGGAATCGACCAGATTCGGGAAGAAATTGAGATCCACCAAGCGATCCGCCGCAAGGTTTCCCCGCCAATTCCCAATGCTCGGCAGCCGCTCCCGTATCCTGCCCCGGCATTCAAGTTCCACCGCGTGGCGCTGACCGTAATCGAAGCCGACGGTGTAGACCTCTTCGTATCGTTGCAACGCCCAAGCCAAACAAACAGTGGAATCCTGTCCGCCCGAGAACAAAACCAAGGAACCTCTGATCAAATCTGTAGTCACGGCATTCGATTTAATATAAGGAACCTCTGATTAATCCTGTAGCGGGGACATCCAGTTTAATAAAATCAACAGTTTACGAATAGCTCACTATTGCTGCTACCATGATCGCATGCGCCTCTCGGGAAAAAACATTCTACTCGGGGTCACCGGTGGAATCGCCGCCTATAAGTCCCCAATGCTGGCAAGGCTCCTGCGCCAAGCGGGTGCGGAAGTTCAGGTTGTACTGACACGCAGTGCCCGCGAATTTGTCGCCGCCACCGCTCTACAGGCGGTTTCCGGCCGCCCCGTGCGCGACGACCTTTGGGATAGGGAAGCCGAGGCCGCCATGGGCCACATAGAGCTGGCCCGCTGGGCCGACCTCGTGCTGGTCGCCCCGGCCACCGCGCATTTCATGGCAACGCTGTCCCAGGGCCTTGCTGCGGACCTGCTTTCGACACTATGTCTGGCAACCGAGGCACCCATCATGCTCGCGCCCGCCATGAACCAGGGCATGTGGCGCACCCCCGCCACCCGGCGCAACGTGGAGATTCTGCAACGCGACGGCCACAGGCTGATTGGCCCCACGGAAGGCCAACAAGCCTGCGGAGACAATGGCCCCGGCCGCATGGTGGAACCCGGGCAACTGCTTGATGTCGTTGCCGAGAGCCTCGCGACACCCTATCTCGAAGGCATTCGGGTGCTGGTAACCGCCGGCCCCACCGTCGAGGCGGTCGACGCGGTTCGCCACATCGCCAACAAAAGTTCGGGCAAGCAGGGTTACGCCGTCGCGGTCGCCGCCCGGGCCGCGGGTGCCGAAGTCACGCTGGTTTCCGGCCCCTGCAATCTGAGTCCACCCCCGGGTATAGCGTTTGTTGGCGTCCGCAGCGCCCAGGATATGTACGATGCGGTTCACGCCCACATCGAAAATCGGCACCTCTTCATTGGGGTGGCCGCCGTTTGCGACTTTCGCCCCGCCCAAACCACGAACGAGAAAATCAAAAAGGAATCGGTCGGCAATCGCCTGGAACTGACCTTCGAGAAGAACCCGGACATCATCGCCTCCGTTGCCGCCCTCCCGAACCGCCCGGTGACCATCGGCTTTGCCGCCGAAACCCAAAAGGTGCTCGACCACGCCCGCGACAAGCGCCGCCGCAAGGGGCTCGACGCCATTGTCGTCAACGATGTGTCCCGCCAGGGCATCGGCTTCAATACCGACACCAACGCCGCAACCCTCATCTGGGCGGATGGTGAACTGACACTCCCCCACCAGCACAAAGAATCCCTAGCGAAGAGCCTGATGCGGCATATCGCCGAAATCTTCTTCCAGACACCGGACGGCGCGAGCGTGGCGGCTCAGGCCCGGGCTGAATGTACCGGATAGGGAATTATATCGATTAGTTGACAAAACCCAACATGTGGTGGTTTCCCGCCACTAAATTCTCGATATATAGTGGCATGTCAACTTATGTATATAAGTCCCACCGGATAGGGCCTACGCACAATGCAACTCGACTCCACAATCTTCCGCGCCTATGACATCCGCGGCATCGTTGATCGAAACCTGACGGAAGATGTCGTCCACGCCATAGGCCGCGCCTTCGCCACGACGGCAAGGGATTCCGGCCAACATCGACTCGCGGTCGGTTGCGACGGCCGCCATTCAAGCCCCGGTCTGAAAGAGGCTCTATCGAGTGGGCTGACGTCCATGGGTATCAATGTTCTCGATATCGGCCAGGTGCCAACCCCGCTCCTGTACTTCGCCACCCATGCGCTGCGGACCGGCGCGGGGGTGATGATCACCGGCAGTCACAACCCCTCCGAGTACAACGGCCTGAAAATGGTGCTCGGCGGCAAGCCGGTCGCCGGGGATGCGATTGTCGAACTGCAGTCCCGGATCGAAGCGGCGTCCCTCGGCCCAAGCGGCGGTCTGGAGCGGCAAGGCGGTGGTGCGGGCGAAGGCAGCGGCCGGGTCACGCAAACGACCATCACCCGTCGCTACATCGACCGCATACTCGGCGATGTGAAGATTGTCCGCCCCCTCAGGGTGGTGGTTGATTGCGGCAACGGTGCCGCCGGCGGTGTGGCCCCTCAACTGCTGCGGGAATTGGGTTGCGAGGTTATCGAGCTTTACTGCGAGATCGACGGCGATTTCCCCAATCATCACCCCGACCCCGCCGACCCCGCCAACCTGCGGGATCTGCTTGCCGCCGTGCGGTCGGAAGATGCCGATTGCGGCCTCGCCTTCGACGGGGACGGCGACCGCATTGGTTTGGTCACACGCCATGGCCGCATTATCTGGCCGGATGTGCTGATGATGCTGTTCGCCCAAGACATCATCGCGCGCAATCCGGGCGCCACCATCGTCTATGACGTCAAATGCAGCCATCGTCTCGGCACCTTGGTTCGGCGGCTCGGCGGCGCGCCCATCATGTGCCGCACCGGCCACTCCCACATCAAGGCCAAATTGCGGGAAACCGGTGCGCTGCTCGCCGGCGAATTCAGCGGCCACATCTGCTTCGGCGAGCGCTGGTACGGTTTCGACGACGCACTCTATTCGGCGGCGCGCCTACTCGAAATTCTGGGTGTCGGGGTCGTCCCAAACGGCGACATCGATGACCTATTCGCCCAATTTCCCGATATCAGCGCAACGCCGGAAATAAAGATCGCAACCTCCGAAACGCGCAAATTCGAAATCATCGACGCGCTCGCCCGCAACGCGAACTTCGGCGACGGCGAGCTCACCACCATCGACGGCCTGCGCGTGGATTACGCCGACGGCTGGGGCCTGATTCGCGCCTCAAACACCAGCCCCACGCTCACGTTGCGCTTCGAGGCGGAGAGCGAATCAGCCCTGGCGCGCATCCAACAGACCTTCCAAGCGCACATCGATGCCATAGACCCGTCACTCGATTTTCGCACCTGTCCGAGGGTCGGGTAGGTTCTGTGGCCCTCCGTTGCGATCAAAATCCCTGCTTGAACCCCGGCGCAATGCCGCCTCGAATTTGATTTATGCCCGTTTCTGAAAAACAAGCGCACAAAATCACCTCTGTCCTGACCGAGGCGCTGCCGTACATCCGGGAGTTTCAGGGCTGGACCGTCGTTATCAAATACGGCGGCAATGCCATGGTCGACGAGAACCTGAAAAATACCTTCGCCCGGGATGTGGCGCTTATGAAGCTCGTCGGCATGAACCCCGTCGTGGTGCACGGCGGCGGGCCGCAGATTGGCGAATTGCTCACCAAGCTCAACATTCCCACCCGCTTCATCAATGGCTTGCGGGTAACCGATACCGCCACGATGGATGTGGTGCAAATGGTGCTTGGTGGTTTGGTCAACCAAGAAATCGTCACGCTGCTCAATCAACAGGGCGGGCGCGCCGTGGGCATCACCGGCAAGGACGGCGGTCTCATTCAAGCCCGGAAGCTCGAACTCTCCCGTACCGACCCCACACCATCCGAGATCATCGATATTGGCCATGTCGGCGAGGTTGCGGCGGTGCACGCCGATGTGCTCGATACCCTCACCCACTCCGGTTTTATTCCCGTGATCGCTCCCATTGGCGTAGGGCCGGAGGGCGAGTCCTACAACATCAACGCCGACCTGGTGGCGGATGCGGTGGCCAGGGCGCTCAAGGCCCAGAAGCTTGTGCTGCTGACCAACACCGCCGGTATTCTGAGCGGCGGCGAAACGCTCGCCAGTCTGACGAGTTCGGAGGCGCGGGCGTTAATCGACAACGAAGTCGTCGGCGGCGGCATGTTGCCCAAGGTGCGGTGCGCGCTGAGCGCGGTGGCGGGCGGTGTCGCAAGCGTACAGATCATCGATGGCACCGTGCCCCACGCGCTGCTGCTGGAAATCTTCACGAACACCGGGGTCGGCACCCAGATCACGGCAGACCATGCGCCTGCGCCTTAGGGCCTGTTAACACAGTATTGATCGCGATATGCCTTGACCGAGTTCGCGAGCGCCGAACTCAGGGCAGGGGCGGCGTGCGGCCCTTGCAACCAGGCGATCACATCGGCCAGCGTCGCCACGCTGCGCACCGGCACCCCAAGATTCGACTGCAATCGAGCCACCGCCGTTTCGCCATCGAACAATTCCCGGCGGTCGAGTCCAATCACCACGGCAACCAGCTCGGCACCGGCGGATTCGATGAGTTTTGCCCCCTCAACCTTGGTCGCACCGTCGGTGACCACGTCATCCACCAACACCACCCGCCGACCCGCCAGCGGGGCACCGATCAACTCCCCCCCCTCGCCATGGCCCTTGGCCTCCTTGCGATCAAACGAAACGGCAAGATCGATTCCCCGGCCGGCGGCCGCGACGGAGGCGGCCACCGCAATCGGTATGCCCTTGTAGGCCGGCCCGAACAAAACATCGCAAGCCAATCCGGCCGCGACAATGGCATCGACGTAGAACCCGCCAAGCGCCTTGAGCGCCGGCCCATCGCTAATCGCGCCCAGGTTGAAAAAGTAGGGGCTGCGCCGGCCGGATTTCAGCGTGAATTCGCCAAACCGCAGCACGCCCTGATCCACCATCAACTGGACGAAAGACTGCCTGTCGATCTCCCTCACCGGCCTACCCCCAACAAAACAGGGCCACGTATCATTACGGGAATTATATCGATGAGTTGACAGAAGCCGACCTGTGGTAGCTTCCAGCCGCTAAATCCTCAACATATAGTGGTGCGTCAACTTACGTATATAAGCTCCATCATTATACGGACGCGCCGCGGCATCCGGGTTAAACTTCAGCCATGTTGCAGAGTATGACCGCCTTTGCCCACAGCGGCACCGAAACGTCGGCACTGGAATTAGCCTGGGAACTGAGGTCGGTGAACCATCGGTATCTGGAGGTGCAATTTCGCATGCCAGAGCCGTTGCGTTCGCTGGAAGGCTCCCTGCGCGACCTCGTCCGCCGCCACCTTGGGCGCGGCAAGCTTGATTGCACATTGCGCGCCGAACGCACACTCGCGGCCGACATCACGGAGCTCAATCGACCGTTGCTGCTGAAACTTCTCGCCATCCTGGAACAGGTGCGCAGGGATGCACCGGAAATCCACTCCCCAAACCCCATGGAATTGCTGCGCTGGCCCGGCATGCTCAACGAAGCTGACGCCGTCGATGCGGACGCGGACGCGCCGGCCGTTGTCGGCCTGTTCGAGCGCGCCCTGGAAGCGCTCATAGCGGAACGTCAACGCGAGGGCGGCAAGTTGGCCGAAGCCGTCACAACCAGGCTCAATGCCGTCGTCCAAATCATCGCGGATGTTCGGGGCGTCGCCAAAGACTTGTCCGGAGAGGTTCAGCGCAGATTGCTGGAGCGGTTGCGCGAACTGGCCACAAAGATGGAGCCGGCCCGGCTTGAACAGGAAGTGGCCCTGCTTGCCCAAAAAGCCGATGTGGCGGAGGAACTCGACCGGCTATCCATCCATGTGGAGGAGGCGCGCGCGCACCAAAACGGTCCCGGCCCGCATGGCCGGCGTCTCGATTTTCTCTGTCAGGAAATGATGCGCGAAGCCAATACCCTGGCCGCCAAGTCGCTCCTGCCGGAAATGTCCACACGGGCGGTCGACCTGAAGGTCATGATCGAGCAAATTCGCGAGCAGGTGCAGAACATCGAATGATCCCCACGGCGACAAAGCACGACGGGACGGCTACCGCAATGCCGCTCCATCAACGAAGTTAGGGATCTAGGTCGGGCCAGCACCTACGGCGATATGGTGGACACAGGGCTCCTAATTGCGATATCCGCCCCGTCCGGTACCGGCAAAACCAGCCTGGTGCGGGCGCTGGCGGACCGTGACCCGCAACTCAGCGTTTCCGTCTCGCACACCACCCGTCCGCGCCGGGCGACGGAAAAAGAAGGCGTCAACTACCACTTCATCGACACCGAACGCTTTCGGAAGATGGCCGCGGAAGGCGGCTTTCTCGAACACGCCCAAGTCTTCGGGCACTACTACGGCACCGCCTTGGAATCCGTGCGGCGCGAACGCGACGCGGGGCGCGATGTCGTTCTCGAAATCGACTGGCAAGGCGCGGCACAGGTGCGCCAACGGGTACCCGAAACCATCGGCATTTTCGTGGTGCCGCCCTCAATCGACGCGCTCCGACAACGCCTCCTCTCCAGGAACGAAGACAGCATGGAAACCATCAAGCGCCGGTTGCGGGAAGCCCGCGCCGAGGTATCGCACTACGACGAATACGACTATATGGTGGTCAACGACGAATTCGACAGCACCGTTCGGGACATGGAGGCGATTTTGCGGGCCGAGCGCCTCGGAAGCGGGGTGCGGAACACCCTTCGACGCCGCCTCATCGGCGACCTTCTCGGCTGACGCGGGTTGTTGCCCCAACACCGCCACCCCGAGGGTTGTGGCTCAGCTTGAAATCCAGCCTCGCCAAATAGCCTTGATAGCGCAGCTTGTCGCGGGCTGAACATTCAAACTGAGCCTCCCCCGCCCGACAGCAATTCCCGCCAAGCATGGCGATGCTCGAAAATTAGCTCCGAACCAACGCCTTAATGGCTAGGCATTCGGCCCCAAACGAAGGAAATTATATCGATGGGTTGACCGAAGCCCGCATGTGGTAGTTTCCAGCCGCTAAATCCTCGACATATAGTGGTATGTTAACCCATGTATTAGATCCCCAAGCGAACGACCCTGTATCATTAGCGGCAATTGCGCACGCCCCGAGATTCCGCTTGTTCCGAGCGGGCGGCGCACATAGAATGCGCGGCTCGCTTGGGTTCGAAGAGGGCAACCATGGCACGAGTCACCGTAGAAGACTGCCTCGATAAAGTCGACAACCGTTTTGAGCTGGTCATGCTCGCCACCCGGCGCGCGCGGCAAATGCGCGAGTTCGGGGCGGAGCCCATGGTGCCGGAAGAAAACGACAAGCCCACCGTCATCGCCCTGCGGGAGATTGCCGAAGGGCTCGTGACCCATGAGATTCTTGACGAGCAGGAAGCGGCGTCTCAGGATGCGGAATTGCAAGTGACATTCGGCGTAGGAGATGAAGACAGCGGAGAAGGCGACATCTGAGTCGTACTTCGTCTCTAGACTCGCGGAGGAAGCGAGGAGCGGCGATATTGCGGCTCCCTGCACCATTGATTCCCTGATACGCGACCTCTGCGGCTACCTGCCGGAAAGGCAGGTGTCGCAAATTCGCAGCGCCCACGACTACGCCGCCAGCGCCCACGCGGGCCAATTCCGGCGCACCGGCCATCCCTACATCTCCCACCCCCTCGCGGTCGCCAACATCCTCGCCGAAATGCGCATGGATTATCAGACCATCATGGCCGCCCTGTTGCATGATGTGATCGAGGATTCGGCGGTGGACAAATCCACCCTCGGCAACCGTTTCGGCAAGCAGGTGGCCGAAATCGTCGATGGCGTCTCCAAACTTGCCACGATGTTCGAAAGCCGGGCCGAGGCGCAGGCCGAAAACTTTCAGAAGATGGCGCTGGCCATGGCCAAGGACATTCGCGTCGTCATGGTGAAAATCGCCGACCGGCTGCACAACATGCGCACCATCGGTGTCATGTCCCGCGAGCAGCGCCAACGCATCGCCCGGGAAACCCTCGACTATTACGCACCCATCGCCAACCGGCTCGGTATGCACAATGTGATGGTCGAGTTCGAGGATCTTGGCTTCGCGGCCCTGTATCCGCTGCGTGCCGAAAGCATCCGGCGGCGGGTGGAACGGGCCCGGGGCAATCACAGGGCGTTGCTTCAGAAATTCCACCAGTCCATTCAGGCGGCGCTTGCGGCGGAGGGCATCGAGGCCTCCGTGTTCAGCCGCGAAAAGCATCTCTATTCCATCTACAACAAGATGAAAACCCAACACAAATCGTTTGAGGACATCATGGATGTGTTCGGGTTCCGCATCGTCGTTGAGGATGAGGATGCCTGCTATCGCTCGCTCGGCATTGTGCACAACCTCTACAAACCGGTGGCCGGCCGCTTCAAGGACTACATCGCCATCCCCAAGGTCAACGGCTACCAATCGCTGCACACCACCTTGTTCGGCATGCACGGCCTACCCATCGAAGTACAGATTCGCACCACCCATATGTCGGCGGTGGCCGACCACGGTATCGCCGGACACTGGCTCTACAAAGAGCGGGACGAGAAGACCAGGGGTAGTCAGCGGGCGCGGCGGTGGGTGATGGATCTCATGGATTTGCAGCGGCGAGCGGGCAATCCGCTGGAATTCATCGAAAGCATGAAGATGGATCTGTTCCCGGCCGATGTCTACGTTTTTACCCCCAAGGGCGAAATCATGGAGTTGCCGCGCGGCGCCTGTGCGGTGGATTTCGCCTACGCCGTGCACACCGACATTGGCAATCAATGCGTTGCCTGCCGCATCGACCGCTCCCTTGCGCCGCTCTCGCAACAGCTTGAGAGCGGGCAGAGCGTCGAAATCATCACCGGCAAGGGCGCGAAACCCAGCCCGGATTGGCTGAGTTTCGCCGTCTCCGGCAAGGCGCGCTCCGCAATCCGGCAATCGCTCAAAAACCAGGAGCGCGCCGAATCGGTTCTGTTGGGCCGCCGGCTGCTGAATCGCTCGCTCACCAACGCCGGCACGAGCATCAGGGAACTGGATTTCCGACGCCTGCGAAGGGTGTTCAGGGAGTTCGGCGTACGCAAGCTCGACGAAGTGCTGCAGGCCATCGGCCACGGCGAAGTGATGGCCTATACGGTGGCGCAAAGATTGCTCGCCGCCGACGACTCCCCATTCGAGGCCGTCCCGGTGGAACACGAGGGACCGATGGAGGTGCACGAGGGCGAGGGTCTCGTGGTCACCTACGGCCGTTGCTGCGGGCCGGTTCCCGGCGACACCATCGTCGGGCATATGACGCAGGGCAGGGGCCTGGTGGTGCACATGGACTCCTGTAAAAACATGCGCGAAATCAGCCGGCGCAATCCCGAACAAACCATTCCCGCCCGCTGGGGAGCCACGACGGACCAGGAATTCACCACGGCGCTGCGCATTGAGGTGAACCGTAAGAAAGGCGTTATCGCCGAATTGGCGGCGACGGTGGCCGCGGTGAATGCGGGCGTGGAGCGCATCAATGTCGAAGAGCGCGATGCCCGGGTCAGCTCCGTGGTGGTGGTGGTGAGCGTTTCCGACCGCATCCACCTGGCACGTGTTATGCGGCGCCTGCGCGTCATCCCCAACGTCATCACCATCCGGCGGACGCATCAATGAACGAGGCAATCTCCACCCCGAACGCCCCGGCCGCCATTGGCACCTATTCACAAGCGGTGCGTTCCGGCAATACGGTCTACCTATCCGGGCAAATCCCCCTGGATGCAACGACGATGGAGTTGGTCGGTACCGGATTCGAGGAACAGGCCCGACAGGCATTCCACAACCTCCGCTCGGTCATCGCGGCGGCCGGCGGTACAACCGCGGATGTGGTGAAGCTGACCATCTATCTCACCAACATGCGCGATTTTGCCGTTGTGAACGAGGTGATGGCGGAATTTTTCGACGAGCCCTTTCCCGCCCGGGCCGCCGTGGGTGTCGCCGCCCTGCCACGTGGAGCGCTGGTGGAGGTGGAGGGCATTCTGGTGTTAGAGCGCTAAGGATAGAAAAACGACCGGCGACGACCCCATCACCACCCTGCAAGGCGTTGGCCCCGCCCTTGCGGCAACGCTTAACCGCCTCGGCATTCACCGGCTGATCGACCTGCTGCTGCACCTGCCCCATCGGTACCAGGACCGCACGCGCACCGTTCCCCTAAAACAACTGGAAGTGGGCGGGCACTGTCTTGTCGAGGGCCGGGTGGTCGAGAGCCGCATCATCCAGGGACGCCGACGCATCTGGCTCGTTACCCTGGAGGACGGCACCGGTTATCTGACCCTGCGCTTTTTTCATTTCACCAAACGCCAATCCGACAGCCTAAAAACGGGCATGCGTGTGCGCTGCTTTGGCGAAGCGCGGTTGGGCCAGGCCTCTGTGGAGATGACTCATCCCGAGTACCGGGCGTTCGTGGGCGAACCGCCACCCCTGGAGGGCGGGCTGACCCCGGTATACCCCATCGCCAGAGGACTCACCCAGGGTCGTTTGCGCGGCCTTGTGCAGCAACTGCTGCAAATCGATTGGCCCAACGCGGACCGCGCACCCTACCGGACGCTGCTCTATCTCCACCAACCTCCGGCCGACGCGACCGACGCAGACATCGAAGCCGCCCAGGAACGCATCGCGCGCGACGAATTGACCGCCTACTACCTCATCATGCGCCATCGGCAAAGCCAACGGACGCATCAGTCGGCCCTGTCGCTGCCCCGCTCCCAGCAATTGGGCAGAACGCTCTTGAAGAATCTGGGTTTCGAGCTAACCGGGGCGCAACGCCGGGTGGTCACAGAGGTTTTGAACAACCTGACACTGACCACACCCATGCTACGCCTGGTACAGGGCGATGTGGGCAGCGGCAAGACAGTGGTTGCCGCCTTTGCCGCCATTCGCGCCGCCGAGCACCGGGCGCAGACGGCATTGATGGCGCCCACCGAGATACTGGCTGAACAGCATTACCTGAACTTCTCCAACTGGCTGGCACCGCTTGGCATTAACGTGGTGCTACTCACCAGCGGCCTGAAACGCAAGGAACGCCGGGCGCGGCTGGAGGCGTTGGCGAATGGCGAAGCCCTCGTCGCCGTCGGCACCCATGCGCTCTTTCAGCACGATGTCGATTTCGCGAATCTGGCGCTGACCATCGTTGACGAGCAACACCGCTTCGGTGTGCACCAACGCATGGCGTTGCGTTCCAAGGGGACGACGCCCCACCAACTGGTGATGACGGCCACCCCCATACCCCGAACCCTCACCATGGCCCTGTACGCCGATATGGATGTTTCCACCATCGACGAGCTGCCGGCGGGACGCCAACCCATAGAAACCCGACTGATCAACGCGGCCCGACGCGACGAAGTGCTTGAGCGCATTGGCCGGGTATTCACCGCCGGTCGCCAAGCGTACTGGGTTTGCACCCTGATCGAAGATTCCGAGCAGCTCGAAGCCCAATCCGCCGAGGCAACCTGGCAGGCTCTCAAGGCGCGGTTGCCCGGCGTCGGCGTCGGGTTGATCCACGGGCGCATGAAAAGCGAGGAAAAGGCGGAGATCATGGCCCTCTTCCACAACAACGACCACCAACTTTTGGTTGCCACCACAGTCATTGAAGTTGGGCTCGACGTGCCGAATGCGACCCTTATGGTGATTGAAAACCCGGAGCGGCTGGGGCTCGCGCAACTCCATCAACTGCGCGGCAGGATCGGTCGGGGCGGCGAAAAGAGCCACTGCCTGCTTCTTTACCCGGACGAACTCAGCGAACTGGGGCGGGCGCGGCTCAGGGTCATCCGCGAAAGCCAGGACGGCTTCTACATTGCCGAGCAGGATCTGAAATTGCGCGGCCCGGGTGAAATTTTGGGCACCAGGCAAACCGGCGAGACCCAGTTCCGCGTCGCGGATCTTCGCCGCCACGCGCATCTAATCGAGGAAGTGTCACAGGAAGGCAAACGGCTGCTGCGCGAAGCGCCGGAAGAAGCGGAGGTTCTGCTGCGCGCCTGGGCACCGGCGGACACGGGGCATATTGCCGTTTAGGCGGGGGCGGAGCCCGCCTATGGGGGCCGGGGGGACTCTTCCGCCCTGCCGCAGTGCGGAACTGTGCGGATGGCGCTTCCGTATGGTGGCGGCCTTGTGGATGGGTTCAGTAACCCAAGGTGGACATAGCTTTGTCCGCGAATCTGTAAAATGTCCTTCGCTGTGTGCCGCTCCAGGATTTCCATGGGCGCTTGGGTGCCGTGTTGTGGTCTTTGGACAGTTTAATGTCGCCTGGTCGGCTGTTGCCGTAGCTGGAGTTCACGCGACCGCGCGCAATGAAGTTGGCGGCGAGGGGGCAAGGTCGTTCCCCTAGAAATTCAAATACCCTGTCCAACTCAAGTTCGGGGCTTGAAGTTAGCTCCTCGTGGCGCACCTCCAACACAAGGTTTGGGTGGATTTCCGCCGCTTTGCGACCCAGCAGCGCATAGTGGGCCCAAGTTTGGCAGGCCGCTTGGAAATCGGAAGCCCAATTGATGTCGAAGCCGCTTGAGATCATGGAATTGACCACCGCTCGTCCGTCCCGCACGATATGCAGGAAGCGGGCTGTCGGGAACATGTGTATCAGCTCGTCAACCATTAGGGTATGGCCGGGCGTGGCGTCGACCCAGCGGGCACCTTGCGCCCGGCTATCGAAAAGCGCATTGATACCGAGCCCGAGGCTGGACGCGAATTCAGCGAAATCGACCCGCTGCTCACATAGCCAGCCTGAGTCGGTTCGGCTTTGGGCATTTGCAAACGCGGCCTTGAGTTGCCCTTTTCCAAACAAATCGACTAGGAAGTCGGACTCGGCCGAGGTGTGAAAATTAGGGTGCTGAGCGAGTGCCCAAGCCAACACGCTGGTTCCGGAGCGCGGGGTGCCAAGAATGAATATTCCGCTGGATCGGTTTACTAGATCGTTCGGCAACATTGCCTGATTTGCGTGATACGCCTTGGAGTTGTGACCGTGCGATAAAGCCAACAAGCGACTTCGATGTCAGGGTGCCGGTCACCGCGCAACACCGGGAATTGCTCAATCAGGTATTGGACCTGTTCGGTATCTCGCCCGAGGCGGATTTGGCGACCCGAAACGACGATGTGCACTTTCTATTTCCAGTCCACTCACCATTCTTCGGTTGCAAATCCCGGATCGTCGCATCGTGCCCCGCGGCGTACTTCGATCTCGGGCGAGCAAACATCTCATTCAGCCCCCATGTCGATGGGGCATTAGGGAATCCGCTGAAATCGATTCAGTCATTCACCGCTTCCGTTAACTACCCTTTGCCCCCGTTCACGGAGCAGGGCGGCTTTTAACCGGAAACCTTCTATCCATCTACTACTGCTTGTGCTAGAGGAATCGATATGTCGGTTGCAGGCATTCGTAAATGCAGCAGTTCCGAGTTCTGGAGGGTTGCGCCAATTGTCACGCCGCCAAAGTCCGGCTTCGGCCAGCTCATTGGCCATCTTGTTGAATTCGTGCATGAACACTGTACGTGCCGTTGAGTTTTTGCTGCCATAGGCCTGTTCCATGTCATAACAGCCGCTTTGGCAGGCGTGGAGCATTTGGGCTTTTTCCAAGACGAGGGCGCAGGTAGTTTCTCGCATGAGCTGGGCAAATGCTTCCCACGCTTGTTGCGTCCAAGTGTCGGAATCGCGCAAGCTTTTGTAGAGGATATCCAACAAGGACAAGGCTTGCGACGACTCTTCTCCGCGAGCATAGCATCTTGCATAACACTGCCCCAGTTCAGCACGAGCCTCTTGCTGTTTCGTCAGGCTTTGGGCCTGTACGGCCGCCGACACAAACATCACAGATAACACTAAGCAAGCTCTGAACAACATAGCCCATTCCTTTCTTCATCCTTACCTAACCCGAGGCATCTCGCTGGACCATGCAACAGTAACATCATTTGTACATTCCCAACAAGACCTCGGGCGAATTCGAGGATCTGTCCCTGCCAGAACGGCAAGCCCTTGTCCCTGCCGCCCAACATCGTCACCGTTACGAACGAACATTGCTGGCGCCCAGTGAAGCGCTCAATGTCCTCTCGGTCGGTGCCGTATCCCTAGACCTGACCCCTCCCCGCATGGGAGCCGCTTCGGGCACCGTCGAGATCCACGCGGACGGTGACACTCTACCCGCGATCTCAAGCGGACTGAGGCTTGGCCCCTTCCGCGCCATCAAGCCGGACCGGCTCGCCCTAATTGACGCGAAGACCGGACCGAGGCACGCTCTGCTCGGCGAAGCGGCGCAGGAACTGCTGCTCGGCCTCGCCGAAACAGCGTCCGGGGAGTGGGTGTTCCCGGGCGGCGAGAGGAACAAACCGCTGACGACAAACGAACTCTACCGGTTCTGTAGGCAGTCGCGTGATGCGGCGGGGATCGTCGCGGCTGCTCGTCTGTACGACCTGCGTCATGCGCGCACCTCGCACGCGGTGATGAACGGCGAGAGCCTCCTCATTGCTGGCCGCCTGCTCGAACACAGACGCGCCAGCACCACCAACCGCCATGTCCATCTCGACGACGCGACCCTTAGGGAACCTCTGATTATTCCTGTATTCGTGGCATTCGGTTCAAGAAAATCAATAGGTTACGAGTGTCTTGATGCTGCTCTATTGATTTTTTCAGACCTTCCTTACCAAGCCGCTGGTCGTGTGGCCGAAGCGATCCGGCAAAAACTCCAATGACGGCGGTCAACAGGGACAAACCGGACCGATGGAAGCAGGATATTGCGCAGTCGGTGGACATGTACAATGACTGGTTTATGCAGTTTGCGCCGAAGGCATACCGGACAAGCCGAGTAAAGACCGCGAAGGACGTAGAGGCGACACTCAAATCGACAAAGAACTTGACGAATGTCGGGGTGGATTTGCTAAGGCTGAACCCTGCGGTGTTGCCGTCATTGCGAATGTCCACTTGTCCGCCCTTGGCCGTGGATCGGCTGGTAGGCCTCGCGGGCGTATCAGGAAACCTAGTCAAAGTAATGGAGAAAAACAATAGGCTACCTCCACGAATGTCCGAGCGTGACATCGACAAAGACCTTGAGAAGATTGGTGCGATTATTGAAAAGATGGCTGATCCGGATGTTTTTGTTTGGCTGGAGCGTGGGACTGATCCATCGGATCGAGAATTATACCGATCTGCAACGATTGTTGCGGATCGCTTATGCGGTGCTGTTGCCAACCCAATTATCCGTAATGCACAGGAAAAGCGCCAATTGGCCGTGATCGGTGACTGGTTGGCAGCTCTCGGATACAAAAACCTACCGGCGGGCGAAGGCACGAAATACGATCATATGAAGCCGGGAACCTATTCGTACCGACTCAACGTTCCAGTGGAACAAGATGGAACAAAAAGGACCGTTAATATACCTGTAGATGCTGTGGTGATGCCCAAGGCCGCGAAGGAGGGTGATCTGCCATTGCTGATTGAAGCAAAGTCGGCGGGAGATTTCACAAACGTCAACAAACGACGCAAGGAAGAAGCCACGAAGATGAGTCTACTGCGGCGAACTTATGGTAACAAGGTGCGTTACATACTGTTCTTGTGCGGATATTTCGACAGCGGCTATCTCGGCTACGAAGCTGCGGAAGGTATCGACTGGGTCTGGGAGCATCGCATTAGCGATCTTGGTGCATTTGGATTGTAGGTGATGGAAAAAGCTGTTGCAGAGTTTGAGGCGCAACGACTGTCTCTACAAGACATGCTCGACGGACAATTAGATTCCTCCGATCGAAACCGAATGGGACAATTTGCAACACCGACCGGACTGGCTGTCGATATTCAGCGCTATGCGAAGACGCATTTCAAAGAGAGAGAGATAGTACGGTTCATCGATCCGGCTATAGGAACGGGAGCATTCTATTCGGCTTTACTGGGTATTTTCCCTCGCACCCGTATCGGCACTGCCGTTGGATATGAGATCGACCCGCACTACGGGAAGCCAGCAGCGAAATTGTGGGGGAAGGCCGGACTGAATGTGCTCCTTGAGGACTTCACCCAGGCCGAGGCTCCGCTGCCTACCGAGAGATTCAATTTGCTGATTTGCAATCCGCCCTATGTGAGACATCACCACATCGCTAATGACGACAAGAAGAGATTGAGGATGCGTACACGCGACGCCTGCGGGGTGGACATCAACGGATTGGCCGGCCTCTATTGCTATTTCTTGGTTTTGAGCCATGAGTGGATGGCTGATGGCGGGCTAGCGGGGTGGTTGATTCCAAGCGAATTCATGGATGTAAATTACGGCGTCTCGGTGAAGCGTTATTTGCTCGACAAGGTGACACTTTTACATATTCATCGCTTCGACCCCAATGATGTGCAGTTTGGTGACGCCCTCGTGTCTTCGGCTATTGTGTGGTTTCGAAACGAGCCACCCCCTTCGGGGGGATGCGTGCGATTCACCTTCGGCGGAACACTGGAACGGCCAAAACTGGAACGATTGGTTTCGGTGGATACTTTGCATCGCGATCCAAAGTGGACGCGCTATCCGATAAAAGAGACCCATGAGGCAGTAGAGGGCCCGGTTTTGGGCGATTTCTTTAGGATCAAGCGGGGCCTTGCGACCGGCGATAACAGTTATTTCATTTTATCGGAAAAGGAAATTGAACGACGTGAATTGCCCATAAACGCTTTCAAGCCAATTCTACCAAGTCCACGCCACGTCCCAGACGAGGAGATAATGTGTGATCGCGATGGCAATCCGGTTTTGGAACGGCGGTTATTTTTGCTTGACCCGCCGTGGAAGGAAAATGAAATTAGGGAGCGATATCCGAAGCTATGGACGTATTTGGAACAAGGCAAGGCGGCAGGCATCTCTGATCGGTATATCTGCCGACATCGGGCAATATGGTACGCACAGGAACGTCGACCTCCGGCACCGTTTGTTTGTACTTATCTCGGCCGGAGCGATAAGAAGAGCGGGAGGCCGTTCCGTTTCATTCTCAACCATTCGAAGGCGACGGCGGCAAACGTGTATTTGATGCTGTACCCAAGGGAGCCATTTGAACGGGCCCTGTTGGGTAGTCCAGAACTGAAACGGCGTACGTGGGAGCACCTTAATCGAATTTGCCCACAGGCTATGCTGGGTGAAGGTCGTGTCTACGGGGGAGGATTGCACAAACTGGAACCCAAGGAACTCGGGAATGTCCCGGCAGAAGCCTTGGTTGAGCTGTTTTCCGCATTGGAGCGGCAATGGCTTGGGAGGCAAGGTGAACTGTTCGAAGGTGCGGTCACTTAGGGAAGCTCTGAATAAGTCCCCCCATATCTGCCATAATATCCGCAATGGTCCGACATGGTGATTGAGCGATGGAGCAGAGGAGTTTCGCGGAACTGGAGCACGATTCGAAGAAGCGTCGAACGCGTCGCGAGTTGTTTCTGGAGAAGATGGACGGTTTGATTCCGTGGAGCCGTCTGGAGGCGCGGATCGAGCCGTTCTATCCGAAGGCTGGTCGGGGCCGTCGGCCGTATCCGCTGGGGACGATGCTGCGGGTGCATTGTGTGCGGTTGTTCCACAACCTGAGCGATCCCGGCATGGAGGATTTGCTTTACGAGGTGGAGTCGGTGCGCCGTTTTGCCGGCTTGCGGCTGTCCGGTGCGCTGCCGGACGAGACGGCGATTCTGAATTTCCGCCGCCTGTTGGAGCGGCACGGTCTGGGAGAGGCGCTGTTCGGGGAGATCAACGCGCATCTGGCTGCGCGGGGCTGTCGCTTGCGGGCGGGGACGATTGTGGATGCGAGCATTGTCGATGCGCCCTCGTCGACGAAGAACCGGTGTGACGCCCAGCGCCCGGCAGCCGTCCACGAACCGGCCAACATCGTACCCCCGGTCCGCGCCGACCGTCCGGCCCCGCCGGCGCGGCCCCCGGCCCAGCATCTCCAGGCCGGCCTCCCACTCCCGGCTCGTCCCCGCCTCCGTCACCGCCGTCTCCACGACCGGGCCGTTGCGGTTCTCCGTCAATATATGCCCCATGTGCACCAGCCTCGCCTCCTTGCCGGACCCCTTGCGGAACAGCCGCGAATCCGGGTCCGTCGTCGACCGGTGCGTCGCGTTGCCGCGGCTCCGGCCGCGGAAGTCCCCCCCGTCGCCATCGCCGCCCCCGTCTTTTGGCCGATAGGACTTCATCGACGCGCACGCCTCCAGCAGCGTCCCGTCGACCGAGAAGTGGTCGCGCGAGAGCAGGTGCTCCGCATCGCCCCGCTCCCGGACCGCGTCGAACAGTTTCTCGTCGATCCGGTGGCCCAGAAGCCGGTCCCGGTTCTTGCTGAACACCGAGTGGTCCCACACCTTCTTGTCCATCCCCAGGCCCACGAACCAGCGGAACAGCGGGTCGTGGTCGATGCGCTCCATCAACTGCCGCTCCGAGCGGACCGTGAACAGGATTTGCAGGAGCAGGGCGCGGAGGAGCTGCTCGGGGGGAATGGACGGGCGGCCGCGCGTCGAATACATCGACTCGAAGGCCGGCTCGAGCTCGGCCAGGGCCTCGTCGACAATCCGCCGGATCTTCCTGATGGGATGGCTCTGCGGGATCCGCGACTCCAGGTCCACATAGCTGAACAGTTCCGGCTGGGGGGTCGTCTCGCCTCTCATGGGTCCACTCCGTAAAACGATGTGCCATTATCGCCCAGACGGCCTTTTTTCAACAGGCTGTTAGGGTATGGCCGGGCGTGGCGTCGACCCAGCGGGCACCTTGCGCCCGGCTATCGAAAAGCGCATTGATGCCGAGCCCGAGGCTGGACGCGAATTCAGCGAAATCGACCCGCTGCTCATTTAGCCAGCCTGAGTCGGTTCGGCTTTGGGCATTTGCAAACGCGGCCTTGAGTTGCCCTTTTCCAAACAAATCGACCAGGAAGTCGGACTCGGCCGAGGTGTGAAAATTGGGGTGCTGAGCCAGTGCCCAGGCCAACACGCTGGTTCCGGAGCGCGGGCTGCCAAGAATGAATATTCCGCTGGATCGGTTTACTAGATCGTTCGGCAACATTGCCTGATTTGCGTGATGCGCCTTGGATTGGCCATCTTGTTGAATTCGTGCATGAACTACCTAACCCGGCGCATCTCGCTGGACCATGCAATAGTAACATCAATGAGGTCCATAACTCGTACTCGAGCATCCAAGGCTGTTCCAAAGTTGTTTTCGGATTGTTGATCTAACACCGAATCCGTGCAATTTTTCCTATAGCGGACGCCAATTTCCCCAATCCGTTTGTTTTTAGCATGATCGGTGATACGCTTTGAATTGCTGGGTACCCATAGGATATTCCATGGCCCGAAGCGATCTCATCGTCAGCCTTGTCAAGGCCGGCGTCAGCGGGGATCAGGAATCAGTCCGTGTGACCGCCGAGGCGATCGCTGCGAATGAGCGCGCCAAGAAGCATACCGTTGTTGCCGAACGGATTGATCGTGCTCTTACCGAGCCGCCGCGGCCCGCGGGCGCGAATGCACTCAGACAGAATAGGCCGCGTGTCCGTGACGGGTCTGGGGGTATCCAGCGGCGTCACCCTGAGCGACCGCTGGCGAGCCTTTTTCTCTCGAAGACCATCCAAAACGCGTGTTGGGAACTCATTGAGGAGCAGGGACGAGCGGATGTTCTGCGCACCCACGGCCTAGAGCCCCGTCACCGGATCCTGCTGGTGGGACCGCCGGGAAACGGTAAGACATCCCTTGCCGAGAGCTTGGCCTTCGAACTTGCTCTACCACTATTTGCCGTTCGATATGACGCTGTGGTGACGAGCTATCTGGGCGAGACAGCCCAGCGACTGAGACGCCTCTTCGATTTTGTGCGCACCGAGCCCTGCGTCCTGTTCTTCGATGAATTCGATGCCATTGGAAAAGAACGCGGCGATATTCACGAAAACGGCGAAATCAAACGAGTCGTGACGACCCTTCTTCTCCAGCTTGACGATCTGCCTTCCTACTGTGTTCTGGTCGCCGCCACCAATCATCCCGAGCTGCTCGACCGAGCCACATGGCGGCGTTTTGAGATCAAGCTGGAGCTGGGGAAACCGACCGAAGACCAGATGATCGAGTATTTTGCCCACCGCCTACGAGAATTCGACGAGAAATCAGGATACACGGCAAAACGATTGTGTTCTGCTGTTTCTCCAAAAAGCTTCTCGGAAGCCGAGGATTTCTTTCTTGATCTTCACCGCCGCTACGCACTGGCGCAAGGCAGCCTCACTTTCCGAACGCTGGTAAATGACCGCGTGAAGGCTAGATGCGACTTGGGCGACCATCACGGCCGATACGGTACGAATGACAGATCGACCGATCCTGCGCCTTCCTGAGTCGAGGCCTACGCGCAGGATGAAGGACTCGCCCGCTCGGTTTCCGCGGCCCCGTGGAACCGGGCGTCGCCGACAGGGAGAGCGATTTCGCCAAGAATTTGATCGACTCGAAGCCGCTCTCGCTCGTGGGGACGCTGCTCTCGAACTACGGAAGGATCCGTTCGGGATTGCGCCTGAACGTGCTCTCGTCTTCGTAACCGCAGTTCCCATCGCCGACTTTGCCCGTGCAACCCGGTTGGTTGGTCTAGAGGTTCTGTCGGAAATTGAACTGGAAGAGGACTATGCGCTCCCGGATGACTTGATCGCCGAACATCCGGGCTCCGTGTCCCCCACGCTCTATACGACCATGCCAACCCAGGACGCCTTCAACCAGCTCCTGCGGCTTTGGCGTAGATATAAGGCAAACCGCGAACCCAAACGTGGTTACACCCCGTGGTGGCGCCTCTTCGACATGCTTGCCGAGTTACGGCCTTGGGGTCCGGAAGATCGCCTGTCCGCCGACAACCGTACCGAGTTCGAAAACCGGCTTCCGCCCGACGACGAGGCAGAAGTGAGACTTGAGCTCGAACATTGGCCGACACATGTCCAAGAAAAGCGGAGCCTGTGGCACCGAGAAACCGAATCAATGATCGCCGCTCTGGCCGGCCGCGTCATTGATCGAAGCGCCATTCACGAGGGAAGTTTCGTCTACGACGCCATGCTGGTCGGCCTCGCGGCCGGTCATGTGCGCAAGATGCTGAACGACCCGGCTGCACCGGATGGGCTCGCCACACTTGATGGCCTGCAATTTGTATTGCCCCAAACCATCGCCCAGTCGTTACCATCGCACTCCCCGCCGACGAACCCTAGCCACGGCGACTTCGACGATTTCGATCCCGACAGTCCCTTTCGCGCCCTTCTTTTCGATGGCACACCGATTGCCGGCCACCATGCTCTCAATGGCGGTATTGCCATCGAAGATGTGCACGATTTGGTCGGCCGATCCCTCGTCGCCACCCGCCGCCATGCGACGGCGATGGCCTCGCTCATCCTCAGAGGTGATCTCGACTCAGACCAAAAACCGATCCGCGACAGTCGCCTGCTGGCCATTCCACTGTTGATCGACACCGAAGACGGGGCGATATCTCCCGATGACCGCCTCTTCGTCGACCTCGTTCATACCGCCCTTCAGTGCGCATTCCGAAGCGATGACCCCCTAGCTCCAGATGCATTTGTCGTGAATTTCTCCATAGGCGTGCGCGGCTCGTATTTCTCCGGTCGCATCAGTTCACTGGCTCGTCTTCTCGACTGGTGGTCGACCAAGGCCGGAGTTCTCTTCGTCGTTTCCGCAGGCAACATTGAGCACGATTTGTACATTCCCAACACGACCTCGGGCGAATTCGAGGATATGTCCTTGCCAGAACGGCAAGCCCTTGTCCGTGCCGCTCAACATCGTCACCGTTACGAACGAACATTGCTGGCACCCAGTGAAGCGCTCAATGTCCTCTCGGTCGGTTCCGCATCCCTAGACCTGACCCCTCCCCGCATGGATGCCGCTCCGGGCACTGTCGAGATCCACGCGGGCGGTGACACTCTACCCGCGATCTCAAGCGGACTGGGGCTTGGCCCCTTCCGCACTATCAAGCCCGACCTCATCGGCGTTGGAGGGCATCACGAAGTCCGCACCTTGCCGGGAGGCGACAATCTGAGGCTTGGGGTCGTTTCACGGAGTGCCCGCACCGGCTTGACCGTTGCAACCGCAGGCCCTGGCTCGTCCCAGTCGCGGTCGAGGGGGACGAGTTGCGCGGCCGCTCTGGTCACACGCTCTTTGCTCAATGCGGCCACCGCGCTCACCGAACAAGGTGGGCCCTATGAGGGGCTTGAACTCTCCCGCAACAACCTTGCGTTGCTGACCAGAGCGCTCGCGATCAATGCAAGTCGATGGTCCGACACGGCGAAGGCACTCTACGCTACTGAAAAGACGGCGCTCGGAGGACGCTTCCAACAAGCCGGAGAGGAAGTGGCGCGCCACTACGGGTACGGTTTCCTAGATCCCGAGCTTATGCACGAGACTCCGCTGCACGGCGTGACCTTGGTTGGTCTCGGTGAAGTTCGGAAGGATCGGGCGACGATTTTCGACATGCCATTACCGCCTTCCTTATCCGGTGACAGCATCCACCGATCAATGCTGGTTACCCTGTCGTGGTTCTCGCCAGTTGAACCGGCGCGCGCGAGGTATCGCCTAGCCGCCTTGGAAGCCATCGCCGCAGACGACGATGTGCTTGAGGACGATGCTGAGGACAAAGAATGGAAACTGGCGATGAAATCAGATCCACCTGCCGTCGCCCTCATCAAGCGCGGTACCGTTTGGTCCCGCCGTCTCGTGCGTAGTCGCGTCCGTGCGCCTGAATTCGAGGAAGAAGCAACACTCCCTATCAGGGTTCAATGTCGAGACACATCTGGAGGCGGTCTCGATTCCGACTTGGATATTCCGTTTGCGATTGCGAATCGAAGTCGAGACACATCTGGAGGCGGTCTCGATTCCGACTTGGATATTCCGTTTGCGATTGCTGTCACACTCGAAGTCGCGACGACCGCTGAATACGATGTGCGGGAAGAAATCCGCGATCAACTTTTGATCCGTCTTCGGGGAGAGCAGCTTGTATGATCTGCTGTAGGCCGCTCCTTTTCGCGTTGCGGGCTCCTTGCTCATAGGCAAAAGCTTGCTCTGTACGGTTACCGACTCACAGGCACCTACCAAGCCGATCCACCAACAGCTACCTCATGTACACAACATCCATCTCAGCCGTAGGGCCCGCAGAACCACTTGTGTACTGGCTCAGATACATTTCGGAACTTCCCCTCCGGTGTCCAAGCCCGTGGCCCGTCGACATGTGGAGGGTGGTGCCGGGCCTTGAACGGAGGAAGCGGAGCGATGGCCGGGTGTCCGAATAGATTTCCATCAGACCCGCCACTCAATCGGCAATGAAGGATACGGTACGATGCATTTAGTAGGACACCTCGCACCGGCACAAACGACCGCCCTGTCTCAGAGACCACACTGCACCACTGTTATCTTTGCTAAGGCTGAAACCGGCGGTGTTGCCGTCCCGGCAGAGACGGCCCTAGCACACCTCACCGAAGACGACAGACGCTACGTAGTGCTCGGCATCACGGCCGAGGAATGGAAATCGAAAAAACAGAGGAAACGACCATGAAGGAAGCATCGACCACACAGGAAAAAATCAAGTACTTGGCCATATTCGCAATAGGAATCAACATAGCCATACTGACAATACAACTAGCAGTCATGGCGATATGGCCGGAATCAGCGCACTCATGGCAGGAAACGAAAAGACTGATGATCACCGGCACTATCGGCGGAACAGCAAGCTACGCAATAATACTGTTCAGAAAGATGAAAAAATAACGATCAACGATTTTATCGAGGCGCTCGAAAAACTCAAGGGGAGGGTGCCCGATGTTTTAGCTGCTTCCTTGGTCGCGTTCACCTGTCGGGAAGATATTGGTGTGGTCGAGGTGCAGGAATCGGATGTAATTTCACTCGCAAAAGGCCTTCAAGTGATCGTTCCTGACTTGGTAGGTGTTGACGATGACAAGATCGCGGTCCACGCCAGTGCCTCTCATGTAGCCTCCGCGGTTAGATCCCAAATCGAAGGACTTCACGGAGAAGCCGACGATGGCGAGTAAATCCCACGGACCAGCGCTGAAACCAATTCATCCGTTTCCTGCAAGAATGGAACCAAGCCTCATACTGGAGAGGTTGGGAGAAATTGACGAAAACAGTCGGATGCTTGACCCGATGACGGATTCTGGCGTCGTATTACGACATGCAATCGAAGTTGGTAACAAGGCTATGGGATTCGACTTGGACCCTCTATCGGTACTGACGCAGAATGCGTACTGAGACGATCTGCAGTTTTGTTCGATGATTCTATCCGTTACCAAAAGCGAAGCGTTTCTTTTCTCCGCACCCTTGTGGAGGATGCCATTCTTTGCAATAACGCGACATAGGAATATCTCATTGTCGCCAACGCTACGAACTATTGCGTAAATCCCTCTCTCTGAGAGAATCGAGTTGGTGGCGATCAAGGCCACGCTACGGTGGACGAAACGCTGCCATTCTCGTCAAGCAAACTCACATTCGGCCGGACGAAAGGCACCCCGAATACGCTGAGCTACCGGACCGAGCCGATAAACCAGCGTCCTTCTTATCCTCCCATTCTCATTGCGTGGCGATTCGACGCAGATCTTGAAACCGGGAATTCCGAGCAAGTTCGCTGTCCTCTGTGCACAGCGTATCGAGTAATTCTTGAAGGATATACCTGTAATTATCCTTTAGACTACCAGCGCCGATTGCCTTATCCAGCACCTTAAATACCGATGTGGGATACCGTTTCGCACAGCCATTCCGATGAAGAAAATAGAGGCCTTCGCCTTCTACAGGCTGTAAATGTGCCAACGACCACTCGGTCGCCTGCGGAAACGCATCACCGCACTCCGCAAGCATCGTCAATATCGCTTCTGATGTTTTCACGGTATTGCGAGCCCGCTCTCGCGGCCAGTAGTCATTGAGCCAAGGATACAGCTTCTGGCACCAGATCTGCCGCCGCTCGTCTGGCATCGCGGTAAGACGCCTTTGCAGATTTCGAAGCAAAGTCAGCAATCCCTTTTCGGACATTGGATCAATGACGGTGCGAATCTCTCTTTCGGTCAGAGCTCCCGGCGTTTCCAAGCAGACCGCCATGAACAGGCTCAATCCTCGATCCTCCAGGTCTTCCAACTTGCCGTCGCATAGAATTTCAAGAAATGGTGTCTTGATAGCGTTCAGGAGGTCTGGACCGAGCCTCGACGACCAGATATATGCGGACCAAAGGTCGACAGCCTCCTGCGACTCTACGGTACTGAGGCGCTCAATCAAGTGGCGCTTGGTCCACTCAGGATCGATTGCAAACAGCCGATACAGTCTGGTCGCCAAAATCATCCGGCCCGGATGCCCAGCCGGATCTTCGGCAATGACATCGAAATACGAGCGAACCGGTTCAGCAATTCCCACTCCCGCTCGTGGTTCGTATTTCGACAGCCGGGCCATTGCTGCTTCAGCCAGTTTTCCGGCTGGATGATTCACGGCCCTCGTCAGGGCCGTGGCCCACTCCATATCGTCCGTCTCCCCCCCGCTCCCCTCCTTTTCGTTCCATGATTTTGTCCAAAGCAGCCCGAATTCGTTTTCTCGATCAGTTCCACATGCATCCGCAAGTTGATTGACGAAGCTCGCAACTGCGGATGGCGTTTCGTTGAACAGTTCGGCGGGAGCTTTGGCAAGAACCCTCGCCGCAGGGATGCGCAATCTCGCCCGGCACTTCGGGTCTGCCAGATGCCAGAGAAATTCCCGCCAGTACTTTGCAGGCCAACTACCCTGTTTCCCAAGCCGCCGTAGCGCGGAAACAACCTTTATCGGTTTCCGAACAATCAATCCCTGAAATGCGTCGCTATCGACCTGCTCGGGATCGAGTGCCGCCATGATATCGTCGACTGATCCCCCGACGAGCCTCTTGGGTGCGCAATCCCCCACTCTGATCGATGCCGGTCCGCCCTCCCCCCATATCAAAAATTCGTCACGTTCTTGCGTGATTTCTTTCATTTCCGGGGTTATTGCTTCAATGATCTCCATTGACGCCTTGTTCAATTTCACCCCGGACATGCACATCTTGTACAGGAGCAATGCCTGTTCTTTGCGCCACCCGCCATCTTGACCGAAGGAACTCCGGACTTTTTTCGATTTCGGCCCAGCATGAATTGCCTTGACGATGTCAATACGGAGATTCTGGGGCAAACGCTTGCCCGCCAATCTCAGGAAGCGCATCGTCTCCCTCCGCATATTCCGATCCCAGAGACCCGGATTGCGCCCTGTCAAAAGAAGCTTGCGAGCAAGCCGAATGTCGGATCCCGGGTTTTCAGTAAGAGCATGAAGCGCCAGCCTTCGGAGCAGTGGCTCTTTGGATTCGACCCACCGAAGAAGCAGATTGTGCGCACATCCCCTTTCGGTGGAAATCAGTGCAAGGTGGCTGTCCCGCGCCAGATCAATCAGACGAGTCAAACGAGTCCGTCTATCGTGATAGTCATTCTGCTCGTTAGGCGCGATTGAAGGCCGTTCCAAGAATGACGACCAGCGGACATTGCTATAGTCCACATCCAAGGAAAGAGCATGTTCGAGATAACCGGTCAGAGTCTCCGCATACCTCGACAGCACTTCGGAGTTTTCAAGGATGGCCTCGCAGCACCGCCAAATGTCGCCGCTCCCCGACATCAGTTCGAGATGTCCGCATTCATCGATGGGCTGCAAAGCTTGCGGTTTTTTTTCGTAAATCATCCGCAGTTTCTGGTCCAGAGACGGTCCCGGTCGAACGATGAGGCGTGGCCGGATGCTCTCGATGGCCTTGTCCTCGATGAGCCTGCGTTCATCTGGGGTTCCGGCCTTATAATGTTCTGAGTCCCAGAGGACATCCCGAGGATCGTCGGGCTTGCCGCTCAGCAGAACGGTCCAGAGCAGTCGAAGCCTTCCGGGTATATCGGGGGTCATGGAGTCTTGCGTGGCCAGACTTCTTTTGACCTGTTGGCGAAAATAAGAATGAAGATGGCCGCCGTTTCTGAGCACCCAGGCAAACAGATGTGGCACATGCAAGTGGCGAGCCAGCCAAGCGGAGAGATGCCACCTTATCGTATCCAGATTTCTAGGGTTGATCGATTCGCAACCGACATCTACCTGAAGCGCTCCAACGCTCTTCTGGTCTGGAGCATCCGATCCGATCTTGTCGGCAGTGAAGCGCAGCAATCCCGCGTCCGTGAGCATGTTGAGCCATTTCGCGAACTTCCCATAATCATCCTCGTTCTCAATGGGCGGCGATTCGGCAAGCGCCTTTGCGGCCGATGAATCCTGCAACGCCCAAACAACCCGAGCCACAATCGGGTCGTCTGGTCCATCCGGCATCCTGTTAATCTCGTTGAGAGCAATCTGAGAACGGGTCTGAACAGGATCTTTTCGGACACGCGCCCATGCGATTAATGTCTTTACGAGAAGGCGATGTCCGTCCCGCTTGTCGTAGAGGATCGGCTCGACACTCTTGGTGCGCCAATCATTGCGCACCTTCGACTTGCCGACATCATCGGAATTGTCCGTGGCGGCGAATGCCCATGCCGTCCCGAACAGTGCACCCCTGGACCGCTCGGCGGCAAGGGCGTCGACCATGTAGCCCATGACGGGGTCGCTAAGACTGTAGCCGACAAAGATAACCGAGAAATGACGAAATAGATCGGTGACGAATCTCGCCGCCCAACGCTCGGTCAGATATGCACATCCGAAATCCGCCGCGGTCAGCACCAAGTTTGAGCCATCTTCCTTCGGTGCAATGCGGCCATGCAGATGGACCAAGCTCGACCAAGCATGCGGTTTGGGTATCGGAAGCCGGGGCGCGACATCCACCAACGTCTCATCCAAGCCTGCTTCGACAAATCGGTTATCGAAATTGGTGGTGACAAGCCGGACGCCCCGATCATCCCGTGACAGATCGATCAATGCCTTGTGGACTTTCAAATCGCCGCTTGGCGGCTTCGATAGCCGCTTGATGACCTCACCCCGCAAGAAGCCGGCGTTCAGGCGTCGTTCCAGCAGACCAAGCGCCTTGTCCCAATTCCCGTTTTCGCACGCCGACTTTTCAGCAGCATCGGGTTTGATGTGGTTGACTTCATATACATGTCGCACGAGCTCGCCAAAATCCGGCAGGTCCGACCCGCATGCGGCAGAGATTCCGGCACCGCAGAAGAAGACGACATTGCCGCTGTCCAGTTCATTCAGGAGGCGAACCGGAATTGCTGGTCCGTTTGGGATCAATTCAGGCATTGCGAATCGCACCGTTGTTCATTTGGCGGCGCCCTCTCACGCCCTCCACCTGGTAAATTTCCAAGCGCGTTGCGTGGCCCCAGAGCGGAATCGACATTGAGCCTGACGCAGGACAGCCGCTGAAGATTACGGAGGACTGGCCGGAATCCGTCCTGAGCTTCGCCGCCACAAGCAAGGATGTGTCCCGCCTGTTGTCGGTAGCTGATGGCGAGCGCTAGCTTCTCACCCGCCACCGCCTGTTCCAGAGTAGCCTCCATCGCGGCGGATGATGTCGATAGCCAAAAATCTGGCGTTTATCCCGCCATTCAAGACGTTTCGTCACCCCCAATTTCACGTGCGCGCGCATTGGTGATGGTCGGTTCCTCCGCCAAACGCTTTCTCCAATCGGCAACGGTATCCGGCGCGAGATTGAGGGCTATTGCGGCCGCTTCATCAATGATTTTGCGGGCTTCGCACTCCGCTGCCCGCCGCATAGTGAGCAGGGGTGTGCGGCATGCGAGCAGCCATGCCTCAGCCAGCGCGGGGATGGCCGGCGCGTCGGGTCGGGGACATGGTAATGATGCAAGATGAGTGGTGGACCATTTCGGGTAGGTCAGCTTCCTTGCCCGACGGTTGAGCAACAGCAGGCGTCCGGGTGTACTGTTCCACCAAGCGCACAGCGCCTTCTCATGGGCGTGATCGGTGCCACGGACGGGAACCCAGCCAAATCCGAATGTCCGTGTCTCACTCCACAATGCGGTCAAGCGGCCACTGACCGTGTCGAATCGCGTGGCAAGCATCAAGTTCGCACTGGTTGCCCTCACTTTCTCGTACAGATGAGCACGTCGCCCGCCCGGTGCGACGGCCTGCTCCGGCTCGCCGGCCATCGTCTGTCGAAGGTTCGCGGACACGCTGCCAAACACCATGCACCGATCCGGGTTTTCGTCCTCTGCGGGGCACCGGATCCAAGAATCCTGCGCAGCCTGGCCCGTCGCCCCAAACGTGAGCGGTGCGGGCGCCAAATCGGCATGATTCTCCAGCGCAAACACCGCTTCGGTGATCTCGCCGTCGTACCATTGGACTGGAGTCCAGTCCCCCGCACGCACACGATCCGCAGGCCAATGTTGGATATTGCCCCAATGGCCGGGCATTCCAGAGACAATTGCTTCCACTGCCTCGATCACCTCTTGGGTGCTCGCGGGCATCCGTCGCAGCGACACGAACTCCGTCGGCGAGCGTGTTTTCTCCGCGCAACGCCGACAAACCAGCAAGCATTCGTGAATGCTGGTGTTCTCCGAGAAATTGATCCGTTGCGGATCATGACTGGTGATGATGCGCTCAACATGGAATCGCTCGGCGAGAAAGCGGCGTTCGTTAACACCTGATGCACCGACGCAGGCGGTAGCGGGAAGCACCTTGGCCAATACTCCGCAATCGGCTCGCAGAAGTTGGTCCGCGAGCGGTGTGAAAAAAGTGCTGATGCTGTTTGTCGTGATGACCCGCCCCGCCGGCGCATCGCGCACCAGAAGCCGATCCCGTATATCGAGTTCATGCCTCTGCATCGCCTTGATGGCATCGGCACCGAATTTCCGGCTGCGTTTCCTGTTGTCGGTGAAAGGAGCGTTCATGATCACGGCGTCAAGACCGCTTAGCGGGAAATGAATGTCCTCGCTCTCATCGACCTGTGCGGCATCGAGCTTTTTAAGAGATCGGTGAGGTGCCGTCATTGTGCTCAGGTCCAGTGCGTCATTGGCCGCAGTCAATATCTCCAGTGAACCCGCCTTCGGAGGCCCCTCCGCCTGCGGTCCGTGCGGCATGGTGACCAGGTTCATGCGTTTGTAGTCGACGGTCGGCGCACCAAGGGTCATGTTGCATGCTGCGAACTGAATACCGTGCTGATTGATATCGAGGCCGGAAAGAACATCCTCCACGAGGCACCTGTGCAGGGCGTTTCGATCCTCGTCGCTCAACTCCCGGGTCTCCGCCACCCGGGTCTTGATAGCCTGAAGCGCCGCCATCAACAGGGTTCCGGTGCCGCACGCTGGGTCGATGACCCTAAGCCTGGCAACAGCTTCCGGGTCTGACCAGTCAATCAGGTTCCGATGAAATGCCAGCCTGGCCAGCATGATCGCCGACAGGTTGTTCGTATAGAACGCCCCGTCACTCTTCGCGGAGCCGAGGATGCGATGGTAGAGCGGCCCCACATGGTCGTAGCCGAGGTCGCTCAGGGAGTCGGCAACACGGTTGGCGCACTCGGCGACCATGCGGATGGCGTCATCGATTACCCTGCCTTCGCGCAGGGCTCCGAGCACCGCGAGTGCGGGCCGGAACACCGGCGCGTAGTCCTTTTCGAGGATCGCCTCCCACGCGATCCCGAGAACCTCCCCGGGATGCTTCGCCCCCGCGACCTTGTCGAGCCGCACGATGGTCTCCATCCCCGGCTCATCGCGCAGACGACGCTGCAGAAGGCAGGCATTGCAGAGCATGAGCGCGGCGATGGTGCAGATTCCCTTGGCGCCGTCCGCCGCCGCGAGGTCAAGCACTTCCGCGAGTGGCTCCTCCATCGCCTCCTCTTGGAGCACAGCACTGGCGCTCCGGACCGCCTCGGCAATTTCGTCGGCGACGAGTTGCCCGGGCTTGCCAAGCCCCGACGCCGCGGCGACATGCGCGTAAATCCCCTGATCGACCTCCTTCAGATCCAGCTCGCGCTGGATGTACTCCCCCTCGGCCTCGCGAACCATGCCGCCGGCCCCCTCTCCCGGTGCCCTCGACCCGGACTGTTCGTAGACCTTGACGAAATTGGCGAGCGACTCCGCGAGGCGGCCGTCGTGGGCTTGGAGCGCCCGCAGAACCTTCCCAACGGTGCCGTAGCCCTCGGTGCCCCGCTCAAGCGCCGCCGCCACATCGCGCCCGGGCTCGACGACGACGGGAATGATGATGTAGCCGAAGCGCTTGCCCGGTGCCCTCCTCATTACGCGCCCGACGGCCTGGACGACATCGACCTGGCTGCCCCGGGGGTCGAGAAAGGCAACGGCGTCGAGCGACGGCACATCCACGCCCTCGGTGAAGAGCTTGACATTGCACAGTACGCGACATTCCCCCTTCAGGTCCGCCCGCTTCAACGCTCGCAGTTCCCGGTTGCGCTGAAGCGCACTGGCCGACGCATCAAGGTGCCGGGCGACGACCCTCATCGCCCGACCATCCCGCATTCGCCGCGTGGTGGCCCTCAGAACCTCGCTTTCCATGAGCGCCTTCGCGTACCACCTCGAGCGGGCGATGCTGTTCGCAAACGCCATCGTGCGCGGGAGTTTCCCCGGCCGCTCCAGCGCCCTGCCCTCGGTGACGCCGTTCACCGCGAGGGAGACGCCCAACACCCGCGTCATGTCGTTGGTCGACGGGGCGCGCCCCGTCTCCCCCTGTGATCGGTCCAGCCCTTCGAGGCGTCGCCGCAGGCCCGGCGTGACGCTTCCCTCGCCGACGCCGAGAACAATCACCCGGTAGTCCGAGAGCATTTCGTGGTCCACGGCCCTGGCGAACGGAAGCCGGTGGAATTCCGGCCCGTAGACCTCGTAGTCGCCCATGTCGACGACATCGATCCCCCGCTCGGCAAGCTTGCCCTTGGACCGTTGGGTGTAGAGCCGCGGCGTGGCCGTCATGTAGAGCCGCTTGCGAGCCCGCAGCCGCGCGCCGTCGTGGAATTCCTGGAAATCGACCTCTCGGCCATTGCCGGACCGGCGCCGGTCGAAAACCGCCCCGGTCGTGCGGTGCGCCTCGTCGGCAATGGCCAGATCGAACTCCGGCGCGCCATGCCGCGCCCGGGCGTCGGTCACCCGCCCCAGCGAATGGTAGGTGCAGAAAACAACGCGGGTGGGACCGTCGCCGTCGAGCGACCCCGCTATCTCGCCGGGATCGGTCGTCACCGGGCACTCAAGCTCGGAGACCCGGATATCCCCGTTCTCGTTGCGTCCACCGGCCGTGGGGTCGGAACACACCACGATGCATGCAAGCTTGCGCGTCGTCTGACGCAGCCACTCCCGCCTCGCCTGCGAGACCAGCGCGATGGTCGGGGCGGCGAAGAGGATCCGCCCCCCTTCCCCGACGAGCCGCTCGGCGATGCGGAGGGAGACGAATGTCTTGCCGGTGCCGCACGCCATGATGAGGCGGCCCCGGTCGTGGTTGGCAAGCCCGGTGACCGTGTCCTCTATCGCATCGACCTGAAGCGGCCACGGCTCCCGCACCGGACGCTCGGCATACTCCTCCCCGACCTGAACGTCGAGGTGTTGCCTGAAGTCGATCTGCCTGATCTCGGGATGGGCGTTCCGGATCGCGTTCTCCGCGTTCGGCCCCCACCTGCAGGTCGCCACGACCCACCGCAGATGGAAGACCTGCTGCTGGGAACCGCCGAGAAACTTGTCGATCCCGCCCTTGCCGAGCACATGCCGGTCGTCGTAGCACTTGCACTGGATGGCGATCCACTCACCGGAGAACCGCCGCGCCACGAGATCAATCCCGATGTCGCGGCCGTCGAGCCCGGTCAACGCCTCGCGCTCGGGCCATTCCGGCCAGCGCCAGATCCCGTCGATTTCGAACTCCGGTTCCTGAAGCGCCACCCGCATGAAAAGCTGTTCAAACCAGCGCCCCTTCTCGGCCTCGTCGCGGCTCTGCTCCCTGATGCGTTCCAAAACGGCGCCCGCACTTGGCATGCCCGAGAGATCTAGGTTCATCTGGGTCTCCATCATGGCATCCGCCTCCGTTGCATCACGCCTCCTCAATCACCGTGGTTCGGATGACCACCTCGCGCAAGCTCTCCATCAATCGTTACTCACCAACCATCATCGCAAGCAGATATTGGCAAACTGAAAGGCCACTGGCTGCGAGCAGTAGGGTATAGGGATCAAGTTCCTAATCGTCGCTGCAAGACAAGGCAAGCAGTTCCGCAGAGGTCACCAGCGTCTCCGACCGCACTAGGGAAACTCTGTCTAATTCTGTATTGTTATATTAGAAATCAATACCTTATGATCGATTTGATGTCACTCTATCGACATGTTCAGACCTTCCCTGGATCAGCCAACCTCGATCATCTCGAAATCTTCCTTGCTGACGCCGCACTCGGGGCATACGAAGTCTTCGGGAATGTCTTCCCAGCGCGTACCGGGCTGAATATCCTCGTCTTCAAAACCCTCGGCCTCGTCATAAATCCATCCGCATACAATGCACTGCCACTTTTTCATTTGGGGCCCAAGGGTTCCTGTTCCGAAAGGGCCGCTAACCTACTTGGGCGGCCCCGAAAAATCAACGCAACGGTACCCTAGTGATGCATCAGTTTGATGCGGCATGGTGGCTTGTGGCAGGCTTGCGCACGAAACGCACGATGGCGGAATAATTCGACACCCGAGCCATGCGCATAAGCCCCTATTTTCGCCTGATGCGCCTTGACCGGCCGGTGGGGACGCTGTTGCTGCTATGGCCGACGCTCGCCGCGCTCTGGCTGGCCGCCGGGGGATTGCCGTCGCCGCCGCTGCTGGTGATCTTTGTTGTCGGCACCTTCCTTATGCGGTCGGCGGGTTGTGTTATCAACGACATTGCCGACCGCAAAGTCGATGGCCATGTGGAGCGCACCCGCAATCGGCCGCTCGCGATCGGGGAGGTCGGCCTGAGAGCGGCTGTTGTCCTATTCGTCTTGCTGTGTTTGGGCGCGGCTTCGCTGTTGGTCTTCCTCAACGACGACACCCGCCTGCTGGCGATTGCCGGTCTGGGTATTGCCGTGCTGTACCCGTTCCTGAAACGCTGGACCAATTTGCCGCAACTGGGCCTGAGCGTCGCCTTCAGTTGGGGAATTCTCATGGCGTTTACCGCCGTGGGGGATACTGCGGCAGGCCATTTCGATATGGTTGGCGGCGGTGCGCAAAACGGCGCGACGCCTGTGGGGCATCTTGTGTCCGAAAATGCCGGGCGGACCAGTTGGGGCAGATGGAGCCTTGCCGCTTTCATCAAGGCCCTGGGACAAATTCCGTTTGCCGGGTGGGTGCTCTTTGCCGCGAGCGCCGTCTGGATCCTAGCCTACGACACCCTGTACGCCATGACCGATCGGAAGGATGACATTCAGGTCGGCGTGAAAAGTACGGCTGTGTTGTTGGGTCGCCTCGACCGTCCGGTGGTGGCTGCGCTGCAAGCCGGAACCCTGGTCGGATTCGCGGCGGTCGGCGTTCTGTATGGCTTTGGATGGCGGTATGTCCTCGGCCTCGCCGCCATCCTCGGCCTGTTCGTCTACCAACAGTCGATCATTCGCGAGCGCCAACCGGCAGCCTGCTTCAAGGCGTTTCTCAACAACACCTGGGTGGGCTTCAGCCTGTTCGCCGCAACATTTCTGGAAGTGACGTTTTAGGAAGTTGCGCGGGAACGATTCAGTCCAACGGCCTCAAGTTCGCATAACCGAGCATCAGCCACTTCTCGCCCGAGCGGGCGAAATTCACCTGCACCCGGGCCCGGTCTCCCGCGCCTTCGCAATGCAGCACCACACCCTCGCCAAACTTGGGGTGCAGCACCCGCTGACCATAGCTCAGCCCACTTCCCGCCGGTTGCGAGTGCCGGTTGGAATTCCGGCCCTGTCGCCGGAATAGCCCAGTCGTCCCTTCCCCGCCGGCGCGCATACGAACTTCGTCAATCAGCTCGGGGGGCAGTTCATCGATGAAGCGCGAGCTCCGGCTGCGCGTTTCGTTGCCGTGCAGGCGCCTTGTTTCCGCATGGGTGAGATAGAGTTGCCGCATCGCCCGCGTCATTCCCACGTAGCAGAGGCGCCGCTCCTCCTCCAGGCGACCGGGCTCCTCGATGGACATGCGATGGGGAAACAGGCCCTCCTCCATGCCCGACAGAAAAACGGTGGGAAACTCCAGGCCCTTGGCCGAATGCAGGGTCATAAGCTGCACCGCCGGCCCGGAGCCGGCCTGGGTCTCGCCGGCATCAAGCGCCGCCTGATCGAGAAATTCCTGCAAGGTCGAAACCTCCGCCGCATCGTCGTCCTGCAGTGGAAACATCAGTTCGCCGTTGAATTGCCGGGCGGCGCTAACCAATTCCTGTAGATTTTCCTTGCGGGCCAGGCCGCGCTCCCCCGGCTCCCGGCCGTGATATTCGAAGAGGCCGCTTTCGCGGATCACACAATCCGTCAAAGCGGGCAACTCCTCGCCTTCGCAAGCCTTGTCGAGATCGTCGATCAGCTTCAGAAAGGCCGCCACGGAACGGCCCGCCCGACCCTTCAAACGGCCACTGGCGATAGCTTCCCTACTGGCCTGCCACAAGGAAACACCGCGCTCCGCGGCACCCCGCCCCTGTTGTCGAATTATCTCCACCGTGCGCTCGCCAATGCCGCGCGGTGGCGTATTCACCACGCGCTCAAAGGCGGGGTCGGCATGCCGATCATGAATCAAGCGCATATAGGCGAGCGCATTCTTGATTTCGACCCGCTCGAAGAAACGGTGCCCGCCGTGGATGCGATAGGGAATGCCCGCCCGCATGAGTTCCCCCTCGATTATCCGCGACTGGGCATTGGAGCGATACAGCACGGCAACATCGTTGGCGCCGCCGCCGGATTCCATGATCCCCCGGATACGCTCGGTGATGAAGCGGGCCTCGTCCTGGTCGTTGTAGGCGGCGTAGAGCTTGATGGGCTCGCCATCCCCGCCCGCGGTCCAAAGTTCCTTGCCCAGGCGATCGGTATTGTGGCGAATCAGGGCATTGGCCGTATTCAGGATATTGCCTGTCGAGCGGTAATTTTGTTCGAGGCGGATGGTGCGAACATCCCGGAAATCCTGCTCATAGCGCTGAATGTTCTCGATGCGGGCACCGCGCCATCCGTAGATGGATTGATCGTCGTCGCCCACCGCCATCACGCAGCCGGACGCTCCGGCCAAAACGCGCAGCCAAGCGTATTGAATAAGATTGGTGTCCTGAAATTCATCCACCAACAGATACCCCAGGCGCTTTTGGTAGTGTGCCAGTAGATCCGGCTCGTCCAACCACAATTCATGGCTGCGCAGCAACAGCTCGGCGAAATCGACCAGCCCGCCCCGGTTGCAGACCTCCTCGTAGCTCTGGTAGATGCGCTTGAGTGTCTCCTGAAAAAGATCGGCCCCATCGGGCAGCGACCCGGAGCGCCGGCCCTCGTCCTTGTGATGGTTGATGAACCAAGCCGCCTGACGCGCCGGCCACCGGTTTTCGTCGATGTCGAGGGTGCGAATGACGCGCCTCACCAAGCGCAGTTGATCGTCCGCGTCGAGTATCTGGAAGTTCTGCGGCAGCTTCGCCTCCTGCCAATGCATGCGCAACAGACGGTGGGCAATGCCGTGAAAGGTGCCCACCCAAAGGCCCCGCATGGATACGTTGAGCAGCGCCTCGAGGCGCTGACGCATCTCCATCGCCGCCTTGTTGGTGAAGGTGACGGCCAGCAATCCAAAGGGAGAAACGCCTTCCGCCTCAATCAACCAGGCGATGCGATGCACCAACACCCGGGTCTTGCCGCTGCCCGCTCCGGCAAGCACCAGGGCATTGCCAAGCGGCGCGGACACCGCCTCGCGTTGCGGCTCGTTCAGGCCCTCAAGAACGTGGGTAACATCCATGTTTCGCAGACTCTGTTCGGGCAACCATGGCCGGCGGCAAACAAGCCCCCCGCTTATTCAACCGTGACCGACTTGGCCAGATTTCGCGGTTGATCCACATCGGTACCCTTAAGCACGGCGACATGGTAGGCGAGCAACTGCAGGGGCACCGTGTAAACGATGGGCGCGAGCATGGGCGCGACCTCCGGGAGTTGCAGCACAGTGACGCCGGGGCCATCGCGAAACCCGGATTTTTTATCGGCGAATACGAACAGCTCACCACCGCGGGCACGCACTTCCTGTAGGTTTGCCTGCAATTTTTCGAGCAACTCGTCATTGGGGGCAACGGCGACCACCGGCATGTCCTCGTCCACCAGCGCCAGAGGCCCGTGCTTGAGTTCGCCGGCGGGATAGCCCTCGGCGTGGATGTAGGAAACTTCCTTCAGTTTCAGCGCACCCTCCAATGCCACGGGATACATGCTGCCCCGGCCCAGGAAGAGCGCGTGATGGCGGTCGGCGAACCGCTCCGCCAGTAGCCGAATGCGGTCGTCAAGGGCAAGCACCCGCTCGACGCTGGCCGCTAAATCGTGCAAGCCCCCAACCAGATTCCGCTCCGTTGCCTCATCAAGCCCCCACCGCCGACCAAGCAGTGTCATCAGCAACGCCAGGGCGGTGAGCTGCGCGGTAAACGCCTTGGTGGAGGCAACACCGATTTCCGGCCCGGCCTGCAGCATCAGCGCCAAATCCGATTCGCGCACACAGGAACTGGTGGCGACATTGCACAGTGTCAGGGTGGCGAAGTGGCCCAGGCCCCTGGCGGCGCGCAGGGCGGCCAGCGTGTCCGCCGTTTCGCCGGATTGGGAGATGGAGACAAACAGGCTATCGGGGGCAACAACGGGCTTGCGGTAGCGAAATTCGCTGGCCACCTCCGCCGCGCAGGGGATTCCCACATGTTCTTCGATCCAGTACCGGGCGACACTGGCGGCGTAATAGCTGGTGCCCGCGGCAACAATGGTCACAGCCCGCGCGCGGTCGAAAACCGCCCCGGCATTTACCCCGAAGGCGTGTTCGAGCACATGGTCTCGACCAATCCTGCCGGCGAGGGTGTTGGCGAGCACTTTCGGCTGCTCGAAGATTTCCTTTTGCATGTGGTGGCGGTAGTCGCCCTTGTCCACATCGTCGACGGCCATTGCCACCTGGACCGTCGCCCGCACCACGGATTCATCTTCGAGGTTCCAGACGGAGATGTCGTCTTTGGTGATCTCCACCAAGTCGCCTTCTTCCAGGATGATGAAACGATCGGTGACGGGTTTGAGGGCAAGCACATCGGAGGCGATGTAGTTTTCGCCGATTCCAACGCCGACCACCAACGGGGTGCCGCCCCGCGCCGCGACGATGCGGCCCGGGTCGTCGCGGGCAACCACGCCGATGGCGTAGGCGCCCTCCAGTCGTCGCACGGTGGCCCGCACCGCTTCGAGCAGGTTCTTCTCCCTGACGTAGTGGTGGGCGACGGCATGGGCAATCACCTCGGAGTCCGTGTCGGTGATGCAAGCGTAGCCCTCGTCTTGCAGTTCCGCCCTGAGCGCCTCGAAATTCTCGACGATTCCGTTGTGCACAAGGCATATGCGCTCGCCAGAGACATGCGGATGGGCGTTTTTCTCGCTCGGTACGCCGTGCGTCGCCCACCGGGTATGAGCGATGCCGATATGGCCGCACACCGGTTCGTCGCGCAACTCGGCGACGAGTTCCCGCACCTTGCCGACGCGTTTGCGCAGGGTCATGCGCGCCTCGGCACCTGGAATGACGGCGATGCCGGCGGAGTCGTAGCCCCGGTACTCCAAGCGTTGCAGCCCCTCGAGGAGAATCGGCGCAACGTTACGGTCGGCTACGGCACCAACGATTCCACACATGTCCCGATACCCTCATCGCCCGGGCTTTCGCTGTCCGGGACGGACCCAGCCCTTGATGTTGCGCTGCGTACTTCGTTCCACCGCAAGCTCCCCCGCACCGACCCCCTCGGTGATGGTGGAACCCGCACCAATAAAGGCGCCGGATTCCACCTTGAGCGGCGCCACCAACGAGCTGTTGGTGCCTAGAAAGACAGCGTCGCCAATCTCGGTGCGATGCTTGTTCTCGCCGTCGTAGTTGCAGGTGACCATGCCAGCCCCCACATTGCAGTTCTCACCAAGCTCCGCGTCGCCCAGATAGGCGAGATGATTGGCCTTGGTACCCCGGCCCAGGCGTACCTTCTTTGTTTCAACGAAATTACCGATGCGAACATCCTCTCCGAATTCCGTGCCGGGGCGAATGCGGGCGAACGGCCCAAGCCGACAACGCGCACCGACCCGGGCACCCTGGACGACGGTATGGGGCTCGACGGTGACGTCATCGCCGAGCACGGAATCCTCCACCACCACACCCGCGCCCAACCGCACCCCGCTGCCGAGTTCCACACGGCCGGTCAGTATGACGTTGATGTCCAGGAAACAATCTTCGCCGGCGGTGACCTGGCCGCGAACGTCCACGCGCGCCGGATCGGCCATGCCGACGCCGCCAAGCAACAGCCCGCGCACCGCCCGTTGCTGGTAAATGCGTTCCGCCGCGGCGAGTTGTTCGCGGTCGTTGATGCCCATGGCCTCGGCTGGCTCCGCCACCGACACAGCGGCTACCGGAATGCCCTGTTCGACCGCCAGGCCGACGACATCGGTCAGATAGTATTCGCCCTGCGCATTGCGTGGCGTCACCCGGGCGAGCAATGTTTTGAGCTCGCCGACGCGCAGTGCCATTATCCCCGTGTTGATTTCATGGATCGCCCGCTCCTCCGGCGAAGCGTCCTTGAATTCGACAATGCCCGCAACACCGCCCTCGGATGAGCGCCTGATGCGGCCGAGGTGCGCCGGGGCGTCCACCTCGGCCGTAACGATAACCAAGGTGCCATTGGCCGCGGCGGCGGCACAGGCAAGCAAGGTCGATTCGGCGACGAGCGGCACATCGCCGTAGAGAACGAGCGCAATGCGGCCGTCGTCCACGAGTGGCAGCGCCTGGGCAACCGCGTGGCCCGTGCCGAGTTGCTCCGCCTGCCGCACCCAACGCACATCGGCACTGGTGGCGGCGCGCACCTCGTCCGCCTGGTTTCCAACCACCACGAGGGTTTCCGCGGCCCGCAATCCGCCCACGGCGCCAAGCACATGCTCCAGGAGGGTGCGGCCGGCCAGTCGGTGCAGAACTTTGGGCAATCCGGAGCGCATGCGCCTGCCCTGACCGGCGGCAAGGACGATGGCGACGAGATTGGGTGAGTCGGCCACTGTAGCGGGAAATCGTTGTTTTGCTGTCGGTTGTTACGCGGTCAATAGACGTGCAACTGCACCGTGCTGGCAAGCGTGGATTCGATATCCCAAATCGCCTTGGAAATCGCCTGCCCGATCAAGTCCATCCGCCGCAATTGCTGGATGCGCGCCGAAACCTGCTCCAATTCGCTGGCCGACAACAGTTCGCGAAAGACACCGCAGGCATCGGCCAGGCAAATGGTCACCACATCCCGGGGGCTCGGCAATGTGTCGCCGAACAGCATGTTCATGATGCGCAGCTTTACCTCGCGGGTCGGCTTATCGTCGAGGATCTCATGGCGCTGGGCGTGGAAGACCCACAAAATCCGATTTTCGTGCCGCTCCAGGACACCGCGTTGAATCAAGCGCTGCACCGCACTCTCGCGTATCTCCTCTTCACGGGCCCCGGCGCGCTCAACCCAATAACGCGAGCCGTGTGGCTCGGGTTCTCCGGCAATCTCTTCGAGCATCGGATCGAGAATGTCGTCTCCGGTCGGTGTCGCGTCCAAAAGCACCAATTTTTCCAGATCCGTATCGACCCGGCCCTCCAATGCCAAATCCATCAATACGCTGCCGCCAAAAGCGTAGCGCGACGACCAGTCCGCCACATGCGCGAACTTGCCTTTGCCGTCGTGCAAGAGGAGCAGGACAATCTCTTCGGCAAATCTCAACTGTTCCAATGGGGTTCCTCCCAGCTCGATCAACGATAGGCGTGATTAAACGCGGCGCGCCGGAGGGATTCAAGAAGGGGAGGCGATCAGCGGCGCCGTTTGCGCAGTTCCTCCAGTGTGCGCTGCTGTGCGGCCGCTTCGGCGAGTTGCGCCGCGGCGATGGAGAAGTCGAAATCCGCGGCCTGTTCGGCGAGGGCGCGTTCCGCGGCCGCCCGGGCATCGTTTGCGGCGGCTTCGTCGAGATCCTCGGCGCGCGATGCGGTGTCCGCAAGGATGGTGACCATGCCCGGCTGCACTTCCAGATACCCGCCGGAGGCGAAAAAAATCTCTTCTTCGCCGTTCTCCAGCCGAAGCTGCACCGGGCCCGGGCGGATACCGGTAAGCAGCGGCGCGTGACCGGGCAAAATGCCCAATTCGCCGATGCTGCCCCGCAGGCTCAGCATCGTGATCGCGCCGGAGAAAATCTCCCTCTCGGCACTAACAATATCGCAGTGCATTGTTGCCATTGATTGGTCTCAGATCCATTCATGAATAGGTCGGGCTAGAGCGTCTTCGCCTTCTCCACCGCATCCTCGATGTTGCCGATCATATAGAAGGCATTCTCCGGCAGATGATCGTACTCGCCGTCAAGAATCGCCTTGAAGCTGCGCACCGTGTCTTCCCGGGTAACAAACTTCCCGGCTTGTCCCGTGAACTGCTCCGCCACGAACATGGGCTGGGAGAAGAACTGCTGCATCTTGCGCGCCCGGTAAACGAGTTGCTTATCTTCCTCGGAAAGCTCGTCCATGCCCAGAATGGCAATGATGTCGCGCAGTTCCTGGTAGCGTTGCAACGTTTGCTGCACACCCTGGGCCACATCGTAGTGCTCTTGGCCAACCACATTGGGGTCGAGTTGGCGGCTGGTGGAATCAAGGGGATCGACGGCGGGGTAGATACCTAGGTCGGTGATGGCCCGCGACAGCGTTACCGTGGAATCGAGGTGCGCAAAGGTTGTCGCCGGGGACGGGTCGGTGAGGTCGTCCGCCGGCACATAGACCGCCTGTACCGAGGTGATCGAGCCGGTTTTGGTGGTGGTGATGCGCTCCTGCAGAGTACCCATTTCCTCCGCCAGGTTGGGTTGATAGCCCACCGCCGACGGCATGCGCCCGAGCAGCGCGGAAACCTCCGTTCCCGCCAGCGTATAGCGATAGATGTTGTCGATGAACAGCAGCACATCGCGGCCTTCGTCGCGGAACTTCTCCGCCAGGGTCAGGCCGGTGAGCCCGACCCGCAGCCGATTGCCGGGCGGTTCGTTCATCTGTCCGAATACCAGGGAAATCTTATCGAGAACGCCGGCTTCCTCCATTTCGTAATAGAAATCGTTCCCCTCCCGGGTGCGTTCGCCGACGCCGGCGAATACGGAAAGGCCGGAATGCTCAATGGCGATGTTGCGAATCAATTCCAGCATGGTCACGGTTTTGCCCACGCCCGCGCCGCCGAACAGACCCACCTTGCCGCCCTTGGCGAAGGGGCAGATGAGGTCGATAACCTTGACGCCGGTTTCCAGCAATTCGTTGCCGCCGAGCTGATCTTCGTAGGCTGGCGCCTTGCGGTGGATGGGCATGTGCTCCTGGGCGTTGACCGGACCCTTTTCATCGATCGGATTGCCGAGCACATCCATGATGCGGCCCAGGGTTTCCTCGCCCACGGGGATGGCGATCGGCTGCCCGGTGTTGGCCACCTCAAGGCCGCGGGACAGGCCATCGCTGGTGCCCATGGCGATCGTGCGCACAACACCGTCGCCGAGCTGCTGCTGCACTTCCAGTGTCGTTCCGCTGCCGGCGACCTTCAGGGCGTCGTATACCTTCGGGACATCTTCCCGATTGAATTCCACATCGATCACCGCCCCGATGATTTGGACGATGCGGCCGTTTTGATTCGTTGGCATATGTTCCCTTTGACTCGATTGTTCCGCTAGTTTCCCGTTGTCTTGCGCCCGCGGGTGTCCGCACAGCACAAGTCCTTCGCGACCGTTGGCCCGGCGCGCGTTTCCGCATGGATGGGAGGGTGCATGGACATCCGCTTCCCCGATAGTGTTGGACAGATCACACCGCCGCCGCGCCGCCGACGATTTCCGCAATCTCCTGGGTAATCGCCGCCTGGCGGGCGTTGTTGTAAATCAGCCGCAGTTCGTCGATGAGCTTCTCGGCGTTTTCCGTGGCGTTCTTCATGGCGATCATCTTGGCGGCCTGTTCGCAAGCGCTGTTTTCCACCACCGCCTGAAAAACCTGGGATTCGATGAAGCGCATCACCAACCCGTCGATCAATTGCCGGGCGTCGGGTTCGTAGAGGTAGTCCCAGCGCCGCCTTAGATGCTCGTCCTCTTCCGGGTCGAGCGGCAGGAGCTGGCGAATCGTGGGCCGCTGGGTCATGGTGTTGACGAAATCGTTGGAGACGATGTACAGGCGGTCGATACGGCCCTCCTCGTAGGCATCAAACATGATCTTGATGCTGCCGATGAGTTCGGAGAGCACGGGCGATTCGCCAACATGGTTCACCGCCGCTGTCACATTGCCGCCGACCGAGCGAAAAAATGCCGCCGCCTTGTTGCCGACGAGCGCCAGGTCCGCCTCGATGCCCTTGCCGTGCCATTCGGCCATGTCCCGAACCAGCGCGCGGAACAGGTTGACGTTGAGGCCGCCGCACAGGCCCTTGTCCGTCGATACCACGATGTAGCCGATCCGCTTGATCTCGCGTTCCGACATGAATACGTGCCGATATTCCGGGTTGGCGTTCGCAAGATGCCCGATGACCTGCCGAATCTTCTCCGCATAGGGCTTGCCCTCGCGCATGCGCTCCTGGGTGCGGCGCATTTTGCTGGCCGCCACCATCTGCATGGCGGAGGTGATCTTCTGCGTATTCTCGACGCTGCCGATCTTCTTCCGGATTTCCTTGCCGACCGCCATTGCCGCGCTCTACCCGTGGTGGCGCCGCATGACTGTTCGACAGGGCTGGATTGCGTCGTAGACCATTGCCGCACTACCAGGTTTGGGTTGCCTTGAACCGCTTGATGGCATCGCGCATGGTCTGCTCGATGGCATCGTCGTAGGCACCGGTTTCGTTGATGTTGCGCATCCAGTCGCCGTGCTCGGCGTGCATATAGGCGAGCAGGGCCGCTTCGAAATCGAGCACCTTTTCCACCTCGACATCCTCCAAATAGCCCTCGTTGGCGGCGAACAGCACCACGCCCATATCCGCAACCGACATCGGTGCGTACTGTTTCTGCTTCATGAGTTCCGTCACCCGCTGGCCGTGTTCCAACTGGCGGCGGGTGGCATCGTCGAGGTCCGACGCAAACTGGGAGAAGGCGGCGAGCTCCCGATACTGGGCGAGCGCGAGCTTGATGCCGCCGGCAATCTTCTTCATGAACGGCACTTGGGCCGAGCCGCCCACCCTGGAAACGGAAATGCCCGGACTCATGGCAGGCCGCAAGCCAGCGTTGAAATTGTCGGTTTCCAGGAAGATTTGGCCGTCGGTGATGGAGATGACGTTGGTGGGCACAAACGCGGAAACATCGCCCGCCTGGGTCTCGATGATGGGCAGTGCCGTGAGCGACCCGGTTTGGCCCTTGACGCGCCCGTCGGTGATTTTCTCGACATAATCGGCGTTGACTCGGGAGGCGCGCTCCAAAAGACGCGAGTGCAGATAGAAAACATCGCCTGGGTACGCCTCGCGACCCGGCGGGCGCCGCAGCAGCAGGGAAATTTGCCGATAAGCCCATGCCTGCTTGGTGAGGTCGTCGTAGATGATGAGCGCGTCCTCGCCCTCATCGCGGAAGAATTCGCCCATCGAGCAGCCGGAATAGGCCGAGATAAACTGCATCGGCGCCGGATCCGCGGCACTCGCGGCCACGACGATGGTGTTGTCCATCACACCATGCTCTTCAAAAGTGCGCACGATATTGGCAATCGTGGACATCTTTTGGCCGATGGCCACGTAAACGCATTTGATACTGCTATTTTTCTGATTGATGACGGCATCCACGGCAATGGCGGTCTTGCCGATCTGACGGTCGCCGATGATGAGCTCCCGTTGGCCGCGGCCGATGGGCACCATGGCGTCGATACACTTCAAGCCAATCTGCACCGGTTGGTTGACCGATTGGCGGGCAATCACGCCGGGCGCCACCTTTTCCACCGGCGCCGTTTTTTGGGCGTTGATAGGCCCCTTGCCGTCGATGGGTTCGCCCAACGCATTGATCACACGGCCAAGCAGTTCGCGGCCCACCGGCACTTCCAGAATGCGGCCGGTGCAGCGAGCCGCCATTCCCTCGGAGAGCGGCAGGTAGTCGCCGAGCACCACGGCACCCACCGAGTCGCGCTCCAAATTTAGCGCCATGCCGTAGAGCGAGCCCGGAAATTCAATCATTTCACCGTATTGGGCGTCGGCAAGCCCGTGGATTCGCACGATGCCGTCGGAGACGCTCACCACCGTGCCCTCATTGCGCGCTTCGGCGTGTACATCGAGGCTATCGATTCGGTGGCGAATAATGTCGCTGATTTCCGATGGGTTCAGTTGCTGCATTTCCTAATTTCCCGATTTTTCCCGGCACCCGGTGGGGGTGGGGCCGTTTTCGTCAAATTTTCGTCAATATAATTTTAGCCTGCCAGCCCGACCTATTCGTGAATGAACGTGGCGAGGCCGGCAAGCGTAATGAAAGCGCTGCGTGCGCGGAGCAGGAGCGCGCGCGGGCGTGCTTGACGGCACATTGAGCACGCGGCGGGAGCACACCCGGGGATTTCGCTGCTCTTGACGGTCGCAGTAGTTTATTCATGAGTAGATCGGGCTAGGCCCGGGCAAGGGACTCGGACAGCTTGTCGAGCCGACCGCGCACCGAACCATCGATGACCGTATCGCCCGCCCGCACAATGGCGCCGCCGAGCAAGTTTGGGTCCACATCGCTCACCAACCGCACATCCTTCTTGCCAAATCGGGTTTGCAACGCTTCCCTGAGCCGCTCCGTTTGGCTCTCGGTGAGCGGCAAGGTGGATAGCACTTCCACATCGAGGTTGTGTTCCTCCGCCGCCTTTAGCTCGTCGAAGCAACGAGAGATTTCCCCCAAAAGCGGCAAACGCCCATTGCGCGCCAACACCAACAGCAGGTTGCGCACCCGCTGGTCCACCTCATCGCCGCACACTTCCGCCAGGGAAAACGCCTTCTGTTCCGCCGGCACCGCCGGTGAATCCAATAGCGCGCGCACCCGTTCCTCTTCGGCCGCGGCAGCCAAAATACCCAGGCGCCGCGACCAAACATCGAGAGCCCGGGCCCGCAAAGCCAAGGAGAACACCGCGTTGGCGTAGGGCCGTGCGAGTGTTGCGATTTCCGCCATTTGCCTGCTGTTCCTACCTGTGTGTCCGACCGCTTGCGGTGTCCCAAAAACGCGGCATCGCCCGTTCCCCCAAGTGCTCGCGGGGTCCGATCATCACGCCCACCGACCTACAATTCCGCCGCCAGACGCTCAAGCATCCGCTCGTGGCGGCTCGCGTCGATGGTTTCGCCAAGCACCTTTTCCGCGCCTCTCACCGCCAAAGCCGCCACCTGCGCACGCAGTGCCTCGCGGGCGCGATTGATCTCCTGGTCGATCTCGGAGCGAGCCGCCTCGACAAGGCGCGCACCCTCTTCGCGGGCCTCGGCTCTGGCATCCTCAAGCATCTGGTTGGCTCGCTGTCTGGCCTGCTCGACGATCTGCGAGGCCTCGGCCCTGGCCTTGGCGCGCTCGGCCTCGGCACCGCTCTCGGCTTCGGCGAGCCTGCGTTCGGCCTCCTCGCCGGCCGCGAGCCCCTCGGCGATGTTTTCCTGCCGCTCACGCATGGCGTCCTTAAGGAGCGGCCAAATGTACTTCATGCAGAACCAGGCAAATACAAAGAATGTGATGCTCTGGCCGATGAGGGTCAGGTTGAGATTCATCGCTTCCTCCGAATCCGCTTGGGCCGCGGCGCTCAGGCTACGGCGAATATCGCATACAGGCCGATGCCCACCGCGATCATGGGCACCGCGTCGACCAGGCCGAGCACGATGAAAAGCTGGGTGCGCAGCATGGGCAACAACTCCGGTTGCCGGGCAACGCCCTCCAGAAACTTGCCGCCGAGAACGCCGACGCCGACGGCCGCGCCCACGGCACCAAGGCCCAGCATGAGGCCGCCCGCTACATAAAGAAGAACCTGTAATTCCATTATCGCTCCATATCTCGAGTGTTATTGCCGCCCGCCGCCGGGCGAACTTCCCGTCAAAACCGCTCCCAAGCCGAGACCCTCCACGAATGGTCCGGCATTCCATGGCAAAAGTCCCACTGTATTCGAACGACGACGCATCCCGGCCGTCCGCGTTGCTCGTCGCTCAAATATTCTCAATATCCTTGTTCCTTGTTCCTTGCTCCTCGCGCCCTGCCAGCCGGACATGGCTTTTAACCCATCCCTCGCTCCCCTCTCGGTGCGACGCGGGGCTTTTGCCACGGATCGCCTAGGGAACCTCTGATTAATCCTGTAGTCGCGGCATCCGATTTAATGAAATCAAAAGCTTACGAGCAACCAAATGCTGCTCTATCGAATGGTTCAGACCTTCCCTAGTGCTCATGGGTCTCATGCGCCTGGGCGAGATAGACGACGGTCAATACCGCGAACACAAACGCCTGCAACGTGATCACAATCAAGTGGAACGCCGCCCACACCCACTGAAAGACACCACCGGCCAGCGCGTAGACAATGCCGCCGGTGAACATCAGCGCAATCAGCACGAAGATCATCTCCCCGGCGTATAAATTGCCGAACAGTCGCAAACCCAGGGAAAGCGGTTTGGCAATCAGCGTCACCATTTCCAACAGAAAGTTGATGGGTATCGCCAGCTTCGACGGGAAGGGATGCAGGGACAGCTCCGCCAGAAAACCAATGGGCCCCTTGCACTTAACGCTGTAATAAAGGATGAGCGCGAATACCGACAGCGCCATGGCCATGGTGATGTTGGGGTCCGTGCTGGGCACGATTTTCATGTAGTGCACGCCAAGGGACGCGGCAAGCATCGGCACCCAGTCCACCGGCACGAGGTCCATCAGGTTCATCAGGAAAACCCACACGAAAATAGTGAGCGCGAGCGGTGCCACCAGGTCGTTTTTGTGGTTGAAGATGCTTTGCGTGGTGTCGTCGATGAAATCCACAATGATTTCGACGAAGTTCTGCAATCCGCCGGGGATACCGGCGGTTGCGCGGCTGGCGGCGCGGCGGAAGAAGTAAAGGAAAATGAGCCCCAGGCCGATGGACCACGCCATGGAATCGATGTGGATGGACCAGAAGCCCATCGCCTGGGCTTCCTCGGCGGAATGGGCGAAACCCCAGCTTCCATCCGGATGCTGGCCGTAGGTGAGATTGGTCAGGTGGTGCCTGATGTACTCAACACTTGTCTGGGTTTCGCCCGATGCCATGTTGTTAACCCGAAATCAGTTCCATTGCGGACTTTGCCGCCGATGCCTTGCCTGGGTTGGGTCCTCCGCCCAGCGGAGGGTCCGCAACGCCAACCTGTTCACCGCAAGGCGTCCCCGCCCCACGATTTGTGCCGCTCAATTTTCACTTCGCCGAGAGAGCCCCATAGCCTTCCACCGACGGTTGCGCTTCCCCGGCGAATGCGCGTGGAACGCACTTTCCATCAAACCCCGAGCTTCGCCCGCGCTCGCTCTCTATCCAGCAGCGGCACCGCCAGATAGGCCAAATGCACCGCACCCAGTCCGACGAAAAAACCCAAGGGCGCGGGATTCGCCAAGATGAACGCCGCCGCCATGAGCCCGACTACCGCCAGCGGCTTTAACGCCCCCGCGGCCAAAATCGGCCCGGGGTTCCTCAACCTGCTCGCGCAAACCGCAAACCCTGCCGTTGGCAGGATGCACACCAAACCGCCTAGAGCCGCCGCGGTCGCCTGCCCCATTGAGACAACCGACAATGCGAGGGCCGCTCCGAGCGCCGCCACAAGCTGCGCGATAACGATTCGATACGCCAGACCAATACCCTCGGCTCGCCTTGATCGACGGACAAGGTTCACCAATGCGTCAACGTTGCAGCCAGCGACCTTCCTTGCGTTGGTCTTTTTGCGCATTCCAGCGCTTTTAAGCACCAACAACCCCAATGCCTCGGACGAACAAGCAGGGAAGCGCGGGTCAGAGCGCAATCCTAGGCCGCTCGCCGCCCCATTCCCGTGCGCAAACGGGACAAGCCACGCGGAAAACGAGTCAAAGAGGGCCGAAAGCGGCGCGGATTATACGCATGCGATCAGGCGCATTCAACGTGAATTGCGCGGCACCAGCAATTCCCGCCAACGATGCGTAATTATTATGGAACCTCTGATTAATTCTGTAGTCGGGGCATCCGATTTAATAAAATCAATAGCTTACGAGTAGATAAATGCTGCTCTATCGAATTGTTCAGACCTTCCTTATTCGTTTGAGTCTGAATACCGGGCGAAATTGATGGGAACCATATCGATTAGTTGACAGAATCCAACATGTGGTGGTTTTCTGCTTCTAAAGACTCAATATATAGTGGCATGTCAACTTATTTATATAAGTCCCAAATAGATCATTTGCGCCTTGGTCGGGCTCGCGGCGGCGCCCGGACGGTCGGATCAGGGGCAAGGCGAGTGCCTCAGCTCACCCCGGACGGCCCGCCCCAGATTTCCCGGGCCTTCTCGTAGACCCCCTGATCATAGGAAAACTCCACCGTATTGCCTTCCGGGTCGCGCAGAAAGCAAATGTAGCCGATGCGCTTCGGCATTTGCACGGGGCCGAACGCCAGACACCCGGCTTCCCTCGCCCTAGCGGCAATTTCGTCGACCATCCGTTTCTCGGGAACCTCAATGCCGATATGGGCGAACGGCCCCAGTGCCGGATGCTCGGCCGGGGCGAAGGGATCGTGCCCCTCGAAGAACTGGCCCAACACCAGAATGAAGGGGTGGTGCGCCTCGGATTCGTCTCCAAGCCAGACATTGTATCCATCTTCGTCCTCTATCCGATCCAGCACCCGCAGATGGGTGAATTCCTCGTACCAGGCGATGGCCCGTTCGATGTCTTTAACGTGCAGCGCAAGGTGCGTCCAGGTTGGCCGTTGCGGCCGCAGGCGATGATGGGGTCGCTCGGCGCTCATCGGTCAGTCGAACCAATATTTCACCGAGGCGACCACCTCGCGCGGCGGGATCAGCTCATGGCTGGTCGTCCAGAGCCCATAGGGATTGGTGAACACATTGTTGACGCCATCCCTGTCGAAAAGGTTGGTCGCGCTCAGGGCGAGGCTTAGCGGCGCGCTGGCAAAGTCGTATTGGACGTGGAGGTTCACGATGTTGTAGCTCGGCACCCGATCCACCTCGGGATGATTGAACACGCGCGCCTGGAACTCGCCGCGATGCACCCATTCCAAGCGCGAGGCGAGCGTCGACCCGTTGCCCAACGTTTGGGTGTTCGACAACGCCAAGCGCGCCATCAACATCACCAGCTTCGGCGGTTTGTTGCCCTTCAGGTTGTTGGCATTGGCCATGCCGATGCGGGTCTCCACCGAGTTGGGGGTAAAGAGACCCAACTGGAAGGGCACCAGGGCATTGCGGAAATCCTGCACATCCAGCGCCAATACATCGGATTGCACCCTGCCGTCCTGCCAGGCCAGCATGCCGTCGAGTTGCCAGTGCTCCGCCATTAGCCAACTGAACTCGCCCTCGACGCCGTATTCCTCCAGGTTGGGAATGGTCCAGGTACCGCTCGCGAACGGTGTCGGATCCTCGTAGGTGAATTGCAGATGTTCGTGATCATAGTAGAAGGCGGTGACGTTGAGCCGCAGGCGACCGTCGGCCAGCGTATTGCGGGTGCCGACCTCGTAGGCCAACACCTCCTCGGGCTCGAACCGCGTGGGCAGGAAGGTACCACCGCTGTTGGAGCCGCCGTTTTTCCAGCCGGTGGACACCAGGCCGTAAATGAGGGCACCCTCGGCAAGGCTGATGTCGACCCCGGCCTTCCAGGTGAGCTTCGAATCCTTCGTGGTCCGGTCCGGCCGGGCGCCGAAGAAGGCGCCACCCACATCAAGCTGGTCTTCGTCCTGATAGCGGAGCCCGGCGGTAATGGCGAACCGGTCGTTCAAATCGACGGTGCCCTGCCCGAAGGCGGCGTAGTCCGTGCGCGTTACGGTGCGGTATTCGGTGAAATTGAGGTCGGACTGGAACGGGGGCAGGGTCTCGGCATTGAGCTGTTCCCTGGGCAGGGAGGCGGGCGACGCCGAGAACGGTGCGGCACCGGTGGCCTCAAGAAAGTCGTTGAAGTTCTCGTGGTCGAGGTAATACCCGCCGATCACCCAACTGAACCGATCGGCCGTTTGGCCGACGCTGATTTCCTGACTGATCGCGTCGGAGTTGTTGTCCCAAAAGGGCAGGACATCCCAATTGGCGACGGAATAGCCAAGGTGGCTGATGGCGGTTAGTTCCTCCGTCAGCCGGTCACCGTCGACGGTCTGCTCCTTCCTGAGTTCCTGCCATCCGGTCAGCGATTTGATGGTGATACCGATGCCCAGTTCCCACTCCATGATCAGCGAGGCGCTGTAATTCCTCAACGCGAAGATGCCGGGATAGTCCTGCGACAGTTCGCGGGGGTTGGGGTTGGGATCCTGGATGTTCTTCTGAGCCGCGGCATGCTGGTCCGAATCGTGCAGGAAGGCCTGCGCAAGCACCGAGAAGTTATCGACCGGCTCCCACAGCAAGGCGACCTTGCCAACAATGGAATCCGCATCGTCCAAGTGATAGCTATCGAGTTCGCCACCCTCGATTTCCGCGAATCCGTCGCGTTTATAGCGCTGTAGCGATGCCCGCAGTGCCGCCCTGTCGCCGAGCGGCAGATTGAGCGACGCGCCCGCCCGCAGGGTGCTGTAGGTTCCGTAACCGAGGCCGACCTCGCCCTGGGTTTCACCAATCCGGGGTTTCCTGGTGACCACATTGATCGACCCGCCCGTGGTGCCCTGGCCGAACTCGGTGCCCTGGGGGCCGCGGAAGACCTCGACGCGCTTGATCTCGCCGAGGTCGAGACCCATGGCGATGGGGTTGGCCAGGTAGACGCCGTCGATATAGGACAGCACACTGGGTTGGGTGGCGAGGTTCTGGGCGGTCTCCCAACCGATACCGCGCAGGGTCACCACGCGACCGGCACCGTCGTTCTTGGCCACCACGAGGCCTGGAACGTAACCGTTGAAATTATCGAGCTTGACGACATTGGACCGGTCGAAATCCTCGCCGGACAGCACCGACACCGCAATCGGCGCCTCCTCAATCGCAACCTGGCGGCGGCGCGCCGTAACCCGCAGTTCCTCCTGCACAACCCGATCCGACCGGACTTCCTCCGCCTCGGCGACGGCCGCCGACAAATTCATCGTCCCGACAAGCCCCAGGGTGCATAGACCAAGGGTTCTGTAGGCGATTCGCTCCAAAGCCATCATTACGTTTTCCTACTCACTACCGCGTTAAGGAAGCTCTGAACAAGTCGATAGAAGCAACATTAGTATACTCATAAATCATTGATTTTATTGACCATGATGCCGAGATCACAGAATTAATCAGAGGTTCCTTAATCAGGCTTGGAAGGTGTGCCCGCCGGAACGCTGCCTGTTCGCCGCATTCCTGTCGGAGGGGCGCATCGCCCCGCGATTATAAGAGAATGTCGGGGACAGGCGCACTCAAGGCATTTTGATTGCGGCAATTCCCGTTAATCGTGGCGACGCTCGAAAGTTGGCTCCCAACCAACACCCGAATGGTCAATTTCGCTGAACATTCGGACCTCAATATTTAGCGCGGCTCGAATCGGCGCCGCCACCTACTATCCGGGCAACCACGATCCGCAAGATTGCCAAGGTGCTGCAAGTGGACAAGGCGGCGCTCGCGGGCGATGTTGAAGCCCCCGAGCGACAGGATGTCCAGATGGGGTTGAGGGCCTCCCCCCAACTGCGCCTCGCATTCGACTTGGTCGGCAAACGTTACGGTATATCTCGAAGACAGATCGTGGAACTCGCGCCCCTGCTGTTCACGCTGATGGCGGAAGGCTGCCTGGCCTGGCGCCGGGAGTGCCTGAAAGAGGTCGAGGCGACCATGGATCAATTAGCGGCGCTCGGCAAAAAGAGCCAACTCTATTTCGCCAACTATGTGGCCAAGATGGAGCAGGGGGTGGCCTCCGAGCAGGAATCCATAAGACGCCATGACCTTCTCGGAGATGTTGTAAGGAACGACGAATGGGGATATGTGGCTTTCCACGAGGATCACCTGAACGCCGTGACGCCGTTCGCGGATTACCTGTGCAAGCTGGCCCAGGATCTGGGGATTGAGGGAGTTGTCGACTTTTTCGGCTCGACCCTAGATATGCCCGGAATGGTTGGATTCGACACGATCTGGGGTGCCGAGCCATATCAGGTCTGTAATAACGATTTGAAGGAGCTTGCCGGAGGTTCGGAAATCGCCAAGTGGGCACTGGCCTACGGCGATGCTCAACTCTCGAAGATGCCGGAAGAACTGCTTTCATCGGAGGCAACGAAAGCGCGCATCCAATGGCTGGAGAGCAAGGTTAGCGATAAGACCAGGGATCTCCGGGAAGAAAGGGAAAGGTGGCAGAGTGTCATCGATCGGGTTAGGGAAGAGAGGCAGAGTGTCGCCGATCAGGTTTTTGCGGACTTTTCCGCATCGAACGATCCCGCTGCGGAGGAGGAGTCCCGATGATTAAGATTTCGGATCACGTAGTGGTGCGATACCTCGAGCGCATCAAGGGTCTCGACATTGAGGGTATTCGCCAACAGATCACCGAATCCCTCGACACCCCACACGCTCAGAGATTGATCGAGTTCAGCGGTTCTGCCGCTTGCAGGATCAAGACAGGCGATGTCACCTATTGCATGCGCGGAAGAACAGTGACCACCGGAATACACCTTAACCGAGCCGTCAGGCTGTCCGAAAAGACGGAACCACCTCAGTGGATCCCCCGCCAGAAGCCTGTATTTCGCTCGGTTTCACCAACTTTCCCGCTGCTTGGCACGGGGACGATGCTTGATCGAACCACTCGCGGGCTAGCTTTGCTCCTGCAAGATGAGGCTTTGGCGGTCATGCGGCCCACCTCGCCGATAGGACTTCAGCCTGTTGCAGAACGGTCTGAACGGCGGCGTCCCGGAGGTCGGGCGGATACCCGTGCTTGCGCAGGATGCGCTTGACCAGAACCCGCATCCGGGCGCGTGCCGGCTCGCGGTGCTGCCAGTCCACGGAGGCGTTGCTTTTCAACCCGTTCAGCAGTTCAAGGGCGATGACGCGAAGGTGGTCGTTGCCCATCACCTCGACCGCGCTTTCGTTCTGGGCCAGGGCGTCGTAGAAGGCGATTTCCTCGGGACTGAGTCCTTCCTCCGCGCCGCGCCGGTGCGCCGCTCGGATGGCCTTGGCGAGCCCGATCAGTTCCTGAAGAACCTCGGCCGTCGTGAGGGCGTTGCTGTGGTAACGGGCGATCGCTTCCTCCAGCCTCCGGGAGAAGGCCCGGGTCTGCACGACGTTGACCCGGCTTCGCGAGCGAAGCTCCCCGTTGATGAGCTTGCGCAGTGCCTCCAATGCGAGGTTCTTCTTCTCCATCCCGCGAATCTCGGCCAGGAACTCGTCGGAGAGGATGGAAATGTCCGGCGTATCCAGTCCGGCGGCTTCGAGAATGTCGACGATATCGGTCGAGACGACGGCGCGGCTGACGATCTGCTGAACCGCCAAGTCCCGCTCCGCGGAGGATTTACCGGCGCCGGACGCGCTTTTGGCGAGCGCCGCACGGACGGTCTGGAAGAAGCCCACGTCATCGCGGATTTCCCGGGCTTCGTCGCTGGCGGCCGCGAGCGCGAACGCCCTGGAGAGCGCCAGCACGGCGTCGTTGAAACGGCGATGGGCGCGTTTCTTGCCTTCTTCGGTTGATTCCCTGGCCGACTCGCGTTGCTGCATGTCGAGAACCCACTCGATGGCGCCAGCAATCGCTGCGAGCCGTTCCTGCGGCGACCCGGCAAGCTCCTTGCGGTAGTCGAAACCGTGGAACATGGCGCTCACGATCTCGTACTTTTCCCGCATCACCGCGACGGCTTCGGCCTCGTCGATGCCGGCGTGTCTTCGGTCGTCGCGCGAGTACTGGCCGAGGGCGGATTTCAGGTTCTGCGCGATGCCGATGTAGTCCACGATCAGACCGGCGGGCTTGTCGCGGAATACGCGGTTGACACGGGCGATGGCCTGCATGAGCCCGTGCCCCCGCATGGGCTTGTCGATGTACATCGTGTGCAGGCTCGGCGCGTCGAAGCCGGTCAGCCACATGTCCCGCACGATCACCAGCTTGAGCGCGTCGTCCGCATCCTTGATCCGCTTGGCGAACAGCTCCCGGCGGGCCTTGCCGCCGATGTGCCGCTGCCAGTCCTTCGGATCCGACACCGCGCCAGTCATGACGATCTTGATGACGCCGCTTTCGTCGTCGTCGCTGTGCCAGTCCGGGCGCAGCTTGACGATCTCGCCGTAGAGCGCAACGCAGATGCGGCGGCTCATGCAGACGATCATGGCCTTGCCGTGCATGCCGGCGACGCGGCGCTCGAAGTGCTCGACCAGATCCCGGGCAACCCTTCTCCGTCCCGACGACGGCCTCGACGTTCGCCCATCGTCTCTTGAGCCGTTCCTGTTCGCCTTCGGCCTCGTCCTCGGTCAGTTCGGCGACCTCGTCGTCGAGCGTCGGCTTCTCGTCTTCGTCGAGCTTAATGCGGGCGAGGCGGCTCTCATAGTAAATCGGTACGGTCGCACCGTCTTCGACGCCGCGATTGATATCGTAGATGTCGATGTAATTGCCGAAAACGGAAGGCGTGTTCACATCCTCCTTTTCGATCGGCGTGCCGGTGAAGCCGATGAATGAAACGTTCGGCAGGGCGTCGCGCAGGTGCTTGGCGAAGCCGTAGGAAATCTCTCCGGTCTTGCGGGCCACCCTGGCGCGGAAACCGTACTGGCTGCGGTGCGCCTCGTCCGCGATCACGACGATGTTGCGGCGGTCGGAGAGGGCGGGGTATTCGGTCTCGCTGGAATCCGGCGCGAACTTGTGGATGGTCGTGAACACGACGCCGCCGGACGGACGCGTCAGAACCTGCCGCAGATCCTCCCGGCTGTCGGCCTGCCGCGGGGTCTGGCGGAGCAGGTCGCGGCACATGGAGAACGTGCCGAACAACTGGTCGTCGAGGTCGTTGCGGTCGGTATGGCGGCGCCGTCCACGGTGCGCCACGGCATGAACCGTTCGAGACTGGCCGTCAGCGAGCCCATGCGCGCCTGAAGTCCGTCCGAGGTCATCAGCACCGCGTTGGTGCGGAACAGGGAAGGTATGTCGTCTTTGTAGGTCTGAATCTGGTTGAACGCGCCTTCGAGCGTGGCGTTTTCGTCGCCGGGGTTCTTCAACTCGATCACGGCCAGGGGCAAACCGTTCACGAACAGCACGATGTCGGACCGGCGGTTGCGCTGTCCTTCGATCACCGTTAACTGGTTCACCGCCAGCCAGTCGTTGGCCTCGATGTCGTCGAAGTCGATCAGCCGGGCGGCGTCGCCGCCGATGCCGCCGTCCTCGCGGACGACCTCGACCGGCACACCTTCGATCAGGTAGCGGTGCAGGCGGCGGTTCTCCTCGACGAGGGAGGGCGTCTCCGCCTGCCGCACCTTGCGCAGCATGTCCTCTGGCGTGTCGGCGGATAGGTTCGGGTTGAGACGTACAAGCGCCTCACGGAGCCGACCGGTCAGCAGCACCTCGTCGTAGCTGCCGCGCTCCGGTGCCGGACCCTCCGGGCCGATGTCCGGCCCATAAACCACGGTATAGCCCAGTCCGGCAAGCCATGCGAGAGCCGCGTCTTCGACCTCGCTTTCGGTGATTCTGGTCATTACGCTGCGACTCTACCCTTTCCCAAAACGAATCTTGCGCGCTCGCGGCGGCGCATCTCGTACGGGGTCATGTGGCGCAGGCCCCTGGCCCGGATGAATGCATTGACGACTGTCACGGTTCAAACGGTCTGTATTCGATCAGGGCGGACCGGCCGAGGATGTCCACGATGGTGATCGACAATTCCGCGCCATGGGCGTCCGTCAGCCGTATCGGTTTGCCGGGCCGAAACGACACGGGTTGCTGACGTCCCTCGTCGATGGCGATGTTGTCGGCGTACAGATAGGTCCGGTCGGAAGTATCGCGTATCGGGTTCAGCCGTCCGCGCAGGCCGGGAAGGTGTCCCGTGCTTTGAGAGAAAATCGCGGCACCGCCGGATTCGAGCGGTTTAAGTTCGAGCAGCAGGCCGCCCTGATTGGGGGTCCAGGCTCGTTCCAATCCGGCGGCATACCCCGACCCGGCAGCATAGATCGTCATCGGCAAATTCGTCGTGTAAAGGTTCAGGGCCGCATCGCCGGCTTCGTCGGTCTTCGCCCGGACCCAGGTCTTGTTGGGAAAGAGCGCGAGAACCTCGATGCCGACGAGGGGCTCGCCTCCGCAATGCACCGTGACTGTCGCATCGGCAGGAACAAGCTCCAGCTTGGCGGCAGGAATGCGGAGCACCAGGCTCGATTCTTCAACCAATCTGTATTCCGGCTGCAAACCGGTAGCTTCCTGGGTTTCCGCGCGGATAATCGATACCCCATCCCCGCGGCGTTCCATCAGGTACTTGCGATGACCCGAACCTGCCACATTAGCGACGGCGAGGCGCCCGAACACGGATGCGATCACCTCGTTGCGCGTGGCCTGACTGGCCTCCATGCCTTCGATGGTCATGCCGTTCGGAAGCTGGCCGGGCGAATCGATTTCCAGGCGGTCCTTGAACATGGATAGCCGGATCCTGCGGGAAGACATGGAGTAGTCGCGGTGCGCAACCGCGTTGACCACCGCCTCGAATACGGCGGCTTTGCTGTATTGGAAAACGTCTTCCCGTTCCGGAGTCTTGCGGGCGGAAACGCGCATATTGCGAACGACGAACTGGACCGCGTCCGCGATCTGCGCGGGGAGCGGTCCGACGATCTCCTGCGCGTCCAACTGGCCCGAGGCACGATCCAATCCGCGATAATGCGTCGCCGCGATGGTCGCTTGCGTCAACCAGTCCTGCGGCGAAGGAGTACAAAGCAGTATGCCGGCCACGGTGGCCCGATCCACGCCCGCTTCATCCTGCGCCAGCAGGCGAAGATTCAGCAATCCTCGCCGCGGGTCCGCCGCCGCCGTCACGCTGAGCAGCGGCTCCCACAGGCGTTCGCTTAGTGTCTCGAAGCCGGTTTCGGGAACGATTTGCTTGTCGAACCACAGGTAGCGGTTCTGCGCACGATTCTGCGCCAACCTCAGACCTTCGTCCCCGCGCAGGCGCCGCTTGGTCGCACCGACCCGGACGAATGCCTGCCCGTTCCGTTCATGCAGGGCTTCGCCGCGCGGGACTGCGACCAGCAGGAATGCTCTGCCATCCAGTTCCCTGTGGTGGACGCCGATGCGCAGCGGCGGCTCGAGGGCATCGGTGCTGACCTCCACAAGAAGATAGTCCAGCGCCGCCATCTGTTCTCGCGACATGCCCTGGATTGTTCCGTCGTCGGACACCCCGCAGAGCATTATCCCGCCGTCCGCGTTGCCGAACGCGCCCAGTTCGTCCGCCCAATCGTCTCTGCGCGGGCTGGTCGGCGTGTCGCCGCGGAACTCGATCCGCTTGAATTCCCACTGGCTGTCCTCACCCAAGCGGAGCTGGCGGCGGATGTCTTCGTCCTGGATCATTACGCAACCGCCTTTACAGCACACTCGACATCGGGCAAAGGCCTCAGCGTGGGCTGGATGTCACCGCTTTCCCATTCGGGAAGTTTTCTGAACTTCTCCATCAAGTCTTCCTGCGCGACCCCGGCGCGCTCGCGCGCCCAGCGGAGGATTTCGGGATTGACGGAAACGGGTCATGCTACGGCCTCGTCTTCCTTTTCAGCACCCCGAAGGCGGATTTCGCCGGAAATGAGCTTGGGGAGGAGAAGATCGCGGGTTTGCGCGAGCGATTCGGATTCCTTCTCGTTCGCGACGATACGATCATACAGGAGACGAATAGTGCACTCAAAGGCAGCAAGCGATGGCTCGGTCGGGACGATCACCGGTATCGGGCGAAATACTTTCTTGCTGATCTCGGCGAAGGTCGAACCACTTGATATACCTTTGATGTAATCAAGGTTCTTGTGGCACCAGAATAGAACAAAAATATTTGAAAGCCGCCTCTGGCAAATCATAGCGATGAACCCTTGTTTAACGGCAGTTGGCACTTCAGCGATAGCGAGGTAGCCAATCGGAGAACGCGAGGACAAAAGAACAGTGCCGACCGGCAAAAGTCCGGAGCTTATCTTGCTCACTCCGGCATCGGTAATCTTCCTGTCCGTGTCAAGCAGCACCGGCGACTTCAGTCTGGAGAGATCCTTTGGGGTGGCCCAGTGGCGCTCCCCACCGTTCCAGTAAGACGGTTCTTTCGTGCTGGGAGTTCCACCACCGACGACTTGAACCTCCTTGCCGATTTCCGAGAATGTCCATCCGACTGGCTTCTCCTCGTCGTCAAGCGCATCGGGAAACAGTTTCCATATTTCGGGAGGCAGATAGGGGTCGCGACCTTCCCTCTTCGCCCGGACCGGCCCGAAATCGACGAACCAGTCCTTGAAAATCGCCCGTGCCATCGCCTCCAGCGTCTCGTTCATGCGGCGGTTCAACGCGATCTTGTCGTCCAGCGCGCTAAGGATGCCCGCAATGGCGCGCTGTTCGGGGAGGGGAGGTAAATCGATGTTCAGATTTTTGATATCCGAGGGTCTTATTGACGGATAAGCCGAAGTGCTGTGTTCGGCAATGGTATGAAGCTGGTTGATGATTCGTTCCTGAACAAGAAACCAATAGATGAAACCAGTGTCAGCAATGTCTTCACGCGCACGAAACACCGCAAAGCCAGTAGATGCGAGAAAATTCTCTGGGACATCCCGTAGCAATCCGAAGTGCCTCTGATTGGGCCGGACGGTTGAGAATACGATGTCGCCCGGTTCAATTTTGCGACGCGCACGGTCAGGCAGCTTGTCTTTATTCAGCTTCAGGCATTGAATCCTCTCTATTCGGTTATCCGTGATGCTGCCTGTATCAAGGTAATTGACAAATGGCCAATCTTCCTTCGGGGAATATGTTGCTTCATTCATTACGGTGCATTCGCCAAGTCGCATCCTGTGCCAACGATTGGCAGGAACTGACGGTTTGGCCAGTACCACATGGTTCCGCTCAATTTGCTTCCGGAAGGAGCCCGGCACGTCATCCCAGACGAACAGGTCCACCCGGAATGGGAGACTGCTTTCCTCAAACGCTTCCCGGAGGTCGGAAACGGCGCGTTTCTGTTCGGGCGTCGTGAACACCACCATATCGATGTCGGATTGGGGGCGAGAGGTCCAACTGACGCGGGAGCCGTACGCCCAAGCCTTGGTGTCCGGGAGATGGCATTCGAGCAACGCCAAAATATCTTTGCGTTGCCCGACGGTGATGTCTATGGAGAAGTTTATTCCCATATTTGCTCGGTCATCGTCTGGTAAAGGCCTATGGCATCGTCGATAAACGTGGGCATCAATGCCAAGCAGGCTTTCGCCTTCTCGCCGTCGTAATCGTGCGACGTATTGATGCGCGCTTCCGCATATTCAAGCCAATCTTCCAACGGAGAAGCGAACAGGCTGTTTTCATGTGCAAGCCTGAAGAGAGGCTTGGGACTGTTGGGCACTTCGGCAATACCGAGTTTCTCATTAAGGTATCTTTTCAGCACTTTCCACAAGCAGTCGTAGCAGGTCTCGAAGCGCTGAATGACCGACTCGGCGACCCCTTCCTGGGTCAGTTCGGATAGTCCTTCGTCCGGCGACTGGTAGTTGTCATGTTGTTCCTTCAGGCGTTTCAGGGACAACTCGAATTTCCCGTAATCGATCATGAACAGCCCCTCCGCGCCGCTTTCACCAGGAAGAGCGGCGCAAGACCAGCACCTAAACGGCGCCGGCCGCATCCGGCTTCCCGCCGGGCAACCCTTCCGGGTCGCCGTGCCTTCCCTGCCAGAACTCCATTCCCGTATCGAGGTGGATCTTCTTCACAATCATGCGCTCGGGAGACAGATCATCGTAACCCTCTTCGTAGCCATCCACCACGACACGCAGCACGGGCGGATAGCCGCCAAGCAGCTCGATCAATTCCGCGACCGTCATACTCATGCCTCGCCACCCCCAAAGCCCAGCGCCTGGAGATTCTTCTCAATCGCCGCGTCCAGCCGCGCCCCCTCGGCCTGCTGCTCGCGCAGTTGCGCGGCGAGGCGCTTCATCCTGTCCTTGAAGGGTTCGCCGTCGTCCTCCTGCGCCGCCGCGCCGACATAGCGGCCGGGCGTGAGGATGTGATTATATTCCCTGATCTCCTCCAGCGTGGCGGACTTGCAAAATCCCGGTTCGTCATCGTAGGGGAGCGTGTCCGGCGCGCCCCGCCAAGCGTGGTACGTATCGGTGATCCGGGCAATGTCCTCGTCGGAGAGCTCCCTCCGGGTGCGGTCGACCATGCGCCCGAGCGTGCGGGCGTCGATGAACAGCACTTCCCCGCGCCGGTCGCGACAGTCCCCTCCCGGATTCTTGTTGCGCGTCAGGAACCAGAGGCACGCGGGAATCTGGGTCGAGTAGAAGAGTTGCCCCGGCAGCGCGATCATGCAGCCCACCGCGTCGCCCTCGACCAGGGCGCGGCGGATATCGCCTTCGCCGGACTGTGCCGAGGACATGGAGCCGTTGGCGAGCACCACGCCCGCCGTCCCGTTCGGGGCGAGGTGATGATGGATGTGCTGGAGCCAGGCATAGTTGGCGTTGCCCGCGGGCGGGACGCCGAACGTCCAGCGGGCATCCTCCCGCAGCCGATCGCCGCCCCAATCGGAGACGTTGAACGGCGGATTGGCGAGGATGAAGTCGGCCCTGAGGTCCGGCAGTTCATCCTTGTGGAAGCTGCCCTCGTTGTTCCAGCGGATGTCGGCGTCGATGCCTCGCACCGCGAGGTTCATCCTGGCGAGCCGCCAGGTCGTGTAGTTGCTCTCCTGTCCGTAGATCGCGATGTCGCCGATGCGCCCGCCATGCTCCTCGACGAAGCTCTCGGACTGCACGAACATGCCGCCGGAACCGCAGCACGGGTCGTAGACGCGGCCCTTGTAGGGCTCCAGCATCTCCACCAGCAGGCAGACGACGGAACGCGGCGTGTAGAACTCGCCGCCGCGCTTGCCCTCCGCTCCGGCGAAGCCGCCCAGGAAGTACTCGTAGACCCGCCCGAGGATGTCGCGGGAGCGGTCGGCCTCCTCGGCCATGCCGATCCCGCTCACGAGATCGATCAGTTCGCCGAGCATCACCTTGTTGAGCGCCGGGCGGGCGTAGTCCTTGGGCAGGACCCCCTTGAGCGATGCGTTCCGGGCCTCGATCGCCAGCATGGCGTCATCGATGTCCTTGCCGATGGCCGACTGCCTGGCTCTGGCCTGTAGGTAAGACCACCGCGCCTTCTTCGGAACCCAGAAAACGTTCTCGGCAAGGTATTCCTCCGGATCCTCCGGGTCGGCCAGGTCTTCCGCGAGCAGTTCCGCCCGCTTGGCCTCGAAGGCGTCGGAGATATACTTGAGGAAGATCAGCCCGAGGGCGACATGCTTGTAGTCGGACGGTTCCATGTTGCCGCGCAACTTGTCCGCCGCGGCCCAGAGCTGCGCCTCGAACCCGAGATTGGCACCGTTGTTGGTCGCCTGCTTTGCCATGTGGCCCCTGACCGTTACTTTCCCACGGAGACGCAGTTTGCCGCCCGGCCCCATGAACGCCACGTTGGGCCTGTCCGACGCGGCCCGAGCGGTTGGCTATCCCGCAGAACGCTATGTCGGCACTCTCTCGTAGCCGACGCTGCGCGGCGGATCAACATGATAGCGGCTCATGGGCCGGATGGCTCCCTGTCGCCCGATTTGCCGTCCGGTCAACGGACAATGGGATCGAGGTCACAACCAGTCCGGGATCGGGTGTCCGGTCGACGTATCCGGGTCATCATCCAACTCGATGCCGTCCGTCCGCTCGGTCCCCTCGGGTCTCACGCAGAGGGGCGTTCGCTCCCCCTCGGGTTGAGGGGACGGTCCGCCGGTGAACGAGAACTCGGGCAACGCGGCCAATATGTTGCCGTGTTCCGCCCCGTCCGGCATTGGAGGCGCCTCGGCCATGTACCCCATGGCGCGAGCGATGACGGCCGCGGCCTGCGCAGCGGCGTCCCACAGAGCGCCATCGTCGAGATGGGCGTAGATCGCGGTGGTCTCTCGCTGGCGGTGTCCGAGCAGCCGTCCGACCGTGGTGAGCCCGACGCCGTTCATGACGCCCTGCGAGGCCCAGGTGTCGCGGCAGTCGTGGAGGCGCACATCGTCCAGTCCGGCAAGACCGCGCAGCTTCTGCCAGCGCAAGCCGAGGTCGGTCATCGGGCCGTTGCCCTTACTGTTCGGGAAGACCAAGCGTCCTTCGCGCGGCAGGGTGTTGAGCACCGCCCTTGCGGGCGGCGGAAGCTGGACCGCCTTCGATCCGGTCTTGCTATCGGGCAACACCGCGCGGCTACCGCGTATCCAGTCCCATTGCATGCCGGCGATATCAACGCTGGAACGTCTCAGCAAGCCGCCACGCGGTTTCTCGATCCACCCATTGCGAACTTCGGGTCGATTGAGTGTGACCGACGGTGGCCCACCCGGCGCTCGTTGCTTCAACCTTCACGAGCGCATCCGCCTTAGAACGCCCTCAAGCTCGTCGAGGGAAGCATAGCTGATGGTGACCTTGCCCCCGCCCTTTGCGTTGTGGCTGATCAATACCGGCGCACCGATTCGCTCGGTCAATGATCGTTCCAGGGCCAAGGTGTCCGGATCCTTATCCCTTACCCCGGGCCGCGGCTTTTCGCGGCCACCTTCCAAGAGCCGGCGCACCAACGCCTCGGCCTGACGCACGTTCAGGCCCTTTTCCACAATGGTTTGCGCCGCACCGGCCTGAATGCCGGTGGGCAACGGAACCAGTGCCCGGGCGTGGCCCATGTCCAGGGAGCCTTCGTTCAGCAGGTTGCGCACCGTCTCCTCAAGACTCAGCAGGCGCAGGGTATTGGTGACCGCGGTACGCGATTTGCCCACCGCATCCGCCACCTCTTGATGGGTTAATCCGAATTCATCGTGCAGACGCCGCAGGGCGGCCGCCTCGTCGAGCGGCCGCAGGTCTTCGCGCTGGATATTTTCAATCAGCGCCATCACCGAGGCCTGCTGATCGGTAACATCTCTGATCACCGCCGGCACGGTGGTCAACCCCGCCATTCGCGCGGCGCGCCAACGCCGTTCGCCGGCAACGAGTTCATAGCCGCCCTGGGGCCGGGAGCGCAGCAGCACCGGCTGCATCAGTCCTTGCGCGCGGATCGATTGCGCGAGCTCGGCAAGGCCCTCCTCGTCGAAAGAGCGCCGGGGTTGATAGCGGCCTGGATGAATCTCCGCAAGCGCCACCGTCGTCTGGCCCGCGACATCCGCTTCCGGGGTGGCAATGTTTGGGCTCAATAGCGCCCCGAGCCCTTTGCCCAAGCGCTTATTGCTCATATTGTTCCAACCTTAAGGAACCTCTGATTAATCCTATGATCCTAGTGCTCCATCCAACTGATAATACCGCATCAGTGGCGGCGGGAGCGTTCCGGGCAAGGCGCGGCCGCGCAGTTGTAGGAGACCTACTTCATTTCTTAAACTATTGATTTTTAAGATGAGAGGGGTCGCCATAGGGTGGAACATCGCGAATGCGCAAGCACTCACAATTTTGAGTCGTTTTGTCAAATGCATGATCCCGGATGCGATGGGCGGGTCGGGGTATGCCGTGGCTCAACAAGAATAACGATCTTCGCCGTTCGCGCCTACACGACAGCGGCCGGAGCTTCGCCGTGCTTTCGGGATAGTTCGCCGGCCAGCGCCAAATAGGCGGTTGCGCCCCGGGAAAGGCGGTCGTAGAAAACCACAGGGCGCCCATGACTCGGGGCTTCCGCAAGGCGAATGTTGCGCGGTATCACCGTGCGGAATACTTGATCGCCAAAATATTCCAGAAGCTGGCTGGATACCTCCTGGGTCAGCCTGTTGCGCGGGTCGTACATCGTACGCAGCAGGCCCTCGACGGCGAGGCTCGGGTTGGCGCGGCCGCGGACTTGCTCGATGGTATCGAGCAACGCGGACAAGCCCTCGAGCGCGTAGTATTCGCACTGCATCGGAATCAATACGCCATGCGCCGCCACCAATGCATTCACGGTAAGAATGTTCAGCGTGGGTGGGCAATCGATGAAGACATAGTCGTAGGGGGATGTCAGCCCGGCGATTCGTTCGCGCAAGCGTAATTCGCGGTTTTCCTCGCCAAGCAGCGCGACCTCCGCAGCGGTAAGGTCGCCATTCGCGGGGGCGATATCGAACGATCCGGGACATTTCCAAATGATGGATGCGGGCAGCGCCGCCTCAATGAGCCATTCGTAGACGGAACGCTTCAACCCATCCTTGTCGACGCCGGCACCGGTGGTGGCATTGCCCTGCGGGTCAAGGTCGATAAGCAGCACCCGCTTTCCATTTACGGCGAGCGATGCGCCAAGATTGAGGCTGGTGGTTGTTTTGCCCACGCCCCCCTTCTGATTGGCGACGGCGATCACCCGGGCCAAGCGTTTGCCTCCTCCATCTCCAACACACCATGCCAGGCGTCGAATTCCGGAATGTGGAGCCAATGGCGCCGAACGGCCGCGCCCTCGCAACCACTGGGTGGCTCATCGTCCGGCGCGTATCGGGAATGCACGATTCTGTCCGCGGCCAGAAGATAACCGCCCGATGCCAGCGCAGCCCGCGCATGGGGCCACAGTTTCGATACCGGCATCGCCGCCCGCGCCACCACGGCACCCAAGCTGCGCCGGGGCAGCTCGCCCAGATCCCCGTGGAACACGCTAAGGTTCGGCAAATCAAGTTCATCGCGTACCCGCCGCAGGAAGCGGGTTTTCTTTTCGCTGCGATCAACCAGGCGGAAGGCAATGGAGGGCAGGGCGATGGCCAGGGGAACGCCCGGAAGCCCCGCCCCGGAACCAAAATCGGCGATTGGGGGCGCGCCGCAAGCGGGCCTAAAGCTCTGCGACGCCCGTTCCCGAATCAGGGGCGCCAGAAGCAGGCTATCGACCAGATGCCGGTGGGCGAAGCGGTTGAGGTCGGCACCGGATACCAACCCCGCCACGACATTCCAGCGCGCCACGAGAGCGACATAGGATGCCAGTGTGCGCAACTGTTCGTCGCCGAGCGGCGCCCCAATGCGTTCTAATATTGCGGGTTCCGGTAATGCGGGTTCCGGCATCGCCGGAGCCGTTGGCACAGGATTTAACCCGAATGCGCCAGCGCTCCCCCATCGACTCATTCCAGCCCGCACTCTCGACTCGCGTGCACCAACAAAACCGAGACCCCCGCCGGGGTCATTCCCGGGATGCGCGCCGCCCGAGCGAGCGTGGCGGGGCGGGTCTCTTCGAGTTTCTGCTGCAACTCCATGGAAAGCCCCGGCATCGAACGATAATCGAGCGTACCGGGCAACGGGATGTTCTCGTTGCGCCGAATCTTGGCGATCTCCGCATCCTGGCGCCGCACATAGCCCGCGTATTTCACTTCGGTTTCAACCTGCCGCAGAAGCTCCGCGTCCGCATCCGTATCGCCAAGCACACAAACGGCGTGGCCAATGGCCGCCTCCGGACGCTTGAGATAGTCGATTAGCCGCACCTCGCCGCCGAGCTTTGTTCCGGAGCATTCTTCGAGCAGGCGGGCGGTATCGCTGCCGGGCCGCACGAGTTCGCTTTTGAGGCGGGCGAGCAGGCGCTCCCGAGCGGCGCATTTGCGCTCATAGGCACACCACCTTTCCCCGCCGACAAGCCCCAGGTCGCGACCGATGGCCGTCAACCGCATATCGGCGTTGTCCTCCCGCAAGCGCAGCCGAAACTCGGCGCGGCTGGTGAACATCCGGTAGGGTTCGGTGGCACCGAGGCTGATGAGATCGTCGATCATCACCCCGATATAGGCTTCGTCCCGGCGCGGATGCCAGGCGGAGCGTCCCTGAACCTTGCGGGCGGCGTTGAGCCCGGCCAGGAGCCCCTGGGCCGCGGCTTCCTCGTAGCCGGTGGTACCGTTGATTTGGCCCGCGAAAAAGAGCCCCGCGATGGCACGGGTTTCCAGCGAATATTGAAGGTCGCGAGGGTCGAAGAAATCGTATTCGATGGCATAGCCGGGACGGGTGATATGGGCACGTTCAAAGCCGTGGATCGATCGCACCATGGCGATCTGCACATCGAAGGGCAGGCTCGTGGAAATGCCGTTCGGATAAAGTTCCGTGGCGTTTAAACCCTCCGGCTCAACAAAAATTTGATGCCGCCGCCGCTCGGCGAAGCGAACCACCTTGTCTTCGATGCTCGGACAGTAGCGCGGCCCCGGCCCCTCGATGGCCCCGGTGAACAGCGGGCTGCGATCAAGGGCCGCACGGATAATCTCGTGCGTGGTTGCATTGGTTTCCGCGATGTAACAGGAAACCTGTTGCGGGTGCGGACCCGGCAGAAAAGAGAGGCTCGGCACCGGCTCGTCGCCCGGTTGCTCGGCGAGCACGGAAAAGTCCATCGTGCGCCGGTCGATGCGCGGCGGCGTACCGGTTTTGAGGCGCCCAATCCGGAAGGGCAGCGCCCGCAAACGTTCGGCCAGGGCATTGGCGGGCGCGTCACCGGCGCGTCCACCGGCTTGCGCCTGCGGGCCAATATGAATTTTACCGCCGAGAAAGGTGCCGGTGGTCAGCACCACGGCCGGTGCCCGGAAACACAACCCCATCGCCGTGACAACACCCGTAACGGCTTCGCCCTCAACCAAAAGATCGACCACCGACTGCTGGAATATCCGCAGGTTCTCCTGCCTTTCGACGATGCCGCGCACGGCGTTGCGGTACAGGATTCGATCAGCCTGAGCCCGGGTCGCGCGCACGGCGGCGCCCTTGCTCGCGTTGAGCACACGGAACTGGATGCCCGCGGCGTCCGCCGCCCGGGCCATGGCGCCATCGAGCGCATCGACCTCACGCACCAGATGACTCTTGCCGATGCCGCCAATGGCCGGGTTGCAGGACATCTGGCCGATCGTCTCGATGCTCTGGGTCAGCAGCAGCGTCGCTGCGCCCAGGCGGGCCGCGGCAAGCGCCGCTTCGGTTCCGGCGTGACCGCCGCCGATCACAATAACGTCGAAATGTTCCGGGTGGTCCAACATGTTCGATCCAATGCCCGCCTCTGGTGCAGAAAGATTCGCCGCCGTCGGTGTTCGACCCTGCCGGTGCTTGGCGTTGCGGCGAGCCGTGTTACCGGCCACACCGAAACAAGACGAAAAGTGACTGCGGTAGCGTAGCGCTCCCCCGGTTATGCACCCCTCGCTTCCGCTTGCGCCCTCCAGTGTGGCTCCGAAACGATTGCAATATCCCTGTTGCGATCATCACGATAGTACATGGCCTTTTCGATCTTTCGCCCGAAAGCTTCGTGCGCCCAACTCGGCGTGACATACACGCCCAAGACCAAGTAATCGAGCTTCGTCGTGACTGTCTTGGCGTGGGTGCCTCCAAGAGTCTCTATCATCCCTGCACACTGGGACCGTGAGCCATAGGCGAATGTCCCCGTAAAGCAGAATAGGCGATCGGTAAATTCAATCTCCGGTTCCGGGCGATCAACCGGCAAATTTGTTGTTTTGAGAAACTCCCCAGCCTCGGGTGGATCCCCCGCATACGAGCGTAGCGCTGCCAACAAGTCCTCAGCTTCATCACGATCAAGGACACCGTCGGACAGCATGTCGTTGACGCGACTCAAAAGGTTGGCGGTGACCGGGTTTGACTGGATCGATATCTCGTTGGCGGCAAGCCAACCTTGTAGAAACTCGGCTTCCTGCTGACTCACGACGCCGTCCGCCGAAATACCCTTACACAAGCCGATCAAGGTATCGATTTGCCTGTCGGCCACATCTGTGCGGTTGAATATCAAATAGGGATCGTTGCTTGTCACGGTTAGGATCTTCTGTTATTTGGGAGTTCATCCTGTCTTTGGCGCTCAGTACCAAGAGCAGATTGATATTACACCACAGGCCATTGGGTAAATCATGGAATCCTTCGCCGCCATCGACTTCGAGACCGCCGACAACGGCATTGCAGTCAGGGCGCTGGCTGCTTATCAAATCAAGCGATGCGCCAATGCATGTGAGCTTCCAGAACTGGACTAAGCAACGCGACCTAGTGTCCGTGGGCACCAACGCCGGAGCCGAACTACTGCCGTTTCAAACATGGCATCACTTCAAGGAAGCCTTCGCGCCCGAACTCGTCGCCCGGGCTGTCAGGGAAAGCGAGTTGGAAGTACAACGCTGCTGCGATCCGTTCGGAGGGTCGGGAACCTCGGCGCTTGCCTGTCAGTTCCTAGGGGTGCATCCCATCACGATAGAGGTGAACCCGTTCCTAGCAGATTTGGTGACCGCAAAGCTCTGCAGCTACGATCTCGACCATCTCATACACGACGCGGGCTTGGTCATTCGACGCGTTCAGGCAGGGTGGGAAGCCCGGCGACCCTCGTTCCTTCCCGTGACCTTCGTCGAACCCGGAAAGGACAAGCGATGGCTGTTTGACCGGCGCGTCGCGGAGCGCTTATTCCAGTATCTGGGGGCGATCGATAGTTTGGCCGAGCCGTCTCATCGAAGGCTGCTTCGTGTTCTTCTGGGCGGCTGCTTGGTGCAGCTCAGCAATATCACGGTCAGCGGGAAGGGTCGTCGATACCGCAAGAACTGGCGGAAGCGGATGCTGGACGCCGGCGATGTCGACCGGGCGTTTTCGGCCGCAGCATACAGGGCGATCGGTGAAATCGGCCATTACTCGCCACGATTGTGCGCCGGCTATAGTGTCGCCGTGGGGGATTGCCGGGAGATCCTGCCCACGGAGATCAAGGTCGAACTCTGCGTGTGCTCCCCGCCATACCCGAATTCGTTCGACTATACCGACATCTATAATGTTGAATTGTGGATGCTGGGCTACTTAACGGATCGCGGTGACAACGCACGGTTGCGGCAGAGCACGCTTTGCAGCCATGTGCAGGTGGGTCGCGCCTATCCTGCGGCGCCGACGGGATCGAAGATCCTGAGCGACGCACTCGGCAGGCTTCGGGACGAAAGCCATCGGCTGTGGAATCGCCGGATTCCCGATATGGTGGCGGGATACTTCTCAGACATGGTGGATGCGTTGCGGGGCATCGCCGAATCTCTCGTTGTCGGCGGAACCGCGTGGGTCGTGATCGGGGACAGCCGCTATGCCGGGGTTTCGATAGCGAGTGCGCGCATCCTAGAGGACTTGATGCCTCAGACCGGCCTCTCGCTCAAGTCCATTGAGCCCTGCCGGTCAATGCGCAGCTCCGCGCAGCAGGGCGGCCAGCACACGCTATCGGAGGAACTGCTGATCCTGAAGAAAGGCGATGCGTAGCGGTCAGGCGAGCCCGGCCTCGCGATAGGCCTCGGAGGAGTTGTAAAGGAACCATCGCGATAGATAGATGGATTGAGCCCGGGCGAGTGACAAGATGTGCGAAAAGCACTGCTCGCCGGTATCGGCATCACGCATGTCGAAGCACATGAGGAGCCCCATCTGCGTATTCCACTCGTTTCGGTATGCGACGACCTGCCCGACGCCCTTTTCGATCAATCGCGGAATGGCACCGTCCCGTCCCGCACGGCCGTTGTAGCGGAAGGATCGCAGAACTTTCAGTTCGATCACGGCAAGGCGTGTAACGGTACAGTAATCGTTGGGATCGGATCGTTCTATCTCTAGATCAAGACGGCCCGCCCTAGATGATTGCTCATGACGGACATCGCAGTCGAAGAAATGGGCATGAAGCCCGACCTTGAGGTGCGTTTGAATGACCGCTTCAGCATTGTGGGAGGGCCAGCATCGACGGGAATTCTGCCAGACCGATGGGCCACCGGGTACTTCGGCGTCGGGCGTGATGAAGGAGCTCTCATAGATGCGCTCAACGACCCGCTTGATGCTGTCGGGCGAGACTTCGGTGTCCGATATTGCGTGCACAATGCACCCATCCTCATTCGACAGACCGTCAGGATAGAATCGAATCTCGGGGGTGGACAGTCTCGGGTCGAAGATGATCGTGGGACTTTTTCCGAGACCGATCTTTGTGCAAATGGTGTCGAATAGCATGGCGTCGTCGTCGGAAGTGTTGTCGATATAGTGACCGGCTCGAACGGCTTCGTTGACGAACCAGGTTCTGCCGACGACCTCGGTACGGCCATTGTCCAGCATGGGTATGCGAGGGCAGTCGAGGCGATCCGGTGGGTGGGCGGAAAGGATGAATGCGGCCAGAGAGTCCCGTCTTGCGCCTTCAGCCGACTGCCTGCGCTTAAGAAGCTTTGCCACATTTCGGCGAAATCGCAGATTCGGGGACAACTCCAGGTCGGCACCGATGCCAGTGTGTGATCGAGCGGTGGCGCGGAGGTCGGTACCGGCCCAAGGGTCGAGATCAGCAGGCACCGTGCAGTCTCCGGTGCAGATGCGCCAAGTAGAGATGAAGCTTCTCGCCTGGGGTCGTGCGATCACCGGACGGAAGGAAGTCCTCGAAACGCTCGGCGGCGTTCGCGGTCCAGTTCCTGTCGGACCATTCCGAAAAGTCGATGACATTGCCTTCCGTCACCTGGGGATCGGAATAGGTGGCATCTTCCTGCATCGCAGCATCGAGGTCGGCGTCGCTCAGCGACGACAAAGCCAGCAGGAGTTCGCCGATATAGGCCAAGGTCCGCCGCTCGTCTTCCGAAATGGTTCGCAATCGGTCGAGGACCGGAGCGGCGAAGCGGTAGTTGAGGTCATAGGAGCCTTCCAGACGCCATCGGCCCGGCGTTTCCTCTTCATGACAAAGCCGGGTGAGGCGTACCAAGCCCATGCCGGTCAGTCTGTCGAGATCTTTTTGCAGGGCCGGGTAGAAGGGACCACCGCGTCGCTTCAGCAATTTGCCGTCATGCGCGTGCAGTTGCCAGACGGGTGCCAGAACGTTCGCGAGGTATGCCACCGTATGGAAACGGAGAATCGGCATCGGCGTCATGCCAGCGTTATTCGCGGCGTCGAGCAGCGTTACGATTCGCACTCGGCGACGAATGGAGGCGGTGTGCGGGTCGTCCGCAGGCGTTGCCGATGACATGGCCGGTCAACCCGGGGCGGTGCCAGCGACACCAAATATTCGCCTGCGCGCGTCCGCATAATCATGCTCGGCGTGTAGAATCGCGCGGGTCGGCTTCGCGATATCGAAGAGATCAACCAGCCGGGACGTGTCCCGATCGTCCCCAGTCGCCGCGCCTGCCAAGGTCGGGATCAAGGATCCTTCGACAAGATTGGAGGTGACGACCAAGCGGTTATTACCATCTGCGGAACCGAACCGGAGCAGAATTTCGGCCGCGCGTCTGGCAAACACCACGTCGAGGGACGATTCCGGCGCGTCGATCACCAAGCTGCCGAAACCGGACTGCGACGCCGCCTTGATCAGCGCCATGCGAAAGGCAAGATCAATGAACTCGCGCTGCGATTCGGAGACGTCCGAGGGTCCGGTGCGGCGCACTTTGTCCAGGAAGTCCGATCCGGTCATGTCGAGGGCATAGGACGGGAACTCAATGATCTGGCCACCCTGGCCCACGCGCGCTCTGTGAGATGAACGCGTAATACTCACTTCCTCTTCCAGAAACCCCTGCGCGTATTCCGCGAAGGCCTGTTCCACGCATTCGGAGGCGTTGACGACATTCATGGTGTTCTCTTCGACAAACGAGCGGAACGCCGAGCGCATGTCAGTGAGCTCCTCGCTCAACACATCGACCCGTGTCCGCAGGACCGACAGTTGATCGCGCTGCTGGCGTATCTCGCGCTCCGATTGCGGCAACTGGTCGACGATCTGGCTGATGTGAAGCGCACGGTCCGCGATGCGGCTGTCGAGCCGGGCGCATTGATGCGTATGGGCAGAGTAGTCCACTTCCGCTTGCTCGAGTGCGGACTTGGCGCCGGCCAGCAGGCGGTTCGTGTCCTTGAGCGCCCGTTCGGCTTCCTCGACCCGGCGGTCGGTCACAGATGCGGAAGGCACGATGTTCTGTGCGGAGTGGAGGTCGGAATTGCAGACTACGCAATGCCGGGCGTTCAGCCGCGAAAGAAATCCGGCCGCCGCTTCAGGGGCGGCCGCACCGCAAGCCAGACACTCGTTCTCGCTCATCAGGTGCGCCAGGATGTACTTCGCCGTATCGGCCCGATTGGGGAACCGAGCTTCCAAGGCGAGAAGCTTGGCACGCTCGAATGCCCTCAGCCGCGCTTCCCTGTCCTGTTCCGCTGATAAGAAATCGAGACGGGCCTTCTGGCGGAGGGAATCCAGCTCGAGAGTGCGGTTGCCGAGATCGTCCAGCCTCTCGACGTCGATCCTTTGCTGCTGCTCGAGAGCCTCGAGTTGATCGCGCAGGGCCTCCCCGCCTTGCGCCCGTCGTTCGGCGCGGGTGAAGGATCGCTGCTCGCGCGTCAGGGCGGCGCGAAGATTGCGCATGCGGCTGTCGATCTCAAGTATGGCACGCTCCTTTTCCGTCCAGGTCTTGGCTGAATCGGGCGACAGGAACAGCATACGGAGAATCTGGCGTTGCGCTGTCTGGTCCCACACCAGCGCGCGGCGATCTTCGAAGTAGAAGACGATGAAGCGCAGCATAAGAACGAAATCGCCAAAGGAGCCGAGACCGGCAAGCTCGATCAGGGTATCCTGATAGTCGCCCTCGTCGGCGGGGAGAGATTGGCCATCAAGGGTCAGGCGAACCAGTTCGAGTGTGCTCAATTTTCGTTCTATGAAGAGAGTGCGCGATCCAAAGGAGACAGAGAGACGGGCAATGGCACTTTGCGCCTTGTCCGCGACACGTTGGGCGAAATAGCTGCGTTCGGTTCGCGGAAGGGGAAGCGCCTTGAGTCTTCGGGAGCCGAGTTCTTCCTGCCCTGAGAGTGACGGTATGTCGTGGGGGCCAGTGAGAAGTCGGTAAATCAAGGTAACAAGCGTGGTTTTTCCGAGACCATTCGCACCGACAATGAGAGTGAGACCGGGATGGAAATCGATACGCGGTCCGGGCGCATGCTCATCCGAGCCGGGGAAAAGGCCGAAGTCGTCGACCTGTACTTGGCGAAGGATGGGGAATTGAACCATCGGCTGCTCGGCGATCAGGTTGCTTTGTCGATAAAAGCGAAACGGAATTGGAGAAGCGAATGAAAGTCTACGAGAGATACCACGGTTCAGCGCTATTTACCAATACAAAAAGTGCGGAAGATCTCGCCGAGCAAATCGTCCGGTGCCGTCTCGCCGGTAATCTCGCCCAGGGCCGAATGGGCGTGACGCAGCTCTTCGGCGATAATCTCACCCGGAGCACCGTCCGCCAACCGTAGCTTGGCGGTCTGTACGGCTTCGAGCGCCTGCGACAACGACAGCAGATGCCGGCGGCGGGCGCTAAAGGTCGATTCCGTTCCGGTGAACCCCACCCGTTCCTTGATGGCCTCCTTGAGGGCGTCCATCCCCTCTCCGGTCAGGCAGGAAAGGCGCACTCGCGCGGGCGTCGTGGAGCGGTCGATTCCAGGTTGCGCACCAACCAGATCGATCTTGTTGTCCACCGGCAGCGCGTTGGGCCAATCGGTATCTTCATTGTCATCCACGGCGCCATGTCCGGCGGCGGCCACATCTTTCAGAACCAGCACCAAGTCGGCCCGCTCGGCTTCCCGAAGCGCCCGTCGCACTCCCTCAACCTCCACCCGGTCTTCCGTTTCACGCAAACCGGCGGTATCGACCAGACGCAACGGCAGGTTGTCGATCACCATATCCACCTTGAGCGGGTCTCGGGTCGTGCCGGGAATCTCGGTGACTATCGCCGTGTCTTCGCCAGTCAACCGATTGAGCAGGCTCGATTTCCCCGCGTTGGGCGGGCCAACCAACGCGATATTAACCCCCTGGCTCATCAACACGCCCTGCCGCCCCTCGGCGAGGAGGCTGCGAACCGACTCGGTCTGGACTTCTAGGCGCTCCGCCACCTGGCCGCTTTCCAAAAATTGAACATCCTCTTCCGGAAAGTCGATCGACGCTTCAACATACACGCGCAGCCGTGTGATCTGTTCGGCCAAATCATTGATCTTTGAAGAGAAAAGGCCAGTCAGCGAGCGGAGGGCACCCTTGGCGGCAGCCGCGGAAGCACTCGCGATCAAATCCGCAACCGCCTCCGCCTGAGCCAGATCCAACTTGCCGTTAACAAAGGCCCGCTCGGTGAACTCGCCCGGCCGGGCCAGCCGCGCGCCCTCGGCAAGGGCCGCCTCCAAGACCATCTGCAAGACCATTGGGCCGCCATGCCCGTGCAATTCCACCACATCCTCGCCGGTAAAGGACGCCGGGGCCGGAAAATACAGGGCAATCCCCCGGTCAAGCGGAATGCCCGCATGGGTAAATTGGCGCACCGTCGGGCGGCGCTTGGGCAGCTCGCCGCCCGTTAGGGACGTGCCTATTTTCAATGCCCGCGGCCCGGAGACTCGAACGATGCCGATACCGCCCCGTCCCGGCGGCGTGGCCACAGCCGCTATGGTTTCACTGCTTGCGGCCCGTTCGGACATTCAGCCCTTGGCTGTTGTCGCCATTTCGGCCCGCCGCATCACATACCATTGCTGGGCCACCGAAAGAACGCTGTTGATCAACCAATAGAGGACGAGCCCGGCTGGAAACCATAGGAACAGTACGGTGAATACAATCGGCATCATCTTCATTATCCGCACCTGCATGGGGTCGCCCATGGCCGGCGACATGGCCTGTTGCAAGTACATGGTTCCGCCCATCAACAAAGGCAAAACAAAAAACGGATCCTTTGCCGCAAGATCTTTAATCCAAAAAAGAAAATCCGCCTGACGCAACTCGACGCTTTCGAACAGCACCCAATACAGCGCGATGAATATGGGCATCGGCAAAAGCATCGGCAAACAACCGCCGAGCGGATTGACGCCCTCCTTCTTGTAAAGCCCCATCATTTCCTGGGAGAGTCTCTGGCGGTCGCCCGCGTAGCGTTCCTGCAGGCGTTTCATCTGCGGCGCAACACGGCGCATGTTCGCCATGGACTTGTAGCTGGCCTGGGACAACGGATATAGAACGAGTTTGACAAGAACGGTAAGCAGGATGATCGCGACGCCCCAGTTGTCCACGAAGCCGTGCAACCAATCGAGCAGCATGAACAGCGGCATCGCCAGCCACCACAGGAACCCATAATCAATGGTGAGGTTCAGGTTGTCGGCAAGCTGTTTCAGGCGTTTCTGATCCTTGGGCCCCACATAGAGGCGGGAGCGCCATTCCCCCGTGGCGCCGGGCGCCACCGCAAGCAACGGACTGGTGTAGCCGACGGTATAGTTGCCGTCCCCGCGCCGCCGGCCGTAATAGGTGTTGTCGTCTGTTTCGTTGGCAATCCAAGCGCTCAGAAAGTAGTGCTGCAGCAGGGCAATCCAACCACCCCGCTCGGTGGTGCGGAAGGGGCCCTCATCCAGATCTTCGAACTCGAGCTTTTGATAGGGCGTCTCCGAGGTTGTCAGCGCCGCCCCAACATAGGGCTGCGGTCCCATGCTAAAGCTGCCCGGGCCTTCCGGCCGCAGGCCATCCCGCTTGATTTGCGCGAACAGGCTCGCCTGAAAGTCGCGGTCCAACGGATTTTCAATGCGATAGACGAGGTCAATCAGGTAATCGTCGCCGTGGAAGGTAAACCTCTTCTCGACTCGAACGCCGCGGTGATTGGCGGACAAAACCAAGTCGAGCGACTCGCCCGGCCCAACCTCGAATTGATCGGATTCCGCCTCGAATAGGGGCCGGTCGGTGCCGGAATCCAGACCATCCGGTCCAATTAGACCACTCTGCGCCATATAGACACGGCCGTTGCCGACATCAAGCAGCTTGAAGGGCCGGTCCGGCTGATCGAGCGCCACGGGATACCCGGGCAGGCTAACCCGGCGGATATCCCCCCCCAGTCGATCAATCCAAACTTCCTGGGTTGGGGTGAAAACCTTTACCAAGCGATTGGGAATGGTCTCCGGGACCGCCGGGGCTTTCGTATCGCCCGGGGAACCCGTACCGATGAAAGAGGCGTCCGGAATATCCGAATCCGGCAGCGGCCCGCTCGACGGAACCGGCGCGACCTCGGGTGCCGACGAGCCGCCCCCGAGCTCCGGTGATTCGGTCGCGGGAACGGGCACACGCGCCTGCATGTAGTCTTCGTTCCAAGCCAAAATCAACAGATAGCCCGCCGCCGCCAAGCCAATCAACAGAACGATGCGCTGCACCTCGGGGGTGAACACAGCCTCTATTCTCCGGTCTTGGGCGGCAAATCAACACCGCCCGGATGAAATGGATGGCACTTCAGCAGCCGCTTGAGGGCGAGCCAGGAACCCCTGAGCACACCGTGGCTCTCCAGCGCCTGCAGGGCGTAGTTCGAGCAGGTGGGATAAAAGCGGCATTGCCCGCCCACGAAAGGACTTAGGGTGAGTTGATAGAGTCGCACCAAGCCCATGAGCGCATGGTTTGCCGCCGTGTGCGTCCTGGCAAGAATGGCTGACAGCGGCATCGTCGGCGACCCCTTGCCAACGGCCCGCCGACGATGCGTATCGACCGACGACCGCTTGGCCGCCAACTGTGATGTTTGGCAACCGTCCACCGGCACTACCCCGCCTCTTTCTTATCCATTGATTGCGCCATAGCCTTGAATCCTTCCTCCAACCCCCTCCGCAACTCGTCGCGACCGATGGAGCCGCGCAGTTGCACGACCACATCCGCCGCCGGCAATTTGCTTCGGCTGGTTCGAAACACCTCGCGTACCACCCGTTTGACGGCGTTGCGCCGGTAGGCGTGGCGCAGCGCTCGCTTCCCGACTATGAGCCCGAGTCGGGCGGTGGGCATTGTATTCGCAACGGCGAGGATTCGTAATGGTCCGCGATTCCTGCGAAACCGCGCCGAGTGCAGGACACGCTGAAACTCAGCCGCCCGGTTGAGGCGGTGGCGCTTCGGAAATTCATGGGTTCCCCTCGGCAACATCGGTCCTCGGGAGTGGCTACGGAGGGTTGCGGGTCTGGCCGCTTGCCGAGGCGGCGGTCAATTCCCGTCTCAACCTTGAGGTTCGACGGCTCGCTCTCGCCCGAGACGGAACACTAGACCGTCAACCGCTTGCGTCCCTTGGCGCGACGGGCATTGATCGTCTTGCGACCCGCGCACGTTGACATCCGCGCCCGGAAACCATGCCTGCGCTTGCGCTTTAGGTTGCTGGGCTGAAACGTTCTTTTCACGTGGTGCCGATACCTTGGAAAGGGTGCGCGATTCTATTTGCGGTTCCGATGGGTGTCAACGCAACAACGTCTCGCGCATTGTTCGGTTCGTGTAGATGTCGAACTGATGCACCTTCCGAAGGGCGAGATAGCAACACGCAAATCGTCACAGGCTCAGCCGGGAGCAATAGTAGTTCTTATTGTATGAATATATTTGTTTGTTGTTGGGTGGCCGAAATCTGTGCAAAACCGTCCACATGCCTTGCGCCCCTGTTGCCGACGAGGGGGATGGAATTGTGGATAGGCTGCGATGAAAGCGGCGTACCCCCGTGGCGCACATTGAAATTCAGAAGTTGTTCACAGGAAATCCGGGGGCTTGATGCACGGGGTCAATGTCCGTCTCTCCAGCCGTTGTGTTCCACGACTTGCCCGAACGGTTACCGCCGTATTCACGGGCGCTCATCTTAAGATGTTGAAAATAAATAAAGAAACGAAACTATCTACAGCTAGTTCGGAAATTTACCCACATGGCTGAGCGCAGTCGGCGATTAACACCACTGCAACTGTCTCTTGCTATGTTACTGAATGTGTTACGGGATTAAGACAAACCCCGGCATTCGCCCACCAATGGCTTTGAAGGTGGCCTGCCAGTGGATAGAATGAAAACAAAGCAACAAGTTTTAAGCGGCCAATCGGGGGGCGAAGCGTGAGGCGAAGTGTTTGGCAGCACTGTGTCGACCAATTGCAGTGTGAATTATCATCCCAGCAGTTTGATACCTGCATCAAACCGTTGCAGGCTCGAAAAAATAACGGACGTTTGGAGTTGCTGGCACCGAACCGTTACGTCAGGGACCAAATCAAGAGCGCCTATCTCGCGCGCATCAATGAACTGCTTGGCGAGACAGAAATACCGGAGCGGCCGTTGGTGGTTGAAATTGCAATCGACCACCCCGAGGGCCCCGCGTCGCAGCCCTTGCGCGCCAACGGCACCGGCCGCGTCAAAAAGAAAAAGAGCCAGGGGGAGATGACTCGCCGCTTGGAGAAAACTCGGACGGGCAGCCAGGTGCTCAACCAGGGGTTCACCTTCGAAAACTTCGTTGAGGGCAAATCCAATGAATTGGCCAAGGCTGCCGCCATGCAGGCTGTGCACCGGTCTTCTCAATCCCCCAACCCGCTGTTGCTCTACGGTGCGGCGGGGCTTGGCAAAACCCATCTTATACAGGCGCTTGGCAACCAGTTATTGCAAGCCTCGCCCGACGCCAAGCTGATTTATGTGCGTTCCCAGGGATTCGTTCAGGACATGGCCGACGCATGCCGGATGGCGAAGGGAACAACCATGCACGAGTTCGTCGAATTTTATCGCTCTGCGGATGTGCTCTTAATCGACGACATACAATTTTTCGCCAAAAAAAATCGTTCCCAAGAGGAATTTTTCCATTTATTCAATAGCTTACATGATTCCGGCGGGCAAATGGTGTTTACTAGCGACCGCTATCCGAGCGAGATCGAAGGATTGGAGCTGAGGCTGCAATCCCGCTTTGTTTGGGGGTTGTCGCTAGAGGTTGAGATACCCGGATTGGAGACGCGCGTTGCCATTTTGCTGGAGAAAGCGAGAGCGGAGCGCCTGCCGCTCGATCCGGAGGTTGCGTTCTTCATTGCCGAACGCATCCGGTCCAATGTGCGGGAACTCGAAGGGGCCTTGCAGCGGCTCATCGCCAATGCTCGTTTTACGGCCACGCGGATTACCAGTGAACTGGCGAAACGAGCACTTGGGGACATGTTTGCCAATCAGCCCCGCCGCATCGGCATTGATGAAATTAAGCGCACCGTCGCTGAGTACTACAAAATTAGGATTTCCGACCTGCATTCGCCGCGTAGGAGCCGGAACATTGCGCGGCCGCGGCAGATGGCGATGTTCCTATCGAAGCAATTGACGAGCCATTCACTGCCCGAGATTGGCGAAGCCTTTGGTGGACGGGACCACACCACCGTGCTGTACGCTTGCCGAAAAATCAGGGATTTGATCAATGAGAACACAGGTGGCCTCGCCGAAGACAACCATAATTTGAATCGGTTGTTGACCGCCTCATAAAAAGCATCTGATCGCCCTTGGATTGAGCAATTTGTGCCGGAGTCCGATGAACGCCTTCCGAGTGAGCGGGCGGGGCACGGGATCGCACGATACTACCACCCGCGTATGATGCTGGCGCTGCTGTGATCTGCTGCTGGCGGGGCTAGGCGGACTGCCGTGAAATTTGGGGCATCGCACCCACATTGAAATCACTTTAGAGCTAATCGACGAAATGCTGTGGGATGTCGTATTCAGATACGACCGGCAGGCTGGCAACCTATCCTTCACATGGGAGATATGACATGAAACGAATCGCAATACTGACAGCACTGCTAATCGCGGGAACCGCTCAAGCGGCACCAGACCCAGAATGGGAATGCGAAGAAGTAAAAATACTTCAAGCCGCACTACACACCTACTTGGCTTCCTCACACCTACGCACCGAAGACGAAGTGCGAAAAATCCTCGACACATTAATGAAGAACACATCCAAAAAAGAAATCATAGATAGAGACGAAAAATGCAACACCTTCATCGGTCTACACATGTACACACTTGAACTAGAGCAAGACATAGCAAATGGCACCATTTGTGAGCACTATGAGCAAGGAACACTCCTCTTTAGAGAAAAGCGACACATACCCTAACGACACACTATCAAGGCCGTGCTCTGGCGGCCTTTTTTGTGGCCAGAGCAGAGCCCATGATGCGGCATGAACGGTCGGATGGAGCGCAAGGCCGCTTGTCGGGTGTCCTCTTCGGGAGCATGGAATTGCTGTGGTTTCATCAAGTTGTTTGCTATTTTGCAACCCCAAAGCGTTACACTAGCGTCTTCTGATCGCTGACGAGGTTCGCAAATGAATCAGCCTTTGAGTTGCCGGTCCTCATATCAACGGTTCGGGGTTTACCTTCGGAGGGAGCCATGAAGTTTTCCGCCAATCGTGAGCTGTTGCTGCGGCCCCTGCAGTTGGCTACCGGCGTTGTCGAGCGTCGGCAAACGTTACCGATACTGGCGAACTTGCATGTCCGGGCGACGAGTGATGGCCAGCTAAGGCTGACGGCGACGGATCTCGAAGTTGAGTTGGTGGCGGATATCCCTTCGGTCGCGATAGACCAAGAAGGCGAAGCGACCATTCCGGCGCGCAAGTGGGCGGATATTTGGCGCTCGCTTCCCGAAACGGCAAACATATCGGTCGAGATTCGCGATGAGCGCGCGATACTACGGTCGGGGCGCAGTCGATTTACCCTAGCCGTGCTTCCGCCCTCGGATTTCCCCAAGGTCGAAAGCGGCGAGGGGGAAACGCAGCTCGAACTGAGCAGTGAGGATATGCATCGCTTGGTCGATAAGGTAAGTTTTTCGATGGCGCAGCAGGATGTGCGCTACTTCCTAAACGGCATGCTGCTCGAAGTGACCGCAGACCACCTGCGCACGGTGGCGACCGATGGGCACCGGCTTGCTATGTGCACCTTGCAAAAAGGTGTCCAAGATCAGGATGTGGAACGATTGCAAGTAATCGTGCCGCGCAAAGGCGTCCATGAGATAGCGCGATTGCTTGATGAGGCCGATGGCAGCCTCCGGCTCTTCGTAAGCGAAAACCACCTGCGGGTCGGATACGGCCAGTATCATCTGACCTCCCGCCTAATCGACGGGCAATTCCCCGATTACGAGAAAGTCATTCCGTCCGACGTATCAAGAACCATGCAGGGTGACCGCGACACGCTGAAACTTGCCTTTCAAAGGGCGTCGATTCTCAGCAACGAGAAATATCGCGGTGTCAAGCTGTCCGTGACAGGGGATCAGCTAACGATTCGCGCCAATAATCCAGAGCAGGAGGAGGCGGAAGAGGTCGTTAGCGTTGCTTATGAGGGCTCTCCCATGGAAGTTGGCTTCAATGTGGGCTATTTGCAGGATGTCTTGAATGTCATGCCGTCGGCGGATGTAAGTTTGGGTGTCTCCGAAAGCAATAACAGCGCACTGATTCAATCGTCCAACGAAGATTTGGCCAGCTATGTCATTATGCCGATGCGGCTCTGATAGAGAGTGGCGCAGAGCTTGGGCTGAAGATAGCGAGCACTGGCTTGGTGATTATCCGTGAGCTGGAAATTTCACATTTCCGCAACCTAGGCGCGGTTTCGCTCGAACTCAATCCGCGGTTCAATTACCTTTTTGGAGCGAATGGGGCCGGCAAGACATCCGTGCTCGAAGCCGTGCACCTGCTCGCTCGAGGGCGGTCGTTTAGAGGCCGCCGAATGGCGCCGCTTATTAAAGCCGACGAACGCAGGCTGCTGATTCGGGTCGAATTGGATGCTGGCCGGTCGTTGGGGCTGTGCAGGGAACGCTCCGGCAAGACCCAGCTCCATGTGGACCGGGCAGAAGCCAGCCGGCTGTCGGATGCGGCGGCGCTGCTCCCGATACACCTCATACTCCCCGAAATCAGCCAGTTGCTTTTCGGTGGTCCGGCAGAGCGTAGACAATGCCTGGACTGGGGCATGTTTCACGTGAAACCTGGGTTTCTCCCGGCGCTTAGGGACTACCTGTCCACCCTTAGGCAAAGAAATGCGGTCCTCAAGTCTTGGGGAAGCACGCGCAACGCTTCGGATATTCGGGTATGGACAGACGCTCTGTGTCGGGCAGCGGCGCCGGTCCACGAATATCGTTGCGAGTATGTTGCCCAACTGAAACCGCACTTCGATACGGCGCTTGCCGGCCTTGAGCCCGATCTTCCCGTCGAACTGGCTTACAAGAACGGTTGGGGCGAGGCGAATCTCTCCAAAGTCCTAGGTGATTCGTTCGATAACGATGTAAAATCGGGGTCTACCGGATTGGGTCCACATCGTGCCGACCTGTCATTCAAAGTGGCGGACAAAGACGCCGGTGCCATCCTTTCGCGGGGGCAGGGCAAGCTGGCGGCGATTGCCCTGATTCTGGCGCAGGCTCGGTTGTTGAAGGATGACACCGGGCAGCAAAGTGTTTTCTTGATCGACGATTTGGGTGCCGAATTGGATGCTGTACATGGCTCTAAGATGCTTGCGTTGCTGCAATCGAGTGGATGCCAAGTGATTTCAACGTCCACCCGCTCGCCAAACGAAGAATTCGGTGCCTTGTTCGGACCCGACAATGTCGCCTTGTTTCACGTGAAACAGGGTCGGGTAGAGACGGTTCGCTAGCCTGACCTATTTCATGAATGAACGTGGCGAGGGCGGCAAGAGCCGTGAAATCAGTGGGTGCGCGGGGTAAGAGCGCACAGAGGCATGCTTGACGGCACGTTGAGCACGCAGCGGGAGCGCACCCGGCGCTTTCGCTGCTATTGGTGGCCGCAGTTGGTGGCCGCAGTCGTTTATTCATGAAGGGGTCGGGCTAAAACATGGGTATGGGAATGGGTCAACTTTCAGGGCGACAGCCTCCCCGTCGTTGCTTTGAGGAAATGCCCGGCGCACAGCTTAAGCGGGATAAATGATGGCGGAAGACACCTACGATTCCAGCAATATCAAGGTCTTGCGTGGTCTTGATGCGGTTCGCAAGCGTCCCGGGATGTACATTGGCGATACGGACGATGGCACCGGTTTGCACCACATGGTGCAGGAATTGGTTGACAATGCCATAGACGAGGCGCTTGCTGGCTATTGCGACGACATTCGGGTGGTCATCCACCCCGGCGAATCCGTGACGGTTCGCGATAATGGACGCGGCATTCCGGTCGATATTCATCCGGAAGAGCGAGTTTCGGCGGCCGAAGTCATCATGACCACCCTGCACGCCGGCGGGAAGTTCGACGACGACAGCTACAAGGTCTCCGGTGGCCTGCATGGCGTGGGCGTATCTGTTGTCAATGCCTTATCGAAGGTGTTTCGACTGACCGTGCGTCGCGATGGCAATGTCTTTGAACAAACCTATGCGGACGGCGAGCCGGAAATGCCGTTGAAGGTGGTTGGGGAAACGGATGCAACGGGCACGGAGTGTTACTTTGAGCCCTCGCATGAAACCTTCAACAACGTCGAATTTCACTACGACATTTTGGCCAAGCGTTTGCGGGAACTGGCCTTCCTCAATTCGGGGGTCAACATTCGTCTGATCGACGAGCGCACCGGCAAGGACGAGCGTTTCGTCTATGAGGGGGGGCTGCGCGCCTTCGTTGCCTATCTCAACAGAAACAAGACCCCCCTAAGCGATGTGTTCGGCTTCGATGCCGAGCGCGGGGACGGCATCGGGGTCGAGGTGGCGATGCAGTGGAACGATAGCTTTCAGGAGCAGGTCTTCAGCTACACCAACAATATTCCCCAGGCGGACGGCGGCACCCATTTGGCCGGCTTTCGCGCCGCACTCACCCGCACCTTGAATCAATACATCGAGCAGGAGGGGCTTCTTAAAAAAGATCAGGTGGGAACCACGGGCGACGATGCGAGGGAGGGCTTGACCGCCGTGGTTTCCGTCAAGGTCCCGGATCCGAAATTTTCTTCGCAAACCAAGGAGAAATTGGTTTCCAGCGAGGTTAAATCCGCGGTGGAACAGGAATTGGGCCGCCACTTCAGTGCCTATTTGGATGAAAACCCCAAGGATGCCAAGGCCGTTGTCACCAAGATGATCGACGCGGCCCGGGCCCGTGAGGCGGCGCGCAAGGCTCGGGAAATGACGCGGCGCAAGGGTGCCCTGGATGTGGCCGGCCTGCCCGGCAAACTCGCCGACTGTCAGGAAAAGGATCCGGCTCTTTCGGAGATATATCTTGTCGAGGGAGACTCCGCCGGAGGTTCCGCGAAACAGGGTCGAGACCGGCGCACCCAGGCCATTTTGCCATTGCGGGGCAAGATCCTGAATGTTGAGAAGGCGCGATTCGACAAAATGCTCTCTTCGCAGGAAGTCGGAACCCTGGTAACCGCCCTCGGTTGCGGTATTGGGAACGACGAATTCGCCCCCGAAAAACTCCGCTATCATCGCATCATCATCATGACCGACGCGGATGTGGACGGCTCTCATATCCGCACGCTCCTACTCACGTTTTTCTTCCGTCAGATGCCCGAGTTGATCACCCGCGGGCACATCTATATCGCGCAACCCCCCCTGTATAAGGTCAAGAAGGGCCGCAGGGAGGATTACGTCAAGGACGACGGCGAGCTGGCCGACTTTTTCCTGCGGTTGGCGTTGGATGGCTCGCGGTTGTTTGTTGGCGAGGCGGTGCCGGAAATGGAACAGGCCGGGTTCGAAAACATGGCGCAGCGCTATCAGGCGCTACAGCGTCGGTTGAACATGCTCTCGCAAGTCTACCCCGTGACGGTTACCAAGCCGCTCATTGATTTGCCCATCGTCGATTTGGACATGCTGCGTGACGAGACGGCGATGACGGATTGGTGCGCGGCGCTGGATCGACATCTTGGGGAAGATGCGCGGGTGACCACGGATTTTGATGTCGAGCATCGGGCCTATTGTCCTTTGGTGGAAATCATTGAAAGGGGGATTACAGAAACGGTGTTGCTCCCGAGGAGTTTTTTCGCCGGGCCCGACTATCGGGCCATTGCGGAGTTGGCCGCATCGCTGGAGGGCCTGTTCAAGGAGGGCGCGTCCGTTGAGCGGGGCGAACGGCGGCAGGCGGTCGCGACCTTGGGGGAGGTTGTGGATTGGATTTCCGAGGAAGCCCGGCGCGGGGTGGACATCCAGCGCTATAAGGGCCTGGGGGAGATGAACCCCGACCAGCTTTGGAACACCACCATGGACCCGAACGTGCGCCGCATGCTGCGGGTAACGGTCGACGACGCGGTGGCCGCGGATCAGATGTTCACCACCCTTATGGGCGATCAGGTGGAACCGCGCCGCGATTTCATTCAGTCCAATGCCTTATCGGTTGTGAACCTTGATGTCTGAGTGGGTGGACGGTCCCCGGCATCCAGCTCCCCCATCATGCCGCTCATTGTCCGTATGGGCGACTAGGTGGAGCCGCGCCGCGATTTCATTCAATCCAATGCCCTGTTGGTTGTGAACCTCGATGTCTGAGGGGGTGGACGACCCCCGGCATCGAGTTCCCCCATCATGCGGCTCATCGTCGTAGAGGCCTCCCGGTTAATCTCTTTGGAGGATTTGCCCGCCGTCGGAATGGGCGGCGCGATGCGCATTTCAATTACCCCGGGCGTCTTCCGCAACCGATGCGCAGGCCACAAGGAGCCCGCATTGTGCGCCACGACAACCACCGGTGCGCCGGCGGCGGCCAGGGCGGCACCCCCCGCTTGAAATTTGCCGCGCTCACCGGGTGCCATGCGCGTACCCTCGGGGAAAAGAACCACCCAAATACCCTCATCCAAGCGCCGCCGGCCCATCGCGACCAGTTTTTTGAGCGCGACTCTTGGCGAACCCCGGTCGATGGCGATGGGCCTCATCATCGCGTAACTCCAACCAAACAGGGGTATGCGCAGCAATTCACGCTTGATGAGGGTGGCCTGTGGCTTGAACAGGGATTGCAGAAACAGGGTTTCCCAACTGCTCTCGTGTCGGGAAAAGACGATGCAGGGCCGGTTCGGGATGTTTTCGGCACCGATTAGCTTGGCCCTCACGCCGCAGGTAAGCCGTAGCCACATCAGGGCGAATCGAGACCAGAGGCCGACGCCGAAGTCGAAGCGCGTACGATACGGCAGAGCCCATCCCACAAGCAGCACCACGGCACCCCACAGGGCCACGGTCAACACGTAGACAAAATAGAATGCAAGAGCGCGCGCGGCTTGAATCAACCTGTCTTTCCGCATTTTGTTGAAATGAAGCACAGTATCTAATGGAAGTACTGGTGAGAAAAGCAAGAACAGGCGGTTACAATGCGTCGGATTGGACGGTGTTCGCGCGGGAACGCCACACTCGCTCTGAATCGATGTTGTATCAGGTTGACTTTTCGGATTCCGCCGAGCCCAATTTCGCGTCCTGGTCGGTTCGTGCAAATGTCGAACAGTGCTTCAACCTCATCCTCGTCTCCCATCCGTGCATCGCGCGCCACCTCGTTCCCGTTGAGCAAGCCAACAGGGTGGACTGGCGAACACACCTCGCCAATCCGAAGCGCACAAGCTCCAGTTGAAGAAAAAGTGTAATTTACGGTTGAAGCCAACACACGATCTTCGCATCCTTGGAAACTCATGGAACAGGAAACCGGCTCCGCACGCTGCGATTGGTGCGCATCGCACCCCCTCTACATCCAATACCACGATGAGGAATGGGGGGTGCCCGTGTACGATTCCCGGGCTTTGTTTGAAAGGCTGCAATTGGAGGGTATGCAAGCCGGATTGTCTTGGCTAACGGTGTTGAAGAAGCGTGCGCATATGCGGGAAGCCTTCTTCGAATTCGACCCGGTCCGCCTTGCGGACGCGATACCGTCAGACATGGCAGGCTGGCTGCAAGACCCTCGCGTCATTCGTAATCGCGGGAAACTCAGTGCCCTGGTCACCAATGCCCGCGCCATGTTGGAGATGCGGGAACCCTTGGCGGATTATCTGTGGTCCTTCGTCGACGGCGTACCGATACAAAACCACTGGCGCGCCCTGAGCCAGGTGCCCGCGACCACCCCGCTATCCCACGACATGGCCAGAGCTCTCAAGCGCCGTGGATTTCGCTTTGTCGGGCCCACGATTTGCTACGCCCTTATGCAGAGTGCCGGTTTGGTGAATGATCATCTTGAAAGTTGTCCCGCCTATGCCCGGTGCGCCGCCGCAGCGCGATGAAGCTGTTGACGGCGGCTCTGACGCGCATGCTGGCTTGGCTGCCGTTGTCGGCAATCAGAAGTCTGGCCGCTGTGATTGGTGGGCTGATCTTTCGGTCGGGGTCGGATATGGCCCGGATAACAAAGATCAATCTGTCGAACTGTTTTCCGGAGCTCGACGGCCAAGCGGTCGAGGCACTGGCCCGGCAGAGCCTGTCGCACACCGCCTGCCTGTTCGTTGAAAGCGGTCCCCTGGCCCATTGGTCCGGCGAGCGGCTGCGACAACTGATCGTATCCGAGACCGGCCGCGAGAGCCTTGACGCCAGGTTGGCATCGGGCGGAGTTTTGCTGCTGGTTCCTCATTTCGGCAATTGGGAATTTATTTGCTTCGCTTTGGGACACCTCGAGTTCGTGGCCCTTTACGACCCGCCCCGTCGCCGCTCGCTGGAGAAGCCGCTACGCCGCATCCGCGGACGCTTTGGCGCGCACCTGCATCCGGCCAACCCGGGCGGGATTCGCATCGCCTATCGCCATCTCAGGCGCGGCGGTCTGGTTTGCCTGCTGCCCGATCAGGTTCCGCAGACATCCGGGGGGGTATACGCGCCCTTTTTTGGAAGCCCGGCCCTTACAGCCACCTTTGCGCATCGCCTGATAGCACGCACCGGGACCGCCGTGATGCTTGGCAGCGCCCGCCGGGTTAAGGGAGGGTTTAGCCTCGCCTACGAATCACTGGGCGAAGAAATTTGCGCCGAGCGTCCAGAAACCTTTGCGGGGGCGCTCAATGGCGCCATCGAAGAACTCGTGCGGCGCGACCCGGCTCAGTATCAGTGGGAATACAAGCGTTTCAAGCGGCAGCCCGAGGCCCAACTCCCTTTCTATCCCAAGCGCTAGTGTCCTGTCCCGGAAATGCGCATATTATTCAACCTGCGTGTAATGTATCGTATATTATTTATTTTAAATTATTTTTTATAGATCAGTGAATATTTTATAGCGAATTTGCGGGACAGAACACTAGTGTGCCGTCTGAAAAATATGCATACGATTCATCCTGTTCGCGTCAGATCGTAATCATTTAATTTTAATGGGCATTTTTTGGGAATTATATCGATGGGTTGACCGAGGCTCGCCAATAGTAGCATTCTCGGGAAGCCAAGCCACATGGATAAAACCATTGGCAGCAATTCCCGCTAACGATACAGGGTCGTTCGTTTGCGGCCGGATACCTAGGCAAGTTGACTGTTCAGGCGTTGGTTTGGAGCCAATTATTTGTCCTCTAAGGAACCCCTGATTAATCCTGTACGCGCGGCTTTATATTCAATAAAATCAATACTTTACGATTATATTAATGCTGCCCTATTGATTTGTTTAGACCTTCCCCAACAGTTCTCAACGCCGCTGTTGACATCGGCGGTGTCCGGGAGCAGTATGCGCGCGCCTTGGGCAGGGGCCAGAAATCCACGGACCACATGATGTTTTATCCGCAGAATCGAATCCATTCCCATGCGGTGCGGCAGCGTTGTCGCGGACGGGTGTCCGTCTGTGCGGGGGGGATGCCGTGTCAAGCCATGGCGACGGTGTGCGGTCGCCATGATGGAGGTGCTATCGGGATGTATTGAAGGGTCGGTAACAGCCGTTCCCCGGAAACCCCGAAGCGCTTCGCCTTCGGGGTTTTTTCGTTTTGGGGTGACCGCTCGGGAACATCCGGCGGCCTATGCCGACCCGCTCGGGCTGTGACGGCACAAGACGAAAGCGGGCAGCCGATGGTGAACATCGAGCGATCCATACCGACTACGTGCCGCGCCGAATAGCAAGGGTATGAAAAATGAGTGCGCAACTACCGAAAAATATCGGGCGAACGCTGCTGCTGAGCTTTTTCGAGAGCTTTCTCGTGATCATGCCGGTGGCGGTGCCGTTTTTTCAGAGCAAGGGACTCTCCATGCAGGAGGTATTCGCCCTGCAGGCGCTGTTCGGCCTGGTGGTCATGGTTACCGAGGTGCCCTCCGGGTATGTGGCGGATCTGATCGGTCGCAAGCGAACCCTGATACTCGGAGCGCTGTTCGTGGGCACGGGCCACAGTCTGCTGCTCAACGCGGACGGGTTTTGGACCCTCGCGATGTTCGAAACCGCGCTCGGCATCGGCCACAGCCTGATTTCGGGGGCGGACATCGCGGTGCTCTACGATACCGAAGTGGCCCTGGAGCGGGGCCGGAACGCACGACGTCAGGTGGTCGGCAGGCTGCACGCCTGGCGTTCGTTTTCCGAAGCCGGGGCGGGTATCGCCTGCTCCATCGTCTTCCTGTGGTGGTCGATCGCGGAACTGGTGATCGTGCAGGTCATCCTGGGCTGGTTGCCGTTCCTTTTGGCGTTGCGTTTGACGGAGCCGCCGGTGGAACGCCTGCCTACCTCCATCGGGCACCTCGGCAACATGTCGCGCATACTCCGGCACCTGCTGATGGACAATGCGGTATTGAGACTGACGTTCCTGGCGATCTGCATCTGGAGTCTGACGACCTTCTATGCCGTCTGGCTGATTCAGAAGCTCTGGGAACAGGACGGCGTTTCCCTGGAGCACTTCGGTTATCTGTGGGCTGTGCTGACCGTTGTGGCGGCGCTGGCCGGACGCTGGGCGCACAAGGTCGAGGACGCCATCGGGGCTCCGGCCCTGTTGCTTATGGTCGGCCTGCTGCCGGTGTTCGGCTATCTGGGCCTGGAGGCATTTGGCGTGGTCGGCGGAATGGTTGCGAGCATCGTATTTTTCGCGGCCCGGGGGCTCGGTTTGGTGGTGTTGACGGATGCGTTCAACGCGAGGGTGCCGGGCGAATTCCGGGCGACCGCCAACTCAATGGCGAGTTTCGGGTTTCGCGGCGCATTCGTGGCGAGCGGCCCGCTTGTTGGATTGTCCCACGACCTGTGGGGCATGGATGCCACGCTACTGGCGCTTGCGGGATTGAGCCTGCTGATATTCGCGATTCTGATGCTGCCGCTGGCCGTTGCGGCCCGGGGACTGGCGAAAAATCCTTTCGAATAAAACAACTAGGCTCATCGAAGCGGGCAGGGGGCGCCGCAGCCCGACCCTCAGCGCCGCCAGAAGGTGGGCGTAAACAGGACCATCAGCGTAAATATCTCCAATCGACCGAGCAGCATGGCGAATATCAACAGCCAGGTTACGGAATCCGGCAGCGTTCGGTAATTCAGCGCCACCTCGCCGAGGCCCGGGCCCAGGTTATTGAGGCAGGCGGCGATCGCCGAGAACGCCGTTTTGAAGTCGATGTCCGAGATCGCCATTACTAGGCAAACCATGGTCATAAAGATGATCGCGTAGGCCGCCAAAAAACTCCAAACGGCATCCGCGACCCGCTCGGACACGGTGCGCTTGCCGAATTTTAGCGGGAAAACACCGTTCGGATGAATCAGACGCCGAATCTCCCGCATGCACTGCCGGAAAATCAGCAGCACGCGGACCATCTTGATGCCCCCGGCGGTGGAACCGGCGCAACCGCCGGCGCAGGCGGCGAACAACAGCAGAATTGGCACCGCCGATGGCCAGGCGCTGAAATCGCTGGTGGTATAGCCTGTCGTTGTGGTGATCGATATCGCCTGAAAGATGCCGTGGCGGATGGACGATGCCTCCGAGCCCGGATGCTGAATCAGAACCAGGCAAACGGCGCAGGTCACGGCGGCCAGGGCAAACAGGTACATGCGCACCTCGCTGTCCTTGGCATAAAGCGAGAGTTTCGGTTTCTTGCGGCTCCGAAACCTAGAGTGCGGCCCGAAATTAGTGCCCGCCCGCCCGCGCCGCGCTAAATTCCGCGTGCTCGGGCTCCAAACCCTAAAGTGCAGCCCGAAATTGATGCCCGAAATCACCATGAAGGCGACGGCTACCCCTTCAATGGCGGCACTGTCAAAGAAGCCAATGCTGGCGTCGTGCGTGGAAAAGCCGCCGATGGCCACGGTTGAGAAGCTGTGGCAGATGGCGTCGAACAGGCCCATTCCCGCCAACCAGTAGGCCAGTGCGCAGGCGACCGTCAAGCCGAGGTAGAGATACCAAAGAACCTTGGCGGTTTCGGTGATGCGCGGGGTTAGCTTCTTATCCTTGATCGGTCCGGGCGACTCGGCCCGGTATAACTGCATGCCGCCAACGCCGAGCATGGGCAGGACCGCGACCGCCAACACGATGATACCCATGCCGCCGTACCACTGCAGGAGTTGCCGATAGAACAGAATGGACTTCGGCAACTCGTCGAGGCCGGTGAGGACGGTGGCGCCGGTGGTGGTTAGGCCGGAAAGCGATTCGAAGGCCGCGTCCGTAAAACCCAGCGCCACACTGTCGGCCAGATAGATGGGCAGTGCGCCGAACAACCCCAGCCCGACATAGAAGAGCGCGGTGATCATAAACCCATCGCCGGTGCGCAGATCCCGAGCCGAGTGATTGGGGAGCCACAGCGCAAGGCCGCTCAGGGCGGTGATGGCACAGGCGGTGGCGAAGGTCTCGACGGTATTCTCGCCATAGACCACCGCCACGACCACCGGCATCAGCAACACCAGACTGAACAGCGTCAGCAAGATGCCGGTAACGCGCAATATGACCGGCAGATGCATATATATAATTCCCTATTTTTTCAGCCCATTGTGAGCGAATTTCGGCATGGCTATGCCCGACAACCTGCCGAGGCAACCGCGTCAGAAGAAAGTCAGGCCGGCCTGAAAGAGCCGCTCGACTTTCCCGATGTGTTTCTTGTCGGTCAGGAACAGAATCACATGGTCCTCCGAACGCACAGTCTCTTCTTCTAGGGAAACAATGACTGTGTCGCCGCGCACAATCGCGCCGATGGTCGCTCCCGGCGGCAACCCGATTTCCTTCACCCGGCGACCCACCACCTTGGAGTCTTGCGCATCGCCGGGGGGAACGGTTTCCATTGCCTCGGCGAAGCCCCGGCGCAGGCTATGTACCCGGGTAACATCGCCGCGCCGCACATGGGTGAGCAGGCTGGAGGTGGTGGCCTGCTGCGGCGAGATGGCAATGTCGATATCGCCGCCCTGCATGAGGTCAACATAGGCCCGTTTGCCGATCAGGGTCATCACCCGCCGCACCCCGAGGCGCTTGGCCATCAGCGACGACATGATATTTACCTCGTCGTCGTCGGTGACCGCGCAGAATACGTCGCTGTGTGCGATGTTTTCGCGGTTTAACAGATCCTCGTCGGTCGCGTTGCCTTGCAGAACGACGGTGCGGTGTAGCGATTCGCCGAGCTCGTGGCAGCGTCGCATATCGAGTTCCACGAGCTTGACCGAGAAATAGGGTTCGATGGCCAATGCCAACCGTTCGCCGATTTGGCCGCCGCCGACGATGGTGATGCGTTTGAAGGCGCGCTCCACTTTGCCCAACCCGGCCATCATTGCGTTGATGTGCCCGGCCGCGGCGATGAAGAAGACCTCGTCGGCCGCTTCGATGACTGTCTCGCCGGTGGGTGCGACCGCCCGCCCGCGCCGGAAAATGGCCACTACCCGCGTGCTCACGTTGGGAAGCTGTTCACGCACGTGCCGCAGTTTCTTGCCCACCAGGGGGCCACCGGACCAGGCGCGCACGGCAACCAGTTTTGCCTTGCCGTTTGCGAAATCCAGCACTTGGAGAGCGCCGGGATTTTCAAGCAACTGCCGGATCTGCTCGGTGACCACCTGCTCGGGATTGATGAGCACATCAATTGGCAGGTGTTCATCGGAGAAGAAGCCGTCCTTGCTCAAGCTCAAGTCTTTGCTCAAGCTCAAGTAGGCGCTGGAGCGCACCCGGGCAATCCTGGTGGGGGTGTTGAACTTCGAATAACAAACTTGGCAGGCGACCATGTTGACCTCGTCGCTGCCGGTGACGGCGACCAGCACCTCGGCGTCTTCGCCACCGGCCTCCTCAAGCACATCGGGATGGGACGCCCAGCCGGTCACCGTCTGAATGTCGAACTGGTCTTGCAGTTCCCGCAGGCGTTCGCCGTCGGTGTCCACCACGGTGATGTCGAACTTCTCTTCTTCCGCCAAGTGTTCCGCGAGCGTCCCGCCCACCTTGCCGCCGCCGAGTATCAAAATCTTCAAGTGCGTTTCTCGATTAGGGCGACATAGAGCCCGTCCGTGGAGGCGTCCAAAGGCAGCAGTTGCCACCCGTGGCGCGTGGCGCGACCCGTGGGCAGCATGATGGCGAGGGGGTGCGCATCGCGCCGCTCGCTCAAAAACGAACCCACCACGTGATCATTCTCCTCGGAGAGTATCGAACAGGTGCAGTAGGTTAGCGTACCGCCCGGACGCACGGTGCGCCATAGATTTGCTAGCAATTGGGCCTGTGTCCGGGCGCTTTTGGCGATGTCCGCCGGTTTGCGGAGCACCTTGATTTCCGGGTGGCGGCGCAGGGTGCCGGTGCCGGAACAGGGGGCATCGAGCAACACCTGATCGAACGGCGAGCCATCCCACCAGCCGAGTGTGGCGGCATCGGCCCGCAGGCAGGTGAAGTCCCGGTGCCCCAACCGGCCCGCGATTTCCCGCAGGGCCGCAAGCCGCCGCGGAGCATTGTCGATGGCCGTGACCGCCAGGCCGGGATGCGCCTCGATGAGCCGGAACAGCTTGCCGCCGGGCGCGGAGCAGGCATCGAGAACACGCTGCCCCGGCAGGGCGCGCTCAAGCAGGGGTAGGACGGCAAGCTGCGAGGCGATGTCCTGCACCGCCACCCAACCGTCTTTGAAGCCGGGTAGGGTGGCGGCGGGTTGTGGCGAGTCTAGAATCAGGGCATGCGGCAACCCGGCGGGGCGGTATCCAATGCCATCGGCATCCAGGCGGCGCCGGTAGTCGGCGGGGTCGATTCTGCGGGGGTTGACGCGCAGGCATAGCGGTGCCCGGGTGTTGTTGGCCGCCATAAGCGCCTCGGCGTCGGGGCCGTATTCTTCCATGAGCCGTTGCCGAAGCCAGGCGGGATGTTCCGTTGCCGCCCCGGGGGGATGGTGGGGCAATTTGCGCAACACCGCGTTGATCAATCCCTTGGCCCAGGCCTTGCCGAGGAGTTCGGCGGCCGAGACGGTTTCGAACAGGGCGGCGTGCGGGGGAATGCGGGTGTGTTGCAACTGATAGCCGCCGACCAGCAACAGGCCGTAAACATCCGCATCCTGGGAGCGCGTTGGCTTGCTGAGCAGGGCATCGATTTGTTCGGCCAGTGAAAAGTAGTGGCGTAGGGAGCCGTAGGTGAGTTCAAGACTCAGGCTCGTTTGGTTTGGCCCGGTGGCGGCCCAGTCCGTGGTGCGTCGATTGAACAGAATCGCCTTGATATTGCGGGCGGCCCGCGCGCGGGGCCGAGCCTGATCCTGGGCGCGGCCATTGACGCCATCTTTGCGGTGGGACTTATATACGTAAGTTGACATACCACCATATGTTGAGGATTTAACGGCTGGAAGCTACCACATATCAGGTTCTATCAACTCATCGATGTAATTCCCTTTGAGGTCGGCCCCCGTGGGCACCGGGGTCTGGGGACGAGGCCGTTGTCGGGCATTGGCATCGCGGGTGATTCCCATACGCGTTTTGGGTTCCCGGCTCATTGCAGGCGCGCCCCGGCAAAAAACAGGTTCGGGAAGCCGTTGCGCGCATCGGCCGGCCCGAGAATCGTGCCCTTGCCCCGGCTCACCCTGAGGGCATCGAGCGCCAACGCTCCCGAGCCGCAGGCGACGAGAAGGTCGGTTTTGGCGGATTCGAGAATAACACCCGGCTTCGCCGGCGCCTGTTGCTCGCGCGGGGTCGCGGACAGTATTTGCACCCGCGTGTCGGCCAGGGTGGCCGCAACGGGCATCCGGTGCGCCAGGGCGCGGATTTGGCGGTCGAGGTCGCGGGCGGACCGCCGCCAGTCGGGCTTGCTGTCCTCGGATCCAAGTTTCGGGGCCAGGGTTGCCGCGCCACTTTGTGGTTCGGGATGTATAGCCGCAACCTTGGGCAGCGTCGCCAGCAATAGCTCGGCACCAAGCTGGGCGAGGGCATTTTCCAATTCCTGTCCTGTCGTGCGCTCGCCAATGGGCATGCGCGCCTGTTTGAAGACGGGGCCGGTGTCGAGACCCCTATCCATCCGCATGATGGAAACGCCGGTTTCCGTATCGCCCGCCAGCAGAGCCCTTTCGATGGGCGCGGCGCCCCGCCAGCGGGGCAGCAGCGAGGGGTGTACGTTAATGCAGCCGAATCGTGGCTGTGCCAGCGCCGGGGCGGGCAACAACAAGCCGTAGGCGGCGACCACCAGGACATCCACCGTTCTGGAAGCCAGGGCGGGCTGAATGGCGGCGGCCTGGGCCGGCGTTGCGACGGGCAGCGATGCCTTTAGAGCCGCCTGTTTGACTGCGCTCGGCACCATCCTCCTGCCCCGCCCGGCGCGTCGGTCCGGCTGCGTTAGCACCAGTTTGGGCCGGTAGCCGTTGGCGAGCAATTGTTCAAGGATATGCGCGGCGAAGCCCGGGGTGCCGGCGAACGCTAAGGTCAACATGGGTCTATGGCGGTTGTTGCATCAATATTGACTTCTCGGATGCCGCCGAGCCAAGACCCGCGCACTCTTCGGCTTATGCAAATGTCCAACTGCGACACAACCCCAAAAAGGGGATTTATATACATAAGTTGACATACCACTATATGTTGAGGATTTAGCGGCTCGAAACCACCACATGCGGGTTTCTGTCAACCCATCGATATCATTCCTCTAAAAAGTTCCAATAGTGTGGGCGCGGCACCCTAATTTCTTCGCCGCTTTGTGCCCGTGGCGGGCTGTACTCGCCGGAAAATCTCTTGGGGCACAGACCTTCCCTAATCGTAAATCATTGACTTTATTGAATCGGATGCCGCGACTACAGGATTGGCCAGCGGTTCCTCGGAGGAGAAAGCCTGCATCGGGCGGGGCTTATTTGCGTTTCAGTTTTTTGCGAATGCGGGCGCGCTTCAGGCTCGATAGATGATCGACGAACAGCCGGCCCTCCAGATGATCGCATTCGTGCTGAATGCAAACAGCCAGCAGGCCGCTTGCCTCCAGAGTAAAAGGAACGCCCTGGCGGTCGAGAGCCCGCACTTTCGTGCGCTCGCGCCGGGTCACGGGTTCGTAGACGCCGGGTATTGACAGGCAGCCTTCGCTGGTTTCTATCGGGTCGCCCGACAACGACAACTCCGGGTTGATGAAGACATGCGGCTCGTCGCGCTCGTCGGAGACGTCGATAACTATCACCCGCTTGTGCACGTCGACTTGGCTGGCCGCAAGACCGATGCCGGGCGCCGCGTACATGGTTTCCAACATGTTGTCGATGAGCTTGCGGATTGAGTTGCCCACGGCCGGCACGGGCATTGCCTTGGTGCGCAGCCGCGGGTCGGGGTACTTCAATATGTTCAACAGGGCCATTTGCCGGGTGGGCCGTTGCGGGTCGATGGGCGGCATTATAGATCAGCCGGTTGCGGGCTTGCGCGTCGGCAAGCGGATAACGCACGCCGCGCGGCGTCAATAGCCGCTATTTTTCGCCGAAGCGCTTGGGCATATCTATCCCTCCCAAAAGCTTGGCTATTCCAAACAACGATGTCGGCAACCCTATCGGCGTCCGAAGCGCTCTTGTACCTCAGCCAACAGGGAACGCGGCGCGAGGTGCGCGCATGGCTAAGGGAAGCGGATGATGCCGTTGCCGCCTTTGAGCGCCGCGGCCAACAACCGCAATGGCCGGTGGAGCGGCTGCGCGCCGCGACGATTCAGTTTGTGACCCTTGACGACGATGCCTTTCCAGAGCCGTTGCGGCACATTCCCGACCCACCCCTGGCGCTCTACTTTCGGGGCGATTTGACGCCGGGCCTGGGTGCCTGGGTGGCCGTCGTGGGCGCGAGGGCCGCGACCCACCGGGGCCTGCAAATCGCGGAAGCCCTGGGTCGGAAACTGGCTCTCAACGGCGCCACCGTGGTTTCCGGGCTGGCGTTGGGCATCGACGGCGCGGCGCACCGGGGTGTCTTGGCGAGCGGTGCCGGCCATGCTTGGGCAATATTGGGCAGTGGCTTGGCGGACATCTATCCGCGCAATCACCGTGGCCTTGCGGAACGCATCCTCGTATCCGGTGGCGCGGTCTTGAGCGAGTACGTTCCCGATGCCCCGCCGTTCAAGAGACACTTTCCAGAGCGCAATCGCCTGATCAGCGGGCTTTGTGAGGGGGTGGTGGTGGTCGAGGCGGGCCGCCGCAGCGGGTCGTTGATTACCGCGCGCATGGCCGGGGAGCAGGGCCGCGACGTCATGGCGATCCCGGGTCCGGTGGGCAGCCCATTGAGCGAGGGTTGCCACTGGCTTATCAAACAGGGCGCGGCCCTGGTTGAGGATGCGGACGATGTGTTTGCCGAACTCGGCTATGCCGTCGCCGACCGTGAACAACCGCCGGAGCCGCCGCCGGAATTGGCGCCGGTTTATGAGGCGGTGACCAACCTCCACGCCTCGCCCGATGAAATTGCCGAGGTGCTGGGAATGCGGGCCGACGCGGTGGTCGGTGCCTTGGTGCAGCTTGAGCTGGCCGGATTTGTCCGCCCGACCCCCGACGGGTATATTCGCGTCCCTCGCCGGTAGTGTGTCGGTTTGACATTTGCACGGACCGAACAGCCCGCGAGCCTTGGCTCTCGGCGGAATCCGAGAAGCCAAACCGATACACCACTCCCTCGCTGACTTTGGAGATGTTTGTGAGCTTTGTAGCCATACTGATGGGGTCCGAATCCGACTGGCCGGTCATGCAAAATTGCGCGGCGGTGCTTGACCGTCTTGCTCTTGAGAGCGAGGTGCGTATTTCCTCGGCGCACCGCACACCGGAGGCGACGGCCGCCTATGTTGCCGATGCGGTTGCGCGGGGTTGCGCGGCCTTTGTGTGTGGTGCCGGCATGGCCGCGCATCTGGCCGGTGCGGTGGCCGCGCACACCGTGCGTCCGGTTATTGGCGTGCCGATCGACAGCGGTCCGTTGAGCGGTTTTGATGCGCTGCTTGCCACCGTGCAGATGCCGGGCGGCATTCCGGTGGCAACCGTGGCGGTCGGCAAGGCCGGGGCGCGCAACGCGGGCTATCTCGCCGCGCAAATGCTTGCCGTCAACGACGCGGATCTCGCGGCCCGGCTTGAAGAGGACCGGGCGGAAAATCGCTCGAAGATCAAGGCGCAGAATGAGCGGCTGCAGGCGGAATTGAATCGTTGATTCCCACAGTGCGACTTGTCCGGCGCCCCTTCTTGCCAATCCACCGGCTCGGCGAGTCTAGTCCGACCTATTCATGAATAAACTACTGCGGCCGGCAAGAGCAGCGAAATCACTGGGCGTACTCCCGCCGTGTGCTCAACATGCCGTCAAGCACGCCTGTGCGCGCTCCTGCTCCGCGCACCCAGTGCTTTCACTACTCTTGCCGGCTCGCTACGTTCATTCACGAATAGGTCGGGCTAGGGGGCCGCATATGTCCACCTCTTCCTTATAATTCCCCAAGTTTATTGTGTCGGGAACAGAACAGCTTGGCGGCAACGCTTTTCACGTCCGCATCGCCGCTCGGCACCTGCGCGGTGGCGGGCTTGTGGCGCACGCCACGGAAGGGGTCTGGGGTTTGGCCTGCGATCCATTCAACCGGGGTGCCGTGGCGCGCCTGCTCGCCGTGAAAAATCGCGACCCCGCCAAGGGCTTGATTGTCATTGGCGCACGCGCTTCCTGCTTTGCCCCGGAGCTTGCGGCGCTTTCCGCGGAGGCGCGCGCCGAAGTCGAGTCGAGCTGGCCCGGTGCCGTGAGCTGGCTGGTGCCAAATTCCCGTTTTCCGTGGTGGATTTCCGGTAGCGGGGTGCGCGGGGAGGGTCGGGTGGCGATCCGGGTTCCGGGACACGATCAATCCCGCGCCATCTGCGCGGCTTTCGGCGGGCCGCTGGTATCGACCTCCGCCAATCCATCCGGTCGGCCGAGCACCGCGAGCGAATTGCGGGTGCGGCGCTGGTTTCAACACACCCTGGACTATGTGGTTCCGGGACGCACGGCGGCGCGCAATCGCCCAAGCGAACTGCGCACCTTGGATGGGCAGGTGTTGCGCTGATGGATCGATACGCCGTTATCGGCAACCCCGTGGCGCATTCCCTGTCGCCGGAAATTCATCACGCCTTTGCGGCTCAGACCGGCGAGCGTCTTTATTACGCGAAGCTACCGGCACCCGACGGGGGCTTTAGCGGAGCGGCCGAATCCTTTTTTGCGGCGGGCGGCCTTGGGCTGAACGTCACCCTGCCCTTCAAGGTGGACGCATTCCGGTGGGTGCGGGAGACGCGCGGCATGGCGACTGTTGCGGGCACGGTCAATGCCATCAAACTCGAAGAGGGGCGGCCAGTGGGCTTCAACACCGACGGTGACGGACTCGTGGCGGATTTGCGGGCGCTCGGCATAGAGGTCGCCGGGCGCAGTCTGCTGCTGCTCGGTGCGGGCGGTGCCGTGCAGGGGGTGTTGCCATCGTTGCTCGGGGCGGGCGTTGGGCGCCTGGTCGTTGCCAATCGCACGGTCGCCAAGGCGAATGCGCTGGCCGGCCGGCATCCCGACGATGTCGAGAGCATCCCATTAGATGCGCTGCAACCGGGGTTCGACCTGGTTATCAACGGCACATCGGCCGGGCTGCGGGGAACGGGCGCTCTGCTTGATGGGGACATCGTCCGGGGCACCGCCTGTTACGACATGTTTTATGCTCGGGACGGAGAGACGCCTTTCTGCCAATGGGCACGGCGGGCGAATGCATCGATGGTTGCGGATGGCTTGGGTATGCTGGTCGAGCAGGCCGGTGCCGCCTTCGCCATTTGGCGCGGTGTCCGGCCGGATACCCGGGCTGTTCTTGGGCAATTGCGGCGGCCGCGCTGACCGCATCGAACCAGGCTGGAGAGGATTTTGAGCATGGAACCCGAAAATCGGGTCGCGAAGAGAAACCGGCCCCAGGTCATCGTCATGTTGGTTGCCTTTCCGCTGCTCTGCGCCTTCGGGGTCTACAGCCTCATCTGGCTGGCGGAACGCGACACCCTGTTCACCACCACCAACCACGGCGAGTTCGTGGACCCCCCGGTATTGGCGCGCGAACTGGGTTTGCTCGACGAATCGGGTGCACCGGTGGACGGCGGCGAGACATGGTGGGTTTGGCTGGCGGCGGCGGACTGTGGGGAGGCGTGCCAGGGCTACTTGGATACATTGGGTCGGCTACGACAACGCCTGAACGAGCACGCGGAACGCATTCGCACGGCGTTGATAACCCCTCCAGACCCTGAATCCCTGCCGCCCAGAGGACGCTACCCGCAAATGCGCCATTTCACCAGCGACGGCGAGAGGGCGCTGAATGCGGGAATCTATCTCGTTGACCCGGCAGGCAATGTGGTACTTCGGTATCCGTCCGATTCGCCGGTACGGCTCATATTGGAAGATTTGCAACGGTTGCTGGAGATATCCGGGGCTTAACAATTTGCGAGGCGGGACGCTTGTGCTCCATCCAACTGATAATGCCGTATCGGCGCGTCCGCAAGCGTCCAGATGCGCGGCTTAAGCCTCAGTCAGCATATCCGGCGATACGTCAAGGGCCGACAACGAAGTCCCCGGCCGGGAGCGCGAGGGATACCCTCACTTTCCCTTATACCCCAATGCGGCGGATGCAATTGCGGCCGCTCCCTTTCGGGGAACGGCCGCAATCTTCCGGTTGACCGGTCGGCTCAGCCGAGCAGGAGATCGTTGTACTCGTCCATCGTCACGACGGAGAAGTTGTCGATCGATAACTGCTCGAACGTCACGCCCTTGAGGATGATCTCGTTGTCGAGCTTGTTCGACGTGATCCTGACGCCGCCCGCATCGTAGTCATCGACGATCTTCAGGTCGGAGACATCGAGGAACATCTCGCCATTTCCGGCCGACGCCTGGCCCTCGGTCTGCCCCAGGAAGATGAGGGTGTCGTTATCCTCGACCGAGAAGTCGGTGATGACATCGACGCCGTCGCCCTGGCGGAAGAGGAACTCGTCGGCGCCCTCGCCGCCACGCAGACGGTCGGAGCCCTCGCCGCCCTCCAGCCGGTCGTTGCCGCCGTCGCCGAACAGCCGGTCGTCGCCCGCGCCGCCGGCCAGCACGTCGAGACCGCCCTCGCCGCCTTCCAGCCGGTCGTTGCCGTCCCCGCCGTCCAGCCTGTCGCTGCCGGCGCCGCCATACAGCATGTCGTCACCATTGCCGCCGTTGAGCTCGTCGTCGCCGTCTTCGCCATACAGCCGGTCGGCTCTGTTCCCGCCGTTGAGCGTGTCGCCGCCGGCGCCGCCGTGGAGGATGTCGTTGTTGCTGTCCCCGAACAGGAAGTCGTCGCCACTGCCGCCATACAGCGTGTCCTTGCCACTGCCGCCATACAGCATGTCATCGCCGCCGTGCCCGTAGAGCACATCCATCGCGCCCAGGCCCTTGATGGTGTCGTTGTTGTTCCCACCGATGAGCAGGTCCTTCTTGTTCGTGCCCTTGATCGTCTTCCCGGCCTTCGGATCCGGCAGTTCCTCGGTCGGGTCGAAGTCCCAGATGAACTCGACACTCAGTTTGAGTTTATCCATATCCTCCCACTCACCGAGACCCTGGAACGCGGCAAGCTGCTTCTTCGATTCGCCCGTACCGGTGACGAGGAAGAGCACCTCCTCGCCTTCGATGGCCCACCGCGGGGCGTCGAGGGTGCCCTTCTCGAACCGTACATCGTCCCATGAAAGGCCGAGCGGCAGCCGGACATAGTCCTCATCCACGTTGAAGTCCGCGATGATGTCGGGGGCCTCGTCGGTCGTGCTGATGACGAAGATGTCCCGGCCAGCGTCGCCCCAGAGCTGGTCCTGGCCCGCACCGCCGTCGAGACGGTCGTGGCCATGGCCGCCATAGAGCTGGTCCTCGCCGGCGCCGCCGTCGAGCAGGTCGTTGCCACCCGCGCCAACAAGCGCGTCGGCGTCCGCGCCGCCGTACAGCGTGTCGTTGCCGCGACCACCAAGCATCGTGTCGTAACCGTCCCCGCCGCGGAGGATGTCGTTGCCGTGGCCGCCATCAATATGATCACCGCCCGCGCCGCCGTCGAGCCGGTCATCGCCGCCATGGCCATGGATCTGGTCTTCCCAGGCGGTGCCCGAAAGGTTGTCGCCCGCCTGCGTACCGTAGACCCACTCCCCGCGCTGCGTCGAGAGGCTCTGGCCGATCCAGTCGATCGCGGCATCGACAGCCTCCCCGGAGACATCCACCCCGTAGTTGAGTTCGGCGAGCACCTTGTCGCCCAGCATGATCCGGAAGTGGGCATTCCCGTAGACGCCATCGGGGTGGTGAACGATCATGGGCCTCGGTCCGTCCCCGAGACCGGTCACAATGATGGAGTCCCTGGTGTTGTTCGATCCCCACGGACGCTCGTAGTCCTCGATGTATACGTAGCTGTCGGGGTTCAGGATGAATTTGTCCAACCCCGTGCCGCCATTGAGGATGTTTCCCCGCGGGTTTTCGACCTCCTGGTCGCTCTGCGGACCCCTGCCCCTCGTCGTGCCGGTGAGCGCGCCGGTGCCGTCGTCCACCCGGCTGCTGGCCTTGACCCGGCCCGCGATCAGGTAGTCGCCGTCGGCGCCGCCGTAGAGACGGTCGGAGAACGCGTCCTCCCGGTTCCCGACCAGGGTGTCGCTGCCCCGGCCGCCATGGAGGACATTCATGCCGTAGCCGCCTTCGAGATAGTCGCGCCCCTCGCCGCCTTTCGCGAGGCTGCCGCCGCCGGCATCCTTGAAGTAGTCGTCGCCCCAGTTCCCCTGGAAGACGTCGTGGCCCCGCCCGCCCAGGACGCTCATCGATCCATAGTGGCCCTCGGCTCTAGTAAAATGGTTGGTGCCGGTGTCTTTGGACCGATCAACCGTCTCTTCACTATTGATAATGTGTTCGGTCGGTGCTGTCGTCATATTGGACTACTCCCTAAATATTGAACAAGGAAGTCGTTGATAGTACGGGAGTTGGGGTGTCGATGCAAAATAGTACGCCCGCGCGCGCGTATTCTCCGCATATCTCCGCGCACCCAGTGATTTCACCGCTCTTGCCGGCCTCGCCACGTTCATCACGAATAGGTCGGGCTAGCGGCCTGCCTGACTTAACTGTGCCGAATTTATTAAGGAAACTCCGACTAATTCGATAGAGCAGCATTGATCTACTCGTAAGCTATTGATTTTATTAAATAGGATGCTGCTGCTATAGGATTAATCAAAGGTTTCTTAAGTTATTGATATTTAAGAAATTCCTTCACGATGGGCTTGAAAATAAAGGGAAGTATATACATGGGTTGACATATCACTATACGTCGAGGGTTTAGCGGCTGGAAACCACCACATGTGGGCTTCGGTCAACCCATCGATATAATTCCCAAAATAAAATATCATTTTTGAATCAATGGGTTATTAAATTAAGCGCTATAAGGTCCGGCAGGCTGCTGGCTATGTACAGGAGAAGTTTCCGGTGAGGAAAACCGTTTTGATCGGCGTTGCGCTGGCCTTCGTCGTCGTCGTTCTCGGTGCCTACACCCGCTTGGTTGATGCAGGGCTGGGGTGTCCGGATTGGCCCGGTTGCTACGGCCACCTTGCCGTGCCCCAGACCGCGGAGGCGATTAGCACCGCCGAGGCCCGCTTTCCGGATACGCCGGTGGAGGCGTATAAGGCTTGGACCGAAATGGTGCATCGGTATGCCGCGGCGGCCCTTGGATTGCTGATTCTGGCTGTGGTGGCGCAGGCGGTACGGCGGCGGCATCGGGTTCCTTTGAAACTGCCGATTGCGCTGGCCCTGTTGGTGATGCTGCAGGGCGCGTTCGGCGCTTGGACGGTTACGTTGAAACTGTGGCCGCAGGTTGTCACCGCGCACCTCTTGGGCGGCTTTGCGACCTTGAGCCTGCTGTGGCTGCTGGCGTTGCGTCTGGGCTTGGGATCCGGTCTCAAGGTGCAGGCCCGGCATTTTCGGCTGGCGTTGGCCGCCCTGGCCGTGCTGGTGGTGCAAATCGCGCTCGGCGGCTGGGTCACATCGAATTACGCGGCCCTGGCCTGCCCCGACTTTCCGACCTGCCACGGGGCCTGGGTACCGCCGATGGATGTGGCCGAGGGGTTCAATATCTTCCAATCCGTTGGCCCCAACTATCTCGGCGGCATCATGGACAGCGAAGCCCGCATCGCCATTCAGTTCGCCCATCGGCTGGGGGCGGTGGCCGTGCTGCTGGTGGTGGGATGGTTGGGATGGCGGTTGTTGGCCAGCGATAGCCCCCTTGCGTCCTGGGTGATTGCCCTGTTGGCGCTGCAGTTGTCGCTCGGTATCGCCAATGTGCTGCTAACGCTGCCGCTTTGGGTCGCTGTTTCCCACAATGCGGGGGGTGCGCTTTTGTTGCTTGTTCTGGTTACAGTAAACTATCGCGCTTTTCGGGGGACTGCCTCTTGAACGAGACGACCTATCCGGTCGCGTCTTGGCGCGACTATGTGGAAATGTGCAAGCCGCGCGTTGTGCTGCTGATGCTGCTGTGCGCGATTGTCGGCATGTTCCTCGCCACGCCGGGTATGGTGCCGCTGGATATTTTGGTGCTTGGCACGGCCGGCATCGGCTTGGTTGCCGCGTCGGCGGCCGTGGTCAACCACATTGCCGATGCGGAGATCGACGCGCGCATGGTGCGAACCGAGCGGCGTCCGGTGGCGACGGGCCGGGTGGGCATTGTTCAGGGCTTGGTGTTCTCGGCCGTGCTCGGGGTGACCGGCATGGCGATATTGTTCCTGTGGATCAATCCGCTGACCGCTTGGCTGAATCTCGCATCCTGGGTTGGCTACGGGCTTATCTACACCCTGTTCCTGAAGCGCGCGACCCCCCAGAATATTGTGATTGGCGGCCTGTTTGGCGCGGCGCCGCCCCTGTTCGGCTGGACGGCGGTCACCGGCGCGGTGGAGCCCGGTGGCCTGTTGCTGGTGCTCATCATCTTCGCTTGGACCCCGCCCCATTTTTGGGCGCTCGCCCTGGACCGCAAGGAAGACTACGCCGCGGTGGGCATCCCGATGCTGCCGGTTACCCACGGGGAACCCGCAACTCGCCGACACATTCTTTACTATACACTGATCCTTATCGCCTCAAGTCTGGCACCCGTCGCCATCGGCATGAGCGGTTGGCTGTATTTGGCGGCGGCGCTGGCGCTGGGCGGCGGTTTCCTGTATTGGTCCGTGGTGCTGCTCATGAACCGCGACCGCACGGCACCCATGCGGACCTTCCACTATTCCATAGGCTACCTGTTCGCGCTGTTCGTTTTTCTGTTGCTCGACCACTATTGGTAAGGGTGGCGATGCCCGCGTTGGCGGCACCTGTTCCGTGATTCCATGAGCGTTTTGTAGCGCGGCGCGATGGCGTCGTCCCAAGCTTGCGGGGTTGGTTCGGTTAAGCCTGCTACTCTCCCAACTTTGCGGGGGACACAACGGAGAGGGAACGCTGAAACAGATGGGTTAAAACTCGTATCTGATGCCCGCACTGAGGGTCCAATGCTCAATATCATCCAACTCCAGATCGCTGGTGAACGGCGTTATCCCATCAGCTATCACGGGGCTGTGGCTGCGTATTTTCGTCCAGAGTCTGTTTTCTTCTGTAAACCCATCAATACGGACCCAACGGCCCTTGAATCCCAAAGAGGTCCGTTCGCCAAGGGCATACTCCACCCCCGCCAGAAACTGGAAAGCAAACCGGGTGTCGCTCAGTTCCGTATCAAGCTTGCTGACGGTACCGGCGGCCGCCTGACGCCATTCTTCCGGACCCAGTCGGCCTAGGTCGTTGCGACGCAGGAAAGAATTATGATAGCCCATATCAATTCTGCCCAGCCCTACACCGGCGCCCAGATAGGGCGTCCAGTCCGAATCGTTCAGGAAATCATAGTACGTGTTGAGAAAAAAGTTCTGCCCCTGGTAGTCATGAATCCCTGACTCAGGCGGTGCATCCCTGTCCCACTCGCTGTCTTTGGTGCCCAGTGCCGCATTGCCGGCCGATCCAAGATCAATGGGTTTTTGCTGACCACCCTGATGCCGATACAGATATTCGGCTTCAACACGGATAGCACCGAACCGGTAGCCCAGCGTGAAACCACCGGCAAAGCCTGATTCGACATCAAACAGGCTTCGATAAAGTTCCCTGACGACATTGTCCGTGCAGGCCGCCTCACTCGGTACATCGGCGGCATTGGCATACAGTAGACTATCGCAGCGGGTGGGATGACTGATGGCCTGGTTGGCAATCCTGATATCCTTGGAATCAGTCAGCCCTACCTCTACACCAAGATAAAATCCTTCCGCTACAGCCTGTGATGCGGAAAAGAGAAAAACCGACAGGCCAGCCACTGCCAACAGGGGCCTGCATAGTGCAGGAACGTATCTCATTAACCTCATTATCTTCACCTGTTGCCCTGTGCGCCCTCGCCACTTGACATCCTTTGGCCGACAACCCCCGAAAGTTTCACGCACAACCGCCCGGAAGCCATCAAGCAGTAGAAAGAAGCAATATGTTGCCTGTGCCAGACAGACAAATCAATGACTCAAGCTCAACGCAATGGCACCAGTTCTCGCATCCTGCCGCCCCCATTGGAGGGGAGGTGTACAGGTTCAGGCTCTTGACACGTTTTGGTTCCATGCCACTATATGAAACTTGTCGGCACTGGAGGCACTAAGCATGGCCCGGGACACCTACAAGTATCACTTCAAACAGGGCCGCAGAATCGTTCACACTGGCATTACCAACGATCTTGAGCGCCGGGAAACGGAGCATAAGCAGCATTTCGGTGGGGACGGTCATGTTGTGAAGGTCGGGCGCGTGACGACTAGGGATGCCGCCCTCAAATGGGAACGCGAACAGGCAGCGAGAGGCCGCCCCACCCGGCGTCGATGACCGGACAACGCAATTAGCGCAGGGTTCCCACTTTCCTTACCAGTAACCACCGCCAAAGTCGCATCGTTCAATATCCTAAGGAAACTCTGATCAATTGATTCGTTGAAATCGAGCACTGATCGTCTCACGGCTCAATTGATCAGAGTTTTCCTAGCTTTTCTGCAAACCTTACAGCGCCGATTCCAACACAACGAATACAACCAATAGTACCGCAAATTCATGCTCAGGCACCTTGTTCGTTTGGTTGAACCGGGCATGCCTGAGCCAGCGGAGCGCGTTAGAGCGCCATCGGGCTTTGAGCGGAGGGAGCGGAGTTCAAGGGCCCGTGCCACCCTCCCCATGTCGGCGGACAGCGGGCCCAAACGCCGAGTGGAAGTTCTGAAAGGTATCTGAGCCAGAACACTATGGATATAATCCTCCAGCGTATTGTCCGACATGCTAAAGGCTTCAAGCTCTGGAGGTTCCGCTACGTTGGAGGAAAATCGAAACCCTCTCCAAGTCATAACAAAGCTCCCGAGTGGACGAATGGCACGACATCCGCATGCGGCGCAGGGACGCATTCCAAACGCTCGGGCTTGAAATGGTTTTAAAATTTCCAAGCCGAAGCGCAGTGTGTGGGGCAGGGCAGAATTTTTCTGAGGGCGATCTTGGAGAGATACAGGCGTGGGTACACAAGACGAACTGATAGCATTGTTGCCAAACAGACGTCGAGCCGGAAGGCGGAAGAAGCCAGCATTTCTCGCGGTCGATTTTTTTTGCGGCGCAGGAGGGACCACGCGAGGCCTAATCGACGCTGGCGGTTACGTGATCGTCGGTCTGGACAAACAGGAGAGTTGTCGGCGGACATATGTTGCCAACAATGGTAATGAGGCTGGAGACAGGGCGTATCCAGAGTTCTTGGCGCTCGACTTGTTCCCAACAACAAAAGAATATCCTGAGGGCCAACAGGACAAAGCGATTGCCCGCCTCGATAAATTACTCCATGAGCATCGACGACATTATCCCACTGTGCCGCTTCTCTTCGCAATTTGCGCACCGTGTCAGCCCTTCACGAAGCTCAGCAGGTCCGAACTCAGTAAGGAACGCATCGCTGCGCGCCTGCGTGACCGGAACCTGCTGGCCCATGCCTGCAGATTCGTAAGGCGATATCGCCCCGATATTGTTCTCTCGGAAAATGTTTCGGGCATTACCGATACTAGGTACGGCGGCGTATGGGAGGACTTTGGGAACCAGCTACGCGACCTATCATTCGCCGTATCAACGAAGCGTGTATGCACCTCGGACTTCGGTATCCCACAATATCGCAAGCGAACGATTCTGGCTGCGATGCGAGCCGCGCCAAAGCGGATATTTGAGTCGTTCGATTTACCGGAGAGCGATGCGTCGGCCACTAGAAAAACGGTGGGAGAGGCGTTGTCCGGGCTTCCGCCTCTCAATGCTGGCGAGATGCACAAAGATGTATTGAATCATGTAACCCGCAATCTGAACAAGCTAAACAGAAAACGGATATCCTACGCAAAGCCAGGGGAGTCCAATGCATATTTATTTTCGACACCAGACGGCGACCTTTCTCTCGCCTGTCATCGTAGGGTGAATACGCGATTGCAAAGCCGATGCTTCACCGATGTCTATACTCGAATGGCCCCAGATCGACCAGCGCCAACGATAACGACTCGGTGCCATAGTATAACTAACGGCCGCTTTGGGCACCCGGACATCACGCAGCTCCGCGGCATATCGATGCGGGAGGCGGCGCGGCTTCAGTCATTTCGGGATGACTATGTGTTCTATCCCGTCAGTCAAGTCGAACCTATTGCCCGCATGATTGGCAACGCCGTTCCGCCTGCCTTGGCCTGCTTTTATGCGGGGCATCTGGTCGAAGCACTGCTGTCGATGCAATAGGCGCTCATTTGAGTTCGGAGGAATCGCATGTCCCATGATGGAGATAGGCTTTATCTATATTTTCACGGGCGGATCATCGACTCTCTCGGCATCCAGATGTACCGAAGCCCGGTCGCGGCAATCGCGGAATTAATCGCGAATGCATGGGATGCGGATGCGACGGAAGTAGATGTCGAGCTTCCAGATTCACTCAGCGGCGACCCGAAAATAGCGGTGCGCGATAATGGGCTCGGCATGACCTTTCAGCAATGTCAGGATTGGTATCTCAATGTAGGACGGAACCGGCGGGGCGGAGATCTGACGGATAGATCTCTTGGCGGTCGTCCCGTACTCGGTCGGAAGGGCATCGGAAAATTTGCCGGTTTTGGCATTGCGGAAATTTTGGAAGTTGATACAACGAGCAGCGCGACAGGAGAACGAACAGTGTTCCGTCTTGATCTGAACGGATTACGCGGAGACGATTACGTTAACACTGCCGCAAAAGAAATTCCTTTGGTTCTTCGCCAGAAGCCAGACGACACAAGACAGGTCCAACAAGGCACCACCACCGTTACGCTGAGCCGGTTGAAGCTTGGCAGAGTGCCAAGCAAGAGCGTATTTGCACGATCCATGGCGCGGCGGTTTCTTATCAAACAGAACGCTGCCAATTTTGAGGTCCGGATAAATGGCATTGATTTGCCCCAGGACATTGCACTGATGAATGTCGAGTTTGATTTCCCATCGGATTACCGGGAAGAGGAAAAACCCGACGAATTTAAGATCGAGAACAATTTCGGATTCGAAAAATTCGGCGAAGACGAGGTCCGGTGGCGGATCAGATTCACCCGAGATACGATCGGAACCGAAGAACTTCGAGGAGTCTCTGTATTTTGTGGGATCAAGGTCGCACAGACCCCATTTTTCTTCAATCTGTCGGGTGGGCTATCCGGCCAGCACGGCCAACAATATATGTCGGGACAGGTTCAGGCAGATTATCTGGACAGGCTCAATGCGGATATTATTACCACTGAACGGCAACGGATAAACTGGGAACACGAGGAAGCGCGTCCACTACAGGAGTGGGGCCAACGGCGAATAAAATCATTGCTATCAATCTGGAAGGCCCGGCGGGCCGAGGAAAGACTCAGGCTGATTAATGATAAGGTGGCGCCACTCTCACGGCGATTGGAGCGCCTGCAGTCTACCGAGCGGCGAACTGTCGCTGGTGCGATCAAGAAAATTGCGGCGATAGAATCAATTTCGGAAGCTCAGTTCGCGGAACTTTCGAACGGAATGCTGACAGCTTGGGAAGGCGGTCGCCTCCATGAGCTAATCGACAAAGTGTCCAGTGTCGAAACTATGGACGAAGGTGTGCTACTCAACCTGCTCGCCGAAGCCCAAGTCCTGAACGCATTGCATGTCGCCGAAGCCATCCGTGCCAAGGCGGAAATCATCGCTGGGTTACGAAAACGCATCGAAAACCGCGATCTCGAGAACGCGGTCAGGGACTACATTGCCGAAAATCCATGGTTGCTGTCGCCGGAATGGGAAACCTTCAAGAAGGAAACCAGCGTCAGAAATTTGGTCGCCAAAGCCGCGCAAGATGCAGGTCTCGACGACGAACGCCTAAACAAGCGTGTCGATTTGGTGATGTCGTCTGGCCAGCAACTACTGATTGTCGAGTTCATGCGACCGGGTTTGACCATTAATCGAGATCATATCAACCGCTATCAGGAATACATTGACATTCTGCGTTCCAGCATCAATGTTAATACGGAACTGGACTTCCCCATAGTTTCCGGTCTGCTTGTCGCGGACAAGCTGGATAAGAGGCCGGGCATGAAGGAAATTTTGTCCCGACTAGACAAAGACAATATGAAAGCCTTGGAATGGCAGGGCCTGCTCGAACGGGCCGCCACGCGGTGGGGCGAATTCCTAAAGGTTCTGGTCGAACGAACGCCAGAAGATGATCGTCTGTCTGCTCTGCATATTCGACCAATGCCCGTCGCAACCGATGCAAAGGCGATGTCTGATGCTAATCCGCCATAACCTCACGCTTCATCAAGCGACAATCGTTTAATTCCGGTAGTCCCGGATAGCTTCGACCCCAAGTTCCTTCCTTGGGACAAGTCAATGGTGCCGCTCTTTCACCATCTGAGTCTGGCCGCCCAAGAGTGTGAATTCGAACACCGTGATCAACTCGTCTGCGGAACCCGAATGGACCCTGCGTGGGCACCACCGCCGAATGGTGCGAGGCCCTCGGCCCCAGAGAGCATTCCGACGAGATCCTCGGTGAAGGCTGACGTGCGGAGGTGGAAATCGCGGCTCCCCGCCAAGCGGGCGTTGTCTTAGGCAATGACCATTTCACCGCGCCGCATTCGCCGGGGAACTCCTTGATGTGGCCACAGCGGCTAGCCGTGGATGTCAGCCGCAATCAAATTCCCGGACTCGGTGCGGAATATATCGCTGGCTAAAATGAAATTGCGCCGCGGTGGCCTGTCCGATTAATTGCGCGGGCGGATTCTGCTACATAATTCCCTTCAAATACACCCGCCAAGGGAATTTCCCACAAGCCCTGTTTTCGTACGCAAGACTGCATCTGGTGGACTTTTCGGCGAAATCCACCAGTTCTCTATCAGGGCATTAAGGACGGATGTGCCCGTGGTGTTTCGCCGGCGTTAGATGTTGTTTTGTGTCGCTAGTATGTTCTGTAGATCCTGCAGGAGCAGCGTCACTCTCCCGCCTGCCCTTGTTCCGCATACAGTGTCTGCTCCCCATAATCCGCCTCTGGCGAGTTCGGTGGCCTTTTTCGGTATTCTGTCTTGCTCCAGCATTTTTTCTAGGAGTGTGACCGTGCTTGCGATGAATTTTCGGTCATTTCTGAAGATCGGATCTGTTTTGATTTTTTGTCGGGTTGCGATAGCCCATTTTTCGTCGTTAATCGCTATTTCGCATATGCGGATTCGCCTTGCTTGGGTTTCGGGTGACGACCCATTTATGTTGATGAGCGGTGGGATGGACGAGCTTCTAGCTTCCATGCTGCCCACTAAGGCGAGCGTAAGTGCGATTGCTGCGATTGTCTTGGCTCTCATGCTTGCTTCCTATTCTTCCGGTTGTGGCTGAATGTAGTTTCCCACCATTAGTAGGAGTACTACGTGGAGTTGTACGATGTTTGTTGTGCAGAATTTGTCGGCTCTATTTAGATCCTCCCTGTCGCTGTCGGCGATATTTCGTTCGTAGATTCCCAGCACGTGGGTTCCTAGGAGTACGGCTTCCCGGCATTCCTTGTAGGCGTAGAACGCCTGCGGATCGTCCGGCGGGCAGTCCGTGGCCATGTGGTTGATAGTTTCCGTTAGGCTTTTCTCCAAGATCTTTGCCGCGTCGCAGTCGACGTCTAGTCGTGTTGGTTGTGTTGTCGGCGTTGCGCATGCTGCCAGTAACAGCGTTCCGCCTAGGAGTGTCGTGGCTCTCATGGTTGTTCCTTGTCGATGAAAGGGCGCGGGGGCGCTATTGGTGCCGGTAGTGGTTGTTCCTTGTTGTCGTGTGGATGCGGTTCGCTCGGACCTATGCTTGATATTTCGGTGCAAGCCTCGTTTTATAACGCTTCAACGCTTGGCACGGCTATCGCCCCGCCCCGCCGCTCGCCGCTTGGGCGCGCACAACCCGCGTTGCCTCCTCCCCGGGCAGATAGCGCATCGCCGGTAGGATCAACATCAGGCTGGCTCCCATCATAACCAGCCCCCACATCATGGCGCTGCGCAGCGCCGGGCCGTCGGCCAGCCCGCCGGCGATGTAGAAATCGCTGATCTGCCCGATCACGAATGGCCCGAGCGCCAGGCCGATAAAGGTAATCATCAGAATGTAGTAGGCCGAAGCGGTGGCGCGCATGTGCGGCATCACCAGGTCGTTGGCCGTGCTCGCCGCGCCGCCGACCCACATGGGCGAGGTAATGCTGAACAGGAAACTGAACAGGTAGGCGAGCCAGGCGTGGTTGGCCAGCAGAAAACCGAGGCCGCTGGGTATGGAAAGGGCGACCGCGAGTACGCCGACCCAAAGCCGGGCATTGGCGGTTTTTGACCTGAGACGGTCGGCGAGAAATCCGCCCAAAGTCACGCCCAGCCAGCCTCCGAGCGCCGCGCCAAGGCCGAGCAGGGTGCCGGCCTCGGCGAGACCCACCTGGTGAACGCGCAGCATGAAGGGCGGTGCCCAGAACCCGTTGCCGTAGGTGACAAAGGCGATGCAGGGAAAGCCCGTGGTGACCAGCGTGAATGCCTTGGAACGGAACATCATGGCGAAGGTGGCCGGCTCGCGCAGGCGTAGTGCCTGCATCCACGAAAGGGCGGCGTAGACACCGACCCCGAGCGCCGTCCATTGAATGGCGCTCGGCATGAAAATGTGCATGCCGAAACCGGCCACCGTCACAAGGAGTGCGGTCAACAGGTTGAAGCCGAGCGCGCGGGCACCGCCGAGCCTGAGCAGGTTGTGCGCTGTGAAAGGCGGTAATACCGAATACAGCGAGCGCAGGGTTTCGCGGAAGGGATGCAGCTCCGGCTCGGCGATGAGCCCCTCGCTCAGGCCGCGCGCGGGTTCTCGAACGGACCACATCCAAACGGCGATGAGCAGGCCCGGCAGCCCAACGGCGAAAAACGCCGCCTGCCAGCCCTTCAGCCCAAAGGGCGCGAGCGCCGGGTCGGGAAATGCCTCGCTCCAGCTATCGACGATGACGCCGCCGAGGAACAGCCCAATCCCGGCACCGATATAGACGCCGCTGGAATAGATGGCCAATACCGTGGCCCGCACCTTGGGCGAAAAGTAATCCGACAGCATGGAGAACGCGGCGGGCGATGCGCTCGCCTCGCCGATGCCCACGCCGAACCGGTAGGTGGCCAGGGCCGCGAAGCTGCGCGCGGTGCCGGACAGGGCGGTCATCAGGCTCCAGAACCCCAGGCCGATGGAGATCAGGCTTTTGCGCGTCCAAACATCGGCGAGTTTGCCCAGCGGAATGCCGAACACCGCGTAGAAGACGGCGAAGGCGGTGCCGTAGAGAAAACCGATATCCGCATCGGAGATGCCGAGATCCGCCTTAATCTCCTCCGCCAGTATCGAGATGATCTGCCGGTCGATGAAGTTGAATATGTAGACGACCAGCAAAACGCCGAGTACGTATTTCGCGTAGCGGCCGCCGACCTCCCCATTCTCCGGCCTGCCGTTGTCGGCGGTCATGCCGCGCCGCTCATGGCGGTTGCGAATAAGCGCTTCCCCGATCTGGGAAAGCCCATTGCAATCCCGAAACGGGCGCTGCCTTGATGCGTTGCCGATCTGTGTGGGCGGATTGGACGGGAGGGTTGGTGCATCGGCTTCCGCCAGGCAGATCAATCGATGATCTTGTTGATTGCGTATTCCACGATGCCGCGCGCGCCGGCCGCCTTAAGTTGTGGAATCAGCGATCGCACGGTCGACTCGTCGATGATGGTATTGAGCGCGGCCCAGCCCTCGTCGGAGAGTTTTGAAACGGTCGGCTTCTGGAGCGCGGGCAGCAGGGCGATGATGGCGTCGAGATCCTCGCGATGGGCGTTCAGCATCAAACCGACCCGGCCCTCGGCCGCCAGACAGGATCGCAGCATCAGGGCGATGTTCTCGAGCTTGGCGACCTTCCACGGGTCATCCATTGTGGCGCGGTTGGCGATCAGGCGCGGCGTGCTAGTTAGCACATCGTCCACGATGCGCAGGTTATTGGCGCGAATGGAACTGCCGGTTTCCGTCACTTCGACGATGGCGTCGGCCAGCCGGGGCGGTTTCGCCTCGGTCGCGCCCCAGGAAAACTCCACGACGGCGTTGACCCCGTGCCGCCTGAGATAGGCCTCCGTGACGCGCACGGCCTCGGTGGCGATGCGCTTGCCTTCCAGGTCGGGTACCGTCCGCACAGGGGATTCGTTCGGAACGCAAAGCACCCAGCGCACCGGCTTCCGACTCACCTTGGAGAAGCGCAGCTCGCAGATTTCCCGCACATCGGCACCGGTTTCAATGACCCAATCGTGGCCGGTGATGCCGGCGTCAAGGACGCCCTGCTCAACATAGCGGGCCATTTCCTGGGCGCGCACCATCATGCAATCGATTTCGTGATCGTCGATGGTGGGATAGTAGGAACGCGAGTAGAAGCGGATGGTGTAGCCGGCGCGCTCGAACAACTCGCGGGTGGCCTCCTGCAGGCTGCCGGCGGGAATCCCCAGTTTGACCAAGCCGCTCATGGCCGGAGACCCTTGAATGGCGAATTAAGGAAGGTCTGAACAATTCGATAGAGCAGCATCTAGCTATTCGTAATCCATTGATTTTATTAACCCGGATCCCGCGACTACAGGATTAATCAGAGGTTCCTTGATTCGCATCGGAACTTCGAGGTCCGCGCTAGACATCCATGGGGCGCAGCAGCTTCGGCCAGGACTCCATCGTTTCGGCCATGCGCTTGCCGACTTCCTCGACCGTCATGGGTGCATCCATGGGTTCTCCCTGGGCGATTTCGGTAACCTGCCAGGAAAGCAGGGTAATCTTGTTGGCGCCCGCGCAGAACTGCCGTCCGGTCACCTTGGCGGCATCGTCGGTGCACAGCCACACCACCAGCGGCGACACCTTATCCGGCGCGAAGCGTTCCTCCACATCTTCCGGCAAGATATCCGCGGTGAGCCTCGACCAGGCGGTGGGCGCCAGGGTATTGACCGTAATGCCGTATTTCATGCCCTCCAGGGCCAGCACCCGGGTCAGCCCGGCGATACCGGCCTTGGCGGCGCCGTAGTTGGTTTGGCCGAAGTTGCCGATCAGGCCGGAGGTTGAGCTGGTGTTGATGATGCGCCCGCCGGTGCCCTGCGCAAGCATTTGGTCCCAGGCGGCCTTGGCCACGAGATAGGTGCCGCGCAGGTGCACATCGACTACGACATCCCAGAGATCGTTGGACATGTTCTTGAAGGATTTGTCGCGCAGGATGCCGGCGTTGTTGATGCAGATGTCGATTTTGCCGAAGTTGTCGACACAGGCTCGAACCATCGCTTTCGCCGCGGCCTCGTCGGTAACCGAGCCGTAGTCGGCGACCGCTTGGCCACCCGCGGCCCTGATCTCCTCCACGACGCTGTCCGCCATGGACGAGGAGCCGGCACCGGAGCCGTCCCGCGCACCGCCAAGGTCGTTGACCACAACCGCCGCGCCTTCCGCGGCCAGCAGCAGTGCGTGTGTGCGTCCGAGGCCGCCGCCGGCGCCGGTGACCAGCGCCACCTTTCCATCGAGTTTACCCATCGTAATTTGCTCCAAGTATCAATTTCGTAGATTGTGCGGTGCCGATAAAGTCGTGCCGCCGTATCGTCCAGAGGCGCGTATTCTAGGGAAGGTCTGAACAATTCGATAGAGCAGCATTTATCTACTCGTAAGATATTGATTTTATTCAATCGGATGCCCCGGCTACAGAATTAATCAGAGGTTCCCTATTGTGCTTTGGGCGTTCGGCACACCCCGTGAGCGAGTTCACTGCCTTTCGGAATTTTGGGGATCGGGCAGCGATGGCCATTGTACGCTGGAATCGGGCCTTGGCGTCGGGTCATCGGCGGCGTGAAGGCGATCGTGCAGGATGCTTGGCAATGCGAGTTGGATCAGGCCCCATTCCGGTATGTCAGTCGGCAACTTGGCTTCCATATCTGCCGAGCTGCTATAATCGAGGCACATGATTTGGCTGGCGTGATATGGGTTTCTGGCAGACGGGCTATATGGAGTTTCACGAGTATTCCGGGGTCGGGGACTACCACTACGAGCCGTCACCACCGGAATATCCTTGTACCCAGTGCTCGGAGATTTTCTCCACTGTGGATGCACTACGGAAGCATCGATTTGAAGATCATCCGTCTAATCGACCCACTTTGATATTGCGTGGTCGCGAACTCGGGTCTCATCCCGTTCGTATTACAACGCCCCTGCAAGACAGTGATATAGTTTTAGAGAATTGTGACCGTGCGAAATTGGACGATGAGTGGATAGGGCCATCGAAACTTCCCACGGTCATCGCGAATTTCTCTCATGGTGTTCACCGTCTGACCTTAGTGGGCGGGGAAATATCTAGTGAATTCACGTTTGATCTGCGCATAGCCACTGAATGCGACCTGATTGGTATAGAGCAGGCATTTATGCGCATGGCGGCTGCGCGTAGTCTTGATATCCGGGCAATCGACGAATTTATCTCTGCCGCGAAAAAGTTTGCCTCGGCGATTGGATATTGCGACGGCATCTGCGCATATCTCTACGGTGTGCTTGCCAAAGAACGATCAGATGATTCCTCGTTGCCGTATGATGGGTATGTCGGCAAGTACAGCAAGGCTGCTGAAGAGCTTGCAGTGTACGACCGCCTTCTGGCACGGACGATCAGTGGTTTGATCAAGTTTCACTTCAACCACTTTGCGGATGCGAGTTGTCTTGCCAAAGGGTCGCGGATTGGGTTTGCGGCATCTAGGTATGACGCTTGGCTTCGGGGATTGATTGTTGAGAACCAAAGGGCACGGCCGACCACGGTCCCGACAACCTCGCCGGAAGGGCTGGTTTCGGATTGGGATACTGAGCAGATCACGAGATGGGTAGTGACCGACATCAAAGCGTTGGCGCAATACACCAGCGACATGGAAGCATTCTTGGCGAGGGACATCTCTGACTATGACCGTCTGAAGGCAAAGGTACTGCTTGCTGAAACCTATATCTCCATTGGAGATGCGGCATCGGCATTGCGTCATGCAAAGTCATTGCGGAATTTAGCGGCAGTCGAGGAATGGGCGGAGCGACTAATTCGGACATTGACAAGAGATAAGCATAAGGGAACCCCTGATTAATTCTGTAGTCTCGGCATATGGTTAAATAAAATCAATAGCTTACGAGTGTTTCAGTGTTGATCTATCGAATTATTAAGGCCTTCCATAAGCTTTAGCGGAGAGAGCAAGGCAGAGATGGCAGAGATCCAAAATACAGGTGCACAAAAGTCCACTCGAGAAACAGTGGTGTCATCCAAAGCGTCGGTCAAGGATACGAAAGGGCGACGAAGGCCCAAGCCCTATGATCGATTTGACCAAGTGGTTCGCGCAGTCTACGAGGGGGCTTTTAAGCGTGCGGCATTGAGCAAAAAAGAGCTAGTCGCGTTGGGAAAGTCGCCATTTCCTAAAGATCCAACACGAAGTGATCTATTGCAGCTAGCCAAGTCGGACCGCCTGCTCGATAAAACCCGTCGTCTAATGTTACTCGGAGTTCAAATTGATCAGCCAGATTTTTCCAAGGAGCTAAAGGCGTTAAGGATTTTTGCTCGTGAGGTTTTGCAAGATCACCCCCTATTTCGGACGAGAAGCCTCCAAGACGTACTGTTCAACCGCCCGCACGCCCCGAGACATGACCAAGCGATCAATGCCATTTATTCAAAAGACTGCGGAGCTCTGAAATGGCCGGACAACGCGAAATCATTGACCAAGCAGCAGTGCGAGCAGTGTCGGACAAACGGTGTCTATTGTCTTCTACTGTTGTTTTGGGGAGAGCGTGGGACTTCACTGGGGAGCATTCATCATCTCTTACAAACCAACTTGTGGAGTAAGGGGGCACGGCAACCTAAGAAAGATGCGGAAAAGCTCCGTACTCTCCTTTGCACACGAGACCCTGCGGCTGCCTCCGTGGTTTATGGCCTCTTGAAAGGAGTTTTGGATAGGGAAGAACGGCGGGCGGAGACGGCGGAGCGCGGCGAGATGCGCCTTTCAGAGCAACTGGCTTCCACTCGAGGGGATGTCGCTGCCCTAGAGAAGGAGTTGGAAAAGACGCGGATGGAGAACAAGGAAATACAGGCAGCGCGTCAGCAGGAGCAACACTTCCATGCAGCGACGGTCTCGCATTGGAAAGACGACTACGAGCAACTGAGAGGCCAAGTTTTGCGCAAGCTCAACGACGAGTTGGCGCTGCTTGATGAGGGGCTTCATGCGTTGAGGCGGGATCCCCCCAAAATCCATGTCATGATTGATCATGCCGAGCGGGCGATTGATGGGCTGAAGCGGGAGGCGGAGAAGCTGCGGAGGAAAAACTAGCGATGGATCGAATCGGCTTCGACTTTGGGACGACTAATAGCCTCATATCGATAGTAAGGGGAGATCGTGCCATTAATTTTCTTGATGAGGAGCAACGCCCGATTCCTTCGGTTGTCTGCTATGAAGGCCCACAAAAGATCTTGGGACGTGAGGCGAGGCAACGTTTGACACAGGCTGGATTGGGTGTACAGGGCAACATAATCGGCTCTCCGAAGATGTTTCTTGGACGCGACAGTATTTTTGTTGAAGGAACGGAAAGAAGCCCGGTGGATATTGTGGCGGATGTTGTGCGGCATGTAGTGGAAGTTGCTCAATCAGGTGGCCACGACTTGGATGCCGAGCAAGCGGCAGTGGTGACAATTCCAGTTGACATGGAGGGATATCCTCGGCGTGCACTACGAGAGGCATTCATGTTGGCTGGACTGCGGATCGTGCAGTTCGTTCATGAGCCGTTGGCCGCACTTTACGGATTTTTTCGCAGTCGGAGCCTTCCAGAGATGCTGCGACGCTACGACAGAAAACCGGTTCTGGTCTTCGACTGGGGCGGGGGCACACTCGACCTTACGTTGTGCAGGCCGATGGGGGATATGGTTGTCCAGCTACTCAATGATGGTACCGATGAGGTCGGTGGCGATGTCTTCGATGAGACAATTATGAATGCTGTCGTTCGAAAGGTCGCTGAAGAGCGTTGCCTAACCGAAAGCTTCGACCGCTATCCAGGCGCAACGGCCAGACTCATGGATCGATGCGAGAGGGCGAAGATCGAACTGTCTTTTCGTTCGAACGTGGCGATTTATGTGGGGAGCTTCTTCCGGGGGGTTGGGGAGGAAGAATTAGACTATTCGTTGAGCCAGAACGAGCTTGAGGAGATCGTAAGGTCTCTGCTCGACAAGGGATTCAAACGCATTGAGCGGATACTAGGCGATGCCGGGTTTGCTCCAGAACAGGTTGCGTTGTGCCTTGCCACGGGCGGCATGTCGAACATGCCGGCAGTTCGACGGCGTCTTCATGAGTGGTTCGGTCCTGAACGTGTGCATGTACCGGAGGGCGGCACTGCGACATTGATAGCCGAGGGTGCCGCTTGGATTGCCAAGGATCAAGTCGGATTGCAGTTGGCAAAGAATGTCGAACTGATGCTGGCGAGAAACTCCTACCTTCCGTTGATCAAGGCCGGAACGGCGATGCCGAAAGAGGGCGAAGTGCGGAATGAACTATTCCACCTTTACTGTACGGATCCCCGAGACGGAATTGCCAAATTTCAGATCTGCGCACCTGGGCGGGCGGGCAATTCCGTATTGCCGAGTGAACCCAGAACTTGCTTAGAGAATGTAACGATCAAGGTAGACTCCAAAGCAAAAGCTTTTCAGGAGCGCCTCGAGCTTGATGTGCAGGTCGACGATAACTTGATTCTAAAGGCCCATGCGCGCTCCTTGAATCTTAAGGATGACGACTGGCGTGAGATTCACAACCTTGAGTTCGGTCTCCGCTTCCCCCCAACGTTGCAGGATGGCGCAGGCGGGGAAGGTCGGGAAGAGGAAGGAAGAGGCCAGAACCCGGCCCATACCAAGGGTGGCCTTAGTGTGCGCTCGAACGTATCGGATCGGGCGGATCCCTCGTTGGTGCCCGGCGAATTTCTCTATCAGTACGACCCGCACTACTTCGATGTGCGGCGTCACCCGCCCAAGCACCAAGTGAAGGAGAGGCTCTATTATGAGCCTTGTTCAATATGCGGGCGCGCTTCTAATGATCCAGCTTGTAAATGTGCAAGCCAACTGCCAAGCGCAAAGCCGTTTATGACGCAATCCTAGTGCTATATCGGACCACCTCATTGCGCTAACGCCGCTTGATGTCCTAGTGTTCGAGTAGCTCCGCCGTCGATGCCGCTTCGCGCTGCGGGGCGTTCTCGGCACTCAGCTTGCCGAGGATGTGGTCGGTCATGGTGGGAATGGGGGAGACGCAATAGTCGCCGTCGAGCGAGACAAGGCCCGTCCGAAGCAGCGTATTGAAACAGTCGCCGACATTGGGAAACTCCTTTCTACAGAGCTCCTTATCCCATTCGTTCTGGATATTCTCAATAGCCGACTCGACGAGGACAGACGCTTGCCTGTCACTGATGGACCGTCCCCCTTGGGCCAGCCGTTGGTGTAGCGCTCCGGCCACCTCAATGGGTACGCGCGCCATCCTCAGACGCTCGCTGTAATAGGCTTGGCGCGCTGTGTTGCCGGCCGCGATTGCCGCGTCGAGGCTCGCCATGTCCAGGTTGGGGGTTTCCTGATCCACGAGCGTTTTCCAGACGGCGTTGAGGTAGCATTGCAAATGTCGTGGCCAGTTGTCCGATGCCTCGGCGATCCGCTTGGCCCAGGCATTGAGCACGGCGTTCGAGGCCCGCACCCCCCAGTGGCGGACCACCTCCAGGGAACGGCGGGCGCCATCGAGCGTCTCCTTGTTGGTCAGACCACCGAGCTGAATCCGGTTGTCCGTGTTCAGGCGAGACAGCTTCCCGGCCTTGCCGAGCTGGTCCCGACTCCCGGAAAGACCGGCACACACGAGCAGAACCGGAATCACCGCCTGGGTGTGCAGTGTTCGGACCAACTCGCTCGCCTCTGTTCCCTCCGCGATATTTTGAACCTCGTCGATGAACACCACGGCGGCTTCGTCTCCGAAAGATTTTCTTCCCCGCAGCGCCAGCACATCCTCCGGGTTGGATACTGCCCTCGGGGCGATGCTTCTCCCTCGGGTATGGTCGACGCCCGACCGTCCGACACCGAGGCCGCCGTGCGTTTCACTGTATTGTGTTGTGCGCGCCTCGTCTGGGGATGCGCCGGCCAAAGCGCCGCCCAATTCCCGCCATATGCCCTCGACACGCGCACCATTGGGAATCTCCGTGCACTCGATCGTCCCCACCCCCCGACCGCGGAGTTGTTTCGCCACCTCGGTAATGAGCGCCGTCTTGCCGGCCCCGGGCGCCCCCTCAATGACGAACGTTTTTCCTTTGCCGCCCCGCGGTGGAAGGATACGGGTTGCGCGGATAATCCGTCCGACGATGTTCTCGCGTCCGACGAATACCAGCGGGTGGTCGCGCTCGCCGCTCTCGGCCAAGTTTTCCAGCCGCTCGCGCAAGTCCGTTTGGGTGCTGCTCATGCCCGCTCCTTCGTGGTTCGCGGGAAAATTATATGGTGCCGCTATGTCGCCGTTCTTTCGTCCTCTCCCCCGACCGTACTCTTGTCCTCTATCTTGAGCGTGTCCTTGTCCTCGCCCTTGAGGATGGCGGTTGCCAGCGTGAACATGGAGGCCATATTGCCCATGTCGGCGGGAATCACGAAGGTGTTTCCGGCTTGGCCCAGGCGCCCGAACTGCTCGACATACTGCTCGGCGATGCGCAGGCGCATGGCGCTCTGCCCGCCCTCCGAATCGACAGCCTCGGCCACCCTTCGCAGCCCCTCGGCCGTGGCGGTGGCGACCGCAAGTATGGCCTCGGCCTCCCCCTCGGCCTCGTTGATCTGTTTCTGCTTGTCGGCCTCGGATTCCTTGATGACGCGCTGCTTGTCGCCCTCGGCGTTGTTGATTTGCGCGTCGCGCTCTCCTTCGGAAGTCAGCACCACGGCGCGCTTTTCGCGTTCCGCGCGCATCTGCTTTTCCATGGCGGCGAGCACATCCGTGGGCGGATTGATGTTCTTGATCTCGTAGCGGAGAACCTTGATGCCCCAGGCGCTGGTGGCCTTGTCCAGCTCCGACACCACGGATAAATTGATGGCCCCGCGCTCCTCGAATGTACGGTCGAGGTCAAGCTTGCCCACCTCGCTGCGCAGCGTGGTTTGGGCGAGTTGCGATATGGCGAACAGGTAATCGGTAATGCCGTAGGATGCGTCCCTGGCATTGAGAACCTGTAGATACAATACGCCGTCCACGCCCACCTGCACGTTGTCCCGAGTAATGCAGATCTGTTCGGGAATGTCGACGGCCTGCTCCTTGAGCGTGTGCTTGTAGGCCACCCTCTGGATAAAGGGCACCAGGATATGGAACCCCGCCTGCATGGTGTTGTTGTAACGGCCCAGGGTCTCCACCACGTATGCGGATTGCTGAGGCACCACCACCGCGGTCTTGACGATGGTGACGATGACCAGGATGGTCAGTGCGATGACTACGAGCAGGCCAAGACCCATTTCGGTTTCCTCTTCGGTTGTTTGATGAAGGCTGGGGAACCTCTGATCAATCCTATTGATCAGAGGTTCCCCAAGTGATAAAACGGCTATGAATTGTCAGTGCCCGTCCTCGCCAAGTTCCAGCACCAGTTGATTGACCCGCGCCACCCGTATCCGCGCGCCGGCGGCGATTGTTGATGCACCGGTGTTGCGCGCATCCCATTCCGTGCCGCGCAGCAGTGCCTTGCCGACGCTTCCCGGAGCTATTGCGGACACCGCTGTCGCCAGTTCGCCCTCTACAACCCGCACCGGACCGTCCCTGCCCCGCATCACCCGGGACCGCAAACGGCCGCGTAGAAAATACAGCAGTGTCAGGGACAGGCCCGCGAACATGAACCACTGGGCAACCGGCGACTCGGTTAGCCCAAACCAGCTTCCTAACCCCACAATAATGGCGCTCAGGCCGAGAAACAGCAGCCAGAATGCCGCGTCCACGGTGATTTCGGCGATTAGCAAAGCCACGCCGAGCAAAATCCACAGCCACCAGGACATACCAGTCACCCCGAGAACATCAACTCCACAACGATTCCACATAATCTGTGCCGATTCAATGAGTGTCGGATTGGAGAGGTGTATCAATTGAACTTTTTCGCGGGGTATTCGGATCCGAACGGATGTAACTTATTGGTTAGTATTGAAAAATTAGAAAATATCAGATTCTTAACCGGGCAGTGGCGATAATTTCCATTTTATTAAACTGGTTGCCGCGGTCACAGGATTAATCAGAGCCTCCTCAAGCCTTTCTTGCATCGCTGTCGAGAAAATCGAGCCGGAAGGCGCGCGCCTTCCGGTCGGCGACGATGGCCATGAATTCGTCCGGATCCTTGTATCGGGACGGCGGCGCGGCATCCACCCGCAACGCCACCACCAAGCGCGAGAGCCAGAAGGCAATGCTGGCATACAGCAAAAACTCCGGAAAGTAGTTTTGCTCAAGGGTCGTCAGCGGGCGGGTTCGGTGATAGGCCCCGACCAGGGCGGCGGTCCGCTGCGCATCCAACCCCCCGTCCGGGTCGTTGCACCAGTCGTTTGCGGCGACTGCCAGATCGTAGATGAGGTACCCCTGTGCGGCGTGGTGGAAGTCGACGACGCCGGTCAGTTGCGGCCCGTCGAACAGCAGGTTGTCGCGAAAGAGGTCGCCGTGCACGATGCCGGTGGGAAGCTCCTTGATATCCTGCCGGTCGAGCATGTGGTTGACCCGCTCCACGCAGCCCTGTAGCAGCCGTTCCTCGGCGGGGGGCAGGTGGCCACGGGTCGCGGAGGATCGGTCGCGCAGCCAGCTCTGGTTGCGCGGATAGCGGGGAACCGCGAAGCCGGGATTGATCGTGGCACCGTGAAAGCGGGCGATGAAGCGCCCGAGTTGCTCGATTTGGGCGACCCTGGGCTCCTCGATGTGGTGTCCGGGCAGCCTCGGTGCGAGCATCGCCATTTTGCCGCGCAGTGTCGCCATCGCGTCGCCGGATAAACTTCTCACCACCGGCGCGACAGGTAGTCCGGCCTCATGGCAGAGGTCGAGCAGTGGAACATAGGCGTCTCCGGCGTTGGAGGGCCGCTCCAGGACCGTTAATACCCATTCGGCGCGGGTGCCGCCGCCGGTGACCGTCGATACGAAATAGTTGCTGTTCTCGATTCCATGGGAGACGGCGCGCCAGGAAAGGGCCTCGCCGGCATCGTAGCCGGCTAGGAAGTTCGCCAGACTGTCGGCATCAAGGGGCCTGATGTTTTCCATGGCGTTGTGGGGGTCCGCCTCATGGTTATAGAGCGCTAAAACTCGACGATCCTCCAAGTCGGCAACAGCGCATCCGCCCGCTCCAGGTCGCCGAATCCGGTTGTTTGATCGCGGGGGATCAGATAGTAGGGCTTCCCCCAGTTGGGCACGATCTTCACCATGCGCAGATGGCCGTTCTGCCGGTATTCGTAAACCGTGCGGTCTTGGCCGGCGATGATGACGATATCCGGTCCTCTGAGTTCCTCTGGAGTGGGGGTGGTCGTTGCGGGTGCGCCAAACCCCAACAGCGGCAGGCACAGCAATGGCAGCACTAGGAAAAACCTTGGCGGTATTCGTATCAACGAAATGTCTTTAGATTGATATGTCACTATGATGTTGAGGTTTTGGCGGCAGAGGCCCACCACATGTCGTCTTCTGTCAACCCATCGATAGAATTTCCAATCAAATCGAACGCCGAACTCCCGGCAGACCGCGAGCATTATGAGAATTGCTGCTAAATTATAGGGACTTATATACGTAAGTTGACGTACCACTATATGCTGAGGGCTTAGCGGCTGAAAACCACCACATGTCGGTTTCTGTCAACTTTCCTTTACAAGTCTCAAATTATAAGGTGGACACTTTAATTGGGCCTCGCAAGGGGCCATCGGGGGAATGGTGGCAGAGGCAGGCGCGAACGACAAACCGGTTATCTTGGTGGATGGGTCCAATTACCTATTCCGCGCATTCCACGCATTGCCGCCGTTGTCGACCACGGACGGTCATCCCACCGGTGCGGTTCGGGGCGTTGTCGCCATGCTGCGCAAGTTGGCCGCCAACTATCCCGGCAGCCCCATCGCCGTCGTCTTCGACCCTAGGGGCAAGACCTTTCGGGACGAATTGTATCCCCAATACAAGGCCAATCGCCCGCCCATGCCCGACGAATTGCGCGTACAGATCGAGCCGCTGCACGAAATTATTCGGGCCATGGGCATGCCGCTTTTGATCGTCTCCGGCGTGGAGGCGGACGATGTGATCGGCACCCTGGCGCGGGAGGCCACCGAGGCGGATCGCACCACGATCATATCCACCAGCGACAAGGACATGGCGCAGCTTGTCGGTCCGCACGTCACCCTGCTCGATACCATGGTGGGCAAGGCGACCGACCGGGCGGGCGTTGTCGAGAAATATGGCGTGCCGCCGGAACGCATCGTCGACTACCTCGCGCTGGTGGGCGACACCTCCGACAACATTCCGGGCGTGCCGAAGGTGGGCCCCAAAACCGCGGCCAAATGGTTGCATACCTATGGCTCGCTGGATGCCCTGGTCGCACGGGCGGACGAGGTGAAGGGCAGGGTGGGTGAAAATCTACAGGCGAGCCTGGGTCAATTGCCGCTCTCGCGGACGCTCGCCACCATCAAATGCGACGTTGCGCTGGAATTGGGAATCGCCGACCTGGCACCCCCGGCACCCGACAACGAAGCCCTGCTCGCGCTCTTTGAACGCTATCAGTTCAAGTCCTGGACGGCGGAACTCGGCGGCGCGACGGAGCAAGCGGTGGAAGTCCCGAGGAACTACGAATGCGTCACCACGCCGGAAAAGCTCGACGAATGGGTACGGCGCCTCGATCAGGCCGAGCTCTTCGCCTTCGACACGGAAACCACCAGCATCGATTACATGCAGGCCGATCTGGTGGGTTTTTCCTTCTCGGTGCGGCCCGGCGAGGCCGCCTATGTGCCGGTTGGCCACACCTATGCGGGCGCGCCCGCCCAATTGTCGCGGACCGATGTGCTTGACGCGCTGCGCCCACTGTTGACCAATCCCGCGAAGCCCAAGGTTGGCCAAAACCTGAAATACGACATGAGCGTGCTGGCCCGCGTGGGTATCGACCTCGCCGGTATCGCCTACGACACCATGCTCGAATCCTATGTGCTCGATAGCGTCGGCAGCCGCCACAACATGGACGATTTGGCGCGCAAGTATCTGAATATCGAAACCACCCATTATGAGGATGTCGCCGGCAAGGGCGCCAAGCAATTGAGCTTCGACCAGGTTCCTCTGCGGGCGGCCGCGGATTACGCGGCGGAGGATGCGGATATCGCCCTGCGGTTGCACGAGTCGCTTTGGCCCAGGCTCAAGGCCGAGCCGACGCTTGAGCGGGTTTTCCGACAGGTCGAATTGCCCCTGGTCGGTGTGCTGTCGCGGGTGGAACGCAACGGTACGCTCATCGATGCGGGGTTGTTGCGCGAGCACAGCCGGGAATTGGCGGAGCGCATGAACGAGTTGAAGGCCGAGGCGTGGAGCGAAGGCGGTGGCCAGTTCAATCTGGATAGCCCCAAGCAACTGCAAGAGGTTCTTTACGAGCGCCTGGACCTTCCGGTGTTGAAAAAAACGCCCAAGGGGCAGCCTTCCACGGCCGAGCCGGTATTGCAGGAACTCGCTCGCCAGAACCTCACGCTGCCCGCGATCATCATGGACTACCGGGCCCTCAACAAGCTCAAGTCCACCTACACCGACAAACTGCCGTTGCAAATCGACCAGGGCACCGGGCGGGTGCACACCTCCTACCATCAGGCGGTGACGGCGACCGGCAGACTCTCCTCCGCCGATCCAAACCTGCAGAACATTCCCATCCGCACCGCGGAGGGTCGCCGGGTGCGACAGGCCTTCGTCGCTCCGCCGGGCCGCCGTCTGGTGGCGGCAGACTACAGTCAGATCGAACTCAGGATCATGGCGCACCTTTCCGGCGATGCGGGCCTGCGGGATGCATTCGAGCGCAACCTGGATATCCACCGCGCCACCGCCGCGGAAGTGTTCGGCGAAACCCTGGATAACGTAAGTGACGACCAACGCCGCAGCGCCAAGGCGATCAACTTCGGCCTCATTTACGGCATGTCGGCCTTCGGGTTATCCCGGCAACTCAACATTTCGCAATTGGTGGCGCGAAACTACATCGACCGCTATTTCACCCGCTATCCCGGCGTGCACGACTACATGGAGCGAACCCGCGAATTGGCTCGCAGCCGGGGCTATGTCGAAACGCTGTTTGGGCGCCGTCTTTACCTACCGTCAATCAATGCCCGCTCTATGCATCAACGCCAGGCGGCCGAGCGCACCGCCATCAACGCGCCCATGCAGGGCACGGCGGCGGACATCATCAAGCGGGCTATGATCAGCCTTGACCGATGGCTCGCCACCGGTGGGGTGGATGCCCTCATGGTCATGCAGGTACACGACGAACTGGTTTTTGAGGTGGATGAGAATCAGGTCGAGCCCTTGGTGGAGGGTGTGCGCGAGCGCATGGCCGCCGCGGCGGAATTGGCGGTGCCGTTGCTGGTGGATTGCGGGGTGGGCGCCAATTGGGATGAGGCGCATTGATGGAGCTGGGAGCGGGGAGCCTGCGCCGTAGAGCGCATGTGAGTGCGAACGGAGGGCACTGGCTCAGCAGATCTCGGGATTTTGCCGGATGGCGTCACCGCTTAACCACCGATTGGAGCGAGGCGGGCGTCTGCCGCGAGGGCATCGACATTATTGCCGGTTAGCGATTCGAGGAATTGGATCAAGTCCCGCTTCTGCTCCGTGGCAAGGCCAAGCGGTCTTATGCGTGGGTCGCGGTCGGGCAGTTGATGGGGTGCGCAGGGAATCCGCTTCGCGCCGGTGGTGCCTCGTGGCATGCACCGCTGTTCGGTTAAGGGTGGAGGCTGTTCATCCGCCGCTGCCTGATTCGGGACACCGCCCGCATCGTAGAAATCAATCACGTCCGCCAAGGTCGCAAGGGATCCGTCGTGCAGGTAGGGTGCCGTGACGGCGACATTCCTTAAACTCGGGGTTCGAAATTTCCAGCGGTCCGCCGGTATCCCCGTCGCCTCGTAGCGACCGAGGTCGGGGTGTCGCGGCCCGATGGTTTCGTCGGTTCGCTCAACGAATACCCCTGGTGCCAGTTGCAGGCGGCGGTTCGGCCGCATGGTCCGCAGGAACCCCAGCCCGGTATTGTGGAAATCATCGTCGGTGAAGTGGGCGTGGCCTTCCTGGATTTGGTGGCAGCCCGAACAACCCTTGTCGACAAAGAGCGCAAAGCCCCTTTTCGCGGAAGCGGCAACCGCGTTGGCGTCGCCGCCGAAATACCATCGGTCGAATGGCGAAGCGGCGGAAAGCAAGGCGCGCTGATAGTCGGCCAGCGCCCGACCAAGGGTCTGCATGCCGATTCCTTCGCCGTACAGTGCCTGAAAGGCCGCATCGTACTCGCCGATTTCCCGCAACCGCCGCAGCACGGTTCCCACCGAGGGGTTGCCCATCTCGTTGGCGGCGAGCAGCGGCGACCAGATCTGCTGTTCCAGGTTCTCCTCTCGCCCGTCAAAGAACAGGGTCTTTCGATAGGCGATGTTGTAGAGCGCGGGTGCGTTGCGCTTGACCGAGCGGCCTTCTATTCCCACCGGCGTGGCCAGTTCGTTTTGGGTGAATCCCTGTTCGGGGACGTGACACATGGCGCAGGAAAGGGTGCCATTGAACGAAAGCCGCCGGTCGAAGAACAGCCGCCGACCAAGCTCAATGCCGGCGGCGGTAATGGCGTGTTCGGAGACGATCGGCGGCAGCCCGAGCGGTGGCGCGGCGACAAGTGCCGCCAATTGGGCCGACTCGCCGCTCAACGCATCAATTCGCCGAGACTCCGTCACATAATTGAGGCTCTCGTACCCGTCCCGCGAGTCACCGCGCCCCACCCGGTCGAGTTCGGCGGCCTCGGCCACGGCCAGCGTTAGCAGCAGGACTATCGACGTTGGAGACTGGCGGAGCAGTGCCTTCATCCGTATCCGTCCCGCGAGTCACCGCGCCCCACCCGGTCGAGTTCGGCAACCTCGGCCACGGTCAGCGTTAGCAGCAGGGCTATCAACGTTGGAGACTGGCAGAGCAGTGTTTTCATCCGCTTCAGGCTCGTTTGGTATAGCATAGAGGCCGATCTGCCATTAAGCGAAGGAGCCGTGAAAAATCCAATGAGTATCTCAACAACGTTACATTTCCCGTTGCGGCTCGGCGGCGCGCGTCGCCGGCGGAAACATCTGTTATCCCTCTATCTCGGACTGGCCATATTGTTGATTTGTGCGCCGGCCCGCGCCGATGAAACCTGCATGTCGCCCTACATGGCGAAAATTGTTGGCCAAGAGGATTTCGTCTACATCTGGACACTCGGTATGCCGGGCCTGGGCGACGAACAGGACAAAATGGTCACGGTCGATGTCAATCCGTCGTCCCCCCGTTTTGGCCAGGTGGTGGATACTGTTTCGGTCGGCGGCCGCAACGAGGCACACCATTCCGGGCTGACCGACGACCGCCGCCACCTCTGGGCGAGCGGCCTTGATACCAGCAAGATATTCATCTTCGACATTCACACCGACCCGGCGACCCCGCGCCTGGTGAAAACCATCGACGACTTCGTGGTGAAAAGCGGCGGTGTGGTGGGGCCGCACACGAGCTACGCGCTCCCTGGACGCATAATGATCACGGGTTTGTCCAACAACCGCGACCACGGTGGACGCACCGGGCTGGTTGAATACACCAACGCCGGCGACTACATCGCCACCCATTGGATGCCGACGGACGACAACCTCGGCGGGGCCGTCAAATCCGGCAACTTTGCCGATGGCTACGGCTACGATGTGCGCGTGTTGCCGCGCCGCAATGTGCTCGTCACCTCGTCGTTCACCGGCTGGAACAACTACATGATGAACCTCGGTCAAATGCTGGGTGATGCCGAGGCGATGAAGCGTTTCGGCAATACAGTGATTGTTTGGGATTTGCACGCCCGCCAGCCGAAGAAAATACTCGATGTGCCCGGTGCGCCCCTTGAGATTCGTTGCGCTTGGGGTTCGCGCAGCAACTACTGCTTCACCTCGACGGCGCTGACCTCCAAGATTTGGCTGATTTATGAAGATGCGGGCGGTGGGTGGGATGCCAAGGCTGTCGCGGACATCGGCGATGCCAGCAAGGTGCCGCTGCCCGTGGACATTTCTATTTCCGCGGACGATTCGCTGCTTTGGGTAAACACTTGGAACGACGGCAAGACCCGGCTATTCGATATCTCCGACCCGCATGCGCCCAAGCAGGTTCTCGAAGAGCAGATCGGCGAGCAGGTCAATATGGCTTCGCAGAGTTGGGACGGGGAGCGCATCTATTTCACCTCTTCGCTATTGGCCAACTGGGACAAAACGGAGGGTGAGAACGACCTGCAGTACTTCAAGCTTTACAATTGGGATGGCGAAAAGCTGACACACCGCTTCACCATTGATTTTATAAAGGAGAAACTCGGCGCACCCCACCAAATGCGTTTTGGGGCCTACGCGCTGTACGGCAAGAAGCGCCCGGTTGCGCTGAGCGCGCGTTGATTGAGTCCCGAGGGGTGCATAAAGCGCCTTGTGGTTGAGTCAGGTTCCAACAATGAGAATTGCTGAACACGAGGGCTCTGGTTATTTGATGGCAAGGCATAAGGTGCTGGCTTGTCTGGCGGGGTGCTCGGCACTGTGTCTCGGCATCGTTGCCCATGCGGTGGACAGTGCGGGCCATCAACATCCGCGGCCGACCGTTTTGGCGCCCGGCTATGCCGATCTTGAGTTCAACCCTCCCCGTCCCGGCACTTACAACCTGCCGCCGTTGGGGATGGCGGGAGACGGTGCGGTACTCGATAGCGCCGCCAAGCGCACCCGGCTATACGATTTGCTTGGCGACAAGATCGTGGTCCTGAGCTTCATCTACACCACCTGCAACGATGTCAACGGCTGCCCACTGGCGAGCCATGTGCTGCGCGGTGTTCAGAACCGTTTGTTGGAGTCCACGGATCTGTCCCGTCGGGTGCGCCTACTAAGTTTCAGCTTCGACCCCGGCCACGATACGCCGGATGTGCTTGCGGACTACAGCCGCCACTTCCGGAAATCGGGCTTCGACTGGCGTTTTCTGACCTGTGCTTCCGAAGACGAACTGGCACCCATTCTCGAACAGTTCGACCAATGGGTCATCAAGGACTACGACGATGACGGCAACTACCTCGGCACCATCTCCCACAATCTGCGCGTTTACCTAATCGACCGGGCCAAACGCATCCGCAACATCTACAGCGTCTCGTTTCTGCACGCGGATACCCTGCTGAACGACATCCGCACTTTGGAGATGGAGATGTCCGGCGCTATTGGCCGCTGATCAACCACCGGTTCAGAACGGCAATTAACTCATCCACCCCAAGGGCGCTGGTTGCGGAGAAAAGTTGCGCAGTGATTGGGCAGCCCCGTTCCGGATGGCGGTGCGCCAATGATCGCCGGCAATGATCGAGCGCTTGGCGACGGGCACCGGATTTTAGTTTGTCCGCCTTGTTTAACACTATGTGCAGCGGCATTTCCGAAGCGGTTGCCCACTCGATGAGTTCCCGGTCGAAAGCCGCCCCCGGGTGGCGGATATCGGTTACCAGAATTACGCCGACAAGCTGTTCCCTGAAGGACAGGAACTCGTTTACGGAGCGCTGCCAGCGCGCTTGCTCCCGCTGCCCCGCGGCGGCATAACCGTAGCCGGGCAAATCCACCAGCCGTCCGCCGCCGCCGACCTGGAAAAAGTTGATGAGCCGGGTGCGGCCGGGGGTCTTGCTCACCTTCGCGGTGCGGCGGCTGCCGGTGAGGCGGTTCAACACGCTCGATTTGCCCGCGTTCGAGCGTCCGGCCAGGGCGACCTCCGGGTCGTCGCCGGACGGGCAGCGGGCCAGATCGGGCGCGCTGCCGAGAAATTGGGTTGCAAGGCGTGGCGGGTCGTTCACCTACGGGTCGTGCGGCGTTGCATCGGCGACTCCATCGTCGCATGTGCGGCGGGTTTTGCAACCGGACAATTTATTTGTTCTCAACACCGGACAATTCATAGCTGCGGAGGGGATAATCCAAGGTCGATGGGGGAACCTGCCGCCGCACGCGACCCACGATCCCGGCATGTTGCAGGCGATTGGGGAACCGAGTTGGGTGCTGGATCTGGACATGTGCTCGCCGAAGGCGTTGCCATTCAAGTCGGACAAGTTGATTCTCATGGCAGAGGCTTTCGCAGAACGCATATACTCGGTGTTCCGCTTAATGGTCACTGACGAATTTCTTAGGTTCCATGGAGGGACGCCATGAGAACGGCAGAAATGGCTTGGACAGATGCCGGCCGCTGCGGGTACGAAGGGGTTCACTTGGAGCAAGAAAAGGAGCAACCCGCTTGCATCGTCCTGTTCAACATGTTGGCGGAGCCGAGAACAACAGTAAGCCCATATGGGACTGAGCGCGTAGAGGGAACCTCGGCGGGCCCGGCATTTAAAACAAACATCCCGGCCAGACAAACCACGGGCGAGGCGATTCTTGAAATCAGATGTCGCTCGGGTCTAACGTGGGAGTTGTTGAGCGATCTGTTCAAGGTCTCGCGCCGTACGGTTCACCACTGGGCGAATGGCAAAGCGCCGTCCGCGCAGCACGAGCTTGATATTCGGAATACGCTGGATGCCATCCGGCATCTCGACGAAGGAAATCAAAGCGCTACGCGTGACCGCCTTCTGACCAGCGTCCACGGCTTGTCGCCCTTTGATCGGCTTGCGGACCGTCGCTATGCGGAAGTCATTCTTCAAGCAGCGGGGGCAGGATCGGCTGCTTTCGGTCGGCATCGCTCCGCTTTGTCGCAAGACGAATGGGCAAGGCGCCAGCCTGCGGCACCGAATCTTCTGCTCGAGGCGATACAGGATCGACCGGATATGGCCGTTGGTCCGGCGCGTGTTGCTCGACCGGCGAGAAGAAAAAAGAAGTCGACGGAATGACCGGACGGGATCCGCAGGCGGAATCGCAGGGCCGTGAGGATAGCCTCGCGGTAAGTACCGGAATCGAGATAGAAACGCGTGAAAAAGGATCTCGAGTTGTTGCGTACAGCGGTAGTAATTCCCGAACCGTGCGTGTTGGGTGGGCAGTAGTCACGATCAAACTTGGTCGGAAAGCCATGAAAGCTGCCGACCAATCGGCATTCCTTGCATCGGCACATGCACGACGAGTCCACGCCCGCGTAGCTCCGGCTCTAGGAATTCGCGATAGGTCATTCCGGCGAAGACGCAGACGGAACCGACATCAGCAAGGTGTGGAGCGAGATCCTCGACTACGCCGTGCGCCCAAGCACGCCGCCGTCGCACCGGAAGCGATTTCAAGGTTTCGTCGTAGGAATCAATCATCGAGTCTGGATCGAGCAGACCATGCTTCGCGGACAGGATGTACCACGGGCAGTCGAGCGTTTCGACGCAGGCACGGGCCTTCACAAACCAAGGAGAGATGTACAGATCTTTGGCTGGTGCCGCTCTAGGCCGCTTCACGCTGACGCAGGATACCAAGCACAGGTCGGCGCGCCGCCACAGGTCTTCAGACCGGGAGAACGGGCGGTTCACAGGTGGTTCCCGGTAGCTTTGACCAACCTTGGGCTTCTTTTCTCGACGAGCCAGGGGTTCAGATATTGCTCGACCGGACTCATAGTGAAACGTCGTTGTCGTGCTCTGCTGCGGACCGGCGCGATTCACGAGGGTAATTCCGGCCTCCTGCTGGAACTTTCGGCTCGCAAGGGCGCTGCATACGTTCGGTGTGGCATTGCGCAGCCCCATCTCCCTGACGACATCGCCAGCACGGATCGAGAGATGCTTCTCGCCAAAGCGACGCCACGGCCGCACATGCCGCTCAAGGGCGTGAGCCCGAATCTTGTCCGCTTTCGAAGGGGAATTATTCATAAGCTCATACCAATATCGTATATGTTGAGGCTTTAGCCGCTGATCAACCACCAGTTCAGAACGGCAATTAACTCATACACCCCAAGGGCGCTGGTTGCGGAGAAAAGTTGCGCAGTGATTGGAAAGCCCCGTTCTGGATGGTGATGCGCCAATGACCGCCGACAATGATCGAGCGCTTGGCGACGGGCACCGGATTTTAGTTTGTCCGCCTTGTTTAACAGTATGTGCAGCTTGCCCGCGTTCGAGCGTCCGGCCAGGGCGACCTCCGGGTCGTCGCCGGGCGGGCAGAGGGCCAGATCGGGCGCGCTGCCGAGAAATTGGGTTGCAAGGCGTGGCGGGTCGTTCACCTACGGATCGTGCGGCGTTGCATCGGCGACTCCATCGTCGCATGTGCGGCGGGTTTTGCAACCGGACAATTTGTTTGTTCTCAACAGTGTCATCCACGAATCCTTGCCGGAGGGACGCGGTTGCAGGCATAAAATGGGTTGATACAGCGTTACGTTAAGGAAGGTCTGAACAAGTCGATGGAACAGCATTGAGCTACTCGTAAGCTTTTGATTTTATTAACTAGGATGAGGCGGCGACAGGGTTGATCAGAGATTCCTTAAGCAATCGTTCCCTTTCGTGGTAATGTTGTGCAGAGTGTTGCCTCACATTAAGGAAGGTCTGAACAATTCGATAGAACAGCATTTAGCGACTCGTAAGCTATTGATTTTATTGAATAGAATGCCGAGACTACAGAATTAATCAGAGGTTCCTTAAGCTTCACATAAAATCACGGCGACCGGGTGGATGAATATGCAGGTTGAGCCAACGCCGCTGGAGAGCAGGATTCCGCCAGAGATCCTTCTGTCCAAAGCGCCTCTCGTTTGTGTTGTCGCGCAAGTCCGGTTTCCCCCGATCCTCTCGATTCTCAGGGCGGAAAGTGTTGTGGACTTTCAGGAGGCGCTTCGTGCCGACTACCCGCACCTGCACAGGGATGGTGTTGAGAGCATCGAAATAGGGCCCGGTCAGCAACCCAACGTTTCGGCTCAGGTCATCTGGCGTTTTTCGGATCAACGGCAGTCTGCACCGTGGCGTGTTTCTCTTGGCATAGACTTTGTCGCGCTCGAGACTCGCAGGTACGGCAACCGCGATGACTTTGTGGATCGTTTGCGGGCAGTGCTCGGCAGTGTGGAAAAATGTTTCAGTCCGGCTGAGGCTCAACGCTTAGGGTTGCGGTACATCGACCGCCTAGAGGGGGAAGCCGTACGCAGGATAGGTGATCTTGTTCAACCGAGCTTCCTCGGAATCCTGCGTCCTGACGCGGAATTGCCGGACTTGCTTCGTAGGGCGACAGCACATCTGATGACCCAGGCGCAATTCATAGCTGCGGAGGGGATAATCCAAGGTCGATGGGGGAACCTGCCGCCGCACGCGACCCACGATCCCGGCATGTTGCAGGCGATTGGGGAACCGAGTTGGGTGCTGGATCTGGACATGTGCTCGCCGAAGGCGTTGCCATTCAAGTCGGACAAGTTGATTCTCATGGCAGAGGCTTTCGCAGAACGCATATACTCGGTGTTCCGCTTAATGGTCACTGACGAATTTCTTAGGTTCCATGGAGGGACGCCATGAGAACGGCAGAAATGGCTTGGACAGATGCCGGCCGCTGCGGGTACGAAGGGGTTCACTTGGAGCAAGAAAAGGAGCAACCCGCTTGCATCGTCCTGTTCAACATGTTGGCGGAGCCGAGAACAACAGTAAGCCCATATGGGACTGAGCGCGTAGAGGGAACCTCGGCGGGCCCGGCATTTAAAACAAACATCCCGGCCAGACAAACCACGGGCGAGGCGATTCTTGAAATCAGATGTCGCTCGGGTCTAACGTGGGAGTTGTTGAGCGATCTGTTCAAGGTCTCGCGCCGTACGGTTCACCACTGGGCGAATGGCAAAGCGCCGTCCGCGCAGCACGAGCTTGATATTCGGAATACGCTGGATGCCATCCGGCATCTCGACGAAGGAAATCAAAGCGCTACGCGTGACCGCCTTCTGACCAGCGTCCACGGCTTGTCGCCCTTTGATCGGCTTGCGGACCGTCGCTATGCGGAAGTCATTCTTCAAGCAGCGGGGGCAGGATCGGCTGCTTTCGGTCGGCATCGCTCCGCTTTGTCGCAAGACGAATGGGCAAGGCGCCAGCCTGCGGCACCGAATCTTCTGCTCGAGGCGATACAGGATCGACCGGATATGGCCGTTGGTCCGGCGCGCGTTGCTCGACCGGCGAGAAGAAAAAAGAAGTCGACGGAATGACCGGACGGGATCCGCAGGCGGAACGAATTGAGTACGCACTTCGGAACTGGCGTCAGGGTGACGCGTCTTTGGACCCCGGACTCGAATTCATACACCTTGCCGACTCGACCCGCCCGCACACTGCGGCCTCCGCAGAAGCGGTCGCAGCCAATGGTGACGCAACGCAGATAGCTGAGAACATTGTCGTTGCCGAGGAGGTCGAGGGCGTCGTAGTGCTGACACAGACCTGCGATATCGTCCGGTCCTGTCGGGCTCGTCCGTTTGTGGAGGTCGCTCCTTTGATCAGACTCGACGATGAGATCGTGGAACAGGTTCGCCGGCTCAAGAGGCCAGCCTTTGCCTATGTTCCGGGCATGGTCCAAAAGGGCCTGGTCGCCGATCTGGATCGCGTTATGACGGTCGAGAAGGCTGTAGTGGCTAACTTGACTCGGCTTCCGGGTTGGTCCACAGATGCCGAAAGTCGGGCGTTCTCGTGTGCAATCGCTCGCAAGCTATCTAGGTTTGCATTTCCGGACGATTTCGTTCTCGCGGCGGGCAGCTTCCGGCGTCGCATGATGGAGAAGCACAGCCGATGTTCAGCCGAAGGTCGTCATCTAAGAGCACTTCGCGAAATCCGGGTTCGCGGGGAGCCATCGTGGAACCATGGTGCGGTGGACTTGACGATCTGGTTCATCAAGGAACGTGATCCACAAGATGTGAATCCTGATTGGTCTGGTCTTGTCGATAAGTGGAGGGGATTGTTCGACGAATCGGGCCGCTTTCGCGTAGGAGCCGCAATCGCGTGTCGGTTGGAAGACATCACGGCGCATGACTATGTCGAAAGCGATGTGCTTGATCTCGATAGTCTGTCCGTCGGCAGAAATCAGGGATAGCTTGCATGGTGGGGTAGGTGTATATCACGCCTCCCCTATTCTCTTGATGGCATCACATTGAGGGGATATCGGCGCTACGGCGCGAGTCGCTGAAGAAGAAGTACACACACGCCGGGGTCTCCATGCGCCCGTCGCGAGCGCTCTGTACCGCCCGTATATTCCGCAATGTGTGTGAGAAGCGCGTAGAAGCGGCGGGTATCGGCAATGCGTGTCGGTGGGCAGTAGTCACGATCAAACTTGGTCGGAAAGCCATGAAAGCTGCCGAACCCCATTTCCTTGACGACATCGCCAGCACGGATCGAGAGATGCTTTTTGCCAAAGAGGCGCCACGGCCGCACATGCCGCTCAAGGGCGTGATCCCGAATCTTGTCCGCTTTCGAAGGGGAATCATTCATAAGCTCATACCAAATTGTATATGTTGAGGCTTTAGCCTCTCATCAACCACCGGCTCAGAACGGCAATTAACTCATCCACCCCAAGGGCGCTGGTTGCGGAGAAAATATGTGCAGCGGCATTTCCGAAGCGGTTGCCCACTCGATGAGTTCCCGGTCGAAAGCCGCCCCCGGGTGGCGGATATCGGTTACCAGAATTACGCCGACAAGCTGTTCCCTGAAGGACAGGAACTCGTTTACGGAGCGCTGCCAGCGCGCTTGCTCCCGCTGCCCCGAGGCGGCATAACCGTAGCCGGGCAAATCCACCAGCCGTCCGCCGCCGCCGACCTGGAAAAAGTTGATGAGCCGGGTGCGGCCGGGGGTCTTGCTCACCTTCGCGGTGCGGCGGCTGCCGGTGAGGCGGTTCAACACGCTCGATTTGCCCGCGTTCGAGCGTCCGGCCAGGGCGACCTCCGGGTCGTCGCCGGGCGGGCAGCGGGCCAGATCGGGCGCGCTGCCGAGAAATCGGGTTGCAAGGCGTGGTGGGTCGTTCACCTACGGATCGTGCGGCGTTCCATCGGCAACTCCATCGTCGCATGTGCGGCGGGTTTTGCAACCGGACAATTCACGTGTTCCAAGGCCGGGCAATTTGTTTGTTCTCAATACAACAACACCGTTGAAGACTGACAGTTACTACGGCACCATAGATGAATTCAATCAATCCAGACGCGGGGCTTCTTCTTAACAGCTCCTGTCTCGCTTGGTCAGAGAAACAACCAGGCCGGTTGAAGAGAAGAATGTGGCAGTCAAAGAGCATCGCCCCCTGTCAAGCAGGCAGCTTCGAGAATTGTGCGATGGAACAGCGATAGCATTGTAAACGCAATTAGGGCTGTAGAAGATTGAGTGACTTACGAAAACACGAACTCTTGGAGCTATACAAGCTCCATGCGGAACTTGCCGATAGAGTGAGCCAAAGGCGTGAAGGAGCCAACCGCCTGTTTGTCAGCCTACTCGTCGGATTAATACTGTTCCTTGGCGTATTTGTTCGATTTGGATCGGATGGAGTTCCTCCAGCGATCATTCTGTTATTTGCCGGGATAATCGGAGTCGTTTTGTCTGCTTCATGGTATGTCGTGATTCGTTCTTATCGGCAACTCAACTCAGGTAAGTTTCACGTGTTGCATGAGCTAGAGAAGGAATTGACCTTCTCATTCTTCGAGAAAGAATGGAGATATCTGGAGGAAGGCAACAAGCCCAGTCGCTACTGGAGGCTAACCATTGTGGAGACAAGTCTTCCCATCGTGTTCTTTGTTCTTTCGTTGGTGTTTGTGATGATTGGTGTGTCTCAACTTCGTGAATAAGCTAGTGCTTTCACCATTCTTGCCGGCCTCGCCACGTTCATTCACGAATAGGTCGGGTTAGGCCCGCGGCCTGCCGACACAGGGAATGTAGTCAACACCTGCCGGCATGAGGGAGGGCTTCCCCGATTGCATTTAGGTATAATCCGCGCCCGTTCGGTGCGCGTCGCCGGTTTTGGAGCTCGGTACATCATGCGGTTTTGGAGTTGGGCTGGCGTCTGTTGCCTCTTGCTGGCGAGCGCCGCCCATGGCGCGGGCGACCCGGTGGCGGGCAGGGCGCAGTCGCTCGCCTGCTCGGCTTGCCACGGCATGGACGGCGCGACGGGCCTCGACCCCACCTATCCCAACTTGGCCGGCCAGAACGAGCGATATCTGTTCGAGCAACTCAAACTCATCCAGTCAAACGAACGCGTCATCCTGCTCATGACCGGCCAACTGACCGGCAAGGCGGACGAAGACCTTCGCAATATCGCCGCCTATTACGCCTCCCTGTCCGGCAAGACCCGGCGGGCGACCGGCGACGATGAGTCCATCGCGAAGGCGGAGGCGATTTATCGGGGCGGCATCATGCGCAAAGGCGTGGCGGCCTGCACCGCCTGCCACTCCCCCACCGGCAATGGCAATGCACTGGCTGGCTTTCCGGCCCTGGGTGGCCAGCCGGCACCCTATCTAATCGCCCAACTCAAAGCCTACCGGGAAGGCGAGCGCACCACCGACGAGACCTATGGCGGTATGATGCGCGATATCGCGGGCGGCCTGACCGATAGGGAAATCGCGGCGCTGGCGGACTATCTCCAAGGTTTGCACTAGCAGCTTGTCGAGCGCAGCCGTGCTGAATCGCTTAACCATTGATTTATTTTTCGGAAATTTGCTCGCGATGGGCCTAAAAATATCAAATATAATTAATGGGTTATACAATTAAGTGCCATAAAGTACGACAGGCTGCCAGTGTGCCGCCCGCCGAATCGACCACCGAACCGGCCGGAGAAGCTAAAACCATGACCAAGCGAGTTTCGATTTTGGCACTGTTGCCATTGCTGTTGAGTGCCTCGGCGGTTCCGGCATTGGGCCAGGAACCAGGGATGAACAATTCACCGAGCGCCCCGAAACAGGTCGTGGCGGCAAAAGACGAACCGCAATATAGGGAAGGCGAGCATTACCAGCGATTGCCGGTCGTCGTGGAGACGGAGCATCCCGACCGCATCGAAGTCACCGAGGTGTTCAGCTACGCCTGCATTCACTGTTACACCTTCGACCCCATCCTTGAGGAGTGGCGCGGTGATTTGTCGGAGGATGTCGCGTTTCGTCGCGTGCCGGCAACCTTCAATGAAACTTGGGCATTGCTTGCGCGCATGTACTATGCGGCCGAATCCTTGGGTGTTGGCCGGCAGATGCACATCCCGCTGTTCGAGGCTATCCACAAACGAGGCCTTGATGTGCGCAAGCCCGAGTTGGCGGAGGAACTGTTTTGGCGCTCGGGCCGGATAACGGCCGAAGACTTCACTGCCGCCATGGAATCGTTCGACGTTGCGACCAGTCTGAGGCAAGCCGAAGCCCAGGGTAGGCTGTATCGGGTGACGGGCGTTCCGACCCTGGTCGTCAATGGCAAATATCGCATTGACAGCGGTAGCGCGGGCGGCTACGAGGAAATGTTGCGCATCGCCGATTTCCTGATCGGCTTGGAACGCAAGGCAGCGGAGCCCCCCGGCACTGGGTCGGCGCGGTAATTTGGGTTAGGGAACCTCTGATTAATCCTGTAGTCGGGCATCCGATTTAATAAAATCAATAGCTTACGAGTAGCTAAATGCCGCTCTATCGAATTGTTCAGACCTTCCTTAGCGGCCTGTCGCACACACAGCTAAGTCCGGCAAGCTGTTGACCAGCCTTTATGAAAGGGAATTATATCGATTAGTTGACAAAACCCAACATGTGGTGGTTTCCCGCCACTAAAGCCTCAATATATAGGGGCATGTCAACTTATGTATATAAGTCCCTTATGAAAAGTGGCGATAGCCCATCGCCTCGGCGGGCTTGCCATCAAGGAGTAGCCCGGAAGTTGCGGACACTACTCCGATCGCCGCGAATTCGTCGATTAATTCCCCGTCGCGGGTTGTGAAGCAGAGCACATAGTCATCGCTGGCGCCCAGGGCGTTGTGGATTTCGGCACCGGGTACCAGCGGCACGGCGGTCGAATCCAGGTTGGCCCCGCATCCCGATGCCCGGCACACATGGCCGATGTCCTGCAAAAGCCCGTCCGATACATCAATGCAACTCGACGCCCGCCCACGTAATCGGGGAGCCAACGCAAAAGGAGGCCGGGGACGCCAATAACAACGTTCCAGCGCCGACAGATTCCCCGGTATTGAGGACGACAAGTCTTCCGTCTGCAATGCCCGCGCCGCACCGCCAAGCGGACCGGTCACGCAGATTGAATCGCCGGGTTGCGCGCCGCTCCGAAGCAGGAGCGAGCCAGCCGGTGCCCAGCCGTGTGCGCTGATGGTTATCGCCAAGGCACCGGAAGCCAGATTACCGCCTACGATTTGAACGCTCGCGTCCCTCGCCGCATCCCGGAAACCCCGCGCCAGCGCGGCGACATCGGCCCGGTCCGGCTCCGGGAGGCTAAGCGCGACCAGTGCCCAGGCTGGATCGGCGCCCATGGCCGCCAGATCGGAAAGGCCGCCCATCATGGCGCGGTAGGCGATGAGTTCTGGCGCGGCGGTGCCGGGAAAGTGGGTGTCGGCCAGAAAACTATCGATGGAACTGGCGAGTTCGAACCCGTCCGGAACCGCTGATACCGCCGCATCGTCGCCGGGCCCGACACTCAGCCAGGAGGGCGCATTGCCTCTATCAAGTCCCGCAACGATATCGTCGATTAATTCAAATTCACCCATGAAAACCGTCCCCCGTGCTACGCATCGGTACGCCGTTCCGCCACCCGGACGCTTGCGGCCAGCTTGTCGAGCACTCCGTTGATATATTTGTGGCTCTGCTCCGCGCCAAAAATCTTCGCGAGTTCCACATATTCGTCGATCACGACCCTATAGGGGATATCGGGGCGGTTGAGCAGTTCGCACGTACCCAGGCGCAGGATGGCTCTTTCGACCTGATTCAGGGCATCCAGTTCCCGGTCGAGCAGTTGTCGAAACGCGGCATCGAGGTCGTCCACTCGCCGGGTGACCAGGCCCAGGATGTCGTCGAAGAAGTCGCGGTCGGCCCTGGCCAATGCCTTCCCATCGTAAAAGTCGGCACGGAGGCTTTCAGTGCTCATTTGGTTCATCTGCCATTGATAGATTGCCTGCACCAGGGCGCGTCGCGCCTTGCGACGTGCGTGGGCGCTGAATTTTGGGGATGGGGAATCCGACACGGCCAAGTGTCCTATCTCGCAAATACGCATACTATTAGACCCCGAGCTTTCGTTCGAGTCGTGGCATCGACCTGGTGTCTAGGCCGTCGCCGATTCGACAGCGGATCAATTGGACCGAGCGCTTGACAGCTAGCCCGACCCATTCATGTAATGAACATGGCGAAGTTGGCAAGACAAGAGTAGTCCAGTGTCGCGCCAACGCCTTGCTCAGACTTCCTTAGTTTGCAGCACCGGACTGCTGCCTTGATTTCGCAAAACGCAATCTAAGATCGTCCCCGACACGCACACATTCCTCGATTTGTCCGGAAACCGCATCCCCAAGATGTGCTATTTCAAAGTCGGCCAGCGGCCGGGCCGTGCGGCCGAGAAGCCGCGGCGCGAGATAGAGGATCAACTCATCCCATAGACCGGCTCGCACCAGGGCACCGGCCAAAGTGGGGCCGGACTCGACAAGAACCTCATTGCAAGAGCGGCCGGCGAGCATGCGCATCATTGCGTATAGGTCAACCTGCCCGTCTCCACATTGCCGATACTCCGTGTTGGCGTGCTCGAAGCTCGAAGGGTTGTTTTGTGAACGTGCGGCGGCCACCGTCCCCTCTCCATTCCCGGCGGGATTTTCGGAAGAGGCGTGAGCATGCACAATCAACACCCGCCCGTCATCGGCAAACAGGCGCGCGTCGCCCGGCGTGCGTAAGCGGCTGTCCACGACCACGCGCAAGGGTGCGCGTAGCCGGCCGTCAACGGCGTAGCCCGATTCGCGCACGTTAAGCCTCGGGTCGTCGGCAAGCACGGTCCCGATGCCGGTGACTACCGCGCAACTGCGTGCCCGCCAGTACTGAACGTCTCGCCGCGCCGCCGCGCCCGTGATCCATTGGCTTTCGCCGGATGCCATGGCTGTGCGGCCATCGAGCGAGGCACCCAGCTTGATGCGGATCAATGGGCGCCCTTCCACAATCCGCAGCCGATGGCCGGCGTTGAGATCCCGGGCCGGTTCAAGATTGGCGTTCTCGGCGGCGATGCCCGCTGCTCGCAGGCGCATCAGGCCGGCCCCATTCACCCTGGGGTCCGGATCCAGGGCGCCGGCGACGACCCGCTTCACCCCGGCGGCAATCAGCGCATCCACGCAGGGGGGGGTGTGGCCGTGGACGGTACAGGGTTCGAGGCTGACGTATAGGGTGCTGCCCGCCACATCGCCGCCCGCATCGTCAATGGCGTTTAGCTCGGCGTGCGCGCCCCCGCACCATTGGTGCCAGCCCCGGCCCAGTATCCGATCGTCCCGCACAATAACGCAGCCGACCCGCGGATTCGGCGTTGTCGTGAATAGGCCCTTTTCGGCCAGCGTGACCGCTTCGCGCAGGTGCTCCAGATCGGTTTCCGTGATCATACATGCCCGGTTTCGAGCCGATCGATCTCCGCTTGAAATTCGCTGACGTCCTGGAAGGATCGATAGACGGAGGCAAAGCGCACATAGGCCACCTTGTCGAGCTCGCGCAATTCATTCATCACCTCCTCGCCGAGGCGACGGGAGGGCAGCTCGCGTTCTCCCGTGGAGCGCAAAACGTGCATGATACGGTTGACTACTTTGTCGATCGTCTCGTCCGGCACGGGGCGCTTCTCAACCGCCCGCAACAACCCTCGGCGCAGTTTTTCCTCGTTGAACGGCTCTCTGGAACCGTTGCTCTTGACGATTTTCGGCATCGCCAGTTCCGCGGTTTCGAAGGTGGTGAATCGCTCGCCGCAGGATTGACACTCGCGGCGCCTGCGCACCGAATCGCCATCGGCGACGAGCCGGGAGTCGATCACCTTGGTGTCGGATTTGCCGCAATAGGGACAATGCATGGTTCGCTACCCCCCCTGTGCTTGGATTGGTGAATCAATGTCCGCGACCGCATCGAGCGCCTCGCCAAGGTTTTTGACGCCGTGCACCGCCATATCGGCAATGGCCCGCCTCGGCCGGTTCGCATGGGGCATGATCGCACGCCGGAAGCCATGCTTGCTCGCTTCGCGCAATCGTTCCTGACCGTTGGTAACGGGCCGCACCTCGCCGGTTAGGCCGAGCTCGCCAAAGACGATCAAGTCTCTAGGCAGCGGCCGGTCGCGGAATGAGGACAGCGCCGCCAGCAACAACGCCAGATCCCCCCCCGTTTCGGAGATGCGCACACCGCCGACCACATTCGCGAAAACATCCTGGTCGGCAAGCTGTATGCCGCAATGCCGGTGCAATACCGCCAGATGCATGGCAAGGCGCTGTTGGTCCAGACCGACGGCGACGCGCTTGGCGTAGCCGCCCTGAACCTGATCCACCAGCGCCTGCAACTCCACCAGCAGGGGCCGGGTGCCCTCCCAGGTGACGGTGGCGACGCTGCCCGGCGCGTCCATGCTGCCCCGTTGCAGAAAGATGGCGGAGGGGTTCGTCACGGGCTTCATGCCCTGCTCCGTCATGGCGAATACGCCCAATTCGTTGACGGCGCCAAAGCGGTTCTTGATGCCCCGCACGGTGCGGAAGCGGCTGCCTCCGGCGCTGTCGAGCATCAAAAAGCTGTCGATCATGTGTTCCAGAACCTTGGGTCCGGCCAGGCTGCCCTCCTTCGTGACGTGTCCCACCAGCACCACGACGGTGCTGGTCTGTTTGGCAAGCCGGGTGAAATAGGATGCGGTCTCCCGAACCTGGCCGACGCTGCCCGGCGTGCCGTCGATGTTTTGCAATTGCATGACCTGCACCGAATCGAGCACCAGCAGGGCGGGCTTGCGATCCTCGACGAGTTCGGCGATGACCTCGGCGCGGGTTTCCGCGGCCACCTGGAGTTGTCCGCTGCTCAGACCCAGCCTTTCCGCGCGCAGCGCGAGTTGCTGCAGGGATTCCTCGCCGGTTACGTAGAGGACGCCGTGCCGCGCCGCTATGTTCGCGCACACCTGCAAAAGCAATGTGCTCTTGCCGGCGCCGGGGTCGCCGCCGATCAGAACGACGGAACCGGGTACCAGCCCGCCGCCGAGCACCCGGTCGAATTCGCCGAACCCGGTGGGCAGGCGTTGTGCCTCTTCGGCACGGACATCGCCGAGGTTCAGCACTTCCGCCCGTGTGCCGCTGTAGCCCACGGCGGGCGTTGTCCTGGCTCCCACAGCTATCCGCGATAGCACGTTCCACTCGCCGCAAACACTACAGCGCCCTTGCCATTTGGTGTGTTCGGCGCCGCAGTTGGTACAAACGTAGGCGGTTTGGGCCTTAGCCATCGGCCCCATACTGCGGCGGCAGATTGTCGTAGCGGTCCGGCGCCAGGTCTTCAAACCGCGTTAGTTGATTGAGAAAGCTGAGCTTCCGGGTGCCGATGGGGCCGTTGCGCTGCTTGCCGATGATAATTTCCGCAATGCCCTTGTCCTCCGTATCCTCGTTGTACACTTCATCCCGATAAACGAAAAGGATCACATCCGCGTCCTGCTCGATGGCACCGGACTCACGCAGATCCGCCATAAGCGGGCGCTTGTTGTTGCGGGCTTCCGGGGCGCGGTTGAGTTGGGACACCGCGACAACAGGGCAGCGCATTTCCTTGGCCAGGGCTTTCAAGGACCGGGAGATTTCGGAAATTTCAGTAGTGCGATTCTCGCGCTGACCAGAACCGCGCATGAGTTGCAGGTAATCGACGACGATTAGCCCCAGGCCCTTGTATTGGCGTGCAACCCGTCGCGCCCGGGCCCGGATTTCGTTGGCGCTGAGCGCCCCGGAATCGTCGATGTGCAGAGGCTTGTCCCGGAGCTGGCCCACGGCGCCGGTGAACCGGTCCCAGTCCTTTTCGTCGAGTTTGCCGATGCGCATGCGGCCAAAATCTATGCGGCCCAAGGATGACAGCATGCGCATCACGATTTGGTCGGCGGACATTTCCAGGCTGAACACCAGGGTGGGTGCCTCGTCGTTTATGATGGCGTGCTCCACCATGTTCATGGCGAACGACGTCTTGCCCATGGAAGGCCGCCCGGCGACGATAATCAGGTCGGATTTCTGCAGGCCGGCGGTCATCTTGTCGAGGTCCGCGAAACCCGTGGGCAAACCGGTGATGTCGCCCTTGTTTCGGGAAAGCTCCCGGATCTGTTTGACCGCTCCGTCAAGCAGTTGATTGACACCCAGGGGCCCGTCGCCTCTAGTGCGCTCCTCGGCAATTTCGAAAACGTCCTGCTCGGCGAGGTCCAGCAATTCCTCGTCCGTTTTGCCGTCCGGCGAGAAGGCGCGCTCGGTGATCGTATTGGCGGCGGCGATGAGCTTGCGAATGGTGGAACGGTCGCGAACGATACGGGCGTAGGCCGCCGCATTGCTCGCCCCGGGTGTGCTCTCGACCAGTTCCGCCAGATAGGCCATACCGCCAGCCTTTTCGAGCAATCCGCGGGACTGCAGGGCTTGGGAAAGCGTCACCGCATCAAGAGGCTCATTGTCGCGCGATAGCGCCGCCATCGCCTCGAAGACAATTTGGTGTTGTGGGCGATAGAAGTCGGACGGGACAACGATGTCGGCAACATCGAACCATGCATCGTTATTGAGCATGAGCGCACCGAGCACGGATTGCTCCGCCTCGGTCGCATGCGGCGGCACCTTCAGTGTGCGCGACTCGGGTCGTATCGATAGGGCGGCGTCCGCCAAAACTCGTCCCTGAAATGTAGGCCTTGCGGACGCCTAAGGGTCTGCGTTTCCGCCCCTCAATGCAAGAAAAAAGTAGGGCTTAATACAGCAATCCCCGCGTTTCGCCTACTCCGCAACCACCGCCACCGGAACATCGACGGATACCCCGGAGTGCAATTGCACCGCGATTTTGTATGCACCGGTCTGGCGGATGGCGCCTTCCGGCATTCGCACCTCGCTTTTGTGCACTTCAATGCCTCGCTCGCCCAGCGCCGCGGCGATTTCCGGAGTTCCAACGGAGCCGTACAGGCGGCCTTCCTCGGAGGCCCTCACCAGAATGGTGAGATCGGTAATTGCAAGCATTTGTCGGCCGCGCTCTTCGGCCTCGCCGCGTCTTTCCCCGGCCAGGCGCTCAAGTGCGGCGCGCCGTTCCTCAAAGTGTTTTCGATTTTCCGTGGTGGCGCGCACCGCCTTGCCCTGGCGTAAAAGATAGTTGCGCGCATAACCGGGCTTGACGGTGACCTCTTCGCCCAAGCCACCCAGATTGGCGACCGGCTCCAGAAGTATGATGTTCAATGGGGTGCCCTCACTTGTGCTGGTCGGTGTAGGGCAGGAGCGCGAGATAGCGGGCGCGCTTGATCTCCTTGGCGAGCAGGCGTTGGAAGCGGGCGCTTGCGCCGGTAACTCGGCTTGGGGCGATCTTGCCCGTCTCGCCGATGAATTGCTTCAACTGATCTAGGTCTTTGTAGTCCAAATCCGCCGGGTCGCTGTTAATGGCGAACTTTTTGTGTCGAAACCGTCGGCTCATGCTGTTGCCCCTCCTTGCCCGGCCTTCGCTGCCTCGGCCTTCGCTGCCTCGGCGTCCGCTGCCTCGGAGTCCGCTGCCTCGGAGTCCGCTGCTTCGGCCTTCGCTGCCTCGGAGTCCGCTGTCTCGGCCTTCGCTGCCTCGTCATCCGCTGCCTCGCCGTCGTTGTTTTTGTCACTCTCTTGCGGCTCGGTATCCGAGGAATCCTTGGCGGAGTTGTCTTGGACCTGTTTCTCGTTGCTCCGCTCGGGGCGTCGGGCCTCGCGCTCCCGCTCTTGTTCCTGCTCCCGCAACTCCTCTTCGTAGATTTTGGAGTTGCCGACGATGGCTTTCTTGCGGCGGATGATTAGGTTGCGCAACACGGCGTCGTTAAATTTGAAAGCGCTCTCGAGCTCTTGGAGAGCGTCCGCACCCACCTCGATATTCATGAGGACATAATGCGCCTTGTGAATTTTGGCGATGGGGTAGACCAGTTGCCGTCGGCCCCAGTCCTCAAGGCGATGCACTGTGCCGCCGCCTCGCTCAATAAGGGATTGATAGCGCTCGGCCATGCCGGGCACCTGGTCGCTCTGGTCTGGATGAACCAGAAACACCACTTCATAGTGGCGCATATTCGTCTCCTTCCGGTGTCGTTCGCCTCCACCGAAAATCGGTGTGAAGCAAGGAGTTCGCGCCCCCGTTCCAATTTCTCGGACAACGGGCAACCCGAACATCGGCTTTGCGCCCGCTCTCCGAGCACCCGCCGAAATCAAGGCCGACACAGGGGCAAGGGAGCGCGATTCTAGGGGGGCGGGAAGGCTGTTGCAAGTTGTGGGCCGGCTCGTGTTGTCAAATGCTTGCTTCAAGTGGGCAATCGCCATACAGTTCGACGCAACTGGGGACGGTAGCCATGACCGGAAGCAAGCGGATAATTTGCCTCGCAAACTCCCGGAAACTGGCGGGCCGATGCATTGCCGGTCGGGAATGGGCGTCTGGAAGGGGAGCGGGAAACTGGATTCGGCCCATAAGCGAGCGCGAGAATCAGGAAGTGTCGGAGTACGAGCGGCAATACAAGGATGGACGCGACCCCCGGATACTCGACATAATCGACATTCCATTGCGAAAGCCACAGCCTAAAAGCTACCAAACCGAGAACTGGCTGCTCAATGTAGAGTACTATTGGGTGAAGGTTGGTGTCTTTTCGTCGCTTGATCTCCCCGCTTTAACTGATCCGATTGAGCCGCTCTGGGTCGACGGGTACAGCACCTATAACGGTTACAACGATAAGATTCCAATCGGGGCGCTAGGCAAGACATCCAGTTCCTTGCGGTTGGTCCGCGTTGTGGGAGTCGTGCTTAAAGTGTTTGCGCCCGGCGAGGCGTTCGGAAACTCCAAACGACGCGTACAGGGTCGGTTTGCCCATGCGGGCGCGACCTACGCGCTCTGGGTCACCGACCCCATATACGAGCGACGGTACCTTGCGAGGTCCGACGGGACGTACCAGATCGGGGAGTGTTACCTAACCATCAGTCTTGGGGAGCCATACCAAGACAGTGTCTTCAAGCTCATCGCGGCAATCATTGAGCCTGATGGACAGTAGCAGCCCGGATAGGGATACAGGCACGATCCTGACGATCGGCCACTCCAACCACGGGGAGGGATTTTTTCTTGAACTCCTGACACGTCATCGCGTGACCGCGCTCACGGATGTGCGTTCTGCGCCATACAGCCGCTTCAATCCCCATTTTAATCGCAGGCGGCTTGCCGAAACGCTCAAGGCTTCCGACATCAAGTACGTGTATCTCGGCGATGAGTTGGGCGGAAGGTCCGACGATCCGTCCTGTTACGAACACGGCCGCATCCGTTACGATCGTCTCGCGCGCACGCCGCTCTTTCGCGATGGCCTGCGGAGGGTCATGCGCGGAGCGGAGGAGTACCGCGTTGCGTTGATGTGTGCGGAGAAGGAGCCGCTACACTGCCATCGTACGCTGCTCGTCGGACACGAGCTTGATCGGTACGGGGTCGATGTGGCGCACATCCTGCCTGACGGCCGGCTTGAGCCGCACGCCAGCGCGATGACCCGACTGCTCGCCGAGTTCAATCTTGAGGACGATCAGGATTTGTTTCATGGGCACAGGCCGCGCGACGAACTCATCGTGGAGGCGATCGCGGCTCAGACCAAGCGCGTTGGCCATGCCATCAAACGGGCCGCTGAAGTATTGGAGCGAAATAATTGATGAGGGTATCGACCATAGGCTTCACCAAGAAATCCGCGCAACGGTTCTTTGAACTCTTGCGCGAATCAGGCACCGCACGCATTGTGGACGTGAGGCTCAACACGGGGTCGCAACTTGCTGGTTTTGCGAAAAAGGCGGATCTCGCTTGGTTCGCACGCGAGCTCTGCGGTATCGATTATGTCCATGTGCAGAGCCTTGCCCCCACGAAGGAACTTTTGCGCGAGTACCGACAAGGACGAATCTCCTGGGACGACTATGAGACCAGGTTCATTGATCTAATGGCGTCGAGACGGATCGAATCCTCCCTGCCCCGGAAGATTGTTAGCAATGGTTGCCTGCTTTGCAGTGAGGACCAACCACACCATTGTCATCGGCGTCTGGTTGCCGAGTACCTTAAGGAGCATTGGGGCGAACTGGAAATCGAGCATTTGGGGCTGAAAAATGCTGCCGCAAGGCGTGATGGCTCTCGGCCTGATAAGTCTTTTACAATACCGAGATGAGCCTTGAGCAGGAGGCTCCCCCACCTCCCTTTCAATGGAGCAAAACATGGACGAACAGAACGCGCCGCAGTCGGCATCCTCCGACGAGGAGGCACAAATCGGCGAGACGCCGGCGGTCTTCGCGAACAAGGTCTTTGTTTCGCCGCTGCCGGGCGGTGCCAAGATCACCTTTGCCGAGGCGCGTCGTGAATCCGGCGTGGACCGGGTATCGCCGCGCCTCGCGGTTTTCCTGCAACACGCCGATCTCACCGCCCTGCGTCGCCTGCTCGACTGGGCGGCGATAGCCGATTCGCCGCCTGATAACCTCAGCGGTAGTGGTTCGATGCACTGAACTCCGGGGAGGGCGGCGCCTCTCTGACTGAATACGAATTCTTCTTCAGCTACGAGGGATGCGACTTATGTTGAGAGGCATGTAAATGGCATGTCCTTATGGATATAAGTCCCCAAGAGATCACGCATACCGTGGGATAAGCCACTGCCCACTACTGGATTCGACGGTGCGACTCCACCCGCCGCTGGCGTATCGCCTCGAACAGCAAAACACCCACCGCCACGGAGACGTTCAGGCTTTCCACACCGCCGGACATGGGAATGGCGATAAGTTCGTCGCAGGTTCTTCTCGTTAGCGCGCGCAGGCCGCCGCCCTCGCTGCCCACAACCAGCACGATGCCGCGGGTGAGATCCGTATCCGTCCAGGCGGAGTCGGCATCGCCGACGGCGCCCATGATCCACACGCCTTGGCGTTTCAACCATTCCAACCGTCGGGCAACATTGACGATGGCGAATAACTCGGCCCGCTCCGCCGCGCCCGCCGCCGCCATCAACGCGGTTTTGCTGAGCGGTGCGCTGCGTCGTTTCGGCAGTAATATGGCCTGAGCCCCGGCCGCGACGGCGCTGCGAATGCAGGCACCGAGATTGCGCGGATCGTTGATGCCCTCCAGCACCAACAGGAGCTTGGGGTCGGGCCAATCGTTGAAGCGTGCCTCGAATTCCGTTTCATCCCGCAAGCCCAGTTCGTGACAGTCCGCCACCACCCCCTGGTGTCCTTCGCCGGCCATGCGGTCGAGTTGGTGTCGTTCCACAAATTCATGGCGTATCCCGCGCTTTTCGGCCAGCGCCAATACGGCGGCGGTACGTTTGTCGCGCCGGTTTCGTTGCACCAGCACAGCGCGCACCCTGCCCGGGGCCTCCTCAAGCACCGCGTGGATGCTGTGGAAACCGCTTATGAAGGTCACTGCCTGCGCTTGCGCCCGCGATGGCTGTGGCGGGAGTTCCCGCGCCCACGGCGGCGCGTCGGGGCATTCGCCAATTTCAGATCGAGCCGGCCGAGTTCCGGCTGCGAGTTGGTCAGGCGGACCCGCAACTCGTCCCCCAGCCGAAAGCGCGCGCCGGATGTTTCGCCCACGAGACTCATGCTGCGGGGTCGATACTGAAAGTAGTCCGCGCCCAGATCCGAAATGTGCAGCAGGCCCTGGACATAGAATCCACTGAGCTCAACAAACAACCCAAATTCCGTCACGCCGGCGACCATGGCGGAAAAGGTCTCGCCAACACGCCCGGCGAGAAAATCGCACTTCAGCCAGGCATCCACCCGACGACTTGCATTCTCCGCCCGCCGCTCGGTGGTGGAGCTTTGTTGACCGGTCGCCACCAACCAGTCGGGGGAACCCGCCCGGCCGCCCCGGCGATGCAAAACGCCCTTGATGGCCCGGTGCACCACCAGGTCGGGATAGCGGCGTATGGGCGAGGTGAAATGCATATAGCGCTCAAGCGCCAGACCGAAATGGCCGCATTGCTCGGGCCGGTAGTCCGCTTGCCGCATAGTGCGCAGCACCTGCATTTCAAACAGCCATTTGTCCCGCCGCCCATCAATGGCGTGCAAGGCACTCTGGAGGGTGGCCGGGGTTTGCTCGTTGGGAGACCAGCGAATGCCGTTGGCGGCGAAGGCGCGCGCGAGCTGTTCCGCCTTGTCGGGCTCCGGTGCCTCATGCGCCCGGTACAGAGCCTGCCGTTCATGGCGCTCAAGAAACTGCGCGGCGCAAACGTTGGCGGCGATCATGGCTTCCTCAATGAGGCGGTGGGCGTCGTTGCGAATCACCGGGACGATGGCGGTGACCACGCCATTGTCCAGGCTGAGCCGACCTTCCGGCGTATCGAAATCAAGGGCGCCCCGGCGTTCCCGGGCTTGCCTGAGCGCGCCATAGGCTTGGGCCAGTGCCCGGATGGATTGCGCGACGGATGCTTCCAGCGGCAGGGTCTCTCCCTCTAGGAATGCGGCGATCTGTGTATAGGTCATGCGCTCCCGGGAGCGGATCACAGCCTCGTCAAAGCGAAAGCGGGTAACCTCGCCCGAGTGATTGACCCGCATCTCGCAAACCAGGGCCAGCCGCGCTTCGCGAGGGCGTAGGGAACAGAGCCCGTTGGATAGCGCCTCCGGTAGCATGGGCACGACCCGATCCGGCAGATAAACCGAAGTCCCCCGGCTCCAGGCCGCTTCGTCGAGGGCCGTGCCCGCCTCGACATAGTGGGCGACATCGGCGATGGCCACCACCAGGCGCCAGCCCTTGTTGTTGGTTTCGGCAAATACCGCGTCGTCGAAATCCCGCGCTGTTTCGCCGTCTATGGTGACCAGCGGCAGGTGCCGCAGATCCTTCCGTGCCCGGTGTTGCGACTCGTCCACTTGCCGCGGCAAACGGTTGATTTCGGCGTCCACCGTGGCGGGCCATTCGGTGGGTATGGCAAGCGCGGCAAGCGTCGCTTCGACGGCGCGCTCGCAGACGGGCTTGTTCGGGTCGAATTCCGGCGAGTCCGGCGAATGGCGCCGCCGTCCCCGCCTTTCCGACGGATTGGCACCCCGTTCCCGCTCACCCCCTGTACGGTGCCAGGCCTCTCGTTGTTTGGCCGGGCGCGATACAGCGTTCGTTTGGCCGGTCTCGCTCCGGTTTGCACGGCGTCGTTCCGTCCGTTTTTTGGCTGGGCCGCCGGACTTTTTCACGGTATTCGGCGATTTGCGGGGGTAGTGGCTCACTTTTAATCAATATAATTCCCAAAAGAAAGGAAACCGGGGCGCTCCGTGTTGGTGCCGAGGAGAGGACTTGAACCTCCACGGGGTTACCCCCACTAGCACCTGAAGCTAGCGTGTCTACCAATTTCACCACCTCGGCATGGATGTGGCTCAATGTGGGACCATCGGCTTGACCCATCTAAATGTCAAGTTGAATCTAAGCTCGTCAACCTTTTTCTCCCGCGGAACACAGTGTTCCCAGTGCAACTGGGTTGGGTGGCGCATCAGCAAAAGGCTGCCATGGCGTGGGCGGGCGGATAGGCTGTTGCCGTACCCGGACCTGCTGCGCATTCTTGAAGAGTCGGGTGGCACCGGGGCTGAGCGATGCAATATCAATGCGCGGGCCGAGGGCGGGCTCGTTGTCGCTGTGCTATCCCACCCTGTCGCGCCCGTTTCGGTAACAGGACGGCCTCGATGCGATCATCAGTTATGGCGATGCCGGTGACACGATTACCCTGCAGCACATGCTGGCTTCCTCGCTGACCTCCGATGACTTCGACATGTGAGGCCACCGGCTCAAATCCGATGACAGCCGGCCCCCTATTCGACAAAGGAGCCGATCATTGCCGGTTTGCCGGTTTGAATCAGCATCGCCCGCTTGCGCAGAAACCGCAGCAGAGCGCTCGGGCCGGCCCGTGACCGACCGAGGCCCGAAACGCCGAAGGACTCCTTCTCAACATCGCCAATCTGGGCGGTCAGGCCAGCATCGTTGATGCCGACGGCACCGGCCCGCAGTTGTCTTGCGATGGCCAGGGCATGGGATTCCTCACCAAGCACGGCTGCCGACAGGCCGAATTCCGAATCGTTGGCGAGGCGCACCGCCTCGGCGTCGTCGGCAAAGGGCATCACGGGTATCGCCGGGCCGAAGGTTTCTTCCCGAAACAACAGCATGTCGTGCCGGACGCCGGATGGCCCTGGTGCTGCCAGCATAGGTGATTAACGGCCACGCGTTCGATTGGGTACAATCCCCCGCTCTTGAACACTAAGAAAGTAACGTGCATGAACAGACCTGAATTGTTCCAAGCCGCCGAAATGCCGGATATCGCCAGCCGCGAGTTGCGCCAGCCACAGGTGGCGCTCGATTGGGTGGGGATGAGTAGCATCCATCAGCCGCTGTTGGTGAAGGATGACGGCGCGATCAAACAGGTGCAGACCAAGGTGCAGGTATATGTGGACCTTGCCGATACCACCGCCAAGGGCATCCACATGTCGCGGCTCTACCTCATTCTCGATGAACACGCCGACACCCGGGCGCTTACCGCCGCTGGCCTGAAACTGTTGCTCGCTTCCATACTGGAGTCGCACCGGGGCCTTTCCAAGCATGCCTTCGTGCAGTTCGATTTCGACTATTACCTGCGCAGGCAGGCGCTGGTCAGCGAAAATTCGGGGTGGAACAGTTATCCCGTGACGATCAAGGGTTCGCTGGTGGGTGGGGAAATCCATCTTGAACTGGGCGTCGGCATCTTCTACTCGTCCACCTGCCCCTGTTCCGCGGCGCTCGCCCGGCAACTCATCCAGAATCAGTTCGAGGCGGATTTTGGGCGCTCGGGTCTCGTCAAGGCTGGCGATGTGAGAGCTTGGCTCGGCACCGAGGAAGGCATATTGGCAACACCGCACAGTCAGCGCAGCATCGCCAAAATCCTCGTCAAATTGCGGGACGGCTTGGATGATTTCCCCATCACAAGCCTCATCGACAAAGTGGAGGGGACGCTGAAAACACCGGTGCAAACGGCGGTTAAACGGGAGGACGAGCAGGAATTCGCCCGCCTCAACGCCGCCAACCTAATGTTCGTGGAGGACTCTGGACGCAAGCTTAAATCCATGCTGCGAGGGGACGCTCGGCTAAAGGATTTTTGGGTGCGCATCGAACACCACGAAAGCCTACATCCCCACGATGCGGTGGGCGTATTCACCAAGGGCGTGGAGGACGGGTATTTGCCCATTCCATAGCAACCTGTCGGACTTAGCCGAGCCGAATCTCTTAAGGAAGCTCTGAACAACTGCGGTTTCGGCGAGCGTTCGAGCAGTCCGGGCCGTTCGCGGTGCGCCGAAACCCGCCGGACGCGCGAATCATCGCATTTTCGGACCGAAAGGGGGGAGATAAGGCCCTCCCGGAGCGCCGATCAACCGTCTCCGCCCGTCTCGCGACGGTCGCGGGCGCACCGATCCCGCGTCAGCCCGCGGCATAACGCCCGGCGACGAGCAGGTTGGCGAATCCCAGCGGCACGGCGATGCGCCGCGTGTTCTTTGCCAAACCCCGGTAGCGCACCCTAGCATAGCCGAAGTGGCGCTTCACGTACAGAAACGGATGCTCCACCTTCGCCCGCACCGACGCCCTGCGCTTCTCCGCGGCCTCCCGAGCGTCCCCTTGTCCAGCAGCCGCCGCCTGCCGGGACGCATCGCGACCCGCCAGTCCAGCTCCGCGTCGCGGTTCTCCGCCCGCTTGCCCGCGCCTTGATAGCCCGCGTCGCCCCACACCCGCTCCTCGCCTCCGTGCAACAACGCGCCCGCCACCGTCACGTCCGCCACATTCGCCGATGTCGTCCGCGGGCTGTGCGTCAGACCCGACGCCTCGTCCACGCCGATGTGCGCCCTCATGCCGAAACGCCACTGCCCGCCCTTCCGCGTCTGCCGCATCTCCGGGTCGCGCCCGCCCGCCCGGTTCTTTGTCGACGAGGGCGCATCGACAATGCTCGCGTTCACGATCGTCCCCGCCCGCAAGCGACAGCCCCGCGCAGCCAGGTGCGCGTTGATCTCCTCGAACAGAACGGCTCGATCCGCGCCTCCAGACGGCTCCACGGAATCAAACCGTCCATCTTCTCCAGAAACAACTCGTGACGCGTTCGACGCTTCTTCGAATCGTGCTCCAGTTCCGCGAAACTCCTCTGCTCCATCGCTCAATCACCATGTCGGGCCATTGCGGATATTATGGCAGATATGGGGGACTTATTCAGACCTTCCCTAACAGATTGAGAAACAAAGCTAAAATCCACCCCAAGGCAACCGAACCGCCATACGAGAAAAAAGTACCTCCGTCAGGTAAGTCCTTGATAAAAAATAGTATGCTTGTCAGTAGCTTGCAACCCGTCGAAGTACTGCATCGAATTGCTTCTGCTATGATGTGCGCGATTGCCAGCAATAATAGCCCAACCAGAGCTGATTTCAGAACTAACTCTGCCGCACTGAGGTACGGAATCTGAAACTTGGTGTATCTCCATGTGGAGAAAAAAAGAAATCCTCCAATCGCGGGAATCAGAAGAGAGCCTAACTCCATTCTAGGCGTTTACAGAATCAGCCTTTGCTTCTCTTTGGGAAGCACTATCCTCTACTACCGTGAATCTTGCTAATTTGAGCTTTTCAGCGAGTCGGCTTGCCCTTGTCATCGTCTTTTTGGTTGCTGGATCCTTGAATATTTCAGCAACATCCAAGTAAATGCTGTTCGCTTGTTCTCGAACTTTCACTTCGCCCACTTAACACTCCAGTCTAGGATGTCCTGTCGTACAGATGCTGATCAAATGCTTGGAACTTGTTCAGAGCAGCATTTGGCTCATTACCATACCCACCTGTAACTATAGCAGCAAACAACTTAAGGAAACTCTGATCAATTCACCACATTCATTATAATGGACATTGATGTCCCAAAGGTATTTCCCCATGCGCTAAACGACCCTGTCCGATGCCGGCTTCGAGAAGTTCAGGAAAAAGACCCGCAAGGAGCAATTCCTGGACGACATGCAATCCATCATCCCCTGGCGCGAGTTGAGCGAGGCCATCGAGCCCTTCCATCTGGACCCGAAGGGCGCCGGCCGCCGTCCGGTCGGCATTGAGCGGATGCTCCGCATCCACTTTCTTCAGCACTGGTTCAACCTGTCGGACCCGGCCGCGGAGGAGGCGCTTTATGACTCGCGGGCTAAACTACATTTAGCTACTCGTAAGCTATTGATTTTATTAAATAGGACGCCCCGGATACAGGATTAATCAGAGGTTCATTAAAGTTCGTTGAGTTCCTCCGGCGTCAGGGGGCGCGCCTCGGATTGCAGCATTACCGGTATGTCGTCGCGAATGGGGTAGGCCAATTGGCTTGCCTTGCACCAAAGTTCCTGGCTGTCCTTGCGATAGGCCAGAGGTGCCCTGCTGACGGGACAAATGAGTATTTCCAGCAATCTTGAATCCACGTTAGCCTCGCTGTGCGAACGGGTCGCTGAGCATGATGGTCTCCCCGCGTTCCGGGCCTGTTGAAATGATGTCGATCGGCACGTTCACCGCTTCCTCGATGCGCCGGATATAGGCCCTTGCGTTGGCCGGGAGCTGGTCCGGAGATTTGACGCCCGCCGTGGAGTCGTGCCAGCCGGGCAACTCCTCGAACCGAGGCTTGATTTGGGAATAGTATTCGCTGCCGAAACGGGGCGTGCCCTCGCCCCCATCGGGTTCCTCGTACCCGACACAGATACGAATCCGATCCAATCCATCGAGCACATCGAGTTTCGTCAGGCACAACGCCGAGATGCTGTTGATTTGTACGACCTGCTTCAACGCCGCCGCGTCGAACCAGCCACAGCGCCGTGGTCGCCCGGTGGTGGCGCCGAATTCCCGGCCCCGCTCGGCAAGCCGCTCGCCGGTGGCGTCGAACAGCTCGGTGGGAAAGGGGCCGGAACCCACCCGGGTAGCGTAGGCCTTGGTGATGCCGAGCACATAGTCGAGATAGACGGGGCCGAAACCGCTGCCGATGGCCGTGCTGCCCGCGGTGGTATTCGATGAGGTAACAAAGGGATAGGTGCCCAGGTCGATGTCGAGCAGGGTGCCCTGGGCCCCCTCGAACAGAATATTTTCGCCCGCTTCGCGCAGTTCGTGCAACAACGCCACCACGTCCGCGACCATCGGCCGAATTTGCTCCGCCACCCGTGCGCAGCCCGCCAGGGTCTCGTTGAAATCAACCGGTTCGGCTCTGTAATACTTCTCCAGCACGAAGTTTTGATAGTCCATCACTTCGCCCAGTTTGGCGGTGAAATCCCGCCAATAATAAAGATCGCCCAAGCGCAGCCCGCGCCGCGCCGCTTTATCCTCGTAGGCTGGCCCGATGCCGCGCAGGGTCGTGCCGATTTTGTCGTTGCCGCGCGCCCGTTCCCGGGCGCGGTCGAGCTTAAGATGATAGGGCAGAATGAGTTGACAGGCCGGGCTGATGCGCAACCGCTCCTTGACCGGGATGCCCTGTCCTTCCAGCTTGTCCGCCTCGTCCAATAGCGCGGTTGGCTCAAGTACCACGCCGTTGCCGATAAAGCATTGGACACCGGGCCGCAGGATGCCGGACGGAATGAGGTGCAGCACCGTCTTGGCGCCGTCGATAACGAGCGTATGGCCGGCGTTGTGCCCGCCCTGGGTGCGAACGACGGCCGCGGCTCGCTCCGTTAGCAGATCGACGACCTTGCCCTTGCCCTCGTCACCCCATTGGGTGCCCATGATGACTACGTTGCGGCCCATCCTTCGTTGGGGAACCTCTGATCAACCTTGTGGTCGCGGCATGCGTCGCTGGAGCGCCAAGCGGACACATCTGCCCGGTCCGGTGGGAGGGGCTCTGTCGGTTTAACCCTCGTCGCTCTTCAGGTATTTGAAAAACTCGCTGTTCGGGTCGAGTACGAGCATGTCGCTTTTGTCGCCGAACACCTTGGCATAGGCGTTGATGCTCCGGGTGAACTCGTAAAACTCCGGGTCTTTGTTGAAGGACTGGGCGTAGATTGAAGCCGCCTCGGCGTCGCCATCACCACGGATTTGCTCCGCCTCGCGGTAGGCTTCCGCCTCGATCACAACGGTTTGTCGCTCGGCGTCGGCGCGAATGCCGAGGGCCAGTTCCTCGCCTTGGGCCCGGTATTGGCGGGCTTCGATTTCCCGCTCGGAGTTCATCCGATCATAGACGGATGTGGAGACCTCGGTGGGTAGGTCGATGCGCTTAACGCGGACATCGATTACTTCGATGCCGACGGCGTCTTTCATGACGCGGTTGAGGTCGGCGGTTAACTCCTGCATGAGTTGATCGCGTTCGCCGGAGATGACCTCATGCATGTCGCGCCGACTCATGGCATTGCGCAGACCTTCGTTGACGCGCTCCTGCAGGACACGGTTGGCCCGCCCCTCGTCGCCGGAGCTGGCGGTGTAATAATTCTCCACATCGACAATGCGCCATTTGGCGAAGGAGTCGACGATGAGCGGTTTCTTTTCCAGGGTGTAATAGGTTTCCGGGCTGGAGTCGAGGGTCAGCACCCGGGCGTCGAATTTTTTTACTTCCTCGGCGATGGGCAATTTGAAATGCAGGCCTGGGGGCACATCCGCCCGGCTGACCGCTCCGAAGCGCAGCAGAATGGCCCGTTCCGTCTCGCGCACGGTGTAGATGCTTTGCACCAGCAGCAGCACCGCCACCACGGCGAGCACGGCGAATACGAAATTGCGAATGTTCATGCACTGATCTCCAATTCGCGGACGGTGTATGTTGATTGAGTTAAGGGGATATTCTCAAAAAAGGGGATTATTTAAAGAACCTCTGATTAATTCTGTAGCCGCAACATCCGAGTCAATAAAATCAATAGCTTAATAAATTGGGCACAGTTAAGGAACCTCTGATTAATCCTATAGCTGCGGCATCCTATTTAATAAAATAAATATCTTACGAGTAGGCCAATGCTGCTCTATCGAATTGATCAGAGTTTCCTTAAGTCCGACAGGCTGCTAGCGGGTATCGCGGGCACCGCTGGCGATGCGGTCGTTGATCTCCCGCATGACCGCATCGGCCAGGGAACGCACCGTTTCCTGGTTGGCCGCGCCGCCGGCGATTGCGCCGCCCTGGGCAATCCGGTCAAGCGGTAGATACATCAGGTTGTTGCCGCCTTCCACATCCACCATGATCTTGGAACTGCGGGACAGCACCGCCTCGATCGCATCAATATAGAGCCGGTCGCGGGTCACCCGTTGGGCAACGGTGTATTCGGCCAGCAGCTTCTCGAAGCGCCGCGCCTCCCCTTGGGCTCTGGCTATCACCTGGTCGCGATAGGCGTTGGCTTCCTCGATCAATTTTTGCGCCTCGCCCCGGGCGGTGGGGATGATGCTTTCCGCATAGGCGTTGGCTTCGTTGATGACGCGCTGTTCGTCCTCCTTGGCTTTTTGCACATCGTTGAACGCATCCCGCACCTGGTTTGGCGGGGCGCTTTCGTCGATATTCACCTTGCTGACGAGAATGCCGGTGCCGTAGCGGTTGAGGTAGGATTGCAAGCGTTCCTGCACCTCAATGGCGATGGCCGCCCGGCCGTCGGTAATTACCTGATCCATAACCGAGCCGCCCACCACATGGCGCAGTGCGCTTTCCGTGGCGTGGTCGAGGCTATTTTCCGGACTGCGAACCTGCACGAGGAAAGCGATGGGGTTGTCCACCACGTACTGAACGGTCATGCTCACATCGACGATGTTTTCGTCTTCGGTGAGCATGAGTGCCTGGTGTTTCTTGGAGCGCACCTGGGTGACGTTGACTTTCTCCACCCGGTCTATGATCGGCGGGTTCCAATGCAGGCCCGGCATGACGATGCTCTGTTGCACGGCACCGAAACGGAACACCACGCCGCGCTCACCCTGGTCGACCTGGTAGAGGCCCCAGAGCCCATAGACGATGGCCAGCGCGACGAGCCCGAAGCCGAACAGGCTGGTACTGATGCCGCCGCCGCCCTTGTCGCGACCCCCGCCACGGCGTCTACCGAAGATGCCGGCAAATTGCGCCTGCAGTTTCTTGAACGCCTCGTCAAGATCCGGCGGCCCCTGATTGCCCTTGTTTCCCCAGGGATCCCGACCGCCGCCCGGCTCATTCCAGGCCATTTGCTGCTCCGTCCTTTAGGAGGGGCTCAAATTCTAGCTTGGTTGCGCCGCGAAATCTTGTAGAAATCCTGTAAATGTTGGCTGGCGGTCGTGTATTGGGCGATATCGGCGCTGTCGGTGCCTCGATGATGCCCAAATTTCTTTGCCATTTTATCCTAGAAATGGTCCACAGTAGGATGATCTCCCTCCGAGAATTTCCTACGGCGCAGGCTCATAGAGCACTGGTTTCGCTGATGGATGAGCCGCATCGGGCGGGTCGGGACAGAGCCCCGTTCAGCGGGAGGGGGCGTTCTCCCGTTGGAGCATGGCATCGACCCGGGCGCGGATTTCCGGGTCGGCGCGCACCCGCAACAGGGCGCTGCCATCTTCGGCAACCTCCTCGCCGAGCACCGCGCCCCGCGCATAGAGCTAGGCCCGGGTTCGGCCCGCGGACAACGGTAGCCGCACCGATATGGGTGGCCGCACGCCGAGGGCGGTGCCGATGGTCGCGACCAGTTGCTGGAGGCCCGCCGCGTTTTTTGCGCTGACTTGGACGGCGTGCGCGGTGGTCCGGCCCAACAAGTCCGGCGCACCGCCCGCGATGAGGTCGCATTTGTTTAGCGCCAAGACCGTCGGCACCGCCCCGGCGCCGATGTCCGTCAAAATTCGTTCGACTTCGTGGCGACGCCGCTCCGCATCCGATGCGCTGACATCGACAACATGAACAAGAAGGTCGGCATTGATCACCTCTTCGAGCGTCGCCTTGAAGGCGTCGATGAGTGTCGGCGGCAGGTTGCTCACAAACCCCACCGTGTCCGCCAGCACGACTTCGCCGGCACCCGGCACATCAAGTTTGCGCATGGTGGGGTCAAGGGTCGCGAATAGACGGTTTTCGGCGACGGCCTGGGCGCTGGTGAGGGCATTGAACAGAGTCGATTTGCCCGCATTGGTGTAGCCGACCAGGGAGACGGTCCTGGCACCGGAACGGCTCCGCCGCCGCCGGCCCTGATCGCGGCGCCTGGCCACGCGCGCGAGCCTTGCCCGCACCTTCCTGAGCCGCTCGCCGAGCATGCGCTTGTCCAGTTCGATTTGCGTTTCGCCGCCGCCGCGCAACCCAATGCCGCCCTTTTGCCGATCGAGATGCGTCCAGCCGCGCACCAGGCGGGTGCGTGCGTGCTCAAGCTGGGCCAGTTCCACCTGGAGCTTGCCCTCGAAGGTGCGCGCTCGCTCGGCGAAGATGTTGAGGATGAGTTCCGTTCGGGTCATTACCCGGCAACCAACCACGCGCTCAAGGTTGCGCTGTTGGCTTGGGGAAAGCTCGTGGTTCACCAGCACCAAATCCGCCGCCATGGCGGCTACCTGTGCGCAAACCTCCCGGGCCTTGCCTTCGCCAACGAGCAGCCTGGGGTGCATGTCGCGGCGTTTGGCAACGATTTCCGAGGCCACGCCGACCCCGGCCGAACGGGCGAGTTCATGGAATTCGTCCGGGTCGAAGTTGGTCGCGCCCGACAACTCGACGTTGAGGAGTAGAGCTTGGCGCCCGGGCGCGAATCGATCGAAGAACAAGGGCTAACGAAGCAAGGCCGCCAACCAACATGGCCCTGTCGGTTGGCTTGCATGTTGGTTCATGGGCGGGCCATTAGTCTGCCGCCGGCTCACTCGCCCGATCATCCAATGGCGCCAGCCTGACGTTGCGCGAGGGCACCACGGTCGAGATGGCGTGTTTGTACACCATTTGGCTGACACCGTTGCGCAACAGCAGCACAAATTGGTCGAAGGATTCGATTTGACCTTGGAGCTTGATGCCGTTGACCAAGTAAATCGAAACGGGAATGCGTTCCTTTCTTAGCGTGTTCAGGTAAGGGTCTTGTAACGAGTGCCCTTTTGACATTGCGATCTCCTTGCCAATATGGCGTCAAATTGAGGCGGTCGAACAACCATTCGGAACTATGGCGGCACAAAACGGCCATTGCAAGGATGGATCGGCAATTCCCGTTCACCATGCGCACTAATCCGTTGGGGTCCGAATGCCCGGCGAAATCGACCATGCGGATGTTGGTTGGGAGATTATTTGCGGGCATCGCCACAATTAACGGGCAACGGGCAACGGGCAACGGGCAACGGGCAACGGGCAGCGGGCAGCGGGCAACGGGAAATGTCGAACCGCGACACAACTGTTGGATTCGGGTCGGTTGGTGCGTCGGCTAGGATAGGGAAGCTCGGTGGTGTAGGTGGGTGAGGATTTTTTTGGCGGCGCCAGCGGGGTTTTGCCAGTCGAGGCCGATGAGCTCTGGCCATCGGCGCAGCCAGGTGGTCTGTTTCTTCGCGAGTTGCCGGGTGGCGGCCACGGCCTTGGCGCGCATCGTATCGGCATCGAGGAGTCCGTCCTGGTATTGCCACATCTGCCGGTAGCCGACGGCGCGCATGGACGGAAGGCCCAAATGCAAGTCGCCCCGGCGTCTAAGGGCCTGGACCTCGCCGGCAAAATCGGCGGCGAGCATGGCATCGAAACGGTCGGCGATGCGCTGGTGCAATAGGGTCCGGTTTTCCGGCACGATGCCGAACGCCACTGTCGGCTCGCCGAGACGGTCCTGGCTGCCGGTGTTTGCCTGTTCCCGCCAAAACTCGGAGATGGGACGGCCGGTCGTCTCGTACACTTCCAATGCCCGTTGCAGCCGTTGCGGGTTGTTTGGATGGATTGCCGCCGCGGCTTGCGGATCCAGCCGGGCCAATTGTTCATGTAGCGCGGGCCAGCCGACCGCGGTCGCCCGGGCGTTGATGGCGGCGCGAACGGCGTCCCTGGCCTGCGGGAGGTTCGCCAAACCATCGCGGAAGGCGCGGGCGTAGAGCATGGTGCCGCCGACCAGCACGGGCAGTTTGCCGAGGCGGCGCGCCACCACCACCTCGCGGTCGGCATCCTCTACGAACATCGCTGCCGAATAGGTCTCCGTCGGGTCGCGGATATCGATCAGGGCATGTGGAAACCGCTTGAGCACGGCGGCATCCGGCTTTGCCGTACCCACATCCATGTCCCGATAGACCATCGCGGAATCCATGCTGACAAGGTGGCAGGGGGTGCGCTCCGCCAGCGCCAGGGCGGTGGCCGTCTTGCCCGCGGCGGTCGGGCCGAGCAGCATCACTATGGGCACGCGCACTCTTTCCGGGGACGGGCGCCGGAGTGAATACCGCTAGAAGCCTGTCGGACTTTATAGCGTTTAATTTCATAACCCATTGATTCTGAATGATATTTTATTTTCGATTTTCGGCCCATCGCGAAGGGATTTCCAAAGTATGAATATAATGGGACTTATATACATGGGTTGACATACCGCTATCTGTCGAGGATTTAACGACTAGAAACCACCATATGAGGGCTTCGGTCAATCCATCGATATAATTATCAATAAAATCAATAGATTAAGGGATCCGGCTTGGCCAAGTCCGAAAGGCTGCTAGTCCGAATGTTGCGTTGCGTGGGTATTTTTCTCGTCAATCGTTCGGTCGGACACGCTCTTGCAGCGATTTGGCCAACTCCAGAGCACGATCAAGCGGAGTGGTCCGCAGATCGGTGTCCGAGAGCTTCCTCAGAACCTCTGGACAGCCGACTCCGGCGAGTCGGTTGGCGAGTTCGACGATCCGTCTCGGCTCGCCCGCCTCTGGATCATCGTGACCGAGCTTGGCGACTGCGATGACGGCGAGCAGGGCGCAGAGATCGTCGTCCATGATCCCCTGGGACGTGTAGATGAAGCTCTTTCCCCAGCGCCCCACTGGATCTTTCCGGGGCTCAAGATTCAATGCCAATGCGGTGGCTATGCTGAATGCCCAGAAGTCGATCTGTCTGGGAAAGGGTCGGCGTTCGGCACTTTCCCGCTCCCCCGAGTGCATCGCGACATAGCGGTTGATCGCGTCCTCGTCATCTCGAGGCAAAACCAGCCCGTGGCCTCTGGCCTTGAAGAGGTCCGCAAAGCCGCTCATTGTCGGTTTTCTCCATATTCGCGTCGGTTCCATCCTTGGCTTTCGGCTTGCCCCCGCCGTTCACAGATGTTGCAGAATTCGCGCGGTCCGCACCGGCAAATGAGCGAAACCCGCCTCTCGTCCGTCTGGTTCACGACATCTCCGCCGTGCGCTGTGTGCTGCCATTGGCCGGTCAGTGTGTAGGTTGCACCAGCGTAGCGCGTCACTAGGTCCACCTCGCTTTGCGACTCCAGATCCGACCCCGTGAGTAGGAGGATTGGCTGGCTCGCAGTCTCGGCGGTGACGCGTAACGTATTTGTTCGCACCGAGCCCGATGTGAAGTTGAGCAACGAGTCGGCAACGAGCGGTGCCCGGGTGCGACTCACCTTGCAGAGCCCCAGAACGAACGACAGGGCTAGGATTCGCCGTGACGCGCCGTTGATCTCAGTGGGCGGCATAGATCGGTCACGGCTATTGAGCGCGAAGATCTCGTATTCCCCCGAGACACCCTCCAGAGCTCGTAGTCCGACCTTCGCGATCATCCGGAGCGTCGCCTTGTGGCGATCGCCTTCCACTGCTTCGTCGTCCACGACGTTCGCTGCCATCTTGGCGAACAAATCATTCATCTCGCCGCTGAGTTCGCAAACCTGATCGTCGCGAATTCGCGCATACGCTTCATCGAGGATGTTTACCAAGGCATTCGCCGCCTCTTGGTACGTTTGGAGGTCTCGCGCCTCCTTCTGTCGCCTTTGTTCATGTCGGATGATCCCCTCAAGTTTATGGATGCTCTTGCGGTCTTGCTCGAGGTTTTCCTGATCGCCCACGAGTTCCCGCTCCAACTTGTCCCGACTACTATCGAGCATGTCAATCTCACCTCGAGTGCTCTCTACGTTTTCGTCGTCGACCGCATCGAGCTTGGCGTCGATGTCGCGCCTCGATTGCGTCAGGTCGTTGATTTCGGAATTAATATTCCCGACAGCGCTCTCTCGCTCTTTGCATCGGCTCTCCCACTCGTCACCGTCCTTGTGTTGATACAGCATGTTCGCCGCATGCAGCACTTGGGCCAGGTAGTTCGCTTTCTCTTCCTTTCCACTCGATTGCTCGACCATGTGCTGGACATGTTGTCTGTACTCGCTCTGTGAGGCCAAGTCCTGACCACAGACGCAGGTGCCTTTTGCGAGCAGGCTCTGCACGAACGCCAAGTGACGGATTGGAATCGATCCGTCGTCATACAGCGGCTGCAGCACGGCGCGGACATCGGCGACCTCTCGTGTAGCCAGCGACGCCAGCAGATCGACCGCCGCCAGTTCGCCGGACAGACCCCCGACCGCCTTGCGCCGCTCTTCGTCAGCTTTCTTGCGTCGTGTCTCGTTCTCCGTCAACCGTTCCTTGAGCTGATCGTGGGCTCCGATGCTCCCGATGAGGGCTTCGAGTCGTCCCCGAGCGCGACTCAGCCGATCATCGAAATCGGCCTTTTCACGGCGATCCTTCTCAAGCTTCTCTTCGAGCTTCTCCGCCTTTGTGCGCAACTGATCCAACTCGTCCTGCCTCTCGTTCAACTCTCTGCTGCCGGCCACCTTCGTGGCGTCGCGTCCGAACTCCTTGGAGATCTTCCGCACACGTTCGGTCGCCTTCTTGAAAATGTCCAGTCCCAGCAGTGCTCCGACGGCGAAGGATGTCTTGGCGATGACGGCCCGGCTTTCGATGATCTTGTTCTCGCTTCCTCCAACAAAGTCCGTTGCCTCGTCTGCATCCATGACGAAAAAATCCTGTAAAGCCAAGGGCAACAACTCCTCGATCACCCTGTCCACACCCGCTTCGTGCGGAAGCCATGCTCCATTCGGCTGCTTCATCAGCAGTTGTGTCTCTTCGCCCATGCGGCGAAAATCCGGCTCCCCCTGTTCACTCGGCACCTTCGCCACCGTCGTCACCGACCGGCGCAACTCGTAGACGGTGTTGGTCGGTTTACCCTCTTGGTGGTTACGGCTGGAGCCGTCTGTCTCGAAGAGGATTGAGACCCTCGTCTCAATACCATCTGCATCCGGCCGCCACTCGGCTGGATGCAGGGAAAAGTGACTCGCATTGCCGGGGAGTCCCTTTTCTCCGTACATCCCCCAGCGGATTGCGCGCAGGAGGGTCGTCTTGCCCGAGCCGTTCTCGGCTCTGATCACGGTCAACGGCTTTTCTGGCTTGGTTGAAGGCTCAATCTCGATGCGGTCGAAGCACACGAAGTTGAGAATTTCGATTCGTTGAATCAGCAGCATCTACGCATCCTCTCTTGTATCGTCGATATGCGTTGCGCCCTCGATCATTCCCTTGACCTGTCGATTGATCCCGGCCACCGCTTTCACACGATTCCTGTCCTCCAGATCGACGATGGCCATAATCAACGTCACGACAGCATCAGGCTCGAGTCCGTAGGTTCGAGCGATCCGGTGAGCCTCTTTTCTGATCTCGTCGAGTATCCGCTCGAAGTTGCTTACCATGGTTTTCCTCTTGGTGTCACTTTAGCGACGACATACTCGTTTGCGGTATTCAGAATACCGTTTTCGACACCTGCTCGCGGCCAATAGGCGGCGGCGATGCGCTCCAGATTGGCGTGCACGCCATCTGCACCGGCGATGTTTCGGGCATGCTCCCCGAATGCATAGGTGCGATTCAACTCGGCCCTGATGATCTTCTCCAGCCCCCTCGTGTTGACACCTCGCACCAGCCGGACCGGAGGCAAGGCGAGGAAGTCGTGCACTATTGCCCAGGGCTTCCCGGGATGGCGGCGCAGTACGCGTCCCCGGCGCTGCACCCACTCCCTCTCCACCGTCGATGAGGCAACAATGAACGCCTCCCGGATGTTCGGGATATCGACCCCTTCGTCGAGCACCTTCTTTGCGAGGAGTACTTGGATGGCACCCTTTGTGAACGAATCTAGGATACGTGTGAGCAGCTTTGGATCCCTTGTCGTCTCCTGCGTCACCGGCGTCCACTTGATCTTCAGTTCGGTCAGCAGTGTGCCAATCGTGTCGAACTGCTCAGGATTTTTCGCCGACGCGTAGATGAGGGTGTGTTCGAGGTCTCGCGGGCCTCGGCGAATAAGCACCTCTCGCAGCAAATCGATCTTGCTCTGTGCGGTCTCGATGATTCGTCGCCGTGCGATCAGAAGACCTTGCAGATTGGAGTCCTCTTCGTTCTCTCCGGTGCCCATTGCGACGCCGATCCGTCGCGAGAGTCGTTCGAACTCGTCGAGCTCATCCCCGCTCAGTGTGCACGCATGGACATAGTAGTTGTACGGAACTAGGCAGAATCCGATGGCGCGATCCAAGCCAAACTCGTACACAGTCGGGCCGAAGAACTCGAAGATCTCCTCGGTCCCGTCAGGATCATACTGGCGCTTCGGCGTTGCGGAGAGCGCAAGGCGTCTTTCGAAGAATGTAGGCTTGTTCCTGATGAACGACTCCGCCCCCAGTGTGTGGGCTTCGTCTGCGATCAGCATTGTCGGAACCGTCTGGCCCCGACCGCGAACCTTCTCTTCGACCGTCGCTTGGAAGCGTGATGTGCACAGGAGGTTATTCGTGACGATGGCGACATGGGTGCCGCCGCCTCGAAGGCCTCGGAACAGGCGAGTGAGTGCCCGGTCGGTGCTTGCCTCTAGGCTCGGGACGACAGGGACCACACCGAACTTCTTTACCTCCTTTTGCCACTGCATGATGAGTGGGACGGACGGTGCGGAGACGACGATCAGAAGCGGTTCGCCATCAAGACGATCCTGACTTCGGGTGGCGCAGATGAGCGCGGTGAGGGTCTTTCCCGCACCGGTCGCCATCGCGACCACGCCGGTCTCGGGAGATTGTCCTCCCTCCCAGTGTTTCACCGCTTCGCCCTGATGAGCATAGGTTCCGGTCGTCCACTCTAGGTCGCCGGGGATGCGCAATCGATGCTCAGGGTGCCGTACCCTGTATCTTCCAGCGGGTTCGCGTAGTGTGTCGCTTCCGTGTGCCGCCATGTCGTAGTCGCGGGGCTGCGGTGGTTGCGTAGGTGCTGTCCTGATGATGTCCCGTGCCAAGGCCGCGGGTAGTTCGACGACCTCCTTGATCCCGAGACTCCTGCCCTGCGACCAGTCGTCGAGGATGGCGATGCCGCTGGTCACTCTGGCTCGGCTCTCGGGAATCCACGACACGTCGACATCGAGGTGCTCGACTCCGGTGGCCACCCCCCGGTCGGTCGCGTTGCCCGACCCGCGGGCGAGCACCTGATTCTCGCCATCACCGAAGAGCCAGATCTTCGGATGGTAGTTCGACCCCGGGGTGGGGACCGCAATCCGGAGCCGAAGCGTCCCCGTGGCTATCATCCATGCGAGACAGTCGAGCGCATGCCGTGCAAGCGCCAATGCATCGGTGCGTCCTTGGATGAATACATTGGCAACCCGCTTGGCTGCCTCCCGCGGTGTCATTCGGGTGCCCTGTTCCACGGCGGCCATTTCGTCGGGGAACAGCGCCGGAGCAACTGTGAAGTCGATGGGTTCCGTTTCGTTCCGATTGAGATACACGGCGAGCCCCGGAGCGAGCCGTCCTATCCACCCGGCCGTAAACCAGCCGAAGGCACCACGAATCTTCGTCGCTGCCCGGAATCCCGGTATGAGAACCTTCTCCGCCACCGGCTCGTCCGGGAGCCTGAGCATCTTTGGTTGCAGGGTGCGTTCGTCCCGGAGCATGTCTAAAGCAGCTTTCGGCGTTGCATCATGCGTTTCAGTATCGCATCCGCCCCATTCGTCCGAGGCTCCTCGGCGCTATCGTCGTCTGCGTTCAGTTCGATGAGGCAGGGTTCCTTGATGGTCACCCGGGCGCGCTGGCCCGGCTTGAGGCCCAGATGCTTGAGCGGCTCGGCGAGATACCCCAGCGATGCGCCTGTAATCGAGGCGAGGGGCCACCGGATCGATAGCTCAGGGCACTCGGATAGGTTGTCGATTCGGACACGCTCTCCGGCATCCGGTGCGCACCCGAGCGCCTTCGCAAATTCGGGTGGGACGCCTGTCACGCTGTATCCGTCGAAGAATCGGCCTTCCACAACGAATGTCCAGTAGGGGGCACCGCTGCGGTCTCGTCCGTCGATGACGTCGTCCAGGTCTCTGAGCGGAATCGACGATGGGTTCGCCACGCTGATCCATCCGTCACGAATCACGAACTTCGGTGTCTGCATATAGGAGCGCACGCTCACTGAATTCACACCGAACTTGTCGGGCAACTCCGTCAGCAATCTCTCGGTTGTCGTGGCACCGCCATCCTCTTCGATACGCTGGATGATTTCCCCGACGATTCCCTCGTATTCGTCATCAATCCAGTCCTTGAGTCCCCATCGGTCCTTGTCCGCCTTGACAACGCTTGGAATGACCGAAAGATGAGAACCTATCTTGTTCTCTCCGAACCCGCAGATTCGAGCGATGTCCTCACGCGTCGCCGGATGGCCGATCGATATGAGCGCGGCCTTCGCTCGTGCCTTTCCGCTATCCCGGATGGCGAGGGATCCGAACAATTCATGGAGTCCGCAGTGCTTGCGCACCCAAGGCCAGAATCGCTGCCACCGCTCGTTGGGGAGACTAGCAATGAGCTGCTGCTCGTCCAAGAGGCCGACATCATCGGAGAATCTGCGGATCGACGCATGAATATCCTCCAACTGCTTCGTTGCCGATTCGTCCAAGTACATGCCATCGTCCAGGGCGAAGCCCATCTCGTCGATCAGCGTCCTTCGAAGGAGTCTCGTTGCGAGACTCTGATCGGTGGGAAGAATTTCCTCGATCCGCCGATCCAGTTCGCCTTGGGGGACCACGGGGCCGAGTTGCTCCTTAAGCACCGACGCGATGATCCGCCCCTCCTTGCTCAGCGCATTTTGGATCCTCTTTTCGATTCCGGTTTGAAGCTGCCGGATGCGTTCGCGTGTCACCCCCGCCCGCGACCCGATTTCCTCGAGCGTCGCTCTCGGTGTGCGGAGCAGCCGCTGCTCAATGATGATGTGTTCGTTTACCGACGCGGCGTCGAAGGTCTGCGAGAGACGACTCAAGGTGGCGGATACGAAGCCGGGGGTGCCGCTGGTCAAGTCGCCAATTCCAATCATGCCGATTGCATCGGCGATCTCCATTCTGCCTGCCAAACGCATGAATTCCGGACTCAACACATCGGCCAGTGTCTTGGCTCCATGCAGCTCGGCCACCGCAGTGAGGGATGGACTCAGAATCTGTTCCACGCGCTTCCACGACACCCGGGATGTCTCGGTTGTTGCAGGGGAGGCGGTAGTTCCCTCCGAGTGCGGCTTTGCTCGCTCGTGCGGCTCGTCTACCTCGTTCGGGTCGGCGCTTCCGGCATGAACGCACTGGTTGAGAAAATCCTCCACAGTGAAGAGGAATTCCCGCAGCGATGTTTGCCCAAAGTTCGGGATACTCAGAAGCTGCTTCAGCATGAGCGGATCGTCTCCCTCCATGAGATGCGCGGCTTGGAGACAGTTCCATGTTCGCACCCGAAGCGGGAGTGTGAGGAGGATCGAACGGTCGAGACCGGCCGGCCAAACCCGGGATGTCATTCTCGGTAGGGATCCTTTGCGGATTGCCTCAATAGCCTCACGAAGCTCGAGCAGGTGGCACTCTGCCGCATGGCGAGATGGTCGGCCAACCCGGATTACGTCCCTATGCGGCAGTAGTTTCCGGTGGTGCATCTGTTATTGGTCCAGCCGAAATTCCTTCAGCGAACGAGTGGGGTGACGCTTGGCTCACCTCTCCGGTCGCGCACGATCCGGTGCCCCCGCAGCCTGACCTGCTTGTCATGTAGCTGTTGCATCCATCCGTCCCGGGTGCCAATACGCGAGGTGTCGTCGAACAGCTCCTTGGCTTCTTCCTGCCGGGTCAGGCGTGAGAATTTTAAATGAAGTGGATGATCTGGGGTGATGAAGGTCTCCTTGCGGTGCAGAATCGGCGGATTTCTCGATGTCCGATAGTCGCGCTCGCGCAGCCGGAATGTCTGCAAGTGCACGGTCAACGAATGCGCTAGAACGGGGTGGGGGTCGGATTCGAAGTCCGGGTAAGACAGGTAGGAAATCATGGGCTCATGGGTGTGAAGCTTGACGAGGTTCGCATCTTCGACCCGACCGATGTAGCGCCGGGCGCATCCCTCGTACAGCCTCAGCAGGGGAGGAAGGCTGTCCAGAGCACTCTCATGCACGTAGATGGCCGACGGAGTGATCTTTCCCACTGGCGATCGTTGCGCCGTCCTCAACACTCTGTTCATGTCACCAGCCGCCAGCAGTGCGACATCGGCTTGTTCGCATGCGCTTCGGTACGTCGAAAAGAGGCTTTTGACGTCTCTGCGTACCTCCATCGGGAGCTGTCCGAAGAGTGGTCTGCCGTCGAAGCGCGCAAGTGCAAGGAACAGTAGCAGGTCTTGGCCCCGATTCAGCACGATTTGCTTCCATGCCTTCGGATCCTGTCCCCTTTCGATCACTCGCAGTGCGCGACGCACGCTGCCGAATCGTCTGCGGATCACTTCGCTGTCAGGCAGTTCGTCATCTGCCGGCGCGCGGCCCCGTCGTTCGAAGAACTCGATCAGCGGCTGGAGAAGAACCTTGTGCTCTTCGATGCCGAACTCGGCCGACGGCAGGCTTGCGCTCCTTCGACGCTGGTATCGGTTCGCCAGAAATCCGATTCGATCCGTAGCGTCCCGGAACACATAGAAGACACCGGGGCCAGCCGGGACCGCCGGCTCCGGCAGGTGCTCGTCAAGCCAGCTTTTGAGCTCGTCCTGCTTGTACAACTTCTGAAAGGTATTGATCGATGTGACCATCCCGTCCCCGTAAGCTTCGGTCGACTTTGGATCAGCGGTATCGGTGGAAAGCCTTGCCGATACGATCAGCGTACCCTGTGTGAATGACCAAGCCCGCTTGAGGCATTCCACGCGATCATCCACATCTTCAATGACATTCACTACATAGCCGAGATTGACGATTCGGGCTGCGGCCAGGGCGCCTTCGGGCCGATGTTTGGGATCCCACCCCCAGGATGGGATTCCCCGCAGGCCTAGGTGTCGGACATCGTCGCCTAGGCCACAGCCGTAATCGAACACCGTGGTCGCCGGATCGATCAGGCCGTCGGCCAATGCGATGCGGATTGGACGAGAGTAATCGGTGCGCACTATGGCTGTCTTATGTCGATTCCGGGACAGCGTGGCTTCGAGGTTCATCATCGTGGAGTCGAATCATGTCTCCGTGACCACAGCTCCCATCAGGTCGTCCAACTCGGATGCACTAAGGATGCTGAGCTCTCGGGAGCCTTGGTGCGCTGTGATGCGTCGACAGAGTCGCCGTAACTCCATCGAACCCGTGAGTTTCGATGTCGGGTTGGCCTGCACATGCTGAGCCAGCGCTCTCAAAAATGCGCTGCGGATTTTTTCCGATCCGAACGTCGAGTTTCTGAACACGATTCGGTCGATCAACTTCTCCCAATAAGTCTGGTTCGTGCGGAGGATGGTACGCACGCTGGGGGCAATCGGCCTGTTCCCGTCTGCGGCTTGGGTCGCGAAACGTTCGCGCCACCACGCTCGGGCAAACGGGCAGTCGACATATACCGAGCGGTTCCCGCGCACCTCTCGTAAGCCTCCGAGGCGTCTCAGGACGGTACGCACGCATTCGTCGATCTGCTTCTGCTTCGGTCCCTGCCCGTGCGTCTCGCTCAGCACGAAGTCGATACGCTCGGTACCGCCCGGCAGGTTGCCGCCGTTGGAGGCGAGGTAGGCGGATTGGATTCGGCCGGCCCGGATATGTTCAATCGTGAGATTCGCCCAGAAGGTGGAACGGCATGCAACCGCCGGGGTGAGTATGCCCCATGCGGTGAACAGCGCCTGCTCGGTGCTGGACGGCGGATCCTTGTACTCGCTCTCGGTCATCGGCTCGTCAACGAGAGCTGCGTCGATCGTGCCTTCCGTCTCTATGGCTGACACGTGATCCAGAAAGGCACTGGTGTCCCGGACGATTCTGAGGAACTCCCTTTGCCGCTCGCTTCCCTTGACGCGCAGCAACTCCTTTCGAAACTTGGTGTACGCCGTGTCGCTCAACTCCTTGTAGGGGCTGCGAACCGCACTCACGCATCATCCTCCGTATTGAGATCGGCGGGGGGCAATATGTGTGGGTAGAGCGCAGTTGCAACTTTCTCCGGGCAAAAATCTTTATCGCTCCAGTGCTCCTGTCCCTTGTGCTCAAGATAGTCGGCTAGGATCCCGAGGTTGCGAAACGACCGCCAGCCCCTGTCCTCGTTATCTTCGGCGTAATCCCTCTGCAGCCGTGCGAGGCAGGCCGTAACGATGTGGGTCATGATGTGGCTTCGAATGGGATCTTTCGGGTAGCGAAGGAACCTGTGCAGTCTCGTGCTCAGCCTGACATGGAAGCGGAAGGGCTCCTCATTCACGCCAACAGCGATCTGGCCCTCCCTAAGATGCGTGTCTTCACGGAGTGACAGGAGCTGAAGAATCGACGACTGGATCTGGATGACGCTGCCGAGTGCCAAGCGCGAGCCCTTCCGGAGTTGGATTCGCTGCCTGTTCCAGAGTCGATGTACACCGTCTCGATCCGAATCGATGGTGTGCGTGCCCGGCTCCACGCAGAGGATCATCGGCGTGAAGAGCGGAGGATCACCAAGATCATCGCGGTTCCAACTGACCTCGTGCCTCGCATCGTTCGAGAGGTGCGTGCGGCGATACGAAGAGACCGGCGAGGAGACGATGCAGGCATATTGAGCCTGCCCGGCCCCAAGCAGGCGCTCGATCAGCGCCGCGCCTTCAATCCGGTGCTCAATGACATACGAAGATTGGTGCTCTCCAGGGTGGAAATCCAGAAGATAGCGGCCCATGGGGAACGAGAGATTCCCGGATTCGAGCATTGGATGGTCGTGGGAGCGGACCGCATTGGAGGGTTCCGGAGCCGCGACTTCGACGGTATATGGCTCGCTCATGGTTCGACCTCCCGTGTCCTGTGGTCGTCGGTAGCGGGGCTTGTCTCGGTGCCTTGTTCGGTCTTGAATACTTCGACCCGCAGCGACGTATCCGACAGATCGCTGAAATCTCCATAGAGTTGGTAGTCGGTCTCGACTTCGACCGACGCGCCTTCGGCGAGGTCACCCAGCCGCACGCCGATCACTTGGTCCTCCCAGTGGATAAGATCCTTGTCATCGGCGGGTTTCTTATTGATTGTGATGTTGTCGAGCACTGCGGGCGCGTACGGATCCTGTCCCGGGCGTTCGCAGGTTGCGTCCAGCGCTTCATCGACGACAAGGCGCAACTGCGCGTCGGCACAACTCTTTTCGCACTTGATCGAAATCCGACGACGGTTCTTCCCCGCCGGACATGAGGTGGCCTGGAAAAACGCCGGCAGCGAGGGCCGTGTCCGATGACGATCACGCGGCGGGGCGCCGTTCCCTTTTGCGTTCTTGCCCCCTCCGTCTGGAATGTCTTCTCCAAGCTCGTCGGAGGAAGGGAACCGGTGGCGTTCACGCGTCGGGCTCCTGCGAATGGGCATCGGCGAGCCCCAGAACGCATTGCCGGACTTCCCTATTCCGCTGTCATCCACATCGCCGAAGTCGAGCGTCAGGAAGTCGTCCGACAGGTACGCATCGGACTTGACCGCTTGCGTGTTCCTCAATATCCATTCCCTGATTTCCCCGAGCGCTTTCCGGCATGCCTTGCGCTCCGATGGCGGCAGACGCTTGATGGTGATGGCGTCGTGCAGCGGACCTTCGGCGATACGGATAAAGTCGTGTAGGGCACCACCGTTTTCTGCGTTGAGCGAGAGGATGGCGTGGAAGGGAGCCTGATCCGCGAAGCTCCGTGAGAATCTGGGAATTCGGTCGGTGATCCACATTCCGTTGCGACACAGGTCGATGTGGGTGATGCCGTCAGGGTTCTCGCGGAGCCGAATCTCAATCGCGCCGGCATCGGTCTCGATGAGGCATGGTTTGCCGGTTCGATAGACATCGTAGGCTTCGTGTGCCCGCCGCCCGTTGAGGAATACTGCGGTTCGTTGCTTGTCCCGATGACTTTCGAGCACATTTTCCAGACTCTCTCGGTCAAGACGCCACGAGTCATTGCCCTCTCTCCGTCGATTGTCCTTCACGCAGACGACCAAGTCCCCATCTTCGATGGCGGCAAAAAAGTTGGCCGACGCAGCGTGCGAGACCATCGGCCAAAGATCTTGATTCTCGAGAAAATAATTGAAGGCCGGGATGATGACGGCGGTGCCGTGCCGTGCCTCGTCTTCGATCAGGTCGAGTTCTTGCGCGATCAATTTGGGAATCCGGCCTCCGGTCGCGTAGTCGTAAAGCGTCTCGCGGCTTGCTCGAAAATCTAGGATGTAGAATCCGTCTCCGGATCGCGGGTGTTTTTCTTCACCCTTGTGGTGCGAGGCAAGCACAGCGTGGCCTGCCCCGATTCGGTTTCCGCCTTCGGTGAGCCCACCGTAGAGGACATAGCGAAGGTCGGATACGGGGATGGCGGTGGAGTGCCCGTTCCCGTAGGTTCCGGTTGCGGCATCGTCCTTGACGCTCACTCCATCGCTCAGGAGCGCGTTCATGCGCTGCTTGTTGAGACCAACCCCGTTGTCGAGTACGGCGAGCACATCCAACTCGTCTTTATCAAGTGCTTTGCGTATCGTCTCTGCGGTGAGCTTTGCTTGACCTGCAAGCTGTCCGCCTGTCATCGCCTCTTGGGTCTCCACCGCCTTGGTAAATGCGGACTCGTAGCTCTTGATCCCCGGAATGTCCCCCTTGGGCACCCGAGTTAGCCGAAACTGGACAATGGCCGGACTTACTTGCGCGTTTCGAGCGGCGTCCAACGAATTTTGGATGAGTTCACGCACAACCGCGGCGGGACGCAGATTGTCGAATGCCGCCACCCCGGCCGGGGTAAATCCGACGCTCGTTCCCGGGCCGAAGCGTAGGTCGGGGACTCGTTTTGGCATGGTGGTCAGGCTCCTTGATCGAGATGAGCGAGGGAGGCGAACTTCGATAGCACGGCGGTCACACGATCAATATCCTTTGCTGTCGTGAAGCGGCCTAGGCTGATACGGATTCCGGTGGCGGCGATATCCGCATCGAGTCCCAGCGCAAGCAGCACCCGTGATGGCTCCGATGTCGCGGATGCGCACGCAGAACCGCTCGACACGGCGACATGGTCGGAAATGTTGCGGATCACCTCCTCGGCCGGGAGCCCCGGGAAGCCGACATTGAGGCTTCCGGGGAGCCGCTTTACGGCGTGGCCGAACAGGCGCATGGTCGGGTGGGAGTCGAGCAGAGCCGCATATAGGCGTCTCGTGAGCGCCTCCATGTTGGCTCGGTCCTCCTCCTGTCGCTCCATGGCGACCTCGCATGCGACGCCGAATCCGGCGATGAGTGCCGGAGGCAAGGTTCCTCCTCGAAGTCCTCGCTCTTGCGGTCCTCCCGTAATGATCGGCTTGAGCTTCACGCCGGAGCGCACGAACAGAGCGCCGACACCTTTCGGTCCGTAGGCCTTGTGGCTCGAGAAGCTCAGGAGGTCGACGTTCCAGTCATCGACATCAATCGGGATTCGTCCCGCCGCTTGGGTCGCATCGGTGTGGAAGAGCGCACCGGCACCGTGGCACCGGGCCGCGATTTCCGCAATGGGCTGGAGCACCCCGATCTCGTTGTTCGCGGCCATCACCGAGACGATGAGCGTCTGTTCGTCGAGCGCCTCTTCGAGGTGATCGAGATTCAGGAGACCGTCCGTGTCGACGGGCAATACAATGGCGTCGAAGCCCGAACATCCTAGGTCTAGGACCGTTTCGAGCACCGCCGGATGCTCGGTCGCCAATGTCACAATCCGATTGCGCCTGCGGTTGTGCGGCTGATTTGCGATTCCCCGGAGGGCAAGGTTGCACGATTCGGTGGCACCGGATGTGAACACGATCTCGTCATCGTCTGCATTGATCAAGGCCGCAACGCTTCCCCGTGCTTCCCTGATTGCGCGCGCCGCTTCCCAGCCGAAGCTATGGTCGCCGGAGTGGGGATTGCCGAACCGATCCTCCAAAAAGGGCATCATCGCCTCTCGGGCCCGGGGATCAATCGGGGTTGTAGCTTGATAGTCGAGGTAGATGGGCGCGTCGGTCATTCTGTGCAGTCGCACGGCAACAGTGTTTCACTCAGTATGTCGATGTTTCGTCCGGTGGCCAGAGCCTTGTAGGTGAACGGATGGTTTCCGAAGAATCCTATGTGGGTCGCGTTGGTCCGGATTGTGCGTTTTTCGGCGTGGAGATCTCGGGCGTACAGCGCTTCGATTCTCATCCACCACCGCAGATCGGACGGTGTGTCGGCAAGCGGCCCGAACCCGGGTACATTAGTGTCCGGAGCATCATCTAGTCCCGTGTGGATGGCACCGAGATTCGCCGCTCCCTTCAGGAAGCAGTACACGCAGTTGGTCAACTGCGTATCCCTAGGTAACGCCAAATCCCAGTTCTGGCGTTCCCAGAACGCGTTGACGTCATCTCGGGTCACCACCATGTCGTTGAGAGGCATGTAGACATGTTCGCCTTCGTAGCCGGCTGCGGTATCGTTGCGCGTTTCAACGCGCTGGATCCGGTGCGGCTCGTCGCCTCTAAGCCCGATGAAGGCGACATATTCCACGCCCCGTTTGCCGAACCATGCCTTGTCGCCGAAGGTCTTTCCCGAGAGTGCCTCATTCTCGAACGGCTTCCATTCCGGGTAGAAAACCCGATAGTTCTGTTCAGGACGCACGTGGGGTCGACTCCAGGCGTAGGCCCGCTTTCGTAGGAAGATGTCCTCCGGCACTCCACCCTGATTCTTCCGGTGCCGTCGGTAGGCCGCATCGGGGTCGATGCGAGAGCCCTTACCGTAATGACCCAAGCGCGGGATTGTCGCCTTTGAAGCCAGCCAATCCTTGAGAAAATTGCGGGTGACGTCGAGCTTGAGGTGTCTCGTGCAGATTCGGTTGAACTGGTTTGGAACATAGCCCGCCCACGAGAGCAACTCTTCGTACACCTCGCCCCGCCAGTGAAATCCCTCGTCGTTTGCAGCCGACTTCGGCTGGTCGTTGACGAGACGATACGTCGGCAGCCGGGTCCACTCCCCCTTTCGTGCGTCCTCATACGTCTGGAACTCGACCTGGAAGAACGGGATTCCGTAGCGGCGGGCGGCCCGCATGCAATCACAGACAAACCGGTAGGTATCCGGATGCTCTGCGGAGGTGTTGTTGAAGACGATGACATCGCCTCGTGATGCGTTGAGCAGTCCGTTCTCTAGCAGGATAAACAGCAGCATGCCGCTCGAACGGCCTCCAGAGAACTTCACGACATGGGGTAGCGAACTGTGCCTCTTCGCCCGATACCGGAACTGGTATTCCGTGCCGGGATCGTGCTTTGGGGATGGCCTGCGCAATCGCGTTGAAAGCCTGAGCTTGGGCACGTCCCGGATCAAGTGGGGGATCACTGGGCTTGGTTTCGACCTATGCTGGCGCGGATTCTCGCCGCCAAGCTCCGTCATCCTTCGACCTAATTCTTCTTGGATACGGTGCTCGCTCCGCTCATCCAATGTTTTTTCCTCCCACACTCCCGGGCATAGCTAACTGGCCGCATCCACACGGCAATCCAATTTGAGACACGTTCACAACACTATAATGGGTGTATGGATTTGAGTGCATCGCTCCAAAAATCTGTTGCCACAGGTATCGCCGTAGAAACTTCCACGAACTACAGAGCTACTGTCCGCGCAGGAACTGGCGATCGAGATCTTCCAGCGTCTGCAGTAAATAGGTCGGTCGCCCGTGATTGCATTGTTCGGCATTCTCGGTTTGCTCCATCTCGCGCAGCAGCGCGTTCATTTCGGCGATGGTGAGCGAGCGGTTGGCCCGCACGGAGGCATGGCAGGCCATGCTCGCCAGCAGGTCGTCCTGGCGATTGCCGATCTCCCGGGACGCACCGGTGTCGCCAAGTTCCGCAAGCACATCCGCGGCGAGTTGCTCCACATCGGCGCTTGCCAGCAGGGCCGGCACCTCCCGCACCGTGACGCTGGTGAGACCGGTGCGGTCCAGCACCAGGCCCATGGCGGTAAGTTCCTCGGCCGCGCCCTCCGCCAATTCGGCTTCCGCCTCGGTGGTATCGAATGCCAGGGGCACGAGCAGCCGTTGGGTCACCATCCTTTTGTCGGCGGCCGAGTGCTTTAGCTTCTCGTAGGTGATGCGCTCGTGCGCGGCGTGCATATCCACCACTACCAGCCCCTGGGCGTTCTGCGCCAGGATGTAGATGCCGTGCAACTGGGCCACGGCGTAGCCGAGCGGCGGTATGTCGTTGTCTTGCGCGGTGGTCGATGCCTGGTAATTCGCGAAAGCCTGGGCGGCCGCGAGGGTGGAGCCGCCCGCTCGCGGTGGCCCAAGGCCGAGCGCCTCCGTGACTGCGCCGGCTGCCGGTACCGTTGCGACGGCGGGATTCTTGGCCGTGTGCGGGTGTTTCGATTGGTTCGGCCCGGAGCCGGACGGCGCCTGCACCGCGCCGGGCCGCACATCGCGCAGCGCCCGGTTGAGCCGGGCAAATAGGAAGTCGTGCACATCCCGGGCCTTGCGGAAACGCACCTCGTACTTGGTGGGATGCACGTTCACATCCACCTCGTCCGGCGGCAGCTCCAGATAGAGGGCGAATAATGGATGCCGGCCATGAAACAGAACGTCCCGGTAAGCCTGCCGAATGGCATGGGCGACCAGCTTGTCCCGGACGGCCCGCCCGTTGACGAAGAAATACTGACGATCCGCCTGGCCGCGGGAGTTCGTGGGCAGTCCGACCCAGCCGCGTAGGCGCACGCTGCCGCGCTCTTCGTCGATGGAGAGATTGCGCTCCACAAATTGCGGCCCCAGCACGGCCGCCAGCCGCGCCTCCCGGTCGCCCGCCGGCATGGCAAGCCGCTTTGTGCCGACCCGCAGTTCCATGCCCACATCGAAGCGGGACAGCGCCAAGCGACGCAACACCGCCTCCACCTGTTGGGTTTCGGTACGCTCGGATTTCAGGAACCGCCGTCGCGCCGGGGTGTTGTAGAAGAGATCCTCCACCTCCACGGTGGTGCCGGGTGGATGACCGCGTGGGCCGTCGCCCACTACCGCGCCCCCCTGTACGGCAATGTGAAAACCCATCGATTCGTTGTGGGCGCGACTGGTAATAGTCAGCCGGGATACGGAGGCGGCGCTGGCCAGTGCCTCGCCGCGAAAGCCGAGGCTTTTGACACCAAGCAGGTCGTCGATGTTGGCGACCTTGCTCGTGGCGTGCCGGCTGACAGCGAGAGGCAAGTCTTCGGGGTGGATGCCGTGGCCGTCGTCGGCGACCCTCACCTGTTTGACGCCCCCCTGTTCGATGACTACCTCGATGCGGCCGGCACCGGCGTCCAGGCTGTTCTCGACGAGTTCCTTGACGATGGATGCCGGACGCTCAACGACCTCGCCGGCGGCGATTTGGTCGGCGACGAATTGCGGCAGCGGGGCGATGCGATCAGACATGGCGCGCGACCCTTAGGAACGAACCGGGATTAGGATGACTTGTCCGGCCCGGATGCGGTCGCCGCGCAGGCCGTTGATTCGCCGCAGTTGCGCGGCGCTGGTTCCGTGCCGCTCGGCGATTTTGGAAAGCGTGTCGCCCCGCTCCACGGCGTAGTGGAATTTGCCGGCGGCGGCACGAGACGCCAGCGCCGAGCCGGCCGGTGGCGAGTTCAGCATATAGGCGTTCACGCCCGCGTGAATGGCGCGGACGATGCGATTTTGATGGTCCGCCTGGCTGAGGCGCCGGGCTTCCCGCGGATTGGAGATATAGCCGGTTTCCACGAGCAAGCTCGGGATGTCGGGTGACTTGAGCACCACGAACCCAGCCTGGCCGACCTTGTCGCTGTGCAGTTTGGTCACCCCCCCGAGTTGCTTCAGCACCTGCTCGCCCGCTTCGAGGCTGGCGCGCAAATTGCCGTCCATGGAGATATCGATTAGCACATAGGCGAGCGTATCGTCCTTGTCGTCGAGGCTGATGGCGTTGCTCCCGCCCTCGCCGCCGATCAGGTCTGAACGGTTGTCCTTTTCCGCCAGCCAGCGGGCCGTCTCGCTGGTGGCGCCGCGTTGCGACAGGGCATACACCGAGGCGCCGTTGGCCGCCGGGTTTTTGAACGCGTCGGCATGTATCGACAGGAACATATCGGCTCGCTCGCGCCGCGCTATCTCCATGCGTTTGCGCAGGGGGATGTAGTAATCGCCCTTGCGAACCAGCACAGCGCGATAGCCGGGGGTTTTGTTGAACAGGGCCGCGAGCTTGCGCGCCATCTGTAGAACCACCGTTTTCTCGTAGATGCCGTGTGCGCCGACCGCGCCGGGATCCTCGCCGCCGTGCCCCGCGTCGACGGCGATGATGACATCGCGCTGGCCGGAGCTGGGGGCTGGCTCGGGGGTCGGTTGCCGTGCCTCGCGGTCTTGCTCGAAAAGATCAAGCACGAGGCGATGGCCGTAGGGGGGGACCGGCTCGAGTGTGAAATGTCGCGGTTCGAAGACAGCGGCCATGTCCAGAACAATGCGCTGACCCCTGGCTCTGGATGCCGAGCGCACAGTGCGAATGCGCTTGTGCCCTCGGGCGGCCTTGCTGGGGTCGAGGCCTTTGGCGAGCGTCGCGTTCTCGAGGTCGATGACCACGCGGAGAGGATCCGTCAATTGGAACACCTTGTAGCGCAGGGCGCCGGAACTCTCGAATACCACGCGGGTGTGTTCCGGTGCCTCGTGCATGCGCACATGCTCGACGAGGACGGCGTGCGCCGGCGCGGCGAGCGCCAGGGCGGCGCTCCAGGCGATGCTGGCAAGCGCCGCCCCGGCCCGCTTGCGGGCAGTGGGTTTAATAAATGCGCCAACCGATTTCCGTGGCGGCATTGGGGAATTACCGGGCACGGTCGCTCCCTTGCGCTTTGGACCGTGGCGACGACAAGTGGTACGAACTCTTCTCGTCCCCCTGGCCCAAGGTGTCGCTCCCCCGCGCTTTGGACCGCAACGGTGACAGGCCTGGCGGGAAGGCAATTTCCGCGCACCGTCCCCCGCCATCGAGGCGCAGGACAATGTTGATATCGGGGGCGGGCAGCCGATCATCCGCACGCTCGGGCCATTCGATGAGCTTGATCGACGGGGTGGCCATAAGTTCGTCGATTCCGATGAAGTCGAGTTCCCGGCTGTCGCCAATTCGATAGAAGTCGAAATGGAGGACACTGTATTCGTCATAGGGCTCAAGCAGCGTGTAGGTGGGGCTTTTGACCGCTCCCCGGAAACCCAACAGGCGCAGTATGCCGCGTACCAGCGTGGTCTTTCCAGCACCGAGTTCCCCGTTGAGGAAAACGACCGCATCGCCGCCATAGCCGGTCTCCGCCGTTAACAGGGTAGCCAGGTCCGCGCCCAGGGCCAATGTTGCCCGCTCGTCGGGGAGAATCCGGTTCTCGATGCGACCGCGTGGCATGATGCGATTGTGTGGTGCGAACATTCGGGCTTCGCGATTTTTGCGGGTCACCGCAGCAACTCGGGGATCGTTTCGAATAGGTCGGTGGCGACCAGGCCGCGTTGGCCGCGGCGTTCGGCGGCCAGATCCGCGGCGCGGCCGTGCAGACTGGTTCCTTCGGTCGCGGCTTGCGGGGGATTTAATCCCTGGGCGAGCAGGCCCCCGATTACGCCGCTCAGCACATCGCCCATGCCGGCAGTGGCCATACCCGGGTTGCCGTGGCCACAAACGCCAAGCAGGCACCGCGCCGCGCAGATGGTGCCGGCGCCCTTGAGCACCACAACCGCACCGAATTGTTTCGCCAGCCGCTGTGCCGCGCCCGGCCGGTCGCGCTCTATTTCCGCCACGGTCGTGCCCAGCAATTGCGCCGCCTCTCCGCTGTGGGGGGTCAATATTCTTGCCGGATCCTGGGATGGGTTGGCAGACGCGACAACACCGGGCGCTTCTTCGCCCCGGAGCCTCAATACTCTGGCCGGGGTTGCTTGATGGGGTTGCGGTTGATGGCCGCGGCAACAATCGGAACCCTGTCGGCTGGATGTGTCGGCCTTGTCGGGCGCATTCGCGAGTCGGGCCAGCCAGCGTAGACCGTCGGCGTCGATTAGCGTTGGTTTTGGCGTGGCCAGCGCCATGCGGAATAATTGCTCGCCCCATGTGCCGCCTCCAATGCCGGGGCCGATGGCCAATGCGGTTGCCCGATCCAACAATTGCGCAACGGCGTTGGTGTCGTCCGCATCGCGAACCATGATTTCCGGGCGACGGGCAAGCATGGCGGGACGATGCGCCGCGCGGGTCACGACGCTCACCAACCCGGTGCCCGTGCGCAGGGCGGCTTCGGCGGTCATCAGGGGCGCACCGCCCATATCGAAATCGCCGCCGACCACGACCAGATGACCGGCGCGATGTTTGTGGAGGCTCGGGTCGAGCGATGGTAGCGATTGCGGCTCGAACATCAGCAATGGACAGCCGGGCACCGCGTTTAGAACCGATGGCGGTACGCCTAAATCCGCGGGCACGAGTTCGCCGCGAAGCACAAGCCCCTGGCCGGTATGCAGGCCCAATTTGGGGCCGATGAAACTAACGGTGACGTCCGCCCGCACGGCTTCCCCGCAAACTCCACCCGTGTCGGCGTTTAGACCGGTTGGCACATCCACGGCGAGCACGGGCCGGCCGCCCGCATTGATGCGGCGTACCACCCGCGCGAAGGATTCTCTTGGCGGGCCATTCAGACCGGTGCCGAGCAGGGCATCGACGAGCACCTCCCCGCGCGGTGCCGCCACCGCCGGGTCCGGCGCCACGCCGCGCTCGGCGGCCCATTGCCGGGCCAGTTCGGCGTCGCCCCGCAAACCACCGGCCCCTACTTTGATGACTTGCGCATCAAGCCCCATGACGTGGGCCAGACCGGCGATAACATAGCCGTCGCCCGCGTTGTTCCCCTTGCCGCAAAACACGGTGATCGAACGGGCCTCGGGCCAGCGATTCGTTAAAACGTCGAAGGCCGCCCGGCCGGCCCGGAGCATGAGTTTAAACCCGGGGATGCCGTGCTCGACGATAGCGATTCGGTCGAGCTCACGGCATTGGGCGCTGGTATAAAGGTTCGTCACCGCGCCGCATTATACGGCTCTGGATGAACCGCGATGGGTTGGGAACATTGTTTCGGGGCAGAAGGCTGCGTTGATGCGGCATTATCAGTTGGATGAAGTACTAGGATGGTGAACGTTCCGACTTCCGGGGAATTGCTCGGCAGGGAAATTGAATGCTGGGCCGGTGAACTCGGTTTCCAGCAGGTGGGCATCGCCGGTGTCGATCTTTCCTCTCAGGAACCTCATGTGCGCCGCTGGCTTGAGCGGGGTTTTCACGGGGAGATGGGGTATCTTGCCCGCAATGTTGAGAAGCGGCTGCATCCGCCGCTCCTGGAAGAGGACACCTGCACGGTGATTTCGGCGCGGATGAATTATCTTCCCGCCGATACGGCGCCGACCGAGACACTGGCCGAGAGCGACCGGGCGTACATTGCCCGGTATGCGCTCGGGCGCGATTACCACAAGCTGATGCGGCGGCGCCTCGCAAAACTCGCGAACCGCATCGATGCCGCCGTGCAGGGGGTCGATGCCCGCTTTCGGGCTTTTACCGACAGCGCCCCCGTGCTGGAGAAGGCGCTCGGCGAGCAGGCGGGTTTGGGCTGGATCGGCAAGCACACCCTGCTTATTCACCCCGATGCGGGAAGTTGGTTCTTCATCGGCGAAATCTACACCAACCTTTTGCTGCCCCCGACCGGGAGGGTTCAGCGGGATCGGTGCGGTCGCTGCCGAGCCTGCATCACCGTTTGCCCGACCGGTGCCATTGTCGGCCCGCAACAACTCGATGCGCGGCGCTGTATCTCCTATCTGACCATCGAGCACAAATCGTCGATACCCGAGGAACTGCGGCCGCTGATCGGCAACCGCATCTTCGGCTGCGACGACTGCCAGCTTTACTGCCCCTGGAATCAAGACCCGGAAATTGCCGGGGAGGCGGTGTTCTCGCCCCGCCTGGTGGTGGACAGTGAAGACATCGACCGCAAGCGGACGGCGACCAAGGGTGTCCGGCTCGACGAGGCAACGCTTCTGCGACTGTTCGCTTGGGACGAGGCAACCTATCTGCGCAATACGGAAGGCTCGGCCCTGCGGCGCCTCGGCTATGAGCGTTGGCAGCGCAATCTGGCCGTCGCACTGGGCAATGGCCCCCCGTCGCCCGAGGCCATTCGGGCGCTGCGCGAACGCCTGCCCGGCTCCTCGCCGATGCTCCGCGAGCATCTCGAATGGGCAATCGGCCGGCTGACCGGGGCGTTGTTGGTGGAGTAACATCCGTCGGCGGCATGATCGGACGGTCGGCGGGGAAGAGGGCTACGACATCGGCCAGCTTGCTCAATTGTTTTAAATTTCAACAGGCTACTATGGCAATGGAGCGCTGGCGTGACGACAAGGGAGTAGGGAGCCGCTTGGCGGCAAATCGCCTTGCCGGCCTGTTGTCGATCGACCTTGAGGGCAGCCAGAGGATTGGAGCGGTCGGAGCGATACACACGGACCGCTCGACCACCTTTACTTGGCGCGGCCGCGGCAATGGGCTGCCCGCGGCGCTTTCCGCACTCGACGAGTTCGCCGACGGAGCCTTGTATCTGGTCGGCCACAACATCATTGAGCACGATCTTGAACTCCTCGCCCGGCAGGCGCCGGATCTGGCGCTTCTCAACCTGCCCGCCATCGATACCCTCTACCTGAGCCCGCTGGCATTCCCGGAAAATCCCTATCATGGCCTCGTCAAGCAGTATCAGGAACCCGGGCTGGCGAGAGTACAGGTGAGCGATCCCCTTCTGGATGCTGAGTTGACGCTCGAACTCCTCGCCGATGTTGTCGATGCACTGAAGTTTCAAGACGCAGACCTGCTATTGGCATGGCACGCACTGCTCGCCACCAGCGTCAAGGGGCACGCCTTTGACCATCTCTTCCGCTTGATCCGAGGCACCGATGCGACACCGCTTGTCGAGGATTCCGTTCCGGTGATTATGAACCGCCTCGGGGAGCGAGGGTGCCCGACCCAGGCGACGCGCATCGCCCGTGACGCGCTCTCCCATCCTCTCGCGCTCACCTATCTTCTGGCTTGGTTGCCGGTGGCCGGCGGCAATTCCATCATTCCGCCCTATGTCGAGAACCGGTTCCAGCCCAGCGTACTCGCGGCAAGGCTCCGCGACACGCACTGTGGATATCGCAACTGTGCATGGTGCTCCGAACGTCTCGATCCTGAAAAGGCGCTGCAACGCTGGTTCGGTTTCTCGAGCTTTCGGGAGCAGCCCCAGAGCCGGGACGGCGAGAGCCTGCAGCGCTCCATTGTCGCGCAGCACCTTGCCCGTGAGCATGTCCTCGGAATTCTTCCCACGGGCACCGGCAAGTCCCTTTGCTATCAGCTTCCGGCGCTGATGCGCTATGAGGCGACCGGGGCGATCACCGTGGTGATTTCCCCGCTAGTGGCACTGATGGCCGATCAGGTTACGGCTATGCGGCGCCAGGGCATCACATGCGCCACCACCATCAACGGCCTTATCTCAATGCCGGAACGGGCCGAGGCGCTTGCCCACATCCGCCTCGGCGACGCAGGGATCGTTCTCGTCGCTCCCGAGCAACTACGCAACCGTTCTTTCAGGAAGGCCATCGCGGGACGTCGGATCGGTGCATGGATCGTGGACGAGGCGCACTGCCTTTCGAAGTGGGGGCACGACTTCCGTCCCGACTATCGCTATATCGCGCACTACATCGCCGAGCATCATGGGGAGGATCCGCCGCCGATCCTATGTCTCACTGCCACCGCCAAGCACGATGTCATCGAGGACATTCGGGAGTACTTCGAACAAGTTCTTAAGGCACGGCTTGCGGTCATCGATGGTGGGACGGAACGCCGTAACCTGGAATTTGTCGTCATGCCGACTTCGGCCGCGCAGCGGATCGAACACATTCATCGGGCGGTCGAAGACGCGCTCGGGAAAGCGGGATCGGGCGGTGCCATCGTCTACTGCACAACCAAGCGCGCCACCGAGGAGACGGCCCAGGCGCTCGCCGACAGGGGCCTGGCCGCCCAGCATTTTCACTCCGGCATCTCGCCGGAAAGGAAACGCGAGATACAGCGCGGCTTCCACGAGGGCGAAATCGATGTGGTGGTGGCCACGAACGCCTTCGGCATGGGAATCGACAAGCCCGATGTTCGCGCCGTCGTGCACGCCGAGATTCCGGGTTCTCTCGAAAGTTACCTTCAAGAAGCCGGCAGGGCGGGAAGAGACGGCGCACGCGCACATTGCCTGTTGCTCTTCGAGCCCGGGGACGCCGAACAGCAATTTTCGCTCACTGCGCGTTCGCGGCTGGAGCGGCGTGACATTCAAGCGGTGCTGCGCGCCATCCGCCGTCTCGACAAGCGCCGTCGGCACCACCACGGGGACAGCGAGGATTCGGTCATCGCGACGGCGGGAGAGATACTTCTCCAAGACACCAACGGTGAATTCGTGCGTGACAGCGTCACCGATGACGACCGGGTGCGCACCGCGATCGCGTGGTTGGAGGAATCGAAGCTCGCGCGCCGCGGCGAGAATCACACATCCGTCTTCCCCTCGTCCCTGCGAGTCTCCAATCTGGTCGCGGCGCGCGAACGCATCAAGCGAGAGGGCCACAGGCAAGACATTCGAGGCGATGTCCAGAAGTGGATGCTGCGCGTCGTGCAAACTCTGATGCAGGCGAACCCGGACACAGGGGTTACCACCGATGAGTTGATGTACGGGTGCGGTTGTACGCTGCCACAGCTTCGGAAGGTTTTCAGCGCACTCCAGCAAGTCGGGGTTGCGTCAAACGATGTGCGCATCACCGTATATGTTCACAAGGGCGTTGAGCATGCTTCATCCCGACGACTGACGCTTGCCCGGGAGCTAGAGAAGGCGCTTATTGCGGAGCTTCGCGAGGAGGCCCCGGACCACGGAACCGATAGCTGGACCCGCCTTGCGCTTCGCCAGCTCGCCCAGCGCCTTCGCGAAAAGGACATCGAAAACCCGCTGCCGGAACGACTGGTACGGCTCCTTCGGAGCATTTCCGCCGACGGCCGGGACGAACCCGATGCTAGGCGTAGCATCGAAATCCGCGCTCGTGATATGGAGACCGTCGGCATTCGCCTCCGCCGGAAGTGGGCCTCGATCGATCGTATCGCACGGCTTCGCCGGGACGGTGCGGGCAGACTACTCGAACATCTGATCGGCAAGGTGCCGACCGGTGTTCGCGGGGTTGACCTGCTGGTGGAAACGACCTACGGAGCACTCGAGCAGGCAATCAAGGACGATCTGGTGCTGAAGTCGGAGTTGAAGAGCCAGACGGCCCAGCCGCTTGTCGACCGTGCGTTGCTCTGGATGCACGAACAGGAGGTCGTCACCCTCAACCGTGGACTGACCGTGTTTCGTCCGGCGATGACGTTGAAGGTCAGGCGAGACCGAAGAACCTTCACGGTTGCGGATTTCAAGCCACTGCAAGAACACTACGCAGAGCAGACCGCACAGATCCATGTCGTCACCGAATACGCGAAGCTCGGCTTGAGCGACATCCATTTGGCGCTACGCCTCGCGGTGGATTACTTCGAACTTTCCAGAAATGCGTTTGTCCAAAAGTGGTTCAAGGACAAGGAGAGGACGCTCGGGCGGGATACCCTCCCCGAACACTACAGGAATATCGTCAAGAAGCTCGGCAACCGGATCCAGGAGCAAATCGTTGCCGATGACCGGGAGCGTACCAACGTGCTGGTGCTCGCGGGTCCGGGGTCGGGTAAGACGCGGGTGCTGGTGCACCGTATCGCCTATCTCATCCGCGTCCGGCGCGAAAATCCGGCCAGCATCCTGGCGCTCACCTACAATCGTCATGCGGCGGTGGAGGCGCGGCGGCGTCTCGACGAGTTGATCGGGAACGATGCCCGCGGCGTCAATGTAATGACCTGCCATGCTCTTGCGATGCGGATCCTCGGGATCTCCTTCGCGCAGGCCGCGAAGAACCCGAGCGAGGCAACGTTCAACACCATCCTGCGCGATGCCGCCCGGCTCCTGCACAGAGATCAGGCCAATGCATTGGTCACCCGAGAGCAGATTCTTGGGCGACTCAACTGGATTCTGGTCGATGAGTACCAGGACATCGGCGAGCCCGAATACGAGCTGATCGCCGCCCTTGCCGGAAAGACGCTCGCCGAGGAGGACGCGAGGCTGAATCTGTTCGCGGTGGGAGACGACGATCAGAACATCTACGCCTGGAAGGGCGCCTCGGTACGCTTCATCCGTCGCTTTGCCCGAGAATATAATGCGAGGGAGCAGTATCTCGTCGAGAACTACCGATCCAGCCAGTGCATCATTGATGCGGCGAGCCGGTGCATCGACGGCGCGGCGGAGCGTCTCAAGCGGAGCCACAGGCTTCGCATCGATTCCCGCCGGAGCGCCGAGCCACCGGGGGGTGCCTGGACAATCCGAGACGAGGTGGCGCACGGCAGGGTCCAGATTCTGAGCACCAAGGGCGGCCAACTCTCACAGGCGGTTGCCGCGGTCGAGGAACTCAAGCGCCTCTCCGAACTCGATCCGGAGTGGCGGTGGGATCGCTGCGCCATCATCGCTAGGCATTGGGACGACCTCAATCCGGCAAGAAGCGCCTGCGTGGTCCACGGCATACCGGTTCAGAGCGCGCGCGAGGAACTTTCTTCGTTCTGGCGTGCCCGTGCGACGCAGCGGTTTCTGAAAATTCTTGAGGACTGCAATACTACGACGATCGAAACGCAGCAGATCCGGAACTACCTGAAGGACTTGCCCGGAGACCCGTGGAGCGACCTGCTGGCTCAAGCGCTCGACGAACTGCTCTTGGAGGAGGGCCATCCAACGGTATTGCCCATCTCTTTCGTGCGCAACTGGCTTGGCGAGTGGAGCAGAAATATACGGCGACGGCAGCGGGGTCTATTGCTGACCAGCGCTCACCGAGCAAAGGGGCTGGAGTTCGATCATGCGGTCATCCTCGATGGACAATGGGCGACTGTGGGTGAGGCGGAGGATCCCGATTCCCCGCGCCGCCTATACTTTGTGTCGATGACGCGCGCCCGCGAGACCCTGGCGATGGTGCAGGTCGAGGATGCCCCGCACCGAGCATATGATTGCCCCGGCAGTTGTGCTCCCCTGGCGATGGCGCAGGTCGAAGATGCTCCGCGCCCGGATGTCCGGGACAAGCCGCTCCCGGCGAAGACGGGGGAACGCGCAGCCGCGCTGTTGCAACCGCTGAGAAAGGCTCCATCGGTTCTGGAGCGCGAGGTACCATGTCCGGACATTGCCGATCGGCGGCTCGACATCACGATTATGGAGTGCGTCATGGGGGATGTCGTCCTGTCATTCGCCGGTTGGAGTCCGGCGCATAGCAGGGTGCACCGCGCGATTGCCGCCCTTTCGCCCGACGACCCACTGTCGGTGCTGTATGAGGACAGCCAATGGAAAATCCTCGACCACAAGGGTCAGCAGGTGGGGCGCATGGCGAAGAATTGGACTCTTCCGTCCAATATGGCCATTGATCATGCGCTGGTGCGGGGAATCTTCACCCGCTGGGCCGACGATCAGGAAGACGAGGATTTTAAACAGCGGCTGCGCTGCGAGACTTGGGAGATCGTTGTGCCCCAGCTCTTCCTGTCGCGCAGGCAATTTCCCTAACCGCTCAACCTAAAGAAATGCTCGCGGTAATACCGCAATTCCGCGATTGACTCGCGGATATCCGCCAGCGCTGTGTGTTCGTTGTTCTTGGAGAAGCCTGCTGTCAGGTCGGCCCGCCAGCGTTGGACCAACTCCTTGACGCTGCTGACGTCGATGTTGCGGTAATGGAAATAGTCTTCCAGGCGGGGCATGTATCGGGCGAGGAAGCGTCGGTCTTGCCAGATGGTATTGCCGCACAGGGGGGAGGCATCCCTTTCGACATGTCGCTGTAGGAAGGCGATTGTTGCCGTCTCGGCGTCTTGCTGGGGAACCCCTTGCTCCCGTACCCGATCAAGCAGGCCGGAAGCGGCGTGATGTTCGCGGCTCCAGTCGTTCATGGTGTCAAGAAGACCCGTTGGCTGGGCGATGGCGAATACCGGCCCTTCCGCCACCACGGCCAGATGGTTGTCGGTCACGATGGTCGCGATCTCAAGGATGACATCGCGTTCCGGGTCGAGCCCGGTCATCTCCAGATCGATCCAGATCAGCCGGTCTTGCGGAGGCATTGGGCATCGAGCCGATCGGCATTGCCGTCCCGCACCACCTTTCCGGCGGTGGGTGCGGCGAAGCGGGTGCCGATTTCAACTTTTGTGATGGAACTCATCAAGCGGATGATCGCGGGTTTCTTCAGCGGACACTATAGCAGCCTGCGCCGTGGAACACCTGCGAGGTTAATGGTAGGAATATGCAGTCAAACTACTCTCAAAAGCGCCCCAAAGTGGATGTGATCCCCAAATTTCTTCGCGGTCTCATCGCAGGAATGATCTGCGTTGGGATTTGCTCCCACCAGCATTTCCTGTGCCACAGGCTCTTATAGCAGGCACGCAATGCTGGTTGGAAAATTGAGAAAGGCTTGGCGTGCCCTTCCCGGCTCATTCGAGTTATGCTTTTGCGCACCGATCAAAGTTTTGCGCGACAGCCCGAACCCGTAATCAAGCCATGTCCGACACCCCCCGCATCCTTGCCTGCCCGACCTGCCGAAAGCCGACCAAGTGGGCGCCCTCCAACCCCTATCGTCCCTTCTGTTCGCAGCGGTGCCGATTGATCGATTTCGGTGCCTGGGCGGGCGAAGACCACGTAATTCCGGGAGAACAATACGACGATGTTCTGTCGGAGGATGTGAATCCGAGATAGCGTGACTCCTCCGGCAAGACTTGTGGAAGCTGGCGATCTGGATCTCGACAAGGTCGATTTGCTGGTTCAGGTCGTTGAAACGCCCAGCTACCGGGCCGCCCATATTCCGGGCGCGGTGCTCGTCGAGCCCCGGGAACTGGTGTGCGGTATTCCACCCGCAATCGGGCGCCTGCCGTCCATCGAGCGGTTGGTCGCACTTTTTTCCCGTATCGGCTACCGGCCGGATAGGGATATCGTTGCCTGCGACGACGAGGGCGGCGGTTGGGCCGGTCGCTTCCTGTGGACGCTTGACGTAATCGGCCATCGCAACTGGCGCTATCTGAACGGCGGCATTCATGCCTGGATTGCCGCGGGCCGCCCGCTGGAAACCGGCTCCGGCGGGGTATCGCCGCCGACGGTGGTTGAACTTGACATTGATCCCGCGCCCATTGCCGAGGCCGAGGATGTGCTTGATGCCATCGGGGATTCGAGCCAGGTGATCTGGGATGTGCGCTCGGCCGAGGAGTTCGGCGGTGTTCGTAGCACCACAAGGCGGGCGGGGCACATTCCCGGCGCGGTCAACATCGATTGGCTGGCGCTAAAAGACCCGCTCGACAACCAGCGGCTCATTCCCGATATCCAGCAGCTCCTTGATCGGCATGGTATTTCCCCCAAAAAATCCATCATCACCCATTGCCAGACACATCATCGCTCGGGGCTTTCCTACCTGGTTGCCCGATTGTTGGGGTACCCCAGCATTCGGGCCTATCACGGCTCCTGGTCCGAATGGGGAAACCGGGACGACTTGCCGGCCACACTGCATGGTTAGTGTCCCGTCTTGCAACGGCAACACCGCCTTTCATGAATAAACTACTTAGGTCGGGCTAACCTCATGTTCGGCAGGATTTTTGCCGCGGTTCAGCATCTTTTGCCGCAGCACGCCCTAAGCCGGGGGATGGGTCGGCTGGCGGCGTCCGAGACGATTTGGATCAAAGACGCATTCATTCGCCTATTCAGCGCCATCTACGGCGTGGATTTGAGCGAGGCGGCGCGCTCAAACCGTTCCGACTACCGTTCGTTCAATGACTTCTTCACCCGGGAACTGAGGCCCGATGCCCGGCCGTTTCCGGCGGATGACAGGGCCATCGCCTGCCCCGCCGACGGCATCATCGGCCAGAGCGGATTTATCGAGGCGGGGGGATTGTTGCGGGCGAAGGGCGGGCGCTATTCCCTCGACGCGCTTGCCGGGGATTTGGGTGTCGGGTTTGATGGCGGCGGCTTCCTCACCATTTACTTGGCGCCGCACAACTATCATCGGGTGCATACACCCTGCGCGGGTGTGTTGACCAGGGCGCGCGCTGTGCCCGGGACGCTATTCTCGGTAAATATCGCCACAGCGGCCTCAATAGCCGGCCTGTTCTGCCGCAACGAGCGCCTCGTCTGTCGGCTGACCACCCCGCACGGCGATTTGCTCATCGTCCTGGTCGGTGCCCTGATCGTTGCCAGCATCGCCACGCCCTGGCCCGGGCCGGTGTCGCCCTATCGGACCCCGCAAACCTTGCATCCGCGGGCGACCCTTGGCCGGGGGGAGGAACTCGGGCGCTTCCTGCTCGGCTCAACGGTCATTTTGTGTGCGCCTGCCGATGCCGCGCGCATCGGGGAAATCCCGGTGGGGAAAACCGTTAAGGTTGGCGAAACCCTAGGCTACTGGGGCGGGTCGACCGACGGCCCCGCAATGGTATGACTGAATGGGGACTTATTATGCCGGGCTAATCCAATTGGCAACGCTTTTGCACCCAGCACTGTTCGATCAGCGACATCAATAGCCCGACCTCCCATTGGCGCGCCTCGCCACCCCCCGGGCGGGCATGATCCCGATAGCGCCAGGTGCCGGCATCGATGTAATAAATATAAAGGCCCATCCGCTCAAGACGCGCCGGCGGCCAGTTGGAGCCGTGGTGGCGCAGGAATTTGGCGAGATAGCCGGCGATAACTTCGGCGTGCGCCCGGTCGGCCTCGATCAGCGCGGGGTAGAGTTTCCCGGTGCCGTGCATGGCGTAAAGAATGTCATTGTCCGCCTCCGACTGCGTCGCCGAGGTGAATAGATTCTCGAAGAACTCCCCACGCGGTAGCGCAAGACATTCGTGCGTGTCGAATGCCCGCATCAGGGACTGAATCGGCTCTACCATCCGCCAATGCACTTCCAGCAGAATCGCCTCGGTGTTGGGAAAGTACTGGTACAGCGAACCAACGGAAAGCCCAGCCTCCCGAGCGATATGATTGGTCGAAATCTTCAGGGGCGCCGACTCGCCGGATGCCTTGAGAAGCCGGCGGGCCGCGGCGAGTATGCGCTCCACCGTGCGCTGCGACCGGGCTTGAGAGGGCGCTTTTTTCAGGTGTGTACGGCTCGTGTTCACGTTTATGTTTGGGACAATATAGTGGTGCAATAACCGCAGTTGTTCAGAGCTTCCTTAATCCGCCGCCCACAGGCAGTAGCAACACCCAATGGAGCATGGGCCGACGCACTCGACAGAACCCTTACTCTATATCGCAAAATATTTATTATTATTTATACGTTTTGTTTATTGAAAATAATTTTTCTGGTTTCTTGCGTACCATATAGTACAATTCGTCTCAATTTCTGAGGAAGCACCCACATGCCCCACTTTGACCTGGTACTCAAATCCGGAACCGTCGCCGACGGCACCCAGTTCCCCCGATACGTCGCAGACATCGGCGTCTCGAATGGGCCGCATCGAGAAGTTGGCGATGCGCAGCGGTCGGCCGAGGAGGCGGGGCGGCCGGTCACCGACGTGTTCTTCGAAATCGTCGCCCAGTCGGGTCTCGACGCCGATTTCCGCACGACGGAGATCCTCAGCCAGGATCCCGCAATGAACGCCGCAATCGCTCGCCACAAGCGGTTATCTAAATGGACCTAAACACTCGAGCCCAGTCCTCTATTGCCTCCTCCTGCCCGTGCACCAGTTGCACAGTAACCTGATTATAGCCAGCTTCCGCCAAAGTCCGCATGTTATCGACCAGTTCGTCATACGTGCCGCTCATCGTCGTCGCCCTGACTAGGTCCGGTGAATACAACGGGGCTTCTTCCGGGCGCACGAACATGAGATGACCCCGGTGATTTTGAAGGTACTTGGCATCCCGCGGCTCGTAACGATCATGTTCTTTCATGTAGGCCTGGTGCAACTGACCAATCGGACCATCGGGGAATCGCCCTCCCATCGGGGGGAGGGCGTCGGAAAGGTTATGCATGATCACCGCCGTAGAAGGTGCGGCCTGCTTCATCAGACGATCCCGATCAGCGGCCTCGTCTCCGGTCAGAACTGCTCCCAGGAAAAACAGCACCGACTTCAGATCCTCAGGATCGCGGCCCGAGTCCTGCCAATCCGACTGCATCTGATGCAGCGATTCAACGGCGCCGCCGGTCATACCGCTGAAATTCAGCCAGCCCGCATCCAGTTCGGCAATCAATCGACGTCCTTTCGGACCGAACGCGGAAATCCAAAGCGGGATCTCGTCCTCAACATTGATGAGGCCAAGATCGGGATTCAGAAACCCGATCTTGCGCTGCTTGCCTTCAAAGTCCCAGGCGACAATCTCGCCGCGCACCAGGGCGCGGACACGATCAACGTAGGTTCGCATCTTCCTGAGCGGTATGGCGCCGAGTCCCATGGTCCTGCGGGCGGTGAAGCCCGTGCCGACACCAAAGTCGATGCGCCCGGGCGCCAGCCGGTTGAGCGTGGCAAGGGCGTTGGCCGTGACCGGCTCAATCCTGTTGGACGGTACCAGGACACCCGTGCCCAGCCTGATGCGTTCCGTCTTTTCCGCTGCAAGGGCCATGCAGATAAACACATCGGGGTTAAGCAACTGTGTGTCGTAGAACCAGGCTGAGCTGAATCCCAGGTTCTCCGCCCGTTGGACCCATCGCCAACTATCGATCTCGGATGCAAGCGCAATGCCGTATTCCATATATGGTCTCCAAGCCTCTTTTTCCATCTTATGCCCATACTCCTATTGTAGGCTTTTTATTCAGGAGTGAATGATGGATCAGTTGTCTGACGAGGCTGGCCTGGTTCACAAAATGAACGGCTCACCCGACGCCCTCACCGTGACCCTTGCTGGCCCACGGCCGCCCCACCTATCCGACAACCGACGAAGAGCCCAGCAATATCGGCCCCCGCGACCAAGTAGTCATACCGGCGCATGGCCCACTCCCATATTGAACGATTGTTCAGCGAAGGGTATGTTGGCAGCAATTCCCGCTAAGCATGGCAATGTCCAAAAAGTGGTGCCCGACTAATGCCTGAATGGTCCATTTCGCCCGGTATTCGGACCCAAACGAATAATCCCGCATCGTTAGCGGGAATTGCTGGTATGTTGGGAGCGGTCTGAACATCAATGGTTTGATCCATTTATGGCCTGGTCGACTGATCGCCTTGATCCATTGATGTGTTAGGTGGAACCAACAAGGCATATAACGTTGAGGAAGGTCTGAACAAATCGATAAAGCTTCAGGCCACTCATAAACTATTGATTTTATTAACTAAGATACCGAGGCCACAGGATTAATCAGGGGTTCCTTAACACGGAGGGAGCAAACGATGGGCGATGTCCCGGTCATTTCCACAGTGGGCATAGAAGATGTCGACAAGGCGCTGGCAACGTTGACCGTTGCGTTTGTCGCGGATCCGGTGGTGCGTTGGATGTACCCGGCGGCCGAGACTTTCTTGTCCGCCTATCCGAGATTCCTCAAAGCCTTCTGTAGCCCGGGCATCGAGAGCGGCACGGCCTTCAGCGACGAAGAGTTCAACGGCGCGGCCGTTTGGCTGGCGCCCGGCGTCGAGCCGGACAACGAGGCATTGATCGCGATAAACAAGGCAGCCATTCCACCGGACCGGCTCGATACGTTCAGGACAATCAACGAGCAAATCGAACAGCACCATCCCCATGACGAGCCGCTGTGGTACCTTCCCTGTATCGGTGTGGATGCCAACGCGCAAGGCAAAGGTATCGGCTCGGCACTGATGAAGCACGCATTGCGCTTGTGCGACGAGCAGGGCACCCGCGCCTATCTCGAGTCGTCGAATCCGGCCAACATCTCGTTGTACGAACGGCACGGTTTCGAAGCCATCGGCAGGATCGAGGTAGGCGCCGCGCCACCGATCATCCCAATGATTCGCGAGCGACGTTAGCAGCCCTGGAGGATTTAGCGGCTGAAAACCACCACATGTCGGCTGCTATCAACCCATCGATATCATTCCCAATTGTTCAGACCCTCCCCACAATAAGAGGTCCATGAGCAATGGCCGAAGCCGACGATCACGCAATGGAATCGGATCTCGCAAAGTCTTACCGCCGCCAGAGTTATTGGCTGGATTCGATTGAGGAAAGCCTGGAACCGCTACCGCCGCTTGAGGAAGAGCTGTATTGCGACGTCGCTATTGTGGGGGCCGGGCTCACGGGGCTCTGGACCGCCCACTTCCTAAAGCAGAACGCCCCTGCTCTCGACATCGTCATCGTCGAAAAGGACATCGCCGGCTTCGGCGCGTCGGGGCGCAACGGCGGAGCCTGCTCGGCGTGGTGGGACGCAATCTTTCGGTGGTTGCGGGATCCGGCCACCCGGGACTCGGCCGTGCGCTTCCAGCGGCGCCTGATCGATACCGTTGCACGCATCGGCAATATCTGTGCGACCGAAGGCATCGATTGCCACTTTTCCCACGAAGGCCTAATCATGACCGCTGCCAACGAGGAGGAGGCGCAGCAGTTCTCCAAGGCGGCCCACGTGTTGGCAAAATACGGCTTCCGCGCGCCGGACTATGAAATGCTGGACCAAGCGGCCACCCGCGAGCTGATCGCGACGGAAGGCGCTTGCGCAGGTTTTTTTACCCCCCACAACGCGGCGGTGCAACCCGCACGGCTGGCACGCGGTATTGCCACGGCCGTGCGCGCAAAGGGGGTGAGGCTTTTCGAACGCTCCCCGGCCGTCAAGCTCAAGCCCGGGCACGTGGTCACCGATCGGGGCGTTGTGCATGCCGACACGATCCTCCTGGCCGCAGAGGCCTACGTTACAAAACTCGCGGGATTCAAGCGCCAGTTGGTACCCATCCACTCAAGAATGCTCGCCACCGCGCCGCTGGACACCAGGCTTCAGGAGGCGCTCGGCATGTTACCGCGCCGGTCGTTTGCCATGGCGGGGGACGGCTATGGCCATCTGACCGCCGATGGGCGGATCGCCTTCGGTGCCCGCGGCAGCTACTACTTCGGCAGCCGTATCGGCAACAACTTCGGGCCCGACACGCAAGATACCCAATCGGTGCGGCAGTTGCTGATCTCGTATTTCCCCGCATTGCGCGATGTGCCCATGACCCACGCCTGGGGTGGGGCCATGGGCCTGCCGCGCGATGAGAGACCGTTCGTCTTTCTCGACAAACAGCGGCGCTTCGGCTGGGCCGGCGGGCACGGACCCGCGGGCGTGGCACCCTCGTGCATGGCCGGCGAAACCCTTGCCGATCTTGTGCTCGGCCGCGACACACCGCATATCCACGAGCCGTGGGTGGTGAGCGCGCTACCGCCGTTATGGGAGCCGGAGCCCTTGCGCTGGCTCGGGATTACAGGCGTACAAACCTGGCGGCGGTGGTTTCCCACGAAGCGGTAGATTGAACCCGCTATGATTTCGAAACAGCGCACAGTCTGTGATCCCAACTGCCATGCCAACCCGAAATGCGGCTTATCGGCGACCGTCGAAAACGGCAGGATCATAGCCATTGATCCCGCGGATTACCCGGTACCCGGTTACGAAACCGCATCTGTGCGTTGGGACGTTCGCGCCTTGAATATCAATACCATCCCGAGCGACTACGCTCCCCACTGAAGCAAGTGGGGGCACGGGGGGAAGGGCGATGGGAAGAAATCTCCTGGGACGAGGCGATCGCGCTCTTCGTCGATACGCAGAAAAGGATCTCTGAGCAATACGGCTAGAATGCCCAGGGTCGACCGAACGTAGGAATGTAAGGGTGGGCAAGGCGATGATTCGCTCACACCTCTGGGAGCCCGACCATTGGCCGGAGAAGACCGGCTCGATCGTCTCGGTTTACCGCCTGATCGGCAAGGAGGCACGTGACGAGGAGCAGGCGCGCCGGGGCGAGGCCGCCCTTGAGTGCGCTTACATCGACGAGTTCTACTGATGGCGACGGAAACGGAAACTGGGCAAGAGGAGGATGACGTGAGCGAGTTCGAATCGCAGCTTCGAAATTGGTATCAGAGTGAGATCGCCGGCAAAGCGTTCTTCGACGCACTGGCCGACGGCGCGCAGAGCGACGACGAGGTCAACAAATGGTCCTTGCTTGCGCGGCTCGAGGCGACGATGGCGGAACGGTTGAGCGTGGCGTGCGCGGCCGCTTCCATCGCGCTGCCCGAGTCATCCGATTTGAGCTATCTCGACTACGCGCGCAAGATGGCGGGCGAGCCTTGGCGCTCCAATATGGAAATCCTGATGCCGCAACTGCGAACGGCCGTGTCCGAGATTCGCTCAGCGACACGGCGGGCCTCGGCAGCCTATGCCCAGATCGCAGGGGAGTTCCTCGCCCACGAAGAAGCCCTTGCCGCATTCGTGAGTGCCGAGCTGAGAGGGGAAGACGGATCTCCGACCGTCCAGTCGCTGCTTCGCCAATGGTCGTGAATTCCACCCGGGATCCTAGCCTGATCCTCGCGGGGCGCAATTTCGCCGACTGCACCGTTGCCAGTTTCCGTCGCCGCAAATGTACTCGGAGCCACAGTATCTCGGCACACTCCATGCGCTACTGCTGTTCTCGACGAATCCTTCGTTGGCTTACCTTGAATGAAATGCGGGGCCACGCGCATGTTGAGAACAAATAAATTGTCCGGTCTTGGAACACGTGAACTGTCCGGTTGCAGACTGCCCCGAATCATGGTGATTCGGGGGTTTCCATGGGCATTTCTGCTCGCTGTACACGGACCGGGGCTCGCACTACTGGCACACGCGGGAGGCCGGGGGGAGGGTGGACAGGGGGAACCCGACCCAGTTCGGTCGTGCGATGGCTCGGCTGGGGGTTGAGATGATCCCGGCGTACTCGCCGGAGGCGCGGGGTCGCTCGGAGCGGATGTTCGGCACGCACCAGAACCGTCTGGTCAGGGAGCTGGCGCTGGAGGGGATCGCGGACATGGGGGAGGCGAACCGTTACCTCCGGGAGGTCTACCGGCCGGCATTCAACGCGGAGTTCATGCGTCCGGCTCGGGAGGCGGGTTCGGTGTTCGTGCCGATGGGCGGGCCGGAGGCGCTGGACGACATTCTGTGCGAGGTCCACGAGCGGGTGGTGGGGCGGGACAGCCGCGTGCGCTTCGGGGGGCTGGCGCCGCGGCTCGAGCCGCGGCGGGATCGCCCGCACTACGCCAGGGTGCGGCGGCACATGGACGGGAGCCTGTCGGTGTGGCATGGGCCGCGGTTGCTCCGGCGCTACGGGCCGGACGGGGGCGGAATCCGACTCGGCAAACCGGACAGTTTATTTGTTCTAAAACCGGACATATGTATTTTTTTACAACATGAGCCCTGTCAATTGTTGCACGCCTTGTGCAAATTGGGCAATATGGGTTCGCTGCGCGGATGATCCGCCATCGACACCTCGCGCTCTGATGTGGGAACATTCCATAGTGCGGTTGCCCGCACCGGGTGGTGTCTATTGTCAGGCGGCACGTTTCCGTTCAACGATGGAGGTCGGATGGTCTAATGTACGACGTATTGGAAGGAATAAAGGTTGTTGAAGTAGCCGAATGGACCTTCGTGCCGATCGCCGGAACCGTTCTCGCGGACTGGGGGGCGGATGTCATCAAGGTTGAACACCGGAACGGTGGAGATCCGCAACGGGCGCTCATCACCTCGGTCGCGACCCAGGGTGCCATCAATCCCATGATGGAAGTCTCCAATCGAGGCAAACGAAGCGTGGGACTCGATCTGAACACGCCGGGAGGGAAGGAAACGCTCTACAAAATGGTCGAGTCGGCGGATGTGTTCCTGACCAGCCTGAGAACCCGGGCTCGCAAAAAGCTGGGAATTGAGCCAGAGGACATCCGCAAAATCAGGCCCGATGTCATCTACGGCCGTGGCACCGGTTACGGTCTGCGGGGACCGGACGCCGAGAAAGGCGGTTACGATTGGCCATCGGCCTGGTGCCGTGGGGGTATCGCGCATCGGATGACGCCCCTTGGCGGAGAGCCGCCATTCATGCCCGGATCCGTCGGCGACATCAGCGGGGGCACCCATCTGGCTGGTGCGGTGGCGGCCGCCCTGGTCAGGCGAGAAAGAACCGGAAAAGGCGCCATTGTGGACGTTTCGCTTTACAACACCGGTGCTTGGATTATGTGCCAGTCCATTGCCGGCGTACACAACGGCGCGCCGACACCCTTCGTCAACCGGGCGAATCCACTCAATCCGATAGTCAACACCTATCCGACAAAGGATGGGCGTTGGATCTGCCTCTGCCTGCTACAGGCAGATGCCTGGTGGGCAGACTTCTGCCAACATATTGAACGCGTGGATCTGATCGATGATCCCCGATTCTCGAATATGGAAGTGCGAAACAAGAACCGCGACGAATGTATAGAGGAGCTTGAACAAACCTTCTTGGGCAAAACCTTTGATGAATGGTTGGTTGCCTTGGATTCAATGCAGGGTGTCTGGGCACCGGTGCTCAGCACCGCCGAAGTCGTTGCCGACGAGCAAGCGCTGGTAAACGGTATAGTCACGCCGGTTACACTGGGGGACAACTCGAGCTACTTGGCCGCCGCATCGCCGGGGCAGTTTGACCAAAAACCGATCGGTGAACTCAATCCCTGTCCTGAGCCAGGGCAGCATACAGAGGAGGCCTTGCTGGAATTGGGACTGGATTGGGATAAGATCATCGCCTTGAAGGAGGCGGGTGCGGTTCAATAGTCGCCTTGCCCTCGCAATAGACGCACAACCCGGCCCCGCTTAACCCCCGGGCATTGCACTCGCAAGTTCAAGATAGTGCCTTGATGAAGGCACCACCCTACCAAAACTACGATCACCTTGCGTTTCCCGATGACTGCGAGGATCCGTTCGGTTACATCAACGCCCTAAGAAACCTCTGATTAATTCTGTAGTTGCGACATCCGATTTAATAAAATCAATGGGTTACGAGTAACTCAAAGCCGCTCTATGGAATTGTTCGGACCTTCCCTAAGAGATCAAGGTCGGTGTCCTCGGAGCGACAAGCATGGTGGGTTCTGGATAGTCACCACCGCGAAGGATTATCGAAATATCATCCGCAGCACGCGCATGGGAGTTGGCGTGGGATGTCGAATGAGCGGGTCGAATCAATCGGAGTTTCCCTCGATTTGCAAATAAATGGGGGGGGGGGGGTAGGATGGACGGGTGACTGAGGTTTTCCGGGTCGAACCGACGGGCTTTCCCTCCACGCAACCTCTATATACTATGGGAGACATATTATGGGAGACGCAGAAATGACGACGCAGGATATTTCCCTCACTGGCGGCGCCGATGACGACACCCTGGTTGGCGGATCGGGCAACGACACCCTGGACGGCGCCAAGGGCAACGACACGCTGACGGGAGGCGACGGCGACGACATCCTGTACGGGGACGCCGGCGACGACACCCTGGTCGGGGGCCGGGGGGGCGACAGCCTGTACGGCGGCACCGGCGACGACACCCTGGACGGCGGCGGCGGCCACGACACCCTGTATGGCGGCGAGGGCTCGGACACCTTCGTGTTCGCGGCGGGGGACGGCTCCGCCCATGTCGCCGATTTCGAGGCGGGCGAGACGATCCGGATTTCCGGTGTGCCCGGCGGGTTCGCGAGTCTGGTCATCGAACAGATCGGGGACAACGCCGTCATCCGTTATGGCGACGGCGACACGATCACCCTGCAGGGTGTGTCGGCGGATTCGCTGGGCGCGGACGACTTCGAGTTCCCCACGGCCGGGAACGCCCCGCGGGACGGCGGCGGCGACGGCGCTCCACAGGGCGCATCCGCCGGCGACACTCCGAACGACGGCGGCGACGCGACGAACGACGACTCCAGCGGCGGGGACGAGACGACACAGGATATTTCCCGCACCGGAGGCGCCGGCGACGACACCCTGGTTGGCGGCAAGGGCAACGACACCCTGGACGGCGGCAAGGGCAACGACACGCTGACGGGCGGCGACGGCAACGACATCCTGTACGGGGACGCCGGCGACGACACCCTGGTCGGGGGCCGGGGCGGCGACAGCCTGTACGGCGGCACCGGCGACGACACCCTGGACGGCGGCGGCGGCCACGACACCCTGTATGGCGGCGAGGGCGCGGACACCTTTGTGTTCGCGGCGGGGGACGGCTCCGCCCATGTCGCCGATTTCGAGGCGGGCGAGACGATCCGGATTTCCGGTGTGCCCGGCGGGTTCGCGGGTCTGGTCATTGAGCAGATCGGGGACAACGCCGTCATTGGCTATGGCGACGGCGACACGATCACCCTGCAGGGTGTGTCGGCGGATTCGCTGGGCGCGGACGACTTCGAGTTCCCGGCGGCCGAGCCCGGGAACGACCCGCGGAGCGCGCCCCCCGGCGATGTTCCGAGCGGCAACGGCGGTGGCGGCGGCGCTCCACAGGGCGCGTCCCCCGGCGATGTTCCGAGCGGCAACAACGACGGCGGCGTCGCTGCGCAGGTCGCGTCCGTCGGCGACGCGACGACCGACGATTCCAGCGGCGGGGGCGGGCCGCGCGGCGGCAACGGCGACGACACCCTGGACGGCGGCGGCGGCGACGATGTGCTGAAAGGCCGCAAGGGCGACGACACGCTGAACGGCCACGGGGGCGACGACACCCTGGGGGGCGGCAGGGGCAACGACACCTTGGACGGCGGCGCCGGCGACGACACCCTGCGGGGTGCCCGAGGCGACGACATCCTGACCGGCGGCGCCGGCGGCGACACCCTGACCGGCGGCAGGGGTTCCGACACCTTCGTTTTCCGGTCTGGGGACGGCGGCGACACCATCACCGATTTCGGGGAGGGCGACCGGCTTCGTCTGGACGGGGTCTCGGTCGGCTTTGGGGCGCTTGATATCCGTCGGGACGGCGCCGACACCGTCATCCACCACGGCGACGGCGACACGATCACCCTGCGGGGCGTGTCGGCGGACTCCCTGGGCGCGGACGATTTCCTGCTCCCCGACGCGGCCCCGGGCCTTCCCGGCACCCAGGGAAGCCCACCCGCGCAAGGCGCCGGCCAGAAGGCGACGCCTCCCCCGGGCGGCACCGGCCAGGCCCAGACCCCGAACAAGCCACACGGCACCGGCCAGAGCCAGAGGGTGACGACCCCCCACGACGACGACTGGGATGGCGAGGGCACCGAGTACACTCTACCCAGACCCGGGGTCACCATACGCATACATAGGGGCACCGACGGCGACGACACCCTGACCGGGTCCGGTGTCCTGCTCGGCGGCAAGGGCGACGACACCCTGAATGACGACAGTTCGGGCGACGACATCCTGCACGGTGGTTCGGGCGACGACACCCTGCACGGCGGATGGGGCGACGACACCCTGTACGGCGGTTCGGGCGGCGACACCATGGACGGCGAATGGGGCGACGACACCCTGTACGGCGGTGACGGCGACGACACCTTGGACGGCGCCCACGACGACGACACCCTGTATGGCGGCGACGGCGACGACACCCTGCGGGGTGCCCGAGGCGACGACACCCTGCACGGCGGTTCGGGCGACGACACCCTGTACGGCGGCCACGACAACGACACCCTGCATGGCGGCGACGACACCCTGTACGGCGGTGACGGCGACGACACCCTGGACGGTGGCCACGGCGACGACACCCTGGACGGCGGCAAGGGCGACGACACCCTGACCGGCGGCAAGGGCGACGACACCTTCGTGTTCCGCACGGGAGACGGGAGCGACTCCATTAGCGATTTCGATAGAGGCGACCGGATTCGTCTCGACGGGGTTTCGGCCGGCTTCGAGGGGCTCGATATCCGTCAGGACGGCGACGATACCGTGATCCACCACGGCGACGGCGACACGGTCACCCTGCGGGTCGTGTCGGCGGACTCCCTGGGCGCGCACAACTTTCTGCTTTCCCCAGACAAGCCGCCCGGTGCCAACCGGAAGGCAACGACTCGCCACGACGATGACTGGGATGGCAGGGTCGCCGGACGCACCGTACATAGGGGCACCGACGGCGACGACACCCTGAAGGGATCCAGCGTCCTGCTCGGGGGCAAGGGCGACGACACCCTGACCGCCATCTCAAGTTCTTACGACATTCTACATGGTGGCGCGGGCGACGACACCCTGAATGACGACAGTTGGGGCAGCGACACCATGTACGGCGGTTCGGGCGACGACACCCTGGACGGCGGCAAGGGCTACGACACCCTGTACGGCGGTTCGGGCGACGACACCCTGGACGGCGGCAAGGGCTACGACACCCTGTACGGCGGTTCGGGCGACGACACCCTGGATGGCGGCGACGTGGGCGACGACACCCTGCATGGCGGTTTGGGCGACGACATCCTAACAGGGGGCATGCACGACGACACCTTCGTGTTTCGGGCGGGAGACGGCCACGACACCATTACCGATTTCGACACTCTTATCGATTACGGGCGCGGCGGCGACAAGATTCATCTCAGTGGGATTTCCGGCGGTTTCGGAGCGCTCGACATCAGTCAGGACGGCGGCGACGCGATCATCCGCTACGGAAACGGCGACACGATCAGGTTGCAGGGCGTGAGGGCGGACTCCCTTAACGCCAGCCATTTCATATTCGGCGTCTACGAACCCCCACCCCCGCCATCGCCACCGCCATCGCCACCGGCCAGGGTGACGACTCCCCTGGACGACGACTGGGATGGTGAAAGGCATGAGAATGGCGAAAGGGTGTCCGGCCGCATTCAGAGGGGCACCGACGGCGACGACACCCTGACCGGGACGGCGACGGCGGCATTCGCCGACATCCTGCACGGCGGTGCGGGCGCCGACATCCTGCACGGCGGTGCGGGCGCCGACATCCTGCACGGCGGTGCGGGCGACGACACCCTGACCGGCGATTCGGGCGACGACGCCCTGCTCGGCGGTTCGGGCGACGACACCCTGACCGGCGGTTCGGGCGACGACGCCCTGACCGGTGGCAAGGGCGGCGACACCTTCGTGTTCCGCGCGGGAGACGGGGACGACACCATTGACGATTTCGAGAGCGGGGACCGGATTTATCTCAATGGGGTTGCCGGCGGTTTCAAAGCGCTCGATATCAGTCAGGACGGCGACGACGCGATCATCCGCTACGGCGCCGGCGGCGACACGATCAGGTTGCTGGGCGTGAGGGCGGACTCCCTTGACGACAACGGGGTTTTCAATTTCGGTGGCGGCCACGGGCCCGGAACCGCCGGCCTCACCTTGGACGGCGGTTCGGGCGACGACACCCTGACTGGCGGCAAGGGCGACGACACCCTGACTGGCGGCAAGGGCGACGACACCTTCGTGTTCCGTGTGGGAGACGGGAGCGACACCATCACCGATTTCGAGTTCGGCGACAAGATTCATCTCCACGGGGTTTCCGACGATTTCGGGTGGCGCAATATCAGGCAGGACGGCGACGACGTGATCATCGGCTACGGCACCGACGGCGATACGGTCACAATCCCGGGCATACAGGCCGGCGCCCTGTACCTTCACGCAAGGGACTTCATCGGCGGCGACGGATCCAAGCCCGCCGTCCTCTCCCTATACGGCGGAAGGGAAAAGGCCGGGAACATGCTGTTCGAAGCCAGCGGGAGGGCGACGACCCCCCACGACGACGACTGGGATGGAACGGGTTCGGGATCCGAACGCATACATAGGCGCGGCGACGGCGACGACACCATGACCTTGCCGCCCGGCGACTTGCCCGGCGTTCTGCTTGGCGGCGGTGGCGACGACATCCTGAGCGACGGCAGGGGCCAGGAGGCCCCGTGGAGGCTGACCGGTGCCAAGGACAACGACATTCTGCACGGCGGTTCGGGCGACGACACCCTGAACGACGGCGGCGGCGACGACACCCTGTACGGCGGTTCGGGCGACGACACCCTGAACGACAGTGTGGGCAACGACACCCTGTACGGCGGCGCGGGCGACGACACCCTGAACGACGGCGGCGGGGACGACACCCTGCATGGCGGCGCGGGCGACGACACCCTGAACGACAGTTGGGGCGACGACACCCTGCATGGCGGCGCGGGCGACGACACCCTGAACGACAGTTGGGGCGACGACACCCTGCATGGCGGCGCGGGCGACGACACCCTGAACAACAGTTGGGGCGACGACACCTTCGTGTTCCGGGCGGGAGACGGGAACGACACCATCACCAATTTCGGGTCCGGCGACAAGATTCAGATCAACGGGTTTGCCGGCGGTTTCGGGGCGCTCGATATTAGGCAGAACGGCGCCGACACAATCATCGGCTACGGCGAACAGGGCGACACGATCACCCTGAAGAAAATATCGGTGTATACCTTGGACGCGGACGACTTCGTGCTGCCCGACAGCACCCCGTCCAACAAAAGTCAAACGGGTGGACCGGGCGACGATGTGCTGACCGGTGGCGAAGGGGATGACACCCTGTCCGGTGGCGCGGGCGACGACACCCTGTCCGGTGACCGCGGTGGCGACACCCTGTCCGGTGGCGCGGGCGACGACACCCTGTCCGGTGACCGCGGTGGCGACACCCTGTCCGGTGGCGCGGGCGACGACACCCTGTCCGGCGACGCGGGTGATGACACCCTGCAGGGGGGCGTCGGGGACGACACCCTGCGGGGGGGCACCGGCAATGATACCCTGGAGGGTGGCCGGGGGGCCGATACCTTCGTGTTTCTGGCGGGGGACGGCAACGATGTTCTTGAGGATTTCGAGGCGGGCGACACGATTTTCATTGATAAATTCCGTGGCGGTTTCGATGCGCTGGGGATTGATGAGCAGGAGACCGATGGCGGCGGCGTGGATACGGTCATCAGCTACGGCACCGGCGACACCATCCGGCTGACGGGGGTATCGGCGGACTCCCTGGACAGGGACGACTTCCGGTTCTCCGGTGTCACCCTGCATGGCGGCGCCGATGGCGATGTCCTGAGAGGCAGCGCCGGTGAGGATTTTCTGAAAGGTTCCGCCGGCGACGACGAATTGTATGGTTTTTCCGGCGATGACACGCTCGCCGGTGGCGCGGGAAACGACATCCTGGATGGCGGCAATGGTGATGACACCCTGCATGGCGGCACTGACAACGATAGATTGGAGGGTGGTTTAGGCGACGACACGCTGTATGGCGAGGGCGGCTCGGACACCCTGTACGGGCGCGAAGGGGATGACACCCTGTACGGTGGCGACGGCGATGAAAAGTTTGACGAGGACACGGGTATTGGTGGACTTAACGGCGGGGCAGGCGACGACGCCATCAATGGTGGTGCTGGCGAGGATGACCTCTGGGGTGGCGAGGGCGATGACGATATGGACGGCGGCACCGGAGCCGACAGGCTTTGGGGCCAAGACGGCAACGACACGTTGCGTGGGGGCGCGGGCGAGTATACGGACACGCTTTGGGGTGGCAGCGGCGAGGATACGCTGTACGGTGGCGGGGGCGATGACGAACTATATGGTGGTGGCGGCGAGGATACGCTGTATGGTGGCGGGGGCGATGACGAACTATATGGTGACGAGGGCAAGGATAATCTTTATGGCGGTACAGGAAGCGACACCCTGGACGGCGGCGACGACGACGACACGCTGTATGGAGACGACGGCGATGACAAGCCTGATGAGACCGGTGAAGGTGGGCTTCACGGCGGAGCCGGCGACGATACGCTGCACGGCGGCAATGGCGAGGACGCGCTATACGGCGACACGGGCGATGACGCGCTATATGGCGAAGCGGGTAATGACACCTTGTACGGCGACGAGGGCAACGACACGCTGACGGGCGGCGACGGCAACGATATCCTGGGCGGCGGTTGGGGCTCGGATACCTTCGTGTTCGAGGTGGGGGACGGCAAGGACACCATTCGCGATTTCGAGCTCGGCGGCGACAAGATTCAGATCAACGGGGTTGTCGGTGGTTTCGGGGCGCTGGATATCAGACAGGACGGCGACAATGCGATCATCAGTTATGGCGATGCCGGCGACACGGTTACCCTGCTGAACATGCTGGCTTCCTCGCTGGCCTCCGATGACTTCGCCATGTGAGGCCGCTGGCTCAAATCCGATTGTGATCGCCAACATTGACGGCCGCGGCACCGCCGAACGGGTTCGCCGTTTTGATCGAATTGTCCTTGAAAGCGCCGGTCCGCTCGTCCGGCTGTGGGACCGAAGCCGACATGCCGTTTGGCCCGGAAGTCAATATTTGTAGCTTTCCGGTTTGAACGGCCCCGCCGCATCCACCCCGATATAGTCGGCCTGCGTTGCGGTCAGCCTAGTCAGGGTTCCGCCGAAACCCGCCACCATAAGCTCCGCGACTTCCTCGTCCAGCTTCTTTGGCAGCACCTCGATGCTCACCGGCGCGCGTTGGTTTTCCGGTTGGTTGGCCCAGCGCTCCTGGTATAGGTGCATCTGGGCCAAGACCTGGTTGGCGAAAGAGCCATCCATGACCCGGGAGGGGTGGCCCATGGCATTGCCGAGGTTCACGAGACGGCCTTCCGAGAGCAATATCAAGTAGTCGCCCGGCGCGTCGCTGCGGAATATCTGATGAACCTGGTCTTTCACCTTCTGCCAACGCCAGTTTTCCCGCATGTACGCCGTATCGATTTCGTTGTCGAAATGGCCGATGTTGCAGACCACGGCACCGGGCTTGAGGGTTTGCAACATGGCCGCGTCGCAGACGTTGGCGTTGCCGGTGCAGGTGACCACCAGATCGGTGTCGCTCATCAGCCGCCTGTCGATGTCCTCCACATGGCCGCTGTTCACACCGCCTTGGTAGGGCGAAACCAGTTCGAAGCCGTCCATGCAGGCCTGCATGCCGCAAATGGGGTCGATTTCCACCACCCGCACGATCATGCCTTCCTGGCGTAGGCTTTGGGTGGAGCCCTTGCCGACATCGCCGTAGCCGAAAACCAGGGCGCGCTTGCCGGCGAGCAGCATGTCGGTGCCGCGTTTCAGGGCATCGTTCAGGCTGTGCCGGCAGCCGTAGCGGTTGTCGTTCTTGGATTTGGTGATCGAGTCGTTCACGTTGATGGCGGGCACCCGGAGTGTGCCGCGGCGCAGCATGTCGTGCAGGCGGTGGACGCCCGTGGTGGTTTCCTCACTGATGCCGTGGATGTTGCGCAGCATGCCGGGGTATTGCTCGTGTACCATCCTGGTGAGGTCGCCGCCGTCGTCGAGCAACAGGTTCGCGTCCCAAGGTTTGCCGTCTTTGAGCAGGGTTTGTTCGATGCACCAGTCGTAGTCCTCTTCGGTTTCACCCTTCCACGCGAACACCGGCACGCCGCGGGCGGCCATGGCGGCGGCGGCGTGGTCCTGGGTGGAAAAAATATTGCACGACGACCAGCGCACATTGGCCCCGAGCGCCATCAGCGTTTCGATCAGGACGGCGGTTTGCACCGTCATGTGAATGCAGCCAATGATTTTGGCCCCGGCCAGCGGCCGCTCGGCGGCGTATCGCTTGCGCAGGGCCATCAGTGCCGGCATTTCCGCCTCGGCCAAGGCAATTTCCCGGCGCCCGAAGTCGGCGAGCCCAATATCGGCCACACGGTAATCCGCGAAGTTGACATCGGACATAATCGGTTCCCTTGCCCGGGTGAAGACCGCTCGACGACGTTACGCGTCCGCTTTGGTCCATGCCGCGGTTGGGGAACCGGACATGTCTAGCCAAGCGGCTTGGGCGAAGGTGGTCAATAACAAGGTAACACCAACGCCAATGATTGCCATCAAACCAGCCCAGCGTTTGGTTTGCGAACTGCGCCGCTTGCCGGTCAGTCCATTCGGCCCATTAGGGAGAATGCTACCCTGCCTTTGGTGACATCGCCAATCGGATTCCTCTCAACCTTCTTGCGTGGGAGATTATTCATCTTATCAGGGCAAGCCTGCGGACACTGCGCATCTAAACGTCGGCTGTATCGCGGTTTGACATTTGCATGCACCGAACCGTGCACAAGGCCCTCGGATGTCTCACCTCGGTCCAATTCCAAGGTACAATGATTGATGCTGCCTGATCCCAAAATTCCGGAAGGTAGTGAGCCCGTTCATTCTCTTGTCTCGTACAGGTCCATGGAATCATTCGCCCTCAAAATGGTGTCATTGCAGCGTTCAGAACGATTTCGGACTGAGCAACCCCGTTCGAAACAATCCGCTTGAGCACATGTACGCGCTTCAGGAAGAAGTGCGCAATAAACTCATCCATGACCGCGATGCCCCCGTGCAGTTGAATATTGTCCTCGGCATTCCTGAGCGCGGTGTCCTCGCACAATATCCGAGCGGACGAGACATGCGGATCCGCATCGCGCGTTCCGTCTTTCGAGGCCTCCGCCAAGACAATGGACGCATAGTAGAGCTGTGCGCGGGCGGCCTCGCAGCGAACCTTCATATTGGCGATCGGATGGCTGACCGCCTGATACTCCGCAATAGGACGTCCAAACGTTTCACGAACTTTTGCATATTCGGAGATCAAGTCCATGACCTCCTCGGCAGCGCCCTGAAGTTGCGCGGAGACCAACAGATTCGCGGCTTGCATAATGCGCGTACCAGGTGCCTCGGCAACAATCGCCGCATTGCGGAGATCCGCCTCACGCAACCGAACGGATTTGTCCATATTCGGAATCGGGATGGTGTTCGCGCCCTGCAGGTCGAGCAATCGGGCCCGGTCCGGGGTCAGATGCACCGCATAACGCGCCTCCAGGGCGCCAAACAACATCTGCGATGACAAATCATCCGCAGCGAGGGTCGGATTCGCATTGATTGTCATCGCGCCGACGATTTTCCCGGCAGCCAGCGAGGCCGCCAGCTCATGCTGGCCCGCCGCATCACCGATCTTCGCCGCAAGGACAGTCGACATGATTTCCAGCGGCGCACACACGCGCCCAAGTTCACGGAACACAAGCATCTCTTCGATTTCGGAATATCCGACGCCCTGGGAGGCTTCGCTCAGCGTCATGCCGAGCCACCCTATGCCGGCAATCCACGACCAGATTGCATCATCGACAAAATCGCTTGACCGCGCCTTCTCGTGAAGACGCTCAATCGCCAGTTCTTTTCGGACAAACGACGCTGTCGCGTCGACAATCTGAGCCTGTTCTTCATCGAGCAGAAGATCCATGTCCTCAATGCCTCACTCGATTACTTCGACAAACTTGCAGGTGCTCCATCCAACTGATACGGCATTATCAGTTGGATGGAGCACTAGCTACGAAATTCCGGCATGGCGGGCGGTTTCGGGAGTTGTACTTCGCCGTGGACGCGCGAAGGCAGCAGGATCGTGGCCGACCCTCTCAGGTTCTCCGAGCCTCGCTGGTTCTTCCCGCTAACGATGCGTGACTATTCGTTTGGGTCCAAATACCGAGCGAAATGGACCATTCAGGCATTGGTCGGGCACTACTTTTCGGGTATTGCCGTGCTTAAAAGCGCGGCTACGGAGTCCAATCGGGGGCGCGCTTTTCGGCGAACGCCCTTGGACCCTCGACGGCATCCGGGTGCGTTCGATGTTCCACGAGCAGCTTCCAGCCATACCGATAGCCCGCGTCCAAACCGTGGTTCAGGCTGCCCCAAATCGCCTTGAGAGACTTCTGCAGCGCTTGCGGCGATGCTTGCGCGGCGAGACCGGCAAGTTCCATCGCGCGTGTCATCAGTTCGTCGCCCGGCACGACTTCACTAATCAGGTGAATGCGTTCCGCCGCTTCGGCGGACAGCCGCTCGTGCTTGCCGAGCACGACCATCCGCAACAGCCGTTCGAGGGGAATTTTCCTTGACAGTCCGATGGGCTCCAACGCTGTGACCTGGCCGACATTGACGTGCGTGTCCACAAAGCTCGCCTTCTCGCTGGCGATGACGATATCGGCGTCGGCCACGAAGTGAAGTCCGGCGCCGGCGCAAACCCCATTGACGGCGGTGATGACCGGCTTGAAGAATCCGACATGCCTGGCGGTGAAAAGAGGCCACGGATCGTCGCCACCGCCCCGGTTGCCCGTGCCTTGGCTAGCCTGTGCGCTTGCTTCGAGCGCGCGCACGTCCGCACCTGAACAAAAGCCGCGGCCGTTGCCGGTGAGTACGACGCTGCGCACATTCTTGTCAACCTGGAAATCGGCCCAGGCCTCCCGTAAACCCTGAAACATATCCGCGTTCAGGGCATTCAGCGTGTCGGGATTGTTGAGTGTGATCACGTCCACAGGGCCTCGTTTCTCGACAATCAGATTGCCCATATTTGGATGCTCCGCAAGATTCGCTTAATCGCGCCGATGGTTTAATCTATCATTTTCACGGGACTGGTTTGAAAGTCGTGCGCGGCAACCGTTCCATCGCCGCGGCGGACATGAACTCGTCAAAGGTGGCCGACTTGACATCCACGGCGGCCTGCGCGCATCCCGCCTCCCGGTAGCCGCCGAGCCAGTCCCGCATCTAGCCCATCGAGGCATCGCTGGCGATCTGTCCGCGAATGCTTGTGGCCACGTTGCGGCCGGCCTGTTCGTCGATAAAGCGCGTCGATGCCGGGCGGCCCACGCTACAGTGATGCCGGCTGGAATATCCTCGTGAACCCGTTGCCGAGGCCTATCTCGGGCGGCCCACGCCACACCGCGCCACCAGCGGCTTGCGGCGCCATGCTCAGTCCGCCCTTTCCAGCCCGCGCAGCCTACGGTTGTGCCAGGAACGAACCTCCCCGTCGCGCAACGTACACTTGTACAACACCGCAGCGGCCGCGTAGTGCTTCTTCGTGGCCCTGGGGGCCTTCCCGACTTCCGCGCGAAACGCCGCGTACTTCTCACCAAGCAGCTTTTCGATGCGCCGCTGCTCGGCTTCGTCCTCCACCACCTCGGCATCGCAGTTCATCACCACGGCCTTGAGATCCACCCAGCGCTCGCCGGATTCCACCAACAGGCACACGCGGCGGTCACGCTCAATGTGCTTGGCCTTGGCGGACCTCGCCCGTGTCCTCAGATACACCGCGCCGTTCTCATAGACGTACCACAGCGGCGTCATGAACGGCCCGCCGGACTTGCGCGTCGTGGCGAGAATGACCGTGTGACCGTTGGTCAGAAATTCGTCGATTTCCCGCTGGGACAGTTGCACCCCCATTTAAATTCTCCCATTCGATTTTTTTGGGACTTGCATCGATGAGTTGACAGAACCCAGGATGCGGTAGCTCCCTGCCACTAAAACCTCAACATATAGTTGTATTTCAACTTACATGCATGGGTTGACATACCGCTATATGTCGAGGATTTAGCGGCTGAAAATTAGGGAATTATATAGATGACCATGCGGAAGGCGATGGGCTAGGCGGATGATTATGCGTTATCCTCGACCCTCAGTTCCATTGCGGCTCCCCGCGCCCGAAGGCCCAAAACTTGCCAACCCGAACCTGTTTAGATAATTTATACCTTTTGGGCAGTGCATGGAAGTACAAGATCACAACGCTATCTTGGTAGGCGGCGCTTCGGGCATGGCCAACGCGACCGGGCCGACGGCGGGAATTCCCGATGACAGCTCCCTCGCTCTCACCAGGGACGCCGCCTTTCTCAAACGCATGGGGAGGCCCGAGGACTACGCACGCATGGCGACCACGGCCTACAAGACCACCATAGATGAACAGCAGCGCCCTCAGAGTGGACAGCAGTCAGTGCTTTGCGCCGCGTTGAACCGCCAGGCTCGATCATGACTGGCTCACCCACCTCAGGCACCGAGGCCGAGCCGGGTCGGGTGCCGTCGGCGTCTGCCCAGGTGACACCGGATCCACGCCGCCACTTCGTGTTGGCCACCCTGTGCGTGGTCGCAATCGTCAACATGGTGGACCGGCAGATCATCACTATCGTTGTGGATCCCATCAAGGCCGAATTCGGCGCCTCCGACACCGCCATGGGGCTGCTGATCGGCATGGTCTTCGCCGCCTTTTACGCGGCCGCCGCCTTCCCCCTCGCGCGCTGGGCGGACGGCGGCTCACGCAAGATGGTGCTGGCGGCCTGTCTCGGCTTCTGGAGCCTGATGACCACCCTTGGCGGCATCGCGCAGTCCTTCATGCAACTCGCCATCACGCGCATTGGCGTCGCCATCGGCGAAGCTGGCGCCGGCCCACCCAGTCAGTCGATGCTCTCGGATCTGTTCCCACTGAGTTCTCGAGCAACGGTGCTGGCCACGCTGTCGGCATTCAGCGCCTTTGGCATAGGGCTGGGCGTCATCCTCGGCGGCTGGCTGTCCGACATATTCACTTGGCGCGTCGCGTTTTTCATCGTCGGAGTGCCGGGATTGCTGCTCGCCGCCTTTGTTTACCTGTTTCTGCCCGAGCCCCGGCGCGGCGCTGCCGACGGCCTCGTGGACGATCGGCAAACGCCCCGTATCCGAGAGGTGTTCGCACTGTTGAGAAAAATCCCCACGTACCGCCATGTTGTCACGACCGCCGCCTTCGTCGCCCTGTGCGGCTACGGCCAACTCATGTGGGGGCCCGCCTTTTTCCGCCGCGTACACGACATGACCGGCACCGAAGCGGGCGCCGGATTCGGCCTCGCCACCATGGCGGCGCTGATGCTCGGCAACCTCACGGCCGGGTTCATCTCCGATTGGGCCGGCAGGAAGGACATTCGCTGGTACATGCGCATCGCCGCCATCGGCCCCGCCCTCGGATTCCCCTTCGGGATGTTGTTCGTGTTCGCGTCCAGCACTCCGGTGGCGCTGTTTTCGTCGTTCCTGTTCCAGTTCTTCATCACCTTTCACATCCCGCCCTGCTACGCCATCGCGCAAACCCTGTCGCCATTGCGTATGCGGGCCATGGCCATGGTGATCATCGGCCTGTTCCAAAGCCTGATCGGCATTGGCCTGGCACCGATTCTGATCGGCGCCGTCAATGACTTCCTGGAACCGCAATTCGGCTTGGAGGCAGTTCGGTATTCATTGGGGCTGGTGATGGTTGGCGCAGTCATCGCCGCCTGCCTCGCGTTGCGCGCGTCGTTCACAATCAGCTCAGACCATGCGCAGAGCCAGCGTTCGGCAGCGCGGGAGTCCGGCGCGGCGCTCCAGGCTAGAACTTAGGGAGTCCCTTGATTTTATTAAACCGGATGCCACGACAACAGGATTAATCAGAGGTTTCTTAAATGTCCTTAAATGAAGTGGAGAGGGCTCAATGAACAACGTAACCGCAGAAGCGCCTCCAATCCCCGATCATGTGCCGCCGGAACTGGTGCGCTCCAGCCAGGGATTCGACGATATCGCCAGCGACTGGCGCAATGCGTTTGCCGACACCGAGAATGTCTTCAAGGCGGATTACCCGCCCATATTCTTCGTGCCCGGTTACCCGATACCCATAGTCGGCTCTAAGGTTCTTGGAGCCTGGATGATCACCCGGCACGAAGACATCCGCGAGGTCTATCAGACGCCGGCCGTTTTCTCCAGCCACGGGATAGCGGGCTATCAGCACCTGGCGGGCGAAGACTGGGAAATGCTGCCGCTGTCGGTGGATGCACCCATGCACAAGCACTATCGATTGCCCCTGGTTTCGTCGGTATCGCCAAAAGCCGTGAACGAGATGGATGGCCTGATCCGGGCGCGGGCGAATTCGCTCATCGACGAGTTCATCGACCGGAGTGAGTGCGAATTCATCTCCGAATTCGGGCGCCCCTATCCAATTTCCATCTTCATGCGACTGATGGGCTTTCCCGTGGAAGAGATGTACGACCGGTTCCTGCTTTGGGAAAGGCACATTCTGAGCGGCGACGACCTGACCCTGGAAGAGCGCGGCGAGGGAATCAAGGAATGCATCGCCTGGCTCCGGGCGTTCATTGCCGATCGGGAACAAAATCCCCGGGACGACCTCACCAGCAAGATCGTCCAAGCGCGGGTCGACGGCCGCCCCATCAACGCCGATGAAAAAATCGGCTTGGTGTTCATGCTGTTCGTCGGCGGGCTCGATACCATCGTCGGCAGCCTGAGCCTCTGGTTTCCCTGGCTGTGCGCTCATCCAGACTATCGGGCCAAGCTGATCGAGCAACCGAGTCTCATTCCCGGCGCGGTGGAGGAGCTGTTGCGCATGAATCCCTTGGTGAGCTCCCCGCGAACCGTCACCCGGGACATCGTGTTCCGCGGGGTGACCATGAAAGCAGGTGACGTGGTGACGCTGTTGAGCGCCACCGGCAACTTCGACGAGCGCAAATTCGCCTGCCCGCGCACGGCGGATTTCGAGCGAAGCCCCAACCCGCATATGACGTTTGCCGCCGGCCCGCACCGTTGTCTCGGCTCTCACCTGGCGCGCCGTGAACTTAGCGTTGCCTTGGAAACCTGGCTGCGGCGCATTCCAAACTTTCAAATCAAGGAAGGCTTTGAGGTGGTCGCCCACGTAGGGCTGCATGCCGTGCGCGAATTGCGGCTGGTCTGGTAAGGTTCCCACGAAAAGATGAATTCCAAGCCCCGGTCGGACGACCGCTCCCTTCCGCTCACCGGCATCCGGGTACTGGACCTGTCTGGAGAGACCGCACCCATCTGCGGCCAGATGCTCACCCTGTTCGGCGCCGATGTGGTGCTCGCCGAGCGTGCGCCGAGCCGTGACCGCCGCGCAGACTTCGCATGGCTGGCGGCAAATGCCGGCAAGCGCAGCCTGGCACTGGACACAGCCGGTTCGGCCGCTGTGTTGGCCGAACTGTGCCGTGTCGCCGATGTGGTGGTCGACGGCGATCCGAATAACCCGCTCGAGTTCGACCCGCGCGCGGCATCCCCGAGCCTGATCCACGTTACCGTCAGTCCCTTCGGTCTCGCCGGGCCGCATGCCGATTGGCTCGACACCGAGCTCATCGCCCAAGCGGCCGGCGGCCTGCTGTTTCTTTCCGGCGAGGCGGATCGTCCCCCGGCGCGGATTGGTATCCCGCTGGCCACGGGCATGGCGGGTGCCCAGGCCGCGTGCGCCGTGCTCATCGCACTGGCCCAGCGGCACCGGACCGGGGCGGGCGCGCATATCGACGTGTCGCGCCAGGAAAGCGTCGCCTGCCTGCTTTACCTAACCGAGTACATGGCGCGCATCGAAAAGCGACCCGGCCGGCGGGGCGAAGTGCCGCTGACCGTCAGTGGCCGCAAGCTCGCGCGCAAGACCTTCTGGCGCTGTGCGGACGGCTACCTCACCTGGAACCTCTGGACCGGCCCGGGCATGGGGCGCAAGAACGAGCCCATTTTCGAATGGATGCGCGACGAAGGCGTACCCGAGGCCGCGCAGTTGCTGGACATGCCCTGGGAGAAGATGGGCGGCGACGATCTGACCGTGGAACTGATCGAGCACGTCAACCGGGTAGCCGGAGACTTTTTCGCCCGGCGCACCAAGCGGCAGCTCGACCGCCAGGCGCTTGAGCGCCGCATCCTGCTATTCGTGGTGCAAAGCTTGGAAGAAGTCGCCAACAGCGAACAACTCCTTGCCCGGCGGGCATTCGACTCCTTCGAGCTGCCCGGCGGCCAGCCGGTGAGAATCGTTTCCCGGCCGGCTCGCTCAACCGCCTACCCGATCAAAGTTGCCGGACGGGCCCCGGCGTGGGGCGCGGACACCCAGGCCGTGCGAACCCAGTGGCTCGCCCATATTCCCACGCCCGCGACAGCATCCCCGACGCCATCCGGGACCGCATCCGAATCGCTGCCGTTTGCGGGTATTCGCGTGCTCGATTTCGGCTGGGCGATCGTCTCCCCGCTCACCACCCGCATGCTGTCGATTTTCGGCGCCGATGTGGTCAAGCTGGAGTTTCGCGGACGGCCCGATGCCCTGCGCATGACGGGTCCCTATCCCCAGGGTCACCCGTCGATGGACGGCAGCTCGGTGTTTGTGAGCGTCAATGCCGGCAAGCGCAGCCTCGGCATCGATATCAACCACCCGCAAGGCCGCGCACTGCTCTATCGCATGGCCGGCCGGGCCGATGTGGTGTGCGAGAACTTCACCCCGGGAACCGCCGCGCGTCTCGGCTACGGCTATGAGAAATTCCGGGCGATCCGCGAAGACATCATCATGTTGAGCCTATCCATGCAGGGACAGACCGGGCCGCGCGCCGACCAGCCCGGGCTGGGCAATCACCTGCAGGCCATGAGCGGCCTCGACTTCGTGACCGGCTACGCCGATGGCAAGCCCCATGGTCCCAACCAGGTGCTACCCGATTTCATCGGGCCCTGGATGGCAATCGCCGCATTGACCTGCGCCCTGGAGCATCGGCAGCGAACGGGGCAGGGCCAGTACCTGGATATCTCCCAGTTCGAGTCGATCATGCTCTACCTGCAGCCGGCCCTCATCGAATACGGTGTCACGGGGGCCTCGCCCGTGCGGCACGGCAACAGTTCACCCAGCCACGCACCGCATGGCGTCTATCCCGGCCTGGGCGACGAGCGCTGGATCGCCATCGCCGTCATCGGCGATGGCGAGTGGCGGGCACTGCACAAGCTTCTCCCGGAAGTGTTGCGCAAGCGCTTCAGTGCCGATTTGCCCACCCCGGAAAGGCTCGCCCGCGCAACGGAACTCGACGCGGCAATCGCTTCCTGGACCGCCGGACACGACCCGAACCAGCTCGCCCACAGGCTCCAGGCCCATGGGGTGCGTGCCCATCTCGTCTGCGACGGCCAGGACATGCTCGACGATGCGCAGCTCACCTTCCGCCAGCACTACTTCACCCGCGAACACACGAAGCTCGGGGAGTCGCTCATGGTCGCCAACTCGTTTCGCATTAGTAGCGCCAAGCCGCATTTCGCCGCGGGGCCGCGCTATGCGAGCGACTCCGTGCAGGTACTGGAGGACTGGCTGCAGGTCGAAGCGGACGAACTCGCCGACCTTCTGGCCATCGGGGCCATCGTCATGTAGCCAGCCATGCGGCGACCAGGCGGCGCAGTATTTCCGAGGATACTGGGGAATTGCGGTACCTGCCTGGCTGTCGATGGCGTCCTTGAGCATCATCGGCGTATTCATATAACTAGGTCAACGTTTTTGACGGCGCTAAGCGAATTGGCTTAAATCGTCCGGTTGCCAAGCGTAGGGTATGGGGATGGGTCCACAGGTCAAACCGCCAATGCCGATGGCGAGCCCGCTAACGGAGTTTTTCTGGAAAGGGGCGCGGCGGCATCAGTTGCTGATCTTGCGCTGCCAGAACTGCGGTCACTATATTCACTACCCGAGACCGATCTGCGAGCGCTGTTTGTCGGAGGAACTTGCTCCAGAACCCGTATCCGGCAAGGCGACGCTGTACAGCTACACCATCACCGAAAAACCCTGGCACCCCTTTTGGGTTGACAAGGTGCCCTATGTGCTCGCTAGCGTGGAACTGGCCGAGCAAGCGGACCTGAAGATGCTCAGCAACGTGGTGGATTGTGCTCAGGATGCGCTTGCGGTGGGTATGGCGCTTGAGGTGGTGTTTCGTGAGGTGACCGAAGATCTGACGTTGCCATTTTTCAAACCGGCAGGGGCGTAGCGATGGCGCAAGTACCGAGGGTCGCAGCCGTGGGCGTGGGCTATTCCACCACTGGGCGCAGAACTGGCTTGAATTCGCGCCAGCTTGCCATCGAGGGGGCCAAGGCCGCGATGGACGATGCGGGCATGACGCCCACCGACATCGACGGTGTTTCAGTCCTGTGGAGCGTCGCCGGACCGGCGCCACCGGAGGTGGAAAGCGTTGATGCATTGGATATTGCGCACATGTTGGGGTATGCGCCCGTCAACTGGTATTCCAACGGTGCGGGCCCAGCCTACATCGGCACTGCCTTGCACGCGATCGCCGCCATTCGTGCGGGACTTTGTCATACGTGCATCACGTTTCGCGTCATCAACCAGCGCATGAGCACATCCGAGCTCGAAGCGGGCGCGGACGAAACGCCGGCAGCCGGTGACAGCCAATTCACACTGCCGTTTGGCCAGTTGCTGCCGCTACAGGCCATCGCGGCGATGCCGATGCGGCGCCACATGGCGATCTACGGCACAACCGAGGAGCAATTCGCCCAACATGCCGTCAATCAGCGCTACCACGCGTCCCTGAACGAAGATGCGATATTTCGCGAGCCGCTCACGGTGGAAGACTTCTTGGCATACCCGTACATCACCTCACCACTACGCATTCTCGATTGCGACTACCCGGTGGACTCTGGATCGGCGGTGATCTACACCACTGAGGAACGAGCGCGGGACTTCAAGCAAAAGCCGGTGTTCGTCGAGTCCGCGGCGTACTCGGGCATGGGCTACATGGCGTTTGAGATCGGTGACATGCTGCAAAGCGCTCCGTTTCACACCGGCAAGAACCTATGGGAGCGTACGGATCTCACCCCCGTGGATGTGGACTGCGCTCAGTTGTACGACGGTTTTTCCATCATCGCCTTTCAGTGGCTGGAGGCGTTGGGGTTCTGCGAGCCCGGTGAGGCGGGACCGTTCATTGAGGCCGGCCATACGCGGTTGGGTGGCAAGCTGCCGCTGAATACCGATGGCGGTGCCTGCAATGTCGGGCGCCGCCATGGCACCAACTTTTGCATTGAGTCCATTCGCCAGATTCGCGGCCAATCTGGTGCCCGACAGGTGCCGGATGCCAATGTGGCGGTGTGGGCGAATGCGGTTGGCCCATTCTCGGGGGCGGTGTTGATGACCGGGGACTAGCGTTCCATCCAACTGATCTGGCTGAGCCAGTACACTTCTTGGCAGAATCATGTAGATAGATATAACCTTGTTGCAGCGCTCCGCCAGAGGGTCGAATTGGGGGACAAGGTGGATTTTGATCTTTCCGAAGAGCAGCGGCTATTTGCGGATACCAGCCAACGCTTCTTGGCCGATGAATGTGATTTGACGGTGGTGCGCAAGCTCGGGGCGGCGCCGCGACCAGCCGACAGCGGGCCATGATCGACGATCTCATCGAGTTTGCCCGGGCCGAAGGCTTGGCCGACGACCCCCAAACCCGGCAGCTCTTGGCAGAGGCGTTCGTGCTGCAAACGGTACAGGCGCAAACCGTGGAGCGTATTGTCGAAGGCATTGCCACCAAGGCGTTGCCGGCGACCGCCGGCTCCTTGCGCTTGGGTAGCGGCATGAACTCGGTGCGTCGCACCGACATTGCATTTCAGATCGGTGGCGCAGATGGCGCTGGATTGGTAGCTAGGGGGAGACTCGAACTCCCGACCTCAGGATTATGAATCCTGCGCTCTAAACCAGCTGAGCTACCTAGCCACAAATGCCGAGACCAGCGCGCGAACATCGCGCACCGGCAGCCAAGCCACAATTGGACGACCCGCTCGGCGCTGCGAACAGGCTCGGAATTGTGTTGGACGATACCGACACTGTCAACGGCGTGCATGTGGGTTCGGCACCTGTCGGAAAGCTCAGGCAGCCACGGCAAGCGCACTCGAAGCAACCATGCCACTGGAGCCTTCCTGACTGCGGACTTTCACCGCCAAGTCACCCAGCCATCATCTGTGCCGAAATAGTGCAATGCCTGGCTCACCACGGAAACAGGAACGGTCTCGGAGAGGTTCCCACATGCGCGACCGCGGGCTGTTTCTCGGCCTTGACCACGGTATCCAGGCCATTTACAACCTTCATGATGGTGGCCGTCCCATCCAGCGCGGAGGACTTGTTCGTGCCCGCCAGCGCCTCGTCCGCATCGCCGTGCAGCGAGAAGCTCGCCGTATACCGGCGGGATATTGCGAACTATAACGACCCTTTCGTGGATGGCACCCGCCCCGCAATGCGGGGGTCGAACGCCACAGCGGCTCGCAGCGCGCGGCCAAATGCCTTGAACAGGGTTTCGGCCTGATGGTGGGCGTTGTCGCCGCGCAAATTGTCGAGATGCAGGCTGACCTGGGCGTGGTTGACAAATCCCTGAAAGAACTCGCGTAAAAGATCGACATCGAAATTGCCCACCCGCGGGCGCGCATAGTCGCAACAGTACTCCAACCCAGGGCGTCCCGACAGATCGATGACGGCGCGCGACAGGGCCTCATCGAGGGGCACATAGGCGTGGCCATAGCGCGAGATGCCCTGCTTGTCGCCAATGGCCTGTGCGAACGCCTGGCCGAGCACAATGCCAACATCCTCCACCGTGTGGTGCGCATCGACCTCAAGGTCGCCCGCGGCGCGGAGGCGCAAGTCCACCAGTCCGTGGCGAGCCACCTGGGCCAACATATGCTCGAAGAACGGCAATCCGGTTTGCAGGTCGCTCACTCCGGTGCCGTCGAGGTTCAGCGCCAGCTCGATTTGCGTTTCCCGGGTGTTGCGCGTCACCGTGGCGGAGCGTGTGTTTGTGGGGGCGGCCGTCATGCGATAAGTCCCCGTTGATGCGGGCCGCGAGTATAAGGGATAGTGGACTCGACGCATCCAAGTTCCGGGAATGCACAGTGTACCGCGTAAATCCACGACCGCCTCTTCAGCGTGAACTTTGAGTTGAAGCCGACGTGAAGGACGCCTTGAGCAGCGTCGTCACATATTGACAACATTCGAACCGGTTGGAAACTCGGCGAATCCGCTTAAAGTCGGTGCAGCAGGCTGCCGTAGGGGAGAAACTTGTTCTGGGAATGCCGCCTGATCCATCCGGTCAAGTCGGCTGGCCAGGCTTTCCGACTACGCAGCGCCTTGGCCAAAACGATGACGGGGGAGTTGGCATCGGCTTTCCAGGATGGAAATTGCGCCTCGGCCAGGGTGAGGAGGCGCACTAGGGCGATTAAATCGTCAGAGTCCAACCGCTCGGTCGCTGGTTCCCAATCCACCCGGTTCGTGTGCGCGATACCCGACAACCGCTCGACATCCGCGGCCGACAATCCGAAATTCCCGTCTTGCGGGCGACCCGCCGCCGCGAGCAACTCATCGAGCACCGCTTCATTTATCTCGGAAGCTTGTTCCGAAGGGTTCCAAGTGCCTACGCTCAATCGGGTTCCCCTCAACCAAGCAATGCCAAACCCCGGCTCAAGAGCCTGCGCCGTAGGAAATTCTCGCGGGAGCATATCCCACCGAAGACCATTCCCGGAATAAGATCGCGAAGAAATTTAGGCATCGCTCCCACTTTGGCATGATTTTGAGGGTATTTCGGCTTCACATTCCCACCATTAACACTCGCAGGTGTTCTACGGCACAGGCTCATCAGGCCAGTGTTGGGCGCTGTGTCAGTTTGAATTTTCGGACGCTGCCAAGCCAAGGCCCGGGTGCTGTTCGGTTCGTGCAAATGCCGAACCGCGGCACCACCCGAGGCAAGTGAACATAGGCCGCTGCGACGCACAATTCGATAAAGCAGCATTTAGCTAATCGTAAGCTATTGATTTTATTAAATCGAATGCCGCGACTACAGGATTAATCGGAGGTTCCCCCATATAATTCGCTTTTCTTGGGTACTTACTATACATAAGTTGACATCCAACTAATGTCGAGGTTTTAGTGGGGGGAAACCACCACATGCCGGCTTCTGTCAGCCCATCTATATAATTCCCTTTTTTTTGACCACGTACATCACTCATGCGCCGGTTGCTGATCATCCTCTCGATTCTATTCCTGGCCTTTGTTGGAATCGCGGCCTGGTTCGTCCAAGACGCCAATCGCTTCAAAACCGCCCTGGTCGCCTACGCCGAGCGTGAAATCGGTATCCCGATGGAAATTCGCGGTGGGCTCGAGTGGCGGCTGCAACCCTGGCCGGGGTTGATGGCGCGCGACCTGCACATGGCCCACCGAGGGCGTATGTGGACGGTCGACGAGCTGTTTCTACGGCCAAAATTTACCTCGATGGCCCGCAACCCAACCACCCCGGCCAACTGGGAAATCGCCGAAATCGCAATCGGCAACCTCAATGTGGACGCGATGGGCGGAAATCTGCGGGCGCAGCATCTCAGGCTCCGCGATATCCGCCTCGGTGGCGCGGTGCCGCTCGAAGCCAAACTCGTCCATACCCACGCCACCCGGGCACCCATCGATATTGCGCTGCGCGGCACACTGATGTTTACCGCCGACCGTCTGCGCATGGACAACCTAGCTTTCAAACTCCCCAACGCCGACGGCATCTGTGATTTGGAAGTTCTCGGGCCCGCCGCCGCCGACACGCCAACCCCGAGGGCAATTGCCCCATCTCCGCAAACGCCGCAAACCGCCCCCATCATTGGGCCTCCAGCATCGCCACAGCCCGGGGGAAACACCCAAACCAACCGCCGGGGCGAAACACCGCAAACCGCGGAAGACACCTTTTTGCCCCCGGACTCTGTGCGCTCGCCGGAGGAGCCGGCCCGACTCCGGAACGGAGACGCGGAAGAGGCCGATGCCATTCTGCCCCTGGATTTCATGCGCGCCTACGATTGGGATGGCCGTTGTGATTTCCACCGTCTAAGGTTCGCCACCGAACTTGTCGAGAACGCCCATGTCGTGCTCGACAACAAAGAGGGCAGCAGTGTTGTTTCCGCACGCGCACCCTCGGCTCTAGGTGGCGAGGCGCAGTTGCAGATGGTTGTGCATGCCGCTCAAACACCGGTTGCGTGGGAGATCGAGCCGCATCTTGCCAATGTGGATGGCCTCCGCCTCGGGAGAGCCCTCGGCATGGAAGGCCCCATCGCCGCACCGCTCAGCCTAAACGGCAGGATTGGTATGGCGGGCAATACGGCCTACGAACTTGCCGAAACGCTCGATGCGGATATTCGTTTTGCCACCGGGGCCGGAACCGTAACCCTCGATTTCGATTGGATTCTGGCGCCCCTTGCGGAGATTATCGACCAATCGCCCATTCCCGCACCGGGCACACCCCATTTCGGCAGCGAATACCATTCCCCGCATACCCCCGCACCCGCAAATAGTGAGCCGACGCCGTCCGCAACCTTCAACTATGAAAGCCTATCCGGCGCCTGGCGAGGCACCGGGGAACGGCACCGCCTAGGCCTAGCCCTGGATGGCCTCAGTCTCGAGGCGGAGGGCACCTATCACCTTCCGAAAGATCAATTGGGCCTGCTTGGTGTCCTGACCCTTGGGGAAAGCGCCCAACGATGGGGCTTGCCCCTGCCTCCAAGCGTCGCGGCATTGTCTTTCCACTTCCGTTGCGGCGGCGGGCTCGGCCGACCGGATTGCCGCCTGGATGCGGAGCGCACCTTCCTCGGCACGGCGGCCGACAGGGGCCGGGCCAAGGCGGACGAGTTCATCGACGGCTTCGTGCCGGAGGGCTATCGCGGGCGGGCGCGCTCCCTGCTCGATTACCTGGAGTCCGGGGTGGATTCCGCGCTGCTCAAGACCCCCGACGCGATGATCGACGAACAGGTGCCGGAGGGCTATCGAGACGCGGCCCGCTCCTTGCTCGATGTGTTGCGAGACACCCCCGAGGAAAAACAGTGATCGAGGGGCGGGGCACCGATCAGATTTTCAGCTCACCGATGGCAATGCAAGCAGGAAACCCGGCCACTCCCGGAACGCCCACGCGAGAGAACAATGCCTGAATCGCGGGAGGGGGTTGATGGGCGGGGTTCTCCCGCCAAGGCGTTCAATCCCGTCTTAGACCCATCGCAGAAGATCGGTCATGCTATCGAGAAGGCATTGTCGCAGTTTGCAATGGGAGATTGGTTCACCAACCAACTACTCGCCTGGTTTGACCGGCACGGCCGCAAAGACCTGCCCTGGCAGCGCCAACCAACGCCCTATCGGGTGTGGATCTCGGAGGTCATGCTGCAACAAACCCAGGTGCAAACCGTTATCCCCTACTACGAGCGCTTCATGGAGCGCTTTCCCGATCTCGGGAGCCTGGCCGCCGCCAACCTCGACGAGGTGTTGAACCTGTGGACGGGCCTCGGCTACTACGCCCGGGCGCGCAACCTGCACCGGGCCGCGCAACGGGTCGCAAAAACCAACGGCGCCCTTCCCGCCACCCGCGACAAGCTCGAGGCACTGCCCGGCATCGGGCGCTCGACGGCGGCGGCGATTCTGGCGCTTGCGCACGGCCAACCCGCCGCCATCCTGGACGGCAACGCGAAACGCGTCCTCAGCCGCTTCCACGCCGTTGACGGCAACATTGCCCGGTCCTCGACACTCAAGCGGTTGTGGAATCACGCGGAGACCCATACCCCCCGCCACCCTGTCGCCAACTACACCCAGGCGATCATGGATCTCGGCGCCACCGTTTGTTTGCGCCGCGCGCCCCGTTGCGACGCCTGCCCGGTCTCCGCGCGCTGCAAGGCATTGGAGTCCGGTCGCGCCGAGGATTACCCAATGCGCCAGCGCGCCCGGGCCAAGCCGGTGCGCGGGGCGCGGATGTATGTCATCACCACCGATCGGGGCGCCTGCCTGCTTGAGCGCCGCACCTTGGGCGGTGTCTGGGGTGGGCTGTGGACGCCACCGCAACGGGGCGTCAACGTACCGCCGGAGCAAGTCTGTCGGGAATTCGGCATCCGGGACAGCGCCGTGACAAAGCACCGGACAGGTGCCCTGTTCCGCCACACCTTCTCGCATTTCCACCTCGACATCGAGCCGCACCACCTTGAGTTGAACAACCTTCCGGCACTGATCGCCGACCACGGCGAGGTGCGCTGGTATCATCCCGCCAGCCATCGGGATTTCGGTTTGCCCGCCCCCGTGCTTAGGCTGTTGGCCAGCCTATCCGCGGAGCCTGGCCGGGCTGGCCCCGACCGAAGGCACACCCCGCCCGAGGCGGCTCGCCGCAACGCCGGGTGACTGGCGGATGCGGGCAAACTGGCGGCCTGTAGCGCTCTGCCATACCGGAGTCAATGATGAACACCTCGAAAGCGCCATGAATCGTATCGTCTTCTGCCGCAGGTATCGCCGGGAACTCGAAGGTTTACCGGCACCGCCCCTGCCCGGCCCCAAGGGTCGTGATATATTCGAGAACGTGTCGCGCCAGGCCTGGACGGAATGGCAGGCCGCGCAGACGATGCTCATCAACGAAAAAAACCTGAGCCTCATCGATCCACAGGCCCGCCGCTATCTGAGCGAGCAGATGGAAAAATTCCTCGCCAACGAGCCCATTGACCGAATCGAGGGCTACACACCGCCCGAGCCGCCCGAAGGCCGATGCGCCGGGGAGGGTTAGCGCTATGATGATCGGAAAATTCGTCGTTCCCGTCTTGGTTGCGCTTGGCTTGTGGAGCATGTTGGGCGATTTTGCGATTGCGCGGGAAAGTGCGCGGTCGAACCAATCGCCCGGGACGGTGGTGTCGGAAGTCATTGCGGGGGAGGAGTATCCGCCACCCGGCGCGGGGGAACAATCCGTGGTGGAATCGGCGGCGGTCGAGGAAATTGTGGTTACCGGCTCCCGCATTCGGCGCAACGAGTTCAGCAGCACCGCCCCCATCACCATTATCACCAGCGAAACCGCGGCGCTTGCGGGCCTACTCAACAGCGCCGACATTCTGCAGGGTTCGACGATTGCCGTCGGCCAGCAAATCGACAATACGTTCTCCGGCCTTGTCACCGACGGGGGGCCGGGGGCACGGTCGGTATCGCTCCGGGGCCTCGGCGAGCAGCGCACGCTGACGCTGGTAAACGGCAGGCGCTGGGGGCCTTCCGGCGTTCGCGGCGCCACCAATTCGGTAGATTTGACGGCGCTGCCCACATCGGTTGTGAGCCGCTATGAAATCCTCAAGGACGGCGCTTCGTCCATCTACGGCGCCGATGCCATTGCCGGGGTCGTCAATGTCATAACCAAAAAACGAATCGATGGTTTTCAGGTCAATGTGGCGGGCGGGTTTCCCGAACAGGGCGGCGCCGAGGAGATGGGGTTCGATGCGACCTGGGGGAAAGTGGGCGACGACTGGTCGTTCAATCTGTCCCTCGGCTACGGACGAACCGAGCGAATGACGCGGGACGGCCGCGACTGGGCGGCCTGCGATGTGCGCCCGCGCCTCACCGATCAGGATGGCGACGGCCGCATCGACAACGCCCACCCGGACACGGGGGAGCCCCTGTGCTTCGGGTTTGTCCACGGCTTTGCCACCTCCCCCTTCGGATGGGTACGCTATGAGCCGAGCCTCGCCACGCCCGACCGGAACAACCCCTATTTCGACCCGTCGGGGCCGGGCCGCTTCGGCATCCCCTATTTCACCCCCATTCCAGTCAATGGCCTTGACCCGTTCAACGACGAACCCCTTTATGACAACGAGGGCGCGTTCTACCGGGACGAACGCAATCCCGCCACCGACCAGATCATCCCCGATACCGAAAGCTTTTCGATAACGTCCCTTGCGGACAAGGATTTCGAGATCGCCGGGCGCGCCGCCAACGCCTATTACGAGTTCTACTACAACCACCGCTCCACCAGGCACAGCTCCGGCCATCGCCAATTCTTCCCCACAGTGCCGGCATCCAACCCCACCAATCCGTTCGGCGTCCAGGGCCCGCTGGCATCGTTCGGCGGATTCAGCGCGATGGCGGTCATGCCCACCTACGGGTTGCTGGATCCGGTGGGCAGAATTTTCATCGACCGAATCAATGTCTTCGCGGGGCTCGCCGGGGATATTTCCGCAACCTGGGCCTACGACACCCACATCGGCCATGGCTGGTCCGACGGCAGCTATGAAGATCAGCAGTTGCTCGCCGACCGGGTTGGGGCGTCGTTGAACGCCCGGCTCGACGAGGCGGGCAATCTCGTGTGCGCGGACAACTCGATCCCGGACTGCGTACCCGCCAACCTGTTTTCCGAGGATGCCCTGTTGCACGGGCGCCTGCCGCGGGATGTGCTCAATTTCCTGCGCAAGGACACCCGCGGCGACACCACCCACAAAACCCTGCAGTTCTCCGGGCACATTACCGGCACCCTGTTCGAGATGCCGAGCGAAGAGCCGGTGGCCGCCGTGCTCGGGGTGGAGTATCGCAAAGAAGACATCAACGATGTGCCCGACCCGGATGCGCGGCGGAGCAACTACTGGGGCTCCACGACATCGGGCATCACCAGCGGCAACGACGCGGTGCTGGAACTTTTTGGCGAATTGGAAATCCCGCTATTAGGGGACGCGCCACTCGCGGAGGAAGTCATCGTGCATGCGGCGGGGCGCTGGACGGACTACGATTCCCACGGCGACAACGCCACCCATCGCCTGGCGGTGGATTGGCGAATGCTTCCCTGGTTGCGCTGGCGCGCCACCCGGGGAACCTCTTTCCGCGCGCCGGACCTATACGAACAATTCCTGGCGGGCCAAACCGGTTTCGTTTCCGGGCAAAACGACCCCTGCATCAGCTACGGGGAAGAATACGAGCCGGGGGATGCGATCTACGAAAACTGCGCGGCCCAGGGCCTGGCGCCGGATTTCGGCGCCGACGGTGCGCCGAGCATACGCAATATTGTCGGCGGCAACCAAGAGCTCGAAGCCGAGACCTCCAGATCCTGGACGGCGGGTTTTGTCCTACAGCCCGAAGCGCCGGGAATGTCCGTCGCCCTTAGCTGGTTTGATATTTCGTTGAAAAACACCGTCTCCAATCCAGGCACCTTCCACATTCTGAACACCTGCTACGGCTCCGCCGGCTTGTCGAGCGCCTGGTGCGACCGCATTGGCGCCCGGGACGATACGGGCTTTCTGTCCAGCATCAATGCGTCACTGGTCAACATCGGCCGCCGGGTGAGCCGGGGCTACGATGTCGATTTTCTCTACGAGCGGGAATTTTCAACCTTCGACCTGACCCTGGACGGCACCATCACCCGCCTGATGGAACAGAGCACGGAGTTGTTCGACGACCACTGGAACAGCGTCGGCAACTGGGGCTACCCCAAGTGGTCGGGCGAGATGGACATCCGGGTCGACCATCGGGATTGGACGGCCTTTTGGCGGCTCCATTTCATCGGCGACACCTCGGAGGATCCGGTTTACGACCCCGACACGAACAATCCCGACCGCGTGGTTGAAACCAGGAAAACCCTCTACCACACCGCCTCCCTGCGCTGGCGCAACAACGAATGGGACATCATTGCGAGCATCAACAATGTCTTCGACAAAAAGCCGCCCATTGTCGGCGACAACGTTCCCCGGGATGAAACGACGCGCATCTTCAACACGCTGCCGGGGGTTGGCTACCAGATCCCGGGGCGCACCTTTGTCATGCGGATTGCAAGGCGGTTCTAACAACCGAAAAACCATGTCGCCGGAGGACCATCTCGCCAACGACCGCGGTCCCGGGGGGTGCGGGCCGTCCTCCCCCGCCCGCATCAATGGCCCATCGGCCCGTGGCCTGTCGACATGGGGGGGCGATGGCTAAATCGTTCCGGCTTGGGATTGGTTCTCCCGTGTGTTGACTGTGTTGCCATGTTGTTCTGTACCGGCTCGGATACCTTTCGGAACCTTCCCCCGCCGATTCGGGCATGCTTGTTTCATCCAACCACACAAGGAGCCCGAGCATGGAACTGTTACACGCCCGCCCCCCTCCCGCAAGCGCCCGCGGGTCAATGCCAAGACCGGCGCGACCGCCCGGCGGCGCGTCGATTCTCGCCCGGACCGCCCGGCGGTTCGGGCTGTTCGAGCTGCTGGACGAGGCGGTTTCCGTGAAGATCCGCGACCGCGGCGCCTCCGGCGATGCTCATCAGGGGATGAAGGATAAAAACCTGTTGACGGCAGTCCCGTACTGTTTTATAGTGGGCGGAACAAACTAAATTTCGGTTCGGGAGCGCATAGACATGTCGGAAAAATCATGGGAGGGCACAACCGGTGACGATGTGTACTCGGTCACCACCAGCGATGCCTATAGGATTTATGGTTTGGCGGGCAACGACAGGCTGACCGGCGGTGTGGGCGACGATAAGCTGTATGGCGGCGACGGTGACGACATACTCTGGGCTGGCTCTGGTATTGACCATTTGGAGGGCGGTAGCGGCGACGACCATTTGGATGGTGGTGATGGCAATGATGTCTTGAAGGGCGGCGACGGTGACGATGATCTCATTGGCGGCGCCGGCACAGACACCCTGAATGGCGGTGCCGGCGTGGATTGGGTTATCTACCGGTTCTCGACAGTTCGCGTGACGGTCGATCTTCAGACCGACCCCGAAGACCCCGACCGCTACCACGCCAGTGGCGAGGATGCCGAGGGCAATACGCTTTTCAGTCATAAGCTTTCCCATATTGAGAATGTTGAGGGCTCCGACTGGAATGACACCCTGACGGGCAACTCGGAAGATAACTTCCTCAAAGGCGGCGGGGGTATCGACACGCTGACGGGCGGCGGCGGTGACGACAGGCTGGATGGCGGTGCCGGAGGGGACACATTGAATGGCGGCGATGGCGTGGACTGGGCCTCCTACAGACTCTCAACAGTTGGCGTGACGGTCAATCTTCACAACGGCCACGTCAGTGGCGGGGATGCCGAGGGCGACACGCTTGTCGATATTGAAAACGTTGAAGGAACAGATAAGAAGGACATATTGACAGGTGGCTCGGGAGATAACACGTTCGAAGGCGGTGGGGGTGACGACACGCTGGAGGGCGGCGGCGGCGACGACACGCTGGAGGGCGAGGCCGGCGACGACACTCTTGATGGCGGGGCTGGCGATGATACCCTGTACGGTGGCTCCGGCAACGACATCCTGTATGGTCGCGACGGCGACGACACGCTGGATGGCGGCGACGGCGACGACAATAGCTATGAGGACGAGGCCGGTACAATCGTTGTCCGTGGGCTTTACGGCGAGGCTGGCGATGACACTCTATATGGTCGCGGCGGCAATGACAGGTTGGTGGGCGGTGTCGGCAATGACACCCTGCATGGCGGCACTGGCAACGACACATTGGAGGGTGGCTCCGACAACGACACACTGTATGGCGAGGGCGGCTCGGACGCCCTGTACGGGCGCGAAGGAAATGACTGTCTGTATGGCGGCGACGGTGACGACAAGATTGACGAGGAGGGTATTGGTGGACTCAATGGCGGAACCGGCAATGACTTCATCAGTGGCGGTGCCGGCGAGGATGACCTCTTTGGTGGCGAGGGCAACGACGATATGGACGGCGGCACCGGCGACGACCGGCTTTGGGGCGAAGACGGCACGGACAAGCTGCACGGGGGCGACGGCGACGACACCCTGGATGGCGGCGACGGCGACGACAAGACCTATACCTATGTGGAGGATGATAAAACCAAAACCGTTGTCGGTGGGCTTTACGGCGGAGATGGCGACGACGCGCTGTACGGCCGCGCCGGCGATGACGCCCTGTATGGCGACGACGGCAACGACACCCTGGACGGTGGCGATGGCGATGACACGCTTTATGGCGGCGACGGCAACGACACCCTGGACGGCGGCGACGGCGGCGACACACTGCATGGAAACGACGGCGACGACAAGACCTTTGTGAACAAGGCCGGTAAAACCGTTGTCGGCGGGCTTTACGGCGGGGCCGGCAAGGACACGCTGTACGGTGGCGGCGGCAATGACGCGCTACATGGCGACGCGGACAATGACACGCTTTATGGTGAGACGGGAACCGACACCCTGTATGGCGGCGCGGGCGATGACACCCTGTATGGCGGCGGCGGCGACGACACCCTGCACGGCGGTGCGGGCGGCGATACGTTTGTGTTCGCCCCCGCTGCCCCGGGCGGCGGCGAGAGGGACACGATCCTGGATTTCGACAGCGCCGAGGGCGACAGGATTGATTTGAGCGGACTAAGCGGTGTGGACGATTCTGACGATTTTGTCATGAGTCTGATGAGGGATGACGATGGAGTCGTCAAAGGGGTCGCCATTGACCTGGTGGCGGTGGGTGGCGGCACTATTGAACTGATTGGGCCGACCGAATTACTGGACAGCGACGACTTTATTTTCTGAGCGGGCCCCGGGCCTGCCGGCTTGGGGCACGGAAGACATATTAACGGTGGACATATTACGGGAGACACAGCAATGACGACACAGGATATTTCCCTCACCGGCGGCGCCGGCGACGACACCCTGGTTGGCGGCAAGGGCAACGACACCCTGGACGGCGCCAAGGGCAACGACACGCTGACGGGAGGCGACGGCAACGACATCCTGTACGGGGACGCCGGCGACGACACCCTGGTCGGGGGCGGGGGCGGCGACAGCCTGTACGGCGGCACCGGCGACGACACCCTGGACGGCGGCGGCGGCCACGACACCCTGTATGGCGGCGAGGGCAGGGACACCTTCGTGTTCGCGGCGGGGGACGGCTCCGCCCATGTCGCCGATTTCGAGGCGGGCGAGACGATCCGGATTTCCGGGGTGCCCGGCGGGTTCGCGGGTCTGGTCATCGAGCAGATCGGGGACAACGCCGTCATTGGCCATGGCGACGGCGACGAGATCACCCTGCAGGGTGTGTCGGCGGATTCGCTGGGCGCGGACGACTTCGAGTTCCCGGCGGCCGGGAACGCCCCGCGGGACGGCGGCGACGCTCCACAGGGCGCATCCCCCGGCGACACTCCGAGCGACAACGGCGACACGACGAACGACGACTCCAGCGGCGGGGGCGAGACGACACGGGATATTTCGCGCACCGGCGGCGCCGGCGACGACAGCCTGGTTGGCGGCAAGGGCGACGACACCCTGGACGGCGGCAAGGGCAACGACACACTGACGGGCGGCGACGGCGACGACATCCTGTACGGGGACGCCGGCGACGACACCCTGGTCGGGGGCCGGGGCGGCGACAGCCTGTACGGCGGCACCGGCGACGACACCCTGGACGGCGGCGGCGGCCACGACACCCTGTATGGCGGCGAGGGCAGGGACACCTTCGTGTTCTCGGCGGGGGACGGCTCCGCCCATGTCGCCGATTTCGAGGCGGGCGAGACGATCCGGATTTCCGGTGTGCCCGGCGGGTTCGCGGGTCTGGTCATCGAGCAGATCGGGGCCAACGCCGTCATTGGCTATGGCGACGGCGACACGATCACCCTGCAGGGTGTGTCGGCGGATTCGCTGGGCGCGGACGACTTCGAGTTCCCCGCGGCCGGGAACGCCCCGCGGGACGGCGGTGGCGACAGCGACCCGCGGGGCGCGCCCCCCGGCGATGCCCCGAACGGCAACGACGGTGGCGGCGGCGCTCCACAGGGCGCGTCCCCCGGCGACACCCCGAACGACAACGGCGGCGACGCGACGACCGACGATTCCAGCGGCGGGGGCGAGCTGAGCGGCGGCAGCGGCGACGACACCCTGGACGGCGGCGCCGGCGACGATGTGCTGAGGGGCCGCGCGGGCGACGACACGCTGAACGGCCACGGGGGCGACGACACCCTGCGGGGCAGCAGGGGCGACGACACCCTGGACGGCGGCGCCGGCGACGACACCCTGCGGGGTGCCCGAGGCGACGACATCCTGACCGGCGGCGCCGGCGACGACATCCTGACCGGCGGCAAGGATTCCGACACCTTCGTTTTCCGGTCGGGTGACGGCGGCGACACCATCACCGATTTCGGGGAGGGCGAGACGATCCGGATTTCCGGTGTGCCCGGCGGGTTCGTGGGTTTGGTCATCGAGCAGATCGGGGACAACGCCGTCATCCGCTATGGCGACGGCGACACGATCACCCTGCAGGGGGTGTCGGCGGATTCGCTGGGCGCGGACGACTTCGAGTTCCCCGCGGCCGGGAACGCCCCTCGGGACGGCGGCGGCGACGGCGCTCCACAGGGCGCGCCCCCCGGCGATGTTCCGAACGGCAACGACGGTGGCGGCGGCGCTCCACAGGGCGCATCCGTCGGCGACACCCCGCAGGATATTTCGCGCACCGGCGGCGAGGGCGACGACACCCTGTACGGCGGCGGCGGCGGCGATGTGCTGAGGGGCCGCAAGGGCGACGACACGCTGAACGGGCGCGGGGGTGCCGACACCCTGGACGGCGGCAGGGGCGACGACACCCTGGACGGCGGCGAGGGCGACGACACCCTGGACGGCGGCGAGGGCGGCGATGTGCTGAGGGGCCGCAAGGGCAACGACACCCTGGATGGCGGCGCTGGCGGCGACACCCTGGATGGCGGCGCTGGCGGCGACACCCTGTTGGGCGGTGGGGGCGACGACACCCTGGACGGCGGCGAGGGCGACGACACCCTGGAAGGCGGCGCCGGCAACGACACCCTGGTTGGCGGCAGGGGCGGGGACATCGTCTACGGCAGCGACGGCGACGACACCCTGGAAGGCGGCGAGGGTTCCGACACCCTGGAAGGCGGCGAGGGTTCCGACACCCTGGAAGGCGGCGAGGGCGACGACACCCTGGAAGGCGGCGAGGGTTTCGACACCTTCGTGTTCCGGTCGGGTGACGGCGGCGACACGATCACCGATTTCGGGGTGGGCGACCGGATTCGTCTCGAGGGGGTTTCGGTCGGCTTCGGGGGGCTGGACATCCGTCGGGACGGCGCCGACACCGTTATCCACTATGGGACCGGCGACACGATCACCCTGCGGGGCGTGTCGCCGGACTCCCTGGGCGCGAACGACTTCCTGCTTCCCGACGCTGCCCCGGGCCTTCCCGGAACCCAGGGAAGCCCGCCCGCGCAGGGCACCGGCCAGAAGGCGACGACCCCCCACGACGACGACTGGGATGGCGAGGGCGCCGGCGCCGGCCACATCCAAAGGGGCACCGACGGCGACGACACCCTGACCGGCGGCAACGGCGACGACATCCTGCACGGCGGTGCGGGCGACGACACCCTGCACGGCGGCAGCTGGGGCAACGACACCCTGTACGGCGGTTCGGGCGACGACACCCTGGACGGCGGCAAGGGCGACGACACCCTGCATGGCGGCAAGGGCGACGACACCCTGAAAGGTAGTTACTGGGGCGTCGACACCTTCGTGTTCCGGGCGGGGGACGGGAACGACACCATTACCGGTTTCCAGATAGACGACTGGATTCGTCTCGACGGGGTTTCGGTCGGCTTCGAGGAGCTGGATATCCGTCGGGATATCCGTCGGGACGACGGCGGTGCCGTGGTCCACGACGATGCCGTGGTCCACTACGGCGACGGCGACACGATCACCCTGCAGGGCCGGGGCGCGCTGGCGTACTCTCTGGGCGAGAACATCCTACTTCCCGACGCCAGCGAGACTCCAAACAAGCCGTCCGGCACCAACCGGAAGGTGACAACCCCCCACGACGACGACTGGGATGGCGAGGGCACCGGGCACACCCGCATACATAGGGGCACCGACCGCGACGACCCCATGTACGGGTCCGGCGTCCTGCTCGGCGGTTCGGGCGACGACACCCTGAGCACCCCGATGATGGACTGGGGCTATGACATTCTGCATGGCGGTTCGGGCGACGACACCATGAAAGGCGGCTTCGGCGACGACACCCTGTACGGCGGTTCGGGCGACGACACCCTGGGCGCGGGCCAGGGCGAGGACACCCTGTACGGCGGCAAGGGCGAGGACACCCTGTACGGCGCTGCCGGCGACGACACCCTGCATGGCGGCAAGGGCGACGACACCCTGTACGGCGGCAAGGGCGAGGACACCTTCGTGTTCCGGGCGGGAGACGGGAACGACACCATTACCGATTTCTGGGGGCGCGGCGGCGACAAGATTCATCTCAGTGGGATTTCCGGCGGTTTCGGAGCGCTCGACATCAGTCAGGACGGCGACGACACGATCATCCGCTACGGCACCGGCGGCGACACGATCAGGCTGCGGGGCGAGAGGGCGGACTCCCTCGACGCCAGCCGTTTCATATTCGGCGTCTACGAACCCCCGCCCCCGCCATCGCACCCGCCACCGCCTAGGTTTAAGACTCCCCTGGACGACGACTGGGATGGCGACAGGGATGAGATTGGCTATGTGGTGTCCGGCCGCATCCAGAGGGGCACCGACGGAGACGACACCCTGACCGGGGCGATGACGGCATTGTCCGACATCGCGCCTAGTGGGAAAAAACTTGTCAACATTCTGCTCGGTGGCGCGGGCGACGACACCCTGCATGCCGGTTCGGCCGACGACATCCTGCATGGCGGCCAGGGTGTCGACACCCTGCATGGCGGCTCGGGCGGCGACACCCTTTACGGCGGCTCGGGCGGCGACACCCTTTACGGCGGTTCGGGCCACGACACCCTGCACGGCGGCCAGGGTGTCGACACCTTCGTGTTCCGCGCGGGAGGCGGGGACGACACCATTGTCGATTTCGAGAACGGGGACAGGATTTATCTCAATGGGGTTTCCGGCGGTTTCAAGGCGCTCGACATCAGTCGGGACGGCGACGACACGATCATCCGCTACGGCGCCGGCGGCGACACGATCAGGTTGCGGGGCGTGAAGCCGGACTCCCTCGGCGACAACGGGGTTTTCAATTTCGGCGGCGGCCACGGGCCCGGAACCGCCGGCCTCACCCTGGAGGGCGGGGGCGTCCTGCATGGCGGCGAGGGCGACGACACCCTGAGGGGCGGCGGCACCCTGTACGGCGGCGCGGGCGACGACACCCTGGAAGCTTGGAGATTCTTCGGCACCTTTCATGGAGGTTCGGGCGACGACACCCTGAGGGGCAGCGGAACCCTGTATGGCGGCACAGGCAACGATGTCCTGGAAGGTTACGGGGCCTCCGATTTCTTGGACGGCGGCGAGGGCAACGATGTCCTGGACGGCGGCAGGGGCAAGGACACCCTGCATGGCGGTGACGGCGACGACTTCCTGCATGGCGATTGGCGCGACGACATCCTGATCGGCGGCGCGGGCGACGACACCCTGGACGGCGGCTGGGGCGCCGACACCTTCGTGTTCCGGGCGGGGGACGGCAACGACACCATTAGAGATTTCGGGCTCGGGCACGATAGCGACCACATGCTTTACGGCATCGGGTCTGTTTTCGACAAGATTCATCTCAGTGGGGTTTCCGGCGGTTTCGGAGCGCTCGACATCAGTCAGGACGGCGACGACACGATCGTCCGCTACGGCGCCGGCGGCGACACGATCAGGTTGCGGGGCGTTAAGGCGGATTCCCTTGCCGACAGCGATTTCATATTCGGCGTCTACGAGCCCCCGCCCGCGTCGCTCGGCCTGAGTGGCGGCCCGGGCGACGACACCCTGACGGGCGGCGAGGGCGACGATTTCTTGACGGGCGGCGAGGGCGACGACATCCTGATCGGCGGCGGTGGCGACGATTTCCTGACGGGCGGCGGTGGCGACGATACATTCGTTTTCACCAACGACTCCTCGAGCATTGGCGATAAGGACACGATCCGGGATTTCGGTGGGTATAGGTACGGGACGGAGAGGGGGGACAACACCATCCAACTTTCCGGCTTCACCGGCGTGGACGACTTCAGCGATCTCAAGGGCAGGATCACCACGGGATCCGGCGGCGACATAGTCATCGACCTGAGGGATGTGGGCGGCGGCCAGATCGTGCTTGAGGGCGTGGCCCAGGTGGATGCCGACGACTTCGATTTCGGATAATGCGGGTGCCGGACTGCCGAAGCCCCAGCGGGCGCCTTGTCGAGCCTGATGAGGCCGCCTGATCCGGCGGGTTCGCCCGGCCTGAATTCCGAAATCTCCCGAGCCAGTACGTTAGCTTGACGCTTCCGCACCCCGTGGCTTTAATACGCTTCCCTCGCTTATCCGCTTCGCGGAGAACATCGGCCAGGTAGCTCAGTCGGTAGAGCAGCGGACTGAAAATCCGCGTGTCGGCAGTTCGATTCTGCCCCTGGCCACCAATTTTAGGCGGTTCGAACCCTGGCGGCGGCATGTCTATCGCTGCTTTGATTCTCTCGCTCACGACCACCTGGCGCGAATTGCTGTCCGAAAGTCGGCCCTCTTGGATGCCGGATTAGGCCGCGTGGCCCCAATAGGTATAGCCGGCAACCCTCGGCGTTGACGGAACATACATCGATTGCAATTCCCGCATATCGAAGCCGCCCTCCCCGATGAGCCGGGGAATTTCGCGGTTCAGGTTGCAGCCGCCTCCAATCTTGTTCCAAATCGGGTTGATTCGGTCTTGCCAGCGGCGTACGTCGGCGTCCGGAGCGGCGCCGTGCTCGCTGAACAGCAGCTTGCCCCCGGGCCTGAGTACGCGGCGCATCTGTTGCAGCGCCGCTCTCCAATCCGGGATGGTGCACAGCGTATAGGTCATCACGATGGTGTCGGCGCTCGCATCGTCAAGCGGAATTTCCTCACCCGGCAGATCCAGCCATGCAATGGGAAAGGGTGCCGCCTCCACCCTTGGCCGGGCCTTCCTACGCATTCCGGGCGACGGCTCCAGCCCCCACAACATTTCGACCTTGGCGGGGTTGTAGAACTCAAGGTTCAGCCCGGAGCCGATACCGATCTCAAGAATTCGCCCCTCCGCTTGGGGAACCACCTTCTCGCGCTGCTTGCGGACCGGCTTAACCCCGCAGGCGCAGTTGATGAAGTGCGGCAGTATACGATCAGCGTAGAAACCCATGTTGGACCCTCCTTAATTGATGCCCCGACCCCAATTAATGGGACTTATATAAATATGTTGACATGCCACTATGTGTTGAGGATTTAGCAGTTGGAAACCACCACATGTCGGCTTCTGTCAACCCATCGACATAATTCCCCAATTAACGCCCCCATCCCGCGAAATCCTCAATCACCTTCCCGCCAGGTTTCAATCAGTTCATCGTAGGGCACCGTCAGCCCCGGCGGTTTCTCGTTTTCGAGCGCCGGTTTCGGCGCGCCGGGTCGGGCAAGCCAATCGGCGGGATCCGAGGCCGGGTTGAGCTCGGGACCGCAATCGCCCTGGATGCCGATGCGCTCAAGCCGCGCGAGCACCTCGTCCTGCCCTCGGGCCAGGGTGTCCATTGCTTCCTGGGCGGAAACGGTGCCGCTCACGGCGTTGGCGACATTGGGCCACCACAGTTGGGCGAGCTTGGGATAGTCCGGCACATTGGTACCGGTCGGCGTCCAAAGAACCCGGGCCGGACTGCTGTAGAACTCGACCAGGCCGCCAAGCCGTGGCGCCACGTTCCGCATGGCCGAGGAGCGCAGGTCGGAATCGCGGATTGGCGTAAGGCCAACAAGTGTTTTCTTCAGGGAAACGGTTTTTGACACCACAAATTGCGCATAAAGCCAGGCGGCCTTGCGGCGCTCCAGGGGCGTGCTCTTGAGAAATGTCCAGGAGCCCGCATCCTGGTAGCCGAGTTTCATGCCGTCTTCCCAATAGGGTCCATGCGGCGACGGCGCCATGCGCCACTTGGGGCTGCCATCCTCGTTAACCACGGCCAGGCCGGGCTCGATCATGTCCGCGGTGAAGGTGGTGTACCAGAAGATTTGCTGCGCGATATGGCCCTGGGCGGGCACCGGGCCGGCCTCGGAAAAGGTCATGCCCTGGGCTTCCCGCGGCGCGAAGCGCTTGAGCCATTCCATGTATTTACGCAACGCGTACACCGCCGCCGGGCCATTGGCGGCACCGCCACGGCTGACGGAGGCGCCCACCGGCCTGCAACCTTCCACGCGCATGCCCCACTCATCCACCGGCGTACCGTTCGGGATGCCCTTGTCCCCAGCCCCGGCCATGGACAGCCAGGCATCGGTGAATCGCCAGCCCAGGGACGGATCTTTCTTTCCATAGTCCATGTGCCCGTATACACGCACGCCATCCAGGATTTGAATCGCCTCGGTAAAGAACTCGGCAATATCCTCATAGGCCGACCAATTGATCGGCACCCCGAGCTCGTAGCCATAGAGGTCGCGAAAGCGCTCGCGCAAGTCGTCGCGGGTGAACCAGTCGTGACGGAACCAGTAGAGATTCGCGAACTGCTGGTCCGGCAGTTGATAGAGCTTGCCGTCCGGGCCGGTGGTGAAGCTCTTGCCGATGAAGTCGTCGATATCAAGCGTGGGCAGGGTGACATCGGCACCTTCCCCGGCAATGAAATCCGAAAGGGGCACCACATAGCCGTAGCGCGCATGGGTACCGATGAGGTCGGAATCGTTGACGTAGGCGTCGTAGACATTGTGGCCGGATTGCATCTGTGTTTGCAGCTTTTCGATGACATCGCCTTCCTGGATGAGATCGTGGGTCACGCGGATACCGGTGATCTCCGCAAAGGCTTTGGCAAGCACCTCGGATTCGTATTTGTGGGTCGTCAGCGTCTCCGAAACGACGCTGATGTCCATCCCACGATAGGGTGTCGCCGCAGCCGTGAACCACGCCATTTCCTCAAGCTGCTGTTCGCGCGCAAGCGTCGATGGCTGAAATTCCGTATCAACCCAGCGCGCGGCGTTGGCGGCGTGGCCGATATTCCGGTCGGACCGGCCCCGCTGTTCTTCAACACCGCAGGCGGAAAGCGCCAGGGCCACCGCAATCCAAAGGCATCTCATAATGTTTCGATCCTATGCGAGGGAAGGAACAGTACGATGTTGTATCAAGTTGACTTCTCGAATTCCAGCGGGCGACGGCAGTGGCGACGATACATTCGTTGATGGAGCACCGGTCAGCCTTTGCGCAGCACCAGTGCGGCATAGCCCAGGCTCAAGGCACCGGCAAAGGCGACGGGCAGATCCGTCACCGCCAGCCACAGTATGTGAATGAAGGCGCCACCAAGCAGGCCGATGAAGAATCGGTCGCCCCGGGTGGTCGATAGCGGCAGCCAGCCACGGCGCTCGACAGTTGGCCAGCGCAGTTCCAGCAGCGTCATCACAGCAATCGCCGCAACGACACCCGCAAAGAACAGGCCGGTCGGCCAAGTCCAGGCCATCCACTGCATCAATTCAAACCCGTCCCATCGCAAAGCCCTTAACCAAATGTCGCCGCACGAACCAAACAACGACAATTCCCGGCAGAATGGTCAAAACGCCCGCCGCCGCCAATACGCCCCAGTCGAGACCGGCGGCGCTAACGGTGCGGGTCATCACCACGACGATGGGTTTGGCGTCGCTGGCCGTCAGCGTCCGGGCGATGAGCAGTTCGACCCAACTGAACATGAAGCAAAAAAACACCGCAACGCCGATGCCGCCGCGAATCACCGGGATGAAGATGCGGAAGAAGAACCACGCTTGGGAATGACCATCGATGCTCGCCATCTCATCCAGTTCCCGGGGCACGGCGGACATGAAGCCCTCAAGTATCCAGACGGCCAGGGGAACCGTGAAAAGACAGTGCGCCAACGCCACGGCGAATGGTGTGTCGAACAGCCCGATGGCCGAATAGAGTTGAAAAAAGGGCAGCAGGAAAACCGCTGGCGGCGCCATGCGGTTGGTGAGCAGCCAAAAGAAAAGGTGCCGGTCGCCGAGAAAGCGGTAGCGCGAGAAGGCGTAGGCCGCCGGCAGCGCCACGGCGACCGACAGCAACGTGTTGACGACCACATAGGTCAAGGAGTTGGCGAAGGCCTGGTACCAAACCGGATTGCTGAAGATTTCGATGAAGTTGTTCAGCGTTGGATGGGCGGGTATCACTTCCAGCGACCCGGTGATGTCCTCGTTGCGCTTGAACGCCATGGCAACCAGCCAATAGAGCGGCACCAGCAGGTAGGCACAGTACAGGTACAGGGACCATCGGGCCGTGGCGGTGCGCGACAACATGGCTCAACCGGTCTCGACGCCGCCCGCCCGCCGCATCACCGAGGTATGGAAGAACCAGCAAATCAACAGTATGAGCAGGAAATACAACACGGAGAAAGCCGCCGCCGGACCAAGGTCGAACTGGCCGACCGCCATGCTGGTGAGGTGTTGGCTGAGAAAGGTGGTGCTGTTGCCGGGACCGCCGCCGGTTAGCACGAAGGGTTCCGTATAAATCATCAGGCTGTCCATCAGCCGCAACATCACCGCAATCGTCAACACCGCGCGCAGGCGCGGCAATTCCACATAACGAAATATCTGCCAAGTATTCGCGCCATCGAGTTCCGCCGCCTGGTAGCAGGCCCGCGGAATCGAGGCGAGCCCCGCAAAGACCAGCAGCACCACCAACGAAGTCCAATGCCACACATCGAGCAGCAGAAGGGTGATCCAGGCATCGGGCACCGCGCCGGTGTAGTTGTAGGAAACACCGAGCGCCGCAACGGCCGCGCCGAGCAGCCCGATGTCGGGGCGGGCGAAGATTTGCCAGATCGTGCCCACCACATTCCACGGAATCAGCAAGGGTATGGCCAGAACGATCAGGAATGCGGTGGTCGTTCGGCTGTCTCGGGGTATGGCGCGCGCAATCCAAATGCCAAGCGGAACCTCGACCACCAACACCAACGCACTGAATAGCATCTGCCGGAGCAGGGCATCGATGAAGCGCGGGTCGCGCAACGTTTCCCGATACCAGTCGAGCCCAACGAATAGGCGTGTATCGATATCGAAGATGTCCTGAACGGAATAGTTGACCACGGTCATCAGCGGTACGATGGCGGTGATTGCCACCACCGCGACCATGGGCAGAACAGCCAACCATGCCTTGTCATTGCGCATCGAAAGCTCAGTATTTGCCGGCATGGAACACCAAACGATCATTGCGATAAACAACAAATCGGTCCGTTTCGACCCGCAACGAGCCGGTTTCCAGAGAGGTGGAAGCACTGGCCGCTTCATGCCGACCACCACCCCGGTTTCGAAGGTCGCTCGCAGTCTGGGGGATGGAGGCGCTGATCGCTTCGGTCTGGCCGCCATCTGCCGTCACGCAACCGGCGACATCGTCGAAATTAAGCCCATCCAGTCTTTGTCGCACATGAATGACACCGCCGCCAAACCGCCCTGTCACCAAGCCAACCGGCACCCCCTCCTCGGTACCCAAAACCCGAACCGCTGCGACCGCAACCGGTATGCCCTTCGACAGTCTCCGAATCCTCGCCCACTCCGGCCGAAATCCAACCTCGTAGGGGCCATCGGGCCAATCACCCGCGGCAACATCCCATTCGCCAATACGTAATAGGCCGTCCCGCGCCTCGGCGGCGACCAGATTCATACCGGGAGAGCCGATGAATCCGGCAACTTCGGTATGCGCCGGGGCCTCGTACAACTCCAAAGGCGACCCTGTTTGCAGGATACCGCCCCGGTGCAGCATGGTGATGCGATCGGCGAAGGTTAGCGCCTCCCCCTGGTCGTGGGTGACGTAAACCATTGTCAATCCCAATTCCCGCTGAACCGTTTTAAGGGCCCGACGCAAACGCCACTTGATCGCCGGTTCCACCGCCGTGAGCGGCTCGTCGAGCAACACCACCGCAACATCCGGACGGGCGAGAGCGCGGGCGATGGCCACGAGTTGCTTTTCGAACAGCGACAGCATTCCGGGCCGTTTGCCAAGCAACGGCACGATGTCAAGCAGGGCGGCAACTTCGCCGACGCGCCCGCGCACGGCATTCTTCTTCCAGCCCCGGTTGCCGAGCGCAAAGCCAATGTTGTCGGCGACGCTCAACGACGGGTAGAGCACGGGAAACTGAAACACTTGCGCCACATTGCGCTCCGCCCCGCCAAGATCCGTTACGTCCCGCCCGTCGAAACGGATCGATCCGGCATCGGGTCGCAGCAGGCCCGCGAGCAGGTTGAGCAAGGTGGTTTTGCCGGCGCCGGAGCCGCCGAGAATGGCGTGCGCCTCACCGGCGGCAAGGCTCAGGCATATACCGTCGAGAATGGCTTCCGCATCGCTGTATCCAAAACGGAGGCCGGCAATTTCAACAGCGGCCATGGGCAAGCCTCGGTACGGGGTATGCGGGGGTGCCTTCGACGAAGCGCCGCAGAGCTTCCGCGGCGCTTTTTCCGTTTATCCCTGCGTATCTCAAAGTGCGGGAGAAGACCAATTTTACCGACGAATGCCCATCCGGCAATTGCAACCGACCCGGATTTTTTGCGGCAACCGTTTCGCTGTGGATTCCTCCAGCGCGGCCATGCAGTCGGGCACGGCGGTATGCGGTGGCGGCACGAAGACCGCGTTGCCGGGTCGGGTGCCGCCGATCCAGGTCTGGGAGCGGCGGAACTCGCCGGGGGTTTTGCCACGGCCGCGCCCGCCCGACATGAGCGTCTCGTGGATCTCGCGGATCAGCCGGTTCGACAGAGGCAAACCCCCGGCTCTTCGAGGGCCAGGGCGGGGACGGGCGGTAGCGGATTCGGCGTTAGGGTCCGTCTTGGCCACGACGATCACCAGGTCGGCGTGCTGGCCGTTGGTGATGTAGGTTTTCGCCCCGCCGCCGGCGCCTCGGTTGCGTGGTGACTGTACGTGGGAAAGCACTATTGTAGCTTGCCCGCCCGCAGGCCTTCCCGCAATTCGAACTTCTTGACCTTTCCCGATGGCGTACGCGGCAGTTCGGCCACGATTTCGAGGCGTTCGGGCGTTTTCTGCCTGGCAACCTGGAGCGCCGCAAAGTGCGCCCGCACCTCGTCGAGGGTGATCGCTCGGCCGGGGTTGAGGATCACGAATGCGCATACCCGCTCGCCCAAGCGCTCGTCGGGCGCGGCCACCACCGCCGCTTCGCTGACGGCGGGGTGGGCCGCCAGGTAATCCTCCACCTCCTTCGATGCGATGTTCTCGCCGCCCCGGATGATGATGTCTTTCTTACGGTCGGTAACGGTAAGAAAGCCCTCGGCGTCCTGGCGTCCGATATCCCCCGTTCTGAACCAGCCCCCCGGCAGGAAGGCTTCTTCGTTGAGCTCGGCCCGGTGATAGCCCAGGAACTGGTCCGGGCCCTGGGAGACGATCTCGCCCGCCTCGCCCAGTGGCAGGTCGACGCCATCGTCATCGACGATGCGGATGCGGCAGCCGGGGCTGAGAACCCCGTCGGTATGGGCGCGCTTTTGCACACTGTGTTCCGGCGTGCCCGAGGTGATGGTGGGGTGCTCGGTGGAACCGTAGGCGCGGTAGGTCAAGATCCCCGCACGCTGGCAGCGCTCCACCACTTCCGGCGGCACCGCGGCCGCCCCAACCAGGAAATCGGTCAGACTGGAAAGGTCGCGGCCATCGGCTTGCGCCGCATCAAGCAGCGAGTTGATGTGAAACGGCGTTCCCGAGGAACGCGTGACCCGGAATCTCTCAACCAGTTGCGCCGCGGCCTGGGCGTCCCAGGCATCCATCAGCACCGATTCCCCGCCGCTGAAGAACAGGCGCAGAATCGACAGCACCCCGGCGATGTGGCCAGCCGGCCAGGGGGAGAGCACCACGGGCGCCACGCCCTCGGGCTTGAACGCGGCCCGCAGTTCCGCCAACAGGGAATTGTGGGAATGGAGCACGCCCTTGGGATGCGAGGTAGTCCCGGAAGTGAACAGGATCAGTGCCAGGTCGTCGGCCCGCAGCGGCGGCGGCCTGAACTCGCCCGAGGTCCGCAGATCGCCCCACGCGATGCAGCCCGCGGGTACGTCCTCGCCGATGACGATGCGGTGCTCGAGTTGCGGAACATCGCGCAACCCCTCGAGATGCTCTAGGTAGTCGATGCGGCGCCAGCGGTCCGGGACGAAGAGCGCCTTGGCACCGCTTTCGCGCAACAGGTAACCCACCTCCCGGGCACCGTAGATATGCACGATGGGCAGCACCACCGCCCCGGCAAGCATCGCCCCGAGAAACGCAACATACCCTTCAACCCGGTTCGGCACTTGGATGCCGACCACGTCGCCGGCTCGGATTCCCAGCCGCCGCAGCGCACCCGCCACCGACCGGCCGCGCTCGTAAAGGGTTTCCACCACGTGGCTCTGCGTGCGTCCCCGTCCATGGAAAGCCAGCTTGCGCCCCGCATGCTTCGCACATCCGACCGCCAGGGCAGCGGGCAGGGTCTCCTCTGAGTAGAAGCCCCGTTCGTACCACTCGCGCGTCAGCCGGGCACGCGCACCATCGGCGTCATAAAGCATCGATGTACCCCGATTCAGCGAGGGTCGGAATGGAACTTATATACATAAGTTGAAATACCACTATATGTTGAGGTTTTATTTGCCGGAAACTACCACATATTGGGTTCTGTCAACTCATCAATATAATTCCCGTCGGAATCCTAATCGTGTTGCGGAAACCGCGCAGTGGGCCGTAGCGGCACATTGTCGCGCATTGGAAACGACACCGCCAACCACCAGTCCGCGACAAGGGGTATAGTTTGATCGGAGTCTTGAACGCATCGGACATCCCCGCCCTAATCATGAGCCGCATCTCGAACGCGAAACTTGCCGCCTATTCCGCGCCGGCCCTGCCCATCGCCGCCTTCGCAACGCCCTTGAGCATTTATGCCCCACCCTTCTTCGTCACCGAAATGGGCCTGGGGCTTGCCGTAACGGGCACGGTGTTCATGGCGGCTCGATTCTGGGATCTGGGCACCGATCCGCTAATGGGGGTCATCTCCGACAAATTTCCCTCGCGTTGGGGGCGAAGGCGGCACTGGATGGTGCTTAGCCTGCCGGTGCTCCTGGTCGCGACGGCGTTGGTGATGTTTCCGGACCGGTTCATCGGGGATACGACAGGTACGGCCTATGTGCTCGGATCCCTGTTCCTGCTGTACGCGGGCTACACCATGCTGACCATTTCGCACATGGCCTGGGGCGCGGAACTGTCCACCGACTATCACGAGCGGTCGCGCATCCAGGGCTGGCGGGAATTCGCGCACCTCACTTCCATGGCGATCGTGCTGCTGATCCCGGCCGTGCTGGAACAATCCGGCCATGCCCTGTCGGCGACCCTGAAGATGAACTCAATGGGGGTCTATGTGCTGATCCTGCTGCCGGTCTGCGTACTGGTCGCGGTGAGCCGGGTCGGCGAACCGCCGGTGCGCTCGACGCCCCGGCCAGCGTTGGGCTTCATGCGCAGCCTCAAGATCCTGGCGGGCAACACCTACATCCTGCGCATCCTGGTGGCCGATCTTTTCATTCACACACCCAGCGCCATCCGCGCGTCTCTCTACATCTTCTACGTCAGCGCCATCATCGGCATGCCGGAGTGGTCCGCCATCATCCTGCTCTCCTACTTCGCGGCCGGACCCATCGCCGTGCCCCTGTGGGTGCGCCTGTCGAGGCGGATGAGCAAGCACGAGGCCTGCGCCTTGGGCGTGTTCCTGCATGTGGCGGTGACCGCGTCCTACCTGATTCCGGGCCAGGGGGACGCGCTGCTGTTTGCCTTCCTGTTTTTCCTGTCGGGCATCGTCTATGCGGGCGTCCCCTTTTTGCTGCGCTCCATGGTGGCCGACATCGTCGACTACGACCGCCTGCAGACCGGTCAGGACCGCACCGCGCTGTACTATTCGACGGTGACCACCACCATGAAGGTCGGCGGGGCGCTGGGCATCGGCCTCGCCTACCCGCTGCTCGCCCTGGTGGGCTTCGACCCGGGCGGGCCGAACGATCCGGCGCAACTCGATGCGCTCCGCTACATCTATGCGTTCATCCCGGCCGTCTCGGAACTGCTGGTTGTCTACCTGCTCTACACCTTCCCCTTGGATGAGCGGAAACTCAGGGAAGTCCAAGCGCAACTGGCGAAGAATGAGGGTCAATCGGACGTTCCCAAGTGATTGTCAAACCGCAGCAGGTCTGTCGCGGCAGCGTAAAGTTTGATGCGGTCGCCAAGCGGCATAGGCAACATGCCGGGCAAGCGCGCCACCCAATCCCGTCCGCCAACGCGGCAGTGCAGCCAGGTCTCCGCACCGCTGGTCTCAAGGCCCTCCAACCGACCGTCGAAGCAAAGATCGTCGGGGGCGCGACGATCCACCGACAGATGCTCGGGGCGCAGCGCCTCTCCGGTATCCAGAAGAATATTGACGCCCGGATTGCTCATTAAATCGGCGGCGCGAACCGAGACGGGCGATCGATACACAGCGAGCGGAGAACCGCTTTGCAGCTTTTCCCGTTGATCCATCAATACGACATCGTCGGCCAAATTGAACGCGTCGCGGGGATCCGTCGTTGTGTAAACCACCACCGGTCCATCCTTTAGCAAAAGATCCCGGAGCTGAGCCTCCAATTCCTCCCGCAACTTGTAGTCGAGGTTCACCAAAGGTTCGTCCATGACCAGAACCCGGCCGCCCTGAGCCAAGGCGCGGGCAATTGCAAGGCGCTGCTGCTGGCCTCCGGAGAGTTCATCCGGCAATCGATTCAGCAGCCCGTCGATTCGCAGCCGCCCGGCCAGCTCTCGAACCCTCTGGTCGATCAGAACCGGCTCAACGCCTTGCGCGAGCAGGGGAGAGGCGATATTCCTAAAAACGCTCCAATGCGGGTAGTTCGTGAAAGCCTGATAGACAAGACCGACACGACGTTGCCGCGCCGTGTCACGACCGACATCGTGCCCGTCAATGGCAACGGTGCCGCTCGGCGACGGCTCAAGACCGGCAATCGCTCGGGCGAGCCTGGTTTTGCCGGCGTTGTTGCGGCCGAGCACCACCGTGATTGCGCCCGCCGCGAAGCGGTGCGTGAACCGCTTGCCACCGCCAATGTCCAGGCCCGTGATCGTCAACATGCGGCTCTTATACCCGGCCCCCGGCCCAGTTACCATGCCTGCGCCGAGAGCCCGATTGCCAACATGCGCTGCTTATGCCTTTGGGAATTATGGAAGGTCTGAACAATTCGATCTATATGTTGAGGGTTTAGCGGCAGAAATCCACTGCGTGTCGTCTTCTGCCAACCTATCGATATGATTCTCATACCTTTTTTATTTCGGCACCGGGGAAGCAGCATCTTTGGAAATCAAGCCGATCACCGGCCGTTCCACGGACGAATCACCTACACGAATTGCGGAATTAGCCGCGTGTCCCGCCCGCATGATCGTATTACACTATCGAAACATTGATACCCGCCGCGTCTCGTGGCAGGCTCGCAAGCCCAACAGGAGAGCAAAATCATGACCGCACCCTTCCCAAACGATCCCTTCCTACAAGGCTACTTCGCGCCAATCGGCGTGGAGTGCGATGCGCCCGATCTGGTTGTTGAGGGCGAATTGCCATCCGACCTTGCCGGCACCTACTACCGCAACGGCCCCGATCCGCTGCACCCCCCGCGTGAGGGCGATGTTTATCACTGGTTCGACGGTGACGGCATGATCCACTGCTTCCATATCGAAGATGGCCGGGTGTCCTGGCGCAATCGCTGGGTCAAGTCGGAGAAATACAAGGTTGAACGCGCGGCCGGCAAGTCGCTGTTCGGCGTGTTCGGCAATCCCATGACCGGCGATCCGTCGGTCGCGGATGTGGAATACAACACCGCCAACACGCACGTCGTCCACCACCACGGCAGGATGCTGGCGCTGATGGAAGGTGCGCTGCCCACGGAAATCGAACACCGCACGCTGGAAACAAGGGGCACCGTCGATTTCAAGGGGGCCATAGCCGGTCCGGTAACCGCGCATCCCAAATTCGATCCGGTGAGCGGCGAGATGGTGTTCTTCGGTTACAGCGCCAAGGGCCCGGGCTCAAACGCGATTCGCTATAACGTTTGCGACCGCGACGGCAATCTGACCAAGAATATCTTTCTGGAAGCACCATTTTCGGCGATGGTGCACGACTTTTTCGTCACCCAGACCCATGTAATCTTTCCGATTTTCCCTCTGACCACCAGCATTGAGCGCGCCATGACCGGCGGTCCGATGCTCGCCTGGGAACCGGACAAGGGCACCCATTTCGGGGTGCTGCCCCGGGACGGCAATGCGGAGGATGTACGCTGGTTCAACATGGAAGCGCGCTTCATGTTCCACATGATGAATGCCTGGAACGAGGGCACCAAGCTGCATGTGGACGTCACCGGCGCCAACGCCACGCAATTCGCGCCCAAACTCGACGGCGCCCTGGCGAACGAGGCGGACGGCGTAAATCCAACATTCCGGCGCTGGACCATGGATTTGGCGGACAACACCAACAGCATTCGCGAGGAGCTGCACGACGACCTGCTGTGCGAATTCCCCCGCACCAACGACGACTACATGACCATCGACTACCGTCACGGCTGGGCGGTGGGCACCAAGGGCGACTCTTTTGCCGCCTTTAACGAAGTGATTCATTACGATACCCAAACCGACGAGCGCAAAACCTTCTCGCTCAACCCGGAGCAGATGGGCGGCGAAGCGGTCTTCGCACCGCGCCAAGGCGCCACCGGCGAGGGTGACGGCTACCTGCTCATGCTCGCCTACGATACGCCGAAGAATCTTTCCGAGTTGCTTGTTTTCCAAGCCTTGGAAGTGGAGCGCGGACCCATCGCCAAGGCCCAATTGCCGCTCCGCATTCCGGCCGGATTTCATGGCAGTTTCGTTAGCCTGTGAGCAATAGACCCTCTTCTATTCATTCCTGCGTTGTTCGTCTCTGCGCGCTCGCCTTGGCGTGGCTCTGCCAAATCGAGCCGGCGGTGGCGGCGGAGCGAACGACCGCCGGAGCCGGGGACATGCAACTGCTCGGCACCTGGACAGTCAACATCGAACGCACGAGGGAGGTACAACCAAACAACGCCAATGTGCGCTGGTGGGAGGGATTGGAAGGCAACTTCAACGCCAGCCTGGTCGTGGGCGGCGTCGCCGTCCCGGTGGGTGGGGGCGCCAAGCCCGAAGGGGATGCCGGCATACCCAATCCGGAAATGCTGCGCTGCCAATCGTTTGGTATCGAAAGAAACGAGCACGGGCTCTTGCTGAGCTATCACGGCGTCGGAGAAGAGAAGATTCGTTCCGGTGCCTACCGCGGCCTGCACAGCGTCTGGTCGAGCCGAAAATTGACCTCCAACTACGAATCCACCACCCGCAAGGTCAAGCGCACACTAGAAATTCAAAAGGACGGCAGCTTGCTGATGAGCGTCACCATCGATCCGCGAAAGGGCAAAACCCGCCGGTTCAGGCGCGTATTCGACCGCGGCAACTAGCGAGTTATGGCGCGCCACACTGGTCGCAACGCCTTCACACACCGTATGTATAACTCGCCTGCAACCCCAACGGCAGCCCGGTGGCCCAATAGGCGAGCAGAAACAGGATCCACAGCAACAGAAACGCAACGGCGTAGGGCAGCATCATCGACAGCACCGTGCCAATGCCCGCGCCCTTGACATAGCGCTGGCAAAACACAACGACCAACGGAAAGTAGGGCATCAGCGGTGTGATGATATTGGTGGAGGAATCGCCCACCCGATAGGCGGCCTGGGTCAGGTCCGGGGAGATGCCGAGTTGCATCAGCATCGGCACCAAAATCGGTGCGAGCAACGCCCACTTGGCGGAGGCGGAGCCGACAAACAGGTTGACCACGCCGGTAATCAGGATGACCCCCACCACCGTGACGAACGCCGGCAGGGCCGCGGCCCGTAAAATCGCCGCGCCTTCTAACGCCAGCAGCGCCCCGAGATTCGACCGCCCGAACTCGGCGATGAACAACGAGGCGAAAAAAGCCATAACCAGATAATAGGCCAGACCGCTCATGGCCCCGGACATGCCGGCGATGATGTCCCTGTGACCGGATACGGTTTTCGCGACATAGCCGAAAACGATGCCCGGCAGAATGAAGATCAGGAAGATCAGCGGCACGATGCTGCGCATGAGAGGCGCGGAACCCACCGTCAGCAGGCCATCCTCGGAACGCCAGGCCGACCCTTCCGGCAGCATGCTGACGAACAGCGCTATCAACGCCAGCACCATGACGGACAGGGCGGCCTTAAGCCCCCTGCGTTCGTCGGCGGTTACCGGCTCCAAAGCGGGCGTCTCGGCCAAATCCCCGTCAAGCGGGGTGCCCGCAAGCCGAGGCTCGATCACTCGATCCGTGAGATACCAGCCAAGCCCGACAATCAAAAGCGTGGAGGCGGATGTGAAAAACCAATTGTTCAACGGGTTCAGCACGATTTCCGGGTCGATGATTTGCGCACCCGCCTGCGAAATTCCCTGCAATAGCGGATCCAGGGCCGAGGGCATAAAGTTGGCGCTGAAACCTCCGGACACGCCCGCGAAGGCGGCGGCGATACCAGCCAGGGGATGACGGCCGGCGGCTTGAAAGATGACCGCGCCCAGGGGAATCACCAGCACATAGCCCGCATCCACCGTGGTATGGCTGACGATGGCGATGAACAGGAGCATTGGCGTGAGAATGGCCTGGGACGTCACATTCATCAGCGCCTTCAGACTCGTGCGGATAAACCCCGTGTGGTCCGCCACGCCGATGCCGAGCATGGCGAGCAGCACCACGCCAAGGGGATGGAAGCCAACAAAGGTGGGAACCATCCGCGACAGAAAGTGGGCAAGTTGATCGGGCGTCGCGAGATTGTGGATTTGCAGCGGAGCGCCCGTTCGCTCATCGATATGAGAGTAGCTGAATTGCGCAAACAGTGCGGAAAAGACCCAAACCGCGACCAGCAAAACCAAAAACAACACCGCCGGATCGGGCAGTTTATTGCCAAGAACCTCGACGCGGTCGAGCATCCGCATCAAGCGCGTCCGGCGTTTTTCCTCCAACATTGCTTCTAAGAAACCGCGGATTAATCCTGTAGTCGCGACATTCGATTCAATAAAATCAATAGGACTCGCATTCAGCCATCCTCGGCCATAAACCCATGCAGCCGCTCGGTCGCCTCGGCAAAATCCTCCATGAATTCATACACCACCTGCCTAGCCGACTGCACATGATTCATCAGGCCCACGGCCTGGCCGACAAAGTAGGTGGTAAGTTGCCTGGCGCCGGCGTGGCCGGAATCCGCAAGCTTGGCGATTTTGTCGAGCGCCGGCTCGCTAACCAGGCTTTGCAAAGGCATGGGCAGAGGTTCGGGAGCCTCTTCCGCATGCCAGGCATCGGTCCAGGCCGAGCGGAGTTGCCGCGTGTACTTGCCGGTGCGGCTACGCGACCGAACCGTTTGCCGAGAACTCGCGGATAGGAATTTTTCCTTGACCGCCGGTGCCGTTTCGGCTTCGGCCGTGGTCAACCAAACGGAACCGGTCCAGGCACCGTGCGCCCCCATGGCCATCACCGCCGCCATTTGCCGACCGGTGGCGATACCGCCCGCGGCAAGAATCGGAACTTCTCCATAGGGTTGCAGAACCCCAAGCACCTCGGGAATCAGCACCAGCGTGGAGACTTCGCCACAATGACCGCCGGCCTCGGTTCCAGCCACCACGAGGATGTCCACACCGGCCTCGGCATGTTTGACGGCGTGCTCGCGGGCTCCGGTCAAGGCGGCGACCGGCACACCCTCGCGCTTGCCCCGTTCCAGCATGAATGGCGGAGGAACCCCCAAAGCATTGGCAATCAGCCCGATGGGGTGGGAAAAGGCGGCATCGAGCAACTTCTCGGCACCTTGCTCGCGCATGCTGTTGCCCATTCTGTCACGGGGTGCGGAGTCGTAGATATCGGCGGCGGAAATATCGAATCGCGCGAGCAGGTTGCGTACGTATTCCTTGTGTTCGGGTGGAATCCGAGCCTCGATCTCTTCGGCGGTCGGCATCTCGTCCCGGCTATCCATGCTGGTGGGTACAATCAGATCGAGGCCGTAGGGTTTGCCCCCTACCTGCCCATCGATCCAGGAAAGCTCCATATCCAACGTCGCCGGCGTATGGCCCACCCCGCCGAGAACACCGAAGCCACCGGCGTTGGTCACCGCCGCCACCACATCGCGGCAGTGGCTGAATGCCAGTAGCGGGAACTCGCAACCCAACATGTCGCAGATAATCGATTTCATACCGTTTCTCCCAAGTGCCTTGCGCAACTGTACCACGCGCCGCTAGAAGCCTACGCCATAGGAAATTTCTGGGCGAGCGCAACCCGCCACGGACACAAAATGGTGAGGAACGCTACCTCAGACCAACACTATCGCCATCGCGAATATCCATCCACTCATGGCCAGACCCGTCAGAAATGCCAGGATTCGTGCGGCGGCCAGGCCGGCGAACGAGAAAAGCAATTGCATCAGGGTCGATGCTACCCAAAGCGGCGCCGCGAGGGACCAATCTTCCGTGGGTTCCACCCCAGCCGCAAGTGCGGCCATGTTCGCGGTCAGGAAAAGGGTCATGGCTTGCCGGACATCGAACGACGCGCCGTGCCCTTGCGCCTGCCGCCGGTCCCCTCGCCAAGCCGCGACGCCGCTGTGGATGCACACCAGCACGGCACCGCAAACCAAACATATGACTTGAACAATCAAGAAGCCACCGCAAGCTCAGTGAAAGAGCATCGTTCAGAACTTCCTTAAGGAAGTTCTGAACAATTCGATAGAGCAGCGTTTGGCTACTCGTAAGGTATTGATTTTATTAAATCGGATGCCGCGACTCCAAGATTAATCAGAACTTCCTTAATGCAATGCGAACAACAGGCCGCATAGTTTACCCGGCCGCACATCGGCCCGCAGCATGTCCGAATGCAACCCCGGAGACTGGTTCGGTTCCGCCCGGACAATTGCGGCAGAACAAGCCAGCGAGCGGCTCGCCGGTGACATGGAAGCCGAGCTGGGTATGTACCTTGCAGTGAGGCTGGGTGCCAAGACGAGCACCGCCGCTTTGATAACCTGCCACCATCGAGTCGTTTGGACTATTATGGTCACGGTTTGAAACGATGCGGGTTGAACTATGAAAGCTGTCAAGATCATTGCGATTGTGCTGGGCATATATGTGGTAATCGTCGCGGTATTCGAATCCCTGATCGGATACATGCAACCCACTTCCGAAGGTACGGTGACCATTACGACTTTCGACGCCGAGGGCAATGCGTTCGACCGAGTGCTTTCCGGCCTTGAAAGCGACGGGCGGTTTTATGTGGCGGTGAATCACTGGCCGCGGGCCTGGTATCGCCGACTGCTGGAAAATCCGGAGGTGCGCATCACACGCAACAATGAAACCCGAGGCTATGTTGCGGTCCGGGTTTCGGGCGGGGAAGCATCGCGGGTGGAAGAGCAGCATCCCCGCGGTATCATTGGTGGCTTCCTGATGGGCTTTGCGCCTCGATATTTCATACGGCTTGATCCCGCTGGCGGGTAACGGATTAGCAATACCACCCGTCCGGCAATCAGCATCGCGGTAAACCAAAACCATTGCACCGCCACCGATGCGGCGATGGGGCCCGTTGGCGGGATCTAGGGGGGCGGGCAGCCCAAACTTCCGTCACACCCCCGTCATAAAAATGTCATCTTCAGTTCATAAACTGTCTGCCATTCAAAGTTGGATCCTGCGGAAATGCCCACCATTCGCCCACTGGCGCTCTTGATTTGTGGTTGCTCGATGCTCGTCCCATCCGTTGCGGCCGTGCACGCCGATTCGGCAACGGCGACGCACAGATCGGAAAGCGCCGATTCGGTCTCCGCGGGCCGCCGCGGGAACATCTGCCTAGGCGGTCTGGAGGATGGCAAACTCATCCCCAACGACGACCGTGTGGATAATCCCTTCAAGCAAACCACCCTGCTCGGCTGCTCGGTGGAAGGGGGGAGTCCGGTTTTTCTCCCCGACCTGAAACCGGCGATAGCAAACGGCATTCTCGCGTAATCGGCGAAACCCGCTCGGTCATTCCTCTCCCAAGAGCGCACAAAGCTCCATGGCAAGCGGCGCGGCACCGGTCTGTGTGTCCAATATGAGGGCTTCACCATCGGCGGACCAGCGCGGCCAATGCGGGGCGCCTTTGTGGTTGGGATCCCCGTTCGCCGCGAAATTAAGCCAATAGCTCATCATCTGCCGGGTCAGCGTCCGGTCGCCCTCAATGGTGGGCAGCCAGAGATCGTGTGTATCGAATAATGAACGGGCGAGGGTCGAACCTCCCCCGCTTGAGCAACACCTCGGGCAAGGCCGGCAGCAGCCAGCCGTCGATCGGTGGATCGTCATAGCCGCGCTCGAAAGTTTCCTCGGCAAGCGCGAATACGGTATCGGCGGGCAGCGCCCGCAACGCGGCGATATCGGCGATTCCCGCGGCTGCCAGAAAGCGCGCGCCTTCCGCCTCGACATCGGCGACGGCCCGGCGTTGGTAGGCGGGCCAACCGCCACTTTGGGATATGGCGCGATGAAAAAGACCCTCTGTCAGCGGCGACAACATCAGATAGGCGATGTCGCCGGCACCCGCCGATTCGCCAAAAAGCGTGACATTGTCCGGGTCGCCGCCGAGCTGGGCGATGTTGCGCCGAATCCAACGCAAAGCCTCGATCTGGTCGAGAATGCCGTAGTTGCCCGATGTCCGATGGGGCGATTCGGCGCTAAGTTGCGGGTGTGCCAAGAACCCGAATACACCGAGCCGATACTGAATGGAAACCACCACCGCACCTTGGGCCGCGAGTTCATGGCCGAGGTAGTTCGGCTCGTGGGCGAAACCGCTTGTGTTGCCTCCGCCGTGAATCCAGACGAGCACGGACAGCCGGAGGCCTCGATCCGGCGTCCATATATTCAAAAACAGGCAATCCTCGGCATCGGTGGGCATCGAGTGAATAAACTCCTGCGGCGCACCAAACGCGATGGCCACACCCCGGTACCATTCCGCGTTGTCGTCGCCCTGGATACAGATGGGAGGCCAGCTCGTGGCCTCCACGGAACCCGCCGCCCGGTGCGGCACCGGGGCCCGCCAACGCCGTTCACCAATTGGTGCCTCGGCGAAGCGGATACCGGTGAAGCGCAAGACTTGCACGCCGCTATTTGCCGTTACCGATGTGCCCGTGTAGCGGGGCGGCTCGGATGCCGGGACAGTGGGTGCCCAACAGGCGGCAACCGCAACAGCGATAAATTGACAACATTTATTTCGCACAACCCCCACCGTCATCCCGCCCCCACGGTACCGGCAACAACCACAGAACAATCCCGCCTATCCGGCGGCATCATCCCAAAGTCGCCCTTGAATCTACAGATCAATTTGAGGAACTTCTGATTAATTCTGTAGCAGCGGCATCCAAGTTGAGGAAGGTCTGGTCAATTCGATAGAGCAGTACTGATCTACTCGTAAGCTATCGATTGTATTGACTCGCATGCCGCGACTACAGAATTAATCAGAAGTTCCTTAATAAAATGAGTAACTTACGAGTAGACCACTGCTTCTCTGTTCTAGCTCAGATACATTTCGGAACTTACCCTCCGGTGTCCAAGCCCATGGCTTGTCGACATGGGGAGGGTGGCGCCGGGCCTTGAACGGAGGGAGCGGAGCGACCGGAGTTCAAGGCCCGGCGGTGCGCGCTGACGCGCCCCGCCGGCTCAGGCATGCTTGTTTCATCCAACCAAACAAGGAGCCCGAGCATGAAACTGTTACATGTCCGTCCCCCCTCCCGCAAGCGCCCGCGCGTCGACACCAAGACCGGCGCGACCGCCCGGCGGCGCCTGCGCGCCCTCGAACTCGTCGACAAGATGGTCGACGGCGGCATGCGCCGCGGCGACGCACTGTGCGCCATCCGCCTGCCCAAAAGCACCTACTACGACTGGCGCAAGGCCTTCCGCCGCGGCGGCGTCCGGGCGCTCGAGCCCCGAAGCACCCGCCCGCGCACCGTCCGGCGGCGGCGGTGGACCGACCCGGATGTCCGGGCCGTGCTCGGCATGCGGGCACGGTATCCGTTCATGGGCAAGGTGAGACTCAAGGCCATGCTCGACCGGCGCGGCGTCCGCCTGTCCGTCTCCACCGTCGGGCGCATCATCGAAGAGGCCATCGCCGACGGCCGCACCCGGCGCGCCTCCTTCTGCGAGGGCCGGCCCAAACCCGCGCGCCGCCGCACCTTCGACGGCGCCTGGGCGCGGCGCTGGAGCCACGGCGACAGCGCGCGCGCCCCCGGCGAGCTGGTCCAGGTCGACCACATGACATACAGCCGCGACGGCCGGGTTCTCAAGGAATTCCGCGCCGTCTGCCCGACAACCAGGCACATGGTCGCCCGGGTGTTCTCGCGGGCCACGGCCGGCAACGCCGGGCGCTTCCTGGCCGCCGTGGTCGAGAACATGCCGTTCCCCGTCGCCTCCATACAGGTCGACGGCGGCGCCGAGTTCCGCGCCGACTTCGAGCGCGCCTGCGAGGCGCGGCGCATCCCCCTCCATGTCCTGCCCCCGCGGCGACCCCAGCTCAACGGCCATGTCGAGCGCGCCAACCGGTCCGCCCGGATCGAGTTCTGGAACCTCTACGACGGCCCACTCACCGTCGCCGACGTCACACCCAGGCTCGCCGGGTACGAGTTCTTCCACAACTACGAGCGGCCCCATCTGGCGCTGGACTGCCGAACCCCCAACGAGTACCTTGTCGAGCTTGAGGAGGCTGCCTGATCCGACAACCCTAAATTCCGAAATCTCCTGAGCCAATACATTCTCTATCGAATTGACCGGAGTTTCCTTAGAATGAGCGGGTCGAATCAATCAGAGTTTCCCCTCAATTTGCAAAAAAATGGGGGGTAGGATGGGCGGATGACTGAGGTTTTCCGGGTCGAACCGACGGGCTTTCCCTCCACGCAACCTCTATGTATTATGGGAGACGAAGAAATGACGACGCAGGATATTTCCCTCACCGGCGGCGCCGGCGACGACAGCCTGGTTGGCGGCAAGGGCAACGACACGCTGACGGGCGGCGACGGCAACGACATCCTGTACGGGGACGCCGGCGACGACACCCTGGGTGGGGGCCGGGGCGGCGACACCCTGTACGGCAACAACGACAACGACACCCTGCATGGCGGTGACGGCGACGACACCATGGAAGATAGCTGGGGCGACGACACCCTGCAGGGCGGCTGGAGCAGCGACACCTTCGTGTTTCAGGCGGGAGACGGCAACGACACCATTACCGATTTCGGGTTTGAAGGCGACAAGATTCATCTCAGTGGGGTTTCCGGTGGTCTCGGAGCGCTCGATATCAGTCAGGACGGCGACGACACGATCATCCGCTATGGCACTGATGGCGACACGATTACGTTGCTGGATGCGCGGGTCTCCCTTGGTGCCAGCGATTTCATATTCGGCGTCTACGAGCCCCCGCCCGCGTCGAGCCTCGTCCTAGTCGGGGGCGAGAGCCGAGAGCGACGACGTCCTGACCGGCGGCGGGGGCAACGATGCCTTGGACGGCGACGACACCCTAGCTGGCGGCGGGGGCAGCGACGATCTGACCGGCGGACCGGGCGACGATACATTCGTATTCACCAACGACTCCTCGAGCAGTGGCGATGTCGACACGATCCAGGATTTCTGGAGAAGGGATGGACGGGAAAACGACACCATCCAACTTTCCGGCTTCACCGGCGTGGACGACTTCAGCGATCTCGAGGGCAGGATCACCACGAGACACGGCAGCGAAACAGTCATCGACCTGAGGGATGTGGGCGGTGGCCTGATCGTGCTTGAACACGTGACCCAAGTGAATGCCGACGACTTCGATTTCGGATAATTTGGACATACCCTGATTGAGCCCGCCCCCCGGATTTTCCGGGGAAGTGCTGCAGGCATGGGGCTCGGCGACAACCGGGCCTGTTTGTCGACCGTGCCAGAACGAAAATTCATCATGGACCAACCCGCCCAATCCTCGCCAATCGCTTCCGCCATCCGTGAATTCATCCGGCTCGAATCGGCCGGCGGGATATTGCTGCTCGCCGCGACAGTCGTGGCGCTAGTGGCCGCAAACACGCCATTGGCAACAGCCTACGCGGCACTTCTGGATACAACCGTCGCCGTTCAGGTCGGCGCGCTTGCCGTCACCAAACCTCTTCTGTTGTGGGTAAATGACGGATTGATGGCCGTGTTCTTCTTTCTGATCGGGCTCGAGGTCAAGCGCGAATTTGTGGAGGGGGAGCTTTCCTCGGCGGCGCAGGTGGCGCTGCCGGGTATCGGTGCGCTCGGCGGAATGGTGGTGCCCGCCGCCATCTATGCGGCCATAAATTGGCACGACCCGGTGGCGCTCGATGGCTGGGCAATCCCGGTGGCCACCGACATTGCCTTTGCGCTGGCTCTCGTCGGCACGTTCGGACGGCGCGTCCCCACCACGCTCAAGTTGTTTCTGCTGACGCTCGCCATCTTCGACGATCTCGCGGCCATCGTAATCATTGCCTTGTTTTACTCTGCGGATTTGTCGCTGGAAGCATTGCTCGTGGGCGTGCTCGCGCTCGGCATCGGTGTCGCGCTCAACCGCTTTGGGGTGACGCGCGTGACAGCCTATGTGCTGGTGGGAATCGCGCTGTGGATCGCCATGCTGAAATCGGGTGTCCACGCAACCCTTGCCGGGGTGTTGATTGCTTTCTGCGTTCCCATGCGGGATCCGGAGGGACGCTCGCCCTTGCGAGAACTCGAACAAGATCTGCACGTCCCGGTCGCCTACGCGATTCTTCCCATTTTCGCATTCGTCAATGCGGGCCTTGCGCTGGGTGGTATCGGCCTCGCGGATGTGCTGCATCCGGTAACGCTCGGTATCTCCGCCGGTCTCGTTCTCGGCAAGCCGCTCGGCATCGTCGGCTTCGTCGGCCTCGGTGTGCTGCTGCGGCTGGTGGCGCTGCCGAAGGGCATCACCTGGGGACAGATTGTCGGCGTCGCCTGGGCCTGTGGCATCGGCTTCACGATGAGCCTCTTCATCGCGGGACTGGCCTTCGAACATGGCAGCGGCGACTATTTCGCCGGCGACCGCCTCGGTATCCTGATCGGCTCCGCGATTTCGGCGATGGCCGCCTGGCTTGTGCTGCGATGGAGCCTGGCGGCGCCCAAGTAGGTCGCGGGACGGCATCGCCAATGCAATCTCCCTCCCCCACAAAATGCGCGATGCTGGCCTGGTGGCTGCTTGCGGGGGCATGGGCGGGCGCCGAGGAAGCGTATCCGCGGCCCGACCCGGCAACAGCCACGCCGAGCGAGCACGGGCGCTATCGCGCCGCCTATGCGAGCACATTACAGCCGCTGGCGATCAATCGGATGCATGCATGGGTGATCCAATTGCACGATGCCGACGGCGCGCCGGTGGAAGATGCGGAACTCCGGGTGTCCGGGGGTATGCCGGCACACGACCACGGATTGCCGACGGCACCGCGGGCAACCACGAACCTCGGCGGCGGCCGCTACCTTATCGAAGGCATGAAATTCCACATGGGCGGCGTCTGGAATATCGTTGTTCACATCGAGGCAACGGGTGGTGCCGACACCATCATTTGGGATATCCGGATCTAGTGCTCCATCATGCGTGTTGAACGGCCGGGAAGGCGCGACCATGCGGCAACCCCCAGCCGGCTTTCTCGAATGGACGCGCAAGTTCACCAATCTGGAATCCTGTCCATCCAAACAACAATTTTGCGCAACGCAATCGCATGTGCCCTGTTGGCGCTTGTGCTGCCGGCCACCTGGACCTGGTTTCGTATGCCCCCGCCCCAGGCGCCCTGGACAGACCGGGAGCAAGAAACCCTGCTTTCCCTGTGGATCGGCAATCTGCCGCCACCTCCTCCGAGCCGAAGCAATGCGGTGGCCGACGACCCGCGCGCGCAACATCTTGGCCACCGTCTGTTCTTCGATTTCCGTCTGAGCGCCAACGACCAGGTTTCCTGCGCCACCTGCCATCAACCGGCACGGCATTTCACCGACGGCGTCGCCCTCGCCCAGGGTCTCGCGGTGGGCGAACTCAATACAATGAGTCTGGTCGGGGTCGCCTACAGCCCCTGGTTTTTCTGGGACGGCCGCAAGGACAGCCTCTGGTCGCAGGCGCTGAACCCCCTGGAAAGCCCGATTGAACAGGGCATTGACCGCGTGGCGGTCGCACGACTGATCGCCGCCGACCCGCTGTATCGCCACCGGTACGAGGCACTGTTCGGGCCGCTTGCGAACCCTATCGACGGGGATTCGGCCCCCGGAATATTCGTCAATGTCGGCAAGGCCATCGCCGCCTACCAACGGCTCCTTTTGCCCGGGGAAACGTCTTTCGATCACTATGTCGAGGCGGTTGCCGCAACCGATCCCGCGACTTCCGGCAACTCATCAAGGCTTCCTCTAAACCGCCGACAGTCCGAGGGCTTGCGACTGTTCATCGGCAAGGCCCAGTGCCTCAATTGCCACAATGGCCCATTGCTAACGAATTTCGAATTCCACAACACCGGCGTGTTGCCCGCCCCCGGCAAGCTACCCGACCCGGGGCGTGTGGCGGGCGTCGAGTTGGTTCGCAACGACATGTTCAATTGCCTCGGGCCATACAGCGATGCGGAGGAATCCGCAGACTGCGCGGAGTTGCGCTTCATGCGCACCGGGGCGGATCTGATCGGAGCACGCAAAACGCCCTCGCTGCGCAATCTGGGCGGCACGGCACCGTTCATGCATGCGGGGCAAATGCGGACGATGGCCGAAGTGCTCGACCACTACAACCGGGCTCGACCGGCTATCGTGGGGCACAACGAGGCTAAATCGCTGCATCTACTTCCCTACGAACTAAGGCGGCTGGAGGCGTTTCTCACGACCCTTGATGCGCCCGTGCGGACCGCCCGCAAATGGTTGGTTCCACCAACAAGCGAACTGGAATTGTCGCTTTCCTTGCGACGTTGAGACCGGATATTCTTAAAGAACCCCTGATTAATCCTGTAGTCGGGGCATTCGATTTAATAAAATCAATAGCTTACGAGTAGCTAGATGCTGCTCTATCGAATTGTTCAGACCTTCCCTGATTTCGATGTCCTGCCTGGCGAGGTTCGCCGAGCTACTCGACGATATCCCCCACCTTCTGATGGATGACATCGAGAAACAGATCGCGCAGGGAAATCATGCCAATGGCCTTGCCATTTTCGACCACGGGCAGATGGCGTACATGGTGCTTTTTCGTCAGGGCGATGCAATGCACTATGGTGTCCTCCCGGGTTACCGTCACCAAGTTCCGGGTCATCACCTCGGACACCTTGGTCTTTTTCGATGAGTGGATATCGAGGATCACCTTGCGCATGTAATCCCGTTCCGAAAGAATGCCCACGAGATAGCCGTCAATTTGCACCAAGACGGCACCGATATTCTTCTCGTTCATGAGCTTGAGCGCGTCGAATACCGATTCGAGCGGCCCTATCCAGACCACCTCTTCCGACTTTTCCTCGAGAATGTCGCCGACGCAGCGCACACCGCCCTCCGTGGGTAAGGCTTGCAACAGTAGAACGCTCGCCCGAGGTTCGCAAGACTCTCCGGTTGAAAAGCGCCATCTGTGCTATCATCGCCGCCTCCAATGTCCTGTCCGGTTGATTCCTTGCATTTCAGAGCTCGGTGGCTTAAGCCCGCGCAGCGTATCCGGCGATACGTCGAGGGGCGACAACGGAGCCCTCAGCCGAGAGCGCGAGGGGTACCCCTCGCATGAAACGGATGGGTGCTTGCGAGCGCGCCCCGCGGGTGGCGGCGGGAGCACGGCCAGTTATTTTGCCGCTATTGACAGCCGTAGTAGCTTATTCATGAACAGTTCGGGTCAGGTGCCCGCGCTTTAGGAAATTCTCAGGCGAGCAGATCCCACCGAGGGCACAATAATGGCGAAGAAATTGGGACGCCGCGCCCACATTGTCGGCACTTTTTTAAAATTGCGGCTGCGCATACCAACCACTCACGCCCACCAGTCTTTCGCGGCCTAGGCTCATAGCCGGAATCCATCGTGCTTAAACGCTCGCATCGTTATCGTCGCCCACTGCAAATCGTGGCCTGTGCCGTCGCGGCTGCATTTTGTGGTGCCCAGATGTTCGCCACCGAACACCTGCATGAGCACAACACCCCGGAGCCACTCTGCCACCTCTGCGTTTTTTCCGACCCCGGAATCGATCTGCCATCCGCCGTTGCCACTCCCAAGACGAACGTCTGGGCTGGCGCGGCCTATCCTCAAAACCCTTCACCACCCCTTGTTCTCCGCCCATTCGAGTTTTGCCCCGCCCGCGCCCCACCCGTCTCCTGACCGACACGGCCAAAAGAACGCGCACCCTCTTTTCCGGGGGTTCGAGCTTATTTGTTATCAGGAGGTATTTCATGAGTTTCAACAAGTTACTACCACTCGTGCTGGCGGCTTGCCTGCCGGCTTTCGCATACGCCGCCGCGCCATCCGGAACATCTGACCAATCGGAACGGGCAGCGCCGACCGGCCAGCAAAACCCTGCCGAGGCAGAAGAGACACCCAAGATAGAGGAAATGGTTGTCACCGCCCACCCGCTGTCCGCCGAAGGCATCGCCCAGGCATCCGTCGTTCTCGCCGACGAAGAACTTGCGCGCAAGGTCGCCGTCAGTATCGGTGAAACGGTCGCCGACGAACCCGGCATTCACAACAGTTCCTTTGGTGTAGCGGTGGGCCGCCCCGTCATTCACGGCCTTGATGGTTCCCGGGTACGGATGCTCGAAGACCGCATCGACACCATGGATGTTTCCGTCACGAGCGGCGACCACATGGTGACGGTGGATCCATTCATCGCCAATCGGGTGGAAATTCTCAAGGGCTCCGCCACGCTGCTGTACGGGTCCGGTGCCATCGGCGGCGTCGTGGATACCCACACGGGACGCATTCCGCACACCGTGCCCGATCAAATCACCGGCAAGCTCGATGGACGGCTAGGGGACAACGGCGACGCCAAAAACGGCGCGTTCCGCCTGGATGGCGGCATCGGCAACTTCGCTTGGCATCTTGATGGCTTCGCCCGGAAGAGGGACGACTACGATATTCCCGGCTTCACCGAATCTTCGGGCTTCATGGCCATGGAGGCGCTGCACGACCATGAGGAAGAGCATCACGACGACGACGAAGATCACCATGACGAGCATGAGGGGGAGGAACACCACGACGAGGACGAGGATCATGACGGAGACCACGCCGACGAGGAGGAAGAACCCGTCCACGGCATGGTGCCCGGCAGCAACCTGGAGACATACGGTGGCGCCGCCGGCTTCTCCTTCATCGGTGACCGCGGCTTTTTTGGCGTATCCGTCAGCAAGCTCGACTCTGAATACGGCATACCGGGCCACAGCCACGATCACGGCCACGACCACGAGCATGGGCACGAAGACGAGCACGATGAGGGCGACGATCATGAGGAAGAAGACCACGAGGAGGAAGACCACGAGGAGGAAGATGCACACGGCGAAGAAGGCCTGCCCATCCTTGATATGAAACAAACACGAATCGACGTGGAAGCCGCATTGATGGAGCCGCTGCCCGGTTTCGAGAACCTGAACCTGCGCCTGGGCATCAACGACTATGAACACATGGAAATGGAGGGCTCGGGTGTAGTGGGCACCGTCTTTGAAAACGAGGCCTGGGAGGCGCGCGCCGAATTGACGCACCGCGCATGGTCCGGCTGGACGGGTGCCATCGGTGCCCAATACGGCGACCGAGAGTTTTTTGTACTCGGCGGCGAAGCCTTTACAGAACCGGTGGATACCCAAACGTTCGGCCTGTTCTGGGTCGGGCAACGCCTCTTTTCCGGATTTCAATTGGAGGCGGGCGCCCGCTACGACCGGGTGAAGCACAAGCCAGTTACCGGCGGCAGCGACAGTTTCAACGGCCTGAGCGCGTCGCTTGGCGTTATTCTGCCGATGGGGACAAACTTCGAGGCGCGGTTGCTGGCGGACTATTCCACGCGCGCCCCGGTCGGGGAGGAGCTTTACTCCAATGGCCCGCACCTGGCCACCAGAAGCTTCGAAATTGGCGACCGCGGCCTTGACGAGGAAAGGGCCATTAATCTGTCGGCCGCCATTGAGGCGAATGGCGAGCGTTGGTCGCTCCACGGCGATGTCTACTACACGAACTTCAGCGACTTCATCTATCTGCGGACCACCGGTGAAGAAGAGGATGAACTGGTTGTGCTGCAGTTCAACCAGGCGGATGCCACATTCGTTGGTCTGAATCTGAAGGCCAACGCCGACATCGCCGTTTGGGATGCGGGCCGCCTGAGCCTCAACGCGTTCTACGACATCGTTTCCGCCGAACTCGACATCTCCGGCAACGACAATCTCGCCCGCATTCCGCCGCAACGCATTGGCACGAGCCTCTCATTGCGTTGGGGCAACTTCGACGCCAGCGTGGATTTCCTGCACGCCTTCAAACAGAACGATGTGGCGGATTTCGAACTGGCGACCGATGCCTACGACAACCTGCGCGCCTATGTCGGTTGGCGCGGCGAGTGGGAGGACGCGACGGTCACAGTCTTCGTGCAGGGCCGCAACCTCACCGACGACGAGCAACGGCTGCACACATCCATCGTCAAGGATTTGGTGCCGCAGCCGGGCCGGACCATTGAGGGAGGGGTGCGCGTTTCCTTTTAATGGCAGTGCCCGCCCACCATAACCGGCATTCAATTGGGACTTATATACATAAGTTGATATGCCACTATATATTGAGGATTTAGTGGCGGGAAACCACCGCATGTTGGGTTTTGTCAACTAATCGATATAATTCCCATTCAATTGCTTGGGCTGGGATTCCTGAACAGGGATCCCAGCCCACGGCATACCGCCCGGATTGCCGCACTTTATCAAGCTAGGGAACCTCGTCACCGAAGGCAGCGGTGGAAACCAGCGCAGTGATGTCAACCGGCTGTCGCTGATTTTGCTGCACGATTCCCTTTCGTTTGCATCCGAATCGTTCACTCGGGCGTTGGGTGGGAGCCAATTTTCGGGTATCGCCACGCCTAGCGGGAATTGCCGGCCCACAACATAGAGTATGGTACGGTGGCTTGGCTCACGTTATTCTCCGCCGTCGCCGGGAACAACGAGGGCACTTCATGCTGGACATCATCGCTACCCTGAAGGAAAAGCGCACCCAGGCGGAACTGGGCGGCGGCCAAAAACGCATCGACCAACAACACGCCAAGGGCAAGCTGACCGCTCGGGAACGCCTGCGGCTGCTGCTCGACGACGGCAGCTTCGAAGAGTGGGACAAGTTCGTCGAACACCGCTGCAACGACTTCGGCATGGGCGACCAGAAGATTCCCGGCGACGGCGTGGTGACGGGCTACGGCACGATCAATGGCCGTTTGGTATTCGTATTCAGCCAAGACTTCACTGTCTTCGGCGGTGCCCTCTCCGAAGCCCACGCCGAGAAAATCTGCAAGATCATGGATCAGGCCATGAAAGTGGGCGCGCCGGTCATCGGCCTGAACGACTCCGGCGGTGCCCGCATTCAGGAAGGGGTGGCTTCGCTCGGCGGCTACGCGGAGATATTTCAGCGCAATGTGCTGGCCTCCGGGGTCGTCCCGCAGATATCCGTCATCATGGGCCCCTGCGCCGGCGGTGCGGTCTATTCGCCGGCCATCACCGATTTCATTTTTATGGTGGAGGATTCCTCCTACATGTTCGTCACCGGGCCGGGGGTGGTGAAAACCGTGACCCACGAAGTGGTGTCGCCGGAGGAACTCGGCGGGTCCAGCATCCATACCCGCAAATCGGGCGTCGCGGATTTGGCGTTTCCAAACGATGTGCAGGCCATGCTGTTCACGCGCCGCTTTTTCGACCACCTGCCCGCCAACAACAAGGAAGCACCACCCCGCTGGCCCACCGACGATCCGGCGGACCGTCTGGAACCCTCCCTCGACTCCCTCGTGCCGGACGATCAGGAGAAGCCCTACGACATCAAGGAGGTCATCCTGAAAGTTGCCGACGAGGGCGAATTCTTCGAATTGCAGCCCAACTACGCACAAAACATCATTGTCGGCTTTATACGCCTGCAGGGCTCAACCGTGGGGGTAGTCGCCAATCAGCCCATGGTGCTCGCGGGATGCCTCGATATCGATGCGTCCAAGAAGGGCGCGCGCTTTGTGCGCTTCTGCGATGCCTTCAACATCCCGATCCTCACCCTGGTGGATGTGCCCGGGTTCATGCCGGGCACCGCCCAGGAATACGGCGGCATTATCAAAAACGGCGCCAAGCTGCTTTACGCCTATGCCGAGTGCACGGTGCCCAAGGTTACACTGATTACCCGCAAGGCCTATGGCGGGGCCTATGATGTGATGGCATCCAAGCACCTGCGCGGCGATGTCAACTTCGCCTGGCCGAGCGCCGAAATCGCGGTGATGGGAGCAAAGGGCGCCGTGGAGATCATTTTCCGAAAAGATAAGAATGACGAGCGCCTGATTCAGGAGCGCACCGACGAGTATCGGCAAAAATTCGCAAACCCCTTTGTCGCCGCAAGCCGCGGCTATATCGACGATGTTTTCGCACCCCGCGAGACACGCCAGCGCATATGCCGATCTTTCGCCATGCTGCGCGACAAATCCATCGAGAATCCGTGGCGCAAGCACGGCAACATCCCATTGTGAATTTGCTTGATAACGTAATGATGTTCAAGAAAATTCTGATCGCAAATCGTGGTGAAATCTCTTGCCGTATCATTAAAACGGCGCGAAAAATGGGGATTTCGACAGTATCTGTGTACTCGGATGCGGATGCCCAAGCCTTGCATGTACGCATGGCGGACGAGGCGGTACACATCGGCGGGGCACGTTCGGTCGATAGCTATTTACGCACCGACCGGATACTCGATGCTATCGCGTCCACCGGCGCGGACGCGGTGCACCCAGGCTACGGTTTCCTATCGGAAAATGCTGAATTTTCGAAATCTCTAGCGGCAGCGGGCGTAACGTTCATAGGTCCAGGCGAGCGCGCAATAACCAGCATGGGGGACAAGATTACCTCCAAGCGCATTGCGGCGGAGGCGGGCGTCAACACCATTCCCGGTTACGAGGGTGTTATCGGCGGACCCGGCCATGCCGTGGAGATCGCCCGGGAAATCGGTTATCCGGTGATGCTTAAGGCCAGCGCTGGCGGCGGCGGCAAGGGCATGCGGGTGGTGCGCAACGACAACGAGTGCAAGGAAGGTTTCGACAGCGCCGCGAACGAGGCCAAGTCGAGTTTCGGCGACGACCGCATCCTGGCCGAGAAGTTCATCGAACAACCGCGGCACATCGAAATTCAGGTGATGGCGGATACCCGGGGCAACGCCATCTATCTCGGCGAGCGGGAGTGCTCCATTCAGCGGCGCCATCAAAAGGTCGTTGAGGAAGCTCCGTCTCCCTTCCTCGATGCCAAAACCCGCCAAGCCATGGGCGAACAGGCCGTGGCGCTGGCCAAGGCCGTGGACTACAGTTCCGCCGGCACCGTCGAGTTCATCGTCGATGCGAACCGGAATTTTTACTTCTTGGAAATGAACACCCGCTTGCAGGTGGAACATCCCATCACCGAAAAGGTGACTGGCCTGGACTTGGTGGAGTTGATGATCCGCGTGGCCGCCGGGGAAGCACTGCCGCTCACCCAGGATGACGTGACGCTCAACGGCTGGGCCATCGAAGCACGGGTTTATGCGGAGGATCCGTTCCGCAACTTCCTGCCCTCCATCGGGCGGCTGGTGCGCTACCGACCACCGGAGGCATCCGAGACGGTGCGGGTGGACACGGGCATCGTTGAGGGCAGCGAAGTCTCCATGTTCTACGACCCCATGATCGCCAAACTCGTCACCTGGGGTGAAGACCGGCCGCAAGCCATCGAACGTATGAATGATGCCCTGGATGCCTACCTGATCCGTGGCTTGAATCACAACATCAGCTTCCTGAACGCCGTTATTGCGCATCCACGCTTCCGGGAAGGGCGGCTAACCACCGAATTCATCGCCGAGGAATTTCCAGAAGGCTTCCATCCCGCCGATGTTCCGCAAACCGACCCCATGCTCGTCGTTGCCATCGCCGCCATGGTGCACTACAAGGGCACCGCCCGAAGTGCGGAAATCAGCGGCCAAACCAAGCGTTTTGATTACCAAATAGGCCACCGGTGGGTTGTGATCATCAACAAAGTTCAGTATCCGGTTGAGGTAACAGAAACGCTGGAGGGCTATAACGTTTGCTTGCACAGCTTGCCGGTGTCGGAGCATGAACCCGACCCGCTGGCAACGACCCAGGAAAGCCAAGCGGGTGGTCGAATGCCACGAGCTGGTGTGCGGGGTGAAGAACAACTTTCAGGTCCAACCCAGGAAAGCCAAGCGGGTGACCAAATGCCACCGCCCGCCTCGGAAAATCTATCGGAATTCAAGGCGAAAAGTGAAGAAGGGGACATCGGCCGCAGTGACAATATCTACCGAATCAAAACAGATTGGCGGCTCGGCGAGCCCATTGTTGAAGCGACGGTGAACGGCACCCTCGTGCGGGTGCAGGTCGATAGCAAGGGCGCGGGCTATCACCTGTTTCACCGAGGTGCGGAAGTCGATGCTCTGGTTCTCTCCCCGGCCGGAGCGGAATTGGCAGATTATATGCTGGAAAAAGCGCCACCCGACCTTGGCCGCTTCCTCCTTTCACCGATGCCGGGACTGCTGGTCCGCCTAACCGTCGAGGAAGGCCAGGAAGCCAAGGCGGGCGAGGAGCTGGCCGTTATCGAGGCCATGAAGATGGAAAACAGCCTGCGTGCAACCGACGATGTAACCATCAAGAAGGTGCTCGCCAAGGTGGGTGAAAGCCTTGAGGTGGATCAGCCTATACTGGAGTTTGAGTAGCCGTGGCGATGGACGCTTGCCGTACTCTGTGATTGCATGGAAACGCTCCGGTTGGTTGGAGAGACCTCTGGGCTGCAACGTTTTCCGATGAGCTAGAAACCTTATATGGGAAAAGAACGATCCAGTTGTGGTAGCAATTTTTTTCGTATGACTTGGCACACAGTTTCCAGTGCGCTTTCCTTATCTCCACCCCTAAACTTTGACCATGGACCGGGTGCCGAAGGGTGGGGCGATACGATGACGATTGCGTTTATCCCGTCGTTATCCCATCGCCTCAGATACTTTTTGACTGCTTGTTTTTTATCATCGTCTGACAGACCGAACGACGAAATTTTCGCATTGTCGCCTGTATCCAGTGAGGCGAATACTATGCGTATTGGATCTCCGTACCTTTCGCCGATATGAGCCTCAGCCCCCCAGCACAACTTTTCTTGGCCCTGTGCGACGCAACAACTATGAGCATATTGACACTTGAATTTTGTGCCTGATGTTTGTGGGACTGAAATTCCGCGCTCGCAGTAAAGCTTTGCCAAGCGATCCGTGTATTTTTCCGCATCAGTCATATCGGATTTCTTTATCGTTGCACACACCCGCACCTTGCAATGGATGTGGGCTAAAGTCATCCCATATAATTCGCGGGTGGTGAATCAGTCCGACGAGGGTCAACCGAGGTCGTCTGTGCGGCAGGATGATTTGTACCCGCTCGACATGCTCATCGCGGCACACAAGGCGTCTCGTTTTGCGCAGTATCTCGACCATGCGCGGTTGGTAAAGAGTGCCCAGAGCCAGAGCGCGATATTAGAGGCTCTGAAATTTGACAGCGAAGCCGCGCCCCGCATAAGCGATGGCACGAGAGAAGTGAATAGGATCTGAACTGCAAACCGTCGTCTGGTTCTAGGGCACCCACCTACTTCCGCTGGCTCAAGCGCTACCGGACGGAGGGCATGCCGGCCTAGCCGTGAAAAGCCGTCGCCCACCATGGAAGTGACCCGCGCTGTCCGACAGCCAGCCTAGGGCACCCCGGAACCACAGTCCCGCCTTGAATCCAGCCCACCCATCCAGGGAAGGTCTGAACAAATCAATAGAGCGGTACTGATGTAATAATAAGATATTGATTTTATTAACTATTATTCCGATACCACAAGGTTGGTCAGAAGTTCCCTAGGCGGCTGTAAGATGTCCCTGCCGAACTCACACATTCGTTGAATGGCCATCAGGAGGTGCTATACACTCAAGGGGCATCGGAGAGTAGGCTCCGTTGCAATTCGTACCGCTTCTTGTTCTTCGTGGGCAAGTCTAAGCGGCGGGGACGGAGAAGAATGGCAATGGATATGATTCAGGGTGCCGAATGGGTAGTGGTAGCTATCTTTATAGGGGGCTTTTTGGTTAGCGCTTTCCTAGTTTTATCGGTGCAGGGGGATCTCAGGCTGCAAGAGGAATCTGGGCTGAACACGGACGAACAAGCCAAGGCAATGTTCATCGAGTTGTTACGCCAGACTCGCCGTCGGATTGACATCCACGACGACGGCAACGACTTTGCGGATTCGATGTACAACTGCCCGGAAGTCATTGGCGCATTGAGAGAGCGTATAAATGAACGAAACATCAAGGTTAGATGCCTTTTCAACGATGCGGACCAGCCGCTCGAATTACTCAAGCTGGCTCGCTCGGAGGAATTCGGGGGCAGCATTGAGATTTGGTATCTGAACGGCGGCAGACAAGAGCCGGACACCCACTACAAAATAGTGGACAGTGGACGACTCGTTCATCTATCGAGGCACGAGCACGGAGCTAGCGAAAGGGGATATCGGCTCCGCAAAGCTCTGCGGTGGTGGGAAATCAAAACTCGCCATCGAATCAGCAAGCAGTACCGAGACCACTTTGAGTACGGCTTGAAGAACGCCGTTCAGGCGGCGTAGGCGATGCGGGAAAGGGTTGAAGCAGCCACCTTGGTGCTGCCCGAGGCACCGCTGTATGTCGTCGTCGCAATCTTTGTGGCGATCACTGCGATGACTGCGGCAGATGTTAGGGACAAGGGACGACTGCTACCCAAAAGCGGCGTTAACTCTATGGCACTCACGCTGTTGCTAGGATCGTGGATTGCCGTGTTGCATATCCTGATAGCGATGGTCAGCGGAAACGATTACGACGCGTTGTCGACAGGGGCGGTGGTAGGGATGTTCGTGCACTGTCTTGCTCTGGTTTTGCTCCTTATTGTTGTCTCCATCTGGTATTGGGCGGTCGCCATTCACAAAGAAACACCAGCGGGAATGCCCACGAATCCGGCAACCGGTCCGTGAGCACTCAGCAGATCGTTTCGTGGGGTGGCTACGAATTTACCAGCTACGATCCCACACAAACAAATTGGAACGACGTGCCCGGCGTGTACATCTTCGCTGGAATGAGCGCAGACGGACGATGGTGGCGAGCCAAGTATGTCGGTCAAACTAAGTCGTTCAGAACACGTTTGGGTCCAGGGAACAACAGCCATGATCGCTGGCAAGAGGCGGTTCGTCATGGTGCGACCCATGTTCATGCCCGCGTGGTGCGGGAAGAGATTGAACGGAGGGCACTGGAACTAATGCTGATCGAAACATACAACCCACCGATGAATGCGACGTAAGTAAGCGTCTCCGCATGTCGACGCCTTCCTCGGGATGGTGTTTCCATGGCTTTTCGTGAACGGGGAAATGGCAGGGTACTCGTCGGAAACTGGGGCCAACAATTTACCAGAGGAAGCCATCCGGTTTGGCCTTCGAGAAGGATCGGTCGTTCACGAGGCGGCAATGACTGGGTAACTTGGCCCAATACAGTCGGCGATACTTCACTCCAACCGGAAGTGCCGACAAATCCACTCCCTAGCGACTGTGGCGACATCCACACGTTGGAGCTCCGCCGAAGCCGCCACGCCGAGCCTCACGCCGCCCGCTGGTAGCAGCGACACCGGGATCCAAGCTGTGTAGCTGTAAGCCACGGATTCGAGGACATGGATCGTCATCCGGCCCCAGCGACCGGAGCCCAGTTCGCCCAAAAATCCCTTGTTAATTGGGGTCCGAGGCAGATTGAGCCGACGGTAAACATCGACTTGGCTGTCCACCTCCCGGATTACTCCGGTGACTTTCACCATCCAATCCGCTCCCGGCGGCACACTCTCAATCGGATGATGCTCACGCGAACGGGCCTCCCGTTTCACCTTATCCGCGACGGCCGGATCAATGTTCCAGCGCCTGCGGCGCTCTTTCGCCGGGCGCGTCGCCGTCACTCCCTCGGAAATCTCGACACGCACACCGCCATCGAAATTCGTCCTCGGCCTGCCTCGTGCCCACCGATAGTCCGACCGACTGAATCCGCAGTCGTGCTCTGGCCACGGCCAGCCCAGTTCATCAAAGAATACCGCCGAGCCGCAGGTGCAGGAAAAGAAAAAGACATTGTCGCCGCAATTTTTGCACTTGGTCGGGAAGGTTCGCGTTTGGCAGTCCATACCGTGTCTCGGTACGCTCATCGGCCGCCTCCCTTCTCGTTGATCGGCCCCCGAACATGCGCGTCCTCAAGGCCGCTCGTCCCGACGGGCATGTGCGACACTAGGAACTCAATTCCCCGAAAGGACAGAATCGCCCATCCCATATCCTTGAGCGTTTCCCTCGTCTTGAAGAAGTCAAGCTGAACGACACCACTCACGATGTGTCACCCGTCTATCATCAGATCGGGCTGAATCGAAACCATCTCAGCTTTCTCCAGTTCCCTCCGCTCATCCCGCGACCACTCGTGTGCAACGCTGTATTCTTGAGAAAAATCAGACTTATCGGATTTCTACATCGTTGCGTACACCCGCACTCTACATTGAATGTATACTGGCTCAGGAGGTTTCGGAATTTAGGCCTGCCGGATTTAGGGGATTAGAGACAGTATCTACTCAGCCTCCGCCACGATATTGCCTTGAAACGTAGGCCGCGCCCGCCACAGCGCGATGGTCGGCACAAGGAAGACGGCCGCTGCGACCAAGCCCAAGCTCACACTCACACTCCAACCGACATCACGTTCGTTAACGAGGTTCCAAAGCAGCATGCTGACAGCTATTTGAGCGCAGTAGACGGCTGCCCAAGGCCACATCCAGTGCGCCATGCGGTGAAATCCCCAGGCGAGCCCGGCGTAAATTAGCCAGTGCAACGGTGCGGTGGCCTTGGCCCACCAGCCTTCGAGAAGGAAACCGAACCAGACTTCCTCATCCTCGGCCACCGGCTTGATGAAGATATCAAAGGGCATGTAGATGAACGTCATGTAGAGGCAGAAGACGTACATCAGATTCATCCACCAGTTGCGTTTGCTCAGTTCGTTGCGAATTGATTCCATCATCTCTGCCCCCTCGTTGACCTATGGTTCCTCACGCAACCTCTTCCAACTCAATCAGCGTTCCGCAGAAGTCCTTGGGATGCAGGAAGACGACCGGCAGACCGTGTGCGCCGGTTCGCGGCTTACCGTCGCCAAGCACCCGGGCACCCTGGTTTTGCAAATGTTCGATGGCCGCGTGGATGTCGGTCACCTCGTAACAGATGTGGTGCATCCCGCCGCTGGGGTTGTTGGCGAGAAACTTACCAACGGGAGAACCCTCGCCGAGCGGGTGCAGCAGTTCGATCTTGCTGTTCGTAAGTTCCACGAAAACCGTGGTGACGCCGTGGTCGGGCAGTGACACCGGTTCGGAAACCTCGGCACCGAGACCCTCTTTGTAGAGTTGCGCCGCCGCCGCCAAATCGGGCACCACAACGGCAACATGGTTGAGTCGTCCGATCATTCCAAACCTCCTTTAAAGTTGCACAATCCTTGGTCGGCGGGCTTTAAATCCAGCCCCAGTTGCTCTTGACGTCCCAATGGCCATGAACAACTTCGGGATGCCGCCGCATTCCCACCCCGCTCACCGGTTCCTGCCGGGAATAAGCTTCAGGATGTCGCTCGCCGCCTTGGGAATATTGGTGCCGGGGCCGTAAATCGCAGCCACCCCGGCCTTCTTGAGAAATGCATAGTCCTGCCGGGGAATGACCCCGCCGCACACCACAATCACATCATCCCTGCCCAACGCCCTAAGTTCCTCGATCAACTGCGGCACCAGGGTCTTGTGGCCGCCCGCCAATGTGGAGACGCCCACCACATGGGCATTGCAATCCCGACCGTCGATGGCGGCTTCGGATGGAGTTTGAAACAACTCTCCGGCGCGCACCTCAAAGCCCAAATCGGCAAAGGCATTGGCAATCACCTTGGCACCCCGGTCGTGGCCGTCCTGACCCATCTTGACGACCAGAATATTCGGCGGACGCCCCTCGAATTCGGTGAAAACCTTAATTTCGTCGACAACCCGCCGGTATGCCTCGCCATTCTGGTGCGCCTCCGCGTAGACACCCTTTGTCACCCGCACCACCGCGTGATGGCGGCCCCAAACCCGCTCCAGCGCCCCAGACATCTCGCCGACGGTCGCCCGGTGACGGGATGCCTCGACGCTCAAGCGCAGCAGGTTGTCCTCGCCCGTCCGCGCCGCCTCGGTCAGCTTGTCGAGAGCAAGCTGAACACTGCTTTCATCACGCTTCTCACGGATTTCCCGCAACAGCCGAATCTGACTTTCCCGCACCCGGGTATTGTCGACTTCAAGAACATCCACCTCCGTGTCGTCCTGTTCAAGAACATACTTATTGACGCCGACGATCACTTCCTCGCCCCGCTCGATACGCGCCTGGCGGCGAGCGGCGGTTTCCTCAATGCGTTGTTTGGGCATCCCCGCGATGACCGCCTTCGTCATACCGCCGAGTTCCTCCACCTCGGCGATAAGCTTTTTCGCCTCGCGAACAATCGAGGCGGTGAGGCTTTCCACGAAATAGCTCCCCGCCAACGGATCCACCGTGCGTGTCACCTCCGATTCCTCGGCGAGGATGATCTGCGTATTGCGGGCAATCCTCGCCGAAAACGGCGTCGGCAGGGCGATCGCCTCGTCGAAGGCATTGGTGTGCAGGCTTTGGGTTCCGCCAAGCACCGCGGCAAGCGCCTCGATGGTGGTGCGCACCACATTGTTGTAGGGGTCTTGCTCCTGCAGCGACACGCCGGATGTCTGACAATGGGTGCGCAACATGGACGAGGCCGGGTTTTTCGGCTTGAACTGCCGCATCAGTTCCGCCCACAGGATACGCGCGGCCCGGAGCTTGGCGACCTCCATAAAAAAATTCATGCCGATACAGAAGAAGAACGAAAGGCGCGGCGCAAACTTGTCGATTGCAATGCCGGTGGCGAGCGCGGCGCGCACGTATTCGATCCCGTCGGCCAGTGTGAACGCCACCTCCTGCACCAGGTTGGCGCCGGCCTCCTGCATGTGATAGCCCGAAATCGAGATCGAATTGAAGCGCGGCATGTGCTCGGCGGTAAAGCCGATGATGTCGGCAACGATGCGCATGCTTTCCACCGGTGGATAGATATAGGTATTGCGCACCATGAACTCCTTCAGAATGTCGTTCTGAATGGTGCCGGATAGGTCTTTCGCGGCCACGCCCTGTTCTTCCCCCGCGACGATGTAGCCGGCAAGCACCGGCAGCACGGCACCGTTCATGGTCATGGATACCGACATCGCATCAAGTGGAATGCCGTCGAAGAGAATTTTCATGTCTTCCACGGAGTCGATGGCGACGCCCGCCTTGCCGACATCGCCACGCACCCTCGGGTGATCCGAGTCGTAGCCCCGGTGCGTGGCGAGGTCGAAGGCGACGGAAAGGCCTTTTTGGCCGGCGGCAAGGTTGTCGCGATAGAAGCGGTTCGATTCCTGCGCGGTCGAGAAACCGGCGTATTGGCGGATGGTCCAGGGCCGGTTGGCGTACATCGTGGCGCGCGGTCCGCGAACGAAGGGCGCAAAACCCGGCGCGGTATTCAAATGCTCAACATCCTCAAGATCACCAAGCGTGTACAGCGGCTTGACGGGAATGCCCTCCGGGCTCATCCAAGTCAAATCCTCCAAGGGTTTGCCGCGCAGTTCCTTGGCGGCGAGTGCGTCCCATTCGGCCTTGGATGCGTTCTTCATAGGCGGTCGCTTCGATTGCGGAGCGGGCGATTATAGCAAGTGCGCTCCGCACCCTTCATACCTGTGCTGCTTTCACTACATACTTCGCGAAAAAAGCTCTTTCTGAGAGGCATCGATTCGATCGGATTGGGAGTGATTGGCGTAGGTCGCCTATTTGGGTTTGTATTCATTCGCTTGGTCGCCCCAAGCAACCCAACCTTTCCGGGTACCCCTAGCGAAAAGTTCAAGATACGGGCCGGGACTGCACAATTCGATCAGGTCGTATCGATGTGCGTCTTTGCCCACCCACGTTGGAGACGCTCAAAGTGCTCAGTCCATAAGGCGCCTCGAATACCTTACAGATATAATCCCCCTATGTTGACACCAAAGAGGATCCACCCATGCCGCTAGACGCCGACACCCAAGCCGTTCTGCAAGCGTTCGAGGCCGTGGGCGCGCTCGACTTCAGCGCACTGACGCTGGAACAAGTGCGAAAATTCCAACTCGCCCCCCCACCCGAGGTTCCCACGGAGGTTGGCGAGGTATTCGACCGCACGATTCGGGGTTCGCAGGCAAGTATTCCAGTGCGCATTTATCGTCCGGGGACAGGGAAATCCGGCGTCATCCTGTACTTCCACGGCGGTGGCTGGGTGATGGGCGGGCTCGACAGCCACGACGAGACCTGCCGTGTGCTGTGCGCCGGAACCGGGCAGGCGGTCGTATCGGTGGATTATCGGCTGGCGCCGGAAACGCGCTACCCGGGTGCCGCGGTTGATTGTTTCGACGCCGCGGCCTGGGTGTCCGCCAACGGCGATTCGCTTGGGGTTGATGCCGAGCGGCTTGCCGTGGCGGGCGACAGCGCCGGCGGCAATTTGGCGGCCGTCGTGGCGCAGATAGCCCGCGACCGGGGTGGTCCGGCCATCGCCTTTCAACTTCTGATTTATCCCGTGACCGATGCCAACTTCGACACCGGCTCCTATCTCGCCAATGCGGAAGGCTATCTCTTGACGCGCGCTTCCATGCAGTGGTTCTGGGACCACTATGTCCCGGAAACGAGCCGCCGCGAGCAGCCCTACGCTTCTCCGTTGCGGGGCAATCTGGCGGGCCTGCCTCCGGCGCTGATACAGACCGCGGAATTCGACCCGCTGCGCGACGAGGGCGAAGCCTATGCCGCCGCCCTGCAAGCGGCGGGCTGCGCGGTGCGGAAAACCCGCTATGACGGTTTGATACACGGCTACTTCAGCATGCAGGAGGCGATTGCGGCCGCGCCCACGGCCATGCGCGAAGCATGCGATGCCATCAAGGCCCACATCGGCTAAGGAGCGTCTGATTACCCCTATAATGCCTCCATTGCAGGATTAGTCAGAGGTTCCCCAACGGATTGGACAGGCATGCCATCATTCACGTTCGAACAGATATTCACCCCCGAGATTATCGCCGATCCCTACCCCCTGTATCACCAACTTCGGGAGTCCAGTCCGGCGCTGTCGCTACCGGAGCACAATCTGCTGGTGTTGTCGAGCTATGCCCTGGTTCAGGAGGCGGTGCGCAACAAACAGCTCGGCCATGCCGACGATCCGCGGCTCACCGAGGAGCAACTGGCTCAGCTCCTCGAAAATCCTGCCATCGTCAATCTACGCAACATGATGCTGGTTATGAACCCGCCGGATCACACCCGCCTGCGCGCACTGGTGGTCAGGGCATTCGATGCGCGGCGCGTGGAGGCCATGCGTACACGCGTAATCGATATCGCGGAGCGGTTGGTGGACAAATTCATCGATCGGAAGCGGGGTGATTTGGTCAGGCTATTCCTGCATCCGCTGCCGGTGATCGTCATCTGCGACATGCTGGGCATTCCGCAACGGGATCAGGCCGATTTCTTGGAGGGCCGCCATGTTCAGGGTCGCATAATCGACCCGACGCCCCTGACGCCGGAAGAAATGGAGGAGGCCAACCGAGGCGCCCTCGAAAGCCGGAAATATTTCTCGCGCCTGTGCGACGAGCGACGCGCCAACCCTCGGGACGATCTCATCACCGCTTTGGTACAGAGCGAGACAGAGCACGGCAAGCTCAGCGAGGCGGAGCTAACCGCCAACATCCAACTGCTGTTCGCCGCCGGACATGAAACCACCGTGAACCTGATGGGCAACGCGCTGCTGGCGCTATACCGCAACCCCGGGCAACTGGCGCTGCTGCGAAGCAATCCGGGCCTGATGCCCGGTGCCGTGGACGAATTTCTGCGTTACGACAGTTCCGTGCAGCTCACCGGTCGCGCGGCTCTGGAAGATATGGATTTCGCCGGCATGCCGGTACGCAGGGGCACGCAAATCCTGGCGCTGCTCGGCGCGGCCAACCGCGACCCGGCCGTTTTTGAAAGACCCGACGAACTCGATATTACCCGCGAGGGCATCCGTCCATTATCCTTTGGTGGCGGCGTCCATTTCTGTCTTGGGGCGCAACTCGCCCGGCTGGAAGCGACCGAGGCCATGAAGGTACTGTTCCACCGCCTACCCGGCCTCGACCTGGAGGGGATTGCAAACCCGGTTTGGAAGCGAACCATCACGCTGCGCGGCCTATCCGCCCTGCCCGCAACCTGGTGAGCCCCACCATTGACCCGCCGGATATCTGGAAAAACTCCAAAGAGTGGAAAAAGTATGGATTCGCACAAACTAACTTATTGATATAACTCATGATTATCCCAGAAGGATCCCGAGGGGCCGGAAACCGTCTTTTTTCTCCCGGAGTTTTGGGTATTCTAGGAACCCTCGCTAGTCGGCGCTGTATGTAAACACAGTGTCATTCTCTTCGGCAGGGCGAACGCACATACATGTGGCGCCGGCTAGCTGAGGCCAACCTTACCTACCCCCCACTCAACGGCCTTTGCCCCCACCATCCAAACCATTTCGGCAACCGATCCTCAATGGTGCCGAGATTCAAGCGGATATACCGCACAACACTTGCCAGAACTACAACAATTCCTGCTTGCGCGTATAAGCCCGCGCACAATAAACCGTAACCAATTTATTTTGAGGGAAGGCCGAACAATTCGATAGAGCAACATTGATCCACTCGTCAGCTATTGATTTTATTAATTCAGATGCCGCGACTACAGGATTGATCAGACCTTCCCCAAACCGACGCCGATTGGGCGGCAAATCAATGGGACGGGGCAGGAAGGTACCCACCCCAAGGGAAGGCGGCATCGGCCACCGCGATGAAATCCGGGTTCAGGAACTCCCGCTTGTTGTAGGCGATGGGCTGACCATCCAAGCAACGAATCGCACCGCCCGCGGCAGCCAACACGGCGTGGGCGGCGGCAATATCCCACTCGGATGTGGGGCCCAGTCTCGGATACAGGTCGGCCTCGCCCTCGGCCAGCATGCAGAGCTTCAGAGAACTGCCCACCGCCTTGCGCTCGATGCTTGGAAAAGCCGTCGCCAGCGAACGCAAATAGCTTTCCATACGGTCGTTGCCATGACTGCGGCTCGCCACCACCCCGAGCGTTTCGCCCCTTCTCATGGCGCGGCCGGCGATGCGGCGCACCGCACCGTTCTCATGGCACTCGGCCCGACCCGCGGCGACCCGTCCGACATAAATCCGATCAAGGGTCGGCACGCCAACAAAGCCAAGCAGCGGTTGACCCGCCTCGATTAGCGCGATGTTGACGGTAAACTGTCCATTCCGATTGACAAACTCCCGGGTACCGTCGAGCGGGTCAACCAGCCAATATCGCCGCCAGCGCCGCCTTTCGCCATAGGGCGGGGGGCTCGATTCTTCCGAAAGCAAGGGGAGTTGCGGCGTCAAGTCCGCCAGCGCTTCGACAATCAGTTCGTGGGCGGCAAGGTCGGCCGCCGTAAGCGGCGAGGTGTCCGCTTTCCGCCGCACCTCGAAATCCGACTCGTAAATCTCAAGAATCGCCATGCCCGCCCGGTGTGTGATCTCGACCAATGCGGCGATCACTTGTTCGGAAAGGGGTTCAATTGGCGCTTTTTTCATCCGCATGGGCTTGCACGGCGAAGAGAGGCGAGACTATATCAGGCTGCCCACTCGTATTGACGCGCCAAGCCAGCTTTGGAACCATGCGGATTGAACAACTAAACAGGGACACCGGCCGTTGCGTCGGTCCCTCGAGTCCGACGGGTTCGACCACCGGCGGGCTTCGACATACACAGCGTTTGAACCGTGGGGGGATCGTATCCATTTATGGCCGCGCAAATTGACAGTACTTCTCATCCAAATAGTGAAACCGAATTTTCCGCGCCGCGACTTGCGGAACTGACGGTGGTCCGTGGCGAGGGCCGCTTTGCGAGCAACGGCGCCATCGTCGTCGAAACGGGCAAGCGCACGGGCCGTTCTCCCAAGGATCGATTCATCGTGAAGGAACCCTCCACATCCGACGCAATCGACTGGGGGGCCATCAACCGACCCATTGCCCCGGCCGTATTCGATGCGCTCTGGGGCCGGATCCGCCTGCATTTGGAAAGCACCGGCTGTTTCGTCTCCCATCTGCATGTCGGCGCCGACCCGGAACATTACCTACCCGTGGAAGTCACCACCGAATACGCCTGGCACGCGCTCTTCAGCCAAGCGCTCTTCATCACGCCGGAGCATTACAACCCGCATAACAAGGAAGTCTGGCAGGTGGCCAGCGCACCGGATTTTGTCTGCGAGCCCGAGCGCGACGGCACGGCAAGCGATGCCGCCGTAATGATCAACTTCGCGGCGCGCAAGGTGCTGCTGGCCGGCATGCGCTATGCGGGCGAGATGAAGAAGTCGATGTTCAGCGTGCTGAACTTTTTGCTGCCGGAGAAGGATGTGCTGCCCATGCACTGTTCGGCGAACATGGGGAAAAACGGTGATGTTTCACTGTTCTTCGGGCTTTCGGGAACCGGGAAAACCACCCTGTCGGCCCACCCGAAACGATATCTCATCGGCGATGACGAGCACGGCTGGGGCAAAGACACGGTTTTCAACTTCGAGGGAGGCTGCTACGCTAAGTGCATCGATTTAACCCGGGAGAATGAACCGGTCATCTACGACGCCATCGGCTTCGGAGCCATTGTCGAAAACGTCGTCGTCGATCCCAAGACCCGCCAACCCGACTACGCCAACTCCTCCCTCACCGAAAACACCCGCGCCTGCTATCCCCGTTCCAACATCGAACAAAGAGTCCCCGAAAACCGCGCGGGCGAACCCAACAATGTCGTCTTCCTTACCTGCGATGTCAGCGGCGTCTTGCCGCCTATATCCATGCTGGGGAAAGAGGCCGCCGCCTATCACTTCCTATCGGGCTACACGGCCGCCGTGGGATCGACGGTCGTGGGCGCCACGGAAGCCTATCAGGCGACTTTCTCCACCTGTTTCGGCGCCGCCTTTTTTCCGCGGCCCGCCGCCGTCTACTCCGACCTGCTCATTCGCCGGATCGAGGATTTCGGGTCGCGGGTTTACCTAGTCAACACCGGCTGGACCGGCGGTGGCCATGGCGTGGGCAAGCGGTTCAAGATTCCGGTTACCCGGGCCATAATCGAGGCTATCCAAAACGGCGGTCTTAAGGATATCGCCACCAACCACCTACCCGGCCTCAACCTGACCATCCCCGTGTCGGTCCCCGGTGTCGACAGCGCCATACTGAACCCAAGGAACACCTGGTCCGACAAGGACGCCTACGATGCCGCGGCCAAGAGCCTAATCGCCAAGTTTGCGGAGAACTTTTCCAAGTTCGATGTGGATCCCGCCATTGCCGCCGCCGGCCCGTCGCTCGATGCCGCTCTATCGAATTGATCAGGGTTTCCGTATGGAAAGGATCGATGACTGAATCTCCGCACAGACTTTCGATTCCCGGATCGACATTCGACGTCTTGCGGCGGGGCTGCGCGGAACTGACGGGAATTCGCCGGGGCATCGAAAAGGAAAGCCTGCGCATCGCTCCCGATGGCAGCCTGTCCAAGCGCAAGCACCCAAGCGAACTGGGATCGACCCTCACGCATCCCCATATCACGACGGATTTTTCGGAAGCGCAGCTTGAACTCATCACCGCCGTCCACGATACGCCCGAAGCCTGCATCGCCGAACTCAACGACATTCACCGTTTTGTCTATTCGTGCCTGGAGGATGAGTTGCTGTGGGTTGCATCCATGCCCTGCATGATCGTTGCCGATGCGGATATTCCGGTCGGGCGATACGGCTCGTCCAATATCGGCATGGCCAAGACAGTCTATCGACGCGGGCTCGGCTACCGCTATGGCCGCCGCATGCAGGCCATCTCCGGCATCCACTACAATTTTTCCCTGCCGGAGACTTTCTGGGAGCGGTACGCCACCTTGCTTGGCCGCGAGGCAAACCAGGATTTCGTCACCGAGCGCTACTTCGGCCTAATCCGTAATTTCCGCCGTCACGGCTGGCTTTTGACTTGGCTATTCGGCGCCTCTCCCGCCACCTGCCGCTCGTTCGTCCAAAATCTGGAGCACGGCCTTGACGGATTTGACGAGGGCACGCTTTATCTACCCCACGCGACATCCCTCAGAATGGGGCGTCTCGGCTACCAAAGCGACGCCCAAAGCGGGCTGCACATTTCATACAACAGCCTGGATTCCTACGCCCAAACGATGCATCAAGCGCTGACGCGGCCCTATCCACCGTATGAGGAAATCGGCGTTCGGACGAACGGCTACTACCGCCAACTCAACACCGCCCTATTGCAAATCGAAAATGAATTCTATGGCGCTATCCGGCCCAAACGGCGCATTCGACCCGGCGAGCGTCCGCTGACAGCTCTCCGGCACCGGGGCGTGGAATATGTGGAGGTGCGCTGCCTCGACCTCAATCCGTTTCTGCGCGTGGGCATCGACGAGCCGCAGATACGTTTCATGGATACCTTCCTGCTTTGCTGCCTGCTCGCCGACAGCCCCAACGACAGCCCCGAGGAATCGGCGGCAATCGAGGCAATCCAACTCGCGGTGGTGGAACGCGGGCGCGAGCCCAAACTGCGCCTCGGCGGCGAACTGAGGGAAAACCGCGCCGGGGCGATCCTAAGCCAATGCGCGATGGTGGCCGAACTGCTCGACCGCGCCCACGGTACAGACCAATACACCGATGCCGTCGAACAGCAACGCGCCCGTACGCGCAATTCCAACCTGACCCCCTCGGCGCGCCTACTCGACGCCATGGCCAGCCAGAAAACGCCCTTCTTCCGCCTCGCCCTCAACCAGTCGATCGCGCACCGGGGCTACTTCGAAGAACACCCGCCCATGCGGCGCGAATTGGCCCGACAGCGGGCCTTGGCGCGACAATCCTTTGCCGACCAGCAGGCCATCGAGGCGGCGGACGAGGTGGATTTCGATACCTTTCTCAAGTCGTATCTCAAACCGCCGCAGTGAACCCGGCGCAACATCCGCGACCCTTATCCCGCCAACCATGCGCGACCATCCGTTGGGATCCGAATGTCCGGCGAAATTGACCATGCGGGTGACGGTTGGGAGAGCCAATGTTCGGGCATCGGCAGGTGGAGCGCCGTCACCGTCGCCGCCGTTCCGGTGACGGTTGGGAGCCAATGTTCGAACATCGGCACGATCAGCGGCAATTGTCGCCATGTCGGCGTAGTGGTTGACGCCTTGGCCGCGGCCGTTACTCTTTACACCCATTCACCGATGGAGAACGCTCTTGAAAGCTGTTTTGTGCAAAGCCTTTGGCCCGCCGGAATCGCTGGTGCTGGAAGATGTCCCGCCGCCGCCGGTTGGCCCTGGGGATGTATTGATCGACATTCGCGCCGTGGCGCTCAATTTCCCCGATCTGCTGATGATCGAAGGCAAATACCAAAGCCGGCCCCCCTTTCCATTCTCGCCGGGGGGCGAGGTTGCCGGCGTTGTCGTCGAGACAGGTGCCGAAGTATCGGACTTTGCGCCGGGCGACCGGGTATTCGGCGGCGTCGGCCACGGTGGCTTTGCCGAGCGGGTCGCGCTCGCCGACCGCCGCCTTCACAAGATGCCCGAATCCATGTCCTATGTTGAGGCATCGGGGATCAACACGACCTACGGCACCTCCTACTACGCGCTCAAGCAGCGCGCCGCCTTGCGACCCGGCGAGAATCTGTTGGTATTGGGGGCGGCCGGCGGGGTCGGTATTGCCGCCGTGCAACTCGGCAAGGCCATGGGTGCGCGGGTTATCGCCGCCGCGAGCACACCGGAAAAACTCGCCGCCGCCAAGGCATCGGGGGCCGACGAGACCATCGACTACAGCGATGGCGAACTGAAGGAAAAGGTCAAGGCGCTGACCAACGGCAAGGGAGCCGACGTCATTTACGACCCGGTGGGCGGAGCCCTGTTCGACCAATGCATGCGCTGCGTCAACTGGTACGGGCGGGTGCTCGTTATCGGTTTTGCCGCCGGCGACATTCCGAGGGTACCCATCAACCTCATTCTGCTGAAAAGTTGCCAAGTCGTCGGCGTCTTCTTCGGCGCTTGGTCGATGCGCTCACCGGAACAGTTTGCAAAGAACTTCCGCGAGATTCTCGATCTCTTCGAGGCGGGCGGGATCAAGCCAATTGTGGGCCGCACCCTTCCTCTGGAGGGATATGTCGATGCGCTGCGGGAACTCTCGGAACGCCGCGCCATCGGCAAGGTGGTGCTGACCATCGGCAGCGAAGAGGCCACATGAAGCCAGGCCGCTCCGCCATCCTCGCATTGAGCGCCCAGGACCACGCGCTCGCCGTCACGACGCTTTGTGGCGGCTTGGTATTCGCGGCGTTGATCCTGGAGCACGCGGTGGAGGGGATGCGGCCCTGTCCACTCTGCCTGATGCAACGCCTTTGGTTCCTGATTGCCGGGCTGTTGGCCTACGCCGGCGTTGCCCACAATCCACGTTGGAAAATCTACCCATTGTTAACCGTCTTCGCCGCCCTCGCCGGCGGCGGTTTCGCCATCCGGCAGCTTCGGCTGATGAGCCTCCCCGCCGATCGGATACCCGCCTGCATGGACTTGGATCGCCTGCTTGAATTCGGGATGTTCTCCGAGGCGCTCAAGGCGATGGTTTCCGGCACCGGCGATTGCGCCGCGGAACCCCCATTTCTCGGCATTCCGGTGCCCGTTTGGTCTCTGGCCGGGTTTGCCGCCGTTGTTGTGCTTGCCGCGCTGCAGTGGCGGGCTGCACGCTAAAGATACAGACCTACCCTGAATACAGGGGCAGGGAACAGATAAGAGGCAACAGCGCTCGCCGCATAGCCATGTATATAAGTCCCAAATAAAAATCAATACGTTGGAAATTATCCGAGGCAGAGATATCGATTTGATCAAGCCTTTCCCAGTGGTATAGTTTCCCCGCGGTTGCCCGAAAGCGGGTAGCCGCGGGAAGGACGGGTTCGCCCGAATCGCTAGACTGGCGGCGAGATCGTCGGCACAGGGGGAAATGATCGGGCGCACCGTGCCATGAGTTGCGGTAGGGGCCGCTATAACTCGGTGAAAGGGTGGCGAATATGATGTCGGGCGATGCATGCGCCGCACTCGGCGTGCGTCGGATTCTGGTGATGAACGGCAAGGGGGGCTGTGGCAAGACCACGGTCGCCACCAACCTGGCGGTCGCGTTCGCCGCGGCGGGCAAGCGGGTTGCCCTGGTCGACAACGACCCCCAGGGTGCCGGTGCCTATTGGGCGGCGCAGCGCGCATCCACGCTCCCCGTCGTTCCTGTAATCCGATCATGGGAACGAAAGGGCACAGCCCGCAAGCTCAGTGAGTTGGCGCCCCCCACCGTCGATTTTCTGGTCGTCGATGGCCACGGCAACGACGACGAGCGCGAATTGCAGTGGTTGATCAAACAGGCGGATGCCGTTCTCGTGCCAATCCTGCCCTCATCCATCGACATTCGCATTGGCAGCCGTTTCATTACCCAGGTACTGACCCATCGGCATTTCCGGGCGGCACCCAAGCCCTTGGGCGTATTGGCCAATCGTGTGCAGCCCAATGCGGATGCCCACACGCAGCTTAAGCATTTTCTGGGCTGCCTGGGGCAACCCGTGGTCGCAACCTTACGCGACAGCCCTGTTTACAGCGAAGCTATAGGCACAGGGCAGGGCGTGGTCGATATGATCGATAGCCGCGCCGCCCGCAAGGAAACCCCGACCTGGCGGAAAGTCGTAGCTTGGATCAGTGCGCAAACGCAGACGATGCGTCCCGCCGAGCGATCCATGCACCGAGCGCCGCCCGCCACCGCCCGCCGCCGCCACCCAAGCGGTCGCAGAGCGGTCTCGGCGTAGCGTCGCCAAACCTTTCGTGCCCCGCCAGTTTCCAGCAACTCGTCTGCGCCGGGCGCGGGCGCGACTATTCTCGCGCCGCCTTGTCCGGGAATCGACGCTGACGGTGGACGACCTCATCTATCCCATGTTTGTAATCGACGGCAACCATCGAACAGAGCCGGTCGATTCCATGCCGGGTATCGAACGCTATACCATCGACAAGCTGGTCCAGGAGGCGGAAACGGCGGCGGAACTCGGCATTCCGGCGGTGGCCCTCTTTCCCAACATCGAATTTTCCCTGCGCAGCTTCGACGGTGCCGAAGCATGGAATGCGGATGGACTCATTCCACGCGCCGTTGCGGCCGTTAAGCGCACGGTCCCCGAACTCGGCGTCATCACGGATGCCGCGCTCGATCCGTACACCGCCCATGGGCAGGACGGCATTGTTGACGCCTCCGGCTATGTACAGAACGACACTACCGTGACGGCCCTCTGTAAACAGGCGGGGGTGTGCGCGGGGGCCGGCAGCGACGTCATCGCGCCGTCGGATATGATGGACGGCCGGGTCGGCGCCATTCGCGAAGCCCTGGACGCCGACGGACACATCAATACCCTCATCATGGCGTATTCGGCCAAGTACGCCTCCGCCTATTACGGACCGTTCCGCGACGCCGTGGGGTCGAGCGCCGCCCTGGGCGCCGGGGACAAGTTCTCCTATCAAATGGATCCGGGCAACAGCGACGAGGCGCTGCACGAGATTGCCCTGGACCTTGACGAGGGCGCGGATATGGTCATGGTGAAGCCGGGCATGCCCTATCTGGACATCATCGGGCGGGTCAAGGCGGAGTTCGGCGTACCAACCTTCGCCTACCAGGTGAGCGGCGAATACGCCATGCATATGGCCGCTGTGAACCACGGCTGGCTGAGCGAGGCGGTGATCGCCGAATCCCTGCTCTGCCTAAAGCGGGGCGGTGCGGATGGCGTACTCACCTACTTCGCAAAGCGATTGGCGGAAGGGTGGTGTGCCGGTTCGACATAGGCCGTTCGGGGCCGTATGCCCGGATAAATTGACCATCGGGCCGTTTGTTTGGGGAATTATATCGATGGGTTGACCGAAGCCCACATGTGGTAGTTTTCAGCCGCTAAATCCTCGACATATAGTGGTATGTCAACCCATGTATATATGTCCGTTTGTTTGGGGTGGATTTTCACGCAGGGTCAAGCGTAGCGGGAATTGCTTTGACAGCGGAAGTTCCGGGGAATTCCAGCGGGTGATTTCCGTGTTAAACTTTGCGCCCCCAAATTTCAAGGCAATCAACGGGAGATAATGCAATGGTGGAATTGGCGACAACCGAAAATCGGGCCAGCGGCGGCAATGGCAGCATTGTTCACACCACGGACGGCAACTTCGAAAGCGATGTTCTCCAATCCGACAAGCCGGTGCTGGTTGATTATTGGGCGGAGTGGTGCGGCCCCTGCAAAATGGTCGCGCCCATACTCGACGAAATCGCCAGCGAATACGGCGACAGCCTCAAAGTCTGCAAGCTGGATATCGACGTCAACCAGTCCACCCCCGCCAAGTACGGCATCCGCGGCATCCCAACCCTCATGCTGTTCAAGGGCGGCCAGGTGGAAGCCACCAAGGTCGGCGCGCTCAGCAAATCGCAACTCGTAGCGTTTCTGGACAGCAATATCTAAGGACCGTCTGAACAAGTCGATAGAGCAGCATTGACCTATTCGTAAATTATTGATTTTGTTAAATCGGATGCCCCGGCTACAGGATTAATCAGGGGTTCCCTAATCAAGCACCCCATCGGACGCATGGGGAAGAGTAGTCACGGCGTTTAATCTAATTAAATCAATAGTCTATACGTGATCCGATGTCCCCCTATCAAATTCTTCAGGCCTTCCCCAGCCGTCAGAAGGGCCGAGCGGATTCGTAGTACCGTCTAGCCGCCGCGACCTGCACCAATTCTTTTTCGGGATAGCGCAGCGCCGTGAGCTTCCCTCCGAATACGCAGCCGGTGTCGATACAGATGGTGTTGTTAACCCAATTCGCTTCCGCCACCGGGGTGTGGCCATAGACAACCATCGCACGGCCGCGATAGTCGCGAGCCCAGTCGTGGCGCACCGGTAAGCCAAATTCATCGGTTTTGCCGGTCGTCTCTCCGTAGAGCGCAAAGGACCATGCGACACCCGAATCCCGACCCTGAAGCGACTCCTTCATTCCCGCGTGCGCGACAACCAACCTGCCATCGTCCAGAACGTAGTGGCTGGCCAGATCGGCGATAAATCGGCTTGCACGGGTTTTGAACGCATCCGTTTCGCGTTCGAACTGCTCCATCGTCTCGGCCAGCCCGTGGGTTAGTCTTACCGCCTTGCCCGACAGCTTTTTCCGCAGCTTGATTTCGTGGTTGCCCGGCACGCACAGGGCGGTGTTGTCCTCCACCATGTCCATCGCCAATCGAAGCGCATTCGGGCTGTCCGGCCCGCGGTCGACGAGGTCGCCAAGGAATACCGCCTTGCGGCCCCCCGGCGGCGTCACCCGGTAGCGCACCCCCGGCACACTGCGTTCAACCCGGATACTGTAGCCAAGCCTCTTCAGGAGCTTGCGCAATTCTTCGAAGCAGCCGTGCACATCGCCGATCAGGTCGAAAGGACCGTTCTCGGAGCGCTTGTCGATCCGCATTGGGGAATGTATGATCAATCTATGGTCTCGGCATTTTAATTGGGATTTATATACATGGCCATGCGGTGCCCGCTGTTGCCTCCGCCCCCCGTTTCGGTTATAAATCGCCGCAAAGTACTCGCGGCGCCAGCGTGGCGGCGGAATATTCAGAGCAGGAGTGAGGAAACGAACCCATGAAGCACAAGGACGCCGGACGATGTCGGGATGCACGACCTGCGGCTATTCGGGTGGGGCGTGAGTGCCTCGTGCGCGCGAACTCCAGAAAACTCCCGTACTCCCCCCCCCCCCCCCCCCCCCCCCCCCGAACAAGTCCGGGCGCGAGGCTGATCCGGTGAGAGCCTCCGCCAGAAACCCACGACACCTGAGGGCGGGACTGCTCGCCGGCCTCTTCCTGCTCACGTTCGCCGCCGCCCTCGCGCCGCAGACGGCGCAAGCGCAGTCCATTACACTCACCGCAAAGTCGGGCAACGGCAAGGTCGACCTGTCTTGGACCTGGACTGGCATTACCGGACAAATCAGGTGGCAGTACCGCGTATTCGGAGCTGCAACTACCACCGGAGCGGCTACGGCTCCCACACAGACGCTAACTGGCCTGACCAACGGCCAGATATATGATATCGAGATGCGAGCGCTTCGTCCTGGCGGGATTCATATTGCAACTTCCAACCGTGTCAGGGTGGTGCCGAACGACCTTGTCATCGTGTCCGCCACCGGGCTGGACAGCAAGATACGGGTCAGGTGGGACTATCAGGGCAGTGAAATCGGCAGTAGCTGGGAACATCAGACTTTCGAGGGAACAGGCGGCGGCCCATGGAAAAAGCTTGCAGACTTTGCTGCCGCCCGCTCGGGTAACATTGAGAATCTTGTCAACGGCAGAACTTACAATATCGCAATTCGGTATTTGAGCGGCGGGGGCGGCTCCCACGCTGAGTCCGTGCTCAACAACATTGGCTGGGTCTCCGCCATACCGCGGGCGCCGACCCCGACGCTGGTTTCCAGCCCGAACGCCAGCGTCACGGTCGGGTCGGCCGGGGAGACGGTAGAGGTGTGCTACAACCTTCTTGCGGCCTCGCAAAGCACCCCGCAAGGCTCGGTCACGTATCTGGAGAGGCGCGAGGGCATGAGCGCCGTGCCTGCGCACTCGGTACTCAGCGACTCGAATCTCGGCGTCGAAATCACCCAGGCCCCCGCCGGCATCACCAAGGGGCGCGGTGTCAACCTCAATCCCTGCATTACTCTCGGGGTGGGCGCGCATACCGTGACCTGGAGCTGGAAGGGCCGCGACGGCACCGCCGCCGTGGCCGCCACGGCCTCCACCACGGTCACCATCACCGTGTCGAATGGCAAGACGATCACGCTGTCGGCGTCCCCGTCGGCCACGATCACCGAGGGCGATTCCGGTTCGACGGACGTCACCATCACCTTCACCCTCGGTGAGCCTGCGCCCGCGGGCTTCTCGGTTTCCCTGGGTTACGGCAGCGACATTGGCACAGCCACTGCCTCCGGCAAGGGATTAAACCCCTGCGATCCCCCCCTGCTCCCGCGGCACACGGATGTGTGCTTGCCGGACGGCGTTATTGTCTCCATCGCCGAAGGCGAGACCGAGGGCACGAAGATCGTCCGCATACTCGGCGATACCCGGGACGAACCGGACGAGACGATCAACTTCATCGGCTACCAGGACAACTGGGCCACCGGCAGGCTCACCCTGACGATCAGGGACGACGACGAAGGCAGCACCAAACCCGCCGCCCCGACGGGGTTGTCGGCGGAGGCGGGCAACGCGCAGGTGGAGCTGACGTGGACCGACCCGGAGGACGATTCGATCACGAGGTATCAGGTGCGGCAGAAGAAGGGGAACGCCTCTTGGGGCAAATGGACCGCCATCTCCGGCTCCGACGCCGACACCACGACCCACACGGTGACGGGGCTGGAAAACGACAGCGAATACAGCTTCCGCATCCGGGCGAGGAACGATTCCGGCGTCGGCGCGCAGTCGGCGGTGGTGACGGCGACGCCGAATGTCAATCCCAGGCCGTCCAAGCCGGTGCTGACGGCGACGGCGGGTGACCGCTCGGTCACCCTGGGCTGGACCGCCCAGACGAATATCGCGAGCTGGGGCTACCAGTACAAGAGTTCGGGCGGGTGGAGCAGCACCACGACGGTGTCGGACGGCGGCGCGACGAGCACCACCGTGACGGGGCTGACGGGCGGGACGGAATACAGGTTCCGGCTGTTCGCCCGCCGCGGCAGCGGCGCGTCGTCGGTTTCGTCGGTGTGGTCGGACGAGGTGACGGCGACGCCGTATGCGCTGGCGGCGCCGGTGCTGACGGGGGCCACATCGAATGTGCCCAGCTATGATCTGGGGGTCCAACTGACGTGGACCCACACTGGTGAGCTTCTCCCCAGTGGAGCCACCTGGAATCATTGGCAGATGGGCTATCGTCTCAGGGGGAGCGCCAACTGGCAGGAATACGGTCGCACCACCAGTGCGGCGGTACGTTCGGCGCGGACGGTTTCCTGGTTGGGAGGCGGCTACCCCGAGGGCGCGGTAGTGGAGGTGAGGGTCCGGGGACGGGGGTTCAATGGGAATGGCCTCTGGTCCAATATCCGCACGGTGACCCTCAGCGATGACGATGATGACAGACCAGCCCTGACGATCGCCGGAGCGCCGGTGTCGGTGGCGACCGGCGCCACGGCCACCTACACGGTGGCGTTGACGCAGGCGCATGCGGGCACGCTGTCGATCATCAGCGACGACATGTCGGCGGCGACGGTGCGTCCGGCGAGCCTGACCTTCACCACGGGCAACTACAACACGGCGAAGACGGTGACGGTGACCGGCGTGGGGGCGGGGACGGCGACCATCAATCACGCCTTCCGGCTGACGGGGGCCGCGGCGGATGCGATACCGGACGCCGGCACGGTGGCGGTGACGGTCAACGCGGTGCCGGGCGTGGCGATCTCGCCGACCTCGCTGACGATCGACGAGGGCGGCAGCGGCGCCTACACCCTGAGGCTGTACACGGCGCCGGCGGCGAACGTGACGGTGACGGTGGGCGGCGCCTCGGGCGAGGTGACGGTGGCGGGCTCGCCGCTGACGTTCACGCCGGCCAACCACGGCACGGCGCAGACGGTGACGGTCAGCGCCGGAGCCGACGCCGACACGGCCAACGACACGGCGACCCTGACGCACACATCGGCCAGCACCGACAACGACTACGGCGCCGCGCTCGCCATCGACAGCGTCTCCGTGACGGTGAGGGACACGACGCCGGGCGCCCGGGGGACGGATCCGGCGGAGTCGCCGACGGGCGGCATGACCTATCAGCAACTGGACGGCGCCGGCGGCCTGGCGCCCGAGCCGGTGGAGTACGCCCGGGAGCTGGTCGTGGTTCCGGCCGGCAAGACGACCGTCAACATCAAGAGCCCGGTGGCCGCGGTGGCCACCGACACCCGGCACCGGGTGGCGGCGGCGCTCGGGCGGCGCATCCTGGTGGACGAGTCGGTCCATGTCCGCCTGGCGCTGGGCGGGGGGATGGTGTTCGCCGAGGGGAAGAATGTCGGCGACATCGGGTGGCGCTGGTCCGCGAACCCCCTGAGGCCGCCCTCGTCGTGCACGATGGAGAATGGCGCGGCGTTCATCAATCCGGACCACGTCACGTCGGCGGGCAAGGCGATCGGGACATCCCTCGTCGCGGGGCGGGCGGGGGAAAGCGTCGCGGTCTTCCGGCTCGAAACGGGCGCGGACGACGATTTCGGCCTGGACCTCCCGAGCCGGGACGGGGGCAGACACCTTCCCCCCGAGGCGCGCGCCGTCGCCGGCGGCGGCCCGAAGTGCGGCACCCCCAATGAGCCCACGAGGATATTCGCCGACATCGCCGACCACCTGGCGGTGCCGGCGGGCGAGGGCGCGTACACGGCGGGCATCTCGCTGCACGGCGACGCGGACGACGCCCTGGCGGGCCGCAACGCGTCCGTGGCTCTGGGCGGCGCGGCCACCATCGTGCGGGTCGTCGACGGTCTGGACGCCGGGGTGGAGGCGGCGACCCAACCCGTTGTCGCGCACGTGGGCACCTCCCCGCAACCGTTCCTGTGGTTCCGGGACGCGGCCGCGGCCGGCGGCGTGACGGACGCGGCGGTTCTGGGCTCGGCCAGGGCGACGATCGCGGGGAACAACCTCCACAATCCCACCACCGGCGGGATCGCCACGGGGAGCGACCTGCTGCCCGACGGCAGCGTCAACCTCGCGGTTGAGGGGGACTTCTCGATCGGGGCGTTCAGCCTGGGGATTCCCGCGGACGCGGCGGACCCGTCGGGGGTCTGCCCGGCGGCCGGCGCCGCGGGGTCGCCGGCGACGGGCAACCTGGCGCCGGCGGCCGGCGGCCCGCCGGACAGGGCGACGCTCGGGGGGCGGAACGCGGGGACGCACCATCTGTGCGTTCGGGTGGCCGCCGCGAACGGGGCCCCGATTCCGGCCGGGCTGTACCGCGGGACGGTCAGCCGCACCGGGGTCGGCGACGCCGACGAGACGCTGGCGACGGGTGTGATCGGCCGGATCCGGCGCAACGGGACGACGGCCCGGCTGACCTATCTGACCGCGTCGGGGAAGTACAACCAGCGCCTGATCATCGTCAACGAGGGGGCGCGCGACGCGAGGTACGACCTGGGCTCGCTGGTGACGGAGGCGGGGACGCGGGCGACGCCGACGGCGGCGGCGGTCGGCACGGTCCCGGCGGGCGGTCAGGTGGTGCTGCGGGTTTCGGACCTGGTCGAGTTCGCGGGTCCGCGTCGGCGGGCGTCGGCGACGCTGAGCGTGGTCGCGGCGCCGGGGGACATCCGGGTGGCGACGACCCAGGTGAACCTGCTGGACGGCAGCACGGACACGCTCCACATCCCGGTGCGCGGCGCCACGGTCAACTAGCCCGACCTATTCATGAATAAACATGGCGAGGCCGACAAGAGTGAAAGTACTGGGTGCGCGGGGTAAGAGCGCGCGCAGGTGTGCTTGGCGGCATGTTGAGTACGCGGCGGGAGCACGGCCAGTGATATCGCCGCTATTGACGGCCGCAGTATCCGCCCAGCCCGCCACCTTCCGCATAGTCATCTACATAATCCCATAGGCGAGCATGGCGTCCGCCACCTTGAGAAAGCCACCAATATTGGCGCCTTTGACGTAATTGACACCGCCCTTCTCGGCACCGTGGAGCACACAGGTTTCGTGAATATTGTGCATGATGGTTTGCAAGCGGGAATCCACCTCGTGGGCGCTCCAGGAAAGGCGCAATGCGTTTTGGCTTTGTTCCAGGCCGGAAACCGCGACACCGCCGGCGTTGGCGGCCTTGGCCGGACCGTAGAGGATGCCGGCTTTAACAAAGGTGTGCGCGCCGGCCAGTTCGGTCGGCATGTTGGCGCCTTCGCAGACAGTCCGCACCCCATTTTTCAACATCCCGCGCGCCTCGTCGGCGCTTATCTCGTTTTGCGTGGCGCAGGGCATGGCAATATCCACCGGCACCGCCCAGGGCCGCTCGCCGGCGTGGAAGCTGATGTGCGGAAATCGCTCCGCGACCGCCGCGATCCGGCCACGCCGCTCTTCCTTGAGTTCGCGAATGAACTCAAGCACATCGCGGTCCATGCCGCCGTCAATGTGAATGAAGCCGGAGGAATCCGACATCGTCAGCACCTTGGCGCCCAAGGTAATCGATTTCTGCGCCGCGTAAAGGGCGACATTGCCGGCACCGGAGATGGCGACGGTTTTGCCCGCCATGCCGTCGCCAACCCGATTCAGCATGTTCTCGCAAAAATAGGCGCACCCGTAACCGGTCGCCTCGGTGCGAATTAGACTGCCTCCGAAGCTTAGACCCTTGCCGGTCAGTATGCCGGCGTAGCGATTCTCAAGGCGCAGGTACTGGCCGAACAGGTAGCTAATTTCCCGGGCACCCACACCGATGTCGCCGGCGGGCACATCGGTATCTTCGCCGATGTGCCGGTGCAGTTCGATCATCAACGATTGACAGAACCGTTCCACCTCGCGGCTGCTCTTGCCCTTGGGATTAAAGTTCGAGCCACCCTTGCCGCCGCCCATCGGCAACCCGGTCAAGCTGTTTTTGAAAACCTGCTCAAAGCCGAGAAATTTCAAAATGCTCAGGTTCACCGAGGGATGGAAGCGCAGCCCGCCCTTATACGGGCCGATGCAGTTGTTGAACTGCACGCGCCAGGCGCGGTTGACGCGCACATTGTGCGCATCGTCCTCCCAGCAAACACGGAGGATCACGATGCGGTCCGGTTCTGTAAGGCGCTCTAGGATTCTCGCATCCCGATATTCGCGATGGTCGAGCACATAGGGCATCAAGGTCTCGACCACCTCGCGCACCGCTTGGTGAAACTCGGTTTCCCCGAGGTTGCGGCGGATCAATCCCCGCATGAATTGATCGACTTCGCGGCTGGGGTCGGGCTTGTTTCCTGTCATGGCCTAATGCACCGAAACGGCGGCATTCTACGGAAGGGGCTCTGTCGCCAAAAGCCCAAAGGCGTCGCAGTTGGCAAAATTTGTGGTTGATGAACTCCGTTTACAAGCGGCATGTGCATCTCGACTCTTTGGTCCGACCTATTCATGAATAAACCACTGCGGCCGTCAATAGCAGCGAAATCACCGGGCGTACTCCCGCCGCGTGCTCAACATGCCGTAAGGACATCACCCTTTGCGAGCAACTCCGCTGCAAGCAGTTCCGATCCGTTTCACCTTCGACCAACAGCATCGGGCGTAGTAATAATACTCGGTGCCGGCGGAAGCGTAGGAGTTGCTGTGTAGCTTGAATGCCCTCCCGACATCCAACTCACTTGATTCTTGGTAAACCGTATCCTTGGCCATGACCATGGCGTTAACTATATGGGAAAGGACTATGGTTTTGCCGGACCCGTTCTCACCGACCAATAAAACAGGTTTGGGCCGCTCTCCGTCGAATGGGAAACGAATATCCAGATCCTAGTGTTCTGTCCGGTAAATTCGCTATAAAATGATCGTCGGCCTATGAAAAATAATTTCATTTAAAATCAATAATATACTATCCATTACACACAGGTCGAATAATATGCGTATTTCCCGGACAGGACACTAGATCGGCCCGTATTTCGCCAGTTGAATTCGCGTCAGGTACATGCGCTCATTCTTCTGAGTGGTCGAGGTGCCTAATCAATCATCCTGGATGAGGCCGAGCTCGCGTAGCGGCTCAAACACACCGTTCTCCAGCTTGGCCCGGTCGTATCCTTCGGGGGCCATTGCCGATACCTTGATGGAAATAGTGCCCGCCATGTCTGCGAGATTGGCCACTGCATCCCATGCTTCGAAGACCTTCTCTCTTTGGTCCGCCACAAAGGAAACGACGATTTGGCGACCGCCGGTGGAGTAAGCCATGCCCGATCCATCCCCCACGCTCGATTCATTTCCAGAGGAGGAATGCTCGTCGGAATCGTCGCTTTCTTCGGTATGCTCCGTGCCCTCTCCGCCCCCAGTACTGCCGATACTCTCACTGTCGGACACCGACGCCGTCTCAGGAATAGCCGCGGGGGCGATGAGCAAACCCGCGTCCAAGTCGATCTCGTCGTCCGCCACACTGCGTTCGAAGGCGACGCGGCTCCGGTCAATGAGGTAGCACCCGTCGTCTCCGAGTTGCGGTTGCCCAGTGGTGTAGCCGAAGAGACCGGTATCCACTCCACGTGCGACCGCCTTGCGCACGACTTCGGCCGAGAGTAGCCGAGGGAAGCCGAGGAACTCGTAGAATCCCTTCAGCACCTCGGTCGTGGCGATTCCGGCGGCGTAGCTTCCCGACTCGCCGAGCCTGAACAGCTCGGTGATCTTGCCGGGAGCAAGTGTTCCAAAAATCCGTCTCTGGACCGTGGTGAGCAGTTCCATCAGACGCTGATGGATGAGAGCGCGTTTCTTGTTATCAAGCGTCGTCTGCAACGGGCGGCCGCCAATGCCGACGGTCTCCAGCGTCAATTCCCCCTCGCCGGATACGAGGAGCCAGACTTCGCCGTAGAGCTTGAGCAAGGCCGACTCGGTTGCCGTCTTCTCAGTGGAGAGGCGCTCCCGAAGCTGGCTTCGCTGCGCATCCGTGAGTTTGTGCTCGCGCCATTTGCCCTGTATCCGCTCGATCGCGAGGAGGTAGCGAACGCCACGACGCAGAACCTCGACCTGATCGGCTGACGGAACGGCCAGCCCCAGGCCATTGCGGAACTCGCGCTGGCGATTCCCGTATTGCTCGCAAATCTCCAGCGCACTGCGCTTCTGCGCCGAGGCCGGTTGCGCCGCGAACTCAAGCGGCAGGTAGGCGAGGAGAAACTCTGGCTCTCGGTCCGGCACATCGCCCGGTTTGGTGGGCCAGACGATGACGGGCTGTCCGGCCAGCCGCTCCTCGATCATCTGGCGAATACGAGCCATGATGCTGCCTTCGTCCCGCCCGACCGTTTCGGCTTCCTGTTCGACGAGCAGCGTGACGTTCGGATCTTTCTTGAAACAGTAGCGCACGCCGTCGAAGTGCAGATAAAGGCACTGTTCCCCAAGCTCCTTTAGGCACGCCTGAATGGTGGTGGTATCGAGATCCGGCCCAATGCTCGCGGCCAACAGGTCCGGCTCGCCGACCCCCGGTGGAAGGAGTTCGCCCTGGTCACCCTCCCCACGCCGCAGGCCACCGAACGAGTAGAGCAGCATCGCCGTGGCAAGGCGGGTGGCCGGTTGCTTGCCGGCTTCCGTCGTCACTTCACGCGCACGCCGTTCGTCGATACGGCGAGCTCGCGCGTTTGCGCCGGTGAGGTCATGTTCCAGACAGGCCTGAAAGTCCTCGCGCTGGCCGACCTCCTTGAAAAAAGCGAGGCGGACGGTGTTGTCGTGGATGGGAACATCACCTAGGCTGAGCAGCGCCCGGGAGGCACCTGTCCGGTGGGCAGTGCGCAAGCACGATGCAAGGAAGCGCAGTGCCCCGCGAGTGCGCTGAAAGTCCGGGATGGCGGCCCAGCGTTCGCGCATCAGGTCGATCAGCGTCGGGTGGAAAGGGTATGACGCCCTGATTCGCTCACGCAGGGCTCGTCCGTCTTCCTCGGCCTGCCATCGCTCTCCTTCGCCGCGCGCGTGGGCGCGTCGCATTTGCGTGAAGACTTGGCCGTAGGCTTCCGCCGTCGCTGCGGCAATACTCGCGTCGGGGGCTCCGGCAAGCAACCGACGCTGGATGACGTTCAGGATCTCGTTGCCTTCGACTGGCTCCCGTCGCTGATCCTTGCGTGCGACAAGGTGCTCTACGGTTTGCAGCAGGCTCGTGTACTCAAGGGATTCGCGCTGGCTGGACTGAAGGGAAAAAACAAGCGCCGTGTTGTCCACGCTCCCGGCCGCGACCGTCAACCGCTGCAGAAACAACAGAGTCTCGTCGCGGAGGGTGGTCTGTTCGATGCGGATTCCGCCAGCGCTGATGAGATATTGCAGCAATTCGTCGAGCAGGATCAGGCTCGGTCCGCCTCTGAGCAGCTCGACGAGTGTATCAGCGCCCGGTGCGACCTGGGCTTCGTCCTGCGCACGCACCAGTTCGTAGCCGTCCTGCCCCCCGAGGGTCCACGCGATCCAGCCCCAGAGTGTCCTTGCAGAAATGTCCCCGCCTGGGGTCCGTTTGCCGTTCGTTGGATCGAAGAACTGCCCGTCCACCACGGCCACCCGCACCCCTTTGGGCCGCGGCAGTCCGGCCGCCTGCGGCAGCGCGTCAAGCGCGGCGCGTGATCGGGCAGCATGCAACAGGGCGGCAAGAGTATGGGATTTACCGCCGCCGAACGGTGTCTGGAGCCTCAGAACCCGGTTCCCTTCCGTCCCGGCAAGGCGGCCCAGCACATCTTCGAGAAGGGACTTGAGGCCGCTCGTCAGGTACGACGCGGCGAAGAAGCTGTCGGCATCCCGGTAGACCACAGGCACCCGCCTCAGATCGGCTTCCGGCTTTCCGAGATCCTTGGCGATCAGGTAGTCGGACAGAAGACCAAGGTCGAGTGCAAAGATGTCTTCGGAAAAGTCGTCGGCGAGCACATCGGGATGCAGGGCGACGCACTGGAGCCAGGGGCGTACGTTGGAAGCACTCATTGACTATCTCCAAAGAGCGGCAAAGTTCCATCGTCGGGCTCACGAGCGAAACGGGGATGTATGGTGTGATCTTCCGTGATGGAACGCCAATTGGCACTGAGCTTGTGGAGCAAGGACATCTCGACGGACAGGCCATCTTCAGTTGCCGAGCGGGCCGTGAGTACGGGACCCGACAACGACTGCACCACGAGACGTAGCTGCTCCTTGTTGGGCCGCGTTCGGCGAAAAAAGACGGGCAACTCCGCTGGGTCTTCTTCCATCAGCCAGATGATCCGATGCAGAAGATCAATGATTGGTGCTGACAACCCATTTCGTGCGATCCCGAGCCGTTCGTCTTGGCCGCGTTCGGCGAACGTGCGGACGCGAACCTCAGTGCCCATCTTCTCAACAAGCGCCGGCGCATCGCCCAAGATGCCGGAGGATTCATCCAACTCAATGTTCTGCGGATAGCAGAAAACAAATGCTTCTCCCGCGTCGAGCGGCGCGGCTCCATAAGTAAATCGCCAGAGGACATAGAAGCGCGTCACTGGGTCAATGGCCGCGACGCCAGTACTTGGAAGATCGAACAGCTCGTCGAACATCGCTTCCAGAACAGCACCTTCGACCTCGCGCATAAAGGCCTCAGGCGTCATTTGGTCGCCGTTGGCGTACTCGACTTGATGAAATCGCGTGTAGGAGCGAAGGCCCGCGCCTACAGACGCCATTAACAGGTCGGCACCACCCAGACCTCGACCACCGTTCCAGAGAGTGCTGACACGCTCGGATACGATCTCCTTCAGGGTCGGCAGCACATCCTGCTCATAGCGCCCGACCTGCGTACTCTGGCGAGGCCGTGAGACGATGAAAATGGAGGAGCGAAGAGCCGCGTCTCCCTGATGAGCCGCTCTCGACTTCGTTTCGGTCTCAATCGGCCAAGCTTCTGTTACTTCAAACCGTGCATCGCGAAGTGCGTTGACCAATGTGGCCCAGCCTGCCGTGGTACGGTGGGCGTATACGAGTGTCAGCACACCATTTGGCTTGAGGATCCGCCGTACCTCGACCAAGGCTTCGGAAAGGCGTCGTTCAAAGTGTTGGTTGGCGTGTTCTTTCGTTCCTCCTTGACGGTAAGCGGCTGCGACACATTCCAAGCGCTTCGGTGTCAGTCGCGAAGCAAAATGCTCGGGGAATATCTTCTGAAGCGCCGGTTGCAGCCACACGTAGAAAGTATCGGACAACTCCGCGTAGGACTCGTTGTCGTAGTACGGTGGGTCGGTGATCACCGCATCGAAGCTCGAGTCCTCAAGCCCGGCCGTGGCGAGCCGCGTGGCGCTTCCCCGCAACACAGTTGCTGACCACCCGGCATCTGCCTCGCGATCAATTACGGCGGTCACGTAGTCGAGTGCCGATTGCCAACTCCCGGAACTCCCCGCAAATACATTCACTTCGGGATAGTCCCAAGTCATCGCGATACGCTTCATCGAAGTGAGGCTCTGGACCGTTTCCCTCGTGCTCTCCCAACGGGCGAGGGCGTTGAAGCGATCAGTCAGGCGACTCATCCATAGGGCGAGGTAAACGGTGATTGCCTCCACCCGCCCCTCGTCAATTCCGTTGGCCAGCATGTCTCGGTGAGCAAGATGGATCTGTCGGACCCACTCTAGGAGCACCGCACGTTGTCTGGACGTGTATGCGTCCCGGAATCGTTCGATGCCGTACAGGTAGCTCTTGCCGGTCGCGAGCCCGGCGTTGCCTGTAGGTGGGATGTCTGCATCCATCGTCACAACGCGCAACTCCCGTTCGAGCGCGGCGGCATGTTCCTCGGCGGCATGTTGTCGTTTCACTTCCTCATCGACCCAAGAGTGATCGACGAAGTAGAGCTTTCCTGGACCAAACGGGTTTAGGCAAATTACGCACAGTAGCTGCTGCCCGAAACCCTGTTCGTTGCCGTAGCCGCGTATGTACTTCGCGGAAACAGCCGACCCGCAGCAAAGACATTTTGTAGCCGTACCGCGCATCCCCACGGAAGGATCGAAGCCCAGCGCCTGTGGTTTTGACGCCTCTTGCACTGCGAAATCGACGCGGCCTTGCATCCTGCATGGCACGGGACGGAGGGCGACATAGCCGGTACTCTTTTTTCGAAGCCATGTCTGACGGTACAGCGGCACGACAGCACGGCATTGGGGGTTCGGACATGTGACGGTCCGGGCCCAGAGGAAAACGAAGGGCGTCAGCGTCCGTGGCAAATCGTTCGTTCCGGCCAGAGTGGTCTGAGCCGTTGCAGTTTCCAAGACATTGTCGGGAATCGGAATGCTGGGATAGAAATTGGCGGTGGCGGTCCGTACGCGCTCCGCGACACGCTCAGCCCACTGTCGCACATCTTTGGAGAGAGAAGCGCCGTATCGCTGCGGGTACTCGCATGTCGCCTTGAGGATCAGATAGGCCACCGGGTTCAGGTCGAGCGCGAAGGATTCGCAGCCGAGGCGCAGTGCTTCAAGTGGAATGGCTCCACCGCCGGCAAAGCAATCAAGTACTCGCGGTGCGTAAGGGTGGTTGGCCGCGATGCGCTGGCGGGCCTGCTCGACAGTCGCTTGCGGTGCCCCCCATCGGCACAGCCGTTTCAGGAACCGTTCTTCGTTTTCCCTTTCATCTTCCGAGCCGGGTGCTTGCACCAGAGCAGCATAGATTGCCGCACGACAGGCGACAATAGGGCGTCTCGCACGCCAGAGGTGCAAAGTCGAAATGTGTCCCTTGGTCCGTGGCTCTCCCGATGCTTCGGCGCTGAGCCACGATACGGGCAGGTAGTCCTCGATCAGGCGCCGATCATTCGTCGTCAAGGCAAACTCCCCCCTCTCAATGCCTTATTGGAGTCGCCAGTTGTCAAGCCCATTTCCGCGAGAAAGCGTGACGGTTTCTTTGGCCATCCCTTGTACTGCTCTGCCCTTGACAGGATCAGCCGCTGCTTCGTTCGCGTAATGGCGACTAAGCAACTGCGACGCTCCTCCTCGATTGCCGCGCTGCCGTTGCCTTTCCTGACGCTGTGCCAAGAGGGAAAGACCTCTTCCGCGAGACCGATCAGATAAACCCTGTCGAACTCCAAGCCCTTCGCCCCGTGAACCGTGCTTAACCTTACCGCGCCTGGCGCTGGCGTCGGCTCCTTGGAGCGCAATTCCATCTCCTGAAGGAATTGATCGAGCGGGATGGCGCCTCGGGCCCGCCGTATCTCACGCTCAATACCGCGCCAAGCGCTCAGATCGTCCTTCAGATCGCCCTGCTTATCCTCACTTTCGAATTGCTCCAGAACCTCTTTGAATTGCTCCAGGGCCTTGTCCAAGACCTCGGGCCAGCGTGCGTTTTCCGACGCAAGGCGCGCCACCGTTTCGACCACCGGCGGCAACGCTGAAGGTGCTGATTTTTCCCGGACGGCATCGAACCAGACGGCCAGAAGCGGAACCTGCTCCGCCTCCGAACGCACGATTATCTCTTCGATCTCCAAGGAGATGTCGGAGAAGCTTCCGAATGTTGCTGTCAGAGTAGCCATATTGCGCCGGTCGAGCGGTCGATTGATTTGCTTCAGGCACGCGACGAGCCAACGCATTTGCGGCGATGCGAAGTCGTCACGCCGTCCCAGAAACGCAGTGGGTACATTCAAGCTTTCCAGTGCCTTCTGGATAGGCCCTAGAAGCGCACGGCTGCGCGCCAGCACCACGGTTTCCCCCCGCTCGCCCGCATCAAGCTTGGCAATTTCGGCGGCGATGCGCCGAGCTTCTTCCCGGTCATCGGAGAACACCCTGCATTCGATACTGTTCTGGTCTTCGAAGCGAGGCGTGACTGGTTCCGACTCCGCCTTGGAGCGGTCTCGCCGGACATTGTAGACGACGAGTCGATTCGCAGCTTCCACAACACTCGCCGGACAGCGGAAGTTGTGGGTGAGCTGTATGACCTTGCACTGGAAATCGTCCACCAAGCTGCGTATGCGGCGCACATTCGCACCGTTCCACTCGTAAATGGTCTGGTCATCATCGGCAACGGCGAACAATTGGCGGAAGTTATCGCCCGCCATCCGCCGAAGCAGTTTGTATTGAGGGCCGTTCGTGTCCTGGAATTCGTCAATGAGCCAGTACCGGTACATGGTCCGGCAGTGTCGGGCCAGCACCGGATGACCCAGGAGCTCGAGGGCGAGACTAATCAGCGAGTTGAAGTCAAGGGCATTGGCTCGACCCAGTTCCTCTTCATAGAGCCGGTAGGCACATCCGATACGATCAGCAATGTCTGGCGCGAGCCGGGTGTTGCCCCGCAAATACGAAGCAGCCTGCTCCGGGCCTACCAAACGCTTCTTCAGTGCGTCGATATAGGGCAAGAACCCGTTGTCGCCACTGCCGAAACGATCAGGCTGACGCCGTAAGGCATCCTCCAACACCGCCTGCCTGTCAGCGGTTTGGGAATAGATCTCGAAGCTTGGCTTGATGCCGCAGTGAACGCCATGCTGACGTAAGAGTTGAGCGCAAAATCCGTGGAATGTATCGATCTCCGCACGTTCCACGGCATCGGGAGCCAGCGTGGCGATCCGCGTTCTCATCTCATGGGCCGCCTTGTTGGTAAAGGTCAATCCGAGAACACGGAAGCGCTGGTTTGGAGAAGTCTCCAGCAATCGGGCGATCCGGCAGGTCAATACCCGGGTCTTGCCTGAACCGGGGCCGGCGAGCACCAAGAGGGGTCCGTTGTCCCACTCGACGACCTTGCGCTGCATGTCCGTCAGTTCTTGCAGCGTTCTTTCGAGAGGGCTCCCCATTACGCCAATCCTGGAAATTGGTTGACTATAGCGCGGAACGCCTCGGGTGCGCGCTGCGCCAAGTTCGTGTCGCGGCGAATTCGCACGGCAAGTTCTGCCGCATAGGCCATCTTTTTCTTCCGCAGGCGAGCGATGAGGCTATCCCCGTCCAGCTCGTGGGCACCTTGGATGTCCAATTTCGCCAACACTTCCCGCAACTCCGGGCCGAGTCCGTCCGCAACAAGCTGCGCCTCAAGGTCACCGTCCGGATGTCTGTGACAACGTTTGGCCACCTCGTTCTCGTCGAAGCCACGTCTTTCTATGTTCCGAACAAAGCTCTCGCCTGCCTCGTCACCATCGAACACCGCAAGCCAGGGAATGTCCAGTGCTCGGGCCAGCGCAGCGAAGGTGGCGGGGTTACCGTTGTTCTGGGCGTCGATGACGGAGACGCCGTGCCGGTCAAGGTCGTAGTCCAGAGCATGCGCGATGGCATGAACGAGCAGATGGTCGGCCTGCCCTTCGACAATCAGCCATCGTTCCGCGAAGAAGATCTCCCCGCGCATGCGCCGGGCGTAGGTTTCCAGCGTCAGCAGTTCGTCATCGGCCACATACAGGGAAGATCGATCTTTCAGATCGCGAAGCCGCGACTCGAGATCGGAACGCCTCTGGTGTTGCGCGCAGCATCTGAGCAAAGCTCGATAGCGATTCTCTTCCAGCGAGCCATGAACCGTCAGCGTTTCTGATGCGCTTTCGTAGAACAGCAACCTTCCTGCCTCATTCACCACGGCATCAAGGCCATCCAAATGCGGAAACGACTCGGAGAAGTTGGCCGGAAGCGACCGCACCTCGGTTCCATTCGCGGTCAGGCGCACCAGACGCAGATCGCGAAACGGAACGTGCTGCACAAAGTACGGCGAGTGGGTGGTGACGATCTTCTGGCCCGGCAGGGCTTCGACTTCATGCCAAAGCGTGCGAACGGCTTGCGGGTGCAAATGCGTTTCCGGCTCTTCCAGAGCCAGCACCGGCTCACTGCCCTCTTCGTAGAGTGCGGCAAGCAGATGTTCCACGAACGCCTGGAACAGGAAAATGACCGAAAGGCTCTGGATTCCCTGGCCCTGGCGCCTCAGCGGAAGCCACGGCAGATCCGGTTCATTGCGCAGGATGATTTCGGCCCGCGAAAGCAGATCCCAAGTCTTGAGCGGCACCATCCGCAGGTCGAGACTGCCTTCCCGGTCGCGTGCGGCGACGCGGGTCGCACCGGACAGGGTTTCGGCAATTGCCTTCAAACGCGGGTCGGCCTTCAGGAGTCGTCGATTGAGCAGGTCCAGAACCCGCAATGCGCGGGACTCGAGTTCCGGCGGAATGTTCATATCCTTGAGCAGCCGCGTCCAGAACTGGGATGATCGTGTCGAGAACTCATCCCCCGCATCGCGCAATGCCCCAAGGTAAAACACCGGCAGGTAGCGCCAAAACCGCTCAAGATTGACTCGGCGCGCACCGATTCCGGCCAGCGGTTCGCGGTTGGCGGCAAGAAACTCCCAACTTGGTTCGAAGCTTTCCGTGTCCGCATTCCACCTGCATCGTGTTCGTAAGAAGATGGAGTGACGGCCAGTGTCTAAGTCCAAGTGCAATATCTCTCCGAGATCCGCAATCATGTCCTCGGGCCATTCGCCGGGCTCGCGTTCCTCGGATTTCAGTTCGATGCTGACACCGCTTGAGGTCTTGGGGTCAGCCGACTCGCCGGCCATATGGATGTCGTACTCGCTGAAACCGGTGCCGCGCTGGCCCCAGCGGCGCGTAAGCGCAATGCGAAGCGCGTCGAGGATCGCAGTCTTGCCGGCGTTGTTCGGGCCAACAAATACAGTCGTTTCGCCGAGGTCGACGGTCAGGTGACGGATCGACCGGAAGTTCTCGATCTCGATGCGGCTTATGCGCATAGGCGGTATCCCCCGGTGCGCAAGAGCGTCGCGGTCATTGATCACCCCCGCCTTGCGCCGCCTGTTCAATGGCGCTTGCCGGAATATCGTAGTGGCGGGTCGCGATAACCTCCTTCTTGGCGTAGTCGAGATGCTTGGCGGGATTCTGAACCAAGATGGGATCAGAGTCCGGGTTGTCGAGCGGATCCCACACAACATAAAGCCAGTAAGTGTCGCCAAGTTGCTGTGCTTTGTACCACTCGTTCGTGGTGAGCCGAATCGGGCGACCCCGACGCCGCCCCTTGACCTCTATACGCCGCACGCCGGTGATCGGATCGCGGTATCCGGTCTGCGGGTCCGGCGCCACCAGACTGCGGATGTCAAAGCCGATCTTCTGCTGACCCACACGCTCGCAGGAACGACCGCAGGCTTCTTCGTAGGCGACGACGATGTCCTCCGCGGCGAGTTCAACACGGCGCTTCAACTCCGCATCCTGTTCCTTGACCAGTTCGGGGAAACTGTCGCTCAGGGTGTCCGACGGCAGCACAAGGCAACTTGCGACATGGCGTACCGGGCCAGGACGCGCGAGGCGAAGCTGCTCTACGCCAGAAATTCGTTCCTGCCGGGTGCGTTGTAGGTCGGCCAGATCCTGTTCCGCTCGCTGGCGCGCCAAGGAAAAATCGGGTTCGTTCGCTTCCCGGCTCTTCAGTCGCATTACCCGATCCTGGGCCGCCCGCACACGCGCATCGAAGGATATCTGGAGGTAGTCGCAGGCGATATCCGCGTAGCGGGCACGCTCGTCGCTCGTGGCGCGGCGCCGTTCCATCTGCACAGTTGTCTTGACGAAATCGCCAGCAGGACCGCGGTTCACAACAGGAAGTAGAGCGGGCGGGCCCGGGTGTTCAGGAAGATCGATGAGAATGTCGGCGGGAACGAGTTCAAACCGTTCGGCCACCGGTGCGCCTTCGACGACTTCCTCACGGACGGCCACGAGTTCGGCATGAATGGTCGTCGCCTCCCCCTCGGTCGTCTGACCCCGTACCGCGATTTCGAAGAAATGCACTTGATACGGCGTGGAAGCCAGCGGATCCATATAAACACCTATCCGGCCCTCGACATCTTTCAGGAGCTCGTTCAGTTTCTCATCCACTGCCGCGTAGACTGGATGGCCGGGACCGAGCAGGACGGCATCAAGGTGTTGATCCTGCTCCAAATGTTCTTTGTAGAAGGTCAATTTGCGGTAGCTCGACTCCGGCGGGCCCAAGCTCCGTACAGCGGCGAGGCGCTCGGAACGCAGGTCTGCCCGCACATGCTCGATCCGCCAAAGCCCATCCGCCCGGGCATCTGTGCGCAGGCCGACCGCTTTGGCGGCGCTCACGAAGTGGGACTCGACATAGCGCGGCATAAGCCGCCGTTCCTCGGCTTCCAGATTGGCTGCGGCGAATGCCGAGAAGTCCACATGCCCACGTGCTAGCGCGATACCTGTCGCTTCCTCGTAGCGGTCGAGAAGCGCGGGGTCGATGCGGTCGATCACCTCAAGATAGCCGTCCAGCCGCTTCGGCTCGTAGGCCACCTCGCGAAGCATGTCGGGGAGATTGACCTGGTTGAGCGAGAGCACTTCGCCGACAACATCAAAAACGCGATCGCCAAGCGCCCCCCGCATTAGGTCGAGCTTGCTCAGAAGCCGTTCAAGGATGCGGCCCTCAATGACGGGCTGGCCATCCTCCGAGGAAGTCGCCACGAAATTGAACGCATACACATCTCGCGTTTGCCCGATGCGATGGATGCGACCCAAGCGTTGTTCGAGACGTGTCGGATTCCACGGCAAGTCGTAGTTGATCATCAGGTGGCAGAACTGAAGATTGATGCCTTCCCCCGCCGCCTCCGTCGCCACGCAAATTTGGCGGCTTGTCCTGAAATTCTCCTGGGCCTCCTTGCGCTCGCGCGGGTTCATGCCACCGTGAATCTGGCAAGTCGAGTAGCCCCAGGTTTCGATTTGGTCGCGCAGATGGTCAAGCGTGTCCCGATGTTCGGTGAAGACAAGTAGCTTGCCGCGGCCGTCGCGCAATTCCTCGAACTCGGAGCGTCGGAGGCACTCGCGCAGGGCGACAAGCTTGGAATCGCGCCCGACCTCACGGACCCGCGCGACTTGGGCCACGAGATCCGCCAATTCGGCAAGTTCCGCGCGTAACTGATTGAGTTCGGCAGCCGAGGTCGCCTCGTCGACAAGCGCGTCGCGGGTCGCTTCGTCCAGATCGTCCTCATCTTGCTCGGCATCGGACAATCGGCCCTGTAGTTGAGCGAGCCGGCGGGCGCGTTGCGCGGACGGAAGACCTTCAATCTCTCGAAGCAGGTTGTCGAGTTTCTTGTGGCGGCGGCGAAGCGATTGGTGGATCGCGTGGGTGGAACTCGCGAGACGCCTCTGGAACACGGTGCGGGCAAGCGCAACGCTGTTCTTGCGGAGCCCCGTCGCCTGCGGCAGGAATTCGTTGATGTAGGCCGTGACCGCCTTGTAGATGGAGTATTCGTCCGGCCCAAGCGCGAAGCTGACGGTGTGAACATGACGATCCGGGAACAGCCGCTGGCCGCGCATGTCCTTCAAGTCTTCCTTGAGACGGCGGAGTGACCAAGGACAATTGGTTCCGAGTTTCAGGACATCCCGACGAATACGGCTAGCCTCTTCGCCAAACCGATGTGGTTCAGGAAATAGGTCGCGATCAAGCAAGCGGATGAAGTGGGCGAAGCGGTCATCGTCACCGTGGTGCGGCGTGGCGGTCATGAGCAGCAAGTTGTCGCATTGGCTCGAGAGCTGTTCGGCAAGCTGGTAGCGTTTGGTGCGCTCGACCGCGTCGTCCCGGCTTGAAGAGCGCTTTGTGTAGGCGCTGCACTTGTGCGCTTCATCGATGATGACGAGATCCCACGGTTGCCGCCACACCCGCTCGCGGATATCGTCCTGTTTGGCGTAGTCGATGGATGCGATGACCTGCCGCTCCCGCTCCCAAAGGTTCAAAAGCTGCTGCTGGTCGTTCGCGGAATGGATGATTTGGAATGGCTCGTTGAAGAAGCGCAGCAGTTCATCCTGCCACTGGATGGTCAGGGGTGCGGGAACGAGAATCAGGCAGCGATCAATGGCTTTGCGCAGCTTGAGTTCCTTGATCAGCAGACCAGCCATGATCGTCTTGCCCGCACCAGGGTCGTCGGCAAGGAGAAATCGCAGGCGCGGCTGGGGAAGCATCTTCAGGTAGACCGCCTCAATCTGGTGCGGCAAGGTGCGGATGCCGGACAGGCTCACCGCGAACTGACGATCATAGGCATAGGCAAGGCGGATTCGGGTGGATTCGACAAGCAGCCGTAATTGGCCAGCGTCCGCAGACTGTGGTGCCTCCTTTCCGACAGTCGACTCCGCCTCGAAAATCGCGGCTGCTTCGTCCAGAGTGATGATGGTCTCTTCGAGAGCGCCATCAGGCAGGCGAACGCGACACTCGTAGCCTCCGGATCCGTTCGCGCCCAGCGGACGGACACCTTCCAAAACCACAGGCTTATCGAAGTGTCCGGCAAAGAACACTCGGCTTCCGATTTGTGCGGAAAGAGGATGTTCAGACATTCAATGACCCATCCCCGCCGTTGCAGTCCGATGTGCCGGGTGAATCGGTGGCCGGAATGCCGACGCCGTTCCAGACCCAGTCAGCGACCTGCGAGAGCCGGCAGCGGAACAGGCGTCCAAGGTTCCGGGCCTGACACCGGCAAAGATCATGAATGGAGTATAGGAACGACTGAATAAGATCAAATACCTTGCTGATGCGAAGCTCGCCAGCGTCGCTGCATTCGGTGGCAATTCGCGGTTTCAGTCCGAACCGCACAAGACAAAACAACACGGTCTGAAGAATGTGATCGTAATCCTCGTCCAACGGACAGTGTATGAAGACGCTTCGACCAAAGTCGTCTTCCCTTGGCAAATGGCATTATCAACATGGTGGAATCGGCAGTATACCACGGCGACCATATCGGAAATTTTCTGAAAGCATGCGCGACAAGCCAAGATCGCTCCCGGTTTCAAAACGGGGCGACAGGTCGATCTCGTGGTATCTTTCACCCTTTCCCGCTCTCCCCCTTGGTTGTTTTTAGAGATGAAGAACGAAATACCGGAACTGCTGCGTTCAAGCGATGTCCCCGATTGGGATGACACCGCCGATGTGCTTATCGTCGGCTACGGTATCGCCGGTGCCTGCGCCGCTCTGGAGGCGCACGGTAGCGGTGCGGACGTACTGGTTCTCGAGCGTGCGAGCGGCGGTGGCGGTGCCAGCGCGCTTTCGGCCGGCATCTTCTATCTTGGCGGCGGCACCGATGTGCAAAGGACGGTGGGTTGCGACGACGACCCCGACTGGATGTACAGGTTCCTGATGGCCAGCACCCAGGCACCGGACCCGCGCATCGTGCGCCGTTTCTGCGATGATGCCGTAGCGCATTTCGACTGGCTGGAGGAACAGGGTGTGCCTTTCGAGCGCACCTGGTACAAGGACAAGGCGGTCATCGCGCCCACGAGTGAATGTCTGGCGTCCACGGGCAACGAGAAGGCTTGGCCCTACTTCGAGATTACGCCGCCGGTTCCGCGCGGTCACAAAGTGGCGGTCGAGGGGGATGGCGGCGGGGCCGTGGCGATGAACGCGCTGCTTGCACGATGCACCGAAGCCGGGGTGCGGGTGCGTTGCGACAGCCGGGTGAATGCGCTGGTTCGCGACGAGGCTGGCCGCATCGTGGGCGTACGGGTGCGCGAGACGACAGGGGCACTGTACCTGCGCGCCCGCCGCGGCCTGGTACTGGCCGCCGGCGGTTTCGGCATGAATCGGGAATTGATGAACCAATACGGATCGCAACTACCGGAAACCGCCGAGCCGCTCGGCATTCCGAACAACGACGGCGACGCGCTGCTTTTGGGGCTTTCCGCCGGCGCGGCCACCCAGGCCATGAGTGGCTCTATCGCCACGGCTTCCCTATATCCGCCCGCGCAACTCGTCAAGGGCATTCTGATCAACATGTGCGGACAGCGGTTTGTGGCCGAGGATTCCTACCACGGGCGCACCGCGGAACGCATCGCGGAGCAACCCGATGCGGCGGCCTACCTGATCGTCGACGAGGAGATCTTCGCGTACCCGGAAACCATCGACGCCAATCACCGGCTAGTCGATGGCTGGGAAACGGTGGAGGAGATGGAAGCGGGGCTCGGGCTCCCGCACGGCTCCCTTCGGCAAACCCTCGGCGAGTACAACGAGGCGGCGGCCCGGGGTGAAGATCCACTGCTCCACAAACACCCGGACTGGCTCAAGCCACTCGACAAGGGGCCCTACGCGGCCTTCGATGTGTCCTACTCCAACTCGACCTACGTTTATCTGACCCTGGGCGGCCTGAAGACATCGCCGGACGCGGAAGTACTTGATGAAGCCGGGCGGCCCATCCCCGGGTTCTACGCGGCGGGCGCCTGTGTTTCGAGCATTCCCCAGGACGGCAAGGGATATGCCAGCGGCCTGAGCCTGGGGCCGGGCTCGTACTACGGGAGAATAGCCGGAGCATGCGCGGCCCGGGCTACGCTGAACGACTGACTTCTCATGCAAGTCGGTTCCAGATTGCCCAGTCCCCTCACCAACGGCAATTCCTTCCATTAACTGCGGGTCCGCTTTTTCTTCGAACAACTTGCTGCGGCTCTTGATCAGCAATGTTTGTCCGAAAGCGAGTTCAACTTTAGTTGCGCCTGCCCAAACTGGTTGGAAGGTGAACCCACTGAACAAAAACTGGTGGGTATCATCGGGGAGCAGGTCGACGGTTTTGCTACACAAACGGTGACCCGACCCTACCATTCATTCACAAAAGCGCCGATCGCGTATAGTGCGATGCAATCCGCGACTCTGACAACTGCCGCGACAACGGCGTGGCGTGGGTTGATAGATCAAGCTGGTGTTCAGCCTGGTGATGTTGTACTTACACTAGGAACTGGCGGCGTTGTCGTCACGGTTGATATAGAATTCGGATGATATTCGGAGATCACCTTTGTGACTGAAGAACTCGCAGAACTTGATTTGAAAATCATAGAGGCGTTGATCAAGGAACCACGGCGTTCTTATCGTTCGTTGGGGAGAGACTTCGACGTTTCTCAACAATATGTCGCACGCAGAGTGAATTTCCTCATAGAAAATAAGATTCTTCGAATCACCGTTCAGAAAGACTTTGAAGCGGCAGGCGCACACTTTCCTGCCCATGTTGATGTATATGTCGCACACGGTCGCAAAAAAGACGTAGCCCAAGCGCTCGCCAGCTTAGATGAGGTAATGAACTGTCTTATCACAGCCGGTCGGCCTGAAATAATTATTAGAACAGCGACTCGCAACCAAAAGCACTTCGTCGAATTCTTACAGACCAAGGTCACGGCGATCAAAGGTATTGAACGAACCGAAACACTTACAGTGCTCAACATAGAAAAATACAACCTGCACTACGCACGGATAGATTTATGAAAGAACCGCTCGATGACTTTGAAGAACAGCTATTCGAGATTTTGAAAACGGACGCCAGAGTCAGCAATCGCGTGGTGGCACACGAACTCAAAGTCACTGAAGGTGCGATCCGTCACCGACTAAGGAAAATGACGTCAGCAAAATCCATGCGCGTTAGTGCACTCGTCAACCCCGTCAAAGTCAATCAGACAGCAATCGTAGATGTTCGATTGGTGGTCGAAACAGCAGCGATAAAACGTGTCATCGGTGCCCTAAAAGAAATCGACCAGATTGGATACATCGCGTTCGTTTCTGGCGCATCCGATATCGTCTTCATTATGACCGACGGAAGCCTGGATGACTTATTCACGCTGTACGAGTCGAAAATCGTCGAGCTTGAGGGTGTGATAACGGGTACGATTCATGTGATCCGCAGTGTCCAAAAACACGCTCTCGAACTCACTCACATTATGGAGGACTAAAGTGGTCGTGTCGCGGACACCTTCGCGAGTCAGGGCTGGCGATAGGCTCTGTGAATGGTCACCGGTTCGTTCTGCGAATTGAGACAGTGGCCGTTTGGACTCCTTTGGCCATTCGGACGCCGGAGCCGCCCAACCTGAGACGCACATGAGAGATGCTTCCTCAGCTATCATTGATCCGTGGTCGATACCCGATGGGCAGGTGAGCTATGGATGAATTGATCGGTCGAATCGCCGAACGGCTCGGTGAAATCGGCGGCAACCTGAGCGCCTTCGAGATCATGTGGGGCGACTACTACCGGGCGGTGACCGGGAACGACGGGCACCGCGCCCCCCTGTCCCGAGACCATCCCTACTATGTCGTGCTCCAGGCCGAAGGCGGCGACCCGGGTGCGGACGCCGACCGCTTCGAAGCGGTGCTCGGCGATGCTCTGGAAGAAGAGCGGATCGTGGATGCCGCAGTGCCGCGCAAGGGACCGGGCGAACTGGGCCTTGATGCATTCGTCGTATATGCCCATGACGCGGTCGAATCCATACTGCCCGATCAGAAGCGGGTTGCCGCCATCCTCGGATCCTCTTGCATGAAGCTCGAAATTGCCGACCACCCAGGGATGCGTGCTGATGAGCCCCTCCACACCCTGTTCCCTGCCCAGGTTCCAGAACCGGTGCAGTGAGCCGTGCATCTGGCTCAGTTCCCCGATGGCGCCGGGCAGGGCCTGGCCTCCCCACATGGCGACCGTGCGCGGCTCTCCCCGATCCTTCACGGTCAGAATCGCCGACAGGGTGCCGGGGGTGTGTCCGGGTGTGACCAGGAAGGTCACGCTGGCGTCGCCGAGGATGAGCACTTCGCCGTCCTGCACAACACGGTCACGTTCCGGCTGGATCACCGGGGGATAGTTGGCCCTGACGAAATAGGGCATGGAAATGTCGTCGGGGAGATAGTTCCAGTCAGCCTCCGACATCAGGATCGGCACGCCGTATTCCTGCTTCAGATAGGGTGCGCCGCCGTAGTGGTCGACATGGCCGTGGGTAACCACCAGGTACTTCAGGTCGTTGGGATCCAGCCCGAGTTCCGCCATGCCGGGCAGCAGGATTTCTTTCACCTGCCGCTCGTTGGTCAGGGCATCGAACAGAATCAGCCCTACATGGGCGGCGACGGCGGGCGATGCCTCCTGCGCGGCAGGTGCGCTCACCTGGGAAAGCGCCGGCCCGGGCAACAGGACCAGCGCAAAGACCATGGAGTGACGACGAAAGTGTTTCATGGACGAGCTTCCCTCCTCGATTGTTGCCCGGTTCCTGTGCGTCGAGCGCGGTGGAATCAAGGTGTGGCCAGGCGCCCTTGATTTCCCGGATTCAGTGCTGCACCACGGATACGAACGGCAGTGACCTGGCGGTCTCGAGGTCCATGTCGAACATCCTTTCGGTTATGGATGCGTAATACACGGGTTTTTCGATGGCGGGGTCGGGCAGGTGAATGGTCGTGCCCTTCCGGCCCTCGCGTTCGTAGCCGACTTCGTCGATACCTTTGTTCTCGACGAATATCCTGAACGCGTCCAGCGCATCCCGTTCGGGCAGTTCACCCTCCACAAAGGCGCATTCCACCATGAGGCCGTTGGGGTCGAAGGTGTAAATGGAGTGCATCCAGCCCTTGTGGTGCATCGATTCCATGACTTCGAGGCCGTGACCGAGCCAGCGCCGGCGCATGGCCTCGAGGCCCTGGAGGTTATTCGCTTCCCAGGCCACGTGCATGTTGGCGGTGCCGACGCCCATCGCCTGGGTGACATTGGTGTTCGCGTTGCTGTAGGCCTTGGCTCCGAAGGCATTGAGGTCGTAGTAGGCCAGGTAGGAGCCGTCGCCGGCATCGTAGAACACGTGCTTGTACTTGTTGCCCCTGGTGTCGTCCGCCTCGATGCCGACGATCCGGAAGCCCATCGCCTCGGTATAGAACCGGTGCGTGAGCTCGGGATTGTGCGTGCACAGTGCCAGGTGGTTGAGTGCCATCTCCTGTTCTCCCGGATGGCCGGAGGCTCCAGAATTGCCCGGGAGCCGCCAGGATCGGACTGAGCTCAACTATATCCCAATGGACAGTGTGCGATGATGGAAGACATTGATGGCAACCATTGATGAAATTCCTGATGGCATGGTCCGATCGAGTCGAGTTCAACTGGACGCCATTTGAAATCGCCTGCAGGATAACCGGTAGCTGATTGCGGTCCCGCGTTTCAGGAGCCTTGTGTGTCTGGTACGACGATCCAGATCGATGAACCGATCGATTCCAATGGCAGGTTCTGGCGACCCCATCTTCAATCAGTGTCAATGATGAAACGCATTACTGAATATTGTTATTCGTGTGCGCGCCCCATGTATATATTACTTTCATGCGCCTGCTCAGCTCGTTCATACTTTGCCGGGTCATACGTAGGGGGGGCAAATGACTTACTTGAAGAACACTTGGTACGTTGCGGCTTGGGCAGAAGGAAGTGGGACGCGAACCTCTGGGCCGAAAACTGTTGGGGCGGGAAGTCGTACTCTATCGCAAGGAAAGCGGCGAGCCCGTAGCCATTGGCGGCACACCGGAGACCGAGCATACGGCCCACTATTTCTATGGGTTGACCCGTACCCACAGGATCCGGGATCCGGAAGCGGACGAAGCGGCGCGGCAATGGCATTTGCGCGGCTTCAGCCAGCAGGACAAGCCGATCATTGAGGCGGCGGCGCGCTTGATGGGCAACGAGACCGACCCGCTCGCGTTGGGGGCCGCCGGTATTGAGACCGACGGTGGCAACTTGAGAGCCCGCCGTATTCTGAAAAACAGAATTGAGTTGGAAGGTCTCCAGGAGAAATAGCCCGTTCGCGATGATCCAACAAGCTGGCAACCATTGATGAAATTCCCGATGGCACGGACTTATCGAATCGGGCAGATCGTGCCCAGTTCAAACACCACCATGGAAACCGAGATCCCGGCGATGCTGCGCGCGCGGGAGGCGATCCGGGAAGAACGGTTCACCTTTCACTCCAGCCGCATGCGCATGCAGAAGGTGACCAGGGAACAGCTTGAGGCCATGGATGCGGACTCGCTGCGTTGCGCGGCGGAACTCGCCGATGCCGACGTCGACGTCATGGGCTATGCCTGCCTGGTTGCGATCATGAGTATGGGCCCGGGCTATCACAAGGTTAGCGAAGCCCGGTTGACCGGGGTGGCGGCAGAGGCCGGCCACCCTGCGCCGGTGGTTACGTCCGCCGGAGCACTGGTCGACGGGCTCAAAGACCTCCCGGCGAAACGCATTTCCATCGTGACGCCTTACCTGCGCCCGCTCACGGACTTGGTGGTGAATTACATCGAGAACCAGGGAATCGAGGTGATCGACAGCATTGCTCTGGAGATCCCGGACAACCTGGACGTCGGACGTCGCGACCCGATGCTGCTGCTGGACGATTTGGAGGCCCTCGATATCGAGGGCGCCAATGCGGTGGTGATTTCGGCCTGTGTCCAGATGCCGGCACTCGCGGCCATCGAACCGGTGCAGGACAAGCTGGGCCTGCCGGTCACGACCGCCGCGGCCTGCACGGCACGGAAACTGCTTGAAGCGCTGGAACTCGAGCCGGTCGTTCCTGCGGCGGGCGCGGTTCTGAGCGGCTGAATTCAGCTCGAGATCAATAGCGAACCATCAGTGTCACGCCGATTCTCCAAGCTCAATGGGCATGTCGCTTAACCCACACGGAATTCAACAGAGCCAGAAGCAAGGGTTTATTGCCGATCGGGCAACACGACCCCGTTGTCCTCAGCGTAAGCCTGCCAGGCGCCCAGAAGCTCAGCGAACTTTTGCGGATGGGCATCGGACAGGTCTTCAATTTCGTACTGGTCTTGCGTGACGTTGTATAGGCGCCAGGAGCCGTCATCCAGGGGTGGCTGCGACATGACCAGCTTCCAACCGTCCGCCCAGAGCGCCCGATGGTTGTGCAGCTCCCAGCCGACCGTGTAATCCGGGCCGTGTACAGGGGCCTTTGATCCATCAAGCACTGCTGCGAATGAGGCGCCTTTGAACGGTAGAATCCCACGATCCCGTGCGGGCTGTCGTTCAGCTCTCGCTAGTTCCAGGACGGTCGGAAAAATGTCCATCACGGTCAGGAACCCTCCATAGGTACCCGCACTGGCCTGTTTGGGATAACTAACGATAACGGGGCTCCTGATGCCACCTTCGGTTGTGTGGGACTTGTAGAATCGGAAAGGTCCGGAGCTCACTCTTGCCCACTCGTTGCCCAGAACCAGATACGAATCTGCTTTTCCCAAGTTCTCAAATCGATTGTCGCAACATTGGGTAATGAAGTCTTTGAACATGGGCAAGGCCACATGATTACCCCCGGTTGCACCGTTATCGGACATAAAGATCACAATGGTGTTTTCGTATTGTCCCAGTTGCTTGAGCTTTGCAATGACCTCTCCGATGTAATGGTCCATGTCGTCGATCATCGCCGCGTAAATTTCCATCAGCCTGGCTGAGTAACGCTGCTCGTCGGCAGTGAGTTCAGCCCATTTTTTAAACCCCGGCGGCTGCGGCTGGCCATCAAATGAAGAGGCGACCAGTCCCAATGCCTTCAATCTGGCCAGGCGCTCCAGATAGATGACCTCATAGCCTTGGTCGTATCGCCCTCTGTACCGCGAAACAGACCCAGCGGGCGCCTGCAATGGCCAGTGGGGTGCGGTGAACGACAGAAAGGCAAAGAAAGGCCGATCGTCCGTCCAGTCTGCCTCAAGAAATTCAATCAGTTTGTTGGCATAGGTTTCCGTTGAATAAAACGCGGCTGGCGGCTTGATCAAGACACCGTTCTCTCGGAATAACACGGTGTCCCGGCCGGTGCCCGGAACCAGTTGCCGGTCGTCGAGATGACCCGCCGCGCCTTCCAACATCGCGAAGGTTCTTTCGAAGCCTCGAGCATGCGGACTTGTATGTTCCTCAAGACCGAGATGCCATTTTCCCGTCAAGTAGGTCCGGTAGCCTGCGGCGCCGAGGGTTTCGGGCAGGATTTGTGTGCTGAAGTTTAGATATCCGTCGTAGCCGGGTTGTCCTCGCAAATGCGGCGCTGCCAGATTCAGATATTCTTCGGTGGCGCCCAACCCGACAATATGGTGGTCTGTTCCTGTCAGCAGCATCGCGCGAGTCGGTGAACACGCTGGCGCCGTGTGAAAGTTCAACAGCCGAAGGCCGTTTTGGGCGATTGCATCAAGGTGAGGCGTACGAATCTCGCCGCCGAAAGCGCCGAGATCCGTAAAGCCCAGGTCGTCTGCAACGATCAGCAGGAAATTCGGACGTGGCTCTGGATTGTTTTGCTCGGTATTGCAGCCGAGCAGCGTGAGCGCGACAAGCAGAATGATGACGTGCTTCATGCCGCGCTCGACAGGACACCAACCGCCACAAGGCAAAACTGAGCGGGCACAACCGAAAGCTGTGTGGTTGGCCCACCCAACGTCACTAATCGCGTTGCATTCAGAAACGATAAGTGGCCTGAAGCTCATAGCTTCGAGGCGGATCCAGGAAATAGAAGTAACTTCCCGCGAACCCCAGGTTGCCCAGCGGGATGTCATCCGGCGCATTGGCAATCGTTTCATCGGTGAGGTTTTTGCCAAGCAGAGCGACGCTCCAGTTTCCCGCGCCGGATAACGCCACGCGAGCGTTGATCTTCGTAAAGGAATCTTGGACCAGTATCGGATCGTTGTCACCGGTTGTGAAGTAGTCGCCCGAATGCTGCACGTCAATTCCCAAGGACAGATCGAGCGAATCCGTGATCGCAGTGTCGTAATCGAGTGTCAGATTTGCTGAGAAATCGGGTGCGAACTGCGTGTTCTGATCGGCGAGATCCGCCACACAGGGGCCGGGCCCCGGAAAGCTGGCGGCCAGTCCCGCGTGGCAGGGCGCGCCGGGGAAGGAGTCAAATTCGGAGTTGAGGTAGACCATGGCGAAGTATAATGTCAGCGAATCGCTCAGCAGCGCTTCGCCATCCAGTTCGATACCCTGGCTCGTGGCCTCCGCCGCGTTTCTTACCTCAAAGCCGGCCACGCCGTCGAAGACGCTGACCTGCAGGTCTTCGAACGCACTCCGAAATGCTGCGATATTCAGACGGGCACGGCCGTCCCACAGTCCGAGCTTGGCGCCAAACTCGATGCTTTTTACCGTTTCGTCCTCGAATTCCTGCGCCTCCGGTATACCGAGGAGGTTGGCTTCATCGTATCCCCCCGCCTTGTAACCCGCGCCCCACTTGGCGTAGAGCATGGCGTCGTCATTGATGTCGTACTGGACGATTATGTCGCCAGTCCAGTGGTCTTCTTTGCGTACATTGTCAAAGCCTGGCGCAACGTTGCAGGTCTGGGCAGGAACCGGCGCGGGCAACTGAAAGAACGTGTCGCAGATAAAGAAACCGGCGCTGTCGAAGGAATGTTCCCTGGCAAATCCAAGGAACTGGTCGTAAAAGGCCTGGTTTGGAAGGCTCACCGACCCTTGGTAGGTTCGGTAGCCCTCAATGAGGTATTCATCCACTACGAGTGATTTGTCCAGGATCTTCTCGTCCTCGGAGTAGCGTAATCCGGCCAGGAAGCGCAGATTGTCCGACGCATTCCAGGTAACCTGGCCAAACGCGGAAACCGTCTGGGTGTCCTGAGAGGACTCGCGGACCATCGTGGCATCTCCAAATCCCAGTCGCACAAACGGTTCGAGTGGGTTGCCGGCAAACAATGGGGCGATTCCAGAAAGAAAAATGTCCAGGTCGCCCAAGCGCTGCAACTCCTCGTCCTGATAGAAAAATCCTGCCAGCCACTCAACTGCCCCACCCTGGGGTGAGGTCAGAATAAACTCCTGGGTAAACTGCTCGTGGCCCTCGCTTCGCTGCTGGCCGATGAGTTGGATCGGTGCAAAGTCCAGATCCAGAGCGTTGCCCGCCTGGGCATCTATATAGCCGGTGATCGACTGTAGCGTATGGTCGCCGATGTTCCAGGTGGTGTTCAGGCTCACCAGATCCCACTCCGCATCATCGAATTGCGAAGGACGCCCAGGCAGCGCACCATCCTGGTACTTGTCGTAATCCCGCCCCGCCTGGAAATTCGGATCGCCAAAGGTCTGATATATGAATGTGGCTGTGGGTGATGCGATGCCAACCTTGTTCTGACGACCGGTCGTATCCTGCTCTCCATGTTCCCACTTCAGCAGGAACCGGAGGTTGTCGCTGGCGAGCCATTCGAGCCCAAGACGACCCACAAACTCGTCTTCCTGCCGTTCGTCCCGACCTATCGTCCGGTTGTTGAAATAGCCGTCGGTCTGATCGGCCCTGAGCGCCAGCCGGGCATTCAGTCCATCCGTCAGCGGCCCCGACAGGACCAACTGTGTCCCCCAGCCGCCGAACTCCGGCTCTGCCGTGGCCAGCAGAGAACCTTCAAACTCGGAGGTGGGGTCGGCGCTGGTAACGGTGATGGCGCCGGCGATTGTGTTTTTTCCAAAAAGTGTATTCTGGGGGCCTTTCAACACTTCCACGCGCGCCAGGTCGAGGGTGGCCGCCCGGGAAGCCTGGCCGCGCCCACGATAGACGCCGTCGACGAACGTACCTACAGACTGCTCGAACCCGGCGTTGCCGTAGGTGCCGATGCCGCGAATGAACAGTTTTTCGTTGCCCGATGTCTCAGTGATGTTCACCAGCGGGATGAACTGAGTAATGTCTTCCAGCGAGAATGCGCCCTGCTCGCTGATCCGGTCGCCGGTCATGACCGACACGGAAACGGGCACATCCTGAAGACTGGCTTCCCGTTTGGTCGCCGTGACAACGATCTCTTCCAGGGCCTGCCCCAGGGAGTTGGTGGTTTGCATGGCCAAAACAGCCACAATGGCTATTGAGAGTTTTCGCGGCGATATGCGGGAGGCGGGTGTAGTGTGCATTGCTTACGATCTCACTCAATTCGTTCGACCCGGACCCACCGGAATTCGGCAGTGGGCTTGATCGGCCACGATATGACAACGCCTCGGGCGCGGACCAACAATTTGTGGCACTAGTATCTAGCGAGAGATTTGATGGTAGGTCATCGGGCCTTTCGTTATATGCAATGATCGGGTAAACGCTGCAATTGCCGCGCAGGTCGACAGTCTCTTCAAATTGATTCGCTGGCCGGGGCGCGTTTTCACAAACGGCGGTGGTTGCAGATAGTGCATCGTTTCATTCGTCATTGAGTGGGGAGGGCCGATAGCATGCGGTCAAGACAGTGGAAGCCCGATGGATTGAATCTATGGATATTGCGGTCGTGGGCGGAGGGCCCGCCGGGCTGTTTTTCGCCCGAAGGGTGAAACGGTTGCAACCCGGCTGGCGGGTGCGGCTGTTCGAGCAGAATGCGTGCGATGCGACCTACGGGTTCGGGGTGGGGTTGCTCGGCCAGTCGCTTGAGTTCATCGGGCGCACCGACCCACCCGTGCTGGAAGATATAGTCGGTGCGGCACACGCCGGTTCCGCCATGGGATTCGTCCACAACGGGGAAACCGTTCTGGTCAATGCCGGATCCGGCAGCGAGGCCGTGACCATCGGCAGGATAACGCTGCTGAATATCCTGCAGCGCCGTTGCGAGGAAGTGGGCGTCGAGCTTTACTTCGAATCCCGTGTGGAGGAGGTTGAGTCCTTGCGGCGGGCCGTGGACGTTCTCGTCGGTGCCGATGGGGTCAACAGCCCGGTCAGGACGCGCTACCGGGAAAAGTTCGGATCCACCGTGGAGCCGCAGCGCAACCGATTCGCCTGGTACGGCACCGAGCACCCGTTCGACCCGGCGCTGATGATCTTCGAGCAGGCGGATATCGGGCTGGTGATCGCGCACACCCACCAGTATCGCGCCGACCGTTCGGGCGTCGCCATTGAGTGTAACCCGGAGACCTGGGAGCGAGGCGGCTTCGATGACATGACACCGGAGGAGATGGACGCGAAGTTCGAGGAGATCTTTTCCTCGTACTTGGGCGGCAGGCCCCTGCTGTCGCAGGCCGTTCGGGTATTCCACCCGGCGATCGTCAGGAACGAGCGCTGGTCGGCGGACAACGTCGTACTGATCGGCGATGCGGCCCATACCGTGCATCCTTCCATTGGTTCCGGAACCCGGGTGGGCATGCGCGACGCGTCGGTTCTCGCCGAGGGTTTCGGGGAGCACGGCGCCGATCTTGAATCGGCCTTCGCCCACTATCGCACCAACCGTCAGTTCGGCGCCGACCTGTTCCAACGGGCCGCCATCCAGAGTATCCGGTGGTACGAGACCCTGGAGCACCGTCTGCATTTCGATCCCGTCACCATGGCCTTCAGCTATATGCTCCGTACCGGTAGGGTCGATTACGCGCGCTTGCGCAGGGCCGATCCGGAGTTTGTGCGCCGTTACGAGGCGGCTCCGCTGCCTAGATACATCGGTACAGGCGCCTGATGTCATCGGTCAACAGGAAAGTCGCCGTCATTTTCCACAGCGGCATGGGCCACACCTCCTACCAGGCAAAAGCGGTGCGGGATGGCGCCGGGCGGGTGGAAGGCGTGGATACGGAGCTGATCTACGTCGAGGACGCCCGCGAGCGGCTCGATGAGCTGGCTTCCCAGGATGGGATGATCTTCGGTTGCCCGACCTATATGGGGTCGGTGTCGGCGCCATTCAAACAGTTCATGGACTCTACGGCGCCCATCTGGCTGGCCCAGGGCTGGCGCGACAAGATCGCCGGGGGTTTCACCAATTCGGGCAATCAGAGCGGCGACAAGCTCAACACCCTGATTCAGCTCAACGTGTTCGCCATGCAGCATGGCATGATCTGGGCCGGGCTCGGTTTGCCGGGCGGCAACAACGCCAGCACAGGCAGCGCCGAGGAACTGAACCGCCTGGGAAGCTGGATGGGCGCGATGGCGCAGTCGAATACCGACCAGGGTCTCGAAGGGATCGCGGAAAGCGATCTCAGGACAGCCGCGTGGCTGGGCGAACGCATTGCGCGTATCGTGCTGAAGTGGCGGCAGTGATATCTGGTATCCGGTCTTTTTGTTATCCGGGCCCGGTTTCCGTTTCATAAAATAGTCGCGTTGAATCCAAGGAACGATGGCTATGCCTGGTGTCAGAAACCCAATGCCGGGGGTCGTTTATCCGACGCAGGCAGCGCTCGAGCGCTACGTCACGCACGGTCCATTGGGTGAGGAAACGCTGGTGCAAGCCTTGATGTTGGCGCTGGGTCGATGGCCGGACCGCGTGGCCGTATCCTCGCCGGAAGGGGAGATTACCTTCGCGCAACTCGATCACGACTCCGATTGTTTTGCCGGTGCGTTGCTGGAAATGGGACTCAAGCCCCTCGATCGGGTCGTATTCCAGGTCGTCAACAGCATCGAGATCGTCGTCGCCATCATCGCCTGCTGGAAGGCCGACCTGATACCGGTGTGCACGCTGGCGGCGCACCGGGATGCCGAAATCTCCTATCTGGCCGCTCACTCGGGCGCGAAGGCACACTTCATCGGCATCGAAGAGCGGTTCGATTTCGTCGGCTTTGCTAGGGACATCGCGGCGAAAACGCCGTCCATGCAGCACCTGGTGGTGGTTCGCGGCGAGGGACCGGACGATCTCCCGCACATGGCTGCCATGATCGCTTCGAAGGATAGGGAAGCAGCCCGGGCTCGCATCGAAGTGATCGAACGCGACCCGTACCAGGTTACCGTCTTTCAGTTGTCCGGGGGCACCACCAGCATTCCCAAGATCATTCCCCGCTTCAGCAACGAGTATCTCTACAACATGCAGGCGTTCGCGGACTGGGAGTACTTCGACGAGACCACCGTGACTTTCATGCCGCTGCAGGTCATTCACAACGCGGCGATGGTGTGCATCGTGTTCCCGGCCCTGCTGCGTGGCGGCGAGGCCGTCGTCACGGCCTCGGTAGACCCGTTCACCGTGTTCCGGCTGATTCAGGAGCGCAAGCCCACGTACTTCGGCGTGGTTGGCGCGGCGCTCAGCCGGATGCAGCAGGCCGGTGCCCGGAACCTGTTGCCGCTAGAGCGGGTGAAAGGCGTTTTCAGCACGAATTCCGCCCGCAGGACCGAGGAAGTCCTTGGGGTCAGGGGAATGCACCTGTTCGGCATGACCGAGGGGCTTATCGCCTTCGGCCGCCCCACCGATCCGGAGGAAGCGCGATTCAAAACGATCGGTCGCCCGATATCCGAGTGGGACGAGGTGCGGATCGTGGAGCCGGGCACGGAGAACGATGTGGCGCCCGGAGAGATCGGCGAAATGATCTCCCGCGGGCCGTACACCTTCTGCGGGTACTACGACGCGCGGGAGCGCAATCGCGAGGTGTTCACCAGCGATGGCTTCTTCCGTTCGGGTGATCTGATGGCGGCTCACGAAATCGAGGGAAAAACCTACTATTCCTTCGAAGGGAGGCTCAAGGACATCGTCAGCCGGGGCGGCGAGAAAATCAACTGCGAGGAAGTGGAGCACGCCGCCCGCCGACACCCCGGGGTGGGCGACATTCTGATCGTGGCCATGCCCGACCCGGACTACGACGAGCGGGCTTGCGCGTTCGTCATTCCCTCGGGTGCTGCGGAGACACCGGGCGTGGGAGGGCTCATGGAGTTTCTGGTCGGCGAGGGCATGGCCAGGTACAAGTGTCCCGAGCGGGTCGAGGTTGTCGATGACTTTCCGCAGACCGACTCCGGCAAGCCCAGCAAGCCGTTGCTGAAAGCCATGATCGAAGAGATGCTGCGCAACGAAGCCGCGCAACGCGCGGCTGGCTGAGTGGCGCCTGGCCGCAACGTCCCGGGAGCCGCCCTGTGAAAGTACGCATTGTGGGTGGCGGGCCCTGCGGGATGTTCCTGGCGATTCTCCTGAAATCCAGGGGCACCGCCGAGGACATTCTCGTTCTGGAACAGAATCCCGGGGATGCGACCTACGGCTTCGGTGTGGGGTTGGCCAGGACCGCGATCGACAAGCTGAACGAGGCCGAGCCGCGGACCATGCGGGCGCTTGAGCGACGGATGTATCCCACCGGCACCCAGGTCATCGAGAATTGCAGCGGTGAGTTCGCGCTGGAATTCTCCCGCCCGAATGGCATGATCACGCGCCTGGATATTCTGAAGGTGCTGGAACGCCGCTGCGCGGAGTTGGGAATTGATGTGCGCTACGAAGTGCGCATCGACGACCTGGGAGCTTTTGCGGACTGCGATCTCATCGTCGGCGCCGACGGCGCCAACTCGACGGTTCGCAAGCTCCACGCGGAGGCATTCGGCACCCGTTTCGAGACGCGCGGCAACTACTTCGCATGGTACGGCTGCGAACACCCCAGGCACGAGTCCGGCCTGCGCTTCAGGCGCCACGGGGGCGGCAGCATCGTGGCGCACTACTATGCCTATACGCCGCGGATGTGGACCTTCGTCGCGGAGGTCGACGAGCGGAGTTGGCACGAACTCGGCATGGACCGGATGACCGACGCCGGGCGCAAGGCACTGTTCGAGCGGGCCTTCGATGACCTGCTGGAAGGTCGGCCGCTTGTCGAGAACAAGTCGGACTGGATGCAGTTTGAGGCGGTCGTCAACGATCGCTGGTCGGCGGGCAACCGGATCCTGATCGGCGATGCGCTGTACAGGGCGCATTATTCCATCGGTTCGGGCACTCGCCTGGCGATGGAAGACGCTCTGGGCCTCGCGAATGCGCTGCAAGCGTCATCGCACGACATTTCCGCGGCATTGGCGGCGTTCGAAGCAGAGGGCAGGCCGAGAAAGCGGAAACTGATGATTGCCGGCAAGCTGAGCCATGAGTGGTACGAGCGGTTTCCGGAGAAGCTCGACATGCCCATTCTCGATTTCATTGCAGACTTCATGGACCGCACGGGGCGCATGCCCCAGGAGCGCCTGCGCAACTTCGCGCCCAATTTTGCGGAAGCTATCGAGGCGAGAGAGGCGTCACGGCTTCCGGAGGCCTGAGTCTGATGACGCCACCGGCAACCAGGAGTACCATGGATTGGTGAACTCTGCGGGGAGGGGCCGTCATTCGCCGGATCGATCTCAATCTCCTGTATGTTCTGCGGGAACTGCTGAAAGAACCGAACACCACCAAGGTCGGCGAGAAACTGAACCTGACCCAGTCTGCGGTGAGCGCCTCCCTGGGCCGGTTGCGCTGGGCATTCGAGGACGAACTGTTCGTACGCTCCGGGCGGGCCATGGTACCCACCCGGCGCGCGGAAGGGTTGCTGGAACCCGTGGAAGAGATCATCCAGCGCATCGAAAGCCTCATTGAAGAGGTGCACTTCGAACCGGAGAAACTGCAACGCCACTTCACGGTGGCGACAACGGATTTCCTCCTGCAGAGAATCGCCGGGCCGATCATTGCGCGGATTCACCCCGTGGCGCCGTACACGCGGGTGATCTTTACCCAGCTCGCCTCGGACACCCGGGACCGGATTCGTTCGGGCCACCTCGACCTGATGATTGCACCGTTTATCGGTGCGTTTCGCGAACTGGAGCAGGTGAATTTCCAGACGCTCTATACCGACCGTCTGGTCGTGGCCGTGTGGGCGGGGTCGCGGAAGTACGGCGATTCGATAACCGAGCCGCAGTTGCTGGAGGCGACACACCTGGAATTCAATCCCGGCATGGTCGGCGGCCTGAAATCCAGCACGCAGACTTTTCTCGAGGAGCGGGGCTTGCGGCTATCCTCGGTTGCGGAGTTCACCACGCTGACGACGTTGCTCTATGCGTTGCGCCATTCCGACGTAATTTCGGTCATGCCCGGGAAAGTAGTGGAAGTTCTGGGTGGCGACGCGGATGTCAAGGCGCTCGAACTGCCCTACGACATGCCGGAGTTCGAAGTCGGTCTGATGTGGAACCGCTCCTTCGACAACGACCCGGAACACCAGTGGTTCCGCACCATGGTGGAGAACGCTCTCGACGATATCTGACGGGGCGATTTCTCAGGCCGAGTTCTTCGAGCACCGTCGATTACAGCTCCACCCCGCCGGTGGGCGTGGCGAACCCCGTGCTTTCGTACTTCCTGTCGGCGCGCATAGAATTAGGCCAGCACTCGCTTCATGTGCCCCTCCACACACTCAGCACTGTAGTTGCCCTTGGCTATATCGCTACGAGCCTCCCGCAGGGCGATATCCAGTTCGCATTCACATAGTTTGTTGTAGGTATCGAAGTTGAGTACGGCATACTTGCGTTGTCCTCGCACAGTGGTCACGGCTTCACCATCTTTCTGTAGGGCAGCCTCCAAGGCGGATACACCTTTGGCTTTGAGGTCGTTTGCGGTGATGTTGACCATGAGGTGATACCGAATAAGGCGATTAAGGAAGGTCTGAACAATTCGATAGAGAAGCATTGATATAATCGTAAGTTATTGATTTTATTAAACCGGATGCCCCTACCGCAGGATTAATCAGGGATTCCTTAAAGACTTTGGATAATACGGCTCGGATGATACAAGATGCCAGCCTTGATAGCTTGTCTGCCGTTAGTCGAGGTGCTTAAAAGCGGCGATTCTTGAGAAGATTGCAGGTTATATGCTTATATTCCTTGGAAATATCGACATAACTGCTTGACGTGTCGATGCTATCGACATAAGCTGCCAACATGTCGATGAAGATAGAATTTATAAACATATGAGCTGGCACCCTGAAAAGCCGTATAACGATCTTCCTTTGCTGCCTCCAAGCGTTGAGCTGGAAACCAAGGCCGTACTAAATCAGTGTATTTCTGCCCGGGCAGCCCTTGCTGAACTCAAGCAGGCGGCAGAGCTTATCCCCAATCAGGCTATGTTGATTAATACCCTGCCCATATTGGAGGCCAAGGATAGCTCAGAAATCGAAAACATCGTCACCACCACCGATAAACTCTTTCAGTATGCTTATAGTGATGAGGCTCATGCCGACCCAGCCACTAAAGAAGCGCTTCGCTATCGCAGAGCCTTGTACGAGGGCTGGCAGGCACTAGCGAAGCGACCCATTAACACCAATATGGCCGAGTCAATTTGTAGCCAGATTAAAGGTGTCGATATGACTGTGCGTAAAGTGCCGGGTACAGCCCTGGCTAATGACCGCACGGGTGAAATAATCTGTACGCCACCAGCTGGTGAAAAGGTGCTGAGAGACCTGTTGAGTAACTGGGAAAGCTTTCTGCATGAGCAGCCAGAGCTGGATCCGCTGATTCGTATGGCGGTCATGCACTACCAGTTTGAGGCTATTCATCCCTTTACTGATGGTAATGGTCGTACTGGCCGAATTCTCAATATCCTGTATTTGGTGCACGAGGAGCTGCTAACCCTGCCTATTTTGTACTTGAGTCGCTATATCATTGCTAACAAAGGCCAGTACTACAGCGGTCTTCTGGCCGTGACCAAAGAGCAGGCTTGGGAGGCCTGGCTGTTGTATATGCTTGAAGCTGTTGAAAGCACGGCACAATGGACAACACAGAAAATACTTAGTATTCACAAGTTGGCTGATCATACGGCGGATTATGTGCGAGAGCAGCTGCCAAAGATTTATAGCCGGGAGTTGGTCGACACCATTTTCGAGCAGCCTTATTGCCGCATAAGAAATCTGGTGGATGCCAACATTGTCAAGCGACAGACGGCTTCAGAATACCTTAAAAAGTTAGCCAGTATTGGGGTTTTAATGGAACAACAGGCAGGCCGGGAGCGGCTTTTCATCCAGTCAAAGCTCATTCAGCTCATTACCCAGGACAGCAATGCTATAACACCCTATGAAGGAGTAGTGGGAGTGATGTGTTGATCACGCCCTACCAAACCCAATACTTCGCTTGGCAGTTGACGCGCCGATTATCTTCTGAGGACGAAGATAAACTAACTGGCGCAATCATGGACGCCCAAATTGACCTCAATCCTCACCAGATTGATGCAGCGCTATTCGCTTTTTTTGGTGATAGGCCTGGTGTAATTGAATAGCCAGATTTTGGTGCCGTTTTGCAAAAACTACTATTTTTATAGCGTCTTGGAACGTTTTGGGACGTCCCCGGACTTGAAGATGGCGCCCAGGGGAAAGCAGTAACAAGAAACCCTGATTTCATGTATGCGCGATATCCATTTATCACCGATTCCGAAACTGCGATAGGATGCGCGCCATCGATCCGACCCCGATGGACGGGCAGACAGGTGATCCGCTTCTCCGCGTATATAGCGCTGTTTTCGATTTGCTGCGGTACCGCGGTTGCCGAGATAGTGGCATACGTCGGCGCGACGCTGATCGATGGAACCGGCCGGGCCGCCACTGAAAACGCAAGCGTGCTCGTCGAGGGCGATCGAATCGTAGCCGCGGGATCCGGCATCGATGTTGCGGAAGAGGCGCGCGTCGTTGACGTGCGGGGCAGGTGGATCGTCCCGGGTCTCATTGATTCCCACGTGCATTTCATGACCTCGGGCCGCATGTATACCCGCCCCGCCTTTTTCGATCTGACCGACAAGGTGCCCTACGAGAAAGAGGTCGAGTGGATCAAGGCGCACATTCCGGACACCCTGCGCGCCTTCATGTGCTCGGGCGTTACCGGTGTCCTGTCGCTCGGTGGACCGAGCTTCGAGTACGACACCCGCGAGCTGGCTCGGACGATGGACGATGCGCCAACGGTGTTTATCGGACATGGGGTAATCGTTCACGTTCCAAGATTTGTCGCAGAGCGAATGATCCCGCCCTGGGATGGCGAACTGACCGCGAAGCCGTACTTGTCGGTGGAAGAGGGAATCGCTTACGTCCAGGAAGCAGTGGCCCGGGGAGCGGACCTCGTCAAGACAGCAGTCGATGATCGCGGCAGTGCGCTGCTTCGGGCGGCGTTGTGGTGGTGGGATTGGCGCGAGTTGGAAGCCGCCATCATCGAAGAGGCGGGAAAACATGGTCTTATGGTCACGACCCATGCTCATGCCCTGGAATACGCCCGCGGCATGATCGAGTTGGGGGCTGCCAGCCTGCAGCACATTCCCGCCGACAAGCCTGTGGACGAAGCCTTTGTCGAACTGGCCGGGGACAAAGGCGTGATCGTCGTTCCGACCTTGGGTTTGCGCAAACGCACCTTCATCGAACTCTTCACGAAAGACATCGATCTGCTCCCCATCGAGGAGACCTGTTCGGTTCCCGGCGTTGTCGAATCCTGGTATGAGCCACTACCGCCGATAGACGACAACTCGACCCGTTATCGTGAAGAGGGGAAGATGGCCGCCGCCAACGCCAAAGCCCTGTTCGAAGCAGGGGTTCCCCTAGCGGTGGCGACCGACACCGGCATGATCGGGCTTGCGGCGGGTTCTTCCATGCATCTCGAGTTGCGTGCGCTCAACCAGGCCGGCATTCCAGCCGCATACCTGATCCACGCGGCCACGTTGAACTCCGCCAGGGTGGCGGGTAAGCAAGATCGATACGGCAGCGTGGAAGCGGGCAAATTCGCCGATTTCCTGATTCTGTCAGCGGATCCGGTCAAAGATATCGCCAACCTGCAGGCGATAGAACGGGTTGTGAAACACGGCAGGGAGTTCGCCCAGAGCGAACTGCTGCCTGCGACTCGGGCCACTGTTCGTTTGGAATGACGATGGTCTGTGTCGGTGTGTCGGTCAGCCAAACCGCTCCTTAATCCAGCCGGTCATCAGCTTGCCCGCCAGTTCCTGACCGTTGGGGTCGCCCTCGCGTATGGGGCGCCCGTGGTGATTGCCGGGCAGCACCTCGTAGGTCTTGTCCGCGGCGGGGATGGCATCGACGATGGAGCGGGTTTCCGAGGGGAACAGGCTGTTGTCGCCATCGAAGCGGATCACGAGCGCCGGTTGGGCGATGCTCTTCGCGGTTCTTGCCATGACGGCATTGGAGCTGATCCCTGACCAGGTGCTGAGCCAACTGTCGGCGGTACAGGTGCGGCCGAACCCGACGCTGCCATAGTTGGATACGAATGGATTGGCGCCCCAGAGCGAGCCGTAGGCGCGCCTGGTGGGCTCCAGCGACAGGTCGAAACAGCGCAAATCCGCATCGGTGCGCCAGATGGTGACGATGGGCGTGTGCGACGCCACTTTCAGGTCGTTGAGGTCGGAGGTTTCCTTGAACCGCTTGCGGGCCGCCATGCGCCGCGCGCAGACACCCCGGGCCCACTCGTCGATGTGCGCAACCCTTGCGCGCTGGGCGGCCCGGTAGCGGGCGATGAAGTCTTCGGCATAGCTGCTCGATTGCGGCGGTTTCCTGAAGCCGTTCTCCGGATTAAAGGGGTTCAGGGATTCATCTGTCTGCATGGGGTCGTTCTCGTCGACCACCGACGGATCCAGTGAATTCATGAGCAGAATGCCCTGGCCTGGATGAGGCGATACGAAAATCACGCCATCGGGAAGCGGCATCTCCACCTGCCGCAGCCGCGTCGGCTTGCCCGCGGGTGTGCGGGCGAGGCGTTCCCCGGCGGGCAGATGAGCCTGCTGCAGGTAGAAGCTGAAAAGGCTCGCGCCGCCGGACATGCCGGCCAGAACCACTTTTTCGAAGCCCTTGTCCCGTAGATGCCGTATGCCCGCCGCCACTTCGAGCAGCGCCGTTTCGTGTTCGAGCCTGAGATCGTTGCCGATGCTCCTCGGCGCCTGGGTCCAGATCGCGATGCCGACGCTCAGGTACTCCGGCACCATGTAGTTGTTCGGCAGATACTCCCGCGGGTGCATGCCCATGGCGGCGATTTTCTCTCCACCGCGGAAAGCCAGGATTCCCTGGCAAACGGCGCGATCGGCGCAGTGGACGATCGCGGCTTCGAATTGCGTATCGGGAGGGAGTTTGCCGGGATCCCAGAACGCACCGCGTACGCCGGCTGTCGTGGTCGGTGTTGCCTTGGGCATCGATGGATTCTCCGGCATCTTCGCGTCGGTTATTTCGGGAGTCTACTTTGACGTAGCGGCCCCGGGGAAACAAATGCTCCGCATGCCACGAATCGGCGCCTTTCATAATTCGGTACGACCGTGCCACGGAGATGCCCCGATTGCACGCACGGAAGCGGGCATGGAACACCCACGTTGCCCGGCAGGGCGCTCGAGAAACAACTACCAACTTCCTGCGTACATGCTAGTGTCCTGTCCCGGAAATGCGCATACTATTCGACCTGTGTGTAATGTATCGTATATTATTGATTTTAAATGAAATTATTTTTTATAGGCCGGTGATTATTTTATAGCGAATTTGCCGGACAGCACACTAGGGAACCTCTGATCAACCCTGTAGTCGTGGCATACAATTTAATAAATCAATGGCTTACGAGTAGATCAATGCCGCTCTGTCGGCTTGCTCAGACCTTTCCTAGTAGCCATATGCATGATTGGGCGTTGTCGTGTGGCGTATAGTTTGATTGCGCCACCGGTGCTCGGCTTGAATGAACAGGTCGGGCTGGAACAGGTAATTCGATTGTGGCCGGGGGTTCCGCAATGCGTCTGTAAGAGTGTGGGGAAAACTTCAGGGATAGATAGAGAAACATGAACGACAAGCGCGCATTCTTGATGTCGGCCTTGCTGGCGGCCGCATCGCTGATCATTGCGATACCGGGGCTGGCTGTTGTGGTGGAGGAGACGACTCTCGAGGAAATCGTCGTCACCGCCGAGCGGCGTACCCAGAACCAGCAGGATGTGCCGACGGCGCTCCAGGCATTCACCGGGCAGGGGCTCGAACGCAGGGGCGCCGACGGATTCGAGGATTACGTGCTGTCGGTGCCCGGCCTGTCGTTTCGCGACCAGGGAGCCGGCGCCACCAGGATTGCGATCCGGGGCATATCGAATGTGTCGGCATCCGACTTTGGCGTCACGACGCCGGTGTCGACCGTGGGACTGTACCTCAACGACGTGCCGATTCAGGGGACCTCGCAGTTGCCCGACCTCAACCTGTATGACCTCGAGCGAATTGAGGTGCTGAAGGGCCCCAGGGAACCCTGTACGGCGAGGGCGCCATGGGCGGCGCCATCCGCATGACCCTGGCCCGGCCGGATCCGTCGGAATTCTCGGCGACCTGTGAACGGCTATGTGTCAGGCAACGAAGGGCAGGCGACGAATGTCACCGTGTTGCCCGATGGCGATCTGGATTTGCTCATTGACACAGCCCAGATAAACACACCACGGACCATTGGGGTTGAGCTTGCCAAGCGTTTCTGAGGCAACGATGCCGGCAACTTCTCGTGCGTGGAAGGCTGACGCGCTCTTCGGCGATGTCACATAGATAACCGGCAGGAGGAGGAATCATGCCAATAAATTCAGCGGCGATCGGCAGTCGGTACGGTGCGATCACAACGAATATGACGCCCCGTCGCCTGCTCGCGTTCGCAGCGGGTATTGGCGTCTCCTCGTCCCAGGTGTTTGATGACTTGAATGAAGACTTCGTTGCAGTGCCTCAGATCTGCGTATCGCCGGAGTATCATCTGGCCGTGCAGAATCGGCTGGGAGACGTTTTCGGCACCACAGCGGAGGAACGGCGTCGTGCGGTTCATGCGGTTCAGGATTCGGAATTCCTCCGTCCCATCAAAGCCGGCGATCAGCTAACGACAACTGCCGAAGTCGTTGGTCTCTGGGCGGGACGCGGTGGTACTAATATAGGTGTTGCAATCAAGCACAGCGTTGATCGTGAACTCGTATGTCGAACTTACATGCAGGGCACATATCGTGATGTGGCGCTGGACGGTGAAGGGATGGAACCGAAATCAAAACCAGCGGTGCCCTCACCGGGACCGGGTGTCCAGGAACACGATCCCTTGCCCATTCACATCCCGCGAGAGCTACCCCACGTTTTCTCTGAGTGTGCGGATATCTGGAATCCCATCCATACGGAACGAGCCGTGGCTTTGGCGGCGGGGCTGCCGGACATCATTCTGCACGGCGTTGCCACTTGGTCGATAGCGGGACGTGAACTCGTTGATTTCTTTGCCGGAGGCGATGTCTCAGCGCTGAAGAGACTGAGTGGTCGTATGGGCGCGATGGTGATTCCCGGAACAACACTCACACTTCGGATGCAATCTGAATTCGTCGAGCAAGTATGGCGTGTGTTCTACATCATCGAAACAAACCAGGGTGACGCAGCGATTCGAGACGGCTATGCGGTTTTTGGAGAAACACTGTGAGTTTGAAAGAAAAGATAGAACGAAACTTCAGTGCCTCGGTTAGCGTTGGTGTGCTGACCCGATGTGCATGCATAACCGGGCTGCGGTCGAAGTAGCGGCCCCCGTCCCGGTACGGGCTGTCGGCGAGGAACAGGGCGTCGAACCGGGGGATCTGGGAGGTGCGGTGCTGCGAGTGCCAGTTGGTGCAGGGCGAGATGGGCACCGCGGCGGCAAAGCGGCTGTCCTGAGTGACGAGCCAGGCGAACATGTAGCCGCCGTAGCTGATGCCGGTGATCCCGAGTCGTTGCGGATCCGCGATTCCCCGCTCGACCAGGGCATCGATCGAACGGCCGGTTGCCGGGCGCCGTCCCCGTCAGGCCGCCACCGCCATGGCGTTGCGGCGTGGGTCGCCGCAGGCGTGGGCGGTGCCGTCGGCGGCCATGGACTCGCCACCGCCTACTATCTGGCCAAAAACCACGGCATCACGAAGGTCGCCGTCCTGGAGAAAGGCTGGCTCGGCGGCGGCAACACCGGGCGCAACACCCAAGTGACGCGCTCGAACTACTTCTGGCCGCAGAGCGCGGCGTTTTTCGAGCGCTCGCTCAAGCTCTACGAGAACCTGAGCCGGGAACTCAACTTCAACGTCATGCTCAGCCAGCGCGGCATCCTGACGCTCGCGCACAGCCACCATGAAATGGAAGCCCTGCGGCGCTGGGCGAACGCCATTCGCATCAACGGCGTCGACTCCGAGGTGATGACGCCCTCGGCAATCGGCAAGCTCGTGCCGCTGCTCAATCTCGACGCGCGCTTTCCGGTCCACGGCGGGTTCATCCAGCGCCGGGGCGGCATTTCCCGTCACGATGCCGTTGCCTGGGGCTATGCCCGTGCGGCGAACGCGCTCGATGTGTCCATCGTCCAGCAGTGCGAGGTCACAGGATTCGACATTGCCGACGGCCGGGTAGCCGGGGTGGAAACCAGCCGCGGCCCCATCGCGGCGGAGAAGGTCTGCATCTGCGTGGCCGGGCATACCAGCGTGTTGGCGGCGAAGGCGGGTTTCCGGGTACCCATCACCAGCATGGCGCTGCAGGCAATGGTCAGCGAGCCGATCAAGCCGTGCCTCGACACCGTGGTGCTCTCGCCGGTGATTCACGTCTACGTCAGCCAGACCGACCGCGGCGAACTGGTTATCGGCGGCGGTGCCGACGGCTACAACAGCTACGCGCAACGGGGCGGGATTCCGCTGCTCGAGGAGAATCTGGCGGCGCTGATCGAGCTGTTTCCCGCTTTCAGCCGCCTGCGCCTGATGCGGCGGTGGGCGGGAATCGTGGACATCACGCCGGATACGACGCCGATAATGGGCGCCACGCCTGTTAAGAACCTGTATGTCAGCGGCGGCTGGGGCACCGGCGGCTACAAGGCGATTCCGGCCGGCGGCGAGACCATGGCGCATACGGTGGCGCATGATGCGCCGCATCCGTTGATCGCCGATTTTGGGCTGGAGCGGTTTGAGACCGGGGCGTTCATCGACGAGGGTGCGGCATCGGGGGTGGCGCACTGATGCTGCGCATCCCCTGCCCGTACTGCGGCAACCGGGACGAGGCCGAGTTCCGCTTCGGCGGCGAAGTGCCGGGGTCGATCCCGCAACCCGATGCCGACGACGAGGCATGGGCCGACTATCTGTTCGTCCGTGACAACCCGAAGGGGCTGGTTCACGAACGCTGGTGTCACAGCGACGGCTGCAACCAGTGGCTCCATGTCGTCCGCGACACCGTCATGCACCGGATTCACGCGGTTTACGGGGCCGGCGAGCCCCGTCCGGTCGTAAACTGCTCGAACGAATCGCAAGCGGACGGTGGCCGATGAGCCCTTCCCAGCCCTTGCGCAAGCCACAGGGCGGCCGTATCGACCGCACGCGCACCGTCGCCTTCACGTTCGACGGCCGCCGCTGTGTCGGCCATCCCGGCGACACCCTGGCCTCGGCACTGCTGGCGAACGGCGTGCGGGTCATGGGGCGCAGCATGAAGCTGCATCGCCCCCGTGGCGTGCTGTCGGCGGGCGTCGAGGAGCCCAATGCGCCGTTCGGCGTGGATTGGGGGTCGGGACAGATCCCCTCCATTCGCGCCACCGTCATGCCGGCGCTCGACGGGCTCGTTGCCCAATCCCAAAACTGTTTTCCGTCGGTCAACTTCGACCTCGGATGTGTGCTGGATTTCACCCGCGGCCTCTGGCCGGCGGGCTTCTACCACAAGATGTTCAAATGGCCGGACTGGCGGGCCTTCGAGTGGGCGGTGCGCCGCGCCGGCGGCATCGGACGCCTTCCCGGGGGGACTGACGGCACACGCTACCGGTACCTGAACGGTCACTGCGACGCAACTGTACTCGCAGGCAGGCGGCAGGCTCCGGTACGACGAACGGCGCCACTGCTTCGTGCCGGACAAGGATCCCGCGGATCTGAAGGTTGTCGATGCCGCAGGCGGTAGGTTCGATGGGGAAAACGGCTCCAACATCCGGCCCTGTACGGTGGCGCCGGTGCGAACCGGTCGCCAGTGGGTGGATTTCCAGCACGATGTGACCGTCACCGACATCGAACTGGCCGTGCGCGAAAACTACGTCTCGGTCGAGCACATGAAACGCTACACCACGGCCGGCATGGCGGTGGATCAGGGTAAAACGAGCGGTCTTGGCGCCTTGAGCCTGCTCGCGCAACTGACGGACAGATCCCCGGGGGAGGTGGGTGCCACCACGGCCCGCCCGCCGTTCATGCCGGTGGCCATGGGCGCCATCGCCGGCAACCGACGCGGCGATTTCTACCGCCCGGCGAAGCGGCTGGCCGCACACGACTGGCATGTCGGCGAGGGCGCGGTTTTCGATGACTACGGCGCTTGGAAACGGCCGGCCTTCTATGGTGATGACCGTACAGCGTCGATTGTGCGCGAGGTGTTGGCGGTACGCCGGTCGGTAGGGCTTTTCGACGGGTCACCGCTCGGCAAGATCGAGGTCAGGGGACCGGATGCGGCACGGTTTCTCGACCGCATCTATGTCAACAATGTGCTGACCCTGAAGCCCGGGCGTGTGCGCTACGGGCTGATGCTCAACGAGAACGGTGTCATCATCGACGATGGTGTCTTCGTGCGCATGGGCGAAGACCACTTCCTCGTCAACACCACCTCGGGCAATGCGCAGCGCATCGCCGCCTGGCTCAAGGAATGGCACCAGTGCTCGACGAGGACGGCGACGGCGAACTCACGGACGAGATTCCCCTCGATGCGGACGGCGACACCTGGTTCACCGACGACTACCTCTGGCCCGTCGATCCGGCGAATCCGTCGCGCTACCCCGATGGCGTCGAGCGCACGGAACACGCCTACTTCAACGCCACCATGGAGCACATCGCCCATCCGGATGGTGCGCCGGGCAACTACGATGCGGTAACCGGCATCCGCTCGCAGCGCTTCTTCGACAGCCCGCGCGCATCCGATGGCCTGATCTCCGCCGAGCTCAACTGGGGAATGCTGCCCGCCATCATCGAGTCCGGGGTGGCGATCTACAACTTCGCCGGCTGGTGGGATGCCTTCACGCGCAGTTCGTTCGAGGTCCATGCCACGCTCAAGCCCACCAACCCGTCCAGGATCTCGGCCTGGCCGATGTACCATCAGGGCATCTCGCCTCCCGCTTCCGAGCGGGTCGGCGCCGACCCGGAGCGCGAGAACGTGTACACGGAAACCTACTTGGGCGAGGCGCTGCGCTGGTTCGACCGCTGGCTGAAAGGGATCCGCAACGGCATCGACGAGGAACCGCCGGCACACATCTTCGTCCAGGAGGAACCGCCGGCACACATCTTCGTCCAGAACGAGGGCTGGCGCGCGGAACCGTCCTGGCCGCTGGAACGGGCCGTGCCCACGCGGTTCCACTGGCCGAGGCCAATGCCCTAGCGCGGGAGCCCGGCGAATCCGGGCGGGACGACTACACCGCCGACTTCTCCCACGACGGCACCTTCGGGCCGCCGCTCGATGCATCGCAGATCTCGGTGGCCAATGCCATGAAGGGCAAACCTCCTTTCAACGCCGATTCCTTCGGCCATTCGCGCCAGCAGATGTTTTGACTATTCCAATCGCTGCCATACTTCCATGGGGCATTGGACTGATCGCAGGTGATCAATCCATGACTTTCAGGAAATCAATATCCGCGATGCATGGCTACTGGATCTGGGCCTGGCTGTTGTTCCCCTGTTGCATCGTCCTGACTATGGTTCCATTTTTTTTGTTAAGCGCACTCGCTTATGGGGCGTCTCCTGCCATCAAGGGATCGTTACTACTGCTGGATTCCATTCTGGCGGGATTCATCGCGCTGCTGATCGGGTGCACCAACTGGACGATTTACCGGTTCCGTGTGCTCGATGCTCGAACAGGCGGCCGCACGTAAGGAGTCTAGACAGGCGGTCGGCAATGAGGCCTCAATTTGATCGCTTACTGTGCCAGCAACGGCTACCGGAACAGGTACCCAGTTTGCCCGGCCGGGTTGTTATCCAGGGACTACTTTTCGGGCGTGTGTGGGCGCATGGCGCTCCTGTCGTTCCATGAGGCGGGTAGCGTCCCCGTCCGACGATACGCGCACACGCGGTTCAGGGCCGCCTTGAAGGTCTGATTCCCTGCGCGCGTGGCGTAGCAGTTCAGGGAATTTCGTCGTGCGTCGGTGGATGGCTACCGAGGAAAAATCCACCTGCACTTGGATTCCGTCGCTGTCCGAGGCGATGACGCCGTAGTCAAGGGCACCGCCATGTGCGTAGAGTTCCATGCCGGTCTCCATCCGGCTGAAGTCCGCCTTGGATCCCGGCTGCGCATGCGTTCATGGTTGGTCAGTTCGGATGAGTCCATGCTGGGTCTCCCTAGCTGGTGGGTTTCATGCGCCTAGCCGTCGACAGCGAGTGCCTTCGCTTGGCCAAGCAGTTCGTGCATGACCCTCGCCAAGTGGTTGGAAAACTGTGGGGATCCGAACGTCTCGTTGAATGCCTGGACGTCGAGGAACGTCTCCATGGTGGCGCGGAAGCCTTCGCTGCTCAAGAGGGCGGGCAGGTCGGCCAGGGTTTGTTCAATCATGTCTGCATAGTCATCAAGCCTGTAGTCAGACGCCTTCGCCGAGATGAGATGAGGGGCGGGTGTCACGCCTTTACCCGATAGCCAATAGAGATCCCAGACATCCTTGTTGCGGGTGCGCCCAGCAGCGTGCGAACCGGGAAGGGCGATGAGCTTGTCCGCCATGATCTCGCTGAGCGTTTTCACCGAGAGCAGAACGTTCTCGTAGCCGTCCGGCAAGTGCTCATAGTTGCGCCGAAGGCGGCGTGGTTCACTTGTGTGGGCAGGCACCTCGGCCACCTCGATTTTGACGCATTGACTCGGCAGGTCGGGCCGGTCTGGCGCGGTGTCAACCACGAGCTGCCAACGGTGAACGTCAACCTGAGCGCGTTGATTCGCCAAATGGGGGGTCTTTGGCGCTTTGAGGCGGGCGGGCAAGCCGTAGCGCTGGGCGATGCGTGATTCAATTTTGGCGTTGAAGGTTGCCAGCGCCTCAACATCAAAGCCCGGTGTCGTGGAAAAGTCCAAGTCCTCGCTGTAGCGCGGCGCGCCATGGCAAAGGCGCAAGGCCGTCCCCCCTTGAAACACCAGGTTGCTAAGAAACCCCGATCTCGCCATGCAGGTGAGAATGTCGTAGTGCAGCAGTTCCTTCTGGATGACGTCGACCAAATGCGCCATGCTCGGATCGGCGACGGATCTTCGGACTAGCTCGTTGAACGTGCCGGGCTTAGGCGGCATCGCGGAGTTCCTCCAGGTCAACCAACTCCAGGTTTCGCCCAACGCGCTTTAGGTCTTCATAGGCCGTCATCGCTTTGGCCAGGCGCAAAGGCTCATCGGATCGCACAGTGCCGTTCAGGATAGAGATCACCGAGCGCGTCGTGTGAATGAACTCAATTGCGCCGTATGGGGTTTCATAGCTTTGGCTGCGTCCGGTGGTCATCAAGGTGAGTCGCATTGGAATTTCGGAAATCGCGCCCCACCGGGAGAGGGCAGTCTCCAAGCTGACGTAGCTGTACTCCCCCCTGCGCAATGCGCATGCCACATGCTGAAGGATGTTCTCCCGCGCTCCCCCAGTGAGGGCGTGAACGTAGGTGCCTTGGGCGGCACGAATGAGCACGCCGCTTGCCACCAGTCGGCCAAGGGTGGCGTCGAACGTGTGCTGGTTGGTGTGCGGCAGCAGGTGGGCGAGGTCGGCCCTGGTCAGAACGGGCGGCGCATCCAAGGTGTGGTTGTGCAGCGCATGAATGCAGTCGATCTGTCGCACAATCGGCCCCAATTTCAAATATTTAATAATAAAACATAGTATTTGCGTGTATCAGAGGTGTCAAGTTCGCAGGGGCCTCACCAGCAGTTCTGATTTCGGCTTTTTCTTTGATGTGGAGCGCCTCCCGGAGAGCGTCCCGCCCTCGAAGGAAATCTCGGTCGATTGCGCGGTCCGTTTCTAGGACAAGATGCCCTCGCTCCGTCGCCGTCAATCCACCAAGCCGTCAAAGTGCCGGACCGCTTCGCGAAGGGAATTATATACATAAGTTGACATACCACTATATGTTGAGTTTTTTTCGGCTGAAAACCACTACATGTAGTATCCTGTCAACTTATCGATATAATTCCTCTAGCGAAAGCACGATCGCCTTGCTTTCAGATCGCCAGTTTTCGGGCGGTTGTTCTTCCTATGCGCGCGCTTTCACCACTCTTACCGGCATCTGCATGCGGTCGTCGAAAGTTTTCGATTCGGTCTCATGGTTCCATTACCTTTACGGGTCCGCCCGAGGCCTTGTTGATGAACCCGCGGTCGAACGTTAACAGCGCCTCGCAACGAACTGCCGAACCAAGGTGCAGCGCATCGGCAAAGTCCATGCCGTGCTCCGCACGATTCAGGGCTTCAGCAGCGAGCGCGGGGCTTTCGACCCGAACCGTCGGCAATCCTGCCAATCCCTGGAGCGCTGCCGCCACATCCCGGCGGGAAAATCCATACACGCTGCGCAGTACCCACTCGCTTTCAAGCAATACGGTAATGCCGATGAAGACTTCCCCCGTATCGATTACCGCTTTCGCTCGCGACGCCTGAGTCGGATGGTCCCCGGTCAGGTATCGGACAACGACATTGGTATCAACGGCCTTCATGACGGCGCCTGGCTTCTTCAAGAACCCCCGCCTGCATTTCCTCGAGTGACTTCGGTGACCCTTCGAATGACAAGCTGCCGAAAACCTCCTCTGGCCTGGTTTCACTGAATACCGGCAACGGTTTCAACAGCACGCCCTCGCGCGTGTTCTCCACTACAAGGCGCGTACCCGCCTGCCAGCGCAATCTATGGCGAATGACCTTGGGCAGGATGACCTGACCCTTGGTCGAGACGGTTGTCGTGAGTTGTTCCGGTTCGGTCATCGCGGCGCCCGTGAAGCAAATCAAGTAAGGTAAAAGTAAGATACGAGCAATGGCGCGGTGAATCAAGGTCGAAGGCCTTGCCCTGAAGGCTTGTCTTCAAGGCTCGCTATCCCGGGACAGGTCGTGTCAGACTAACTTCAGATCACCGACAGATTCCACCGTCGAAGACGATCAGGCTGCCAGTCCACGCCACTCGGCCAAAGCGGCGACTTCGGCATGATGATCGATGACGTGGCCGCCGGAACCGTCGCAGGGCTGGTCGGCCACAGCACCTGGCGATTGCTGGCTAGCTGGGCATTGGAACCTGGAGTGCGTTGTCGTTGCGCAATTTCATTTGATAATGTCAATCAGGTCCATAAATAGTAGTTGAAATTTGTATTGGCTTACGATAAGTTCGCAGGGTTGAAATTTCTGGAGAGAGTGTAATGAAGAATTTCCAACGGTTGATGGTTGGGCTGGTTGTTTCGTGCGTTCAGTTAGCGGTTTGTGCGGAAGAACGAGTCATTGAAGAAGTCGTCGTAACGGCAACCAAACGCGAAACCACGGTGATGGAGGTGGCTGCGTCGGTGACGGCATTTACGGCCGAGCAGTTGGAGGAGCGCGAAATCGAGAGTTTCCTCGACCTGAACCTCAATGTGCCAAACATCAATTCGGGCCTCAGTTACGGTCAAGTGTTTATGACAATCCGCGGGGTTGGTTTTTCTAATGCGCAAGGTACGTTTGACCCTGCGGTTGCCCAACATGTGGATGGCATCTATCTGCCTCGCACGGCTTCCCTTCGCGGCGCTTACTACGACCTCGAGTCCATTGAGGTGCTCCGGGGCCCTCAAGGAACTTTGTATGGGCGAAATTCGACCGGTGGCAGCGTCAACCTCGCAACAAAAAAGCCGACTGAGGAATTTGCAGGCAAGGTTGGCGTGCTGTACGGCGACTATGATCGCGTGCAGGTGACAGGATCCGTGTCAGGACCGATTTCAGAAAAAGTGCTGGGTCGATTGTCCGTCATCTACGATGACCGTGATCATTACACCGAGAACCTCCTGCCAGGCTTTGATGACGTCGATCATGAGGAGATTAAATCCGTACGGGGCGCGTTGCGCTTCCTGCCCAGCGACACACTCACGATTGACTTCAGCGCGCACTATGAGGAGCGCGAAGGGAGCCTGTTGTTTGATTCCTACACCGAGCCGAGCACCTTGTTCTTTCCGAATATCTACACGAACGCGGTGTTCTCTCTCGAACCCCACAAAACCTATTCAGATGTAAATACGGGTGATGATCTGGAGAGTACTATCGTTACGCTGTCGGTCGATTGGGCGCTGAGCGAAAACGTCACGCTTATCTCTAAGACCGGCTATGTCGCCAGTGAGTTTTTTGCCCGCACCGACAACGATGGGATTGCGACTTTTTCAGTGATGGCAACAACTGGACATGACTCGAATACGATTTCACAGGAGCTGAATCTGCACGCTTCGTTAATGGACAACCAACTCGACCTGCTGACGGGATTGTACCTTTACAAGGATGATCTGGAGTGGCACACCGATCTGCCACTCAACTTCCTGGACGATCTTCAGGGTTTGCCGCCGCTTACCAGTTTCGTGTCTGCCCGTTACGACCAAGAGACGGAAGCCTACGGCGTTTTTGTTGACGCCACCTACCACCTCTCTGACGACTGGCGAATCTACGGCGGGGTCCGCTATAGCGAGGAGGAAAAGGACGGGGAGATGCAATCGGTGCAAGTTGTACCCTTCTGTGGCTTTGGATTGCCCGTGAGTGAACTCAAGGACGATTGGGAAGACGTTTCCTATCGATTTGGTGTGCAGCATGACCTGTCTGAGCAGGCAAACCTCTATGCACAGTACTCCAAAGGCTTTCGGTCAGGCGGCTTCGATACCAGCTCATGCAATGACGACTATGATCAGGAGAACGTGGGCGCGTTTGAGATCGGTTACAAGTCAACATTTGCAGACGGTCGAGTGGCTTTGCGTTCGAGTGTGTTTTACTACGATTACGAAGATCTGCAATTGAGCCAAATTGTGGGCCTGCAGATAAACGTCGACAACGCAGCTAAATCCATAGTTTGGGGTGTCGAACTCGAGACACAGTTTCACATCAGCCAGAATTTTCAGATCGCGGTTAACTACGCTCACCTAGATGCGACCTACGATGACTATGCGGACTGTGATGGGCTATTGTTCCCTGGAAACTGTAGCCCTGCCGCGATATCAGGTGGGTTTGCGGTCTTTGAAGACGTGTCAGGAAACCCTCTAAATCGGGCCCCCGAGAATTCCGTTGGAATTGTAGCAGACTACTTTGTGCCGCTAGGAAACGGGGGCGAGATTGGGTTGACGGCACAGTGGACGTGGACTGACGACATTCAGTACCGACCCTTTAACAACGAAGACGATCAGCAGGATGCCTTTTCGATCACTAATGTGTTCCTAACGTATACCCCTAGTGGCGACTCAAACGTCACCTTGCGTGGGTTTGTGAAGAATTTAGCCGACGAAGAGTATATTACGTCGCTGACCGCGAACACTTCAACCGCGATCAATCTGCTCACCATGCCCTGGGCACCGCCGCGCACATGGGGTTTGGAAGCGATTTGGGAGTTTTAATCAGGCGTAACTTCACATAGAGGAGAATTAGAAGTGGCTGGAGGATCTACTCACCTGTCCCACATTGTTGGTGTTTTGCTTGCGACGATTATTGGAATGACTGCGACTGGGGTAGTACACGCTGACGAGATGACGACTGAAGAAACCAGAGCGATGATGACAAAGTTTCTGACATACCTACATTCCGGGAAACAGGAGAACATCGTTAAGTTCAGCGCATTTTACGCGGATGATGTTGAGGCGCATTACCACACGACAGGACCGCTGGGAAAGTACTTCTTCGGTCGTGAAGCCTTCATGAACTTCTACCTGAAGGAGTCTGAACAGGTCAATTTTGAGCATGGTCTAAAGGTTGATAGATACTGGGTCGTCGTTGAAGGCAATATAGCAGTGGTAAGGAACCGCACTCGGGGCCACAGATATGGCGCACCTTTTGTTCAGGAGTATGTACACGTCTATTACTGGGAAGACGACAAAATTGTGCGTATGGAGGGTTTCAATAACGCGGAGGCCGAAAAATCAGCACAAGACATTGCCAAACGCAAAGCGGCCAACAAAGCAGCGATGAATTAGTGCAACTATCAGATTTAGATTTGGCGGAGATCGAAATTCATGATCCGGACTTCGTCAATGACCCCCATGCCATTTATTCGGCGGCCAGGAAAAAGAACTGGGTAGCCAGATTCCCCATGGGTTATGTGGTCCTTGATCAACAGGCGATGAGAGATATCCTCATGGACGATCGCTGTCGAACCCCGAACAGAGATATTTCCGCCATGGTGGGAGTCGGGAAGGGTACGCCGTTCGAACGCTTCTATGATCATTTTTTCCTGGCGCTGGATGGTGAAGCCCACAAACGTCTTCGCATGATTCTGGTGCCTGCGTTTACCCCGAGGGAAGCAGCGAAGTACCGTCCATTTATGAATGAGACCATCAACAAGATCATTGATTCACTTGATGGGGCGGCAGAGTGCGATTTCACGAAAGTTGCGGCGCGATATCCGATCACTGTGATGTGCGACATCCTTGGTGTTTCAACCGATGACATCGAAAGGTTTGAAGAGTGGGTGATCGTGCTATCAGATGCATTCAGTCTGAATGAAGGGACAGTTGCCAAAGTGAACTGGGCACTGGCCCATCTGTTTGACTATGTCGATGAACTGGTTGATGCGCGGCGCCATCAAAATGAGACAAAAGATGACCTGTTGCAGACGCTGGTTGATCTCGCGACTGATGGCGAGAATTTATCCGACGAAGAACTGCGCGTGTTGCTGATTAACCTGATTTCCGCCGGCTACGACACGACAAAAAATCAGCTAATTTTGATGATGAAGGTGCTGCTGGATCATCCCGAGGAGTGGAGCAAAATGGTAGTTGATCGGAGGCGGGTAAAGAAAGTGGTCAATGAGTCTTTGAGGTTTTACAACCCAATTTCAGCGACGTTCCGTGTAACCAATGTTGATATCGAATACCGTGACACCTTGATTCCGAAAGACACCATGCTAATGCTGCCGCTTACCTACGCGGGCCGCGATGAATCACTCTATAACTCTCCAGATGCGTTCAACCCAGACCGAGACAAGACTAAGTCCATTACCTTTGGTCGGGGATCCCATATTTGCATTGGCATGTTTATGGCGAGAGCCTTACTTGAAGAAGCGCTGTCGGTCTTGGTTGAGAGAATGAACAATCCCCAGCTTGCCGGTGAAGCCGTGTTTCGTCACTTTTCGGGAATGGTCGGAATGGATGTGCTGCCTATCAGTTTTGATCCTGCATAGGTTCATCCGCGGCGCGACCACTCGAATGCACTCTCCCCGAACCAATCGCAACATATCCATTGTAATTTCTACGTTTTGTTTATTTAAACGAATTTTTTTGGTATTCCTGCGTACTATCGAGTACAATTCGTCTCCATTTCTGAGGAAAGAACCGCATGTCCAAATACGACTTGGTACTCAAATCCGGAACCGTCGTCGACGGCACCCAGTTCCCCCGATATGTCACAGACATCGGCGTCTCGAATGGCCGCATCGAGAAGATCGGATCCCTTGGTGACTACACCGCGACCCGCGAGATCGACGCGGAAGGCCGAATCATCGCCCCGGGCGTGATCGATCCCCACACCCACTACGACGCCCCGATCCACTGGGATCCCTACTGCACGAGCTCGAGCTGGCACGGGTGTACCACCGTCGCCGTGGGCAACTGCGGCTTCGGCTTCTCGCCTTGCCTGCCGGATCATCGCGAGCGCTACATGCGCATGATGGAGAACACCGAGCAGGTGCCCTACGCCGCGATGAAGCAGGAGTTGGGGTGGGACTGGAGCACGTTCCCCGAATGGATCGAGCACATGAAGCGGCAGCCGCTCGGCATCAACCTCGCCAGCTACATCCCGCTGAGCTCGATGCTCATCTACGTGATGGGCATTGACGCGGCCAAGCACCGGCTGGCCAATGCCGCGGAGCGGCGGCAACTCCAGGACATGCTGCACGAAGCGATGGACAGTGGGGCGATCGGCTTCTCGCTTTCCCATCAGGGCGACAGCAACGGCCATGTCGATATTGACGGCACGCCGATGCCGACTGATTCCATGCCGGTTGAGAACGCCTACGTGGTCGCCGACGCCCTTCGGGAACGGGGCGAGGGATGCATCCAGATCCTCTGCGATAGTCCCATCGCCGACTACCGCCACGTCGCCGAGGAGTTGGCGATGCGCAGCGGTCGGCCGATCATCAGCAACCTGGTGGCCCCCTTTGACCCCATGCCGGACTTCCACCCGAACCGCCTCGAATGGCTCGACAGTTGCGAGGCGCGCGGCCTGCAAATCTATGGCCAGAGCCTGGTTTGTCGAATTTGGACCGAGTTCCGAGTTCGTGAATGGAATCTATGGGACGCCATCCCAATCTTCCGCGAGTTCAGCATTAGCGACGATGAGGCCAAGCTTGCCAAGGCGGGCGATGCCGAATACCTGGCGCGAATGCGCGAGGGCTACGACCCCGCCGCGATGGTCGCCTCCGGAGGCTCGCTCGAGTCGTTCATCCTCCACCGGAGCCACGGCGCGAGCGGTTACGCCCAGTTCGAAGGCAGGCTCATCGGGGAGATCGCCGCAGAGACAGGACGGCCGGTCACCGACGTGTTCTTCGATATCGTCGCCCAATCGGGCCTCGACGCCGATTTCCGCACGACGGAGCTTCTCAGCCAGGATCCCGCAATGAACGCCGAAATCGCTCGCCACAAGCGCTGCATACCGGGCACTTCGGATGGCGGTGCCCACGTCAAGTTCTTCTCCGGGGGGCATTACTCGACCGAGATGATCTCGTGGCTGGTGCGAGAGGAAGGGCTCTTGTCGCTTGAGGACGCGCATTTCCGGATGAGTCAGCTTCCCGCCCGGATTCTCGGACTCGACCGGCGCGGAACCCTCGTCGAGGGCAACGCCGCCGATCTCTATATCTACGATTATGACTCGATCGGGTACGAGCGTGACAACTACGCCATTCGGAACGACCTTCCGAACGGTGACTGGCGACGCATCGTGCCGGCGCGGGGCATCGACTGGGTCATCGTCAACGGCGAGCCGATCTTCAACAACAGTGAGACCTGCAGTAACGCGATGCCCGGGCAACTCGTCTCGAATCAGGGTTCTGAGATCGACGCGCTCCTGTGCAAGGCGGCCTGACGGCGAGCGAACACGTCGCCAACTAACGCGTTGCCAAACGTGAACGTACTGATTGTTGGCGCAGGCGCAGGTGGGCTGGTCACAGGCTACCACTTCGCCTTGTCAGGGGTCGACGTCACCTTTTTCGTTCGGTCCAGCCGTTTGGAAGAGATGGCCCGGAAACCTAAGCGGCTCTATTGTTACGAAGACAACGAGATTAAGTTGTTTGATGAGTACGACACCGTTTGCCACATGGATGAGGTTGCTGCGAAGAAGTTTGACTATGTGCTCACGACTCTTGATGGCTTCGCCATGCACTCTGACGAGGGCATGGCCTTGCTTCGTGACTTGGGCAATGCCGTTCGAGCAAGTAATGCTGTGTTCGTATGTTTGGGTGCCGCAGAAGGTATAGAAGACTTTATTGCTAAACACACCGGGCTACCAATCGAACGGTGTCTATTTGGCAGTTTTTCCCTATTGAGCCATAACGTCCCGCTGCCAGGTCAGCGCTTCGACGAGAGTATTGACCAGGAGGGATTGGCGGGTTGTGTGTTTGCGTATACCCATTTGGGTAAAGGCAGAGCGGGGTTGATGTTGACTCGCACTAATCGGAACCTCGGACAGGAGCTTGCCAAGGTGTATGGTCGCTCCAGTGTTTCGACCTGCACAGTCATGCCCAATCTGCGTGTTCTGGACTGCGCGTCATACTTCCTTTCCCCATCGTTCGTTGCGTTTGTGATTGAAGGCTGGCCGGAGCCTGAAGACATGTTCAAGACCGAAACCTGGCGACTTGCGGAGAGGGCCACTATGGAAGTCGTCGCGCTGCCGCAATACGGCTTCTTTGGCAAAGTGGTTGCAGCTCTTGGTGGGCCATTGAACTTACTGAAAAAAATGTGGGAGGGTACGTCCAAGGCTGCATTGCCTTTGGACTTCCATGCATTCAATAAGTTTCACCATGGTGGAAAGGTCATGGCCCAGGACATCGGCATATCTCGCGACATCTTGTCTCGAGAGGAAGGGCGAGGGAAGAAGCTACCGATGTTGCGTAGCCTGATAGAACGTTTGGACAAGGTTAACGCGCAAAAGAACGAGACTTGAAACCGGACATGGAATACGGCATTGCGCTTGCATCCGAGATCGACAGTTGGCGATGGGTCCAGCGGGCGGAGGAATTGGGATTCAGCTCAGCCTGGTTCTACGACACACAGTTGCTTAACCCGGACGTGTTTATCTGCATGGCGCTTGCAGCGGAAAAGACGGAACGCATCAGGCTGGGCACGGGTGTGCTGGTGCCATTGGTGCACGGGCAGGGGGAGGCAATAGAGGACTGGGCTCGAGTGTTCAGGTCCATTTGGATAGGAGCGACCGATGGATCAGTTGTCTAGCGATGAACTTGTTGCGGTGCGCGAATCACTGGACAAGCAGGCAATTTACGAAAATGTGGTCAAGTACTGCCGCGGCGCGGATCGTCTGGACATTGACTTGCTTAAAGATTCCTACTGGGAAGATGGTACGGATGATCATGGTGGTTTTGTCGGGAACACCCATGATTTCTGTGAATTCGCGGTTGCGAGCAAAGGCCTGTTCAAAAGCGTCAATCACCACGTTAGCAATATCCAAATAGAACTGCTGGGCAATCGGGCAAAAGTTGAATCCTACTTCATAGCCGCGCATCTGATTCCAGTTGAGGACTCTGACAAAGACGATTTTTGGCTTCTCGGAGGACGATATAAGGATCTCTATGAAAAGCGCGCCGGGCTATGGAAAATTCTTCACCGAGTTTGTCTTTGGGATTGGAATCAATACCAGGAAAGTCGGTCAGAATGGGATAAGTTCGGAATCGCCGATAGTCCCAACCACGGAGGATTTGCACCTGATGATCCGATCTATGGAAGTTGGGGCGCGAAATGAGGGCCCTCACTGCGTAAGTCAAGGGCAGGCCGGCACAGATAGCCTGATTGATAAGCTGCTATGGCGTGGGGGCTTGCTGCGAAAACAGCATAATTACTCGCTTGGTATGCAACCGGCGATATGGCACCGACTTTTCAACGTATACAGGGTCTAGATGCAGCTCTATAAAAGCTTCCGCACTTGGGTACCGTGTCACGGTCACCACATCCCACTGAATGCTGTCATCACCGATAATCGTGAGCGGCAGGCCACTCACATAAATGGGTTTCACGCCGATGCGCTCGATAATGGGCGTAGTGGCTTCAATGTACTTTGCCACTGCTTCAGCCACACTGCCACGAAAACCCACCTTCTCATCGTGCACTTCGCCAGTTGGCAGTTGCAGAAAGCTTGTGGTCACAATGGGCTGCTTGTTGGGATACAGCAAGATACTGCGCCATTGTTCTTCTGTTGGCCAAATTGCCGAGTCGTGGTAGATCGCCATCAACTCAGCCAGTTTCTCTTCAACGTTTGTCGTTGCTAGATTCACACGCAGGATCCGATCACCGTGCATCGAGCCGATGAAAAGCTCGTCGCCAACGCGCAGACCAACCGTTCCGGCTCCCATAGGCGCACCTTCGTTCGCATACAGGGTTTCACCAATGGTCATCGAGTCCGGGTCGAGCGCGACAATCTTGAACGGCATACCGCATGCTCCCTGTTCGATACTTACGCAGGCCGCGAAGTCCTGCGCGGTGAGATCTCTGGAGAGAGAGGCGATGAGGATGCGACCATCAGGGGCCCACCGGGCATTGTCGGGTAAGTCGACCGTCGCGCGGCCAAGTTCACGGCCGGTCGCGACTTCGACCTTCCGTACGCTATGCTCTAAGCTCACGTTCATGTAGATGAAGCGGCCATCGGGTGAGGTGACGATCCCGTTGGGCATCGCGCCATCGGTCCCACCAATTTTTCGAAAGCTCAGTTCAAACTGCGACCAAGCAAATGCGTGGCCCGTGATATCACTCGATAGGTCCTGGGTCAGATTAAAGCCGATCGGAGTCATCTGCGTGGTGTAGAAGTCACCGTTGGAGATTCCTGCGACGCTGTTGAGCGACGCCTTGGGGGGCGCCGGCACACAGCCACGCCACGCCACCCGCCAGTCGGCACCCGAACCGATCACTTCGAACAACTCTACGGCTTCGCGACTGCCGTGTTGAACAACCAGGAGCTGCAAACGCCCATCGTCCCGGCGAACGAGGTCCATCCCGTGCGCGTTGAACGCCTTCCCGGGCGGTGTCGCGCAATTCGGATCCCCCCAGCCTGGCTCGGCCGCACCGTTGCCTTGGCCGCCGCGAAACACGGTGTGTTGCTTCTCACTCTCGAGTTCAAAGACCACGAGCCCGCCCGGAACTTCCGACGAGCCGCCATACTCTCCAAGCAGGATGGCCTGCCCCCCCGGGAGTGCGACCATGTCCTCGGGATTTGTAAATTCGCAGATCGGTCGCGCATTGCCTTTCGGGACACAGTCGAGGATGGGATCCGCCCGCGGCACTTGGGTAACGAGCGCTAAAATCGCGAACGTGATCGAAAAGAATAGGCGCTGCATGATGGATCTCCCTAGGTTTATTTGATTGATTACCTACAGCGAAATTCGCACTAATACTTACCATTGCAGAGCGTGATAGGTCAAGATTGCAATGTATCTCCAAACAACTACGTTGAGTGGAATTGAAGGAGCTCAACTGTTCTAGCAAAGGGTTCTTCCGGTAGTGTCCCAGCACGTGGTGTAACACGGGGGCAGACACCCTGCGACGGTAATGCAATTTCTCCAGAATTCACTGAGTCCTTAAGAAGCGTGATCTTGGAAGAGACGCTCTCTCACCACAGCCTTCTTGAAGGTCGCGCTGATTCCAATGGTCTTCTCGGAAGAGGTCGGCCTTTCGAGGATTAGGAAGTTCTCGAAGTGGCGCTCGTAGCGCGTGACCACGCGGCGGTAGTTCCGCATCCAGGTGAACAGGCGCTCGACCTTCCAACGGCGCCTGTGGCGCCGCAGCACCCGCCCGTCCTGGGTTCTCGGCCTCACGCGGCCGTCCCGATGCGGCGCAATCATCGCCACGCCCAGCTCGGCGCAGGCCGCGTCCAGCGGGTCGCTGTCGTAGGCCTTGTCGCCGATCAGCCACACCGGCCTGGCCTCCGTCAGCTGGTCCTTGATCAACCCGAGCACGAACCGGGTGTGGCCTTACCGATGACAGTTTCTTTGTCGCTAATGCGTCTGTCAGCTTGGGCAAAGATAACTGGTTGCTAAGCGCCTATGTCAACAATCTTTTTGAAGAAGAGTACTTTGGCAGTGGGTTTGAGGTCTCGAACGGGTTTATCCGACTTGCGCATCCCAATCGTCCACGTCACATGGGTGTGCGCCTGCGGGTTGATTTCTAGGTGGACCTACCAATGGATTCATATGACAAAAACAACTGTCGGGGAAAATTCCAGACGCCAGTCATCGAAGCGTTTACAACTTATTCCCTCGCTGACTATTCACGCATGACCACGCGGTCTGGGCTGATATGGGACCAAGCCTTTATGTATATGGCGGTGACCAATGCTGAAGGTCAGAAATTCGGCCTGACCCGGGCCTGGGAAAAGACCATGACCGGCGTGTGGATGACTGGCAAGTTTAATCCGGATGTCACGCAGGCTTCACCGCGAGTTTTTCAAAGGCAGTACAGCGGGCCGATCAGCTTTGATCTTGACGAAGAAAGGCAAATGGCAAAGATCGAATCCTTTCCTTCCAAGCACAACTTCAAAGTGCATATTGGAGTAGGAGAAATCCACTGGGAAGAAGAAAACGGCGCATTGAGTCTTGACCTCAAGTCACTGGGATCCGCGATGCTCTACAAGGACTTGGGCGATCCCGACCACCGAATTTTTCGAAGTCAAAGGCAACCTTAACGGTGAAGAAGTCAGTGGTCTTGGTTGCCTTGATCAACCCTGGTACCCCGCGGGAATCGGTTTTTTCCAGTCCAAACTGTATAGATACGTGCAGCAGCTTCAGTTGCCATGGATCACGCGATACAACGATGGGTCCATTGAGTACGGTATCAAGGCTACCTATATCGATGACGTGAATTGGGCGTTTTACGTCAAGGACGGTACCTCGATTCTCGGTGAGCCATTTCGATTTTTTGCCCGAAGAAAAACGTGATGCGGCGATAGAGAAGCATTGCGCAATCATCAAGAAGCAGCAACATGTCTGGCAGATAGGTCGCTACGATTCCGACTTCGTTAGAAAGGAGTTAAGAAAAAACTTGGACATTCTCTCTTACTCATTAGGAGGTGGACCATGGTTGTTTGGCAAGGCGCCCAGCACCTATGATGCCGGACTCTTTGGCATATTGGCGTCCTTTATCCACTTCCCGATCCACACGTGGAGATTTCGCGGGAATACGACAATCTGGTTGAGTACTGTGGGAGAAGAACCACAACCTATGATCAAGGAGCATCAATCATGAAGACTCAATACCGAGGACATTGCCGATTTTTGCGCGCAGTTTTATAACAACTACGACCCTCATATAAGTGGGCTCAGAGGTATTCAGTGTCCTACGTTGATGCTGCTGGGCGAATACGACTATTTGTTTATCAAACCCGCCGAGCAGGTTGCACGAGAGGTTCCGAACTGCAGACATGTGGTACTGGAAGGTATGGGCCACATGACCGCGCTGGAAAACCCACAGAGACTGGGGGACGAGTTGCTGTCTTTTCTTAAGGAAGGTCTGAACAAGTCGATAGAGCAGCATTTGGCTAATCGTAAACTATTGATTTTATTAAACCGAATGCTCCGACTACGGGATTAATCAGAGGTTCCTTAACAGCATATGAGTGTTTTTGTCGTCTGTTGCGAGGTGATTGGCTACGCAAGATTTGTACACTGACGTATGCTCGCGATTTCAACTCAGCGATTTATGAATGAAAAGGAAACTATGGACTTCGTCGGGGTGGCGGGTCGCTGTTCGGGCTTGGCCGCGCCTTCGTGCATGCTTCGTCATCCGAGGCAGCAGGCCGGATAACGATGCGAGCCGGGGCTGCGATCGGCTGTGGCATAGTGCGTCCACTGTGAACTGTGCGCGGCCGTCGAGGAAGCGACCACCCGACGCAAGTACGTCATCGCCCACTGCCACACCGACGACGTGAGCGTCTTCGAGCGCTACCGACATGAAATGCCCCTGGTGATGAAGGGCGGGGACTTCATCCGCAACGAACTGAGCTGACGGGCACGACAAGCCGAAGAGTGGTGATCCTGCTCATCGCACGCTACAGATCCACGCGGTAAGCGAGTCGGAGTGGATGTTCGCGCCCGGCGTGCGCAACCTCAACGCCTTTAAGAAACCTCTGATTAATTCCATAGTCGTGGTATAAGAGTTAATAAAATCAATAGTTTACGAGTAGATCAATACTGCTCTATCGAATTGATCAGACCTTCCTTAAGTGGTCACGGGGCCTGTGATCGTCTACGAAAACACGACAACGACATACGTTGATGCCGGTTATAACTTACGTAAGGGGCCTGTGAATTTACTCCTCGTTATGCGAAATAAGGAAGCGAAATATCGGAGCAGCCATCGTGAGTGGCGCCTTGACATTGCCGACTGAAGGTCGGCTACGAAAATCCATACGGGAGGCTGGAAGATTGAAAACGCTGGAAGGAAAGGTCGCCGTAGCGCCCGGGTATTGCCGTTCCTTTGCTAAAAGCATCAATTGTCGTCCGGCAAGGACGACAGGTTGGTGATGTGCCCTTCCGGGCTTTCCATCAGGCTCATCACGTGAATGTCCCGGTCGGCTTCGATGTCGAGCCGCCACTTCCCTTGGCCATCGCCGAGGGCACCTTCAAGGTTCGTGCCGCCCTGCTCCAGCTCCGGGGCGTTGAATGAGCGGGCGTGGCCGGCGGGCAGGGTAAGCCGGACCGGGCCGCGCACGGCCCCGGAATCGTCCAATCCGTGGATGGCGACCTCGGCATCCTGGTCCTCGGGGTTGATCAGCCTCAGCAGGCTGACTTGGCGCGAGTTGCTGGCTGGGTTGAAGGTTGACACCCGGTGCAGGCCGGCAATCTTCGGGGCGAGGTCATAGATGCTTGACAGAAAGCCATCGGGTGCGCGGACATAGGCTAGGGCTTCAATGGGCAGCGGACTAGCCAAGCGCAGCCGCCAATTGCCCTGCCCTTGGCCGATGCCGGATTCCAGGCCCTTGGCTGAATTGCCCATCTCCAGTTCGGAGGAAGTGAAGTGGATGACTTGGCGCGCGGCCAAGGCAAGGCTGACGGGGCCAAATTCGCGCCCCCTGTCGTCGATGGCGGTGAGCGAGACTTCGCCGGCCTGGTCGGAGTGATTGATGAGGCGCAGGAACCCCTGCCGCAGCGATTCGGACGCCGATAGGAACAACGACACATCAACGGTCGAATCGCCAGCCCCTTGCCGAACGAAGATGAATTTCGCCATCGGTTCGTCCGTGAACGGCGCCATGCCCCTGATGCGGGCGATGGTTCCCTGTGGCACGGTGGCGGGATTGCCGAGCGAGAAGCCGTTTCCATTCTCGGTGCCGGCGTCGTAGGGAAACAGATCCACTTCGAGCCGCGACAGCCAGCGTCCGCGCGCATCGAGCAGGGACAGCCCGGATACGCCGACGAACCAGTCCGGGCTTGGCGCGATCATGGTGATCAGCGTGACCAGTGGGCGGTCCCTGGTGGTTTCGAACTCGACACTCACCTCCGGTGTGCCGCCGGTGCCGAGGCTCCTTTCGATGATGGTGCCGACGTGGTCACTGGCGTTGATCTCCGACTTGAAGGCGCTCGTCTGGCCGAACTCCGCGACATTCTCGATCCCCGGACTGGCCGTGCCGCCGACCTGCCAAAAGGTTACCCGATCATTGTGCACGGTGCCGATCAGCGGTGAGAAGTGCGCACTTCCCGGCAGACCGCCGGGCGTGGCGGCGGTGGTCCAGGTGCCCTGAAAGGTGACTTGATAGGTGACTGGCGATTCAGCGGGTTGGGCTTGCGCGGGCAAAGGCGTCCATCCGGCGATCCATGCTGAAAGTGCGATGGCGAGGCTAAGCCAGCGGAAAGGCACCAACGACAGTTCGGATGTCACGCGCATCAGCGCCCAACCCCTTGACCTGTGACTCATCTAGTTTACGGCAGCCCAAGCGCTTTGCACAAGGTCTGGAAAGGCAGAATGCGGACGCCGTTCGATAGCCGGTTGCTCTGGCCCAAGTGCACTTGATAGAAATCGGGAATCGGCGTCCGGTCCCGAAAATAGGGGATTGCCGGGTTGAGTGACTGCTCCCCCACCTTGCATTCCACGGCGAACAGAGGCTTGCTGTTGCGGACCACCACGAAATCGACCTCGCGGCGGTCGGTGTCGCAGATGAGCCGCTCCCGCTGCCAACGCCGCCATAAGCGCTCATCGGCGGCCAGCAGTGGCTCCGGGAATCCGCCGAATTGCAGCAGCGCGTCCAGATCGCCCGGTGATGGATCGGCCCCAAGTTCCGCCAGAGACAGCGGGTGCAGCCGATAGTAGTGGTAGCGCCCTTGCAGCGAGTCACCGCCCTTGCGGTAGTGATCCAGCCGGGCGGAGCCCGTGACCAGGATCAAGACCCGATCGCCCTAGGTGTCGTAGAGCCCCTTGACCGAATTGCGCCAACGGGGGAACTTGTGAATCTCGTCCAGAACCAGAAGCGCTTCGCCGCCAGGCAGGTCGCCCCGCATCAGGGCGGGCCGAACCAACGGATCGTCCCAATTCAGGTAACCCGGGTGTCTCGGTCCCTCCGCTTGCAGCAAACCCAAAGCCAATGTCGTCTTGCCCACCTGACGGGAACCACCGACAAACACCATCTTGCGACCAAGGTCGTCCTTGATTGGGTTGGCCAGATAGCGTGGGATTTTCGGTTTGACGATCATGAGCGGCGGCTCCGCTGAGCGCTGAGATAGGCTCAGTAAAATTAAGCCAACTCTAAATAACTCATGACTAAAGTCAACTATAGGTGAAAATACCCTGATTCCCTCACTATGGCTCTTTCGTTCGGGGCGTCGTGGGCGTTTGATCAAAGACCCAGCACTCGGGTTGCAATGACATTTTTTTGTATTTCCGTCGTGCCACTGGCGATTGTGATTGCGCGATCGAAGAAGTATTGCGAGACGGCGACCGAGGTATGGGCTGTGGGCTCTCCGATGAGATTGCCCAGCAAACCTGGCTCCAGCAGCATCGGCTGTTCAGGAACAGCATAGGATCCCAATGTTTCCACCGCGAGTTCGGTCATTCGCTGCTGCAGCTCGGTACCCTGGATCTTGGTGACCGATGACAGTGCCGCGGCAGCCGATAAGTCTTGTTTCAATAGTTTAAAGACTTTCTGTTCCAAAGCATCGAGACTAGCGAGTTCGATTTCAATTCTGGCGAGCTTCTCTCTAAACCCTGGATTTTCCAGTAAGGGTGTTGAGCTTGGTGTATGGGCTTGACTGGTGAAATCCCTTATTCTCTCGAGGCATACGTGTATGGCGGCTGCATAGCTGTGGGCTCGCTCACCGACTAGGAGGTACTTTGCAACAGTCCAGCCGTTGTTCTCTTCACCGAGCAAAGCGGACTTGGGTACTCTGACATCGGAAAAGAACACCTGGTTGAACTCGTGATCTCCGCCGAAGGTTAAAATTGGCCGAACTTCAATGCCGGGTAAGTCTAGGTCGAACATCAAAAAGGTGATGCCGGCCTGAGGCTTGTCACCCTCGCTGGTGCGTACCAGGCAAAAGATCTTGTTGCATTGATGGGCGTAGGTTGTCCAGATCTTGGTGCCATTGATGATGTAGTCTTCGCCATCTCTCTCGGCCCGACACTTCAATGCGGCCAGATCTGATCCGGCGTTGGGCTCGGAATATCCCTGCGCCCACCAGTCTTTGCCGCGGCGAATACGCGGAAGTATCTGGCTTTTCTGTTCTTCGGATCCAAATTCAATGACAACGGGGCCAACGTAGTCCACGCCCTGGACCATCAGTCGCGGAGCGCGTGCAAGTGTCAGTTCTCGTTTGAAAGTGACGACTTGTTCCACGCTCCAGCCTGTGCCGCCGTACTCGACCGGCCATTCTGGTACCGACCAGCCTTTTTCATCGAGAATGCCTGTCCATTCTTCCGCGACGGAGCGGGGTAAACTATAGGAAGCATAGGCGTCGCCGAAGTGACGCAGTTCGGGAGACAGTTTGTCCCTAAGGAAATCTTGGACTTCTTCAGTAAACTCTTTCAGGTCAGTTTGAGTAACCATGTTGACTAGCCATCCAATTGATAATGCCGCATCAGTGCGCCCGCAAGCGTCCAGATGCGCGGCTTAGGCCCCGCCGGCGTATCCGGCGATACGTCAAGGGGCGACAACGGAGCCCCCGGCCGGGAGCGCGAGGGGCATCCCTTGCATGAAATAGATGGGCGCTTGCGGGCACGCCCTTCGGGTGGCGGCGGGAGCGCCCCGGACCGCGTTGCGTCCGCTTGAAGTAGGTCGTGCATTTCATGCGAGGGGGTGTCCCCTCGCGCTCCCCGGCTGAGGGCTCCGACTGCGCGGCCGCGCCTTGCCCGGAACGCTCCCGCCGCCACTGATGCGGTATTATCAGTTGGATGGAGCACTAGCGCCCCTTGAAGACAGGGGTTTCTTTTTTCAGAAAAGCTTGAGCAGCCTGTTTGTGATCCTCTGTGTACATGGTCCGCACAATATTCTCGGCTTCAAGATCAAACACCTCGCCTAGGGGCAGGTGCTCCGCTGCATTTAGGTTCATTTTCATGTAGCCAAGCGCAATCGTCGGTAAGCTCGCGAGACGTTTGGCATAAGCTTGCGACTCTACCTCGAAAGTCTCGGCGCTCGCGACCCTGCTCACCAGGCCAATCTCATATGCTTCTCTGCCGGAAATAACGTCCGCCATAAAGTAGAGCTCTCTCGCTTTTGCCGCGCCAACGAGTTGCGATAGGAAGTAGGTTCCGCCACTGTCACCGGATAGACCGACCTTGGCGAAAGCGGTTGTCAGCTTGGCGGTGTCCAGGCAGAAGCGTAAATCGCAGGCAAGCGCCAGAGCGAGTCCAGCACCAGCGGCAGCACCTGAGATGACCGCCAGTGTCGGCTTCGGCATTTCGTGCAACAACCTGCTCATCTCCATGCCATGGCGTATGGTTTTAACCATCGCGGCCTGTGCATCCTCGGGATCGGTTTCATCACCGACGACGATGTTTCCGGATACCTGATCGCCTACGTCGCCACCGGCACAGAAAATCCCACCGGCACCTGTCAACACAACGCACCGTACATCGGCGTTGTTTTCCGCGCGAGCCAACGCATGATTCAGGGAATCGGCCAGGGGCTGACTGAGCGTATTGTGTGCGTTGGGGCGATTGATGGTTAACGTTAGAACGCCATCTTCAAGGGACTCTAGGAGTTCACTCATTGCTAGCCTTCTCAACTATTGGGACGCAAACACAAAAAGTATACTACGTGTCAATAACTTGCAGGGCTGGGATGTTGTCAAGTATAGGTGACAGCGGGCCAGAGAATATCTCGCATGAGGGACCGCTGTTTAGCGGACCCTAAATCGTCTCCCATCCAAAGCAGCAGTTGCATATGCATAATGATCTCAACGATCCGTTCATTGGATAGTTCCTTTCTGACGATTCCCTGTTTTCTGCCTTCCTCGATAACGGGTAACCATGTCTCATTCATATGACTGATGATTTGAGGATTTCCCCGAAGCAGGAACTGCTCAATGCGATGATTGGTTGCCGCCAGAATGATTTCAGCAAACAAGGGGTCTTCCTGTCCCAATGCGACCGTGGCGATCGGACCGTTAATCAGTGCTTTTTCGAAGTCTTTGAATCCTCTGACTTTCTTTCGAATACTCGTTCCCAGTTTTGCCATGCGATACGCAATTAGGTGTTCGATCAGCGCTGTGCGATCCTCAAACACTCTGTACAGGGTTTTACGCGAGATATCAGCGGCATCCGCAATGTCCGCCATGGAAGTTCGGTGAACGCCGTATTGCCTGAAACAGGAAAGCGCAGCTTCGCGGACGACCTTTCTCGAAGTGGGGTTATCCCCCCAACTAACGCCAATTGTGTTTTTCCTTCTCGCCACGAAATCTCCCGCCAATTGCGAATATTACGGCTGACGCTGCTAACCCGACTTATTCATGAATAGGGAATTATATCGATGAGTTGATAGAACCCAAAGTGGTAGTTGACTGCCACTAAAACCTCAACATATATTGGTATGTCAGCTTATTTATATAAGTCCCCATGAATAAGCTACTGCGGCCGTCAATAGCGGCGAAATCACTGGGCGTGCGCCCGCCGTGTGCTCAACGTGCCGTCAAGCATGCCAGTGCGCGCTCCAGTTCGCGCACCCAGTGCTTTCCCTATTCTTGCTGACCTCGCCACGTTCATTCATGAATAGGTCGGGCTAAACCCGCGAAGATGGTATCACTTGGCGTCCTTCGATCAAATGAATGGCTCATATCACAATATGTGTGACATTGATGCACAATAACCAGTTATAGCTTAAACTCAAGTTTTGTTTCATCCGTGTTGGTGCGGCGGTAGCGCTGTGCGACCGGAAGGCCGTAGAGTTGGAGAATGGTTATGACTGAATTCGATCTGGTCGTGCGCGGCGGTCAAGTGATTGACGGCAATGGCACTGATTGTCGTACCGCAGATGTGGCTGTGCGGGACAGTACCATCGTTGAGGTGGGTAAGGTGGCTGGCGGGGGTAAGCAGGAAATTACCGCGGACGGTGCCATCGTTACGCCAGGATTCGTTGACATTCACACGCACTACGATGGTCAGGTTACGTGGGCCAACCGTCTATATCCTTCCAGTCACCACGGTGTGACGACGGTGGTGATGGGGAACTGTGGTGTTGGTTTTGCGCCAGTGCGTCCCGATGATCACGATATGTTGATCGAACTGATGGAAGGGGTGGAAGACATCCCGGGCGCCATTCTGCACGAGGGGCTGTCTTGGGATTGGGAGACCTTTCCAGAATACATGGACATGTTGGCCCAGAGACGGTTCGATGTCGACGTTGGTGCGCAAATCCCCCACGCGGCGCTCAGGGTTTATGTCATGGGCCAGCGTGGTGCCGATCGTGAACCGGCAATGTCCGATGAGATCGCGGAGATGCGCCGCATCGTTGCCGAAGGTGTGGCCGCTGGGGCCTTGGGGGTCTCTACGTCGCGTAGTCTGAATCATCGTACCAGCAAGGGCGCACCGACGCCGTCACTGAAAGCGGAATATGAAGAATTGCTCGGCCTTGCGGTTGGCCTGAAGGATGCGGGGCGCGGGGTCTTCGAGATGATTTCCGACCTAGATGACCTTGAAGAGGAATTCGACTTTTTCCGCGGCATTGTTGCCGAGAGCGGACGGCCAATGTCCGTATCATTGGCCCAGGGGCTGAATGCGTGCGGTTGGCGAGCGGTGCTCGGCAAAATTGAACAGGCCAACGCCGACGGCCTAGTTATGCGCGGACAGGTTGCTCCGCGCCCCATTGGGGTGTTGATGGGGCTCACAACGACGATATGCCCATTCTCAACGCGCAAAGCCTATAAGGAAGTCGCTGCCTTGCCTGTGCCGGAACGCATCGAGGCCATGCGTGACCCCGCACGACGGGCAGCGATCCTCAGTGACGAGCCGACCCCGGGCTTTGCGGTCATGCAGCAGAAGATGGACGGTGGGAACAAGGTGTGGCTCTTGGGTGATCCGCCCGACTATGAGCCTGAACCGGAAAGCAGCATGGCGGCACGTGCAGCGGCTGCAGGCCAGGGTGTGTGGTCCTACATCTACGACCGTCTGATCGAGAACGAAGGCAAGAACATATTGTATTCGCCATTTGCAAACTATGATGACAACAACCTCGACTGCTGCCGCGAGATGATCCTGCACGACAATACCGTGATGGGGCTGAGCGATGGTGGGGCACATGTTGGCACCATCTGCGATGCCAGTTTTATCACTACATTGTTAACACACTGGGGTCGCGACCGCCTCCGCGGCGAACGCATTGACCTGCCGACACTGGTGAAAAACCAGACGCATGACACTGCACAGGCGGTCGATCTCAACGACCGAGGTGTCATTGCTCCGGGAATGAAGGCGGACCTTAACGTTATTGATTTCGATAACCTCAACCTTAGTGTCCCGGAAATGGTGCGGGATCTGCCTGCGGGCGGCTCGCGCTTCGAGCAGAAAACCAGCGGCTATCTCGCCACTGTGGTCAGCGGTGAGATCACATACCGCAACGGAGAGGCCACGGATGCGTTGCCGGGCCGGTTGATACGCTGATGAGTGAACTCGACCGCCTTTAGGAGCCTGCGCCGTAGAACAACTGTGAGCGTTAACGGTGGGTATGCGCAGCCGAAATATCTACAAAAATGCCTAACAGGCTGCTAGATCAAAATCCTGAGGTGAGCATGCTCAAACCCTACAGAGTGCTTGATCTCACTGATGTTCGGGGCCAATTGGGTGGCATGATTCTCGCTGACTTGGGTGCCGATGTTGTTAGGGTCGAACCACCCGGCGGCAGTGAAGCTCGCAGGGTTGGCCCCTTCGCCGAAGATGGACCAGAAGGACCGTTCAGCCTGAGTTTTGCGGCGTATAACCGGAACAAACGATCTATCCAACTGGATCTCGCGACCGACGAGGGCCGGACGATGTTCCTCGACTTGGTCCGCGGTTCGGATTTTGTATTGGATTCTGGCCCACCGGCCTTGCTCGACGAGGTGGGTTTGAACCATGAAGCTCTTCGCGAAGCGAATTCCCAACTCGTCCAAGTGAGGGTCACGCCCTATGGGAACGACGGGCCACATGCGGACCTGTCCGCCGCCGATCTAAGCGTTGCCGCAATGAGCGGCCAGATGTCGCTGCAGGGGGATTCAGACAGGCCGCCGGTAAGAATCAGCGTACCCCAGGCATGGCGCCATGCGGGTGCCGAAGCTGCAGTTGCAGCGCTTATCGGGCACGCGCGTGCGCGAACGACGGGAGTGGGTGTGTTCGTCGATGTCTCCGCCCAGGCGGCGATGACCTGGACCATGCTGCAAGGCATGACTGCGGCGGCAATGCAGGGTTTCGACTACGAGCGGGATGGCTCGTTCGCGCAGATCGGGCCTCGCAAGATCCCGATGGTGCATCCGGCGAAAGACGGCCATGTAACCGGACCCGTGATCTGGCAACAGCTCGAGAAAATGGTCCCGTGGATGAAAGAGGCGGGGGCTATAGATGATGCGTGGCTCGCCAGGGAGCAATGGCAGGAATACGACTACCGCCTGTTTCGAGGCGGTGGGTTTGCGATTGAACCGGATGAGTTCAACGACAAGGTCGATGCTTTTCTGGCAGAGCAGACAAAGGCAACCATATTCGCAAGAGGGCTGGAACTTGGTGTGACCCTAGCGCCTATCATGTCGATTGAGGAACTGCTCACGTTCCCGCAACTGCTGGCCCGAGACTACTTCCAGGAAGTGAAATTGCCAAACGGTGTTTCATGCCAGGCGCCCGGTGCCTTCGCGAAATGCTCCAAGACGAGTTTGGGCATCACTCGCAGTGCGCCATCCATTGGTGAACATACTGCTGAAGTGTTAGACGAGTTGGTCAGTCGGCCGAGGCAATCGGCCGACTTGGCAACGCCAATACCTTCACCTTTCATGCCCTTCGAAGGCCTTAAAGTTGCGGATTTCAGTTGGGTCGGCGTGGGGCCCATGACCGGCAAGTGTCTGGCCGACCATGGCGCTGATGTTATTCGGATTGAATCGACTACCCGGGCGGATGCGCTGCGTACGGCTGGTCCCTACAAGGACAATATCGCTGGTTGGAACCGCTCTCAGTTTTTCGGTGAGTTCAATACATCCAAGCGTAGTCTGACACTCGACCTAAGCCATGAGCGCGCGGGTGAGGTGACCCAAAAGATTCTCGAATGGGCAGATGTCGTCATTGAGAGCTTTACGCCAAGCACTGTAGACCGTTTAGGTATTGGCTATGAGGCGGCGAAGGCGGCAAACCTGGGCATCATATTTGTCAGCACCTGTCTGGCTGGGCAAACAGGGCCGCTTGCACATATGGCCGGCTACGGCTACCACGCCGCGGCCCTGGCGGGATTCTATGGTCTGACCGGCTGGGAAGATAGCGCACCCTGTGGTCCGTGGAATGCGTACACAGATACCATTGCACCGCGATTCCTAACGGCAACCTTGCTTGCTGCCATTGATTACCACCGAAGAACCGGGGAAGGGCAGTACATTGATCTCAGCCAGATGGAAGCCGCGGTGCACTTTTTGGCGCCTGAGATCCTTGAAATACAGGCAACCAATCGAAGCTTTACCCGTAACGGCAATCGCTCGCGAGATGCTGCCCCCCAGGGTGCCTATCCCTGCGCGGGTGAGGATGAATGGATTGCGATTGCAATAGAGGGTGATGCCGAATGGTGTGCTTTACGGAGTCTGCTGGGTGACCCGGAATGGGCGCGCGCGAAAAAACTCGACACAGCCGACGGGCGTCTTGGGGCGCATGACGAGATTGATGAACACTTGGCGAACTGGACACAGGATCAGGCGCCGAATGATGCTTTGGCGCGGTTAACCGATGCGGGAATCCCGGCAGGCCATGTCCAGCGAAGCAGCGATCTGCTCAAGGATCCTCAGTACAAACATCGTGCGTTTCACCGCTACCTGGAGCACGGTGAGATGGGCTTGGTCCCTTACAGTGGCCATCAGTATCGGGTGAGCGGATACGATCACGGACCCCGCAGTCCGGCGCCGCTTATCGGTGGGGACAGTATGGAAATCCTTACAGGATCGCTTGGCCTGAACGATGAACAGGTTGCTGACCTGATGGCGAACCAGGTAATCGAGTAGTGGATTTCGATGAACTCCTAGTGTCACTGCGCCTGCCTGCGGTCGCCGCTCCCATGACGGCTATTTCCACGCCCGAATTGGTCGGCGAAGCCTGTGCCGCTGGCATTATAGGTGCTTTTCCAACCAGTAATGCCGCATCGATATCAGAACTCAATGACTGGTTCGGACAGATTCAGATACGGTGTGCTGCCAGTGAAAGGCCCGCAGGCCCAATCGCGGCAAATCTTATTGTCGGCAAACAGAACAAGCGGCTTGATGAAGACGTGGACTGCGTAATAGCGCAGCAACCTGCAATGGTAATCACCAGCGTGGGTAGCCCGGCGCCTGTCGTACAACCCCTGCAGAATGCAGGTTGCTTGGTTTTTGCGGATGTCATCTCTGAAGCTCACGCACACAAAGCGTTGGGTGCTGGGGTCGACGGATTGGTACTGCTGTCAGCGGGCGCAGGCGGCCATACAGGCTGGGCAAACCCTTTTGCATTCGCGCGTGCGGTTAGAGCGTTTTACGAAGGCCCGCTTGTGCTTGCCGGTGGAATGTCAGACGGGGCGGCACTCTGGGCAGCGCAGTGCCTAGGTTATGACCTAGCTATGTTCGGCACGCGATTTATTGCAACTCATGAAAGCAATGTGACCATCGAATGGCAGGCTGCGCTTGAGCGCTGCACCATGGACGATGTCAAGCTCATAACCGCGCCAAACGGAATCGCGGCCAGTGGACTCCCAGGTGATGTCGGCAGTGCCGGTCATACGATTTCCGCCGTGACTTCACAACAGAGCGTGGCCGATATGGTCGATGAGATTGAGCGAGGCTGGCAGGCGGCTCGTGAAGTTTCAAGGCACCTTCTTTAGCCCAACCTATTCATGAATAAACTACTGCGGCCGTCAATAGCGGCGAAATCACCGGGTGTGCTCCCGCCGTGTGCTCAACGTGCTGTCAGGCACGCCTGTGCGCCCTCCTGCTCCGCGCACCCAGTGCATTCACCACTCTTGCCGGCCTCGCCACGTTCATTCATAAATAGGTCGGGCTAGACGGTATCCCGAGCCTCTTGTGCAACAAGTATTGCCGGTAACAGAACATCTTTCAGAAATTCTCTTTGTTCTGCCGGGCTGTCATCACGCATCACGAGCAGTGCGTGTATGCTGGCGATAATCTCGATAGTTCGGCCATCTGACAGGTTCTGTTTTACCACCCCCTCTTGTCGCCCCTCCTCGATTGCGGTCAACCAGATGTCTTGATTGGCTTTGTAGATTCGCTCATTGCCCCGAAGCAGGAACTGCTCCAGGGTATGATCTGTTGTTTTGTGAATGATGTCGTTGGCCAGTTTGTCGTTTCGTGCGGCGGCCACGGCAGTGACGGAACCTTCTAGCAGGGCTTCTTCGAAGCAGGTGGCTTTGGCAATCCGACTCTGAATTTTTTTTGCTATTTTTGCCCATCTCCATTGCAAAATCGCTTGGATCAGTTTTGGGCGATCCTCGAATATCCTATAGAGCGTCTTGCGGGATACTCCGGCTGCCTCGGCGATGTCGTCCATTGATGTGCGCTGAGGTCCGTACTGGTCAAAGCATCTTGCTGCGGCATCGATAATCTCCTGCTTTGACTCTTTTACATTCCTCTTGGCGACTGGGGAATTTTGCTTTCTCGGCATAGGGCCCTCATAGACTATAGCGTTAATTTTAAGTGGTAAGGGATGGTTTTCAGAGTGGTCAATATTATCATTCTAAAATCCTCGATTCGAAGCATTGAATCACTATGAAGTCTGATGTAGATTGACGCAAGAAACAAGAAATGTATCATAGGAATCGATGCTTGTTTTGTTGTGTCGAATCGCCCTGACCCCTGATGCGGCATTATCAGTTGGATGGAGCACTAGTGCTGAAGACTAGGCGTAGTCCCAGTGATGTTCGGAGGAATACAATGAGTGATCAACTTGAGCCTGGTCCGTGGTTGGCAATTCACGAGGAATTGGGCATCAAACCACCGGATTTTGATGACAGGCCCCCGGGTACATTCGTAGAAATTCATGCGGAGTCCATGCCGGACAATAGCGCACTAAGGTATTTCGAGCGGGACATCTCTTATCGCGAGTTGAATGAATTAGCCAATCGCTTGGCCAACGCCCTGGCAACAATGGGCGTTGGCCGCAATGATGTGGTGGGCCTGCACATGCCCAACATTCCTCAATACGTGATTGCCCTGGTTGCGCTTTCAAAGCTTGGGGCGACGGCTTCCGGTGTATCCCCTCTGCTGGCGCCCGCGGAAGTGGCGCACCAGATTGAAGACTCAGGCGTCAGCGTGCTGATTTCACTAGACAGTCTGGCGAAGCCCACCCTCAATGCCCTCGGCAGCTTTCCGGATTGTGTGACGGCGGTGATCGTTACTGGTGCGGATGATCTTCGACGACCCTCAAATCTGGCATTGCCTGTACCAGCGTCAGTAACCTGCAAGGCGTATCTTGAATTCACCGTCGATTCGAGTCCGGATTTTCGACAGGTTGACTTGCCCCCCGATCATGTCCACCTGATCCAGTACACCGGCGGCACGACCGGAAAACCCAAGGGTGCCATGCTGACACTTCGCGGCATCATGTACCACCTCCTAATCTTCACTATTCACCGTCCTTGGGAGGTGGGGAAGGAAACGTTTGCTAGTGCCTTTCCGCTGTTCCATATCGGCGGTGTGGGTGGGATGCTCGTAGCGCTCAGGTTCGGAGCCCGCTCCCTACTGATTCTGGATGGGCGTGACATGGATCACTACTGTCAGCAAATGATCGACTGCCCACCGACACGACTAGCGGCTGTGCCGACGCTTTACCAGATGATTGCCGATCATCCCTTAAGTGCAGAGATCGATTTTTCTCATCTGAAGAGTGCGCAGACAGGCGCGGCGCCCATTACCGGAGACGACAGAAGGCGCATAGAGCGCATGCTTAACGGCGTTGTGCTTACAGATGCTTTTGGTATGACAGAATCAGGGCCGACAATTGTGGCTAACCCGCCGGAGCGGTGTAGGCCAGAATCGGTGGGTATGCCTCTTCCAGCTGTTGATGTGCGCATCGTTGACGTCGAAACGGGCATGCGGGAAATGCCGTATGGCGAAGCGGGGGAGATCATCGCGTCCAGTCCCTGTTTGATGAAAGGCTACCTCAATCGACCTGATGAAACTGCCAATGCACTGCGCCAGTGGCATGGCAAAACCTGGATGTACACAGGGGATGTAGGCGTCATGGACGAGGAGGGCTACGTTTACATAAAAGACCGGGCCAAGGACATGATCATCGTCAGTGGTTTCAAGGTGTTTTCGGTGGAGGTTGAAGACAAATTGTCTGCACTCGACTTCATTGCCTGTTCCGCGTTGATTGGCAGTCCGGATCCGAATCGGGCTGGCAGTGAGGTCGTCAACCTGTATGTGGAGTTGACGCCCGAGGCGAGACAGTTGGATCCCGATAAAGTTAGAGACGATATTATCGAGTTCTGCCGCGCTGAGATGGCACCTTATAAGGTGCCTAAGGCTATCCACATTGTGGATACCATCCCCTTAACGCCGGTGGGTAAGATCGACAAAAAAGTGTTACGTGTACAGGCGGCGGAGGTGGCTGATTTAGCACCATGATCAAAACCACGACCTCCACGAGACGGCGGTTCTCGATGGCCTGCTTCACGGATTTATGCAAATGGAAGGGACTTATATACATAAGTTGACATGCAACTATATATTGAAACCTTGGTGGCAGAGAACTACCACAAGGTGAGCTCTGTCAACTAGTCGATATAATTCCCATTTAAAGCGTAGCTGAAATGCTGTCTTGGTTTACGGAAACAGGCTTTAGGAGGCTATTTGAGTAGCTGGCCTGTCCGTTACAACATCGTCGCGCTGGCGGCTGCGGCTGTTTTCATCTGTTATATAGACAGGGTGATCATTTCGATTGCCATCATCCCCATGTCCGCGGAATACGGCTGGGACTCGGAACAGCAAGGTCTGGTGCTCTCGTCTTTTTTCCTAGGTTATCTGCTGACCCAGGTCGCGGGTGGCTGGCTTGCCGAACGATACGGCGGCAAAATCGTTCTCGCGGCTGGCGTTGTCTTCTGGTCACTTTCGACGATCCTAACACCGATCGCCGCAGCCGGTGGGCTGACCGCGCTATTGATCACCAGGGTACTGATGGGCGTGGGTGAAGGCGTCACCTTTCCCTCCATTTATGCTTTGTTCGGGCGATGGATTCCAGAGTCTGTGCGCTCCCGCGCCATCGGCATACTGTTTTCGATGATCCCGCTCGGCAGTGTGTTTGCTCTGCTGACAACCCCATGGATTGTGACTCACTATGGTTGGGAGATGGGCTTTTACCTCTTTGGTGCCGTCGGTTTCGTCTGGTGGTTGTTCTGGCAACGCAACCCGTCGCCCGGAAACGCATCCCAGGATTTCTCGGGCAGAGGTTGAGTTTATCCAGGAGGGTATAGGTGGTGATGAAACTACGCCGCCAGCCATAAAGGCTCTGCTGACAACGCCTGCAGTCTGGGCAATCATCGTTGCTCACTTCTGCGCAAATTGGGGCGGGTATGTACTGCTGGCGTGGATGCCAACCTATATCAATCAGGGGCTTGGCGTTGACTTCGCCGCGGTTGGCATCTACACCATGATTCCATCGGTTTTTGCCTTTTTGGCGCTAAATGCGGGTGGCTGGCTGGCTGACAACTTCCTACGCCGAGGTTTCGACAAGACCCGCGTACGCAAAACGATGCAGGCAGTTGGATTCGGCGGCTTCGCCATTGTTCTGTCTGTTGTCGGCTATGTCGAAAGTGTTCCCCTTGCGATCGCAATGATGTCAATCGGTAACATATTCAGTGGTGCGCTGGCCGGTGGGTTTGGAGTCAATCATCTGGATATCGCACCTCGGGGCGCAGGGGTCATCATGGGATTGTCGAATACAGCCGGGACAATACCCGGCATCATTGGCATCTATGTCAGTGGCTTGATCCTGCAGGAGACCGGATCCTGGACGCTGGTTTTTCAAACCGGGGCCGGCATCATGGTATTCGGTCTGCTGTTCTACTTGGTGTTCGCCAAATCAGAGAAGCTGTTTGACTAGGACATACGCCCCTTCGTGAAAGAGCGAAACGAGTTCCAGTACCTGCACTATTCAGGTACAGGGTCTCCCCGACCGGGTCGCTCGCGCATATGCGTTGCAAACATACGCAGGGTATAAGGTGACGAAATAATCGGGTTATCTGATGCCTCAACTGCAATTTGATCCACAACAAACAAGAATTTAAACTAAGGCGTTGTCACACAACATGGATGTCGTAACCGCTTTCACGGCTTCGGTTAGTTTTTCCGCCGAGGGAGGTAGCAGTCTGTTCTGAGTCGTCACAACCACACACGGAAGAGGCAAACTCATAACTTCGTCCTTTACTCTGAGTTCGACGAGATGTCCCGCCTCGAAGTCGGCTTCCAGGTTTGGGCGAAATGTTGCGGATATCGCATCGGTATGTTGGACGATTCGGCGCATGAGGGAGATATTGTCGGAAAATAGAAAGGTGTCTTTAAACTCATTGGCTGAAAGATATTCAGTCGCCGTTGCCTTAGCTATGCGCTCGAAAAACCAGTCTGGCAAGGGCGCTGCCATCACTGGAAAGTCGTAACCTTCGACCAAGGTGCACCTGTCACCTAATGGGTGGCCGGGGCGGCAGTATGTTGTTAAGGGAGGAAGTTCCAAGTCGACTATCTCGAACGCCTTAAGTGATTGGTCCGGCTTTAGCCCGATGTACATATCAATCTCTTTTTGCAGAATTTCGGACTCTAAGTGAGGCCAGGTAGCTTCGCGTAGCTCGAAATGTAGTCGAGGAAACTCACCGACGATCTGAGCTAGCGCTGGTGCGAGGAGAGCCTCGGTGGTGGCCGGGTCACTGCCGATGATGAGCGTGCCGCTCTCTAGATTCTGCATGAGCGCGAATTCTCGGCGTATGTCGTCGAACATCCCAATTCCCTTTCGCGCAACATCGACTAGAAGCTCGCCATATACTGTTGGGCGGATGCCTTGTCGATCCCTGACGAAGAGAGGAACGCCGTAAACGTACTCAAGACGGCTAACTGCCTGGCTGAGCGTCGATTTAGTGACCCCCAGCTTGTCGGCCGCGACGCCAACATTCCCGCAAGTGGCCAACACATCGAGATATCTGAGTTGTCGCAAGTTATCCATGTTCAATTTCATTAAACAAATTGACTATATTGTTCATATTGACGCAAATGGGACATCATGACAAGCTCAATTTAGGCTGATCGTAGGACTGCTAACTAACAGAAGAAACTAGCAACATCACAGGCAGGAGGGGGTCAATTTTTCCTGCAGAGATTTGGGCAGACCCGAGCTAGGCGATGCGCCGCGACCATTACTTCGTGTTTTGAAGATGAGGCAGAAGATGACAACGGAAAAGAAGCTAGACCTTGATAGTGTTAGTTGTCCGGAACCTAGTGTCCAAGATATTGTCGCAAGAAGTGGTGACGCCCCGCCGTATCCTCTCAACATCCGAAGCAACCCTGATCTTGGTCACGATGATGTACCGTTCGCACGATACACATCGGCGGAATTCTTCAAAGCGGAATCAGACAAACTCTGGAACCGGACATGGCAGTGGGCGTGCCGCGAAGAACATATCCCCGAAGTCGGTGACTATGTGACTTACGACATCGCTCAGTACTCGTTGATCATCGTGCGCACGGAACCAGGTCGTATTCAGGCTTTTCACAATGCTTGCCTCCACCGTGGCACAAAACTTCGACCCTCATTTTCCGAGGGTTCAGCAGACGAGCTGCGGTGTTTCTTTCATGGGTGGTGTTGGAATATTGACGGCTCCTTGAAGGAGATTCCTTGTAGATGGGATTTCCCTCACGTGAAAGACGAGAAGTTCCAGCTCCCTGAAGCGAAAGTGGAAACCTGGGGTGGATTCGTTTTTGCCAACATGGATCCGTCCGCACCGCCGCTCGAAGAGTATTTGGGTGTCCTGGCCGACCATTTTGAAAACTGGAGCATGGATGACAGATGCGTGGTTATGCATCTTGCTAAAGAACTTCCCTGCAATTGGAAGCTCGCCCAGGAAGCATTTTTAGAGTCGTATCACGTCATGGAAACGCATCCCCATTTGCTGGTGTCTTCTGGTGATGCGAATTCTCAATACGACGTATTCGGTGACCACATAACACGTATGTACACGGCGCTGGGGACACCGAGCCCGCACTTAAAAGAAGAAGTAACCGAGCAGGAAATAGTGGATGGCATGCTCATGGGTGATCGAAGGCTCATGGACCCCGAACTCTTAAAGGTGAAAGAAGGACAAACAGCCAGAGACCTTTTAGCTGGATTCCTTCGTGGTCAAATTGAGCAGGCGACTAATACCGACCTTTCGGTGTATTCCGATACCGAGGTGATCGACAATATTCAGTATCACGTGTTCCCGAATATGGTGATTCAGCCCGGTATTTCGCTACCGATGGTCTACCGATTCCGGCCGCTTGACATGGACCCCTCAAAATCGCTTTTTGAGATGCTGTTCCTGCGACCGATACCAGAGGGTTCCGAAGCCCCCGAACCTGCGGAGTCATTCAGGCTTGGAGTGGAAGATTCCTATACCACCGCGCCGGGTATAGATCCCGATCTTGGCCACATCTACGATCAAGATACGGACAACCTCCGATTCCAACAGGAAGGCTGTTTGGTCAGTGCGAAACAGGGGGGGACGCTAGGAATTTATCAGGAAAGTCGAATTCGTCATTTTCATCAGGTGATTGACCGCTACCTCGCTGGTTGAGAAACCTCACCAGCAATCAAGGAGCCAATTTTATGTCTAGAATCGACGAGATAATGGAAATCGAAAAGATTCGCGCGCTTAGGATCCAGTACACCAATTTCTATGATACCGGTAATCTTGAAGGTTTACTCAGTTTGTTTACTGAGCACGCTATTGTAGATAGCGGCGTCCAAGGCAGAGCCGAGGGAATCGACGAGATTAGAACTTACTTCGCCGCCCAAATGGAGGCGACCGGCCGTACCCTGTACTTCATTAGCAATCCGCGCATCGAGTTAATCGGCGCAGACAGGGCTAAGGGCGAATGGTACATGCAGGATGTCGTGGTCGGCATGTCACAGCCGGGAGAAAAAGCGCTTGTCCTTTATGGTTCGTATTCAGACGAGTACAGGAAAGTTGGTGGCGAGTGGAAAATGTCGGTATTCCGAGTATCGGTAGAACTGCCTCACGAATGGGCAACGGCGAGTGAGGGTCAAGGAGACGACTGACGAAGAATCCATAACCTTCGAGCCGATCGCGAAAGCCGGCTCGATCGAGCCTGGGTCATGTGCGTCTCACAGCGTTAACGGTCGCGCTGTAGTACTCATTAATCTAGATGACGAATACTTCTGTATCGAAGACCAATGCAGCCATGCAGATAGTCTGTTGTCCACTGGTCGAATACGCAGGGGAAAGATTGTGTGTCCGCGCCACGGTGCGCGATTTGATGTAAGGACAGGCGAAGCTGCCGGACCACCAGCCACCCGAGGCATCGAGACGTTTGCAGTTCGCATCGTTGATGGTGTCGTGGAAGCCGCCGTTACCGAAAAGAAGCCGTCAGAGAACCTTGGAGAAGCTCATGCAAACCACTGATCCGCAATCTGATTTAACACAAGAAGCTACGCTCGCTCCCGAGTTCGATCCCCCGGCGGGTGAAAGAAATGGGTGGCTCGATAACCTGTTACCCAAAGCCGAATTCACAGTTCTTCTTTGCAGTTGCTACATTCATGGATGTGACAGACGAATTCAGTGTCGATACGACGTTCGATGAGCTCGCCGAAAGCGGAGGGTTGGATATCCTCGTCAACAACGCGGCATCGTATCTCAATGTGGGCGGGTCGATCCTCGATCAAACTCCGGATTTCTGGAGGAGCGGCATGAAGATCAACTTGGAGAGCGTGTTCCTTTGTAGTCGACGCTCAGCACAACTGATGGCGGAGCAGGGTCGGGGCGGTTCGATTGTCAATATATCCTCGGTGGACTCGTTGACTCCCGCGATGGGCGTCGGATACGATGTTGCCAATGCGGCGGTTAACTACTTCGGTAGGTCATTGGCACTCGATTTATCACCGCATAACGTGCGCATGAATACCGTTGCGCCGGGGGTTGTTGCGGCAGGAAACTTCTTGAAGGTCGCTAGTGGCGAGTTACCGCCGGTTTTTCCAACAGACGGCTCAAAGAGCGGCCTAATGAATGCCGTCACGGATTGCAGAATGGCTAATGTTCCCTATGGGGTGGGCGATCCGGAGGACATCGGCAACGCGGTGTTCTTCTTTGCCAGTCCCGCTGCAAAATTCGTCACTGGCCAGACGCTCTTCGTAGACGGTGGTTGGACATTAGTATGATTGCCTCAGCTCTACTTGGGCTTGGCGGCATCGCGCTTGTCCTCTTAACGACGGCGGTGTGGTTTTCGCGCGCAAGGCTCGTGGCGATTCCAGATAACCGTCTGGTCTTTCTGCTCGGCTGGGCGTGCGGTGGGCTGCTGGGAGCAGCGGGCTTAGCAACTCCCGGGGCTAACTGGTTGAGCGGTTCGTTCGCAAGTCTAGCGTTGATCGGTGGTCTGTTTTTTCTCGGCCTACATGCGCTTCGCAAGCAGAAAGCCGAAAGCGCAATATCGGTAGGCGATGTTGTTCCGAAATTCGAGGCTCCGGATGACGAAGGCCGCCCCTACAAATCGAAAGCACTGGTCGGAACCCCCACGCTTATGAAGTTCTTCAGGGGACACTGGTGACCTTATTGTGTCGCCGAGTTGCGGCGATGGGCTCACGAGCTAAGCGACGACCTTGAGGAGCGTAAGATGAAGGTGGTCGCGGTCTGTACCGACACACCCGAACAGATTGCACAGGCGCGTGCCAAACATGGTCTACAGGGCACCTTCCTTGCTGATCCCGAGCTTGTGTTGACCGATCAGTTTGGACTACGCAATTTAAACACTGCCGTGCGACCTCCTGGATTACCCGGTGTACCTGTCCCGACTACTTTGATGCTGGACGCTGATGGCACGGTGCGCTGGAAGGACCAGTCCGGCGACTACATGCAGCGGAGTGATCCCGATTTTGTGCGGGCTGCACTCAACGAACATTTCTGAGCGATCTAAACAACGCGGAGAATCCATATACGTACGCAGTTCCACTGGTTTTTTCACTAAATTTACTCATGATCTTTGTCCTTCACTCGCATTGCGGCTCCTTTTGGCATCCAGGGGCGGTGGCAGCCATCTCAACAAAAACAATCCCGGCAGGGTCATCAAGATAAATGAGATAAAGGCATAGTGATAGCTGCCGGCCAGATCGTACACCCACGCGGCGTACACGGAACCCAAGCTTCCCAACACCATGACCAACATGACCAGCCCCATCACCTTGCCGAACGACGCCACGCCAAACCGCGCCACAAAGACCACGCCCATTACGGGGATCAGGCCACCGCTGGCTATGCCCAGCAGCACCGCGGCCGTCAACAATGGCGCTTTCTCCGATGTTGACATTAGCAAGACGATCGCAACTATGCACATGCTCCCCATGAAAAACAGCAGGTACGAATGATCAAGCCTGTCTGCGAGTCTCCCGTACAGTAGTTTTCCTGCAATCATCATCGCCGATATGGTGGCAATCACCTGACCCGTAAAGGCAGCGGGATAGTTGAGATCATTCAGATGGACACCGAGATTTGCCTGAATGGCGACAAACGAATTGGAAACGGAAAGCAGCACGATCAACGGTATCCAAAACGCCATGGATCGCAGTATTTCTTGCGTGGTCCAGTCCGGCGCCGGTGCAGGCTCAAAGGCGCCGGCAACCTGCTTCTGAATCCCCGACGGCGGTTGAACCCTTAGAATGGCATAATTCATTGGAATCAGAACCACTCCTAGGATCAAGGCAAGACCCTGAAGTACCGCCGACAGGCTGAGCGTTGCCAGCGCTTGTGCAACCAGCAAGGGAAACAGAATGCCGCCTATTGAGGTGCCGGTTGCTGATATGCCAAGCGCTAGGCCATTGTCGCTTGCAAACCAGCGATTGATCAGCATCTGCGAAACAAATGTGCCGGACAGTATCTGGCCAACTGCAAAAAGCGTTGCATAGATCACGATGATTTGCCAATAGGCGCTGGCGACGGATAGCAGGCCAAGTCCAGTGCAAAACAGGATGTAGCCCGTGATCACTGGCCATAGCAACGACATTTTATCCAGCCTATGACCGATAAACGGCGCTGCCAGGCCATTTGCTACCATCAAGGCAGTTATGGCGAGCATAAGCTGACCCCGGCTTACATCGAACTGTGCCAGCCAGGGAAGGCTGAATATTGCAAAGCAGTAAAGGCTGATTCCGGTCATTACGGCCTGATTGAGAACCGTTATGGCCACAACAAGCCATTGATGGTAACTGGGCGCACTCACCTCCAGACTTTCCCCTGTTCGTGCAGACCGAGCCAAATTGACACAAGAAACGAATAATGTATCATAGGGGGGATGAATGCGTGTCGAATCGATTGTGTCTATAGTGCTGTTGGTGCTGCTGACATGCGGTGCTGCTAACCAATTGCATCCTGAATGATGTTCGGAAGAATGCGATGACTGATCAACTTAAGCCCGGCCCGTGGCTAGAAATTCACTAGGAGTTGGGGGTCAAGCCGGTTGTCTGCGCTCGAGTTCATTGCCTGTTCCGCGCTCGTGGGCAGTCCCGACCCGAATCGGCCTGGCAGTGAGGTCGTCAACCTGTACATGGAGTTGACATCGGAGGCAAGGCAGTTGGATCACGGCAAGGTTCGGGCGGACATTCTCGATTTCTGCCGGGCTGAAATGGCGGCCTATAAAGTGCCGAAGGTCATCCACTTGGTGGATGCCATACCGCTGACAGCGGTCGGTAAGATTGACAAAAAAGTGCTTCGTGATGAGGCAGCGCAGGTATGATCAAGATCCTAATAGCTTTATTGCTTTGTGCTTCTCCGTTTTCTGCAATCTCAGCAGAACCTGATCCTGAGACGCTAGGCAGGCAACAGTTTGAACAATGGTTCAATGAGATATCCAATTGGGGGCGCTGGGGAAAAGACGATGAGCTTGGCACCTTAAATCTCATCACGCCCGATATCAAAGTAAAGGCTGCTGGCCTAGTGAAACAGGGAATCACCATTTCCTTGGCACGCAACCTCAACAAGATTAAAAGTGATATCAATCCGCATCCATTGGAGCACACAACCTCCGTTACCAGCTTTGGCAGTCAAGCCATTGCATCCGATAGATATGCTGTGGAGTACCACGGTGCAGTACATACCCATATTGATGGGCTAGCTCACGTTCTTCACAAGGGAAAAATGTATAACGGTATCTCTGCGGATTTAATCAGAGCTGATGGCTCAGAGAAGCTGGGCAGCCACAACATGAAGGATGGCATATTCACGCGTGGCGTGTTGGTGGACATGGCATGGCTTCGTGGAGTGGATTTTCTCAAGCCGGGGTATTCGATTACAGCGTCTGATCTTGAGGCCTGGGAGGCAAGAACCGGCATCAGCATTCGCACGGGTGATGTATTGCTGGTCCGAACCGGCCGTTGGCAGCGCGATCGGCAACGTGGACCAAGTGATCTGCGAGATGGCGCTGCCGGATTGCATGCGTCTGTCGCCAAATGGCTGAAACAACGAGATGTAGCTGTTGTCGGCTCTGATGGAGGCAATGACGTGATACCGTACAGTGTCGATGGCGTGTCGTTTCCATTCCATGTGCTGGCCGTTGCCGGGCTGGGTATGCCACTGCTGGACAGTCTTGATCTTGATGCCCTAGCCAGCGAGGCGTTGAGATTGGACAGATGGGAATTCTTGTTTACCTGTGCACCATTACGGGTTCAGGGTGGGACTGGCGCTCCGATCAATCCGCTGGCCGTGTTCTAGATGCACCGCCACTCTGTGCATTCAATCCTTTGCGTTTCGATCGCCTCAAAAGAGGTTGAATACCGTTCTGTGGTGTCCGGCGTTAAGTCAACATATGTCGCTTTAGTGCGGATTGGCCGGTCAGGTGCCGGAAGGAGACTGGGCGGAGTGAGCGAAGCCCCGCATCCGTGGTTCTCGACGAAGGCACAGTTGCCGTGATCAACGGCACCAAGGTGCTGGTGCCGTTCGCATCGTTCAGGATCTTTGTCTATCCGATAGATCGAAAAAAGCCCCTGAGATACAGAAGCTTTTTGGCGGGAATGCTGCGAAGCATCAGGCAACCAAGCCCATTACCCTCATGATATTACCCCCCATAATTTTTGCTCTATCTTCTTCGCTCATTTCAGCAATTTCATCTTCCCAGTCCGATGGCTTCGCCAGACCTTCTGGGTGAGGCCAGTCGCTACCAAACATGATTTGATCCACGCCTACCATTTCAGCCAAACGGTAGACATTTTCCTCATAGAATGGGTGGTAGAAAACGTTAGTACGCATAATTTCATGAGGATGACGACCAAAGGCCTGCGGCATCTGCTTGTACACAAGTCCAAACCTATCCCACAGTGGGTAAACCCAGTAAGTACCAGTTTCTACATAAGAAACGTTCAATGTAGTGAAGCGATCAAACAAGCCGTGACAGATCAACGACGCAAGATGATGCTGGCACGCAAGATGATTAACGTCCATTACCTGCTCTAGCGTACAGGTCCGATCAAACGGAAGATATTCTTCACCGTCAGCCGCCGCCACGGCTTTGTGCCTTTTGTAGACGTCATTGTATCCATTATCTGAGGTGTGGAACGTGATGAAGATATTGTTTTCTTCCAATAGTTTCCAAATCGCATCAAATTCAGGCGATGCCATTGAACGGTAGCCATGTACGCCAGCAACCGGGGCGGGGCGAACTAGAACGACTTTCGAGTCATTCTCAATAATCCATTTCGCCTCTTCCAACGCTTTGTCCGCGTCCATGAAGGTAATTACAGGAGTAGCGTGAAACTTGCCATCGTCACCGAATCCCCATTCCTCTTTTATCCACAGATTAAGAGAATGGATTACTGCGTGGCAGAAATCCGGGTCATGATCCATGTGGCCTTCAATAACGTTCGCAAGTGATGGGAACACCAGCGCTCCAACTATGCCGTGCTCTTCCAGCATCCTTTCGCGCTCGGGGGTCTTGTACTGATACTCAGCTTTGCCCTTTTCAATAACGTTAAATTCTTTGAATGATTTTCCGTCGGGATTATTTCCACGATAGAACTCAGAGTGACAGCCCGGTGCTGCTACAACTTCAAATGTCGGATTCGGTATGTACTCAGATATCACACCATTAAATGCAAGCTTGGTACGACCATCCACTTCAACGTATGTCATTACGTCTTTGTACTTTTCTGGCAAGTGGTGTAGTAAGGCCTCTGCCGGTTCATAGAGGTGGTTATCGCAATCAAACAATGGAAAAGGTGACTTTGACGACATGTTACTACCCTAAAGAACAGTTGATGGTTGGCTTACTACTTTTATCGATAGCTCAAATACTAATAGCTCAAAGCTAAATTGTAGATCCCTTCGCCAATGCGAAATATGATGCCTTAATGAGAGAGGCAGTGCAAGGGTAAGGATGGCAAAATGTCAGCAACAAATAGCAGCCTGTTGAAATTTTTCTGGATTGGGGCGGGTCGGGGCGGTCGCATGCGCGCCACGGCGATGCGGCGGGGCGACCTTCCCGGCGAATCCCGGGCCAGCCACCCGCCGGCCCCGCCCAAATTGATGGCCGCCCGCCCATGCGGCCCGCAACCGGGCCCGCGGACCCATCCATCGCGCCGCTCACGTCGCCAGCGCCCGCAATCGCGCGATGTTGTAGGCGGCCGCGGTGAATCGAAACAGCCAGTCGACCCTCTCCCGGCCCTGGTGTCGCAGCTTCCCCAGCAATCCGTATGTCTTCAATCCAGCCGAACGGCTCCTCAACCCGCCTGCGTCGGCGCTGGCTGACCGCGTAGCCCGCGTGGCGGGTCGTGCGCCCGTCTAGGCGGCTGTGCCGGGACCGGGCCGCAACGTGGGGGGTGACGCCCAGCGCCCGGCAGCCGTCCACGAACTGGCCAACGTCGTACCTCCGGTCCGCGCCGACCGTCCGGCCCCGCCGGCGTGGCCCCCGGCCCAGCATCTCCAGGCCCGCCTCCCCCCCTCCCGGCTCGAGCTCGGCCAGGGCCTCGTCGACAATTCGCCGGATCTTCCTGATGGGAGGGCGGGTTTGATCGCATGACTACCGTGACCTCCAAACCCGAACTCCTACAGCGCTTAAACGGCGCTGCGGAAGAAAACACCATGATGCGTCACCTGATGACAACCCCGTACATTGAGGTAGAAGGTGATAATGCAAGAGGAACATGGTATGTCTTTGGCATGGTGACCGCCGTCACGCCGGAAGGGGAGGCAGCAAAGTGGGTGCAGGGGAGATTGAATAACGAATATGTAAGGGTCAATGGCAAATGGAAGTTTAGTCGTAAGAGTACGGAGTTCAATTTCTATACTCCCTACGAGGACGGTTGGGTTAAGACGCGCAATTCTCGAGGAATCCCGTGAGTTCCAGTGCCGCTGAGAAGGTCGGGGTCAGAGTGAAAACTTCGAGAGTTTAGCGGTATGACAGACACCGAATTGATCGATCTAGCGAAAACCTAATTTAGTGAATTGAAAACAGGATGAGGGTATGGGTGTACGACTGAATGCGGATGAAATGCGTAATTTCCTCGAGAAGGCTCACACTGCCATCCTAACGACGTTGCGTCGGGATGGTTTTCCCGTCGCGCTCCCTACATGGTTCGTCACTCATGAAGCATGAAGGACGCATCCACTTCGCATCGCCCGCCAAGACAAAGAAAATGGCTCGTATTCAGCATGACTCTCGAGCGTCGTTCCTCGTGGAGTCGGGACTTGCCTGGGCCGAGCTCAAGGCCGTGATGCTCTATGGGCGGGTGTCCGTGGTCGAGGACGAAGAGCTTTGTACCCGGGTCGCGGATCTCCTGGACGACAAATACAGCGCCTTCCGAACCGCCAGTGTGAAACAACCCAAGGCCACACAGAAGCATTATGCGTCTATCGCCACGCTCTGTTTCGAACCCGAGGGCGAGCCCATCAGCTGGGACAACGCCAAGCTGCGGCTCGGCCCTTGACGCTCGGTTTTGCCGGTTGATGGCGGCGTTACGGATGTAGAAACAAAATAAAAGTCAATGTCATCCCTCGTTTTGTCGAGGGGTTGCGGTAACTTAGAGCTGGTGAGCTGCGTTGGCTGAAATCTGGATTCAATGGGGATTGCACCCAGCTTCACGGGCTGCCTCGAGAGCCACTCGGCTTGAGGCGGCCGGGTGGAGCGGTGTTATGGTTTTCGATTCACAGAGCCTGCTTTGTGACCCCTATGTTGCTCTCTCCGCAGCGGCCACTTCAACAACACAGCTGGGGCTCGGCATCGGTGTCAGCAACAGCATCACACGCCATCCAGCAGTTACCGCGGCTTCCATCGCGAGCCTGCAGGAGCTATCTGACGGTCGGGCGGTTCTGGGTCTGGGGCGAGGGAACTCGTCACTGGCTTATCTAGGTGCCGGTCCTGCAACATTGAAGGAATTCGAAAAACAGGTCCGTCAGATCGGGCAATACCTGTCCGGCGAGGGTGTCGATGTCACCGACTTCAATGCAATGATTGAGGACGCTACCGCTTATCAGTCCATTCGCACTGGTGTTCGCCCGGAGAAAAGTCGGTTGGAATGGCTCAACCCATCCATCGCTCCAGCGGTACTCGAAGTTGCGGCGACCGGCCCGAAGGTTATGGCTATTGGTGCGGCCCACGGGGACAGGGTCAGCGTTTCGGTCGGCGCAGATCCGGACAAGCTTGCATGGGCGGCCGAGACGATAAGATCGCAAACGCCCGACGGGCGTAAGGCACCTGGGCTCACTGCCTATGTAAGCCTGGCCGTTCACGATGACTTAAGTAGGGCCTGTGAACTGGCAGCGCCGGAAGTCGCCATGCATGCACACATCATGGCTTTTCAAAGAAACCAGCAATGCCCCTTGATGCCAGGCGAAGAGGATGTCATTTCCCGTGTGGCGCAGGTTTACGATATGACCCATCACGGCAATTATGGACCCCAGACAGATGCACTCACTGAAACGTTCATCAGAAACAATGCCGTGGTGGGTAACGTCGATACCTGCGTCAAAAAACTGCGCCAGACAGCGGATCTGGGCTTTGATCGCATAGTCGTCATGATGCCGTTACGAGCAGGAAATGCACAGCCGGGGCTGTTCAAGCTTGTTGAGCGAGCTGTGTTGCCGCAAACACGGACAGTCTCGAGATAGTGAACAGTCCCGGGAATGAGGAGGAATGCAGTGAGTGATCAACTTAAGCCTGGCCCTTGGCTGGCCATTCATGAAGAGCTGGGCGTCGAGCCGCCGGCATTTGACAACAGGCCACTCGGTACGTTTGTGGAGCAATACGCAGAGACCATTGGCGACCAATGTGCCTTAAGGTATTTCGAGCGCGAGATCAGCTTCCGCGAATTGAACGAGTTATCCAATCGCCTGGCCAATGCGCTGGCCGACTTAGGCGTTGGTCTGGGTGATGTGGTGGGTCTGCATTTACCCAATATTCCGCAATATAGTGTTGCCTTGCTTGCGCTATTTAAACTTGGTGCGACGGCTTCAGGCGTGTCGCCGCTGCTGGCGCCCGCCGAGATGGCGAGCCAGCTGGAAGATGCCGGAGTCAAAGTTTTGATTTCTCTGGATAGCCTAGTGAAATCTACCCTAGGTGCGCAGAGTCCTCTTCCGGCCTGTGTGACGGCGGTGATCGTCACGGGAGCCGATGATTTAAGGCAACCAAAAGACTTGGAAAAGCCGCTACTGGAGGCAGTCACCTGCGGGGGCTTTCTCGAAATCACTGCCGGCGCAGCCCCCGAGTTTCGGCAGCCTGAACTGCCCGATGACCACATTTGCCTTATTCAATACACCGGTGGCACGACGGGTAAGCCCAAGGGCGCCATGCTCACGCTTCGCGGCATCATGTACAACATTGTGATCGCTCATCTATTTCGCCCGTGGGAAGTGGGGGCGGAAACCGCGTTCAGTGCTTTACCGCCAACCCATATCGGTGGCACTGGAGCACTAATCTGGGCACTCAGGTACGGGGCACGCATGGTGCTGATTCCAGATGCGCGTGATATTGAACATTATTGTCGGGAGATGATCGAGTGCCCGCCGACGCGACTATCTGGTGTGCCGACGCTATACCAGATGGTCAGAGATCACCCACTAAGTGCCGAGATCGATTTTTCGCATCTGCGGTTCGCGATGTGCGGCGCGGCGCCCATCACCGGTGAGGGTCGAAAGCGTATTGAAAGCATGTTGCAAGGTACCGTCATTTCAGACGGCTACGGCATGACGGAAGGGGGGCCGACCGTCACCGTTAACCCGCCGCAGCGGTGTAAGCCGGAAGCGGTGGGTATACCCATTCCCGCCGTCGACGTTCGCATTGTTGACGTTGAAACGGGAACACGGGAAATGCCCTTTGGTGAAGCGGGAGAGATCATCATCTCGAGCCCTTCGTTGATGAAGGGCTATCTGAATAGACCTGATGAGACCAAAAATTCACTGCGTGAGTGGCACGGCAGAACCTGGATGCATTCAGGCGATGTTGGTTTCATGGATGAAGAGGGCTACGTATACCTTAAGGATCGTGTCAAGGACATGATCATCGTGAGTGGCTTCAAGGTGTTTTCGGTGGAGGTGGAAGACAAGCTATCCGCGCTCGACTTCATTGCCTGTTCGGCGTTGATTGGAAGTCCTGATGCAAATCGACCGGGCAGCGAAATCGTCAACCTGTATGTTGAGTTGACCTCCGACGCGAAACAGTCAGACCCGGAAAGGGTTCGGGCTGACATTCTCGACTTCTGTCGAGCTGAGATGGCGGTCTATAAGGTACCTAAGGTCATCCACTTGGTTGATGCCATCCCGTTGACTGCAGTGGGCAAGGTCGACAAAAAAGCGCTGCGCGAGAGCGCCCGCGGCTGAAAGCGCCCGTGGCAAAAAAAGAGTGGCACTTGTTGCGGATTGAGAAGCCCTGGGAGATTACACGGCATACTCCACAAACGTCTCCCGATTAGGAGCCACCGTCTTGCGCTCTTCCAAGGGCACGAACGGAAAGCGGGAAACGGGATAGCATGCCACCGTCTGCCTGAATGACTTGGCCGGTAACGAATGCAGAGTCACCGGAGGCAAGAAAAACGATAACGCGCGCAATATTCTCCGTAGACCCGAGATCGGATGTTAATAACAGAGGAATGAACGCTTGGTACATCTTTTCAGTCATCTCGTTTGTGGAAATACACCCGGGCGCGACGGCGTTGCAGCGAATCCCTTGTTTACCGTAGGCCGTCGCGATGTGTTTAGTTAGTTGATTCACACCGGCTTTTGACACCGCGTAGGCGCCACGTACGGGCTCCGCGGCAATGCTGGAGATAGAGGACGTGTTGACTATGGATCCTCCTCCAAGCTTCAACATTTCGGGTATGACGTGTTTCATGCTCAGTAGATATCCTCGGAGATTAACCGCCATCGTCCGATCCCAAATATCAAGGTCCAGCGATGCCGCGTCCGTTTGACTATCGCGCCCGATAACATCCGGTCCTAGTGCAGCGGCATTGTTGACGAGGATGTTGATTGCTCCGAAGGTTTCCAGAGTCTGCGTCACCATCTGACGGACATCCGTTTCATCGGCAATGTCCGCTTTAATTGCAAGTGCCTCCCCGCCGGCCTGCTGAATCTCAGCAGCCACTTCCGCTGCACCGTCGAGATTCAAATCAGCCAACACGACCCTGGATCCTTCCGCTGCCATCATTCGCGCCGTCGAGGCACCGATCCCCGTCGCCGAGCCGATGACAATGCTTACTTTGTTATTGAGTTTGCTCATGATCGTTCTCCCTAAGCGGCTGATCTAGATCAACCCAGTAGCCGAGGTGCAAGCTCGCGCCAGACATCGACTTCGGGCTTGTGTCCCCGCGACTGAATAGCCACGTGGTCTGCGCCGGCGTCGAGATGGGCGCGTACTCGAGCCGCGATGGTTTCGGGGTCACCCCAGGCGACGACGGCATCGATGAGGCGATCGCTGCCATAATCCGCGAAATCTTCATCGGTGAAACCGAAACGGCGCAGCATGTTGGCGTAGTTCGGACCCTTGAAATATAAACTGGCAAACTTTCGGGCGTAGGCTCGAGCCTTGGTGGGGTTGCTTTCCAGGATCACCGTCACCTCTGGCATGAGTAAGGGTTCCTCACCGAGCACCTCTCGCGCGGCGGCGGTGAAGTCCGGTGGGATGAAGCAGGGGTGGGTGCCAAGGGTACGCTCCGCGCTCAATGCCAGCATCTTGGGACCAAGCGCACCCAGCAAGCGATCCTCCGGCGGTAGTCCCTCACCGTCGAGTTCGTCGAGGTAGTTACGCATCTTTGCCAGTGGAGAGATTTTGTCGTATGCGTCGCCGATGAGAAATTTATGGCTGCCACCCAGCCCAAGTAGGAACCGGCCGCCGTTATCGGCACGAAGCCTGGCTACGGCGCGTGCGACGTCCCCAGGCTCGTGACGCCAGATATTGAGGATGCCGGTTGCGACAGTCAGCCTTGACGTAACCTCCAGTGCCATGCCACACCGTTCGAAAATGTGTCCTCCATCAAACCCGGGAATCCACAATGCCGAGTAGCCGAGTTCTTCGGCCGCGACCGCTAGGTCCGTCGCTTGCCGTGATTCAAAGAAGTAGGGCGAACGGCTCCACACGCCGACCTTGCCTAGTTGCTGTCGCACGGGTTCCGGTTCCGGTTGCTTCTCTTCGCGTTCCCTCGCGCGCAGATTATTGACCGATGATTCCCTGCGCTGGTTCTTTTGTACGCGGTCAACAGCCTGCGCGCTTGCTGCGGCTGCGCGCTTGTTATCCTGTCCATCTCGCGTGGGAGCCCGGTGCGACTGCGGCTGGACGACAAATTCCATCTTGGTGATGTTGTCATCTTCCTCGCGCCACTTGGCAAGGATGTACTCCTCGTAAGTATTCGCCACCCAATCTCGCCTGAAGCGCGACGGCAGCGCGAGGCGTACAACGTCATCGTATGACTCTACAAAGGTCAGAGGCGAAAGCCATGGGCGAAACACTACTTCGTCGACTTCGTCGCGCAGGTGTTTGTAAATTCTCTCCCAGATTTCCATTGCACGAGATTCTCGATCACTACCGGTCATCAACAGACCCCCTATTTGCTAACTGGTGGTGGAAACATTGCCGGTTTGTAGTTGATATCAGTCCCGAATTCCTCAGGAAAGCGGCGGAAGAGCTCGTCCATTGAAAAGCCGATGTCTTCCTTGGCACTGATCACATAGTCAGGTTCGACCGGGCTGTAGTGCGCGAGTCGGCCGCCCATCACTCCGAAGAGTTGGCCGTTCACATGCACAGCGGCGTCGCTCAAGAGATACGCGACAACGGGCGCGATGTGTTTCGGGTCGCGCCAAGTGCCGAGTGCGTTGTCGCTGTGGAATGCAGCTGCCTGTTCCGTGTCGGGAAGCCTGATATCGATCAGACGCGTGGCCGCGCCAGGCATGATTGCGTTCGATGTGATGCCGTGCTGGAAGAGCAGTCTCGCGGTATTCCACATCAACCCGAGCACACCTGCTTTCGAGGCGCCATATGCGCTGGTGTCCTCGTTTTCAATGCTGCCATGGTCGGCCGCGATCGCCGCTGACGAAGCGAAGTAGACGAGTCGACCGCCGCCTTGCTTGCGCATCACGGGGATTGCGGCCCTAACCGGGCAGAAATGCCCCCTGAGATTTATCCGCAGTACCCTATCCCATTCGTCTTCGGATAAATCCCAAAGTGGTTTCTCCGGAGCCATGACGCCTGCGTTGCAGACGAGCCCATCGAGGTGCCCAAAGCTCGCGACGGCTGCCCGAACCACGTTCTCGCCGCCATGGATCGTCGCAACATCGTCGTAGACTGCGACGGCCTCACCGCCGTTCTCACGGATATCAGCGACGACGTCGGCGGCGGGGGCTTTCGAGGCTGCTCCGCCGCCTTCTCCATCGACACCCAAGTCAGCAACGACGATCCGTGCGCCTTCGCCGGCGAACTGGAGCGCGAGTGCGCGGCCGATGCCGCGTCCGGCCCCGGTGATCGCGATACTTTTGCCTTCGAGTCGGTCAGCCATAGTGTGTGTATCCTCAAATTAATTCAGGAAAACTGAGTTGCAATAGAATTGTATACAAATACCATAATTTGTGTCATGATGCCAAAAACCACTAGTCCGAGGAAATTCCATGGAGTACTCAAAAATAATCGTCGATCGTCCCAGAGAGCACGTTCAACGCATAACGCTCAACTACGTTGAAAAGCGCAATGCACTCACCAATGAATTGCGACGGGAAATGTTCCATGCCCTGGAAACCGGAGATGTCGACGATTCGGTTCGCGTCACGATCATTCGCGGTGCGGGTCCGGGCTTCTCGACGGGCTACGACCTCTATGAAGGCGCAACGAATCTCAACGCACAGGGCCAGCCGTTTCACACAGCAGGTGGACTCGGCAATTGGCCAAGACACCTTGTTGAAAGCTGCATCCGAATGTGGGACTTGTGCAAACCGATTATTTGTCAGGTGCACGGCTTCTGCATCGCCGGTGCGGGCGAACTGGCCGCCGGTAGTGATCTCGTGTATGTCGCCGAAGACGCGATGATAGGCTATCCGATAGTCCGCAATGGGACTCCGCCGAACCTTCAAATCTTCCCTTGGCTTTTGGGTATGCGGCGCGCCTCGGAGATGATGCTGACCGGCGATTCCATTTCGGGCGTGGAAGCTGTCGAGGGTGGGCTCGCCAACCGCGCGTTCCCCGCCGATGAGCTCGACGATGCCGTGCTGCACATGGCTGAGCGGGTTGCGAAGGTTCCCATCGACGTACAACAGATGAACAAACGAGCATTACACAAGCAGATGGAAATCATGGGCATTCGAACCGGCATCCGTATGGGTGCGGAAATGAACGCACTGGCTAGAAACACTGAAAGCTGCCAAGCGCAAATCGCGTCGCTGCGCAAGGATGTCAAAGCATCCTTTACCGAACGCGATGCGGCCTTCGGTGATTACACTTCGAAAAAGTAAGATCGACTGAAACTTGGATTCATTTGTTGACCAGCTGATCGAAGATTTCAGGGCTGATATTGAAGAACTGAGAGGTGACGACAATGAATAAGAAGCGAATTCATATAGGAATGGAATCTTCCGACCGAGGGTTCGAGCGTTTCAAAGACGCCTAGTATCGTGCCGACTAGGGCGAACTCAAAGAACCGGAAGTTCATCTGAACTATGGGGATATCTCAATGCTGCTTGCCATCCTCACGCCTCGACGACTTGAAATACTAAAGATGTGGGAGTGCTACGATTACGCAGCCGAGTTATACGGGTGATGGCCTCGTAGTGCTTCTGGTACATAGAGTTCGCTAGACCAAAGCCGTCACGGCGCAGTGTCGTCAGAATTGCCGTGTGGCCTTTCTCAAGAAATTTCCGCGTTTCTTCGGTGGTCAGTCACACCCCATCTTTCTTTGTGCGTCTCCCTCTGATTCAACTATGCAGTACTTCATGGGCATAGAGGGTATCCATATACTCTCTAATCGCCTGGATCTTGCCATCTTTAAGCTCAAAAATAAGATTGTAGTCATTCTTATAGTCGCGCCCGGCAAGCGTCTTAAACCGGAGAGTCCACTCCACCGCAACACAGTCACCCTCGCCGATTAGCTTTTTTAATTCGAAAGACATGCTCGACGGCTCAACTCGCTGAGCAGCCCCAGCAAAAAAGTTTTCAAAAATAGCTTGCTTGCCGACAAATTTACCCGAAGTGGGCAGATCCCCTGACACCCACCAACTGCCATCTTCGGCAAAAGCGTCCAAAGCCGCCCGAGCGTTGCCAGTGGAAAGATTATCAATAAATGTTCGTACGAGATTTTTGCTCTCTTCGGTTTCCATCAAAGATAAACCTCACGCATGTAATAAAAAGAACTTCAGCCAAAGAGCAAATGACGCAAAACATAATATTTGTGATGTTATGTCGTTCGCAAGATAACATGCTCGCGCCTCATGGGTGGCAGTGCTTGTGCCCCGGCCCTGTGAGTGCCGAGATCAATGAGCGAGAGGCGATAGCAGGTTTTGACAAGGACGGCACATCCCGTAAGAGGCCTGTGTGGACACAGGTACATCTGTGCCCAGAAGCTTGGACGAGCTGGAGCACGATGATATGACGGTGATTTGCAGAGCACATAAGGGCAGAACTGTCGGAATGTTTCAGTAATACCATTCGACAAACTCCAGCGTCCGCTGCCGTCGAGCTCGGCTTCTTGTTGAGGCTGGGAACCAGGCCAATTCGCGCTCGCCATGGCGGGATTGCGCCGAGCGGGTGAGAACGCCACGTAATCCCGCCTGTTTTACTCGATTGCCAATGGGTTGGCAGACGTCCCAAGGAACAATTTCGCCGCGTTCGTCAATGGGGTAGGTGGCGGGCAACCCCGCCGCGCGAACACCCGCCCGGGAATGGGCGTCGCAGACTTCCTGACGGCGTGGCAACACGCATCCCACCAAAACCGGCCCTGCGTCCTCACGAAGATCTTCCGGTTCGTATGGCCATCCGGCGGTGAAGGCGATGAGATTCAGACGTGCCGTCTGCGTATCCTCGTTGATGTAAAGCACCGGAAAACTCTCCGGCGGATTCCACCGCCCGCCATGCCGCCGCGCGAAGTTCGGATCAAGCGGATCGTTCCATTGAGGGTCGGCAATTCGCCACCAAACGTGCCCTTCCGCCAGGACTTCCCGGCGTAAGGCCACTGTTAGGACTGGGTTTGCTCGAACTGGAACATCTTGCGGCAAGCGGCGAGCACTGACTTTGTGTCGCCTTGCGCCAGTAAGTCCACCAAGGTGACGCCTTCCAGTGCGGCCATCGGCCTGCGCACAACCGCCGGTATCCGATCAGCTTTGAGATAGCGCACCAACAAATCCGTGGTTGCGGCCAAGTCGGAAAGCGCCTCCATGCGTTCGGCGGGCACACCATGACTGAGCCACTTGCTCACAGCTTGCCGGCTGACGCCAAACAAACGTGCCGTTTCGGCTTGGTTCAATCCCCAAACCGCCTGCACCGTCGCCAACGACCTGCCTGTCCGGCAGCGTCGGAGGTTCTCGCTAAAGGCGTCCAGCCATGCCTGTTCACCCCGATGAGCTTCAAACAGCTGTTCAGCGGCCGCTTTCGGGTCAATGTATTCAAAGTGTGCTTCGATGCTCATCGGTCTTTCCTTCGCTCCTAAGAACATACTCTCGAATACGCAACCATGTGTCAACCTGCGCAGGATGTCAAGACAGTTTCAGTCGGGGTTGTCCAACAATCTGCGTTCCATTATCGCCCGGACGGCCTTTTTTCAACAGGCTGCTAGTGGTCCGGACACTTCGGCTCGTCCCTGCTGGTTGTTCAGAGTGGAAAATGTACCAACCAGGGAGTGGCTAGGCTACATTGTTCGAGTTTCCGGGACGCTAACACAAGCATCTGGAAGTGGGAGGCGGCCCCCACCTAACCAGAATACGGCGAATCTTAAGGGCGTGGCGAAGACAGCGTTGCCGCTGGCCAGAGGGTTAACATCTCGTCGGTGCTGTTGCTGTAATCGGCTGTCATCCCCTGCATGGACAGCGCCTGATTGGCTCGATGGGGCTGCAAGCTGTAGCAGTGTGCGGGGATTGACAACTTGCCGGTATTCCCAACAGCACTTAGATCCACGAAACGTGCGGGGGCTACCTTCAAGGCACGACGCAGTATCAATGCGGCATCCGCCTCTTCGGACCCAAGGTTTTTCTCCACCCACTGGATAAACTGCTTTTCCAGTGCCACGCCCTGGAAGGGTGGTTCCGCTTCTATGACGCCTTGGCTGATGCGCCAATTCAGCAACAGTTCCCCGTTGCGGGTAAGCGTCGCCAGTTGTTGGCCGGGCCCTGCTTCGCTGATCTGGCAGTGATATTCCAGAGGCTCTCGGTTATGCGCCGCATGGGCAACCATTAGACCCGCGAGGTCAAACATGTGAGTGCATTGCAGCGTGGCTTTGGTGAATCGACCCACGGCGGCGCTGCTTTCATCCAACGGCATACCAACCAATTGTTCCAGCTCCGGGCCAGCTTGTGGGCAGGTACTCCAAGGGTAACGAATGGCTTGGGAGCGGGTTTTCAGTATCTGTTTATTGTCGTGGTGGAGCCACACGCGGAAGTGGTGCATGTTGTCGCAAATCTCGCCTTCCGCTATGCCCTGTAGACATCGCAAACCGATTTTTCGATGGAAAATGCTACTGTCGTCGCGGTGCATGTTGTCAGCTAGTCCGGATATTTCACCAAGGGCCGCGAGGGCGCGGCCAGCGCAGTTTGTGCCATGCAATATCCCCAAAAGTACGCGGCAACCAATTGAGATTGAATAACTTTTCGAACATGGATAAGCGGCTTGGTGAATTATCCGGGCTAAGGCAGTCGGTAGGCTAGAAGATGGTCACCGGCAGGCAAGGGAAACGTAAAGTGCCCACCTGCGGCGACGACGACGTATTGATGGCCATTGTAGCTGTAGCTCATGGGTACGGAGTTGCCGCTGGTGGGCAACTTCGCTTTCCACAATTCATTGCCTGTCACGGTGTCGAAGGCGCGCAGGTAGGCATCCGAGGTCGATGCAATAAAGGTAAGGCCGGACGCTGTGACCATGGGCCCGCCCGTTGTGATGCCGCTAAAAGGATAAGAGCGAGAATAAAAGTGATAAAGCGGCCAGGGTGCCAACTCCTCAGTGGTGCCCAGGGGGATCTGCCATAGGATGTCGCCGCTGATCAAATCGACTGCGGCCAGCGATGCCCAGGGCGGCGGCGTGCAGGGAATTCCGAAGGGCGAAAGCAGCGGCGTAAAAGTTACGCAATAGGGCGATCCGTCTTGTGGATAGGTGGCGTCCGCCGGGCATTGGTCCCTCGGGATGAGTTTTAGTTCCACCGGCAGGTGCTTGCTGTTGGCCACCATGATTTTCCTGATCGGATCAACCGCGGGTGCCCCCCAGTTGGGCCCTCCCAGGCTGTTTGGATACAACGCGGTGCCCTTCAGGCTCGGCGGTGTGTAGATCGGACCGGTGGTGATGCTTTCCAGCTTTTCTCGGCATTTGCCCCTGTCCCAGAATGTCAGGCCCCAGGCGTCATCCGGACTGATGCCTAACTGGTGCAGCGGTTCGGGCTTGACTGGAAAGGGTTGCGTTGGACTCAAGTACTCCCCCGGCACGGCGCCGGCCTGCGGCACGGGACGCTCTTCAACCGGATGCAGGGGTTTGCCCGTTTCTCTATCCAGGACGAAAGTCAGGCCCATTTTTGTGATTTGCACGACAGCGGGGCGGTTTTGTCCGGTGATGTTCAGGTCAACAAACGTGGGTTGAGACGCAACGTCGTAGTCCCAGATGTCATGGTGTACGGTCTGGTAGTGCCATGCGACCGTGCCGTCAGCCGCATTCAGGGCGACGACCGAGCTGGAGTAATAATCAAGATGCCCGTCCCGATTGCCGCCGTAGATGTCGGGTGAAGAGTTGCCCGTCGGCACCATGACGAGATTTCGTTCGGCATCCACGGAGATTGTCGACCAGACGTTGGTGGTCCCCGAGACAAAGTTACCGTCCTCATCCCGCTGTGGACGGCCCGGGTGGACGGGGTTCCAGCCCCAGGCAAATTCGCCGGTCCGAATGTTATAGGCTCGAACGACACCAGAGGGTATATCGGGTCGCTGGTTGTCGAAAACAAGTGCGCCGGTCACAACCAGATCACCAATGATCGCCGGTGCGCTGGTAATGCTGTACTCAAATGGAGCATGTTCGCTTAAGTCCGCCAGCAGAGAGACTTCACCGTTCGTGCCAAAGACTTTACACCGTTCACCAGTCTTCGCATCAATGGCGATTAACCGCGCATCCAGTGTGCCCAGCATGATGCGATGGCCGCAGTGATTGTCGCTCCCCTGCGGATCAACCCAACTGCTGACGCCACGACAGTTGCTTGAGGGTTCATCCGACATATCGACTTGCGGGTCGAAAGCCCAGCGCTCTTCGCCGGTGCCTGGATCCAGTGCGAATACGCGATTAAACGGCGTGCAGTAGTAGAGGGTGCCTCCCACCATGATCGGGGTGGTTACAAAGGCGGTGGGGCGAGTGCCCAAGTTGACCCGTTCGGAGAGGGAATTTGCGCCACCAGTGTAATCACCGCTGCGATGACTCCAAGCAAGTTTTAACTGGTCCACATTGTCCCTAGTGATCTCGGACGCGGCGGTGTAGCGCCCCCCACCTGGTGCACCACCATAGGCCGGCCATTCAATGTCCTCTTCATTGCCAATTGCAGCGCCAGATCCATCGACAGCGCCGACAGTGCCAACAGCGCTAAAAGAAATCAGCAGTGGTGGGAGGAGTATCCAGCGTCTCACTTGATGGTCATGCTTTCTTTCAGGCAGGCGTTGATAACCTCATCGGGTAGGGGGAAGTTGATACCAGCAGGGTCTTCCTTGACCGCCTCGTGCAGTTCCTTGAGTTGGTTTTGATCAACTTCGAGGGACAGTTTGGGTTGGATGCCGCATTGTTCCTGCAATGAGACGAAATCGGCGATGACCTCATCGAGTATCCGCGTATCGTCCTTTGAGTCAATTGCGATGCCCAGAGATTCCGCGAACAGTCTAATCCTACGTAGATAGTGGGGTCGCAGGTTCTTCATCACGATGGGCAGATACACGGCGTTGACCAGCCCATGGGGAAATCTGTAAATCGGTCCGACGGCATCGGCAAAATTGTGGATAGGGGTGGCGCCGAGCCCAGATGAAACCGTCGCGACACAAGCGATGGCGCTGGCAATCTGCAATTCGCCTCTCGCCTTGATGTTATGGCCGTCGTTTACGGCAATGGGAAGATTGTCTACAATCAGTCGGGCGGCGCGCAGGGCCAAAGCGTCTGCGAAGCTGTTGGGGTGGGTGGAAAAAAACGATTCGAGACAGTGGCTTAAGGCGTCAAAGGCTGGCTCGGCGGTGAGTTTAGGCGGTAGGCTGACGGTCAGTTCGGGATCTAGGAAAGCAAAGTCCGAATTCATGTATTGATGAAACATGATGATTTTTTTGTTCGTCTCTCCATCCATAAGGGCCGCGCCCGGAGACACCTCGGCGCCAGTGCCGGCCGTGGTTGGGATAGAGATATGTGGAACGCCAAGCGGCTTCGCCTTGGGTCGCTTGTAATAGACGAGACCTCCCTCTACCAGCTCATTAATATCTTGAGAGCCTAATCCGAGCATGACCTTGATGCATTTTGCTGTGTCCAGGACGCTGCCACCGCCAACAGCCAGCAAACCATCGGCACCGATATCCCGGTACCAGCGGGCACATTCATTGATATCCCTCGTGTCGTTGTCCTGTCGAACGCTGTCAAACGTCCCCGCCAGTGGAAAGTCCTGGGCTTCGAAAGCCTCGCGCACCAGATCGACAACTCCGGCAGCGACCAGTCCTTTGTCTGTTATTAGCGCGACACGTCGGCAGCCCTGGTCGGCAAAAGTTCTCGGCACCAGTGCACGGCATCCGGGGCCCGCTTTGACCACGGTTGTAAATTCCAGGCCGAAGATTGGTTGTTCCTTCATCCTAGTATGCTCCCGAAAAAAAGCGAATGACACACAAATCATATCTTGTATTCTAAGCTCACTACAAATAGACTTTGTTGGTCAACCAGCCAAAGGAGAGAGCCACAATGAATTTGTCGAAGTTTCACGGATTGTGCCTAGGGGAGTTTTTGAACCTCAGTCGATTTACGTTGGTTGCGTTCGCGCTTGCGTTTCTGTCGGTGACCTCAGTACTGCTGCCAGCTCAATCGGCTCGAGCCGAAAGTGCGAATGTGATCGAAGAAATAGTCGTGACCGCACGAAAGAGGGAAGAATCTCTGCAGGAAATCCCTGTGGTGGTGAACGTACTCACCGAGGATATGATCAACAACCAGCGAATCGAGGGTATTAGGGATCTTGGCACCATCGTTCCCGGTCTGATTACCACCGAAACTACATCCAGCACCGCTGGTCTGGTCTTTTTGCGCGGCGTTGGCTCGGGCAGCCTCACACCGCTCATCGATCAGGCCGTGTCTATCAACGTTGACGGTGTAGGTATCAGCAGCGCCTCATTGATGAATGCCGGGATGTTCGACCTGGAACGAATCGAAGTGCTGCGTGGCCCGCAGGCGCTGTTTTTCGGGAAAAACAGCCCAGGCGGAGTGATAGCGCTCCATACGAAGGATCCGACTGACGAGTTTGAGCTAGAACTTTCCGTACTGTACGAGACCGAAGGCGAAGAGCCGATTGTTCGAGCTGTTATCTCTGGGCCGTTGGGCGAAACCCTGAGCGGTCGTCTCTCAGCGGGCTGGTCGGATGCGGGTAATGCTCGATTCGATGCATATAACTTGGATGTGTTTGAAACAGGTCCTGGGGGTGTTCCCGTTCAAATGGCACACGCGACTGGAAGGGATCCCATTCAGACGGAGAAGCTCTACGTGATCGGCACCTTGCTATGGGAGCCCTCGGATAACTTTTCCGCGACGCTGAAATATGCTCACTTGGAAGATAATCAGGATGGTCACACCGTCTTCAACTTCCAGCGAACGCAGTGCGGGCTTGGCGTTCCGCAAGTTATTTACCCCGTACCTGGCGTCGACAACTGCAAGATGGATGGCAATGTGATCGCGGGCGGGATCAGTCCCTTGCTCACTGCGGCTGATCCCAACCACCCCGGTTACGAGGGGCTTGGTTTCTATAACAATGAGGAGGCGTTTATGTCCCTCGAGATGATTTATGACCTGAGCGATACGCTCACCTTGACCTCGGTCACTGGCTACTATGACCAATCCGATAGTCGGATTGCCGAATCCAGCTTTCAGGCGGCTGTTGGGTTGTCGAACTCTTCTGCCTATGAAAAAGAGCAATGGAGTCAGGAACTTCGCCTGAGCTCAAACTATGATGGGGCGCTCAACTTTACAGTGGGTGCTTTCTATGAAGAACGGGATCTCGAGGCTCGGAACGCAGTAACGCTAGGCAGCCACATCGTTGGGCGTCCGGTGGCTAGGTTTGGTTTGTTCCCCATTCCCATCGGTCAACAGTTTACCCCACAGGAAAGTACCGCTTATTCGCTCTTCGCTCAGTTTGATTGGGAATTGAACGAACAGTGGACGTTGTCTTTCGGTGGTCGCTATTCGCATGAAGAGAAAGAGTCTGTCTTTGAAGTTAATCATTTTGCCGTCGCCCCGGATGGCGGCCCCAAAATTAACATTCCCTTGCTTGAACCCAACCCCCATTGGGATAACTTCTCACCGGAACTGACACTGAGCTATCAATACAACGACGACGTCATGTTCTTCGCGAGCTACAAAACCGGTTTCAAATCGGGTGGTTTTGATGCAGCCTGGAAGCCCAGTGACCTCCTCCGTATTTACGGACTTACCGGTGTCCCCTACGACAACATCTATGACGAAGAGGAAGTCGATGGTTTCGAAATTGGCATGAAATCGACGTTGGCCGACGGCACGCTGCGCTTCAATGCTACGTTATACAGTTATGAGTATGACGGCTTGCAGCTAACAAAATTGCAATTCAGTGAGGGGGGGGTTCCCTCGCTTCGGGTGCTAAACGCAGCGTCAGCTACTGTTGAAGGCCTAGAGCTGGAGACTATGTGGTTGACGCCTGTGGATGGCCTGATACTGACGGCAAATCTTGCTTTCAGCAACGCTGAATATGACGACTTCGTATCAGATTGCTATACCGGACAAACTATCGCGGCGGGTTGTGCTCTCAACCCTAATCCTGACACCGGTAATTTCACGGGGGCCGACATGTCCGGAGAAGCGCTGTCGAATGCGCCTGATTTGAGTGCAACTTTAGCTCTGGATTATGTGGTAGCGATGGGAAACAACTGGAATCTGGGTTTCAATCTCACAAGCTCATACAAGGATGACTACAACCCTACTGCTCAGTTGTACCCGAAAAGTTGGTGGCAGGACAGTTACTGGGTGACCAACGCGTCGTTGAGCCTGTATTCATCGGATGACACCTGGGAGTTGTTTGTCAGAGGCTTAAATCTGGGCGGGGAATATTACTCGGCCACCGGCTCAGTTGCACCGTTCTCTGGAAATACAACACTGACTGGAACCAATGATGGCAGTGGGGTTCCGGATTTCTTCCAGTTCGTTAACGGTGGACGTCAGTTTATTCTTGGTGTGACGTACCGATATAAAAGCGCCTATGAGTGATTTGAACGAATTCACCGAATAGATTCGTGATTTCCTTAATGACAAACTAACGCCTGAATTTCGCCACTTTCGTGAAGCGTACCCCGGATACCACTGCCCATGTCCTGTCGCCTAGGGGTGGGCACGTATCCTCGATGATCAGGGTTGGTCGGTCCTAGGCTGGCCGGTCGAACCCGGTGGGATCGGGTAGTGCTGCCATTCTCAAGCGACTCGATATAGAACCGGGAGACATAGAAGCGCTGCAAAACATGCCAATAGAGGCGTTGCTCGCAGTTCGCCAAGAAGTGTGGCAAGCCTATGGCCCAGATCCCAAAGCGGGCCCTATTCCTTGGACGCATTACGATTTGTTGTTACCTGTAATTGACGGGAATTTGTGCGCTGGTCCAAATGGTTGACGGCTTTGATGTCGTTGCCATTGCCATGGCGGCTCCCATTATCGCTCAGGAATGGAATCTTGCTCCAGAAGTTCTGGGGTACGTGTTGTCCGCCGAGCTTGCTGGCATGTTCTTTGGGGCATTATTTCTCTCGGCTTTCAGCGACAAATATGGCCGTCGCGGGATCTTGTTACCGTCAATATTTATCGTGACGGCATCAACCCTTTGGACTGCATACACCTCAACCCCGTTAGAGATGATTACAGCTCGTTTGTTCACCGGGCTTGGGATTGGTGGTGTATTGACTTCAATTGCCACGCTGGCGTCGGAGTTTTCACTAGGAAAATATCGAGTGCCTTCTCATAGAGTGCGATGGCTGCCTCCCCTTTTGGCGTGAGAGAGGTCACCATGCCAAAGACATACCATGTTCCTCTGGCATTATCACCTTCTACCTCGATGTACGGGCTTGTCGGCAGGTGACGCATCATGGTGTTTTTTCTGCTGTAATAACGTGATCGGTTGCAGCGTATGATTGAGGAATAGCACGAAACCGTCATAGCCCTACTCAACACAAGACAATTGGAAATCAAAAACGGTGTGATCGTTAGCGATAACTTTGACACCTATCCCATGTTGCGAATGCGGGATGTGACCGTGAATATCCGTACTCATCTCGATGCTACGTCCGGTCACGAGAGTTTGAGCGATATTGGAGAACCTCTGGTCGGCCCAGTTGGTCCGGCAATTGGCAACGCCATATTCCGCGCAACAGGCAAAAGAATAAGGGAGCTTCCACTGCGAAAGGCCGATCTCAGCTGGGCATAGACGATACAAGTACAAATTAAGGAGCCTCTGATTAATTCTGTAACCACGGCATCCAAGTCAATAAAATCAATCGCTTACGAGTAGTTCAATACTGCTCTACCGAATTGTTCAGACCTTCCTCAACCCTAAGAACTATTTATACAATAGAAGGAGCCACTATGCAGCTCGATCATTACGTTACTCTCGGAAGATCCGGCTTACGCGTAAGCCCCATATGCTTGGGCGGCATGACCTTCGGTCTTGAGCGAGGAATAGGTTCGTCACCCGAAGATGCCAAGCAAATCATCGATCGCTTTCTGGACCTGGGCGGCAACTTTATCGATACGGCAAACAGTTATAACTTCGGCCACTCCGAGAAAATTATCGGAGACCATGTCGCTAGCGATAGCTACCGCAGAGAGGGGGTTGTGATTGCGAGCAAATTTTGCGTTAGCCTCAGAGATGGTGACCCCAATGGCGGCGGCGCAAATCGCAAGTCCATTTTTGCAGCCTGTGAACATTCGCTGCGCCGACTCCAAACTGACTACATAGACCTCTACTGGATGCACTTTTGGGATGACTTCACGCCTATTGATGAAACCATGGATGCTATGAACGACCTGGTCAAATCGGGCAAGGTTCGCTATATCGGTTTTTCCAATACCCCTGCCTGGAAAGTCGCACATGCTCAAGTCAGAGGAAGCTTTTTCAACCAGGCGCCTATAACGGCGATGCAGATCGAGTACTCACTAATTGAACGAACCCCCGAGGCTGAGCTGCTACCATTAGCGAAGGAATATGGTGTGGGTATCACCCCCTATAGCCCGCTGAAGGGCGGCGTCCTCAGTGGAAAGTACACCCGCGAAACGCTAGCCGAGGCAAACCCACTTCGCGGAGAATATCTGAAATCCGAACTCACCGAGGAAGTATTTGTTATTCTTGATCTATTACGGGAAATCGCTACGAAGCACAACACCACGGTTGCGCGTGTAGCGCTGGCATGGACGCGATCAAAGTCTGAAGTCAGCTCTATTATCATTGGCGCTAGAACCATAGAGCAGCTAGAAGACAACCTATCATCTCTGGAGGTTGAGCTGACTGAAGAAGACATTGCCGCTCTGGATAAACTAACTGCACCACAATTACCCTACCCCATAGATAGGCTTAAACCTGCCCGTAAAACAGCGTACGCGGGGCTAACTATTAATGGAGAAACCTTCAAAGGATCTCCAATTGGTAAGCCAACGCGAGAAACAGTATTTTAATTAGGGAATTGTATACGTAAGTTGACCTACCACTATATGTTGAGGATTTAGTGGCTGAAAACCACCACATTTCGGCTTCTGTCAACTTTCCTTTAGTAAATTGAAAACAGGATGAGGGTATGGGTGTACGACTGAATGCGCATGAAATGCGTAATTTCCTCGAGAAGGCCCATACTGCCATCCTGACGACGTTGCGTCGGGATGGTTTTCCCGTCGCGCTCCCTACATGGTTTGCCACCCATGAAGGACGCATCTACTTCGCATCGCCCGCCAAGGCAAAAAAATGGCTCGTATTCGGCATGATTCTCGAGCGTCGTTCCTCGTGGAGTCGGGACTTGCTTGGGCCGAGCTCAAGGCCGTGATGCTCTATGGGCGGGTGTCCGTGGTCGAGGACGAAGATCTTTGTGCCCGGGTCGCGGATCTCCTAGACGACAAATACAGCGCCTTCCGAACCGCCAGTGTGAAGCAACCCAAGGCCACATAGAACCATTATGCGGCTATCGCCATGCTCTGTTTCGAACCCGAGGGTGAGCCCATAAGCTGGGACAACGCCAAGCTGCGGCTCGTTTCTTGATGCAAGGGTGAGCAGAGATGAGTGAGCAATGTCTCAGGTTTGAGACGCATGAAAATGGTGTCGCTGTCCTGACCCTCAATCGACCTGAGCGGCTTAATGCCATTAATGGCCCACTGCTTGATGAGCTTCGCGCTGCAGTGTCGAAGATCGACTCCGATCCCGGTATCCACGTCACTGGCTTCGGTCAGCAAGCTTCATGGTAGTGTGTTACGACAGCGTGTGACTGAACTCGCGGTGGAAGTGTTGGGGGACTACGCTATGCCCCAGCAACCACGCCTTTTAGAGCATGATTCCTTGAATGAACTCATTGGTGAGCCGAGCGCACATACTGCAGTATCGGTCTCTCAGTACTTCGGAGATCGTGCCATGACCATCGCGTCAGGAAGCACGGAGGTTCAAAAGAACATCATTGCAAATCGGGTTCTGGGTCTTTGAAGAAGGGGTACGCACCGTACATTGGAAAGGGGCTTATATACATGGGTTGACATACCACTATATATCGAGGATTTAACGGCTGGAAACTACCATATGTAGGCTTCGGTCAATCCATCGATATAATTCCCATTGGAAAAGGCTGCCGCCCGTCTCGGTGATATTGCGCGTTCTGATTACGTATGCAGTTGTCTCACGGTATAACCCCCTTGCTACGCAGATCCGCGAGGTCTTCAGCCGAATACCCATATTCGCCTAATAGTTCCTCAGTGTGCTCACCCAATAAAGGTGGCATGTACCGTCTCGGATCCTGCGGTGTTACGTCGAATCTTGCTACGGGATCTGCCTGCCTATATCTGCCGGCTGTCGGATGCTCGAACTCCAGTACGCAGTTGTTGTGCACGATCTGAGGATCTTCCAATACTTCTTCTAGTTCCAGAACGCGGGTTGCAGGAACGTCATTGTCGATCATCCTCTGCAGCAGCTCCTCGGTCCTCATTGAGCAGATCGCGTCTTCGATCAGCTCGCCCAATACCGCACGATTATCCAGATCTGCGCGTGCTTCGGTGGTTCCGAAGCGGGGGTCATCAATCCACTCAGGATGACCTAGGGCTCTAAAGAATCCCTCATGTTCAATCTGGGTCGCCAAGAGATAAATGATCTGTCCGTCCTTGGTATGCCAAAGACGATACGAATCCGTAGTTGTCGCCCCCGGTGACACATCGCCGCCAATGAAGGTTTGACGCAACATGCCATCGGGCCAAAAAAAGGCGAGGGATGCATCAATCATCGGCACCTGAACATGCTGGCCGCCGGCACCCCGATCGCGAGCAAACAGCGCCGCCGTTATCGCCTGCGTGGCAAACAGGGCCGATCCCTTATCTGCGACGAGCTGCCGTACCAGGTCGGGCATCGGGAAATCCGGGTTTTTCTGAACAGCTGGCATTCCCGTGAGGCCCTGGATGACGGCGTCATAAACCCGTCTGTGCGCATAGGGTCCGGTGGGCCCGTATCCAGAAAGTGAGCAATAGATCAGGTCAGGCTTGACCTTGCGCAGGTCTGCCTCGCCGAGGTTGTGCCGCTCTGCCACGCCGGGTCGCCAATTCTGAACAAAGACATCGGCATCGGCCACCATCTGGTGAACGATCTTGAGACCTTCAGGCTCAGTGATATCAACGGCCATGCCTCGTTTGTTACGGTTATAGTTCGCAAACACCGCTGTCAGACCGCCGCGCTCGAAACTAGGGCGTCGCGTTGATTCACCGATTCCAGGTGGTTCGATTTTCACCACGTCGGCGCCTTGGTCGGCAAGCACCATGGTAGCGAATGGCCCGAATGTCACCTGCGATACGTCTACTACTTTTATTCCGTTTAGCGGACCCGGCATAGGTTAGCCTTGGTTAGGATGCCCATCCAGACTTCCTTCGTTCGGACTGGCAAACTCAGTCCTGCGATTTTTTTCGTAGTCACCAAAAGCCGCATCGCGTTTGGCCAGCGCACCGCCAAAATCCTTGCGCACCGCCTTCTGCATGGCCACGCAAGTCTCGGTATAGCGAGCCAAAGTATGAAGTTCCGTACCCTTGCGGAGGCCAGATCGGATACCCATCTCTTCCATCTGCGCGTGTACCGCCCGTTTGTTGAATTGCTGGACGTCAGATGGGATCTTCGCCACCCGTTCGGCCATATTCAGAACCGCGTCTTCAAGTTCGTCTGCAGGATAAGCACGGTTGGCGAACTGAGTTTGGGCAGCTTCTGCACCGGATATCGAGTCGCCGGTCAGCATCATCTCCATGGCGTCTCGCATACCCATAAGCCAAGGGTAAAACTATACATTTGGTGGCGTCCCGTTGCGGACTATTGGATAGCCTATGACCGCGTCATCGGCCACGTACACAAGATCGCAGGCTAGGGCCAGTTCGGTGGCACCGGCGATGCAGTAGCCGTGTACCTGGGCGATGATTGGTTTAGCCATGTCCCACATTCGGAAGCCGCTTTCAACAAGGTGCCTCGCCCAGTTTCCCAGTCCTCCCGCTGTGTAAAACGGCTGGTTCTTTTCATGGGCACCATGTACGCCAGCTTTGAGATTGTAGCCCGATGAGAAGCACTTACCGGCACCACGAACGACAGTCACGCGAATCGAGTCGTCGATTTCTGCGGCTTCCAGAGCATGAAGTATCTCAGTCCGCATTTCATTCGTTATTGGATTGCGTTTTTCCGGATTGTTAAGCGTAATACGTTGGACGTGCTCTCTAGGGCGGTCAACGATGATTTCTGAGTATTCCACGGGATCTCCTAGGGGATGTAGTTTGACACAAAATATTGTAATTGTATTATGTATTTTTATAACATATTTGAACATCTAATCTCAGCAATTCCCGCTAAGCACGGCAATGCCCGAAAAGAGGTGCCCGACCAATGCCTAAATGGTCCATTTCGCTCGGTATTTGGACCCAAACGAATAATCACGCATCGTTAGCGGGAATTGCTGATCTAACCTCCAGTTTCTTGACAGGGGCCCTCTTCAGTCATTGAACTGGTTCGCCTAGTGCACGGGCTCTATCGAGTCTTGTTGCTTCTTCCACTGGCAACCGGCGCCAGGCCAATGTAAGGAATACAAGGGTGACAAGAAAAATCATGAATGAGCTAGCCAGCCCCACCTTCAGTGACGACCTGGAGTCATACCCCATCGATAAATACAAATCCGATAAATAACCGACTATAAACGGCCCTAAGGCCAATCCGATAAATGTGCCGACTAGAATAAGAAGGGAAACGGCAACGCCGCGCATACGCGGCATAACCAAGTCTGTTGCGGTTGCTGCAGGCACCGATGTACTTGCGACAGTGAACAGCAAAAAGAAGAAGTTAAACACGGCTGCGCTGAGTACGTCCTCAGAATAGATTGTCAGCAAACCAAAGGGCACACCACCAACAACCGCCAGATAACCCATAATCAAACGGCCACAGGGGTGTTTGAGGTGGTCCCACTTTTTTGGACAGGTCGCTAAGGTGTACTCCGGTGTCGAGAGGAGACACTGGAATGACCAGGAAGAGGCGCCGTTTCACGGCGGAGTTCAAGAAGCGCGTGGCGCTGGAGGCGCTGCGGGAGCGGGACACGGTGCAGGCGATCGCGGCGCGCTACGAGGTGCACCCGAACCAGGTGAGCGCCTGGAAGCGTCAGGCCGTGGAGGGCCTCGAGGAGGTGTTCTCGCAACCGGGATCGAGGCGCGACGGGGAGCACGAGGCGACGATCCGCAACCTGCACGCGAAGATCGGCGAGCTGACGGTGGAACGGGATTTTTTTCTGCGCGGGTTGGAGCGCTGAGCCGTGCGGAGCGTGCCGCGCTGGTCGACCGCGGCTGCGGGCTGTCGCTGTCCCGGCAGTGCGCGCTGCTGGGCGTGAGCCGTTCGTCGCAGTACTACGAGCCGCTGGGCGAGAGCGCGGACAACCTGGCGCTGATGCGCCGCCTGGACGAACTGCATCTGGAGCACCCGTTCTACGGCAGCCGGCAGATGGCGCGGCACCTGCGCCGCGAAGGCGTAGTCGCCGGACGGCACCGGGTGCGCCGGCTGATGCGGCTGATGGGCATGGAGGCGGTTTACCGGAAGCCGCGCACCAGCGTGGCCAACCCGGAGCACCGCGTGTACCCATACCTGCTGCGCGATCTGGTGATCGACCGCCCGGACCAGGTGTGGTGCGCCGACATCACCTACGTTCCTGTTGCGCGGGGCTTTTTCTACCTGGTGGCCGTGATGGACTGGGCCAGCCGCCACGTCCTGTCGTGGCGGCTGTCGAACACCATGGACAGTGCCTTCTGTGTCGAGGCGCTGGATGCGGCGCTGCGCTACGGCACCCCGCAGATCTTCAACACGGACCAGGGCGCGCAGTTCACCAGCACCGCGTTCACCGACAGGGTGCGCGCCGCTGGCGCGCTCTGTTCCATGGACGGCCGCGGTCGCTACCTCGACAACATCTTCATCGAGCGGTTGTGGCGCTCGCTGAAGTACGAGGCCGTGTACCTGCACGAGCTGGCGGATGGCCGCGACGCCGAGCGCGTCATCGGTTCTTGGTTCAGCTTCTATGGCGAACTGCGTCCGCATTCGTCGCTGGGCGGCCGGACGCCCGGCGATGTCTACCGGGGCACCTTGGGAGAGGCCGCGTGAACCAGCCGGGGAACATGCGTGCCGGGAACGCCACGGCCCTCGCCGCGTCAAGCCGCTACGCGGCTGCTCCACTGCGTTGCGCCCCTTCGGGTGACACGGCGAGTGCCGCGGCGCATTGGTTAGCGACGACCGGAAGGGTACTTCCGGTCGTCACCGACCGGCTCTTCACAACGACGGCCGCAGCCGCGTCGACGATGCCGTTGACATCGTCCCGCCGGGTCGGCACGTTCTATTCACCGAGGGCTCAGAACCACTCGGAGTACACCTTATTCTCGCCCTCGGACTGTCCAACGAACCAGGACCACCTCAGTTTGCGTTTGAGAAAGTCCCCCACAAATCCACCTAAGATGATGCCAGAAAAACCGCCAATCGCGGTACTCAAGCCGATGTACAAACCGACGTCTGTGGGATTGGTGCCCTCGATCCGCAATAAAAGGGGAGCGACCCAAAAAGCCATAGCGTAAATCACAACACCCTTGACTGGCATCGCGATTAGCAAGTAAACGAAGGCTGGAGATTTCAAGGTCATGTTATAGGTAGCCGGATCCCGGACGGCCAACGATTGGACCCAGGTAACCACGATGTATGCCCCGATACCGAGTGCTATCCACTGCGCCGGGTTTCCAGTCAACAAAGTCAACGCCCAGGCCGTGGCGACAATAAAAAGTGCATAGAGAGCGTTGGCTGCCACTGACCCGCCGTCGTGCTTTAGATCAATCAAGTTGATTCCCGGTGTCATGGCTCTCAATTCGGCACCCAGTACCGAAAAAGGTGCGGGATGTTCGGGGATCTTAAGACCTTCGCTCGAGCCTCGTACAGGCTCTCGCAGCGTGCGTACCCAGATCGCCAACAGCAGACCAGGAATACCTACCGCCATAAAGGCCACTTGCCAGCCTTTCAGCCCTAAGGGTGCCTGCTCTGCAACCGGGTACATGGCTTCCCAGGTGTCCAACAGGAATCCGCCCAGGAATAGACCGACACCATTGCCAATATAAACGCCGGATTGTGCGATGGCGATGACGGTAGCACGCAGCCTCGGCGGATAATAATCCGACAACATGGAATAGGCAGATGGCGAAGCACTGGCTTCGCCAATGCCCACTCCCATGCGGTAAATTGTTAGCTCAGTAAATGAGCGGGCAAAGCCTGAGAGTGCGGTAAACCCGCTCCAGATAGCCAGCCCACCGGCAATCAGGCTGCGTCGCACCCAGACATCGGCAAATCGTCCCAGAGGTATGCCAAACACCGCAAAGAAAATGGCGAAGACTGTGCCGTACATGAAGCCTAGTTGGGCATCGTTAATGCCCAGATCGCGTCGAATGTCTTCAGCCAGAATAGAGATGATATTTCGGTCAATAAAGTTGAACGCGTAGACGAGAACCAACACAAACAGCGCATAGTTTGAGTAACTTCGGGTGGACGACTCTTTTGGGGAATTTGTCTTTTTCGGCATACAGGCCCTCAAGAACTTGCGTTGTTGAGTTACTGATTGGGGAACCTCTGATCAATTCGATAAAGCAGCATTTAACTACTCGTAAGCTATTGATTTTATTAACTCGGATGCCCCGACTATGAGATTGATCAGGGGTTCCTTAGGACTCAGGTCATTGGGCACACCCCCATGATCGTATATTGCAAAGGAAGAATAATACAAGTAACATCCGTTGTGTCATTCTGCTTGATGCGGAGCGAATGCCTCCGTGGGCAGCCTGGGCAATTGGGGTTGGAAGGGAAGTTGGTTTGTATTGAGTGAAGGGCTGGCTGCCGCTTGCTCTCTGTCAGTCTCTGCAAGTAGAAGCACTTATGAGTGACTTGAGCGAATTCACCGAAGAGATTCGTGACTTTCTCAGCGACAAGTTAACGCCTGAGCTACGTCATTTTGGTGAAGCGTACCCCGGGTACCACTGCCCGCTTCCGGTGGCAAAGGAGTGGACACGTATTCTTGATGACATGGGCTGGTCGGTGCCGGCTTGGCCGGTCGAGCACGGCGGGACAGGCTGGAGTACGGAGCAATTGGTGATCTTCAAGCGGGAAATGATGCTTGCACACGCCCCTCGGCTCATGAATCAGGGCGTGGTCATGGTGGGGCCTGTTCTTATTGAGTTCGGTACGGAAGAGCAGAAAAGAGTGTTTCTTCCTTGTATCCGTCGCGGGGACGACTGGTGGGCCCAGGGCTATTCTGAGCCGAATGCGGGGTCAGATCTTGCATCGCTGAAGACGCGGGCAGTGAGTGATGGTGAACACTACATCATCAACGGCACAAAGATCTGGACCACAGATGCCCATTTGTGCAACAGGATCTTCTGCCTCGTACGAACCAGCGACGAAGGCAAGCGTCAGGCAGGGATCTCGTTTCTAGTGTTCGATCTGGATTTGCCCGGCATTGAAATTCGCCCTATTTTCACCTTTGCGGGAGAGCATGAATTCAACCAGGTGTTTTTCTCCGACGTGAGAGTCCCCAAGTCTGCTCTGGTCGGTAAGGAAAACGAGGGTTGGAATGTTGCGAAATTCCTGCTCGTTGGTGAGCGGGCTTACAGTTATGCAGTCTTTACACACAATTATCTCAAAAGAATCCGAAGCTTTTTGAGTCATCAGGATCCTGGTTCTGAACCGCTGATGCACGATCCGGCGCTCCGTGCGAAACTAGCCAATATTGAAATCGCACTTGCAAGCCTCGATGCGATGGAACAGAAAACCCTGGAGCTGATGAAGCAGGGCAGGGGGGCGGCGTCTGCATTGGCTTCGGTGAGTAAGGTCCATGGTACCGCATTACAACAGCGTGCGACTGAATTCGCGCTAGAAGTGATGGGGAACTACGCCATACCAAAGCAACCACGGCTTCTGGAATATGGAACCCTAAATAAACTTATCGGTGTGCCGAGCGCAAATACGGCAGTTTCTGTTTCTCAATACTACGGTGATCGTTGCATTACGATCGCAGGAGGGACAACAGAGGTTCAAAAGAACATCATTGCAACTCGAGTTCTAGGACTTTGAAATGAAGGAGTACACACAGTGACACTGGAAGAAAATGCTGCCCGCCTAGCTGACGCGGCGACCTACGCTGACCCTGATGAATTAAATGAAATGTTCACGCAGTTGCGTCGTAGCGGGCGTATGGTGCGTGCGGAGCCGGAAGGGGTGCGATCTTTCTGGGCGATAACCAAGGCAGCAGACATTCGATTCGTGGAAACAAATTCAGATAAGTTCATCGCGGAGCCGTGGCCGGCAATGCTGATGAAGGACCAGGAACAGAAGAACATTGAGCTCTTTGGCAGCGTTTCGGGCCCCTCGACTACGTTGGTCAGCATGGATGGGGAGATTCATCACAAGCATCGCCTGATAGCTCAAGAGTGGTTCATGCCCCACAACGTCAGGAAGCTAATCCCGGACGTTGATGCCATCGCCCGCACCTATATTGAGAAAATGGCAGCGATGAATGGTAAATGTGATTTTGCTCAGGATATTGCGTTCTGGTACCCCTTGCGCGTGGTCAACTCGATCCTGGGTTTGCCTGAATCTGTTGATGCTGATTTTCTGCGTCTCACACAACTGTCATTTGGGGCAGCGGATCCCAATATTGAGGCGTCGATTCAAGATCGGTTGGAACGGTTTGCGCAGTCTCACAGTGAGTTTATGACCATTTTCAAACCGATTATTGAGGATCGCAGGGCCAATCCCACTGATGATCTGGCGAGTGCCTATTCCAATGCAACCATAGATGGTGAGCCTCTTGGTGATGCTGAAACGCTCGGGCTATTTCTTGTGACCGCAACGGCGGGGCACGACACGACCAGTGCCACAACGGCTGGTGGTCTTAAAGCGCTGATTGAACATCCAGACCAGTTCAGCAGGCTGCGGGAGAATATGAATCTTATGCCAAATGCAGTGGAAGAGTTTTTGCGGTGGGTTGCACCGGTCAAACATTTCGCCCGAACTGCGACTCAGGATGTTCAGATTGGTGACCAGACAGTTCTTGAGGGTGAAAGAGTTGTGGTTTTCTTTGCCTCTGCCTGTCGAGATGAAGAAGTTTTCGATGACCCCTTTGAGTTCCGCATAGATCGTGAACCGAACAAACACCTAGCCTTCGGCACAGGTCCCCACCTGTGCTTGGGTATGCACCTAGCGAGGCTTGAGATCAAGAGCTTCTTCGAACAACTGTTGCCGCGTCTGGAAACCATTGAACTTGCGGGAGAAGCGAGTTACCTGCAGGCCAATCTTGTCAGCGGCCTTACTTCGTTACCTGTGAAGTATAAATTCAAGGTTAGCTAATCTTCAAAATCAAAGGAACGAGCACTATGGACTATCTCCCTCTTGGCAATACCGGCCTCTATGTTTCGCGTCTCTGCTTCGGTGCCATGACGTTCGGAGAACCACATCAAAAACAACAGGCATGGCTCGGTAACGAAGGCCAGGAATCCGCCAACCGCATGGTGGCAACCTGTCTTGACGCCGGCATTAACTTTTTTGACACCTCCAACGCCTATGGTCATGGCAATTCTGAGCGAATGCTGGGCAAAGCCCTTGCGGGCAAGCGCGAGGACGCGGTCATCGCCACCAAGGTCTACTTCCCGTCCCACGGCGACGTCAACAGATTGGGTGCGAGCCGCCTAGCCATCATGCGGGAGGTGGAAGGCAGTCTTGAAAGGTTGGGCACCGACCGAATTGACTTGTACCAGCTTCATCAATGGGATGCTTCCACGCCCATCGAAGAGACCTTGCGCACGCTAGATGACTGTGTGAAGCAGGGCAAAGTCCGCTATATCGGATTGGCAAACGCCGCAGCTTGGCAGATCGCCAAGGCCGATGGTGTGGCCCGTCTGCTGGGTACCGAAAAATTCTGCTCTGTACAGGCGTATTATTCCCTAGTTGGTCGGGAACTTGAGTGGGACATCATCCCTGCCACCAAAGATCTGGGCCTGGGGACCATGATCTGGTCGCCGCTCGCCGCTGGTTACCTGTCTGGAAAGTACACCGGTACTGACACCAAGAAGGGGGCCGGCAAAGGTCGCCGCAGCGCAATGGAATTTCCGCCGGTTGATCTTGAGCAGGGTGCGGAGATTATTTCGGTTCTTCGGGAGATCGGCGAGGCCCACGGGGCATCACCGAGCCGGGTCGCGCTTAGTTGGCTTCTGGTTCAGGAAGGGGTGACCTCGGTGATTATCGGAGCCCGTAAACAAGAGCAGTTGGAGGATAACCTTGCAGCGACTGATCTCAAGCTGAGTGACGATGAACTGAATAGGCTGAGCGAGGTGAGTGCGCGAAAGTCTGTCTATCCCGGTTGGATGCCGTCCATGAAGCGAGGCCAGGATTTTGGCGCGGCACTAGAGCATTCGAAAACTGTCATGAGCTAAGGCGATTTCATTCGTCTGGCATGGCTTGTGCTGTGCAGCGGATGTCCGCGGCCCTACAATCGGAGCTAGGCACGGAAGAGGCAGCGTTCTGTAGTCAAAGCGGCATTGAGACAGATGGATTGTTGTTGAAGTATCCGCTGATCGAGCCCTCTTGAGCGTGGCGAGTTTTGTGGTGCCCGATCAGGCTAAGCTGAACTCTGCTGCCGTATCTGCAATGACTCTGTAGGAACTGCACGCAGGAAGGTTGTAGGATAGCTGAGCACTTATCAAAGAGCAAAGCCGACGGCGGCTTAACCACATGAATAGAGAAGTAATTGTTCTTCTACTACTTTTAGGAGTGGTCGCAAGTTGCACACCCAAGAACCCTGACGACTCTCGTCAAGTTCAGGAAACACCGCCATCGCAAACAGAATCAGCCGAGCCATCGGGGGTCGTTTCCGAGGAGCGGGAAGCGGTGGCTGCGCAATCCGGTTTGCCTCAACCGAAAACCGAATCAGACCTCCTGACCTGCGAGGCCATGAATGGCATGGCGGTGCATTGTGGCTTTCAAAACCCAGAGGATCTGGTATTGGTGCCGAGTGGCGATGCGCTGATTGTCAGTGAAATGGGTGAGTTCCTGCTCGATTCACCAGGAGGGTTGTCCATGTTGGACCTTGGGAATGGTGAACGGCGAATGATCTTGATCGACTGGACCGGTGCAGACCCCGCTTGGGGCGATGAGAGTTGTGGGGTGCCTGATGTCGCCGCTTTCAGTCCCCATGGCATTGATCTGATAACCCGGCCTGATGGTCTGCATCAGCTACTGGTCGTCAATCACGGAAAGCGAGAAGCTGTTGAGTTCTTTGAACTTCTGCGGCAGGAAGGACGCTGGTCTCTCGTTTGGCGCGGCTGTGCCTTACCGCCCGGCGATCCATTTCTCAATGATGTGGCAGCACTGCGGGATGGCGGTTTCTTCGTCACTCACATGTTCAACAAAAGTACCCCGTTTGAGAAAGCTATCGAAAAGTCCATGAATGGCGAGAGCACGGGCTGGGTGTGGGAGTGGCAACGGGATAGCGGCTTCAACAAGCTGGCCGGGTCAGATGAGTCGCCGCCAAACGGCATCGCGGTCAATGCAGACAACAGTAAGGTCTTCGTCAACATCTACTTGGGTAACAAAACCATCCGCATAGACCGTGCATTGGGTGAGATTGACGGTTCAGTAGAGGTGCAGCAGCCAGACAACGTTACTGTGGACGGTGAAGGAAATCTCTGGATCGCCTCACACAAGCATGATGCCCTGGGCCAGAGCTGTGACGCGGTTGCGGCCGGTCCGTGCCTGTTGCCTTATGATGTGATCAAAGTGGATTCGGCCACTATGAAGCCGGAAGTTGTACTCGAGGAAAACGGTCCGCCCATGGGCTATGCCACTGTGGCGCTTAAAGTTGGTGATCGAGTTTTCATGGGTAGCGCCCACGGTGACCGCGTGGCCAGCCGACTGATTGCAAACTAGCTGACTTTGCCCCGATGTTTCGATCACCGAGGGGAACGCCCATAAACTGTGCCTAGCACTTCGGTGCGGTATCCGAGCAACGTCAGCAAGTTGTCGGATGCGCCTTCCAACACCTCATCATTCAACGCGAGGAACCAGTTTTCCTGAGTGCGGTATATTGGTCTTACGTACTAGGCGAAGGCCGCCGCGCGGGGAGCCTGCGACCGGTTACGACCGGTTCGATGCCATACCCGGCCCTCGAACGCGACAACCGTTCCCGCCGGTGCTGTTAAAGGCAAAGCCCTTTCCAGAGGCGGTTGGGAGGGGTCTTCCCGACGATGGCTGCCGGGTGCCACTTCGGTGGCTCCGCTATCCACAGTGAAATCATCAAGCAACCAGGTGAAGTTCAACCCTTGAGGTTCCGCGGGCCAGGGCGGTGGATAACCGCTCTGATCCGCGTGCAGAGCCCCCCCTTCACTGCCAGGCTCCGCGATGTTTGCGGAGAAGCCGCTGAGAAGCGCTTGCGGACCAAGCACCTCCTCCAGCAACCCCAGCACCACCGGATGTTGTGCCAGTTCTGCGAACACAGACCCCCGGTTCAGTAGATTCCATACCCGTACATTACCGGTACCATAATCAATCAGATACCTGTCCGGGGTGCGGCCATTGTCTGCGTCATCCGCTGGACCCGCGTAAACAGCATCACGTGCTTCGCGAAGTTTGTCCCCTGTGAGCAATTCGGGGAGTAGCGCAATTCCGTACTCCTTGAGGTCTTCGATTGCCTGTCGGTCGGAGCCTGCCATCGGTGGAAAAATGCTCATCAGGCCACCCTCCAGCGATTCTCCGCGGGCGGCGTGGAACGTTCTGCCATGTTCCGATCCTTCTTTTCTTAGGGAATTATATCGATAAGTTGACAGAACCCAAGTTGTGGTAGTTCCCTGCCACTACAACCTCAATATATAGTGGCATGTCAACTTATGTATATAAGTCCCTTTTCTTACCTTGGCTCTGTACGCGGGCCTCGCGTCAAAACAGATCGACTACCCTGCCCCTACCCTTTAGTTGAACCTGTTGGCCGGTTTTAGTGTTGGCCACGACTCCAAGGCCCAGCCAGTCTTTGAGTTCGGGGCTGAGCGTTGCCTTGGTTTCTTCCGACAACCCCACGTTGAAGTTCCATTGCGGACGAATGAAGGAGCGGATGTAATATCCGAACAGCAGACCTCGCTCTTCGTCCCGCGTCACATTGGCGCCAGACGTGTGCCAGACCCGCCCTTCCATCGCAACAACACTTCCCGCCTTTGCCTCAATCGGGATCATCTTGTCTGCCATGTCAGCGGGAATGTCCTCCCTACGCTCGAAGCGGTGACTGCCAGGCATGAACAACGTCCCGCCATTCTCACCCCGAACATCATCCAGGCACCAGATCACGTTGAGACTCCAGGGAGCGTGCCAGGGTTCTGGTAGAACAAGGGCAAGATCGGAGTGAATGGACATCGAGCCACTGCCCGGCTTCGCGATGTTGGCGGTGAAGTTGGAGATAACGAAATCGTCGTCGAGCAAATGGCGAGCGATCTCCAACGCTACGGGGTGTGATATGAGTTCGACAAAGACCGGATCGAGGTCGAGCAGATTGAACACGCGCACATTGTTCGGATTCGGATCCAATCCTTCCATGTAAGTCGGTATGCCTCGGCGCTCACTCTCGGCCGCGGCTTCTACCAGACGATGGCGTACATCAGCAGTCTTCGGCAGATCCAAGACGTCTTCGATGACGCAATAGCCCTGCTCGCCAAGGCTGGTTTTGTGAACTTCCGTGAACATCGGACATTCATCCTTGCTGTTGCTAGTCAACATCAAACGTAACTTTTATGGCTCCGGAACTTTTGTCGGCCGCAGTGGCAAATGCCTCTGCCGCACCATCGAGTGGAAAACGATGTGTAATCATTGAATCAGCGATGTGAGGGTGCTCGAACAATATGCTCGCCGCTTCTACAAAGCTGCGATTGGGTTGCGTGCACTTGTAAGCTACCGAAGTGATGATCGTGAGCTCCTTGTTACAAAGTTCTGGCACAATCGGCGTAGCTTCCCAGAAGTTGCCCAGTACCAGAATCCGGCCATCCGGCCTTGCGCAATTGACCGCTTCTTCCATCGATTTCTCATTGGCGACAGCGTCGATTACCAGGTCGTAGCCGTCACCGACGTTCAAGCTGGCGCCAAGCTGCTCGGCAGCGAGCTGTTGGTGCGGATAGCGCGCTTTAACCGTAACGCTCATGCCCAATGCCCGCAGGCAGGCTGAACTACCCAGACCTATCGAGCCAGCGCCTATCACCAGCACTTTGTCTTTGCTGCTCAGCCCGCAACGCGAAAGTCCTCGAACGCACACTGCCAGTGTCTCAATCAGATTAGCGTTCTTTACATCCAGACCCGTGGGCAGCTCCACCAGGGATGCTTCGGGGACTAGCACCGATTCGGCCATGCCGCCATCCCGCGTAAGGCCCGATACCATTGGCAAATCCTGAGTCTGGCAATGCATGATGAGGCCGTCCGCGCAAGCCCGGCAGCTACCGCAGGAGTGAAACGGTTCGATTGCCACGGCTTTTCCGTCCGGGGTGTAGCCAGCGCACTCGTGACCTGGTATTCGCCCTTCCAGCATGCCCGTTGGCAGCAGGTGGAGATCGGTGCCACAAATAGAACTCGAGACGACGCGGACCACGACGCCGTTGCCTTGGGGCTCCGGACAATCAGAGAATAGAGGCGAGCTATCAACGATCTTGATTGCCTTCATGGTCACCAACCCACCGTGCACGATCACTCGAAACCAGATCAGTGCCACAAATGGTGTTTCTTGTGTTACGGTTCCCATGATACGTACACATGAAACGGTGTGTCCACCGGTAGGCTGAAGTCGGCTGAGTGAGGGCATCAAGTTGATTGCAGGCATTAATGAATCCAATGTCACTGCTTGGCTGGCTGATCATGTGCCAGCCCTGGTGCCACCCGTCCGCTACTCCCTGATTGCGGGTGGCAACTCCAACCTGACCTATCGCTGTGAAGATGCGGGTGGCAACGTTTATGTTTTGCGCCGTCCACCCCTGGGCCATGTGCTGCAATCAGCACATGATATGAGTCGGGAACACAGAATCATTGACGCCTTGAAGGACTCATCGGTACCGGTGGCAACAAACTATGGACTCTGCCGGGATCCGGCGGTCAATGAGGCTGATTTCTATGTCATGGGTTACGTTGATGGTCTTGTGCTGAACGACACAACGGATGTTGCCAGGGTGCCGGAAGGTGAACGACGTTCGGCCGGTAAACATCTGATCGATGTTCTGTGTCGCCTGCATGCTATCAATCCCGATAACGTTGGTCTTGGTGATCTGGGGCGTAAAGACGCTTACTTGGAGCGACAGATCAAGCGCTGGACAACCCAGTGGGAAGCCGCCAAGACCCATGAAATTCCCGAAATGGAGGAAGGCTGCCGACTGCTGAAGGAGCATCTGCCACAGCAAATGGGTGCGGTCATCGTGCATGGTGATTTTCGTCTCGGCAATATGATCATTGCCGACGGCGAGGTCAAGGCGGTGCTGGATTGGGAGCTTTGTACACTCGGCGATCCACTTGCCGATATCGGATACCTGCTGAACAACTGGGTGTCATCGGATGAAGTGCTCGGACCCGGTGAAGGCTATCATGCGCCGACGGCAGCGGGTGGTTTTATCTCGCGACAGGAACTCACCGAGTATTACGCGACGACCACGGGGCGTGATCTTTCTGAGATCAATTACTACCGCGCCTTTTCATATTGGCGCCTGGCATCGATTGCCCAGGGCGCCTACAAGCGCTACATCGTCGGCGCCATGGGTGAAAACCGGGATGCTGATCTGGATGAGATTAAGCACGGCATCAGTTGGCGCGCCTAGGCAGCCGTGAAGTTGCTTCAGAATTGATCCGCCTCGCGCACCCTGCCGCGCTTTGGTCCGGGCTGGGAACGCACCTCGTCGATGATAGGATAGTATGTCAATGAAGCATGCCGACGTTCTGGACATTGAGAACCGCGTTGACGGGTGGCTATGGCCATTCTTGGCGTGCTGGAAGATGACCCAGATCGAATTCGGGCGCCACTCGTCAAGGATGGCGCGGGATTCCGGGAAGCGTCCTGGAACGAAACGTTTGCCGTCATCAATGAGCGACTAAACGGCGTAATCGACCAGCACGGTGCTGGCGCTGTTGCGACCTATAGCGGCAATCCCACAGCGCACAACATTGGCCTTGCATTGGGGCAGGGCACCTTTTCCGGCATGCTTGGAACGCCGAACGCCTACTCGGCTGGCACCGTCGATCAAATTCCCAAGCATCTCGCTTCAGATCTGATGTTTAGTAATCCCATGGCAGTACCTGTCCCCGACATTGCACGATCAGACTTTATCCTGATGCTGGGCGCAAACCCTGTCGTTTCGAACGGCAGTTTGTGGATGGTGCCCGACTTCAGGGGCAAGCTTCGAGCATTCAAGGACCGGGGCGGGCGGTTTGTTACCGTTGATCCCCGGCGCACGGAAACCGCTCGGCTGGCAGATGAACATGTGTTTATCCGGCCGGGAGCGGATGCTTGGCTGTTGATGGCACTGATCAATGAACTGCATCGACTCGGCCAGTCTGTTCCGCCACAGTATTCCGCAGACGGGGAAGACCAACTGATCGGGAAATTGTCCTTGGTCTCACTCAGTGACGCAGCTGCCAAATCGGTTGGCTGACGTCATATTGCCTGGGACCTCACCTTTTGAGGACAGTCACCACGATCACTTTTTCGGGTTGATGGGGCATCGCAACGTGGCTCGCTATTCTCCCGCCGTGTTTGACAGGCCCGACGAATGGCAAATGATGATGACGCTGGGCTTCATTCCTGTCAGAAAAGCGGTTGCCTGCTGATGGCGAACTCAGCGCCTTTGAGGACATAGTGATTGCCGGTTTCGTTTCGGCATTTGCGAATGAAGAATCCAGTTCCTTATACCAGCGCGATGTCCAGGAAATCATGGCCAAGATCGAAGCTGAAAGCGGTGTCGAACGGATGCTGGATGTGGGTGTTCGTGCGGGTCGTTTTGGCGATCACTTTGGTCAGCGGAGTGGGCTGACGCTCAAGCAGATGCGCGAAAGTGTCAATGGCATCGACCTGGGCCCGATCAGGGAAGGGCGCCTGCGGGAAGTAACGGATGGCGGAATTGATCTCGCTCCCTCACTGATACTTGATGAAATCGATGCCATTGTGCAGGAAGAGCCCGAACGGGGGTTCCTTCTTATTGGCCGTCGCAATACGCGCAGCAACAACTCATGGTTGAGAAATCTGCCCATGCTCGGCAAAGGCAGGGATCTCTGTGTGCTTGAGATGCATCCGCAGGATGCCGCGGGCCTCGGCATCTCTGACGGGGAAGTCGTTGAGCTCAGCAGTCACAATGCGTCATTGGAGATACCGGTGCTATTGACGGAAGACCTGTTGCCCGGGGTTGTGGCAATGCCCCATGGGTTTAGCAATGACGGGGAACTGCAGCAGTCCCATTGCCAGGATGGCGAGAACTACAATCGTCTGGCTGCCGCCGCAATCGTCGATCGTCCCAGTGCGACGTCCGCGCTGAATGGAATACCAGTCAGAGTGAATGGAAGGCGATCTCATTGGGATGCTTGACAGCCTTTAATGTCGCGAACGAAATCACACTCGCCTTTCTCGATCACCTGGTCTATCAACCACGAGATCGCAACTCTTATATAGTCGTCGTACCTACGTATAGACTGTGGTGTAAACCTGCGGCGAATCAGGTCACGGCGCTGCATCAAAGCCGAGAAAGCCTTGAGTGATAAACGGGTACCGCCCCTTGTCAGCATTTTTGGACGGCGATTGATCGAATAGAGCAGGCGCTCTTTGTCCAACAACGTCAATGCGGCCATGTCAGATACAACCCGCGTGATGTAATGCCGCATCAGTGGCGGCGGGAGCGTTCCGGGCAAGGCGCGGCCGCGCAGTCGTAGGCGACCTACTTCAAGCGGACGCAACGCGGTCCGGGGCGCTCCCGCCGCCACCCGCGGGGCGCGTCCGCAAGCGCCCATCTGCTTTGTTGTCGCCCCTTGACGTATCGCCGGATACGCCAGCGGGGCTCCGCCGCGCATCTGGGCGCTTGCGGACACGCTGATGCGGCATTATCAGTTGGATGGAGCACTAGGCTTAGCCCGGTTGACTTGTGGGGCAACTCCCGTTCACGCTCATTTGCCTGGCCATCAGCAAGCATGTCCAACTGCCTGCGCTCAAACCGCCCATCCCCCACTGCGGCGTAGCACTCGCCCGGCGACAAGGCCGCTGGTGGACGAACCGAGGTCAGCCGGTTGCCTTCCACGAGCGGCGCAAGGGAGTCCAACAGGTGCAGTGAGGCTGGTTCGGAGGTTCTGAAGAGAAACTTGTTCGCCGTGTTGGTCAGCAAGATGTCGACGGCTTGGTCTCCGGCATGCGCCGCCCCCATGCCAGCAAGCGCATGACGCATGGATGCGATGCTTTGGCAGGCCAAGACGCAGATGCAACCGAACGATCGGCAAGTGTCCAAAAACGACTGCTCGCCGTGGTGCTTGTTGGCCGTTACGAACCTGTGAAATTCATCCGAAATGTAGGCGGCGAGCGGCATTTGCGTACCCCTTGCCCGTCGCTGGGGGCTCCCAAGAATTGCTTCGAAGAAAATGGCCTTGAGCGCCCGCGCCGCTATATGTTTGTCGTCACTGGGCTGGTGAACCAGCACGGTGGGGCCCATATCCCCATCGACTAGGCTTGGAAGGTCCAGCGAAACCGCCTCAGCGAAACCGCCTTCTGATCGTCAGCGGCGGGCTCAACGTCGAAGTACACCGTTCGGGCAACGTTTGGGGCGGCAAAGGCGGACACGGCCGACAACCCCCATGTACTGGCCGGAATGGCCCGATGGCGAAGCCATTTCGCAAAGGCACTTAACGCGCCCTAGCACGTCGCGCTTTTGGTCATGGAGGCCGTCGAAGTCGGCAAGCTCCTGCACCAGCGTGTAGGCGATGAGTGCCGCTCTCCTCCTGTCGGCGCGGTATTCCATCGTCCTTTTGGTGGCACTCGGCCAAAACGCCGTGCGGATTAACCACTCGGCCGCCGCCGCGACGTTTATGCCGGGGGAGCCGTCGGTGCCGGGAGCGCATGCGGCCTTGAATTCGCTGACCAACAGCAAGCACTCATCGGAGAACGTTTCCCCGAGTGGGGGCGGGTCAGGACGATCGGGTAGCGAAGGCGGCACGAAAGCGCTGATGAAGGGCAATTCCAATTGCTCATCGTCGAAAAGCGCCTCCCAATCGAGGTTCACGGGATCAGGTTCAGGTTCCGGCAAGGCATCGCCCAAGACCCAACGTGGATCCGAGTCCGACACGTCGTACTCCGCGTCCGTGTATGGGCATTCCACTGCCGCCAATTCATCGTGTACTGGCCGCAGGCGTCGCATGAGCATGAGGGCGAGGGCCAAAGCTGAGACCGCCATGCGCGCGCCTACAGCTACTGGGCCGGTTCCTGCCCGTGCCGTCCAGTGAAGCCCTCAAACAGGCCCTCTATCCGGGCCATCCGCTCGCGCAGGCCAGCCATATCTCTGTGAATGCTGGCGATGTCTCGCTGCAGGTTCCACAGGAAGGCCAAGATGGCCACGCCAACGGCTAGCGTTGCGATGATATCGGCTTCCATGGTCAGACTTCCTTCTCGTTTTCCATGCCGCCATCATGCCGCATCCGGCCCTCCAAGCCAAACGTTTGGTTATCAAGGTATATTGTTTCCAACTGAATAGGGGATTGCCGCCATGTCCTACGCCGGAACTCGGCAGATCAATGATGCCGACAGCCACCTCATGGAGTTGCCGGACTTCTTGACCGCCCACGCCGAGCCGGACATTCGCGACGAGCTGGCCCCGATGTTGGACTCCCTTACGGGGATCTTCGACGCGACGGCCCATGCCGGACGACGCGGACACAGCCCAAGCCGACGGGCGGAATTGGCTGCGCTTGGCGAGAACCTCACTCGCGGTCCCAAGTGGCACGATGCCTTGGGCGCGTTCAGCGGCGAGCGCAGCCAAGCGCTGAACCTGCTTGGCTTCCAGCGGCAGGTCATCTTCTCCTCCTTTTGCGCCCGCCCCATCTTCACCGCGCCCACCGCCGACCTGCGCTACGGCGCGGCGCGGGCCCACAACCGGGCCATGGCCGAGCTCTGCGCGGGCGATGCCTGGCTCATCGGCGTCGCCATGGTGCCGCTGGACGATCCGAACCGAGCGCTTGAGGAAATCGGCCGCGCACTCGACCTCGGGCTCGGCGCGGTTTGGTTCTCGACGGCGTGCTGGAGCGTCATCCGATGCTGCGCGGCGGCGTCATCGAATTCGGCACCGGTTGGGTGCCGGACATGATCCGCCGCCTCGACCATGCCGCAGCGATCTGGGCGAAGTCCGAACCCCACCTTCAGGAGCTGAAGCGCACCCCAAGCGAGCAAATCCGCGCCCAACTGCGGGGCACGCCCTACCCCTTCGAGGACGTGGCGCAGATGGTCAGCGAATCCTTCCCGGAACTGTACCTGTTCTTCGAGACAAGAAGTGGGGAGCATTGGTAGGGCATTTAGTTCCTCGAGACTTTAGACTGGCTTGGTTACCGCCGGTACAAGGACAGTTTCCAGAAACTGTCTCTGCTTGGCTGGCCCATAGTCGTCACGCATTAGTAGCAGTCCATGAATATTTATGATGATCTCAACGATCTGCTCATTGGAAAGATTGTTTTTGACCACACCTTCGTCCCGCCCTGCGTTGATGAGCGGAAACCAAAGATTGCACATACCTTTGAAAAGCTGGTCGTTTGTGCGAAAGAGAAACTGATCCAAACGGTGGCTTGACTCTGTGGCCACGATTTCCTTGAACAACACATCCTCATGTCCCGCGGCAATCCCGATCAGTGACCCTTCTACCAGGGCGTCTATGAACTTCTCGTACTTAGAAACGTACTTATGTGTTCTTGCACCCATATCCACGATGCGCTTGATGATGATCTCCTCCACCAGCGATGGACGATCTTTAAACACACGATACAGCGTTGGGCGTGATATTCCGGCAGCTTGAGCAATGTCCCCCATGGTTGTTTTTTGCGGTCCAAATTTCTCGAAACAACCTATCGCAGCATTCACAATCTTCCGCTTAGATGTCTTAATGTCGGTCCACAGGTGATCAGTGTTTTGTTTTTTTGTGTTGCGCACTCAGTCTCCTATGTGTCGCGTCGGCCTGCGACAATAACTACAGTGACTATTATAGCCCCATAGATCAGCCTCAACCCGCGGAACTGCTTTGCGCTAAACCCTTTTAGCCCGGATAATGTCTAACTACTCGCCAAATCTCATATCCAATCGAATACCGTAAGTTCGCGGCCACGCATCCTGCGCAAACTTGCCCAACCCGCCTAGGTCATTGCCAGAAATGATGTAGTGCTGGTCTGTGAGGTTTTCGCCGAACACGTGAGGTGGTCCTGGTTCGTTGGACAGTCCGAGGGCGAGAATAAGGTGTACTCCGAGTGGTTCTGAGCCCTCGGTGAATAGAACGTGCCGACCCGGCGGGACGATGTCAACGGCATCGTCGACGCGGCTGCGGCCGTCGTTGTGAAGAGCCGGTCGGTGACGACCGGAAGTACCCTTCCGGTCGTCGCTAACCAATGCGCCGCGGCACTCGCCGTGTCACCCGAAGGGGCGCAACGCAGTGGAGCAGCCGCGTAGCGGCTTGACGCGGCGAGGGCCGTGGCGTTCCCGGCACGCATGTTCCCCGGCTGGTTCACGCGGCCTCTCCCAAGGTGCCCCGGTAGACATCGCCGGGCGTCCGGCCGCCCAGCGACGAATGCGGACGCAGTTCGCCATAGAAGCTGAACCAAGAACCGATGACGCGCTCGGCGTCGCGGCCATCCGCCAGCTCGTGCAGGTACACGGCCTCGTACTTCAGCGAGCGCCACAACCGCTCGATGAAGATGTTGTCGAGGTAGCGACCGCGGCCGTCCATGGAACAGAGCGCGCCAGCGGCGCGCACCCTGTCGGTGAACGCGGTGCTGGTGAACTGCGCGCCCTGGTCCGTGTTGAAGATCTGCGGGGTGCCGTAGCGCAGCGCCGCATCCAGCGCCTCGACACAGAAGGCACTGTCCATGGTGTTCGACAGCCGCCACGACAGGACGTGGCGGCTGGCCCAGTCCATCACGGCCACCAGGTAGAAAAAGCCCCGCGCAACAGGAACGTAGGTGATGTCGGCGCACCACACCTGGTCCGGGCGGTCGATCACCAGATCGCGCAGCAGGTATGGGTACACGCGGTGCTCCGGGTTGGCCACGCTGGTGCGCGGCTTCCGGTAAACCGCCTCCATGCCCATCAGCCGCATCAGCCGGCGCACCCGGTGCCGTCCGGCGACTACGCCTTCGCGGCGCAGGTGCCGCGCCATCTGCCGGCTGCCGTAGAACGGGTGCTCCAGATGCAGTTCGTCCAGGCGGCGCATCAGCGCCAGGTTGTCCGCGCTCTCGCCCAGCGGCTCGTAGTACTGCGACGAACGGCTCACGCCCAGCAGCGCGCACTGCCGGGACAGCGACAGCCCGCAGCCGCGGTCGACCAGCGCGGCACGCTCCGCACGGCTCAGCGCTCCAACCCGCGCAGAAAAAAATCCCGTTCCACCGTCAGCTCGCCGATCTTCGCGTGCAGGTTGCGGATCGTCGCCTCGTGCTCCCCGTCGCGCCTCGATCCCGGTTGCGAGAACACCTCCTCGAGGCCCTCCACGGCCTGACGCTTCCAGGCGCTCACCTGGTTCGGGTGCACCTCGTAGCGCGCCGCGATCGCCTGCACCGTGTCCCGCTCCCGCAGCGCCTCCAGCGCCACGCGCTTCTTGAACTCCGCCGTGAAACGGCGCCTCTTCCTGGTCATTCCAGTGTCTCCTCTCGACACCGGAGTACACCTTAGCGACCTGTCCAAAAAAGTGGGACCACCTCAACGGTCAGAGCGTACCGACCGCTTGGGTGTTCGAATCGCACTGTCGCATTGACTAGGCTGAAGCCTTCCTGAAACGAGCTTGGGATGGCATCGGCAAGCGTGTAGTAGTCGTCTTTGTAGGTGACGCTGACTTGTGGTGTAACGAGGCCAACGATGTCACTGTTAACTTCAATGTCGTAGGAAACTGCACCACTGAACGTCCACTCAGGTGCGTAGTAAACCGGCAAAGCTTTCTTATCAATTGGCTCATTCGCCGCGTTGAAGTCTAGCCAGGACGTGTATTCAACGTCCAGGTAACCCACGGTTAGGTTCAGGAACAGATTGGGAACCGGTACCGCCTGCAGTTCGAGTTCAAATCCATCAGCTTCTGATTCTGTTATCGCAGTGATTCGGCGTGTAAAGGAAGTTCCGTCGGGGCTGGCAATCGTTGTATTCCGTTGTTGATCGTCGTACTCATACGTAAAGATCGCACCGTTAAATGTAAGTCGCCGGTCAAACCACTGGCTCTTCAGGCCGATCTCGAACGAATCCACCTGCTCAGACTCGAATGACAGGTCGCCGCTATCGAAGCCACCAGGGCGACTACCACGAGCAAAGCGCACATATACCGATCGATGATCGTCGATTGCGTAGTCGGCAGTGAAATCAAACATGAACTCGCTCCAGTCCTCGTCGACGCCAGATAAACCGAAATCCGGGATATCTATCTGTTTCTCATCCCAGCTCTGACGACCTCCAACTATCAGTGCTAACTTTTCTGTCGCGTAATAAGTCAGCGTTGCAAACACGGCGCGACTATCGAGTTCCTGTTTGAGTGAGGTAGGGGGTAGGCTATTACCGAATGCCTGTAACACCCTGGGGTCGGCATCGTATTCGTAGTTCATATTGTCGGAAAGGAGCCAGTAAAGGGTCGATAAAGGTCTACTGCGCTGCAGAAACCTCAGTTTGGTTGTCCTTGGTGATGCGCCCGAGCACACCCGGTGTCGCGTCGGTAATTTGATCCTGCACGCAGATGATCTCGCCGTTCACCATGACTAATCGATAACCCCCCGGATCCGATTTTCGCCGCCAATCCCCACCGGGTGCATCGTGCACGATCTGATACCGATCAAGGTTTGAGGTGGTCCCACTTTTTTGGACAGGTCGCTAAGGTGTACTCCGGTGTCGAGAGGAGACACTGGAATGACCAGGAAGAGGCGCCGTTTCACGGCGGAGTTCAAGAAGCGCGTGGCGCTGGAGGCGCTGCGGGAGCGGGACACGGTGCAGGCGATCGCGGCGCGCTACGAGGTGCACCCGAACCAGGTGAGCGCCTGGAAGCGTCAGGCCGTGGAGGGCCTCGAGGAGGTGTTCTCGCAACCGGGATCGAGGCGCGACGGGGAGCACGAGGCGACGATCCGCAACCTGCACGCGAAGATCGGCGAGCTGACGGTGGAACGGGATTTTTTTCTGCGCGGGTTGGAGCGCTGAGCCGTGCGGAGCGTGCCGCGCTGGTCGACCGCGGCTGCGGGCTGTCGCTGTCCCGGCAGTGCGCGCTGCTGGGCGTGAGCCGTTCGTCGCAGTACTACGAGCCGCTGGGCGAGAGCGCGGACAACCTGGCGCTGATGCGCCGCCTGGACGAACTGCATCTGGAGCACCCGTTCTACGGCAGCCGGCAGATGGCGCGGCACCTGCGCCGCGAAGGCGTAGTCGCCGGACGGCACCGGGTGCGCCGGCTGATGCGGCTGATGGGCATGGAGGCGGTTTACCGGAAGCCGCGCACCAGCGTGGCCAACCCGGAGCACCGCGTGTACCCATACCTGCTGCGCGATCTGGTGATCGACCGCCCGGACCAGGTGTGGTGCGCCGACATCACCTACGTTCCTGTTGCGCGGGGCTTTTTCTACCTGGTGGCCGTGATGGACTGGGCCAGCCGCCACGTCCTGTCGTGGCGGCTGTCGAACACCATGGACAGTGCCTTCTGTGTCGAGGCGCTGGATGCGGCGCTGCGCTACGGCACCCCGCAGATCTTCAACACGGACCAGGGCGCGCAGTTCACCAGCACCGCGTTCACCGACAGGGTGCGCGCCGCTGGCGCGCTCTGTTCCATGGACGGCCGCGGTCGCTACCTCGACAACATCTTCATCGAGCGGTTGTGGCGCTCGCTGAAGTACGAGGCCGTGTACCTGCACGAGCTGGCGGATGGCCGCGACGCCGAGCGCGTCATCGGTTCTTGGTTCAGCTTCTATGGCGAACTGCGTCCGCATTCGTCGCTGGGCGGCCGGACGCCCGGCGATGTCTACCGGGGCACCTTGGGAGAGGCCGCGTGAACCAGCCGGGGAACATGCGTGCCGGGAACGCCACGGCCCTCGCCGCGTCAAGCCGCTACGCGGCTGCTCCACTGCGTTGCGCCCCTTCGGGTGACACGGCGAGTGCCGCGGCGCATTGGTTAGCGACGACCGGAAGGGTACTTCCGGTCGTCACCGACCGGCTCTTCACAACGACGGCCGCAGCCGCGTCGACGATGCCGTTGACATCGTCCCGCCGGGTCGGCACGTTCTATTCACCGAGGGCTCAGAACCACTCGGAATACACCTTATTCTCGCCCTCGGACTGTCCAACGAACCAGGACCACCTCAGTTGACGTGCAATTCTTCCAACCGATAAACCACGACATCAGCCCAAAATCCAGGCAGGATTGCGCCGCGATCCATGATCGATACCGCTCTTGCCTGCTTGAGGCTTAGGTTGTGGTGCATTTCCTCCAAGCTCATCTGTTGGCGTTCGCGACATACCCAGACAAGTAGATCTGTTTGGTAGTTGGCATGATCAAAAGACTTTGTGTGCGCGCCGCCGTCGGAGCCGCTTGGATAGATCGAAGGTTCTCGCAGCACCTCCACAGCTTGGTCGGGTGTGCTACAAGAGATAAGGTCCGATTTAACATTGAGGCCGAGGTTTGATTCCCTCGCCAGCGCCAGCATCGCCTCCACCACCGACTCGCCACGCTTTTCGGCAACCTCACCAAGTCGTCTACCAACGAATTGCTGTAGCTGAGCATTCTTACCCACATCTATCACAATTTGATTGTCCAGACTGATTGCCGCCTGGGCTGCATCCATTTCGGCATACTCATCCGAGAATTCTTGGACAAATTCGGGGTCTGAAATCAGAGACATGGTTTCTTGATCAGACTGACAAGCAGACAGTCGTCTGATGCTAGGGTACTGACCTCCCGCAGTATCGAGCTGATTGATGTCTGCTTCCACCCATGCTCTGTTTATCCGGCAAGGCGAGATGACATCCAATCCACGTGCTCTCAAGCCACGGATCCATGCTAGATCCTTCTGAACGCCTTCCGGGTCCGCATCTGATGTTATAAACGTATTGTGCAGAACGCGAACGCCACTACCGTGGCATGCTTCAGCCATTTGTTCGGTGAAAGACCGATCGCCGAAATGGAAGATTTGAGAAAGCATCTGGATTACACCTTCACCTCGATCGATGAGGGCTTGGCCGATCTTCAAAACCGAGTCGATGGTCAAGCGATCTGTGGGCATGCAGGTACCGTCGAAATCTACATGTGTGTTACCTGATTCACCCATCACCGACATAGAGATACCGATAGCGCCCGCATCCATCGCTTCATTAGTCAAACGATGCATCTGCGCAATTTCGTCATCGTTGGGTTGGCGGCTTTTTGCTGCATCAATGCCCATCACATAGATCAGAAGCGGATTTAGCGGCAAGTAGGTGTAGACATTGACACCCTTGGGTGTGCTGCGTATCCGTTCTAGGAACTCAGGGAATGTCTCCCAATCCCATGCAAGCGCTGCGCGTTGAACGACGACCGGTACTTGCTCCGTCGTAGAGAGCATAGCCATCGTACGTTCTTGGTCTTGTTTCCTGGCAGGAGCAATCCCAAATCCGCAATTCGCATTCACTACGGTCGTACAGCCGTTCTCGGCAACCGTCGACAATGACGGATCCCAGAAAATCTGCACATCGTAGTGGGAGTGCGGACAAATATGCCCTGGGGCGACTAGTGAGCCCTCAGCGTTGATCCTTGTCGTCGCTAATCGATTCTTGAGCGAACCGACCTCGAGGATTTTCCCGCCAGCAATGCCTATATCCACTACACCACCTGGAGACCCGGTGCCATCGATGACGAATCCACCTTCTATTATCGTGTCAAAGTCAGTCATACCCATCTCCAAGAATGTATGATAGATAATACAGCAATCGTATTTTGTATCAAGAATGTGTAAACTCCTCTCCCTTGTCATTAGTGCTGCAAGAATGCTGCGGTGGGAAGGCAGCAGCCTGATAGTCGCTGCCGCTTAGCCACTTCTGAGGAAATCGCTCTATGACACAACCTTTAGACATTGCCATCGTCGGCAACCTCTGCGCGGATGATGATTATCCTCACGAGGTTCAACCGGCATCGAACTTCAGCGAGTCCAACCTGTTTTACTACGCAGGCAAAACCTCCTCCGGTAAAACGGCAGGCGGGATTATTCGCGTTGCCAACCGTCCCAACCAGGGTTACGCAGAGGCCACTGTGCTTTACTTTCCAGGAGATGGTTCGGCACTGTTCAACTATGAGCGTCCCGAAATTTCCGATAACTCATCTTGGCGGGTATCAGGCTGGGCTCTCGATGTCATAACGCCAGGCGGTGTTGAATTCACGCCGGCGGAAGTAGTCTATGACACGCGCATCCGGAACCAGCAGATAGCAAGCCCCGGATCGGATCGCCATCATCGCCATCATCATTCCGGCGATGTGAAACAACGGGGACGCATTGACTGCGAAATCTCCGATCTCCCAGGAGCTGTAAACCTGGTTGACCTCGGCATTGTGCATGCAGCCCCTGAGCGTGAGCTGGGCACCCTTGGACGGGCCTGTCGTTCCGCCCGTGTATTGAATCAGCAAAACATGATCGGGTGGCAGTTGCGACTGTTGGTACGCTGAGCTCGCATCGCTCGTTATGCCCAGATACGTATGGCAGGCAACACCCGGCAGGTCGGGCAGTTGCAATGCTTCGGGTTGGCGCAGGTCGTTGGCGCCGGTAATGACAACGGCGGTGACACAGGCAGGCAGACGGCCGAGGCTGGCTAGGGTTGAATTCGCCAGATCGTTGAGGGAAAGCAGCACCTTGATGCCAGCATCGTCGATCTGACGGGTCAGTTCCGCTGGTGCAAGCAGTGGAGACACGCCTGACAAGGCCACGCCGATTTTTGATGCTGCGATCAGCGTGATCACGTATTGGGGGATGTTCGGCATGTGCACGCCGATCACCTCACCTGGGCCGACGCCCAGCGAGACCAAGGCGTTGGCCAGTCGATTGGCCAGCACGTTCAGTTCAGCGTAGCTGATGTCACGATCGTAGTAACGTAAGGCGGTGTTAGTCGGAATCGACTCGGCATAGATCTCGACAAAGGTGCCGGGCGGCCTGTCGTCGAAATCAAGAGCGCTCACCCCCAGTTCACGGTGGATCTTCTCCCACGGAGCGGCTTTTAGCCCTTTACTCACGGCTCTGCTCTCCAGTCCTTGTCAACGATTGCTGAATGGATGCTCGCTGACAGATGCTAGGTTACAATGATACATATTTGCGGTAATGTGTTGAGGTGGTCCCACTTTTTTGGACAGGTCGCTAAGGTGTACTCCGGTGTCGAGAGGAGACACTGGAATGACCAGGAAGAGGCGCCGTTTCACGGCGGAGTTCAAGAAGCGCGTGGCGCTGGAGGCGCTGCGGGAGCGGGACACGGTGCAGGCGATCGCGGCGCGCTACGAGGTGCACCCGAACCAGGTGAGCGCCTGGAAGCGTCAGGCCGTGGAGGGCCTCGAGGAGGTGTTCTCGCAACCGGGATCGAGGCGCGACGGGGAGCACGAGGCGACGATCCGCAACCTGCACGCGAAGATCGGCGAGCTGACGGTGGAACGGGATTTTTTTCTGCGCGGGTTGGAGCGCTGAGCCGTGCGGAGCGTGCCGCGCTGGTCGACCGCGGCTGCGGGCTGTCGCTGTCCCGGCAGTGCGCGCTGCTGGGCGTGAGCCGTTCGTCGCAGTACTACGAGCCGCTGGGCGAGAGCGCGGACAACCTGGCGCTGATGCGCCGCCTGGACGAACTGCATCTGGAGCACCCGTTCTACGGCAGCCGGCAGATGGCGCGGCACCTGCGCCGCGAAGGCGTAGTCGCCGGACGGCACCGGGTGCGCCGGCTGATGCGGCTGATGGGCATGGAGGCGGTTTACCGGAAGCCGCGCACCAGCGTGGCCAACCCGGAGCACCGCGTGTACCCATACCTGCTGCGCGATCTGGTGATCGACCGCCCGGACCAGGTGTGGTGCGCCGACATCACCTACGTTCCTGTTGCGCGGGGCTTTTTCTACCTGGTGGCCGTGATGGACTGGGCCAGCCGCCACGTCCTGTCGTGGCGGCTGTCGAACACCATGGACAGTGCCTTCTGTGTCGAGGCGCTGGATGCGGCGCTGCGCTACGGCACCCCGCAGATCTTCAACACGGACCAGGGCGCGCAGTTCACCAGCACCGCGTTCACCGACAGGGTGCGCGCCGCTGGCGCGCTCTGTTCCATGGACGGCCGCGGTCGCTACCTCGACAACATCTTCATCGAGCGGTTGTGGCGCTCGCTGAAGTACGAGGCCGTGTACCTGCACGAGCTGGCGGATGGCCGCGACGCCGAGCGCGTCATCGGTTCTTGGTTCAGCTTCTATGGCGAACTGCGTCCGCATTCGTCGCTGGGCGGCCGGACGCCCGGCGATGTCTACCGGGGCACCTTGGGAGAGGCCGCGTGAACCAGCCGGGGAACATGCGTGCCGGGAACGCCACGGCCCTCGCCGCGTCAAGCCGCTACGCGGCTGCTCCACTGCGTTGCGCCCCTTCGGGTGACACGGCGAGTGCCGCGGCGCATTGGTTAGCGACGACCGGAAGGGTACTTCCGGTCGTCACCGACCGGCTCTTCACAACGACGGCCGCAGCCGCGTCGACGATGCCGTTGACATCGTCCCGCCGGGTCGGCACGTTCTATTCACCGAGGGCTCAGAACCACTCGGAGTACACCTTATTCTCGCCCTCGGACTGTCCAACGAACCAGGACCACCTCAGTGTCGATTGGCGCAGACAAATCTGGAGAGACGAACTGAACCTACTTTCAACCCAACCCAACCAACTGTGTCGGGAGCCCCGCTCGGGTCACACCCGACTTGCCACGGCCTCGCTCACAATTGCTTTGTTGTCCTCGACCTCAACCCTGCTCACGGCCCAATCCGTTCGCGCCGAGAGTGCGAATGTGATTGAAGAAATTGTCGTCACTGCGAGAAAACGGGAAGAATTACTCCAGGACACGCCAGTGGTCATTTCGGCCCTCTCGGCAAGAACCATTTCTGATTTTTCCATCGAATCGGTGGAGGATATCGCTGACTTTACGCCCGGTCTCATATCGCACGGCCAGGGAAATCCCGCGGGCGGGATCCTCTTTTTGCGCGGCATTGGTTCAGGTGCGGCACACCCAGCGATTGAACAGGCGGTTTCCCTAGTAGTTGATGATATGCAAATGGGCTCGTTGCTAATGCAAAAAAGTGCAATGATATATATGCAAGCGGTGCAGGTATACAAGGGGCCACAGGCACTGTTCTTCGGCAAAGCTGAATAACACCTTACAGCTCAACGCGGCTGTCTTTGATTATGACTTTGATTATGACTTTGATTATGACTTTGATGAGCTGCAATTGAGTCGATATGATCCGACGACGATTTCTCTCTTCACAGTCAATGTGGCCGGAGCGGAGATTTCAGGTGTCGAAGTGGATTTTGTTTGGGTGACCCCCGCAGATGGCCTGCAAGTTCGAGGCGCGATTACCTATCTCGATAGCGAATTTAAAGAGTTCGTGTCGCCATGTTGGACCGGACAAACCATTGCGCAGGGTTGCAACTTGGATTACGCACCGGTGACCGGCGCGTTTAACAGTCAGGATCTAAGTGGAGAACCTTTGAATCTGGCTGCGGAATTCGGCGCAAACCTTGGCTTCTTCTATGAGCAGGAACTAAGTAACGTCCGACTCGGCCTGGCGGTAGATGCGATCTACAGCGATGGGTATGAGACAGGCACAACCCGACAGCCGAACACAAGACAGGATAGCTATACCAAAATAAACGCAGCTGTTCGCCTTTCCAGTCTTGATGATACCTACTCTGTTGCTCTGGTTGGCCGAAACTTGGCTGACGAGTATACGTTGAACAATGGCGGTGCTAGTCCCAATACTGGTTCCGGCACCGGTACTAACGCCGCTGTTCCGGCGGACAGCATCGCTTATATTGGCCTAGGTCGCACATTTTCCGTCGAGTTTGAATATAACTTTTGAAGAAGAACCGGTCCTTGCCTGAAATAGGTTGACGAGATAGCATCAAGCACACTGCGCCACAAAACGCGTGATTCGAAGAGGAGCGAGCTGAGTGTGGAGATCATCAACGACCTGATTGCTCGAGTTCGTCCCGACATCGCGAAGGTGCTGGACGAGGTTGCACAACCCCGATGGGACACCGCATTCGTCGATGCCATACGCGGGAGATTGGACGATGACACCCAGAGAGTGCTCGTTAGGCTGCACGAGCAAGACCCCAACGTCGAGCTGATGGAGACGAGCGAATCGTTCGGCAGTGTCCCGGTCGTCGTGTTCCACCCGGAAGCTAGACCGGAGAGGGTGCCTTGCCTCCTGTGGTTCCATGGCGGCGGGCTGGTCGCCGGGAACTACCTGCTGGACTACTTCTTCGCGAGACATGTCGCCGACGCGGTGGGATGCGTCGTTGTGAGCGTCGAGTACAGACTCGCGCCGGAGAATCCATTCCCAGACGGAGTCGAGGACGGATACAACGCCCTGAAGTGGCTCGTCCAGCCAGATGGCCCCGCCGGCTTCGTCGCAACGAAGCTCGCGGTCGGGGGCTTGAGTGGTGGCGGGCCGTTTGCCACCGGTACCGCCCTTGAGGCCAACAAGGGAACGGGACCGAAAGTCTCCTTCCAGTTTCTCCACACCCCGATGCTCGACCACCGCTCCGAGTCGGAGTCGATCAATTTCTCGATGGACTCCCGGACCTGGGGGCGCGATCTCAACCGGGCCGCGTGGGATCTCTATCTCGCAAGAGTGCGAGAGAAGGGCGACACGGTCCCAGGGGAAGCTTCACCTGCTGTGGAAGAGGACTACTCGAACTTCCCACCCACGTACCTGAGCGTGGGCGATGTGGACTCGTTCCGAGACGAGGCCATCGAGTTCGCCCGCGGCCTAGTCCGAGCGGGCGTGCCGGTGGAGCTACACGTGTTTCCGCAGTGTCCGCATGGCGGCGACATCATACTCCCGGAAGGGAACGAGTTCAAGGTGCGCACACGTCAGGAGTATGCTCAGGTCTTGCGGAACGCCTTCGCGGGAGAAAGGCGAGAGACACGGACGTGACGCGTACTCTCACCTGTCAAAGATGCAGTCTGACAGGAACATACAGAGAATTGTCCGGGCTAAACACCGCCTGACCCCAACCGTCCGATGTCGCGAATGAGACCTTCTTGGGCGGCAGAGCCGATTAGGGTGCCGTCCTGTGTGAACATGCTGGCGCGGATGAAGCCCCGGGAACCTGCGGATACCGGGCTTTCCATGGCGATCAGTATCCAGTCTTCGAAATTGAACGAGCGGTGGAACCAAAGGGAGTGATCGATGCTAGCCATCATCAGGCCTGTCGTGAAGGATTTGCCGTGGGGCATGTTGCTCGTACTGAGAAAACCCACGTCCGATACGTAGGCCAGCAGGCACTGGTGCCTCAACGGGTCATCACCCAGCTTTTTCTTCGAGCGGTACCAGATAGGCCCAATTTGTCGTTGCGGGCGGCTTTTGGGATGAGCCCCCCTTGATCCAAGGCGCCGGATGGATGGCGGCAAGAGTCGAAACGGTCGTTTTCGCAGCGTTTCGGCAGCCATTCCTTGTACGGATGCAGAGCGAGAAACACCCCTGGCGAGAGAACTCGCCGGGAAAAAGGGCATGCGAGAAAAAGGGCATGCGAAGGGCGCTTGCCCGGTTATTTGCCAAGGCAGATGGATACGCAGGCGCTCCAAGGCTTTCCTCCAAAGGCCTCCGCACGGGGGCAGCGCTCGGAGAACGACAGCCAGACCTTGCGTACGGTGATCCGCACACGCGCAGCCAGCTTCAGCCATTGCAACCGGATCGTGGCGCGCTAAGAGCCTGCGCCGCAGAAGACTCTCGCGGGATAGCATCGCGCCCAAACGTCTCGACATTGGGGTCATGTGCGAGGTGGCGGGGAAACAAGAGTTTGAACTCAAGAAGGTGATCCTTACGCCCAAGCATAGCCCGGAATTTCACCGCTCATACGAGCGTAGCGCCTGCTTGCCGCAGCGGGCAGATCCCGCGGGTGCCGCAGGACATGCCGGAGCCCGGAAAACCCGGGGGCGGACTCAATCAGGGTTTGTCCAAATTATCCGAAATCGAAGTCCCCGGCATCCAAATCCGCCCAAGTCACGTTTTCAAGCACGATCCGGCCCCCGCCCACATCCGTCAGATTAATGAATGTGGAAATTCCGCCACTGTATGTCGTGGCGATTCTGCCCTTGAGGTCGCTGTAGTTATCTATGCCGGTGAAGCCGGAAAGTTGGATGGTGTCGTTGTTCCCGTAGTGATCGAAATCTTGGATCGTGTCGACATCGTTACTGCTTGAGGAGTCGTTGGTGAAAACGAATGTATCGTCGCCCCGGCCGCCAGTCAGGTCGTCGTTGCCGCCGCCGCCCGCCAGGGTGTCGTCGCTCTCACCGCCGGTCAGGGCGAGCCTGCTCGCAAGCGGGGGTTCGTAGGCGCCGAATATGAAATGGCTGGCGTTAATGGAGTCCGCCGACATGCCCTGCAGGGTAATCGTGTCGCCATCGCCGTAGTGAACCACGGCATCGTCGCCGTCCTGACGGATGAAGTGGGGAGAATTGGTAGGGCATCTAGTTCCTCGAGACTTTAGACCGGCTTCGTTACCGCCGGTACAAGGACAGTTTCCAGAAACTGTCTCTGCTTGGTTGGCCCATAGTCGTCACGCATTAGCAGCAGTCCATGAATATTTATGATGATCTCAACGATCTGCGACGCTTGCCGTTCAGGTCAAGTCCTACACCGGTACGCAGGAAGATTCCGGAGCTGTGGACGACCTCGGCCGAGCTTTCAAACACTATGAGAAGATGGGGCGGGCGATTCATATGGGGCTTGTCGTTTCTACTGCGGACAAAGCGGGTGACCGTCTGCTTAAAGCGTCGGAGGAACTCGCGGAGAGGTCGGGAAGGCCGACCTCCGTTGTGGTTGGGCCGGATTTGGTCGAGTTCTTCCTCCAGCACGGAGCGGACCTACTGCGAACCTGATAAGCGGCAAGTCTTGAGTAAGCCGGTCTTTTGGTGTTTCCAAGAGGCTCACGAGGTCGGCGGGACGGGCATTTGGGATTGACTTAGCACGGTACCGGCGTGGTGCCTCGGCACATTGACTATTGCCTGTTGGCAATGTTTGCAATAGAGTGCAGTATCACATTCCCTGTAAAACTGTGTCCCATGAAGAACATCACTGTATCGGTAGAGGAGGAGATTTGGCGCTTGTCGCGAATCAAGGCGGCCGAGGCAGGCTCGACGGTTTCGGCGCTTGTCCGTCAGTTCCTCGTGTCATTGGTCCAAGGCAATGCGGGCTTGGACGAGTTCGACCGGCTCGAACGCCTGCAAACCGACACCTTGCGGGAGATTCGGGCTCGCGGCGCAGGGCTCGCAAGCGCAGAAAACCTGCCCCGCGAAGCACTGCACGAGCGGGATGCGTTTCATTGACACCAACGTGCTCATCTATGCGGTGAGCACGCAGCTGGAAGACCAGTCCAAGGCCGCATGTTCAGAAGTGCTTCTGAAGAGCCGCGACCTCGCGTTGTCGGTTCAAGTGCTCTAGGAGTTCTATGTTCAGGCCACACGCCCAACGCGGGCTGGTGCGCTCCTCCATGACGAAGCCGTACGGTTCGCTATGTCTTTGAGGCGCTTCCACGTCCAAGAGCTGAATCTTGCAGTCTTCGCAGATGCTCTGCGGTTTCGCGAACGATTTCAGTTGTCCTACTGGGACTGTGCCATCCTAGCGGCTGCACGGACCTGTGGTTGCGGCGTCGTGCTTTCGGAAGACATGAGCGATGGCCAGGATTACCAAGGAGTCCGCGTGGTCAATCCGTTTAGCAAGCGCGCTCTCGGTCGACATTAGGTGTCGCGGGAAGTGACGCCTAGTCTTAGCTAGGGTTTTGTCGCCGGAGCACTAAGCTGTACCTTGGCGCAGTCGCCTGCGGCACAGTCAGTTCGTAGACGCCTCGCGCGACGCAAACCGCCGCAATAACGAAGATCACCCGTCCGCTGACCACCTGGAAACGCTCGTCGTTCCAGCGGTGGAGCAGCATCACCCCGGATCGAGCGCCAGCCAAGGCTAGGAAGGCGGCGAGGACGAAGAACCAGCCGGGCAGCTCCTCGACTACGCCAATGATGAGGCCGTAGTAGACCAGCTTGACCAAGTGGCCAAGGGTCTGGGTAATGGCTTTGGAGGCGGCCACTTCCTGACGGCTCAGCGGCGTATTCAGGTAGAACGCATCCAGCAGGGTGCCCGACGCTCCGGCGAGAAGCTGCGCTGCGGTCACGGTGAACCCGCAGGTTAGGGTGGTGGCGGGGCGGGTAACGTCGAGTCCCGACAGTCGAGTGTTCCAGCGGGCGGCGAAGGGAAACGCGCCCACCAGAATCAGCACGACGCCGGCGTTCGGCACTAGGCTTAACGCTGCGAAGCCGCCTAGGGTGGCGGCGGCTACGCGGAAACCGTGGCGGTGCCGACCGCCACCAAGGCGGCTTTGCCGACCAAGTCGCTGACCGCCGGTCATAGAAAACAGCGTGGAGTTCATTGTTGGCAGGAAACCACGGGTATTGGCCTACGTTGGGGGTGCGAACCTGTACTTCGAGAAACTCAAAGCGTCCGCAGAGGCGGGATTTCCTGAGGTTGAGTTCTCGTCGATCGGGGGGCGAGTGCCGAACTGACGCACCTGAGATCCATGACCACGAAGCTGTCCTTCCGCGCAGAACTAAGGTGACCAGCCAAAGAATCAGATACCGTCTGACCCTAACGATCCGATGTCGCGAATGAGGCCTTCCTGGGTGGCAGAGCCGATTAGTGTGCCGTCTTGCGTGAACATGCTGGCGCGGATGAAGCCTCGGGAACCTGCGGATACCGGGCTTTCCATGGCGATCAGTATCCAGTCTTCGAAATTGAACGACCGGTGGAACCAAAGGGAGTGATCGATGCTAGCCATCATCAGGCCTGTCGTGAAGGATTTGCCGTGGGGCATGTTGCTCGTACTGAGAAAACCCACGTCCGATGCGTAGGCCAGCAGGCACTGGTGTCTCAACGGGTCATCACCCAGCTTTTTCTTCGAGCGGTACCAGATATGTTTTATTGGCGGCATCTTTTCCGGTTTGAAGTAGTTGAAGTCCTGAACCCTCCTTATCTCCACCGGTCGTTCACCGTACACCATCTGCAGCAGCTGTTTTTCCACCTCGGGAAACTCAGCTAGGCGTCGCTCAAACAACTCTTTCTCTGAGGGGAGCTCATCCGGTCCTGGCACCTCAGGCATTTCGATCTGATGCTCTAGGCCGTCTTCAAAAACCTGGAAAGATGCAGACATGCTGAATATTGCTTCACCCTTCTGACTAGCGACCACACGCCGTGTCGTGAAACTACCGCCGTCCCTGATGCGGTCGACTTCGTAAAGGATGGGTACTTTCGGGTCGCCTGATCGAAGAAAATAACTGTGCAGTGAGTGACAGGGCCGGTCCTTCACTGTCCGTATTGCGGCAATCAGTGCTTGGCCGATTACCTGACCGCCAAAAATCCTGTCCATTCCGTGATCTTCAGATATGCCCCGGAACAGATTCACTTCTAATTGTTCGAGGTTCAGATGTTCAAATACAGAGTCAGTTAGTGTCACAGGAGAGTCCTTCCAGATGTATCGAGCTAAGGGGGCCTATGCCCTAGGTCCACCTCGCTGACCGGAGCCATTGGCCCCATCTTTCTCACTTTTTTCGTGTAGAACTAAAGCGACCAGTTCAGCGACGTCTTCTCTTCGGAGACCGCCCAGAGTTTGGCTGCCACTTCCTGGTCCAGAACGCACTCATCTAACGGGCACTCGTCGATGGGGCCGACAGTGTCGGCTCTTTTTGTTGGGCCGTAGAGCTTTTGCGACTCCACACCCTCTTCGGCCGCGCACATCACTTCCGGCCAAGAACCCTTCTCAGCGGATTGCGCGACGATGCGGGAGAGAATGGACCAGAGAACCTTGTTGAAGGTGCTGGCTGTATCCATCAACAGGTTTGTTCGTGACGCGCCGGGATGGCAGGCTTGGACGACAATGTTCTTGCTCGCAGCCTCGACCCGGCGCTGCAATTCGTAGGCGAACATCATCTGGGCTAGCTTGCTCTGGGCGTAGGAGTTCCAGGCGGTGTACTTGTTGTCGAAATTCAGATCCTCGAACTGAATCTTCTTCAATCCCATTTTATAAGCATTGCTGCCCACGACCACGATGCGTCCCTGCGATGCTTCGATGCGTTCGAAGAGCAATCCGCAGAGGAGGAAATGACCGAAGTGGTTCACACCAAGCTGGCTTTCAAAGCCGTCCACAGTGAGTTGCTGTTTGGGCACTTGTGCGATGGCGGCGTTGCAGATGAGCGCATCGATCTGGGGAACCTGCTCCAAAACCTTCGCGGCGGCTTCCCGCACGGAATCCAGCACCGCTAGGTCCATGCGCACGAAAGTCACGTCTGCGTGATTTCCCAACTCCTCTTTCAGGGTGGCGATGGCGGCGGCGGTCTTATCGGTGTTGCGGTTCAACATCACGACCTTTGCGCCCTTGGACAGAAATGCTCGAGCGGCCTCAAATCCGGTGCCGATGTTTGCACCGGTGATGACAAATGTTCTGCCCGCCAAGGAACCGAGCAGCGCGGGCGTCCAGCCGTTTGGCCCGAATTTTCTTTCAGTGGTCATCCTGATCAGCCCTCTGTTTGACACGAAACGCACACATTGTAACATTGTATCGCCAAAAGGGTTCGATCAAGGTGCAAGGTAAATCAAAGGAGAAACGAGCGTGATCGAGACAATTGCAAGTCGCGAGCAGGTCACGCCTAAATGGTTATCGAATACACTAAAATTAATCGCACCCAAGGCTTCCGCTGCCAGCACATCATGCCCATAGGTTAATCCACCAGCCATGATGGTTGGCTTATCCGTCACCCCATCCGGTGTAGTCCTGTCGTTAAACGCAACTGGCTTGGAAGAAGAAAACTCCAAGGGAGCCTGCCGTCCCTCGAATGGATGGAGTTAACGTAAACTGCCTTCGAAGCACGTCGGGTGTCCGGAACCTCAGGGGTGTGTATATGTAATAGCTGACCAGAGAAGGTCGCGTACCAGTGTGCGCTCTTCATCGAAGTGTAACTATCGGTCCTTATAAACGGGTGTGCGTTTCTCGATAAACGCGGACATGCCCTCGCGTGCGTCTTCTGTTGTTCCACACATCACCTGATTGCGATTTTCAATGGCCATGGCCGCCTCCAGACCGGCGGCATCAATCGCCATAGTCAGCCCTTCTTTTGTCAACCTGAGGCCAATCGGCGAAGTCGCCAGCATCTCCTCGATATAGGGTTGCGCTGCCGCTTCCAGTTGGTCATCCGGCACCACTTCGGAAACAAGACTGGTCGCAAGCGCCCTGTCTGCGTGGATAAACCGGCCTGTCAGCATTAACTCGGAAGCAATTGATGTCCCGACGAGTCTCGGCAAGAAGTAACTGCATCCCATATCACAGGCCGACAAGCCGATTTTGATATAGGCGGCATTCATTTTGGCCGACTCCCCGGCAACTCGTATGTCTGAGGCAAGCGCAAAAGAAAAGCCGCCGCCACAGGCCGCCCCATGGATCAGGGAAATAATAGGCTGCGGACAACGACGCATTCGAATGTAAACCTCGGCCAGGTAACCCTGAAAACCAAAACCATATCCATGCGGCCGCTCATAAGTTCCAGCCCGGGCATCCTTGATGTCCAGCCCTGCGCAAAAAACCCTACCCGCCCCTCGCATAACAACAATTCGGGTTTCGGCGTCTTCTGCCAGGTTGCCAAAGTAATCGCGCAGCTCCGTCACCATGGGTGTGTTGATCGCGTTCAGGGATTCCGGTCGATTCAGCGTCAGCCAGTCAACCTGGCCCCGTTTTTCAACCGTGATTGTTTCGTAGTCAGCCATCAGATTTACTTATCCTCCAAATTTGAATAACCCCAAGTAAAACAGAATACCGACCCAGTTGAAATCTGGAGACGGTTCTTTAATTTCTGAAAACTGTGTATGCAAAATCCAGCACCGCCAAGCCCCTGTGTGCGAAAATCACGCCTGCTTCGTTGCCAAACTCCTGCTTCAAGGTCGCGATGGCAGCGGCTGGTATATCAGCGTTGCGGTTGAGCATCACGACATTTGCGCCCCTAGGCAGGAATACCCGTGCTGCCGAGAATCCCGTGCCGATGTTTGCACCGGTGATAATAAATGTAATGTTTTGCCGGTCAGCTAGCCGAGTCGCTCCGGTGTCCCCCCTCTGGTCCAAATTTTCGTTCAGTGGTCATGTTGATCAGTTCTCTGTATGACACGGAACGCATATATTGTAACATTGTATCGACGAAAGTGTTCGATTAAAATGCAAGTAAAATAAAAGGAAAAACGAGTGTGATCGAGATAATCGAAAGCCGCGAACAGATAACGCCTGCATGGTTGTCAGACACCCTGGCTGCTGCGGGAGTTAATGCGACGGTTACAGAGGTCGAAATTGAGCCGGTTATTGCGGGTTACTACGGCACCAGCAGTCGCCTGATTCCAAGATACAAAGAGGAGGATGATTCTCTGCCACGCTCCCTGTTTCTAAAAATGGCGACAGAGCATCAAAACGCTCGCGAAAATGCCGCACAATCGGGATTGTATCGTTACGAAGTGGGCTTCTATCGCCAACTTGCAGATTGGGTCAATATCGCAACCCCGCGTTGTTACGCGGTCGAAATCTCCGACGACAGCTCCGCCTTTGTGTTGCTGCTGGAGGATGCGGCCCCGTTTGTGCAACCGGATCAACTGCGCGGATTGAGCCTGTCGCAGAGCCGGCTGGCGGTGCGGGAACTCGCTGGCTTGCACGCGTCCACCTGGCACGGTCGAGGAATGGAGAATTGCGACTGGGCAAAGATTGACGAGGCGACAGCAAATGGTTTGGCGCAAGGCATGACCCGGCTGAAACCCGCATTTATCGAGCGTTTTCGCGCTGAACTATCCGATGCGGATATCGAGATACTTGATCGCCTGGCCCTGAAGGCGGCCAGCTATTGGCGTTATTCCTTTGAGTGCAAGAATCAGGTGGCCGCACATTGTGATTTCCGCGGTGACAACATGCTGTTCGGGCAACGGAATGGCGAGTTGGCAATGGTCACAATCGACTGGGTGGGCATGCTGAGCGGCGCCGGTAGAGACCTGGGGCATTTTCTCGGCACCAGTTTGCTGCCCGAACTACGCCAGGCACATGAAACCGAACTTCTGACGCACTATCACGAAACCTTGGCGGCGCAAGGGGTGACCGACTTCAGTCTGCGGGAGTGTATCGACGATTATCGCAGGAACCTGTTTTATCCCGTCCACGTTGTGGTGACCGCAACGGCCTCCATTAACGTTGACGCCCGGGGCAAAGCGCTCTTTATGTCGATGTTCAGCCGAGCCTGTCAGGCAATCCGCGATTTGGATGCAATGGAATTGATCGAATCTCTATAGGAGCCTGCGCTACAAAGCCGAAAGTCGAATCGGCACACCATTAAGCAGTGAAGTAGCTGACAACTTTTCGTGGTCTTGCGCCCTGTCACTGGTGAGTATGTTGGCATTCACGCCGCCGCTCTGGTTAGCTCGCTGCCAGCCGCCATTGTGCCCCCAGCCGTGTGGCAGCGCGATATTGCCTGGCTTCATATCGTCGGTCAGCTTCACCTGCGCCTCGATTGCACCCCAAGGTGACTCGATACGGGCAATATCGCCGTCCCCCAAGCCATGCCGATTTGCGTCTTCGGGATGCACTTTGGCCGCTTGCCCACGACCTTTTTTCATCGTGGTCTCGACGTTGTGCAGCCAGGAATTCTGCGAAAGCATCTCGCGCTGTCCAAGCAGTCGATAGGGGAATGCCCGGTGTTTGTCCTGATAGTCACGCAGACGCCGCATCTCCTGAATGATTTCAGAGCGGCCAAGATTTACGCGCCCGTTGGTGGTGCGCACTTTTTTGGCGAAATCGCCCGTCGGCATAAAGGGCATCAGGTTGTAACCATTGACATGCTTATTGACCAGTTTTTTGAATGAGATACCACCGCGCCGAAAACCAAAACGATCACCCCAGTTGCTGGTTCTGATGATCATATCGAAAAAGAACTCAGGCTTGACTTGATAGCCGAGACGGGCGAGCAGGCGAAACAGTTTTGAGTCGTAACAGCCGCCATATCCCATTGCCTTGCACAGATCATTGAAAATCCGCCATTCGTGTTTAACGTCACCCTGCGGCTCGGCCACTGCTTCGGTTGCCCACATCGCTGGCCGGAGCATGCCGGACATATTGAATAAGGGGATGTCTTCGCGCTCGTACATGGTGGTGGCCGGTAGGATGTAGTCGGCGAAACGATTGGTTTCGTTGACGTAAAAGTCGAGCGATACGTGTAGTTCAAGATCCTCAAGGGCTTGCTGGAGTTTTGCGCCGCCCCCCGGCGCGCACAGCATCGGATTCGTGCCGACAGTCAGCAGCGCGCGTATTTGGCCGTCGCCAGGCTCGAGGATATCTGTGGCCAGGGACGTGATCGGCAGGATCAGGGCGACATCGGGTTGACCCGTGGTACGACTGGGGCGCGTACCAAAGGTGTTTGCGCCAACCTTTTCCACAATCTGACTGAAATCGAAAAGCCCTTCTCCAAACAGCATCCCGCCCTCGGCGTCGACATTGCCCGTCACAATGCAGAGCACACCCTGCAGAATGTTGCACAGCGTGCCGAACTGCTGGGTGCAGGTGCCGGTGCGACCGATAATGCAGGCCGAATCCGCGTTGGCGAAATCTCTGGCCAGTTGCCGAATGTCGTCTGCTGCGATGCCGGTGTGGCCCGCGGCTAGCTCCGGCGTAATCGCGTCAAGCTCAGATGCGAAAGCATCAAAGCCCTCGACCTTGCCGTGCATCCAATCATGGTCAACCAGATCTTCCGCAATAATCGTCTGTAGCATGGCCGACAACAACCAGGCATCGGTTCCGGCATTGATCCCAATGTATTCGTTCCTGCGCGCTGTTTCTGTGCGGCGTGGATCGACGACAACGACACGGCCATCGCGCTCCTTAACTTCGCCGCAGGCTTCACGCAGCAGCGGCTCGGTAAATAGTGACGAATGCGCAACGTAGGGGTTTGCGCCAATGATCAGGACAAAGTCGGTGCGCCATAAATCGGGTTTCAGCATCGTGCCCAGCGAGCCGTACAACAAGTGGGCCGCGACCATGGGAGCCGCCGTATCTTCCGCGGACGGTGCATAGGCCCACTTGATGCCCATGATGTTCTTAAAAGCACCGATCCACATGATCAGAGAGGCGTAAAAGGACACGGGGTTGCCGTTGGCAATCGCCAGCGACTCGGCGCCATGGTTGTTGCGTATAGCGGTCAACTTTTCCGCGATTTCGGAATAGGCGTTGTCCCAACCGACTTTTTCAAACTCACCACTGGCCGCATTGCGCTTGAGGGGATGCAGGATGCGATCGGGATCGTATGTCATCTCGACAGCCGCCTGCGCCTTTGCGCAAAGATGGCCTCGAGATTGGACGTGATCCTTGGCGCCTCGAACTTTTGTGATGCGACCATCTTCCACTTCCACATCGAGGCCGCACATGGGTTCGCAGATGCGGCAGAACGTTTTTTTCTCTTTTGTCTTGCTCATTAATCCAATCTCCCTAGTGTTCTTTCCAGTAGATTCGCTATAAAATTGTTGCCGGTCCATAAAAATAATTGCATTTAAAATCAATAATATATGATCCATTACACGCAGATCAAATAATATGCGTATTTCCCGGACAGGACACTAGTTACATCACTTCGTGATAAGCGTCCAGGAATGCAGATTTTGTCGCTTCATCGCCGGTGAATGCAGCCCGCCCACTGTCCACCATCTCGCGCAGGCTTTTGTCTCCGAGCAGAATTTCTGCCCATGCTTGTGTGTCGAACGCCAAGCTTAGGTCATGATTTTCAGGCGCGGATTCGGCAAATTCCGTTGCGCCGTGACGAATCGTCAGCGCAAAACTCTCATTTGTGTCGGTTATATCTATTCTTACCGTGGCTACAAGATCGAGCGCCCGTTTTCCGTCAATGCTGTAGGACAGGATTTCCAGGGTCGAGGTCGGCGGCAGCATCCTGACCGCTTCGACCGGAAGAGAAAATCTGCCATGCGCTCTAGGATCATCGATAGGGATTTTTCCCTCAAGTTGCAGCGCCTCGTAAAGCAGGAAGTTCCGAGTCTGTATGCCGGTGGGCGTGGCTTGGGCCATTTTACGCAAGGCTGCCGCCTTGATCCGCCCAGCATTTTTATTGCCCGGGTCATCCACCAGTGCGTAGGCGGCCAGTTTAGCGGCCAGATTGTAGCGTTTTTCTTTAAAGACCTGCTCGGCTCGCTCAAGCAGTGCGCCTGCGCCACCAAAGCCTTGGACAATCTCGCCTCCCAATTCTTCGGCTGCGGGTGGATGCAGTTGTGCAGTGTCGTTTGCAAACCAGCCAAGCAGCCCGCCGTAAACACCCCGTACCATATGCTCGACATCGACATAAGCCGGATACAGCTCGGGGATATCAGCGATCTGATGGGGGAGGCGTACTTCGCGCACGATCTCATCTGGTCCCAGTCCCCGATTGATACCCCTGACGGTTTGCTGATAGACATAGGCTAGGGCATCGCGGTGCGCCGTAGCAAACTCATAAACCTGCTCGCGTCCGACAACCGGGATGCCGTGACAGCCAACTAGGTATTTGGGCATGAGCGATCTGAGCTTGTCGATTGACGCTAACAAGTCAGGCGGAGAGCGATAGTAATCGCCTCTCAAGGTGTACATGGGAAACATAAACGGCATCACGGCGGCGTTGTGAATGACCGCGTCGAGTTCCGGGATCTGAACAATGAGGCTGTCTTCGGTATCGGCGATTGCGTGGTGGAAAACGAACTTGAGTCCATCAATGTCTATTTCTTCGCCGTCCGCCACCGTGTGGGTAACAGGTAGGTGCCCGCCCATGTTCAAGGAGGGGTCTTCGAACGTGGGTTCCGTGATGCTGTACTCAGCATCGGGCCCTTCGCTGGGAAGATGGTGACCAAATTGAATGAACCCACGGCGAAACCGGCCAGGTGCCAGATAGGAGAACAGCGCCTTCATGTTCTCGTCGACATCGGGGTGTCCGAAGATGGGTATGTCGATATCCGGGTAACTCTGAACGATTGCCTGGGCGCCTCTGGTGTAGTGATGATGGCTGTAGATGATGGCAACGACGGGTTTGTCGCTGAAAGCTTGCTTCATTTTCAGCGTTTCCAGCCCGGCGCCTAGGCTCTGACCGGTGTCGATCATGATGAGGCCGCTCTCGCCCTCGATAAACGTGTGGTTGGCGATACCATAGCCGGTGATGGTATGGATGCGGGGGGTGACTTCCCAAGTCTTGACCTCCGCCCAGGGGCCGTCGGCAACAAATGAGGCGTAAGCGCTATTAACGCGCGCACCGTTGTCGACGCTGATAACCTGGTCGTCCATATCGCCACGATAAAACAACTGCGGTGTGTCCATGGCCTTTGTTTTCTCTTCAAGGCTTGATTCTTCGGCCATCAGTTCCGCTGACCCGAGATTAAGTATCAGCGTTAGGGCCAGCGTTGCTCTGCCACTGCTCAAGCGTGATCCTCTTCGATCCTTATTGAGAACTTTTCAATGTAATCCTGGTAACGGCTGCGAATCTGTTCACGAGTCACACCAAAGTCCCTTTCGGGATTGTAGGTGAGTTTGCCCCCGTGGCGACCACGTGGATGCGTATCAATATAAGCCTTTAGATCCTTGTGTGCCTGCTCGGTAAACGGCAGGCCGACCGCATCATAAATCGATTCCAGTGTGCCCATCGGATCGGCCATATAGTTGTGGAAGTGGATGTGTGTCACGGAAGCCATGTCGATGTTATCGATGTCACGCACCAACCCGCCGATCATCCCATCCGCCATTTGGATTGCGGCCTCATAGCCATGCTGCGGATTGGGTCTTGTGTGGGTTTCGCGGAGAACGTAAGCGTTCATTGTCGCGTTCGAAACGGTTGAGGAGGCGGGGTCGCGGTGCGTAACAATCAGGTGTGCATTGGGGAATTCCCGGTTCAGCGCCGGTAGGAAACCCAGATGGTGGGGTGTCTTCAATACCCAGCGTTTATCCAAACCTTGCAGCCAGTTCGACGCCTGCAGGCTACGTTTGATCAAACGGTACATCTTGGCGGGATCCATCTCGTTGTAGAACCAGTGGTTCCAGTCCGGGGTGTAGGTTTGGGGCATATACATCAAGGGATACCCCGCCATCGCCATGAAGCATAGTTCTTCCATCGCGTCGGCGAATGAGATGTCGTACATGAACTTCGACAATGGCATCAATGTGTGCATGTCCGCCATCACCCGCCGTCCCAGCTCCGTCCGATCCTCCTCTGACAATGGCTCAATTTGGTGGGGGTCGTTTGAGGGAAAGGGCGCCTTGGACTCCCAAAAGCTCAGCGCTCGCAGGCGCGAGTCACTGCCCATAATATTGGAAAGGTTGGTCGTACCGGAGCGAGGAATCCCGGTAACGATGATTGGTGCCGCTACTTTGACGTCGGCAATCTCCGGGTGTGCACTGAATAGCGCTTCGAGGCGGCTGCGCTGGACGATTAAATTGGCGCATTCTACTGCCAGTAGCTTCTTGCCCGCTTCTGAGAACCCGCCCCGATGATCGCCCTCAAGCAAAAATCGCTCGAAATTTTGAAAAGAGTCTTCATCTCGATGGATAGGTACATCCGATACATCTTCGGCGAATTGTAAAATTCCCTTCAATGAAAACTCAATCGGGATGGCAGCGCGCTCGGCCAGTATCTCCATACCCCTCTCGGAGATCTCCGGTGCTGTCAGATCGTCGACGGTGATCTCATTGTTCATTTGCTTCCCCCTTACCGCGCCGGCGGGCTTCAGGTCATGTGGAAAACAATGCAACCGCGCTGAACAGGGTGCAGGGTTTGCCACGGTTGTCACTGACTACGCGGGCCGATTGGTTCGATCCTGAAACAGGTGGTTGGGACGTATCTTTTCGTATTCTGCCAATACCGGCTCAAATTCCTCCGGTGTACAGGTATGGATAATGATTCCGTCGGCACCCGCCTCAAACTCTCTAAGCCAACGCTCGGCACACTCCCTGGGCGTGCCAATCGCAGCGGAGCGCCACTCTTGCGGTAGTACCTTATCGATGGCTGCGAACTGCTCGAAGCTTGCTACAGAGTCAATCCATCCTCCCACCGAGGTTACGGCAGGCTGCTTTCTGAATTCCTCGAGTTGTCCCATATCCCAGCCATTAATCTTGGCGAGACCGTCACCGTAGCCGGGTACCTGCAGGTATGACGCCAGTCGAGCTGTAATGTACTCGAGATACTTTTGCTCTGTTGGATTGCACAGTGTTGCGAGCACTGTCCAGACTTTTGCCTGACCCACTTCTCTGCCCGCTTCCCGCTCACCCTCGCGTATGCAGCTTACTGCGCGCGCCACGGCTTCTGGTGACATGAAGGTGTGAAGGTGAGCGCCATCGTAGATCGTGCCAGCGTTTTTCAAACTCTGAGGACCAAACCCTACAAACAAAATGGGTACATCCTCCTTGACATAATCACTGTAGCCCAGTTGAGGGAAATCTCCAATTGCACCGGAATAGTTTTGTATTACCTCGCCGCTCAACATGCGTCTGATAACGTCGTAGTATTCGCGTTCATGCGCAAAAGTGACCGGTTTCATGCCCCAACGCCTCATCATGTGCGCGTTGCCTTTGCCCAGACCGAGAGCGAACCTGCCGCGCGACATGCGATTCATGCTGGAACTCAGTGCCGCGGTGTACATGGGATGGCGGGTGTTGGCGTTGGTTGCCGATGTGCCTATATAGATTTCTTCGGTCACGGCGGCCACGGCCCCGCATAGGGTGCCGATTTCCTTGAAGTCGGCGCGCTCGGAAATCATGACATTGCCGATCCCAAGCTGTTCGGCATACTGCACCTGTTCCAGGCCGCCCCGGGTGTCCGAGGCCGCGCCCGGGAAGGCATAGAACCCCAGTTCGGGGAACTTGGAAGTATAGGTCGGGTAGTTTTGATCTGCTTCGTTAATCATAGATGCATCCAGTGTTGCACGGCTGCGCAGTTCCGCTCGAACAAACGGGTTAAGGAACCTCTGATTAATCCCGTAGTCGGAGCATTCAGTTTAATAAAATCAATGGTTTACGATTAGCCAAATGCTGCTCTATCGACTTGTTCAGACCTTCCTTAACAGCCACATGGGATTCCAGAACTCGCGAATTTTACCGTCAACGACTCGAAACACTTCGATGCTGCTGTACACAAAGTCCTCCGCCTCTAGGGTCTTTGCCTGCATTTCCTACAACAGGGTCACAAACTCGCCATCAAGCAGCATCTTGTGGATAGTGAATTCAATCTCGGGAAAAATCTTTGCATAGGTATCTTTGACTCGCTGAATAGCGTCATCTTTGCTCATGGTCTCGACCGACCCCGGATTGTGTCGAATCAACTCATTGGCGATCAATTCCTCGCCGAGTTGGTAGTTCCTTTTTTTCCACAACTCGTAGTTGTAGGCCTCGACAACTTCTTTTGGGGTTCTTGTGGTCATTGGCTCCCGCAATGTTGACACAATGCATTAATAATGTATCCTTGTCACTTAAGTATACATACCGCAGATTTTGTATCAATGGTCTTTGGCACTGTAAACGTCTACCTTGGAGGGGTGAAATGAAACTGCATCAGATTAAGCAACTACTTCGTTCGCAGGGGAGGGGCTATTCGAATCTCACTCAATTTGCCTCGATCACCCTGGCGGTCACGCTGATTGCCACGTCGGTGCTCATGCCGATTCAAGCGGTGCGAGCAGAAAGTGCGCAGGTGATCGAGGAAATTGTTGTCACCGCACGAAAACGAGAGGAATCCCTGCAGGATACGCCGGTCGTCATTTCGGCCTTGTCGGCAAAAACTATTAATGATTTCGCGATTGAATCGATGGAGGATATCGCCGACTTTACGCCCGGTCTACTGAATGTCTCCACAGAAAATCAGGCTGGCGGGTTGATTAGATTGCGAGGCATTGGTTCGGCCACGAATAGCCCGATTGTCGATCAGGCCATATCCCTGGTGGTTGATGATATGCAGATCGGGTCATTGCAAATTCAACGTGGCGCATTGATCGATATGGAATCAGTGCAGGTGTACAAGGGGCCACAGGCGCTCTTCTTTGGTAAGAACAGCCCCGGCGGGGTGCTTTCGATCCGAACCGCTGATCCCGGTGACGCATTTGAAGCCCAGCTAAAGACCGGTTACGAGGTCGAAGCGGAGGAGTGGTTTGCGCAGGGCATGGTGTCGGGCCCCATTTCCGACACAGTGGCCGGCCGGCTCGTGGTTCGATACACAGACTCGGAAGGTTTTTTCGATGTGGAATCAGGTCCAATTCCCAATAGTTTTGACGGGAAGGTAGCCGCCTCAGAGGACGTATTTGTGCGCGGAACGCTGCTTTTTGAGCCCACGGATGACCTGGCCATCCGCACAAAACTCACCTACACGGACAAAGAGGGCGATTCGGGGAGCAATATCCAGCGCTTCTTTTGTCCATTGGGTGCCCCCCAGAATTCTCTGCCGTTCAACTGTGAGGCCGACAATACGATTCACATTACGGATATCCCCCAAGAAGCGATCGACCTTTTGGCCACGGCGGGAATTAAAACTGATGCAACGGGAAATCATGAAAACGATCAAGTGTTGCTGACGGTGTCCGTGGACTATGATTTTAGTGATGCATTGAGTCTTTCCTCCACTACGGGCTACTATGAACTCGAGGATTCCGCACCATATAACCCTGTGTTCGGCATTCTGCCTGGCTACCTCATACCGGGAATCGAATTTGAGTCTGAACAGTTTACGCAGGAGCTTCGTTTGGCGTCGGATTTCAACGGTCCGGTTAATTTCGTCGCCGGTGTATTCTATGAGACGAAGGATCAATACGCTTCCAATCCCCTGGTAGCCGACCTGCTTGCGTTGGGTGTCACTCAGGTCTCTTTCTGGGCTCCTGTGGCGAACACCGAGTTCGACCAGAACTCTGAGGCATACTCTGTCTTTGTTGACCTCGCCTGGGATGTTACGGAAAACTTGGAACTGAGTGGCGGTGTGCGCTACTCCTATGAAGAGAAAGACTTTACCGGCTTCCAAGGTTTCGTTGGAGACGCAGAGGATGACTGGAATGATGTCTCACCGCAGGTAACGCTATCTTATCGTCCCAACGACGAGTGGATGTTATATGCCTCCTATCGGGAAGGCTTTAAGTCCGGTGGCCACGACGGCTCCTTCCAGTTCGCGCCGGTGCCTCCCAGTGAGCCCTACAACCAGGAAACGGTGGAAGGCTTTGAGCTAGGGGCAAAGGGTTTGTTGCTCAATGGCACCCTACAACTCAATGCGGCGATCTATTCCTATGAATATGAAGACCTTCAATTGTCCGTCTTTGATTCGGCGACACTTTCTGCCAGAATTTTCAATGCGGCGGCAGCGGAAATCGCAGGCGTCGAGCTTGATGTTGTTTGGCTGACACCAGTGGAAGGTCTGCTGGCCCGGGGCGCGATTGCCTATAACGATAACGAATTCAAGGATTTCGCGGGTGATTGCTATAATGGGCAAACCATTGCCTTGGGCTGTAATTTGAATCCAGTAGGTGGCGTGTTTCAAAGCCAAGATTTAACTGGCAATCCCTTGTCTCTGGCACCGGAAATTGTTGGCAACCTCGGCCTCTCCTACGAAACTCAAGTCGATAATGTCGTACTGGGTCTGACGTTGGATGCCTTCTATACCGATGACTTTGAGCCAAGCACATTTTTTGTGCCGGGAACAAAACAGGATAGCCATACTAAAATTAATGCGGCCATCCGCCTTTCCGATCCTGGTGATGCCTGGTACGTTGCACTAATAGGCCGCAACCTGACCGACGAGTATCAGGTTTATTCCGTCGCTTCGGTTCCTTCAGCGCCTGGGGCGGGTACCGGTACCGCCGTTGGAATGCCCGGTGACTTCCTCGGTTATGTTGGCACTGGACGGACACTTGCCGCGGAAGTCGGATACACCTTTCGATGAGAGAATCGGACCTGCCCCGATATAGGTTGATGAGTTTTCAAAGTGCTAGAACATCAGTTCAGCGGGCGCACCCGCAAGCGCCCACCTGTTTCATGCGAGGGGTACCCCTCGCGCTTCCGGCTGAGGGCTCCATTGTCGCCCCTTGACGTATCGCCGGATACGCCGACGGGGCTTAAGCCGCGCATCTAGACGCTTGCGGGCGCGCTGATGCGGCATTATCAGTTGGATGGAGTGCTAGTGTAATGGACTTCGAATACCCGGCAGAGGCCGCCGCGTTTCGCACTAAGCTAAGAGCGTTCCTGGATCGGGAGATTCCGTCATGGTGGACAAATCTCTTTGCCCACGATGATCGGATCATTCCCTTTACCCTGGATTTCTGTAAAAAACTGGCCGCCAAAGGCTGGCTGACCATGGCCTGGCCGAAAGAATATGGCGGCGGCGATGCGGATATCTGGCATCAGAATGTGGTGCGCGAAGAGATGTGGCGCTACGGCGAACCCCGTGGGCCGCAGTACATGAATCTCAACTACATCGGACCGGCCATCATGATGTTCGGCACCGACGAGCAAAAGGAGAGATACATAAAGCCGATGGCGGCGGGAGAAGTGATCTGGTGCCAAGGGTTCTCCGAGCCGGATGCGGGTTCTGATCTGGCGGGCTTAAGGACACGCGCGGAAGATACCGGCAGCGGCTTCAAGATCAACGGCCAGAAGATCTGGACCAGCTACGCGGCCCATGCCGAGCATTGTTTCCTGATGGCGCGCACAAATCCGGATGCGCCAAAGCACAAAGGTATTTCCATGTTTCTCGTGGATATGAAAACGCCGGGTGTCACCGTCCGTCCCATTGAATCAATGGGTGGTCTCATTGAATTCCATGAAGTCTTTTTTGATGACGTGGAGATACCGTACGGCGCTTTATTGGGACCACAGGACCAGGGCTGGAAAGTAGCCATGTCAGCTTTGGAAGGAGAGCGAGTCGGTGTCGGTTACGCAGGATTGTATCAGTCGCAGTTGGATCAACTCCTCCGCTTCGCCAAGGAAACGCAAGACGGGACGGGTCGCTGTGTTTCGGAGCACCCGGACGCGCGAGGCAAGCTCGTCCGCCTGCGTGCGTTGAACAGGGCTTTGCGGTTGTTGATGTACAAGGTGGTCGCAAACCAGACTGTGGATGATTCCGTGCTCGTTGAATCCGCCATCTACAAAACACTGGCGGGAGACATGTCGATGCAGATAGCCCAACTCGCCATGGAAGTGACCGGCTCGAGAGGATTTTTGCTGGAACAAGACCCCATGGTGACCCTGGGCGATGGCGCCTATACATGGTGGACCCACGCGCTGCCGGTGCAGGTCGCTGTCGGGTCAAGCGAGATCCAGCGCAACATCATCGCCCAGCGTGGACTGGGCCTTCCCAGAGGTTAACGGCGATGGATTTCGGTTTGAGTTTTGTCCAGGCACAGTTGCGGGAGAGCACACGACGGATGCTGGAGGACAGGCTTTCCACGGATCTGATTCGCGAAGCGGAAGCATCTGCCGATGGCTTTCCACGATTGATCTGGGAAGAGGGCATCCAGTTGGGCTGGCCAGGGATGTCACTGCCGGAGGCTTTTGGCGGTGGCGGTTGCAGCCTTCTGGATATGTGCGTATTGGTTGAGGAGGTCGGCCGCGGTGGTGCGACGCTGCCACTGATTGTCAGCTCGGGTGTCGCTGCAACCATGCTTGAGCGTTCGCCCGAGAGTGAACATCGCGACCGCGTTCTCTCCGACATTGCGGCGGGGAAAGTCATCTGCCCCGCATTGATTGATGAGCAGGGCCGCAACGAGTGGGATGAAGTGCGACTGCCCATTGATGCCGCGGGCCAGTTGTCGGGCAAGAAGATTCTGGTGCCTTTTGCTTCGGTGGCCGATGCACTGCTGGTCACCGCAATCACCCCGGATGGGGACACGGCCATCGCTGCCGTGGACGCAAACTCAGAGGGTGTCTCGATCACGCGTCACCACGCAAAGATTGGCGTCCCCTTGTTTGCGGTTGAATTTAATTGTGTTCTTGTGCCGGCTGAGAAGATGATCCACAGGGGCGAAGGTGCTCGAACCGCATTGGATGCAGGTTTGCAAACGGGGTCTGTATTGGCGACGGCTGAGGCGGTCGGCCTAAGTGAGGCGCTGATCAAGATGTCGGCGGAATACGTCACCGTGCGCGAAGCCTTCGGTCGGCCGATCGGTGCCTTTCAGGCGGTTGCACACCCCTGCGCGGACATGCGCATCAACACAGACACCGCGCGCCTCCTGGTATACGAAGCTGCCTGGCTGATTGATGCTGGCCAGGATGCATCGGAAGAGGCCGCCTCCACCAAGGCGCTGGCGAACGAATTTTTTGGGCGACTGGCAAACGATGCATTTCGTGTCCATGGCGCAATCGGCTATTCCAACGAATACGATCTTCAGATTTTTACCCGCCGTCTGCAGGGGTTTTGTCAAACACTTGGTGAAACCCAGCAATCCTTGGAGCGTGCGGCTATCGCGGTGGGGATCTGAGGTAGTTTCCCGCTAACCTCATGGGTGGTGGAAGTGCCACTCAGCCCGCTGCTTCGTGGTGAATCGCTGGTTCATGCCTTGAGCGACAGTCGATCCAAAGTAATTGTCGTGGCCGTTGAGTTTCATGGGCACATTGAAGCTGTCAGTGAGCGACTCGAGCACCTCGAACGTATCGTCGTCATGCAATCTTCGAAAGCGCCGCCTGAATCGGCGTTTGAAATCGTCACCCGCAACGATCTAATTGGCCGGTCTGTTGCCAGAACAGATATTGTTTTGCCGCAACCCGAAGATCAGAAGCGGGTCGCCAAACGGTTCGTCCACCCGAAAAACGGCTGGCTGCGAGTTCATAATCTGGATGAAACCCGCATCTTCGAGTCCCCGCGTTTGTTCGAGCAGTTCGTCCTGGGTGCCAATCCGCGCATCATGCCGGTACCGCTCAAGAACCACGATGACCAGGAACTGCTCCTGATCGAAACGCTGGTTGGCAGTCTTGGGCGACTTCGAGTCTTTTAAGAGGGCGAAACAACAACTCGGACCCGGCGTCATGCCGACCGCAAACTTCATCGAAGTGTAACTATCGGTCCTTATAAACGGGTGCGCGTTTCTCGATAAACGCGGACATGCCCTCGCGCGCGTCCTCTGTTCTTCCACACATCACCTGATTGCGATTTTCAATGGCCATCGCCGCCTCCAGACCGGCGGCATCAATCGCCATAGTCAGCCCTTCTTTTGTCAACCTGAGGCCAATCGGCGAAGTCGCCAGCATCTCCTCGATATAGGGTTGCGCTGCCGCTTCCAGTTGGTCATCCGGCACCACTTCGGAAACAAGACTGGTCGCAAGCGCCCTGTCTGCGTGGATAAACCGGCCTGTCAGCATTAACTCGGAAGCAATTGATGTCCCGACGAGTCTCGGCAAGAAGTAACTGCATCCCATATCACAGGCCGACAAGCCGATTTTGATATAGGCGGCATTCATTTCTACAAACCAAGCGCGACGGCCGCGCGCTCAATCTCCCGTTCTGTGTCACCCCAGGTGACGCTGAACGCCCTGGCTCGGCGCGTGTAGAGTTGCACATCGTGTTCCTTCGAATAACCAATCGCACCGTGCACCCGGTGCCCATCCACCGTAATTTTCTCAACCGTATCATTAAAAAGCACCTTCGCTGAGGCGGTCTCAAGCGTTGCCGACCTCCCCTGGTCCAGAAGCCAGGCGGCTCCCAAAGCCATCAAACGACAGGCATCGGTCTGGATACGCATATCTGCCAGGGGGTGGGATACGGCTTGAAAGGCACCTATGGCCTGCCCAAACTGCTCCCTGACTTGTGCATGCTCTACCGCGAGACGAATGATCCCCTCGCAATATCCAATCGCCTCCGCCATGGCAATAACGGTTGCAACCTCAAGGCTAGCCTCAAGTGCGGAAGCCGCTTCGGCGCCACGCGCCAGAACATTATCGTTCGCGACTGCAACATCGTCGAACCGCACTTCAAACAAGGGATCTGCGCCAAGTGTTTTATTGCGTCTGATCGTGAGACCGGGGGCATCGCGGTCTATGGCTACTATGGCCGTCTCGCCCTGGGTTGTTGCCGTTGATACCAACAGCACCTGTGCAACCGAAGCATAGGGCACCAGTTGTTTAGTACCGGAGAATCGCAGCCCGTGCTCCCCCTCCCGCAGCAGAAGCGTAGGCTGGGTTCGCTCATCCCGACCCGACTCATCGATCAGCGCTGCAGTAATCACACTATCCGTGTTGCCAAGCATGCTCAGGAGCTCAGTCGCCATCGGGCGCGATGGTATTGAATTGAGACAGGAGGCAGCCATTCCGGAGCTTGCGAGCAATGGCGTTGACGCAGCAGACCGGCCCATCTCTTCTGCAAGCACACAGAGTTCCAGCACGCCTAGACCGCCGCCACCCGCTGTCTCGGGTACCGCTACCGAGCTCCAACCGAGACTTTTGAGTTGAGACCAGATTTCTTTTGAAAAACCATGCTCGCTTGCCTCGGCAGCGCGGGCTTTTTCTGAATCGAACTCAGTGGAAAGCAGGCGACGTGCGCCATCTCGTATCATGGCCTGGGTTTCGTTAAGGAGAAATTGCATGATTCTGTCCTTCTCTCTGGCCCTACCTTGGTAAGCCGAGTCCTCGTTGCGCGATGATGTTGCGTTGAATTTCGTTGGTCCCCGCGGCGATCAATGTCGGAAGTGTGTACACCCACTGACTGACTGCCAGACCACCAAGCGGCGCAGACGCGTCATATTCGTTCAACTGGGCTTTTGGCCCCAGGATATTGAAGGCGACGTCAGCGGCCCGCATGGCCGCCTCCGAGGCAAAGACCTTGGAGATCGCAGGACCAACCGAGTCTGTGTTGCCCATCTCGTGGTCCGCTGCCACCCGATAAAACAGCATCCTGGCTGCACGCCATTGAGCGTACATCCTGACCAACCCGGCGCGAACCGAGGGCTTTTCCGAAAGTAGACGGCCGTCTTCATCCCTGGTGGTTTTTACGTACTCCAGCAGTTTGTCGAACGGATCAAGTATGTAAGCATGAAATGCAATGCCCAGGCGTTCGTTGGCCAGCGCGTTGACGATCACAGACCAGCCTTCGTTTACCGGGCCCAGCACACAGTCATAGGGAACCTCAACATCCTCAAAGAAGATCTCATTGATCTCCGAAGGGCCGCCCAGGGAGTCAATGGGCCTCACCGTGATCCCGGGTGTCCGCATGTCCACTGCAAAAACCGACAGGCCGCTGTACCGCGTCGAACCCGGGTCTGAACGCGCGATCAGCAGGCACCACTCGGCATGCGTGGCATAGCTGGTCCAGATCTTCTGACCATTAACGACGAAACACTTGCCGTTATCGATCGCCTTGGTTTGCAGCGCGGACAGGTCGGAACCTGCCCCGGGCTCTGAGAATCCCTGACACCAGAGCGCGTCGCCAGTAGCCATGGGTTTCAGGAAACGCTTCTGCTGCTCTGGCGTACCCACCTGCATGATGAGTGGTCCGATGTAGTTAACACACATGTAGTGTGAGCCGCGAGGCTCACCGATGTAACGCATCTCTTCGTTCAGAACCATTCGCATCCAGATATCAGTATCCCGACCGCCAAACTCCTCTGGCCATGCCATGGTCAACCAGCCCCGATCAGCCAGCTTCCGGCACAGCTCAACCGTAAACCCTGGCACACGCTCATCGACATTAAAAAGGTGTGTCCACCAGTCAGGCAATTCGTCATCCAGAAATTGACGCAGCTCGGTGCGAAATTGTTCTGCGGATTCGGGTAGTTCAAAATTCATATCAAATGTCCTGAAACAGAGTTGGCGCAAAAGAGCAGCATTTGCTGCCGATTCAACAAAGCACCCCAAGTTTTCTCGCCAATCCAGTGAGGTGCACATCATAGCCCTCCGGCAGCCAATCCCTCATATCCGGCGGCAGCAACAAACCCTGAAAGCCCTGATCCGGGCAATACGGGCGAAACATCGTCGGCATCTCAAAACCTCAACTTGTCTGAATTGGTACTATCGCATGCTGTTTCCTACGGCGCAGGCTCCTAGGCTCGAATATCGATCCCTCGAAGATTGTCGTTGATCATTTCTCGCAACAACTTGGCGAACCGCGCACCGCCACCCTGATAGGCGGGATAGCGGTTCTTCTTGCCGTCGTGGCCGGCAACGTTTGAGTTGTAGCCCACAAACCAGCCTTTGCCCTTGCGCAGCAAGAGCTTTTCGTAGCTACGTTCAACTTCGCCTACCCAGTAACGTTCCGCGTCTTTCTCGGCTTCAAGACGTGTATAGCTATTTGTTAGGGCATGGTGGAGCAAATCGGTGACGCCATCCACATTGACCTCAATAGCTCGCGGGAAGTTTGAGGTGCCCGAGGCGCCCTGCGGCCCGGCAACCATAAGCAGGTTCGGGTAGTCGTGGGCCATAAGGCCGAAGTAGGTGATCGGACCCTCCCGCCATTTGTCTTTGAGTTGCCTACCGCCGACACCACGGATGTCCAGCCGATCATAGGCGCCGGTGAAGGCATCAAAGCCGGTGGCGTAAATCAGTATATCCAGATCGAAATGTGCCCCACTGGTTTGCACACCGGTGGGGGTGACACACTCTATTGGCGTTTTCGTAATGTCGATCAGTCTTACGTTGTCCCTGTTGTAGGCTTCAAAGTAATTGGTTTCCAGGGGCAGTCGCTGCATCCCGAAACCGTGATCTTTCGGGATGAGCATTGCAGCGGTTTCGGGATCTGTGACACGTAGCCGGATTCGATCCGCAATGTATTCGGACAGTTCCTTATTGGCGGCCTCATCTGTATGAACCTCGACAAAATTGCCCGCCAGGATGGCGAAGCCGGATGTCTGGTAGAGCTGATCCCAGAAGGAACGGCGCTTCTCTCTCGACAGGTTCCAGAAGCCCCGGCGATCCGGCCAATGCTCAAATCCACTCGGTGTCGCCGCACAGGTTGCGAAAATCTCATCGTAGCGAGACCGGATGCCTGCCATTTCCGCTTCCGAGATTGGGGAATTGTTGAGCGGCGAGCTCCAATTGGGTCGCCGCTGAAAAACGGTTAGCTCATCCACCTTATCCGCAATCTCCGCGATAACTTGGATGCCGGTGGCTCCGGTGCCCACGATGCCGACCCGCTTGCCTTCCAGTTGTACAGGATCTTTTGGCCACCAGTAGGTATGGAAGGACTCACCCTCGAAGGTGTCCATGCCCTCGAAGTCGGGCAGGGTGGGTGCCGATAGCGGCCCCAATGCTGTGACGACAAAGCGGGCGCGATGTTCGTTGCCGTCACGCAACTGCAAAAGCCAGGTTCGATGTTCTTCCCGCCAGTGCAACCTTTCCACGTAGGCGTTGAACCGGATGTGGCGACGCAAGTCGAATTTATCGGCGACATGGTTCAGGTACTTGAGGTTCTCCGGTTGCGACGAAAACCGCTCTTTCCAGTGCCATTCATCCAGCAGCTCTTTGGAAAAGGAGTAACCATAGGTGTAGCTTTCGGAGTCGAATCGACAGCCTGGATAACGGTTGCGATACCAGGTTCCGCCCAGGTCGTCATCTCCTTCAAGCACGATGGCATCGACGCCCAGATCGGTGAGACGTTTGATCTGATAGAGGCCGCCGACGCCTGCGCCGATGACAATGACGTCATGGTACCTGTCCGTCTCACTCATGTGATTGCCAACGCGTTCGCATAATCATCCAATCCAGTTGTCGGGTCACCTTTTGGTACAAAATCCATTTTTTGTGACCTTGCGCGAAAATGTAGCATGGGTTAGTTTTGTACTCAAAGGTCAAGACCCATGATTGAGCTCTTATGCTCAATTCCTTTGATCAACTAAGGAGGACGCATGACTTTTCCAATTATTTCGGCTGACTCACATATAACCGAAGCCCCGAATACCTATCTCGACTACATCGACGCCAAGTGGCGTGACAAGGCTCCCCATATCGTTGATGCCGGGGAACATGGCGACGTCTACGTTATCGATGGCATGAAAAGCACAATATCAATGGGGCTGGTGGCGGCCGCCGGGAAAAAGCCGGATGAGCTTACCTTAAAGGGAACCAAGTTCGACGAGCTGCACAGAGGTGGCTGGGATCCCGAAGCCCGCATGGCCGACCAGGATATCGACGGGGTATCCGCCGAGGTGATCTATCCAACTGTCGGCATGGTGGTGACCAATCATCCTGATTTTGGCTACAAGAAAGCTTGTTTCGATGCCTACAATCGCTGGCTTGCCGAGTACTGCGGCGCGCATCCGGATCGATTGCTTGGCTGCGGGCAAACCGCGATGCGCACGCCGGAAGAAGGCGTCGCCGACCTGCATGCCATCAAGTCGGCTGGGCTGCGAGGCGTGATGATGCCGAACGTGCCTGGCTTGGAAGACTACGATTCCGAGATATACAACCCGGTCTGGGAAGCAGCCATAGAACTCGGTCTGCCGCTCAGTTTTCACATCGTCCCCGCGCATGATCCCAACCAACGTGGGCCTCGCCTCAACGGATTCCTCGGCGTCATCCGCCAGAACCAGGACATTATAGGCACGATGATCTTTGGCGGCGTTTTCGAGCGTTACCCGGCGCTTCGGGTTGTCTGTGTCGAAGCCGATGCAGGCTGGGTGCCGCACTACATGTACCGCATGGATCATGGCTATGAGCGTCACCGCAACTGGCTGGCGCCCGGGGTGAAGCTGTCAAAGATGCCTTCTGAGTTTTTCAGTGAGCATATCTACACCACCTTCCAGGATGACTATGTGGCGTTTAAGAGCGCCGACCAAATGAACTGGCGCCGGTTGTTGTGGGCGAGCGATTTTCCCCACAGTGATTCGACCTGGCCCTGGTCTCAAGATGTACTGACCGAGCAGACTGCGGGTCTTAGCGAGGAGCAACTTGAGGGGATACTCTCGGGCAATGTCGCTGAGCTTTACGGCATTGATCGCAAAACGCTTGCGCCTACTCATCGGCTTGCGAGCTAGTGCTCCTAGGCCCATGATCGACTCCGACCCGCCATCGCCTCGTTGGCCTACTCGTTGCCGAACATCTTGCTGAGCGTCAGGCCAAACGACCGCGGCCTGCCGACCACGCTGATTGTGGGACCGAGGTTGCCGGTAAAGTCCGTCGTGGTGGCAATGAACTCCTCGTCGGTGAGGTTCTTGCCCCATAGCGACAGCTTGAAGTCGTCGCCGAACAGCCAGTCGACGCGCGCGTTCAACAGGCCGCCGGTGTCTCTGGTGACCGCGTCCTGGCGCGCCGAAGTGGGGTCCGTGCTGAACTTCTCGGTCCACAGGTAGTCGACCTGAATTCCCAGATCGTTGTCGCCGATTTCCGTGTCGTACCGGGCGGAAAGGCTGAACTGCCAGTCCGGCAGTGGAACCCCTTCATCGGACCGATCGACGACCGTCACCCCGTCCTGGGCAAAGGATTCAAAATCCTTGTATTTGAAGTCGAGGTGTCCGACGGTTGCGAAAAAGCTTAAGCTTTCGGACGGCGTCAGCCAGGCCTCGGCCTCGAACCCGGAGATCTCGGCCTTGGCGGCATTGGTCAGAACGGTCACCACCGAGCCTCCTTCGCTCCCCGGCACGATGATCGAGCGTTGAATGTCCTTGTAGTCCACGTAGTAGGCGGCCGCGTTCAGACGCATCAGCCCGTCGGCGAAGTCACCCTTCAGGCCCGCCTCATAGGACGTGGCTGTCTCGGGCTTGAACGGCTGCGCCGACGCCAGATCGCCATCGGCCCGTAGGTTCTGTCCGCCGCCCCTCCAACTGCGCGCGTTCGATGCGTAGATCATCACCTGATCGTTGATCCGGTAATCGACGCTGATCAGCCACGACGGATCGTTGAAGGTGTCGGAAAGATCCACGGCGCATTGATCCACGGGAATATCTCCCGGGGGCACCCGGCATCTGATGATGAGGGCGTTTTCCACCGCATCATCCACTGTCGAGGCGGTGCTGGGCGTGATCAGGTCTCCGGCGGCCAGGCGATTCATGTTGGTGAGTTCCTTCTTTTCCTCGGTCCAACGCAGGCCGCCGGTGATGTTGATGCGATCCGTGACGGCGTAGGTGGCTTGACCGAACAGGGCCCAACTGGTGTTGGTGACTTCGCCCCGGGTGATATTGGTGGTGGGATTGAGTGCGCGGACGGAGATCGTCGTGCTGCCGTCGATGCCGTTTTCGCGGCTGTAGTACCCTCCGACCACCCAGTTCAGGCGATCATTCACCCCCATAAGTTGCAGCTCCTGGGAGAAGAAATCGGCATCCACCGCCAACAGGGGATGGAGCAGCTTGAAAGGCGTTCCATCCAGATCCAGCAACTGTGCCGTCTCCCAATTGCGATACCCCGTAATCGACCTCAACTCGATGTCGTTGGCTATGTCGACGCCGATGGTCAGGCCGCCGCCCCACAGGGTGGCCTTCGAGAAAACGTCCGCATCGGCATCGGTCTTCAGAAGCTCTCCGTCAACATAGGCTTCCATCGCGGCATAACCGGAGTTCACGTAGTCCACGTAGTTCGCGGGCACGAACGGTGCTCCGGAGAGCTCGATACCCGCGGAAAGCGACGAGGTATCCGGCAACCCGTTGGTGAGATTCCCCCCCGGCTGCGTCAACTTTTCTACGGCACCTCCCTCATCAAGGTCCATGTAGTCGGCCTGCAACTGAATGTTGACGCGCTCGCTCGGATCCCAGACCAGTGATCCGCGGAGGAATATCTCGTCCTGGTCGTAGAGATCGTCCCCGGTAAAGCGGGATTTGCCCCAGCCATCCTGATCGGTCTTCTGGGCGGCGATGCGGGCAGCGGCGGTATCACTGAAGGGAATGTTCAAAGCCCCCGAGATTTGCGTGAAGTTCTTGTTGCCATAACTCGCCTTGAGATAGCCGTGCGTGCCCTCGTAGTCCGCTTTGCGCGAGATGACATTGATCGCGCCCCCCGTGGTGTTGCGGCCATACAGCGTGCCCTGGGGCCCCTTGAGCACCTCGACCCGCTCGATGTCGAACAGATTGGCGTTGAGACCGGCCTGCCTGGGCAGGTTCACGTTGTCCACGTACGCCCCGACCGCCGAATCGTTGGTGAGCAGAAAGTCCGGCTGCTGCTGGCCGCGAATCGAGATCGCCGCGATGGAGGGGTCGTGTTGTGTTTGCGAAATGAAGACCCCGGGAATCTGCGCCTCAATGTCAATGAATTCCTGGATTGTCTGAAGCTCGATCTGCTCCTGACTGAAGGCCGACACCGCCACCGGCACTTCCTGTAGACTTTCCTCGCGTTTGCGCGCGGTGACGACGACCTCCTCCATGGGGCGGGCGCCGGCCGCCTCTTCGGCCTTGACCGGCCCGACATGGACGGAGACCAGGACAACCCCGACCGCAAGACTGAAAACGCGTAATGCACTCATCTCGAATCCCCTTAACCAACTAACCAACCATCAAAGCAGCCGCCTTGCGCATGATAACCTAGTGATCTTGGTTAGACAATTCGATTGATGCGCCTCCAGATCCACTACGTGATCGGCGTCGATTCGCGCCATCAGAACGAAGGTCTCGGTTCCATGCCGATGGAACACATGCTCCGAAGTGCGACACGGATGGCGTCTTGGCGTATCCAGAATTGTCGAATCCCCAAAACGCTCCGTTCTACCCGCGCCATGGGCTCGAGGTGATGCGGGTGGGGATGTCGCCGACACTCACGCCAATGGTGCGCGAGCCGAGGCAGCCCGCTCGCCGGCGCGAATGCGGCTACATGGATCGGCGGGGTTAGGGGCGAGAACATGGTGGAAACCTCGAAGGCGTGGAGGCTTTGAGATTGCCGGGTGCACACTTGTGTTCTAGCTCAGATACATTTCGGAACTTACCCTCCGGTGTCCAAGCCCATGGCTTGTCGACATGGGGAGGGTGGCGCCGGGCCTTGAACGGAGGGAGCGGAGCGACCGGAGTTCAAGGCCCGGCGGTGCGCGCTGACGCGCCCCGCCGGCTCAGGCATGCTTGTTTCATCCAACCAAACAAGGAGCCCGAGCATGAAACTGTTACATGTCCGTCCCCCCTCCCGCAAGCGCCCGCGCGTCGACACCAAGACCGGCGCGACCGCCCGGCGGCGCCTGCGCGCCCTCGAACTCGTCGACAAGATGGTCGACGGCGGCATGCGCCGCGGCGACGCACTGTGCGCCATCCGCCTGCCCAAAAGCACCTACTACGACTGGCGCAAGGCCTTCCGCCGCGGCGGCGTCCGGGCGCTCGAGCCCCGAAGCACCCGCCCGCGCACCGTCCGGCGGCGGCGGTGGACCGACCCGGATGTCCGGGCCGTGCTCGGCATGCGGGCACGGTATCCGTTCATGGGCAAGGTGAGACTCAAGGCCATGCTCGACCGGCGCGGCGTCCGCCTGTCCGTCTCCACCGTCGGGCGCATCATCGAAGAGGCCATCGCCGACGGCCGCACCCGGCGCGCCTCCTTCTGCGAGGGCCGGCCCAAACCCGCGCGCCGCCGCACCTTCGACGGCGCCTGGGCGCGGCGCTGGAGCCACGGCGACAGCGCGCGCGCCCCCGGCGAGCTGGTCCAGGTCGACCACATGACATACAGCCGCGACGGCCGGGTTCTCAAGGAATTCCGCGCCGTCTGCCCGACAACTAGGCACATGGTCGCCCGGGTGTTCTCGCGGGCCACGGCCGGCAACGCCGGGCGCTTCCTGGCCGCCGTGGTCGAGAACATGCCGTTCCCCGTCGCCTCCATACAGGTCGACGGCGGCGCCGAGTTCCGCGCCGACTTCGAGCGCGCCTGCGAGGCGCGGCGCATCCCCCTCCATGTCCTGCCCCCGCGGCGACCCCAGCTCAACGGCCATGTCGAGCGCGCCAACCGGTCCGCCCGGATCGAGTTCTGGAACCTCTACGACGGCCCACTCACCGTCGCCGACGTCACACCCAGGCTCGCCGGGTACGAGTTCTTCCACAACTACGAGCGGCCCCATCTGGCGCTGGACTGCCGAACCCCCAACGAGTACCTTGTCGAGCTTGAGGAGGCTGCCTGATCCGACAACCCTAAATTCCGAAATCTCCTGAGCCAATACAACTTGTGGACTCTGTCTCGAAACCTGTAGATAATTCACAAAAGTCATGGTTGCTTCCCTAGCCCGACCTATTCATGAATCAACTACTGCGGCCGTCAATAGTGGCGAAAGCACCGGGTGTGCTCCCGCCGCGTACTCAACGTGCCGTCAAGGCCGTCAAGTTACGCCCGCGCGCGCTCCTGCTCCACGCACCCAGTGCTTTCACTACGCTTGCCGGCTTCGCCACGGTACATTCATGAATAGGTCGGGCTAGCAGTCTGTCGGATTTAACTGTGCCGAATTTATTAAACTATTGATTTTATTGATATTTCAGAAATTCTCTCGCAGTGGGCCGAAAAATAAAATATCAAATAGAATCAATGCGTTATGAAATCAAGCGCCATAAAGTCGGACAGACTGCTAGAAGCGTGGAACTTTGAACAGCATGGCGCGGGGAAGGCTGCGGCGCGGGAACACCCTTGAGCCGGTGCGGGTGCCGAAGACCGCGGAACTGGTGGCCGCCGAGTTGCGCCGGCGCATCGTTCTCGGCGACCTGACCGAAAGAGACAACCTGCCCCCGGAGTCGATCCTGATCGAGGAGTTCGGCATTTCCCGGCCCACCATGCGGGAAGCATTCCGGATTCTTGAGACCGAGCAGTTGATCAGCGTCTCCCGCGGCTCGCGCGGCGGTGCCCGGGTGCGTTTGCCAGAAGTCGAAGTCGTGGCGCGGTACGCCGGGTTGTATCTCCAGACCCGCAAGACCACGGTGCGGGACGTTCGCGATGTGCGCCTGCTCGTGGAACCTCCGGCGGCGCGGCTCCTGGCAACGCGCCGTCCCCGGCGCATCATTGCGGAACTGCGCGAGCACATCGGCGATATCGAGTCGCAGATCAATGATGCCGAAGCCTATTCCCACCATACGGCGGAATTTCACCTGAAGGTGATCGAAGGCTCCGGCAACGAGACCCTGACCCTGCTCGGACACGTGATGCACGAGATCTGGGAAGCGCATCTGCTCAACGTAGTAGATAGGGGTTACGATGTGGAAATGGCAAAACTGGGCGTGCGGTCGGAGAAGAAACTGGTCGATCTGGTGGAAGCGGGTGACTCGGACGGCGCTGAGCGGCATCTGACCAGCCACTTGAAGCGCAGCGCGCGAATAGTCTTCAAGACCATCGACCCCGACACCCCCGTAGAGGTGCTGGTGTAGTACCGGGGCGCGGATCAGTAAAGCGTCGGCCAATCGCGCCGCGAGAGCGTGCCGGAGGCGTATTGCATGAGGTGCTCGTCCTGTACCAGCCGGTGCCAGTGGTAGAGGATGTAGTCCTTGTCCGGAATCTCGCGGGCGAGTGCGGCCCGATACAGGGCGGCGCGGCCCTTGCCGAGCGAGGCGGGCCGCTTGCCAAGCAGACCGGTGATGTGGTCGAGTTCGAAGTGATCGAACAGCGCCCCGTTGCGCGACAGCTCCTTGAGGTGCTTGAGCCTGCGCACGAGGCCCTTGGCCTGGCGGGTGGCGGTGGCACCGCCGATTGCGGGGATGATCGTGCGCATCTGATCCAGGAGATCGTCGTAGGTTGCGTATTCGGGGCGCGCCGCGGCTTCGCCCCGCACCCGCCGCGGTGGCAGCTCGATGCCCAGGGCGTCCGCCAGGGCGGTGAGGCGCATGCGGCGGTGCAGCGTGGTCATGGCGAACGCGCTGCCATCGGCGGCACGTTCCGACCCGGCACTCGCCGAGCGCGTTTCTCCCGAGTCTCCGGAAGGTTCGGTCATGCTGGGCAATCCGAATGCTCCCGCCTGGGAACTCGATGCCGCGCACAGGACGACGAACGCATTGACGCGATAGTAGTTCACGCGATCCACATCGATGCGGTGGCCGGACAGCGCTTGATATTCGCGCATGCGTTCGGCGAAGTCGGTGAACGTATGCTGCACGGTGCGCCAGCACATCCAGGCGATGTCGTCCATGGGGTCACCAAGGTGGGCCAGCTCCCAGTCGATGATACCGGTCACCCGGCCATCCCGGTACATGAGATTGCCCGGGCCGGTGTCGCCCTGCACCAGCACCACCGGCCCGTCGTAATCGGGAATGTTGTTCTCCAGAAACTCGAGGGAGATCCGCAGCATCGGCTCGACGGCCTCGCCGCCGGCCTCGGCTTGGGCGCGAAAGACGGCAAGCCGGTCGAGTTGATGTTCTCGGGCGCTTTTCACCGGACGGTAGCTCGGCAGGTCCAGTTCGGCGGGATCCAGGGTGTGCAGCTTGGCAAGGTGGCGAATAAAGTCCCGCGCCACGCTCAGTTGCTCGGCGGGGTTGGCCGGCGGGTGCATCCAAGCGATGCCGGGCACCCGGTCAACAAGGAAACCGCCGAGCCCCTCGTTGATGCCCCAGGGCCTGGGCACGGGGATGTGCGGGTGCAGGGCCCGATAGATTTCCCCCTCCATGCGGAACGAGTTGAATGGCGAGCGATCCGGGTCGCCGGCGTCGGCACGCGACTGTTGCAGAAACAATTCGCGCACCGTGCCGGCTTGGTCCTCGATATCGATGTACCAGCCGTAGCGTCCGCCGGCGAGTATGCGTTCCGCGCGGGTGATGCGACCGCGCATCACACGGGTGATCCACTTGGCTGTCTCAGGTGCCAGTTGTGCCATGGACATCTCGAACCAGCGGTGTGCGGACGGCTAGCGGCACATTATGGCGCGGATGACGCTACCATGATATGGTTAACTTGTTTGGATGATAAAGCACCGGAAGAAAGCCCATGCGCATGCAAGACATGGTCATTGCCAGCGTTGACGACCACATCGTCGAGCCGCCGGACATGTTTGACAATCAACTCACCCCCCGGCAGCGGGCCAACGCTCCGCAGGTTCGGGAGATCAACGGCAACCAGGTCTGGGTGTGGGACGATCTGGTGAAGCCCAACATCGGCCTGAACGCGGTGGTGGGCCGTCCCAAGAACGAATGGGGCATGGAGCCCCAGCGTTTCGATCATATGCGCAAGGCGGCCTTCGATGTGGATGCGCGGGTGGACGACATGAATGCCAACGGCGTTTTCTCATCGCTGGGCTTTCCCACCTTCCCCGGCTTTCACGGTGCGCTTTTCCTTGAGCGGGCGCGCAAGGATCCCGCCAACGCCTATGCGGTGCTCAAGGCCTACAACAACTGGCACATCGATGAGTGGTGCGGCAGGCATCCCACGCGGTTCATTCCCCTGGCACTGGTGCCGATGTGGGACGTGGGCGCCACGGTGAGGGAAATCAAGCGCGTGCTCGACAAGGGATGCCGGGCGATCAGCTTTGCCTCCAACCCGGCGGGAATGGGCTTGCCCGGCATTCACCGGGCCGACTGGGAGCCGCTGTGGGAAATCTGCGACCGCGAGGGCGTCATGCTCAACTGCCATATCGGATCCGGCACGCCGGTGCCGCATCCATCCCCGGAATCGCCCATCGAGGCGTGGATCACCGCCATGCCGATGTCCATCTCCAACGCGGCCGCCGACTGGATTACCCTGGAGGCGTTCCTGCGTTATCCGAACCTGAAAATGGCGCTCTCCGAGGGCGGCATCGGCTGGGTTCCCTATCTTCTGGAACGCGCGGACTTCACCAATCGCCACCACGGTGCCTGGACCAACAAGAGCTATGGTGACAAGAAGCCGAGCGATGTCTTCCGCGAGCACATCATCACCTGCTTCATCGAAGACGATGTGGGCCTGCGCAACCGCCATCTGATCGGCATCGACAATATCACGCTGGAAGTGGACTACCCGCATTCGGATTGCCTGTGGCCGGACTATCCGGAAGGCCTCTGGCGCAGCCTGCAAAGTGTGCCGGGAGGCATTCCCGATGATGAGATTGAGCGCATCACGCATCGGAACGTATTCCGCGAATGGCACTTCGACGGCATGGAGCGGGCGGGTGGCCGCCACCAATGCACAGTGGCGGCGCTGCGCAAGCTGGCACCCGACGTGGATACCGAGCCCAAGTCGTTGGCCGGTATCGCACCGCGCGGCTATGCGCCGGGCAAGGTGGTGACCTCGGAGGATATTGTCGGTGTGACCGCGCCCAGTTCCCCGTAAAGCGGCAGCGGCGCACTCATGGGTCAGCCCCCCGCACCCGCGAGGGTCGGTGCTCGGCACGGCCCGATAGATGAGCGGGGTGTCGGTCAGTCCCGCACCCGCAAGGGTCGGTGACCACCGGCCTTGGCATCGGGCGGCGGGCGATCCGCAGGGCGCGTTCAAGCCCCCGGTCATGGGGGTTGCCGCCCAGAAACTGCGGGACGCCGATGACCCGCGGCTGCTCCGGCACATCGCCGGGGTAATCGTCCACCAGCGTGCCTGGCCGGTGTTTGGGGCACAGGTGATCGACCAGGTAGCGGTCATCCGGGCCGCGCCGCTCCTTGCTGTAGAAAGCGGCGAAATAGTGGTCGATACGGAACTGCGCAAGCATGTTTTTCGCGTACTCGGCGCCCCCCGCGCTCCACAGCACAAGGGTCGTGCCGGCATCGCGCAGCCGGTCCAGCAGTTCGATGGCGCCGGGCCGCAGGATATCGCTGCGCACAGAACCGATGAGCGTCCCGTCCACATCGCATACCCATACGGCATCGGGGTGGTTCATCCGCTCCGTCGCCGCTGCGCCAGAAGCTCGTTGTGGCGCGCGAACATCTGTGCCGCTTCCCGCTGCAGGTCCACCGGTACCGCGGGCAGCGGGGGCAGGCCCGCCTTGCGGGAGGGCAGGGAGACCGTGGCCGAGCCGTAGGCGGTCTCGGTGTCGCGTTGGTTGACCATGCGCATGTCCAGATCCACCAGGTGGCGCCCGCCGTCCTCGCGCTTGTTCACCACCCTGCCGGTGAGAAACTGGGTGTCGCCCTGGTAGTTGAACTTGCGGATGGAATCCTCGAGCCGCTCGATGAAGGCGTCGTCGCCGCACCAGTCGGACACCATGTGGTACAGCCAGCACTGCCGCATCACGCCGTAGTCGTAGGCCAGCGGATTGCCGATGGCCTTGGCCCAGTCGCTGTCCCAGTGCAGGCGCTGCGCAACGTCCCACACCCCCATCTCGTTCTTGATGTAGAACGGCGCGATGCGTTTGCGGTTCCTGTAGCCGAGCCGGGAAGACTTGAGGCCATAGGGCACGAAGCCGTAGCCGCCGGCATGCACGGCAATGATCTCGGTAACGGTGAGCGGGCCTTTCACCATGGGTCGCATTTCGTCGCCCACCTTGACATCTTCCCAATAGCGTCTCTCGGCGCCGTGCGGCTTCTCGGCTGCGTAGATGGCGTCGATGCGCTCGTAATCCTCATCGGTGTAGTCGGCGGGCCCGATATCGGCGTACTTACCCCTGCTGCGTGATTTCCTGCGCTCGGTTTCCACCCGCAGGGTGCGGTAGACGCCCACCACTTCGCCGCATTGGTTGATGTTCACGTTGCGGCTCACGCGAATGACGGAGCGTTCCGCGAACTCGGACTTCTTTTCCTTCACGGACTCCTCACTGCGGTAGGCGTAGACGCGGTCGCCGGGCCGCAGGTGCCGGTACCAGTCCCAAGTGCCCCCGGAAACGAATACGTGCACGCCACGGAACAGGCCCTTGGTGGCCTGTTTGATTGCCGCGGGCATCGGGTCGCCCAGCATGGGGGTTTTGACGTGGCCGACCATGGTGCCGTGGCCAATCTGCGTACCCCACCTCGTGGTGGGGCCATAGCCTTCGTCGGTGTACAGGGGGTTGTCATCGCCCATGCCCTGGGCCCAGTTGCGGATCGCGTCGGGGGTGGCTTCGGAGAAGAGCTCCCTGCTCGTGTTGGCAACATTCACCCCGACAAGCAGCCTGGCCTTTTCGATATCCTCGTCTTTAAGCTCGTACCTGAGCGCTTCTTCAAATTCCTTCTCGAGCTTGTCATCGACCTTGAAGGCCTCGCTCACTTTTGATTTTTCCGTGGCCATGCCGCTCCCACCTTGTTGAATATGCTGAATCATCTAGCATAACGGGCTCAGCGAACGAGTCAACAACATCTAACCTAGTTAGATAACTTGTTGCAGAGAAGGCGTTGCGGCTGCCGGGTTGCCGGCCACGCGACATTCACGATGCTTGCCTGTGGAGCCTCCGGCATCGCGGCAACCTCGGCGTCTCATTGAGGAACCGCGCGGGCTATGACGTGGAAAAGGCCAAGTTGGAGGTGCGCTCGGAGAAGGAGCTGCTTGATCCGGTAGAGCGCGGAGGCACTGGTCTAGTCTTCGACGATGGTGATGGCCTCTTCCGGGCAGGAGGCCGCGCCCAGCCTTGCCGCATCCTGAAGTCCTGGCGGCACATCGATCTCCTCGGCCGCCAGATAGCCGTTGTCGTCGAGTGCATAGACCTCCGGCGCCATCGCTTCGCAGCGGCCATGGCCTTGGCAGATCGACTTGTCGCAGAGCACCCGCAACCCTTTCTCCAATGGCTGTGATCCAACGATGAATATACACAAAGCTAACTACGTTGGATATAGTGGCGGGATCGGCGATGGCATCGACCCTCGAACTACCGCGCAGTCGGTGGCGCACATGCTGCGATCGCCGCGCAATGCCGGCATTGATGTGTTGGAGCTGCGCGATGGCGGCACCAACCGCATCAGAGAGTGAATCCAAGCTTGGGGAGCCGAAATGTATGACGTGATGCGGGGCGTGCGGGTGATCGAGGTGGCCGAGCACACCTTTGTGCCCGCCGCCGGGGTGGTTCTTGCCGATTGGGGCGCGGATGTAATCAAGATTGAGCGCACTGTCGGTGGCGGAGATCCGGGCAGGAACCTGCTCATCCTGCAAAGGCCGGGACAGAAGCGCAACGAGTACTTTGAAGTGGCCAACCGCGGCAAGCGCTCGGTGGCGCTGGATCTCACCCGGGATGCGGGCCGCGAGCAACTCTACAAGCTCGTGGAGAGCGCGGATGTGTTCATTACCAACCTACGAACCGGTGCGCGCCGCAAGCTGCGGATCGATGCCGACATTCTCATGCAACGCAATCCACGGCTGATTTACGCCCGCGGCACCGGCTATGGCATGCGAGGCGCCATGGCCGACCACGGGGGGTTCGACTACCCCTCGTCCTGGTGTCGATCGGGGTCCGGCTTCGCGCAAACGCCGGAATCGGGGCCACCGCCCCAGCAGCCCGGATCGGTGGGCGACCTCACCGGCGGCGCAACGCTGGCGGGCGCGATCTCGGCGGCACTGTTTCGTCGCGAACGCACAGGTCAAGGGGCAGTGGTCGATCATGCGCTCTATCTCATGGGCGCCTACATTATGACCCAGTCGCTGGCCGGCGCGAGCCTTTCGGGTGCGCAACCCGGTGACCCGATGGCGCCGCGGCGGGTCGGGGACCATCCGCTGGTTCGCCTGTACCGAACCAGGGACGACCGCTGGCTGTCGCTCTGTTTCCTCCAGGATCGCTGGTTCGCCGACCTGGCGCGCCGCATGGGACGCGAAGACCTGTCGGAAGACGAACGCTTCCGGGATGAGAAATCCAAGATGGCGAACGCCGAGGCGCTCATTGCGGAGCTTCAAGGCGAATTCGAAACCAAGACGCTGGCCGAGTGGAACGACATCCTGTTCTCGATGGAAGGCGTCTGGGCGCCCTTGCAGAATCCGGTGGAAGTGATCAACGACGATCAGGCATTGACCAACGGATTCGTCACGGAAATTTCGGCCGATGACGGGAGCTATTTGGCCGCCTCGTCGCCCGGGCAGTTCGATGAACGGCCGATCGGCAAGCTCAGCGCCAGCCCGGGCTATGGCGAGCACGGCGACGAAGTGATGCGCGAACTGGGGTTGGGCGTCGATGAGATCGCGCGATTGCGTGAACAGGGGGTGTTGCTATGAGTCGGCCGCTAACCCGACCCATTCATGAATGAACTACTGCGGCCGTCGATAGCGGCGAAATCACTGGGCGTACTCCCACCGACGGTGCCGCGGTATGTGGCCGCGACACCGTTCGGCTTATCATCTAAACAGGTTAACGGTATTGGGGGTCTGAATGGCACGACGACGACGCTTGAATGAAGCCCTGTCCGCGGCGCGGGAGTACGACCCTTACACCTCGGAGTGGCTGGAGCATGAGTTTGCAACCTACGCCCTGCTGCGTGAGGAACTGCCCATCGCCCGGGTTGAGGCACGCGGCAGAACGGAGCGGGGCGATGCCGGCGGAAGCTGGCTGCTCACCCGTTATGATGACTCCTGTGCGATGCTCAGCGACACGGACACTTTCTCCAGCCAGGCGGGCAACTATCCCGAGCGGCCCTGGATACCGCAGGCGATCGACCCGCCGGCGCACACCGCCTACCGGCGCATACTGAACAAGTGGTTCACGCCGGATGCGATGACGGCCATGGAGCCGCACCTGGAGCGGTTCGCCGGCGAGCTACTCGACAAGATGCTGGAAAAGGACGAATTCGATTTCGTCGTGGACTTCGCCGACCCGTTCCCCACGGTCATCTTCTGCGAGTTGTTCGGCTTCCCGCTGGAGGATTATACGCAACTCATGGACTGGAAAAACACCCTCATGCATTCCGCCGACGGGCACGGGCGGGGGCGCGCCCTGGCGCTTGCCAAGGCCGGGGAGTTGGGAATCGAACTGGACGACGACGGCGAAATTCCCCGGGACAGATTGGGGGATATCCACGGCAACACGGGCGCGGCGCTCTACGAGTACTTCGGCAAGCTTCTGGAAACGCGTCGCCAGGCGCCCCAGCGGGACATGATCAGTTGGCTTATCGACTCGAAGTACGATGGCGAACGTCCCCTGACCCGGGAGGAACTGCTCGATACGCTGTTCCTGATGTTCATGGCGGGCCTCGACACCGTGGCCTCGGCCTTGGGCCTGATCATCAAGACGTTTGCGGAACTGCCGGAGAAACGCCGCGAGTTCGTCGCCCTCATGGATGACCCGCGGCGCTTGATGCTGGCCATAGAGGAGTTGGTCCGGTTTAACGCCATCGTGCTGTTGCCCAGGCGCCTGACGCGCGACATCGAATTCCAGGGAGTCCGATTTCACGCGGAAGACCATGTGAGCTGCCCGACCATGGCGGCGAATCGGGATCCCGAGCAGTTCGAGAATCCCGATGAAATCATCTTCGACCGGGTGCCCAACCGGCACATGGGCTTTGGCCACGGCCCGCACCGCTGCCTTGGCCTGCACCTCGCGCGGCGGGAACTGCGCATCGCGCTGGTGCAGTTGCACCGGCGGCTGCCGGACTATGAGCTGCATCCCGACCATAAGCCCGAGCTGTTCGGCGGCATGAAGGGGGCAAGCTCCCTCTGGTTGCGCAAGGCTTGATGGCATGCGGGTTAGGATCGTTGCCGAGCGCTGCCAGGGCCACGGCATGTGCAACATGGTTTGCCCAACCCTGTTCAAGTACGATGATGATGGATTCGGCTATGTGGTGCCGGGGTTGGAACAGGTTCCCGCGAACCTTGTCGACGATGTGCGCTTGGCGGAGATTCAATGCCCGGAGCGTGCGGTCGTCATCGACCAATGATGACGCCGCGATGCTTGGCCAACTGCTCGCGAGGAAGGCGTTTTGCCAAACACCGATGACTTGACCGGTTGGGTCGTGGAGCCCGCCGACGATGGCTTTCACGACCAGGGCGAGGGCTCTGGCCATCCCTGGTGGATGGAGACCTTCTGGACCTCATTCAATGTTCCCGAACGCAAAATGGGCGGCTGGCTTTACAACCAGGTGCTGCTCAATCAGGGCGACAACGGGCTATGCAACGGTGGCGCCTGGGTGTGGGACGACAGCGCCGCGCCCGCCCTCTACGAACGGCACGAAAGCGGGCTGGAGCTGCCCGCGGGCCTGCGCGACCTGCGCGACATCGCCCTGCCCAACGGCAATCGCATCAAGATGCTGGAACCGCTGACCCGGTACCACATGACCTACTCGGACCCGGGGCGGTTCGAGGCGGACCTGGGGTTCGCCGCCATCATGGAGCCGAACCCGCATCCGGCGGGGTGCGCGCCGTTCTGGCGCGGTCGGCATTGGGACCAGGCCATGCACGTCACCGGCGAGATCGTCCTGCATGGCGAGGTGATTGCCATCGATTGCCTGTCCGTGCGCGACCGTAGCTGGAGCCCCCGCAGGCCGAGCCTATCGGAGCGGGCCAACGACTCCAGCGGCGGCAAGCAGCCCCAACGCAAGCCGGCGGCGCCAGGTGGTGAGCACTCCGACCTGTCGAGACCGTTGCGCAAGCCGTTCAACATCGGCTACATCTTCGGCACCGCTTCGCCGCGGGATGCGTTTTTGGTGTACACGATGGTGATCGAGGGCGAGGAGGACCGGGGCGACTTCACCAACACCGGCTACCTCATTCGCGATGGCCAGTGGGCACACCTGGTGGAGGGTCGGCGCCAATGCCTTGTGGATCCCGCCAACGGCTGGATTTGGCGCATCGAGTACGAGGGCGTGGATACCCTGGGGCGCCGTCTGCACGCGGTGGGCGAACAGGTGAGCAATCACGGCACCGCCACGGGCCTGTTTCGCTGGCGGTGGAACGGCGTCGAAGGCTGGGGCGAGAATCAGGGCGGCATTGCGCCATCCTATGCGCGCGTGCCCAGGGGCTGACGCCGCCAGGGGTCGGCATCGTAGAACACCCGCGAGAGTTAAGGAAGGTCTGAACAAGTCGATGGAACAGCATTGAACTACTCGTAAGCTTTTGATTTTATTAACTAGGATGAGGCGACGACAGGGTTGATCAGAGATTCCTTAACAGTGGGATGTGCTCCCCCGAGTATTTCCTACGGCGCAGGCTCCTAGCCCGGCGACCTAGCAGGCAACGAACGCAGACTAGAACCAGACGGGAGCGGGCCGGATAGACTAATTTGGAGTGGGATTGATGACTTGGAACTACGAGCTGTTTATTGACGGAAAGTGGACCAGCGGGACGGCCAACCGCTCGATTACCGTGATTGATCCGGCCACCGAAGAGGCCATCGGCAAGGTGCCGGACACATCGCTTGAAGATGCGCGGGCGGCCATTGCGGCGGCGCGCAGAGCGTTTGACGAAGGCCCGTGGCCGTACATGAAGCCGAAGGAGCGGGGCGCGGTGCTGCGGCGCATGGCCGATGCGCTGCAAGCCCGGCACGACGCCTTGCGCGAAATCATCGTCGCCGAGGCGGGCGCGGTGGGGCCCATTGTTGATATGTTTCAGTGTGGCGGCTCCATCGACATCGGCTATTTCAATGCCGACCGCGCCCAGGATCTGGTGCATTGGGTGGAGACCTCCCCCCCGACCGGAGGCCCGGGCGGCATGGGCGGCAACGCCTTGGTGCGCGAGCCGGTGGGCGTGGTGGGTGCCATCACCCCCTTCAATTTCCCGTTCATGCTGAACATGGTGAAGACATTTCCGGCCATGGCCGTGGGCTGCAGCGTGGTGTTGAAGCCACATCCGTGGACACCGCTCAATGCCTTCGAGATTGCGAGGGCCGCCGAGGAGGCGGAGCTGCCGCCGGGTGTGCTCAACGTGATTACCGGCCACGCGGAGGTGGGCGATGAGATCACCGGAAGCCCCCGCATCGATATGGTCACCTTTACCGGCTCGACGGCGACCGGGCGCCGCATCATGTCCCGCTGCGGCAACCAGATAAAACGCGTGCAGCTCGAACTCGGCGGCAAGAGCGCCCAGGTGGTGCTTGATGACGTGTCCGAGGATGTGGTGCGCCAGATCGGCTTCGGCGCCGTGCTGACCCACTGTGGCCAGGGCTGCGCACTGCAGACGCGCCTGCTCATGCCCGAGCGGCTGATGGATGCCTACTTGGAAGGCGTGTGCGCGGTCAAGGACAGCATCCACATCGGCGATACTCGAGACCCGGCGACGGTGCTCGGCCCGCTCATCAGCGAACAGCAGCGCGACAAGGTGCGGGGCTACGTGCAATCCGGGCTTGAGCAGGGCGCCGATCTGATCACGGGCGGCAAGCGCCCCAGCCACATGGAGAAGGGCTTCTTTTTCGAGCCAACGGTATTTGTGGGCAGCAACGACATGCGCATTGCCCAGGAGGAGATTTTCGGCCCGGTGCTCACGGTGATCCCGTATTCCGGCGGGGACAAAGATGCCGTGCGCATCGCCAACGATTCCATCTATGGACTCGGCGGCGGTGTCATGGCGGCCAACACGGCCCGCGCATTCAACGTCGCGCGCCAGGTGCGCGCCGGCAACGTGACGGCCACAGGCGTCGGCCAGGTGCCCGCGGGCGCCACCGGCCCCGGCGACGGCCAGGGCCCCGGCTGGGGACAACCCCTTGCGGGCATCGCCCAGAGCGGCGCGTTCGGAGGCTTCAAGCAAAGCGGCATCGGCCGCGAATGGGGACGCCACGGCCTGGAGGATTTCACCGAGGTGAAGTCCATCACTTGGACCTAGTATCCAACCGATAATGCCGCATCAGCGCGCCCTGCGGGTGGCGGCGGGAGCGTCCCATCCGCGTCCGTTTTTTCTGGATTGACCGCCGACCGGCCTGGGCAATGGACATCAGGCCATGCCGAGCATCATCTTGACGGCGGGCGTCTCGAACGCATCGGTGGCGCCGGCGCCGATCTGCCCCTGGTCCACAAGCAGATTGGCGCCGTTGATGCCGCTTGCCGCGTCGCTGCCGAGAAACAGGAGGGTCGCCGCCATCTCGTCCGTGGTGAGCGTTGCAACGCCGGCGGCATCGCGATAGTCCTGCCCGAAGGCTAGCCAGATATCGGCATTGGCCCGGGCCAGGGGCGTATCCGTCGGGCCGGGTTGAATCGCGTTGATGCGAATGCCTTGGCGTAGCAACGGGAATGCCTGACGTGCCGCATAGGCGCTCATGGCCATCTTGCTGAAGCTGTAGGTGTCTGTGCCCTCGTGCGCGTCGATCCAGGCCGTAGCCGTTTCCCAATCGGGTGTATCGAGAAACTCCGTCAAGGCCGGCATGTTCTGCGGCCAGGGAAGACCGGCCACGGAGGAGATCATAACCACGGAGCCGCCCCTGCCGAGGCGGCCGCTTGCGATCAGCGTCTCGATCAGGTGACGCTGCGCGGTGAAGTTGATGAGCATGATGCCCGGCGTGCCGTCGGCGACGCCGGCGCAGGCGAACACAGCCCGTACATCGCCCTGTACTTGACCGATGGCTTCATCGACGCTTGATCGGTCGCGCAAGTCCACCCCGATGGCGGAGTCCACGGCGTAGTCGATGTCGGCCACGTCCATTGCCGTAACCCGGGCCCCCTGCGCCCCAGCCTGTTTTGCGGTCGCCGCCCCCATGCCGGTGGCTGCCCCGACCACGAGTACATGCTTGCCCTCATAGCCTAGGAATGTATCGCCCATCTCAATCCTCGATTGGTTAACGTGTCTAAACAAGTACACAACAATAATCGGGGATCGGCAACCGCGGCGATGCAATCCGTGCCTAAAAATGGTGCCCGACTAATGCCTGAATGGTCCATTTCGCTCGGTATTTGGACCCACACGCATAATCACGCATCGTTAGCGGGAATTGCTGGGAGAATGTCTAGGGTATCCTCGAATGAGCCGGCAGGGTGGTAACCTGTCGGCTGCGGGCCGTGGACGCCCCACTCGGGATCCGTTTGCGGAAAACAGGACAAACAGGAACGATCGAGCATGGAATTCGAAACGATTCTCTACGAGGAGAGCGATGATCAGGTCGCAACCGTCACCATCAATCGGCCCCAGGCGCTGAACGCGTTCAGCGGCCGGATGTGCGAGGAGTTCGAGTATGTCTGGCAGAAGGCCATCGTCGATGAACACATTCACGCCTATGTGTTGCGCGCCTCCATGCAATGCCGGGCGTTCTGTACGGGGGTGGATGTGCGCGGAGGCCGCGATGCGCCGGGTGCGCGGGCGGTCAGCGGGCCCAACGAGAGCAACGACTGGTTCAAGCTGGATCCCGGTGTGTACCTCGGCCCGCGCGCCAACAAGATGTGGAAACCGGTGGTGACCGCCGTGCACGGCATGTGCGCCGGCGGGGCGTTCTATTGGATAAACGAGTCGGACATCCTCATCTGCTCGGAGGAAGCGACGTTTTTCGATCCACACGTCACCTACGGGCTGACCGCGGCCCTCGAACCGATCGGCGCCACCTATCGCATGCCCCTTGGCGACGTGATGCGCATGGCGCTGCTCGGCAATGACGAGCGCATCGGTTCCCAGGCCGCACTGCGCATGGGGCTGGTTTCGGAAGTGGTGGAACAGGAAAGGCTCTGGGCCCGCGCCCACGAAATCGCCGCCAAGATTGCCGCCAAACCACCCGCCGCCACCCAGGGCACGGTACGCGCGGTATGGGAGTCGCTCGATCTGCCACGCACGGCAGCGCTCAACATGGGCATGTCCTATACCATCATCGGCAACCCGGTCGGCACCGCCCAGGTGGACCGCGATGCCATCATGGCGGTGAAGAAAAAGAAATTCGAAGTGCGTTAGCGAGCGCACCTTGCCGCTGTTGGTGCCAGCGACTAGTTTTTCAGCACGTCTTTGAACGGACCGCCATCGAAGCGGGTTTCCTTGGGCATTTCCAACACCCTCTCGGCAATGATGTTGCGCTGAATCTCATCGGTACCGCCGGCAATGGACACCGCCGGCACCGACATGAGTATCTCGCCGATGATTCCATCCTCGGGACCATCGTCGCCCATCAGCATGGCATCCGCGTCGGAGATCAGCGTGTGCACCCGGGCGGCGGCACGCGCCACCACGCTCGCCCCAAGCTTGCCCAGCGAGCCCGCGGGCCCGGGCGGCTGGCCCTGCTCCAGGGCAGCCCGGGCTCTACGGGCCGTCCACTCGGCGGAGCGGGACAGTATGAGCAGCTTGGCGAGTTCTTCCCGCACCACCGGATCGTCGATCTTGCCGGTGCTCACAGCGCGCGTCAGCGCCAGATCCACGCGCCCCGCCCGCTGGGGATACCAGGTGTATGGTTCCAACAGCACCTCGTTTTCCGCTCGCTCTTCATCGTAGACGCGCCCTTCGCGCTTGGCGGCCTTGTCCCGTGCGGCCACGGTTACCCGCATGCCATCGGCGCTCCGGCGCTCGTGGACGAGGGTGGTCATAGCCACTTGCCAGCCCTGGCCGAGTTCGCCCACCCGATGCCGTGCCTCCACCACCGCATCCGTGAGAAACACCTCGTTGAACGAAGCGTGATGATTCATTTGCCGCAACGGCTGCACATTCACGCCCGGCTGACGCATGTTGATCACGAAATAGCTCAAGCCCTTGTGTTTGGGCACGTCCCAGTCCGTACGTGCGAGCAGCAGCCCCCAGTCCGCATGGTGGGCGCTCGTCGTCCAGACCTTTTGGCCATTCACCAGCCAGTGGTCGCCTTCCCGTACCGCACGGGTCGTCGAACCCGCCAGGTCGCTGCCGCTGCCCGGTTCGCTAAACAGTTGGCACCACGCATCTTCGCCGGTGAGTATGGGCCGCAGGAACCGGGCTTTTTGGCCTTGGTCGCCGTGCTCGAGCAACGTGGCGCCCGCCAACAGACGAATGCCCGCCTTCGCGACGCCAACGGCGCCAAACTTCAAAAATTCCTCCTCCACCGCCGCCGCCAGCAACGGCGGATAGCCCTTGCCGTACCACTCCTCGGGCCAATCCGGCATCCCCCAGCCAGAGTCGGTCAGGCGCGTGCGCCACTCGATGAGGCTCAGGTTCGGATCCCAATTGGCCCGCAACCACTCGCGCACCGCCGCCCGTACCTCGGCTTCGTTGAAATCGCTCATGCGGCCTTCCTCTTTGCCATCGCCATCACCATGCGGGCGCGGTGGTGGGCGGGAGCTCCCAGCAGCACTTCCGTTCCCTTGGCGCGCTTGAACCACAGGTGCGTGTCGTTTTCCCAGGTAAAGCCGATGCCGCCATGCAACTGGATGCTCTCGGATGCGATCCGCACATGGGCGTCGCTGGTGCCGGCTTTTGCGAGGCTTGCGAGTTCCGAGATGTCGTCCACGCCGTCATCCCATGCTTGCGCTGCGTAGTAGGCCGCGGATTTCGCAAGCTCCAAAGTTAACAGCAAGTCCGCCATGCGATGTTTGATGGCCTGAAAGGAAGCGATGCTACGACCAAACTGACGCCGCAGCTTGAGGTACTCCAAGGTGTCGTCGAACAATCGCTGAGCGCCGCCGACGCTCTCGTTGGCAAGCGCGATGTAGGCCAGATCGAACATCCGCGCCAAGCCGGGACCAGCGGCGCCGGCCGCGCCCAAGCAAACGGCCGGAGCCTTGTCGAAGGCGACCTCGGCCATGCGGCGGGTCTGATCGATGGTCGTCAGCGCCCGGCGCGTGACCCCCGCGGCGTCGGCATCCACCAGGTACACAGAGGCGTCATCGCCTTGCTCCGCCACCACCAATAGCTGATCCACCGCCGCCCCGTCGAGCACGAACCGCTTGCAACCCGTCAGGCCGCCATCCCCGGCAACCTCGATGTTGCCCCGTGCGTGGTGATCCGCGGATGCCATGAAAGCGACCGAAGCCAGCTTCTCACCGCTGGCGATGGCCGGCAGATAGGCCGCGCATTGGTCGTCGCTCGCGACGAACTCGATGGTTTTGGCCGCCATCACGGCGCTGGCCAGGAAGGGCGAGGGGAATAACGCGCGTCCCATCTCCTCCATGGCGATGCCAAGCTCCGCAACGCCAAATCCCGAGCCGCCATAGCGCTCGGGGACGCACAGCCCGGGCAACGCCAACTCGGTGGCCAACCGCCGCCAGGATTCGGCATCGAATCCCGCCTCGCCCTCCATGATCTCCCGAACCACCCCGGGCGGGCTGGTGTCGTCAAGGAAGCGACGCAGGAAATCGCGAAATTGCTGTTGTTCCTCAGTGAAGTGAAACCGAATCACGGTGTCCCCAGCGGCCTAGGATTACGCGGTCTACATGGCATTGGCGGGGTGTCCACGCCGTAGGCCACCTTGAGCATGGGGTCGAAACGCTTGGGCAACTGGTTTTTGAACATGTCCGGCGGCTCGACGATGTGGTCGCCGAACCGCAGCCCCTCGGCTGCAAACAGGCGCACACACTGGATCGAGCGGCGATTGAACTCGCCGTAGGTGAGCTGCGCACTCGATTCGGCATCGATCAGCGCCACCTTGTCAGGCTGCGATTGCGCGTGGTCCGCCAACTTGCTCATGGTCGGAATCCTCCCGGGACATCCACCCCTGCCCGGCAGATTACGCACGATGGCCGCTTGATAGTCAACGTTGGCATAATGCCGCCCACCCTCTTCCATCCTGGCGGCGAGCCGCGTAGGATGAGAATAAACCGCATTCGCACATGCGTAACTCACCAGCTTCGGGAATGTAAGGAGAACAAGTTGACACTGTGGAAGATCTTTGCGGCCATGCTGTTCATGGCATCCGCGGGGGCCGTACTGGCCCAGGCGGGAAACCGGGGCGATCTACTTGATCCCAACTTGGTGGAGCCGGAAGTTCTTGAGAGCCTGCCGCATGTCAACGAGGCCGTCGCGGGCGCCATCGTAGCGGGGCGACCCTACCTGTCGGCCTCCCAGCTCGATGCGATTCTTGCGGCGTACCTCGACCGTGCGCAGCGGGAAGAGGTCTATGCGCTGATGTTCCGCCAGATCGATCTCAACGGCGCGAGTGAAAAGGAGATCATGGTGATTCCGGGCATGACCGGCCGTATGGCGCACGAGTTCGAGGAGTACCGCCCCTATACCTCCTTCGACCAGTTCCGCCGCGAGATCGGCAAATATGTCGATGAGGAAGAGGTCGCGCGCCTGGAGCGACATGTTTATATTCCAATGAATCTGAACACGGCGTCGGAAGCCGATCTGATGACGATTCCGGGCATGACCGGCCGCATGGCGCACGAATTCGAGGAATACCGACCGTACACTTCGCTCGACCAGTTCCGCCGGGAAATCGGCAAGTATGTCGACGACGACGAGGTCGCGCGGCTCGAGAGCTATATCACACTCGAATAGACACCCCGACGCGCCCCGCGCCGGACCGATGTCGGCAGTATCCCGTACGCTGCTGTGGCTGGCCCTCGCCGGACCACTGGCCTTGCAAACATGGCGCTACTTGGCCGAGACGATCTACTATGGGGAATACCTGCACTGGACCGGCGTACAGTCGGCGCGGCTCCTGATTGTCACGTTGGCGGTCGCTACGGTTCGCCGCCTGTTCCCGCGGGCCCGCTTCCCCGGCTGGCTCGTGACACGGCGGCGCGACCTCGGCATTGCCACTTTCCTGTACGCCGCCTCGCACACCCTGATCCACCTGGTGCGACAGGCGGATGCCGGGGCGATCCTGGCCGAGGCTCTCGAGTTTGGCATGGCGGTTGGCTGGCTCGCGTTCCTGCTGTTGGTGTTGCTTGCCGCAACGAGCAACGACTGGGCGGTGCGCGGGCTCGGCCGTCGCTGGAAGGCGCTGCACCGGTCCGTCTACGCGACGGCGGTGCTTGTATTCCTACACTGGATAGCAACCGCCTTTGATCCCGTACCGGGTTATGCGCACCTCGGCGCGCTGTTGGTGCTGCTCGCCCTGCGCGCTTGGCCCGCCCGCCTCTCCGTGCGTCCCTGACCCGTTTTTTCTGCCGCCATCGAAAGTCGAACGACGATCCAAGGGATTGCCATCGGCAACCTCAAGCAGATCTCCGTTCAGCACCCAGGTTTTCACTGCGGCAACGCACCTCCTGCTGATTTCATTGCAGGCCTGCGGGGGGATTTTTCCATCCAACTGCGTTGGCTCTCGACCTGTCTCGACGCGCCCCAAATGCCTCGATATAGTCGATTTCTAGGAATGTAATCGAGGCTTGGGGCTGGCCGTGCATGTGCAAAATCTGCCTAACATGATCCTGCTTCGAAGGCAGTGTATGCTCTCAGCATACGTCATTTCGCAAGTCTGCGAAATCTGGTGAACGGACCTGTCAACGCAAAGTAGAAATGTCCTCTATCTCTTTAATTTAGGGAAACTCTCATTGATTCGCCACATTCCTAGTGATATTTATTCACATTTTAAAACCACTCAGCCCGCGCCTCGGCCCACATAATCCTATCTGCTTCATGCTCTTGCCATTCCCACTCTTGTAGCAGCATCTGCTCCCGTTCCTGCTCCCGTTCCTGCTTCAATTCCCATTCTTCCCGTGCCCACTCTTCCCGTCTCCGTTTCCGCTCTTCCTGTTCCCATTCTTCCCGTTCTTCATTTGATAGTTGGGCGACATACCAGTTCGTCATCTGGTCGATATACCTATCCCGCTGCTTCCGTTCTTCATCCCGCTGCTTCCGTTCTTCATCCCGTTGCTTCTGTTCTTCATCCCGCTGCTTCCGTTCTTCATCCCGTTGCTTCACCCTCACCGAAGCAGCCAACCGCAACATTTGCCGCGGTGTCAGCGCATGATCCAGTGTGTAGCGTTCATCCACAGGATCCCAGATCAAGAAAGTTGGTTCGCTCGCAGCGAATTTCTCAATAAGTACTCTGTGCGTTATACGCACCTTGACCATCGCACTTCCCTGCTCCGGGTCAATTTGTATGTCTCTGACCTTCATGCGTTGCTCCTAATCAAAACCTCAGCCGATTACACTTCAAGACTAACAGACCATCGCCTACCCAGTTTCGCTTCGCCCATTGAGAGGCCGCTTGATGGGAAAAGAAGATCGTGCATCGGACGCTGGTGCCCGGGGCGGGGTTCGAACCCGCAAGGACGCGTGGCGAATCTTGATCGGCGGATGGCGTGGAGCCGCCTGGCGGCTTGCGGCCAACGACAAATAGTAAGGCGAGCCAAAGGCATATTGAACCGGCGGCCACGGCCATGCCCACGCCGTCGAGCCCAAAATCGCGTTGCAAGAGGAAAAATCCAAGGACAAAAACCAAGGTGCCCAGGGCGCGGCCGGCCAGGACTTGGCCGGCGCGGTCCATTGCATAGCCGGCCGGCGTCAGCGCCGCGCCACCCAACTCGATCGCCGCCGCGAAAACCAGCCAGGTCAGCAAGACCTGGGCAGCGGGGAATTCCGGGCCGAACAGGGCGCCGAGCAGCCAGCCACCGAATAGCATAACAAAGCCCGTTAACCCCAAACCGGCCAACCCGGCGATCAGGCAGACGCGAGCGATTAGGCGGCGGAACCTGCGGCGGCTCTCGCGCCATAGGCGGGTAAGGTCGGGGAAGGCCGCCTGGCCCAGCAACGCCGCCGGCTTGGCCACAACCGTGGTGCAATCTCTCGCCGCTTTATAGAGGCCGGCGCTCTCGGCGCCCAGCGATGCTCCCACCATCAGCGTGGCGAGTCGGTTCGGCACCATCTCCAGGATGGATTGAAGGTAGGTGGCCGTGAGAAAGCGGGGCATGCCCGGAAAGCGGGTGGGGGAACCGCTCCCAAAGCAGGAGATACGCAGACCCTTCTCCGCATACTTTTGATTCCCCAGCCAGGTTAGGAACAGATATTCAGCCGCCAGAGATCCGCCCCAGATCGCTAGAAAAACTTCGAGACGGGGCACCGCCCAGCTTGCGATAAGGGCGCCAACCAATCGTATCGCCGGTCCGACCGCCATCTGTTGCGCGAGCAGGTCGAATCGGTTGATCAACTGCAGGTAGCCTCGTGGCGTTTCAACGCCCGAAAAGAGCAGCGCGGCGCTGAAGACGGCGCAATAGAGGACCGTGGCCGAGTTCCACTCAAGCAGCCCACCGGCAAGCGGGGCGATGGCCGCGGCCAATATGCCGCTGGCGAGCGCCACAAAACGATCCAGGCGTCGGGTGAGTTCCAAAAGCGTTGATAATGTTCTGTTGTCGCCGCCCTCGAGCAGCGGGACGCCCCAACGCACGATGGAGAGGGAGGGTCGGACATTGACGAATCCGCGAACCGTTAGCGCGTAGGCGTGAACGAGAACCACCGTGCCAAATTCGGCAAGCTCCAGGGCGCGCGCCAAGGTGGCCGTGGCGCCCACATTGAGCAGCGCGGCCACTGCCCGGCCCCCGAACAGCAAACGGAAATTAGCGAAGATGCGGCGTTTCGACAATCGTCATCCGCCCTGGCGTTCGTGGGCTTCCATCAAGGAGCCTAATGGGCCTCCATTGACCGGCCGTGCCGGACATCCCTGCCCTCGACCGCGTACACAACATGCTCGCAAAGATTCTTGGCGTGGTCGCCGACCCGCTCCAGCGCCCGCGCGGCCCACATCGTATTCAGCCACAGCTCGGGTGTTCGACCCACCGCGCCCGACGCGTTGCGGATGATGGCGTTATAGGCGTCGTCCACTTCGGCGTCGGCCGCGATGACAGCGTAGGCGGCATCCACATCGAGCCGCGCAAAGGCATCCAGAGCGAGGCTCAACATGGCGGCGGCCAGTTCGAAAAGTTGCAGAATTTCCGCGTGTTGGTCTTCCGGCGGTGGCAACGCCGCCACGGCCAGGGCCGCCTTGGCGATCCGGCCAGCCTCGTCCCCCACCCGCTCAAGGTCGGTCCCCGCTTTCATGATGCGCACCAGCAGGCGAAGGTCGGAGGCGGCCGGCTGCCGCAGCGCGATGACCGCGATGCATTCGTCGTCGATTGCCACCTCCGACCGGTTGACTGCATCATCGATGGCCCGCGCTTCCTCGGCCAGGGCGCTGTCGTGCAGCGTGAAGGCACGCACCGCCTTGCGCAGTTGTTGTTCGACCAGTCCGCCCATCGCCAACAGCCGCAGCCGCAGATTCTCCAGCGCGGTACCGTATTGTTCCGAAATGTGGCGGTTCATGGCGATGAATCACCCGTATCGTCCGGTGATGTAGTCCTCGGTCTGCCGTTTCGATGGATTCGTAAAAACGGTTTGGGTGGTATCGAATTCCACCAGCTCCCCAAGGTATAAAAATGCCGTCCAATCGGAAACGCGGGCGGCCTGCCGCATGTTAGGGGTAACGATCACTATCGTGTAGTCGGATTTGAGGCTGTCGATCAATTCCTCGATGCGCGCGGTCGAGATATCGTCCAGGGCGGAAGTGGGTTCGTCGAGCAGCAAAACGTCGGGCTTAACGGCGAGGGCGCGGGCGATGACGAGGCGCTGCCGTTGGCCGCCGGAGAGCTCCAATGCCGGGGCCCGCAGGCGCCTGAGCACCTCCGTCCAAAGCCCGACGCTCTTTAGGGCCCACTCGACGCGATCCTCGAGTTCCGATTTCGCAAGGCCGCCGCCGAGGCGCAACCCGTAGGCGACATTTTCAAAAATGGATTTCGGAAACGGATTGGGCGTTTGAAAAACCATGCCGACCCGACGGCGCAATTGGGCAACATCGACCGATGGGGCGTGGATGTCGGCTTCGTTCACCCGGATGCGGCCCGTCATGCGCACCTGATCGTTCAGGTCCGTCATGCGGTTGAAACAGCGCAGCAGCGTTGATTTGCCGCACCCCGAGGGGCCGATGAGCGCCGTGACCCGTCCGCGTGGAATGCGCAGCCGGATGTTCGACAATGCCGGTCGGTCGCCGTAGAAGACCGAAAGGTTGTCAACGTGGATACAGGTGGTATCCATTGCGTCGGTTCCGGCCATGGCCTTGCCAGTCAATGTTCCACGGTTGAATACCGTGCTTCCAGATGATTGCGCAATAGTGTGGCGGCTAGGTTGAGCACCACCACGATGGTAACGAGAAGTAGGGTGGTGGCATAGACCAGGGGTCTGGCGGCATCCACATTGGGGCTTAGAAAGCCGACATCGTAAATATGGAAACCCAAATGCATGAACTGGCGCTCCAGATGAATGTAGGGGAAGTTGCCGTCCACGGGCAGGGCGGGGGCAAGCTTTACAACGCCGACCAGCATGAGCGGCGCGACTTCCCCGGCGGCGCGGGCCACCGCCAGAATCACACCGGTGAGTACCGATGGGCTGGCCATGGGGAGGATCGTCCTGAAGATCGTTTCCGCCTGGGTGGCGCCGAGCGCCAGGCTGCCCTCGCGGATGGTGTTCGGTATGCGCGCCAACCCTTCCTCGGTGGAAACGATAACCACCGGCACCGTAAGCAGGGCCAGCGTCAACGAGGCCCAGAGAAGTCCCGGTGTACCGAAGGTGGGCGCCGGCCGGGCTTCGGGGTAGAACAGGTCGTCGAGGGTGCCGCCGATGGCGTAGACGAACAGGCCGAGCCCAAATACGCCATAGACGATGGATGGGACGCCGGCCAGATTGTTTACCGCGATGCGAACGATGCGCACAAGGAAGCCCCGGCCGGCGTATTCGTGCAGATACAGGGCCGCGATTACACCGAAGGGCGTGACCAGAACCGACATCACCAACACCATCATGATGGTGCCGAACAGGGCGGGGAATACGCCCCCCTCGGTATTGGCTTCCCGGGGGGCGTCGCTGAGAAAGATCCACAGGCCGTTGAGGTAGTGGCCAAATTTCGCGGCCGTGCCCATATCGTTGGGCCGCCAGGCGCGCAATACCGAGCCGAGTCCGATGTTGGCTTCGCCGCCGTCCATCAGCCGGATCGAGACCGCGTCCCGGGCCAGAGCCGTTGCCAGTTCGCCGCGTCGCGCGTTGGTGGCCCGGTAGGCGATCCGCCAGCGTTCCTCCGCCGCCGCGATGTCGCTGAAGTCGTCCAGCCCATCGAGCGAGCGCCGCCGACGCTCGAGGCGCAGGCGCTCCAGTTGCCGATCGATTGCGTCGATCTCCGATCTCTCAAGCCTGTCGATATCCCGGCGCAGGCCGTCCGCGCGTTCGATGCGGCGGGTGAGATCAAGCCAGTCCGGTGCCCCGGCAATCGGTACGCCGGCTTCCACAACGGCGATAGGGGATCCGTAGGCGTTGCCCCATTCCGTACGCTCGAGGACGACAATATCGGATGGGGTTGTCAGGTTGGCGATGCGGTGCCTGAAGACCCAGCGGAAATCGGGCGCGGCCTCGCGTCGATTGCCGGTTTTGATGAGCCAGCGCTCCACCGGATCCGGAACGGCCTCCACGGCGGTCGCGACAGCTTCCTGGTATTGCACCTTCGAAATCGACTCCTTGGCGGCGATTTCGCCGACGATGCGCTGCACACCGTCCTGGCTGTGATAGTCGAAGGCGACCACCTCCGCTGGCCAGAAGTGTGCCAAACCGCGCCCGGCCAACAGCACGAAGAGCCCGCCGACCACCAGCATGCCCGCCCCGACAGCGGCGGCGGTCAGCCAAATCCAGGGCGTACCGGACCGCCGCCACTCGGCGAATCCAGTGTTCCGTCGCGTATTCACGAATAGGTCGGGTTAAAGTCGCGCATAACGAACCCTCAGCCTTTCGCGAACGAGCTCGGCGACGGTATTGAAGACGAAGGTCATCGCGAATAGGAGCAGCGCGATGAGAAAGAGGATGCGATAGTGTGTTGAACCCTCCTGGGCTTCCGGCAATTCCACGGCGATGTTGGCGGTCAGGGTGCGCAGGCCCTGAAAGAGATTCATATCCAGAATAGGGCTGTTCCCGGATGCCATGAGCACGATCATGGTTTCGCCCAGGGCGCGCCCGACCCCGATCAGGATTGCGGCGATGATGCCCGGAGCGGCGGTCGGCAGCGCGATTCGGCCCACGGTCCGCCAACGGGTCGCCCCCAATGCCAGCGAGCCCTGCGCCAGATGTGCGGGTACGCCGCGTATCGCCTGTTCGGCCATGGAGAATATGATTGGCATGACGGCGAAACCCATGGCCATGCCGATAACGAGGGCGTTGCGTTGATCGTAGTCCAGCCCCAGATTATTTTGCAGCCAGGAACGCGTGTCGCCGTCGAACAGCACGGTTTCGAAAACCGCATCGTAGGAGAAGACAGCAGCGCCGATAAGCGCAAGCACCGGCACCGTCAGCAGAGCCAGCCAGCCCTCGCACCGGACGGTGATGCGTCTGGGCAATAGCGCCCAGGCCAGCGCGCACGCCAACACGCCCAACGGCAATGCCAAAGCGGCAAGCAGCACGGCGGCGAGCTTGTTCTCCACCAGCGGTGCCAACCAGATTCCGGCGAGAAATCCCAATACCACGGTGGGCAGTCCGGCCATCATTTCAACCCCCGGCCTTACCCACCGCCGCAGGGCGTCGTTCATAAAGCAGGCTGTGTACAGGGCGCCCATCACGGCGAGGGGGATTGCGAGCAACATGGCGTAGAACGAGGCTTTCAGCGTTCCGAAGAGCAGTGGCGCGAGGGAGAACTTGGGCTCGAAGTCCGAATCCGCCGAGGAACTCTGCCATTTATGGGTTGGCTCGTCATAGCCTTCGTACCAGACCTCGCGCCACAGGGTTGACCAGGAGATTTCCGGGTGGTTGTTGTGGACGGCATAGGTTTCGATGCGGTTGGCGCCGGCCAGCAAGAGCCCGTCGGACCCGGGGGAGAAGGCGGCGAGCGGCGGCGATGGTGTGGGGGCGAAAGCAAACGATGCCAGCACCCGGTGCGATGTGGTGTGCGCGACATGGGCCGAGTTGTCGCTTGCCAGGGCGACGAATCCCTTGCGTCGCGGCTCGGGAACGATGCGCGTGATGGGGCTTTCGAAGTGGAAATCGCGAACCGGGACCAGGGCCCGCACCCGACCGGTTCTCCGCAGCGACCATTGCGTTAGCGTGCCCCGCGTGTCGGCCACCAAAACGGAGTAGCGGCCCACCAGCATTGCCCGGGCGGAGAGGCCGGCATCCTCCGGTACCAGCCGCCCGGTGCCGTTCGCGACAGGGTCGTCGGGGCGCCTGATGTCTGTCAGCCGATAGCCGCCGCCTGCTGAAAAGTGATAGAGCCAGCGCCCGCCGGGGCCGACCACGATGCTTGTGGGTTTTTCCAACACTTGGTCGGTGGTATCGATTTGGCGATGCGCGGGCTGCCCAAGGCGATGTACCCTAGGCGATTCAAGCGGCAGGAAGTCGTTCGCACCGGGGAACTCGACGAGGACGGTTGCCCCGGTGCCGTTCAAAAGGGCAAGCAGCAATCGCTCGCTGTCGCGAAAAACGTCGAAGGTCGCAATTTCGCCGTCCACATAGGCATCGAGCGCCAACGGCTTGCCATCGAACAGCGTCTCGTGGCCACTTGCCATGGCCCTCTCGAAGCCGATGCGGCTCGGTTCGTACAGGATGCGGTGGAAGTACAACCGGTTTTGCTCGGTAAGCAGAGCAAAGGTATCCCGGTGCGGGTACAGGAGCCTTGCTTCCGCAATTCGCTCGTCGGTTAGGGCATGTCGCCCGGCCTCGTCCGGCCGACCGTTCGCTCCCGCCAAATCCAAAAAGACGAGTTCCCCGGATCGGGTGATGAGGGAGGCCATCCCGAGGGTATCGTCCAGGGACAGGGCGACCGGCTTCGCATCCCGCAATTGCATGCCGGCCAACCGTTCGACGCTGGCCGGCGCGAATATCGGCAACACGACCCAGACGAGAAACAGAAAGATCAGTGTGATAGCCGCAATGACAGCGCCGCCGCCGAGCCTGACGAGGTGCCTGATGAGCAGGTCGACCAAGCGCCGCCCACCTCCATTGCGCGTGCCAATGGACAAATTCAACCCGATTCGATGGGGACTTATATACATGGGTTGACATACCACTATATGTCGAGGATTTAGCGGCTTGAAACTACCACATGTGGGCTTCGGTCAACCCATCGATATAATTCCTATTCGATGGCGAACCGCCTCAGAGTAATTTCTTGCGCTCCCGTTCGGCAACCTCGACGGGCAGCGGGATATAGCCGTCGTTGCGCACAATCTGTTGACCGTCCCTCGACAACACCAACCGGAGAAATTCGAGTTCCAGGGGCGCAAGCGGCCCATCGTGGCGCTTGTTCACATAGATGTACAGGTAACGGGCGAACGGGTAGCCGCGGTCGGCGGCGTTCGCGAAGGACGCCGCCACCGCCAGCCTATCCCCCAACCTCGATATGGCGACGGCCCGGACGCCGGAGGTGTCGTAACCGATGCCGGAATAGCCGATACCGTTCAGCGACGAGGCGACCGCCTGAACCACCGACGCGGATCCGGGTTGTTCGCTTACCCTGTTCTTGAAGTCGCCCGAGCATAGGGCGGCGGTCTTGAAAAAGCCGTAGGTGCCGGATGCGGAGTTGCGTCCGTAGAGCTTGATCGGCCGCTTTGTCCACGACCCGCCAAGGCCGAGCTCGCCCCAGGTGCGGATGTCGTCCGGGCCGCCGCAGCGTCGGTTGGCGGAAAAAACCGCATCCACCTGTTCGATGCTCAGGGACTTGAGAGGATTGTCCTTGTGTACATAGATCGCCAACGCATCCAGGGCAACACGAATACCCACCGGCCCGTAGCCGTATTTCTTCTCGAAGGCCTCGCTTTCGCTTTCCTTCATGGGGCGGCTCATCGGCCCAAGGTTCGATGTTCCGTGAATCAGAGCGGACGGCGCGGTCGATGAGCCGCTTGCCTGCACCTGCACGTTCACGTCCGGGTATGCTTTTTTGAACGCCTCTTGCCAAGATGTCATCAAGCTGGTCATTGTGTCGGAGCCGACGCTGGACAGATTTCCGGAGACGCCGCCGACATGCCGATAGGGCGGCAAGACCCCGGTCCCGGCGCCGCTCTCGTCAACCGATAACACACCGAAAAGGACGGCGATAAAAAACAAAGCGGGGTGCCGCCGACGCCGCTCTTTCCCGGGCGTCCGCGCTGTGGAACACCTACGAGTGTTGGCTGTGGGACGGCGCGGGCTTCTTGATCGGTTGCGCATTTCGGATTCCGCCTATCGAAAGCTCGCGGACTGTTCGGTTCGTGCGAATGCAAACTGCGGCACAATCTCCGATCAACCCCGATAGGACGCTATTTGGTGCTTCAGGGCGAAGGTACAGATGAACAGGCTGCCCTTGCCGAGTTCGCTTTCAACCTGAAGGCGTGTGTTGTGGCGGCGCAGAATGTGCTTGACTATGGCCAGCCCAAGCCCGGTGCCCCCCCGCACGCGACTGCCGGGAAGGTCGATTCGATAGAAGCGTTCCGTGATGCGCGAAAGGTGTTCCGGGGCGATGCCGATCCCGTGGTCCTCAACCTCGAATCGTGCGCCGTCGCCGCTGCGGAACCAGCGCGCGGTGATGCGCCCACCCTGGGGACTGTAGCGAATCGCGTTGGCAATGAGATTGGAGAAGGCGCTTTGCAACTCGTTGGGTACGCATTCAATGACCAGGTTCGGTTCGACATCGAAGATCAGTTCGTGGGCGCCGTTGGAGAGTTGCTCGGCCTCAAGGCGCAGCGTGAGCAACAGTTTGCCCCCATCGACCGGCTCGATGGTGTCCGCATTGGGTAGCGGCGCCGATTCAAGGCGTGTCAGCGTGAGGAGATCGTCGACGAGCGATTTCATCCGCTGGGCGGGAGGGCTGAGGCGCCGCGCCAATTCGGCGACCAGCTTCGGGCTCGGCGGCTCATCGGCGATCGACTCAAGATAGCCCAGAATGACGGTTAGCGGCGTCCGCAGTTCGTGGGATACGTTGGCAATGAAATCCTGGCGCATGGACAAAAGACGGTTCAGTTCCGTCACGTCGCGGGCAATCACCAGGGTGCGGTCCCTCAGGGGGATGCGTCGCACCTCCAGGCGCAGGCGGTCGTTGATCGGCGATGCGATTTCGATCAGTTTCTCTTCGGCTTCACCGTTCATCAGGGCAACCAGGGCCGGGTCTCGCAGCAGGCCAAGCAGGTTTTGGCCCTGATCCTGGGGGCCAAGGCCAAGCAGCAGTTCCGCGGCGGCATTGGTCTGCTCAATTTCCCCAATGCCCCGAACCACCACCCAGGCATCCGGCAGGCCGTCCGCGGTGGTTTCCAGGAATCTAAGCCGATTCGCGAGCGAGCGGCTGCGCTCCCGGCTGGCGCGAATGGTTCGATACAAACGGTCGAGGGGTGTCCCCCAGAAGACACTGCGCGCCGTCGGCCGTGTCAGCGGCGCGGCGGACCAGCGGACGAGTTCGCGGAAGTCAAGCCAATTCAGAATAACGAGCCCGACCAATCCCGCGGCGATGCCCCAGGCCAGGCTGGAAAGCAACCAGCCGACCAGCATCGCCGTCAGCGCCAGGACGGTCCATCGGAAGTATTCGTTGAAATCGGGCGTCACGTGCTCCCATTCTATCCCGATACGTTGCGTTCCAAGAGCCGGAACCCTTCGAACAAATGGGAACAGGCCTCTAAGGAAGGTCTGAACAAGTCGATAGAGCAGCATTTGGCTAATCGTAAACTATTGATTTTATTAAACCGAATGCTCCGACTATGGGATTAATCAGAGGTTCCCTAAGTCTGCCTCAATCTGCTTGGCGAACTTGCCGGATATTCGAATCCAAACGAGTGATCTTGTGTCGTTGGGGAACTTTCGGGCGCTCACAGATCCTCTTGGCCCAACACCTCGGCCAGGGCGTCCACCATGGCCCAGCGGTGCGCGGCCAGATGTTCGCTGGTGGGTTGCGGCCAGGCGCTGTGGATGGCGATGACGGAATTGGAGCCGGGGTCGATCCAGATCAACTGTCCGAAAATACCGATCGCCGCATAGTCTCCGCCGGGCCGCAGCCACCAGAGATAGCCGTAGCCGGGGTAGGTGTCGGCCGGGCTGATCGACCGCGCCATCCAATCCGCGGGGAGCAGTTCTCGGCCATCCGCCGTCCTTCCGCCGTTTAGCGCGAGAATGCCGAGGCGCGCATAGTCGCGCAGGGTGGCGCTGATGCAGTAGCCGCCAAACTCGACGCCGCCCGGCTCCCCGAGCAACCAATTGGCGTCGGCTGCCATGCCGAAGGGCCGCCAGATCCTGTGGGTCAGATAGGTTGACAGGTTGTTGCCGATTGCGGCTCGCAGGACCGCTCCGGCAAGGTCGGTTTCGCCGGTGGAGTAGTTGAAGACTGTGCCCGGCGGCGCCGCGGTGGGCAGGGCGCGCATGTAGTCGATGAAGGGCAGGATGGCGGTCGGGGCCTGCGAAACATCCGCTTCCCGGTCTTCATAGTCCTCGTTCCAAGCAACCCCGGAAGACATTTGCAGCAGTTGTTCGATGGTCACGCCGTCGTAGGCGCCACCCGCCAGTCTTGGCAGATAGCGGGTGACCGGTTCGTCCAGGCTGGCGATGAAACCATCCGCCAGCGCCGCGCCGTAAAGCAGACTCACCACCGATTTGGCGATGGAGTAGCTCACCCACAGGGACGATGCGTCGTTGCCGAGTTCATACCGCTCGTAGCGCACCCGGTCGTCCTTGACGACGATCATCCCCGCGACCCGCGTCTCCCGAACGAAGTCGTCCAGGCTGTAGCGCCCATCGTCAATTTCGTAGGAGACGGCGGAGAGATCAAGCGGTGCGCCCGCTAGCGGATGGGGCCGTCCGCCCGCATGGATGGTTCTTGTCGGAAAGGTACCGGCATAGTCGCTGAAGGTTCGCAGGCGGCGTTCCGGGCTCCAGGTTAGGATTTGCGCCGGTTCCGGGTAAACTTCTTGCTTGATGTCGGTGCTGCCCATTGGGACAAAAGCGGTCAGCGCACACCCCGTAACCAGTGCTCCGAGTGCGCTTTTGGTTCGTTTAACAAGCATGATCGTGCGGAGTTTGCCGCTTTGTTCGCGCACACCGCAATAGCTGTGCGGGTCGTGGCGCGATGGAATTGGAAAAGTCAAGTTGACGCTCAGCATCCTAATCCCGGTGCTCGACGATGCCCCCTGGTTGCGACGGCTGTTGCGGGACTTGCGGGTCGTCGCGACGCGGGCTGCGGGGGCGGATGCCATTGGGAGACGGCTTGCGGGAAGTGGCGACACATTCGCCGCGGAAATCATCGTGATCGACGGCGGCAGTGGCGATGACAGTGTGGCGGTGGCAAAAGACGCCGGTGTTCGGGTGCTGGAGCGTGACCGCGGCCGCGGATTGCAACTTGACGAAGGGGCGCGTGCCGCTTCCGGTACCTGGTTGTGGTTCCTGCATGCGGACAGCCGGGTCTCCCGGGAGGCGCTTGAAGCGATGATCGGGCTCTGTGGAAGCGCCCCGGGCTGGGGCCGTTTCGATGTTGGGCTTGCGCATACGCCCCTGTTGCGGCTCATCGCCACGGCGATGAATTGGCGATCCGCGATTACCGGTATTTGCACCGGGGATCAGGGCATTTTTGTGCATCGGGCATTGCTTGAATCGGTGGGCGGCGTGCCGAGGCAGCCTCTTATGGAGGACATTGAATTGAGCAAGCGGCTCAGGCGCCTGCGGCATCCGTTGCGCATTCGCACCCCGATCCAGACTTCCGCGCGACGCTGGAGAGAGCGGGGCGTGCTTAAAACCATGTTTATCATGTGGTGGCTCAGATTCCGGTACCTATGCGGTGCCGAGGCCGATGAGTTGGACCGGCGTTACTATGGATGATGTGGCACTTCCCCGGCTGTGCGTGTTTGCGCGGGCACCCGTGTCCGGTCGCACAAAGGAGCGCCTGGCCCGCCATATCGGCGCACAGGCCGCGTTTGACGCCTACTGCGTACTGGTTGGGCGGTTGCTTGATTCGCTGGCGAACACGAAATTGAGTACGGAACTTTGGGTGGACGGCGACACCGACGATCCGCTGATACAACAGTGGGCGCGTCGTTATCGATTGCCCGTTGTATCTCAGCCGGGGGGAGGCTTGGGCGACAGGATGCACGAGGCTATTCGCCGTTGCCGTGCGGCGGGCCGGGCGGGCATCGTCATCGGCAGCGACCTGCCGGCTGTGGATACCGCCTATGTCGAGAGCGCCGCCGCGCTATTGCGGGACCACGATGCGGTGATCGGCCCCGCGGAGGATGGCGGCTATGCCCTTATTGGCATGCATCGACCAAATCCCGCGGTCTTTTCGGGCATCGATTGGGGCACAGAAGCGGTCTATGCGCAAACCCGCGCGAAACTCGATGCCCTTGGGCTCCGTGTCGGCGAATTACCGATGACTTGGGATGTCGATACGCTCGCCGACTGGCGGCGTTTTCTCCGTTGTGCGCCGGGCTCGGGTGCGGGGGGTTGCTAGCGGCCTGTGGCGCAAGTCCCGCGTCGTACCGAGAGTGGCGGGGTGTCCGGCTGGCGAGGACTGAGAATATCGGGACTATTTGAGCGACGGGCAACCGCGGGCGACCGGGATGCGTCGTTGTTCGAATGCGCAGAGACTTTCGCCACGGGCCTCTGGGCGTGGCGCTTTTTAGAGCGGTCCGTTACGCGGCTTCGCGTTCCTCCGACATTGCGCTCGCCCCGGCGCCGGCATCGCGTTGCGCCGGGGCTGGGTTGCTGAAAGTCAAGGCGCCGTCCTCCAGTGGCTCCCGAAATACGATTTTGCGGTCTCGCAAGTAGTTTTGGGTGTTGCGCCAAGGGTCGCGGTCGCCCTGTTTCGGAAAAAGGTGCATCGACCGGGCCATATAACCCGGGTTGAAGCCAACGATCCAGGGTTGAATCTTCATGTCGCGGTCTTCGTCGCGCAGCCTTGGTGTGCATTGACGCACACCCAGTTCCTCCATGCGGTTCAACAGTCGGCAGACATAGGCGCAGGTCAGGTCCGCGCGCAGCGTCCAGGAGGCGTTTACGTAGCCGAACACAAAGGCCAGATTGGGCAGGTTCGAGAGCATGATGCCCTTGTAGTTTAGGGTATCGGGGAAATGGACCGGGTTGCCATCCACGCTCAATGCAACCCCGCCGAGCACCTGCAGGCGCAGTCCGGTGGCCGTAACGAGGATGTCGGCTTCGACTGTGTCCCCGGATTCGAGCCTAACGCCCGTTTCGGTGATTTCCGCGATGGTGCCCGTGGCGACCGCCGCCTTGCCGACTTTGATGGCTTCGAACAAATCGCCGTCGGGGATTAGGCAGAGGCGCTGATCCCAAGGGTAGTAGCTTGGCGTGAAGTGTTTTTTGACATAGTTGTCGCCGAGTTCCCGGCGGGCAACGCCCAGGAGCTTCTCCTTGATGGACTCCGGTGCCGTCCGGGTGCGGCGATACACATGCATTTGGAACAGGATGTTTTTCCAGCGGGTGAGGGCATAGGCCAATTTCTCCGGTAAAAACCGCCGCAGTTGGCGATTGATGGCGTCCCGCTCGGGGCGGGAGGCCACATAGGTGGGCGAGCGCTGGATCATGGTCACGTGCTCGGCCTTGTCCGCCATGGCGGGCACCAGCGTCATGGCCGTCGCGCCGCTGCCGATGACCGCCACGCGCCTGCCGGCGTAGTCGAGATCCTCGGGCCAGGCTTGCGGGTGCACCACGGGGCCCGCGAATCGCTCGATACCCGGAAATTCGGGTAGATGGCCCCTTTCGTAGTTGTAATAGCCGCTGCACATGAACAGGAAATTACAGGTAAGGGTTACCGTCGCCTCCGACTCGAGACAGGACGCCCGCACGGTCCAGAGGGCCTCGGGGGTTGACCAGGAGGCCTCGGTAACTTGATGCCGGAACCGGATTCGCGAGGTTACCTCGTATTCTTCCGCCGCTTCGTTGACATAGGCGCGAATGGATGGCCCATCGGCGATGGCCTTGGTGCTCAGCCAGGGCTTGAAGACATAGCCAAACGTGTGCATATCGCTGTCGGAGCGAATGCCGGGGTAGCGAAATAGATCCCAGGTGCCGCCGATGGCGTCGCGGGTTTCCAGAATAACGAAGCTCCGACCGGGGCACTTCGACCGTAAATGACAGGCGGCGCCGATACCCGATACACCGGCGCCGACGATCAATACATCCACATGTTCCATGGCGGACCGATTGCGGCTATTCCTTGAGGATTGCTGATTGTGCCGGGTAATGGCCGCATGATCAATTACAGATCGCGTATCCCGCTATCGGCAGCGCCGTCGTTTCCCGCTGTTGCCCCAAGGCCGTGCAAAGGACTACGGAATTGCCCCGATCTTTTGCGCGGCAATTCCCGCCACTAACGCGCAACCGTTCGTTTGGCCCGGAATACCCTGCCAATGGACCGCTCGGGCTTTGGCCGGGAACCAAATTCCGGGCATCGGCGCGCCTGGCGGGCATTGCTGCCTCTTGCGATGGATAGTGGCGTACTTCATGCCTTTGATGGAAAATTGATGTTTAATCCGCGCGATGGGCGAAAACTATCGAGGTCGTGCGGGCAGAATGTGGGTCAACATAGGTGGGCGCATAGCTATTCCGCCGCGTCCGGCATAAATTGGCCTGGGGTAATCAAGGTAACGATGGGGTCGCGAATGTTCTCGAACGAATTGGCAATCTCCCCTGCTTCACGGCGTTCCGGCAATGGGCCTATTCTCCCGGTGCTGTGCGCCTTGCTGATGGTGTCGCCGGCATACGCTGGACTCGCCGAATCGCTGCGCGGCACCATGCCGGATTTCAGCGTTCGTTATCGGCTCGAGAGCGTGGATCAGGACGGCTTCGAAAAAAACGCTCTGGCATCGACCGCAAAGGCGCGTCTGTCGTGGATGATGCCCGCGGACGAGGGACTGTCCTTCGGATTTGAAGCGGATCATGTTCTATTGCTGCCACCGGGCTCCGAGCAGAAGTTCAACTCCACGGAGAACGACCGCACCAACTATCCCATCGTCGCCGACCCGCTTGGCTTCGATCTCAATCAGGCATTTCTCCGCTATCGCAGCGACGATTTCACCCTGACCGCGGGTCGTCAGCGTATCCTGCACGCGGAACAACGGTTTCTCGGCGGGGTCGCCTTCCGGCAAAACGAACAAACCTACGATGGGCTGCGGCTTCAGTTTGCGCAAGGCATGGCCAGCCTCGACTATACCTACATCATCAATGTCAATCGGATATTCGGCCCGGGCGACGGTGCGCAACCCGGAGACTGGAAAGGCGACTCCCATGCCTTCCGCGGTGAACTGAAACCGGCGGACGGCCATATCATGGGAGCTTTTGCCTACCTATTGGATTTTGAGAACGACAATGGCCCCGCCAATGCAAATGCGACCTACGGGGTTGACTACGCGGCGAGTCTCGGTGCGTTCTCGGTCAGGGCCACCGCGGCAAAGCAAGAGGACTACGCGGACAATCCAGCTTCCTACGACGCCACCTATTATTCGTTGGAGGCCAGTCTGAAGCAGGGTTCCATGACCTACACCGGCGGCTATGCGCTGCTCGGCAGCGATGATGGCGAGCAGGCCTTCCGCACCCCACTCGGCACCCTACACAAGTTCCAGGGATGGACAGACCGATTTCTGGCGACCCCACCGGACGGTATCGAAGATTTCTACCTGACCGCCGGTACCCGAAGCGGGCCGGTGGTATTTACCTTGGCCTACCATGATTTCCAGGCGGCGCGCGGCGGCGCGGATTACGGTTATGAAATTGGCGCATCGCTGACTTGGACGATACGCGACAATCTAAACGCGCAACTCAAATACGCGGACTACTCCGCCAACGAGCACGCCACCGACATCACCAAGATCTGGCTTACCCTGAATTATCGGCTCTGAGCGAGAACGGGTGGCGACTCGCGCTACAGTTCGCGCACCGCGCCGGCGGCACCGGCAACCCACACCAGATCCGCGCGATGTGCGGCGAACAGGCCGTTGCAGACGACACCGACGATGTTGTTGATCTCGGCCTCGAGCGTTTCGGGATCGTCGATGTCAAGGCCGTGCACATCCAGAATGATATTGCCATTGTCGGTGGTGAACCCCTGTCGCCACTCCGGCGCGCCGCCGAGTCGCCGGAGGGTCCGGGCAACCAGTCCCCGGGCCATTGGGATGACCTCCACGGGCAGCGGAAAGTGACCGAGACGGTCCACGATCTTGGATTCGTCGGCGATGCAGACGAACTCGTCCGAGGCGGCGGCGATAATTTTTTCCCGTGTCAGGGCGCCGCCGCCGCCCTTGGTCAGGCAGCGGTTGCCGTCGACCTCATCGGCGCCATCGACATAGACGCAGGGCGCGGGTGCGGCGTTGAGGTCGAGAACCGGGATGCCGTGGCCTTGCAGCCGTGCGGCACTCGCCTTGCTGCTGGCCACCGTCGCGTCGAACCTGTGTTTGATGTCGGCGAGGCCGTCAATAAAAAAGTCGGTTGTGGAGCCGGTTCCCACCCCGATGATTGAGCGCCGCGAGAGCCTGCTGTCGATGTAGTCGAGCGCCGCCATCGCCGCGGCGCGTTTCAAAGCCACTTGTGACATTTGCTATACCACCTCTTGCAAAGGGACTGATACAGCAATTCCCGCTAAGGACACGCCATAGGCCATTCGGATCCGTATGCCTGGATAAATTGACCATCCAGCCGTTTGTTTGGGATGGATTTTCACACAGGGTCAAGCGTAGCGGGAATTGCTGGAACTTATAGACATGGGTTGACATGCCACCATATGTCGAGGATTTAGCGGCTGGAAACTACCACATTTGGGCTTCGGTCAACCCATCGATATAATTCCCCGGTATCGCCATGCCGAGGGGGAGCGGTCGGGCTGGCTGCGGTGATCGTGCATTATGTCGTCGGAAACGGTAGTGTCGCACCCCTTTGCCATTGGACGCGGATTCCCTCTATCCCAATCGCCGCATGGGCATGTTGGAACACTACGTTAAGAAGATTCTTGCCTCGCGTGTCTACGATGTCGCGCTTGAGACGCCTTTGCAGGATGCACCGAGCCTAGCGGCCCGCCTTGGCCATCGAATCGCCCTGAAGCGGGAGGATGTGCAGCCGGTGTTCTCGTTCAAGCTGCGCGGATCCTACAACAAGATGGTGAAACTTCCAGCTTCGGACAGGCGAAAAGGGGTGATTGCGGCGTCGGCGGGCAACCATGCCCAGGGCGTCGCCCTGGCCGCCGGCAAGTTGGGCATGAAGGCGCATATCGTGATGGGGCGCAATACACCGAGTATCAAGATCAATGCGGTGCGCGGTTTGGGTGGCCGCATCGTATTGCACGGCGACTCCTATCGGGACGCGGCGGAGCACGCGGCCAAATTGGCCGAACGGCGGGGCTATGTGTTGGTGCATCCCTACGACGACGCCGATGTCATTGCCGGCCAGGGCACCGTGGGGAGGGAGATTATGAATCAGCATCCCGGGCCGGATGCCATATTCGTCCCGGTGGGCGGTGGTGGCCTGATCGCCGGTATAGCGGCCTATGTGAAATATCTGCGCCCGGACACACGGATTATCGGTGTGGAGGCGGAAGGCTCCGCCTGCCTCGCGGCGGCCCTGCGGGCTGGACGCCGGGTGAGCCTGCCCTATGACACCCTCGACCTCTTTGCAGACGGTGTCTCGGTCGCGCAGGTTGGCCGGGAGCCCTTCAAGATCGCGCGCACCTGCGTGGACAGCGTGGTTACGGTGTCGATCGATGAGATCTGCGCGGCGATCAAGGATGTTTTCGACGATACGCGGGCGGTCGCCGAGCCGGCTGGGGCGCTTGCCGTTGCCGGACTCAAAAAATACGCGGAGCGGGGTGCGCCGGGCGGTGCGCAACAATGGGTCGCGGTGATCAGCGGGGCGAATGTCAACTTCGACCGGTTGCGGCATATCTCGGAGCGGGCCGAGGTTGGGGAACATCGGGAAGCGCTTTTCGGAGTCGCCATTGCGGAAGAGCGCGGCAGTTTCCGCCGCTTTTGCCGCGCGCTTGGCAAACGGTCCGTGACGGAATTCAACTATCGATTTGCGGGCGGTGCCGAGGCGCACGTTTATGTGGGATTGCAGGTCGGTCCGGACGAGGACCGCGCGGCCGTCTCGGAGGGTTTGCGGCGTGCCGGCTACCAAGTGACGGACATGACCGACAACGAGGTCGCCAAATTGCATGTGCGGCACATGGTTGGAGGTCGGGCTTTCGGCAGCAAGGCGGAACTGCTCTATCGATTCGAATTTCCCGAACGGCCCGGGGCCCTGTTGCGTTTTCTCAATGGACTCGGCGGTCGGTGGAATATCACCCTGTTCCATTATCGAAATCATGGGTCGGCCTGGGGGCGGGTCTTGGTGGGCTTCGAGGCGGATCCGGCGGATCGGGCGCGGTTGGCGACCTACCTCGACCGTATTGGCTATCGCTATTGGGAGGAGACGGGCAATCCCGCGGCGGAGTTGTTTTTGCGGTAACGGCTCAATGGGTTGCGAATGACTTTAAGATGGTCCTGTTGGAATTGGACAAAGGGCACATGAGTGCTTTGGGCCAACATAAGTCCCATTATTACCGGTGTGATCAGGTGGATTGCCGAGCGTGGTGGCGCAGGTATTCGCTTTCGAAAACGAGCTTCGTCGAATCTTGGATGCGGTCGATATAGAGCTTGCCGTCGAGGTGGTCGAATTCGTGCTGGAAGACGGTTGCTGAAAATCCTCGAAATTCCAGATCCCGTTGGGTGCCGTGGTCGTCGAGCGCTTTGACGCGGATGTGTTGGGGCCGTTCGACAAAACCACGCAAACCCGGAATGGACAGGCATCCCTCCCAGTTTCCCGCTGTTTGCGGGTTGACGACCCGTATTTCCGGGTTGATGAAAACCGTCAGCGGCAGTTGCGGGACATCCCCGTAGCGCGTGGGCCCTCGACCGATTTCGATTATCGCCAGACGCAGCGATTCACCGATCTGGGGCGCGGCCAGACCAATGCCGCCGTAGTCGTGCAGCGTGTCGACCATGTCGTCGATCAGACGCCTGAGCGGCGCGGTGCCGATCGCTGCGGGCGGCACGGCCCGCGCGATTTCGCGCAGCCTGGGGTGTCCCATACGAATAATTCTACGAATTGCCATATCGTTGCGATTGCGGCATCGGCTCGTCTGCTGTTGGCGGGGCCGCTTTAACCGGGGATTGTACCGCGCGCTTGCTGAATACCTGCAAACCGGCTTCGGTCAGCACGGCATCCAAGGGGATGTCCCAAGGCGCGCTCGGCAATGTTGGGGCGCGCTGTATGCCGTGGGCGACGCCGACCAGCACGGGGCGCAGTTTTTTGGGCAGGGCGGCGAAATGTCGGTCGTAGAATCCACCTCCCATACCGAGCCGGTTGCCGTCGTCGTCGAACGCCACCAATGGGGCGAGCACCACGCTCAGCGAGAGCGTCGCCACGAATGGGGCGCCGGGCGCCGGTTCGCGGATACCGTGGCGGTTGACCACCAGCGGTGCCGAGGGGCGGTAGGTGAAAAAACCCATGCCGCCATCGCGTTCGATGATCGGCAGGGCGAGTTGCTTGCCCATGAGAGCCAGCCGTGCGAGCAGCGGCTCCAGTACCGGCTCCCCGTCGATGGCGAGGTACGCGGCAATGCGGTTGCGCAAGGCGAGTGGCGAACAGAGGAAGTGGCGCGCGACGGAAAGCGAGTGGCGCCGCCGCTCGGCCACCGACAGGGCGCACCGCGCTCGGCGGAATTGCCGACGCAGTGTCGGCCGATCCATTGGAGCGCTACTCGACATACGACCCCGTTAAAATCTCCCGGCGATGCCGCTGATGGCAGGCCCTGAACCGTTGTGGTTCAAGGCGGGGATCCGGGCGGCGCCTAAGGCTTCCCGAGCGAGGAACATCTCACGACGGGCGGGCACACGGGCAACAGCGCCGAAATCTCCTCAGTTTTCTATAACGGCTCAAGGACGACACCAACTGGCGCACATCCCAGGAGACTGCGGCCAAGTATAGCGAAACCCGCTCAGGTCGCGTCAACCGGATTTTGTTCGTTGATGGTGCGCCGCAACTTGTTGGCCAGGGCGTCGATTCGATTTTCCATTTCTTTGCGCGCGGATTCCGCCCTGAGATATTCGTCGGCGATATTGAGGGCCGCCAGCACGGCAACGCGATCCAGCCCGACCACATTGCCGGCGTTCCTGATGACCTGCATGCGATGGTCAACATGGTGTGCGGAGGCCTTTAGCGCATCGACCTCATCCGCATCGCAGGCGAGGTCATAGTCCTTGCCCAGAATATTCACGGTGACTGTGATGCTATTGCCCATGACATTCAAATCTCCCGACCGCGGGGGAGGTTTGCATGGGAGTGATCGTGCACGCCCGATGTCGCCTCGCCCGCTGTCCCGAGGTATTGCTTGGTTAGCCCTGCTCCAACCCCCTAAGCCGATCAATCATGGCCTCTACCCTCGATTTGGCCAACTCGTGCTTCTGGAGTAGCGCGGCCCGCTCCCTGGCCCAGTCCTGCTGTTGTTGCCGTAACATCCGGTTTTCGCTCGCCAGTTTGGCGTTGAGCTCAATCAAAGCGTCGACGCGGCCTTGCAGCGCTTCCCATCCCGAGTGCCTGTTGCCGATCATCTCCTATCTCTTGTTTGCGGACCAATGCGATCGGTCGGGTCAACGATTCACCGGAAGCCGCTTCCCCAACCAAACAGTCGATGGGCGTGCGGCGCTCCCCTTCCGGCTTCCGGCGGCGTCACGCCAACGATCTTTGATAGCATATCTCCAAACCGATGGATAGGACAGATTTCCACGGATTGAGGAGGATTTATGAGCACCGAGGCGATTGGTCGCGATGAGTATCGGAACCGGCGTCGCCGTCTTATCGCCGGTATGGAGGCCGGTGCCGTCGCCGTGATTCCGGCCGCCGGCATTCGGGTTCGTAATCGTGATGTCGAGCATGTGTTCCGGCAACACAGTGACTTTTGGTATCTCTTGGGGTTTTCGGAACCCGATGCCCTCTTGGTTTTGGTGCCGGGCCGGGAAGCGGGCGAGGCCATACTCTTCTGCCGGGAGCGCGAGGAGCGCCACGAGCTGTACCACGGCGAGCGTTTGGGTCCGGAACGCGCGGTCGATGCCCTGGGGGTGGACGAGGCGCACCCGGCCGGCGACAAGGCGTCGGTTCTGCCAGGGCTTTTGGAGGGGGCGGAGAAGGTGTACGTGACACTCGGCGACCACCCGGAGTTTGATCGGCAACTGTTGGGCTGGGTTGCCTCGATGCGCACCGGGGGGGCGGGGGGTGGCGTTGCGCCGCGCGAGTTCGTCGATCTTGGCGCCCTGTTGCACGAACAGCGGCTGATCAAATCCGTTGCCGAGCAACGCCTGTTGGGGCGGGCCGCGGAAATCACCGCGCAGGCCCATGTGCGGGCGATGCGCGCCTGCCGGGGCGGGTTGAACGAAACGCACTTGGAGGCCGAACTCCGCTATGCCTTCATGCGGGGCGGGGCTCGGGCGGTGGCCTATCCTCCGATCGTGGGCGGTGGCGCGAATGCCTGTGTGCTGCACTATACCGCCAACAATGCTCCGTTGCGGGCCGGCGATTTGGTTTTGATCGATGCGGGTTGCGAGTACGAGCATTACGCGGCGGATCTAACCCGCACCTTTCCAGTCGGTGGACGATTTTCCGACCGGCAGCGGACACTCTACGAGATAGTTCTTGAGGCTCAAAAGCGGGCCATTGCGGCCTGTGTGCCGGGTGCCCCATGCAACCGCCCGCACGAGGCGGCATTGGCTGTCATGATCGATGGCTTGTCGGCGCTTGGCTGGCTTGAGGGCGGTCTGGATGAGATTCTTGAGACCGAGCGCTATCGGGTGTTTTGCCCGCATGCGAGTTGCCACTGGCTCGGGCTCGATGTGCACGATGTGGGCGCCTACCGGGTGCATGGCGACTGGCGCGCGCTGCGGGAGGGCATGATGCTCACGGTCGAACCGGGGCTGTACGTTCCGCCGGCGCTCCAATGCGTCGAGGCCCGATGGCGGGGCATCGGTATCCGCATCGAGGACGATGTCCTGATTGGTCCCGAAGGCCCGGTGGTGTTGACGGCGGCGGCGCCGAAGGACATGGCGGACATTGAGGCGGCCATGCGTCATGCGGACTGAATCGGTGGATGTGGTGGTCGTGGGTGCCGGGCTGGTCGGCGCGACGGCGGCGCTCGCGGCCGCGGACCTCGGATTTGGTGTCGCCCTGGTCGAACGTCGCCGTCCGCGGCTTGGTCGCGGCGCATTGGGCATGGACTTGCGCACCTTGGCGCTCTCGCCGGCGTCCCGGGCACAGCTCGAAGCTGCGGCGGTCTGGTGCGATTTGGTGCCCGTGCCCTACCGCTCAATGCGCATTTGGGAGGAGCGGGGCGCGTCGGAACTCCGGTTCGAGGCGGAGGCGGTTGGGCGTGCGGAACTCGGCTGGATTCTTGAGGCCGGTTGTGTGACGGTGGCGCTCTGGCGGCGGCTTGAGTCGCACCCCAACGTAGCCTGTTACATTGATGAGTCCCCGTGTCTTCTTGCGCCGGAGGCGGAGGCGGTGACGGTGGAAATGGGCGGCGAGCGGCTGCGGGCGCGCCTGGTCGTGGCGGCGGACGGCGCGCGCTCGGCGGTGCGCGGGCAACTCGGTGTCGGTGTTCGGGAATTGCCAACCGATCAAACGGCCTTGGCAACCATTGCGCGAACCGAGCGCCCCCACGGGGCTATGGCCTGCCAGCGCTTCCTGCTCGACGGTCCGCTCGCCTTGCTGCCGGGTAGGGATCCGCGGACGGTATCGGTGGTCTGGTCGCAGTCGGCGGCGCTGGCGGAGCGGCGTCAACAACTTGACGACCGCGGGTTCCGCGCGGCCCTGGCCGATGCCTCGGAAAACTGTTTTGGCGATATCCTGGCAGTGGATCGACGCTTGACGTTTCCGGTATCGCAGGCGATTGCGGAGAGCATGAATCCCCATCCCCGAGTGCTGATCATTGGCGATGCGGCCCGCGTTGTCCATCCGCTGGCCGGTCTTGGCGTAAACCTCGGCTTCGAGGATGTCGCCGGGTTGACGAGGGTACTGCGCGGCGCGGCGGGAAAGGATCCCGGCACCGACGGTCGGTGGCGCGAGTTCGCGCGGCGGCGCAGGGCGCGGGGTATCGCCATGATGCGGTTCCTGGCGGGCCTGAGGGCGTTTTATGGATTGCGGCAACCCCTTCCGCATTGGCTTCGGAATCTGGGTGTGCGGTTCGTCGATTCGGCCGAGTCCATAAAACGGCAACTCATCCGGGAAGCCCTGGGCGATGGCCCCATCGCTCGTGATCTTCGCTGATGGGTAAAAACACCGCTCTCTATCACGAACACATCGCGGCCGGTGCCCGGATGCTCGACTTCGCGGGTTGGGACATGCCGCTGCATTACGGTTCCCAGATCGCGGAGCATCAGGCGGTGCGCAGGGGCGCGGGCCTGTTCGATGTGTCTCATATGACCGTCATCGACATCGCCGGCGATGGCGCAAAGGCTTTTCTGCGGCGGTTGCTTGCCGGAGATGTGGCTCGCCTCGGAGAGGGGCGGGCGCTGTACACGACCCTGTTGAACGAGGCGGGCGGAATCCTCGACGATCTCATCGTCTATCGCTTGCCGGGACGCTATCGCTTGGTGGTCAATGCCGCGACCCGCGGCAGGGTGCTCGACTGGTTGCGCGGGCACCAAACCGGCAATGCCAACCGCGTGGCATCTCAGGTCGGCCGCCCTGTTGAGAACGAATCCGGAGCCAGCCAGCGGGTCGATGTTGATGCGCCTCGGGCCGGCGACCCTGTTGAGAACAGGTCCGGAGCTCGTCGGCGGGTCGATGTTGAGACGGGAAACGACGGCCGGAGCGGGGACCGCCGGGTCGATCATCCTCGTGGGGAAAGCCGGCGTCTTGCGGGGGTGCGCATTGCCGAAAGAGATCTGGCGATATTGGCGGTCCAGGGCCCCGGGGCGCTTGATACCTTCATCCGCGCCGGCGATTTGCCGGCCGCCGCGTCGCTGGCGCGGTTCAACGCCTTGCTTGCCGGTGGCTGGATGATCGCCCGAACCGGCTACACCGGCGAGGACGGTGTTGAGATCCTGTTGCCGAACGACGAGGCGCCCGCCCTATGGCAACGATTGCTGGCCGAGGGTGCGCGACCGGCGGGACTGGCGGCACGGGATACGTTGCGGCTGGAGGCGGGCCTGAACCTCTACGGTCAAGACATGGACGAAACCACCAGCCCCCTGGTTTCCAATTTGGGATGGACAGTGCATTGGGCCCCGGCGGAGCGGAATTTTGTCGGCCGCTCGGCCTTGGCGACGGAACGCGCCCGTGGCGTTGCCAGCAAGCTCACCGGCCTGACGCTTACGGTTAGGGGCGTCATGCGCGGCGGCCAAAGGGTGCGATGCGAAGCGGGCGAGGGCATGGTCACGAGCGGCCTATTTTCTCCCACCTTGGGTTACAGTATCGCCTTGGCGCGTCTGCCGGTGTCGGCGTCGAAAACCGCCGATGTACTGATTAGGGGCAAACCCTGTCCGGCGCGGATTGTCCGTCCGCCCTTTGTCGGACGTGGTCGGGCTGTATGAGTATTGAACGAGGACGCCATGATCGAAACACCGACGGAACTAAAATATGCCGAGACACATGAATGGGCCCGGGTGGAGAATGGCATCGTCACTGTTGGCATCACCGATTACGCCCAGGATGCCCTTGGCGATGTGGTTTATGTGGAATTGCCGGAGTCCGGCCAGCAGGTCGCGGCGGGGGTTGAGATCGGGGTGGTCGAGTCGGTTAAGGCGGCCTCCGACATCTACGCGCCGGTGAGCGGTGCCGTTCTCGAAATAAACGAGGATCTGGAGGAGGCGCCGGAGCGGGTCAACCAGGATCCGTACGGCGATGGTTGGTTCTTCAGGATCCGGCCCGACAATGTGGCGGAGTTGGAGGATTTGCTCGATTCGGAAGCCTACGAGGAAGCGACCTCGGCGAATCACGATTGAAGTAGCGAGCCTCCCCCCGAGCCCCACCATGCCCTTTATACCCCATACCCCGGAAGAAGTGGGCGCCATGCTCAATGAGATTGGCGTTGCGGATATGGAAGCGCTGTTCGACGAAATCCCGGCGTCCATTCGTTCCGGCGCCCTTGATCGCGTACCGGCGGGGATGGGCGAGATGACTATGCTGCGCTGGATGGGTGAACGCGCCGGCCTCGACGACGGCGTACTCTGTTTTGCGGGCGCCGGCAGCTATGACCATCACATTCCCGCCGCCGTTTGGGATCTGGCTACCCGCGGAGAGTTCATGACCGCCTACACCCCCTATCAGGCGGAGGCCAGCCAGGGCACCCTGCAGGTCATCTTTGAATACCAGTCGATGATGAGCGAGTTGACGGCTATGGATGTGTCCAATGCCAGCGTCTACGACGGCGCCTCGGGGCTTGGCGAAGCGGTGCTGATGGCGATGCGGGCCAATCGGCGGGCCAGGGGCGGAGCGGTGCTGCTTGCCGAATCGATCCATCCACATTACCGGGAGGTGGTCGCCAATATTGTTGGCAACCAGGGTGTGCGGCTCGAAACCCCGCCCCTGCGCAACGGCACCATGGATTTGGCGGGGTTGCCGGACCACGAGGCCCCGGCTGCCGTGGTTGTGCAACAACCAAATTTTTTCGGTTTTCTGGAACCGGTGGATGGAATTACCGACTGGGCGCATGCCCGGGGGGCATTGGTTATCGCGCTGGTCAATCCGATGACGCTCGCGGTGTTGAAGCCGCCCGGGCATTGGGGCGGGGCGCCGGCCGCGGGCGCGGCGACCGGGCAGAGCGTTTCCGACGCGGTTGCGGGTGCTCGTGGTGCGCAACGCGCCCAGGTCGGCAAGGGCGCGGCGAAGTCGGTGGATGCAAAAGACACGGTCGGTGCCGACATCGTGTGCGGCGACGGCCAACCCCTCGGTGTTCCCATGGCCTCCGGCGGCCCGTCTTTCGGCTTCCTGTGCTGTCGCCGGGGGATTATTCGTCAAATGCCCGGGCGCCTTGTCGGGCGTACCGAGGATCTCGACGGCAAGCCGGGGTATACACTGACCCTGCAGGCGCGCGAGCAGCACATCCGGCGGGGCAAGGCCACATCCAACATCTGCACCAACCAGGGTCTGTTGGTCACCGCGGCCACCATCCACATGGCGCTGTTGGGCGCGGAGGGGCTCGCCGCTGTTGCCCTCGCCTGTCGGCGCAACACCCGGAAGCTGGTCGAGCGCTTGACCCGGATTGAGGGGGTTGACAGGCGTTTCGACGCGCCATTCTTCCACGAGTGCGCACTGCGGCTTCCCAGGCCCGCCGCCCCCGTTTTGAACGCGCTCCTGGAGCGGGGCCTGCTCGGTGGTGTGGCGCTCGGCGATTATTTCCCCGAGATGGCCAACACGCTGCTGGTTTGCGCCACGGAAAAAAGAACCGACGAGGACATCGAAACCTATGCCCGTGCCTTGCGGGAGGTATTGCGGGAAGGCGGTGCGGGTACCGATGCTTGATGGACGGGATGCGTGAAGACAATTTTTGACATCGGTCGGACCGGCAGGGGAGCACGGGCACATTATCCCGACCCCCGGGTCGCGTCGAGAACATCGTCGGACAGGGAGGGCGGACGGTCGAACAATCCACCCGCATTGCGGTCGGTGGCGCCGAGGGGCATCCCGGAGCACGGGCCGGGCGAGCCCGCCGCAGCCCCGGAATGCTCGGCTGGATTGCCCGTTGAGCGCGCTGCGACACCGGATGGTTTGGTCATCTCCGACGGTCTGGCCGGCTTGCCCGGGGGGGTGTTGCGCACCGTGCCGCCGCGCCTGCCCGCGGTGTCGGAACTTCAGGTGGTGCGCCATTACACCAATCTTTCCTCCCGGAATTTTTCCATCGACACCCACTTCTATCCGCTGGGCTCCTGCACGATGAAATACAACCCCCGCGGCGCGCACCGCGCGGCCAGTCTGCCGGGCTTTCAAAACCGCCATCCGCTAACGCCGGAATCGGCAAGCCAGGGGCTTCTAGGTTGTCTGTACGAACTGCAGGAGATGCTGAAAGACATTACCGGGATGCGGGGCATGTCGCTTACGCCCATGGCCGGAGCCCAGGGGGAGTTTGCCGGGGTCGCGATGATCCGCGCCTATCACGATGCCCGGGGCGATACGGAACGCCGTGAGATTCTGGTGCCCGACGCCGCCCACGGCACCAATCCGGCCACCGCCGTCATGTGCGGCTATCGCGTGCGGGAAGTGGGGCTCAACCGATCCGGGGATCTGGATTTGGAGGCCCTGAGGACGGCCGTGGGCCCGCAAACCGCCGGGTTGATGATGACCAATCCCTCCACCTGCGGCCTGTTCGAGCGGCGCATTGGGGAGATTGCCGACATCGTCCACGATGCGGGTGGTTTGCTCTACTACGATGGCGCCAATCTGAACGCGATCCTGGGCAAAACCAAGCCCGGGGATATGGGTTTCGATGTGCTCCATCTGAATCTGCATAAAACTTTTGCCACGCCGCACGGCAGCGGCGGACCCGGTGCCGGGCCGGTCGGCGCGGGCGAGCGTCTGGTGCCGTATCTGCCCGTGCCCATGGTCGGCAGGGATGGCGACCGCTATCGTTGGCTGAGCCGGCGCGATGTGCCCGCCACCATCGGGCGCCTGTCGGCCTTTGCGGGCAATGCCGGCATCCTCTTGCGCGCGCTGGCCTATACGTTGCTGCTTGGCCGGGAGGGCTTGCGCCGGGTCGGAAATTTCTCGACCTTGAACGCCAACTATCTGGCCGCCCGTTTGGCCGCGGCGGGGTTCGATCTTGCCTATCCGGGGCGCCGGGCGACCCATGAGTTCGCGCTGACCCTTTCCCGCCAGACCAGGCCCCGCGGCGTCACCGCCATGGATTTCGCCAAGCGGCTGCTTGACCACGGCGTCCATGCGCCGACCACCTATTTCCCCCTGCTGATTCCCGAGTGCTTCCTGATTGAGCCGACGGAGACGGAAAGCAAGGACGAGTTGGACCGCTTTGTCGATGCCATGACGGCCATCGCCCGCGAAGCCGGGGAGAGCCCCGACCTATTGCGCGCTGCCCCCCATAGCCTGCCGATTCGCCGGCTTGACGAGGTGAGGGCCGCCCGCGAGCTTCGCCTTACCTGGCACGGCAATGGGAGCGTAACGCCGCGATGCTGGTGATCGGCAGCGAACAACTGAGCCCCGAACAGATGAAGGCCGCCGGATCCGGGCCGGTGTGGGGTGGCAGGTAGGGCGGAATCGTCTCCGCATCGCTCGGAATGGCGTAGACCTGGCGCCAGGGTTGGTAACCGTCTTCCAATGCCCGCCGCCATTCCCGCAACGCCCCGGGCGAACCGCGCAGCACGATGAGCTCACCCGGATAAAGCTGCTCCTCCAGGGCGGTTAGCAGGGTGCAGTGGCCCGCGGGATAGTGCTCCATCATGGTTTTGGCGGCCTTGAGTGTGCCGGCCGCGGCGTCCAGCCAGGCGGTGTTGCCGAAGAGTGCGCCGAGGCGGGCCAGGGCATGGGCGGCCACGCCGTTGCCGGGTGGCTGGGCGTCGTCCAAGGTTGGTTTTGGGCGGTGGATAAGCGGCTCGCTCCCATGGGCGGTGAAATAGAAACCGCCGTTCTCCCCATCGTAAAAGTTGTCGATTAGCGCATCGGCCAGCAAGGTGGCGAAGCGGGCGTCGGCATCGCGCCATTCGGCCCCAAGCAGCGCGAGAAGCGCATCGAGCAGGTTGGCGTAGTCGTCCAGATAGCCCGGATGCTTGGCGACATCGTTCTTCCAAGTGGCGTAGAGCACACCGTCCCGGCACAGGTGTTGCCGGATGAAATCGGTGGCCTGGGTCGCCGCCCGCAGCCAGACGGGTTCATCGAGCGCAAGGGACGCCTTCGCCAGCCCCTTGATGGCCAGGGCATTCCAGGATGTCAGCACCTTGTCGTCCAGCCCCGGCCGCACCCGGGTTGCCCGTTCGGCGAACAACTTGCGCTTGGCGCTCGCCAGCAGTTGTTCGGCCATATCCGGTTGCAGTGAGAGGCGCCGCACCACCGAGCGCCAGGCGTCGTGGCGGTGAAAGTTCCACTTCCCCTCAAAATTCGCCGGCTTGTCGATGCCGTAGAGGGTTGCCACCACAAGGTATTCGTCCGGCGTCAGCAGGCGCTTTATTTGTTCTCGCCGCCACAGGTAGAAAAGGCCCTCCTCGCCTTCGGAATCGGCATCGAGCGCCGCAAAAAATCCACCGCGCGGGTGCCGCATTTCGCGCAGCAGCCAATCGACCGTTTCGCGCACGGCGCCTTCGAACAACGAATCCGGGCCGAGCGTTAGCGCGTCCGCGTACAGCGACAACAGTTGGCCGTTGTCGTAGAGCATCTTCTCGAAGTGCGGGATCATCCATTGGCGGTCGGTGGCGTAGCGGAAGAAACCGCCGCCGAGATGGTCGTAGATGCCCCCCCGCGCCATTTTCGTCAATGTGGTCATTACCATATCGAGCGCGTCGCGGCCACGCTTCCTGGCGCGCTTTCCCGTTTCGCCATTCTCATAGGCCTGATGGCGCAGCAGGCGCTCCAGCATGGCGGACATTGGAAATTTGGGCGCCGAGCCGAATCCACCGTCCCGGCTGTCGTATTGATCCCCGAGTTGGCCGCGCGCCTGGGCGAGCAATTCCGCATCATCGAGGCGATCGCTGCCATCCGTCCGTCGGTCGAGTTGGCGCATTGCCGCCAAGAGCCTTTGACCCTGGTTCTCAAGGTCGTTGCGTCTCTTGTCGAATACATCGTGGACGCGGTGCAGCAGGTCGGTGAAACCGGGAAGCTGGTAGCGGGGCGATTTGGGAAAGTAGGTTCCGCCGAAGAACGGAACCAGGGTTTCGGGGTCGAGGAACATCGTTAGCGGCCAGCCCCCGTTCTGCCGGGTCAGCAATTGGTGCGCGGTCTGGTACACCTTGTCCAGATCGGGCCGCTCCTCGCGATCGACCTTGATGTTCACGAAGTGGGCGTTCATCACGGCGGCGGTGGCGCTGTCCTCGAACGATTCGTGCGCCATGACGTGGCACCAATGGCAGGAGGAATAGCCGATGGACAACAAAATCGGTTTGCCGGATTGTCGCGCATCTTTGAGTGCCGTTTCGTCCCAGGGTTGCCAGTGCACCGGATTGTCGGCGTGCTGCAACAGGTAAGGGCTGGTTTCGTTGCTCAGGCGGTTGTTCATTGGCGAACCATATCATGGGAGCGCATCCCGCGGTTTTCGTGCTTGATTCCCGAAAGGTATCTGAGCCAGTACAGCCCGCATCAATGACGCTATTGGGATACCCTAACGACGGGTGACAACCCGAAATACTATCTCCGCGTCCGTCTCGACGGCCCGAGCCCTTTACCGCCGGTGCCGAGCTGAACCAAGCGTTTTCCCGTCCGAGGAGGAGGACCGGGCGTAGTTCGTTTGGAACAGGCGGCGGGAGGGATGAGCCGCCCTGATTTGCTTGATTCCGAAATCGTTCTCAAAAGACTTCAAAATATGATAGGTTTTGCACTCGAATTCGGATTCGCTATGCCGGACGCTAGGAGATACATTGATGGACTTGCCGCGTGCGGCCGGTATCATTTCACACCGGAGGAAGCGCGGGAAGCTCTCGGCGGCACCAAGGACGCCGTTATGCTCGCGCTGCACCGGCTCTCCCGACAGGGGCTGGTGGCGCATCCGGCGCGCGGATTCTACGTTATTGTCCCGCCCGAGTACAGGCGGCTCGGATGCCTGCCCGCCGATCAGTTCATTCCAGCGCTAATGGAACAGCTTGGCCTCGGCTATTACGTCGGGCTGCTTTCCGCCGCCCAATATCACGGTGCCGCTCATCACCGGCCGCAGGAATTTCAGGTTGTGATGGGGAAGAAGCGACGTGAAATCGCATGCGGCGCGGTCAGGGTTGTCTTTGTCGTCCGCAAGCGCCTCGCTGATGTACCGACACAGCCCTTCAACACGCCCCACGGCACAATCCGGGTCTCGACCGTCGAGGCCACGACGGTCGATCTCATCGGCTATCCGCATCATGTGGGCGGGTTCGAACATGGAGCGAGTGTCATCGCCGAATTGGCCGAACAGATCGATTCCGAGCGATTGGTCGCGGTGGCCCGGTCGGCACCCATGCCGTGGGCACAACGGCTGGGCTATCTGCTGGACATGGCGGGGGAAGCGGACAAGGCCAAACTCCTCAAGCGCTACGTTCAGGAGGAGGCGCGGGATATCGCGCCGCTCATTCCCGCCATGCCGCGCGAGGGTGCGGTGCGTGACGCCGGCTGGAAACTGGACGTCAATGCGGATTTGGAGATCGAGGCGTGATCCCGCGCGACTACATCACGGAGTGGCGAGCACGGGTGCCATGGGTCGAGGATTTTCAGGTCGAGCAGGATCTGGTCATCAGCCGTGCTTTGGTCGAGATTTTCTCTCATCCGAATTTGCGCGAGAGCCTCGCCTTCCGTGGCGGCACGGCCCTCTACAAGCTACATATCGATCCGCCGGCCCGCTATTCGGAGGACATCGACCTGGTGCAAATCCGCGCCGAGCCTATTGGCCCGACGCTTGATGCCTTGCACACCGTTCTCGATCCTTGGCTCGGCAGGCCGCAATGGAAGCAGAACGAGGGGCGCGTCACGCTGAACTACCGCTTCGAGTCCGAGGACACTCCGCCCCAACGGCTGCGATTTAAGATCGAGATCAATTCAAGGGAGCACTTCACCCTGCTCGGGCTCAAGGAAGAGCCGTTCGCGGTCTCGTCGCGGTGGTTCGATGATGACGCGAAGATCACCACCTATGCTTTCGACGAACTGATCGGCACCAAGCTGCGCGCACTCTATCAGCGGCGCAAAGGCCGCGACCTCTTCGATCTGGCCGTGGCGTTGAAGCAGCCCGCCTTCGATCCCAACCGCGCCGTCGAGGCATTCCTCCACTACATGGCGCAGGAAGAGGGCAATATCACCCGTGTGCTGTTCGAGCGCAATCTCGCGGCAAAACTCAAGATGCCGCTGTTCGCGGCCGATATCGGCCCACTGCTGGCGGCCGGGTATCGCTGGGACATGCACGAAGCGGCCAAGGATGTCTCCTCGCAACTGATCGAGCGTCTGCCTGACAGGACTCACCGAGAAGCTCGCTTCCGCTGACGCGGTGGCGGAGGCCGTGCGGGCCTGTGCCGAGGCGCTCAATCAGCAGAACCGTGAACGCCGGGCGCAGGCGGAACCCGATAGCAAGACTCGATTCGCGTAAATGTCAAACTGATACACCACCAGTGGTTCGCCCGGTTGGTATTTCCGCCGCGATTGGGTTTAATCGGATTGCTTGTCGGGTTTTTTATGGGGGTCGCGTGGTGGACGCGGACGGCTATAGGCCGAATGTCGGAATTGTGGTGGCCAACGACCACGCCCAGGTTCTTTGGGCGCGTCGGGTCGGTGGCCGCGATGCCTGGCAATTTCCCCAGGGCGGTATCCGGGATTCCGAAACCGAGGAAGATGCCCTGTATCGAGAACTGCATGAAGAAGTGGGGCTGCGGCGAGATGCCGTGCAACTTGTCGCGCACACCCGGGGCTGGCTGCGCTACCGCCTGCCGGAGCACCTGCGGCGGTGGGGCTCCAACCGGCCTTTCGTTGGCCAGAAACAGAAATGGTTTCTGTTGCGCCTGCTTGTCGACGACGGCGATGTGCGGGTGGCCGCTTCCGCAAAACCGGAGTTCGACGACTGGCGCTGGGTCAGTTACTGGTATCCCGTGGGCCAGGTCGTGGCATTCAAAAAAAACGTCTATCGGCGGGCGCTGGAGGAACTGGCCCCCCACTTGGCGTTTTGGGGTCTTCGGTGTTAACCAGACTGCAGCACATCGTCCAGCAAGTCGCCGGCGCGCCGTCGCTGAAAGATGCCCTGCAAGTCATTGTCCGCGAAGTTTGCGAGGCCCTCGCCATCGAGGTCTGTTCCGTGTATCTCAAGACAGCGGACGCACACCGATATTTGTTTGCCGCCAACGAGGGCCTGAATCCGGATTCGGTCGGCGCATCGACCATTGAACTGGGGGAGGGCCTGGTTGGTCTGGTCGGCGAACGGGCGGAGCCGATCAATCTGCCGTTGGCGAGCGAACATCCCCACTTTCATCACATGCCCGAACTCGGGGAAGAGCCATTCAATGCCTTCCTTGGCGTGCCGATTATTCACCACCGCCGCACCCTGGGCGTGCTCGTCGCCCAACAGCGGGAATCGCGGCGCTTCGATGCGGATGAAGAGGCGTTTCTAGTAACCCTGGCGGCCCAACTCGCCACCGCCATCGCCCACGCCGAAGCGGTCGGCGGCATCGAATCGCTGCTCGACGCCAATAAGGATGCCCGCGATTTTCGCATCGACGGCCTGGCCGGGTCGCCCGGAATCGCGTTCGGTACGGCAACGGTCATGCAACCGGTCACCAATCTTGACGATGTGCCCGACCGGGAAGCCAGCAACGTGACCGTTGAACTGATGCTCTTCGACAAGGCCGTGGGTTCCGTGCGCGGTGATATTCGGCGCATTAGCGAGCAGTTTGCGCAGAGCATCTCCCGGGAGGAACTGGCGTTGTTCGATGCCTACCTGCACATGCTCGACGACGAAGCGCTGACCGGCGATGTGCGGGAGCGCATTCGGCGCGGCGAGTGGGCCCAGGGCGCCTTGAAGAACGTGATTCGCGAGCACACCCGGCGCTTCGAGCGGATGGAGGATGTTTATCTGAAGGAACGCGGAACCGATGTTGAAGATTTGGGGTTGCGCGTGCTGGCCTATTTGCAGGATATAGGCGCGCGTCGCCGCGACTTTCTGGAAGAGACGATTCTGGTTGGCCAGCAGATTACGCCCGGCATGCTGACCAGCGTGCCCGCCGATCGACTGAAAGGGATTGTGTCCGCCCGCGGCTCGGTCAATTCCCATGTCGCGATACTTGCCCGCGCACTTGGCATCCCGGCGGTGATGGGCGCCGTGGACGTACCGATATATCAAATGGACGGCCAGTCGCTGATTGTGGACGGCCACTACGGCGAGGTCTATGCGAACCCGTCGGCCAAACTTGCCGGGGAGTATCGCGCCCTGATCGAGGAAGAGCGCGAATTCGCCGAAGAGATAGACGAGTTGCGAGAACTGCCGTGCGTTACCCTCGACGGCTGGCGAATACTGTTGTGGGTGAATATCGGCTTGACCGGCGAGATCTCCCGTTCCCTCGACCGGGGCGCGGAGGGCATCGGCCTGTTTCGAACGGAAGTGCCCTTCGTCACCCAGGATCGCTTCCCCACCGAAGAGGAGCAGCGCGAACTCTACCGGGAACATATGGAGGCATTCGAGCCCCGGCCGGTGACCATGCGCACCCTCGATGTGGGCGGCGACAAGGCGCTGCCCTACTTCCCCATCTCGGAGGACAACCCCTTTCTCGGCTGGCGGGGCATTCGCGTCACGTTGGACCACCCGGAGATTTTCCTGGTGCAGGTGCGGGCTATGCTCAAGGCCAACGCCGGGTTGCAAGGTATCCTGCGCATCATGCTGCCCATGGTGTCCAACCTGTTTGAGGTTGACGAAGCCAAAAAATTGGTGGAGCGGGCGCACCGGGAGGTGGTGGAGGAGGGGTTCAGCGTCAAGCCGCCGCAAATCGGCGTGATGGTGGAAGTGCCCTCGGCGGTTTATCAGGCCCGCGAATTGGCGCGGCGGGTCGACTTTCTGGCCGTCGGTTCCAACGACCTCACCCAATACATGTTGGCGGTGGACCGCAACAATCCCCGCGTTGCCGAACTTTACATGGACATCCACCCCTCGGTATTGCGCGCGCTCCGGGAGGTGGCCAGGCATGCCGTGGCGCAGCGCAAGGGTCTCGGTATTTGCGGTGAATTGGCCGGTACGCCCATTGGTGCCGTTTTGCTTGCCGGAATGGGCTATCGGGTTCTTTCCATGAACGCCACCAATCTGCCCAAGGTCAAGTGGGTGCTGCGCAACATCAAGCGCACCGATGCGAGGCGCATGCTTTTGCGGGCGCTGCGCATGGATTCCGCTCGGGACATCCAGGAATACATGGAACGCCAATTGGTTGGGGCGGGGCTCGGCCGGGTTGTTCCCAGCCATCGCGAGCGAGTTCGGGCGGGGCGCTCACAATAAATGTTGCACTATCCGGTCATTGACCCTGTCATTGTTTCGATTGGGCCCCTCGCCGTGCGTTGGTACGGCTTGGCGTATCTGGCGGCCTTTGGCCTGGCGTGGTGGCTCGGCACGGTGCGGGGTCGCGGGGCGTTTTCGGATTGGTCGCATGAGCAGGTTTCGGATTTGGTGTTTTACGGCGCTGTCGGTGCCGTGCTCGGCGGCCGTATCGGCTATGTGCTGTTTTATTCGTTCGAAGCGTTTCTACGCGACCCGCTGGTTCTCCTCAGGGTTTGGGACGGCGGCATGTCGTTTCACGGCGGCCTGCTTGGGGTGGTCGCCGCCATGGCCTGGTATGGGCGGCGCGCTGGCCGGGGTTTTTGGCCGGTTGCGGATTTTGTTGCGCCCCTGGTTCCCACGGGCCTGGGCCTGGGCCGCCTGGGCAATTTTGCCAACACCGAGTTGCCGGGCCGCGTTACCGAGGCCCCCTGGGGTTTGATCTATCCCTGCGCCGTCGATGCCGTTCGCCAGATCAACGTGCTGTGCACCGGTCAATGGGAGGCCTTTGCGCGGCATCCCTCATCGCTGTATCAGGCGGTTGCCGAGGGCCTGGTTTTGTTCGCGCTTGTTTGGTGGGTTGCCGCCCGGCCGCGCCCCGTCGGCCTGGTTTCGGGAATCTTCCTGTTGGGATACGGGCTGTTGCGATTCGCCACCGAGTGGTTCCGCGAACCCGATGGACACATCGGTTTTCTCGCCTTCGATTGGTTGACGATGGGGCAGTTGCTGTCGCTGCCCATGGCGATCATTGGTGCTCTCGTGATCCTGTGGGCGTTGCGCTCAAATCAATTGGGCCGTCACCAATGAAACAATACTTGGAGCTGCTGCGCCACGTCAGACATGCGGGTGTTCGCCGCGGCGACCGCACCGGCACCGGCACCCGCAGCATTTTCGGTCATCAAATGCGCTTCGATTTGAGTGCCGGGTTTCCCCTCGTGACCACCAAGAAAGTGGCCTTTCGCCTGATTGCGCACGAACTGCTGTGGTTTCTATCCGGCAGCACCAACATCAGGTACCTGCTCGACAACGATGTACACATTTGGGATGAATGGGCGGACGAGAACGGTGAGCTTGGGCCGGTGTATGGCTCCCAGTGGCGGCTATGGCCGGTGCCGGACGGCACAACCATCGACCAGATCGCGGGGGTGCTGAGAAGCATTCGGGAGCATCCGCACTCGCGTCGCCATATCGTCAGTGCCTGGAACGCGGCATTGGTGGACAGCATGGCGCTGCCACCCTGCCATACGCTGTTCCAGTTCTATGTGGCGGAGGGCAGGCTCTCCTGCCAGCTTTACCAGCGCAGTGCCGATCTTTTTCTCGGCGTCCCCTTCAATATCGCTTCCTACGCGCTGTTGACCATGATGATCGCGCAGGTCACCGGGCTGTGGCCAGGCGAGTTCGTGCACACCTTTGGCGATGCGCATCTCTACGAGAACCACCTCGAACAGGCCGACCTGCAGCTTTCCCGCGTACCGCTGCCCCCGCCGTCGCTAAAACTCAACCCGGATGTGGATGATCTATTCGAATTCACCATCGACGACTTCGAGTTGCGCAACTATCGCTGCCACGGCCCCATTAGGGCGCCCATAGCGGTTTGAGCGCGGCCGACGAGCGGTTCGACCGGCGCTTGTCCGGCTCGTCGACGGATAGGGCAGGAGGATCCCAATGGCGCTGGATGTCGAAAACGTGGTCGCAGGGCTCGACCCCGACGAACGCCGCAAGGCCAAGACGACGGGCGATAGCCTGTCGCTGGTCGCCCGCTTTCCCAACCGCCCCCCGATTGAACTTGTCGGCATCGCCGAACGCAAGGCAACACGCAAAGTGCTGACGAATCCGTTCCCTTTCCTGTGGCTTGCCGCCCTGCTGGGTGTCGCGTTGGTCTCCCTGTCGGGTTGGCCTGCCGCGCTTGCCCAAGACTTCGATCATCTGGAAGCGCGGCTAGCTGAACATCCAGTGCTCCAAGCGCTCCGTCATAAGTCGGCGGGGCTTCGTGAACGGGCCCTGACAGCCGTCGCCCTGCCCGACCCCGTCCTGTCGTTTGGGATTCTCAATTTCCCATTTCGTGACCCTTCATTTTCCCGGTACCTGCCGACGAGCAAGACGGTGGGCGTCCGTCAGATGATTCCGAGTCGTGCCCGCCGCGACGCTTGGGCGACCCAAGCCAATGAAAGCGCCCTGCGCAACGATTCGCTCATCGACCAGCGGCTCGCGGACCTCCGTGCGGACCTTGTCGTTGCGCTGATTGACCAGCAACGGATCAAGACGCTGCAGGCGCTCCTTTTGGCGAGGGGTTTGAAGTATGACGAACTCGCTCAAATCGTTGAAACAGAAATAGACGCCGGGCACCCGGTTCTGTTCCGCCTCGCCGAAATCGATGTCGAGCGCGCTGAAGTTGCCCGGACCTTGGTCGACCTCGGAGCCGAGGCCGATCAAATCCGGGCCCGACTTGTGGAACTCGTCGGTGAGGCTTCGGATACGCCGCCGCCGCCGCTGTCGCCGCAGGCTTGGTCCGGTGAGCCCTTGGCGTTTCACGCCGTTCGGGTGGCACAAGCCGATGTGTCCGTGGCCGAGGCCGATATCCTTGAGGCGGAGGCGGCTTGGAAGCTGAACTGGGAAGTTCAGCTCATGTACCAGCAGCGCGACGGTCCGGGCGACGATTGGGTAAGCGCCACCATGATGTTCACGGTTCCCTTCTGGGCAAAGCGCTCGCAGGCACCAGCCTTGCGTGAGGCCGCAGCGAATCGTGAGGCCGCCCGCAGTCGGGTCATGGCCGCTACCCGCCATGCATTGGGCCGATATCGGACCTGGGAAGCAACCCGTACGGCCGCCGAATCCAGTATCGTAATTCTGTCGCGGAAAATCGTCGCCATCCGTGACCAAATCGCCGCTCGGCTGACCATCTATGAAAGCGGGGCCGGCGATTACTCGCCCATTCTCGATGGTGAAGTAGCCGTACTGAAACTTCAGGGGCAGATCGCGGGTGAGCAGGCCCGTCGCGATCAGGCCATCGCCCGCATGAACGCTCTCTTGGTCGAACTATGAAACCAGCGATGTTCTACATCGGTCTGGGGCTTCTTCTGGTCTTGGTTCTTCTCGGATATCTACTCCACGACCGGGGCCATGTTGCCGAAGATGCGCTCGCCCCAATCCAAGCCGATGATGAGGTCGCGACGCTTGCGGCAATCGTCAATGACGGGCCGCAGCTTTACACCTGCCCGATGCATCCGCATTACGTCACAACCGATGCCGACGGCACGTGCCCGATCTGTGGCATGGAACTCGTGCCGGCGCAGGGTGAGGAGGCGGGTGCCGAAGGCAATGGCGTGATTGCCGTGGCACCGGAAATGATCCAGACCATGGGGGTCCGAACGGCTCCGGCCGAACATGTTCCCTTTAAACGCACCGTGCGCGCGTTCGGCAACGTCGATACCGACGAACGTCTGGAAACCGTTTCCGCCTCCCGTCTGGAGGGGTGGATCGAGGATCTGACCGTGCGCGCCGAAGGCGACTCGGTCCGCTCCGGGGAATTGCTCTATCGCGTCTACAGCCCGGACCTGATCGCCGCCCAGAAGGACTATCTCGCATCACTCCGGATCGGAAACGAAAAGCGCATCGCCGCGGTCAGACAACGTCTTCGCTCCGTCGGCATGCAACCGGCCGCCATTGAGCGCCTGAGCCAGACCAGAGAGGTCATCGAGCGGGTGCCGGTGTACGCCGAGTCCGCGGGAACAGTCAGCAGGCTCCATGTTCGCGAGGGCGACTACGTGAAGCCCGGGACGCCAACCCTCCGCTTCCAGTCATACACGGATGTCTGGGTGATCGCCGCCATTCCCGAAGCCGATCTTTCCCTAATCAAGACTGGATTGCGGGTCGCGTTAAGCTTTCCGAGTGCGCCCCAGGCACCAGCCGAAGGCCACGTAGACTACATCTACCCCACTATCGATCCGCAGACGCGTACCGCCGATGTCCGCATCGTGGTGGACAATACCATTGGACACCTGCGTCCCGGTGCCTACGCGGACATCCGCTTCGAACTTGATTCCGGCGCGGCACGTCTTTCCGTCCCGAGCGAGGCGATTTTGCGGGACGGACGGGGGGAGCACGTCATCGTTTCCCTTGGCGCCGGCCGCTTTGCCGGCCGTACCGTCGATACCGGCCCATCCGCGGAAGGAAGAACGGCCATCCGCAGCGGCTTGGCCGAAGGAGAACAGGTGGTCACCAGCGGACAGTTTCTGCTCGACTCGGAGGTGAGCTTGCGGGGAGGGCTGACCCGACTGGAAGCGCCGCCCGCCATGGCGGGCGGTCTGAAAGAGCGCGCGCCACAGCCTGACCGCGCAACGGTCGATCCGCATAACGGGCACCTGCGGTCGCGGGAATGACCGTGGACAGCCATGATGGTCTAACCGGTCGCGACCCCTCCCATTCCGCAGTTGCCAAGCTGATCGCCTGGTCGATCGCCAATCCGCTTATCGTGCTGACCTTGGCGGCGGCCCTTGGAGCGGCCGGCTGGCTGGCCATGCAGCGAACGCCGCTCGACGCGATTCCCGACCTCACGGACACTCAAGTCATCATTCGTACCGATTTCCCTGGCCAGTCACCGCAAATTGTCGAGGATCTAGTAACCTATCCCCTGTCCACCAACCTCCTCGGCTTGCCGCGGACCAAGGATGTACGCGGCTCCTCCATGTTCGGCACCAGCTTCGTCTACGTGATCTTCGAAGATGATGTTGACCTCTACTGGGGGCGGGCCCGGGTGGTCGAGGCCCTCTCGCGGCTGGGGTCGGCACTGCCTCCCGGAGCCACGCCACAGATCGGCCCCGATGCAACCGGCGTCGGGTGGATCTTCCAATACGCCTTGGTCGATCGAAGCGGCCAGACCGACCTCGCCGAATTGCGTTCGTTGCAGGACTGGTTCCTGAAGCTGGAACTTGCCGGCGTCGCAGGTGTTGCGGAAGTCGCCTCGGTCGGCGGATTCGTGCGCGAATATCAGGTGCTGATTGACCCCAACCAGCTCCGCGCCCACGACATTTCCCTCCGCCGCATCGTCGCGGCCGTTCAGGCTGCTTCCAGCGAGGTGGGTGGCCGGGTGCTTGAGCAGGGTGAAAGCGAGTTCGTCATCCGGTCATCGGGCTACGTGAAAAACCGCTTCGATCTGGAACAGGTGGTCGTCCATGCGGAAGACGGCACACCCGTGACGCTTGCCGACATTGCCCGAATCGTGGAAGGGCCAGCGCTTCGCCGCGGCATGGTTGAACTGGATGGGGAGGGTGAGACGGTGGCCGGAATTGTGATCATGCGAAACGGCGAGAACGCTCTCGACGTGATCAATCGGGTCAAGGCGAAGCTTGTCGAGCTTGAGCGCGGCCTTCCGGATGGCGTGGAAATCGTCACCGTCTATGATCGTTCGCCGTTGATTGCCGGCGCGGTGGACTATCTAAAACGCAAGCTGCTTGAGGAAGGGCTGGCGGTTGCCATCGTGATCCTGGTCTTCCTCCTGCACCTGCGAGCTGCCTTCGTCGTCGTCATCACGCTCCCGCTGGGCGTGCTGGGCGCGTTCCTGATCATGGCCGCGCAGGGCATTACGGCAAACATCATGTCACTCGGCGGCATTGCGGTCGCGGTTGGAGCAATGGTGGACGCTTCCATTGTGATGGTGGAAAACTTCATCCGTAGGCTTGAGGAATTGGGTTCGCGGCTCGATTCCGAGTTGCGCCGCCGAGCTCTGATTCGGGCTACACAGGAAGTTGGGCCGGCGCTGTTCTTCTCGCTGCTGATCATCACGGTCTCATTCCTGCCGGTATTTGCCCTCACCGGGGAGAGTTACCGCCTGTTTTCTCCGCTCGCCTACACCAAGACCTATGCGATGGCGTTCGCGGCAATTCTGTCGGTTACGCTTGTCCCGGTGCTGATGCACTGGCTGCTTCGTGGTCGGATGGTCTTGGCGCAGCGGAATCCTCTCAATCGGCTTCTTGTCCGGCTTTACCTCCCCATGCTGTACGGGGCGCTTAAGTTTCGGTGGCTCACTGTAATGGTCGCCTTGGCCCTCATGGCAAGTATCATCGTGCCGCTAAACAAGCTCGGATCGGAATTCATGCCCGCTCTTTACGAAGGGGAACTCCTCTACATGCCGACGACCCTACCCGGGGTGTCGTCGACCAAGATGCGGGAGATACTAGGCCAGACCAATCGTGTCATCGGCACCCTTCCCGAGGTCGAGAGCGTCTTCGGCAAAGCCGGTCGGGCGGACTCCGCCACCGACCCCGCGCCCCTCACCATGATTGAGACCTGGATTCGTCTCAAGCCGGAATCGGCGTGGCGGCCTGGAATGACAGCGGACACTATCGTTGAGGATCTGAACTCGCGTCTGCGGATGCCGGGCCTCGTCAACTCCTGGGGCTATCCGATCAAGATCCGCATGGACATGGTCTCGACGGGGGTGCGCACCCCCGTTGGGGTCAAGATCACAGGCGATGATCTCAAGATCGTTGAACATATCGCCCGCGAGGTTGAAGCCGTCGTCGCCACTGTCCCGGGGACGCGCTCGGCCTTTGCCGACCGGGTGCTGGGGGGCAAGTACCTGGAAATCGCACCCCATCGATCGGAACTCGCACGGCGCAACATCGACATCGGCACTTTCCAGTCGGTAATCCAGACGGCACTTGGCGGCATGAAGCTCGCGGAAAGCGTCGAAGGCCGCGAGCGCTACGACATCATGCTGCGCTACGACCGGGCGTTCCGTGAAACCCCCGAGGACTTGGAGGACATCTTGGTTCCCACGCCATCCGGGGCGCACATTCCACTCGGTGAACTTGCGACGGTCACCTTCACCGATGGACCGCCGATGATCCGTTCGGAAAACGCCCGCCTTACCGGGTGGGTGTTCGTGGACATCGCCGGACGCGACCTCGGCGGATACGTCACGGAGGCGCGCCGCGCCGTTGCACAAGCGGTCGATCTTCCCCCCGGATACGCCATCGGATGGTCGGGGCAGTACGAGCAGTTGCAAGCGGCAAACAAGCGGCTGAACGTTGCGATTCCGGCCACCGTAGCCCTCATCTTCCTGCTTTTGATGCTGCATTTCGGCCGATTTGACCGCACCCTCGTCATCATGCTGTCCCTGCCGTTCGCCTTGGTCGGGGGGCTCTGTGCTGTGTGGCTGGCCGGCTACAACCTGTCGGTGGCCGTCGCGGTGGGGTTCATCGCGCTCGGTGGCATCGCGGTGGAAACCGTGATCGTCATGCTGCTGTACATTGATCAACAGGTGCGATCCGACCCACCAACCACCAAAGCCGAACTGCTCTGTGCTATCCGGCTTGGAGCCGTCCTTCGGATACGCCCGCTCCTGATGACGGTTGTCACCGTGCTGGCCGGGCTGGCGCCAATCTTCGTCACCGACGGCCTGGGATCAGATGTGATGCGGCGAATCGCGCTGCCCATGGTCGGCGGCACCATCTCCACCATCGTGCTGACCCTGTTCGTCATTCCCGCGATCTACTATCTGCGGGCTGAAAGATCGCTGCCCACGCACCCGCCGCCCCCCGGCCGGGATTTCGATACGCTTCCCGCCGGATCTCAAGGGGATGCCGCATGAATCGTCTTCATGGCACCCTGCGGCCGTCGGCTCACTCCTCGCGAAAGGCGTAGCGGATATAGTCGGTGAAGGGGCTGATCAGGAAGGCGATCGGGCTGCGGGGGCGAGTGCGGATGAATGCCTCGACCGGCATCCCGGGCACGATGCCGCGCTTACGGGCCTCGACCTCGGATTCCGCGTTCAACACGATTTCGGCGGTGTAGTACCGGCCGCCGCTGGCCTCGTCGACCAGCGCGTCGGCCGACACGGTGCGCACCCGTCCGGTGAACTCCGGCGTGGTACGCATGTTGAATGCGGGGAACAGTATCGTCACATCCTGCGCGGCCCGGACCTCGTCGATCTGCCCCACCTCGATCCGGACCCTGGACACCAGCGGCACACCCTCGGGCACGATCATCGCCACCTCCGCTCCCGCCGGGATCACGCCCCCGACGGTGAACACCCTGAGTCCGTGCACCACGCCCGCCATCGGCGCGCGCAGCACACGCCGCGCGAGACGGGTCTCCACCACATGGAGACGCTCGGCGAGTTCGGCCTCGTGCGGCTGCAGGGTGCGCATCTCGCCCTGCGCCCGCTCGCGTCGTTCCGTCAAGATGCGCAACCGTTCCGTCTCGTAGGAGGCTATTTCGCTCCGGGCCCGCGCGGTCTCCGCCTCCAACTCGCCGAGCACACCCCTAAGCCGAGCCTCCTCCCGGAGCAGCCGCGAAACCTCCGGCTTGGGGATCAGATCCCTTTCCAGCAGCCCCTCCTTGTCGCGGGCTTCCACTTCGACCAGGGACATTTGATCGCTGGTGGCCTCCAGTTGCAGCCGCAGCCCCTCAATGAGAGCCAAGGTCGAGGTTTTGCGCTGCTCGATCTGCGCAACGGTTTGCGTCAGCGACTCGCGGCCGGTCTCGAACAGCCTCCGCTCGTCGGCCAGCAGCGCCGCGAGCACCGGGTCGTTCGCTGTCGCGGCCGCGTCCCGGAATGCGACCTCCTCGGCGGACCGGGCCTCGGCCAAGAGGCGGTCGATACGCGCCCGCACCTCCTGCAACTGCCGCACCAGGAGCGCTCTCTCGGAGGTGAGGGCGGTGGCGTCGAGCTCCAGAATCGTCGCCCCCTCCTCGACGCGTTCCCCGTTGCGCACCGGGATCGCCGCCACGATTCCGCCGTCGGGGTGCTGAATCGCCTGACGCCGCGACTCCACCTCGACGCTGCCCGGCGCGATCACCGCACCGTCGATCTCCGCCACCGAGGCCCAGACAAGCGCCCCGGCGAACCCGATCGCAAGTATCAGCAGGCCCAGCCGCACCGGACCGTCCACCGCCCAAGTCCCTTGTGCGTTCTCAGTCATCGTCCGGCGGTGCTTTTGGGCCGGCTGAACCCGCGGTCGTTTTGCGTTGCCCCTCCGGGGGCACGGCGGTCAGCAGTGGCCGGAGCCCCGGAAAGCGCGTCATCATCTTCGTGCTCGGCCCAAACATTCGGAGGCGCCCACCTTCCAGCACCGCGATCCGAGCGCAATGGGCGAGCAGCGAGCGCCGGTGCGCCATCACCACCACCGCCTGCCCGCCCGCCTTCGCCCCGGCGATCGCCCGGTTCAGCGCCTGTGTGCCAACATCGTCCAGGCTCGCGTCCGGCTCGTCCAGTACCAGGAGCGCCGGATCGCCGTAGAGTGCCCGTGCAAGGCCGATGCGCTGGCGCTGTCCGCCCGATACCCCTCCGCCGCCACCCGTGAGTATCGTGTTGTAGGCATCGGGCAGCGCCAGGATCATTTCGTGTGCCCCGGCCGCCATCGCCGCGCCGATCACCGTTTCCTCGTCGGCCCCGGGGTTGAAGCGTGCGATGTTCTCCGCCACGCTGCCGGCGAAAAGCGTTACATCCTGCGGCAGATAGCCCAGATGTTCGCGCCACAGCGCCTCCCCATAGGCCGACAACTCCGCCCCGCCCAGGCGAATCTCGCCCTGCGCGAGCGGCCAGAGCCCGGCGAGCGCCTTCGCCAGTGTGGATTTGCCCGAGCCGCTCGGACCCACCACCGCCACCACCTCGCCCGGTGTCACATCGAAGCTTAGGCCGCGCAGCAGCACATCCCGGCGGTCTGGGGACAGCACCGCCAGGTCGCGCACCAGCAGCCGTGCGGCGGGCCTCGGCAGCGCTATCGGCGCGATGTCCGGCGGTGCCTGTGCCAGCAGCCGCGAGACCGAAAGCCAGCCAGCCCGCGCTCGCTGGATCAGCGCCGACTGCGCGATCAACATCTCCAGCGGCTGCAGCGCGCGCCCCAGTAGGATAGAGGCCGCGATCATCGCCCCCGCCGTCAGCTCGCCCTCCAGCACCAGCCACGCGCCGAGCCCCAGCATCCCCGATTGCAGCAGCAGCCGGAAAGCCCGGCTCGCCGCCGTGTAACCGCCGCCGGCGTCCGAGGCACGCATCCCCCGATCCAGCGCCGCCTCGCGCACCGCCTTCCATCGTGCGCGCAACGGCCCGGTCATGCCGAGGCTGCGCACTGTCTCCATCTCGCGCTGTGCCTCCAGAGCGCGGATGGCAGCGTCCGTGGAGAGCTTGGCGGCCTGGTCTTGCGACTTGCGCGTCGCCCACCGGTTGACCAGCGCCAGTACCACCAGCACCGCCGCGCCCGCGACCGCCAGCCATCCCAGCAGCGGGTGGAAGATGAAGATGATGCCGACGAAGAACGGCGTCCACGGCAGATCCAGGATCGCCCCCGGCGCCGGGGAGGCCAGAAACGTGCGCACCACCTCCAGATCCTGAAGCGCCTGCCCCGGGCGGTCACCCTCCGCCCGCAGCGATACATCGAACACCCGCTCGTCGAGCGCGCTTTGGAACCCCGCCCCGACCCGCGACAGTATGCGCCCGCGCAGGCCGTCGAGCAGACCCTTCAATCCGTAGAGATAGACCACGATGGCAAACAGCACGACCAGCGTCGCCTCCGACCGGCTGGTCAGCACCCGGTCGTAGATCTGCAGCATGAACAGTGGCCCGGTGAGCATCAGCAGGTTCACGACCGCGCTCAGCGCGCCCACGACCACCAGTGCGCTGCGATACCGGGCCATGACCGTGCGGGGATGCAGGCCCGAACGGGGGGAGGTCTCAGGACTCAACTGGAATCACTCGCCTTGGCAACATCCCTGCTCCAAAGACGATCCGGGCATCGTGTCAATACCGTTCCTCCATCTGGAATACGAAAATGTTTTTTGAAAACTCTGATCAATTCGGTAGAGCAGCATGGATCTATTCGTAAGCTATTGATCGGATGCCGCCACTACAGGATTAATCAGAGGTTCCTTTTATTTATCAGAAGCCTGATACGTCTCATTCCAGTATTGATCGGGTGGGTCTTCGTAGAACCGGATCAATACCTTCGGCATTGGGAATCAGGCACCCTCCACATCAACAAGATACTCGCTAACTGTTGGATATTCCAGTGCCGCATCCGGCCACCACCATCTGTACCGGAACGGCACCATCCATGGCGCATCTGGAATAAGAGGGGCGGCGCGGCCTTTCACCGCGGGCCGCTAATTGACCGGGTTGCTGTGCGCCGGGATTCGGCGGATGACCTCGTGGAGGCTCCGGAACCCGCTTCCTGAGCTCAAATTGGCGTGTTCGTCGGCTTCCAGCCCCACCTATTCACGAAGGTAGGTGGGGCTGGGAGAATACGGCCCGCGGCCTGGGCGGCCGCGCGTGGACACACTGAACGGCTCGCGGCATGCGCAGACCTTCAGTGATAGGTTCTAAGGACATAGCCCTTTTCGACCATGCAGTCGCGATAGGCTTCGAAAGAGGGCGAATCGGACAGCATCGGTTCGGGTTTGGGGATGCCGTTTAGATCTTGGCAGTTGCCGTTGTCGACTTTGTAATCGCGCTCTGTCTTGGCGTGCTTAGCCGACCAGTAATGGGTGGGCTGTTGGGATGAATTCGTTGCGCATGCGGCAATGAAGAAAGAAAAAGATATCAGGATCAATGCTTTGAGAATACTCCGAATGTTCATTTCGACCTCCATTGGCTTGTTGGTTATAGGAAATCAATTCCTACGGAATAATGTACCTATATATTCCTGCACATGCAACCAAAAAATCGAATAATTTGGGACTTATGTACATAAGTTGGCATACCACTATATATTGGTATCTTAGTGGCGGATAACCACCACATCTTGGGTTCTTTCAACTCATCGATATCATTCCCAATAATTTTTCCGTAGCTCCCCTGTCTACTTTGTCGCGGCTTTGTCGCGGCGCTTCCCACCGCTGCCCTGTCTCCGATTTGTCACGAATTCGACACGAATTTGTCATATAGGGGCGCTACCTTGCGGGCCGCAATCATGGGCCGCCAAGCGGATCCCGTGCCACACCAATTCATTTCCGGGGGACTTCATGAACCTACTACTGCTGAGGATGGGCGCTCTGGCGCTCGGCGCGTTATTCCTGGTTGCCTGCGGCGGCTCTTCGGACAATGCCTCGCCGGGGGCGGTCGTTGTTGTCAGAGAGGTGGAGCGCACGAATCCCGACCCCGCCAACCCCGATCCAGCCAACCCCGATCCCGCGGATCCGGACCCGCCGGCCAACGGCACCACGACGGCCAGTGTCATTCCGGAACGCCTTCGATCCATCATCACCGATTCCGGGGCAACGGCTTCGATGGCATTCGGCAACAAACCGATCCACACCATTGATGTGGAAGGGCTGACCGCCGGACAACTCGATCCAACGGGTTTGCTCCTTGGCAACGATTACATCTTTCAGATTGCCGGTGGCGCGCTGCGGGTCACGCCCCCGGCCAGCGGCGACTGCGAATTGAATATGGCCCCCGGCTCGGTGCTCGTGGGGGGAAGTTCCGAAGATTTTCTGGGCATAGAGCGCGGCTGCAAGTTGATGGCCGATGGCGCCCTGGATCAGCCGATTGTCTTCACGGCTCGCAAAGAAGTGGATGGGAATGTGGAGGATGGTGAGCGCGGTCTTTGGGGCGGCTTGGTTATAAACGGCTACGCGCCCATAAACGATTGCCCGGAAGGTGCGCGGGGAGGCACGGATGCATGCACCAAGGAGGGCGAAGCCAACTCGGGCCTTTTTGGCGGCTCCAATCCGAACGACAATTCCGGTGTTCTGAGGTACGTCAGTGTGCGGTTCGCCGGCTCCAACGTCGACCCTGAAAACCAACTCAACGGCATCGCCTTTCAAGCGGTCGGTGACGGCACCGTGATCGATTATGTTCAGGTGCACAACAACCTTGACGACGGTGTGGAATTCTTTGGCGGCACCGTGAATGCCAAGCATGTGGTGCTGACGGGCAACGCCGACGATTCTTTGGACTGGACGGATGGCTGGATCGGGCGCATTCAATATCTATACATCGAACAGACCGGCTCGGCGGATAACGCCATCGAGGCCGATAACCGCGAAGGTGACGAAGGCGCCACCCCGCGGTCGAATCCCACCATCGCCAACATGTCGGTTCTGGGCAATCCCGATGAAAACGCGCTGCGCTTGCGGCGGGGCACCGGCTTGGCGCTGCGCAACAGCTTCGTCGACGGTTCCGCCACCTGTATTCGTGTTGACGGCTCAAGCCGTGATTTGCTTGGCGCCGATCTCACCATTGAAGGCGTCAGCCTTGCCTGTGCCGAGACGCATCGCAGCGACAGCGACGGTGCCGTGGCCAACTACCTTGGCGGCGCCACAAACGTATCGACAAACGGCGGCGCCGTGGATCCGGTCGGTGTCGGCGATACCTTTTTCGACAACACCGACTTCATCGGCGCCTTTGGTAGCGAGAACTGGTCCGCGGGATGGACATACGCCGGCTCCGTCAGCAATGCCAAGCAGCCCGATTTCGGCTGTCCGGCCGGCACCTCCGAATCGACCCGCGACCTGGCGGGCATGCGCGTTTGCCAGTTGAGCGGCACCATCACCGATGACGTGCTGCTGACCAGCAACAATCTCTACGAACTCGTCGGCAAGGTCATCATCGGGGGCGACAACGAAGATTCCGCCACCCTAACCGCGCAATCGGGAACCACCCTCTTTGGCGGCGCCAATGAAGATTTTCTGGTTATCTCCCGAGGCTCGCGATTCGTTGCCAATGGGACGCGCATGGCGCCAATTACCCTCACCGCCAGGGCGGATCTGGTCGGGCAGGCCGGTGATGGGGCTCGCGGTCTGTGGGGCGGTTTGGTGATCAACGGCAACGCGCCGATCAACGATTGTCCGGAGGGGGCCGCCGGCGGCACCTCGCAATGCACCAAGGAGGGCGAGGCCAATTCCGGCCTCTTTGGCGGTGCTGATCCGAATGACTCCAGCGGAGTGCTTCACTATGTCGTTGTCAAGTACGCCGGCTCCAATGTCGATCCCGAGAACCAGTTGAACGGCATCGCCTTTCAAGGCGTTGGCTCGGGCACCGAGGTTGATTTCATCCAGGTGCACAACAATCTTGACGACGGCGTGGAGTTCTTCGGCGGCACGGTCAACGCCAGGCATGTGGTGCTTACCGGCAACGCCGACGATTCTTTGGACTGGACGGACGGCTGGCGGGGCAGTATCCAGTACTTGGTGATCGACCAGGCGGACGATACCGGCGACAACGGCATTGAGGCGGACAACCGGGAGGGCGACGAGGACGCCATGCCGCGCTCGCTGCCGCGCATCGCGAATATGACGATCACCGGCAACCCGGCCGAACGGGCTATTCGCCTGCGGCGGGGCACGGGCCTGCAACTCTACAACAGCGTCGTGCAAGACAGTGAGGACTGCCTGCGCATCCAGGGCGCCTCGCTCCAACAGCTTGGCACGGGCATCACATTCGACGGCGTGAGCTTCGATTGCGATACCGTCGTGGAAGGCGATGATGTCGCGGCCATCCGGGCTGAGATTGATCGCGGCAACGTCTCGACGACCGGGCAGTCCGTGTCCGCCGCCGACCTCTCGAGCGACGACTTCTTTGAGGCGACGGATTTTATCGGCGCGGTTAAGAACGCCGACGAGGACTGGACGCATGGCTGGACGGTTGGCATGCCTCGGTCCGAAACCGACTTTGCATGCCCGGCCGGCACCACGCAAGCCACCTCCGTCGGTGGACGACGGACCTGCCGGTTGTCGGGACGGGTTACCGAAGACGTGATGCTGACCCGGTCCAACTACTACATCCTCGACGGCAAGGTCACCGTGGGCGGCGACAATCGGGACTCGGCCGTGCTTGGCATTGAGTCCGGCACGACGATCATCGGCAACGACGAGGGAGATTTCCTGGTCGTCTCCCGGGGTTCCCGCATTGAGGCGAACGGTACGCGCAACGCGCCGATCACAATGACCTCGGAGAGCGATGTAACCAGGATGATCACCGACCCGATCGGCACCCGGGGGCTTTGGGGCGGCTTGGTGATCAACGGCAACGCGCCGATCAACGATTGTCCCCAGGGCGCCGAAGGCGGCACGGCGGAGTGCACCAAGGAGGGCGAAGCCAATTCGGGCCTTTTTGGTGGCGACAATCCCCATGACTCCAGCGGCAAACTGCATTACCTGGTCGTCAAGTTCGCGGGTTCCGCCGTCGATACCGAGAACGAGTTGAACGGCATAGCGTTCCAGGGTGTCGGCGACGGTACGGTTGTTGATTACATCCAAATCTACAACAATCGCGATGATGGCGTGGAATTCTTCGGCGGCACGGTCAACGCCAGGCATGTCGTGCTGGTCGGCAACGCGGACGATAGTTTGGATTGGACGGACGGTTGGCGGGGAAGCATTCAGTACCTGCATATCAAGCAATGGCCAAACGAGACGGCCGATAACATGATCGAGGCCGACAACCGTGAATTGGCCGAGAGAAACACGCCGATCTCGGAACCGTACATCGCCAATATGACGATGATGGGACGCTCTGGCGAGAACGCCATTCGCCTGCGGCGCGGGACCGGGCTGCACCTCTACAACTCGGAGATCTCCGGGTCGGATACCTGTTTGCGGATCTCGGGGAATGAGTCGACAAGTCTGCTCGGTACGCGCATTCAGTTTAGCGGCGTCAAACTCGATTGCGCGACGGTGATCGGTAGTAGCGAGGACGCCGCGGCTGTCAAGACATTCCTGGACGGTTCCACCAACGTCACCCAGGACGGCTCGACGCCGAATCCGGTGTCGCTGCCGGCGGCGAACTTTGACGATGACGCGGGCGGTTCGATCATCGGTTCGGGCATCGCCAACTGGGGTTCCGGCTGGACGGTTGGGTTGGATAACTAACGACGACACCGGGGGCATCGTCGGGCTCGCATCGCGGGCCTGGCGATGCGCTTGCAAGGTCGGATTTTTGGGTGTGGGCGCATGAATCGAAAAATCACAGGCATTCCGGCGGCATTGGCGTTTCTGATGGCGGGTGGCCTGGCTGCCGAGGAGGCGGAACCCGGCGGGCGGCCAAGCCCTCCAATCGTCATAGCCGGCCAGCCGATCGAGGAAATGGTTGTTCTCGGCCAGTTCATACCGGATGAAAAGCGAACCACTTCCGAGGTGTCCAATGTGCTTGATTCCGAGGCGTTGTCGTTGCTTGCGGATACGAGCGTCGGCGATGCCCTCCTAAGGGTGACGGGTTTGAGTTTGGTGGGTGGCAAGTATGTCTATGTGCGGGGTTTGGGCGAGCGGTACTCCTCCACGCTGCTGGACGGTGCGCGGATTTCCTCGCCGGTCCCCTTCCAGAAAACAGTGCCCTTGGACATCGTGCCCAACAGCATCGTCCGCAACCTTCTGGTGCAGAAAACCTTTTCGCCAGACTATCCCGGCGATTTCAGCGGCGGTGTGGTGATGATTCGCACCAGGGCGACCCCCGAGGAAAACTACGTTTCCGCCAAGATTCAAATTGGCGGCAACTCGGAGACCACCGGCGGGGATGGCCTTTCCTACCATGGCGGGGGCGACGACAACTACGGCTTCGACGACGGTACCCGCAACATCCCCGACAATATCAAGCTGATCTCCAGCGAAGCATTCGAGGCGACCCCCTGGCCGCAAAGCGCCGGTCTTGGCGCGAGTTTTTTCAACTTTTGGCACATTCGTGAAAAGGACAAGCTGAAGCCCAATTACACCGGCGATGGCGAAATGGGCTACCGATACGATTTCAACAACGGCATGTCGGTTGGGTTGCTTGCGGCGGGCAAATACAGCAACGACTACAATAACCGGGACAAGGACTACCGGCGCTACGAATTCACCGGCGTCGAGGGGGGCAGCACCCAGACCCTCGATTATCGGCAATTCACAACCCGGCAAACCATCAATTGGAGTGGTTTTTTGAACCTGGGTATCGAGTTCAACAACAACCATTCCATACAGGTATCCCAGGTGCTCCTGCGCCAAACCGACGACGAAACCCAGCAGTTTCGTGGGGTTTCCAGCGAGGATGATGTCAGCACCGGTACCCCGGTCGTTAGCTATCGCCTGCAATGGACGGAGAACTACATTCGTTCCACCCAGTTCAAGGGCGAGCACTACTTCGATATTGGTGGCTTCGACCAGATGTCCATCAACTGGCGGGCTATCGACGGCGCCGCCACGCGGGATTCTCCGGATACGCGCACCTATACCTACGCGGACAATGCTGACGGGCTTGAGGAAATCGTCACCCCCAACCGGCAGGCGGCGGGCGATTTGCGCGATGTGTTCCAGGCGCCCGACCGGGTGTTCTCGAAGTTGCGGGATGAGATCGAGGAGTTTGGCGCGGACCTGAACATACCCCTGCTGCTTGGTGGTGTGGAGATGGATATCAAGGCGGGATGGTCCGACTACAGGCGCGAGCGCCGCAGTCGCGACCGGTTCTTCCGCTTCGATCTCACCCCGGCGGCACCGGACTATATCGCCTTGATGACGCCGGAGCAGCTTTTCGGGCTGGACAATTGGGGGGCCGGCTATCTCGGCGTCAGGGACTTCACGGCCGGCGCGGCCAACGCCAGCGGCATTTTCCCCTTCGCCACCTCGGGCGAGGACACCCGGTCGTTTTACGGTGGCGTGGATGTCCAGATCATCCCGCGTATTCGGGCGGCGGCCGGCGTTCGCCTTGAGGATACGACCCTCTCGGCCGATGCCTTCGGCGGCAACACCGAGGAGGGCTCGAGCAACGCCGTGGAGCAGGACTACAAGGACACCCTGCCCGCCGCCTCGCTCACGTTCGAGTTCGTCAACGATATGCAGCTTCGGCTCGCCTATTCGAAGACGGTCAACCGCCCGAGCCTGCTGGAGATTACAGGTACCACCATCCGCAACCCGGAAGACTCCAACCTGTACCGGGGCAACGTGTTTCTACAGCCGGCGGATCTCGACAATTTCGATGCGCGTTTCGAATGGTACTTCGGCGCGGCCGACAGCCTCTCCCTGGGCGCGTTCAGAAAGGAGTTCGACAATCCCATCGAGATTGGCAAGGTGCAGGCGCAGAACGACATCTACACCTGGTTCAACGGCGAGGAGGCCACCCTTGAGGGCATTGAATTCGAGTTGCGCAAGGATTTGCCCCTTGATGACTGGTTCGGCATGGGCGAGGCTTGGAACTACTTTACCCTGAACGCGAACTTCTCGATCATCGATTCGCGGGTGACCCTGTTCGGGGAGGGCGAGACGCCCCGGGATGTGCCGGTGACGGGTTCGCGGCAGATTGCGCGCCTGTTCGAGAACGAGCGGGAAATCAGCGGCCAGTCCGACAGGCTGGGCAACCTGATCCTGACCTACACGAACTACGATGCCGGGGTCGAGGGCTCGTTGGCCTACAACTACACGGGTGAGCGCATCATCCTGGTTGGTGCGGAAAACGCCCCGAACATCGTTGAGGAGGCCCGGGGCCAACTCGACTTGCTGCTGCGCTACACCTTCTTCCTGTTCGACACCGACCTTGAACTGGAGCTCAAGGTGAAGAATATTTTGGACAATGAGGTCGAATGGACACAGGGCGGCTTGCTCTACGAACGCTATGATCCGGGTCTGAGCTACAGCCTCGGGCTTAGGGCGAGCATCTGAGCCGCGTTTATTGCCGCGTTCTTCAGCGCAGGCTTGCGAGTCAATATGCGGGATGCGGGCCAGTATCGTGACGGCTGAGAAGAACGATCCCCGACCTAATCTCCTGCAATTCTGGGGAAAGGCGCAAGCTCTAAATCAGCACAGCGGTCCTCAGTGGCATCCACTACCGTATCATTGCCTTGATGTGGTCGCCGTTGGCGAGGCTCTCATGTCCGCCAAAAACGGCTATGGCAGTTGCATAGCCCGGCTGCTTCAACTTCCCCTTCCTGATGTCCAATCTCTGATACGTTACCTTCTGGCTTTGCACGACATCGGCAAATTCGCAAAAAAATTCCAAGCCAAGGTTCCCCACCTCTACCCGAAGTGGTTTAAAGACGACCCAGCCAGCGTGGCCACACAATACGACCACGGTGCAGGGGGGCTGCGGTTGTTCAACACCAACATCACAGCCTTCATGCTCCCCGAGAACATGCGCGACCGAGCTTGGCGGCCTTTGATTTCGGCAGTTGCCGGACATCACGGTGCTCCTCCCGATTTCAACCTCCAAGAGGGCCCTGTCGGAGTGCGTGGAGATTTTGGGAGGCTGGGTGTGGAAGCTGCTCTCCATTTCGTGCAGCAACTGCATGCTCTGCTAACTCCGCCCCGCACATTACCTGCGTTGAACACCAAAAACACCAAACTTGCTTCGCACGTTGTAGCAGGTCTGGCAACGTTCGCAGACTGGATCGGATCCAACCAGCAGTGATTCCCTTATCAAGAGCCTCGGCATGATTTGGAATCCTATTGGCTTGTCGCACAGAACAACGCCAAGCATGCGGTCAGCGAAGCAGGCGTACTACCCTCCCCGGTTGCTCGGATTGTTGGGTATAAGGATTTGATCGGGCCCGATGCTACCCCAACCCCCATGCAAAAATGGGCGCAGGAAGCCCAACTCCTCAATGGCCCCGCACTCATTCTCATTGAGGATGAGACCGGCAGCGGCAAGACCGAAACTGCGTTGATGCTTGCACATCGACTTATGGTTGCAGGCTCCGCATACGGCTTGTATGTAGCCCTACCGACCATGGCTACGGCGAACGCCATGTTTGACCGGCTCGCTGCGGCGTATCGTCGTCTATTCAAAGAGGATACCAATCCATCAATAGCACTGGCTCACGGTGCTCGCGACATGCATGCGGGTTTTCGAGCGGCAATGGCATGGAACAGGCAAAAAGAGAACCCGTACTCGGGTAGTACCAGTAGGGACGCGTCGGATCTGACTGCTTCCGCTGCCTGTACCGAATGGATAGCGGATGATCGATGTCGCACCTTCCTCGCTGATGCCGGGGTCGGTACCATTGATCAAACTTTGCTTGCGGTGCTACCCAATCGACATCAGTCCCTGCGTCTACTTGGCCTCGTGCAGCGCGTACTCATCCTCGACGAGGTGCATGCCTACGATGCCTATATGAATCGCGAACTGGAACGGTTGCTCGAATTTCAGGCAGGACTGGGCGGCTCTGCTATTTTACTGTCCGCGACCCTCCCGCAGTCGACTAAATTGCGACTGACCTGTGCAGAAGCCATTCCGGATGATCTGAAGGCGGCAGCGAGTGCGGCCAAGGCAACTTGGACAAGCTTCGACTCGGACAAGGTTCTGGTTGTGCTGGACGAGGCCGGCACCAAAACTGGTTTCGGACTGGCGGAGTCCGGGCGGCAAACGCACGGGGTGATTCGGCTTAGCTATAATGCGCACCTCGGATTGGGGGAAGTATCGACCATAACAGGGTAAAGAGTTCGGTGACCCCCCTCCCAATAAATGACGAGATCATGATAAACCGACTCTTGAATTTAGATTTGGTTGGCGGTCGCTCACGATCAGCTTTGCCGTTGTTCAACCGCAGTCCCTTGGAAGTCAAGGTGTTGAAGTTGCAAAAGAACTTGAATCCATGACCTTCAATTTGATTCGAGAATCATGGTTGCCGGTTCGGCGTCGCAGCGGGCTCGTTGAGGAAATTCCACCGTGGCGTATTACCGACCGCATTGCCGATGATCCAATCATTGGATTCGCCTGGCCTCGGCCCGATTTCAATGGCGCGGCGCATGAATTATTGATTGGGCTAGTTTCAACCGCATCAGCGCCCGAGGATGACGAGAACTGGGAGGATTGGTGGTACCACCCACCTACACCGACCGTTTTGGGTAAACAATTTTCCACGCTGGCCCCTGCATTTGACTTGGACGGTTCCAACCATCGCTTTATGCAGGATATGGACCCGCTTGAGGGCACAGAACTAAAGGAGGTCGGCACTCTCCTCATTGAGATGCCTGGTGCCAAAACGCAAAGAGAGAACGCCGACTTGTTTGTTAAGCGGGGGAGGGTTCCTGCTCTAAGCCGGGCTGCGGCAGCGATGGCGCTCTTCACATTTCACACCTACGCGCCCACTGGCGGTTCTGGACATAGAACGTCTCTAAGAGGCGGGGGGCCAATGACATCGCTGATTGTCGAACAGCACCCTGAATTCGGTGCTACCCTTTGGGGGCGAATCTGGCCTAATGTTGAAACTTTGAAACAGATTGCCGCCCGCTCGGTCGGTGCGATCAGACGTTTGGATTCGAATCAGATATTTCCTTGGATGACCCCCACCCGGACATCGCAGAAAAAAGCTGGAGGTAGGGACACTACTCCAGCCGATGTTCATCCATTGCAGGTGTATTGGGGAATGCCCCGTCGCATTCGCCTGCACTTCGAGGATTTGGAAAATCAGCAATGCGGGCTGACTAGGGCAAGGGATACCATCATGGTGCGGCAATTCAAAACCAAAACCTATGGCACAAACTATTCGGAGGGCTTCCAACATCCATTGACCCCGTACTTCCGTAAAAGCGCCAAGAAGACCACTAAGCTGCCGGAGCACCCCAACCCCGGAGGCTTCAGCTATCGGCTTTGGCCGAAGTTGACCGTTCCAAGTAGAGATGGGCTTCGCGAACCCGCGCAAACCATTCGGCACTGGTTGCATACCCGCGCACCCGGGAATGCCACTGCTCGAATTTTCGCCTTCGGTTACGATATGGACAAAATGAAGGCAAGGGCATGGGTCGAGGGCGAGATGCCTTTGCTAAATTTCGATGAAACAATGCGAGACCAGCTTGAGACATTCATCAATCGCGCAACAGAGGGGGCCAATACGGTTGCGGAACTGCTCACCTGCACAGTGAAACGTGCTTTATATAAGCGATTCAAAGTACCTGGTGATTTCAGATTCGTCTCAGAGCGGTTCTATCGGGACACGGAAGCGGCCTTTTATTCCATGCTGAGCGACAGTAAACGATACATCGAGGATCATTTGGACGACGACAATCCTACCGACGAGCCGCTCAAGCAGTGGGCATCGGTTATAGCAAAAGCGGCGCCGCGACTTTTCGACGAGTTTTCCGACACTGGAGGTATGGAGCATCGAGACATGCGCCGACTTGTCGCAGCACGACATCACCTAATCCGTACGCTTAGTGGGCGCGGCAAGGCTGGCAGATCCCTGTTTGAAAGAGATTTGGGCATTCCTTCGCCAGATAAAGCGAGATCACGCAACCGAGCGCATCAGGTGGCATAGTGGAAGATCAAACGCAACACGGCGGCAAGCGGGCTGCGCTGGCGCGACTACGCCGGGCTCCCTCGCCAATGGCAGTTATGCAAGAGCCGGAAGCCCTGAGGCTAGTTGAAAGGCTACCCCACAGCCAAGAGAGGGCTGTGGTACTCGCTGGAGTTCTTGCCCATGTCCGTGAATCGGAACAACAAAGAGTCGCCCGTAGCATCGGCCGCAATTCCCTTTATAACGACAGATCGGCCCTAGTATCCGAAAGCCGTTTTCGCCGTCTTCTGCAAGCTCGAGATGAAGAACTCATGGAAGCGATGCGGCGCCTTGTGCACATAGCCAAGGGCAAGGTCAACGTTCACGATCTGTCACACGCCATATTGCATTGGGGTGACCGTGTGAAGAAGCGCTGGATATTCGACTATTACGGCGTTGCTGCCAGCCTAAGTTCAAGGCGCAGCGTATCTGAATCACACCCTCTCTCCACAAGCCAACAATAGGAAACACCAAATGGGCGACTTCCTTCAACTTCACCTGCTGACGGCCTATGGACCATCCAATCTCAACCGAGACGACACGGGCCGACCCAAGAGCGTTGTGTTTGGGGGGATACCGCGTCTGCGCATTTCATCGCAAAGCCTGAAACGTGCTTGGCGTACATCCGACGTGTTTGCTACGAGGCTGAGGGATCAGCTTGCTAGTCGTACGCAACGACTGGGAAAAGATGTTCGTGCGCATCTCATTAAACATGGCATGGATGAGATCCGAGCACTAGAAGCCGCTCGCCATATTGCGGGTGTGTTTGGTGCACTCAAGAGCAAAGGAGACAGCGAACCGACCTTTATTGAACAGTTGGCGTTTATTTCCCCCGAAGAGCGGAAGAGGGCGTTCGCATTGGCGGATCGTATGATTGCCGAAGAAACATTGCCTGAAACCGACCCCGAAGACCTGCTCCAACGCACGGACAGCGCCGCCGATGTCGCCATGTTCGGGCGCATGCTTGCAGACACCCCCAAGTTCAATCGAGAAGCGGCTGTTCAGGTTGCGCACGCCATCACCACGCACCGGGCTATTGCGGAAGACGACTACTACACCGCCATTGATGATTTAAAAGCCCGCGAGGAGTCGGAAGATGCCGGTGCGGCCTTTATCGATGTTCAGGAGTTCGGCTCCGGTGTATTTTATCTCTACATCTGCGTTGATCGGGACTTGTTATCGCACAATCTAAATGGCGAAACATCCATTTGGAATGCGAGCCTTTCGGCCTTGGTCGAAGCTGCCGCAACGGTATCCCCAAGCGGTAAACAAAATAGTTTCGCCAGCCGAGCACGCGCCCTCTATGTGCTCGCGGAGAAAGGAGCAGCGCAGCCACGCAGCTTGGCCGCAGCGTACCTCAAGCCGGTACGAGGAGGGGACTATGGGGAAAACTCCGTCGCTGCGCTTGAAGACCATCGAGACCGACTGGACGCCGCCTACGGGAGTTGCACCGATAGTCAATATACAATGAACATCGGGAGCGGCGAAGGAAATTTGCCGGGCCTGCTTGAATTCGTAGTTAGTTGACATGCATCAAGTATCTGACATGTTCGCCCATTGCTCTTTTCCTTGCGACATTCCCTTGATCGAATGCCTTTGGCGCAAGGGCTGATGCGATTTCTGCTATTCACCCTTTATGCCCCAATGTGTTCCTGCGGCGAAATCGCCGTTGGAGAACGAAGAATGGGCTGGGCAATCCCAGGACGTTCGGCCATCCTCGGATTAGTTGCGGCTGCGCAAGGCATTAGGCGCGATGATGAGGCGGCTCACGCGCAACTTCAAATCAGCCTCCACTACGCCGTGCGCATCGACAGTCCCGGTAGGCCATTTGTGGATTACCACACAACGCAAACCCCCCCCTCCGCAAGACGCGGCAAGGAGTACGGGACTCGCCGTGCTGAACTGGATTCTGAAAAGCTCAAGACCATACTCTCAAAGCGGGAATGGCGAACAGATGCGTACTTCACAGTCACCTTGTGGCCTAGGAACGGGCAATCCGTCGATCTTGGGCAAATCGCCGCAGCCCTGATGCAGCCGCGCTTTGTTCTCTACTTAGGGCGCAAATCCGCGCCCTTGGGATTGCCTCTCAACCCGGAGATCATTGAGGCTGATACTCTCGTAGAAGCTTTCGCGAGCCGTAGGCTCACCGATGAGGAGCAGCGGATTTTGCACCAAACCATGCCAAGCGGCGAAACGGGAGGTGCCATTGCGTGCGATAACGACGCACCGGGGATACCCACGGAAGGGCAGATTCAAAACAGGTGCGATTCAATCGCCAGTCGGGCACGTTGGCAATTCAGCGGCCGCGCTGAGCGCATCATACTTCCGTCATAGACGACAAACCCTGATAGGACAAATGCCTAGGCGAACGCGACGAAGGCTATCAGCTTGCTTAGTTGACCCACAGTTGATCTGCGGCCGCGCTAGAGGAACCTAAATGCCGTATCTCTCCCAGGTCCGCCTGAAGCACGACGCGTCCGTTCGCGCACTCGCACCATTGCTGCTCGGGCAAACCCAGAACACGGGCAATTCTAGGCATCCCGCTCATCATCTCGTTTGGTCGCTCTTTGCGGACAGTGTCGAACGAAGACGCGACTTCCTATGGCGTGAAATGGAGATAGGTGTATTTCTTATTCTTTCTGATCGACACCCCGTTGATCAGCATGGGTTATTCGATATTGATACGCCCAAATCATTCCAGCCGAACCTTGAAGCGGGTGACCGTTTGAGATTTTCTCTACGTGCGAATCCTGTTGTTCGCCGGAAAGATGTGAAACGGCGCCGCTCTACCAAGCATGATGTGGTAATGGATGCGCTACGGTCTTTTCCAACCTCCGAAAGATCGCTCAATCGCATCAACACCATGCGAAGTGCTGGCGTTGAATGGATTACCCGGGTGGGGACGAGGGCCGGATTCAAGCTGTTTGCAAATGACGTTTCGGTTGATCGATACGCTCAACATCGGGTAGCTCGCAAGGGAGCCGCACCGCCAATGCTCTATTCCTCCCTCGACTTTGAAGGGATGCTAACCGTCAGTGACCCCTCTACCTTAGTTTCCCGAATTGCCCAGGGGTTTGGCTCAGCAAAGGCTTATGGCTGTGGCCTTATGTTGATTCGCCGTGCCTGAATGGAACGAGGATGGCGTATTTCACCGAGACGACCACTATAGGCTAATGCTGGCAAGAATCGTTTATAACGCGAAACGAGCGATTTTGGATTCCCCTCCTTCGCATATCGACCTTGAGGCGTTTCGAGACTACCTAAATAAGGATGCGAATAGACATAACCGGCGATCCACAGCCGGACAGCGTGGACGATCTAAGGAATCGCGGTGTTGTCGTAGAAATCGGTGGCGGGTTGTGTGCGACGCTATACGGCATCATGGCTTTCGGTCGGTATCCCCACCTGACACATCGCTTGGCCGACAACCCAGATAACTCATGTCCCCCATGCCTAAAATCGCCCCGCCGAGACCTATTCCCATAAAGGACAGGGCATCGATTCTTTTTATCGAGAAAGGCAGGCTCGATGTCTTGGACGGAGCCTTTGTGGTTGTGGACCGCAACGGAATTCGGACCCATATTCCCGTGGGAGGCATCGTCTGTCTGATGCTTGAACCCGGGACTCGGGTTTCCCATGCGGCGGTGGCTCTTGCCGCACGCGTGGGATGCTTGTTGGTATGGATTGGCGAAGCTGGGGTACGTCTTTATTCCTCAGGTCAACCTGGCGGGGCTCGGGCAGATCGATTGTTGCATCAAGCACATCTAGCACTTGATCCCGATACTCGGCTCAAGGTGGTTCGCAAAATGTACGACATGCGTTTTGGAGAACCGGCACCGCAACGTCGATCTCTGGACCAATTGCGCGGCATTGAAGGCGCACGAGTGAAACGACTCTATGCAACTTTAGCCCGACAACACGGGATTCAATGGAAAGGGCGCCGATACGATCCCAAAGTTTGGGAGGCCTCAGATTTAGCCAATCGCTGCCTTAGTCAGGCCACGGCCTGTTTGTACGGATTATGCGAAGCAGCCATTCTTGCCGCTGGTTATGCGCCAGCCATAGGCTTTTTGCACACTGGCAAGCCTCAATCATTCGTTTACGATGTTGCGGATGTGTACAAGTTTGAGACTGTAGTGCCAATTGCGTTTAAGGTCGCCAGACAAGCGCAGCAGGGAAAACAACCAGCAGCGAGCAACCCGGTTGGCGAAGTTAGGCGCGGTTGCCGTGACAGCTTTCGGAAAACTGGATTGTTGAGACGATTGATTCCCGGGATCGAAGAAATGTTGGCCGCAGGTGGTGTAGGGCCACCACCTCCGCCACGGGAAGCCCAGCCCGTTGCTATTCCCGAGGAGCCAAGCGAGCGATGTTGGTCATCGTGGTTAACAATGCGCCGCCACGACTGCGAGGAAGGCTGGCGGTGTGGTTATTGGAAATTCGGGCTGGCGTTTATGTTGGTAACTATTCCCGCCGAACACGCGAAATGATCTGACAACAGGTGCGACAGGAAATTGACGATGGGGACGCCATAATCGCTTGGGCCTCACCCAATGATGGGGGGTACGATTTCGATACTTGTGGCGTGAATCGACGCACTCCGATGGACATTCACGGCATCAAACTTGTGCAATTTTTAGCGATGCCAACCGAAGGAGAATTGAAGGACTAACATGAAAATCGATGTGAATTTAAAGTTGTAGCGAGTCTCCGAAATCGGATGCCTCCAATCTGGTAAGTTCTTTGAAAATAAAATTGGCCATTTAAATCAATAGATTATAAGAAGCGTGTTCCCCGCCCACGCGGGGATGAACCGTCGAATAAATTGGTCTGTTCTACCTTACATGGGTGTTCCCCGCCCACGCGGGGATGAACCGACGGCGTGAACTGTCCATGCGAAGTGAGGGATAAACGGATTTCTGGCGCATCATTGGGGTGATGATCGTGGATATCCAGACGCGGCGGCCACGCACAATCCCCATTTTCTTACTGGACGACGATTGCCGCCGAAGGTGGCGCACGCACGTACGCATGATCTGGGTTACATTGCCCGCCATGTTGGACGATTTCGAGACGATCCGCCCCTATCGCGACGACGAGGTGCCGGCGATCGTGGCGCGCCTGATCAAGGATCCAGACCTCTGTCACGCCGCCGCGCTGTTCTTTCTGCCGCGCCTGACAACCGGCTTTCCGGCACTCGGCCATGTGCTTACGACACGGCATCTCAGGCGCAGGGCGGCGCATCTCAGGACGGTGCGCGATGTGCAGGCGCTTCTTTCTCACTATGTGGATGCGCTCATCGAGAAAACCATCTTCGACTTCACCCTGGACGGTTTGAATCGGCTCGCGCCCGGCCGGTCGTACCTGTTCATCTCCACGCACCGGGATATCGTGATGGATTCCGGCCTGATGAACGTTGCCCTGCATCGCGCCGGTCACCAGACCTCGCGCATTGCCGTGGGGGACAACCTGCTTGGCAAGCCCTTTGCGGCCGACCTGATGCGGTTGAACAAGAGCTTCGTGGTGCGGCGCAGCCTGACGGGAACCCGGGCCCTATATCAATCGCTGCGACGCACATCGGCCTTTATCCGCGCATCGCTGGAGGAGGGGGAATCGGTTTGGATCGCGCAACGGGAAGGCCGCTCCAAGGACGGCCTTGACCGCACCGCGCCGGCGCTCATCAAGATGTTGGCGTTGGCCCACGACGGCGAGATGCCGAAGACCGGCGAGCTTTGCGAGCGGGTGCGCATCGTTCCGGTGGCGGTCACCTATGAGATCGACCCCTGCGCCCCGCGCAAGGCCCGCGAACTCTACGTTACCGATCGGGATGGTCGATACGACAAGCCCGAGGGTGAGGACTTGACGAGCATGGTCGAGGGTATGCTCGGCTTCAAGGGACGTGTTCACCTGCACTTTGGCGAGCGCGTTTTGGGAGACTTTGCCGATGCCGATGCGCTCGCTGGTGAGCTCGACCGCCGCATCGTCCGCGGTTTGCGTATATTCCCGACCCATCTGCGGGCGGCCCGGCAGGTGGGACTGGGCGACCTGCCGGATGCGGAGCCCGAGGATAGGCGCATCGCCGCGGTTTTTGCCAAGCAGATCGAAAGTTGCCCGGCACCGCACCGGCCCTTCCTCTTCGATCAATACGCCAATCTCGTGCGCAACAAGCGGCTGTTTGTCTAGGGAAGGTCTGAACAATTCGATAGAGCAGCATTAAGCTAATGGTAAGCCATTGATTTTATTGAATCGCATGCCGCGACTACAGAATTAATCAGAGGTTCCCTAGCGGCGCCAGACGAGACCGGGCCACTGTGGAGCCGTCGGCAACTGTGGCTCAGGACCGTACTTCGAGGGCCACCGACTTGATGAGCGCGCAAAGCTGCATCCCCGGCACGAGGCCGAGATTGTCTCGGGAGAGTTTGGTGATGCGCGAGCGCAGGGCTTGGCCGGCGCAGTCGAGATCGACGAACAGGGTGCCGTCGGGGGCGTCTCGAAGCGTCTGAACTCGGGCCGGCAGGCAGTTCAGGAAACTCGTGGCCGTTGGCCGCTCCAGCGCCAGCCCCACATCCCGAGCGGGAATTTGCACCCGGATGGGGGGGGCCTCACCGCCGAGGTTGCCGCGAATGTGGAGTACATGCTCTCCCACGCCAAGCCTGCTCAGGTCGTTTTCGGCGTCGTAGGAGAGAAACCCGCAATCCAGAATTGCGCCGGAGTCGATGAGGGGCGACAGGGGGTGGTCCAGCTCGACGGCCACCTGTTCCGGAATCCCGGTACCGACTATCCGCCCGTTTTCCAGAATCGTTAGGTGATCGGCTACTTGCAGCACCTCCGGCAGCGAGTGGGTCACATAAACCACGGGACGGCCGAGCTCCCGGCACATGCGGACCACCATCGGCGCCAGTTCTCGGCGTGCGACGGCGTCGAGAGCGGAAAGCGGCTCATCGAGCAGCAGCAATTCAGCGGGTTTCAGAAAAGCTCGGGCCAGGGCGACGCGTTGCTGTTGGCCGCCCGACAGCGCCTGTGGTTTGCGCCCGGTGAGCGCCTCCAGGCCGAATCGGGAAACCGCCTCGTCGATCGAGCCGCCCCGGGGCACGGCCTTCAAGTTGTCGAACACGGTAAGGTGGGGAAACAGGGCGGGTTGCTGCAGCGTCATGCTGACCGGGCGGCGGTGCGGCGGCATCCCATCCCAGACGCGGCCAGCAAATATCACGGAAAACGAAGGCGCCCGTTCCAACCCGGCGATGATCCGCAACATCGTTGACTTGCCCGAACCGGAGGTGCCGATCAAGGCGCTGACCCCGGTGCCGGGAAGTGTCAGGCGCGCCGCCAGCTCAAATCCGCCGGGTCGGTTGAAGCGGCCGCTGAGTGTGAGTTGCGACGCGCCGTTCATCGTCCGGGCCTTAGGGTTGCGTAGGTAAGGGTGAGCGCCAAAAGGGATGTCGCCAAGAGGATTCCGGCGGTTAGGTGGGCACCCGCGTAGTCGAGGGATTCCACTTGGTCGAAAAGCAGTATCGACAACACCCGGGTTTCGCCCGGAATGTTGCCGCCGATCATCAGGACGATGCCGAACTCGCCGACCGTGTGGGCAAATCCCAACACCGCCGCCGCCACCAGGGCACGGCTGTGCAGGGGCAGCATCAGGCGCAGGAAACGCTTCGTCGGCGATATGCCCATGACGGTCGCCGCATCAAGCAGGCTCCGGGGCGTGTTGCGAAAACTGCTGGTGAGCGGCTGGCTGACGAAGGGCAGCGAGTAGATTATCGATGCGATGACCAGGCCCGCAAACGTGAACGCGAGCGGCTGGCCGGTTATCCAGCGCCAGCCGGCGCCCAACCAGGCCTCTTCGGCCATTGCCAGCAACAGATAGAATCCCAGAACCGTGGGAGGCAACACCAGCGGTAGCGCAATGAGGGCTTCGACCAGGGCGGCGGCGCGTTTCTTGGTGTGTGCCAGCCACCAGGAAAGCGGCAGGGCGACGATCAGCAGAATGATCGTGACGATGCCGGCCAGCGCGGCGGTCACCGCCAGGCTAAGAATGAGATCTTGCGCCACCAGGCACCATCCAAATCGGAGTTGTCAGTTCGATAGAGCACTGGTCCGACAGCAATTCCCGCCAACTATACGCGACTATCCTGGGGTCCGAATACCCAGCGAAATCGACCATGCGGGTGTTGGCCTGGAGCCAATGTTCGGGCATCGCCACGATTAGCGGGACTTGCCGCTGGTCCGATAGCCCATTTGCGTCAACCGCTCCTGGGTGGCGGGGACGGTCATAAAGCTCAGTAGCAATTGTGCCGCCGATGTGGAGGAACCGCGCAACAGCGCCACCGCGCCCTGGTCGATTGGCGCATGAAAGGCGCTTGGGCAAATCCAATAGCGTTCGGCCGGAATATCTTTGGCGATCAATTGGCTAAGCGCAACAAAGCCCAGTTGCAAAGCGCCGCTCTCCAGAAAGTGGTCAACCTGATTCACATTGTTGCCGAATACGAGCCGCCCCTGAAGTTGCCGCCAGACACCCAATTTCTGTAGACATTGCCTGGCCGCGACCCCGTAGGGCGCCAATTTCGGATTGGGAAGACCGATGCGATGGGTCGTGGAAGGTTCCCGCGCCCTGGCCGGTGCCACCAGCCGGAGCGCCACCCGTCCCCTGGCGTAGATTGTTACCGGGGCGGCGGCTAGGCCGTCGGCGATCAAGGCTTGGGGGCGCATCGTATCGGCGGAAAAGTAGGCGTCATAGGGCGCGCCCTGACGAATCTGCGCCGCCAGTAGGCCGGATGAGCCGAAGGTGGGGGATAGAGCGATACCGTGTTGTTCTGTGAATGCCCCCGCCAGTGCGTCGAATGGTACCCGAAAATTGGCGGCGACGGCGACGCGCAAGACATGTGCCCCTAGCCGGGGCGAGTCGATGTTGCCGGATGGTGCCGGGGCTGGCTGGGTTGACGCCGAGAAAGCGGATTGTCTCCCTGCAACAGCCTCGACCGAGATGGCGGGCATCGTGGGCGGTTGTCCGGCGGCAAGGATCGCGAGTGGTTGTTCGGCGGCAGGGGCGCAAAATCCGCAGACGGCGACCAGGGTTAGGGCAACCCGGCGGCTAGGCAAAGTCTGAACAAGTCGATAGAACGGCATTGAGGTACTCTCAACCTGTTAATTTTACTAAATTTTTTTCCGCTATAAGATTGATCGGAGGTTGCCGGGGGAAACTCCGATCAATTCGATAGAGAGGCATTGATCTATTCGCAAGCTATACGCCGGCCAGATCATTGTGGCGGCGCATCAGGTCGTCGGCGGAACTCGCGCCACCGCCCATACATCGACACGCAGGGCACCGGCCGCCAGCAGTACCGAGGCCAATTCCGCGACGGTTGCCCCGGTGGTCATGACGTCATCCACAATGGCGAGATGCCCGTCGAATGGCCGGGTTGCCACAAAAGCACCCCGTACGCTCCGGGCCCGGGCATGGCGGGATTGTCCGCGTTGCGATTTCCGTCCACCGACCCGCCCGATGCCTCGGCGGTGCAGGGTGATATGGTATCGTCGAGCCAACGGGGCGGCTAGCAGGACGGCTTGATTGTGGCCGCGCCGCAGCAGTCGCCCGGTGGTGAGCGGAACCGGTACCAGACCGTTTGGGATCTTGGCCCCGGCCGTTTCGATGCCACGGGCGAGCAAGCCGCTGAGCAGCTTCGCCTCACCAAGCCCCTTGGCGGATTTGGCGGCGCGCACCCAGTGCCGCACCGCGCCTTCGTAGCGTAGGGGGGCGAGCGTCGCCGTGAACGGCGGCGGTGCGTCGGCACAGTTCGCGCAGGGACGGCTCGGGTCGCCGGGTTCGAAAGTCCCGACCGTTTGAGGAAGCCCGCAGCACGGACAGGGGTGGTTGTTCCACGCCAAGCTGTGCTCGCAGTGCGCGCAAAGGTCGATGTCCCCGTCCATCTCCCGGCTACAGAGACGACAAACACGCGGCAACCACCAATCGGCAAATCCCATTTGCTTGTTGTAACGCGGCCATATCGAATCCACCAGCGGCGAATCGCCAAAAGAGTTGTAGGCGAATTTCCATACATGCCTCCAAGGAATGTCTGAACAATTCGATAGAGCAGCATTTAACTAATCGTAAGCTATTGATTTTATTAAGGAGCCCCTGATTAATCCTGTATTTGCGGCGTCCTAGTCAATAAAATCAATGGGTTACGAATTACTCAATACTGTTCTATGGATTTTTTCAAACCTTCCTTAAACTCGATGCCTCGACTACAGGACCGATCAAAGATTCCCCAAGCCTGATTGACGCGACGGTGCATGGCATCTTGAATCAATTGGCCGATATGCAACGAGTGGCAAGAGTCAATCCCAAGACATGCGGGTCGGGATGGCGGTTGACGGAAGAGGAATATGAACGCCGTCGTGACGACATCGATCTTTGATCGTGGTTGTCAAGTTAACCGTATAATTCCCGAAATCGGCAAACGACTGGGGAACTTGGCTATGCTGGAATACCGGGCACCGGAGCGGGATCAGGAGTTCCTGCTGTTCGATTTGTTCAAGGTCGGCGAGGAATGGCGCGATATTCCCGAGTTCGCCGAATTTTCGGAGGACTTGGTGCGCGCGGCCCTTGGCGAGGCTGGCCGGGTCGCGCGCGAAGTCATGGCGCCGCTCAATCAATCCGGCGACCGGGAGGGTTGCCGCTGGCGGGATGGCGTGGTGACGACCCCATCGGGCTTCAAGGCGGCCTATGATCAATTGGCCCGGGGTGGCTGGCTGGGTCTGGCCGGCAATCCGCGATATGGCGGCCAGGGCATGCCCAAAATGCTCGGTTGCCTGGTCGAGGAAATGTTCTGGGGCGCCAATACCAATTTGTATTTGTATGGCGCATTGACCTCGGGCGCTGCGATTTGCATCGATACACACGGCAGCGAGGCACAAAGACGTTTGTACCTGCCGAAGCTCTATTCGGGCGAATGGAGTGGGGCGATGGATCTCACCGAGCCCCACGCGGGCACCGACCTCGGCATGATCCGCACCCGGGCCGAGGCTGCGGGAGACGGCTCCTACCGCATAACCGGCACCAAGATTTTCATCACCAGCGGCGAACACGATCTGGTCGCCAACATCGTGCATTTGGTGCTCGCCAAGTTGCCGGGCGCGCCCCGGGGCACGGCCGGCATCAGTCTGTTCATCGTGCCCAAGTTCATTCCGGATACCGCCGGCGCCATCGGCGAGCGCAATCGCGTTGCCAGTGGATCCATCGAGCGCAAGATGGGCATCAACGGCAGTGCCACCAATGTCATGCACTACGACAATGCCGTTGGTTTCCGGATCGGGGATGAAAACGCGGGCCTCGCCTGCATGTTCACCATGATGAATTACGAGCGCCTTTCGGTTGGCTTGCAGGGATTGGGTGCCGGGGAACTCGCCTATCAACTGGCGTCCCGCTACGCTCGCGACCGGCTGCAGGGGCGCGCGCCGCGCGGGCCACAAAATCCGGCCGGGCCGGCCGACCCGCTGTTGGCGCACCCGGATGTGCGCCGCATGTTGCTCACCATGCGCGCCTATACGGAAGCCGGACGGGCGTTCGCGGTATTTGCCGGTCTCAATCTCGATCGGGCCAAGTACGCGGGCGATGCGGATTGTCTGAGGTTGTCGGAGTTGTTGACGCCCATTGCCAAGGCGTTTCTTTCCGACCGTGGATTTGAATGCGCCCTGATCGGACAGCAGGTATTGGGCGGGCACGGTTTTATCAGGGAATGGGGTATCGAGCAGGTGGTGCGGGATGCCCGCATTGCGCAGGTTTACGAGGGAACCAACGGGGTTCAGGCGCTCGATTTCGTTGGCCGCAAGGTTTGCCGCGACGGCGGGCGAACCCTCAACGCGCTCTTGGACAGCATGGTGGCGACACCCGTACCCGGGAAATATTCAAAACCGCTGCATGAGGCGATCAACCGGTTGCGTTCGGTGGCGGAGCAGGTTGTTGCCCGGGCGCGCGACGACGCAAATGTTCCCGGTGCCGTGTCCACCGACTTTCTGGATCTTACCGGCCATACCCTCTACGCTTGGTTGTGGGCACGCATGGCCGCCACCGCGGGCGATGACGAATATGGGCGGGCGAAGCGGCGCACGGCGGACTTCTTCTACGCCCGCCTACTCCCCAAAACGATTGCCCTCGAAGCGAGCGTGCGGGCCGCTGCGGATGTGCTCATGGATTTTGAGGACGCGGCGTTTTGAGGGGGAGGGGCGGCTCGGAACGAGTGGGGCCGTCCGCCTACCCATCGGTTCGCGCCGGTAGTGGCTCGGACTGAGTTGTCGACGTCCGGCAGGTCGTGCCGCCACAGGTGTTCGGGCGAGCATGAATTGCAAAATGGGTCACCGCGACTAGTCGAGCTTGTTGATCAGCCGATAGACGGCAATCAGTATTCCGAACCCGACATAGCAGCCAAAGAGAGCCACCCCAAGCAGCAACCCCATCTGCGGAGTAACGACATCGTTCATGGTCAAGTGGACGATGACACCGATCAACGCGAGAAATGAAACGGGAACCAGGATGAACCGGATCTGTTTGAGTGCTTTCAATGCCGCTCCTTTTCCTGCCTTCCCTAAATGCTAGCAGCCTGCCGGACTTTATGGCGCTGCACTATCCAACAGGGCGGGGAGTTTCCGGTGAATGCCTTGAAATCCCCCGTTTGAAAGGATAACGATGTGCCGCCGCCGCCGGGGCAATTCCGCCACCGACCGCATCAACTCGTCCAAGTTGTCGAATAGCCTTGCGGGAGCCGTACAGCTTGCGGCCACGGCACCGATGTCCCAACGGATATTCTCGCCCCGGAACCAGAAAACCGCGTCCGCGGCCGCGCAGCAGGTGGTGAGCTCTTCGCGCAGGGTGCCGAGCGACATCGTGTGGGTGCGCGGCTCGATAATGGCCAGAATCTCCTCGCCACCAACCCGGCGGCGCAATCCCTCGAGCGTCGTGCGAATGGCGGTGGGGTGGTGGGCGAAGTCGTCATAGAGCGTCGCGCCGTCAACCTCCGCGACAATCTCCAGACGCCGCTTGACCCCGGCAAACCGGTTCAGCGCCTCGATGGCGGTGGGCACCGCTACCCCGGCATGGCGGGCGGCGGCCAGGGCACCGAGGGCGTTGGCAATGTTGTGTGCGCCGAGCAACGCCCAGTCAACCCGGCCAACCGTCTCGCCGTCGAGGGCGACATCGAAGGAACTGCTGTCCGGCGAGGCATTGCGTGGACGCCAAAGTTCTCCATTGTCCCGTTCCAGCGGTTTCCTGGGCGGGTCGTCTCCGGTGCGGGCCACGGGCGTCCAGCACCCCATGCGCAGTACTTCATCCACGGCATCGTCGTCGCTCGGCGCGATGATTAGCCCGGTGCCCGGCACGGAGCGCACAAGGTGATGGAATTGGATTTGGATGGCCCGAAGATTCGGAAAGATGTCGGCATGGTCGAGTTCCAGATTGTTGATCACCAGGGTTCGGGGGCGGTAGTGGACAAATTTCGAGCGTCGGTCGAAATAGGATGTATCGTATTCGTCCGCCTCGACCACGAAAAACGGGCTGTCGCCCAGGCATGCCGAACGGTTGAAGTTTTGTGGTACGCCGCCGATCAGATAGCCGGGTTCCAGCCCGGCGCATTCGAGAATCCAGGCGAGCATGCTGGCGGTGGTGGTCTTGCCGTGGGTACCGGCGACGGCCAGTGTCCAGCGTCCGGGCAACACCGCATCGCCCAGCCATTGGGCACCGGATGTATAGGGCAGGCCGCTGTCCAGCACAGCCTCCACGGCTTCGTTGCCGCGGGGCAGCCCCGCGTTGCCGATTACAATGAGGTCCGGTGGCGGTTGCAGATGCCGCGGATCAAAGCCTTCATGAACTTGGATATCGGCGGCCGCGAGCTGATCGCTCATCGGTGGGTAGAGTGTGCCGTCGCTACCTTGGACCGCGTGGCCCAACTCCCGCGCAAGTTGCGCGAGGCTGCCCATGAGCGTGCCGCCGATGCCGAGGAAATAGAGTTTCATCCCGCGTTGGTTTCCGTTTTGATTTGGAGTGCGATTTTAGGGGCTTGTCCGACTAAAATGCGGATTTCAGCGAGGGAAGCACCAAATGGCACCAGCCAACGCCTTTTACGCGCAATCGGGCGGGGTAACCGCGGTCATCAACGCCACGGCCTGCGGTGTTATCGAAACGGTCCGCCAGCATCCCGACCGCATCGGCAAAGTGTTGGCGGGCCGCAACGGCATCCTCGGCGCGTTGGCGGAGGAACTGATCGATACCGGCCGCGAATCGGCGGCAACCATTGCCGGGCTGCGTCACACGCCGGGGGGCGCTTTCGGCTCCTGCCGCTACAAGCTCGGCGCCGTTGAAGAAAATGATCGGCAATACCGGCGGCTGATCGATGTTTTCGCCGCCCACAACATCCGCTACTTCTTCTATAACGGCGGCGGCGATTCCCAGGACACGGCCCACAAGGTCTCGCGACTTGGCTCGACCCTGGGCTACCCCATCACCTGCATCGGTATTCCCAAGACCGTCGACAACGACCTGCCCTTCACCGATTCCTGCCCCGGGTTCGGTTCGGTAGCCAAATATGTCGCCATCTCCACGCGCGAGGCGGCCCTGGACGTCGCGTCGATGTGTTCCACCTCCACCAGGGTTTTTGTTTTGGAGGTTATGGGTCGGCATGCCGGATGGATTGCCGCGGCTTCCGCGCTGGCTCAGGGGCAACGCGGCGACCCGCCCCATCTGATCGTTTTTCCCGAGGTGCCGTTCGACGAGGCGGCTTTGCTCGCCAAGGTGAGGAAAACGGTGGAGAGGCGGGGCTACTGCGTCATTGTGGTATCCGAAGGCGCCCGATATGCGGATGGCGCCTTCCTGGCCGATGCCGGCGGCAAGGATGCCTTCGGGCATACCCAGCTCGGTGGGGTGGCGCCAACGCTCGCGAACATTGTTAAGACCGGACTTGGCTATAAGTACCATTGGGCGGTGGCGGACTATCTACAACGGTCGGCGCGCCACATCGCCTCCGGCAACGATGTGGAACAGGCCTATGCGATGGGTAGGGCGGCGGTCGAGTTCGCGCTGGCGGGCAAGAATGCGGTGATGCCGGTTGTGGTGCGTTTGAGCGACGATCCCTATCGCTGGGAGATTGGCGAGGTCAAGCTGTCCCGGGTCGCCAATGTCGAGCGCAAGATGCCCAAGAGCTACATCAGCGCCGATGGCTTCGGCATCACGGCGCCAGCCCGGCGCTATCTGGCGCCGCTGATTGCCGGCGAGCACTATCCGCCCTACAGGAACGGTATGCCGCAATATGTTGCACCCAGCAACGAAGTGGTGGCGAAGAAGCTTGGTCCCTTCCCGCTATAGGCCCGCCAGCATCGCCGATCAGGCCAATAGCGGCGCAATGACCAGCGAGACAATCGCCATAACATTGATGAGAATGTTCATGCTCGGCCCGGATGTATCCTTGAACGGGTCGCCGACCGTATCGCCGACCACCGTGGCCGCGTGGACAGCCGATCCCTTGCCGCCCAGGTTGCCCTTCTCGACATGTTTCTTGGCGTTGTCCCAGGCACCGCCGGCATTGGCCATGGTCAGGGCCAGCAGGACGCAACCGAGCAGGCCGCCGCCGAGGGTGCCGCCGAGCGCCTCGGCGCTGATGCCGAAACCGACGATGGGAGGTATGGCGACCGCTATGGCGCCGGGCACCAGCATGTGCTTTAGGGCCGCGGAGGTGGCGATATCGATGCACTTGCCGTTGTCGGGCTCGGCCCTGCCTTCCCGCAGGCCGGGAATTTCGCGGAACTGCCGGCGAATCTCCTGAATCATGTCCATGGCCGCATCGCCCACGGAGGTCATGGTGACACTGGCGATTAGGAAGGGCACGAGGCCGCCGATAAAGAGGCCGACCAGCACATCCGGGTTGCCGATGTGCAGCATAAATTCGCCGCTCCGGTTGTAGGAAACCGTTTCCACGAAGGCGGCGATTATGGCCAGCGCCGCCAGCGCCGCCGCGCCAATCGCGAATCCCTTGCCCATGGCCGCGGTGGTGTTGCCCAACTCGTCGAGGGAGTCGGTGATTTTACGCGTGTCCTCGCCGAGGCCGCCCATCTCCGCTATGCCGCCGGCATTGTCCGCGACCGGCCCGTAGGCGTCCACGGCCATGGTCATGCCGACGGTGGCCAGCAAACCGACCGCCGCAATGCCGACACCGTAGAGCTCGGCCAGCCATGTGGAGACATAGATGATGGCGCAGAGGGCGAGCAACGGGACCACCACGGACTGCATGCCCACGGCAAGGCCGGTGATCATCACCGTTGCGGAACCCGTCTCCCCGGCCTCGGCGATGCGCACGACGGGCTTGGAGGAGGTGTAGTACTCGGTGGTCAAACCGATGACGACGCCGCCGACGGAACCGAAGATGACCGACCACCACACATTGCTCGAAATGCCGGTTGCATCGATGACGAACCAGGAGGCGATGATAAATAGCAGGGGTGTTGCGATCATGCCGATACGCAGTGCCAGCGCCGGGCTGGAACTCGACCGGGACCGCACGATGCCGATGCCGATGATGGAGCAGATCAGCCCCGTGGAGGCGAGCGCTAGGGGTAGAAACATGAGCGAGGCGCGGCCATCGCCCTCGGCCATGCCGGGCGCCAACGAGCCGACGGCGGTTGTCGCCAGGGTGGCGGCGATCGCGATGGTGGCGATCATCGACCCGCAGTAGGACTCGAAGATATCGGAACCCATGCCGGCCACATCGCCCACATTGTCGCCCACATTGTCGGCGATGACACCGGGATTGCGGGGGTCGTCCTCCGGAATGCCCTCCTCCAACTTGGCCACCAGGTCCGCGCCCACATCGGCGCTCTTCGTATAAATGCCGCCGCCGACGCGGGAGAACAGCGCCACCGTTGAGGCGCCCATGCCGAAACCGTGGATGTGGTGGGCGGTGTGCGGGTCGCCGCCGAAGAAGTAGTAAACGAGGCCGAGGCCCATAAGCCCGAGGGAGGCGACGGCCAGGCCCATGATGGAACCGCCGAAGAACGCGACCGAAAGCGCGGCGGCCGGGCCGTCGGTGTGGGCGGCGGTCGTGGTGCGCACGTTGGCCTTGGTCGCGGTATACATGCCGAACCAGCCGGCCCCGGCCGAGGACAGTGCGCCGGCGATGAACGCCCAAATGGTTTGGATGCCCAGGCCCGACACAAACAACAACACCAGCAGCACAGCGGCGAACAGGGCAAGCATGGTGTATTCCCGCCGCATAAATACCATGGCGCCGCTGTGGATGGCGTCGGCGATCTTCTTGATGGCCGGCGCGCCTTCGTCGTAGCGCTTCACCAACCCGTAGATGATGACCGCCACGATCATGCCAACGACGCCCAATAGGGGCGGCAACAGATTTGTATCCATCTTGCTTGTTCCGTTTGTTGATTGACTGGCGGGTATTTCCCGACGAAGCGTTGCCCTACGACCAATGACGGCGCGGCCGCCGGCCTGCAAGTTGATTCCTGTGTAAACCCCGCCCGTAAACGATTGGTCCAATGCCGCGACCACGCATGCCTGGTGCCCAAGCCCCGGGCCGCTTCCCACGGCGGCGCGTATCATACCAGCGAATGCGCAAAACTCACGCGGGACGAAACTGCGCCGGCAGTTCGCGCCAACGATGCGCGATTATTCGCTTGGAGCGGCCCCGCTTGGAGCGGCCCCTCCCTAACCTTGGGCGAGCAGTGCGCGCAGGTCGATGATGGCGGCGTTGGCGCGCGAGATATAGGAGGCCATCACCAGCGAATGGTTGGCCAGGAAGCCCAGGCCGTCGCCGTTCAGGATGATCGGGCTCCAAACGCTCTGTTGCGTCGGCTCAAGTTCGCGGATGATCTGTTGCAGGCTGACGCGCGCGTTCTTCTTGTCGAGCACTTCCCCGAAGTCGTGTTCCATGGCGCGGAGCAGGTGCAGAAGTGCCCAGGTCTGGCCGCGGGCCTCGTAGAAAACATCGTCGATTTCGAGCCAGGGTGTTTTATACCGCTGTTCCCGCGGTGCCTCGGTGGCTTGGGCGGCCGCCGCGTCGCCAGCCAGGTCGATATTCAGTTGGCGTTTGCCGACGCTGGCGGAAAGCCGTTGCGATAGGCTGCCGAGGCGGGTTTCCACACCCTGCAACCATTGCTGAAGGTTGTCCGCCCGCGCGTAGAATTGGGCGTCGGGCTGGCTTGGGTCGGAAAGGCGGGCGAGATAGGCCCGGAATAGGTCGGCACCCTCCCGGTACTCGCCCTCGCTGGGGGGAAATATCCAGCTTGAGTTGTCGAAGAAGAATTTGCCCTCCGCCTCGGCCAGGTGCGGGTCTTCCCTGGATTGGCTTTGCGAGCGGGAAAAGTCGATGCGATAGGCGCGGGCGGTATCGCGAATCTGGGTCAACACACCGAATTCCCAATTGGGCACGTTGTCCATCCAGACACCGGGCGGAAAGATGTCGTTGGCTAGATAGCCGCCGCGCTTGTCGAGCAGTGTATCCGCAAGCTGGATAAGTGCGGCGGTGGTTGTGAAACCCGTAACGACCCGGCGATTGCCGCGTTCCGCCACATGGGCGGCGTTCTCCCGGACGGCGAATGGGTCGGGCTCGTGGTCCCACCACCAGGTCAGTGCCAAACAGCCGGCGAGATACAATCCGATGAGCGCGCCGGCGACCCCCACTGCGGCCTTGCCCGCTCCGGACGATCCCCCGGCAAGCGGAATCCATCGTTTCCAATTGGTTGTCGAACTCATTGGGTGGTTGGCCGTGGGTCGCCTGGCGGTTGGTGTCGGCAACCATTCTACTCTGGGGGCGGTTTCTGAAAATACAATCCCGTCAAACCATTGCGCCACGCCGCCAACGCAAGTGCGACGGTAACGCAATCATCGCGGCAATTCCCGCAGAGCGTCGGTTTGCGTGTGCGCGAATCCGCAATGCCTATTTCTGCTTGCGGAGCACTGGAGAACCTCTGATTCATCCTGTGGCCGCGGCATCTGAGTTAAGGAACCTCTGATTAATTCTGTAATCTCGGCACAATAATAAATAAAATCAATATCTTATGAGTATATCAATGCTACTCTATTCTATCGAATTGTTCAGACCTTCCTTAATAAAATCAAGTGTCCAGCGTCCGGGCAGCACCGCATCGCCCAGCCATATAGTTTACGAATGGTTGGATGCTGCTCCATCGAATTGTTCAGACCTTCCCGGGCAGATGAGTTCGACGGACGGCGGCGCGGTGATTTGTAGCCGCGCCCGCACTCGCGCCCCGGGCGACCCCTTGTTGATCTGCCGATAGATCCAGCGTCCGTCCGCATCCGAGGCGGCGTTGATTTGTACACGACAGTTTGCCGCCGCGGCGCGCTGGCCGAGCTTCTGGAGCCTGAGCGCCAGTCTTGCGCCGCGCTGTTCGAGAAGCTGCCTGTCGATGGTTTCCCTGTCGCGCCTGGCGTTCTCGATCAGTTGCAGTTGCTCTTCGGTGGGCGCGATCGCGGGATGGTTCGCATCCACGAACCTTGCCCGTTTCAGCATGGTGCGCGCACGGGAAAACTGGCGTCGATCGACGGCATCGAGGGCGAATTGGATATACCGTTCGACAATCTTTTCCAGGCCCCGGCGGGCGGCATCGTTGTCGGGGTCGAGTCGCAGCACTTCCCGGTAAAGCTCGTAGGCGCTGTTTTCCGCGGGCGTGGTCAGTCGGTGCGCGTCGTAGGCGACCCGCGCCTGCCTGAGCAGGAGATCGAGGTCGGGAGGCGGCGGAGGTGCCGGTGAGGCTGGCTCGGGCGGCGGAGCGACGGGTTCCGGTGTCGGCGGCACTGTTTCGCAACCCGCTGGCAAAAGCGCAATCAGACCAATGGCGACACCGTGGCTCAGGTGCCGGTGAATCGACAAGCTATCGTCTCCGAGTAGGGCCTTTCCCCGCTATTCTCTCTCTGCCGTCACCGCCGCACCGCCCGTCGTCCGGGGCAATAGGTTTCCCGAACCGGTATTCGGAGAGCGTGGCGAACCCGATGAAAGCGGACTAACTGCAAAGGGTATAGAATAGCAGCCTGTTGAAAATTTGGGGAATTCTATCGATTCGTTGACAAAACCCGACATGTGGTGGTTTTCAGCCGCTAAATCGCCAACATAGTGGTGTATCAACCCATGTATAGAAGTTCCTTTGGATTGGAGGGCGCAACGCCGCCCAAAATGGAGGTTGGCGTGCATCGAGGCATTCTGCTGGTTAACCTGGGCACCCCCGCATCCACCCGGACGCGGGACATAGCGGCCTATCTCCGGGAATTTTTGCTGGACGGCCATGTGCTCGACCTGCCGGCGCCGCTCCGCTGGTTGATCGTCCATCTCCTGATCCTACCCTTCCGAACAAAACGCAGCGCAACGGCCTATGCGCGCATTTGGGACGCCGCCGCCCCCGGCAGCGGTTCGCCGCTGCTGCACTACAGCCAACTCTGTCGCGACCGCCTGGCGGCATGCGTCGATACGCCCGTAGCACTGGCCATGCGCTATGGAAGCCCCAGTATCGGGGCGGCGATGGGCGAGCTTGCCGACGCGGGCGTCACCCGGATCGTGCTGCTGCCGCTCTATCCGCAACACGCCGACGCCACCCGCACCACCACCATCGCCGCCGCGCGCGCGGCCTTGCCGCCGGGCACCACCCTGGAAGTGATACCGCCCTTCCACAACCATCCCCGCTATCTCGATGCCCAGGCCGCCGTGGTCGCCGGATGCCTGCCGGAACGCTGGGATCACCTGTTGTTCAGCTACCACGGGCTGCCGGAGCGCCACATCCACAAGGCCGACCCAACCGGAGAGCACTGCCTGAGGCGCGGCAATTGCTGCGCGGAGCCCTCCGTCGCCCACTCGACCTGTTACCGCCATCAGGCGTTCCGCACATCCGCCCTGGTGGCGCAGCGCCTGCGCATCGACCCGGAACGCTACAGCCTGAGCTTTCAATCCCGTCTGGGTCGGCTGCCCTGGCTGACGCCCCATACCGACCAGGAACTGGCCGCGCTGCCGGGGCGGGGGGTGCGCGATCTCGTGGTGGCCTGCCCCGCCTTTGTCGCGGACAATCTGGAAACGCTGGAGGAAATCGGCATGGCGGGCCGGGAGATATTTCGCGCCGCCGGCGGCAACACCCTGACCCTGGTGCCCTGCCTGAACGACGCCCCCGAATGGATCGCCGCCCTCCGGCAGCTCTGCGGGTCGGAACCAACGCCCGAATAGTCAACAAGTATTCGGCCCCAGGCGAAACAACCCAGCAACCAACCGCAATTGATGATGTTCGTCGACAAACTCCGATGGGTGTTGCTGGCTGGGCTGCTGGCCTGGGCCGCGGCGGGTTTGGCGGGCATTCGGGATTGGTTCGGGGCGGCGCCCGCATTCCTGCCGGTGGATGAGGCCTTTGCGCTATCGGCCCAAATCGATGGGGAGGCTATGCTGGTCGCTCGCTGGGTGATTGCCGAAGGGTATTATCTGTATCGCCACAGATTCGATTTCAAGACGGACGAGGGGGTGGAACCTATTTTGGGTGGGCCGCGCATTGAGCCCGGTAGGGAAAAGGTGGATGAATATTTCGGAGCGGTGGAAGTGTATTATGGGGATGCGGAGGCTCGCGTTCCGGTTCTCGCTCCCGCTGAACGATTCAGGGTGGGCATTGTCTACCAGGGTTGCGCGGAGGCGGGTCTGTGCTATCCGCCGCAAACCCGTTGGTTTTCGGTGGATGTGGGGAGCCGTTTGGTTGCGGCGACGGCCTCGGAGCTTCCCTAGCAGCCGGTCGCGGGATCTCGCCACGGTATCGTGAACACGGCCTTATCGTTGTGTTCTTGCGGGGTCGATCCCCGATCATCGCCGACGGGATGCGGTACACCTGCACACCATATTCCAGCCGAATTTGTCAAATCACATGCCGGTTCTATGAGCTGACCTGTTCAATGGGAATTATATCGATGAGTTGACAGAAGCCGACATGTGGTGGTTTCCATCCGCTAAATCCTCAGCATATAGCGGCATGTCAACTTACGTATATTAAGGAACCTCTGATTAATTCTGTAGCTTGGGCATCCAATTGAATAAAATCAATATCTTACGAGTAGATAAATGCTGCTCTATCGAATTGTTCAGACCTTCCTTAAGTCCCCGCTCAATGATGGTGACCGGGGGTCTTTGTCGAATGTGCGCACACTGTGAATAGGAGAGCTTGAGCATGGCAAAGCTATTGGTTTTGCACGGCCCCAACCTGAACTTGCTGGGTAGCCGCGAACCGGCAATCTATGGCACCGACACGCTCGCCGATATCGACGCCCGCTTGGCGGCTCTTGCGGGCGAGGCCGGCCACGAACTGCAATCGATGCAATCGAATGGCGAACAGGCGCTGATCGAGCGCATTCATCGGGCGCGCGGCGAGGGCGTGGCCTATATCGTCATCAACCCCGGGGCCTTTACCCACACCAGTATCGCCCTGCGGGACGCCCTGCTCGCCGTCGAAATCCCGTTTATCGAAATACACCTATCCAATGTTCACGCCCGCGAGACGTTCCGGCGCACCTCCTATTTGAGCGACATTGCCGCCGCCGTCATTACCGGATGCGGCGCACGGGGCTACGAGTTTGCGCTTCATGCGGCAATGGTGCGGGTTGCGGATTCATGAATGGGTCGGGTTAGGAACTCGTGGTGAAGGTACGGCGGGAAACCCCGGCGCTGGCCCTGATCAGCGTATCGAACAAGGCTGGCGTGGCCGAGTTGGCGCAAGCCCTGCATGGGCTTGGTATAGGCATCCTTTCCACCGGCGGTACCTTCCGGGCGATCGCCGACGCGGGGGTTCCGGTCGTCGAGGTCGCCGCCCACACCGGATTCCCGGAAATGATGGATGGCCGGGTCAAGACCCTGCATCCCCGTATTCACGGCGGCATATTGGCGCGGCGGGGGGTCGATGATGCGGCGCTCGGGGAGCATGCCATTGATCCAATCGATCTCGTTGTTGTGAACCTGTATCCCTTCGCGCAAACCGTTGCCCGCGAGGATTGCACCGAAGAGCTGGCGCTGGAAAACATCGACATCGGCGGCCCCGCCATGCTGCGCGCGGCGGCCAAGAATTACCCGGATGTGCTGGTGGTGGTCGATCCGGGCGACTATGGGGAAGTGGTTGCCTCGCTGCGCGACGGCGGCGTGAATAATAGCTTGCGACGGCGCCTGGCGGAAAAGGCGTTCCGCCATACCGCGAATTATGATCGCGCTATCGCCGACTATCTGGCCGGTGATACCCCGCTTCCCAACCAGCTTTGGCTCGGCTACGTCAAGCGGGAGGATATGCGCTACGGAGAGAACCCCCATCAGCGTGCCGCCTTCTATCTGGATGAGGGTCGCTCGCATCCGGCCGCGCACCCCGAGATACCGGCAAGCGCGAAACCGGGTTCGCCGAATCGACCCGATGAGCCTGACCCCACCGCCTCCCGCGATACCGCCACCCCGGCCTCCGGGTACCCACAGCATCGAGGGCGCGCGCCCGCAGCCGCTCCCATAAACGCCTTGGCCGGAACGGTTGCCGGTGCCCGCCAGCTTCAGGGCAAGGCGCTCTCCTTCAACAATGTTGCCGATACGGATGCGGCACTGAAATGCGTTGGGACTTTTGACGAGCCCGCCTGCGTCATCGTCAAGCATGCCAATCCCTGTGGCGCCGCCTTGGGCGCGGACCCGGGCCAGGCCTATCGGCGCGCCTTCGCCACCGACCCCACCTCCGCTTTTGGGGGCATTGTGGCCTTCAACCGGGAACTCGAAGAGAGCACCCTCGCGGCCATTCTCGATGCGCAGTTTGTCGAAGTGGTTGTGGCGCCCAGGATTGGCGCTAGGGCGGTGCGAGCGGCAAAAAAGAAAAAGAATGTACGGCTGCTGGCCTGCGGAGAGTTGGCCGGATCCGGCGCTGGCCTTGATTTCAAGCGGGTCGGTGGCGGGTTGTTGGTACAGACCGCCGACGAACAATGCCTGGACGAAACCGCGCTGCGCACCGTCACGGAACGCGCGCCGGTTGAACGGGAAATGCGCGATCTGCTGTTTGCCTGGCGAGTTGCCTGGTTTGTCAAGTCCAATGCCATTGTCTACGCCCGGGACGGGCAAACCATCGGGGTCGGCGCGGGACAGATGAGTCGGGTGGTGAGCGCCCGCATCGCCGGCATGAAGGCGCGGGAAGAAGGGTTGGTTGTGGCCGGCTCGGTAATGGCTTCCGATGCGTTCTTTCCATTCCGGGACGGTATCGATGCGGCGGCCGAGGCCGGCATCACCGCTGTGATTCAACCGGGCGGCTCGATACGCGACACGGAAGTCATCGACGCGGCGAACGAGCACGGCATGGCCATGGTGTTCACGGGCATACGCCACTTCCGGCATTGAGGCGGTGTGTTGTTTGTTTCAACAAATGGAACAAGGCACGCGATGAATATCCTGATCATTGGTTCCGGCGGCCGCGAACATGCCCTGGCTTGGAAGGCGAGCCTGAGCCCGCATGTCGGCACCGTTTATGTGGCCCCCGGCAATGCCGGCACCGTCGGCGAAACGCATGTCGAGAACCTCGATATATCCGTGGACGATTTTCAGGGGCTTGCGGATTTTGCCGAAAAGGCGGCTGTCGCCCTTACCATCGTCGGGCCGGAAGCGCCGTTGGTTGACGGTATTGTGGATTTCTTCGGGGCCCGTGGTTTGCGCTGCTTCGGCCCAGGCCGGATGGCGGCGCAACTAGAAGGTTCCAAAGCCTTCGCGAAGGATTTTATGCAACGCTACGGTATTCCGACGGCGGCCTCGGAAACCTTCGGCAGCCTGTCCGCGGCGCAAGCCTATGTCGCATCGCGGGGCGCACCCATCGTGATCAAGGCGGATGGATTGGCGGCGGGCAAGGGCGTGGCCGTTGCGCAAACACAGGAAGAGGCGTTCGTGGCCCTTGAGGCGATGTTGTCCGACGGCGCTTTCGGCCGCGCGGGGCGGCGCGTCGTTGTCGAGGAGTTTCTTGAGGGCGAGGAGGCGAGCTTCATCTGTCTTTGCGACGGCCAAACCGCACTGCCCTTCGCCAGCTCGCAGGATCACAAGGCCGCCCACGACGGCGGCCGGGGTTCCAATACCGGCGGCATGGGTGCCTATTCCCCGGCACCGGTGGTAACGGATGCGGTGCATCGCCGCATCATGGCGGAGATCATCGAACCCACCATGGCCGGCATGGCGGCGGATGGTGCGCCCTATGTGGGGTTCTTGTACGCCGGTCTTATGATCGCCCCGGATGGCACGCCCCGGGTGATCGAATTCAATTGCCGGTTTGGCGATCCGGAGGCTCAACCGGTAATGATGCGGCTGCGCTCCGATTTGCCGCAACTCTGTCTCGCCGCCCTTGGCGATGGCTTGGCGGACACCGGGCTCGATTGGGATCCCAGGGTGGCGCTCGGTGTCGTCATGGCGTCCGAGGGTTATCCGGGCAGCCATGCCAGGGGGGCGGCCATCTCGGGGCTGGGGGTCTTGCCGGACGGCGACAGCAAGGTTTTCCACGCGGGTACCCGCCTTGAGGGGGACCGGGTGGTGACCAGCGGTGGACGTGTCCTTTGTGTCGTTGCGTTGGGCGACAGCGTAACCCAGGCGCAACGCCGGGCGTATGAGAGGGTCGCCGCCATTGCCTGGGACGGCGCTTTCCATCGCACGGATATCGGGTATCGGGCGGTTGCTCGGGAACGGTTCTGACCCGATGCTCGTGGACGCTGCCGCTGCCGCTGCCGCTGCCGCTGCCGCTGCCGCCGCCGCGGGCCAGTTCGCGACCGGACCATTTGACTTTTCGAATTCTGCCGAGCCAAGGCCCGCGCGCTGTTTGGTTCGTGCACATGTCAAACCGATACGCCACCCACTTTCTTCGCTCCCAATGTTTGAAGGGTCATTGGCTGACAGCCCGGCTGGCTATTGACGCCTACCGGCGGCACCGCAAAAAGAGCATCCTGCTCGCATGCTCGTCGACACACTCAAGCGATTCGATCCGTTTCAAGCCATGGGGACGGCGGAATTGGACGCGGCCCTCCGCCATGCCCAGGTTCTGCAAGCACCCGCTCAACGCTGGCTGCTGCGGCCGGGCCGACGCCTGAGCGGGCGCTACTATCTGATTCGGGGAACCGTGCGGCTGTTCTCTCCGCAACGCGATGTGCGCCCGCGCTCGGCGGCCGCGCGCCTGCCGCTGTATCCCGGTTGCGAGGCCATGTTCACGCGCGGCACGGTGGAATTGTTGCGGGTGGACGCGGCGGCCATCGCCTCCCTGTTGAGCGCGGCGCGGTCGCACCCCGGGACGCGGGATTCCCCCGTTTGGGAGCGCCGCTTCATGGATGCGCCGTTGCTGCGGCGCCTCGACGCCGGCGTCTGGCAGCAATTGCTCAGCGCCCTGACCGAGCGCCCATTCGAGGAAGGCGACCGACTGGTGGTCGAGGGGTCGGCGGCCCATGATTTCTTCGTGCTGAAGTCGGGGCATGCGGCGGTTCGCCGACGAGGCCAGACACTGGCCCACCTGGGCCCCGGCGATTTCTTCGGGGAAGATGCGCTGTTGCTGAATGCGCGGCGCAACGCCACGGTTACCGCCACCCGGAAGGGCTCGGTATTGCGCCTGCCCAAAGCTCGCTTTATGGACCTGTTGGTCGACAATCTGGTGCGGTTCGTCGACGGGGCGGATGAAGGGGTGTGCATCGATATCGGCCAGGACGGAGCGCTCGCCCGGTTGCGCGAGTCGATTCTGTCGCTCGACCCCAAGTCCCGCTACCGCATTGTTGGCGGTGAGCCGCGGGAAAGGGCGCTGGCGACTTTTATTCTCAATCAGAAGGGGTTTGACGCCCGGCCCGTCGAGTGAGTGGCCGCCGGGGGCGAAACCTCCGCACCGCCGAGTAGGTCGATGCTGCTCTATCGAATTGATCAGAGTTTCCTTAAGCTTGCCGCGTTGTGGATGCTCTCACCGACAAGCTGAAAACACGCATTCAGGAAGCCTACCGCGACTGGCTGGGTTCGCGTGGCTTTAAACCGCGCCGGGGCCAACGGGAGATGATCGCCGCCATTGCCCGTACCTGCACCGGAGCGCGGCCCCGCATCGCCGTTATCGAGGCGGGTACCGGTACCGGCAAGACGGTCGCCTATTGTCTGCCCGCCATACCCATTGCCGAGGCGCTCGACAAGACGGTCGTGATAGCCAGCGCCACCGTCGCGCTGCAGGAGCAGATTGTTCTTCGCGACCTGCCGGATTTGCAGGAGCGCGCCGGGCTCGAGTTCGACCTCGCGCTGGCCAAGGGGCGGCGGCGCTATGTCTGTCTCAGGCGGTTGGATGAGCAGGTGCATCGACCGCAGAAAATGTTGGCCTTGGACGGCGGAGGCGGGGAGGATCCGAGCCATGCGGCCATCCACCAGAAGATGCTTGAAGCGTTTAATGACGAACAGTGGGACGGCGAATTGGACAGTTGGCCGGATGCGGTCGATGAGGCGGCTTGGCGGCAGGTGACCACCGATCATCGCGGCTGTACCAACAACCGCTGCGCGTTCTTTCTGACCTGCCCGTTCTTCAAAGCGCGCAACAGGCTCGACGACGTGCGGGTAATCGTCGCCAATCAAGATCTATTGCTCGCAGACCTCAGCCTGGGTGGCGGCTACATTCTTCCCGAGCCGGAAAACTGCATTGTCATTGTCGATGAAGCGCATCATCTGCCCGCCAAGACACAGCAGCATTTCAGCGCCCGTGCGTGGATCAAGGGCACCGATACCTGGGCGGATCAGGTCAACACGGCGGTGGCGACCCTGACGCAGCGATTCGATCGTCCCACCGAATTGGAGGAAGTGGCGACGGCCATTCCCGCCGCGAGCGATGCCTTGAGAACCGCGTTGCGCGGCCTCGGAGAACTCTTGGCGGGGCTCCCGTTCACCGGGCGTCGGGGCGGATTGCATACCTTCCGCTTCCCGCTTGGCCGTGTTGAGGACAGCATCGCCAATGCTGCCGAGGCCGCCGGCGTGCCGTTGGCGGCACTGGAACGGGCGATGTTTCGGGTCCACGAACTGCTCGGCAAGGCGGCCGCTGGCGAACTGCCGTGGCCCAGGGCATCCGAGGCGGAGGATTGGTTGCCCGTGGTCGGTCAGTTGGAGGCCAGGGGCGCCGCCGTGACAGCCCTGCTCGACGACTTTGCGCAGGCGGCGACGGAAACCGAGGATGGTGGTCCGGTGCGCCGGGCCCGTTGGGTGAATCAAACGGATCAGGACATCGAACTTGTTAGCGCGCCCATCGAGCCGGGCCGACTGCTTGAGGAACATCTATGGTCCCGCTGCCACGCCGGCGTCGCCACCTCGGCCACCCTAACGGCGTTGGGTCGTTTTGATCGATTTTTCGAACGGGCCGGCTTGTCCGACAAGGACGGGATTCGCATTCCGAGCCCGTTCGATTTTCCGAAGATCGCCGTTTTGGGCGTGCCATCCATGCGCACCGACCCCCACGACCCTGATGCGCACACGGCGGAGGTCGCGGCCCTGTTGCCGGAATTGCTGGCCGCCGAAAAAAGCGCCCTGGTGCTATTCACCTCTTGGCGGCAGCTCAATGACGTCAAGGCCAGGCTGCCGGCGGGTTTAAAAAGGGCGCTGCACATTCAGGGCGAGCACTCCAAGCAGCGACTGCTCGAGCGCCACCGGAAGCGCGTCGATGCGGGTCGGTCGAGCTATCTTTTCGGTCTGGCAAGCTTTGCGGAGGGCGTCGATTTGCCGGATGACTATTGCCGTCATGTGGTGTTGACCAAGCTGCCCTTTTCGGTGCCCGACGATCCGCTTGACGAGGCGGTGACGGAATGGGTGGAGGCCCAGGGCCGCAACGCCTTTTTCGAGATTACCGTGCCCGATACCGCCATGCGGCTCGTTCAGGCCTGTGGTCGGCTCATTCGGCACGAGGGCGACCACGGGCGCATCACCATCCTCGACAGGCGCCTGGTGAGCCGCCGCTATGGGCGCGACCTGCTCGACTCCTTGCCGCCCTACCGCCTGGAGTTGTCCACGCATCCCCAATCGCCCTCCTGATTTTATGGCGCTTGATTTCATAGCACATCGATTTTTCTGCTGTTCAAATTTCGTTCAGGCAGGTTCGCATAGCCTTTCGATATCGTCACCACGGAGCTATCGAAATGTTTGAATTCACACTATATCTTCCAGGTGGCGGCGGATCAGTTGCCCTACCTGGCCGCCATACGCGCACGGAGAGCGGGCCATCGAATTGGACGTGGAGATTCCAGCGAATCTCGTCGTTCGGGGCGACGAGCGCGATTTCATGGATTTATTCGGCAACATTTTGGAAAACGCGTTCAAATACACCCGCCGCCGTATACGAATTACCGCATCCGCCGACGAACCCAGGGCGGTGCGTGTCGAGGACGATGGCCCGGGCATCGACCCGGAGATCCTTGAAGCGGTCATGGACCGGGGTATTCGTGCCGACCGCGCCCAACCCGGCCAGGGGATCGGGCTCGCCGTCGTGGCGGAATTACTGGTGAATTGGGACAGTCTATTGGGCTGGCACATTTAGCGCGCCTGTTATAGGGTGCTCGTAATCGAAATCGACGATAACTTGACGGGGGACGCGTCCTATGGAGACCCTTGCCGAGAATCGACCGGACCGGCAGATGACGCTTGATCAAGCGGTTTGGGTGGATCCGGAACGGATGAGCGGTGCTCCCTGCTTCCGGGGCAGCCGATTGCCTGTTCAGCAGTTGTTCGACTGGCTTGTCGACGGAGTTTCGTTGGATGACTTCGTCTGCGAGTTTCAGATCGACCGGGCTGCCGCTGCTACCGTGCTACATGCTGCGTGCCAGTCTCTATCATCAGGGAGTTACGTCGATGCCATGATGTCGGCGATGGAAAATGATAGCCATGCGAAGGAAGCGGACTGATGGCTTCCTTTCGCTTCTTGCATGCGGCGGACATTCACCTCGATAGCCCCTGCAAAGGACTTGCCAACCAGGGCGGCAAGGCGGCGGAGCGGGTGCGCACGGCAACCAGGGAGGCTTTTGACCAACTCGTCAGTCTGGCGATCAAAGAGCAAGTCGATTTTCTCATTATCGCCGGGGATCTCTACGACGGCGACTGGCGCGATTACAACACGGGGCTGTTTTTCGCGAGGCAGATGGGGCGACTGAATGCTTCCAACATTCCCGTTTACCTGCTGCACGGCAATCATGACGCGGAAAGCCAGATCACCAGGCGACTCGATCTCCCGGACAACGTTCATGTTTTCGGGACGCGCAGGCCGGAGACTTTTTTTGCGTTGAAGAACGCAAGCGCGGCGCTTCACGGCCAGAGCTTCCGGCAGCGCGATGTTGCCGAAAATCTCGTTCCCGATTACCCGGCACCGGTGTCGGGCGCTTTCAATATCGGCGTGCTTCACACCGGGCTCGGAGGTGTGGGCGGACATGCGAATTATGCACCCTGTTCGCTGGATGACCTTGCAAAAAAGGGCTACGACTATTGGGCGCTGGGGCATGTGCATCAGGCAGAGGTGTTGCATGAACAGCCGCACATTGTATTCCCCGGCAATTTGCAGGGGCGGCATGTACGCGAAACCGGAGCGAAAGGCGCCTATCTGGTTACAGTGGAAGGCAGCGAAATCACCGGCCTCGAAGCAATGCCGTGCGACATGGTGCGCTGGGCCGTATTGTCGGTGCCACTGAAGGATGCGGCCAATATGGGTGACGTGACCGACAGCGTTCGGGAAGCGCTGGAAGCCGCCGTCGCCGATCAGGCCGACGGCAGATTGCTCGCCTGCCGCATCAGACTGGAAGGACGCACGGAGGTTCACGCCCAACTTGTCGCTTCCGAGAAGCAAGTTCTGGCCGAGGCGCGCGCTGGTGCGCTGGGTCTTGGCGATGAAATCGCCTGGATCGAGAAAGTCGTGATTGCCACAGAGGCGACCGCTGATCCAGAAATTCTTGCGCAACGCGAGGATGCCATCGGCGCACTGCAGCAAATGTTGCAGGTTGCCGCGAGCGATGGAGCGCTGCTTGCGGAGATCGAAGAGGACATCGGCGCCTTGGTGCGGCGCCTGCCCCACGAGATTCGAGCGGATATTGAAGATCAGGTTCTGAAGGCGGCCGTTGGAGGTGAATACGCGGATCTGATTGGCGAGGTTGCGCCCTACCTTTCAGCGCGCTTGGTCGCTGGGGAGAATTAGGCGTGCGGCTGGGACGACTTGATCTGATCCGCTATGGACACTTCACGGACCGGTCGTTTGATCTGCCGGTCGCCAAGTCGGACTTCCACGTGATTTTTGGACCGAACGAAGCCGGCAAATCCACCGCGCTGGCCGCGATCGGGGATTTGCTGTTCGGTATACCGATGCATTCGCCGTACAATTTCCTCCACGACTACGCCAGCATGCGGATCGGGACTGTCCTCGAAAATGGCGGCGCATCTCTGGAAGTGCTGCGGCGCAAGGGGAACAAAAACACACTGCTTGGGCCTGACGGCTCGCCCTTCTCCGGCGGCGAGAGTGTCCTGACGCCCTATATTGCCGGTGCGGACCGCTCCCTCTTTGAGCGGATGTTCAGTCTGGACCATGTGCGCCTCGAGGACGGCGGGCGCGAAATCCTGGAAGCTAGGGACGATGTGGGTCAGATGTTGTTTTCTGCGGGTGCCGGTATTGGCGGGTTGAGGGAGCGCCTCATCGAGCTTGATGGAGAAGCGGACGAGTTGTGGCGCAAGCGGCGCGCCGGACATCGCAAATTCTACATCGCCGACGACAAGCTTGCGGAAGCCCGAAAGTTGCTGCGGGAGCAGACACTCACCGCAAATAATTGGCGGGATCTCAAACGAACCCATGAAAAAGCCGAGGAAGCGTATTCGGAGATCGACAAGAGCATCAAGGAGTGCACCGCGACGCGCAATCGCCTGAGCCGAATCCGCCGTGTGTTTCGGGATGTGCGCCGCAAGCAGGAACTCGATGGCGAGCTGGCGGAACTCGGCGACGTCATTGCGTTGCCGGAGACTGCCGCGCAGCTAGTGAAGGAAGCCGAACACAAGGAAACTGTAGCGTCGACTAGCATCGCAACGTTGCGGGAGCAACTGAAGCCTGCCGAGGATAATCTGAGAGAGTTGAGCTTTGACGACACGCTTGTTCAACGAGCTGAAGATATTCGGCAACTTTACGAAAGACGGATCGGGATACGCGGCGCAAAAGCGGACCTGCCGAAGCGCGAAGCGGAGCTGCGTGCCGCCGAACAAGACTTGCGAACCAATGCCCGCGAGCTTGCATGGACCGAGACAGAGGCGGCGGCGCTCGTGAAACGCATCCCGACCCGCGCCAGGGCCGGAGCGGTGCGCGAGCTTCTTAACCAGAAGATCGAACGGGAGGCTGAAGTCGCGAATCAGACCCGCCTGCTGGAAGATTCCCGGCAGACGCGCGACGACTTGAAAAAACGGCTGGACGAGATCGGCGACCCCGCCGACGCGTCCGCCTTGGCCATAACCCTCAGGACTGTGCGCGAACAGGGCGATATCCCGGGTCGGGTCCGAAACACCGGGAAAGTGCTGAAAGATGCGCAGGGACGCGCGGAACGCCGACTTGAGGCCCTCAAACCCTGCATCGCGGAGGAGCAAGCGCTGGTGGCCATGGCCGCACCCGCGCGGGCGGAGGTGCAGGCGTATCGGGACCGCGAGGAGGACTGGAAGCGGCGCCAGCGGGATGCGAAGCAGCAGATTTCGTCTTTCCGGCAGGAAAGGGATGCCGCAGTCAAGGCACGGGAGGAGGCGGTGCGGGATGAGCATGTTGTCACACCGGAGGCGTTGGACGCGGCCCGCCGCCGCCGGAACGCCTTGTGGGTGCTGGTGAAAATCAGGCATGTGGACGGCGAGTCGATTCCGCAAGCGCGGGCGAAGGGATTCGAGGACGAACTGGCGAACCTTGCCGGCGCGTTCGAGCCGGCGATGACCGACGCGGACCGACTCGCCGATCAAAGATTCGACCGCGCCGAAGCCGCCGGCCGGATCGCGGAAATTAGCCGGAAGATCCGGGATCTGGAAATACGGCTGGAACAGGCCCGGGGAAACGAGGTCGAACTCGTCGGGGAAGGAGAACAGTTGCGGGCCGAGTGGTCATCAATGTGGGATGCGGCGCCCTTTGATCCCTTGGCCGCCGAGGCGATGCTGGAATGGCTCGATGCTCGCGCAGAGGCGCTGGAGGCCATTGACGGATGGGCAGAGGCCGCAACCGCGCTGGAAACGGCTCGCGGCGAAGAACGTGCGGCCAGGGAGCAGATACTTGGCGAGCTGGCCGCGCTGGGCATTAATGTGGCCGAGCTGGATAATGACGGCCTGAACGTGATCATTGAGCGGGCGGCGGAAGAACAGCGCCGGCAGAAGGAGGCGGCGGCCAGGAAGGATGATCTGACCGAAAATTTCCAGGCCGCGGCCAGGGAGGCGGCGCGGCGAGAGCGGGAGCTTCAGCAGGCCAATGGGGCTTTGAACGAGTGGCGGGAAAGATGGACAGCGGCTCTTGGCGAGCTTGGACTGGCTAGGGACACGGCACCGGAAGCGGTCAGCTCGCAAATCGAAACAATCGACCGGATGCGGGAGACAGCGGGCCGCATCAGATCACTGCGGCATGACCGCATAGACAGGATAAACCGGGACGTAGCCGACTTCGAGCAGGTTGTCGAGCAGTTGGTCGGAGAGGTAGCGGACAACTTGACGGGACAGCCGGCCGAAGACGCCGTTCTGGAACTTGAAAGGCGTCTGGCCGATGCAAGGCGCATTCAGGATCTTCAGGAAAAAGCGACTGAAGAAATCCAGAAACTGACCAGGCGAATCGGCGAGTTGGAAGACGAACGCCGGAAATCGGCGGCGTCGATCTCGCATCTGATGAAAGCGGCCGGCGCAGAGACTAGGGAAGCGCTGGAGAGCGCCATCGAACGATCAGTCCGGCAGCGGTCTCTTATGAATGAACGGCGGCAAGTTGCCGAGAAGCTCCGGCAGGACGGCGACGGCAAGTCCCTTGAGGAACTCGAGGACGAATGCAAGGACATCCGCATTGATGAGGTCGCAGCGGAGGAAACTTCGAATCAGGTCAGGCTGGAGGACTTGCAGACGCAACAGGCGGCCGCCGCGACAGAACGATCCCGGGTGCGCGAGGCATTTCGGGCAATCGGCGGAAACGATGCGGCCGCCCAGGCGGCGGCGTTAAAGGAAGAAGCGCTTGCCGAAATGCGGGAAGTTGCCGAACGTTATGTGCGCGTGCAGACATCGGCCATACTTCTCCGGTGGGCGACAGAGCGTTACCGGAAGGAAAAACAGGGGCCGCTGCTGAAACGCGCGGGCGAGTTGTTCGCGGTCATTACCGAAGGCTCGTTCGCCAGTCTTCAGGTCGAGTTCGACGACCAGGACAAGGCATATCTGACAGGAGCGCGGCCGGGCGGCGGCATCGTCCCCGTGTCCGGCATGAGCTCGGGCACCGCCGATCAGCTCTACCTGGTGCTGAGGGTTGCGGCGATTGAGGATTATCTGGAACGGGCGGACAAGCTGCCGTTTGTGGCGGACGATCTGTTCATCAATTTCGATGATGAGCGCGCGGCGGCCGGCTTCAGACTCCTGGACGAACTCAGCCGGAAGACGCAGGTGCTTTTTTTCACCCATCACCAGCACCTTGTAGAAATAGCGCGGAAAACCTTGGACGCTTCTGTCGGTCTGGTGCGCTTGACCGACCGGGAAGCGGTATAGGCAGTACTTCCTCAACGAGGCGCTCCCAAGTTTCTCTGAGGTCTGTATAGAAACTCTCCGCCCCATGGCGATAGGCGTCACCGCCTTTATCCGGCATGCTTTCCAGCCTTAACCCTTGCGCGGCCGCAGCAGCATCGGCGTGTAGACGGCCGTGAACAGCACGAAGGCGAGCGACCAGCTTCCGCCGGCCACCCAAAGCAGGATCATGTCCGGCATGTACTCGAAGGCGGCGCGGGCAAACACCGCGAGCGTCGCAAGGCAGTAGATTGCGACTGTCCGCGGCTCGGCGTGGAGTGCTCTCCCGGTATGTCCGAGCACCGCGCGGGTCATAACCGCCAGTGTCATGGTGCCGAAGGTGCCGATCGACAGGATGTGTAGCGCCAGCGACTCGGGCACCCGGTCCGCCAGCATCGACAGGCCGAGTAGGCAGAGGCCGAGTGCGAGCCACAGATAGCCGACATGCAGCACCGTCACGAGCGGCTCGGCCACCGTGTTCCAGCCGCGCCAGCGCGTCAGTCGCACAAGATTGAGTGCGCCCGCGAGCGACAGCAGGATGCCGGAGATGACGGCCGGTCCCGCCGCTACCCAGGCGGCTAACACGACCACCGTCGCCGCGAGCACCACTCTGTCGAACCGGCCCATCGGGGCGGCAATGCGTGGGCCCGCCCGTTTGACCAACCAGTTGCGTGTGAAGTTCGGCACGATGCGCCCGCCGATCAGTGCCAGCAGCAACGCCATGACGGCGATTGAGAACCGAATCGCCGCGTCGCCGAGATTGGCTACGCCGGCTGCCGACGCATGGAATAACGCGTTGGCGGCAACCATTGCGACGAGTCCGGCGAGCACCGGAAGATTGCGCCAGTTGTGGCTCGCGATGATGTCGTTGCCGACCAGCGCCGCAAGCGCGCCCAGGAAGGAAATATCCACCAAGGCGGCGGGAATCGACCCGATCTCGGCACCCCACCAGACGGCGGCCCGGCCAGCGAGCCAAGCCAGCGCCAGTAGCGCCAGCGGGGCTCCGCGTACCGGCAGGCGGCCGGTCCAGTTCGGCACCGCGGTCAGCACGAACCCGCCGAGGGCGGCCCCGACATAGCCGAACATCATCTCGTGGACATGCCATGTCACGGGATCGAACAGGCCGGAATAGGCGACCGCGCCCGTCCAGATCCCGAGCCAGAGGGGAACGGACACCGCTCCCCACAACCCGGCCAGCAGGAACAAGGGACGGAAACCCTCGCCCAGCAAGACCGGGCCGGCGTAGTGGTGTCGCCGTTCGAGGCGGGTCTGGTTCGATATGTCGGAACTCACGATTCTTCTCCCGGTGAAAATGGCCATCCCGCAGCCGCACCAAGCTCTCGGGTCGCTCACCCCGGCCCAATTCCAGCATACAATGACCAATATTGCCCGATCCCCAAAATTCCGAAAGGTAGTGAGCCCGTTCAAAAAAAAGTTGTCATTCCGGCGGGGATGTGGATAATCCGCCCGTGGACCCGTGGACCCGTGGACCCGTGGACCCGCAAGGCGAGGGCGATGGTGTTCGGTTCCGCGGTCCGGGTTACCTTGTTTTTTTGGATGACGGAGAACCAACGATGTTCGACATGAAACCCCCCGTGGCCGCGCTCGCGGCCGCCCTGCTGCTGTGGCCGGGCCTGGCGCTCGCGGCGACAACGTTCCAGCAACTCGACGGCACGGGCGAGATGGCGCCCAAGCCGGTGGAGTACGCCCGGGAACTGGTGAAGGTTGCGGCGGGCAAGAAGACCGTCAACCTCAAGAGTCCGGCGGCCGCCATGGCGAGTGATACCAGGCACCGGGTGGCCGCGGCGCTCAAGCGGGATATCAAGCCGAACGAGGAGCTCTATCTGCGCTTGGCGCTGGGCGGCGGCATGGTGTTCGCCGAGGGGAAGGACGTGGGCGGCATCGGGTGGCGTTTCTCCTCGTACCCTCTGGCCGAGACAATATGCACGGCCGACGACGGAACGCAAGTAGTTCGTTTGGATGGTACGACATCGGTGGGTGTGGTGATTGGAAAGCAGTTCATCTCGGGGCGTTCGGGGGAGGCCGTTGCCGTCTTCAAGATCACCACCACCGGGGGTTCGTTCGGCATTCCCACCGGGGAAGGGAGCACGAGGGAAATTCCTTTTGAGCTAAGCTCCGGAAGCTCTAAAAAGGAGTGTGTCCAGCCGCATCAGCCCGTGAGGATATTCGCGGACATCGTGGACTATCTGGCGGTTCCGGCGGGCGTGGGCAGCTATACGGCGAGCATCTCGCTGCACGGCGATGCGGACGAGGCGTTCGCGGGCACGAACGCGTCCACGGCGCTGGCCGGCACGGCCACGATCGTGAGGGTTGTCGACGGGCTGGCCGCCACGGTCACGGCCGAGGCCCAGCCGGCGGTCGCGCACGTGGGCACCTCCCCGCAGCCGTTCCTGTGGTTCCGCGACACGAGCGCCGCGAGCACCACCGGCGTGAAGAACAAGGCGGTGCTCGGCTCGGCCAAGGCGACGGTCGCGAGGGACGACCTCTACAATGCCACCAGCGGCAAGGTCGCCACGGGGAGCGACCTGCTGCCCGACGGCAGCGTCAATTTCTCGGTGGAGGGGGACTTCTCGATCGGGGCGTTCAGCCTGAAGGTTCCCACGGACGCCGACGACCCGTCGAAGGATTGCCCGGCCGCCGGCACGGCGGGTTCGCCGGCGGTGGGCAACCTCAAGCCGGCGGCCGCCGGCCCGGCCGACATGGCGATGCTGAAGGGGCAGAACGCGGGGACGTACCATCTGTGCGTTCAGGTTGACACCATGGGGATGAACGCGACCCCGATTCCGGCCGGGATGTACCGCGGGACCATCAGCCGCGACGGGGGCACCGGCACCGATGTGACGCTGGCGACGGGGGTGATCGGCAATATCCGGCGCAACGGCACGACGGTGGACCTGACCTATCTGACGGTGTCCGAGAAGTACAACCAGCGCCTGATCATCGTCAACAAGGGGACGAACGAGGCGACCTACACCCTGGGCTCGTTCGTGACGGAGGAGGGTGCGCGGGCGGTTGCGACGGCGGCGGCGCGCGGCACGGTTGCGGCGGGTGGCCAGGTGGTTCTGCGGGTTTCGGACCTGGTTGAGTTCACGGGTCGGACGACGCGGGGTGCGGCGACGCTGAGCATCAACGCGGATGTGGGGGACATTCGTGTGGCGACCACCCAGGTGAACCTTCTGGACGGCGGCACGGACACGGTGGTCTACGCCTCGGTGGACGGCGCCTCGGTCAACTAAACCCAAGCGGCCCGCCACCGCGGGGGGCGGGCGAGAAGCCGCGGAAGGCAAGGCGCGGGAATACCGAGCATATTTGAGTGACGGGCGGCGCGGGCAGGCGGGACGCATGGCCGTCCGAATGCGGCGGGATTTTTTCCAAGGACCGCTGGGCATCCGTCACCCGGCACTCCGGAAAGGGGAGGGCTTCACAGCCCTCCCTTTTTTGTTGGGAATTATATCGATTAGTTGACAGAACCCAACATGTGGTGGTTTTCTGCTTCTAAAGACTCAATATATAGTGGCATGTCAACTTATGTATATAAGTCCCTTTTTATTGGGGATAATATCCACAAGTTGGCAGCCACTATATGTTGAGTCTGAAGCTCCAAGACGGCGGGTCACCGTCGCCTTGGTCGAACACCGGCATTGTGGTTGTCATGGCTATCGGCCATCATGGATGAGTGCCTAGGCGAAAATGGGAGCAAAATGATGGACGACCCCCGGCAAACTTCGAAAATCGATGCCAATCCCCTGCGCTGGCCTCTGCATTGGCAAATTGCCGCAGCGCTTGGGCTCGCCGCCATTGCCGGATGGTTGGCGGACGAATCGACAGCGTTGTTCGGTGTTTCTTTATTGACGATTTTCGACTTTTTCGGCGACTTGTTTATCAATGCCCTGAAGATGGTGGTGGTGCCGCTGATTCTTTCCTCGATCATCGTCGGCGTCGGCAATATGGCGAGCCAGGGCGCTTTCGGCCGTGTTGGCGGCAAGACCCTGGCCTTTTACCTGCTCACCGGCTTTTTGGCGATTTTCACGGGTCTCGTGCTGGTCAACCTGATTGCTCCGGGATCCACCGATTCCGCGCGGGCACTGGCGGCGGCCCTGCCGGACGCTTCCCAGGTCATCGACAAAGTGCAGGGTCGTGGTTTCATCGACCTGGTTGAGGTAATCAAGCGGGCGGTGCCGTCGAATATCTTTGAAGCGGCGCTTGAGGTGCAACTGCTCGCATTGATCTTTGTCGGCATCCTTTTCGGTTATTTTTTGTCGCGGCTGCAAGGGCCGGCGGGAGAGACGCTGCGGAATTTTTGGGTTGGCGTACACGATGTGATGATCCTCATCACCCTGTGGATCATGCGTTTCGCGCCCATCGGCGTACTCGCGTTGGTTGGTAAAACGCTGATCGTTTCCGGATTTGCGGTGCTCGAAGCGCTTGGCCTTTATTTCCTGACGGTAATACTCGCGCTCGCCCTTCACTTCGCGGTGTGGCTGCCGTTGTTGCTGCGACTGGTGGGCGGGGTTAAGCCCTTCGCCTACTATGGCAAGGTTGCACCGGCGCAATTGATGGCGTTTTCCACAGCGTCCTCATCGGCGACCCTGCCGGTGAGCATGAACTCCGCCGAGCAGGCCGGTGTATCCAAGCGGGTCACCAGTTTCGTGCTGCCCCTTGGCGCCACCGTAAACATGGACGGCACCGCTCTCTACGAATGCGTGGTGGTGGTATTCATTGCCCAGGTCTATGCCCTGGTTTCCGGCGTTGAGTTCGGCATTGCGGAACAGGCTATCGTCGTGTTGCTTGCGCTGCTTACCTCCATCGGCGTTGCCGGTATTCCGGCCGCGAGTCTCGTCGCCATTGCACTGATATTGCCCGCTGTCGGTTTGCCCGTGGAGGCACTCGGCATCGTGCTCGCCGTGGACCGGCTGTTGGACATGTGTCGCACGGCCGTCAACGTTACGAGCGACCTGACGATTACCGCATTGGTTGCGCGTTCGGAAGGCGAGGACTTGCGGGGCCTGCATTGATTTTATTAAGCAAGGTCTGAACAATTCGATAGAGCAGCATTAAGCTACTCGTAAGCTATTGATTGGGACTTATATACATAAGTTGACATGCAACTATATGTTGGCGACAACCCCCTCGCCTCTGTTCGGCCGTTTGGCGTGGGCGACCCCGCGTACCCCGTCACCGATAGGGCTGCGCCAACCCCACTACGGCAGTAAAGAAGCGCTCGCGTAGAACGTTGCTGGCCGCTGTCTTGGGGCCGAGTTCACACCAGGCCTCGGCGAGTTCCCGCGGCTCCTTTTCGGCGATGCGTTTGCCCATGCTCTGGTTCAACGCTTCCACCTGAACTTCGAGTCTGAGTTGCCGATCCTCGGGCGGCGATTCCACACCCGCCAATAGTTCCGCCTCCAGGGTTAGGCGGTGCAGCGTTTCCAGAGGCTCTTGTCCGGATGCCGGACGTTGCGCGAAACAGGTTGCGGGGGGCGCAATGGCGCGACCTTCGGCCTCCGCTTCGCTGACCTCGATATCCCAAGCCCTGAGTTGTTGCAATTCATCGCAAAGCGCCTCTATTTCGCCCGCTAGAATGTGCTGATTGTAGGTGCGCGCGATGTCGTCGAAGCGCTTGAGCAAGCCTTTCTCCACACGCTCCGGCAACCTTAGGGCATACAAATCGGCCCGCAACCGGGCGAGTGTGGCGCGGTCGGCGATGGCGGGGTTGGCCTCGGCTTCCGCCAGTGCTTGCCGCATGGATTCGCAAATGGCTTCCGCTTGAGCGATGGCGGAATCGCGTTGGTTGTTGGCCTGTTGGCGGCTCGAATCGCGGGCATCGAAAATTTGGTCGCATTGTTCGCGAAATTGTCGCCAGAGCTTTTGGTCGGGTTTGCGCGGTGTCATGCCGACCGCCCGCCACCGCCGTTGCAGCTCCTTTGCCCTGCGGACCTTTTCTTCGATAGCGGTATCGCTTGACGCCAACTCCTCGGCGGCTGTGATGATGGTCCGCTTGGCGTCCAAATTGGCGTCCCAGACGCGCTTGATTTGGGTGAAAATGCGTTCCTGCAGAGCTTCAAACCGATTTTCCAGCTCCTTGGCGTGACGACGGTCGATGGGATGGTGGGTGCGCCATTCGTCCCGGGCGGTGCGCAGGATCAGTTCCGCGGCGCGCATGTCGGCGTTCGCCCAGTCCACATTGTCCAAATAGGTTTCGAGTTGTTCGCAGATGAGCCGCCGTTGCGCCAAATTTCGCGTGCGCAACTCGGCCTGCTCGTTGAAATAGGCGCGACAGGGCTCGAAGGCCCGTTCCGCGTAGCGGTTGAATTGGCTGTGCAAGGTGCGGCCGCCGGAGCCGGAAACCGGCCCGAGTGCGTTCCATTCGCTGCGCAGGGCCTTGATGCGGTCCGCCCGATCTTTCGCGTTTGCGGGCGCCTCCGCGACCAACGCCTTCATGTTGTCGAGCAGTTCGCGGCGCTTCGGCGAGGTGGCGAACGAATGCCAATCCTGCAATTCTTCTACGCGGGCGGCAACGGCGGCGAGCGCCTTGCGATGTTGCCTGGCAATCTGCTCCGGCAATGATCGGGCAACTTTGCGCGCCATGCCCAGGTTGGACCGGGCGGGTTTGAGGTGGCCTTCGCCGACATCGGCGCCCACTTTGTCGATGAGTGTGGCCAGGGTGTTCTCCAGCGTCCGCCGATGCTCGGCGAAGCGCCGGACAACATCGGCGAGTCGGGCGATTTTTGCCGCGGCCGTTCGCAGTGCTTCGGGTGGCGAGACCCAATCCGGCCAGGCGACCGCGTTCAATCGACGTTGCAGCTTGTCTCTGGAACGTTCCAGGTCGCGCTGCCGCTTCCATAGGGCTTGCAGTTTCTCCGGGTCATTGGGCCATGCGGTTATGTCGGGAGGAACATCGATCGGTGGAAAATCGATGTTTTGCAGGCGCTCGGTTGCTTCTGTGAGTTCCTGATAGCGGCGGCTCACTGTTTCGAAGACGGCCTTGTGTTCCCTGTTTGGTTGGGCTTGGTCGGCACACGCGAGCCAGCGGCCGGCCAATTCGTCGTGGGTTTCCCGCAGGGCCGTCAGGGGTTCGCAGGCGGCCATGCGTTCGTCCAGGGTTTGGAGTTCGGTCACCAACGCGGCGAAATCCGGAATGTCGGGTTCGGGGGCAATCGCGACGGGGGGAGGTGCTTCGGCGGGAGGTGCTTCGGCAGGGGATAGCCAGTCATCCACGTTGGGAATTTCCAACCCGTAGCGGCCCAGGATTTCGGCTTGGTCGTTGATGCCGCGCACGCACTCCTCCAGGGCGCGCCGCAGTTGCGGGGCTCGGGCCGGTGTGGTGGCGACGCTCCCCCGGGCGAGGGTGGCCTTGAGCTCCCCGGCTCGCTCGGACAAGTCATCGACGGTGCGCGCCGCGCCGCGCAGGGTGTCCAATTCGACCCGGGCCCTGCGGTTTGCGTGCTTGTCGTGGTTGCGGGATTCGCGTTCCAGCACGGACAGGCCACGCTCGCCCAGGGCGCACACCCCGGGCAGCAGGGCTTCGCGATAGGCGTCGGGGCATGCCAGGAAGAGCGCGGCGAGTAGTTCGGGGGCCGTAACGCCGCTGGCGGCGCGCCGGGCAGCCTCGTCGGAGTCGGCTAGGCGCATTCTTGCCAGGCGCACCGCCCTATGGTTGTTGTCTATCCCGAGCGCGGCGAGCCGCTCGGCTACCGCATCGACCATCTCGTCGTCGGTGAGCAGGGATTCGAGCAGTGCGCGGTCATCAACCCACGCCAAGGCGGCGCGGCGCACACGAACATCGGCATCATTGCGTGCGCAGGCATTGATTTCGTCGCGGAGCCTGGCCGCCTTCTCGGCTGTCAGCGCCGCGATGGCGCTTAGCCGTTTGTCAGTACTTGATGCGGCAAGCGGATTCCTGCCCTTGAAAAGCGTTGAAAGCATGTCTGTAGCGCCTCATGTTTGGTAATTGGTGGGCGTTGCTACAGGCGGCCATGCGTTCCGTCGCAGAGCGGAGGCCGGTCGGTCCGCTTGCAACCGCAGAAATATAGGGTTTTATCCTTGTCCGCTTCGTGGACAACCGGGGTAAACCCCGTGCCCTTGTGGGATCCGTCGCAGAACGGTTGACTGCCGCTCATACCGCAAGCGCACCAGAAATATTTCTCGCCGCGATTGACTTCGATGGGATAGGGAGCTCTTTGTGCAATTTGGGGTTGTTCACTCATGATTCGGCCTTCGCGGATCGATAGATGGTTTGGCCCTTTGGACCCGTGGCGAAAGTTCGCCCACACTCCGGGAAGAGTAGCGCAAAATCGATTCGAGGTGTTGGGTTAAAAAAATTCCCGCCTTTCCCACCAGGGGAAGAACTCCGGCATGTCGGAGCTCACCTTGCCGTGGAACTCCGGCGGCCGCTTCTCCAGGAAGGACTCCACGCCTTCCTTGGCATCGGGGCCGCGGCCGAGGTGGTATATCGCGCGGGAGTCGATGTTGTGCGCCGCCACCGGATGGTCGGCACCGAGCATGCGCCACATCATGTGCCGAATTAGCGTGACGGACAGCGGCGAGGAGTGTTCCGCAATTTCGTGAATGATGGCGCGGGCGGTGGGAAGCAGATCGTCTCCGGTGTGCAGGCTTTGCACGAGGCCGGCGCGTTGCGCTTCGTCGGCGGGGAAAATGCGGCCGCTGTAGCACCATTGCAACGCCTGGCTGATGCCCACCACCCGGGGCAGGAAGTAGCTTGAGCAGGCTTCCGGTACGATGCCCCGCCGGGCGAAGACGAATCCGAAGCGGGCGTTGTTCGACGCGATGCGCACATCCATCGGCAGGGTCATGGTGATACCGACCCCGACCGCGGGGCCGTTGATGGCGGCAACGATGGGTTTTTTGCATTCGTAGATGCGTAGCGTGAGCAGGCCGCCGCCGTCCGGTTGCAGGCCGCTTGGGCGGTCGGTGCGCGTGTCCGCATCGAAGGTATTGCCGCCGGAGGACAGATCGGCCCCGGCGCAGAATGCGCGGCCCTCACCGGTGACGATGATGCCGCGGACGGAATCGTCGGCGTCCGCGGCGTCGAGCGCGTCGCACATTTCGTGCATCATCTCGCCTGTGAAGGCATTCAATTTGTCCGGGCGGTTGAGGGTGATGGTCATGATGCCGTCCGCGACATCGGCGATAATGGTTGTGTGACTCATGGGAATCCCGCTTGCTGATCGATTTGGTGAGGCTATGGTGCACGAGTGCGGGGGACATTTCGAGCACAGCATCAAGAAGGCAGCAATTCCCGCTACCGATACAGGGTCGTTCGTTTGGGCCGAATACCCGGACAAACTGACCACTCAGGCGTTGGTTTGGAGCCAATTTTCGAGCATTGCCACGTTAGCGGGAATTGCTGTATAAATCCCAAAGGGAAAGATGGGGTATTGGCATTACAGCGATCAGTCGTAGGCTTAGTGCAACATAGATCCGCTGCGAACGACCGATTGGGATCGTACCTACCGATAGGATGACTTGCTGAGACGAGGCGCGATCATGCCGGATCACACTGATATTGGAGAATTGCTGGGGTTGCTTGACGAATTACTCGCCGAGGCCCCGGACGGCCGTGGCGGCGCTCTCGCCGACGATCCGGCAGTGCGGCGCAAGGTTGCACGGGTCAAAGTTGGGTTCGAGGCGTTGCGGGCGCTGGAATCGAAGGCGCGATTCGGATCGGAAAGTGGGGTCAAGGTCGATGGGTTGCTGTTGACCCTGATGGTCGAGATTCGCCACGCTGAGTTGCGGTTGGCCGTAAGCCGGTTGGCCACCGAAGCACTCGCCTACCGGGCCCTGCCGATGCCGGATGAGCGTCCGGGCGACAACGAAGCGCCCGTGGGCGGTGCCTACGCCCAGCTGGCCAGACAGGGTATGCTTGCCGACTTGTTTGAACAGGCGGAAACCCTTGATACGAAGAGGGACCGTTTGGCTCGGCAACTGTTAAGGCCCTTGGGGAACCTCTGATTAACCCTGTAGTGGCGGTTTTCGAGTCATTCAAAATGGGCATTGATCGGGTCGCCCGTTCGGCAAAACGAAGCAAGGGCTTTGACTGCGATCATGGTAAATGGAACGCGGGATACTGATTATGGATTTCTCCTTCTCTGCGGAGCAGGCATTGCTTCAGGAAAGCATCGAGCGCTTTGTTCAGAACGATTACGCATTTTCCGCGCGGCAGGAGGTCGTTAAGGGGGAGCTTGGCTACGACGCGGACAAGTGGCGCACCTTCGCGGAGTTGGGTTGGCTGGCCGTGCCGTTCGCGGAACAGGACGGCGGTTTCGGTGGCGGCCCCATCGAGAGCATCGTCATGTGCGAGCAATTCGGCAAGGGCCTGGTGGTGGAGCCGTTTCTTGCCACCGTGGTAATGGCGGGCGGGGCGATTCGTATCGGTGGCTCCAAGGCACAGCGCGCGCGATACCTGCCGCAAATTACCGGCGGCAACCTGCAGGCTGCGTTGGCCTTTGCGGAGCCCCAGGGCCGCTACAACCTCGCCGATCTGACAACCTCCGCGTCGCGCACGGCGGCGGGCTTTGTGCTCAATGGCCATAAGGCGGTGGTTCTAAATGGGCCGGCGGCGGATGTTCTGGTGGTGTCCGCGCGAACATCCGGCGAGCAGCGGGATGCGCGGGGCCTATCCCTTTTCATCGTGCCGGCCGATGCGCCCGGCGTCGGGCGGCGGGACTATCCAACCGTGGATGCCTTCCGAGCTTCCGAAATAACCTTGAAAGACGTGGAAATCGACGACGATGCGCTGCTTGGCGAGCTTGGGCGGGGCCTGCCGATTTTGCAGCGGGCCATCGACGAAGCCACGCTGGCGGTTGGCGCCGAGGCGGTGGGTTGCATGGAGGTGCTCTACAAGGACACGGTGGAATACTGCAAGACCCGCAAGCAATTCGGCCAGCCCATCGGCAAGTTTCAGGTACTTCAACACCGCATGGTCGATATGTTCATGGAGCACGAGCAGGTCAAATCCCTTATGTATATGGCCGCCATGCGCATGGATGAGGGCTATGGGGCCGAGGCCCGCAAGGCGATTTCCGCATTGAAGGTTCAAGTGGGCACCGGCGGGCGCTTCGTCGGCCAGAACGCGGTGCAGTTGCATGGCGGCATGGGCATGACCGACGAACTGCGGGTGGGCCACTATTTCAAGCGGCTGACGGTGATCGACACCCTGTTCGGGAATGTCGATTTTCACCTTGCACGTTACGGGGCACTGTAATTGTTGGGGACTTATATACACAAGTTGACATGCCACTACATATTGAGGTTTTAGCGGCAGGAAACTACCACATGTTGGATTCTGTCAACTAATCGATAATTCCCTATTCATGGGTAGGTCGGGCTGAGGAGAAGCTGGTCATCATGGCGCGTTGGGACAGGGGAGCCGCCACGCCGGTTATCCCGGACTGGTTTTTCGAGGCGGTGGAAACCGAGGCGGAGGTCGCTTCCGTCGAGGTGGACGAGTGCGATCTGTTCTACCGCACCTGGGGAAGTGCGGACGAGCGCGGCATGCTGCTCATCCACGGCATGAATGCCCACGCCCGCTGGTGGGATTTCATCGCTCCGCAATTAACGGACAGCTACCGGGTGGTGGCGATGGATCTCACCGGCATGGGCGATTCGGATTACCGCTATGCCTACGACGCCGAGACCTACGCCCGGGAAATCGTCGGCGTCTGCGATGCGGCGGGCCTTGGCAACGATGTCATCGTTGTCGGGCACAGCTTCGGCGGCAATATGGCCACGAAGGCGGCCAAACTGTATCCGGGTCGCTTTGGCGGGCTCGTTTTGGCCGATTCCGGTTTGCGCCACCCCGACGAACCGCCGCCGAAATACGGTGCCTCGGGCGGCCGCGCCAAGGTCTATCCCGACCGAGAAACGGCCCTTGCGCGCTTCCGATTGCAACCGCCGCAACCCTGCGAGAACGCCTACATTCTTGAATACATCGCCCGACACTCCCTAATGCCCGTGGAGGGCGGCGGCTGGGCTTGGAAATTCGACGAGGATTTGCCGAACACCCTCGGCGACGCCGAGCGAGCACCGGAGGACTATGCCGGCCTGACGTTGCCGGTGGGGCTGATCTACGGTGCAGAGAGTGCATTGTTCTCCGAGATGACCCGTGCGCATGTCGAGTCGCTGATTCCGGGCAAAGTGGTTTCGGTGGCGATTGAGAATGCGCAGCATCATTTGTTTTTGGATCAGCCGCTAGCGTTTGTCGATGCCTTGCGGGAGCTTTGTTTGGAACTCATAAAGGAAAGTTGACAGAAACCGACATGTGGTGGTTTTCAGCCGCCAAATCCTCAACATTAGTGGTACGTCAACCTACGTATATAAGTCCCCTTTGTCTGAACTTTTGGAGCACCTCTGATCAATTCTGTAGCCACGGCATCCAAGTCAATAAAATCAATAATTTACGATTATCTTAATGCTGCTCTATCGAATTGTTCAGACCTTCCTTAGTTTATGAGTAGCTCGGTCACCGTTACCGGCACGAGGACCACCCCGCCATCAGAGCTCTCAACCCACCTTCCAGTTCGTCCACCGACCCTGCGTTTGCGATGGTGTGGTCGGCCAGCCGTTTCAGGTCCGGCACGTTTTGTTCCACCGCATGCGCCGACGCGCGGCGGAACGAACGGCTTGATGCCCCGGATCGGTCCGCATAGCGCTTGCTGCGGAGGTCCGCGTCCGTGCCAATGTGAATATGCACCGCGGCAAATCCCCACCGCTCGCGTACAAATGCCCAGTCCTCGGGATGTCGTAGTCCATCGATGACAATCTTTGCGGCCACCTCAACCCGCTTGGCCAGTTTGTTTTGCAGGCGTCGTTGTCCAAACCGGCTGTTGAAGGCCGCCTCGCCCGCCGATTGCAGGGTGCTCCGATTCACCGGTTTGCCGCTCGCCCGGAGTTCCTCCTCCAAGACTTCGCTAAACCTGCAATAGCGGAAGCCGCAGCGCTCGAGAAACCGTGCGGCGGTGGTCTTGCCTGCGGCCAGTGGCCCACTAAGACCCACCACGACCTCGGGTCTCAGGTGGCGTGGCTTGGGCTCCACCGTGGGCACGATCAGATAGTCCTCCTCAGAGCTTCCGAGTGCCTCCCAATACCCCGCGAGCATTAGCTGCCCGACCAGCGCGGATGTCGCGGCGTCGAGTTCGTCGTGGGAAACGGCCGCCTCCCCTTCTAGGGATTCGTATCCGAACCGGCGCAGACCCTCCGCCAAATGGGTCAGGCTGGTTTTCTTGCGGGGTATTCCCAGTATGTCCTGGGCGGCGCCCGGGTAGCTCTCGATTACGGGAATACCCTGCTTCCGCAGCGCGGCAGCCAGTTCCACCCCGCGGCGAGTCAATCGCTGCATGCTCGGCAACAGGGCCGGATACACGTTGACCCCTCTTTTTCGGAGTTGTCTTTCCGCCTGCCGCACGATCCCATAATCGTTCCGCCCCGGGTCGTCGTCGAACTCGGTGATCCGGCCGGCTGGGAGCGACAAAGGCGAGTCAATGGATACTAGGAACGGGTTTGCGGCGAGCGTCTTCTCGATCAACTCGGCGTCCGTCGCCACCAATCCCGTCGTCAGCCTTTGCCCGACAGCCGATGCCCATCCCGACTTGCGCTTCTCGCTCCCTGTGAGGTCAATGCCTACAATCGCGACTTTGTTCAACTGCGCCGCCTGCTTGCGCAGGGCTGGAAAAGACAGTCGGGGGCCCACCCGACCACCGTAGGGCCTGACGCATATCGTGTTCGATGTGTTCTCTCCACGTTCGCCGGCAAAGCGCACCTCTCGTGCCAATTCAGAAGAATGGTTTAGAGATGCGGTCTCTCCACGTTCGCTGGTGAAGCGCACCGCCGACCTCTCGAATAGGCCTCCATTGGTCGTGTCGCCGGTTGCTCCGGGTTCGAATCGTTCAACGACCCGCTCGAAAAGGAACTTCATGCCCTCGATGTCTGCGTGGTTGTAGCGGATGAGCTTGCGCAGTGCACCCAGGTCGCCCTCCTTGTAGTCGAACCAAAGGCCGACCGCCTCCGCCCCCGAGATACCTTCCAAAGCGTCTTCTCGGCCCAACCCCAGCGTCACCTCGATCTTCTTCTGCCCGCCGGTGAGCCCGACGCGTCTTGCCAAATAGCGCAAGTCCACATGTGTTACGCCAGACCAGTCGGCGTTGCAGCTATCCGCCAAGAATGGCAGGTCGAACAATGTTCCGTTGAACGTGACCACGATTGGATGCACACCCAGGTCGTCTGCAAGCTCCCCTGTCTTTTTTGGCTCGATCAAGGCCCTGTATCGGCTACCCACGGACCAACCGACCACAGTCACCCGGTCGTAGTATCTACTTAGTCCGGTGCTCTCGATGTCGAGAAACACGCAAAGCTCCGGAAAGCTGGCGGCGATGCGATAGAACTCGCGCTTGGGCAGCCTCTTCTTGAAGAACTCAACATCTTGCTTGGCCAGCGCTTCCTCGGACGCCTCTAAGGCGCAGGCTAATTCGCAACCCCGTTTACCGAATAAATCGAGTTGGGCGGTCGTCCCCAAGAGCAGGTCGTTCCAGTCCTGTAGACCCTCGGATCGGAGTTTCACTTCCTTGGCGGCGCTGATACCTGGAAGGTGCTGGAAGGAACGACGCAGCAACGGCGGGCGCGGTGCCGACTTAGCGTTGCGGTCTTGCATCTTTGCGATGCCGCGTACTGACTCAGATCCGGTCGAAACGGCCCGAGTTAAAAGCGAACGCGGCATATGTCTGTCTCATGGGTTCGGGATTGATGCGTCTGCCCAGGCGTTTCCAATGTCGGACGAATCCTGAGCCGGGGGTTGCTGGGGGATCCTCCACTAGAAAATGAGTCTATACGGGGGGACATATGAAGCCCAATTTCAACCGATACAATCCTTGCTCGATATGCGGCAAACACGAAAGATAAAAAAGTGTGGCACTTGCGGCCACATCACGGCTTCCGAGCGGCACTATAGGAAGCACGAGGGAACAATTCAATGTGCGCCGTCCCGTTCATCGGCAGCGTCATTCCCCCGGCCCGTACCGTCGGCGGCGGTGCGGGCCCGGGCGCTCCCGCCGATGAACACGGGTTCCCGCAGATCATCGTCGGAAGGTGCTCCCGCTACCGCTCCGCAACGTTGCCCTTGGACGCGACGACGCGGCAGACACTTGCGGCGTGTGGCGTGGCGCGCTACAGTGAGCCATGAAGATCAGGCACAAGGGACTGCGGGCGCTGCACGAGCGGGACAATCCCGCACGGGTGCCCGCCGCTCTCGCGCCACGGCTGAAGCGCATCCTGTTTCGGCTGCAAGAGGCAACGCATCCGGGCAGCGCCGACGCGCCGGGCTTCCGGCCGCATCCCCTGAAGGATGATCGTGCGGGCCAGTGGAGCGTCCGTGTCTCCGGCAACTGGCGCGTGGTGTTCCGATTCGAGGACGGCGAGGCCATGGACATGGACCTGATCGACTATCACTGATCGGAGGGAGTGTGACCATGAACGATATTGCAGGAGATCGCGTCGGCCCGATGCTGAACCCGCCGCACCTGGGCGAACTCATCCGCGAGAGCATGGACGATATGGGCTGGAACGTGACCGGTACGGCGGCTCGGCTCGGCTGCGAGCGCGGAACGCTGTCGCGCTTGCTGAACGGCAAGGCGGGGGTGTCGGCCAACATGGCGCTGGCGCTGGAGGATATCGGCTGGGGAACCGCCGAACACTGGATGCGGATGCAGGCGAGCTACGAGCTTGCACAGGCGCGCCGGGACCGGGTTGCCGCCGGACGGCCTGCGGGTGCGCTGCACGCATGATCGAGGCTTCCGCCGTCGGTGCGGTCGGGTCTGACTGATGCGCCTGCGACCACATCGATTGTAGTACGAGTGGATGGCGTAGTGGAACTCCGGTTCCGTTTCCCTGTTAAGTGTGTTGTGGTGGTGGATTTGGCAGTTCGGCGGTCGTTGACCGCCGGAGAGACGCCACTCGGAATTTTGGTCCCGGAGACTTTGGCGCATGACCGGCGTTGGCTTGGGGTGTGTTCGGGCCTTGAGCGGAACGACCCGAGTTCAAGGCTCGGCGGCTAGTGTGCTGTTGTTAGCCGTCATCGCCGGACGCTATGCTCCAGAATCCACATCGCTCTTCGAAACGAGAGGGGAGGGCCGAAGCCCTCCCATATTCGTCTGGCAGTCCTTCTTGGAAGACTGCCTTACTGTAGTGTAACTGCAAGCAGTTACGCGGTTTTCGCCGCTGCTCTCCAAAACAGCCACAGATGCTTGCACGGGTTCGGTGTGCAAGTCAACATATTCTAAGCATCTCGCAACCGGGACTGTCGGGGAACTTTGATGAAGATCGGATGGGGTATCGATGTCGGCGTCGCTAGCCTCGGCTTCACAGTCATCGAACTGGATGAAGCGAACCGCCCGGCACGGCTGATGGACGGCGTTGCGCTCTATTATCCCGTGCCTACAGGCGGTGCGGAGCGGACCCGCCACAAGTCCATGCGAACGCAATACAAGCGCCGCGCCAAGCGGATCAAGGCGCTCCGCGCAGAACTCGTTCGCCTGCTCAACCTCGGTCCCGGCTTCTCCGACAGTCCTTCCCGAAAGCGCAATAATTCGCGAGTCCGTCTGCGGGCGGTAGGTCTGGAAGGCCGCTTGAGAGCCGGCGACCTAGCCCGCGCCATTCTGCATATCGCGAAGAACCGGGGTCAGCGCCTGACGCGCGGCCTCAAGGAAGACTCCAAGACCGAGGCCGGGCAGAAAGGGAAGCGCGACAATGACCGCCGGAAGATGGGGGAAACGGCGAACGAAACCAAAAGGAAGCTCGCCGCCCTCGGTAAAGAATTGGGACTGGGTAGCGATGCCCACCCCTCGCAACTGCTGATGCGCGAGGCTGGGGACACGGGCCAGACACGGCTGAAGAAAGACCGTGAAGGTATGCCCGTCTTCACCCGTGCGATGGCACAAGCGGAACTGGACGCCTTGCTGAAGGCCCAACAGCCCCATCACAAGGCGCTGACGGACGAGGTTTGCGAAAAGCTCAGGGAGATGGTGTTCGTGGAAGCGGAGCCGAAAGCGCCGCTTGTCGGCAAATGCCGCTACGGCGTCCGCGATGCCGACGGTGAGATTGAAACCCGGCTGCCGCGCGGCTGCGACCTTTTCCAGCGCAAGCGCATCTACGAAGAAGTCAATAACCTGCGCCTAATATCGTCGCGAACGGCGGCGGAATTGTCCTTGGACATGGCGCAGCGCGACCGCCTCGCCTCCCTGCTGCTCGACGGCAAGGATCTGACTGCGGCCTGTGTGCGCAAAGTGCTGGGTTTGGGGCGCGATGCGCTGGCCGACATGACCAGTTTGGATATCCGACGCACAGGCAGGAAGACAGCCGGCAAACTCAAGGGCCATCCTCTTGCCGCCGCCATGAGCAAGGCGGATGCGCTCGAACAATGGCACGGCCTCGATGAGGGCCGGCGTGAGAGGATTGCAGATCTTGTCCGCACGGAAGACGACCGGGAGGTCTTGAGTGTCGAGTTGAAAACGCTCGGCCTGCCGCCGGACGCCATTCAAGTGCTTTCGGATGCGCGGTTGCCCACCGCCTATTCCGCCGCCGGCGCGACGGCGACCCGGAAACTGCTGGCGGAACTCGAATCCGAGGTCATTCCGCACCACAAAGCGGAACAACGGGCTGGGCTCGAACCGCTCGACCCGCAACTGCCAAGTCTCCATCGTTTGCCCTACTACGGGGAAGTCCTGCAAGGGTGGTGTGTCGGCGGGAGCGCCGCGCCCGGAGATGCGGACGAAGCCCGCCTCGGCCGCATTCCGAATCCGGTCGTCCATGTGGCGCTCAACCAGCTACGCAAGACCGCCAACGATTATCTGAAGCTCTATGATAAGCCTGCGCAAATTTGCATTGAATTGGCTCGTGACCTGAACAAAAGTGCCGAGGAGCGTGAGAACGCCCAAAAGGAGAATCTCAAAAATCGCAAGGAGAACGAAGCGCACATCGAGTCTCTGGGCGCTCATAAGCGCAAACTTAAGCCCGAAGATCTGAAACGAATGAGACTCCATAGAATGCAGGGCGGAGAATGCCTGTACACGGGAGAACCGATCTGCATGGAACACCTTTTCGACGGATCGGTTCAGATTGACCACATCTTGCCATACGCCACAACTGGGGATGACGATATTGCCAATCTGGCCTTGGTATTCAAGGAAGCCAATCAATTCAAAGGCAAGCGACCTCCTTTCGAGGCATTCAGCGGTGGATACAAGGGCAAGGAGTATGCGCATATCCTCAAGCGCGCCAAGAAACGCGGCGGGAGCGTGCATTGGCGTTTCAAAGAAAACGCCATGGAGCGTTACAAAAACCAGGACGAATTCGAACGCCGGTTCCTTAACGATACGCGCTATATCGCAAGAATGGCGGCGCGGTACCTGTCTTGCGTTTGCGCCGACCCTAACGGCATCATCAGCCTGAACGGCAGAATTACATCGGACCTCCGTTATTTATGGGGCCTCCATACCGTGATCCGGGATATAATGGTGGGCGAGGGACGCCTCGACGCCGCCGATATACAACCTCCCAAGGACGGCGAAAATCTTGAAGAAAGGCAAGCGAGAGTTAAACGCGCCGACAAGGTGCGCTGGGACCACCGACACCACTTGCTGGACGCGATCGTTGCCGCCTGCACAACCAAAAGCGATGTACAGCGCCTCCAGACGCTGGCGGTGCACAACACAGACGGCCAAAGCGCCAGAGAAATTCTAGCCCAAATTCGCTACGCCGAACGGCATTTCGAGAGTGTCGGGATGTGCTGGAAAGACGGGTTTCGGGAGGCGGTAAAGGCCTTTCTGGAAGGCCGGAGGCCCGAGGATGTGTCGGGTAAGCCGCCCGCTACCGCCGTGGTCGTGAAGGCCGATCACGATCCGCGAGGCCAACTGCACAAGGCGACGAATTACGGTCTCATATGCGAAGTGCCAGGCAAAACCGGTCAATATGTCGCACGGAACCATGTTTCGATTTCGGAGAGCCTGGATGCAAAGCAGATAAGAACGCTCGGCGTGTGCAAAAATGTAATCGGGGCGGTAGAACGAGCGAAGGAGCAGGGTGCGCGCTTCTGGTGGGGCGGCCATGATCCCGTTTCCTCCTTGCGGAACAATCTGGCCCGCGATCTGAAGAGGATGCGCACAAGGCTTATCGAGCTGATGGAAAACGCGCCCCTCGAGGCTTTGGAAACAGCACGCTCGGATGGAGGTCGGGAAAAAGCGCGGGCGGAGTGGGCGAAGAAGCAATACGTCGCGGACACCGGTCGTCGCCGCTTCACGCGGGTCCAGATTGTTTCTCTGCGCGTTCTCAAAGGTCCGCTAGATAGCGGCAAGAAACCCCGGCAGGCCAATCCGGGCGGGGGAAACGACCGGCTGGTCTATTTCATCGATAGCAACGGGAAGCGGAATATCGAGGTTGTTTCGACGTTGGACGCCAACACGCCGAGCTTCAGGGAGCGTTGGCGACGGGAGGGTGGACACCTACTGTTCGTCCTCAGAAAGAACGATCTGATAGAGATGGTGGCGGACCCGAAGGATCCTGTCTCGCGGCGATGCATCTACCGCACGGTCTCTTTCTCTGTCACCGCTTCCGGGGGCCCCGACTTGGAGTTGGTGCCAGTTGAGGAGGCACGGACGGGCAGGCCGCCGAAGCATGTGAGAATCACGAGGGTTGCAGCTTTCAATGACCGCAGGCCGGAGATGATCCTGCTCGATTCAACCGGCCGCGAGCGCTGGCGCAGCCCACGCCTCAACTGACGGTGTGGCGCGTCGTCGATATCGCCGACGACAACAGGGTTCTCTCCCTGTCGAGGCGCAGCCTGAAGGTTTCCGGCGACGGCGGCGAACTCGGCCGGGTGCCGCTGTCGGACATCCAGTGCGTTCTGGTGCACGGCCACGGCGCGATGCTGTCCCTGTCGGTAGTCGCGGCCTTGGCCGATAATGGGATTCCGCTGGTGCTCTGCAACCGCAGCCATGCGCCGGTGGCCCTGTCTCTGCCGGTGTCGGGAAATTTCGAGCAGGCGGCGCGGCTGACGGCGCAGGCGTCGTTGTCCCTGCCTAAACGCAAACAACTCTGGCGGCGGCTGGTCATGGAAAAGATCGAAGCCCAGGCGCGCGCGCTCGAAATTGCCGGACATCCCGACCATGCCGGACTTTCCCGGCTGGCGAAGTCCGTGCGGTCCGGCGACCCGGACAATATCGAAGCCCGCGCCGCGCGCTTCTACTGGCGGCGGTTGATGGGCGACGGCTTTCGGCGCGACCCCGACGGCGACGGGCTGAATGCGCATCTGAACTACGGTTATGCGGTCGTGCGCGCCGCCATGGCCCGCGCAACCGTTGGCGCGGGATTGGCGCCGGGGCTGGGCCTGCATCACCGCAGCCGCTTGAACGCCTTTCAACTGGTCGATGACCTGATGGAGCCCTTTCGTCCACTCGTGGACCATGCGGTCTGGCGCAACCGGAAGGATTGGACCGGAGAGGTGGAAACGGAGGCGAAGCGGGAACTTGCGCAAGTTGTCAACGGCGCAATGGCGACGGCGGCGGGATCGAGTCCCGTATCGCGGGTCATGTCCATGTTGACCCATTCGCTGGCCGAACTCTGCATGGGACAGATAAAGGATTTGGCATGGCCGCTCGATTGGGGCCTCACAGTGCAGCCCGAGTTGGACTTTGCCGACGGCTCGTGAACGCAGGCTGATCCGGCGCCGCATGCGCGGGCAGACGGGCGTCTGGATGGAGAACGTTTCCGGTTACAGGGCCATGTGGCTTGTGGTGTGTTTCGACTTGCCTGTAGGCGAACCGAAAGAGCGGCGCGACGCGACCCGTTTCCGCCACCGCCTGCTGGAAGACGGATTCGCGATGAAGCAATGGTCGGTCTATACCCGCTACTTCGTCACGCGCGCCCAAGCGGATGTCGCCGCCGACCGGATCGGCGGCTATGTGCCGCCCATGGGAAAGGTCTCCATCATGTTCATCACCGACAAGCAATACGGGATGGTGCGCAATTTTGAGGGCCGGACTCCCGCCGAGACGGAGAAAAAACCCGACCAACTGGCCCTGTTCTGATGGTCTCGACGGCGAATCGCGCACCCGTAATCGGTACCAACCCATTGATTATCAACGGGTTGGCCAAGAAGAAACTGTAGCCAATGCTGTTTTGGAGAGCAACTACAGCCCGAGTCGGGCTGAACGGGCGGAGCAACTCACTGTAGCCAATGCTGTTTTGGAGAGCAACTACAGCTATACCACGGACATATACCGATCGATAAACACTGTAGCCAATGCTGTTTTGGAGAGCAACTACAGCCTAGGTAATGCCCGGAGAGTGTGGATTATGACTGTAGCCAATGCTGTTTTGGAGAGCAACTACAGCCCAAGATTGTTTCCCTCGCAATCGCCAGTTACTGTAGCCAATGCTGTTTTGGAGAGCAACTACAGCGTGATCGTGAACACCAACGGCGCGGCGACCACTGTAGCCAATGCTGTTTTGGAGAGCAACTACAGCGCTGCCGCTTTGGCAGATGAGTTCCACGTAACTGTAGCCAATGCTGTTTTGGAGAGCAACTACAGAACGGAGAGCTTGAACAGGAGATCAAGAGTGTCCGAACAGCCGCATCGGCGAGTTCATGCTCTGGAACTTCAAGCCTGCGTCAATACGACCCCCGACCAGAGCAATAGTGCGCTTCGCTTGCTCCAAGAGCAGAGTGACGGTGCGCCACGCTTGACTAGGTGGAATAGGTATTTTGCCGAAGACGAGGGCGAGAGGGAAGATCCGAAAGCATATTGGTCATCATCACAAGATGACCCTAGGAATCATAGGCGCTTAGATCGACATCCTCGTCAACCTCCTCGGTAAACTCGCCGTCGGCATGGGAACCCAAGACACGGGCAAAAACCTCGAGGGGATCCACATCATCACCAAAACCGGGATTCTTCATGAAGTCCTCCAAACAATCAGCGTCTGACAAGGCCACAGGAAGCAAGTTGTCACTACTCGTTTCTGCAAACAGGCGTTGGCTATCTTGAAGCACACGGCAGTTATTCAATCCCAGCTCAACGCCCCGCCCGTCTGATACTCCGTCACCCGCGTCTCGAAGAAGTTCTTCTCCTTCTTCAGATCCATAATCTCACTCATCCACGGGAACGGGTTTTTCACCCCCGGGAACTGTTCGGCAAGGCCGATTTGCGCGAGGCGCCGGTTGGCGATGAACTGTAGGTATTCGCTCATCATGTTGGCGTTCATGCCGAGGACGCCTCGGGGCATGGTGTCCTGGGCGTACTCGATCTCGAGCCGGGTGCCTTCGAGGATCATCCGGCACGCCAGATTCTGAGCCTCCTCATCCCACAGATGCGGGTTTTCCAGCTTGATTTGATTGATGACATCAATGCCGAAATTCACGTGCATCGACTCGTCGCGCAGGATGTACTGGAACTGCTCCGAGGTGCCCGTCATCTTGTTGCGACGGCCCATGGAGAGAATTTGCGTGAAACCGCAGTAGAAGAAGATGCCTTCGAGTACGCAATAGTAGGCGATGAGGTTCTTGAGCAGTGCCCCGTCCGTTTCCCGGGAGCCGGTGGTGAAGGTGGGATCGGAAAGTTGCTTGGTGTACTTGAGAGCCCAGGCGGCCTTGCGGGCCACGGAGGGCACCTCCCGGTACATGTTGAAGATTTCGCCCTCGTCCATGCCGAGCGATTCGATGCAGTACTGGTAGGCGTGGGTGTGGATGGCCTCCTCGAACGCCTGCCGCAGCAGGTATTGGCGGCATTCCGGGTTGGTGATCAGTCGGTAGATCGCGAGCACCAGATTGTTGGCGACCAGCGAATCGGCGGTGGAGAAGAAGCCGAGGCTGCGTTTGACAATGGTGCGCTCGTCATTGGTAAGGCCATCCTCGCTCTTCCAGAGGGCGATGTCGGCGGTCATGTTGATTTCCTGGGGCATCCAATGATTGGCGCAGCCGTCAAGATATTTCTGCCAGGCCCAGTCGTACTTGAACGGCACCAGTTGATTGAGGTCGGCGCGGCAGTTGATCATGGCTTTTTGATCGACGGAAACGCGCTCAAGGCTTTCATCCTCCGTCGCGGCGTTCGATGCGAGAATTGCCGCGCGCGCCAGGTCGCGCTCGGATGCCGGTTCGGAGAGTGCGGCTGCGGCCGATGGGTTGACTGGCGGTGGGGTGGCCCGATCCGCGGTTGATTGGGGGGCCTGAGGCTCCGGTTCTTGCTCGGAGACGGTAGCCGGTGTTTGTGTTCGTTCTGGGGGGGCAACCGTCGTTGCCGGTTCCGATGCCCGTGTGCTGACATTGGGCGTCGAATCGGCTGGTGCCTCCGTGACTGGTGGCGGATCTCTGTGCCAGTCGATGCCCTGCCTATCTTCGATCCCGTTGCGGGCGTCAGCCGCCTGTTGCGAGTGTTTCTCGCGGCTGTTTTCGATGCCGTGGCTTGCCGTTCCTTCCTCGGCCTCGTCTTTTTCATCGCGGGTGCAAGGGTCGTCGCCGTGGAGAGCCTGCGAAGCCGGCATGTTATCCTCGGCCGGGGTTCGCGGCGCAACTGGATCGACCGACGGCGTGGGTTGCTCCGTATCGTCTTTGTAATCGTCCCAGCTCAGCATTCTCATCGCTTTTCCTCTAGCAGCCTGTTGAAAAAAGGCCGTCTGGGCGACAATAGCACATCGTTTTACGGAGTGGACCCATGAGAGGCGAGACGACCCCCCAGCCGGAACTGTTCAGCTATGTGGACCTGGAGTCGCGGATCCCGCAGAGCCATCCCATCAGGAAGATCCGGCGGATTGTCGACGAGGCCCTGGCCGAGCTCGAGCCGGCCTTCGAGTCGATGTATTCGACGCGCGGCCGCCCGTCCATTCCCCCCGAGCAGCTCCTCCGCGCCCTGCTCCTGCAAATCCTGTTCACGGTCCGCTCGGAGCGGCAGTTGATGGAGCGCATCGACCACGACCTGCTGTTCCGCTGGTTCGTGGGCCTGGGGATGGACGGGAAGGTGTGGGACCACTCGGTGTCCGGCAAGAACCGGGACCGGCTTCTGGGCCACCGGATCGACGAGAAGCTGTTCGACGCGGTCCGGGAGCGGGGCCACGCGGAGCACCTGCTCTCGCGCGACCACTTCTCGGTCGACGGGACGCTGCTGGAGGCGTGCGCGTCGATGAAGTCCTATCGGCCAAAAGACGGGGGTGGCGATGGCGACGGGGAGGACTTCCGCGGCCGGAGCCGCGGCAACGCGACGCACCGGTCGACGACGGACCCGGATTCGCGGCTGTTCCGCAAGGGGTCCGGCAAGGAGGCGAGGCTGGTGCACATGGGGCATATATTGACGGAGAACCGCAACGGCCCGGTCGTGGAGACGGCGGTGACGGAGGCGGGGACGAGCCGGGAGTGGGAGGCCGGCCTGGAGATGCTGGGCCGGGGGCCGCGCCGGCGGGGCCGGACGGTCGGCGCGGACCGGGGGTACGACGTTGGCCGGTTCGTGGACGGCCGCCGGGCGCTGGGCGTCACCCCCCACGTGGCGGCCCGGGCCCGTCACAGCCGCCTGGACGGGCGCACGACCCGCCACGCGGGCTACGCGGTCAGCCAGCGCCGGCGCAAACGGGTTGAGGAGCCGTTCGGCTGGATGAGGACATACGGATTGCTGGGGAAGCTGCGGCACCGGGGCCGGGAGCGGGTCGACTGGCTGTTTCGATTCACCGCGGCCGCCTACAACATCACGCGCTTGCGGGCGCTTGCGGCGTGAGCGGCGCGATGGAGGGGTCCGCGGGCCCGGTTGCGGGCCGCATGGGCGGGCGGCCATCGATTTGGGCGGTTCCGGCGGGTGGCCGGCCCGGGATTCGCAGGGAAGGTCGCCCCGCCGCGTCGCCGTGGCGCGCCTGCGACCGCCCCGACCCGCCCCAATCCAGCAAAATTTCAACAGGCTCCTAGTCCGTTTCTAACTCACTGACTGTTTCTGCCCGCTTCCGGTAATCATATGCAATGTTGGGATGTGTCGCAGTTTGACATTTGCATGGATCGATAGTGGACGAGACATGGTTTGGCGGAATCCGAAAGGTCAAATTGATACAACACCGTTCGATATGCACCCTTGCGTGTTCCCTGAAATGGCGCGTCTAATGTGGAGTTTTAAACCGTACCGTCTTGATTTTTCAGCCCGACAAACTTTTCTCAATTCGAACAAGCTGCCTCGTTTTCCTTTAAGTATGCAAGGAGGAAGTTGTCCATATATTCGGAAACCACAGATCGAATATAGCCAGCATCCTTGCCGTGGGTTCCGGTGCCACCAGTGCGCCATGTTGCTGCCCGACCGCAAAAGTCATGACACGCATATGGGTGGTCGTTGCAGTTCTCCGGCTTCGTTGTGTCCCAATGACACACGGGCCTCTTGTACTCCAAGGTAACATTGAACGCCTTACCCACTACGTTTGTGTTGAGATAGAGGTATTCAGGCGCATCCTCCTTATACAGTCTTGCGGACCTCAATCGACTCTCTGCGGCAATCCTCAGAGAATGTTCGGTTAGCCCAATTTCAGCGGCATCAGGAGGCAACGACTCCACAATAAGATTCATTGGTTGGCAACTGTTGAACAACTCGAACGCGGTACGCCATTCCTCAAACGATGTTTCCGCCGCGTGAGCGGCACCACAACACAAGGCAAATAGCAAAATCAGCCGGCAAAGGCTCATTCGGGTGATCTGTCCAGAGATTAGGAACAAGCATGTGTGCCATTTGTCCATCGTGCCTAGGCGGCTCCTAGGCGATTTCGCTGCGTCGCTCACTGCTCAGTTTGGCTGTCCCAGTCTTGCCACCCGCCAATCAATCCTTAGCGGCGATTGGATGTATGGGATTCGGACGCCTCGCCCGCTACCAGCACCGCTTTGGCAATCACGTCAGTCGGACGTTTCTCCCCATCTGATCCCGTCGGCATTGCTCGCTCCTAGATCAATGTACATAATCGTAAAGACACGCCGAAGGATACACTAAGTGGGTGGTTGATGGGCCATTATGCGTCCAGCGGTCCGATTGGTCCGTTTCGGGTGCGGTTGGCGGGGCTAGGCAACCTGTTTTGGAACAGGCTGTCTGGGTTGGCGATCAGAGGACGCGGGTTACCTCGGCACGGCCTTACCTTGTCGGGTTACGTAGTGCCGATGCGCTTGGGGCCGGTGCGCGAATTGCTCGCGAAGGCGCATGATGGAGACAGAGGCGTTGCCAAGACAGGCCAGATTGCCGGACAGTTGACCGGCAGCACATGGTCAGCCCCCTCGGCCACGATGTCACCAGTGATCTAACCCCTTTTACGAGAAAATTGCATGACAACCAAATATGGGAACCCTCCATCATAGAGGATCTAGCCTTAGAGATCAGCGCTCGTGCGACAGGCCGGTCGATAGGCGAGCTGCAGAATCGTCGTGCGCACAGAAAAAGGCTTAAGCGGATCCCGAAGCTGTTTAACAGACAGACAATAGGGGATGCGCATGCTTATCATGTCGGCGGACGGAGTGAACTTCAATTCAATATCGGATACGAAAAGACCAACGGTAAGAATGTATTTCGCCATGGTGTGGCCTTCGCACTGGTCCGGGACCGAACGGTTCTGGATATTTCAATATTCCGAGAACGTATCCAAAGGTTTAACAAGTACCTCGACGATTACCCGAAAGCCTTCAATGATCTTTTGATGTGGTATCGGATAGACCATGAGGGAGAGCCGAAGTATGCTCCTGCGCCGATTCCCGACAGCTTGGTTAGAGATGGTGTATTCATCATGTTAGGCAAGATTTGCCCCATGGATGCTATCGATATCGAAACCGTGCTCGACGACTTTGATCGTTTAATGCCCTTGTATGAATTTGTTGAAGGAGGCGGCGAGGTATCGGCTCGGGGAAACCCGATCGTGAAAACATTCGAGTGGATTCCCGGCAATAGTGCGCGCGTTTTGAGGACAAGATTTGAATGGCCGGAGCGACACATTGATCGCCCTCTTCAACACAACAAACTCCAGAAGGATCTGTATTCCCACTTATGCGAGATACATGGCGATGAACATGTCAGCGGCGAGCAAGACTGTGGAATCGGAAAGTTCATAGATGTTGCCGTTCGCAACGGGAATGCATATATCTACTACGAGATCAAAATGGGCTATTCATCTCAATCCTGCATACGCGAGGCGTTCGGACAACTGATGGAATACTCGTTCTGGCCGGGCTCACAGGAAGCGTGCAAGCTGGTTGTCGTTGGCGAATCCCCTCTCGACGACGAGGCTCGCGAGTATCTGGACCGCCTGCGCAACAAATTCTCGCTACCCCTGACGTACCAAGAATTTGATGGGAAGCGCCTCGTCTCTTGAACCACTGGATGCTGCGCCTGCGCCCACAGAGTTTGGCGGATGCCCGGTTTAACCTCTCGCTCGCTGATAATTTGGGCAAGGTTGGCTATTGTTCTCGCACGTCTTGCAAGTCGCACATCGGGGTGATCCCGCCCGCTACGTTGATCTTCCGGTAGAATCGCCGCTCGGTATGACGGTGGAAGGCCTATCAATTCGGTTTCCGGTATCTCCTTCTCGTTCAGGATGACATTGAATTCCAATTGTTTCAGGGCCTGTTGATAGACCGTAAACTCCGCACGGTTAAGCAATTCGTCGGGGTCGCCCTCCATATCCCAAAATGGCCACATTTCGATTTCCGCGACCTCAAAGGGATCCAGAACACTCATCGCCACGGCGTCAGTGCGCTGATTGGTAAGGTGCCGTCTAATGCGGGTTCTTAGCCGCTCCGTGGTTTGCCCTACATAGATGGGTTCGCCGTCGTAGTCGTAGAACAAGTACACACCATGGGTGTGTGCAGTAAGGTATCTATGAGTAGTGTAAAATTACCTTCCGGGAGGTTCCGATACGCTAAAATCATGGGAAACGGCCCAAAAAACAGGGATGTGAAAATCCAGAGCCCCGACATAGAGGGCTTGAGGGATTTTGCCGGGCGCACGGGCCGTCAGGATCCTCCGGCTTTCGTTGGGCGAAAGGACATTATCGAAAAGCTTGCGGAAGACCTGCGGTACCGAAGAGAAGCTTGGCGGAAGCAGGAAAAGGATGCCTGGGAAGGTGCCACCTGGCTCTTCCAAGGCGCCCCGGGTGCCGGCAAGACCGCACTGTTGCGGCGCTTGAAGGAACTGGCCGTCTCGGATGAAGAAAAGAAAGGCACCGCTCTTGCGAGGGTTCTGCGCAGTTCTTTGTTCGGGAGACAAGCCTCCCGTTATGGGGGTGTGCAGGCGCTCCTGATCAACGAGGACTCCGTGTTTTACAGCCTCGATGCCCTCAAGGGAAAAATCGCCAAGGTGATTGATCCCAAAGCGGGAGAAGAGATGGAAGAGGCCCTAACCACCGAAGAAAGCTTCAACCTCAGGCTGTACCAGCACAAGCGCTCCTCCACCCGCTTTCAGAAGTCCTGGGATCAGTTCGTGGAGGAGGTTGGGAAAAACCCCGGAAAATATCCGCCTCTGCTGCTGATGTTCGACGAAGCGCAGGCGCTCGCAGACGAAGCCGGCGAGAGCCTGCGATGGCTCCACAAGGGAACGCACGGGCTGCCGATCGTCCCGGTTTTCGGCGGGCTGGCGTGGACAAGAATGCGCTTCAAGTCGCTGGAGCTCTCCCGATTGGACATCGACCGCGTCCACACCCTGGAACTGCTGTCGACCAATGAGTGCCGCGAAGCCGCGCGGAAATTTCTGGACAAATACCGGGTTATCGGCGTTACGCGGGCAAGAGAGAAATGGGCGGAAATGATCGCCCGCGAATGCATGGGCTGGCCGCAACATCTCCATGTCGGCCTCCAGGGACTGGCGGAAGCGCTGGTCCAATCGAAGGGATACCTAGAAAAAGCGAACAAAAAAGTGGTGATCGAAGGCGGAGACTCAAGACGCAATGCCTACTATCAGGATCGTCTCGACAGCGATTCCCTGAAAAGCAAGCGCTATCTGGTTGCGTCCGCCGTCGCCCGTATGCCCGAGGGGGCGAAAATGGCGGCGGACGATCTGGCGGATATCGTCGCGGGCATTCACAGCGAAACGGTTGCTGCGAAAAATCCGAGCAGGCTGCGATTGCCGGACGGGTATTCGCCAGCAAAATTCGTCAGATCAATGGTCTACGCGGGGATACTGCACGAAGACGGAGACGGATATCTGTCCGTCCCCATCCCTTCGTTTCGCGACTTCCTGAAGGAACGGTATTCCCCGCCGGATCGGGACGCAGCCCCTGGAACGGAAAACCCGCCTTCTCCCGCGCCTTGAGATACGTGGAAACAAGCCGCAGCCTACGAGTGGCTCAATGCTGCTCTATCGAATTGTTCAGACCTTCCTTGGGTACGCTTCGCGGTGGCTTCCTATCGAGTGTCCGTGCGGGGCCTCCTGCTTCGCGACGATCATGGCAGTTCGGGCAGGGTCTTTGACACAGGCAACCTTGCCAATCCTGTTTCCCGTTCACGAATAAATCCAACTGTTCAGGCATCGCAGGCATCTTTTGGGAATTATATAGATGGGTTGACAGAAGCCGACATGCGGTAGCTTCCCACCGCTAAAACCTCGACATATAGTGGTATGTCAACTTACGTATAGTTAAGTTCCCATCTTTTTACTGGTTTTACCGGCACCGATCACTGGCACGCATCGCAGTCCGGGTCGTCGATGGAGCAGGCGGGTGGTGTGGGTGCCGCCTCGCCCAATTCATAACCGGCGGTCGATACGCGGCCATTGCCGGATGTATCGTCCGTTGCCGCGGGCGCGTTGTTGGCCGGGATGACCGATAGCTCCGCCGACAGCGCCGGCCCGCTCTGCACGGCGTTGAGGGTGCCGCGATCCAGGGTGGATTTCTCCGTGCTGGTGGCGCTCAGGGCGCGCAGGTAGTAGGTGGTTTTCAAACCCCTGAGCCAAGCCATGCGATAGGTCACGTCGAGCTTCCGGCCCGAGGCCTCGGCCATGTAAAGGTTGAGCGACTGCGCCTGATCGATCCATTTCTGGCGCCGTGCCGCCGCGTCGACCAGCCAGCGGGGCTCCACCTCGAAGGCGGTGGCATAAAGGAGCTTCATATCCCCCGGCACTCGCTCGATACGTCTGAGCGAACCGTCGTAATACTTGAGGTCGTTGACCATCACCTTGTCCCACAGGCCGAGTGCCTTGAGGTCGCGCACCATATAGGGGTTGGTGACCGTGAATTCGCCGGACAGATTCGATTTGACGTAGAGGTTCTGATAGGTCGGCTCGATGGATTGCGAGACACCGGTAATGTTGGCGATGGTCGCGGTGGGCGCGATGGCCATGACGTTGGAGTTGCGCATGCCGTCAACCTGCACCCTGTGGCGCAGCTTGTCCCAATCGAGGGTGGTGTCGAAATTGGCCTGCAGGTAGCTGTCGCCCCGTTCGGTGCGCAGGCGCTTGAGCGAATCGATGGGCAGTACGCCCCGGCTCCACAACGACCCGGAAAAGCTGGGGTAGGTGCCGCGCTCCCGGGCCAATTTGGATGAGGCTTCGATGGCGAAATAGCTCACCGCCTCCATGGAGCGGTCGGCAAATTCCACCGCCGCCTCGGACGCATAGGGGATGCGCAGCCTATAGAGCACATCCTGAAAGCCCATGATGCCGAGCCCAACCGGCCGATGGCGCATATTCGAGTTGCGCGCCTGATCCACGGAGTAGTAGTTGATGTCGATCACGTTGTCGAGCATGCGCACGGCGGTGCGGATGGTTTTCTTGAGCTTCTTCATGTTCAGGGTGCCGTTCTCGACATGCTGAACGAGGTTGATACTGCCGAGATTGCAAACGGCGATCTCCTCGGGCGAGGTATTGAGGGTGATCTCCGTGCACAGGTTGGAGGAGTGCACCACGCCGATATGCTGTTGCGGCGAGCGCACATTGCAGGCGTCCTTGAACGTGACCCAGGGATGGCCCGTCTCAAACAGCATGGAGAGCATCTTGCGCCACAGATCGCGGGCCCTGAGGCGCTTGTGCAGCAGCCTCCTGGTCTTGGCCAGTTGTTCGTAGTGCTGGTAGCGGGCCTCGAATGTCTTGCCGTACAGGTCGTGCAGGTCGGGCACCTCGTTCGGGGAAAATAGTGTCCAGTCGCCGTCCTCGCTGACACGCTTCATGAACAGGTCCGGGATCCAGTTGGCCGTGTTCATATCGTGGGTGCGCCGCCGGTCGTCGCCGGTGTTCTTGCGCAGCTCCAGAAATTCCTCGATGTCGAGGTGCCAGGTTTCCAGGTAGGAACAAACCGCGCCCTTGCGTTTGCCGCCCTGGTTTACCGCCACCGCCGTGTCGTTCACCACTTTCAGGAACGGCACCAACCCTTGCGATTTGCCATTGGTGCCCTTGATGTAGGAGCCGAGCGCCCGCACCGGCGTCCAGTCGTTGCCCAGGCCCCCGGCCCACTTCGAGAGCATGGCGTTATCGTGAATGGCCCGGTAGATGCCGTCGAGATCGTCCGGCACTGTGGTCAGGAAGCAGGACGAGAGCTGCGAACGCGGGGTGCCGGAATTGAAGAGCGTGGGCGTGGAACTCATGTAGTCGAAATTCGACAGCAGGTTGTAGAACTCGATGGCGCGTCCGGTTGGGTCGTCTTCTTCCACCGCGAGGCCCATGGCGACGCGCATGAAAAACACCTGGGGCAGTTCGAACCTGATGTTGTCGGCATGGCTGTGGATCAAATAGCGGTCGTAGAGTGTCTGCAACCCGAGGTAGGTGAATTTCAAGTCCCGGTCCGCATTGATGGCGGTGCCCAGCGCATTGAGGTCGAAGTCGAGAAGGGTGTGGTTGATCAGTTCGAGCTCGACGCCTCTTTCAATGAAGCGCGTCAATGCCGGAGGGTAGGCCTCCGCCATCTGCGTCTGGGTTGCCGAGAAATCGCCCTCGTCCGCTCCGGGCACCTGCACATTGAGAAATCGGAGCGCTTCGCCACGCAGTTGATCGAGCAGCAGGCGGGCGGTGACGAAGCTGTAGTTGGGTTCTTCCTCGACCAGTGTGCGCGCCGTCATGAGCAGCGCCGTGCCGACATCGCGGGCCCTGATGCCGTCATAGAGATTGGCAAGGCTCTCGTCGATGATGCGTTCCGCATCGACATCCTCCAGGTTTGCGCAGGCCTCGGCCACGACAGTGCGAATCCGACCGACATTGAGCGGTTCAACGCGGCCGTCCTCCCGAGTTACCGAGATGTCGATGCGTTCCTCGACGCGCGCCTCGGCGTTTTCGGCGGCACGAATGCGGGCGCGCTCCTCCCGGTAGAGCACATAGTTCCGCGCCACCTTGTGTTCGCCGGAGCGCATCAGGGCGAGTTCCACCTGATCCTGGATTTCTTCGATGTGTACCGTGCCGCCGGAGGGCAGGCGTCGGCGGAAGGTGGCGCTCACCTGCTCCTTCAGCGCGTTGACCAGTTCCCGGATGCGGGGCGATGCCGCGGCGGTGCCGCCCTCCACGGCGAGGAACGCCTTGGTCATGGCGATGGCGATCTTGTCGTCGTTATAGGGCACGACCTCACCAGCGCGCTTGATGACCTTGAGATGGCCCGGCGCGGTGGCGGCGACGCTCGGTGAAAGCGTCACAGACGGGGTGGCGGACATGGATTCGGGGCTGGGGTGTCGGCTGTTGGGCTGCATGGTGTTGGCTGTCTCCATATTTCGTTCGACCGCTAAGGAGGCCGGCATCGACACCGGGCGGGGGCGAGTTCGCGCGCAACACCCCGAAATCGGCAACCACAGCACCTGTGGCCACCAAGCCGCCGCGTCATCGGCGGCCGACATCCCTCCTAAGTGCGGCGAACCTACGGTGCGAGAGTACGGCGAACCTACAGTGCGAGTAACTTAAGGCAACCGGAAAACCGACACCCACGGCGGTGGGAAAGCGCGCAATCCGGCCATCGGCAGCCCACCGGCTCTGGCTTGCAAAACGCTATATATTGGGTTCGGCACCGCACATACGCACAACATAATGCGCTTTTGCCGGGATTGCAAGGGAGTAGCCTCTGCACAAGCGGGCTATAAATTGTGCAAAAGCTGTGGACAAAAAGAGTTGCGGGAAAGCCGCGTGCTTGGTGCCGCACTCCGGCACGCCCGCTTGGATGACTTTAAGATGGTCCTGGGTATGTCAACCCATGTATACATGTATATAAGTCCCTACTTATTGGGATTGTGAAATTGCAGCCGAGGAGTCCATGAGCCTGATTCTTGCCATTGATCAGGGAACCTCGAGTTCCCGGGGCATCGTCTTCGACCTGGCCGCCGGGCATGTGCTCGGCGAGGGTCAGAGGGAATTCGCCTGCCGCTTTCCACGGGACGGCTGGGTCGAGCAGGATCCGGAGGTCGTGTGGGGAACGACCCTGTCGGCCGGTCGCGAGGCCATCCACAACGCCGGCACCGCCGGTGCGCGGATCGAAGCCATCGGCATCACGAACCAGCGTGAGACCACCCTGGTGTGGGACCGCCATACCGGTGCCTGTGTGCACGACGCCATCGTCTGGCAGGACCGTCGCACGGCGGACCGCTGCGCACGCCTGTGCGCGGACGGCATGGAAGAGCACATCAGGGCCTGCACCGGGCTGGTGGCGGATCCCTATTTTTCGGCGACCAAGCTCGCCTGGCTGCTCGACGCCGACCCGCGGTTGAGGTCGCGGGCCGCCGCGGGGGAACTCTGTTTCGGCACGATCGACAGCTTCCTGCTCTGGAGGCTGACCGGGGGGCGGTCGCACCTGACCGATGCGACGAATGCATCGAGAACCATGCTGTTCGATATCCATCGGCAGTGTTGGGACGATGAGCTGCTCCGCTATTTCGACATACCGGTCGAAATGCTGCCCGAAGTTCGCGACAGCGCTGCGGATTTCGGCGTTGCGGAGGAGCGTTGCTTCGGTTTGCCCATCCCTGTTACGGGCATTGCCGGCGACCAGCAGGCGGCGTTGGTGGGGCAGGGTTGTTTTGCCGAGGGCGCCTGCAAGGTCACCTGCGGCACGGGCTGTTTCGTGATGGCCAATACCGGTGGTCGCGTATTGCGCTCTTCAAGCGGACTGCTCGCGACCGTGGGGTATCGCGTGAACGGGAAGACGACCTATGCCCTGGAGGGGAGCGTTTTCGTTGCCGGGGCCGCGATCAAGTGGTTGCGGGATACCCTGGGCATCATCGCGACGGCGGCCGAGACCGAGCGCATTGCGAGGGACACCGGCGTACACAATCATGGTGTTTATCTGGTCCCCGCGTTCGCGGGCCTGGGCGCGCCCCATTGGAACCCGGAGGCGCGGGGCACGATCACGGGGCTCACCCTCGACAGCACACGTGACCACATCGTCACGGCGACGCTGCAGAGTGTCGCGTATCAGACCGCGGAACTGCTGGCGGCCATGGGTGGCGACGGTGCCGTGGTCGACCGGCTGCGTGTGGACGGCGGCATGGCGGTGAACGATTGGCTCTGCCAGTTTATGGCGGACATAGTGAACCTGCCGGTCGAGCGGCCGCGCTTCGTGGAAACCACGGCGCTGGGCGCCGCCACCCTGGCGGGGTTCGGTGCCGGGCTGATTGCGACCCCGCATGAGCGGGATTGGGGGCTCGACCGTTCGTTTGTGCCGGCGATGCCGGATGGGCAGAGGCGGGCACTGGTCGACGGCTGGCGCACCGCGATGCGGCAAACGCTGGCCGGAACCAGTGCTCTATCCAACTGATAATGCCGCATCAGTGGCGGCGGGAGCGTTCCGGGAAAGGCGCGGCCGCGCAGTTGGAGCCCTCAGCCGGGGAGCGCGAGGGGACATCCCCTCGCATGAGGCGCACGACCTACTTCAAGCGGACGCAACGCGGTCCGGGGCGCTGCCGCCGCCACCCGCGGGGCGCGCCCGCAAGCGCCCATCCGTTTTATGCGAGGGCACCCTCGCGCTCCCGGCCGGGGGCTCCGTTGTCGTCCGACGTATCGCCGGATACGTCGGCGGGTCTTAAGCCGCGCACTTGGGCGCCTGCGGGCGCACTGATGCAAGCCGATACACCACCGGGCGTCGCTGCCAGTCCGTTGAACGCCGGCGTTTGGAGTCGATGGCTTCACATGGCGTTGCAAAAGAAGTACACGCCTCCTTGGCCGTTCAACACGAATACGGACGGTTATATAGTGTTGGCTGAGGCATGTTGAGAGGCATGAAGAAGTAAATTCATCTTCCCGGGCGGGATTGATATGAATGATCCCGGTCGGGTCGCACGGAACCCTCATGGAAGGCATTGACAAAGTACGGGTCACCGACTGGCTTGCGAAGCATGTGGCGGGGCTTGAGCCACCGCTTGATTTCACCCTGATCGCCGGTGGCCACTCCAACCTAACCTATCGATTCGAGGATCGCCGGGGGCGCGCCTGGGTGTTGCGGCGCCCGCCGCTTGGGCATGTTCTCGAGAGCGCCCACGACATGGGTCGGGAATTCAGAATCATTGACGCGCTGCGTGATTCCGAGGTGCCGGTACCGGCCGCCCGAGCGCTTTGTCGGGATATCGCGGTGAATGGTGCGCCCTTCTACGTGATGGCCTTTGTCGAGGGCGAGGTGCTGCACGATGCGGAAGCGGCGGCGCGGCAGCCGGAGGCGGAGCGTCGCGCTATCGGCCTGGACGTCGTTCGGGTGCTCGCCGGGTTGCACCGTATTGATCCGGATGCGGTGGGGCTGGGCGGCCTCGGCCGTCGCGACGCCTATTTGGCGCGTCAACTCAAGCGTTGGAAGCGTCAGTGGGAGGCGACCAAGACGCATGAAATTCCGGAAATGGAGGAAATCGCGCGCATATTGGAGGCAACCATGCCGACACAGGTGGGCTCGGCCATCGTGCACGGCGACTATCGTCTCGGCAACATGATCGTTGGCGACAGCCGCGTGCGCGCGCTGCTCGACTGGGAACTGTGCACCCTGGGCGACCCCCTGGCGGATGTCGGCTATCTGCTGAATTCCTGGATAGGGCCGGACGAGGAAACCCCCGCGACGGCGGCAACCGCGGCGGGCGGTTTTCCGTCCCGTGATGTGATCGGCGCCCATTATGCGGAACTCACCGGCCGGGATCTAGGTGGCATCGGCTACTACCGGGCGTTTTCCCACTGGCGTCTGGCGGCAATCGGTCAGGGCGTCTACAAAAGGTATCTGGTCGGCGCCATGGGCGAGCGTGACGATTTCGACTTGGAGAGCTACAAGAACAGCGTGGCCACACGCGCCGGGGCTGCATTGGAGTTGTTATCCGGGCGCTAGTGCTCCCTCCAACTGACCATGCCGCATCAGCGCGCCCGCAAGCGTCGAGGTGTGCGGCTTAAGCCCCGCCGGCGTATCCGGCGATATGTCAGGGGGCGGTAACGGAACCCCCCGGCCGGGAGCGCGAGGGGTGCCTTCGCATGAAACAGATGGGCGCTTGCGGACACGCCCCGCGGGTGGCGGCGGGAGCGAGCGCCTCGGACCCTGTTGCATCCACTTAAAGTAGGTCGCCTACGCCAAACCATAGGCGATCAATGGAACCTTGCGGGGGACTTGTGGAGTAAATGAAAAAAGGCGTGTCAGAGGGGGTCTGAAGGCAACCTCGTGTCTGGGGGAAGGACACTTGAAAGGGAGGAATTTACGAAGCTGCACTCACGCCTTGAAATCGGATATGGGCGCGTAGTGTACAGGACAAAATCGTGCTGTCAACCCCCAAATTCAACTTTTTTGGATTTTGTCCAGATGTTGTCCTGTTTGGGTCGATTTTGCCCCGATAACAGTTCCTCCCCCTCCGCGAGTATCTCCAACGCCAGCTCGAGTTGTGCGCGAGCCTGGGTTACATCGGCGTAGACCCGCTCGTGCCGTGCCGCCGCCTCGGGGGGCGCTTCGTCCGCGCTTTGCCAGGCGAGGCTGAAGTCCGCCAAGGCGTTCAACCTTGTGATCAACTCAACGAGATGGCGTGGTGCCTGGCTGGGGTCCGTTGAGCCCGCCGCGATGGCGATTAGCTTTTCGTCGGTGAAGCGCCGGGGAGCCGTGCGCGCGGCCCGCAGGGGGCGAAGGGCGCCGGTCAGGCAGGCTTGCTCGATCTCGGCCCACCCCACGGGCCACTGCAACGCCGCAATGCCGTGGTCCCGGACCCGATTCAAATGCTTTTCCGTCGCGAACTGGTAGAGCGCAACGACCCTTGCCTCTGGACAGGCCGTTTGGATTTGCTCGATGGGAGGCATGCCAAGCACCGGCAATTGCACGGCGATTACGTCCAGCGCGGAGGCCCCGGCGGAGTCGGCGACGAAGGCATCCAGATTCGCCCAGCGGGCCGCTACTTCGACCGAAGCATTCGATTGATGCTCAAGTACCACCAGATTCGGCCCGATGAGTCCGAGACATGGTGTGAACCCGGTGACTTCGCGGCTGGAGGTGAGCCGCTCCGCAAGTTGCTCGTCGGAAAGATCGACGACGCTGGAAATCGGTTGGCCCTGGTCGATGAGTTGCTTGATGCGCTTCAGGCGCTCAAGTTGCGCACGGCTGTAGAAGCGGGTCTTGCCGACGCGGTGGGCGGGCGCCAAGCCGTAACGACGGTCCCACGCGCGCAGCCGTTCCACGGCGATGCCGGTAAGGTTGGTTACCGTACCGATACGGTAGAGGTCGTCTTCCAGTTCCATACTGGATCAATCTGACCAGTACAAGGGGTGAACGGATTCTACAGATTTAATCGATGTTGTCTAGGTTGTGCCGGCCTAGGCGGCTAGGTGGTGTATCAGTGGCGGCGGGAGCGCTCCGGGCAAGGCGCGGCCGCGCAGTCGTAGGCGACCTACTTCAAGCGGGCGCAACGCGGCCCGGGGCGCTCCCGCCGCCACCCGCGGGGGCGCGCCCGCAAGCGCCCATCTATTTCATGCGAGGGATGCCCCTCGCGCTCCCGGCTGAGGGCTCCGTTGTCGCTCCTTGACGTATCGCCGGATACGCCGGCGGGGCTTAAGCCGCGCATCTGGACGCTTGCGGGCGCGCTGATGCGGCATTATCAGTTGGATGGAGCACTAGCCCGGCGGAATTAAAGAGGCGTGGTGACAGACCCGTGGGGGGTGCTGTCTTCGCGGCTTATGGGAGGAAGGGCAGAGAGAACCGCGCCACGCCTGTTTCTCTATCTCGAACCGGTTGCACCAACTCAAGAGCGAGGCCGCGCATTATACGAATTTGGGCTCGCGTATCAAGAAGAAATCCAAAAAAATTGTTTCTTTTCGTTTCGGAACGTTTCTAGGCGACATCCGTGCCTGTTGCGGCTGTCTGGCGGTCTTGTATCGACATTGACTTTTCGGATTCCGTCAGGCTGGGCTCGCGCACTGCTCGGCTCATGCAAATGTCAATCTGCGACACGACCCGAGTTCCTGCGAAATTGCGGGGGAGCGGGCAAAATGCGTAATGTAGCGGGTGGCCGTGCCCCACCGTACCGCGGGCGGTACAAGACCAAGGAGAAAACATGCGCAACAATTTGGGCCTGCTTCTGACCAAGCGGGCGTTTCTCAGCCCGGACCGGGAAGCCTATGTGGATAGCCACTCCGACCTGCGGCTGAGCTACGCCGCATTGAACGAGCGCGGCAACCGCATCGCCAACGCCTTTGCGGCGGCGGGTGTGCGGAAGGAAGAGCGTGTGGCTCTGTTGCTGATGAACAGTGCCGAGTTTATGGAGGCTTACTTCGGACTGGCCAAGATTGGCGCGGTCGTCGTACCGCTCAATTGGCGGCTCGTGGCCGATGAACTGGAGTTCATTCTGAAAGATGCTGGCGCCACAAGGCTTATTTTCGGCGAGGAGTTCATCGACACCGTGGCCGATTTGCACAGCCGCGGCGAAAAGACGGACATTCGGCAGTGGCTGCAGGTTGAGGGCAAGGCGGAGGTCGCCTGGTTTGCCGAGAGCTATCGAGCATTCCGGGATACGGGCGCGACGACGGAACCGGAGATTGGCGCCGGGGACGACGATATGCTCTACATCATGTACACCTCGGGCACCACTGGCCTCCCGAAGGGCGTGGTGCACACCCACAATACCTCGATATGGGCCATTCTCACCATATCGGTGAATTGCCACTATCGCGAGAATGATCGTTTTCTTGGTGCCCTGCCCATGTTCCATGTGGGTGCGCTCACCCCCTGTGCGGTGAATGTTTACCAGGGCGCGACTTCGGTGATCATGCGCGGCTTCGACCCGTTGTTGGCTTGGCAATTACTGGAGCGGGAGAAAATCACCACCGGCCTGATGGTGCCGGCCATGCTGAATTTCATGCTGCAAGTCCCCGGCGTCGAGACATTCAGCCATCCCAACCTGCGCTGGATCATGACCGGTGCGGCCCCGGTTCCGGTATCGCTGACGCAGCGGTACATGGATATGGGCATAGGCATTCGGCAGGTTTACGGCCTGACCGAGTCCTGCGGGCCGGCCTGCCTGATCGATGCCGAGGATGCGCTGCGCAAACCGGATTCCACCGGCAAGGCGTTTTTCCACACGTCGGTGCGGGTTGTGAACGAACAGGGTCGGGATTGTGCGCCGGGGGAATCCGGAGAGGTGCTGGTCGCGGGCGCCCACATCATGCGTGAATATTGGAATCGGCCGGATGCGACCGCCGAGACCATCATCGACGGCTGGCTGCACACTGGCGATGTTGCGGCTATGGACGAGGAGGGCTTTGTCTCCATTCAAGACCGCATCAAGGACATGATCATCTCCGGCGGCGAGAACGTTTATCCGGCGGAAATCGAGGCCGTGTTGGCCACTCATCCCGATATTGTTGAAGCGGCGGTCATCGGCCAGCCGAGCGAGGCATGGGGGGAAAGTCCGTTGGCTATCGTCGTTCGGTCTGCCGATGGTTTGGGCGAGGGCGATGTGCTCGACTATTGCCGGGGGCGGCTCGCCCGCTTCAAGCAACCCAAGGCGGTGGTGTTCACCGATGAAATCCCGCGCAATCCCAGCGGCAAGATACTCAAGCGCCTATTGCGCGAGGAGTATCCCGGCCCAGCGTCGGTTTAACATCCTTGGGGAACCTCTGATTAATCCTGTGGGCGCGGTATCCGAATTAATAAAATCGATAGCTTACGAGTAGCCTGATGCTGCTTTATCGATTTGTTCAGACCTTCCTTAGTCTGTGCGGCGCCGCAGCAGCTTGATCGGGGCGACGGTCATCCCGCCCCGGGCGATCGCGTACCGAATGGCCATTTCAGAAGATCGGTCTTGGTCTCTCTCCGGAGGGTGTCGAATGCAATGGCCTTGCTCATGGACCTATCGAAGGTATCCCGCTGGCCGGGGACAAGAGCCCGCATTATCGTGCTATTGAGTCACTTGGCGTGGCGGTGGCGAGTGCGGCTTGCCGTCATCCGCTTGGGTTTTGGGATTGAGGCATCGGGGTAATTCGCGATAGGGTTCTTTGAACTTTTCTGATGAGTGGGGATACCGATATGCGACTGGTTCGTGCGTTGCGGCTGTGCGTGGGATCGTTGGGCGTTGTTGCGGCCACCTTGACGGTCGCCGATGAAGTCTCGGACTGGACCGCTCGGATGGCGAGCCAGTATCAGGTGATGACCGATGTGACCTATCTGACGGCGGACGGTTATGAGTCGAAACTCGACGTGATCACCCCGCACGACAGGTCCGGCCGGCTCCCGACGCTGCTATATATTCATGGCGGTGGCTGGGTCTGGGGAGACAAGGGCGGTTCGATACTGTGGTTGCTGCCGTATCTGGAGATGGGATTCGCGGTGGTCAACATCGAATATCGGCTTGCGCGCGTCGCCTTGGCGCCGGCGGCGGTGGAAGATGGACGCTGTGCGCTGCGTTGGGTGTTGAGCAACGCGGATAGCTATGGCTTTGATGTCGACCGAATTGTCGTCAGCGGGCATTCGGCCGGCGGCCATCTCGCGCTGACCACCGGCATGTTGCCGGCCAGCGCGGGATTGGACCGGCGCTGCCCGGTGCGGAATCCCGCGGGTGGAGAAGCGGACGCCCATGAGCCGGAGATGCGCGTCGCCGCGCTGGTCAACTGGTACGGCATCACGGATGTCGCCGATTTGGTGTCGGGCCCCAACGCCAAAACCTATGCGGTCGCCTGGATGGGTGGTCGCGCCGATTGGCGGGCGGTGGCCGAGCGGGTATCCCCCCTGAGCTATGTGCGCAGCGGGCTCCCGCCGATTCTGACCATCCACGGTGACGCCGATGATATCGTCCCGTTCAATCATGCGGTGCGGCTTCACCAGGCTCTGGATCGGGTCGGGTCGCCCGCCAAGCTGCACACAATAAAGGAGGGCGGGCATGGTGGTTTTTCAGTTGAGGAATCCCTGGCGGCTCACCGGGTCATTCGTGAGTTCCTGATTGAGCACGGGGTGCTCGACTGAACGGTCGGTGGCGGGCCATTGACCGAAACTCGCCCGCGGAGCCGACGATGGCGGGCGCGATACCTGGAGCCTGCCTACAAAAAGCGGTGTGCGGCCACCAGCGTCCAAACGACCGCGAGCAGCAGCAGGGCGAGCGCCACCGCCGCGGAGGCGATGTCTTTCGCGCGCCCGGCAAGGTCGTGGAATTCCTCGCCGACCCGGTCAACCACCGCCTCGACGGCGGTGTTGAGCAATTCCGCAATCAGCACGATGGCGTAGACACTGATCAGCAGTGCCGTTTCCACCGGGGTCTGCCCGAGCCAGAAGGACAGCGGTAGGAGCACTAGGCCCAGCGCGCACTCTTGGCGGAAGGCAGATTCATCGCGCCAGGCCGCCCGCAGCCCCTTCAGGGAGAATTGGCCGGCCGCCCAGATCCGTTTGAAGCCCGTGTATCTCGGTTTCATAAGGGACGCACCCCGAGCATTCCGGGGTCGGGTGGCGGACACGAGGCAACAACACTGCCCGAACGTAGAATCTTTTGGGAATTGTATACATGGGTTGACATGCAACTATTATGTTGGGGTTTTAGCGGCAGGGAACTACCAGATGTTGGGTTCTGTCAACCCATCGATATAAGTCCCAATTTTTTGTGCGCGACAAATTGTGTGATTCGTAAAGCGCACGGCACTACGAGGCCTTCAGTTTGCCCATGTTGCCCGCGGCTTGCGCGGTAGCCGGTTCGTCCGGACAGGGGCCGTGTTCGACTTGGATGGTGGAGTGGTTGACTCCGAATTTTTCAAGCAGTACCGACTTCAACTGTCGTGTCACGCGCACAACGTCGGCTTCCTTCTCGACCCGCACATGCAGGGTCACCACCGGGTGCTCGGCGGTCAGCGACCAGGCATGGATGTGATGCACCTCGATAACCCCGGAGACCGCGGCCAGAGAATTGCGCATGGTGCTCAGATCGAGACTTTTCGGCACACCCTCCAAGAGAATGTGCGTTGAATCACCCAACACGCGCCAGGCACCCCGGCCGAGAATGATGACGATGATGAGCGCGAGAATCGGATCCACCCTCGTCCAGCCGGTGAAGTAAACAACGGTGGCCGCGACAATGGCCGCGGCGCTGCCGAGTAGGTCGCCCAGCACATGCAGGGCGGCGGCCCGCACATTGGCATTGTCGTCGGCGCCGTGCAGCCAACGGTAGGCTATTAGATTAACCACGAGGCCGATGCTGGCGACAACCAGCGCGGGAACCGGCAGCATGGTTTGCGGTGCGCGCAGGCGCCCCAAGGCTTCCACCAGTATCCACACCACCAGCCCCGCCAACATCAGGCCGTTGAGAAAGGCCGCAAGTACCTGAAATCGAACATAGCCGAAGGAATGGCGGCTGCCGGCATCCCGGCGCGAGAGATGCATGGCGCCCCAGGCGAGACCCAGCGCCGTTGCGTCCAGGAACATGTGGCCGGCATCGGCGAGCAGTGTCAGGGAGTTGGCGAGGATACCGCCGGCAACTTCAACCAGCATGAAACCGGCGATGAGAAGGAACGCGCGGCGGAGACGGGCCTCGTAATGGTCTTGCGGGTGTTCCGATTGCGGCACGGGCATCAATCTCAAATTCGCATGCCTATGATGCATTATGGGGCGAGCGGACGGAAAGCCAGCTCGGCGGAATCCGAAAAGTCTAATTGATACGGCACTGGAAGCCCAAAAAAACATGCGGGCGGATCGTTGATCCGTTTAAGGTTGCGGACTAGGCCGCCGTCGTGCTCGACCGCCGCCACCACGGTGCTGACCAACTACCGCGACGCCCTGATTGGCGATGTGGGCTCGGACACCTTTTGTCGAACCTGGGGAGGCCGCCTGATCCGGCAGGCCTGGATTCCGAAATCTCCCGAGCCAGTACAGACCTTTTGCGGATGGACTTATATACATAAGTTGACATACTGCTATATGTTCAGGATATAGCGGCTGAAAACAATCACATGCCGACTTCTGTCAACCCATCGATATAATTTCCTTTTCGGAGGCAGTTCATGGAACGTATTACGCTCGATTTCGACGGCAAGGTGGCCTTGCTCAAGTTCAACCATCCCGAGGTGCTCAACGCCATCGGCGCGCAGATGCTCGAGGATTTGAACGAGGCGCTCTTCGACGTTGAGAACAAGGCCAACGGTGCCCGGTGCCTTCTTTTGACCGGAGAGGGACGAGGATTTTCGACGGGCGCCAACCTGCGGGACGAGGGCCGGGAAGAGCGGCGCGGCGGCTCGGGGGCGGGTCTGCGTGCCGCCTATCATCCGCTCCTATTCCGATTGCGCGACTTGGAGATGCCAATCGTAACCGCGGTGAACGGTCCGGCGGCGGGTGTGGGAATGAGCTTTGCGCTCATGGGCGATATCGTCTGCGCCCAGAGGGACGCCTACTTTCTCCAGGCGTTCGGGCGCATCGGCTTGGTGCCGGACGGCGGCTCCACTTTCATGCTCCCCCGGTTGATTGGTTGGGGCCGCGCGTTGGAACTGTCGATGCTGGCGGAAAAGCTGCCGGCCGAAAAGGCTCGGGAATGGGGCTTGGTGAACCGCCTGTATGATGACCGAGAGGCACTGATGGCGGGCGCGATGGATATCGCGCGGCGTTTGGCCGATGGCCCGCGCTCCCTGGCGCTGATTCGCAGGGCCTATTGGAATACGTGGCACAACGCATTCGAGCAGCAGCTCGACCTGGAGGCCAGGCTGCAAAACGAAGCTGGATCGACCGCGGACTTTCAGGAGGGCGTGCAGGCCTTCCTGCAAAAACGGCCGGCGAACTTCAAGGGCGAATGAGGCGGTTTGCGCCCGGCGACGACTATCGCCTCGCCCGTGTTCCTTCCCTCAAGCCGAACTTCAAGGGCGAATGAGGCGGTTTGCGCCCGGCGAGTTTTCCGCCCGATTCCTGTGGCTCGCCACCCTGGGCAATGCGATGATGTTTCTCGCATCCGCGGTCGGCGGTGAGCCGCGTGATGTCGGGCCAGCGAGCCTAGCCGCCTGCGCCGCCTGCCACGGTGCGCAATTGCAGGGCGATAAGGCCCTGGAGGCACCGAATCTGTCGGTACTCGGCGTTTGGTATGTGGAGCGGCAGTTGCGCGGCTACAAGAACGGCACGCGCGCTCCGCCGGGTAGTCCGAATCTGCCCGGTCGCCAAATGCAGCCGATGGCCGCCGTGCTTGACGACGCCGGTATTGCCGCCGCGTCGCGATTGGTCGAGGCGGTCGCAAAACAGTCGGCGCCGGCCACCATCGAAGGGGATGTCGGGCGGGGCGCGGCCCTGTACCGTGGCTGCGCCGCCTGCCATGGTGCCAGCGGCCAGGGCAACCGGGGGTTCAACGCACCGCGCTTGGCGGGCCAGAGCGATTGGTATCTCGTGCGTCAGTTGCAGAATTATCGAGCCGGGGTGCGCGGTGCCCGGGGGGATCTGTCGAGTATTCAAATGCGCGCTTCCGTCGGGGTACTGACGAACGACCAAGCTGTCCTGGATGTGGTCGCCTACATCAATACGCTCAATGCCTCATCCCCCATGTCCCAATAGATCGCGCCGCCCTAATCCGGTACCCGACCCGTTGCGATCAGTTCGAGAAATGTACGGATGGCAATGTCCTCGATGCCCGGCGTCAGGTGTTCCCAGCGCTTGCCGTTGCCGACGAAGGGCGTATGGCCCTCGATGGACGAGGTTATGAAGATGGTCAGCAGGCGTATTTGGTCCGGCCCCAGGCGGGGATTGATACGCGGGATCAGCCCGGCAACGATGCGGCGATAGGTTTCGTACATGTCTTCGACATAGGAACCCACCGCCGGTTCATGGTTGGCCATCGACCAAAGCTCTGGAAACAGTACCGTGGTGCGCGGCGTGTTCAAATCCCGAATGACATGGGAGAGGACGGCGGTGAGCTGCTCTTCCGGCCCGCCCTCGACTTCGTCCATCAGCCGGTTGAATTCGTCGACATAGCCTGTGATGACATGGACCAGCATGGCCTCAACGAGGTCGCTTTTGCTTGGAAAATAGTATTGCAGGTTGCCAAGGGTCACTTCCGCCGCCCTGGCCACCCGACGCAGGGAGAACTTGCCGTAGCCGTCCCGCATCAGAACTTGCGTTGCCCGCTCAAGTATGTGTGTCGCCCTGCGCCGCCCCTTGGCGTGCTTTCCCGCCCGAACGGACAGAGTTTCCTTGGGCTTGTGCATCGCGCTCGCGGTTAATTGGCGAAGGTGCCATCCGGGCGCTGTGCCCGACGCAACCGCGCGGTGGTGGATTGAAGATGCGCCGGTCCCCGCAATATCTTGCGCGACGCCACCTGTCCGCCGCTGTCGATGACCACCAGTGTCGGGGTTTGCATCACCTGTAGCGCCATTGCCAGATCGATGCCGACGAAGAAAAACTCCGGTTCCAGCGCGTGTTGCTCGGCATAGCGTCGTTGCGTATCCAGGGGCTCGCTGCCGCCGACGTAGCAGGGCAGCAGGTCGAGGTGACGGAGCTCGGGTTCGAACCGGGGGACAATGGCCTTGCAGACCGGGCAGTCGGGACCGATGAAGAGAATCGCCAATGCGCGGCCCGCCGCAATGTCGCCGAGCGGCCGCGTGCTCCCGACGAGGTTGGTAACGGCCAGACTGTGCGGGTCGGATGGTTGCGATCGGCGGATGTTGCCCAGGGTTGCCCCGGCCGGTGCCGTGCGTTCGTGCAGGACACCGATCTGTCGAGCCAGGGAAAGGACAACGACACCGAGTGCCACCACCGCGGCGAATAGCCCGACATGGGATGCGATTAGCCAATTCATGCTTGGTCGGGCGCGCGTCGGCGCAGCGAACGGTTATGCTTGCCCACCCGAACGGTTATGCTTAGAACCCTCGGCGTCGCGCCGGGTTCGACGGAGAAATTTATATGTCTTTGCAAGGTAGGGTGGCGCTCATTAGCGGCGCGGGTCGTGGGGTTGGGGCCGGTATTGCCGTAGCCCTCGCGCGGGATGGCGCCGATGTGGCGGTGAACTACCGGCGCGACGCCGATGCCGCGGAAGATGTGGTGAAAACCATAGAAGCGCTCGGTCGGCGCGCGCGAGCCTATCGGGCTTCCATAGACGACTTCGAACAGTGTGAGGCGATGGTGGACGCGGTCGCGCGTGACCTCGGCCCGGTCGGCATACTTGTCAACAATGCCGGCATCGCCAGCCGCGGGCGCTCGGTGGCCCGTACCGAGCCGGTGGAGATGCGGCGTGTTGTGGCCACCCATGCGTTCGGAGCGCACTACCTGAGCAAATTGGTGGTGCCCGCCATGAAGGAGATGGAACGCGGCGACATCGTCATGATTTCGAGCGTCGCGACCCGCGGTTTGGAGGCCAACGGCGCACCCTACAACATGGCGAAAGCCGCGTTGGAGGCCTTGGCCTACACGCTCGCCAAGGAAGTTCGCCGGCATGGCATTCGCGTCAACATAGTGGCGCCGGGGCTCGTGGAAACCGAGATGGGCCGCCGCCTGATGCGAGCGACGGCCGGTATTGAGGATCTGCGCGACCTCGACCAAACAATGCCCTTCGGCCGCGTTTGCCAGCCGGACGACGTCGCCAACGTTGTCCGGTTCCTGGTATCCGAGCGCAACTCCTATCTCACGGGAGAACGCATCTATTGCGATGGCGGTGGGCCGCTTACGATTTAAAGCAGGTCTGAACAAATCGATAAAGCAGCATTAGGGAAGGTCTGAACAATTCGATAGAGCGGCATTGGTATACTCGTAGGCTATCGATTTTATTAACTTGTATGCCGCGACTACAGGATTAATCAGAGGTTCCTTAGCTACTCGTAAGCTTACGCCCGCTATCCCATCGGCCCGGAACCCCCTCCTCAAAAATTCATGGCGAAGCTGACACCCCACCAGCGCGGCCGGTTGTAATACTGCTCAACCATGCCGAATACGGCCGGACCGGAGAGGTCGAACGTCTGCACGAGGTGCTGCACATCGCCTAGGTTGTGGACGAAACCGGTCACCGTGAAGCGGTCGTCCACACTCGTAAAACTGACCGATGCGTTGGCGATCATGTAGCCGTTCTCCTCCACCGTCTCAAGCCCGGTTAGGGAAAAGAAGTGCCTGGACCGGTACAGCGCATCGGCTTGGACGGCAATGCCGCCGCCGGCGAACGGCCATTCGTAGCGAATGAGCCCGTTTAGGTTCCACTTGGGCGATTGCACCGATGTGGTTTTCGGCCCATCCCCAAGACTCACCTCGATGTCGTTGTAGGCCATGCCCAGGATCAGGTCGAGCCCGGCGGTGGGTGTTGCCTGCAATTCCAACTCGAAACCGTGGGAGTCGGCGTTGGCGTTGGTTGTGATGGTGTCGAGGCCGATGATTTGGAATGCCTGATAGTCCTTGTAGTCGTAGTAGTAGGCGGCGCCGTTGAGGATGGCGAGCCCGTCGGCGAGGCGCGACTTGAAGCCAACTTCGAAAGCGTCGAGCTTTTCGGGATCGTAGCTCATGGTCTCGTCGTCGTAGCCGAGCGGCGGGTTCAGGGGAAATACCGGCGAGTTGTAGCCGCCGCCCTTGACGCCCCGGTTCCAGCTACCGTAGATCATGATGTCTTCGTTCAAGTCGTAATCCAGGGCGGCGCGTATGGAGAATTCGTCGTCCTCCCGCTCCCCGGAATAGTTGGCGAGTTGATCGAGTATGTTTGGGTTGCCGTTGCGCTGCACTGTGCCGGGCACGAAATCGACGACATTCACCCTGTAGGTGTGGTCCTTCTCGTCACGGATCCAGCGTGCCCCCAGGATGCCGGTTAGCCGGTCGGTCAACTGGCGCTCGACCTGCCCGAAGATCGACCAGGATTCGGTGTTGGTTTCGTAGGGGTTGTCGAGCCCGGACAGCTCCGGCGTATCGCTGGCCGGATCGATGAACGGTTCGGTTTCCGCGCCGTTGGAGTCATCCACCGACAGGTCGAGATAGTAGACGCCGGCAACCCAGTCCGTTCTATCCGTTGTGCCCCGGACGCGCACTTCCTGCGAGAACTGTTCCGCGTCGGTGGTGAGGAAGAAGTGGAACAGGGGCGTGGGCGAGGCGTCGGAATCTTCGATGTAGTCGCGCTCCACCGTGGAGTAGTCGGTAATGGAGGTGAGCGTAACGTCGGCGAAATCCCAGTTGATGGTGGCGGTGAAGCCTTCGGTTTCCAGGTCGTTGTGGCCGTCCTTATCCCAGTCGCCTTCGTAGACATCGCCGTCGTTGTCGATGTAGCCGAGCACTTCGTTTACCTCGTTGGGGGTGAGCATGCCCTCGACATTGGCGGTGACGTGTTCGAAGAAACCGGTGTCGATGTCTTGCTCGGAGCGGCGATAATTCAGCAGCGCATCGAATGAATCCGTGGGCTCGAATAGGAGTTGCACCCGGCCCGCGAAGTCGTTGGCGTTGTTCAGCCGCTTGTCGAGCAGCCGGTTCTTGATGTAGCCGTTGTTGTCGTGGGTGGAAACGGAAACCCGCGCCGAGAGGGTGTCGGTCAACCCGCCGCCGAAGGCGCCCTCGAATTTTACCTGGTCGTAGCTGCCGAAGGTGAACTGGCCGTAGCCGCTGGTTTCCCGGGAAGGTTTGACGGTGACGAAGTGCGCGAGCCCGCCGGTGGCGTTGCGCCCATACAGGGTGCCCTGGGGGCCGCGCAGCATTTCCACCCGTTCCATGTCGAACAGCATGAAGCCGCTGCCCGACATTTGGCTGATATAAACCTCGTCCAGATAGATGGCCACCGCGCTTTCCACGTTGGTGGTGAAGTCGTTGCTGGCAACGCCGCGCATGGCGATGGCGTAATTGGCCTCGCCGTTGGGCTGAATCGTGTGTACGCCGGGTGCCATGGCGGTGACCTGTTGCGCGTTGGTAAAGCCGAGTTGGCGCATCTGCTCGCCGGTCACGGCGCTGATGGCGATGCCCACGTCCTGGACGTTTTGTTCGCGCTTCTGCGCGGTGACCACGACTTCCTCAATGACCGCCGCGTTGAGCGGCAGCGCCAGGATGAACCCGGCGATGAGGATGATGGGTCGTGGTCCCAATAGGGTGGAAGGTATGGATACCGACATGAGTGCTCTCCTTTGGTTACCACATGGTTCAATGCCGCGACCGCTCGACTGCGCACCGCTCGGGGTCGCAGCCGCCGGTCGCGCCGCACCGGTCCAAGGCACTCTGCCCCGGCAGTCTCGTCCGGCTCGGTGATGAAGTGCGATGGTACAACCGCCATATCACCATTGCCCCGGGCCAATGTGGCCGAGTCGCATTCTAAAAATAGTACAGTTGACTTGTAAATAGAGGCGGGCTATTTTTTGTTTGGCGAGTCGCTCGCTATCGATGTTTGAGGGGAATCGGGAGATCGGGGGATCAAGATGAAAGATAGCCGACGAATTCTGTGTACCATGGTGCTTGCGCTGTTTTGCGCCGCTCCCGTTGCCGCATTGGCGGAATTGCGTCCCGAGCCGATTCCCAATGTCGTCACCCTTGCCGTCCCCTATCCGGAAACCTACGCGATGGTGCACGATTTCGCTTTCGGCAGCCTCATCGACTCGAGCTTTTCGTTGGTGGATATCGAGACGCGCCGCTTCAAGGGCATGTTGAGCGCCGGCCAGTTTGCGACCATCAGTCACTCGGTGGGCCGCGGCGAATTCTATGTGGGCGAAACCATCCACAGCCGCGGGGTTCGCGGCGAGCGCCAGGATTTTGTCGCCATCTACGACTTCGCCAACCTGGCGTTGCGGGCCGAAATCGAATTGCCGCCCAGGCGCGCCAACACGGTGACCAATCGCGGCAATTCGGCGTTGACGGCGGACGATAAATTTCTGTTGATCTGGAACCAGAACCCCGGCACCTCGGTAACCGTCATCGATCTCGAAGAGCGGGCGATTGCGAGTGAGATTGCGACGCCGGGCTGCGCTTTGGTTTATCCGGATGCGGCGCGTGGCTTTGTGATGTTGTGCGGCGACGGAAAACTTCTCGCGGTGACGCTCGACGACGCCGGTGGCGAGGCCGGGCGTTGGACCAGCGAGGCGTTCAACGACATCGACAACGACCCGCTTTCGGAAAAGGCCGCGAAGATTGCGGGTGTGTGGCACTTTGTGAGCTTTGCCGGCGAGGTTCAGCCGGTCGATGTGTCCGGCGACCGGCCGCGCATTCTTGATCGTTGGTGGCTGACCAGCGAAGCGGAGCGGGCGGCGGCCTGGCGTCCGGCCGGTTGGCATTGGACGGCCGGGAACGATGCCGGGCAGCTTTGGGTGGGCATGACGCCCAACGGCTATGTCGGCAGCCACAAGGATCCGGCACCGGAAGTCTGGCTCTTCGACACAAAAACCGGCAAGCGCTCGGTGCGCTTTGAATTGCGCGTACCCGCTCTGTCTTTCGATGCCACCCGGGGCGCGCGGCCCAAACTCCTGGCGGTGAATATCGAAGGGCAACTCGATATCTACGACGGGTTAAGCGGCACCTGGCTGAGCACCATCGGTTCGCTGGGCGAAACCCCGTGGATGGTGCGCGCCGTTCAGTAACATGCCATTGGTCCGACCTATTCATGAATGAACGTGGCGAGGCCGGCAAGAGTGGTGCAAGCACTGGATGCGCGGAGCAGGAGCGTGCTTGACGGCACGTTGAGCACGCGGCGGGAGCACACCAGTGATTTTACTGCTTATCGACGGCCACAGTAGTTTATTCATGAATAGGTCGGGTCGGGCGGCCAAAGAGGAAGAGATGGAGGGGAAAAGGTGAGGAACTGGCTGGATCGCATGATAGAGAATCGTTCCCGGGACGTTGCGCGCAGAACCTCGCGACGGGGTTTTCTCGGTGCCCTGGGCGGCGTTGCCGTGGGCATTGGGTCGATTCCGCTGCTGCCCGTGGCGCGGGCGTCCACCGGGGCGGTCGGCGATGTCCCGGCACAGGCAACCGGCGACCCGCAAGACCCGGGCGACCCGTCCACCTGCGAATACTGGCGCTATTGCGGCATCGACGGTTTTCTTTGCAGTTGCTGCGGGGGTACGCAGAACGCCTGCCCGCCCGGCACGGAAATGTCGCCCATTACCTGGATTGGCACCTGCCGCAACCCGGCGGACGGTAAAAATTATGTCATTTCGTACAATGATTGCTGCGGCAAGAGCAGTTGCGGGCGTTGCCTGTGCAATCGCAACGAGGACGACAAGCCCGTCTACCGACCGCAGGCGAACAACGACATCAATTGGTGCATGGGTACGCAGTCAACGGTCTATCACTGCTCGACGGCCGTTATTTTGGGAATCGCCATTGAATCAGTGGGTTGACGCCGCAATCTTTTGCATGAGCCGGGCGCGGGTTTCAAACACATCGCGTAGGGGTTTGGAGCGATGCTCGCCCACTTCCTCGGCGGTGTAGGGACGAAAGTCGGCGGGCAACTCGTTCCGGCTCATTTCCAGGAGCATCCAGTTGAGAAGCTCCGCCAGCCGCGCATCGCTCAGGGCGGCGTTGGCGGAACCCGGCACCCGCACGAGAAATTCCCGACCATCCGGCACTTTGAGGAAGTTGCCGACAAAGCCCCGCATGCGCGGTACATCCCCGGCCCCTCCGCCATCGGGCAGATGGCAGCCTTGGCAATTGAGCATGTAGTCGACGCGCGCCTGTTCGGGGTTTGCGGGCTGCTCGGCCGCAAGTGATTGCATGAGACCCGCACCGAGCGCGATCAGGCAGCCGATGATGGGGCGGTTGGCGGTCATCCTGTCATGTTGGTCCGGTTTTCATTCCAGCGCCATCCCGATAACGACGGCGGTGGAACAGTGGTAAACCGCCGATTGTGTGCCCAGACACCAGTTCAAATCGTTGTTCTTGTCGGGACGATACATGGGCCGGTCGCCCTCGTTGCGCGTGCACAGACACTGCTTGCAGCCGCTGCGGCCGCAGCAGTCATTGTAGGAGATCACATAATTTTTGCCGTCGGCGGGATTATGGCAGGTGCCGATCCAGGTAATGGGCGACATCTCCGTACCGGGTGGGCAGCTTGACGGCGAACCGCCGCAGCAGCCGCACAGAAAACCGTCGATTGCGCAATACCGCCAATAATCGCAGGACAGGGGGTCGCCGGTTTCGGGCACACCGTTTGCCGACGCATTGTTTGGATCGCCGCCGGATTGCGCTTGTTGGCGTACTGTCCTGTCCGCATCCCCCGTTTGGGCCGCCCGTGCCACAGGCAACAGCGGCATGGTGGATGCTCCGGCCAGCGTTGCCGCGAGGCCCTTGAGCCAGCCGCGCCGGCTGCTGTGCCGGGCAAGGCCGCGTGCGGCGGCCTCGGTGAATCGATCAAGGTGTTTCATCGGTTGAGCCCTCCTGATTGCGCATTGTAGAACGCTTCGGGTTGTGTGCGCTGCATGTATTGTTGAACGGAGGCGACATTGCGCTCCTTGGCTTCAAACAGGCTTTCGAGATGTTCGCGGGAGTTGACCAAGCCCAGGGAGGCAATGCGCCCATCTTCGCCGATGAGCACGGCATAGGGCAATTTGCCGACCCCGTAGGAGACGCCCAGGGCCTTGGAGAGCACATAGGGGAATCCTCCCAGGCCGTGCTCGGCCACATAGGCCGCATGTTCGGCGGTTGTTCCGCCGTCGCTCGCCAGAACGATATCCACCCGATCCTCCGACTTCGCCAGTGAGCGAAGCACCGGCAACAGGGTGCGGCTAATTGGACAATCCGGCGCCAGGAAAAAAATCAGGGTGCTGTGCGTTGCGCCGCCGTTGACGGGTGCGCCGCCCAGTGTCAGAGGCTCGTCGCGCAAATCCTGAACAACCACTTCCGGTGCCATGTCGCCGACCCTGAGCACCCGATTGACCATCAGGGCGCCGGCCGGCGCGATGCGGTCAAGGAGGGCGGCCACTTGGCGGGTCAGTGCATAGACCAGGAGCCCCAGGGCGAGAACCGCCACCCAGAGAATGATGTTTGAGGCGACCAATAGATTTTCCATATGGGGAATCCCTGAATAATTCGATGGAGCAGCATCAAGATACTCGTAAGCTATTGATTTTATTAAACCGGGTGGCACGACTATAGGATTAATCAGAGGTTCCGTAGGATTTGATCCGTTTGTTATCGCCCGTCCGGCCGCATGTGACCCGCATTGGTCAGCATTTGGTTGCCGATAGCATAGGCGCACCACAGGAAGAGTACGGGTGCGGTCGCCAAGGCGTAAATTGCCGGGCTGGCCGGTTTGGCCGGAGTGCCTGCGACAACGGCGGCGAGCCCGAGCATTAGGCCGTTGCGCACCAGCAACCAATTGGACAGCGGTATGGACTCGCCACCGCAGCCGCAGTCTATGTTGGTACGGCCACGAACGAGGTTGATGGCGATGGCGTAGGTATAGAGGCAGAGTAGCGCGCCAACCGGCAACACCGCCACTCTGGTCGGGATGATGGCCGCGGGTGTCAAGACAGCGAGGCCAGCGATGGCCTCAATGCCGATGACCAGGGGCGCGGCCACCGGGACGAGGGAGTCCGGCAGCAGCCGGTATTCCGCCAGAATACCGCGGAAGGCGAGATAGTGGCGTGTCTTGTGCGCCGCCGCGAGCAGAAAGATGCCGGCCAGCGTCCAGGTTGCCACGATGGCGACCAAGGCGCCGCTCATGATTGCGCCAATCGATTCGGCGGGAGCGTTCCGGGCAAGGCGCGGCCGCGCAGTCGTAGGCGACCTACTTCAAGCGGACGCAACACGGCCCGGGGCGCTCCCGCCGCCACCCGCAGGACGCGCCCGCAAGCGCCCATCTGCTTTGTTGTCGCTCTGACGTATCACCGGATACGTCGGCGGGGGCTCCGCCGCGCATCTGGACGCTTGCGGACGCGCTGATGCGGCATTGTCAGTTGGATGGAGCACTGGTTTACAGGATCCCTTCACTTCGCCTTGCTCCCGTTGCGCCGGTGCCGTTATTGCCGAATACCCCGGTTCGCCAAAGCGGTCTCCGTCTGTATGGCGAGTGTCTTGATGAAGCTCCCCGATGCGGCATCGTAGGTTTCCAGGCCCAAATCTCCGTTGGTCACGAGCAGCACGGGCTCTTCGGCATTGCTGACCGCGATGGAAATGCCCCAATTCGGCAGGGAATGGCGGGCCACCCGCTCTTTGGTGGCGACATCGAAGACCCAGACCTCGCCACCGCCGTTCTTGTGGCTGCCCTCCTCGCCGTTGGGGTGCATCAGAATATGGAAGCGGCCGTTGTGGTCCGCCGCCACCAACTGCCAGCCACCGGGTCGCCAGCCAGCCGCGCGCTCCTCCGCGGAAACGAGGGACCATGCCTCGTCCGGCTGGGCGGCATCGCCGCTCAGGTCCACAGGCACAACGCGACCCCTGAAGGTGGGGAAGTACGCCACGCCGTCGATTATGGCGGGCTTTTCGAACATCGGATCGTCGGGGTCTATTATCACATCGGTGCGATGACTGTCCGCCACCTGCCCCTCCTCGGTTAAATCCGTGGTCAGCAGGGTGCCGTCGCTGCACAACGAGGTGACCCCCGATGCGCCGGTGGGCATGACCAGGGCGCAGCCGGAAATCGGATGCTCGGCCACGAATTCGCGTTTTTCCAAGTCCACCACGCTGATGGACTGCCCCGGTGCGAAGTTGTAAACCACCAGCAGCCGTTCATCGGCGGTCAGCGCGGTGCCGTGGCGCTCGGGCATGGAGCTGAGCTTCTTGGGCGGGATGATGACCTCGCCCGTTACGTCTAGGGTCGCGGCATCGTAGATTGTCACCACATCGGTACGGTCGCCGCCGCGTCCGCCCCGCGAGAAGAACGATTCAACCACATAGTGCTCGCCGCGCGCCCGCCCCTGTTCGTAGTTGGCCATGAAGTTCGCCGTGATCATGCCGCGAAACTGCCCGGCAACGGTATCCGCGTCCGGATCGACGAACAACACCCGCCCTTCGCGCATATGGAAGAAGGTGGCGTCGTGAACCACCAGCCAATGGTCGGGATAGACGGTCGGCAGCTTCTCGATTTGCCCGAGCGGCTCGGGGCGGAAAACCTGTGCCTGGGCCAGTGGTGCCGCGAGGATGGCGGCGAGCAGCGTCAAGGCACACCGGTGCGGTGAAATGAATGTCATGGTTTTGCCCTCCCTGAAGCGTGCGTTGCGGAAAATTGGGGTGGTTGGTCATTCTGTAGGATACCGACTTTTCTTAAGATGTTGGCATGGATTTCCCGCGGACGCATCGCATGTTGTTGGGTTTCGGCCCGCAGGCCAGTTTTAGGAACTCGCGCGCCGCTCGGCTGTCCGACCGGCGACGGACTCCGCCGCCTCCGCAATCTCTCGCGTCCAATGCGAAACGCAGGGGATGCGGCGGCGGTCGCAGCGGGATGCGTAGCGGCGGGCGATGTCGGTCACCTCGGTAAGCAGCCCCTGGCGCAGGGTGGTGGGTTTAAGGCCGAGGTTGAGCAGCCCGGTGTTGGCCGCCTCCAGGTCGTTTTCGTCCGCCTCCCTGCGCGGATTGGGCACATGCTCGATCCTGGCGCCGGTCAGTTCCGAAACCAGGTTCGCGAGTCCGATTAGGCGGTGCACCTCGGTGAGTTGATTGAGAATGCGCACGCGTTCGCCCCTGGCGGGTGGGTTCTCGATGGCCAGTTCGATACAGCGCACCGTGTCCTGAATGTGGATAAAGGCCCGCGTTTGGCCACCGCTGCCGTGCACGGTGAGAGGGTAGTCGATGGCGGCCTGCATCAGAAACCGGTTCAGCACGGTGCCGTAGTCGCCGTCGTAGTCGAAGCGGTTGACGAGCCGCTCGTCGAGCCGCGTTTCCCGGGTTTGGGTACCCCAGACGATACCTTGGTGCAGGTCGGTGATGCGCACCTCGTCGTTCTTGTTGTAGAAGGCGAAGAAAAGCTGATCCTGGGTTTTGGTCATGTGGTAGATGCTGCCGGGATTGGCGGGGTAGAGTATCTCCTGCTCCACCTCGGCGCCTGCGTCGGTCGTCATCTTCACCCTCAGATATCCCTCGGGTAGTGTCACGCCGGCGGAGGAATAGCCGTAGACACCCATGGTGCCCAGGTGCACCAGGTGGATATCCAGCCCGGATTCGACGATGGCCGCGAGTACATTGTTGGTCGCATTCAGGTTGTTGTTGACCGTGTAGCGCTTGTGCCAGGACGATTTCATCGAATAGGGAGCGGCGCGCTGCTCGGCGAAGTGGACGATGCCTTGCGGTTTCCGGGCATCGATCAGGCTGAGCAGGCGGTCGTAGTCGGTGGCCACATCGAGGCGTTCGTAGGCTATCGTCTTTCCGACAACCTCCCGCCAGGCTTGCAGGCGCTCCGTGATGGTCTCGATGGGCGTTAGGCTGCGCACCTGCAGTTCGTTGTCGATATTGCGGCGCGAAAGATTGTCGACAATGGTGACGCGGTGGCCCTGCATGGAAAGATGCAGAGCCGTCGGCCAGCCGCAAAACCCATCGCCGCCCAACACGAATACTTTCATGCGCTGTCTCCGTTTCGCACCGGGGAGGGGATTATCCGATAGCGGATTGAGTGAAAATAGGGTTTCCTCAACTTTCGTTGACAAGCCCGCTGGCGGAAGCGGGTTGTTTGCGGGTCGCCGGCACCAGGTTGCCCAGAAATTGGCGGGCGGAGGCGGCCCACGTGTAGCCCAGGGCGTGGGCGCGGCAGGTTGCGGGGTCAATACCCAGGGCCGCTTCCACGGCCAGGGCCAGATCATCGTTCAGGGCGCCCGCGCCGCTTTTGCCGATGATGTCGTTGGGACCGGGCACGGGAAAGGCCGCCACGGGCACACCGCAGGCCGCCGCCTCCAGCATCACCAAGCCCAGGGTATCCGTCCTTGAGGGAAAGACAAGCACATCGGCGGCGCAATAATGGGCCACCAGTTCGTCGCCGTGACGGGCTCCGAGAAAGACGGCATCGGGGTATCGCGCTTGCAGCGAGGCGCGTTGCGGTCCGTCTCCGACCAGCACCTTGGTGCCGGGCACATCCAGGGCAAGAAAGGCATTAAGGTTTTTTTCCACGGCCAGTCGGCCGACATACATCAGGATGGGCCGCTGTAATCCATCTTTGGGAGATTCGGGCCTGGCCGAGGGTTTGCGTTTCTCCGCACCGGAGCTGTTCATGGTCAAGTCGGCGGGCGCGACCGGGCGGAACAGCTCCGTATCCACCCCCCGCACCCACTGGGTCAGGTTGCGGATGCCGTGTTTGGCGAGCGTGGCGCACAAGGTTTTCGTTGAATACATCGTTCGGGTGGCGGCGTTGTGAAAGAGGCGCAGAAGGGCAAAGGACCAGCCTTCCGGTATGCCGCCCCGCAGCTTGAGATAGAGCGGAAACATCGTGTGAAACGAGGTTGTGAACGGAATGCCCCGGCGCTTGAGCCAGTGGCGCGCGCACCATCCCAACGGACCTTCGGTGGCCAGATGCACGGCATCGGGCGCAAACCGGGCGATTGTGCGTCCCACCCCGCCCGGCGTCGTCAGCGCCAGGCGAATCTCGGGGTAGGTGGGACAGGGTAGGCTGCGAAAGACGGCCGGCCCGATCACTTCGACTTCGTGGCCCATGCCGATCAGTTGATCCCGCGTGGTCGACAACGCCCGCACCACCCCGTTCAATTGCGGATACCAGGCATCGCTAACGATCAGTATTCGCAATGGATTACGCCTCCGCCGCGCCGTTGGTTCGAGCACTCTACCTTAAAATGTCCGCCGCTGCGGTTACAATAACGGGCCGTCGGCCTTTTGTCGGTTGCTTTCCGGCCTTGTCGTCTCCTTCACCCTCAATCATTTTAGGATTCCCATGACTGCATTTCGCGCTTTGCTCGTTGAAAAGACCGAAGAAGCCGGTCGCCCCATTTTTTCGCGTCTTGTTGTGGAACGCGACACCGAAAGCCTGCCTGCGGGTGAACTGCTGATCAATGTGGCCTATTCGTCGCTCAATTACAAGGATGCGCTGTCGGCCACCGGCAATCCCGGGGTCACCCGCCACTTCCCGCATACACCCGGCGTCGACGCGGCCGGCACGATTGTGGAGTCCGCCTCGGCGGAATTTTCGCGCGGCGACGCGGTGATTGTTATCGGCTTTGACCTCGGCATGAACACCCCCGGCGGCTTCGGCCAAAAGATTCGCGTTCCCGCCGCCTGGGCGGTGCCCATGCCGGATGGCCTGGATGTTCGCTCGAGTATGATCCTGGGTACCGCGGGCTTTACCGCGGCGTTGTGCGTACATAAGTTGGAACTGGCGGGCATGATGTCGAAGGGCGGGCCGGTGCTGGTTACCGGCGCGACCGGTGGTGTCGGTTCGGTGGCGGTGAAACTGCTCGCCCATCTCGGCTACGAGGTTCATGCGGTGACGGGCAAGGCGGCGCGGCACGAATTCCTGCGCGGGCTGGGTGCCACGACGGTGCTGGGTCGGGAGGACGCCCTGGCTGGTGCGCAACGGCCGCTGCTGAAGGAGATGTGGGGGGGCGTGATCGACACTGTTGGCGGGCAGATACTGGTCAACGCCCTGAAGTCGCTGCGCTATGGCGCCAGTCTTGCCGCTTGCGGTTTGGTTGCGTCGGCGGAGATTCCGGCAACGGTGCTGCCGTTCATCCTGCGCCATGTCAACTTGCTGGGCGTCGACTCCGTGCAGTTGCCGCTGTCGCAAAAGGCCGCAATCTGGGACAAGCTGGCGGGGCCGTGGCGTTTCGACGGGCTGGAGGGGTTGCTTGAACCACTGACGCTGGACACGCTGTCGGGCGCCATCGATCGCATTTTGGCCGGTGAGATGGTCGGGCGCGGCCTAGTGGACTTGAATGGGTGACGCCCTTCCCCCGCAACCGGGTTTTCCGCTTCGCATTGATTGGGAAGGGAATTATATCGATTAGTTGACAGAGCCCAACATGCGTTGGTTTCCTGTTGTTAAAGCCTCAACATATAGTGGCATGTCAACTTATGGAACCTCTGATCAATTCGATAGAGCACCATTGATCTACTCGTAAGTTATTGATTTTATTGACTCGGATCCTGAGATTACAGAATTAATCAGAGGTTCCTTATGTATATAAGTTCCCTCCCGAAAGAGACTTCATCTCGGCTCGAAATACACTCGCCGATGGTCCGCGGTGCGGGTCATTGTTCTCTCCAGGCAGTCCAAATAGGGGCTGCGTCGCGCGTTTTCGCCGTTGATGGTCATGACCGCGATGCGTCCCCGGCGTCGGGCGAGGTATTGCAGGGGCACGGTGATTGAATCGATATCGGGATGGTCGGGCGGTACGTGGAACACCAGCCGCGCACCTAGGTTTTCGATCACCAGCGCGAGTTCGCCGTCGAGGAAGCCGAGGTAGTTGCCCGGCATCCGTCGGGGCAGTTCCGGCCAATTGGCGGCGAGACCGCAGGGCGCGGCGGGGTCGGTGGCGTTGACCCAAAAGCTTCGCGGCGGGCGGTGGCCGCGCAGATGGTGGAAAGCGCGCGGCCCGATGAATTGAGGACCGGAGAGGCCCTCGAAGAAGTGGCCCGCGATCAACTCGCCCGCCATTTCCATGATGCGGATCGCCTTGAAGAGGTCGGCCCAGCGGCTCTCCCGATTGACGATTTCCCGGTTCACCACACCGTAGCGCCCGACCAGGGTGCGAATCCGATCCTTGTCGTCCTCAAGCCGCTCCAGCGGGCCGTCGGCCGTGCGGGGCGCATCGACGAGACGCCAATCGCCCGGCCAGCCTTGGGCGGCGGCCCGTGCGCGGCGTCGCGGACCGTGGGTACCGGGGGTATCGAGTCGGAAGTCGCGCCGCAAACCGGCCCGCAACGGTGCAAGACCGTCCGCGGCGACGATACCGCGCCAAACCAGGCCCCACCACCAGTTATTGAAATCCAGGGCGTCCATGGCCCCGGGCGAGTCGGGGATCCATGCGGCTCGGGTCACTTCTGCAACGGGCGGGGATTGGTGGGGGTGCCGGCCGCTTCTTTCCTCCTTGACGGTCCGCCTTGTATGTTTGGTTGAGGCCCTCGGTGAATCATGCCTTGGCCGCGGATGGGTCGGTTGCTTGGATGTCCGCTGTGCTTCTTCGGGCACAGCCCGACTGTTGCTCGGGGCCCGATCACGGAGTTGGTGGTAGGTATAGCCCGCGTTCCTGTCCGCGAATAGGGATGCGGCCGCGGCTCGAACATCTTGAGCGGCCCTATCTTTGTCGGGCGGTGCCTCAAAAAGGGCGATGTCCTCCGGATAGCCCAGCGCGATGCGGCGGTTGCCGGCCCCTCGCCAGACGAATTGTTCCCGGGTGCGGCATTCGTCAAGGAGGTGGTCGGCAAAATCGGTGAAACGACATGCCATGAAGTCCTGTAGCCAGGCCTGTACGGGGGCCGCGTAGCCGCTCAGTTGTTCGATGGCCGACAAGGCGCCGGATTCGGACCAGGGGCGTTCCAAGCGCTGCCAGGCGGCCCAGAAACCGGGCAGGTCGCGTAGCGGTCGGGCGGTAAATTCGGCTCGGTTGGCGGCGCGTTGGAAGCGCAGCAGTGTTTGCAGGTTTTCCGCGTCGCAGTAGTGGATGGCTTCGCTGCCTTCGACCAATCGGCCACTGACGACGCCACTTTCTTCATCAACTAGTCCCGCCGGGACATGCGGCAGCAATGTCTCGATTTGCGCCTTGGTGCGCGGGCCGTAGAACGACAGGATTTCCGCGGCGAAATCCAAACCGGTACGGGTGTCCCCCACATCGGGCAATGCGGTTGCGGTGTTCGGCGGGTCTATCCAACCGCCGGCACAGAGCCCCGTATCCACCAGGCCCCCGGCCGTCTCCAAGTGCGCGACCCAGGTCCGTTCGCGGTTTGTGAAGTGCACCAGATATTCGTGGTCGATATCTTCGGGCCAATCCTCGACGGGGGTCAGTACGCGCTCCTTCGCCCACTCCAGCCACTCTTCCACGGTTTGCGGCCGATAGCCCTCGGCGCGCCGCTGCCGCTTGGCCTCGTATTCCGCGATGATCCCGGGGCGCAGCCTCGGGCGCAGGGATTCGTCGCTCACGGCCTGTTCGATGAGGTCGCTGCCCAGCGCGCTCGCACCATCCTGTTCCGGCTTGTCGTCCGCATACATGTAGCGGCTCACCTGATCGAAGGTGACCGTCGAGGCGAACGGACTTGGCGCGTCGGTTTCGACGAACGAGTATTGGATGTCGCCGTCCCGCAACTCGCCGAGCAGCCGACGCAGCGCCGGCAGGTCGAATTCATCGACCAGGCAGGTTCGCCAGGCCTCCAACAGGACGGGGAAATCCCGGAAGCGCTTGGTTGCCGTCATCAGCTTCTTGGCCTGCATGCGGCTCATCCACAAGGGTAGCCGCCGATTGAAGCGTTGCCGGGTCAGCAACAGGGCGCGGCCGGCGCATTCCCGGAACCGGGCGCCGAAATAGCCGGATCCCTCCAGCGATTGGCGCAGCAGCTCATTGAGATTGTCGGGCGTCACCCAATCCAGCAACGCCTCGGGATCCAGCCCGCGTAGCGGACCGCTTTCCCGCAACGGTCGTCGCGGTCGGTTCGCATCGCCATGCCGCCCTTGATCGATTGTTTGATCGGCGACCGCGGCCCCGTCGGGTTGGCCCAAGTGAGCGGCAGCTCTGTCGGTGGCGATTTGGGAACGGACGAATGCGTGCCGGCCATCCCCCCGGGCTGGTGCCTCCTTCAGTTGCACGACGATGGCATTGTTGTCGGCGTGAATGTCCGGCTCGGCGTCGAACCGCTCTCGCCAGGCCGCCTCCAAAGCCAGTGCCCAGGGCCGGTTGACCGCGCCGCCCCACAAGGAGTGCATCACCAGTTGCCGCGGCGCATCCGGCCCCCGGTAGCCGCCGGGCCCGGTGCGCACCAATTCCAGCAGCAGATGGCGGCGGTGCGGCAGCGGCGCGCGGGTGGAGTCGCGTTGACGCCGCAGGTAGCCGACAAGCTCGTCCGCCGCTATTGGATCGAAGCCGGCTTGGGCTTGGTTCTGTAGGGCCGCTTTCAGTTCGTCGCCGCGGTTCTCGTTCAGCGCCTGCTCGGCGCGTTCCAGATACAGGGCGATGCGGCTGGAGAAGTGAAAGCTGCGGTTGCGTCTCTCGGCGCGCCAGAACGGCGGGGCGTTGGTGGTGTTGCGGGCCGCGCGCACCAGCACCTCGTTGTGCGTGATGCGCAGAATTTGCCAGTTCTGCGTACCCAGATTGAAGGTTTGCCCGATGCCGGCTTCCCAGACAAACTCTTCGTCGAGCTCCCCGATCAGGGTGCCGGAATCGGCGTGGCGCAGTTGATAATAGCCGCGGTCGGGAATGGCACCGCCGGAATTGTAGAGGGCGAACAGGGCGCCTTTGTTGGCGCGCACGGTGCCGTTGATGCGGTCGTGGGCGATGCGGGGCTGCAGTTCCCGTACCCTCGTTCCGGCGTAGCGGCCGGCCAGCATGTCAAGCACCAGGTGGAAATGCTCGGCGGGCAGATTGCGATAGGGGGAACTCGCCCGGATGACGGCGAACAGCCGCTCCACTTCCCAGGTTTCCGTCGCGCACATGGACACGATGGTTTGGCATAGCACATCCAGCGGATTGGCGAGGGGCGTCAGCGGCTCGATGTCGCGTTCCACCACGGCGTCGGCAAGCACCGCGGCCTCCAGGAAATCCTGGGCATGTGTGGGATAGAGCGTCCCCCTGCTCAGCTCGCCGACCCCGTGCCCCGCCCGTCCGATGCGCTGCAGGGCGGCGGCGATGGAGGGGGGAGACTGCACGAGCACCACTTCGTCGAGAGCGCCGATGTCGATGCCAAGCTCCAGGGAACTGGTGGCAACGATGGCGCCAAGTTCCCCCGCTTTGAGGCGCTTTTCCACCTCGGCCCGGATATCCCGCGCCAGGGAGCCGTGATGCGCATAGGCCAGGGGCGTGTCCTGGTGTTCGTTGATTTTCAGCGTCATCTTTTCGGCGAGACGTCGGCTGTTGGTAAAAAAGAGGGTGGAACGGTTATGTTCGATGAGGCTGCGGAAGCTCTCGGAAAGCGGCTCCCAGATCGCTTTGCCGTCGGCCGCGGCATTGCGGGCGTCCTCCGGAAAACGTACCCGAAATTGGATGGCCTTTGCCTGCCGCCCGACGACGATTTCCATCCGCCGCGGCGAACCGTTCGGCAGATACCCGCCGATGTAGGCCGCCACCGCCTCCAGGGGCTTTACTGTGGCGGACAGGGCAAGGCGCTGAAACTCTCCCGCAATGGCGGCGAGGCGCTCGACGGACGTCATCAACTGCGCGCCGCGACGGTTGGCGACAACGGCGTGTACTTCGTCGAGAATCAGCGTCTCCACCGTCGCCAGGGCCTGTCGTCCGCGGCTATTGGTCAGCAGCAGGGCCAGGCTTTCCGGAGTGGTGATCAGGATTTCCGGCGGCTTTCTGAGCATTCGTTGGCGGTCGCCTTGCGGCGTGTCTCCCGAGCGGGCGCCTACGCCGATTTCGGGAAAGCCGTGGCGCTCGCGCAGTTCCTCCAGGGGCCCGAGCAAATTCCTGTGAATGTCGTTGTTGAGCGCTTTCAGCGGCGATACGTAGAGCACCCGGGTGCGTCCCGGCCGATACGCGCCGCGGGCGAATTGATCGAGCGCCCAGAGGAACGCGGTTAGCGTCTTGCCGCTGCCGGTGGGCGCGGTTGCCAACACATGGGCGCCGGCGGCGACGCGCGGCCAGGTTCTGGCCTGCACATCGGTTGGTGTCGTGAATCGGTTGCCGAACCAGGTCCGAATGCTGGGGTGGAATAGTTCCAGGGCGCTCATGGCCGGGATTATGGGGCATTTGGCAAACAGTGCTACGCTTGACCGGTCAACGGTGGTGGTTCGATACAGTGTTGCTCAAACCGGGTGATTGGTCGGGACGGGGGAGCCTTCTAGAGGAGGGTGCCAGCCTTGGCCGACAGATTGAGTGCGACCTGCGGGTCGAACAGGATCGGGGTGGGCGCACTTTGGTGGGCGGCTATCGGGTCAAGGGCGAACGGAGCCGGGATTTGTCGGTGCGCATCGCGCCCAACGATGTGGGCACCTATACCATCGATGCCCGGTTTGGCGCCCTAGCCCTCGATGGCGTCGCCAAACTCGAAAGCGTGCCGAACCTGGGGTTGCTGTGGACCGTCAACAGCGGTCTAAACGTTGCGGTGGCTCTCTTTGATTTGGTCGATGGCTGCGGCTTCCGTGGATTCTCGCACGAGGCCGAGCGGACGCTGACCTGGGAGATTGCCTTTTCCGAGAGCCGCCACAGGGTCAAAGCGGACAATGTGGTCGCGCTGACAAGGCGCCGATAGGCTGGTTGTTGCGGCATGGCGCTGTCGCAACCGAACTTGCGGACATAATAATCCACAAGTCCGGCGACCCAATAGCGACAACAAGGCGGGACACTGTCGTAACCCGTGCGTTCAATCGAGCAGGTTTAGCAGCGCCTCGCGCTTCTTCCTGTCGAGATTTCGGAAACCGATGACGAGCCGTTGCTCGTTTTCGTCGAGCCGGCTGCGCAGAACGTACTCAAGATGGGGATTCAGGGGCGGCGCGGTGTTCGTTGGCGAACCCTCGCTGAACGAGCGCTCCAATCGCGCTACAATTTCGGAATTGATGCTGCGCCGGTAGCGCACGGCGGACTCCACGACTCGCTCACGCATTTCCGTGGGCAATCGCAATACGAATTTGTATGGCTTTTCTTTCATTGCTGCTTCGCAAATCGCGGGTCACCCACCCTGAAGGGACGAACGACAACCCTAGCATGTGCCGCGGCCCCAGGATGACGACGAACTGCCGACATGAACAACGAGCCGTTGACAGACAGCCGTCGATAGAAAATAGAACCTTGGCAACCCGCCACCGCCGCGGAAATAGTGATGCGATGCCGAACCGCCGCCTTGGCGGCCCGCGGCAAAAGTCCCACCGCATTCGAACGACGGTGCATCCCGGCTGCCCGTCGCTTCTTGTTGGCCGAGCGCCGCTTTTCCTCCGCCCCCCGCACCCCTCTCGGCGCGACGCGGGATTTTTGCCACGGGTTGCCGGGTTGCCGAGCGGCGCAGTATACAAAATGGGGTTGGCCTAGTGGAGCCTCTGCAACGCGGCAATATCCGCTTGGCGGCTACGGTCGTGTTGACCCGGCAGGGACGGGACGGAATCGAGGTTTACATGATTCAGCGCCCGGGCCGGGGCGACTTCCCGAATCTGCATGTCTTTCCCGGCGGCAAGGTTGACGAGGCCGATTACCTGCCGGAACTGTGCGTTGGTCTCGACGATGCGGCCGCGAGCCGCGCCCTGGGCGTGGGCGACGGCGGCTTGCGCTATTGGGTGGCGGCCGTTCGCGAGTGCTTCGAGGAGTGTGGCGTGCTGTTTGCCAGTGCCGATGGTCGCCCGGCCGTGGACGGCAGCCGGGGCTCGCAGCGGCGCTTTGCCGAATACCGCGCCCGGCTGAACAGCGGTGATCTCGATTTGGCTTCCTTGTGCGCCCTGGAGGGGTTGCGCCTGGCCTGCGACGAAATGCTCTATTTCAGCCATTGGCTAACCCCCGAAGCCGCGCCGCGCCGGTTCGATACCCGCTTCTTCGTCGCTCCCATGCCCACCCGCCAGAATACGCTGGCCCACGAGACGGAAACCCAGGATGGTTGTTGGATACGGCCCACGCAGGCATTGCGGCACTTGGATACAGGCGCTTGGCGGATGATCTCGCCGACGATTACGACCCTCCGCATGATCGAGCCCTATGCCGACTGCGCGGTGCTGTGGGAAGCCGTGCGCGCCGAGCGGCATTTGCCGACGTTGACCCCGGAGCTCCAATGGGAGGGCATGCGGGCCATTCGCTAGGCTGTCGGCAATTTACGCGACAATTGACAACATGTCGTGATGCCAAGCCGGATTGAAGACGCGCGATGCTTGCTCTGAAATCTTGAAAACAGGTGTGAAAGGACACAAGAGTGGCTGCTTGCGGCAGTTGGACGATCACCGCTCGCCAAGGCTAGGGGATGTGCTGTTTGGACTCCGCCCAGGAATCCCCGCCTAGCATGGGTATGCGTGAAAATCGGGCCCAAACCAGCGGGCATACGAACCCGGGTGACTTCTCCCCCGTCTTTTGCGGGTATTGTCGGACTCCGCCATGAGCGCCCCGTTGGTCACGCTTGCCGGGGTTCGCAAGGGGTATTCCGACGGGCGGGAATATCGCCCGGCGCTCGACGACTTTGCGCTCACCGTCGGCCCCGGAGAGACCGTCGCGGTCTGCGGCCCGAGTGGATCGGGCAAATCCACCCTGCTGAACCTGATTGCCGGATTGCTGCCGGTCGACGGTGGCCGACTGCTGCTCCGCGAGGGCGAAATCGAGCATCCGATGCATGCGATGGGCGCCCGGGCACGGGCCGCGGTGCGCCGTCGGTTGGTGGGCTATGTCTTTCAGTTCTTCAATCTCGTCCCCACCCTTAATGTCCTTGAGAATGTGCGTCTGCCCCTGGCATTGAACAAGCGCGACGACCTGTCGCGCGGTGCGCGGGAGCGGCTGCGGGAGCTTGGGCTTGATGGCCTCCTGCGGGCGTTTCCGGGCACCCTCTCCGGTGGAGAACGGCAGCGCGTGGCCATCGCCCGGGCGCTGGCGCATGAACCCGCCATCGTGCTTGCCGACGAGCCGACCGGCAATCTCGATGGGCGCAACAGCCGCCGTGTCGCCGACCTGCTTTGGTTGGAGGTGGAGCGGCTGAACTGCGCAATGGTGATAGCAACGCATAGCGAAGCCATTGCGGGCCGTGCCCATCGTGTCGTGGAACTTGGGTGATGGGGCTCATCGCGCTGAGTTTTGCGCGATTTTTCGCCCGTACGCCCTGGACGACACTGACCGCTCTATTCGGTGCCGCACTGGGTGTGGCGTCGACTGTGGCCGTGCACCTGATCAGCCTGTCCGTGGTCGACTCGCTCGACGCCAATCGCGCCTTCCATCTGCGCGGCTTGACGCATCTCGCCTCGAAACCCGACGCCACGATGGAAGACTACTTTGAATTGCGCTGGCGCTGGCGCCGGGGCGAGCTTCCCGGCGTGCGTGCCCTGGTGCCGATCCTGGATGGCCGGATTGTCGAGAATGGGCACCGTTTTCATATTATCGGCATCGACTGGCTGGCGGCCTATGGTTTACCGGGCGAGCCTGGTGTGGCGGTGTCCCGCCCCGGCGCCATTGTGGCCGACAGTAGCCTTGCGCTTGCCATTGGTGACCGCCTGCGGCTGGCCGGTGTCGATTGGCCGGTGGTCGGCGTCATCGATGCCGGCCTGCCGGGCGGCCTGTTTGCCGACATTGGCGATGCATTGGCGCTATTGGATGCGGCACCGAATCGCCTGGGCCAGGTTGGCGTGGCGATGCGCGACCCCTGGCAACAGGTTCGCGTCTGGCTCGAGAGCTTGTTGCCCGGCCTGTCGGCGGGTTTGCCGCAAGGCGCCTGGACACCGCGGCGCCTGCTGGATTCCTGCCAGCCTCCGCTCGCTGCACAAGGTACGTCGGGCGGCTTGTATGCGCCGGGGGGGTGCCCGCCGGATTCCTGCCGCTCTCCGCTCGTCGCTACCGAGGCGGCCGACCGGGCCTGTGCGCCCGCGGGTTGGGAATTGCGCCCGGTCTCCCACGAACAGCCGGGCGCCAATCTGGCGAATTCGATTCTGTTCAACCTGGGTGCCCTGGGAACCCTTGCACTTGTGGTGGCTTGGTTTCTCATCTATCAGGTCTGTGTTCTGTGGTTGCGCCGTCAAGCGCCGGTCATCGAGCGTCTGGGCATCCTGGGCGCGAGCGAAGGTGAGTTGGCGGCTTGCTTTATCTCGGCGGTTGCCTTGTTGGGGGCGCTGGCAACGTTCGTCGGCCTTGGCGCGGGCCTGTTGCTGGCCGACCTCCTGACAGAACTTTCAACCGCCGGCCTGAATGAGTTGCCGCCGCCGCAAATGTCCGCCGCCGCGGTCGTGAAGGCATTGGTGTCCGGCTTGGGCATTGCATTGGTCGGTGGTTGGATGGCGTTGCGCAGGGAGCGCGTCCCGCCGAAAGTTGAATCGGCGATGTCCCGGCGCCGTTTGGCTTGGTATGTTATCGCGTTGATATTGATCGGTGTCGGAATCGGTGTGCCGGCCACCGGCCTTGTCGGCGGATTTGTGGCAATACTGGCCGCCGCACTCTTGGCGGTGGCCCTGTTACCGCCGTTTTTGCGCACCTGCCGACGCCCGCCGAAAGCCGCGCCCGAAGGATCACCGCACCCCGTCAAGAACTCCGCAAGCCATGTGACGGAAGCGGATTGCGGCCATCCCGGCGTCGGTGGATTGCTGACCCGGCTGGCCGTTCGGGAAGCCACTTGGCACGAGCGCGATGTGGGCACGGCCTTGGGTGCCATGGTGCTGGCTGTTGCCACCAGTGTGGGCGTCGGTTTGATGGTGGCGAGTTTCAAAATCGATTTCGAGCGCATGCTGGCGCAACGGCTGGTCCATGAGTACCACGTGGAGATGGCGGGTGGCGATGCGCGGGCCCTGGCGCGTGCCATTGTGCGGCGGTGGCCGGCCGCGCAAGCGCAAACCTACGGTGCCTTGCGCACACGGATTGAGGGCCGCGTCGTTGTGATTGGCCATGCCGACTATTCGGCGAGCGAGACCGCGCGCTATGGGCACGGTCTCGCCCTGGGGCCCGATGAGGGCTTGGCCAGCGAAAGCCTGCTTCTTGCCCTGGACATCGATGTTGGCGATGTCGTGGAGGTGGCGGGCTCGCCGATTCGAATAACGGCCACCTTTGCCGATTTCGGTGGTGTCCTTCCACGGCTCCTCCTGCCAAACGAGACGACCGCCCGACTGTTCGGGCCATTGCACTTCACCGGCATCGGGATTTCCGGTGTTCGGGGCGCCGAATTGGAATCCTGGCTTGCCGAAAATGTTCCGGACGCGAGGGTGAGGCAACGCGAGCGCGCCCGAGCGCGTGCCCTGACTATATTCGACCGCAGCTTCGCCATCACCAACGCATTGACCCTGCTGGCGCTAACGGTGGCGGTGGCGGGCCTGTACAACGCCATGACGGGCCTGCGCCTGAACCGGCTTGCCACGCGGCAGTTGTTGACGGCCCTGGGCGTGAGCGACGCGGAAGACCGCCTGATCGAACTGATAAGGGCGCTCGGTCTCGGTGCCTGCGCGATGGTGCCGGCCCTGCCATTGGGCCTGTCGATGGGTTGGATACTGTGCGAGGTGATCAATCCGCGCGCTTTTGGTTGGAGCGTGGAAATGTCGCTGCCGCTTGCCGCTGTGGCCTGGCCAATGGCGTTGGGTTTCCTCGCGGCGGTTGTGGCCGCCGTCGTTCCGTCGCCGAGAGAGCGATATGAGCTGAATTGAGAAGTGAGACGCTATCCGAACACCGTTGGAACGGCAGCGGTGAGATTTTGCTGCAATGGGACGAGGAATTGAGAAGTGAAACGCTATCCGAACACCGTTGGCGGACTTGATCCGTTGCATGGTTTCCGCCGACCCGCCGCCATTTGTGTCGCGCTATGGTTGACCGCCTGTGGCGATCCGCAACCGCGTATCGATGCGCCGGGCTTGCGCGTCGGAGATGTGCTTGGCTCCGGCGACACGGGTGCCGGATTCGCGCGCGCCGAGGTACCCCGCGAATTTGTATTTCCGATCGACCACGGCCCGCATCCGGAATTTCGCAGCGAGTGGTGGTACTTGACCCTTGCCTTGGAGGACGCCCGCGCGCGGGAATTCGGTGTCCAGTTCACCATCTTCCGGCAGGCGTCGTTTCCGGGTGCGCCGGCGGACGATCCGTGGCGCAATGGCCAGAGCTACTTGGGGCACTTTGCCGTGACGGATGTGCGGGCCGGAAAGCATCGGGAGGCGGAGCGCCTAAGCCGCGGGCATCCGGCTTTGGCGGGTGCCTGGTCGGGTGAGAAGAGCGATGCCATTGCAACCGGATCGATTGCCGCCGACCTGTTTTCGGGTCATTCATTCGCTGTGATGCGGCATTCGGGCGGGTCGCCCGCAAAAACGCCGGAGGGTGGCGAAGGAGGCTTTGTGGTTTGGCTGGAAGGCTGGCAACTGGCGGCAACCGGCGACCGGTGGCGTCTTGAGGCCGCCGCCGACGGCTTCGCCGCCTCGATCGACATGATGCCCGGCAAACCCGTCGTCCCCCAGGGTGACCGCGGCCTGTCCGCCAAGGGGCCGGGCCAGGCGTCCCACTATTACTCGGTGCCTCGGTTGCGGGCGTCGGGCAGGCTCCGTATCGACGGCGTGGCGCACCGGGTGCGGGGTAACGGATGGCTGGATCGGGAATGGAGCACCAGCGTGCTCGGCCCCCAGCAGATTGGATGGGATTGGTTCGCCCTGATGCTGGAGAACGGCGAAGACATCATGGCATTTCGATTGCGGCGTGAAGATGGTGCCCGCGACCCCTACGACCATGGTGTGCTGGTCGCTGCGGACGGCCGCGCGCGCCGCCTGGGCGTCCATGATTTCAGCCTGCAACCGCTGGATCATTGGCGGGACGAGCGCGGCACCGAGTGGCCGATACGCTGGGCGTTGACGGTGGATCGCCGACGATGGGAGATTGCGGCGCCTGTGGTGAACCAGCGCATGGATACGCTCTTGACCTATTGGGAGGGACTCGTTCATGTTCGAGACCGGCGCGGCGAGCGCGTGGGACGGGGATACATGGAATTGACCGGGTATCGATGAGGCGCTGGACGAGAATGAGAACCTCGCTGCGATTGGCACGGCATTGGCGGCGCCTCGTTTTGGAAAACCGCGTGTTGCGGGCGCGCCTCGCGGAAGCCGAGGAACGCGGTGCGGCGGGCTCGTTCGCGAACCTACCCGCGTATCGAGACCCGGTAACCGGATTGCCCGATCGGGCGCTGTTCGGCGCTCGATTGGAGGACGCTCTCGCCGAGGCACGGCGCAACCGGAGACGGCTGGCGCTGATGTTCCTCGATCTCGATGGATTCAAGGCGGTGAACGACGGTATGGGCCATACCCTGGGCGACCAATTGCTGGCTGCGGTCGGCGGACGCCTGTCGGCCTGCCTGCGTCGAACCGACACCTTGGCCCGCTACGGCGGCGACGAGTTCGCCCTCCTGCTGCCGGACATTGGCGTTGCCAGGGACGCCGCGCGGGTTGCCGAGAAGATACTGGCGCGTCTTGAGGCCCCTTTTGCCATTGACGGCGAGCGTTTGCGCATCGGCGCGAGCATCGGCATCGCCTTGTTTCCGAAGGATGGCGACCTCGGCGAATCGCTCATCCACAAGGCGGACATGGCGATGTACCAGGTTAAGGATCGGGGGAAAAACGCCTACAGATTCTTTTCCGAAGAGATGGGCCCGACCCGGGGTTCGGTGGCCTTGCGGCTCGACATTTGAACGGGCGGCGATCCATCCGAGCCCGCTCCCCTTTGCATCCAGAGCAACCATGTAGTGCAATTCCCATTTTGAAGGTTGGCCGCGAGCGTGAAAGGCTTTACTAGCAGCATTGTCCACAGCGACCGCCTGGGTGGCATTGAGCACGGCGCGATGCACAAGCCCGTGCACCCGACGGTCGCCTATGGCTATGACGATGCGCGTGATCTAGCTGCCGTTTTCCAGGGCACCAGGGCTGGCCACACCTACAGCCGCCAAATAAACCCGACGGTGGATGCGCTGCAGGCCAAGGTCACCACCATGGAACAGGGGGTGGCGAGCCTCTGCTTTGCCACCGGCATGGCGGCTATCGGCACCATGCTGTTCGCCTTGTTGCGCAAGGGCGACCACTTTGTGTCGAGTTCGTTTTTGTTCGGCAACACCACCAGCCTGCTGCTGAGCTTCGCCAATCACGGCGTGGCGGTGAGCTTTGTCGATGCCACCGATGTTGATGCCGTTGTGGAGGCGGTGCGCCCCAACACCCGGCTCGTTTTTGTGGAAACGATCGCCAATCCCAGAACCCAGGTGGCGGCACTGAGGGAAATCGGCGAGCTTTGCGCGGCGCGCGACCTTGTCTATGTCGTGGACAACACCATGACCTCGCCCTATCTCTTCCGTCCGGCGGGCGTGGGGGCGAGCCTGGTTGTCAACAGTCTCACCAAGTACATCGGCGGGCACGGCAATGCGCTCGGTGGCGCGATTACCGAAATGGGAACCTACGATTGGCGCGCCTTCGACAACATTGACGAATCGTACCGGGGCAAGGATACGGCGATCTGGGCCCTTACCCAGATGCGGAAGAAGGGGCTCCGGGATTTCGGCGCCTCCCTCGCTCCGGAAGCGGCGCACCACCTTGCGGTTGGCGCGGAAACCCTGGCCTTGCGCATGGAGCGTCAATGCGCCAATACCCGGCGTCTCGTCGAATACCTTGCCGGGCATGGGAAGGTTCGGCGCGTTTTCTATCCGGGTTTGCCGGAACACCCCCAATACGAGCGCGCCCGGGCCCTATTCCGCTATCCCGGCGCCCTGTTCAGTTTCGAACTCGACCCGGCGGTGGATATTTGGGCGTTTATGAACAGCCTCGAGGTGGTTGTTCGCTCCACCAATTTGGGCGACAACCGCACGCTCGCCATTCCCGTGGCCCACACGATCTATCACGAGGTGGGTCCGGAATGGCGGGCGCGCATGGGCATTGCCGACTCGCTCATCCGCATCTCCGTGGGCATTGAGGATTGCGAGGATCTCATCGACGACTTTCGCCGTGCCCTGGAAGATCAATAGGGACTCATATACATGAGTTGACATACCACTGTATGTCGAGGATTTAGCGGCTGAAAACGACCACATGTCGGCTTCTGTCAACCCATCGATATAATTCCCAATCAATATAGGTTACGAGTAGATCAACGCCGCTCTATCGACTTGTTCGGACTTTCCCTGGCGATTGTCAAGACATCGGATTGGAGTGGGTGGGCATGGACGATTTCGCTTTTATCGGTAATGGAATGCAAAGATGACTGAGGCTGTACTGGAAACCAATTTGGATTTTCCGAATAAACGTCGCGGCAAGGTTCGCGATTTGTACGAACTGCAACTGGAAAACGGCGATGGGGCGCTGCTGATCATCGCGACGGACCGGGTCAGCGCCTTCGATGTGGTGATGGCCAATGGATTGCCGGGCAAGGGTGTGCTGTTGACGCAGATTTCCCGATTCTGGTTCGAGATGTTCGAACGCGAAATCGACCATCATCTGATTTCCACCGATGTCAACGATGTGCCCGGCCTTGATGCGTCGCAGCGCTTGGCGTTGGCGGGACGCCTCATGTTGTGCCGCAAGACGACCGTGGTGCCCATCGAGTGCATTGCCCGGGGCTATATCACCGGCAGCGGCTGGAAGGATTATCAAGCCACCGGTTCCGTTTGCGGGATTCCCCTGCCGCCGGGGTTGCGCAACAGCGACCGCTTGGACGAGCCGCTGTTCACCCCCTCGACCAAGGCGGACACGGGCCACGACGAGAACATCAGCTTCGAACAGGGTGTCGAGACCGTCGGCCGCGAGCGCATGGAGTGGCTGGGCGAAACCACGTTGCGCCTGTACGGCAGGGCACGGGACTACGCGCTTGAACGGGGCATCATCCTGGCCGACACTAAATTCGAATTCGGCACCCGCCCGGATGCCGAGGCACCGTTGTTGATCGACGAGATATTCACCCCGGACAGCTCGCGCTTTTGGCCGGCGGACCGCTGGCGGCCGGGGGGCGAACAGCCCAGCTTCGATAAGCAGGTGGTGCGCAACTACCTGGAAACCGTCGTTGCGGCGGGGGAATGGGATAAGACGCCGCCCGGCCCGGTGCTGCCCGAGGAGGTGGTGGAACAGAGCGTTGCCCGCTATGTCGAGGCCTATGAGCGGTTAACAGGTGCCAGCGCGCCAATCTAGTGTTCTGTCCCGGAAATGCGCATAGTATTCGACCTGTGTGTAATGTATCAATATATTATTGATTTTAAATGAAATTATTTCTTATAGGCCGGTGACTATTTTATAGCGAATTTGCCGGACAGCACACTAGGGAAGGTCTGAACAAGTCGATAGAGCGGCATTTCCAGCGGCGCGCCATGCTTGCCCTCGCTCGGGAAATCGCAAAAACATGTGCGACGGGCAGCCATTCCCGCTAGTCGTGGCAATGTCCGACAATTGGCTCCCAACCAAAGCCCGAACGGTCCATTTGTGAAGGTATTCTGGGCCAAACGAGCGGTCACACATTGTTAGCGGGAATTGCTGTATAAGTCCCATCAATTTCGCTGGGCATTCGGGTCCAGCGGATGGTCATTTATAGTTGGTGGCGGATTGCGATGAGCAAGTATTGAACAATGGACTGGCAGCAATACAAGTCGCGCTGTGACAGCCCGGAGGTCTGGTCGCGCTGGATGCTTGAGCAGACACTGGAATTACTGGATGACGCCTCAATCGCGGGTGAGCCGTTGCGCCACGCCCTGGCCGACGAACCCCTGGCCAAGCCTCCCGGGCACAAGGGCGGCGAGGCGACCGACATGTTTGCATTGCGGATGAGCGCGGCGCAGGTGGATGCCGTTGTCGATGTGGTGCGCCGCGCGGTTGAACGGCGTCTGGAAACCTCGGGAACCCGTGGCCGTGGCTTGGGTGGTTTCCTTGAGGCTTGGGCGGAATATGGGCAAGCGGTAGGCCGATGTCGTACCCGTTCACCCGATTGTTAACGGGTTGGCCACTGTATACGATAGTCCATCAAGCCGGTAGGGGTGGCTTTGCGCACTGACCCAGGCCCCATGACGATCAATTGCCGAGACACAGGAGAGCGGAACAAACTGCGGCATCTTTTTAGGCCCGGAAGCGGTGCCTACCCTCCTTTCGTGGCGGGTCGCGAACGGGAAAAAAAGGCGCTCGACGGGGCACTTTGGGATCTGGGGGAGCGCCGGGCACCGCCGTCGGATCTAATCCTGTATGGGCCGCGGGGCAACGGCAAGACGGTGCTGCTCGACATCCTCTAGGAAAAGTGTGGCCGGGCCGGCATCGAGGTGGTGAGGCTGAGACCCGACAACCTCCGCACGGAGATTGATCTAGCCGATGCGCTTTTGGGTCCAATCGATCAGGGCCTGCCCGTTCGCGTGTTGCTAAAGGTTCTGAGCTTGGAGATTCTAGGGGTTGCCGGGTCGGCGGCATGGGACCGGCTCTCGCCCGAAGAACAGCAACACCGCCGTGCCAACTGTCTTGAGGATTTGTTGCGCACAGGCTGTGCGCGCAAGCCGGTGGTCGTCACAATGGATGAGGCGCACACGCTTGATCTGGAAGTGGGGAGGCGCCTCCTGAACCTGAGCCAGGGAGTGCGCCGCGGAGCCCCCGGTGGGGGACCGAGCCGCGGAGCCTCCTTCCTTTTGGTATTGGCGGGAACCCCAAACCTGAGAGGACATTTGGGCCGGATGGGCGCGACCTTTGCTCTCGCGGGCACTGTGCGAGGCTGGTGTCGCCGCCGACGAGACAGCGGGCGACGCTCTCGTGGATCAACTGGCCGACATCGGCTACATTTGGGAGCCGTCGGCCTCCGCTATGTGGGAGCCGGGCATTCCCAGCTTGATGACCTTTATCGTGGACGCGTAACGGCGCTATCCCGATAATGTTGGGAATGATATCGATGGGTTGACAGAAGCCGACCCGCGGTAGTTTCCTGCCGCTAAAGGCCCAACATATGGCGATACATCAACTTATGGATATAAGTCCCATAATTTTCTTGGATCGACCATTTATTCATTGAGGATCGGAATATGACCGAATTGGTGACCATTGATGTGACGGACGGCGTTGCCGATGTGCGGCTGAACAGGCCGGACAAGTACAACGCCCTGAGCCCGGAAATGTTCAAGGCCATTATCGGGGCCGGTGAACAGCTTGCCGAGGCCGGTGACGTATGCGCCGTGGTGCTTTCCGGCAATGGCCGCGGCTTTTGCGCCGGGCTCGATATGGGCAGCATGCGGGGTCTTGGCCAGACAGGCGCCGCCACCGACGCAACCTTGTTGTCCCGTGATGACCGTCCCGAAAATCGTGCCCAGCGACCCGCTTTTGTATGGAAGCGCCTGCCCGTGCCGACCATCGCGGCCGTGCACGGTGTTGCCCTTGGCGGCGGTTTGCAGATTGCCCTTGGCGCGGATATTCGCATCGCCGCGCCGGATGCCAGACTGTCCGTCATGGAAATCAAGTGGGGCCTGATCCCGGATATGAGCATTTCGCAAACGCTGCGCGACCTCGTGCCTCTTGATGTGGCCAAGGAACTGACCTTTACGGGCAGGATTCTCAGTGGCGTGGAGGCCCAAAAGCTCGGCTTGGTTACCCGGGTGGAGGAAGACCCGCATGCCGCCGCCATGAGCCTGGCGCGGGAAATCGCCGGCAAGTCTCCGGATGCGATTCGTGGCGCCAAGCGGCTCTTCGAGACGAGTTGGCATGCCGGAGAGCGCGAGGGACTCGAATTGGAGGCATCCATCCAGGCTGGTCTGATCGGCACGCCCAACCAAATCGAAGCGGTCAAGGCCAATTTCGGCAAGCGTGAACCCCGCTTTGCCCCATTTGCGGACCGCACCCGCGATTGATAGATTTTTGCCGTGCACGAACCTATCGATCCGCGCCACCCCCCCTCTGCCGTTGGGTGCATGGATGCAACCGCAATGGGAAAGGCTGAAAGGGCCGGTGCGATTCGCGATGCGATCTTGGCGACTTGATCGAAACTTTTCCGGCGGGCACCGCGCTTAGCCCCCATGGCGCACGAAATTTCTCGACTGGCGGAGCTTGGCGGCCCGGTTCTCATGGTGTTGCTGGTGCTGTCGATCATCGGTGTCGCCATCGTTCTCTACAAGGCCGCGCAACTGCGAACCTACTCACGTCGTCGTTTGGCGGTTGTCGGGTGGCGGCTGCAAACCAATCCTGGGGCATTGGACGGTCGGCAATCGCCGCTGGAACACCTGATTGCCGACGCATTGCAGGGCGCACCGTTGTTGGTGGACGATGCCCACCGAGCGGTGGTTGGCCAAAGGGCGGCGGGTCTGATCGCCGAATTGGGTGCCGGCCTGCGCGTTCTGGAACTCATCGCCTACATTGCCCCGCTGTTGGGGTTGCTTGGCACAGTGTTGGGGATGATCGAGGCCTTTCGCGGCCTGGAGGCGGCGGGGCCCGCCGGCCGGCCGGGTTCCTTGGCGGGCGGTATTTGGGAGGCATTGCTGACCACCGCCGCGGGGCTGTCGGTGGCGATTCCCCTGGCCGTCGCGCATGGTCTACTTGATGGTCGTGTACGGGATCTTGCCGCATGGCTGGAAAACACGCTTGAATATGCCTTGGCGAACCGAGATGCGGAGGCGCCCAGTGTTTCCGTGACCCCTGGGTCGGGCGGCTGAGGTGCGGATCGGGTACGCTCGCCGCAACAGGCGACTGGCATTGACGCCGCTGGTCGATGTGGTGTTCATCCTGTTGATTTTCTTCATACTCGAAACCCGGTTTTTGCGGGAGGGTATGATCGACTGGTCCTTGCCGATTGGCGGCGGCCAGTCCGGCGCGGCGCCGCTGACGCTGTTGCTTTTCGATGAGCGGTGGCTGTGGATTGGCGATGAGCGGGTTGCGGTGGCATCGGCGGATGACCGGGCCGCGTTCTGTGACCGGGTCGTGGCGGCGTCCGATTCCGATACCGCCGTTTTGAAGCCGGGCCCAGCCGTGCGATTGCAACATTTGGTGGATCTGAGCAGCGGATTGCGAGGCTGCGGCCTGCGCCGGATTGCGGTCCATCCTTTGGAGATTTAGCGGCCCATGCGTCTGCGCCTTCCCGCAGCGCATCGTCGCCGTTTGGACGATGGCACCGTGCCGCTCATCAACATTGGATTTCTGTTGCTGCTGTACTTGCTCGTTGCCGGTGAATTTGGGGGCGTCGACGAGTTGTCGCCGGTGCTGCCGAGCATCGACCGCACAGAACTGCGGAACGAACATTTACCGGTGCGGGTCGATGTGGCGGCGGGTGATCCGGTGTTGGTGCGGATCAACCAGCAAATGGTCGCGTTGGATGACATCCGTACGCATTTGCCGGTGCCCGATGGGCGACAGCCGCCGATATTGCGGGCTGACGGCAACCTGACCGCCGCACAACTGCGTGCGGTTCTCGCTGCCCTGCGCGAAGCGGGCTATGCGGAGCTACGGCTTGCCGCACGGCCTCCCAGCTCCCCGTAGGCCGCTATCCCGGTCCACGGCGGGTGGGCTGTATTGGTGGCGAGGTGTGGAAGAAGTTCTCCACCGGCCGGTCCGCTGTCCCGGTCCGCAGCGAGTGGGCTGGATTGGTGATCCATCGGTTTGACTTTTCGGATTCCGCCGAGCCGGCAATGCGTCGCGGGGGACGGCGATGCCCGGGAGGTCAAAGTCCGCATCATCCGCCCAGCCCGCCACCTTCCGCATAGTCATCCATATGATTCCCAAATTTTGGTTACGCATGCCCGCGAGTGTTATGCGGCGCGGACTGCTAGTGCTTTATCATTTGGAGTAAGCTATGCCGCTTTGCGGAGAAACTTGAGATGACCTATTCGTTTGATGGAAGAACCGCCATCGTCACCGGTGCCGGTGGGGGCCTTGGGAGATGCTACGCGCTGGAACTGGCGCGGCGCGGTTGCAAGGTGCTCGTCAACGACCTCGGCGGTGCGATGGACGGCACCGGTGGGGGTTCCGCCGCGGCCACTGCCGTGGTGGCGGAGATTGGGGCGGCGGGTGGCGAAGCCATTGCCAATGGCGGCTCCGTCAGCGACCGGGCCGGTGCGGAAAGCATGGTGAAGGATGCCATGGATGCCTGGGGCCGGGTGGACATCGTTATCAACAACGCCGGTATACTGCGCGACAAGTCTTTTGCGAAGATGGGGCTGGACGACTTTCAGGCGGTGCTCGATGTGCACCTTATGGGTTCGGTGAATGTGACCCGCGCGGCCTGGCCGATCATGCGGGAACAAAATTATGGTCGCATTGTTGTGACGACTTCACCCACCGGCCTGTACGGCAATTTTGGCCAGGCGAATTACGGTGCCGCGAAACTGGGTCTGGTGGGATTGATGCTCACCCTGAAAATTGAAGGTGCGAAATACAACATCCGCACGAATACCATTGCGCCGGTTGCGGCCACGCGGATGACCGAGAACCTGATGCCCGAGGAAACACTGAAGAGATTAGGCCCGGAATTGGTGGCCCCAGGGGTCGTTTTTCTCTGCTCCGAGGATGCGCCCAACGGCATGGTTCTGCAGGCCCAGGGTGGCCAGTTCTCCATCGCCTGCATTGTCGAAAGCCCCGGCGTCGAGCTGGGCACTGAGGCGACGGCCGAGGATATCGGTGCCAATTTCGAGGCGATTTCCAACTTGGCGGGGGCCAAGCCGCGCGGCATGCTTGACCTCGGTACCGTTTAGGGGACTCTAAAACCGTCCATATTCGTGTTGAACGGCCAAGGAGGCGTGATCATGCGGCAACCCCCAGCCAGCTTTCTCGAATGGACGCGAAAGTTCGTCGATCAGCCTGAGGCGGGCTTAAATGATGGGACATGGCCGCCGCCGTTTTGACGCTGGTGGTCACGTTGTTGGCCGCGGGTGCTGTCTGGCTGACCTTCGGGGCTCGCTTGCGGCTTAGCGAAGACAGTCAAGTCAATGAACTGCTCAATCTGGGCGCTTACTACTTTTTGGGGCTGCCGATCATCTTCTTTGTGATTTTCGCACTTGTTGGCTAATCCGTATGCGCGAACTCGATGAGCGGCTTGGTGTGATATGGGGCATGAAATTCATATTAATGAGGCTGGAAATTAAACACTGCTCATGTCGCTTGTCGAACTGCGCCATCTTCGAACATTAAGCGCCCTGCGGGATACCGATAGCTTGGTGGAGGCAGCGGAGCGGGTCTCCCTCACCCAATCGGCGCTGTCCCATCAAATCAAGGATCTCGAGGGCCGTATCGGGTGCAGCCTATTCATGCGCAAGACCCGACCGGTGCGCTTTACCAGTGCCGGCGGCCGGCTTATCAAGCTCGCCGACCAAGTGCTTCCGCTGGTGCATGCGGCGGAACTTGATGTTGCGAAATTGGCTGGCGGCGAATCCGGGCGGTTGGTGATGGCCATCGAATGCCATAGCTGTTTCGACTGGTTACTGCCCGCCATCGCCGTCTACCGGGACGAGTGGCCCGAGGTGGACTTGGACATAGCAAGCGGATTCCACTTCGACCCCCTTCCGGCGCTCATCCGCGGCGACCTGGATATGGTGATTACAGCGGATCCGATGGCGGATTTAGACCTCCACTACTTCCCGCTTTTCAGCTACGAAGCTCAGCTTGCGGTTTCGAAGAGCCATTGGATGGCCGGCAAGGAATGGATCGAACCGGAAGATTTGGCGTCGGAAACGCTGATTGCCTATCCGGTGGACCGCAGCCGCCTTGATGTGTTCTCCCAATTCCTGACACCGAGCGCCATTGAGCCGGAGGATGTGCGACAAGCGGAACTGACGACGATGATGATTCAGCTTGTCGCCAGTGGCAAGGGCGTGGCGTGCCTGCCCAACTGGGCGCTGCATGAATATCGGGAGCGCAACTATGTTGTGGTGACGTCTTTGGGTGAAGAGGGTGTTTGGCCGACGCTTTATGCGGCGGTGCGCGCCGACCAGGCCGACGCACCCTTCCTGATGGGGTTCGTCGAAACAACCAAGAAAATCTGTTTCGGCAATCTAGTGGGCATTGTCACGGCGGAGATTGAGGGAGATTAAGGCACCAGCACATGCTCGTGCCATCTTCCATCCATCAGTTGCCAACGGCGACGGTCGTGAACACCGTTGGCGTGATTCACGTTCAACCGTTCGATTCGATGGGGTTTCAAGTACAGCCCGCGGGCCGATTCCGGCGCGACCAGCGGCGTCGGTACGGACACCGCCGCAAGCGCGGCCAGCAGTTGCTCGCGAGACGCCAATTCCGAACTTTGATTGTGCCGTTCGTATAACCAATCCAAGCGCTTTGGAATAGCCGGACGAAGTTGCCAATGTTGTTTGACCGTCGCTGCGGGCATCGGCTCGGTGTCGCAGTTCAGGCGATACTGAACACCAAGCGATGCAAGGTACACCATGACCGCCACGCGATCCATTGCCGGCCACTTGGGGCTCGTGGCATTCACGAAGATCGCCAGCCGATCATCAAGGTCTCGCAGCACCAGGGTCCGCATCTGCGGCTGGTTGTGCGAATCGACCGTTGCCAATGCGCAAAGATTGGCGTGCGCATCCTGTGATTCGTGGGCGCGGGCCCGGTCATTTTCCAGCCAACGCAGGGGATCCATGTCACTCAAATCAAGGGAATTATATCGATGGGTTGACCGAGGCCCACATATGGTAGCCTCCAACGGTTAAATCCTCGACATATAGCGGTATCTCAACCCATGTATATAAGTCCCCAAATCAAGGAACTTATATGCATTAAGTTGGTATGCCACTATACAGTATAGTTCCCAAAATCAACGGCTTTCCCAATTGTTGTCAATGCGCGACAGCTCGCCTATTTAGTGAGCATGCGTGGCGCGATCAGGATTTCCGGCATGGCGTTGCCAAACGCCAGATTCTCCAGACCACCGAACCATTGCAGCCGGGCGATACCGAAGGTGGGCATGTTGTCGATCACCCGTTCCCCGGCAAGTAGGTTGACGCAATCCGTGATGCCGGGATTGTGGGCAACCACCGCCACAGATTCGATCTCGGCGGGCGTTTCCCGCACCACATCGAGAATGGTTTCGGGGTTTGCTCCATAGAGCCGGTTATCCGGCCTCACCTCCGCATCCGCCAGGGCATCGCGGACGAATTCGCAGGTTTGCAGTGCCCGGGTCGCGTCGCTGGTCCAAATCCAGGTGGGCGGGAAGGCTTGTTTGACCAACCAATCTTTTACCCTTGGCCCATCACGTTGGCCGCGTTGGTTCAACCGTCGGCGAAAATCCGGTATTGCCGGCCGCGGCCAGGACGATTTGGCGTGGCGAATCAGCCAGAGTCTCATAGCGGGCGCAATGACCCGCAAGTTGTGGGTTGGCGATGCCGCGTGTGACGGGGGTGTTCGTGGAAAAATGAGCGGCTGGCTACCATATCGCGAAAAACTCCGCCAGCGCCCGTATTTGGCCACCGGATGCGGAGGAGGGCACGATAATAGGCGTCTTCACCCCGGCATCGAACCAGGCCTCAATGCCATCGCGTACTTTGCCCGCGGAACCGAACAGCGTGGTGTCGGTAAGCCAGCGGTCGGAAAGGCAGGCGGCCACATCATCACGGCGGCCCTCCGCCAGTGCCGCTTCAACACCGGCCATCTCTTCTTCGTATCCGGCTTCTCGCCAGTAGTTGCGATAGTTCGGCAGGTAGGCGTAGGAGGTCAGGGTACGCCGATTCACGGCCATGGCCGCGGCTTCGTCGTCGCTGATACAGGTGGGAATCATGTTGCCGATGAAAAAATTCTCGCTTTTCCGGGTGCTGTCGCCCAGGTTCTGAAGGGAGGCCGCCATGTGCGAGCGCGCGCCGTTGGCGAACACCATCCCCTGCGCAATTTCTTCGGCAAGTTGGATCATTTTGTCGCGCAACGTGGCGAGAATGATGGGGGGCAGTTCCCCGGCGCGAGGAACCGCTTTTAGGTCGGTCACAAACTTGCGGATGTCGGCCAGTGGCTTCCCCCGCCCGACACCAAGTCGGTCCATCACCGGCGCATGGCTGACGCCGACGCCAAAACGAAACCGGCCGTTCGATATCTCGTGGATGAAAGAGGCGGTTTGCGCGAAATCAGTGACGTGACGGGTGTAGATTGGCGTGATCGCCGTGCCGAATGGTACCGTGCGTGTTCGCAGGGCGATGGCGAGACACAGCGACAAGCTGTCGCCGAGGCTCGGACCGTATATCCCGGAGAATCCGCGCCTTTCGATTTCTTCCGCGATTTGCAGTGTTTTTTCGCGTCGCCCGGGAACGGCGGCTAGGCTGACCGCCGGCATTCGATTGGACATGGTTGATTCCAAAGGGTCTGTAACCCACGATGCAATATGTTGTGCAGCTTGGCCGAAACGGCTCCGATTGGCAATTCAAAACCACCGATGCCGCGAGGTTCGATGCGGCGTCTGGTTGCGATGTGCTTGCAGGTAGTTGTCGCGCTTGAAGAATTTCACAAGTACAAGGCCCGCGACAAATCCGCCGATGTGTGCCCAGAAGGCAACGCCACCACCGGAGCCACCGAGGCCGGGCAACCCGCCGACAATTTGGATGAGAAACCAATAGCCCAGCATGAAGATGGCCGGTACCGCGATGGTGGTGATGTAGAAGCCTAGAAATATCAGCGTGTGTATGTGGGCGCGCGGGTAGAGCAGCGCATAGGCTCCCATCACGCCACCAATGGCGCCGGATGCGCCCACCATGGGAATGTCGCTCGATGGATCGGTGGCGATCTGCGCGAATGCCGCCGCCGCGCCGCACAGCAGATAGAAGGCGATGAACCGTCCCGGGCCCATCACATCTTCGATGTTGTCGCCGAACACCCACAGAAACCACATGTTGCCTAGGATGTGGAACCAGCCGCCGTGCATGAACATGGATGTGAGCACCGTTTCCGGGTTGGGCCCGTCCAGACGGCACATCCAATTGTTGCCGACGGCGATCACATGGTCCGTATCCAGATTACCGAGCAGATCACCGGGCACCAAACCATAGAGGCAAAGGGATTCCGCCATCGCGTGGTCGCCGCCAAGGCCTTGCACGAGCAGCCAGATGAGGCCGTTCAGGGTGATGAGAGCAATTACGGCGACCGGTGTGCGGACCCTTGGATTTTCATCTCGCAGTGGAAACATCGAAATAGTCCTAAATGAGTGCTCCGAGTTCGGTGGCGAGCCGGACATTTTGCTCGGGTGTGCCGATGGTGATGCGCAGCTTGTCCCTGAGTCGCGGCGGGTCGAAATAGCGGACTAGAATGCCCCGCTTCCCAAGGGCCAGATAAATTTCCCGGGCCGTTAATCGAGAGTTGCCCGGCACCTGTGCCAGCAGAAAGTTGGCTTGCGATACCGGCGTCGAAAATCCAAGGCCGGCAAGCTCCGCGGCCATGCGCCGCCGTTCGCCTCTTACTTTGGCCCAGGTGCGCTCAGCATAATCCCGGTCTTGCAAGGCGGCCAGCGCCAGGACTTGGCCAAGGGTGTTGGTGTTGTAGCTGTCCCGTGTCTTGGTAACCATCGGCCCGATCAGCCCCGCGTGGCCGAGGAGATAGCCGAGCCGCAACCCGGCAAGGCTGTAGCCCTTGGAGAAACTGCGCAAAACCAGCAGATTGTCGATATCCGCGATGAGGCCGGCGGTGCCGTATTGCAACTTGGGATCGACGAAATCGACATAGGCTTCGTCGATTAACAACACACCCTCGAGTTCTTCCGCCAATGCGCGGATGGTTTCGACGCCAAATAGGCTGCCCGACGGCGCATTGGGATTTGGCAGGCAGACCAACCGCGCACCCGCCGCGTTCATGCGCCGGGCGAGGTTCTCGGGCGGGAGCCAGGCCTCGGTCAACTCGACAGCCGTAACGGGGGCATTGTGGATTTGTGCGAGCACCGGATACAGGGAATAACTCGGCGGTGCCGTGCCCAGGGGCGAGCCCGGTTCCACAAAGGTCGTAATGGCCAGGCGCAAGCTTTCGTCGCCGCCGTTGGTGACGACCACATTGTCGCGGGCGAGCCCATGATAATCCGCCAACGCGTCGCGCAGGGTATCGGCGGTTGGCTGCGGATAGGTGCGCAACTGCGCCGCATCGAACGCGGCCAGTGCTTTGTGCACCTCGGGGCTCGGCGGGTAGGGGTTTTCGTTGGTATTCAGTTTGCAGGCATGACGGTCGGTCGGCTGTTCGCCCCAGACATAGCCCCGCATCCCGCGAATATTGTTGCGTTCGTATGTCATCTCACATCAATGGCTATTCATTTGCGTCCGGGCATGGTTCTTCGACGGGGGACGGGGAAGGTGGCTCCGAATCGCCGGGTTTTGATTGGCGTGGGGGTGGCTGCGCCGGACCGAGCAGGTGTGCCAGCCAGTCGGTGGCGGGATTGGCTTCCAGGGCGATTTTCGCGGTCATGGTCAACGGTACCGAAAGCAACATGCCCACCGGCCCGAGCACCCATCCCCACAGCACGAGGGAAAGGAACACGACCAAGGTCGATAGCCCCAGTTCACGCCCCATAAAACGGGGTTCGACGATGTTGCCCATGCCAATGTTGACCACCGCATAGCCCATTGCCGTCAGAAGGGCATATCCGGGCCCGATTTGCACCAGTGCCAACAACACGGCCGGGGCCGCGGCGATGATTGAGCCGATGGCCGGCACGAAATTAAGCAGGAAGGCAAGCAGACCCCAGAGGATGGGAAAGTCCACGCCGAGCACCGCCAGGTACGCTGCTATGGCGAGGCCCGTGATCAGGCTCACCGTTGTTTTAATGGCGATGTAGCGATTCACGTTCTCGGCGAATCGGGCGAAGTGGGGCATGGAGCGATCGGCATCGCGCAGTATGTCGCGCAGCTTGCGGGGAAAGCTCGACGCCTCCGCCAGAATGAAAATCACCGTTAACAGGATAAGGAAACTGTTGGAAAGCACACCGCCGAGCCCGGCCAGGGTGTTGCCGGCCATGGCGAGCGCTTGGCCGGGATTGAAATTCTCCAGCAACATTTGCCGGGAAAGTTCGATGCCGTAGCCGCCGAGCCAGGCAATGGCCTCTTCGTACAGCGAGGTTAGCCGCTCTTGGTAGAAAGGCAGCTTTTGGGTAAATGTACTCGCGGATTGCGCGGCCAGGGCGCCGACACCCATCAGAATGCCCACCATCGCCACCACCACGATGGTGATGGCGAGCCACCCCGGCACACGGTGTCGCTCCAGCCAGAACATGGGTGTCGCGCCGATGGTGGCGATAAATGCGGCGAGCAGGAACGGCACCGCGAGATCCTCGGCCGCCTTCAGGCCGGCCGTAATCACGATCAGCGCCGCAAGGACGATGAAACTCTTACCGGATCCCAATCGAGAGCCTTTCAAACCGGACACCGGGTCGTGGGACTATTTCCATACAGCGGGTCTCGACTGCGGCAACGCTTGGCGTGGGGCCGAGCGCCTACCAGGAGTTGCGCAATTCCCTGAGTTTCAGGAATATCGCTTCGGGCGAGGGGGCATCGTCCAATTCGGGAAATGTTTCCTTCAGCTTGCGAATCACGGACGGACTTCTTAGGCGGAAGAAGGTGTTGATGTCGCGCTCGAGGGCGATGGTCGTCACCAGCGGATTGGCCGGATCGTGGGTGCCTTGCAAATCCTTGAGCAGACTTGCGGCCGCCTCGTTGTCCGGCTCCCGGTCGAGGGTGAATTCGAGGTTGCTGGTGATGTAGTCGTGGCCCGGGTAGACGAGGGTGTTGTCCGGCAATTCGTCGAGTTGGGAGGCGAAGGTTTTGTAAAGTTCCTCCGGGTATCCGCCGTGGTGGCAGTTTCCGGCCCCGGCATTGAACAGCGTATCGCCGGAAAAGAGCGCGGGTGTATCGGTTTTCGACAGCAGGCAAATGTGGCTCATGGTGTGGCCGGGCGTATCGAGGGCGAGCAATTCGACGCCTTTGCCAACGCGCACCACATCACCGGCGCGCAAGCCCACATCAATGCCGTCAATGCTGGGGCCGGCGTTGGCGTGGGCTAGCAGTTTGGCGGAGGTGGCCGCAATGACGGCGTTGTTGCCGCCGGTGTGGTCGAGGTGTTCGTGGGTGTTGAGAACCTGGGTAATCTCCCAGCCCCTATCCTTGGCGCGCCCTAGACATTTTTCGTGGTCGAGCGGATCGACGGCCAGGGCTTCGCCGGTTTCGCCACAGGCGATGAGATAGTTGAAGTTGCGATAGGCATTGCCTGTCCAGATTTGCTCGACGATCATTTGGTGCTCCTTGCCGTTTCCACCCTTCGTGGCGACTTATGGTACAGGCAGCCCATCGACCATAGAAAGGGCGGTGTATCGGTTCGACATTTGCACGAACCGAACGGTGCGCGCGTCTTGGCGCGGCGGAATCCGAACAGTCAAATTGATACGATACCCACTAGTGTCCTGTCCCGGAAATGCGCATACTATTCGACCTGTGTGTAATGTATCGTATATAATTGATTTTAAATGAAATTATTTTTTATAGGCCGGTGACTATTTTATAGCGAATTTGCCGGACAGCACACTAGGGAACCTCTGATTAACCCCGTAGTCGGGGCATCCGATTTAATAAAATCAGTAGCTTACGATTAGTTAAATGCTGCTCTATCGAATTGTTCAGACCTTCCCTAGAGCGCAGGTTGCGTGCAGGCCACCGGGTGGCCAAGCAATGCCTCGATTGCGGGCAGGTTGAAGGCGTCGTCTTCGGAGACGAAGCTGATGCTGATGCCGGAGGCGCCGGCGCGCCCGGTGCGGCCGATGCGGTGGACATAGTCTTCGGCATCTTCGGGTAGATCGAAATTGATGACGTGACTGATGCCCTCCACATGAATGCCCCGTCCGGCCACGTCGGTTGCCACCACATAGCGGGTTTTCCCTTCCTTGAAGCGATTTAGCGTGGCGAGGCGCTTGCGTTGCGGCACATCGCCCGCTAGAGGTTCGCAGGCGATTCCCCTTGCGTTCAGTGCTTGGCTGAGTCGGTGGGTGCGATCGCGCCGGTTGGTGAAAATCAATGTTCGCCCGGGGCTGCCGGTACTGAGGAAGTCGCCGAGCAGTCGGGTTTTTGCCGCGCTTTCCACCAGCCAGAACCTTTGCTCAACGGTGTCTGTGGCCACCGATTCCGGTGCGATGACGACATGTTCGGGCTCCAGCGTCCAGGAATTGGCCAAGCGCATCACGTCATCGTTGAAGGTTGCGCTGAAAAATAGAGTTTGGCGAGACCGCTTGTGCGGTGTTTGGTAGATGATGCGTCGCACATCCGGGATGAATCCCATGTCGAGCATGCGGTCGGCCTCGTCGATCACCAGGATTTCGACGGAGCGCAGATTCACATGGCCCCGGTTGAGGAAATCGATCAGTCGTCCCGGCGTGCCGATTAGGATGTCGGTCGGTCCCGATTCCAGGGCATTGAGTTGTTTTTGGAAGTCGATACCGCCCACCACGCAGCGAACGGTCTCCCGCATATGCCCGGCAAGATCATTGGCATCGCTTTCGATTTGCATAGCCAGTTCCCGGGTGGGCGCGAGCACCAGGGCCCTTGGCCGTGCGGGGCGGTTGCTGACGGGCGCGTGCCGTGGCTGTTCCCACAGGTGGGTCAGGATGGTGATCAGAAATGCCGCGGTCTTGCCGGTGCCCGTTTGCGCTTGGCCGGTCACGTCGTAGTCGGCGAGGCTCAGGGGCAGAACCTGGTTCTGAATAGGGGTGCAGCGCTCGTAGCCCAGTTGTTCGATGGCGCTCATCAACGGCGGCGGTAGGGCGAATTCGTCGAAGTCGGCTGGTTTTAAGGTCGGCTCGATTTCCGTTGGTGATGCGGCTTCCGAGGAGACTGCGGATTCGGATGGATTGGTCATGGGCACTGGCGCTTAGGCGGCGGCGGAGTAAGGGTTGGCGGGGTGCGCTGTGACGCGCGGGGCTTTGCGCAGTTTGGGGCGATCATTCCGCACTGCTCTTCAACTTTTGTACGCAGGCGAGTTTGACACATTGGGTGAGCACCCGCATCGCGGTTGCGAGGTTGTCGCCCATGGTGAATGTGGGGGCGATGCGAATATTGGCATCGTTCGGGTCTCGGCCGTAGGGGAAGGTGGCGCCGGCGGGGGTTAGCTTCAGGCCGACATCCTCGGCGAGGGCGACCACGCGGGCGGCAGTGCCCGACAATACGTCCAGGGAGACAAAATAACCGCCCTTGGGTTTGGTCCAGGTGGCGATGCCGAGGCCGCCGAGTTCCCGTTCCAAAATTTCGTTCACCAGGTCGAACTTGGGTTTTAAAAGCGCGGCGTGGCGTGCCATATGTTCTTCGATGCGACCCCTGAGAAAGAGTGCGTGGCGAAGCTGCGAAACCTTGTCCGATCCGATCATCATCACCCCGAGGGTTTGCTCAAGGGCATCGAGCAACTTGTCGGACCCAGCGCAAAAGCCGAGCCCGCCGCTGGCATAGGTGATCTTGGATGTGGAGGCGAACAGCGCCACATGGTCTTCCGTGCCCGCTTCCAGCGCCAGTTTATAGAGGTTGGCCAGTGCTGCGCGGGGGAACTCGAAATCGTGCACCGCGTAGGCGTTGTCCCAAAACACGACAAAATCGTCGGCTGCCGCTCGCCGGGGGAGTTCGGCCAATGCCCGGACCGTCTCGTCCGTGTAGATGCAACCGGTGGGATTGGCGTATTTGGGGATACACCAGATGCCCTTGATGCCGGCGTCGGCGCAGGCCTGCGCCTGTGCGCTCTCCATATCCGGGCCGGTATCCAACATGGGCACGGTCAGCATGTCGATGCCGAGCGACTCGCATACGGTGAAGTGTCTGTCGTATCCGGGGGCGGGTGCCAGCATGCGGATGGGCTCGGTACGATTCCAACGGCGCCCGTCCCCCCACAGCCCCCGGCGCAGAGCGGTCTCCATGACTTGGAACATCAAAAACAGGCTGGAGTTGCCGGCGGCGAATACCCGGCTTGGCTCGACTTCCAGCAGCTCCGCGCCGAGCGCACGGGCTTCCGGCAAGCCGCGTGGCACTCCGTAATTGCGGGCATCGGTGCCGTCGGAGGCGAGGTAGCTGTCGAGCGGGGCGTCGAGTTCGACGCTCAGGTCGAGCTGGTTCGGTGCCGGTTTGCCGCGTGTCAAGTCCAACGACAGTTGATTGGCGTGTTGCAGCCCCAGGGCGTGGCGAAGCGCGGTTTCCAGTTCGTCGAGTTTCGCGGCGGAAAGTTCTGTCAAGGGCGTCATGTTGTATTCAGCAATTCCCACTGGCGATACGCCATGGGGCCATATTATGAATTAGGCGAAGTAAAACGTTACTCATTGCGTGGTGTGGAGTGTACGTCACGATTGTGAGACGAGGGTCACTTTGCGGTTGCCTGTTGCCGAGTCATTGCAGGCCCGCTGTTTCCTCGCAGCCGAGCATCAGGTTCAGGTTTTGTATGGCGGCACCGGCGGCACCCTTGCCAAGATTGTCGTAGCGGGCCGTGAGTAGCATTTGGCGCTCGTTGCCGAATATCGTGATTTCCAGCCGATTGGTGTCGTTGCAGCCGGTCGGAAGTAGGAAGCCGTCTTCGAGCCCATCGGTGGCGGGGTACGGCATAACTTCCACGAAGCGCGCCCCGGCGTATGCGTGCGCGATAATCTCCCGGATGTCGGCTGGTGTGGTGCCGTTGATGAGTTGTTCGGCGAACAACGGCACTTGCGTCACCATTCCTTTGTAGAAGTTACCAACGGCGGGGGTAAACAGGGGTGCATTATCCGTTCCTGCATAGCGTTGCATCTCAGGAAGGTGTTTATGCGCTGTTGCAAGAGCGTATGGACGGGTTCCCCATCTTTCGAGTTGGCTTGCGTTGGCGGTCCGGTAGGCTTCGATCATCTTGCGTCCGCCCCCGGAATATCCAGACAGGGCGTGCATTGACAGTGGTGTTGCCGGGTCGAGCATGTCGGCTTGCAACAACGGTCGAACACACAGAATAAATCCTTGGGGATAGCAGCCGGGATTGCTTACTAGGCTGGCATTGGCGATTGCCGCAGGTTGCCCGGCAGCCAGTTCGGGTAGTCCGTAGGTCCAACCGGGGGCGGTGCGATGGGCGGTGCTGGCATCAATCAGGCGTCCCGCGCCGTCGGCGAGCGCAACGGCCTCGCGGGCCGCGTCGTCCGGTAGGCACAAAATGGAGACGTCCGCACTACGCAACAGGCCGCGCCGCGCCGCTGTGCGCTTCCGGTCCGCCTCGGGGACGCGGAGCAGCTCGATATCGCCTCGGCCGTTCAGACGACTGGCGATCTCAAGCCCGGTCGTGCCCGCTTGTCCGTCGATATAAACCTTGACTGTCAACGCCGTGCGTCCGCTTTGGTCGATCATGGGATTCTAGCAGCATTTTTCCTCGCCATTTTTTGTGCCGGCGGTGGCCTATGGTGGATTGTACATCCGCAAGATTTTCCTACGGCTTGCGTTACTAGGCCGATCTATTCATGAATAAACTACTGCGGCCGTCAATAACAGCGAAATCACTGGGCGCGCTGAGTGTGCACGGACCCGGCAGCCTGCGCGGAATGGCGCGGCCGTCAATAGCAGCGAAATCACTGGGCGCGCTCCCGCCGCGTGCTCAACGTGCCGTCAAGTACGCCCACGCGCGCTCTTACCCCGCGCATCCAGTGTCTCACTACTCTTGCCGGCCTCGCCATGTCCATTTACGAATAGGTCGGGCTAGTGCTTCATCCAACTGATAATGCCGCACCGACGAACCATTTGCCTGTTCCCATATTCAAACGCTTGCGTGGATCCCCGTTACTGCTGGTGAACGCCGCACCGATGAATCATATGCTTGTTCCCAATCCTTTCAATTGCACGTGGCAGTCTGTATGTTTGCCCAGTCAAATGGAGCCGATATGTGACCAACAGGGAGGGTTCTGTCATGAACCAAGTTACGGCGAACGTCATGCAGTGGGTCGGCGGCGTACGGTGGCGACCTTGATTCATCATGCCTCGAACTAGCCGTCACTCATCTATCAGAACCGTCAGGCCGCTGGATGTCGGCGCACTCGCGGATGTTGTCCAAGCGGGCGGTTTGACCGCCGACCGCGAGCCCATTCAGGCCGCTTTGCCTCTTCGTGCCAAACGTCACGATGACAGTACGCCGCGCATTCCCGCCCGCATCCTGAACGAGTTTGTTTACTGCCCGCGCCTCGCCTATCTGGAATGGGTGCAGAAGGAATGGGAGGATTCCTCCGATACCGTTGAGGGTCGGCATATTCATCGAAAGGTTGATAAGCAGGGTGGAACACTGCCTGAACCGGACGACGATTTTGAGGAATTGCGCATCGCCCGCTCTGTGGATTTGTCGTCCCAGACGTTGAATCTCGTCGCCAAAATCGATCTTGTGGAAAGTGCCGATGGGAAGGTCACACCCGTCGATTACAAGCGGGGCAAGCGACCTCACGTTCCGCGTGGGGCCTATAACCCGGAGCGGGTGCAAGTGTGTGCGCAGGGGTTGCTACTCCGGGAGCACGGCTATCAGTGCAACGAGGGCGTCCTGTACTTCGCCGGCTCGCGCGAGCGGGTGCGAGTACCTTTCGACGACGAGTTGATTGAACTTACGCTCCAATCCATAGAGGGCCTTTCCGCCGTTGCCGAGGCGGGCCAAATTCCACCACCGCTGGAGGACAGCCCCAAGTGTCCACGGTGCTCTTTGGTTGGCGTCTGTCTGCCGGACGAAACCAATCTGTTGAAATTAAAGGCCGAATTGGTGCGCCCTTTGAGTGTTCGCCAGACCAGTGCCATGCCGGTATACGTGCAGACGCAAAGCGGCAAGGTCGCAAAAAAGGGCGAGCGTCTCGCAATTACCAAGAACGACGACGAGACTATCTACGCTCGCTTGGCCGAAACCTCGCAACTCGTCTTGATGGGCAACGTGTACGTCACCACTCCGACACTGCACGAACTGATGCGGCGCAACATACCGGTCACTTGGCAATCCTATGGCGGATGGTTTCTTGGCCATACCGTGGGGGCGGGACACGCTAACGTGGAGTTGCGCACGGCGCAATACAAAGGTTCGTTCGATGAGCAGGTTTGTCTCAAGTTGGCAAGGGGTTGGGTGCAGGCGAAAATTCGCAATTCGCGGACACTATTGCGTCGCAATTGGCGAGCGGACGAGGATGTTGGCCCTGCCCTAACCGACCTTAAACGGTTGGTGGATCGAGCCGGGCGCACTCGTGACATGAACACCTTGCTTGGTATTGAGGGAGCGGCTGCCGCGTGCTACTTCCAACATTTTACCGGTATGCTAAAGACTGGCGACGACAACGACTTCTTTGACATGCGCAATCGCAATCGTCGTCCGCCGACCGACCCCGTCAACGCGTTGCTTTCGTTTGGTTATGCCATGCTCACACGTGCCTTCGTGGTGGTGCTTTCAGCGACGGGGTTTGACGTATATCGCGGTTTCTATCACCAGCCCCGATACGGCCGTCCCGCCTTGGCTTTGGACATGATGGAGCCATTCCGGCCACTGATTGTGGAATCCGTGGTGATTACGGCGATCAACAACGGTGAAGTGAGGCCAACGGACTTTGTGCGTCGGGCCACCGGCGTGAATTTGTCCGAGACGGGACGTAAACGCTTTATTGCCACATTTGAACGGCGCCTTGGGCAGGAAGTTACACACCATCTGTTTGGTTATCGGGTCGAGTATCGGCGACTGTTGGAAATTCAGTCCCGCCTGTTGGGGCGTTTCCTGCTCGGGGAAATTTCGGAGTATCCGAATTTCATTACGCGGTAGAGAGCCTTGCACATCAGCCATGCCCGCTAAGGAACCTCTTATTAGCTCTGTAGTTTCGGAATATTATTTAATAAAATCAATAATTTATTAATGTATGCCAGATACCCCTGAGTGTTGCATTGCCCTGTCGCACATAGTTTTGTGCGGAAAGCAGCGGCGACATTGCGGAGCGAGATGATGGCGGCACAGGAACGACTGTACTTTGTCTTTTACGACATTTCGGATCCGAAGCGTTGGCGCTCGGTGTTCAAAACTATGCATGGTTACGGTGAGTGGGTACAGCTTTCGGTATTTCAGTGTCGCCTTTCGCGGGTGCGGCACGCGGAGCTGATTGCTGACCTTGATGGCATCATCCACAACGAACAGGATCACCTGATAATCGTTGATCTTGGCCCAGCAGACCAAGTGAACCCCAAGGTCGTATCGATCGGGAAACGGTCTTTTGTACCTGTTGAGCGCGAACCTGTTATTGTCTAGCCCTGCCTATGGACTGCGAGCACTTCAGTGGTGGTGAATCCTCCGGGGAGCGCTCGCCGGATACTTCGCTCTTTCAAAATTAATACGTTATGAGTTATACTCGGAGCTAAGCCTCGGGTCGGAGATTTCTCTGTTGGTGACGAAGGCGTAACCTCTCGAATCTAGGTTCTGTGATTGGTGAAAACTGGCGTCTCGAACTAGGGCTATTTTCCCCCGCTTTTTGCGGGGGCCTCATTGAAGCGCCGCTGGCCACAGCCGACCGGCAACGAACCGTTCATTTTCCCCCGCTTTTTGCGGGGGCCTCATTGAAGCAGCGCATGCAGGCGTTCGAGATAGGGCGCAAGGAAATTTTCCCCCGCTTTTTGCGGGGGCCTCATTGAAGCCGATAACGGAGCCGCGGTATGTAACCGCGACCCCGTATTTTCCCCCGCTTTTTGCGGGGGCCTCATTGAAGCACGGCTGTCCCAGATGCCTGATAGCTGGGTATTACATTTTCCCCCGCTTTTTGCGGGGGCCTCATTGAAGCGGTGTATTCGTAATTCCGTTTACTCTGCTTTTTGTTATTTTCCCCCGCTTTTTGCGGGGGCCTCATTGAAGCCAGACCGTGATCTCTCCGTCCTCGTACCAGTATGCGGATTTTCCCCCGCTTTTTGCGGGGGCCTCATTGAAGCGGGTCCATTAACTATGTTAAAGTCCCCGTTCGAGAAATTTTCCCCCGCTTTTTGCGGGGGCCTCATTGAAGCCCGTCGTCGGCGTCGCGTATCCCTGCCACGGCGTGAATTTTCCCCCGCTTTTTGCGGGGGCCTCATTGAAGCATCTCTGCCAGCCATGTCATTATCCTCGTTCTGATATTTTCCCCCGCTTTTTGCGGGGGCCTCATTGAAGCCCGTCGGCCATTGCCACCCCATTTGTCCCCATATGTCATTTTCCCCCGCTTTTTGCGGGGGCCTCATTGAAGCACGACGCTGGAACTCCTCGCTAACTGCACCCGAGATATTTTCCCCCGCTTTTTGCGGGGGCCTCATTGAAGCATGCGCACGTCGAAGTAGCCCCGCCCGTCCATGATGAATTTTCCCCCGCTTTTTGCGGGGGCCTCATTGAAGCGCGGCGCATGATGTCCGCCAACAGTGAAGGGGGAAGGATTTTCCCCCGCTTTTTGCGGGGGCCTCATTGAAGCCTGGCTGGCCAAGTGGGCCAGCTTACGGAGGCGCTTATTTTCCCCCGCTTTTTGCGGGGGCCTCATTGAAGCCGTAGGCCCAGGCTACCTGCATGCTGTCACCATGCAATTTTCCCCCGCTTTTTGCGGGGGCCTCATTGAAGCTGCCACACAGCATCGGCCGACGCGGACGAGGGGTTCTAATTTTCCCCCGCTTTTTGCGGGGGCCTCATTGAAGCCAGCTCACCCGGAGCGTACTTCCGGGCGATGCAGAGATTTTCCCCCGCTTTTTGCGGGGGCCTCATTGAAGCTGTCGTACCATTGGCGCGGATCCCGCACTTGCCTTGATTTTCCCCCGCTTTTTGCGGGGGCCTCATTGAAGCCTGTTTTCCCAAGTATTTCGCCAGATATGCCGCCGATTTTCCCCCGCTTTTTGCGGGGGCCTCATTGAAGCCACCATGAATGAGTGCCTGTGACAGCTTAGGCTTGCCAATTTTCCCCCGCTTTTTGCGGGGGCCTCATTGAAGCGCCGGCGTGGCGCGACTGAAGGTGATGGCGGAAGACATTTTCCCCCGCTTTTTGCGGGGGCCTCATTGAAGCCCCTTCTCGGATTGAAGCCTGGACTGCTGTTCCGCCCATTTTCCCCCGCTTTTTGCGGGGGCCTCATTGAAGCAATTTAAAGCAGACAGCGACAACAACTATGAACGCCATTTTCCCCCGCTTTTTGCGGGGGCCTCATTGAAGCCCTGTTGTTCGCTCGTCGGGACGATTTTTGTCACTATTTTCCCCCGCTTTTTGCGGGGGCCTCATTGAAGCCGAAGCTCCGGGACCACATCGCGCAAAATGAAGGCGATATTTTCCCCCGCTTTTTGCGGGGGCCTCATTGAAGCAGTAATTCGTCCAGCCCCGTTTTGCTCGTTGCCGGTATTTTCCCCCGCTTTTTGCGGGGGCCTCATTGAAGCCACCCAATGCAAGAAGCGTGTGCAGACCGTGCTCATATTTTCCCCCGCTTTTTGCGGGGGCCTCATTGAAGCGGCTGGCAATGGCCCACCGACAAGGACGGCAAAAAAATTTTCCCCCGCTTTTTGCGGGGGCCTCATTGAAGCGTGTCAAGGCTCGCCAGTCTCTGAGCTGTTCCGGAAATTTTCCCCCGCTTTTTGCGGGGGCCTCATTGAAGCGGGGGTACACGTTCGTCATTTTCATCTCCTTTTCCCATTTTCCCCCGCTTTTTGCGGGGGCCTCATTGAAGCTCACCAGCGCTTGGTGGTCGTTCGTCTCGGTCACTTATTTTCCCCCGCTTTTTGCGGGGGCCTCATTGAAGCCTTGCTCGATCTGCATATCAAGCCTGATTTGATCGATATTTTCCCCCGCTTTTTGCGGGGGCCTCATTGAAGCGCAAATACCTCCGCCGGAAAGCAGTCTGTTCGCCGATTTTCCCCCGCTTTTTGCGGGGGCCTCATTGAAGCTATTTTGGCTTGAGAAAGTTCCAACATTTTGCCCCGGATTTTCCCCCGCTTTTTGCGGGGGCCTCATTGAAGCGGGGGGACTAGAGGAGGATAGTCCCCAAAAATCGAGATTTTCCCCCGCTTTTTGCGGGGGCCTCATTGAAGCCTTTCGACCCGCCAAAAGCAAATCATCATTCCTTAGATTTTCCCCCGCTTTTTGCGGGGGCCTCATTGAAGCGAGCGGTAGACCGACCGTCAGACGCTCTTCCGATAGATTTTCCCCCGCTTTTTGCGGGGGCCTCATTGAAGCGCGGCGCGGTACGCCCGGTACCCCGCTGTCCACCGCATTTTCCCCCGCTTTTTGCGGGGGCCTCATTGAAGCGAGGAGATCACGGCGGGACAGGGCGCCGCGATCTTCATTTTCCCCCGCTTTTTGCGGGGGCCTCATTGAAGCGATGCCACCACCAACATCGACACGCACAACATGTAATTTTCCCCCGCTTTTTGCGGGGGCCTCATTGAAGCACTGTACGTACTCCAGTCTATGTAGTTGAGAGCCTATTTTCCCCCGCTTTTTGCGGGGGCCTCATTGAAGCACCGTCCCCTCTTCTGCCCATTCCGGCGGCCGCATGATTTTCCCCCGCTTTTTGCGGGGGCCTCATTGAAGCCCCACCGCCACGGCCGCGAGGTCATACAGGTCCGACCGCATTTTCCCCCGCTTTTTGCGGGGGCCTCATTGAAGCCCCCAGTTGCTCATCAGTCCCCCCACCACCGATGAGATTTTCCCCCGCTTTTTGCGGGGGCCTCATTGAAGCGATTTCTCCGGACTTGTCGCTCATCACTTGGCATCCCATTTTCCCCCGCTTTTTGCGGGGGCCTCATTGAAGCGTAAAATTGTTTGGGTCTTTGGCGCGGGCGCCATATTTTCCCCCGCTTTTTGCGGGGGCCTCATTGAAGCTCCTTTGTTGGCCGCGACCCCATGTCGCGGCCATGTATTTTCCCCCGCTTTTTGCGGGGGCCTCATTGAAGCCAGGATCTTAACCCCGACGACCGTCAGCTCGGCGCGATTTTCCCCCGCTTTTTGCGGGGGCCTCATTGAAGCGACAGAAGTCCAGTCTCTTCACCTTCTGTGGTTGCGATTTTCCCCCGCTTTTTGCGGGGGCCTCATTGAAGCGTAGTTGCGCTTGGCTTGTTTTTTGTTGCCCCAGTTATTTTCCCCCGCTTTTTGCGGGGGCCTCATTGAAGCGGGGGAAGCGGATACAAGGGGGGATGGGAAGCACTGATTTTCCCCCGCTTTTTGCGGGGGCCTCATTGAAGCGTCGGCCGCCTTTAGTATTTGCAGACACGGCTTCCCATTTTCCCCCGCTTTTTGCGGGGGCCTCATTGAAGCCAGCCGCCGAAACAAATTGAAACAATTCGGAAATCATTTTCCCCCGCTTTTTGCGGGGGCCTCATTGAAGCCATTCTCCTTTGGTTGTTGCGAATCATTGCCGTCTCATTTTCCCCCGCTTTTTGCGGGGGCCTCATTGAAGCCCCTGTTCTTGCGCTTCCGCAAGAGTTCGGTGAGGCCATTTTCCCCCGCTTTTTGCGGGGGCCTCATTGAAGCCCATCCGCACCCCATTCCCATCCCGAACGCAAACGAGATTTTCCCCCGCTTTTTGCGGGGGCCTCATTGAAGCGCGCAAATGCGACTGGGGTGCGGTTGGGAATGGGACATTTTCCCCCGCTTTTTGCGGGGGCCTCATTGAAGCGGAAAAGGTATTCAAATTCCACGAGGGCAAGGTCTGATTTTCCCCCGCTTTTTGCGGGGGCCTCATTGAAGCGTGCGTCTGTTCGTCGCTATCCAGCGCCCCCGCCAGATTTTCCCCCGCTTTTTGCGGGGGCCTCATTGAAGCTCCCTCGACCGCGTACCCCCGTCTATACCCTATCGGATTTTCCCCCGCTTTTTGCGGGGGCCTCATTGAAGCGATGGGGGATGGGGATGGGGATGATGTGGTGATTTTCCCCCGCTTTTTGCGGGGGCCTCATTGAAGCAATTACCTTCGGAAATGCCGGTGCGCCGAAAGCACATTTTCCCCCGCTTTTTGCGGGGGCCTCATTGAAGCGCGACCGTGACGACCCGAGGTCGCGTGGTCCACAAATTTTCCCCCGCTTTTTGCGGGGGCCTCATTGAAGCCCGCCGACATTCGCGCCATCGCCTTGGCATTCAACAAATTTTCCCCCGCTTTTTGCGGGGGCCTCATTGAAGCTCTCTGACCTTAGCCGCGGGCCACAGCCGACCCGCGATTTTCCCCCGCTTTTTGCGGGGGCCTCATTGAAGCGGCGCGACTTCGACAGCTACATATCGGGCGTGGAAAATTTTCCCCCGCTTTTTGCGGGGGCCTCATTGAAGCGCTCGAGTTGACCTCGATGGTGAGGTTGTTGTGCAGATTTTCCCCCGCTTTTTGCGGGGGCCTCATTGAAGCCCGACGGTTGGTAGCTGGGTATTACCGTTGTCGGTGATTTTCCCCCGCTTTTTGCGGGGGCCTCATTGAAGCGGTCTTCGAATATTGGCGGCATCCGGATTGCCAGCCATTTTCCCCCGCTTTTTGCGGGGGCCTCATTGAAGCACGAGGATGATGACCGTGGTCGTGCGTTGACCTTGGATTTTCCCCCGCTTTTTGCGGGGGCCTCATTGAAGCGTTGACCCCGCGACCGGAAGCCGACGACGAACCGTAATTTTCCCCCGCTTTTTGCGGGGGCCTCATTGAAGCGTTGACCCCGCGACCGGAAGCCGACGACGAACCGTAATTTTCCCCCGCTTTTTGCGGGGGCCTCATTGAAGCGTGTGTGTCGCGGCCACCCCCGCGGCGCGGGGGGAAATTTTCCCCCGCTTTTTGCGGGGGCCTCATTGAAGCGTATCCATCACTGGATACCATCCCTCCTGTTCTGCCATTTTCCCCCGCTTTTTGCGGGGGCCTCATTGAAGCCAACGATCAACGCGAGTGCGTTGAACGCTACGAAGTATTTTCCCCCGCTTTTTGCGGGGGCCTCATTGAAGCGCGGCGGAGCCGACCGGGGCGGCGGCGCACACGGGGCATTTTCCCCCGCTTTTTGCGGGGGCCTCATTGAAGCCCAATCTTCAACTTCAAGATCGTAGCCGAACACTTATTTTCCCCCGCTTTTTGCGGGGGCCTCATTGAAGCCGGCGGTCCGCCACCGACGTAGCGCCGCGACCTCGGCATTTTCCCCCGCTTTTTGCGGGGGCCTCATTGAAGCCCGGCGACGAGATAAGCAACCAAGTAACGCCAGCGCATTTTCCCCCGCTTTTTGCGGGGGCCTCATTGAAGCACGCAGACGTCGGGTCTCTACGGTCCGCCAGCGCCATTTTCCCCCGCTTTTTGCGGGGGCCTCATTGAAGCAGATTCTTGTCCACTGTCGACCACCCCACTCTCCACATTTTCCCCCGCTTTTTGCGGGGGCCTCATTGAAGCGACTTCAATAAACTTGATTCTCATTTTACCACCTAATTTTCCCCCGCTTTTTGCGGGGGCCTCATTGAAGCATTTTGGAACCTTACTTGTGCATCGTTCTTCCTAGTATTTTCCCCCGCTTTTTGCGGGGGCCTCATTGAAGCAGCCAAATACGCTCGGGAAGGCGAGCGAGTTCGGTGATTTTCCCCCGCTTTTTGCGGGGGCCTCATTGAAGCTAGTAGACGTACTCGATGGAATCTCTGTGTCGTCGGATTTTCCCCCGCTTTTTGCGGGGGCCTCATTGAAGCACGCCCTGCGGCAGAGCGGAGAAAACCTGGGCCGGCATTTTCCCCCGCTTTTTGCGGGGGCCTCATTGAAGCACGATAAAGCTGTTGAAACTGCCACACGTACTGCGGAATTTTCCCCCGCTTTTTGCGGGGGCCTCATTGAAGCGAATCCTCGAAGTCGTCGTTCTCTTCCGCCGGTTGCATTTTCCCCCGCTTTTTGCGGGGGCCTCATTGAAGCGGGTCGGGGGTTGGGGGCACCATCCCCGCCACCCCATTTTCCCCCGCTTTTTGCGGGGGCCTCATTGAAGCCTTATCATGCGGGGCTCGGACGCGCCCTCTGGCAGTTATTTTCCCCCGCTTTTTGCGGGGGCCTCATTGAAGCTACTTGGCCTTCACGTTTATCCATGTGGTGGCGTAATTTTCCCCCGCTTTTTGCGGGGGCCTCATTGAAGCCGTACAGTACGTCCCCTATACACGGCGCTTGCGCCATTTTCCCCCGCTTTTTGCGGGGGCCTCATTGAAGCACGACGACTACCCTCGTTCATTCGTTCCTGAGTCCGATTTTCCCCCGCTTTTTGCGGGGGCCTCATTGAAGCGGAGGTGGTACTTGGCTGTCCACCATCTGCTCGAAATTTTCCCCCGCTTTTTGCGGGGGCCTCATTGAAGCTCTATGTCCTACTCCCCGCGAATAGGCTGCTCTCCGGATTTTCCCCCGCTTTTTGCGGGGGCCTCATTGAAGCGTGACAACACCCTTCGTGTATGCGCCAACAGTGGACATTTTCCCCCGCTTTTTGCGGGGGCCTCATTGAAGCAATCTATTGTACAGGGGACGTAGAGACATCAAGCCTATTTTCCCCCGCTTTTTGCGGGGGCCTCATTGAAGCTCGTTTATTTCTCGAGTTCGATTAACCATGTCATTAATTTTCCCCCGCTTTTTGCGGGGGCCTCATTGAAGCGCCTCCCACGCCGCGGTGTCCGCTTGCTTTCCCCCATTTTCCCCCGCTTTTTGCGGGGGCCTCATTGGAGCCCGCTCGTTATCTCGAACACGTCGTCCACGGTTGGCGTTTTCCCCCGCTTTTTGCGGGGGCCTCATTGAAGCGATCTATGGCTGTTTACATTTGTGCCTACTATCCGAGGAACTTTGTATTCTCGCTCTCGCAGGTTGGTGAGGTGGCTGGTTTCTCCAAACAGGCCATCAAGCATCGGTAGCAGCGGCCGGTCGGAGTGATAGCGCCGTGCCAGATGAATGAAGCGCAAGGTGCGTAGCGCATCGAACCATTGATGCAGGGCTTTTCTCAGAGTGTGCGGGTGCCGGTGTTGTGCTTTGGCTCTCACTAGGCGGTGAAAGAAGCCGAGTTCCTCCAATAGTTGGCGGGTTCTGGATGAAATGGTTGCTTCGGTATTAATGAAACTGATTGCTTCTCGGAGGAACTCGAAGGACTCGTGTGCATAGCTTTGAAAGGTCGAGGCGTCTTGCATCGTGCGTAGAGCAGGGCCTGTGCCGAATGGGACACGATTGGAGAGCCGCGCACGTATAACGATTTCCGGCCCGGTAAGGGTATGCACTGGAGCGACCTTGGCTGCTTTGTTCAGCAGGTGAAAATCTTCCGCTGCATTGCGCTTGGGTACACCCCGCACCTTGGCGTAGACCTCGGCGTGAATTGCCATGGTGCTTCCGATGGTATGGAAGGCGTAGGGCGAGCCCGCGTAGCGCAGACGGTCAACGTAGTAGCGAAGATGGATCTCGTAGATAGTGGCCCGTTCTGCCAGCGTCCTATTAGCTGTGCGTTGGCTTACGATCATTTGGGTTTGGATTGCGGTTGGGTTCGGTTTAACGACACACCGCTGTGGGAGGAATGCGCTTGCCTGGTGTCGATACGGAAACAGCAGGCTGCCAACTCGCGTGGATGAATATCCAAAATAGTCTCCGGGCAGCCGTACATCTGCATCGGTGAAATAAAGCCAAGGCGAACGGATTACGCCTTTGAGGATCAATGCGCAGGCAGTGTCGGCACCGATCTTGCGGGCGAGCCCCACACCCTGACGACGGGGCAGCCGCAGATTCGGGTCAATACGGTTAATAGCGAGTACATGAATACCGTTGGCAGTGCGAGTCCACCGGAAATACCCTGCCCTTTCGCTAAGATTACGTTGGTCGTGACTTGCGGTTTCGCCATTGGTCCAAGAAGATTGTTTGGTTGCGGCGTCGTTGGTGTTTTGGCAGTGCCCCGCCGAGATATTATCCAACCACAGAGCATGTTCCGTTTTGCAATCCACTAGAGACCGCCAGAGTACACGAGTACGCGCCAGAGGCTCCGGCGGCGCATCATCGGGCGCGTTCACCACTACGATGGCAAGTAAGTTGCTTTCCTTCCCGGCAGGGGTGGCATTGGGGTTGTTGACAACACCGAGCCTGCTGAACACCGCTTCAAGGCAATCGGGACTTTCGTCGTAACAGGGTATGATGACGACATTGTCGAACCGGCGATTCGGTATCGGCACGGCCCCACATTCCGGCTGGCCGTGGCGTGCGAGGTAGTGGGCAAGGTGCTTTACAGTGTTGCGGTTAGGCATACGGACACACTCCGCTCTGGACGGGTATGCGATCTTATTGTGATCGGGTGTTGTTGAGTTATACAGTCGAACTGCGACACTACCCTATAGGAGCCTGCGCCGTAGGACATTCTCGGGGGAACACATCCCACTTCGACTATCCCCAGGATAAAATGGCGAAGAAATTTGGGCATCACGCCCACATTGGAGCGCTTTTGATGGTATTTTGGCTGCATATTCCCACTGTTGACTCTCTTAGGTGTTCTACGGCGCAGGCTCCCATAGTAAACGGTTTTAAATTGGGGAAACTCCGATCAATTCGATAGAGCGGCATTGAGCTACTCGTAAGCCATTGATTGTATTGACTTGGATGCCGTGGCTGCAGAATTAATCAGACCTTCCTTAGATGTGCCCTAACGGGTTGTCAGCGGCTTGATGCTGCTCTATCAACCCGTTCAGACCTTCTCTAATGCACACGAGGTTCGAGTGGCAGACTGGCGACGATTCGAGCTTCCGCCCGGAGCATGTTCTGCAGGCGCGTCTCAACCAATTCGGGGGTGCAGTATTGCTGCGCGAGCTCCAGAAAAATTGACCAGTGCCTCGCTTCGGCTTGGGTCAAGGCGACAAAGAACCGTTTTTCCGAACCCGCTGGCAACGCCTCCGCAATCAGCCCGAAACGTTCATTGCCACGGCGCTCTATGATTGAGGCAACTAGCAGGCGGTCAAGCAGGTAGTTTGCCGTTCCGTGCCGCACGAGCGCATTCAGTTGGCGCACATACGCATCTCGGGTATCGGGGGCGATTGTTAAGCCCCGCCTTGCGAGCAGCCGCACAACCTCCCGATAGTGCGAAAGTTCCTCCACGGCAAGATCGACCATGGCGTTCACCAACGCCAGCTTATCGGGATAGTGGGATGCGAGTGAAAGCGCCATACCGGATGCCTTTTTCTCGCAGGAAGCATGATCCTGCAAAAAGCGGTCGAAATCGCCCAAAACGACATTGACCCAGGCCGGATTTGTCGGTTCAAGATTCATTGTTGTCGCCCCTTGACGTATCGCCGCCGGATACGCCGGCGGGGGTTAAGCCGCGCATCTGGACGCTTGCGGGCGCGCTGATGCGGCATCATCAGTTGGATGGAGCACTAGGTGGCCCATTGTGTGTTCGCGCCATTGCACCCGGTAGTTGGAGACAGATTAGCAGGTTTCTCCATTATTGCGGGATAATGCCGCGATGGACGACGGCTATAACCGCGAGGCTTCCAAAGACCTCATCAATTTGCGCCCGGCGCTCGGATTCCTGCGTCCCTATTGGGGCCAGGTGACCATTGCCAGCGTTGCGTTGGTGGTCACGGCGGGCATCACGCTCTCTATTGGCCAAGGCTTGCGGCTGGTGATAGACCAAGGGCTCAAGGGTGATTCCGGCGAACTGCTCGAGCGCAGCATTCTGGTCTTTGCGGTGCTTGTCGTGGCGCTCACCATCGGCACCTTCGTGCGCTTTTATTTCGTTTCCTGGATCGGCGAGCGGGTGAGTTCGGATATACGCCTGGCCGTGTTCCACCGGCTCATTCGTTTGCATCCCGCCTTCTTCGAGAAAAACCTGCCCACCGAAATTCAGTCGCGCATCACCACCGATACGACCCTTTTGCAGACGGTGATTGGATCGTCGATTTCCATCGCCCTGCGTAATATTCTGATGTTTATCGGTGGCGTGGCGCTGCTGGTTGTAACGGACCCCAAGCTTTCCTTGGTCGTGTTCTTCAGTGTGCCGGTGGTTGTTGTGCCGATCGTGCTATTCGGTCGCCGCGTCCGCCGCCTGTCGCGCAGCAGCCAGGATACCATCGCCGATGTCGGTGCCTACGCGGGCGCATCGCTGCGCCATGTGAAGGTTGTGCAGTCGTTCAACCACGAAGGCCGGGATGAAGCCGAATTCGAAGCCAGGGTGCATGCCGCATTCAAGGTGGGCGTAAAACGCATCCGCCAGCGGGCGATTTTGATTGCCATGGTTATGCTCTTGGTGATGAGCGCCATCGCGGCCATGCTTTGGATTGGCGGACAGGATGTGGTGGCGGGCCGCAGCAGTCCGGGTGACCTTGCCGCGTTTCTTTTCTATTCCATCATCGTCGCTGGGTCGGTGGGGGCAATCAGTGAGGTATACAGCGATCTGCAACGGGCGGCCGGGGCGACGGAGCGGTTGGTTGAACTGCTCGATGCGCCGAACGAATTGCCGGAACCGGCCCAACCCGAGATGCTGCCAAGCCCCGATCATTTAACCCTCGCTGTGCGTAATCTGCACTTTGCATACCCCTTGCGCCCGGATCTGGCGATTTTGCGGGGTATCGATTTTGAGATTGTACCGGGCGAAATGGTTGCCCTCGTGGGGCCGTCCGGCGCGGGCAAGACGACGCTGTTCGATTTGCTGCAACGGTTCTACGACCCTACCGATGGTGAAATCCGCCTGGCGAATCGGGCCCTCCCCAATCTGCGTCTTCGCGATGTGCGCGATGCTGTGGGTTTGGTGCCGCAAGACCCGGTGTTGTTTGCGGGCACGCTGAGGTCCAACCTGCTTTATGGCAACCCGGACGCCAGCGAAGCGGATTTGAACGATGCGCTGCGTCTAGCCCAGGCCGTGGAATTCATCGCCAAGCTGCCGGGGGGCTTGGATGCCCGGATTGGCGAGGAGGGTGTGGGGCTTTCCGGCGGCGAGAAGCAGCGCCTCGCGATCGCCCGGGCACTACTCACCAAACCGGCGATATTGCTGCTCGACGAAGCGACGAGTGCTCTTGATGCGGAAAGCGAAAGCTACATCCGCATGAGCATCGAGGAATTGAAGGGCCGCTGCAGTATTCTAGTGATCGCCCATCGGCTCTCGACCGTGCGTCGGGCCGACCGCATCCTTGTGCTTGAGAACGGGGAACTGAAAGCCGATGGTCCGCACGACGCATTGGTTTGCAATAACGAACTCTACGCACGCTTTGCTCGGCTGCAATTTGATGATGTTGCCGAAGTGCTCTCGGCGGCTGGATGATGTCCCGCTTGGCGTTATTGATGGCGATTTGTTACGCAAATCCATCCAATTCATGCGTGTCGCCGCCAGAGCGGACAGGTACCGGGGGGACATAGGCAATGAGTTACGCGGGCAACTATCAACACTCGATCACCGATCCCGAGGGATTCTGGCGCGAGCGGGCAGAGGAATTGCCGTGGTTGGAATTCCCCCCGATCATTCTTGATCGGGATCTGAATGGTGCTTGGCGTTGGTATCGCGGCGGTATCACCAACTCCTGCTGGCTTGCCGTGGACCGGCATGTGGACGAGGGTCGGGGGGAGCGGACCGCGTTGATCTACGATTCGCCGGTCACCGGGCAGATTGTTCGGTTCACCTTCGCCGAATTGCAAAGGCGCGTGGCCCGAGTGGCGGGCGGCTTGGTTGCGCTTGGTGTGGCCAAGGGCGACCGGGTGGTGATCTATATGCCCATGGTGCCGGAGGCGGCTATTGCCATGCTGGCCTGTGCGCGCATCGGCGCGGTGCACTCCGTTGTCTTTGGCGGATTCGCGGCACCGGAACTCGCCAGCCGCATCGACGATGCGCGGCCCAAAGTGGTGCTGAGCGCATCCTGTGGCATCGAGTTCACTCGGATTATTCAATATCAACCGCTCTTGGATGAAGCCCTGCGCATCGCCAGGCACGCCGTCGACCATTGCATCATTCTGCAACGCCCGGAGGCGCTCGCTCCGCTGGCCACCGGTCGGGATTTGGATTGGCGCGAGTGGGAAGCGGCCAGCGAATCCGCCGACTATATTCCACTTGATGCCACCGACCCGCTCTACATCCTCTATACGTCCGGCACCACCGGTCGCCCCAAGGGTGTGCTGCGGGACAACGGTGGGCACGCCGTCGCCCTGAATTGGAGTATGCGGGCCATCTACGGAGTGGATAGGGGCGATGTCTTTTGGGCCGCTTCCGACGTGGGCTGGGTGGTGGGCCACTCCTATATCGTCTACGGCCCGCTGATTCGAGGCTGCACTTCCGTGTTGTTCGAGGGCAAGCCTGTGAAAACGCCGGATGCCGGGGCCTATTGGCGGGTAATTCAGGATCATGGGGTAAGCAGTTTCTTTGTTGCGCCGACAGCGTTCCGGGCGATTAAAAAGGAAGATCCGGAGTGCAAGCTCAAGGACAATTACGATGTTTCCTCGTTGCGCTATCAGTTTGTGGCCGGCGAGCGCCTTGACCCGCCCACCTACCATTGGCTTTGCGACAACCTCGGCATACCGGTGGTCGATCATTGGTGGCAAACCGAAACGGGCTGGTCCATCTGCGCGAATTTGGTCGGATTGGAGTTGATGGAAACCCGAGCGGGCTCCGTGTCGTTACCGGTGCCCGGTTACGATTTGCGTGTCTTCGACGAGAATGGTGCCGAACTTGGCCCGGGCGATGAGGGTGCGGTCGTAATCCGGGGACCGCTGCCGCCCGGAACCTTCCCCACCCTTTGGGGCGACCACGAGCGCTTCATTGAAGCGTATTGGTCGCAATATCCCGGTTTTTATCTCACGGGCGATAGCGGCTATCGCGACGAGGACGGCTATGTCTACGTGATGGGTCGAATCGACGACGTCATCAATGTCGCGGGACACCGCATGTCAACCGGCGAACTCGAAGAGGTGGTGGCGGGCCATCCCGCCGTTGCCGAGTGTGCGGTTGTGGGCATCGCCGACGCCGACAAGGGACAGGTGCCCTTGGGCCTCGTCGTCCTCAAGGACGGCGTCAACATGGCCGCCGGGGTGTTGCGCGAGGAATTGGTGACCATGGTGCGCCGCAATTTGGGCCCCTTCGCGAATTTCAAGCGAGCGCATGTCGTCAAGCGTTTGCCGAAGACCCGCTCCGGTAAGATTTTGCGCCAGATCTTACGCAAGATGATCGACGGGGAACCCTATGCCGCTCCATCCACGATTGAAGACCCGGCCGTGATTGGTGAAATCGAAGAGATATTGGCGGGGAACCAATGAGACTAGCGGCTCAATTCGCAATACCGTGTTGCCGACCGCCTCTGGTAGTGCGGCTTGCCGCCACTACAGAATTCTCAGCACGGCTTCCGGCGGCCGGCCGACGGCAGCCTTGTTGCCGGCGAGCACAATCGGACGTTCAATCAGAATGGGATGATCGACCATTGCCTGAATCAGAGTGGTTTTTGGCAGAGTTTCATCCTCCAGATTGAGTTTGGCGTAGGGCGCCTCTTTTTTGCGCATGAGATCTCTGGGTTCCAGGCCCAGTCGATTCAGCAGCCGCTCGATGGTGGCCGTGTCCGGTGGCGAGTCGAGATACTCGACGATGTTGGGTGAAATTCCCCGCTCGTTCAGCAGCGCTAGGGTTTGGCGTGATTTTGAGCAACGGGGATTGTGGTAGATGGTGATTTTGCTCATGGCTATATTTCCGCAACGACTGTTTGATCAAACCTTAGCGCAGATTCGCCGCTTGTTGGGTCTCGCCTTCATGGTTGTTTGTCTGCATGGTTGCGAAACCGATGCGCCGGCTCAACTTGCCGGGGGCGGCGAGGTGCGCTTTTCGGATTTGCGGGGACGGTGGCTTGTCATCAACTATTGGGCGGAGTGGTGTGCGCCCTGTCGAAGGGAAATACCGGAGTTGAACCAACTCCACGAAAATCGTCGCGAACACGGTGTGGCGGTCTTGGGGGTTAACTACGATGAGGTTGTCGGCGAGAAACTCATCGAGGTAATGGAAGAGATGGGCATTCGTTTCCCAGTGCTCGTCGACGACCCGCGCGACAGATGGGGCTACGAGCGGCCGACGGCGCTACCGGTCACCGTTGTCATCGGCCCCGATGGCCTGATGCGAAGACAGTTGTTGGGGCCCCAGACATTGGAGATGTTGCTTGCCGAGACTAGTCACGAATAGCTCCGCTCGGTAAACCAATCCATGTTGGCGATGTCGTCGGATGCGATAGAGAGCGTTTCGCCGCCGCGCCTTGGACGGTATTCCACCCGTCCGTTCTTCAGGCCGCGCTCGCCGACGGTAATTCGATGGGGAAGCCCGATCAGGTCGGCATCGGCGAACTTGACACCCGGGCGTTCGTCGCGGTCGTCGAGTAACGCATCGATACCGGCGTTCGCGCATTGTTCGAGCAATTCGTTCGCTGTCTGTCGCACAGCATCGGATTTCGTATAGTTGAGCGCAAGGATGTGGACATCGAAGGGTGTGGTCGGCGCTGGCCAGCAGATGCCGCGGTCGTCGTGATGCTGTTCGATGATGGCGGCAACCAGGCGGGTGATACCCAGACCATAGCAGCCCATGATGGGGGCGCTGCCTTGGCCGTTGCGGCCCAGAAAAGTCGCCTGCATGGACTCGCTGTAGATCGTGCCGAGTTGGAATATATGGCCGACTTCGATGCCGCGCAGCAATTGCAGTTCGCCTTGGCCGTTGGGTGCCTTGTCGCCGGGCACCACGTTGCGTGCGTCAACCACGCGCGATTCATCCACCGGCACATCCCGCTCCCAGTTGACGCCTCGATAGTGAATGCCGTCCCGATTGGCACCACAAACGAAATCCGCGACCGCCCGCGCATCGCGGTCGATATAAATCGGCAAACCCAATCCGACCGGGCCGATGGAACCGGGATTGGCGCCGGTTGCGGTCGCGACTTCCGTATCGGAGGCAAATTCGAGCGGGCTGGTGATATTCGGCAGCTTGGCCGCCTTGATCGGGTTGAGTTCATGATCGCCACGCAGCACGAACGCAACAGGCTCGTCTTCGCCGCGTACGATAAGGGTTTTTAGGCAGCGGGTCGCGGGCAGCCCGAGCAATTCGGCAACGGCGGCGATGGTGGTGTGCCCCGGTGTCGCCACTTCCGCCACGGATTCTCTCGGTGGTGGCGGATTGCCCGGTGGTGCGGTGGTTGCCCGATCGAGGTTGGCCGCATAGTTGCCGCCCGTCGCATGGGCGATAATGTCTTCCCCGGATTGTGCCAGTACATGAAATTCATGGGAATTGGCACCGCCGATGTTGCCCGTGTCAGCCTCTACCGCGCGAAAGTTCAGGTGCAAGCGCTCCAGAATACGCGTATAGCAGGTGTGCATTTCCTGGTAGGTTTCGTCGAAAGACTTTTGGCTCTCGTGAAATGAATAGCCGTCCTTCATGGTGAATTCCCGCGCTCGCATCACGCCGAATCGGGGCCGCACCTCATCGCGAAACTTCGTTTGAATCTGATAGAAATTGCAGGGCAGTTGCTTGTAGCTTTGAATTTCGCGGCGGAATAGATCGGTAACAATCTCTTCGTGCGTGGGGCCAAGGCAGAAATCGCGCTCGTGGCGGTCTTTTATACGCAATAATTCCGGCCCCATCTTCTCCCAACGCTGGCTTTCCCGCCACAATTCCGCTGGTTGCACAACGGGCATCAGTACTTCCTGTGCACCGGTTGCGTTCAGCTCCTGCCGTGTGATCGCTTCAATCTTGCGAATGACCCGTAGGCCCAGCGGCAACCAGGTATACAGCCCGGCAGCCACCGGGCGAACCAAGCCGGCGCGCAGCATCAGGCGATGGCTGGCGACATCGGCTTGGGCGGGATCTTCCCTGAGGGTGGGTGCAAAAAACTGGCTTTGCAGCATGGGCGGTCTTTGGGCGAAGAAATTTGGGCATCACGCCCACATTGCCGAGGGTTACGAGTAGCGGGGGCGCCAACGTTACTCAGGTAACCATGTCCTTCAATTTCCCCAGTGCGGATACCCGTATGCGGTTGCAGGCCGGTTTTGCCGGTATTTCGATTTGCTCGCCCGTCTTTGGATTTCTGCCCATGCGCTTCCTTGTTGCGGCCTTGCGGACTTTGCGAATCTTGACGAGGCCGGAAATGGAAAACTCACCAACCCCGCGTTTTTTGACGTGGCGCACGATCAACATTTCCAGTCCGTCTAGTACCGAGCCGACTTGGGTGCGTGTCAGATTCGTTGCCAGGGCAAGTTCCGTCAACACCTCAGCCTTGGACATTTTTTTAGAAATCGCAGTCGTTTTCATATTGAGGGCAATTTTGGATGTGGCTTCCGGTGCCACCGTGCCGCCTGTGCGAGTGGTGGCTCGTTTCTTTGCGGGTACCGCTTTTTTCTTCGCCCGAGCAATCTTTTTCGCCGGAGCCGTCTTGCGATTTGCGGTGGCTCTCTTTGCCGCTGCCGTTTTTTTCGCTGTGGCCCTTTTGGCGGGAGTAGCCTTTCCTTTTGCGGGAGCGGCCTTTCTTTTCGCCATGGTTTTCCCGGGGGCGGTTTTACGTTTTGCCGCCGCGCTCTTTGCCGCTGCCTTGCGGGTTGGCGCCTTTCTCGTTTTCACGGCTGCTTTGGTCTTTCCCGCTGTTGTCCTCTTGCTTTGCACTGTCGTCTTCCCACGCTTTGTGGCGGCTTTGACGGGTGCCTTACTTTTTGCGGGGGCAGCTTTTTGTTTGGCCGCGACCTTGGCTTTTGTAGCCGATCCGGCTCTTTGGTTGGTTTCACCTTTCTTGGCAGGCATGCTTGATCCTCATATTTCCGGCTATGTTCGGCAAGCGACTAGGGGGTAGGGTAGCGTAAACTAAGGCTTTCACACACGTGCCAGCCACAAGCCGTAACTGCCGTATGGGATGCCTTTATAACCAAACCATCCCATTGCCGCAAGCGATTTTTCGATTTTCAGGCGTTGCCATGCCTGGCGGGCATTTTTGGGCCCTGAAGTACTATATTTTTGCGGCCTTTTTGTGGATGATACGCGCCGCGGGTGGTCTAGCCTGAATTCTGCGTTCACCTCTTGCTTTAAGACACCGACTCGCCCAAACAACAAATCACCGAGGAACTTTCGATGCCCATTTATGAGTATCGATGCGATCATTGTGGCCATGAATTGGAGACGATTCAGAAGATCGGTGAGTCGCCGCTAACCATCTGTCCCGCCTGTGGAATGGATAGCCTGAAAAAGAAAATCTCCGCGGCGGTATTTCGCCTGAAAGGTGGAGGCTGGTACGAAACGGATTTTAAATCGGATAAGAAGAAAAATGTGGCGAGCGACGACGACAGTGGCGCCAAGGCGGCCGATAATGGCGCCGAGGCGAAAGATAGAGATAAGAAGGACAAGGACAAGGACAAGGATAAGGAAGCCAAGGCCGATAGCGGCTCGGACAAGCCCACAAAAACCGCCCGAGCGGAGAAAAAGGGCAAGGACAATTCAGAAAGGGAGTCTTGAAAGCCATGCGCAGCCATTACTGTGGAGAACTCAACGCATCGCATGTTGGCGAAACGGTGGAACTGTGCGGCTGGGTGCACCGGCGGCGCGACCACGGCGGTGTCATCTTTCTCGACATGCGTGACCGCATCGGCATTGTGCAAGTTGTCTACGACCCGGATACGGCCGAGAGTTTTGCTCTCGCGGAGCGTGTGCGCAGCGAATACGTACTAAGTATGACCGGCCGGGTTCGGCGTCGCCAGGAAGGCGCGGAGAATCCCAATATGGCCACGGGCGAGATCGAGGTATTGGGTACGGGTCTGGAGATATTGAACACCGCCGTCACGCCGCCCTTTCAACTCGATGAATACTCCGACGCCGGCGAAGATGTGCGGCTGCGCTACCGTTATCTCGACCTGCGGCGCCCGGAGATGCGGGAGCGCCTTCATCTGCGCGCGCGGGCCGCCTCGGAGGTGCGCCGGCATCTTGAGGAGAACGGCTATTGGGAAATAGAAACGCCAACACTCAGCCGTTCCACACCAGAGGGCGCGCGCGACTATTTGGTGCCGAGCCGTACCCATCCCGGCACATTTTTTGCCTTGCCCCAGTCTCCGCAAATGTACAAGCAGTTGCTGATGATGTCCGGTGTCGACAAGTATTATCAACTGGCGCGCTGCTACCGGGACGAAGATTTGCGACACGATCGGCAACCCGAGTTCACGCAAATCGACATCGAGGCCTCCTTCGTGCGGGAACGGGACGTTATGGCGCTTACCGAATCCATGATCCGCCGCCTGTTCAAGGAACTGAAGAGCGTGGAACTCGACGAATTCCCGGTGTTGACCTGGGCGGAAGCCATGTGCGACTACGGTAGCGACCGGCCCGACCTGCGCAATCCGTTGCGCCTCACCGATGTTGCCGACCTAATGGCGGCGGTGGACTTCAAGGTGTTCCGTGACCCGGCCAACGACACGGAAGGCCGGGTCGTGGCATTGCCCGCGCCGGGTGGCGGCAAGCTGAGCCGCAAGGTTATCGATGACTTGACGGACTTTGTTGGTCGCTACGGGGCTAGGGGCCTTGCCTATATCAAGGTCAACGATCTCGGCCGGGGCAGCGAGGGCCTGCAATCACCCATTGTAAAATATCTGCCGGAATCGATTGTGGCCCGGGTTCTGCGGCGGGTCGGCGCCCAAAACGGCGATCTTGTTTTCTTTGGGGCCGGCAACACCAATGTGGTCAATGATTCCATGGCTGCGCTACGCAACGAGCTCGGTCGTATCCTGGGCGTCACGGAAACCGGATATGCGCCATTGTGGGTTGTCGACTGGCCTCTGTTCGAGCGTGACCAAGGTGGCCACCTCACCCCCGCCCACCATCAATTCACCCGGCCCAACTGTAGCCCGGAAGAATTGCTTGCCGCACCCGGCGAAGCCAAGGCGGCCGCCTACGATGTGGTGTTGAACGGGTACGAGCTCGGAGGTGGGTCGCTGCGTATCCACACGGAAGCAATGCAGCGGGCGGTATTGGAAGTCATGGGAGCCGGCCCCGAAGCGGAACAGAAATTCGGATTCCTGCTCGATGCACTCCGGCACGGCTGCCCGCCGCATGGCGGTATCGCCATCGGTTTCGACCGCCTCGTGATGTTGTTGGCGGACACTCAGGCGATCCGCGATGTCATCGCCTTTCCAAAAACCCAATCCGCCGCCTGCCCGATGATGGCCGCGCCGAGCATCGTGGATCCGGGGCAGTTGCGTGAACTGCATATCCGCACACGCCCTGTTTCTTCCGGTGGTGCGTCTTGAGAGAATGACCTTGACGTGCCTGACATCGACTTCCCTGGAACAATTCTATGGCGGGACACAGCAAGTGGGCCAATATCAAACACCGCAAGGCGGCCCAGGATGCGAAACGCGGCAAACTGTGGACCAAGGTGCTGCGCGAAGTAACCGTGGCCGCCCGCAATGGCGGGGACCCCGGCGACAATCCGCGCCTACGTACCGCCATGGAAAAGGCGTTGGCGGCGAACGTGCCGAAGGAAACCATTGATCGCGCGGTGGCGCGCGGGGCTGGCGGCGGCGAAGGTGCGAATCTTGAGGAATTAACCTATGAAGGCTACGCGCCGGGCGGCGTGGCCATTCTCATCGAGGCCATGACCGACAACCGCAACCGTACCGTGGCCGAGGTTCGGCACGCTTTCGGCAAGTACGGCGGCAATCTCGGCACGGATGGCTCCGTGGCCTATCTATTCGACAAGCGCGGGGTCATTAGCTTTGCGCCCGGTGCCGACGAGGCCGAAGTGCTCGATGCGGCCCTTGCAGTGGGTGCCGAAGATTTGGAAACCGGCGACGACGGTACCATCACTATAATCATCGCTCCGGAGGAACTCGACCGGGTGGCCGACGCCCTGAGGGCTGCTTCCCTGCAACCCGAACATGTCGAAGTAGCCATGGTGCCCACCACCGTCTGTTCCTGCGACGAAGGACAGGCCGAAACCGTGTTGCGGCTGGTCGATGCGCTCGAAGATCTCGACGATGTGCAAAGCGTCTACACCAACGGTGAATTTCCAGGGGACTTATAAGGAAAGTTGACAGAAACTGACATGTGGTGGTTTTCAGCCGCTAAATCCTCAACATATAGTGGTACGTCAACTTACGTATAGTAAGTCCCATTTCCAAGCGGTGTGCATTGATCCGCCCGGTGGTCTCATTTGCGTAATCCCGGATTTTTCCTTGGTTGGCGGCCCGCGGCAAAGGTTCCACCGCATTCGAACAACGATCCATCCCGGCTGCCGTCGTTGCGCGTCGCTCAAATATTCCCGCTCCCCGCTGGCCGGGTGCGGCTTTTCGCCCGCCCCTCGCCCCCCGGTGCGGCGCGGGACTGTTGCCACGGGCTATTAGCCCGACCTATCCATGAATAAACTACTGCGGCCGTCAATAGCGGCGAAATCACCGGGCGTGCTCCCGCCGCGTGCTCAACGTACTGTCAGGCACGCCTGCGCTTACTCCGCGCACCCAGTGCTTTCACCACTCTTGCCGGCCTCGCCACGTTCATTCATGAATAGGTCGGGTTAGGTGGGTCGGTCGATGCACGGGGATTGGGTCAAAGTTCTTGGAATCGATCCCGGCTCGCGGGTCACGGGATACGGGCTCGTCACCGCCGCGCACAGCCGACTATCGTTTGTGGACGCCGGACGCATTCGCCCACCCGGGGGGGCCATGCCGGAACGCCTGGGGCGAATCTATCGGGACGTATCGGAGCTGATAGATACCCACCGTCCCAATGTGCTCGCAATCGAGGATGTCTTTCTCGCCCACAATCCCCAATCCGCTCTCAAGCTCGGCCAGGCGCGCGGGGTTGCTATTGCCGCGGCGGTGGCCGCCGGTCTCGATGTATTTGAATATCCGGCCCGCTCTGTAAAGAAGGCCGTGGTGGGAACGGGGCGGGCGACCAAGGCGCAGGTTCAGCACATGGTGCGGGTGATTTTGAACCTGCAGGGGCTGCCCGCGCCGGATGCGGCGGATGCCCTTGCGATTGCGATTTGTCACATCAATACTGGCGTCCATGGTCAGGGTCGCCAATCCCCATTGCATAGCCCGGAGAGGTTCCGGCGGACGCGTCCGGAGTGACCGATTCGCGCGGGGACTTGGTGGTGCGCTTGTCGAAAACAATAGTGTGAAGAGACGGTGATTGGTCGTATTCGCGGGTTCGTGGCCGCGGTGGGCGGTCAACTCGTACTGGTCGATGTTGTCGGCATTGGCTACGAAGTGGCGGTGCCCACTCCGATGCTGCATGTGTTGGCAAGCGAATCTGGCGAGGTGGAACTGCACACCCATTTCATCGTACGGGACGACTCCCAGCAGCTCTATGGATTCAATACGCGGGGCGAACGCGACCTGTTTCGCGCGCTGCTGCGCATCGGCGGCGTCGGGCCGAAGTTGGCGTTGTCGATCATTTCCACTGTGGAGGTGGGTGAACTGGCCGCCGCCGCGGCGCAAAATGATGTTTCGCGTCTCGTGCGGATACCCGGCGTTGGCCCCAGGACGGCGCAACGGATGTTGCTCGAATTGCGGGACCGGTTGGCGGATCTTGACATCGAGGTATCGAGTCGGGCGCCGGCCGCCGCCGGTCAATCCAGCACGGAGGCGGAACGGGCGCTCGTGGCGCTTGGCTATAGGCCGGCCGAAGCCGCGCGGGCGGTGCGGGCGGTGGCTGGCGAGAGCCTTCCCGTCGAACAGATTGTGCGTGAGGCATTGCAACGTTTTGCGCAAGAGGAGCGGGCTCCGTGAGGCGAGCAGCCGGGCGCTTGGCTGGTTGTTCGCGATGGGCCGCGGTTCGGCCGTGCTGCCTTGCCGAAGCCTCCCCGCCCTGTGCCGCAACCAGGCAAAGATCGCGGTGACCATCGAAAGGGATGGCACCCTCGACCCCCGCTCCGACGGCGCGGCGGAGTCCCAATTCGAGCGTGGCCTGCGCCCGGCGCGCCTTGATGAATACATTGGCCAGAGCGCCGTCAAGGAGCAGATGACCATCTTTATCGAAGCGGCGCGGCGACGTCGGGAGGCGCTTGATCATACGTTGATCTTTGGGCCGCCGGGGCTCGGCAAGACCACGCTCGCCAACATCGTTGCCAACGAAATGGGCGTTGCCATCAAATCGACTTCGGGTCCGGTGCTCGAGCGCGCCGGCGATCTGGCGGCGATGTTGACGAACCTGCAAGACCAGGATGTGCTGTTCGTGGACGAAATTCATCGGCTTTCGCCGGTGGTGGAGGAAATCCTTTATCCCGCCATGGAGGATTTTCAGATCGACATCCTCATTGGCGACGGTCCGGCGGCCCGCTCGCTAAAACTTGACTTGCCCCGTTTTACACTCATTGGCGCCACGACCCGGGCAGGGCTGCTGACCTCGCCGCTTAGGGATCGGTTCGGTATCGTGCAACGCTTGGATTTTTATTCGGTCGGTGAACTAGGCGAGATTGTGACCCGCTCGGCGCGGAAGATGGATCTGCCCGTCAATCGGGCCGGAGCGGGCGAGGTTGCGCGCCGCTCGCGGGGTACGCCGCGCATCGCCAATCGATTGTTGCGCCGCGCGCGCGATTACGCTCAGGTGCGGGCCGACGGCGCCATCAACCGGAGTACGGCGGACGCGGCGCTTAACTTGTTGAACGTCGACGGCGAGGGGTTCGACGCCATGGACCGACGGCTGCTCAAGACCATTATTCGCAAGTTCTCGGGCGGGCCGGTCGGCATCGACTCCCTGGCGGCGGCGCTTAGCGAGGAACGGGATACCATTGAGGATGTGCTTGAACCCTTCCTCATCCAACAGGGATTCCTGATGCGCACACCCCGAGGCCGGGTGGCGACCGGCAGGGCGTACCGGCACTTCGGCCTGGAGGTTCCGGAAACAAGTGCCGCGCCCGAGTCTCCACAGGGTAGCCTCGATTTGCCGGAGAACCGACAACCAAAATCCCAAGAGTAAATTGCCGTGCCCGAACAACTGTCCGTATTTGAACTGATTGCCAACGCCAGCCTGCTGGTGCAGGCCGTCATCGTGCTGCTGGCGCTGGCGTCCATCGCCTCCTGGATGATGATTTTTCAGCGCTGGTTTTTCCTGCGCCGGGCGCGGGGCGAAGCCGACGACTTCGAGGACCACTTCTGGTCCGGCGTCGATTTGCGCGAGCTGTACCTGGAACTTGATGGCCGAGAGGAACTGACCGGCATCGAAACCGTGTTCGTGGCGGGTTTCAGGGAATTCGCACGCCTTTCGGAGCAGACGGGCGCCGAGGTGGATTCGATCATGCAGGCCGTACAGCGCGGTATGCGCGTGGCCTTGAACCGTGAGGAGGAAAGACTGGGCACGCATCTGTCCTTTCTCGCCACCGTGGGATCCACTAGTCCCTATGTCGGCCTCTTCGGCACCGTCTGGGGTATCATGAACTCGTTTCGGAGCCTGGCCAATATGAGCCAGGCAACCTTGGCATCGGTGGCGCCCGGCATTTCCGAAGCGCTGGTGGCGACCGCGATCGGGTTATTTGCCGCCATTCCCGCGGTCATCGCCTATAATCGCTTTTCCGCGCAGGTGGAGATTTCGATGAAACGCATCGAATCGTTCAGTGACGAGGTGACCAGCATCCTGCACCGCGCCGCCCAGGCCTCGGTGGCAAAACACCCATGACCGGTTCGAACGTTGGGCGCAGGCGGCCGATGTCGGAAATCAATGTCGTGCCCTATGTCGATGTCATGCTGGTTTTGCTGGTGATCTTCATGGCGACGGCCCCGCTTCTTACCCAGGGTGTGCTGGTCGAGTTGCCCAGGGCCCCATCCGAGCCCATTGCCGATACCGCAGACGATCCGTTGGTGGTTTCGATTCGGGAGGACGGTGCCATCTTCGTCAACCTGGGGTTGGCCGATGCGGAAGACGAGGGCACGCGGGTTACCATCTATTCTCTCGAAGACCAATCGGCCAGGGTGCTACGGGCGAGGCCAGACATTCCGGTCTATGTCAAGGCGGACCACCGGCTTGACTACGGCATGGTGGTGAGGGCCATGTCTGTCCTGCAAAAGGCGGGGGCCCGGAGCGTGGGGCTTATAACCGATCCTTTGGATATTGAAAGCTGACTGATGCCTGTCGCGCTTCGCCAATACAGTGTGCCCCTGACGTTGGCGGTGATGGTCCATCTCGCGGCGGTGGCGACCCTGTATGTCGGCTGGAACCCGGTCAAGCGTGAAATTCGGGAAATCGAACCGCGCATCGTGCGGTCGGAATTGATCGTGCTGCAACCGCAAGCCAGACAGCAACCCAAGGCGGCCCCGGCGGTCGCTCCACCCCCGCCGGTCGAGACGCCGCCGCTGGCCAAGCCAGAGCCCAAACCGACAGCGGCAGCGGCACCGAAACCGGTGGACCACCGGGAACAGGAGCGGCAACGGGAATTGGAACGCCGGCGGCAGCGCCTTGCCGAACTCGCCCGGCGGTCGTTCGATACCGCGCTGGAGGCCGAAGCGAGCGAGTTGGCCGAGGGCGAGGAGGATGCGTTGGCGGCAAGCTATCGGTTTGGCATCTATCGGCGCGTGGTGGCCAATTGGTCGCGCCCACCGAGCGCCCGTCTGGGCATGCGGGCCAGATTGCTGGTGGAATTGATACCAACCGGACGGGTGATGAGCGTCACGGTGGTGGAATCGAGCGGCAACGACGCCTTTGACCGTTCCGCCGAAGCGGCGGTTAACAAAGCGCGTGACTTCGAGGTTCCGAGCGAACCGGAACTATTCGAGCGGCACTTTCGGCAATTCTCCCTATTATTTAGGCCGGAGGACTTGTTGCGATGACGACTTTGGGCGGGTTTGGTTCGGGGTTCGCAACAGGCCCCGGTTGCGATGGCTGCAAAAGGCCTCCAACCAGGGCGCGCCTGAACCGGTGTCCGCCAGTGCGCCGAGGGCCGTTGTGGATGATGGTGTTGGTCTGGGCGGTGCCGTTGCTTTGCGCTGCGGGATTGACGCGCGCCGCCGAAAGCCTGGACACCATCGTCATCGACGCCGGTTACGACCAACAAACGAAGATCGCCATCGTCCCCTTCCGCCGGGCCCCGGAACTCGCGGGCCAGGATGACATGGCGGAAATCATCGCTTTCGACCTACAGCGCAGCGGCCAGTTTGCGCCTGTGGAGCGGCGCAACATGTTGTCGTTTCCCACGGAGCGCAAGGAGGTGTTTTTTCGCGACTGGCGCATCCTGGGTGCCGAGTATCTCGTTATCGGCCGCGCCGCGCGGGAATTCAACGGCGACCTTTCGGTTAGCTACGAGCTTTATGATGTAACCAATGGACGGCTGATGACCGATGATCGGCTGACCACGCCGCTGGCGGCCTGGCGGGATGTGGCGCATCGCATCTCGGATGTGGTTTTCGAGGCCATCACCGGCATTCGCGGCGCTTTCTCCACCCGTATCGCCTATGTGCTTGCCCAGAACGCGGGTACCAATTACGCGGGTTACCGCCTGGAATTGGCCGATTCCGACGGTGCCCGGTCGCGTACACTGCTCAGCTCCAATGAGCCGATTATGTCGCCGAGCTGGTCGCCGGACGGGCGCCGGGTGGCCTATGTCTCCTTTGAAACCGGCCGGCCCGCCGTGGTGCTGCAGGATGTGGCGGCGGGCAGCCGCGAATTTGTATCGAGCTTTCCCGGCATTAACGGGTCGCCGGTTTTCTCTCCGGACGGACGCAGTCTAGCGCTGGTTCTATCCAGGGACGGCAATCCGGATATCTACGTTATGAATCTCTCCGACCGTCGTCTGCGCCAGATTACCCGGCACCAGGGCATTGATACGGAGCCGAGTTGGACCCCGGATGGCCGAGGTTTGGTATTCACGTCGGACCGGGGTGGGCGACCGCAGATCTACCAAATGGAACTGGCAACCAATTTCATTGAACGGCTGACCTTCCACGGCCCCTACAACGCCCGCGCCCGGCTGTTGAACGATGGCGCGCATCTGGTGTTCGTGCATCGCCGCAACGGTATCGACCATGTGGCTTGGCTCGATCTCGAACGTGACGACCTCAGAGTTCTTACGGAAACCCGGCTCGATGAATCCCCCTCGCTCGCTCCCAACGGAACCATGTTAATTTACGCGACTAAGGAACAGGGTAGGGGTATACTTGCCGTTGTTTCCATTGATGGGCGCGTGAAATATCGGCTACCGTCCTCCTCTGGAGACGTGCGCGCCCCAGCGTGGTCGCCGTTTATCGATACGTTGCGGTGATGGCGGTCGATTCGTGTGGTGGGGCTTGGGTATTCCACGGGATCTAGTTAAAGAGAGAATTTCGAAGAGGAGAAACAGATGTTTCGGCAACCAATAAAATTTGCGGTGCTATTGTTGGTGGGCTTCGTGATAGCGGGTTGTGAGACGAAGCCCCCGGAGGAGGCGCCCCCACCGGCGCCGGCGCCCGTTGATGAGCAGCCGGCCCCGCCGCCGCCGCCGCCGCCACCGCCGTCATTCAACGACAACATGGAGCCCTTTTATCCGGGCACCACTCGGCTGCTCGAACGGGTTTTCTACTTTGAGTTTGATCGTTCCGAAATCAATGCCTCGGATCTCGAGGCGTTGCAGGTCCATGCGGAGGTATTGCGCGACAACCCCAGTCGCCGGGTGGTTATCGAGGGCCACTGCGACGAGCGCGGCACTCGCGAGTACAACTTGGCGCTTGGTGAGCGGCGTGCGGATGCGGTGCGCAGTTTTCTTGCGGCCGCCGGCATAGACGGCTCACGGGTTGAGACGGTCAGCTACGGCGAGGAGCGGCCGGACGATCCGGGTGAAGGTGAGGGCGCCTGGGCGCGCAATCGCCGTGCGGTAATGATCTATCGCTAATGCCTCAATGATTTGGGTCGGGAAGATGAAGGTTGTTGTCTCAAGGGTCGCCTGCGCGACACCCTTGGCAATACTTGTTTTTGCGTCGGGTGCCGCCTTGGCGCAAGTGCCGGTTTCCGAATCTTCCCCGGTTTCCGAATCCGTGGATGCGGCGCGCCTCACCGAGTTCTTCCAGCGCCTACAGACGCTGCAACGGGAGGTGCGCGAACTGCGCGGCCTCGTGGAGGAGCAAACCTATCAAATTGAGCGCCTGACCAAGCAACAGCAACAGCAGTATATCGATCTCGACCGGCGCATCATGGCCCTGAGTGACGCGGCACCGGAGGCGGAGGGCGGGGCGACACCGGCGGTTGGTGGGTCGCCGCCCCCTGCGTCGGTTCGTCCGGTTACGCCCAGCCAAGCATCGGCCGTCAACGCATCCGCATCGCCGGAACGTCGTGCCTACGATGCGGCCTTCAAGCTCGTGGAGGAACAACAGTTCCCGGAGGCCCTGCAAGCGTTCAATCGCTTCATCAATGATTATCCAAATGGCCAACGCACCCCCAATGCCTTCTATTGGATCGGGGAATTGCATCTCGCCATGGGCGAGGTGGAGTTGGCGCGGCAATCGTTTTCCCAGGTGCTGTCCCTGTATCCGGATCATCACAAGGCTGTCGATTCGTTGTACAAGCTTGGCGATGTGTACCATCGCTTGCGCGACCAGGAGCGGTCGCTTGAATACCTCAACCGGGTGATTGCGGAGCATCCGGACAGTTCCGCCGCCGGCTTGGCGCGCGAGTTCAAGGCGGAGCTTGACGCCGCGGTGGCCGCGGAAGCGGGGTAGAGAGTATTCTATCCCCCGCCGGCCGGTGCGTTTGTTGCGCGGCGGGGAATGCGGGGATGCGAATTGTCAATGGTGGGTCGTCTGGGGCTCGAACCCAGGACCAACGGGTTAAAAGCCCGCTGCTCTACCAACTGAGCTAACGACCCACGATGGTGCGCATTGTAAGCGTCGCCCCAAAGCCGCACAAGGAAACTCGCAGATGGGTGTTGTATCAATTGTAGGGGGTCAAGGCGATGGCACTAACCACGCTGAGCAGATCAATTGAGGGAAAGGTCGCCATAGTGACCGGTGCGGCGAGCGGCATGGGTGAGGCCACCGCGAAGCTATTTGCCGACGAGGGCGCGCGGGTGGCGGCCATTGATGTCAACAATGAACCGCTCAGGCGTGTGGTTGGGGAAATCGAGTCGGCGGGCAAACCGGTACGGGGCTGGTCTCTCGACCTCGCCGACGGGGGCGCCATCGAAAGCGTTTTTGCGGAAATCGCCGGACACTTCGGCGGTATGGACATTCTTGTCAACAACGCCGGCATATCTCTGCCAACGCCGATCGACGGCGACGAGTACGAGAAGGCATGGGACATGTCGCTGACCGTTCTTTTAACCGCCCATATCCGTACCATCCGCGCGGCGCTTCCGCATTTGCGGCGGGCGGAACATCCGCGCATCGTCAACATCGCTTCCACCGAAGGATTGGGCGCAACCAAGTTCGGGAGTCCCTACACCGCCGCAAAAACCGGCGTCATTGGGCTCACCCGCTCGCTGGCCGTGGAATTGGGGCCGGAGGGCATCACGGTAAATTGCATCTGCCCCGGTCCCATCCGCACCGGGATGACCCAGGCAATTCCGGAGGAACACAAGCGTGAGTTCGCTCGGCGGCGCGTCGCGCTCAAACGCTATGCCGATCCGGAGGAAGTGGCGCACGGCACCCTGGGCCTGGTGCTTCCCGCCTCGGGTTTTATCACCGGTGTCGCCTTGCCCGTCGACGGCGGATTGACCATCCGCAACGCCTGAGATCTTGGTGGGGATACCCGTCCTGGGACAGGTCCAAGTACGAACCTTCAAGGTGCCGGCAAGCATGTCCGGCATACGAGTTCCGCACCGTTCGGCATGCCATCCCGTGCCGCCGGTGTCCCTCGCGCACTGTCCGGCCCCGGTCGGCCGGGGCCTAGCACCGCGCACGGTAGGATTTCGGCGCTTGGCAATTCCGATCAGCGCCGCGGCCGCCGGAAACGCGGATCAGGAGACCCATGGCAACCGGAGACATCTTTTCAGCCCTGTATGTGCGGGACTTCCGCTGGCTGTGGATCGGCAGCTTTGCGGCATCGTTTGCCATGAACATGCAGATCGTTGCGAGGGGATGGCTGGTTTATACCCTGACTTCCTCCGCGCTCGATCTCGCCTGGGTCACGCTATCCTTCATGCTGCCCATGGCCGCGTTCTCGCTGTGGGGCGGCGTACTGGCCGACCGGTTGCCGAAACGGCGGGTCATTGTCGTCGCCCAAACCCTGAACGCCGTCGCCACCCTGGTGCTCGCCGCCATCGTGTACACGGGGAATGTTTCGTTTTGGGATTTCATTTGGTTCGGCGCCCTCAACGGTGCGGTGTTGGCGCTTTCCATGCCAGCCCGGCAGGCGTTTGTTCCAGAAATTATTGCGGAGCAGTTAATTTTCGCCGGCATGAGCCTCACGACGGCAAGCTGGAACATCTCACGTGTTGTCGGACCGGCTTGCGCGGGTTTTCTCATCGCCTGGGTCGCTGCCGGGGATACGGCTTCCACCACCGGTGTCGGCATCGTCTACTTTATGATCGCGGTGCTTTATGTGGTGGCGGCCGCGACCACCCTGATGATTTCGGTCCCCGGGAAGGTCAGGGCCAGGGACGGCAAGAGCCCCCTTGAGGACATCGCCGACGGCATTCGCTATGTGCGCGCGAACCGGCCGATATTGGGGCTGATTTTACTTTCGGTTGTGCCCTTCCTGTTCGGTATGCCCGTCAATCCCCTATTGCCCGCTTTCAACGAGGACATTCTTGGCGGTGGCCCGGAGGACTTGGGACTGCTTATGTCCGCCATGGGGGGCGGGGCGATCCTGGGGTCGCTCATGATGGCCACCATGGGAAACTTGCGCCGCAAGGGCCGCTGGCTGCTTGCCACCTGTGCCCTTTGGGGGGTGGCCACCACGGCCACCGGACTCTCTGGAAATGTACTCATAGCCGTGGCGATGGTGGCACTTTTTGGGTGGGTCAGTGCTTGGAATATGTCGCTTAACCGGGGGCTCCTGCAATTGCGGGTGGACGACCACATGCGCGGGCGCGTGATGAGCATCGACATGATGTCCCACGGCGTGATGCCGCTTGGTGTCATTCCTATCGGTTATATCGCCGAGCAACAGGATGTGGCGGTCGCCCTGATCTGCGCCGGCGGCGCGTTCGTCCTGGCGATTGCGGCCTTGACGTTGCTGTCTTCCGCCGTTCGGGAACTCGATGAATAAAGCGGGGCCGCAATGTCGGGGGTCATGTTGCCGAATTGCTGCCCGACCACGCATTGCTGGCGAGGGTTGCCAAGAATAAGAAGGGATTTATGTATCAAAATCCGCATAGTGATGCTGTACTATTTGGAGCATTCCCAATCGCGGCATTGCGGTTGCCGGGTGGGAAATCGGGCCTCTGGTATGTCCGGGGATGATCGACACTCATATGTCGCCCGGTTACGTGGACAGGACGCAGAAAAGTGTGGAAAACCCACATTTGCGGATTTTGGTGCATAAGTCTCGTATCTTTACCAACCGTCAGGAGTTTCCCCCATGCCTTATTTCGTTAACGATGATGTACGCATCTACTATGAAGAAAGTGGCTCCGGCTTCCCGGTTTTGTTGATCGCGCCGGGCGGCATGAAATCGGCCATCTCCTTTTGGGCGAACACGCCCTGGGATCCGGTGGCGCATTTGTCGGATGAGTTTCGAGTCATCGCTATGGATCAACGCAATGCGGGCCGCTCCCTGGCACCGGTCGCCGCCGGGGATTCCTGGCATGTCTATACGGCGGACCAGCTCGGGCTCATGGATCATCTCGGCATTGATCGGTTTCATGTTGTCGGCATGTGTATCGGCGGTGCCTATGCGATGAGCCTGATTCGGGCGGCGCCGGCGTGCATTGCGTCGGCGGTGATGTTTCAGCCGATTGGCCTGGAAAACAACCGGGATGCCTTCTATGCCATGTTCGACGGCTGGGCGGAAGAATTGCGGCGGGAGCGCGATGATATCGCCGCCGCCGACCTCGCCGCCTTTCGGGAAACCATGTACGGCGGCGATTTTGTGTTCAGCGTTGGCCGGGATTTCGTCGAAGGCGTGCATACGCCGCTCCTCGTGCTGCTCGGCAACGATCTCTATCATCCGTCGTCTATTTCGCGGGCGGTGGTTGACTCCGCGCAAAACGCCGAATTGGTGGAACGCTGGAAGGAACCCGAAAACCAGCCCGCCGCCAAAGCCCGCGTGCTGGAGTTCTTGAGGGCCGCAACCCCGCGGGCGACACGCTGACAGCCCGTCGGACTTGGCGGTGCTAGGTCACGCCGTCGCGCAAACTGCTTTATAGTGCCGCGCTTCGATGGGAACCGATGGAGAATGGCTGTGGATGAACTGTTGGACTTTACCGGCAAGGTGGCCCTGGTTACCGGTGGCAGCCGGGGTCTCGGCAGGGCGATGGTGTTGGGGTTCGCGGCGCGTGGTGCCGATGTCGTGATAACCAGCCGCAAAGCGCACAACTGCGAGGCCGTGGCGGATGAGGTGCGAACGCTCGGGCGGGAAGCGCTGCCCTATGGTTGCCATGTCGGCCATTGGGACGAGTTGCGGGGTCTCGTGGATGCGGCCTACGAACGGTTCGGCAAGGTGGACATTTTGGTCAACAATGCGGGCATGTCGCCGCTGTATCCGTCGCTGTCCGCGATTAGCGAGGAATTGTTCGACAAGGTGATTGGCGTCAATCTGAAGGGCCCATTCCGGCTTTCGGCCCTCGTCGGCGAACGCATGGCGGCGGGGGATGGCGGCTGCATCATCAATATCAGCAGCACCGCCTCCCTGAGCCCGGTGCCGGATTCGGAGCCCTACGGGGCCGCGAAGGCGGGTCTCAACAACATCACCCGCTCGTTCGCGTGGGCGCTTGGCCCCAAGGTTCGGGTGAACTGTATCGTGGCGGGGCCCTACCTCACCGATATTTCCAAAGCCTGGGATATGGAGGTCTTTAACAGGCGGGCCTTGGCGAACATGGCGTTGCGGCGTGGCGGGCAACCGAGTGAGATTGTCGGTGCCGCCTTGTATTTGGCGGGCGGGGGCGCGAGTTTCACGACGGGAACCGTGATGCGCGTCGACGGCGGACAACCCTGACCCGGCGCCCGAAAATTCGCAATACCCCGATGCTCAGCGCGACATCCCGGCGATGAGTTCCGCCGCCTTGGGTGTCGGGTCGGTTCCCGATAGGTGTTCCAGCGTGGCCAGCCCGCCTGGATTGGCCACATTGATTTCAATGAGGTAGGGCCATGCGATATCGGCGGAGGCAAAGCCAACACCCGCGCCCAGCAGCCAGCGCCCGATCTTTCCCATGAGATCCCTGTCTGGATCGCTTGGGATATAGTGTTGGGCCGTGCCGCCGGTCGCGAGGTTGGCGCGGAAGTCGTTCGCTGCCGGTACGCGCCTGTAGCACCCGACGATTTTGCCTCCGGCCAGTAGGCACCGGATTTCGCCCCGCTTCACCGCCGCCACATAGCGCTGCAATATGGCGAAGCCATCGCGCTCGATCAGTTTGCGGATCGCCCGCCGGCCAGTCGGGTCGGCATGGATCAAGCGCACATCGCGCCCGAAGCTCGCGCCGCTCGGCTTGAGAACCCAGGGGGTGGCGTCGTCCAGGCATTCCAAAAGGTAATGCGCGGAGGCAGCGGCGTGGGTCTCGGGCAGATGTTCCACGAGGGATTCATCGGTCGGCGGGCTTTCATCCTGCGGGTACATTCCATTGGATCCGGTCGCTTGCGAGTCCCGGGCCCACATCACCGGCTTGTGGCCGGCTCGTGCGGGAACAGGGCGCACCGCCGCCCTCCCGGGAAATGGGGGTAGCTTGCCGTGCAGATAGGTGTAGGAATCCACAGTGTTGACGAAACGGCGCTGGTCCAGTTGCCGCAGCAGTTGCATGCGATCATAGTAGGATTGTCGGTGCCCGAATCCCTGCGGCCAGATCAAATCGAACCGCTCGGCGTCCTCCGCGCCGACGCGCACGCGCTGTCCGTCCCAACGCACCTCGTTATGATCATGCGTTGCGGTTTCCCAGCCGAGCGCGGCAAAAGCCCGGGGTAGCCGCAAGTGGTTGTCGTTGCCCGCCGTGGCCGACTCGCTGGCCAGGAATAAAATACTCGGCATGGGCCGTCTCCGCGCTGGTGTATTGTTCCGTGCTAGAATCACCAATCCGGTGACGGAACGCCAGCGCGGGCACGACAAATGCAAAATGCGCAATCGAATCTGCCGGACCACACGCTCGACGCCGAGCGCGTTCCCCAATACGTGCCTGCCTTTTTGGAGCAGGACGAGCGGCAGCGTCTGAAGGGCGAGATCGCGGCACTAATCGCCGAACGCAACGCGGTCCTGGTGGCGCACTACTATGTGGACGGCGACATGCAGGACCTGGCCGAGCAAACTGGCGGCCATGTCTCCGATTCTCTGGAGATGGCGCGCTTTGGCCGCGATCATCCGGCGAATACGCTGATCGTTGCCGGTGTGCGCTTCATGGGCGAAACCGCCAAGATTCTTTCGCCCCACAAGCGGGTGTTCATGCCCACGCTTAAGGCCGAGTGTTCACTCGACCTCGGTTGCCCGCCGGATGAGTTCGAAGCGTTTTGCAACGAGCACCCGGACCGTACCGTTGTCGTCTATGCCAATACCTCCGTGCGGGTAAAGGCGTTGTCGGATTGGGTGGTAACGAGTAGCGTGGGACTGCCCATTGTCGAATCGCTCGCCGAACGGGGGGAGAAAATTCTCTGGGCGCCGGATAAGCACCTTGGGCGCTATATTCAACAACAAACCGGCGCCGATATGCTGATGTGGAGCGGTGCCTGCGTCGTTCACGAAGAATTCAAGGCCCAGGCGCTCATGGATGTCATGCGCATCTACCCGGATGCCGGTGTCCTCGTGCATCCCGAATCGCCCGCGGCGGTCATCGATGTGGCGGATGCGGTCGGCTCGACCAGCCAGATCGTCAAGGCCGCCGGCGAATTGCCGCACGACCTCTTTATCGTCGCCACCGATCGGGGGCTCTTCCATAAACTCCGCCAGCGTTTTCCCCACAAACGTTTTATCGAGGCGCCCACCGCCGGCAGCGGCGCCACCTGCCGCAGTTGCGCCCACTGTCCTTGGATGGCGATGAATGAGTTGCGGGTGCTCGCCGAGGTGCTGCGCGACCCGGCCCGCATTGAGGCGAATGAAATCCGGGTTGATCCGGAAATTGGCCACCGGGCCATGATCCCGCTCAACCGGATGCTGAGTTTCCCCAATCCCTGACGCAGCGATTGGGAATTGTATCCATGCTTCGGAGGTACGAATTAAGCAGGTACCGGCGGATGTGGCCCTGACGCGGCGATTGGGAATATATCCATGCGCCGTCCGGTAAATGCGTAGCCGAAGCGGTGGCCCGATGCTACGAACGCCCCTCCCGCATCTTATTGCGGATGTCGTTGATGCGCTGATCAAGGCGCGCCAGCAGCGGTTCATTCTCGAGGTCGGCGAGGTGACGGGCGTACTGGAGGTGTTGGATGGTGCGCTGGTAGGCGCCGTGCAGTTCATAGAACTCGGCACGGGCGAGGTGTACGCCAATGATGTTGCCGGCGAGGCCGGACACCTCGGCCAAGTCGTACCAAACGTCAACATCCGCCCTGTTGACGGAACTCTGTTGTTGGAGAACCGCCTCGGCCGCCACATACTGCCGGTTGGCTACCAGGGCGTCCGCATAGAGCACCGATAGGACTGCGTTTTGCGGGTTAACGGCGAGCTCGCGTTCCAAGAGGTTAATCGCTTGATCGACCTTTCCGGACTTGGTGAGTAATTCCGCCATGCTCGCGGTAAATAGAATGTTGTGCGGGTTGTCGGTGTAAATTTGATCGACCAGCGGGATGGCCTCGTCGAACCGTTCCGCCTCGGCGAGCGCCATCGCCAAGCCATAGCGGGCACCGCCGCTGTCGGGCTGTTCCTGAACTTCCCGCTCGAATGATTTGACGGCGGCTTGCGGCGATTGTGCGTAGCGCACCCGGGCCCGGGCGCGCATAACCTGATACTCGAGCGATTCCGGATAGTGTTTTTTGGGATATTCCATCGCCTGCGATCTGGCGTCGGCAATGCGCGTTTCGGTCAGTGGGTGGGTGAGCAGAAATTCCGGTGGCCTGTGGGTAAAGCGGTGGGCCCGGTCCATGCGGTCGAACATGCGGCTCATGCCCCTGGGGTCGAGGTTGGCCCGCGCCAGGGTATTGAGCCCGATGCGGTCCGCCTCCTGTTCGCGGCCCCGGCTATAGCGCAGTTGGCCGGCTTGGGCGGCGGCCTGCACACCGGAAATGGCGGCCAGGCCCGCATTGCCGCCGCCCATGGCGCCAATCATAATCGCCGCGACCATGCCGGCGAGCGTCGGCAGTGTTTGAGCGCGCTGCTCCTCGATGCCGCGGGCGAAATGGCGCTGGCTTAGGTGCGCGAGCTCATGGGCCACAACGCTGGCGTATTCGTGCACATCCCGCGCGCGCAGCATGAGGCCGAGATTGATACCGACGATGCCGCCCGGCGCGGCGAACGCGTTGATCTCCTTGTTGTCGATCAACACGGTGGCCAGAATCGGCTCGCGCAGTTCGCTGTACTGGACCAACTCGGCGAGCTGGTGTTGGACATAGTATTTGAGGATTGGATCGTCAACCGTGGGCAGGGCCGCGTGCACCTGTTTGAGGAAGTTCTCGCCAAGTTCCCGCTCCATTTGCGGCGAGATCAGCCGCGACGACGCATCCCCCACCATTGGCAGGTCGTCGGCGACATCCGCGTTGGCGGCGGCAGACAAGGCGAGTAGGCTGGTGATGGTGCAATGAATGGCCCGCCGCCCCAAACCGCCTATCTTGTCCGCGCGTGGAAATTTCATGGGACCATCATACTCCGACGGTATTGCCTATTCTCCAATTTTTGGTTTATCTCCGATTTTTGCTGTTGTGTCATACTTTCCAAGCCATGTCGGAAGAATCCATCATTGTCGATGCCAAGGGGCTGAACTGCCCCATGCCGCTGCTCAAGGCCAAAAAAGCTCTGAATGGCGTCGCCGGCGGCGAGCGTGTGCGGGTCTACGCCACCGACCCCGGCTCGGTGCGGGATTTCGAGGTGTTCTCGGCGCAAAGCGGCCACAAGTTGCTGGAATCGAGCAGGCACGGCGACACTTACTTCTATCTTCTCGAAAAGAAATCGGAATCATCCATTTGACGAGGCAAGTCGCCATAACATTCGTAATCCTTCGGGCGAATCGCGGGGCTCCGAGGCCGGAGGGACGGGAAGCGACCGCCGCCTCGACAAGTCGAGTGGCCGTCCGGTAAGAATCTTGCGTTTTTTGGAAGTCATCAACGGCTGGATCAACCGCTACTTTTCCAACGAAGAGGCCATCTACTTCGTTGCGCTCGTTGTGACGGGCTTGCTGTTGTTGTTGTTGCTCGGCGATGTGCTGGCCCCGGTGCTTGCGGGGCTGGTGCTGGCCTTCCTGTTGCAGGGGCTCGTCGATTGGCTGGTCCGCTGGCATATACCGGCGATGGTCGCGGTTTACCTGACATTCCTCCTATTTCTGGGTGGTCTTGTTGCCATGGTGCTCTTTTTGGGGCCGTTGGTTTGGCAGCAGCTAAAGAGTCTGGCAACGGCTCTGCCGGAGCTGATCGGGCGTCTGCGCGAGGTTGGCCGGGAGCTATCGGCGTCGTTTCCCGACATCGCCAGCGACGGCCAGGTGTCGGGTTGGTTCGATGGCGCGGCCGGCCAGCTTGGCAATTGGAGCGCCGCGGCGCTCCAGGGACTGGTTGCCAACGTGCCGTCTTTGGTGGCGCTCTTTATTTACCTGGTGCTCGTTCCGATAACGGTTTTCTTTTTCCTGAAGGACAGGGCCCGCTTGTGGGATTGGTTTCGTTCCCTGCTGCCGGCGCAGCGCTCGCTAATCGATCGGGTCGGCGACGAGATGAACCTGCAATTGGCCAACTATGTGCGTGGCAAGTTTGTCGAGATTCTCATCGTCGGTTTCGTCACCTTCGTCACGTTCAATCTGTTGGGCCTGAACTATTCGCTGCTGCTTGGCGTACTAGTGGGCATTTCGGTTTTGATTCCCTTTGTTGGCGCGGCGGTGGCGACCATCCCGGTGCTGCTGGTGGCTCTCATTCAATTTGGCTGGTCCTGGGATTTGGCCTATGTGATGGTGGCCTATGGCATCATTCAGGCTTTGGACGGCAATGTGCTGGTGCCGCTGCTTTTTTCGGAGGCGGTCGACCTGCACCCAATCGCCATTATTGTCGCGGTGTTGGCTTTCGGTGGCCTTTGGGGACTGTGGGGGGTGTTCTTCGCGATACCGCTCGCAACGTTGATCAAGGCCATCTACAATGCTTGGCCGCGTGAAATCGCGCCGGGGGAACCCTGATCGTCGTTTTGGGAGACCATGCCCGGAAGCAAGCAAAGGGCACATTGCGGGACAGCAATTTATTGGCTGGGAACCCCGGCTTAGCCGCTGGATTAGAGTGATGTTGAGTGGCAGCATAGTCGCATTGGTCACGCCGATGACCGCGTCGGGAGAGGTCGATTGGCCGGCGCTCGATGCCTTGCTTGCCTGGCATATTGACAGTGGCACCAACGGTATTGTGCCGATGGGCACCACCGGCGAATCGGCGACGCTGACCACCGAAGAGCATCTTGAGGTTATCAAGCGCACCATCTCTGTCATCGCCGGCCGCATGCCCGTCATTGCCGGTACGGGCAGCAACGCCACCGCCGAGGCGATTCACCAAACCCGGGAGGCGGAGAAAGCCGGGGCGGATGCCTGCCTGCTGGTTACGCCCTATTACAACAAGCCCACGCAGGAGGGCTTGTACCAGCACTACAAGGCCGTTGCCGAAGCCTGTTCCGTGCCATTGGTGCTCTACAACGTACCACCCCGCACCGCCTGCGACATGGCGGCGGAAACCGTCGCCCGCCTTGCGCCCATCGACAATATCGTCGGCATCAAGGAAGCGAGCGGCGATGCGGGTCGGGTGGGGGCAATCCGCGCGCTCTGCGGCGATGACTTCATCCTGCTTTCCGGCGAAGACGCGCAAACGTTGGATATGCTGCGCTTGGGCGCGGTGGGAACCATCTCGGTGACCGCCAACATCCTGCCTCGGGAAATGGCGGCGTTCTGTGCCGCCTGGCTCAATGGCCGGTCGGAAGACGCGCGTGCATTGGACGACCTATTGCAACCCGTACACGCGGCCATGTTTGTGGAAACCAGCCCGGCGCCGGTGAAGTGGGCGCTGTACGAGTTGGGAAAAATCGATTCGGGCATTCGGCTGCCCTTGGTTCGCCTCTCGGATGACCGGCGCGCGGAGGTTTTGCGGGCGGTGGACGCGGTGCGGAATCGTTAGCCGTGCGACTACGTCGACTCGCTGCTCTGGTGATGTCAATCGGGCTTTTTGCCGGCTGCGGCTGGTTTTCCGACGACAAGGGTTTTTTTGTCAACCGTGCCGACGACTACATCGATGCTCGCCAGGGGCCGGGCTTGGTGATACCGGAGGATCTTGATCGGGCCATTGAGGATCCTTTCCCGATTCCGGAGATCCCGGAACAGCAAAACCCCAGGTTCTATCCCGGTAGGCCGCCGCTTCCCGGCACCATCTATGCCGCGGACAACCGCGATGAAATTCGCATTCAGCGCCTGGGTGAACGGATTTGGCTGGTGGTGCCCGAGCCACCCACCAGCGTCTGGCCAAAAATTAAACAGTTTCTGGCCGACAACGGCGTGGCGGTGGGCTCCGAGGCGCCGGATAAGGGTCGTATCACCACCGAATGGCTGAAGATCGAGGACGACGAATCGTACCGGGATCTGGTGCGCGCGGTATTGCATGAGGCGAAGCAGGCGGAAGAGCCCACCGGGCGTGACCGGCTATTGTTGCGGGTCGAGCAGGGCGTCCGGGAACTCACCTCGGAGGTGCATCTGCGGCATCAGAGTGATCGGGCGGCCATCGTCAATCCGGATTCCATCGTCAATCTGGAATCGGTCCACTCGGACCTCGCCGCCGTGGAGCGAGAGTTGCTGAACGAACTTGGCGCCTATATTGCCGCACGAGTTGCCGAGCAGACGGTTTCTATGGTGGCACTTGAGATTGCCGGACAGGAAAAGGCGGAAATTGGCCGCAATGAATCGGGAGATCCGGAACTGCGCCTTTATTTGGATTCGGAACGTGCCTGGGCAACCCTCGATCGGGCGCTCGGTGCCGCATCCGTGGAGATCATCGAGCTCGACCGGGTGGCCGGCACTTGTCTTGTGCACATCCCCGAGATTGCGTTCACCGGGCCGGTGGAGCAGAAGCGCGGCTTCTTTCGCAGGCTCAACCCGTTCGGCGGCGGGCGTGGTGGCGACGAGGCCACGGATATCCTGCTCCGGGTTCACCAGCAAGAAGACCGGTTGCACACAATTACCGCCCATGGCGTGGACGGCCAAACGGTCTCCGACGACTTCCGGCAACAGGTGCTCACGCTGATTCGCGAGTTTGCGGGCTGACCGCCTTCGCCGCATTGGACACTTCGGGCGGAAGTCGGCGGCAATCCATCAAGTAGAGTAGGGCAATCAAGTGGAACACATATTCGCCGCAACCCCGGCAAACTTCCAGTCGGATGTTTTGGAGCGGTCCCGCGATGTGCCGGTGGTGCTGCTTTTCTGGGCCGACCAGATGCCGCCGTCGGCGGATACGAAGCGGCAACTCGAAGCCATGGTGGGTGGTTATGGCGGCAAGGCGGTGCTTGGACTTGTCGATGTGGCGCGGGATCAAACGCTTGCCCAGCACTTGCGGGTACAGGCCTTGCCCAGCATCCGCGTGGTCGACAACGGCCAAGTTGTGCAACAGCTTGACGGTCCTCAGACGGAACAGGCGTTAAGAACCCTGCTCGATCAGTTGACCCTGTCATCCGGCGATTTGGTTCGCGCCCAGATTGCTCAATTACTTGAACAGGGCGATTTTGATCGGGCGCTCGCCGTACTCAAACAGGCCATCGCCGAGGAACCCAATAACCAAGCATTCCGTGTCGAATTGGCCGACTTGCTTGTGCGGCGCGGCGACCTTGATGGCGCGCGCGCGACGCTCGCGGAGATTCCCGCCGACGCCGAGGAGCGGGATCGGCCCCAAACCCGGTTGGAATTGGTGGAGGCGGTGGCCGACCTGCCGGACCGGCAAGTTTCTTTGGCGGCCCTGGAGGCGGATGCGGACGACCTGGAGGCGCGTTATGCTCTCGCTATCACGGAAGCGGTGGCCGGCAACCCGGAGGCCGCCTTGGAACAGGCGATGGCGATTCTTCGGAAAGACCGTTCGTTTAGGGACGATATCGGTCGCAAGACCATGATCCGCATCTTCACGGTGCTTGGCAGGGGCAACGCGCTCGCCAACCAATACCGGCGGCGCATGTTCAACTTCATGCATTGATGGGTGGGGGATTGACCCACGGAGCTCCCGGGCATTAAGGAACCTCTGATTAATCCTGTAGCCGGCCATCCGGTTTAATAAAATCAATAGCTTGCGAATAGCTAAATGCTGCTCTATCGAATTGTTCAGACCTTCCTTAACGACATGGCGGGCAATAAACGGCTAAACTCACCGCTTGCAATGTCAGCCGCTTGAGGAGAAGCGCCCATGGCGATGCAACGCACGCCTCTGTTGATGTCGAGATTGATCGAGCGTGGCGCCAAGGTGGCCCCGAACGAAGAGATTGTGACGGCCATCGAAACCGGTACGCGCCGACAAACCTATCGCGAAACCCGTGACCGGGCCCATCAACTCGCCCACGCCCTAGGCGACGCGGGCATCGGCGTTGGCGATATGGTTGCCACGTTCATGTGGAATGGCCCCCGGCACTTGGAAGCGTATTATGCCTGCGCCGGCATGGGCGCGGTGCTGCATACGCTGAATATTCGGCTCGGTGCCAAGGATTTGGAATACATCATCAATCATGCGGGTGACCGCGTCATCATTGCCGATGCCGATGTGCTGCCCCTGCTCGAATCGTTGCGGGATGTTATGCCAACCGTTGAGCGGGTGGTGGTGGCGACGGAGGAGGGGTTCGAGGGCTGGACCACGGCACTCCCGGATGCGGTCGATTACGAGCATTTCATCGCCGATAGGCCGACAGGGTATGACTGGCCGTTGATCGACGAGAATGCGGCCTTGGGCCTGTGCTACACCAGTGGCACCACCGGCGACCCGAAGGGCGTGGAATACGAGCATCGGTCGCAGTACCTGCACACGCTGACCACCTGCATGGTCGATTCCCTCGGTCTCTCGGGCACGGATTCGGTGCTTGGTGTGGTGCCCATGTTCCACGCCATGGGTTGGGGTATACCCTGGGGCGCGCTGATGCTGGGCTGCAAGCAGGTGATGCCCCATCGGTTCATGGATCCGGCGCGGTTGCTGGAACTCCTCGCGGCCGAGAAGGTCAGCGTTTCGGCGGGTGTGCCGACAATCTGGCAGGGCGTCAAGGCGGCCATCGAGGCCAACCCGGGGCGCTATGACCTGTCGGCGCTCAAGCGGCTTACCTGCGGCGGATCGGCACCGCCGCCGTCGCTGATCCGCTGGTATTGGGATACGCTCGGCGTGGAAATGGTTCAGGGCTGGGGCATGACCGAGACCTCGCCCCTGGCAACCCTTTCCCGGCGGGTCATGAAGCGCCGTCAGTTGGCGTTGTCCGAGGATGAGCAATTTGAAAATGTCGCCAAGGCCGGGCAACTCATGCCGGGCCTGGAACTCGAAATCTTCGACGATAGGTTCGAGCCTGTGCCCCACGATGGCGAGACGGTGGGGGAAATTCTGATCCGCGGCCCGTGGATTTGTTCCGAGTACTACCGAAATCCCCAACCGGATAAATTTCACGACGGATGGCTCATCACGGGCGATGTGGGGAAAATCGATCCGGAAGAATATCTGATTATCTCCGACCGCTCGAAAGACCTCGTGAAAAGCGGCGGCGAATGGATTTCGAGTGTCGATCTCGAGAACCATATCGTCGCGCTCGACGGCGTTGCCCAGGCTTGTGTGGTGGCCCAGCCGCATCCCAAGTGGGACGAGCGGCCAGTGGCCTTGGTGGTGCCCGATTCCGGGTGCCGGGTGAGCGCCGAGGCCATTCTCGCCCACTGCGCCACCGCCTTCGCCAAGTGGCAATTGCCGGACGACATACTCTATGTGGACAGCATTCCGCTAACCTCGACCGGTAAGATGGACAAGAAGGTGGTGCGCACAAACCTGGCGGAGCAGGGGTATGTGCTGCCGGACCTGCGTCCGGTCGCGGAAGTGGGATAGGCGGGCAATGTTTGGCCAGCGTTTAGGAAACAGTGCCCACAGCCGGGCAGCGGGTTGTCCGGCGGCGCTCCTCGTCCGACTTCGGGCGGCGTTGTTGATCGGTGTTATGGGCTTGCCACGAGCTTTGACAGGCCGCGGGAGGAACCTTGCGGGCCAACGTTTTTCCAAGTATCGGGCGTTGTTCCCCCGCGGCCTCGGATTGAAAGCCGCATTTATTTTGGCGGTGGGCTTGGCGGCAACCGTTGTCGCGCCGGCCGCGGAGCGGGCCGGTGCCGGCTCCGTGTGGGTGGTGGAGCTCGACGGGGCCGTGGGGCCGGCCAGTACCGATTTGGTCATACGCACCATTGAGGATGCCGGCGAAGCGGGGGCCGAGGCATTGGTCATACGCATGGATACGCCGGGCGGGCTCGACAAATCCATGCGCGATCTGGTCAAAGCGATTCTTGCATCGGCGATTCCGATCATCACCTACGTGGCGCCAAGCGGGGCGCGGGCGGCCAGCGCCGGTACCTACATCGCCTATGCGAGCCACGTTGCGGCTATGGCACCGGCCACCAACATCGGATCCTCGACCCCGGTGAGCATTGCGCCGCAATCGCCGCAACCATCGAGGCCCCTGCCGTTCCGGCCGAAGTCCGAGCCGGACACGGAACCTTCGGAGCAATCGGAAGGCTCGGCCGAAACGGATGGCGGGGCCGGGGAAGAAGGAAAGGCCAAGCCGGGCGGCAGCGATGTTGCCGAGTCGGATGAGGATGAGACAGTCGAACCGCGACGGGAGGAAACGCCTGCGACCGACGCCATGACCCGCAAGGTCGTTAACGATGCGGTGGCCTATCTGCAGGGGCTGGCGGAACTGCGCGGGCGCAATGTCGAATGGGCTGAAAAGACAGTGCGCGAGGGTGCCAATCTGCGGGCGAGCGCGGCGCTTGAACAGAATGTCATCGACTTCATCGCCCCCGACCTGGCGGCGTTGCTTGAAGAACTTGATGGCCGTGTGGTGGAAATCGGCGAAGAAGAGCGGGTTCTCGCCACAGCCGATGCCGAGCTGGCGCGCATCGAAACCGACTGGCGCCACGAACTGCTTTCGATCATCACCGATCCATCCATCGCCTACGGGCTGCTCATCATCGGCGTCTACCTGCTGATGCTGGAGTTCTACAATCCGGGCATCTTTTTCCCGGCGGTCACGGGCATCATCTGCCTGCTGCTTGGCGCCTACGGGTTGCAGATGCTGCCGGTCAACTATGCGGGCCTGGCGCTCATCGCCGTCGGTATCGGCATGCTGGTACTGGAGGTGGTGACGCCGACCTACGGTGTGCTCGGGGTCGGCGGGATCATCGCCTTCGTGGTGGGTTCCATCATATTGGTGGATAGCGACCTGCCGGGCTATCAACTGCCGATTGCCATTGTCGCTGGCTTCGCTGTGGCCACGGGCGGTGCCGCATTTTTCATAGTCGGTGCCGCTGTGCGCGCCAGGCGGCGCAAGGTGGTGACCGGTGTGCGGGGCATGATCGGCGGTAGCGCCCTGGTCGTGGACGATTTCCGGGGCGAGTGCCGGGTGCGCGCCGGCGGCGAAATCTGGCGGGCGCGGAGCGAAGTGCCGCTCGCGAAAGGGACAACCGTGCGCATCGCCGCTGTGGACGGGCTGATTCTCAGGGTGGAACCCTGGAACGACTGACGTACAGGGCATAGGAGGGCATAGGGGCCACTTGTTTCGGCATTGTGTCTTTGGAATTATCTATTTGAGGATTCCCGAATCCCCGAATATGTGGCCCTGTTGATCAAATAGCTAATCCCGATTCACGAAGAGGTTTGGTAATGGAAATTTTCAGCATTGTTATCCTGGTCGCCATCATTGCCTTTTTGGCGAGCGCGTTCCGCATTCTGAGGGAATACGAGCGCGCCGTGGTGTTCATGCTCGGGCGCTTCTATAAGATCAAGGGGCCCGGTCTGATCATCATCGTGCCCATTATTCAGCAGATGGTGCGCGTCGATCTGCGCACCGTCGTGCTCGACATTCCCACCCAGGATCTCATCACCCGGGACAACGTGTCGGTCAAGGTCAACGCGGTGCTGTATTTCCGGGTGGTGGATTCCCAGCGCGCCATCATCAATGTTGAGCAGTACATCGAGGCGACCGGCCAACTCGCCCAGACCACCTTGCGCTCGGTGCTCGGCCAGCATGAACTCGATGAACTGCTCGCCGAACGGGAGCGGCTCAACCAGGACATTCAGAGCATACTCGACCAGGCGACCGATCAGTGGGGCATCAAGGTGTCCAATGTCGAGATCAAGCATGTCGATATCGACGAGAGCATGATCCGGGCGATCGCCAAGCAAGCCGAAGCCGAGCGGGAGCGGCGCGCCAAGATCATCCACGCCGACGGCGAGCAGCAGGCGGCTCAAAAGCTGGTGGAGGCGGCACGGGAGCTGGGCACGGAAAGCGGGGCGATGGAACTCCGCTACCTGCAAACGCTCACCGAGATCGCCGGCGAGAAGAGTTCCACCATTGTGTTCCCGCTGCCGATATCCATGTTGGAGGGGTTGCGGGGAATGATCGGCGGCATCCAAAACTCCGAACAAGGCTAAGGAAACGCTGATCAATCCGATAGAGCAGCCTTTAAGGAACCTCTTATCAATCCCGTAGTCGGGGCATCCGGTTTAATAAAATCAATGAGCTACGAGTAGCTAAATGTTGCTCTATCGAATTGTTCAGACCTTCCTTAACTACTCGTAAGCTATTGAGTTTATTAAATCGGATGCCCCGACTACGGGATTAATCAGAGGTTCCCCAAGCCCGTGGCAAAAGCCCCGCGTCGCACCGAAAGCGGCGAGGCACCCCTTGAGAACAGGCCGTGACCGCCACCTTGGTGTTGTGCCCCTTGGCTATACGCCGGGTATTCCCCGAGGATCCCTTGCGGTGGGGCGCTCCATAACTCGAACGCCGGAAGCGCCGCGGCGGGCTGGTGGGCGCAATGAAAAATGCCGCTCAGGTACCGAGAAACCGTCCGGTGTAAAATCTCCGCCCACCGCTCCCGAGTCGCGGCCCGTCGGGCGTGTTGAATAAACACCCGGGGGCTGAGACGACGCCACATCCCGAGGAGGCGATTCTCCGAGGAGGCGATTCTTCGCAAGGGCCTTTGCATGCCGTGGTTGCTGCGGAAAATTGATCCTGTCCTGCGGCCGGCGGGGCACCTGTTTTATGGTTGGCGGATTGTCGTTGCCGGCTGCGTCGTCCTATGGTTGTCGGCCTTGCTGTGGATGCAATCCTATGGCGCCTACGTGGTGCTGCTGCAGGCCGATTTCGGCTGGAGCAAAACGATTCTCGGGTTCGCCTTCGCGCTGACGCGGATTGAAAGCGGCATCCTCGGTCCGGTGCAGGGTTGGCTGGTCGACCGCTTTGGGCCGCGCCTCATCATGAGCATCGGCACTGTGATATTCGGTATTGGCTTCATGCTGTTCTCCGGTATCGAGTCGCTGCTCGGCTTCTATCTGACATTCGCGCTCATGGCGGTCGGTTCGAGCCTTGGTGGATTCGGTACGCTGGTGGTGTCGCTGGTCAACTGGTTTACCCGCCATCGTGCCAAGGCGCTGGCGCTGTCGCAGCTTGGCATGTCCCTGGGAGGGCTTTCGGTCCCGCTGATTATTTTCTGTCTAGAGGCGTATGGGTGGCGGGTGACGGCTTTCTATTCCGGTGTTGTGGTGTTGCTAGTGGGCTTGCCGATTGCGCAGGTTTTTCGCCATCGGCCGGAGGAGCGGGGCGAGCGACCGGACGGCATCCCCCTGGATCCGGTTGCCGCTCGCGAGCCCGAGCCGGAGAACATCGGCCGGGATTACACTGCTCGGGAAGCCATGCGCACCGGGCAGTTCTGGCTCATCTCCATAGGCCATGCGTCGGCGTTGTTGGCGGTTTCGTCGATCATGGTCCACATGGTGCCGCATCTTAGCGAGGGCTTGGGCTACTCGCTGTCGCTCTCGGGCGCGGCCTTCGCGCTGATGACGGGCTTCCTGTTGGTGGGGCAGCTTGCGGGCGGCTATCTTGGCGACCGCTTCAACAAGCGACTCATTTGTACGCTGTGCATGGTCGGCCACAGTGCGGCGCTCCTTCTGATCGCCTTTGCCGACAGCGCGCAAGCGGTGCTTGCCTTTTCGATGCTGCACGGGCTCTCTTGGGGCATACGCGGGCCACAGATGATGGCGCTTAGGGCGGATTATTTCGGTCCTTCCTCGTTCGGCACCATCATGGGATTTTCGTCGTTGATAGTGATGTTGGGTATGGCCTCGGGCCCGGTTATCGCTGGTTACATGGCGGATCTTTCCGGTGGTTACGCATCCGGGTTCACGTTGCTGGCGGTGCTTTGCCTGTTGGGGTCGATCTGCTTCTTTCTCGCCACGCCGCCAAAGGCGTTGCCGTTCGGCAACGAATCGGTTGTTACTCGGTAGGCACCGATAATTTCGGCGATTCGCTTGCCGGTGAACTCGTTGCGCCGGGCTTGTTCCGCGTCTGTGCGAACTCGGGAGCGAACCTCCGCGAATGTCGGCGGACCGCTTTTGTCGCGGGCGGCTATGAGCACGAGATGCAGGCCATAGGGGGATTGTAGCGGGCCTTCCCAACGACCGGGTTGCAGTTCGAACAGCGCATCCGCCATGGCTGCCCCGAAGTGTCCGGCCAAATCCAGGCGGGTGCTTTCCGCGTAGTTGCGATGGTAAAGGAAGATGTCGCCCCAGCCTGCCACATCGTTGAAGCCAGTGTTCTCACCCCTGAGTTGGTTAAGAGCCTGGTCCGCCGCCCGCGCCACGCTCTCGCCCCGTTTGGATGCGTCGAAAAATACGTGCGTGAGGGTTAGGGTTGGCGGTTGTCGGTAGGTTTCCCGATGGCTGTCGAAATAGTCGCGCAGCGCCGCTTCGTCCAGCGGGGGCAGTGCGCTGGCGGCGCCGTCCGCCATGAACTCGACCTTTTGGACCAGGCGGCGGCGGATGACGTAATCGTCCTCGCCAAAGCCGAGGCGCAGGGCTTCGCGGTAAAGCCCCTCCTCGCGCACATAGGTGTCGATGACGAACCGCAACCCCTCGGCGGACATGCCATTGAGCCGTGCCCGCGCAATTTCCGGATCTTGCAATTGAGAGCGGTGCTGGACGAATTCGGTAAGCGCTTCGATATCGACGCGGATCTGTCGCGGATCCTCCGTCTCGCCGACGAACGTACCCAGGGCGAACAGGGTGGCACCTATGGCGACGAATAGGAGCAGGGGATCCTTGATCAGTTCCTTCATTACGCGGGGAACCTCTTAATTAAACCTGTAGTCGGGATATCCGAGTTAGGGAACCCCTGATTAATTCTGTGGTCTCGGCCTATAAAGTTAATAAAAATAAATGGGACTTATATACATAAGTTGACATGCCACTATATATTGAGGCTTTAGTGGCAGGAAACCACCACATGTTGGGTTTTGTTAACTAGTCGATATAATTCCCAAATAAATTATTTACGAGCAGATCAATGCCGCTCTATTGATTTGTTCAGACCTTCCTAAAATCAATAGATTACGAGTAACTCAATGCTGCTCCAACCTATCGAATTGTTCAGACCTTCCCCGGATTTGACGCATTTGTTCGGGGCTCCGGCCGCCCGCACGCGCCGAGGCCGCGGTGCTCCCGCTGTCAATGCCGCGCGGTCATTCGATGCCCGGGCGTTGGCCCGACCTATTCATGGGGAATGATATAGATGACCATGCGGAAGGTGGTGGGCTGGGCGGATGATGCGGACTTTGACTTTCCGGGCATCGCCGCCCCCGCGACGCATTGCCGTCTTGGTACCCTCCCTAGCCAGTGGGGACGGAGCTTCATGTCGCCGGAATACCGGGGCGGGCCGCGGAGAGGCATACGGCAGCGGCAACAGTGCTCGCCGCATAGCCATGTATAGGTCGAGAATCCGCTCCAAATCCTTCAGCTGGTGGTTGCAGCGGCAACAGTGCTCGCCGCATAGCCATGTATAGTCAGTCCCTATTCATGAATGGGTCGGGTTAGGGCGTGTACCAGATTGGCGAAGTATAGGCCCGGTCCTGCACGGTCGTCGGGATCTGGTCGGGCAACGCGATTTTGAAATGTTTGGCGTCGTAGGCCGTCCAGCGCGGGGTGGGAATCTCGATCACCCGGACATAGTAGAAGGCGCGCTCGGCCGGGTCGAAATCCGGATCCGTCCATACGGTGGCGAGCATGGGCGCACCGATGGTATTGGTGTAGCTCGCCTCGGCAACATTCACCGTCGAGCCGACCGGCGGTGCCTTGCCCGTTTCCGGGTTGGCTTTGCGCCCGTCGGAGAGCGCCACGTCGTAGACCTTCTCGTTCGGATTGCCGGCATCGTCGAGCCAGCCCTTGACGATTTGGATGCGGTCGAGGTTCGCCCAGTCGGGATCCTTGGCGGCGACGGCGATGAAAGTTGGCGCGCGCCCCTCCGGTGCGGCGGTTAGATCCCCACCCATGGGCACGCCCCGGCCGTAGGCGATGTCGAGATAGGCCGGTTTGTGTATGTCGTCCGGTTCGAAGTTCCAGCCGCCAAAGAAGCGCACCACGATGCGGGTACCGGTGGTGGCGTACACCTCGCGGCGTTTCAGGGCCGCGAACAGTTCTTCGCGGGTGTTCTCCCGCGCCCAGACCGCGGCGTAGCCGGAGGCGACAATATTCCAATTCTCCCAGAGGCGGTTGTTGGCCATGGCGTTCTCAAGCCGCGCCGGGTCGGGTTCCGATTCCGCGAATTTGCCGAAGAAGTTGTTTTCGGCGGCGGTGGCCAGGGAGGTGTGGTTGTCGGTGCTGCCGATCATCCCGAACTTGAACGGATTGACGCCCAGCTCCGCCTCGTAGCCCAGGCCGAGCTTCAGGGCGCCGCGGGCGTACTCGTGGGGCAGCATCCAATCCTCCTTGGCGACGCTGCGGCCAATGTTGTCCCAGTCCCAGTTCTCGAAATCGGCGAACTCGTCGTTGGGGGACAGGGTCGGATGGGCCTCGCTGTCGCCCTTGACCTGGGTGACTTCAACAATGGGTTCCCAGCGCGAGCGCAACTTGGCGTAGGCGAGGTCGATGGGTCGCCCGTCAACCGAGCGGGCGGGGAACATCATGCCGTTGGAAAGATTGCCGTTGTGTGGAATGGCGATGACTTCGCCGCCGGTTTCGGTCTCATAGCGGGCCAGAGCCCGCCATAGATCCTCGGGGTCGAGGCTGTCTTGCCCGGAGAACGGGGGCAGCTTCCCCACGGTCTCGGCACCGTCCCGAAAGACCACGACCCGGTGCAGATTGTTGCCGTCGATGGCCGATGTCCACTCGTAGCCGGCGAGCGTCGTGAATTGGCCGGGGTCGTTGTAGTCGTCCGCGGTTTCCGCCACCTCTCGCCAAATCAGCCTGCGGGTCTCATACGGGAAGGGCGGGTAGTTTTCCGGGTCGTTCATGCTGCCGGTAAAGGTGGCGATCATTTGGTCCGGATTGCCCTCGGCGATGAGTTGCGCCCACTGCTTCCCCGCCTCGGAGTTCGTCACCAAGGGGTCGCCCACGCCGAACCGGTAGTAGCCGCCGAGGTATTCGCTGTGGTCGGAGACGACAAGGAAATCCAGTGGTCGCCGCAGGCGCACCCGCATGCCGTTGTGGGCGGTGAGTTCCTCGCCGCGGGCGAAACGGTAGGCATCCGCCTGGGTTAGGTTCATATTCCCGAGCGAGTAGGCGTCCGCCGAATTGCGGGAGTGCAGGTGCGTGTCGCCCCAATAGAGGTTGATTGGATAGTCCTTGCCGACCGGCGCGGAGTACTGGCCTGCTGCGAGCGCGCCAGCCGCGGAGAATCCGGTGATTATCGCGGTGCAAAACAAGGCCGCTTCCCTCAAATCCATGTCAGGTTCCCCTTCCGAATGATCGACGGATGCCGACTTTGCTGCTTCCTCGTCAAGGATGCAACCGCGCCCGCCGCCAAGTAGTGTCGCGATTTGAAATTCTGGCCGGCTAAACTCCGCCGTTGGCGCGGGTTCCAGAATGCGGAAGGGTCAAATTGGCGCATTGTCCCCCAGCAATTTCAGCCAACGATGCGCGATCATTCGTTTGCGTCCGCGTATCCGGCGAAATTGACCACTAAGGCGTTGGTTGGGCACCAATTTTCCGGCATCGCCATGCTTGGGGAAGGTCTGAACAATTCGATGGAGCGGCATTGATCTATTCGTAAGCTATTGATTTAATTTATATTTCAGAAATTCCCTCGCGATGGGCCGAAAATAAAATATCAATTAGAATCAATGGATTACGAAATTAAGTGCCATGAAGTCCGACAGGCTGCCGGCGGGAATTGCCCGGGGTGCGCTGATCGGGAATATCGCCCTATAATCGAGATTAATGGAGGGGCGTATGGAAGTCGAATGGGCGAGCAGATGCCTGCATTCAAAACAATGGCGGTTGACGCGTCCATGATGCCATCGAATCGGCGTTGACACATCATTGACAATACCGGGGCTGCTATTGGCCGGAGGTCGGTCGAGACGGATGGGGCTTGTCGGAGGTGGAGACAAGTGCTTGACGATGCTTGGGGGCAGGACGCTGCTCAACAGGGTGATTGAGCGGGCGACACCGCAGGTGGAACGACTGGTTTTGAATGCCAACGGCGATCCGGCTCGTTTCGCATCTTTTGGTTTGCCGGTGGTCGCCGATAGCCTGGGGATTGGCTTCGGACCCTTGGCCGGGGTATTGAGTGGCTTGGAGTGGACGGCGGAACAGATGCCGGAGGCCGACTATATGGCCAGCTTTGCGACCGATACGCCATTTATTCCCGATAATTTGGTTGCAAAATTGGTCTCGGCGGTTGCGTGCGGCGCGGAACTCTCCTGCGCTCGTGCGGCCAGCCGCCCCGGCGATGACAGTATCGGTTTGGATCAAGGGTCGGTCCGCACGGATAGGGTCGTCCGGAAAGACACCGTTCGGATGAATCAGACACCGAATCGGTCGGCCCGTGCGGATGGAACTGTCCGTCTTCAGCCGCTTTTCGCCGTTTGGCCGGTCGCTCTAAGGCAAGAACTGCGCCGGGCGTTGGTCGAGGAAGGTTTGCGCAAGGTGGATCTTTGGATGGCGAGGTATCGGTTGGCCGTGGTCGATTTCCCGGTTGATCGGACAAGCTCATTCTTCAATATCAATGAACCCGCCGATCTCCGGGAGGCGCGGACGCTGCTATCTGAAACGGATGCTCATGGAACATGATGCACAGCAGAAGAGCATGATTGAATCCAGACAAGTCAAAGTGTGGGATTGGCCGCTGAGAATCTGGCATTGGCTGTTCGCGGTGTGCATCGGCTGCCTGCTGTACACCGGGTTGTCCGGCGACTTGTCGTTGCTCGCCTGGCACATGCGATTCGGCTATACGATGGTGGGCTTGCTGTTGTTCCGGTTGTTGTGGGGCATTTGGGGAGGGCGCTACGTGCGCTGGGCCGCGTATCGGGTGGGGCCGCGCGCGATTCTGGAGCATTTCCGGGGCGGCCGGGTAGACGACCCGCATACCGCTCCGGGGCGGGCGATGGCGATTGCGCTAGTGGTGTTGGCCGGGGTGCAGGCTGGCACCGGGCTGTTTGCCAACGACGCCATATTCACGGAAGGGCCATTGGCGCGCCATGTGTCCGACGAGACGTCCAACAACCTTACCTGGATCCACAACCGCGCTTTTTGGGCGATCATCGCCTGTGTCGCGGCCCACCTGACCGCGCACATCGTCTATGCACTGCGCAGGGACAGCACGCCCCTGACAATGTTCACCGGGGTCAAATCGGCGGCTTGTTCCGAAACCCCCGACTATTGGCGTCGTGCGCTGGCTACCGCGCTAGTCGTCGGAGGCGTGGTGTGGGCAGCTCTCGACTGTTTCTGAGCGTTGCCACAGTGCGCTACGGGAGGACCGCCCGCCTGTGCACTTGCCATGGCGCCGAATCCGACCCCGGGATCCATCCACTCGCTCCACTCGGGTGCGCATCGGGCTAATCGGATCCTCCCCAAACACCGGCGGACGACAAATGCCCGCTACTCGTCGCGATAGCTGTCGTGGCAACCTTTGCAGGATTGCCCGAGCGCCTGGGCTGCGGGGCCAATCGACCCGCCCGCGGCAATGGTGTCGCGCAACCCCTCGGCGGCTTCTTGGAAATTTGCGACGCGCATCGCGAAATCGTCCGGATTTTCCCAGATGGCCGGCAAGGCGTGGCCACCGGCGGAGCCCTCCGGAAACAGGGTATCGGTTATCGCCGCCAGTTCGGCAAGGGCATTCGCATGCAGTGCCAAGTGGTCTTGGTGCGCCGCCTTGCCCTGCAAAATATCGAAAAAGGCCGATGTGTGGCCGCCGATGGCCTCCATGGTGTGGTGGCGGTAGTCCATCGCGCCCTCGTCGGCAAACGCCGGGGCCGCCAATAGGGCGCATAGGGCCAGAATTTTGGAACGCATGAGATCTCCTTGGGATGAAACAGCAAATTGCTGGGGGAACGGCAATTAAAGATGGGTTGACTCGTCAAGGCAAGAGCGGTGTTGTCAGCAATTCCCGCTAAGGAACCTCTGATTAATTCTGTAGTCGCGGCATCCGAGTTAATAAAATCAATAGTTTACGAGTATATCAATGCTGCTCTATCGATTTGTTCAGACCTTCCCTAAGCATGGCAATGCCCAAAAAGTGGTGCCCGACTAATGCCTGAATGGTCCATTTCGCTTGGTATTCGGACCCAAGCGAGTAATCGCGCATCGTTGGCGGGAATTGTCGCGGTGTTGTCAACAAATAGATATGTCCGGTTTTAGAAGAAATAAACTGTCCGGCTTGCCGATGCGGAGTCCGCCGAGCCGGGATCTTGGGATCCGCACCCTGTTTGGTTCGCGCAAGTGTCAAACCGCGGCACTACCGATTCCCGAACATTGGTTTCCAGAAGGCGCGCTCAGGCTCCTTTCTCTATTGCGGCAATGGCCCGGCATGCGGGAGCGCCACAGTAGTTGCGAAATGTCGCCGTCAGAAAGACTTCTCCGCAGGCCCGGCATTGGCGCTCGTGGATGTCAACGCAGTGTTGTCGGCGGCGCTCCAAAATATCCGCCAGCCCGTGGTTGCGCAGAACCATTTCGCGGAACTCGGCATCGCCTATATCGAGCAGGTCGAGCACCTCGGACACCGTCCAACACGGCGAGCGGAGTAGTAGTCCGACGGCCTCCGCCGTGGTTGCCGTTGGTAGGGGCTCGCTCAAGTCAATTTGGCCGACAACTTAAAGCTGATGATGATTATTATAGACGCAAAGGCGCTGGCGCGGACTACGGATAGCCCCCATGGCCTATGGCGTGTCTTTGACGGGAAGTGCCGCCATCATCCCGGCAAACCGGACAGCGCATTGATTTTACGGTGGAGCATATCGACCTACTTGGGTGCAGGGGTTGAGTAACCATGTGTTCGTTACTTGAAAAGTGGGCCGCCCGCTCGTGCATCCTGCCTCTGGCGTTGGCGTTGGCGTTGGCGTTGGCGTTGGCGGGTTGCGCGTCGGCGCCGCGGCCGTTGCAATTTGTTTCGGGCCCCGACCCCGTTTATCCGCCGGAGGCGAAGGCGGCGCGGGTTGAGGGATTCGTAAGGGTCCGCTACGACGTTACCGCGGAGGGGGAGGTGGCCAACCCGCGCGTCCTGGAGGCGGTGCCCACGGGCGTATTCGAGGCGGCGGCCTTGCGGGCTGTTGCGCAATGGCGATTTCGCCCACCGGTGGTTGCGGGGCGCAGCGTGGCGCTCTCCGACCGGGTGAGCACGCTTGAGTTTCGGTTGGGCGAGGGCGGTGCGTACGCGGGCTATTGACGCGGGGCGCTATATTTGACGAGCCGATGCACGACAACGAGCGCTTTCCGATTGACCGTGCCCAACATAACAACCACAATGGTGGTCCATTGCGTCAAGTATCCAATCTCGATTCAATTTGGGGACAGCGCCCCTCTCGCTGTTAGAATTGCCGCATGAACCTCGCCACCGACCACGAACAGTCCGACAAGGATACCGGACACCATGCGCAGGTCCGGGAAGCCGATACGCGGAAGCTGCGCCTCGGCGAATTGCTCGTCGCCCGTGGTCAGGTTGACCCGGCCGATGTGCAGCGGGCCGTCGAAATTCAGCAGCAGGTGGGTGGCCGGCTCGGCGCTCTGTTGGTGCGCGTCGGCGCCATTTCGGAAGATCTGCTGCTCAGAACGCTGGAAGAGCGCCTTGATGCCGTCTATCTGCGCAATACCGAAGAACTGCCGGATAGCCTGGAGGTCTACCAGTTCATGGTTTCATCGCCCATCAAGCTCGACTGGTTGCTTGACCGCGCCGTATTGCTGTGGCGGGCCGAGGACCAACTGCATTGTCTGGCCCGCGACCCTTGGGATCAGGAACTGCTTGGTGCCCTGAACTACTTTTTCCCAGGCGAGCCGGTAGCCTTTTATCTGGCCGCCAACCACCAAATCGACCGCCTCGTCGATTTCGTGCGCAAGGAACGGGCCATCCAAAACCTGTTCGCCGGCGGGGATGCCCGGCAACTGCGGGAAATGGCCGAGGAAGCGCCGGTTATCGAGTTGGTGAACAATCTGCTTTCCCAGGCCGTTGATCTCGATGCCTCCGATATCCATGTCGAGCCGGCAGAGGAGAACTTCGCGGTGCGCATGCGTGTGGACGGCATTCTGCATAGCCGCCTCACCCAACCCGTGGAACGCTTTCCCGCCGTCGCATCCCGCATCAAGCTCATTTCCGGCATTGATATCGCCGAGCGCCGCCTACCCCAGGACGGCCGCATCACCACCCGCATCTCGGGCAAGGAGATGGATATTCGCGTCTCCACCGTGCCCTGCGCCTTCGGGGAATCCATCGTCATGCGCATGTTGCCCAAGGAGCGCGACGACCTCGACTTGGTGGGCCTCGGCATGGACCCCGACCATCAGGAGATGTTCCGTGGCTGGCTCGGCGCGAGCAACGGCATTGTGCTGGTTACCGGCCCCACCGGCTCCGGCAAGTCCACCACCCTGTATGCGGCACTCGGCGAGATGGACGACGGCGTGAAGAAAATCATTACCGTGGAAGACCCGGTGGAATACCAAATGCCGAATATCACGCAGATTCAGGTGCAGGCGGAAATTGGCTACACCTTTGCGCGGGCCCTGCGCGCCATCCTGCGCCAGGATCCGGATGTCATAATGATCGGCGAAATGCGGGATCTCGAAACCGCCGAAATCGCCATCCGCTCGGCGCTCACCGGCCATGTGGTGCTTTCCACCGTGCACACCAACGATGCCATCTCCAGCTTCACCCGCCTCGTGGACATGGGTGTCGAACCCTTCCTGGTGGCCTCGCCCATCCGCGGCGTACAGGCCCAGCGCCTCGTGCGCAAGCCTTGTTCCCATTGCGCCGAGCCGGTGCGCCCCCCCGCCTATCTCGCCGAGCAGCTTGCCGCGCTGCCCGCCGGCCTGCTTGGCGACAATTGGGTTCGGCCCAGCGGCTGCGATGCCTGCCAGCACACTGGTTACCGGGGCCGCACCGGCATCTATGAATTGGTTCCGATGGGCGGTGAATTGCAGGACATGATTGTTGCCGGCGCTCCGCTCAACGATTTGAAGCGTTTTGCCGCGAAGCGGGGGCACCGCAATTTGTATCAGGACGGTTTGGTGAAGGCATCGCACGGCCGCACCACGCTGGACGAGGTGGCGCGCCTAACGCTTGCGGAAATCTGATTTGGGCAGTGCAAGAATTCAACTACGAGGTATTTGATCGTCGGGGCAGGCGGCTCAGGGGGCAGGCCCGGGCCGAATCCGCCGCCGAATTGGTGCGCCGCCTTACGAGCGATGGGCACACCGTGGTGGGTGTGAGCGAACATCGCGAGGAGTTGCGCCTTGCGCTCCGCCGTCGCCTGCGCGCCCAGGAACTCACAGTGGCTTTCCATGAACTGGCCACATTGTTGGAATCCGGTGTTTCGCTCGGCGATGCCGTTCTTGCCCAGAGCCGCGGCCGCCATCATCCGGCGCTCGCTGCGGGCTTTGCCGCCATCGGCAAGGGCATCGCCCAGGGCAAGAACTTTCTCGGCGCGCTCCGAGCCAGCGAATTGCCGCTGCCGGACTATGTCTATCATCTCGTGGAAGCCGGGGAACTGAGTGGCCAGCTTGCCGGAGCGCTGCGTCGGGCGGTGGGCCAGATGGAGTACGACCAAAAGGTCGCCGCGGACTTCAAGAGTGCGCTCACCTATCCGGCGATACTGGTCACAGCGGGCATGGCCGCCATATTCTTCGTCTTCGTATTTGTCGTGCCTCAATTCTCGAATCTACTGAGCGGGGGCAGCGATTTACCGCTGTTGGCGGAAGTGGTGCTGCGCACCGGTGCCTGGTTCAACGAGAAAGCGTTGTTGGTGGCCGTTGTTGCCGCTGCGCTTCTCGCCCTGTTGTTGGCTCTGTTTCGCCGTCCGGCGGTTCGCCAGGGCGGCATGGACGGTTTGGCGAGGCTACCAGTGTTGCGCGATTGGCTTGTGGAAGCCGACACCGCCAAGTGGGCCTCCGTGATGAGCGCCATGCTGGCCAGCCGCGTGGAATTGATGGATGCCCTTGGCCTCGCCGCCCGCGGCGTGCGGATTTCACGCCGCCGTGCCGGTCTGGCGCGGGCTGCGGCCGATGTGCGGGGTGGGGTGTCGCTGGCCGATGCGCTGGAGAAACAGGATGCGCTGACCCCCACCGGCTGCAATCTGGTGCGGGTTGGCGAGCAGTCCGGCCAGCTTGCGCAGATGCTGCGTTCGCTGGCCACGCTCTACGAGCAGAACAGCGCCCGGCGCATGAAACGCTTTCTCGGCCTCGTCGAGCCGCTGGCGATTCTGCTTATCGGCGGCTTTTTGGGGTCGATTATGATCGGTGTCATTCTGGCCATGACCAGCGTTGATGTGGGGGTGTTGTGAATAAGGCCGTTTCCCGGCCGGCGCATGTGGCCGGATTCTCCATCATTGAATTGATGGTGGTATTGGTGATTCTCGGTCTCCTGACAGGTCTGGTCGGTCCCAGGTTGTTTGGACGAGTGGATACCTCCAAGGTGCAGACCGCCGAGACGCAAATCAAGATGCTGCGCGGTGCCCTGCAAACCTACCGCCTCGACATCGGCACCTATCCGAGCACCGACCAGGGCTTGGAAGCACTGATGAATCCCCCCGCCGAGGTCGCTGCCTATTGGAACGGCCCCTATCTCGAAGACGAGTTGCCGCTCGACCCCTGGCGCCAACCGTACAAATATGAACACCCGACAAACACGCTGCAGGGTTTTGCGCTCTATTCGCTGGGCGCGGATTCAGAAAGCGGCGGGGAGGATGTTGATGCGGATGTTGGTTATTTGCCGTAGCGGAGTTTCGGCCCATATATACCGTCCCGCCCGCCGCCCGAGCCCCCGAAAACATGGGGCCGCAGTGGATGGTCCGGTGCTGCCCGATCCGACAACCCTAAATTCCGAAATCTCCTGAGCCAGTACCACTATTGAATTTGCGGCCTTTTCCGGTCTAACATGTCGGGCAATCGAAATCCTTTCAGAACAGGCCCTGTTGCCACCCCGGCACCAGGAAGCCCCACCGCTGGTGAAAAATAATGGAGATGACCCCCGGTATGTTTCGTTATTCGTCAACTATTGCCGTTATTCTTTTGGTAATCCTTTCCAGTCTTGCCGAAGCCCGGGAAAATCCCGAAGCCGGTCAATTCTTCCTATCGCCGTTGGGAGCCATGATGGACTCGCCGAAAGACGACGACATCGGCAACATGGCTGGTGGCGGCATTGGCGTCGGTTTCGGCATAACCGACAGCCTCGCGGCCGAGTTGTCCTATCTTGCCTGGGACGGTGGCGATGGCGACGGCAACAGCGTTTGGGCGAGCGGGATTTGGTCGCTGCCCAAAGCCCGCAAGGCATTTCAGCCATTCGTTTTGATTGGCGGTGGCCGCGGTAAATTTGACCCGGACGATGCGGATAGCAGTACCCGCGCCCAATTCTTCGGTGGCTTTGGCGCCTTCGGCGACCTTGGCGAACGCCTCTCCTGGCGCGGCGACTTCCGGGCGGTCAAGACCGATGGATCGGGTGCGCTCGACCCCTTCGGGCAAATTGGCATTACCCTGTTCCTGGGCGAAGTGTCGCCCTATCCGTTGCGGGACAGCGATGGTGACGGCGTGCCCGATATCAACGACCAGTGTCCAGACACCCCGCCTGGCGTTCCAGTGGATGAGAGAGGCTGTGAGCTCCCGCCGGATTCCGACGGCGACGGTGTGCTTGATGATCGCGATGCCTGTCCGGACACCCCGCCCGGGGTTGCCGTGGATGAGCGAGGCTGCCCCCTGGACAGCGATGGCGATGGTGTGCCGGACTACATGGACAAGTGTCCGGATACCCAACCCGGTGCCAAGGTGGACGAGAAGGGCTGCTACACGCACCCGGAAGAGCCCATCACCTTTACCATTCTGTTCGATGTTGATAAATCCGCTATTCGCGCCGACCAGGAATCGACCATTCGGCGGGGTCTCGACTTGTTGCGGCAATACCCGACCACCGATGCCGTTATCGAAGGTCACGCCGATTGGACTGGCCGGCAGGCGTACAATCAGCCTCTATCCGAACGCCGTGCGGCGAGCGTTCGCGATTATCTCGTGGCGGGTGGAATCGATCCGGATCGCCTATCGATTGTCGGTCACGGAGAACTGCGGCCGATTGCCGACAACAAGACCGCGGAAGGGCGGCAACAGAACCGCCGGGCTACCACGATGACAGTGCGGGTTCGGTCGCAGTGAGTGTGCGAAACCGGCGATATGTTCCCATCGGCGGGCTTTGCGCACCTACCACGGCATCGCCAAATAATCACCCAGAAATCTAGTGGAGATACGCAACATGACCAATAATGGAAACACCTTTGCCCGCGGCGTTGATGCAAGGATTTCCACCACCACAGGCAAGCTTGGCGCGGAAAGTCGGGTGGTTACGGCACCTGGGCGAAGTTTGGCCGCCGCCATGCGGGGTTTGCTGTTGGTTGTCGTCGCGGCGGCGGCTCTGATGCCGCACGATGCATCCGCCCAACCACCCCGGGCGATCCGGTCACTCGATGATCTCACCCTTGTTGTCGATTCGGGTAGACATTTCGTGGATATGCGGGGGCTTTATTGGGGCGCCCCCGAGAAGTGCGTTGCGGTTTCATCCGATGAAAGCGTTGCCACTGTCGAAATTGTGAACGGATACGAAATGTACATAACGCCGGTTGGCGTTGGAGAAGCGACCATATCGGTAACGGCATCGAACGAGTATGGCAGTGTTGAAAACGACTTCACTGTGACGGTCGTTCATGTGGGCCCCGCCGCGGTCGGCAAATTTCCCGATTATGAAATGCGGGTCGGCGATGTGCTGCCGCTGGAATTGTCCGGTGCCTTCACGGGTGAGGCGCTGACCTACGAGGCGACTTCCTCGGCGGCCGATATGGCCTCGGTTGCCGTCACCGATTCAACCGCGTCCATCACCGCGCATGCCGTCGGCATGGCAACCATTACAGTTACGGCGACCAATACCGGCGGTAGCGCGGAACAAACCATCGGTATTTGGGTTTTTGATGCAATACCGGAGGCGGTTGGTGAGTTGTCCGACATCACCATGACGGTGGGCGACGATCCGGTTTTGGTTGATGTTTCGGAGGCGTTCTCGGGCTCGGCGCTGATGTACTCGGCGTTGTCGTCGGCGAACGACCTGGTCAGCGTGTCGGTGGATGGCTCGACGGTCGCCGTCGGGGCGCACGCGGCGGGTACGGCGACGGTCACGGCGACGGCCGCCAACGGCGCGGGCAGCGCGGAGCAGTCGTTTGTTGTCAGCGTGGTGGACTCGCAGCCGGAGGCGGTTGGTGAGTTGTCCGACATCACCATGACGGTGGGCGACGATCCGGTTTTGGTTGATGTTTCGGAGGCGTTCTCGGGCTCGGCGCTGATGTACTCGGCGTTGTCGTCGGCGAACGACCTGGTCAGCGTGTCGGTGGATGGCTCGACGGTCGCCGTCGGGGCGCACGCGGCGGGTACGGCGACGGTCACGGCGACGGCCGCCAACGGCGCGGGCAGCGCGGAGCAGTCGTTTGTTGTCACTGTCAAAGATGTGCCGCCGATGGCCGGTTCGCTGCCGGATATCTCTCTGACCGCTGGCGGCGAGGCGGTCGTGGTGGATGCCTCATCCGCCTTTACCGGGACTGCTCTCGTCTATTCCGCGACGGGCGCGGGTGACGCCGTCAGCGTTACCAATATGGGTAGCCATGTGACGGTGGCGCCGCTGGTGGAGGGCGAAGCGACCATTACCGTTACGGCATCGAATACCGAGGGCGCGGCCAGCACCAGTTTCCGCGCGACGGTATCCACCGATGCGGTCGAATTGGATGCGCTTGAGCATACCGTCGCCGCCATTGCCAGAAGCACGCTTGCGAGCGTTAACTCGGCCATTGGCGGGCGATTCCGCTCGGAGCGCATGGTGTCGTCGGCAACTGGGGGTTCCAACTCATTTGCTTCCCCAAGTCCGCTCGCCCCCGCAAGCGTAAGCTCCTTTGCGGATATAACGACCATTGGTGGCCCGGTGGCTGTCCGGCCGCACAATGCTTTTGGAGCGGCGGACGTTTGGGCGCAGCACGGCGAGGGGTATTGGGGGTGCTGCATCGGCTTCGCCAATACCTCGTCGTTTGGCTACGGCCCGACGATGTCTTCGGGCGGGTTGCACCTGCTTAACGGGATGAGCTTCGCCATCCCCATGAACGCGGCGGGCTCCTCTGGCGGTGGCTGGGTCGCGCCCGCCGAGTGGACATTCTGGGGTCGGGTAGACCATCAGTCCTTCGACGGTGCCGGCTACGACGGAGATTTGACCAGCCTGTATGTCGGCGCCGATGCCGGCTTTGGCGACACTTGGCTAGCCGGCTTGGCCATATCGCACAGTTCCGGCAATGCCGACTACGAGTTTAGTGGCGGCCACGCCAGCGGCTCGGGTGACATTGATACGGAAATGGTCAGCGTTCTCCCCTATGTGCGCTGGTCTATGGACGATCTGTCCGAGTTCTGGGTAATCGCCGGCGTGGGTTGGGGCGACATCGACCTTGAGCGATCCGCAACCGCTCATGAAGGCACGGCGGATCTCTCCATGTGGATGCTCTCCGCTGGCGGCCGGCGCACCCTGACTTCCGGTAATGATTGGAATGTTGGGCTCGTTGGCGATGCGGGCCTGTTGAAAATGCAAACCGATGGCGGCGTTGGCATCGTCGATGATATGAATGTCTCCGTAGGCCGGGTGAAACTTGCCTTGGAAGGCGAACACCTTATCTCCGTGGGCGGCGGTGGAACATTCTCCGTGTTCGGGCAGGTTGGTGGCCGACACGACTCCGGCGATGGCGATACGGGCAGCGGTGTCGAATTGATGGGCGGCGTTCGCGTCAACGCGACGGGACGGCTTGGCATTGAAGCGAAGGCGCGTCTCCTGAGCCTGCATTCCGCCGATGACTACGAGGAGAGCGGGGTGAGCCTTTCCGCCATCCTTCATCCGCGCTCCGATGGCTCCGGCATGACCTTGGCTGTTTCATCGTACTTGGGTGTGGGTATGGGCGTGAACAACCGCTCGCTTGAACAGGACTACGGTTATCCTGGCCGCATTGAGGATTTCAGGTCGGAAACGGATGTTTGGGGTATGGACGCCAGAATCGGCTACGCTGTACCTGTTCAGCGCCTCTCCGGTCTACTCACACCGTTCGCCAGCTTCGACATGGCGGGCAACGACGGCCACGGTATGCGCATGGGCTTGCGGTACGATTTGGCCAATGCGGACGCGGGAACGATGCTGAACTTGGAATTTACCGGCGGCCAGGAATACGACCGGTGGCGTCGCGAGGCGCACAACATGGTGCAATTGCGGGGTGAACTGAGGTTTTGACAGCCACACCTCTTCTCGCTCAGGCAGAAACAACCAAATTCCAGGGTGGCGACGGCAAGCCAATCCGCACGCGCCGCTGGGTCGCCGTTCGGATTGCCTGCGGGAAGGGCAAGCACATCGGCCGCCAGGGTTCGGCGCGGCTTGGTTGGGTTCTGAAGATCGCCAGTGGGATTAGACGCCTTGCCTGCGAACACCTGGTTGCTCAGCGGCATTCCCCGGTCCGGCAGTTCCCTGTGCTGTCGGCTGGCGGGTGGCCTGCCGAATACCGTCGCCCTTTCCGAACCCATGCGACAGGATGCTTTCAATGGCGCCGATACGCGGGAAGCGGCCGGCCAATGCATCGAGGACTTCGCGGCGCGGGCGCGGGCACAAATCAAGGCGGAGGGACGGGCACCATCGACGCAGGTTGACGGCGGGCTGGACGACAATATGGTTGCGCGACTTCCATCGGCTGGTTTGCGCCCGCGTCGAGCCGGGCAGGGCGAAATTGCCGTACGGAAACCGCTTTCTTCCGATTTCACGCTTTTCATCAAACACAATGCGTTGTTTGCGGCGCTGCTGCCGACACTTGCCCGGTCGTTCCATTGTCTGGCCTTGGTACGCAATCCCGTGGCGGTTCTGGCGTCTTGGCAAACGGTCGATCTGCCCGTGAACCGGGGCCGCATTCCGGCCGGGGAGCGGTTCGACCCCGGTCTGCGCAATGCGCTATCGGATGAGCCCGATACGCTTCGTAGGCAGGTCATCGCGCTCAATTGGTTCTTTGCCGCCTACGGGAAATGTTTGGATTCGGGTCATATCCTTCGCTACGAAGAGTTGGTGAGCAGCCGCGCAATGGCATTATTTCGATTGATCGGCAAGGGGGCGGAGCCAGGCATTGCGCTGGAAAATCGGAATGGAAGCCCGCTCTACCGACATACTTCACCGAATACACTACTGGCGGCTTTGATTGGGGCGGGGGGCGCCTGGTCGGAATATTATTCCGTGGCCGAATGCGAGCAGGTGGTGAAATCCATTCCGTCGGATTGATGAGAAAGGTTTGGTTTCATCGGGAATACGCCCAATTCACTGGAGGGCACTTAAAGCACTCCCATTACGTGGGCCATGTTGCCACCATGCGGGGTTTCACGCCTCGGATAACTTTTTCGCGACATTCCGCTGGTGAACTTTTATCGGAAGAGCGCCGACAACTTTGGCCGTTGAGCGTTGTGCGGGATGTGCCGAACTGGGGGCCGCGCGCTGGCGATGTTTTGTTTGTTGCGGGAACAGATTGGCGTTATCTGGGTACATTCGGCCTTGACAGGTTACCCAACCCCATCATCAATCTCATACAGCATGTTCGCCATGCCCATGCGGACACGGAGTTGTATGAATATCTCGCGCAAAAAGCGATTCGAATCTGCGTCAGCCAGGAGGTTGCGGATGCAATTTGCGCTACGGGCCGTGTCCAGGGGCCGGTCTTTGTAATCCCCAACGGTACCGACATCGAACCGGATCCGCTCAGGTTAAAACACCTTCGGGACAGAAAGATGCCGGTGGTCGTTGTTGCCTACAAGAGGCCGGATTTGGCGCAACCGTTGTGCGGGCACCTGGCGGCGGCGAACATCGAACACCTGGCGTTAACTCGTTTACAAAAGCGCGGCGACTTTCTGGACGCTTTGGCTGAAAGTCGCGTTGCGGTTTGCCTTCCCCATGTGGAAGAAGGCTTCTATCTGCCGGCTCTGGAAGCTATGGGCATGGGTTGCCTCTTGGTTACTTTGGATTGCGTTGGCAACCGGGGATTCTGTCGCGACGAAGAGAATTGCCTGGTTGCCGCGCCGACCACCGAATCGTTGGTTGCCGCGACCGAACGGGCGTTGTGTCTGCCGCAACCACAACAAAAGGAGTTTCTACAACGGTCATTGGAAACCGTGCGCACGTACACCCTGGCTGCGGAAAGGCAGCGTTTTCAGGCCTTGCTCAGCGATGTCGATAGGATTTGGGCGTCTGCGTAATTCCTCCAATTTGCAGGTTGAGACGATGTCGTCCGGTTACCGCCCTTTGTTGGATTTCATGATTGTCGGTGCTCAGAAATGCGGAACCACCGCGCTTTTCGAGTATCTGGCGCAACATCCCGAGATCGGCATGTCGTCGCCCAAAGAAGTGCATCTATTCGATGATCCGAACTATTCCTCGAGCTGGACCCCGCAACAGATCGATGAATGCTACCGCCCCCATTTCCCACACATTCCCAGGCCGACCACGACACCCCACACCCGTCCGGCAACACCGGTGGCGGCAAGCGAAATTCCCGATCCCACAGAGGGGGGGACGTCGAATGTTCCGCGCATCCGAGGCGAAGCGACACCCATCTACCTTTTCCTACCGGAAATAGCGGGCGAACTGAAGCGTTACAATCCCGTTCTCAAACTCATCGTACTGCTGCGCGACCCCGTGGCGCGGGCAATCTCCCACTACTATATGGAGAAAAACAGAGGATACGAGAATCTCCCACTGTGGCTGGCGTTGCTTGGCGAGCCGTGGCGACTATGGCGCTGCGCCAATCCCCGCCGGCACGGCTCCGCCTGGCGACGACACGCCTACCGACGGCGGGGATTGTATGGATCACAACTGCGCAACCTGTATCGCCACTTCGATATGCGGCAGGTTCTGCTTGTCCGCAGCGAAGATCTTGCGCTGCGGCACGATGTGGCTCTCAAGCGGATATTCCGGTTCCTCGGTGTGTCGGAAATGGGTGGAATCGAGCCCAAGACGGTGTTTCAGGGAGATTGGGGGGGGCGCCGCCATCCGGTGGTTGCATGGCTGCTGCGCATTTTCTATTGGCGGGAACTTGTGAGGATAAAATCGATTTGTCGGGCACCCGCGGTCCGATAGACCGCAACCGGCCATCGGCGCCAACAAAGCGTGGTCATTCGTTCGCTTTACCTCGATAGTGATATCCGGCGGATGGCTGGCCGCCGCTCCGACGCAGTGCCCGAGGCAACCTGTGCCTGTGGTAGAGTTTCGGCATGACTAGAGCCAATCGTCAGCTTTGGCGTAGGTTTGCCGGAGCCTCGCCAACCTGTCGTACCCGAGGATTTTCATTGCTCGAACTGATCGTTGTATTGGCGTTGGTCGGGTTGGTTTTGGTGCTTGTCCTTCCCAACCTGGGGCGGTTGTACGAGGGTTTTGCCAGAACAGCCGAGCAGGGCCGTCTGCTGGATCGGTTGTCCGGCATCGGGCGTGAAGCGATGTTGCGGGGCCGCGCCTATGCCGTGTATGGCACCGGCGACGGTTTGGGCGAGGGCGGTGGTGAAGGCCGCGTGGTGGGTTACGAGACCTACGATTTGCGCATTCCGCAGGGTTGGAAGATCGCTCTCGACAGGCCCCTGTTGGTGCGGGCCAACGGCGTCTGTTTGGGTGCGACGGTGACGCTTTCGCATCGGGGTGGCTCGACCGCGCACGTTGTCCTGGAGGCGCCATACTGCCGTGTGGGCGACGAATCATAGTGCCGGTGTTCTTGGATTTGCGATCCGTGTGGAGGCATCGGGCCGCCGGATTTTCACTCTTGGAAACCGTGGTGGCGCTCGCCATCTTCGCTGCTGGCGCCATGGCGCTTTTTGGTCTTTTCAACACCAACCTCATCGCATTGGGCCGGTCGCAGGCAATCGCCGAGCACCTGCCCGCGGCGCGCAACGCCATTGAAGTGCTGTCCACTGTCAATCCATGGCAGCAAGCCGAAGGAGCGTTTGAGGTCGATGGCTATCAGGTCGATTGGACGGCTCAATTGATCCAACCGATACGCCACGGGCAAACCAATTTGGGCGTGATGGCGGAGTTTGATTTCGGCCTCTATGAGATCGAGTTTGTGGTCGCCGACGGTCGGCGCCGCCTGGGTGTTTGGCGAATGCGGTCGGTGGGTTACGAGCGAGTTCGCGGATTGCCGGCGGATGAGGGTATTTTCTAGTGCCCCACCGCCGTGTTGTAGCCTTTCCCAATAGGCTCGATAGGGGTCGATTTCCCAGCCTCCAGGAGTCGAAATCCACAGGCATAACGCTAGTGGAAATGCTCGTCGTCTTTGTGCTCCTAGGCCTCGTCGCCACCCTGCTGTTCCAGGCGACGGGTTTCTTTGCCGCCCGCTATGAAGCAGTACAGCGGCTGCATCGCGAGGGTTCCGCGGCGGGCTTGCAACAACACTGGTTCATTACCACCGTTCGGGCCCTGGTGCCCTATGGCCGGGAGGCGCGGCGTTTTCGAGGTACGGCCGATTCGTTTGCGGGCGTCACGTTGCAACCGCTGATGGCGGAACCGGGCATGCCGGCGGACGCTCGCTGGTTCATCGACGAGCAGGCGGGTTTGCAAACTGTTTATTATCGGGAGGAGCGGAGGTCGAATACCGAAGGTGTTGAGTGGCCGGTGCTCACCTCCACCGATGCGGCGCTCAGTTTTCAATACGCCGATGTCCAGGGCCGTTGGCGTATGCGCTGGCCGGTCGAAGATGCCCCCACCGACTGGCTACCACGGGCGATTCGCCTGGTGGCGCCCGATAGGGGCACGCTTTGGGTTGCCCGTGTGGATCCTTCTCCGGCACCCGTCGTGACGGAAGACGACTTGCGGTGACTGTGTCGCCTTGCAATCCGCATCTCGTCCGTGTTTCAGTGCCTATCCAGCACTCCAACCGCTGTATGCGTGGATGCGGGAACGCGGCCGGTCCCCAAAACAAAATACCGCAGGCGAACGGTTTCGTGTTGGCCGCCACGCTTTGGGTGCTTGCCGGCCTTGCGGTGCTCGCGTCCTATGTGGACGGCATGGCGACCACCGAGGTGGAGCGAACCCGCCTCTACCGCCAATCGATCGAGGATGAACTGCATCGATGCGGAACGGAGGCCACCCTGCTTTATCTACTCTCCACGGGTCGCATGAGCCACCGTGGCCTTGTGTTGGAGGAAGAACAACAATTCCTGAAATCCTTCGACGATCCCAATCTGCCGCCGGGCGACGGGGAACTGGCGATGGCGGGGGAGGTCTACGCCGGGCTCGGTAGGATGCGATTTGCCCTCCAGGACGAGTCGGGCCTGGTACCCGTCAATATCCCGGACTCGCTCATGCTGAGTGCCGTTTTGGAACGGGCGGGTGTTTCCCCCGCGGAGGTGACCCGCATCATGCCGCGCCTGCGCGACTATGTCGATTTGGATGAACGGCTTTCGTTGAATGGCGCCGAGCGTTTTGACTATAGTCGGCGGGGCCTGCCACCACCGGCCAACTGGTTTTTTGTGGGACCAATGGAATTAAAGAATGTGCTGGGTGTGGAGCGCCTCGTGTCCCGGGAGCAGTGGCAAAGGCTGAGCCCGCTGCTTTCGGTGCGTGGAGCGGGTGACTACAACTTCAACACGATGCACCCCCAAGTATTGGGTGCGCTGCTTGATCTTGACCCGGACGGCGTAAGGAAGGTGCTTGAAGCCCGCGCCGAACGGCCGCTTTCCCGACTCGGCCAAATCGCCATGTTGACAGGCCGGTATCCCGGGGTCGACGACGAATCTTTAGTGATGTTGCCCTCGCCCTATGTGAGAATCGCCATTTGGCCGGTGAATGGCGCTTGGCGGTCGGTGGCGGGTTTCAGCCTAACCCCCGGCGGGTCACTGCCGTGGCGCACGGAATATCGGTATTCGGAACGGGTGTTTGAGCGTGGAAGCGAACCTCCTCAGAAGGCTGCGACGCCGCTTTTCCGATAAGCCCAACGCGATACAAACGCGATCGGGTGTTTTTCGGCTGCCTGCCTGTGCCCCGCACCGGCACTGGATCGTTGGGCGTGGCCTGTGCATGTACCATTGCGCGGATTTCACCAATGTCCCCAAAGGTCGCCGTCCGGCGGCACTCGCCTTGCAGGTACCGGTGTGGAGCCCATTCGAGAAGACCGGTTTCCACGCTGTCTGGTCTGGTTCCAGGGCGATGGTTTGGTATTGGGACAATAGCGTCGTTACCGTTCGCCCGGAAGAATTGTTCGACAGCCCAGGCCCGCAGTCGGCGGCCCGGGTGCGCATTCGGCCGGAGACCATTTTCATGCCCCGCAAACCCGACGGCGTGCATCTGCAAGCCTGCCGGGAAGGATACGAATTCCAACATTGGCAAGGCGATGTTCTGAAAGATGCCTTCTGGCTGCCGGACCGTCCCGACGAGTCTCGTCTCGACTGGTTTTGTCGGCGCTGCGGCGTTGCAACAAGCCTGCGGGGTGAGACGAACGCCGATGCGGTCGCGCCGCAACCCTGGCCGGGCGCGGTACCGGTACGGGAGTGGTTGCTGGCCAACGAGCGCGCACTGGCGGTGGTGGTGCTCGGCCTGTTGCTCCTTGTGCTGGTCTGGCAAGAGGTGCGCATCGGCAAGATGAATTTCCTCCGCGAGGCCGCGGCGGTGGAATTGGCCAGGATGGAGGAAAAACTGGGGCCCGTGCTCAGCGCCCGCAACGAACTGGTGCGGTTGCGCACCCGCGATGAGGCCCTGGCCGGCATTTTGAACCAACCCTCCCAGGCGCGACTCATCGGGTTGGCGGATCGGGCCGTGCCGGGTGATTCGGCCCGCTTCCACCAGTGGCTCTATCAGCAGGGCGAACTGCGTATCACCGTCGAAGACCCAAAACTCGATCCCATCGCCTATGTGCGCGCCCTGGAGGCCGTGCCGCTATTCGACCAAGTGCAGGTGGGGCAATCGCATCGCGATGACCGGGTTGAAATTACGTTGCGGGTGCGGCTGTGAGCGCCTTGCCGCGCCTATTCCAGGACTTCCGTTCCGAATTCGCCGTCAATGTGCGATTGCGGTTGGGTGTTTGGGTCATCGCGGTGGTGGTTGTGTTGTATTTGGCGCTGATTCAGTCTGATCGGGTCGCGGATGCCCATGCCCTGTACTCGGCCGAGGCGGGGCGTTTGGCGCGTGCCGAGGTGCTGCTGCGGCGGGAGGATTGGTCGCAGTTGTTGGAAGCCGAGCGCGCCGCCAATGAAGCGCTTGAGGGCGCATTCTGGCAGGCGGATACCCAGGGCCTTGCCCAGGCGCAGTTGCAGGCTGCGCTGGCTGGCATCGCCAGTGGATTGAAACTGCGCGATGTGCGCATTCAGCCGGGGCTCGTCCAGCCGGTGCCGGAAGTATCCGGTCTTTGGCGGGTGCAGGCCCAGTTTGGCGCCGGCCACGACTCCGGCACCCAACTCCAGGTATTGCATGCGCTCGCCACCCATCCGCGGAAGCTGGTCGTCGACCGACTGGATATGGTCCAGGGCAGGGCACGGCTCGTTGCCCTCGTCTCCGCCTATTTTGTTGGCTTGCGGGCCGAGCCGGAGTTGGAGTAGCGGATGTTGTCGGTCATCGTGCCGGCTCTGCGCAAATTTGCCGGGCGCAACCCTGTGCCCTTGTCCATTGCGCTCGCTGCGCTGATCCTGGTTTTGCTGGCTGCGGCCTTTGTTCCCGTGGGCTTGCCGGACGCGGATGCCGCGGGGGTGCGAGATACGGTATTGCGCGGAGGGTCGGTGGAAGCGGCGCAAGCGGAGGATTTGAGTGCCTTTCTTTCCAGCCGACGTTGGGGGGCCGTTTTGCAGGAGATTCTCGACGAGGCGGCCGCGGCCGCCGCCGCCGAGGCCCGCGCCGTCGAGGAAATCGAGATGACGCGGGAGCTTGCCGAGATTGGATTCATCGGCCTCATGGTGGAACCCGGGGAATACGCCGTGTTGTTGATGCTGCCCGATGGTAGGATTTCGCGTTTGGCCGGGGGTGATACACTGCCGGATGGACGTACCCTGGTGGCCGTCACCGGAAACTCCCTGATACTGGCAACAAGCGGCGGCGAACAAGAGGTGTTGTCGCTGTTTCCACGGGTTCGCACAGAGTAGAAAACGATGATTGTCCGTAGTTGCATGGCGCTTGCCGTTCTCGCCTTGGCCGGGTCGTGCTCCACACTGCGTGTGGAACCGTTTCCCGAGCCCATTCGGCCGCCGAAGCCGGCGGTGCCCGTGGCCGAGGACATGGTGGAAGAGGAGGATTCCGCGGACGAAACCCGGGGCATGCGTCTTTCCCCGATACCCGGGGTCGTTATCCAGGAAACGATAGCCGAGGGGATAGCCGACCGTCTCGGCCAGGATCTCCGCGGCGAGCCCATTCGAGTCAGTTTTCACGATGTGCCCCTCATCGCCTTCGTCAACGAGGTGTTCGGCGAATTGCTCGGCATGTCGTTTTCCATCTCGCCGACCCTCAGTGAAAAAACGGATCTCGTCACGCTGCGGCTCACCGAACCGGTGGCACCCAGCCAACTGTTTTCCACCGCCCGCCGGGTATTGCAGGAATACGGCATTTCCATCGGTGAGCGGGAGGGTCTGCTCACCTTCGCCGCCACGGAAGAAATCGGTGCCGACGATATTCCCCTGCTCATCAGCGGTCGCGCCCTACCGGAAGTGCCGCCCACCCACCGCACCATATTCCAGTTTGTCACGCTCAAGGTTGTACGCACGGTACAGATTGTCTACTGGCTCGATCAGATATTCTCCAGAAATGATTTGGATATCGCGGAAGACTCCGAGCGGAACACATTGTTGCTGAAGGGCGATCACGCCACTGTCGCCCAGGCGGTCAATATGATTGAGGTGCTTGATCAGCCGGCGCTGCGCGGGCGCAACGGTGTCATTATCGAGCCACAGTTCTTGGATGCGGCGACGATAGCGAACGATGTCACCACCCTCATGAAAGCCCAGGGTTTCAAGGTGGGTGGTGCCGGCTCGCTCACCAGCACCATGCTGATACCGCTGCGGAGTGTGAACAAGTTGGTGGTTTTCTCCGCCGACCCGCAGGTATTGAGCCATGTTGAGGATTGGGCGCGCACGCTCGACGCGGAACGGCAGGAAACCATCACGGACGCGGTGTTCACCTACCAGGTACAGCACACCCAGGCCGAAGAGATGACCGAAACGCTGAACGGTATTCTTGGTATCGCCACGGGCGGCGGTGGCGGGGACATTGTCGGCAGTGTCTTCTTGGACGGTGGCTCCGGTGGTTCGCAAGCCAGTGCACCCAGCAGTGGTGGGCGCAGTGGCCGCATCGTTGTGGACAAGAATCGCAACATGCTGCTGTTTCGGGGTTCCGGCAAGGAGTGGGGCGACTTGCTCACCGTTATAGAAGAACTCGATAAGCCGGTTCCCTCCGTTTTGATCGAGGTGATGATCGCCGAGGTCACGCTTACCGATGAGGACAGATCCGGTATCGAGTTTTTATTGCGCGGTACCCTGGGCGATGGCCGAAGCATTCGAGGCGGCACCCTCGGTACCCTGGGCCTGCAGGATAAAGCCCTGTCGCTTACCCTGGACAGCGCCGGACAAACACGGGCCATGCTCAATGCGTTCTACGACGACAGCCGCGTCATGATCCGCTCGCGCCCGAGGCTCTTGGTGAAGAGCGGCGAAACCGCCTCGCTTGAGGCGGGCAACGAGATTCCGGTGGTGGTGCAGAGTTCCGACTCGGATACACAACTCGAAGGCTCCACCAACATTCTGCAGCAGGTCTCCTACCGCAAGACCGGGGTGATTCTCGAAATCGAACCCATTGTGCAGGCCAACGGCCTCGTCGATCTGAGCATTTCCCAGGAACTGAGCGAAGCCCGCCCAACCGCGGCGACCAGCCTCGAGGGCACGCCCACCATCCTCAACCGTCGTATCAGCACCAGCCTGACGCTGCGCGATGGCGGCTCGCTGGTGATGGGCGGTCTGATCTCCAACAGCCAAAGCGAGGGTCAGGCGGGCATTCCCGGCTTGGGGCGCGTGCCGATGCTTGGTCGCCTGTTCCGCTCCGATACCTTCAACGAAGACCGCACGGAATTGGTGATTATGGTGATTCCCTATGTGGTTGCCGATTTTGAGGAAGGACGGGAACTGACGGAGCGCATCAAGGAGGAACTGGAGTTGCATGAGGGGTTCATGCAAACACAGCAGGCGGAGTCGTGAGCCGAAGTTCCGTGTGTCGGCGTCATCCAATGTATTGCCTAAGCACTTCTGCGGTTTCCCCCGCGCCCCGGACTTTTCCTTTGTCGATCCATACCACCCGATCACAGAGTTCGCGGATGGTGGCAAGATTATGCGATGCCAGCAAGACCGTCCGGTTTGATTGAATAAGCTGCTTGATCGCGTTGTTGGATTTGCGATGGAAGTCTTGGTCGCCAACGCCTAGAACCTCATCGATCAACAGCACTTCGGTGGCGGAGTAGAGAGCGCAGGAGAAGCCAAGGCGTGCGCGCATGCCGGCGGAGTAGGTGGCGAGCGGCTGGTTGAAGTGGCTGCCGAGATCGGCGAACGCTTCGATGTCGCCCACCCGCCGCTCGGCGGTGGCTCGATCCAACCCCAGCAGCATGCCGCTTAGTATGGCGTTCTCACGGCCCGAGAGTTGTGGCACAAATCCGACCTGTAGCGATAGCATCGACAAGTTGATGTCGCCGCGCTCAATCTCGCCCCTGTCCGGCTCAATGATCCCTGCGATGGCTTTCAAGAGGGTGGTTTTGCCCGCACCGTTTTTGCCGATGAGGCCAATGGTTTCGCCGCGATACACGTTGAAGGACACATCGGCGAAAGCCCAGTACACTTGGCCGCGGCCTAGAAGTCGGCGGCGGCTTCGGTAGCAAACGCCGACAGAACGAAGGGAAACTATGGGTGGGTCGAGAGACATTGGAGTTGCGGCTCTTTTTCGTTCCGGGATGTCCCGCCACATGTCGGTCTCGGCGAAACCTGTCGGTAGGTATTCGAGTTGCGACGCTCTCCTGTCAGTGCGAGATTTTGGCGTAACGCGATTCGTTGGCCCGCATAATGAGAATGCCCGCCAAGCCCGTCAGAAAGGCGAAGGCCAACACACCCATAAGCTGCCACCCGTCCGGGAGCTCGCTTCGAAGTAGAACGGCGCGCAGGTTGTCGATTACCACTGCGGCCGGGTTCAGTTGAAAAACGATCCGGTACGGCGTCTCGAAGGAATTCACGTCGTAGAAAATGCCCGACATGAAAAGTAGGGCGCGCATGCCGTTCTCAAGAAGTACCCGAAGATCCGGCACCAACGGTGTGATGGCCGCCATGAGCACGGCGATGCCGGCGATTAGCGCTCCGCCCGCCGCCAGCACGAGGGGCGCGGCCAGCCAAGCCGCCGATGGGTCGATACCGTAGACAACCAGAAATAGAATCAAAACCAGCAATATGACCCCGAACTTCGCCGTGTTCTTTAGCATCACGACAGCGGGAAAGATGAATTTGGGCACAAAAACCTGATTGAATAGCGGCTGATTGAGAGTAAGCGTTTCCGCGCATTGCATCACCGTCGGCTGAAACCATTGCCAGAATACGAGGCCGGTCAGCAGGAAAACCACGAAATCCTCGGTCCCGCGCTGAAACAGGATGCTGAAGACAAAATAGAAGATCAGCATGTAGATGACCGGTTCAATCAGCCACCAGAGCATGCCCAGATAGAAGCGCTGTGACTCGGCCCTGAGTTCGGCGTAGGTTTTGAAGAGGATGATGTCCTTGATTCTCTGCTGCATGGTCTGTGCGGATGGCGCTTCCGTATGGTGGCGACCCTGTGGATGGTGCTACGGCTTCATCGTTCGAATAGGGAATTCACCACCGCTCGCCCGTCCCGGCGTGCCGAGCTCACCTGCGTGATCAGTGTCTGCGATTTTTCCGATCCCGGCGACCCTGTTAGGATGTTGATGGCCATGGCGGAATTTTACCCAAAACAAAAACCGGAAGGTCAAACCCCCCCGCCCCGGATTTTGTGCGTTGTCGGCACACGGCCCGAGGTCATAAAAATGGCGCCGGTGATTTTGGCGCTACGGCGCGGGGGACGCTTCGATGTCAGGGTGCTGGCCACCGCGCAACACCGGGAGTTGCTCGATCAGGTATTGGACCTGTTCGGTATCTCGCCCGAGGCGGATTTGGACGCCATGCGGCCAGACCAGGATCTGGCGTCCCTAACGGCACGGCTCCTTACTGGCATGGATGCCTGCCTGGAGCAGCATCGCCCGGCCATGGTCCTCGCCCAGGGCGATACGACCACGGTGATGGTTGCGGCACTCGCCTGCTTCTATCGGAGGATTCCCTTCGGCCATGTGGAGGCTGGCCTTAGAACCCACGACTTCGACCGCCCTTGGCCGGAGGAGATGAACCGCGTGGTTGCCGGGCGATTGGCGGCGTTGAACTTTGCTCCCACCGAGACCGCTCGCGGGAACCTGCTGCGTGAGGGCGTGCCCGCCGAGCGTATCGAGGTTACCGGCAACACGGTGATCGATGCTCTCTATATGGTGGCCGACCAGAACCACCCGCTCGGCATCGACTTGCCGGCCGATGCCCGAATCGTTCTTGTCACCGCCCACCGCCGGGAAAATTTTGGGTCGGGTATGGATGCCATTTGTGCCGCGATTGCGGATTTGGCGACCCAAAACGACGATGTGCACTTTCTATTTCCAGTCCACCCGAACCCGAATGTGCGGCGGGTGGTCAACCATCGTCTTGGTGCGCTGCCAGGGGTGACGCTGTGCGAACCGCTGGACTACGCGGCCTTTGTTACCGCGATGAAAAGCGCCTGGCTAATCCTTTCCGATTCTGGCGGGGTACAGGAGGAGGCGCCGGCATTGGCGAAACCGGTTTTGGTGTTGCGGGACGAAACCGAGCGTCCCGAAGCGGTGGCGGAGGGCGTGGTGGAGTTGGTGGGAACGGACCGCGCCAAGATCGTCGATAGGGTGTCGGTGTTGCTCAGGGATGGACGGGCATACAGCCATATGGCCCGGGGCGCATCACCCTACGGGGACGGCAAGGCGGCGCAGCGCATCGTTGGGCACATTGAGCGCCGGTGGTCGTTCCGGTGAAGCTGGCTTATCTCTCGCCGGTACCGTACGCGAGCTTCGCGCAGCGGCCGCACAGGTTTGTTGACTATTTTAATAGATTGAGCGGGGGGCGCACACTGTGGATCAACCCCTATCCGGGGCGGCTGCCGCAGTACGGGGACTTGAGGCGGTTGCTCGCGCCGCGCCGGGGCCTTCGGGGCGAGGCGGCCGTTCGTTTCCGGCAATCCCCGTATTGCGCCACTGCATCGGTGACAGTCTATTCGGTGGTGGGCTGCGACCCCCTCATGAGTTTCGGGGCGGCTCAACACATTTTCTGGAAACGGGCGGTTGAGCGCGTTCGCGAATTCGTCGGGGATGACGACTGGCTGCTCGCGATTGGCCGTCCGAGCTATCTCGCCCTGCATTTGCTTGGCGCGATGGGGCCGCGGACAAGTTGTTACGACGCCATGGACGACTTTCCCGAGTTCTACAGCGGCCTGTCGCGCTGGTTTAGCCGCAAGGTTGAAGAGCGCATTGCCGAAAGTGTTCACACCATTCTGGTAACGTCGGAAGGGTTGCGGCGGAAATTCGCTCGCCGGGGCTATAACGTTGAACTTCTGCGCAACGGATTCGATGCCGAGTGGACGGCGGAATTACAGGGTGCGCCGCCGCCAGCCCCGGTTTGCGGCGACGGTGGATCGGGTAGGGAGGAAAGCCGCCACGCGGAACCACAGGGTGTAGCGCCGGATCCGGTTTTCGGCTATGTGGGAACTTTGGGTGCCTGGTTTGATTGGGAACTCGTCCGCCGTATGGCGCTGCAACTTCCCGAAGTCCGTTTCGACCTGATTGGGCCGGTGCGCTCTTCGGTTCCTCCACTGCCCCGGAATGTGGGTCTGCGCGGCGAATGCGGGCACGGCGATGTGCCAAGCAAACTGCGCGGCTTTACCGCTGGTCTTATTCCGTTCAAGGTAAACACGCTCACGGCGGCGGTCGATCCTCTCAAGTACTATGAATACCGGGCCTGCGGATTGCCTGTGGTCTCTTCGGCTTTCGGCGACATGGCGCGGCTGGACGCGCAACCAGGCCTGTACTTGGTGGACCTTCGCACTGATTATCGGAGATTGTTTGGCCACATCGTTTCGGAGCCGCGCCTTTCCGGCGATTTGCTGCATCAATTCAGAACCGAGAATTCTTGGGGGTCCAGATTCGCACGATCCGCATTTTTTCACGCTCAGGTAATTCGCGCCGCAGTGGACCGAGCGGATTAAACCCTGCAAAATCCCCTATTGAATTTCGCATTCATCCCCCGACTCCGAATCTGGCCCAATCCCGTGTTGCGAGTAAACCGCCATGTCTGACGACAACCCGCGCGAGGGCGGGGTGATCGTTGTTTTGGGCATGCATCGCTCGGGTACGAGTCTTGCGACCCGGGGCTTGCGCGCCCTCGGCGTTTCACTGGGGGACAATCTCGTCGCGGAGCCATCTCCGGACAACGCGAAGGGGCACTGGGAGGATCGCGATGTTCTCGCCTTCAATGAAAAATTGATGGCGGCCCTGGCATTGGAGTGGGATGTCGTTGGCGCGGCCGACGATGCAATCATGGATGCGCCCAGCCTCGCCCCTTTGGTGGAAGAGGCGCGTACCCTGATTGCAATGAAGGCAGTCGGTGGTGTTTGGGCTTTCAAGGATCCTCGGACCGCCCGGCTGTGGCCTTTTTGGCGGCGCGTATTCGCCGACGGTGACCACGGGCAACCCGATTTTCTCTGGTTGCTTAGGCATCCCCTGCCGGTGGCGCGGTCGCTCGCGCGACGCGATGGCTTCTCCCCCCTGAAATCGCATCTGCTCTGGCTGCGCCACAACAACTTGCCGTTTGACGACATTGCCGCAAATCGCCATGTGTTGGTCGATTACGACAGGATGCTGCGGGCGCCCCGGGCGGAGCTTGAGCGCATTGCCGACGCATTGGCGCTTTCATTGGACAATGAATCGGCAATTGCGGAGTTCTCGGGCAGTTTTCTGGATCCGGGTCTCCGGCATTTCGACGCTGGCGATACGTTGTTCGCCGATCCCGGTTTGGGGCCGGTGGTGGTGCGGGCGTACCAAACGCTGCTCAATGTGGCCACTGATTCCGCGCATTTGTCGGATGAGAGCTTGCGCGCGCAGTGGCACGCCGTTATCGGGGAAGCAGCCATCTTCCTGAATGCGGCGTCGCGCGTGGATGTGGCCACGGTTGCCGCCCGCAGTCTTGGGGAGGTTGAGAATCGGCTTGCCGAAGAACAGCGTCGTCAGCAGACGCTCCAGACGGCGGAAGTACAGAGGCAGGTTACCGAGACTTTTCACGAGCAGTTTGGCGAGGTTTCTCGCCGTTTGGAGGATTCGGAGACCCGCGTCGCCGAGGCGCAACGACGTCAGCATGACGAGCTTGCGTCCAGCCTGCAGAAACAGGTTGCACAGACACTCAGGGAGCAATCCGACGAGACCGGGCGACGCGTCGAAGCTATGGCCACCCAGCAGCGGAAGAGCCAGGAGGCTGCCCTTGCAGCACAGCGGGAGAGCCAGGAGGCTGGCCTTGCGGCATTGCAGGAGCAGTTTGCGCAGACACTCAGGGAGCAATCGACCCGCTTACAGGCGCAGGTTTTGGACGTCAAGGCGGGTTTGGAGCAATCCCGCGCGGACCTGGTTCTGGCCAACGAACTCCTAAACCGGGAAAGGTACTCTGTTATCAAGCCATTGCTGCGCCGTGCGTATCGTCTTGGTGTCCGATCGATTGAGCGGTTGCCCGCCTCCGTTGAGCAGCGCATACGGCGACTAAAACGGAAGCTAGTGCCCAGGTCGCCGCCGTTGACGGTCACCATCGGTGGTCCCACGGGCAATGCGGAGCGGGTTCTCCTGGGGAGCGAGAACGATTCTGACTTGCTGAGCGAACTGGAGCGCTCGCCCGACTGCTTCGACATCCTTGTCTTTCCGGTCATCGACTGGCACTTCCGATTTCAACGCCCGCAACAGCTTGCGCGGCAGCTTGCGGGAATGGGGCACCGCATCTTCTATGTATCGACCACGTTCGCTGCCACCGAAGCCCCCGGGTTTAGCATTTTGGAGACCCCGGTACGCAATGTTGCGTTGATCCAACTCTCGTTGCCCGGCGGTCACCCCAACATTTACAGAGATTTGATGACCGACGGCCAGCGGGAACTGTTGGCCACTTCGGTTCGTCGTTTAATCAATCGAGGGCAGCTCGACAATCTGGTCGCCATCGTCGACCTCCCGTTTTGGCGGTCGTTGGCGGAGGCCGTTCCCGGTAGCCTTCTGGTTTACGACTGTATGGACTATCACGCCGGCTTCTCAACCAACCATTCGCGGATGATCAATGAGGAAACCCGGTTGCTGGAACGGGCCGACCTCGTGGTAACCAGCTCCGCGGGGCTTGCCGAGATCGTCGGTGAAACCGCCGAGAACATGCTGATTCGCAACGCCGGCGAGATCGGCTATTTCAAGCAAAAGCCCGAACGGTTGCCGTATTGGTCGAAGCGGCCGATTGTCGGGTACCTAGGCGCGATAGCCGACTGGTTTGACATCGATTTGGTTATTGCCGCCGCTCGGCGCTTTCCCGATTGGGACTTTGTGCTTGTCGGCAGCACGAAACATTGCGATATTTCCGACGCCAAGAAGTTGGACAACCTGAAGCTGATTGGCGAGGTGCCCTACGACCAGGCCGCGGGTTGGGTGCATTGCTTCGATGTGGCCATGATCCCCTTCCGGCTAACGGAACTGACCCGGTGCACGAATCCGGTGAAGGCTTACGAATACCTGGCCGCCGGCAAACCGGTCGTGGCGACGGCCCTGCCGGAAGTGCGACTGATGGGGGAGGTGGCGCATGTCGCCGATGACCGCGAGGCATTCCTGACTCTGCTTGAGGCGGCAATGGGTGAGCGCAACGACGGCGGTTTGGCCGCCCGGCGTCGCCGTTGGGCCGAGGCGCACGACTGGAGCAATCGGGCGGAGCAGTTGGAAGCGGCCGTGCGGGGCATCATGCCCAGGGTGTCGGTGCTCGTGTTGACCTATAACAATCTGGATTTCACCAAGGCCTGCCTGAGCAGTTTGGAAGCCAACACCCGCTATCTGGATTGGGAACTGATATTGGTTGACAACGCCTCCACCGACGGCAGCCGGGAATTTCTTGCCGATTACGCCGCGGGCAATGTGCGGGCGCGGCTTGTCCAGAACGATGAAAATCTCGGTTTCGCCGCGGGCAACAACCGGGGCCTGGAGGTGGCGACGGGTGACTATCTCGTGCTGCTGAACAACGACACCTATGTCACCCGGGGTTGGTTGCCGGACCTCGTGCGCCACCTTCGAAAGAATCCAAAACTCGGCTTGATTGGCGCGGTGACCAACAACATCGGCAACGAGGCGAAGATCGATATCGACTACGCCGATATGGAGGAAATGGAGAAGGCGGCGTATCGCCACACCTCAAGCCATCCGCGACAGGCCTTGGATGTCGGCGTCGTTGCTTTTTTCTGTGTCGGCATGCCGCGCACCCTGTTCGAGATGATCGGCGGACTCGACGAGCGTTTCGGCCTCGGCTTTTTTGAGGACGACGACTATTGCCGGCGTGTCCGGCAGGCCGGCTACCGAATCGCCATTGCGGAGGATGTGTTTGTGCATCATCATCTATCCGCATCGTTCGATGCGCTTGGCCGTAAACGCAGACAAGCATTATTCGACCGCAACAAAGCGCTCTACGAAGAGAAGTGGGGTCCGTGGACACCCCACCGCTACCGGGAACAAGGCACTGCGGAAGCCGACAATTGACCTATGGAGCCCCTGATCAATCCTGTGGTCGCGGCATCCGAGTTAATAAAATCAATTCCCTTTGAAAACGGAGACAAACTGATGACCCATCTAACGGACATTGCCCCCGCCTTCCAAAAAATGGCCCACCAAATCGTTTGGTGCACGGCCGCCACGGTGGACGCCAACGGCCGCCCCCGCTCGCGAGTCCTGCATCCCATATGGCAGTGGGATGGCGCACGGCTCACTGGCTGGATTGCCACTGGTCCGACGCCGGTAAAGCGCGCGCATTTGGACGCCAGCCCCTACATCTCCTGCAATTATTGGGCACCAAGCCAGGATACCTGCGTGGCCGAGTGTCGCGCGCAATGGGCATTCGACGACGCGACCCGGCGGATGGTTTGGGATCTCTTCGCCAACGGCCCCGAACCGGTGGGCTACGATCCCGCCATGATCCCCGGTTGGGACGGCCCCACTTCACCGACATTCGCGGCGCTTAGGCTCGACCCCTGGCGATTGCGGGTAATGCCGGGGACGGCGCTGCTCCAAGGCACAGGGGACACCCTTGCTTGGCGGGAATAAACCGCCCCGCAAGCCGCGCTTCTTTTTTGGCTGGGCCATCGTGGGATTCGCCTTCGTCGCCCAGTTTCTCACCGTGGGCACCCTGTTCTATGCGTTCGGTCCACTGTTGAAACCTCTTACCGACGCACTGGATGCCGATCGATTCGAGGTATCGATTGCCCTGTCGCTGCAATCCGCCATCGTGGCCTTGGCGGGGCCCTGGGTAGGCCGGTTCGTGGCGGAACGGTCGGTGCGGGCGTTGATGCTCTCTGGCGCCGTTTTGCTGCTGATTGGATTTCTCGCCTTGGGGCAGGTCGGTTCTCTGTGGGATTTGTACCTGGTCTACGGCTTGGTGCTGGGCGTGGCCATGGCCATGGCGGGGCCGATTCCGAGCAATTCGCTGCTCGCCAATTGGTTTGTCCGGCGGCGGGGTACCGCCATTGGCATTGCCGGATTCGGTATTTCGGTTTCCGGCACCATCGTGATTCCGGTGGTGACCTGGATGGTGTTGGAATTTGGCTGGCGCATGGCGGTCTCGGTACTTGGTGTTGTGGGTTTTGTGTTGCTTGCGCCCCTGACTTGGTTCCTGGCGGTGAAGCGGCCCGAGGATAAGGGGTTGTTGCCGGACGATGCCGAATTGGTGCCGGGAGCGGGTATCGACGATATTCCGGAGGATCTCACGGGCGCCGCCAATTGGACGCTGGGGCAAGCATTGCGGAGCCGTCGAGTCTGGCATCTTATCGTCATTGTCGGCACGAGTTTCCTCGGCATTGGCGGTGTACTGTTGGCGCTGCATTCGCACATGACGGACTTGGGTTTATCGCCGTTGCGGGCCGCCTCGGTTATGGCCGTGCTGACCTTCTTCGCCGCAGTCGCCAAACCGCTTTTCGGCATCTTGGCGGACCACATCAACCTGCGGCTCGCCATTGCCATTTCCTTGGGTTGCCAGATCGTCGGCCTATCGTTAATCCTGGTTTTCGAAAGCCAGACCGGCCTGACTTTTGCGGGTATTGTCTTTGGGCTCGGCTACGGTGCGGTGATGCCGCTGTGGACGGTGCTGCTCGCATCCATCTACGGGCGCGCCGCCTTCGCCCGCGTGATGGGAATCATGAGCCCGCTCATCACGCCCTTTGTTTTGATCGGGATGCCCTTCACCACCTTTGTTTACGAGACCACCGGCAGTTATCAGTCGGCTTTTGGTGTACTGATTGCCGGATTCGTTGTTTCGCTGGTGGCGTTGTCCTTCCTGCGACTCTCCCCGGAGCGAGGCCGCGCGGCATCCTGATCCGCCTATTTCGGTAAACACTAGGGAAAGTCTGAACAATTCGATAGAGCAGCATTTATCTACTCGTAAGCTATTGATTTTATTCAATCGGATACCTCGACTACAGAATTAATCAGAGGTTCCCTAGAAACCGACATGCCTATGGGCCCGCGGGTGTCGCCGCGGCTTCATCCGCAAGTCCGCCGAGATAGTGGGTGAATGTTGGCCAGCGATTGGCGGCTTCCCAAGGGCGGGACCGCAAACAACATGCAGATGCGATTGAGCGAGGGGATGTTGACGGCCTCTCGGGGGCGAGAGAACCGCGGTGGCGCGTGGGGTCGGTAAGGATGGTACGCCCGGTGCGACTCGAACGCACGACCTTTGGCTTCGGAGGCCAACGCTCTATCCAACTGAGCTACGGGCGCTTGCGGCGCGACCTTACAGGAAAGCGGAGGCATTGGCGATGCGGCTTCGCCGATTCCGGCGGCCCCCTTGCTCCCTATGTGGATCGGGCGAGGGGAGGCTTAGACGAAGGTGATCCATCTCAACAACACAATCGAGAAATCCGCCAGATAGCGGAATATCGGCAGGCCAACGATGCCGAGGAAGATTAGCGCGAGGAATATGCCGATACCGTAGCGCGCATTGAACGCTCGGTAGCGCCTCGCCAGATCCGCCGGCAGGAAGTGGGGCAATATATAGTGTCCGTCGAGCGGCCCAAGCGGGATCAGGTTGAACACCATCAGTAGCAAGTTGATCTGCGCCAGGAGCGTGAAAAATATCTCGCCACCCGCGTTGTCCCAGCCGCTGGCGCGCAACAGCAGATAGGCGTTCCAAGTGACGAGCGCGAGCAGGAAATTCATGAGGGGCCCCGCTGCGGCGACCCACAGATCGGCGGTTCGCGAGCGAAAATTGCGCGGGTTGGTCGGCACCGGTTTGGCATAGCCAAAGCCGACCAGCACTACCATCAGGAGTCCCAGCGGATCGATGTGGGCGAGTGGATTCACCGTTAGCCGCCCCGCATGTTGGGCGGTGTCGTCGCCATGCCATTTGGCGACGGCGGCATGTCCGAACTCGTGGAACGACAACGAAATCACCAGCGCGATGAGCAGCAACGCAAACACCGCGTATTGGCCGCTTTGCAATAAACCGATCACGGCGCAAGCCCTCGGAAAATATGGGAATTATCCATAAGTTGGCGTACCACTATTGGCCGCCGACCGGCGAAATTCAGCAGGATGTCCGCGCAGAGGTCGGGGTCTTCGAATGGCATCAGGTGTCCGGCGTTGGCGACTCGAAAAACACAGTTTGGGAAGAGCGAGGCGAAATGTCGGTGTACCCGCGGCGGGAAATGACCGCGGCCGGCGTGCACGAGCAGGGTTGGGCTGGTCACTTCGACCACGCAGCCGAACAAACCCGGATCGGTGCCGCTTGCTTCGAATACAGCGGCTTCCATAGCGGGGGAGCATTTCAACGCAATGCTGCCGTCTGGAAGATCTTTGAATCCCTCATTCAGGTAGAGGTCGAAGGCTTCCTGGGTCCAGGTACCGAAGGTGGGCTTTTCTCGCCAAGCTTCCCGAACAACATCCCGCGACGGCCAGATTCGACGGCGCTTCTTGGCCAACTCGATCAAATTGGGGGCTCGGCGAGCCAAATCCGCAGGGGTGATTCCCATCTCTTTCATCCTCTCCTCGCCGAAGTGCACCGGCGGGTCGAGCATGGCGATGCGGGCAAAGGTTCCGGGATGGCGCGCCTCGGCTATGGCGCTGACCGTGCCGCCAAAGGAACTGCCGATGGCGTAGCCGATGCGGTCCTGGCCCGTCTCGTCAAGGAGCCGATGGGCCACAGAGGCGAGATCCTCCGCACTATGCGCCCACTGCAAGTCACCGGAAAACGTTGGCTCATCGGAGTCACCCTGGCCGCGGGCATCTATGGCGATTACCCGATAGTGGGACTTGAGCCGCTGCGCAAGGGGTGCCAGGGTGGCCGCACAGAACCCATTGGCGTGATGCAGCAGCGCGATAGGGCCATCGCCACCCCAATCCAGGCCGCCAATGCCCAGGCCGCCTTGAGTGCCCGCAGCACACTCAATCCACCATCGGCGCCTGACCGCGCCTTCTAGACTTTTCATTCCCGGAATATCTACTTGATTGAATGGGGACTTATATACATAGGTTGAAATGCCTCTATATGTTGAGGCTTGAGTAGCAGCAAACTACTACATGTCGGGTTCTGTCAACCCATCGATATCATTCCCATTAAATGGACCGCCATGATCGGGAAAACCGCAATTCACATCCATGAGGGCGCACGGGCGGAGCGACGGATGGTTCGGCCCCTACCGGGTGAATTCAAGGGGTCTCCCGACCGGAGCGTCGAGCAGCTGCCCATTGTTGTAAAGCAAATGCCCGTTTACCCAGGTGGCGCGCACGCGGTGGCGGAATTCGATGCCCGCAAAGGGGCTCCAACCACACTTCGACAACAGGTCGGCATCGCCGGCGATGGGCCGTTCCTCAATGAGCACAAGGTCGGCGTGGTAGCCCTCACGAATGAAACCCCGTTCCTTCACGCTGAAGCGTCGCGCCGGGGCGTGGGCGGTTTTGGCGACGATGGTGTCCACCGTCAAGGTACCCGCCGCAACCTGTTCGAATAGACAAACCAGGGCGTGCTGCGCCAACGGCAAGCCGGCCGGGGCGCTTGCGTAGGGGCGCGCTTTTTCCTCCCGCGTATGTGGAGCATGGTCGGTGGCGATGATGTCGATGCGCCCGTCGCCAACGGCGGCCAGCAGGGCTTTCCGGTCGCTCGGCTGTTTGATCGAAGGATTGCATTTGATATCCGCGCCCTTGGCGGCGTACCAGTCGGCGTCGAAGTAAAGATGATGGACGCAGGCCTCGGCGGTTATGTGTTTGCTGGCCAGGTCGCCGGAGGAGAAGAGCTCCATTTCCCGGGCGGTGGTGAGGTGCAACACATGCAGTTGCGAGCCGTGCCGCTTTGCGAGTTGCACGGCCAGCGAGGAGGACTGGTAGCAAGCCTCGGCGGAGCGGATGTTGGCGTGTTCTTCGAAGGGGATCTCATCGCCGTAGCGTTCGCGGGCGCGCGCCTCGTTGGCGAGTATGGTGGGGGTGTCTTCGCAATGGGTGGCGATGACGAGCGGGGTGGCGGCAAATATGCCCTCAAGCGCGGCCGGGTCGTCCACAAGCATATTGCCGGTGCTGGCCCCCATGAATACCTTGACACCGCAGGTGCTGGTTGGGTCGATGGACTTAATCGCCTCAAGGTTGTCGTTGGTCGCGCCTAGATAGAAGGCGTAGTTGGCGGCGGAATCTCGAGCCGCACGGCGATGCTTGTCGTTTAACGCGGCCTGGTCGATGGTTGGCGGATCGCAATTGGGCATTTCCATATAGCTGGTGATGCCGCCCGCCACCGCGGCGGCCGACTCCGTCGCGATGGTGCCTTTATGGGTGAGCCCCGGCTCGCGGAAATGCACCTGGTCATCAATCATACCCGGCAACAGCCAACCGCCCTTCGCGTCGAAGACATCCGTCGCAGGATGCGGTGTACTGCCCACAGCGATGATGCGGCCGCTGTCAATCAGCACCTCACCTTCGAAAACAGTGCCTTCATTGACGATGCGCGCGTTGATGATGCGTTGTCGGGGCATTGGCCTTTTAGCTAGAACAATCTCAGAACCGCGATGACAAGGCCACCGACGGCCACTTGGGCAAGCAGCATTTTGTTGATGGCCGATGACAGGTCGGCACTCCAGGTGCCGCGCAGAATCTCAAGACCGCTTTGGGTTTCTCGTCGCAAGACAGTGAGGCTCGCCTCCCACTCGCTTTTTGAGACTGTGTTTTCGAAACCTTCCCGCATCTCTGCTCGGATAGTTGCAAATTCGCCGTTCATCTCTTTTCTAACGGCCACAAACTCGTTGCCCACTTCTGTCCTGAAGGCGTTGAGCTCATCGTGCATTTCCTTCTTGAAGGCGTCGAGCTCTTCATGCATTTCCTTCTTGAAGGCGTCGAGCTCGTCGTGCATTTCTTTTCTGAAGGTGCCGGATTCGTCGTGCGTTTCTTTCCTGAAGATGCCGAATTCATCGCGCATTTCATTTTTGAAGGCCGCGAGCCGGATATCCATATCTCTTCGGAGGTCCGCGACATCCTCCTTTAGCCGGCCAACATCGTCCTTTAATTCGGCAAAGTCATTCTTTAGTCCAGCAAAGTCATCCTTTAATCCGGCAAAATCGGCCTTGGTAACAACCTGCTGATGGTTTTGGGAAACGATGTGCACAATTGCCTCGGCATGCCGGGATTCAAGACCGGAAGCCTCGAGGTCGCGAAGGGCGGTTAGCGTGTCGAACGCTGGGTTCATGGTTTCGCCTTGCTTTGACAAGAGCATTATTCGCACCGGGCGGGGAAAAGGTCAATATGGTGATGCGCCCCGGGTAACGTGCGCGGAAGCCGTTTTGCAAGGTGCGTGTTTGGCCTCCGACACATCGCACATCGATGGCGGCCGTATCGCGGTGGGGTATGTGTGCAGATCCGGTTCAAATCGACATCTGGATGGTCAATTTGGTTGGGCCATGGCGTGTCGTTGGTGGGAATGGTTGCCGATGCGGCATTATCAGTTGGATGGAGCACTATGGGTATAACGGGAAATCCCGAGCCCGCTCAGCAGGTTGATCTATGGAGACGGGAGTAGGACACTGCGGCATCGGGAGGCCCGTGATGTCGGATCATTTGTGTCCCGGGGCGGTTGAACGGTATTACGCGGCGGGCGAAAGTGCTGCCGGTTGCCGAACGAAACGGATACGGTAAGTGGATGAACACATGGGTTTGGATGCGCCAATGCCGTGGCTACAGGTTTAATCGGGGGTTCCCTGGATGAATAGGGGTTTTTTGTTGCGGGCCGTTGCCTTGTCCACATGAAACGGGCCGCTGTTCTTAAACGTCTGCGGCGAATATTGCCGACGGCCGGCCTGATCACCGAGGATGCGGCGCTCAAGCCCTATGAGACCGATGCGCTGACCGCCATCCGGGAATTGCCTTGGGCAGTGGCGCTGCCGGATTCCGAAGAGCAGATTCGGGAGGTGCTTGCCATCTGCCGCGCCGAGACCATTCCGGTTGTGCCGCGCGGCGCGGGCACGGGGCTTTCCGGCGGTGCCAGGCCGGTGCGGGACGGCTTGGTGCTTGGAATGTCCAAACTCAACCGCATTCTGGAAATTGATGTCGAGAACTGCGTTGCCGTGGTGCAGCCCGGGGTGCGCAATTTGGCCATAAGCGAGGCGGCGGCGCCACAGGGTCTCTATTACGCGCCGGATCCCTCCTCCCAGCTTGCCTGTTCGATTGGCGGCAATGTCGCCGAAAATTCCGGCGGTGTGCATTGCCTGAAGTACGGGCTTACCGTACACAATGTAGTCGGCCTCCGCGTGCTTACCATGGATGGGGAGACGCTGCATTTGGGCGGCAAGGGGTTCGACTATCCCGGCTATGATCTCATGGCGTTGATGTGCGGCAGCGAAGGACTCTTGGGCGTGGTGACGGAGGTCACCGTTCGGCTTCTGCCCAATCCACCGGGGAAGTCGGTGTTGCTGGCGGCCTTTCGCAGCCTGGCCGACGCGGGCGAGGCGGTAACCGACATCATGAAGCGAGGCATTGTTCCCGCCGGGCTCGAAATGATGGACGCACTGGCCATCCAGGCTACCGAGGACTTCGCCGGTGCCGGCTATCCACGAGATGCGGCGGCCATTCTTCTCTGTGAGATAGACGGTATGGACGAGGAACTCGATGCCTTGGAGGCGGCGGTCGAACCGGTGCTGCGAGCCAACGGCGCCTACCACATGCAGCGGGCGCGAGACCCGCGGCGGCAGGCGCGTCTCTGGTCCGGGCGCAAGGCCGCCTTCCCGGCGATGGGACGCCTCGCACCGGACTACTATTGCATGGACGGCACCATCCCGAGGCGGGCGCTCGCCCGGGTGCTTAACGAAATATCGGACCTGTCCCGCGAATACGGCCTCAGGGTGGCCAATGTCTTTCACGCCGGCGACGGCAATCTGCATCCCCTCATTCTTTTCGACGCCAACCGGGAGGGAGAACTCGAGCGTGCCGAGGCTTTTGGCGGCAAGATTCTGGAGCTTTGTGTGCGCGCCGGGGGTACCGTCACCGGGGAACATGGGGTAGGTGTTGAAAAGCTTGATCAGATGTGTGCGCAGTTCAGTCCCGAGGAACTTGCCCAGTTCGAGCGTGTCAAGGAGGTGTTCGACCCGGCGCGGTTGCTTAATCCGGGCAAGGGCATTCCGCGGCCGGCTCGCTGTGTTGAGCTTGGCGGTATGCACATTCACCACGGCGAACTGCCCTTCGCGCGCATGGAGCGGTTTTGAGCCAGGGTCCGGCTAGGGTTGAGACGGCGGACACCCACTTGTTGGGTGATGGCGAACCCTGAACTCTGGTGGATGAGGGAGACAAAAGCCTCGAACTTACCGAACGCATTCGGGAAGCCCGGGCGAGACGGACAAAACTGGCGGTCTTCGGCTCGCGCAGCAAGCATTGGTGTTTGGAACCGGTGGCCGGGGAGCCCCTGTCGGTGGCCGAACATTGCGGAATTCTCCTGTATAGCCCCGAGGAATTGGTGGTTACCGTCCGTACCGGCACGCCGCTTTCGGATTTGGCCGAAGAACTCGCACGGCACCGCCAATATTTGCCCTTCGAACCACCGCTGATTGGCGGCGGTGGCACGGTTGGCGGTGCCATTGCGGCCGGACTTGCCGGGCCGGGTCGCCCGTGGTGGGGTTCGGTGCGCGACGCCGTGCTGGGGGTGGAAATGCTGAATGGGCTTGGTGAGCGGTTGCTGTTTGGCGGCCAGGTCGTGAAAAATGTTGCGGGATACGACCTTCCTCGCCTGCAGGCGGGTGCCTGCGGAACCCTGGGGGTGCTGTTGTCCGCGAGTTTGCGCCTGTTGCCGTTGCCCGAGACCGAGGAAACCAGGGTTTTCGAATGCACCGCGGCAACGAGTCGGGTGCTGGTGCGCCGCTGGGCGCGGACAGCCATGCCGTTGTCGGCCACCTGCTATTGGGCGGGGCGGCTCTATGTCCGGCTTGCCGGGCTCGCGGCGGCCGTGGGCAATGCGGTCGCCAAACTCGGCGGTGACGGCTTGGGCGACGCTTCCGTGTGGACCGAACTCCGTGACCGAACGCTGCCCTGTTTCCAACCAGTTCCGGGCTTTTCGCTTTGGGAATTTCTTTGCCCGCCCGCCGCCGCGCTGCCGCCGGATGATTGCGTGATCGAGTGGGGGGGTGCCCGGCGCTGGTGGCCAACGGACCGATCCGAGCGGGAAGTATTGGCTTTTGCGAGAGACGTTGCGGGGCGGACGCGGCGGGCACTCGACGCGCCCGAGTTCACCGGTGCGATTGCGCGGCGCCTCAAGCTGGCCTTTGACCCCGACAATATCCTCAATCCGGGAATTGTGCGTGCGGACGCAACTATCTAGCGAACTGTTGGCCAGCAGCCACGGGCGCCGGGCGGATGCGATCCTGCGCACTTGCGTACACTGCGGCATGTGCAACGCCCAGTGTCCGACCTATCGGTTGCTGGGCGATGAACTCGACGGGCCGCGCGGGCGAATTTATCTCATCAAGGGAATGCTTGAGGCTCCTGGGGCAACCGATGCGGAACTGGGCACGGTGCGAACCCACCTGGACCGTTGCCTAACCTGCGGGGGGTGCGAGGTGGCCTGCCCGTCCGGCGTCCAATACGGGGAACTGCTGGAGATTGGCCGCGGCCTTGTGGAGACGCGCACCGCCAGCCGCGCGCCGTTGGATGCCATGCTGCGTCGCCTGCTCGGGTGGATGCTGCCGCGCCCCGGCCTGTTTGCCTATTGGGTGCGCGTGGGAACACTGTTCCGATGGATGCTGCCCGCCGCGCTCGCGCAACTGCTTCCCACCCGGGCCGCTTTGAGGCGCGGCGAGGAGCAGCCGATACCGCACACAACCGCTCCATCGACCCCAAAGAAAAATCCGCCATCCCGACGGGCGCTGCTGTTGCGGGGCTGTGTGCAGCGTCTGCTCACCCCCGCTGCGAACGCGGCCGCGGCACGGCTGCTCGAAGCCAATGGCGTCGCTCCGTTTTGGGCGGCGGAGGAGCAATGCTGCGGCGGCCTGAATTTGCATCTTGGGCAAACCGAACGGGCGCTGCGGATCATGCGCCACACCATTGATGCGCTGCGTCCGCTGCTTGACGAGGTTGATCTCATCGTATCCACGGCCAGCGGATGTGGGGTTACCGTGAAGGATTACGGCCGGTTGCTGGCGGACGATCCCGACTATGCGGATACTGCCGCGCAAATCTCCGCCAAGACCCGGGATCTCGCCGAGGTGGCGGCATCCTTCACCAATCTTGCATCCCCCAATGTCGCTGGGAAGGTGGCATGGCACGCGCCCTGTACGCTGCGCCACGGGCAGCGTGTCGCCGGTACGGTGGAGGGCCTGCTCACCCGTGTCGGCCTTGATCTGGTCGATGTGGCGGATGCGCACATCTGCTGTGGCTCGGCCGGCATCTATTCCCTCTTGCAGCGCCGCCTTGCCGGCAAACTCCGGGACAATAAACTTGCCAACCTCATGACTGGTGGCCCGGACATCATCGCCACGGCCAACATCGGCTGCCAAATGCACCTCGCGGCGACCGCTTCGGTACCGGTGGTGCATTGGGCGGAATTAGTGGCGCCGCCCCCCACAACCAGCGGTGGGGAAGTGTGAAATTCAGCCTTGCCAAGCGCTGCCGGCCACTGGCTCCCAGCCCGACCTATTCATGAATAAACTACTGCGGCCGTCAATGGCGGCGAAATCACCGGGCGTGCTCCCGCCGCGCGCTCAACGTGCCGTCAAGCACGCCTGCATGCGCTCCTGCTCCGCGCACCCACTGATTGCACTATTCTTACCGGCCTCGCCACGTTCATTCATGAATAGGTCGGGCGAGCCGAACCTGCATCTATCGTGAATGAACGTGGCGGGGCCGGTAAGTAGCGAGTGCGTTGGGTAGCTCGAGGTGGGAACTCGCGCTTGCGGGTGGCCTGATTCATCCGGCAGACTCAAGGGTATGGGTGGCTGCCCGCATATTGCGCCGCGGGCTGCGTGTTCCATGCACCACGGAGACACACGGACAGGTTTATGAAGACCAAACACAGACGCGTCGCTCGGCAACGCAAGGTCAGGCGCCTGCGCAACGGCATTGTCGGTTTTGCCATTGCCGTCGCCGTGGCGGTGGTCGCCTACGGATTGTTCTACAGCGTCGGGGGTACGGACACCGGCGAATTTGTCGCGGGTGAGCACTATCGTCTCATCGACGATCCGCCGAGGCGGCGGCTGGGAACCCCCATCGCCGTCACCGAATTCTTCTCCTACGCCTGCATTCACTGCAAGAATTTTCAGCCGCTGATTGAAGACTGGAAGAGCGACCTGCCCGACGATGTGCGGTTCGAGCGCTCGCCAGCTTCCTTTAACGCCAATTGGGCGATGTTTGCGAAAGCCTACTTTGCGCTGGAGCGGGCGGGGGCATTGGCGGCCAACCACAAGCGCATTTTCCGTGCCATACACGACAACGGGCGGCAGTTCCGCACCCCGGACGATATTGCCGATTTCGTTGCCGGCCGCGGCGTCGCTCGGCAGGCGTTTCTGGATCTCTACGATTCCCCCGAGGTGCGCCGCAAAACCGCCGACGAGGACGCGCGGCAACGACGCCTCGGTGTCGTGTCGACCCCGACTCTGGCGGTGGCGGACCGCTATGTCGTTGGCATGGAAGCGGGTCGTCGGCGGGCGCTTGAGACCGTTGATTATCTGATCGGGCTGGAGCGCGGCGAGTAATCTCGCAGGCATCGCCGCGAGTATGGTCCGTTATGCACAGATCGAATAATCGAATCTATTAGTATTTTCTGGAGGGGACACTAGCGCACCGCCTTTACATTGAAAGAATTACCTCCTATTCTGCCAATGGCTTCGATTTTCGCTCAGGAGAACGGAGACCGGTGCCTCCAAGGTGCCAAATACATCCAATAGACGAGGACTTGATCCAATGAAGGACAGGTACCCGAAGCGCATCCGCATGGTCGTCGCCAAGTGCGTACGGCATGGAAAACCGCAGGTTCCGTCCCGCAACCCGCTTCAAGTTGGGTTTACGGCCCTCGCCGATGAATCACTGCATTGAATCACGGGGAGCAGAAGGCGTGAACATACTGGACTTCGGCAAGCGCAAGGCCGCAAATCATCCCATTTCCATGGTCACCTGCTATGACGCCTGGTCGGCAAGGGTGCTCAACCAGACGAAGGTCGATGCCCTGCTGGTTGGCGACAGCCTCGCCATGGTCATGCACGGTTTCGACAGCACCCTGCACGCCACGGTCGACATGATGGCCCTGCACGTGCGGGCGGTGCGGCGCGGTGCGCCGGACAAGTTTGTAGTCGGCGACATGCCGTTTTTGTCGGTGCGCAAGGGCCGGGGCGACGCCATGGAGGCGGTGCGGGAACTCATGCGGGCGGGCTCGAACGCCGTTAAAATTGAGGGCGAGGCCGGGCAACTGGAACTCATGGCCCATATAGTCGAGTCCGGGGTGCCGGTGATGGGGCATCTCGGGTTGACGCCGCAGTTCGTCGAAGCCTTTGGCGGCCACAGGGTACAGGGGCGCAACGAAGGCCAGGCCTCGGACATACTCGAATCCGCTAGGCGCCTTGAGCGGGCGGGTTGTTTCGCGCTGGTGCTGGAATGCATTCCCTCGGAACTCGGTCGCTTGATTTCCCGCGAGATTGGCATTCCCACCATCGGCATTGGTGCGGGGCCGCACACCGATGGACAGGTGTTGGTGCTGCAGGACATGCTCGGGATGGATCCGTCCTTCAAGCCCAAATTCCTGCGCCATTACGCGGACGGCCACGGGATGATCGGCAACGCGGTGAACCGGTTTCACCATGAAACAAGTACCCGGACCTTTCCATCGCCGGCTGAATCCTACGGGTGAATGCCTGTGACAGGGCTGGTCGGAACGGGTGATTCGGACGCATGCAAACCTTCAGATCATGGGGTTGTGTCGCAGTTCGATATTTGCGCGAACCGAACAGCGCGCGAGATTTGGCTCGGCGGAATCTGATAAAGGAACCTCTGATTAATTCTGTGCCCACGGTATTAAAATTAATGAAACTTATATACGTAAGTTGACATGCCACTATCATATTGATGATTTGTTAACAGGAAACTACCACATGTTGGGTTCTTTCAACTAATCGATATAATTCCCGAATTAATAAAATCAATATCTTACGAGTAAATCAATGCTGTTCTATCGAATTGTTCAGACCTTCCTAAACTCCTATTGATACAGCACCGATCATTGAGTGAATGGCGCTCGGCACGGGCTTCGCTGGCGGGCACTATTGGTTTTGTGCCCACCATGGGTGCTCTGCATGCGGGCCATGCGTCGTTGTTGCGCCGCAGCATCGCGGAGAACGACCTCACCGTTGCCAGCATCTATGTCAACTCCGTTCAGTTCAACAATCCGGATGATCTCGACGCCTACCCCAGAACGCTTGATGATGATCTCAACCTCTGCGGGGCGCTTGGCGTAGATCATGTTCTAATCCCTTCCCGGGGCGAGATTTACGCCGACGACTATCGTTTCCGGATCGCGGAAACCGCGTTCAGCCGTGAGCTTTGCGGAGTCCATCGACCGGGCCATTTCACCGGGGTGCTCACGGTGGTGATGAAGTTGCTGAATTTGGTGCGGCCCCGGCGCGTCTACCTTGGCGAGAAGGATTTTCAGCAATATTTGCTCATCCGGGATATGGCCGAGGCGTTCTTCATGGAGGTTGACATTGTGCCTTGTGAGACCATCCGCGAGGAGGATGGGTTGGCGCTGAGTTCCCGCAACGCGCTACTCACCGATGCAAGCCGGGCATTGGCCGTTAACCTCAACCGGCTACTGCGTTCGTCGCATGCGGATGAGGTGGTCTCCAACGAACTTGAGGCACTTGGATTCGTGGTTGACTATGTCGTCAGCCGCTTTGGTCGCCGGTTCGCGGCGGTGTCGGTGCCCGGGGTGCGCGGTCCGGTGCGCTTGATCGACAACGTTGCATTGACGCCGGCCGCCAGTGCTCCATCCGACTGATAATGCCGCGTCGGCGCGCCCGCAAGCGTCCAGATGCGCGGCTTAAGTCCCGTCGGAGTATCCGGTGACACGTCGGGAGCGACAACGGAGCCCTCGGCCGGGAGTGCGAAGGCCGAGTCCCGATCCGAAGACGGGGAGAGCGGCGAGGGGGAGAGACAACGGAGCCCTCGGCCGCGAGCGCGAGGGGTACCCCCGCATGAAAGCGGATGGGCGCTTGCGGGCGCGCCCCGGACCGCGTTGCGTCCGGTTGATGGGCCCACCAACCACCAACTTGGACAATTGCTTTTATAATCCACGCATTCCCCCTTAAGAGACCGATATGTTCGATAACCTTTCCGAACACCTTGGCCAAACGCTGCGCGGTCTAACCGGCAAGGCGCACCTGACCGATGAAAATGTCGCCGCCGCGATACGGGATGTCCGCATGGCGCTGCTCGAGGCGGATGTTGCCCTGCCCGTGGTCAAGTCGTTTATCGAGAGAGTGCGTGCTCGCGCCGTTGGGCAGGTGGTTGCGGCTTCCCTCAATCCTAGCGAAGCCTTTGTAAAAATTGTTCATGAAGAACTGATTGAGGTGATGGGTCGCGCCAACGACAGGCTTAATCTGGCAACGGTCCCGCCCGCCATAGTGCTGATGGCCGGTTTGCAGGGAGCGGGCAAAACCACGACGGCCGCCAAGCTCGCCCACCTGCTCAAGGAACGCCAGCACAAGAAGGTGGCCTTGGTCAGCACCGACATTTACCGGCCCGCGGCCATCGAACAATTGCAAACATTGGCGAACGAGGTGGGTGCCCGCTTTATCGCCTCATCCACGCGGGAGGAACCTGTCGCCATTGCCACGCGCGCCATAGCGGAAGCCCGCCGCCAACTCGACGATGTGCTGATTGTGGACACCGCCGGCCGTTTGGCCGTCGACACCGACATGATGCGCGAGATCAGTGCGCTGCAAGAAACACTGAAGCCCATCGAGACGCTGTTTGTGGTGGATGCGATGACCGGCCAGGATGCGGCCAACACCGCCAAGGCCTTCGATGAAGCGCTGGAACTTACCGGCGTGGTGTTGGCCAAGGCGGATGGGGACGCGCGTGGCGGCGCGGCCCTGTCCGTACGATTCATCACCGGCAAGCCGATCAAATTCATCGGTATGGGCGAACGCCCCGACGCCTTGGAACCCTTTCATCCCGACCGCCTTGCGTCGCGCATCCTGGGCATGGGCGACCTGCTCAGCCTCATTGAGGAGGCGGAACGCAAAGTGGATCGGCGCAAGGTGGACCGTCTGGCCCGCAAGCTGACCAAAGGGCAACGCTTCGACTTGGAGGATTTCCGGGATCAATTGCAGCAGATGGCCAGTATGGGCGGCGTTGGCAATTTTTTGGAAAAGCTACCGGGGGCGCAACACCTGCCTGCGGCGGCCCAGTCGCGGCTCGACGACGATATGCTTCGGCGGTTCGCCGTCATTATCGATTCCATGACCCCCAAAGAGCGGCGCTTTCCCGATCTCGTCAACGGTTCGCGCAAGCAGCGCATCGCCCGTGGTAGCGGTGTGCGGATTGCCGAGGTCAATCGCTTGCTCAGGCAGCATCGCCAAATGCAGAAAACGATGAAGAAAGTGTCTCGCAAGGGTGGCATGCAGAAGATGAAGATGATGCGTGGCTTGCAGGGTGCCGGGCCGCCTCCTCGGATGCGGCGGCGCTAGCTGGTGTGGTTTGGCTATTGCCCATGGACTAGCTGAACGGATCAAGCGCTTAATGGGAGCCTTTGTTGATAGCCCTCCGATTGGAGCTTGGTCAATACTTCGATTACTCTTATGGACTGTTTATCCGTAGGCATGAGACGGGGAATACGTGCCGCAACATCAAGAATATCGCTCTCCGATTTGGTAAGAAGACTTCGTGATCTACCCCAAGCGCCAGCATCTGCCCAGAATGCACCGCCTGCCTTCACAACCGCAATTTGGGCCTCAATTCCGTTGATCGCACGATATTGGACCTCCGATCCCTGGCTGGTTTTCCCGAATACACCCGATTAGAATACAGCGCCTTTCGCTAAAGGGGTTAGCAGAATATGGTGACTATTCGGCTGGCGCGACACGGCGCCAAGAAAAATCCGTTCTACCATGTCACGGTGACCGATCGCGCCGCGCCTCGGGACGGTCGTTTTATCGAGCGCGTGGGGTTCTTCAATCCGGTCGCCAGGGGGCGAAGCGAGGCTTTGCGCGTTGATCTCGACCGGGTGGATTACTGGCTGTCTGTTGGTGCCCAACCCTCGGACCGGGTGCGCCATCTGATTAAGCGGGCCCGGGCCGAATCCGCGGCCTTGGCGGCCGGGGACGCTGCGCCAACCGAAGCTGGCGACAACGAGGCCGGCGGCGGCGAGGCAAGCGGCGACGACGAGGACAGCTAGAACTGCTCCCCGTGCCGGCCGAGGAACCGGTGGTCGTCGGCCGTATCGGCGGTGCCTACGGTGTGCGCGGCTGGGTTCGTCTCACATCCTATACCGACCCTCCCGACAACCTTTTGCATTACGCGCCCTGGTACCTGCGGCGTTCCGGGGTATGGCGTGGCGTCGATGTACGGGAGATTCGTGCCCACGGCGAGGGATTCGTGGCTGCCCTTGCGGGTGTGCAGGATCGGGATGCGGCGCTGGCGCTTGGCGGCTGTCGGATTGGTGTGCCGGCCGCCAGCTTTCCGCCGCCGCGGTCGGGCGAATATTATTGGCGCGAATTGATCGGCATGCGGGTCGTCAACAGCGACGGCGCGGTGCTTGGGACGGTCGAACGGCTTATCGAAACCGGCGCACACGACGTTCTGGTTATTGCCGGAGAAAGGGAACGTTTGATTCCCTTTGCGCGGCAGTTCGTCACCGCAGTGGTGCCGAAACAGGGAGTGCTGCGGGTCGATTGGCGGGATATCTAGTGATGGGTGTCTTCTGTGGGGTTGGCAAGAGTAGTGAAGGCACTGGATGCGAGGACCGGAGCACGCCCGGTGCTTTCACTGCCATTGACGATCGCAGTGGCTTATTCATGAATAGGTTGGGCTGATGATGTGGATTGGCGTTGTCAGCCTGTTTCCCGAATTGATCGGGAGCATCGCGTCTGTCGGCGTGCTTGGTCGGGCCGTGCGCCAGGGCGGTTTGACCATTCGGGTTTTCAACCCCCGTGACCATGCGGCCGACCGCCACGGCACGGTGGATGATCGTCCCTATGGCGGTGGTGCCGGCATGGTAATGATGGCCGAGCCACTGCTGGCGAGCATTGGGCAGGCTAGGGAGCAAGCGCCCTTGATGCCCAAAGTAATCTGTCTATCGCCGCAAGGTGCCCGCTTGGATCAGGCGGCGGTTGCACGGCTCGCGGCGCTACCGGCCATGGTATTGGTGGCGGGCCGGTATGAGGGGATCGATGAGCGGGTACTCGAACTGGCGGTCGATGAGGAAGTTTCCATTGGCGACTACGTTCTATCCGGCGGGGAGTTGCCGGCCATGGTGCTGATCGATGCGATTTCCCGCCTATTGCCGGGCACTTTGGGCAACAGCGAGTCCACTGCCAGCGAATCGCATCTTGAAGGATTGCTCGAATATCCGCACTATACGCGCCCCGCCACGGTTGCCGGCTTGGCAGTACCGGCCGTTTTGTTGAGTGGCGACCACGGGGCGGTGGCAAAATGGCGTCGCGCCCAGGCGCTCCGGCGCACATGGCAACATCGGCCCGACCTGTTGACGAGCCGTCTGCTTGCCGATGATGAGGTGGCATTGCTGGCGGGCGCACTGCGGGGCGCGGAGGATTAGGGTGCCCAACGGGGTGCGCACAGAGGCTTGAACGAGGATGAGGAACGATGCGTAGAAACAAGATTCTTGAGGAACTCGAAAACGAGCAACTCAAAACCGATATTCCCGATTTCTCCGCTGGAGATACAGTCGTCGTACAGGTCAAGGTTCGTGAAGGCACTCGCGAACGCTTGCAGGCGTTCGAGGGCTTCGTAATCGCCAAGCGCAATCGCGGCCTCAACTCTTCCTTTACCCTGCGCAAGATTTCCCACGGTGTTGGCGTCGAGCGCACTTTTCAGGCACACAGCCCCCTGATTGCCTCGATTACCGTCAAACGGCGCGGTGATGTGCGCAAGGCGAAGCTCTACTACCTGCGCCAACGCTCCGGGCGCGCGGCGCGCATCAAAGAAAAGGTTTAACCCCGGGCGACCTTGGTGCGCGGCCTGTTGGAGACCCGTGAATTCCCGGATCGATCAGTACATCGATGAAGTTTGGCTGCTCAAGGGCCTAAGCGACAACACACTTGCGGCGTATCGGCGCGACCTGCAAGCCTTGGCGAGCGATGTGGGTAAAGACCTCCTTGAGGTTTCCGAGACCGATCTATTGAACGTATTGGCCAAGCGCTATCGGGGAGGCTATCGCGCCGCGAGCTCCGCGCGCTGGCTGTCATGTGTCAAGGGCTTTTATCGCCACAGTTTGGCGCACGGCCGGATTGCCAAGGATCCGGCGGCGCACATCGAGCATCCGGTGCTTGGTCGGCACTTGCCCGGCTCGTTGCGGGAAGATGAAGTGGTCGCGCTCTTGCGGACACCGGATATCGATACCCCCACCGGGCTTCGCGACCGGGCGATGTTGGAGTTGTTGTACGCCACGGGTTTGCGGATTTCCGAGCTCGTCTCGCTGGGCACCCTGTCGATTAATCTGCGCCAGGGCGTTGTTCGGGTCGTTGGCAAGGGCGGCAAGGAACGATTGGTACCGGTCGGCGAGGAGGCGTTGCATTGGGTTGCGCGTTTCGTCCGCGAGGGCCGGAGCGAGTTGTCCGGCGAGCGGACGGAGGCGCTGTTCCCGAGCCGCCGCGGCCGGTACATGACGCGGCAGACATTCTGGTATGCCGTTAAGCGGCACGCGCTCAAGGCGGGTATTAGGACGACCATTTCGCCCCATACGCTGCGGCACGCCTTTGCCACCCATCTGCTTAACCACGGTGCCGACCTGCGGGCGGTGCAGATGATGCTTGGCCATACGAGCCTCTCCACCACGCAGATCTATACCCACATTGCCCAAGCGCGACTAAAAGAGCTGCATCGGACGCATCATCCACGCGGTTAGCAGCCTTTTACCTCCGGGATAGTCGGCTTAGCTATCGATGTCACGGCCACGCCAACTGGCTTCATCCGCCAGCACCTGCGCGTGGCGTTTCTGTTCGTCCCGCCGTGCCAGTCCCTCCAGTGCCTCTCGAACGAAGCCGTCAGGCAGCGACCCCGTATCCGAATAGCGCGCGCGCCTGTGCCCGCCGTCCATATTGACCAGACACAGGGCACCGCCATCGGAGTCGCAAAGCAGCAGGACCGAACGTCCGCACCCGCCCGGAGCGTCGATAGCGACCTCGCCGTCCGGTGTTGGGTAAACCTCGAAACGCTGGGGCGAAAGCTTGTAAATGGCCAGCAACAGCCGCCGGGCGTTGGTCAGTGCGAGATCCGAGGGGACCGGGAACTCCTCGTCCCACGCTTCGGCCGCGGCGTCGTCCAGATCGCTCAGCGCGTCCCTAAGATCGGCGCTCCGGCTGTCGGCGACCGCCATGAATTCGATGATCCTAGGGGAAATTCGCCCGAGCTTGACGTATCCCCGGGTTCGAACACGCTATTGGCGGTAGGATCAATCGCTCTGGCCCGAATCGCATGAAGCGTCTTGCGGTGAAATCGGGCGCGAAAACGAAAATGGTCGGGTCGGGACGATGTGGGATGCCCGCGACGGCCCGAAACCGATAAACTGCGCACTTCGGCACCGCCTAGTCGGTGCCTGAGCGTTTTGGACGACCGGGAGACCGACGTGATCCGCATTGCACCGTTAAACCCGCCGCCCGGCCGCCCGAGCGCCGGTGCGAGGTCCGGCCTGATTGTGGCGGCCATTTCTGTCGTTTGCGGCTTGGCTGGCGCCATGCCGGCTCTTTCGAAGCAGATTCCGCCGCCGCAAGAGGACAATCCGGCGCCGGAGCCAACGACCGCCCGGGTGGTGCCGGCTAGCGTGTTGGTGACCAAACTAAAGGCATTGCAACCCGAGCTACCCATAGAATCGGTGCAAGAGACCGCCCTGCAAGGTGTTCTGGCGGTGGAATTGGAGGATGGAAACGTCATTTACGGCACGGCGGATGGGCGTTTTCTGTTCACCGGGGACATGTATGGCGTGGAGAGCGAGGGCTTTGTCAACCTGACAGACGTCATTCGCGCCAAACGGCGCCGCGCCCTGCTTGCGGATCTACGCGAGGAAGATGCCATCGTGTTTTCGCCGGTGGGCGGGCGCAGGGCCTATGTGAACGTTTTCACCGATGTGGATTGCGGCTATTGCCGGAAATTGCATCGGGAGATGGCCGAGATCAACGCGCTCGGCATCGAAGTGCGCTATCTCGCCTTCCCCCGCGCCGGCAAGGATTCCGATTCCTATCGCAAGATCGTTTCGGCTTGGTGCGCCCGGGATCCGCGCCGCGCCATAACCGAACTCAAACGGGGGCAGAGCATTCCGCGACGCACCTGCCCCAACCCGGTGGCGGTACACATGGAACTGGCCAATCAGCTTGGTGTCACGGGCACGCCCGCTCTATTGACCGAGGACGGCCGCCTCATTCCCGGCTATCTGCCCGCGGCGAGCCTGGCCGAGGCGCTCGGGCTGTAGGGGGGCCATTGATGAACCCGTTGCGTATCGGCATCGCCGGTCTCGGTACCGTTGCCGGGGCGGTGCTCGATTTGATGGCGCGCCACGCCGACCACTTGCGGCGTCAGGCGGGCCGCGCATTGACCGTAACCCGAGTGGCGAGCCGCACCCCCCGCCCGCGGGCGAATTTGGCCGGTGCGCGGTTCTTCACGGACCTCGCCGTCTTGCACGAACCCGATGTCGATGTCGTCGTGGAACTCATTGGCGGCGAAGACCGGGCGGTGCAACTCGTGCGGGATGCGTTGGATCAAGGTCAATCCGTGGTGACCGCGAACAAGGCCATCATTGCCCGTCACGGCGACGAATTGCTGGCGCGGGCCGCCGAGCGGGGCTGCCACCTTGGTTTCGAGGCTGCCGTCGCGGGCGGTATTCCCATCATTGGAGCGCTCACCCGGGGATTGCCGGCGAGTCGGATACAAACCGTCGCGGGCATCATCAACGGAACGTCGAACTACATATTGACCGCCATGGCCGAGCGGGGCGCATCCTTCGCGGATGCCCTGGCGCAGGCGCAGGCGCTCGGCTACGCGGAAGCGGATCCGACTTTTGATGTGGAAGGCATCGATGCGGCCCACAAACTCGCCATACTCGCGGCCTTGGCGTTCGATGTCGGTTTCGGCATGGAGGCTGTCTTTACGGAAGGCATCGCGGAGGTGACCGCGGAAGACATCAGCTATGTGGCGGAGTTGGGCTACGTGATTAAGCATCTTGGTATTGCGCGCCGCGTCGAGGGCGGCCTCGAGGCCCGGGTGCATCCAACCCTCGTTCCGGAAAAGGCCATGTTGGCGCAGGTTCGCGGTGTCATGAACGCGGTTTTGGTGGAAAGCGATGCCATGGGCCCGGCTCTATTCCACGGCGCCGGGGCGGGTGGCTCGCCAACCGCTTCCTCGGTGGTCGCCGATCTGATCGGCATGGCGAGGGGTGATGTGTCACCTTACCGCGTCGGCCGCGAAGTGCGTCCCATGGTGCCCATCGGCGAGGTGCTGTCGGCCTTTTATCTGCGCATTCCCGCCCGTGACGCGCCGGGCGTCTTCGGCAAGGTGGCCCGCATTCTCGGCGACCGCGACATCAGCATCGAGGGCGCCGTGCAGCGGGAACGGGCCATTCGCATCAACAGTGGGGGCGACCGCTCATCCTGGGTGCCCATCGTTATTTTGACCAATCGGGTTCGCCAGAATGTGATCGACTCGGCCATTGCCGAGGTGCGGGCCATGCACGAGGTCGTGGGCAAGATCACCTGCATGCGCGTGGAACATTTTGACTGACCCGGGCGCGGTGTCGTTGGGCCGCGCGGGCTTGCGCAATGCTAGTTCGTCGCCGACCATCGTCGAACGCAACGGCTTGGAACCGCCATTGCCGGGTGTGCCCAGGCTGCTGCGGCGTGTCTACGGCAATCGGGGCATCGCTTCGCCCGAGGAGTTGGACCGGTCGCTGAAGAAGCTCGCCGACCCGGCGACATTCAGGGATATCGATACCGCGGCCCTGCGCATTGCCCGAGCCGTGCGCGGTCGCGAACGTATTTTGTTCGTGGGCGACTTCGATGCGGATGGCGCAACCTCGGTTGCCCTGGGTGTGTCCCTGCTGCGTGCCCTCGGTGCCGAACGAGTCGGTTTCATCGTGCCGGACCGCTTCACGTTCGGTTACGGGCTGTCGCCCGACATCGTGCGGGTGGCGCTGGCCGACAAGCCGGACCTGCTGATCACCGTCGATAATGGCGCTTCCAGTATCGACGGCGTCGATGTGGCCAACGCGGGCGGGGTCGATGTCATCATCACCGACCACCACCTGCCCGGCGCGCAACTGCCGTCGGCCTGCGCCATCGTCAATCCAAACGTCCCGGGGTGCGGGTTTCCGAGCAAGGCGGTTGCCGGCGTCGGGGTGATCTACTTTGTGTTGGCATGGGTACGTCGTGTGCTGAGGGATGCGGGTTGGTTCCATGAACAAGGGCTCGCCGAGCCGAACCTCGCGCACTGGCTCGACCTCGTCGCCCTTGGCACCGTCGCCGATGTGGTGCCTTTGGATCACAACAACCGCACATTGGTGCATCAGGGTCTCAAGCGCATGCGCGCCGACCGGTGCCGCCCGGGCATTCGGGCGCTGGCCGAAGTTTCGGGACGCAACCTTGCCGCGTTGCGGGCATCGGACCTCGGTTTCTATCTGGGCCCCCGATTAAACGCCGCCGGCCGACTCGATGATATGCGGTTGGGCATCCAATGCCTGTTGGCGGAGACTATTGAGGAAGCCCGGGCGAGCGCCCAGATCCTTGATGAACTGAACCGGAAGCGACAGGAATTACAGCAAATCATGATCGCCGAGGCGGAGTTGATCGTAAACGAACAGGGGCGGGCGGCGAATGATCGATACGGCGTGGCGATATTCGATCCGGGTTGGCACCAGGGCATCGTCGGTCTCGTGGCCGGCCGGCTGCGGGAGCGCGTCAACCGGCCCGTGGTTGCCTTTGCGCCCGCGGGAGCCGCCGAGCCGCATATTTTGCGCGGTTCCGCACGGTCGGTTCCAGACCTGCACATCCGCGATGCGTTGGCTGCGCTGGCCAGCAGGTATCCCGGCCTGCTTAGCAAATTCGGTGGCCATGCCATGGCGGCGGGCCTATCCATCCGGCGTCTCCACTACGCGCGATTTGCCGAGGCGTTCGACGAGGTGGTGCGCGAGCGCCTACCGGATGCGGCACTCGAGGCGCGCATCGAAACGGATGGAGAACTGGAAAGTGCCGATATCACGCTGCAAAACGCCATGCTTCTGGCCGATGCCGGCCCTTGGGGGCAGGCGTTTCCCGAACCCTCTTTCCATGGGATATTCGATGTCGTCAATCAGCGCGTTGTGGGGCAAACCCACCTCAAACTTGTGCTGAAGACCGATGACCGCCTGGTGGACGCCATCGCCTTCAATCAACCGCCACTTGCCAACCCCCGCGGTGTCCAGGCGATTTTTCGGCTTGATGTGAACGATTACGGACTGGCCCCGACCGTGCAATTGCGCGTGGAGCACCTGCGGGCACTCCCCTGAGGGTGGGTATGAATCGATTGTTTGGACCACCGTCTTCGCAGTTGGGGGCATAGCGTCGGTTCTATGGGAGGGTAATTTCGGTATGGATCCCATCAGTCAGGGCGTGGTCGGCGCGGTCGCGCCGCAAACGGTTTTTGGACGCGGGAAATTGCGCGCCGTCGCGCTCGTCGGGTGTCTCGCGGGCATGGCACCGGATCTTGATGTGTTCATCAACTCCTCCACGGACCCGATGCTGTTTTTGGAATACCACCGTCAATTCACCCATGCGCTGGTATTTATTCCGGTTGGGGCGGCTATTGTGGCCCTGCTTCTGCATCGGATTGTGCGGCGCGTGTTAACGCCTCGGGAAACCTATCTGGCCTGCTTGTTCGGCTACGCCACCCATGGTGTGCTGGATGCCTGCACAACCTATGGAACCCAGCTATTGTGGCCGTTTTCCGATTCCCGGGTGGCTTGGAACAATGTCTCCGTGGTGGATCCGCTGTTCACCTTGCCGCTGCTTGGCCTGGTGGTGTTCGCGGCCATTCGGCGTCGCCGTTCCCTAGCGGTGGCCGGACTGACCTGGGCGCTTGTCTATCTTCTACTTGGCGTCGCCCAGCAGCAGCGGGCCGAGGCCGCGGGGGCGCGAATGGCCGCGGAAAGGGGCCACGAGCCACGGCACCTCTCCGCCAAGGCGGGCTTTGCCAATCTGCTGGTGTGGAAAGTGGTGTACGAACACAACGGGCGCTGGTACGTCGATGGCGTCCGGGCCGGCCGGCGCACGACCCTTTGCCGGGGTGACAGTATCGCGCGGCTCGATAGGCGCCGCGACCTTCCCTGGCTTGATCCCGCCAGCCAGCAGACGCGAGATTTGGAGCGATTCCGCTGGTTTTCGAGCGGCTATGTCGCGCTTGACCCGCGCCAACCCAATCGGGTCATCGATGTGCGCTACTCGGTGGTGCCCAATGCCATCGATCCATTGTGGGGCATCGAACTCGATCCGCAAGCCGGGCCCGAACCCCATGTGCGCTATGTTGTGGATCGGTCGGTGCGCTTCGAACAAAGAGAACGATACTGGCGATTGCTGACGGGCGAGGATTGTCGCGGATAGTATCGGCGGCCGGGCGACCCGGCACGCTAGTGCTCCATCCAACTGATGCGGTATTATCAGTTGGATAGAACACCAAGCCTGGAATCTTGGCAAGCAACCTGCTTTGTAAAGGCAGATTGTCTTATCAACTATCTACCAAATGCAGTGGCAAACATTGTGGAACACCCTATGAGCGTACGCTTCAAGAAACCCCCAATAAACGAACGGGACTTATATACATAAGTTGACATACCACTATATATTAAGGCTTTAGTGGCAGGAAACTACCACATGTCGGGTTTTGTCAACTAATCGATATAATTCTCAAATGAACTGGTTATAGGCGCTTACTTCGATCCATCTCTGCGTATGCTTCGAAGTGAGCACATCAAGGATTCCAGTACCTTGTTCGCACCCGAACCTTGGGTGCAATCCAAAATTAACGCCTATTCGGCAAGAATCGAATCGTTGTGTATCGATGCCGCAGAGGACGGATACGGCCTGAATTCCAAATCGAAAGATGACTTCTGGAAATTCATCCGATCCGATTTCCGAATTCGTAAAGGACAATTGGTGCTGGTGGACAACGGCAACCTACGAGTGATCTGGAAGGATGAGACAGGAACGCACTTGGGGTTGCAGTTCCTTGGTGACCAAATGGTCCAGTATGTGATCTTTAAGCGCCGCGAGGCAGCATTGCCGATTTCGAAGGTCGCTGGACGCGATAGCTTCGTGGGATTAAAAAAACAGATCGATGCCTTTGAACTGCGCTCTCCGCTCTACGAATGACCGGTGACGATTTGCCTGCGGACGCCCAAATCGTCCGTTACGTCAAGCCAAGCATGATCCAGGAAGACGGGACCGCAGATGGCTCGGAATTCCGTGCGCGTAAGGCTATATTCGAACCAGGCAATACCGGGAGACATGAGAAACAATGACAAACAGCGTCGACCAAATCCGCAACATCGCCCTGGTGGGGCACAGTGGCGCCGGCAAAACCGAACTCGCGGATGCCCTGTTGCACGGTACCGGCAAGATTCCCCACAGAGGCACCGTTGACGCCGGTACCACGGTTTCCGACTTCGATCCCCGGGAAAAGGAACTCGGGCACTCCCTCAAGACCGGTTTCTGCCACTTCGAGCACGGTGGTGTCCACATCAATCTGCTCGATGCGCCGGGCCACCCCGACTTTGTGGGCCGGGCGATGTCGATATTGCCGGCGGTTGAAACGGCGGCGGTGGTGGTCAATGCCGCGACTGGTGTCGAAACCATGACCCAGCGCATGATGGAGGCGGCTGTGGAGCGGCACCTGTGCCGCATGGTGGTCGTCAATCGCATCGATGCGGAAGGTGTCGATGCCGCCGCGATTCTAGAGCAGCTCCAGGAAACCTTCGGGAGCGAATGCCTGCCCATCAACCTGCCCGTGGACAACGGCGCAAAGGTGGTCGATGTCTTTTTCCACGAGGAGGGAGGGGAAACCGATATCGGCTCCGTCGCCGATGCCCACGAGCGGATCCTGGACCAGGTGGTGGAAATGGACAACGACCTCATGGAGGTCTACCTGGAGGAGGGCGAGGTCGCCCCCGAGCAACTGCACGATGCTTTCGAGAAGGCGTTGCGCGATGGCCATTTGGTGCCGGTATGCTTCGTTTCCGCCGCCACCGGCGTCGGCATCGTGGAACTGCTTGATGTTATCGTCAAGTTGATGCCGTCGCCGAGTGAGGGCAATCCGCCAGCATTTGTCACCGGCGAGCGGGCGGAACCCGTCTCCCTTGCCCCCGATTCCGAGGCCCATGCGGTTGCCCATGTCGTCAAGGTGGACATCGACCCCTTCCGTGGACGCATGGCGTTCCTGCGCATACACCAGGGAACGCTTCGGCGCGGTCGGCAAATCTTCGTCGGCGATGCACGCAAGCCTTTGAAAATCAATCATTTACTGCGTTTGAACGGCGCGGAACACGTGGAGCTCGAAGAGGCGGCCTGCGGCGACATTTGCGCCATCCCAAGGGCGGAGGAGGTGTTCTTCAACGCCGTTTTGCACGACGCCCACGATCAGGACGACACGCGCCTGGAATCGCTGGAATTGCCGGAGCCGATGTATGGCCGGGCGATCAGCACCGAGACGGATGCCCAGGCGCAAAGGGCGAACGAAGCGCTATCCGTGTTGTGCGCGGAAGACCCCACCCTGAAGTTGGAACAGATCCCGGCGATGAACGAAACCGTGCTGTATGGCCTCGGCGAGTTGCATCTGCGCGTCGCCCTTGAGGAGGTGGCTGAGAAATACGGTGTCAAGGTCGCCACCTCGCTGCCTTCCATCGCCTATCGGGAGACGATTACCGCCAAGGCGGAGGGGCGCCACCGGCACAAGAAGCAGACTGGCGGCGCCGGCCAATTCGGCGAGGTGTTTCTGCGTATCGAGCCCCTTGCCCGTGGCGGCGGCTTCGAGTTTGTCGACGCCGTGGTCGGCGGCGTTATTCCATCACAGTTCATTCCGGCGGTGGAGAAGGGCGTGCGCGAAGTGCTGCATGAGGGCGCGATTGCCGGGCACCCGCTGCAGGATGTGCGGGTTACCGTCTACGACGGCAAACATCATTCGGTGGATTCCAAGGAAATCGCCTTTATTCAGGCCGGCAAGCGCGCATTCATCAATGCGGTGCAAGGTGCCAAACCCATCGTCATGGAGCCGATTGTGGATGTCGCTGTGACCGTGCCGGAACACTGCATGGGCGATGTGGCGGGCGACCTCTCCGGCATGCGGGGGTCGGTGAAGGGCACCAATGTGCTAGCCGGGGGACGCTTGGAGGTGTTGGGCCAGGCACCCCTCAAGGAAGTGCAGGATTATCATTCCCGGCTCAATTCGCTCTCGGGCGGCGAGGGCAGCTTTACTATGACGTTCAGTCACTATGCGCCGGTGCCCGCTCTCGATCAGCAGGATTTGGTCAAGGCGTTTCAGCACGACGGCGAATGAACCGGGCGTCGAGGGTTTTCGATTCCGCCTCATGCCTCCATAGTCGCCGCGCTTGGCGGAAATTGCCGACAGTTGCCTGTTCCCCGCGCAACTTGCGCAAAAGGCGGGTACACTTCCGCGCTTTTGAAAATAGGCGACGGCCAGCTTCGATATGGCGGAAATCACATCAATCCGGGAGCGGCTCAGGCAACTGGGCGAACGGGTCGAGGCGCTCAGGGGGTATCTTTGACTTCGATGCGCGGCGGGCAAGGCTAGCGGAAGTCGAGCGTCTGTTGGCCGACCCGGAGCTTTGGAACGATCCGGACAACGCTCGCGAACTTGCCACGGAACGGGCGCGCCTCGAAGAGAGCGTGGGTCCACTCGGTGCCCTGCCGGAGAGCTTGGCGGAATTGGCCGAGCTGGCGGAATTGGCGGCCGACGATGGTGACCAGGCGGCGCTCGACGACATCGATCAAGAACTGGACACCTTGGAAAAGCGGATTGGCGATTTGGAGTTTCGGCGCATGTTCCGCGGCGAGCGGGATGCCGCCAACGCCTTTGTGGAGATCCAGGCCGGCTCCGGCGGCACCGAGGCCCAGGATTGGGCCGAAATGCTGTTGCGCATGTATTTGCGCTGGGGCGAATCGCGAAATTTCGATATGCAGATCGTTGAACTCTCCCCCGGCGAGGTGGCCGGCATCAAGAGTGCGACCATAGAGGTCAACGGTGACTACGCATACGGTTGGTTGCGCACGGAAACGGGTGTGCACCGGTTGGTGCGCAAGTCCCCCTTCGATTCGGGAAATCGTCGGCACACCTCTTTCGCGTCGATATTCGTCTCGCCCGAAGTGGAGGACGATATCGACATCGAAATCAATCCCGCGGATGTGCGGATCGATACCTACCGGGCCAGCGGTGCCGGCGGGCAACACGTCAATACCACCGATTCGGCCATCCGGCTCACCCACCTGCCCACCAACACCGTGGTGCAATGCCAGAGCGAGCGGTCTCAGCACCAGAACCGGGACCAGGCGTTCAAACAACTGCGCGCCAAGCTGTACGAGTTGGAAATGCTGGCCCGCCGCGCCGAGCAGGCGGCCATTGAGGAACAAAAGGCCGATATCGGTTGGGGCAGCCAAATCCGCTCCTATGTGCTCGATCAGTCCCGGGTCAAGGATTTGCGAACCAGCGTGGAGCGCTCGGACCCCAACACAATACTAGATGGCGACATTGACGATTTCATGGAAGCGAGCCTGAAGGCGGGTTTTTGACAGCGCCATGCAACGCCATACTTCTCGAGATGACTGAGCGCAACGTTGCCGAGAACCGGCGCGCCAAGCACGAGCGATGGCTCGCGGCGGGCGGCTCCTACACGAATCGCTTCCGGCGCGAAGGGGAGGCGGCGGCATTGCGGGCCGACTACCGGGAAAGCGATAAGGGAATGCTGGAAGCCGCGCCGGTCTTCACGGCGGTTGCCGGCCGGGTCATGTTGCGCCGGGTGATGGGCCGGGCCAGCTTCGTTACGCTTCAGGATCTGAGCGGGCGTATTCAATGCTATCTCACCCGAGACGACCTCGGCGCGGAAGCCTACGACGCCACCCGGTCCCTGTGGGATATTGGCGACATTGTCGGTGTGCGCGGTCGTCTCATGCGGACCGACCGGGGCGAACTGACCTTGCGCGCCACCGAGGTGGTGCTGCTCAACAAAACGCTACGGGCGCTGCCGGAAAAATTTCATGGCTTGGCCGATGTGGAAAGCCGCTACCGGCAACGGTATCTGGATCTCATCGTCAACGAAGGGGTGCGCCGAATATTCCAAACACGCTCGCGAGTCGTCGGCGAAATCCGGGCCTTCTTTCAGGAGCGTGATTTCCTGGAGGTCGAAACGCCCATGATGCACGATATCCCCGGGGGGGCGCTTGCGCGACCGTTTGTCACCCATCACAACAGTTTGGGCACGGACCTTTATCTGCGCGTTGCGCCGGAGTTGTTTCTGAAGCGGCTTGTGGTTGGTGGCTTCGAACGGGTCTTCGAGATCAACCGCAATTTTCGCAACGAGGGCCTATCCACGCGGCACAATCCGGAATTCACGATGCTCGAGTTTTATTGGGCGTATCATGATTACCGGGAACTGATGGCATTGACTGTGGAGTTGCTGCATACCGTCTGCGACCGGATTCTCGGCGGTACGGCGTTGCGCTACCAGGGCCGGGAGCTGGATTTGGGTGGTGAATTCGCCACAATGAGCCTGATTGAGGCGCTTGGGCGCCACACACCGCTGACGGAAGCGCAGTTGCGGGACGAGGCGGCGTTGCGCACTTTTCTAACCGAACGCGGTGTTGCGCCGCAACCGAATTGGGGAACGGGCAAGCTGCAGATGGAGGCGTTTGAGACCTGCGTGGAAGACCGGCTGATCCAGCCCACCTTCATTACCCACTATCCTGCGGAAGTCTCCCCGCTGTCCCGCCGCAACGACGACGACCCCGAGGTGACGGACCGCTTCGAACTCTTTATCGCCGGCCGGGAAATCGCCAATGGTTTCAGCGAATTGAACGATCCCGACGATCAGGCCGCGCGGTTTCGCGAACAGGCGGCCGTTGGGCGGGCGGGCGACCGGGAGGCCATGCGCTTCGATGAAGACTACATCACCGCATTGGAATACGGGCTGCCGCCGACCGCTGGCGAGGGTATCGGTATCGATCGCCTCGTCATGCTGTTGACCGACTCGCCCTCCATTCGCGAGGTTCTGTTGTTCCCCCTTATGCGCAGGCGCGAGGATGTCTGAGGCCATGAACCGCAAGGAAGGCAGTGGCGGCACAAACGCCAAGACGGTTGCCCGGGGCACTCGTCCGAAGCTAGCGGCCGAACTGGTGGCATCGGAGGGCACCTCCCCGAATCCGCCGGCCGAGCCGTTTTTTTCAGAGGGTGCCTCCCCAAGCCCCGCGGCCGAGCCGGCTGCTTCGGAGGATATTCCCCCCGGCTCCCCGACCGAGGCGGTTTTTGCGGGGGGTGCCCCCCCGAGTTCCCCGGCCGAAGGCTCCACACACAGCCGTGTTCGTTTGGAGGCCTCTTGGAAGGCGGCGCTCGCCGCCGAATTTGAAAAGGGCTACATGCGGCGGCTGCGGGCTTTTTTGCAGCGGGAAAAGCAGGCGCGCAAGGTGATCTACCCGCGCGGCGACCACATTTTTCATGCACTCGACCTAGCGCCGCTGCCCGAGGTCAAGGTGGTCATCATCGGCCAAGACCCCTACCACGGGCCGCGTCAGGCGCATGGGCTTTGTTTTTCCGTGCGGTCGGGCGTGCGCCCACCGCCGTCGCTTGAGAATATTTTCAAGGAAATCAACGAAGACCTCGGTGGCCCCGGTCGCCGACTTGACGGCAGCAGGGGATGCCTCGCGCCCTGGGCGCGGCAGGGGGTATTGCTACTGAATGCCGTGCTAACGGTGGAGCGGGGACGCGCCGCTTCCCATCAGGGGCAGGGCTGGGAAGAATTCACCGACGAAGTCGTCAAGGTGCTCAACACCAGGCGGGAGGGTCTGGTATTCATGCTGTGGGGCGGCTATGCCCAGCGCAAGGGGGGCATCGTGGACCGCCGCCGCCATTGCGTGTTGACCGCGCCCCATCCATCGCCGCTTTCGGCAAGCCGCGGTTTCTTTGGCTGCCGCCATTTTTCGCGGGCCAATGCCTATTTGCAAAGCCGCGGGGTCGTCGCCATCGACTGGTTCGACGTGGGATAGCGCCATGAACTTCGATTTGACAGACGATCAACTCGCCTTCCGGGACACCGCGCGCCAATTTGCTGCCCATGAACTCGCGCCCCACGCGGCGCGCTGGGATGAAAATGAGGAATTCCCCCGCGCCACCATCGCCGAGGCGGCCAAGTTGGGTTTCTGCGGTCTCTACGCGCCGGAAAACGTTGGCGGGCTCGGCTTGCCGCGCCTTGACGCCAGCTTGGTGATCGAGGAATTGGCCCGGGGTTGCACATCCACGGCGGCCTTCATCAGCATTCACAATATGGCGACTTGGATGGTTGGCGCCTTCGCCACGCCGGAGACCCGGGAGGCCCTGTGCCCGGGATTGGTGGCGGGTGAAATCCTAGCCTCCTATTGCCTCACCGAGCCGGGTGCGGGCAGCGATGCCGCAGCGTTGAAGACCACCGCGAGAAAAGCCGAGGGGGGTTATGTACTCAACGGCACCAAGGCGTTTATTTCCGGTGCCGGCGATACGGAAATGTTGGTGGTCATGGCGCGACTCGCCGACGCCACCGGACCCCGGCCCGGCGCGGGCGGCATCAGCGCTTTCGTGGTGGATGCGGCTACGCCGGGTATTTCCTTTGGCCGCAAGGAAGCGAAAATGGGTTGGAACAGTCAGGCGACTAGGCAGGTCGTATTCGAGAATGCGCAAGTTCCGGCGGCGCGCCGGCTCGGTGCGGAGGGCGAGGGCTTCAAGATTGCCATGCGCGGGCTCGATGGGGGCCGCATCAATATCGCCGCCTGTTCCGTTGGCACGGCCGGGGCGGCACTCGAACAGGCCCGCGCCTACATGGGCGAGCGCCGCGCTTTCGGACGCACCATCGGTGGTTTCCAAGCCTTGCGGTTTAAATTGGCCGACATGGCAACGCATCTGGTCGCCTCTCGACAGATGGTGCGCCTTGCCGCCTGGAAACTCGACAGCGCGGACGCCGATGCGGCGACCTATTGCGCCATGGCCAAGCGTTTGGCCACCGACCTCTGCTTTGAGGTTTGCAACGAGGCGCTGCAAATCCACGGCGGCTATGGCTACATCAAGGAATATCCCCTGGAGCGGTATGTGCGCGATACCCGGGTGCATCAGATTCTGGAGGGCACGAGCGAAATCATGCGCGTGATCATCGCGCGGCGGCTGCTGCTTCAGGGGGCAAGCGAAATCTATTGACGTTGGAAGCATGATTATGACGACTTCTCCATCCGAAAAGCTGCTCGTGGAACAGCGCGACCACAGGGTCTTGGTCACCATTGCCAATCCACCGGCGAATACTTGGAACAGCGACAACCTGGACGCGCTGCGGTCGGTGGTCGAGCAGTGCAACGCCGACCGGACGGTCTACGCCCTGGTGATTACCGGTCAGGGCGAAAAGTTCTTCTCCGCCGGTGCCGACCTGAACCTGTTTGCGGCCGGCGACAAGGATGTGGCCCGCTCCATGGCCGGCAACTTCGGCGGCGCATTCGAGGCGCTCGCCAACTTTCGCGGCGTCAGCATCGCCGCGATCAATGGCTACGCCATGGGCGGCGGATTGGAATGCGCGCTGGCCTGCGACATTCGGATTGCCGAGACGCATGCGCAGATGGCGCTGCCGGAAGCCACTGTGGGGCTCCTGCCCTGCGGTGGCGGCACGCAAAATCTGGCTTGGACCGTGGGCGAGGGTTGGGCCAAGCGCATCATCCTGTGCGGAGAACGGGTGCGGGCGGAACGCGCCGTCCAGATTGGTTTGGTTGAGGAGGTTGTCGAAACGGGTCGGTCGCTCGAGCGCGCGCTGCAACTTGCGGAATCCGTGGGACGGCAAAGCCCGCCTGCGGTTTCGGCCTGCAAGGGGCTCATTCAACACGCCCGCGCCGGCAATATCGCAGCGGCCTACCAAACGGAACGGGACGCCTTTGTCGGCCTGTTCGACACCCGCGACCAACAGGAAGGCGTCAATGCCTTCCTGGAAAAGCGTCAACCGCAATGGATCAACGGCTGATGCTGGGCACCGCGCAAACCGATCAGGATGTTCTGATCGAAGAACACGCGACGGCCGATGGCCGCATTGTCGCCGCGGTCACCCTCAATGTGGCGGCGACCCTCAATTCGCTGAGCTTGGGCATGGGGCATACCATCGCCGCGGCCCTGCGCGCATGGCGCAACGACGAGCGGGTGGCCTGTGTGCTGTTCAGAGGCGCCGGCGACCGGGCGTTCTGTGCCGGCGGCGATATTCAGGCGCTCTACGCGGCGATGGCGAAGAATCATGCGGCGGGGCGGGTGGTGGACGACTATCCCTTCCAGTTCTTCGAGCACGAATATCGGCTCGACCATCTCATTCACACCTACCCGAAACCAGTGGTTGCGGTTGGCCACGGCGTGGTTATGGGCGGGGGCCTCGGCATCTTTTCGGCGTCCCGCTTCCGGGTGGTGACCGAAGCCTCGCGCATCGCCTGTCCGGAAGTGACGATCGGTCTCTTCCCCGATGCGGGCGCCACTTGGCTGTTGCGCAATCTGGCGTCGTCGGTCGCCGTTTTCCTAGGCTGTACCGGCAGCCACATCAATGGTGCGGATGCGCTGCAAATCGGGGTTGGCACCCACAGTGTCGCGGCGCGGTCGCGGCCCGATGTGCTAGCCGCGCTGCGCACCGCGACATATACCGACGATGGGACGGAGGCGCAGTGTGTCGGCGCGGCGTTGGCCAACCTGCCGTGCGCGCCCCTGCCGCCTCCCCAGGTTGGCGATGTCCCCGACAGCCTTGGCGTTGCGGGGAGCTATGCCGATGTGGCGGAAAGCATTGCCGCCTTGGCGGGAATGAGTCCTTGGATCGACCGGGGCATCGCCACTATGCAACGGGGTTGTCCGACTTCCGTGGGAATCCTCGTTGAACAATTGCGGCGCGCCGGAAGCCTCGGGCTCGCGGATTGTTTTCGCCTGGAAATGACGATTGCCACGCATTGCGCCCACAATGCGGATTTTGCCGAAGGTGTGCGCGCCCTGATCATTGAAAAGGACAACCGGCCGAATTGGCGTTTTGGCGATCTGAACCGCTTGGATCCAAGCCATGTTCTTGCGCACTTTGAACAACCCTGGCCGCAAAATCCCCTGCACGACTTGGAGAATGACGGATGACAACGATCGGATTCGCCGGATTGGGCAACATGGGTGGCCCGATGGCAAAAAACCTGGTGGCCGCGGGCCACCGGGTGCGCGTCTTTGACCTCGTGCCGGATTTGATGGAGGGGCTGGCCGGGGGCGAACCCGTCGAATCGGCGGCCCTGGCCGCCCAGGGTGTCGATGTGTTCATCAGCATGTTGCCGGCGGGCCGGCATGTGGCGGAACTGTATTTGGGCGGCGGCTCGGCTCGGGGTGTGTTGGATGTCCTGTCCGCCGATGCGCTCGTCATCGATTGCAGCACCATCGACCCGGCGACGGCGCGCCGCGTCGCCGAAGCTGCGGCGGATAGGGGCCTCGATATGCTCGATGCGCCGGTTTCCGGCGGTACTGCGGGTGCCGAGCGGGGCACGCTCACTTTCATCGTTGGCGGCTCCGAGACGGCACTGGAGCGGGCGCGGCCCCTGTTCGAAGCAATGGGCGCCAATGTCTTTCACGCCGGTGGCAATGGCACCGGGCAAATCGCGAAAATATGCAACAACATGCTGCTTGCGGTATTGATGGCCGGTACCGCCGAAGCGCTGTCCCTGGGTGTGGACAATGGTTTGGATCCGGCGGTTCTATCGGAAATCATAAAGCGCTCTTCCGGCGGCAACTGGTCGCTGAACGTCTACAACCCCTATCCCGGCGTGATGGCGAGCGCGCCCGCCGGTCGCGGCTACGAGGGTGGTTTTTTGGTCGATCTCATGGCCAAGGATTTGGGGCTCGCCATGGAAACCGCGGAGCAGTCGCGCAGCTCCGTGCCCCTGGGGAGCTTGGCGCAGAACCTCTATCGGGTTCACCAGCAGATCAACAAGGCGGGACGGTTGGACTTTTCGAGCATCCAGTGGCTTTACAAGCCGGAGTTGGCCGCGAATCGCGTCGCCGTAAGCGGCGAGGCAAATGGCCCGGATTGATCGCGGACGAGGACGGTAAGCGCCCGGCCGTTGCCGCCGCCGCCCGCCGTTGCGACGACAGTGCCCACTTCGCGGCCATTGGCCTCGATGGCGGTGCCGACGGCGGGCGCCCCACCGGACCAGGCCAGAACCCCCAACCCGCGTTTTACTTTACCCCGGTGCTGGGCGCGGGCGACAACCTCCTGCCCCAAATAACAGCCTTTTGAGAAGCTAACCGCCCCGCGGTCGACCAATCCAAGCATCTGCGGCAGAAAGTGTCCGCTGGTCGTCGTCTGTAGCCAAACCTCACCCCGGTCGATTAGCGCCTCGTCCCAGCGGTGCCGATCAAGGACCGAAAGGCCGCCCAAAACATCGGAATCTTGTATACCTGCCGCCATGTCCACGACTGCCTCGACGGATGAATGCCCCTGACCCGCCATATCCGTTGTGGTTTCGTGGTTGTGGCGAGGCAGCGCGAACAGGTGCCGATCATCGTCTAGACATCCTCCGGATAGCGATTGGCATGCCCGACATGGTGGGTTTGCGCCGAGAAACCCGATGACCCGGGCGGGCATCGCGGCCATGTTGGTTTTCGAGAAGGCGAGATAGGGACGCATGAAGTCCCGCACAACGGCGCACAGGGAGCGGTGCAGCACCAAAATCACCCCGCCGTCTTCGAGCCAGACACAACCGCTGCACACCACCCGTCCCTTGATATTGCACATTCCGGTGAATTGCGGATCGGTGCCGAGAGCCGTCGTGTCGATGGTGAGGTAGCCCTGCAGGAACCCGGTCACGTCGGTGCCGTCAAAACGCAGGGTTGCGAGATCGTCGAGCGCCACCCATCCACGGGTGGGTTTGTCGTCCGCCGTGCGCGATTGCCGCTGTTGTTCCGGGTTCATGGCTGCCATCGGGTTCCGAAATTGGCGGATGATTGTTGCCCGCATTGTTGCTAGTGTCGAGGGTTGAATCCTTTTTAGAAAGAAGTTACTCCATGCGAGCGGACCAATCGCGGGATATCGTCGGCAAAGCCGAGTGGCGTAGCCGCAGGGGTATGCTGGAGGTGGAAGCGGAGTTGCTGCCCTTTGTCCGCGCCCACTTCGGTGGCTTGTCGGCGGCGGATAGGGCGGTCTACATGCGCCTTCTTATGGAGGACGACTGGACGATCCACGACTGGTTGCGTGGCGCATCGCAACCCGAGGATGCGTCGCTAGGCCGTATGGTCTCCCTTATCCGCCAAGCCCGCAACGGCCATGGCCTTGCGAACGATCAGCGTTGAAACCGGCCGTCTGCGCCGGATGGAATGGCTGTTGCGTCTTGGTATCGCCCTTGTCGGCGGTTGGGTTTGGTTCGGCGGCGCCGGCGCCGCGCTGCTTGGTTTGTGGGTGTGGGGCTGGCAACCGCCGAGCAGGCTGTTGGTGGGCATTCCCAACCGGCCCCGAAGGGTCAAGCTCTCCCGCTACGCGATAACCGCCTATTGGGGCCTGGGCGGTGCCCGCATCTTTCGGGACGAGTTGGAGGAGGCCGAGTTTGCGCGTTTGCGGCGCGACTTGAAGGGGCGCTAGCGGTGCCGTCCGTCGTCAATGTGTTGCGGGGCGCACGAGGTCGAGCCGCTTTTCCGCACCGGGAAAGAGTATCGTATCTTCGGTGGTTTGGAGGGTTTGCGGATGGTCCAGGTTGAAATGCAACCCGCGGGTTTCCCGCCGCTTGAGCGCGGAGTGGATGATGAGCTCGGCGACATCAATCAGGTTGCGCAGTTCGATCAAGTCGTTGCTCACCCGGTAATTTCTATAGAACTCGTTGACCTCCTGCCTCAATAGGTCAACGCGGTGCAGCGCCCTTGAGAGACGTTTGTTGGTGCGCACGATGCCCACATAGTCCCACATGAAGCGACGGAGCTCCTCCCAGTTGTGGGCGATAACCACATCTTCGTCGGAGTCGGTCACCTGACTTTCGTCCCAATGCGGGAGCTGTACATCGGAAAAGGGCTCGTCGAGTTGGGCGCGAATCCGCTCCGCCGCGACACCGGCGAACACCAGGCATTCAAGGAGGGAGTTGCTCGCCAGGCGATTGGCGCCGTGCAGGCCGGTGTAGCTTGCCTCGCCGATGGCGTACAGTCCCGGCACATCGGTTTGTGCGTCCCGGTCCACGAGCACACCGCCACAGGTGTAGTGGGCGGCGGGCACCACGGGTATGGGTTCGGAGGCGATGTCGATGCCGAATTGTCGACACCGCGCCGAGATGGTCGGAAAGTGCTCCCGTATAAACTTTTCGGGGCGGTGGCTAATGTCCAGATAAACACAATCCGCCCCGAGGCGCTTCATCTCGTGGTCGATGGCCCGCGCCACTATGTCCCTGGGCGCGAGTTCCGCCCGTGCGTCGAAGCGGTCCATAAACCGTTTGCCGTCGGGCAGGGTGAGGATGCCGCCCTCGCCGCGCACCGCCTCGGAGATGAGGAACGACTTGGCGTGCGGGTGATACAGGCAGGTGGGGTGAAACTGGTTGAACTCCATGTTGGCGATGCGACAGCCGGCGCGCCAGGCCATGGCGATGCCGTCGCCGGTGGAACTGTCCGGGTTGCTGGTGTACAGGTACACCTTGCTGGCGCCGCCGGTGGCGAGAATGACGAAGCGGGCCTGAAAAACCTCCACATGTCCGGTCGTGCGATTGAGCACATAGGCCCCGGCGCAACGGTTCGCATAGCGGCCCAGGCGGCTGAGGTTAATCAAGTCGATGGCGACCCGGTCGTCGAACAGCTCGATACCGGGCGCATTGAGGACTTGCTCGGTCAGCTTCGCAACGATTGCCTTGCCGGTGGCGTCCGCCACATGCAACACGCGCCGAAACCGATGCCCGCCCTCGCGGGTCAGATGGTAGCCATCGTTGACCCTGTCGAAACCGACGCCCTGGTCGGTTAGGTGGCGGATGGCGTCGGCCGCATGCGCTACGGTGAAGTTGACAATGTCCCGGTCGCAAAGTCCGGCACCCGCGTTGACCGTGTCTTCGACATGCGCCTCGACACTGTCCGTCGGGTCGGTCACCGCCGCCACCCCGCCCTGCGCCCAATGCGACGAACCCGTATCCGGGCTGCCCTTGCATAGCACTGTGACCTGTGCGTGGGGCGCAAGGCGCAACGCCGCCGAAAGTCCGGCGACACCGGCGCCGATGATGAGAATGTCGGTGGAAAAGCGTTGCGTCATCTTGGGGGGCCTCTGGATTAACCCTGTTGTCTTGGCATATTAGTTAATAATGTCAAACCGATGCATCACTTTCAGCCATTGTCCATTGACAGGCCGGGGCGATACGCCTATATGCTATCCATCAACGGCTACACAAGAGGCGTAACCAAAGCTCTTGACTGACGAGCGATCCCACGCGGCATTGGGGGAATACAAAGTGGTGCCGCTCACCACGACGGTTAGCCTCGAGCCCAACGAGGCCCGCCGCCTGGTTGCGCTGTGCGGCCCATTCGACCAAAATCTGAAGCACCTCGAAAAGCGGCTCGGTGTGCATGTTCGCAACAGGGGCAACCGCTTTCAGGTCAGCGGGCCGGAGCAACGGGTTCGCGCGGCCAGTGTGCTGCTTGCGCAACTCTATCGGGAGACCGAGGAACGGCAGACCATTGAACCCGACCTTGTGCATCTCTTTCTTCAGGAAGCGGGGGTTGAGGCGCTACTCGCTCAGCCGCGGGACGCAACGGAGGAGGGGGTTGTCGTCATCCGCACCCGGCGCAAGACCATCAAACCGAGGGGACGAAACCAGGCAAGCTACACCCAGGCCATCCGCTCGCACGACCTGAATTTTGGAATCGGCCCCGCCGGCACTGGCAAGACGTACCTGGCGGTTGCCTGCGCCGTCGAGTTTTTGGAGACCAGCCGGGTGGCGCGCATTCTATTGGTGCGACCAGCCGTGGAGGCGGGTGAGAAGCTGGGCTTTCTGCCCGGCGATCTGGCGCAAAAAATCGATCCCTACCTCAGGCCGCTCTACGACGCCTTGTATGAAACCATGGGGGTGGAGCGCGTCAACAAGGCGATTGAGCGCAACATCATCGAAGTGGCGCCGCTGGCCTATATGCGTGGCCGAACGCTCAACAATGCGTTCATCATTCTCGATGAAAGCCAGAACACCACCGTGGCGCAAATGAAGATGTTTCTAACGCGCCTGGGCTTCGGTTCCACGGCGGTGGTGACCGGCGACATTACCCAGATTGATCTTCCCCCGGGTCAGAAATCGGGCCTGGTCAATGTGCGCAATGTGCTGCGCGGGCTGCCGGGCATCAGCTTTACCCATTTCGGCTCCAGGGATGTTGTGCGCCATCCGTTGGTTCAGAGTATTGTGGACGCCTACGCACGGCAGGCCGAGGATTCGTCCAGGCTCGGCCGCCAGGCCGAACGAGATGTGCGTTGAGGTGCAGATGGCCGCTGGCCGCTGCGCCGCCCCCGACGCCGAAGACTTGCGCCGCTGGGCGGTGCGCGCCCTGCAGGGCGCAAGGGGTGGCCTCTGCGTCCGCATCGTTGGTGCCCGCGAGGGCGGCTTGCTGAATGGTAGATTTCGCGGCGTGGAAACGGCGACCAATGTACTGAGTTTTCCTTCCGGTGCGGCGATTCCCGGACAACCGTCCGCAGTTGGCGCCGGCTTGCAAACCGCCCCGCCGACCTCTTCCCGGGAGTCCATCCGCCCCACACCGGGCTCGTCAACAGTGGCCGACTTGCAAACCGCTAAGCCGGTCTCTTCCCGGAAAAGATCCACCATGCGTGGCTCGCCCGCCAACTTTCCCTCCGATGCGGAGATTCCGTTCGACGAGTCTCAGGCAACTGCAACCGGCGCGGTTCTCGCCGACCGGGCGGAGATCCACCTGGGTGATGTGGCGATTTGCGCCCCGGTCGTGGAGGCGGAGGCGCGCGAGCAAGGCAAGCTCGCCGCCCATCACTACGCGCACATGGTCGTGCATGGCGTTTTGCATTTGCGCGGCTTCGACCACGAAACCGATCTCGAGGCGCGGGAGATGGAGTGCCTTGAAACCCGGATTCTCGGTATGCTTGGCATTGCCGACCCCTATGTGCCGTGAGCGGCTGGTGTTTTCCATCAGCGATGCGATTTGCGGGCACGCGGCCAACGCGGTTTGTATCCCGAACAGCCACCATGTCTTCCCACAAAAGCATGAGAAGACCAAAAATCTGGGGAATTATATCGATGGGCTGATAGAAGCCGACATGTGGTAGTTTTCGGCCGCTAAATCCCCAACATGTAGTGGTATGTCAACCCGTGTATATAAGTCCCAAAATTTGGGGGCCCAATGAGCGGCTTGGCACCCTATGCGGGTAGGGCCAAAGGGCGGCGCGGTCCATCCCGGTTTCGTGTCATGGACATCGCGGATACCACGATTGGTATCGTTGTTTCGGCACTCGCCTGCGGCCTGCTGCTGCCGCTGACGCTGGCGCCATTCGACTGGTGGCCGCTCGGCATTGTGTCCATCGGCGGCTGGTTTTGGCTGCTCAACCGCCATCCGCATCGGGCGGCTCTGCTGGGCTTCGCATACGGCATCGGCAAATTTGCGGCGGGCGTCTCCTGGGTGTATGTCAGCATGCGCCTCTACGCGGGGGCGTCGGTGCCGCTGGCGTGCGCTCTGGTGGCACTCTTCGTCGCCGGATTGTCCCTCTTCACCTTGTCGCAGGGTTGGCTCTACGCCCGGGTCCGCGCCTTGCCCAATCGTCGCTCCGTTGCCGCGGGTACGGTTGGCTCGCCCGGCAATGGCCCCACCGATTCGAGCGATGCGACGCCGGCCACGGGTGGTGCGTCAAAACAGCGGCTTGGCCGTGCGGACGGCCACCCCTCCGCACGGCGGTCGGCGGTCGGTATTGCTGGCGGAGCTTGGTCGAGCGACGGCACGGCGCTTGTAAACGCGGGGCTGTTCGTGGCGACCTGGGTGCTCTTCGAGTCGCTCCTGACGTGGTTTCTCACCGGATTTCCCTGGCTTTTTGCGGGTTACGCCCACCTCGGTACGCCCCTGATGCATCTGATTCCAGTGGGCGGGGTGAGTTTGGCGAGCCTGGGCATCGCGGCGACATCGGTTTTTTTGGTGGTGGCCCTGGGGGGTATTCGTATCGCAATTTCGGAAAACAACCCGCTGGTGAAAACCGCGCCCGAGAAAGCGCATGGGGGTGCGCCGGCGGCGACCGCTTTTCGGGGAGCCGCCGCAAAGCGCACCCTCGGCGCCCTCGTGCGCAATCGCCTATGCCTGTTCGCCGCGCTGGGCCTGGCCGCCCTGCCTTGGGTTGCCGGTCTCGCCCTGATGCCCATTGAGTGGGTGTGGCGCACCGGCACCCACGATGTTGCGCTGGTGCAGGGCAATGTGGACCAAGCCCTGAAGTGGCGTCCGGAAACCCGGCAAACAATCGTTGATCGCTATTTGGAAATGTCGGAGCCACACTGGGGCACCGATCTCATCATCTGGCCGGAAGCCGCCATCACGCTCTTTGAACATCAGGCCGCGGATGTGCTTCGGTCATTGGATAGCCGCGGCGAGTCGGTCGGCGGCACGGTTGTATTGGGTGTCCCCACCGCCGAGCGGTTGCCCGACGAAGGCTGGCGGATTTACAACAGCGCATTGGCTACCGGTGTGGGCGCGGGGCGCTACAGCAAGCGCCGGCTGGTTCCCTTTGGCGACTATGTGCCCCTTGATACCTGGCTGCGCGGGGTCATCGATTTTTTCGATCTACCCATGTCGTCGTTCAGTCCGGGCGTTGAACGTCAGGGTTTGCTGGATATCGGCGTCGGGCGGGCGGCCATGGGCATTTGCTATGAGATCGCCTACGGGGAGCTGCTGCGTCAACCGGCGGCGGATGTGCTGCTCACCATTTCCAACGACACCTGGTTTGGTGGGAGCATCGGCCCGCTACAGCACATGCAGATTGCCCGGGCCCGGGCGCTGGAGAACGGGCGTTGGCTGCTGAGGGGTACCAACAACGGTGTCACCGCCATCGTCGATCATCGGGGCCGCGTCACCGCCGCGCTGCCGCAGTTCGAGCGCGGGGTGCTGACCGGCGAATTTCGCATCATGGCGGGCAACACACCCTATGGCCGCCACGGCGACGGTTGGCTGGCGGCGCTGTGTTTGGCCGGCCTGATCGCCGGACTCTTTCATCGCCAACACCAGTGGGGCACCGGCCGCTGGTTGACTCGGGGAACATCTGATTAATCCCGTAGCCGCAGCATCCGATTTAATGAAATCAATGGCTTACGAGTAGCACACTGCTGCTCTATCTGATATTTGCACGAGGCGAACAGAGCGCGAGTCCCGACCCGGCGGAATCCGAAAAGTCAAATTTATGGGACTTATATACATAAGTTGACATACCACTATATGTTGAGGATTTAGCGGCTGAAAACCACCACATGTCGGTTTCTGTCAACTTTCCTTTATAAGTCCCAAATTTATACATCACCGCCTCCCCACTTGGGACGAGACGACAATATAATGGCTGCAGGTTCACCAACGGGAGCATCTCGTGAAAATCATCCTCTTGGTCGCATCCACGTTCCTACCCGTTTGGGCATTCGGCGCCGGGGAAGACAAGCCGATTACCGAGAAATGGAGATGCTTGGACCATCTCGCCAAGGGTGAGGCGGTGCGGCTGACGCGGGTTGGTGGCCGGGGTAGAGTGGTCGTGGCGGGGGTTGCCCACCCGGCAATGTTCCGCGTTCAGGGCATCGATAGAAGGTGGGATTTTGGCGATGATTTTCAGTACGCCTTTATTATCAGGCCCAGCAAACGGGGTTCATATTACGACTTCAGCATGGAAAAAGAAAAAGTTAAGCCGTCGCAGCTTTTCGAATGTCGAGGACCATGAACGGCGCGGCATCGCCAAAGCCAGCAGCCATACACCGTCCGGGCATTCTTGACCTGTTCGCCGGAGTAGGTGGCCTGGGCCTTGGTTTCGAACAGGCGGGATTCGATGTCGCGGTGGCCGTGGAACTCGACCCCGTCCATGCCGCCGTTCACTCCTACAACTTCCCCGATAGCGTTACTTTGTGTGCGGACGCGACCACAATATCCGGCCGCGAAATTCTTGATCGAGCCGGCAGGTCAATCGATGTTGTCGTGGGCGGCGCACCATGCCAAGGCTTTTCGCTGATTGGCAAACGTGCCCTTGACGACCCCCGCAACCAACTTGTGCGCCACTTTTTGCGTCTGGTGATGGAACTGAGGCCGGCAGCATTTGTGCTCGAAAATGTGCGCGGGTTGACGCTTGGGAAACATCGACGCTTTCTTGAGGAAATCGTTGCGGAGTTCCAGGCGCATTCGTACCGGGTGAGGCTCCCCTGGCAAGTGCTCAATGCATCCGATTTCGGGGTTCCTCAGCAACGCCAGCGATTGTTTCTGATTGGAGTGCGTGAGGATATGGAACCGCCCCAATATCCCCCGCTCAATTTGGGCGCCATCCCACCGACTTGCCACGATGCACTCGGCGACCTACCGGATGCGGAAGAGTTCGACCAATTGATTGGGAGCGATACGGTGAGCACACCCGCACGTTTCCCAATGAGCGCCTATGCAAGGGAGATGCGCTGCCTGGATAACGACGCATGGCACTATGGCTACGTTCGGAATTGGAATCCCTCCCTGTTGACATCCAGCATGCGTACTGCTCACACCGATATTTCCAGACATCGGTTCGAACATACACCGCCGGGTGATGTCGAACCCATATCCAGATTTTTCAAGCTGGCGGAAACCGGGGTATCGAATACGCTCCGCGCTGGAACCGATTCGGCACGCGGTGCCTTCACAAGCCCCCGGCCGATTCACTATCGATACAATCGATGCGTAACCGTTCGCGAAATGGCCAGATTGCACGGATTTCCCGACTGGTTTCGCTTTCACGTAACCAAGTGGCACGGGGCGCGTCAAATTGGTAACTCAGTACCGCCACCGCTGGCAAGGGCAGTCGCGGTACCCATCTTGGAGTGCTTGGGCATCGAGCCACTGCGCCCGGAGGCTGTGGTTCGACTGGGGAACGAGGCCCTTCTTTCCATGGACATGACGCAAGCATCGACATACTGGGATGTTGCGGTACCGATTGGCACCCGTGATCGAAAGAGCGGATACAGGAAGAGAAAACAAGAGGAGATTGAACGGGAAATGGCCGCCGCGGCACGATGAGCGCGTATCGAAAGATCATCGAGCATATTTTCCTCACACACTACAGGAAAGGTGATGTTGAGGTCTGCTTTGACCGGCGGGAACTGGGAGATGCGGCGTTGGCTCTGGGATACAAGCCTCCCAAAAACCTTGGGGACATTGTCTATTCGTTCAGATACCGAACAGCGCTCCCGAAGGCCATCGTTCAAACTGCGGCCAAAGACCGCGAGTGGATCATTCGGGGACTTGGAACAGCCTCGTATCAATTTCGCCAGGTGGCGATTAGCCGAATAGTGCCAAATCCGGCGCTTTTGGCGGTAAAAGTGCCCGATGCCACTCCTGAGATCGTTTTGGCCCATGCTCTATCGGATGAACAGGCCCTTCTCGCCAAGGTCCGCTACAATCGCCTGATCGATGTGTTTCTCGGTGTTGCGGCGTACCCTCTGCAGAGCCATTTGCGAACCAGGGTGCGTGGCATTGGACAGATCGAAATCGATGAGATCTATGTTGCCATAGATGCCGCCGGCCGGCAGTTTGTGCTTCCTGTGCAGGCCAAGGGAGGTACCGACCAATTGTCGGTAGTCCAATCCGAACAGGACATCGCTTTCTGTGGACAGAAATATCCCTCGTTGATCTGCCGGGCGATTTCGACCCAATTCATGGAGGATGATTTGATCGCAATGTTTGCAGTGACGTTGCAGAGCGATCAGATTAAGGTCGTTTCGGAGAAGCACTATCAATTGGCAACGGCTTCCCAGATTTCCGATGAGGATCTCAAGCGGTACCGCAATCTGACCATCTGAAGGGTTGCCGCCTTGCACCCCACGTTCCGGTGGGGGTGGGGTTCGACATTTGCGCGAACCGAACAGAGCGCGAGTCCCGACCCGGCGGAATCCGAAAAGTCAAATCGATGCATCATGTGGTCTGGACATGGCTCCGCTGGTCATTCAATCCGCCGCAACCCTTGGCAGCCACCCAAGCGGCTTGCGCGAGATGGTATATTCGTCGACTTTTGCGGGGCAGACCATGGCCGCCACGGACGACCGGTACGACGCTGAGGCGGTGGAACGCAAGTGGCGGCGCCGGTGGGAGAGCGAGGGTGTCAACTGCTTTAGCGAACAAGACCTGAAAGAGGCCCGCAATCCCTATTACAACCTGATGATGTTCCCCTACCCTTCCGCGGAAGGACTGCACATCGGCAACATCTACGCCTACACCGGTGCCGATGTGAACGGCCGCTATTGGCGGTTGCGCGGCAAGGATGTCTTTGAACCCATCGGTTTCGATGCCTTCGGCATCCATTCCGAGAATTACGCGCTTAAGGTGGGCGCCAATCCGAACGACCTGATCCCCCGGAATATCGAAAACTTCACCCGCGTGCTCAAGCGCCTCGGCGGCATGTTCGATTGGAATCACACTGTCAACACCACCGATGTTGGCTATTACAGGTGGACGCAGTGGGTCTTCCTGAAACTCTATGAGGGCGGCTTGGTGGAACGCCGCGAAGCGCCGGTGAATTGGTGCCCGTCCTGCAAGACGGTGCTGGCCAACGAGCAGGTGATTCAAGGGCTGTGCGAGCGCTGCGACGCCACCGTTGAGCAGCGGCTGCTTCCGCAGTGGTTTTTCAAAATCACGCGCTACGCCCAAATGTTGCTCGACGATTTGCAGGGCATGGACTGGTCCGACAAGACGCGCAAGGCCCAGGCAAACTGGATTGGCCGCAGCGAGGGGGCCGAAATCGATTTCGCGGTGGCGGTGCGCGGTGGTGTTGACGGGTTCGATGACAGCGCCTCCAATGGTCGGGGCGATGCCGACAAGGACGGTGCCCACGGGAAAGCGAATGAAGCGACAGGAGCCGGGGGCGCCGTTGCGAACGAGAACGACGTCGTCATTCGGGTGTTCACGACCCGGCCGGATACCCTGTTCGGCGCCACCTACGTGGTGCTGGCGCCGGAGCATCCACTGGTCGACGCGGTCATGACACCGGCGCGGCGCGAGGCGGTACAGGCCTACCGCGCCGCGGTCGCCGCCCGCGACCTGATCGAACGCCAAAAGGTGGATAAGGAAAAAACCGGCGTCTTTACGGGTGGTTACGCCATCAATCCGGCCAACGGCGCGGCGCTCCCCATTTGGATTGCCGACTATGTTCTGATGGGCTACGGGACCGGCGCCATCATGGCGGTGCCGGGCCATGATGAACGGGATTTCGAGTTCGCCACCGACCTTGATTTGCCGATTGTGCGCGTTATTGCGGGGGCTGGTGACGATGCCGATACGCCGTTGCGCGAAGCCTATGTCGGAGACGGCACGCTCGTTAATTCGGGGCGGTTCGACGGCCTTGCCGTTGCGGAAGGCAAGCGCGCCATCGTGGCGGACCTGGAAACCCGGGGGTGTGCGACGCATCGCGTGAACTATCGCCTGCACGATTGGTGTGTATCCCGCCAGCGCTATTGGGGCCCGCCCATTCCCATCGTACATTGCGACCAATGCGGTGCCGTGCCGGTCCCCGAGCGGGACTTGCCGGTGACGCTGCCCCGCCTGGAGGATTTCCGGCCCGACGACACCGGCGTCAGCCCGCTGGCGCGCGCGACCGACTGGTTTGAGACGGATTGTCCGGCCTGCGGCAAGCCCGCTCACCGGGAGACCGATGTCACGGACAATTTCCTGTGCAGCGGGTGGTATTTTTTGCGCTATCCATCGGCGCATCGGGACGATGTGCCCCTGGATCCGGAGTTGACGGAAAAATGGCTGCCGGTGGACTGCTACATCGGCGGCAACGAGCACGCCGTGCTGCACCTGATGTACGCGCGTTTTCTCACCATGGCGCTGCGCGACCTCGGCGTTCTCGGCTTTGCCGAACCGTTCAAGAAATTTCGTGCGCACGGGCTCCTGATTCGTGAAGGCCGCAAGATGTCAAAAAGCCGCGGCAACGTGATCGTCCCGGACGACATCATCGCCGCATACGGGGCCGACACCATGCGCCTCTATCTCATGTTCATCGGCCCCTATGAGCAGGGCGGCGACTATCAGGGCAAGGGCATCCAGGGGCCGCAGGGATTTCTCAACCGGCTGTGGCAGAGCGTGGCGCGGGCCGTGCGGGAAGATTCCGGCGAAGCCCCGCATCCGGACATGGAGCGCATGCTGCATCGAACCATCAAGCAGGTGACGGAGCAGGTGGCGGAGCTGCACTACAACACCGCCATCGCGGCGATGATGGAGTACCTCAACATCGTGCGCGAAGGGAACCGGGTGCCGCGCCGCGCGGAACTGGAACCGCTGGTGATTCTTTTGGCTCCGTTTGCGCCCCATATCGCCGAGGAACTCCACGAGCGGCTCGGCGCCGGCGGCGGCCTGTTCGCCTCGGCGCGCTGGCCGGACTACGACCCCGAGAAGATCATCGACGACTTCGTGGAAATCGCCGTGCAGGTGAACGGCAGGCTGCGCGGCCAGGTGCGCATGCCCAACGGCGCGGATGTCGATGCGGTGCGGAAGGCGGCTCTCCTGAATCGGAACGTGGCCCGGTTTCTCGACGGCAAGACCGTGCGCAAGGTGGTGCGGGTGCCGAACAAGCTGATCAACCTGGTGGTGGGGTGATGCTATTGCGTATGGGCCATCGTATCGGGATTGGAAGGATGATGGCGATGGCAATCATTCTGTTGTCGCTCGTCGGCTGCGGCTTTCAACTGCGCGGCTGGAATCTCGAAAGCGGCGTGGAAAGCATCCATCTGGATTCGCAGCCCCGGATTCAGTTGGCGGTGCCATTGCGGCGCTCGTTGCGGCAGGCGGGCTTGCGTATCGAACCGCGGGCCGCCGACGCCGAACTCACCGTGAAAATCCTCGATGAGCGGCGGGAGCGGCGCACCGTTGCGGTCACCGGCGGTGCCCGTGCCGCCGAATACGAGATCATGCTGGGCATTCGTTATGAGATCCGCGCGGGTGGGCGGGCAATGCGGGTGCTCTGCCAGTCGCCGGGAAGCATCGGTGTTTGCCGGCGGGAAGTTCCCGCGAGCGGACAGGTATTGCGGGAACCGCAGTGGCTCGATGCCCGCCGCGTATTCGCCGTTGATCGGGACAATATCGCCGGTACGGCGGGCGAGCAGACGCTTATTGAAGCCGAACTCACGAACGACCTGGTGCGGCAAGTCATCCGTGCGCTCAATGCCGTGGCGGCAAGCGCAAGGTCTCGAACCATGTTGGATACAGTATCGGACGATGTGGATTAGGGAGCATCTCCGGCTAGGTGACCATCCGTCATCGATCCCGAAGTGGGATGCGGCATCGGGCGATGCAGGTTAGGGCGCAGGATCTGGAATCAAGCCTGGCGCGTGGGCTGGGGCCCGTTTATCTGATTGCCGGCGATGAAACGCTTTTGGTCGAGGAAGCGTGCGACCTCGTGCTCGGGGCCGCGCGGCGCGAGGGGTTCGCCGAGCGTGTGGTGCTGCATGTTGAACCAGGCTTCAAGTGGCATGGCCTGATCCATGAGGCGGCCTCCCTGTCGCTCTTCACCGAGAAGAAAATACTCGATCTTCGGGTGCCCCCCGGCAAGTTCGACAAGCAGGCGTCCGAAACCCTGCGCGGGTATTTGCGCGACCGCAACCCGGACAATCTGCTGCTCATTCGAACGGGACGCCTGCAAGCCCGCCAGCGAGCCGGCGCTTGGTACAAGGCGATCGATGCGGCGGGCGCGGTCGTTCCCATCTGGCCGATCGGCCACGGGGAGCTACCGGGCTGGCTGCGCCGTCGGGCTCGCATTGTGGGCGTATCCCTGACTTCCGAAGCGGTGGCCTGGCTTGCCGATCGGGTGGAGGGCAACCTACTCGCGGCGGCACAGGAAATCGACAAGCTGAAGCTCGCCGATCTCAGGCAACCGATCGATGCCGAAACCCTCCTCGCCGCCGTTTCCGACGCGGCCCACTACGATGCCTTTGAACTGGTCGATGTGGTCTTTGCCGGCGAAGCGCGGCGGGTCCGCCGCGTACTCGCAACGCTGCGCGACGAGGGTGTTCCCCTGTTTTCCCTGTTGGGCGCGCTCACGAGCCAACTCCGCGCAATAGGCACCGGGCAATGGATGCCTCCGCAACGCAAGCGGCAAATCCCCGCGTTCCTGAAACGAACCGGGCCCCCGCAGCGGGCCGTCGCCCAAATCGCGTTGATCGATCAACAGGCGAAGGGCGGGCTGCACGGCGATGCCTGGGTGTCGTTCGAGCGGTTGTTGATGCGCCTGTGCGGGGTACGCCTGCCGTCGTTGGAGCGGGAGATGGTGTATTTGCGGCGTTGCGATCCACATGGTCTGTGAAGCGTCCGATAGCGGCGCCGCCCGTTCGCTGTTCCACGCGGCAAACTACTACGGAACCTCTGATTAATCCCGTAGTCGGAGCATTCGGTTTAATAAAATCAATAGTTTACGATTAGCTAAATGCTGCTCTATCGACTTGTTCAGACCTTCCCTACATGTCGGGTTCTGTCAAGCCATCGATATAATTCCCCAAACAAACGGCTGGACGGTCAATTTATCCGGGCATACGGATCCGGGTGGTCCATGGCGTGTCGTTGGCGGGAATTGCCGCCATTGATCCGATTGGCTGGTTCGCCCCCCGATGGTTCCGTAGAATAGGGCGCTTTGCCCGCATTGGGAGTAGCCGTGACCATATTGGATTCGGGCCTGTCGCCCGCCCTTGAACTCGATGCCGAGGTGTCCGTGCGGGAAGCGTTCGGCATCGACTTGGACTTGCGGGTACCCGCGTTCTCGGAGCGCACGGAATACGTGCCCGCCATCGACGAGGATTATCTGTTTGACCACGACACCACCCTCGCCATACTCGCGGGCTTCAGCCACAACCGGCGGGTGATGATCCAGGGCTATCACGGCACCGGCAAATCCACCCATGTGGAACAGGTGGCGGCGCGGCTCAATTGGCCGTGCCTGCGGGTGAACCTCGACAGCCACATCAGCCGCATCGACCTGGTCGGCAAGGATGCGATCATCCTGCGGGACGGCAAGCAGATCACCGCCTTCAAGGAGGGTATTCTTCCCTGGGCGCTGCAACATCCGGTGGCCCTGTGCTTCGACGAATACGATGCCGGACGGCCGGACGTGATGTTCGTTATACAACGCGTGCTGGAGGTTGAGGGCAAGCTGACGCTGCTCGACCAGAACAAGGTTATTGCCCCGCATCCATATTTTCGGCTGTTCTCGACCACCAATACCGTGGGCCTGGGCGACACCACCGGCCTCTATCACGGCACCCAGCAGATCAACCAGGGGCAGATGGACCGCTGGAGTATCGTCACCACGCTGAACTACCTGGAGCACGACGCGGAAACCGATATTGTGCTGGGCAAGGCGAAAAGCTATGCGGAAACCGAGGCGGGCCGTCGTGCCGTATCCAATATGGTTGCCGTCGCCGACCTGACCCGCCAGGGGTTCATCAACGGTGATGTGTCCGTCGTCATGTCGCCCCGCACCGTGCTGACCTGGGCGCAAAATACGGAGATTTTTGGCGATACGCAGTTTGCGTTCCGCGTTACCTTTCTGAACAAGTGCGATGAACTGGAACGCCCCATCGTGGCCGAGTACTACCAGCGCTGCATGGGCGAAGATCTGGGCGATGCCACCAAGGGCATCACCCTGAGCACCGCCTAGTCGCCGACATTGTGACGAGCCTCTTCCCGTTTCGTTCCCAGCCTTGTGACCGTTGAATTGGAAAACCCGCTGGAGTCCTTCAAGCGCGCCACCGTCGCCACCGTGCGGGCGATTGCGGAGGATAACGAAATCGAGGTGGCGTTTGGCCAGGGTTCGCCGGTGGCGCGCGGCAAGCGACTGCGCATGCCCCTGCCTCCGGTGGGGAGCGACGAGACGGAAATCGATGCGGTGCGCGGCATCGGCGATGAGTTGGCGCTCAAGTTTCGGTTTCACGACGAATCCATACACAACCGCTTTGCGCCGCGCGGTGGGCCGGCGCAGGAGATGTTCGAGTGGATTGAGGATGCCCGCATTGCCTCCATCGGCTCGCGGCGCTTCGAGGGCGTGGCGCGCAATCTTGAGGCGTCGCTGGAGGCCCATTGTCGGCAGGCGGAATTCGATGCCGTTGTCGATGTGTCCGAGGCGCCGCTTTCCGTGGCCGTTGGTCTGCTGGTTCGACAGCACCTGACGGGTCGGGCCTTGCCGCCTTCCGCCGAACATATCGTGCAATTTTGGCGCGACCATGTTCAGGAGCACGCCGGCGCGGACATAGCGGCGTTGCGGGGTTGTCTGCTCGACCAGCGGCGGTTCGCCACGGTCTGCCGGGAGATTATTGTCGACCTCGGCTACGGCGCGGACTTGAATGATCCGCTGGAAGAGCCGGATAGCCAAAACGAAGCCGAGGCGGTGGACGAGGAGGCGCAGGGCGATTCGGAGGTCGAACCCGAGGATGTGGTGTTCGATGACGAGGGGCCGACGGACGAATCCGCGGACGGCGAGGCGGCCCTCATGGAAATGGACGCCGAACTCGATTCGGAGGATCTGGGGGCCGAAGCCGACCCGAACGAGGCTCCCACACCCATGCCGGACGAGGCGGGGCGCATCCGGATCGATGTCAATTATCAGGCCTATACCACCGCATTCGACGAAGTGGTGTCCGCCGGGGAATTGTCCGACCCGGAGGATTTGACACGCCTGCGCGCACTGCTCGATCAACAACTGGTGCCACTGCAGCACGCCACCGCCAAACTCGCCAACCGCCTGCAGCGCCGCCTGCTCGCCCGCCAAAGCCGCACCTGGGAGTTCGACCTCGACGAGGGCATTCTCGATGCGGCGCGCCTCGCCCAGGTGGTTGTGGACCCAATGAATCCGCTGGCCTACAAGCGCGAGAAGGAAATGGATTTCCGCGACACCGTGGTGACCCTGCTGATCGACAGTTCCGGTTCCATGCGCGGCCGGTCCATCACCATCGCCGCCATGTGCGCCGACATTCTTGGCCAGACACTGGAGCGTTGTTCGGTGCGCGTGGAGATTCTGGGGTTCACCACCCGTGGCTGGCGTGGCGGCCGGTCCCGGGAAACATGGATCGCCGACGGCAAGCCGGCCCATCCCGGACGTCTCAACGACCTCCGCCACATCATCTACAAGTCCGCCGACGATACCTGGCATCGCACCCGCAAGAATCTCGGCCTTATGATGCGCGAGGAGATGCTCAAGGAGAATATCGACGGCGAAGCGCTCATCTGGGCGCACAACCGTCTTGTGGTGCGGCCCGAGGAGCGCAAGGTTCTCATGGTGATTTCCGACGGGCTGCCGGTGGACAACTCGACTTTGCTTGTCAACCCGAGCAATTACTTGGAGCAACACCTCAAATACGCCATCGACAGCATTGAGGCCCGGTCGCCGGTGGAATTGATCGCCATCGGTATCGGTCATGATGTGACCCACCACTACCGGCGAGCGGTAACGATTACCGATGCCGAGCAACTCGGCGGCGCGATGACGGATCAGTTGGCGTCGCTGTTTGAGGTCGAGAAGGCGGGGCTCCGATAGATTTTGCCAACCTGGGGCGTCGCTTCTCGAACTAATAAATGCATGAGCCCGACGGTATTGGATGCGGCGGAAAAAACTCATTGCGGACTTGCGCGCCTACGCCGTCCGGTACCCCGGCGAGCAGGGGTTGACGCGGCGCTTCCTCGACTTTGTGACAGGTCACGAACGTTGTTTTGAGCGCGATTGCCTGCCCGGCCATGTGACGGGTAGTGCATGGATCGTCAGTCCCCACGGCGGGCGAGCACTGTTAACCCATCACAAGAAACTTGGGCGCTGGCTGCAACCCGGCGGGCACAGCGATGGGGAGCCGAACAGCCTGTTGGTGGCGCTGCGGGAAGCGAGCGAGGAATCCGGGCTGGAGTTGCGTCCCTATTCCGCCGACCCCATCGACATCGACATCCACGACATTCCAGCCACCCGCACCGAGCCGGCGCACCGACACTACGACCTGCGCTATGCGCTCGGGGCGCTTTCCGAAGACTATGCGGTGAGCGACGAATCCCACGCCCTGGCCTGGGTGCGCTTCGAGGAGCTCGAAGCCTATACTTCGGAAGCATCGGTGCTGCGCTTGCGCGCGAAGTGGCGGAGCTTGCGGCCCCCCCTGGCGCTGAACCGCCGAACCCCCAACGAGTACCTTGTCGAACCTGAGGAGGTCGCCTGATCCGGCAGGCCTGAATTCCGAAATCTCCTGAGCCGGTACATTAGCCTTGTGATTGGATGGGACTATAAGGATAATCCGATGCCCAATTTCCAATCCAACCCATGGAGAGGTGGGAGCATGAAGAAACTGCTATTTGGCTTGGCTGGCCTGGCCCTCTTCGCAACATCCTGGAGCCTGAACGCGCAAGAGGGCGACGAGGCGGCGCAAGGCATTGTTGAAGAGATAATCGTAACCGCCACCAAGCGTGAGGAATCCATTCAGGATGTGCCCATCGCAGTGTCGGCGTTTAGCGGCGAAGACCTGAATGCAAGGGGTGTGCAGGACATCTATGGATTGCAGGAGGTGTCTCCCTCCATTGCCGTATACAGTTCCAACAGCACCTCGAACGGCGGCTCTCTGCGCATCCGCGGCGTCGGCACCACCGGCAACAACCCGGGCCTCGAGGCGGCGGTTGGTACTTTCATCGACGGCATCTACCGTTCCCGGGCGGGCCTCGCCTTCAATGATATGTCGGACATCGACCGCATTGAGATTTTGCGCGGCCCCCAGGGCACCCTATTCGGCAAGAACACCGTGGCGGGCGCGGTCAACATCATCACCCGCAAGCCCGGGTTTGAGAACAGCTTGGGTGTTTCCGTGGGCCTTGGCAACCTGGACTCCCGTCAATACGGTGTCGTCGGCAATGCCGTGCTCGCCCAGGATGTCCTCGCCGCCCGGCTAAGCTACGATTATCGCGAACGCGACGGCTTCTACGAGGATGTCGACCGCGACGAGGCATACGACAATCGCGACCGTCACAACCTGCGCGGCCAACTCTTGTGGACGCCGAACGACCGGGTCGAGGTGCGCTTCATCGGCGATTACACCGAGAAGGATGAGAGTTGCTGTCCCGCCGCTTTTTGGATTACCGGGCCGACGAGCCCACTCGTTGCCTTGCTTGGCGGCGACATCACTTCCTGGGAAATCGACGAGGATTCCCATGTGGGCGTGAATTTTGCGCCCGTCGAGGAAGTGGAGGACTGGGGCCTGTCGATGGATGTGCTTTGGCAAGTCAACGACACCAGCGCCTTCCGTTCCATCACGGCATATCGAGACTACACCGTCTTCCGCGACCAGGACATTGATTTCACCAACGCGGAGATCCTTGCCCCGACCGATACCGATGAAACCTTTGAGAATTTTTCCCAGGAATTTCAGCTCTATGGCGAGACGGGTGCCGTATCCTGGCTGATTGGAGCCTATGTCTATACGGAGGACTTGAATTCCGACGAAATAATCGCCCTGGCGAACGACGGCGCCACCTATGTCGCCAACCTGGTTGGCGCGCCCGCCGTGGCACCGCTTCTTGACGGAGACCCGGCCGGACGCGGTGCGCCGGGGCAGGGCTACGACGCGGTCTATTTCTCGGATACAAAGGGCTGGTCGGTTTTCACCCACAATACCTGGCGCGCCGGCGAGCGGTTCGATGTCACCGCCGGGTTGCGGTATTCCTGGGAGGAAAAGGATGCCGGCTCTATAATCAACGGGGCGGCTTTTGGGGAGGTGATCGACGACCCGTTCTGCGCCGTTGTTCCCATCGGTTCCCTTTGCGACAACGCGAGCTACAACAACAAAAAGAGTGAGGACGAGATCACCGGTACCATTAACCTGTCGTATGAGTTGATGGATGATGTCACCGCCTATGCGAGCTACAGCCGCGGCTACAAGGCGGGTGGCTACAACCTGGACCAGGAAGCGGTGGGCAACCGCGACGCCGACGGCAACCTGGTCGACCAGAGCCGATTCAACCCGGAAACCTCCGATTCCTTCGAACTCGGGCTGAAAGGGCGGTTCCTCGACGGTCGGCTCACCGTCAACAGCGCGGCCTTCCATAGCACCTTCGACGACTTTCAGCTCAACACCTTCACGGGCCTAGGCTTCACCGTGGGCAATGTGAAGAAAGTGGTCTCGTCGGGCATGGAACTCGAATCCTTTGCCGTGCTCGGCGACGGCGTCTTTCTTACCGCTGGTGTCACCTATACGGATGCCCGCTATGGCGAGAATCTGGTGGCCGGCAACGCCTATCTCGCGGACAGGCGTTTGACCCAGTCGCCCCTTTGGCAGAGCAGCGCATCCTTCTTTGTGGACCGGGAGCTTGGCGCGGCGGGCCTGCGCGGGCTGTTCAACCTGAATTGGTCCTATGTGAGCGAAGTGAACACCGGCTCCGATTTGGACCACCCGCAGAAGGTGCGCAAGGGATACGGCCTTTTCAACGCCCAGGTTGGCCTCAAAACCACCGACGGGCGCTACGAGGTTGTTGTTTGGGGCCGCAACCTTGCCGATAAGCGGGTAAACACCCTGGTGTTCGACTCGGTGTTTCAGGCAGGCAGTTGGCACACCTTCATTAACCCGCCGCGCACCTATGGGCTGACGCTAAAGGCCAATCTCAACTAGGGGAAATGTATGGGTAATGCATGGGTAATGATGCGCTGCACAAACCGAACGGTGCGCGGGCCGAGGCTCGGCGGACTCCGAAAAGTCAACTTGATACAGCGCCATATCGCGGGGTCGCCGATGGGGGGGGGGCTGTTCGCTTTGGGCTTGGTCTTTGCGGCACCCGCCCTGATGGCCCAGGAAGAAGCGGGTGGCGTCGAAGAGGTCATCGTGACCGCGCAGCGCACGGCGGAGAGCATTCAGGATGTGCCAATCGCGGTGACCGCGCTCACCGGTGGCATGTTGGAGGACCGTCAGGTCATCACGCCGTCCGACTTGCAGATGAATGCGCCGAGCGTCAGTTTTACCGCCACCAACTTCGGCGGATCGAGTTTCAGCATCCGCGGCATAGGCCGTTTGGTGATTGGCACCACCGGCGAGGCGGGCGTTTCCACACATATGGATGAAATCCCGGTGGTGACCAACCTCAACACCGTTGAGTTCTTTGACATGGAGCGGGTCGAGGTTCTGCGCGGCCCGCAGGGCACCCTCTACGGTCGCAACGCGACAGGGGGCGCGATCAACTTTGTGACGGTCAAGCCGAACTTCGAAAGGGCCGAGGGGTTTTTTGATTTTGAGGCGGGCGATTACAACCATATACGCGCCAAGGGAGCCTTCAACATACCGCTCGGCGAGCAAGCCGGCCTGCGCGTTGGCGGCTTCAAGCTCGACCGGGACGGCTACATCGAAAATCTCGCCTACGGCCGTACCGGCACGGACGGCAGCACCCTGCAGGGCATTGACGACGATATCGATGGCCGCGACATCACCGCGCTTCGGACAACCCTGGCGTTTGATCCGACCGACCGCATCAGCCTTTGGGTTCAATACAACCGATTCCGGGAAGACGACGACCGAGCGCGCATTACCAACCAGGTATGCAAGCGCAATCCCCTCCCCACCACCGGCTGCATGCCCGATGAATTCGGGTTCGAAACCCCGCACCTGGGCGCCACCACCGGCGGCATTTTTGGTGCCCTCGGGGGTGCGCTGCCGGCCGGTGCGGATGGCTCGGATCCGGCGATGTACGACTTTCCGGCCCCGGCGATCAATACTCTTCGCCAGATGCACTCGGACTTCGAGCCGGTGTTCGAGGATAAGGAAGATCTCTGGACCGCCAATATCCGCTTTGATTTCGATTCGTTCAGCATCACTCTAAATGGCGCCCATCAAACCCGCGAGTATGTTTCCCGACAGGACTATCTCATGGATGTCGGGCCAAACATGGGTGCCACACCGCTCAATCCGCAGGGGTTGTGGCCGGTATCGGAGCCGGCCGGCCTGTTTGCCGGGTCGGATTGGGAGTCGGCCACCTGCAATATCGCGGAGGGTACCGCCGGTGTGTTTGGCGGCTGTATTCTTCCCGTGGACCAAACACGGGAATTCTCGTACGACCAGGCGGACCAGGATGCCGAGTATTGGACGGCGGAGGCGCGTTTGCACTCCACGCTCGACGGCCGCTTCAACTTCCAGATGGGTGCGAGCCTCTACGATTCCACGATCCACAACGACTATTTCGTGTTGGCCAACACCCTGGATCTGGTGTCGATCTATGGTTCGCCGCTATTGGGTTTTCCGCCGCTGTACCCCGGTTACTTCAACAACACCACCGAGCCCGGCAACGGCAACCTGCAGGATGGCTGGGCTGCGTTCGGCGAGGCGTATATCGATATAACGGACAGCGTCAAGCTGACCATGGGCCTGCGCTACAACGAGGACAACAAGGAGGTTAACGACTCCAGCGTTCTTTTTAACTCGATCAATGCCAATGCAGCGTTGGGAGGCCTATTCGGCGCGGATCCAATTTGGGTGCGAACACCGCTTTTCACGCACCTTGCGGGTCTGTTGGCCAATCCCGGCCTAGCCCTTGGCGAGGCCGACCGGAAGTTGCTCGAGTTCTGGGATGCCGAGGATATATATGCGCAGAACTCGCTGGCGTTCCTCGGTGGATTCGCCGCGTTCGCCGGCGGAGATTTGACCGGGCTCGCAACGGCCGGGGAGGCCTTGAACGCCATCGCCGCCGCCGTGTCGCCGGCACCGGGTTTTGGCGAGACCCGATTTGTTACCGGCAGCCCGAGCGAAACCGACTGGACGGAATTGAGCGGCCGCGTCGGTATCGACTGGCAAGTCAACAATGACACCCTGGTTTACGCCTTCTACAGCCGCGGCTACAAACCCGGCGGTTTCAATCCGGCTATTCCGCCGCAATTTCAGGCAAACTCCGGGTTTACCTTCGAGCATGAACAGATCGATTCGTTTGAGATCGGCGCCAAGAACTCCTTTCGGGATGGCCGTCTGATTCTGAACGGAACCTTCTTCCTGTACGACTACAAGGGATTGCAGGTTACCCGCATTCGCAACAATAGCTCGATCAATGAGAATATCGACGCCGACATCATGGGCGTGGAGTTGGAGGGCCTGTGGCGGCCGGAGGCATTGCCCGGCGTTGCTCTGGATTTCTCCTACGGCTGGCTTGATACGGATGTGGCCGACTCGGAGTCCGTCGATCCGATCAACCGCACGGCGGGCAATTCGGAATACATCCTGTTGAAGAATATCGATCCGGGTTCGCTGACGGGCGTGACCTATGTGGCGCGGGAGTCGCAGATCACAGAGGCGGTGGTGCAGGCGGCCCTGGTCAACGGCGCCGCCCTGGATCTGCGCAACGGCACAACCGTGCAAAACGTGTCCTACGCCCCGAACGCCGCCGGGGTGTCGATTCCGGCCTATCTCTCGCGTGGTTTTTTGGATGGGCTCGGCGTGGAAACATCCGATGGGCTGCCCGTCAACCTGAGCGGCAATCGGCTACCGAATTCGCCGGAGCATTCGATTCGACTGGGTCTGTCCTATACGTGGCCCATCACGGCCATTCGCGGTTCGCTCACCGCGCGTTGGGACTACTATTGGCAGGATGATTCCTACGCCCGCGAGTTCAATACGGTTGGCGATCACATCGACAGTTGGGATCAGCACAACGCCAGCCTCATCTACGAAAGCGACGATGGTCGTTGGACGGTTAGGGCCTGGGTTCGCAATATCGCGGACGAGGACAACGTAACGGGTAAATACCTTACTGCCGATACATCCGGCTTCTTCCGCAACTATTTCCTGACGGAGCCGCGGCTGTTCGGTGCTTCCCTACGCTTCAATTTCGGCGGCTAAGGAAACTCTGAACAATTCGATAGAGTAGCATTTAACTACTCGTAAGCTATTGATTTTATTAAATCGGATGCCCCGCTACGGGGTTAATCAGAGGTTCCCTAACAGATAATACGGGGATCCGGGCCACAGAATACTCATAAGCGGTGGATAGCACCGGGCGTTCACAATCAACGTTTATAGCGGCTTGGGGGTTGCCACATGGTCCCGCCTCCTGGGCCGTTCAACGGTTATATCGTATTGGCCGAGGCATGTGAGAGGCACATCGCCTTTAATTCTCCGGCCGGGCGGTGGGTTGGTGGGTGCTCCCTCGGCGGCGGCTCTTCGGTTACCGATACAGGTGGCAGGCCACGCGCCTTTCCTCCCTTTCGTCCGCGTTTTTTTCTAGGGGTATGAGGGACGGGGTCTCGGCGCGGCAGATATTCATGACCTTTGGGCAGCGGCCCGCAAACCGGCAGCCGGGTGGAATAGTGATGGGGGAGGGGATTTCTCCCTGGATGCGGACCGATGCGCGGCGCCGCTCGGCCGCCGGGTCGGGTTCCGGATTGGAGCCGACCAGGATCTGGGTATAGGGGTGTTTGGGGTCGAAAAAGACCGCATCGGCCGCGCCCACCTCGACCAGGGAGCCCAAGTACATCACCGCCATGCGGTTGCTAACGTAGCGGACCATGGAAAGGTCGTGGGCGATGAACAGCAACGTTAGCCCCATCGATGCTTTCAGCTCATCGAGCAGGTTGACCACCTGAGCCTGCACGGAAACATCCAGTGCCGAGATTGGCTCATCGCAAACCACGAACTCCGGTTCCAGGATCAGCGCCCGGGCCACGCCGATGCGTTGCCGTTGGCCACCCGAGAACTCGTGGGGGTAGCGCGCCATGTGGTCCGCCCGCAAACCGACCCGGACGAGCCAATCCGCCACCCGTTCTCGAATCGCGCGTCCCCCCGGCTTTGTATGCAGCCGCAATCCCTCGCCGACGATTTCGCCAACCGTCATCCGCGGGTTCAGCGATGAATACGGATCCTGAAAGATCATCTGCATGTGTTGCGCATACCGCTGGAAATCCGTCGGGCCGTAGCGTTGCGGCAGCGTTTCGCCCCTAAAGGCGACGGTGCCCGCGGTCTTGTCGTGCAATCCGAGGATGGTCTTGCCGAATGTCGATTTGCCCGAGCCGCTCTCGCCGACCAGCCCCACGATTTCCCGCTCGCCAATGGCAAGGCTGACGTCATCCACGGCCCGCACCCGTTGACCGCGGCCGACGATGAAGTGCTTGGTGACGTTTTGAGCGTCCAGCAAGGTATTCAATCGACAGCTCCCGAATCATGGAATACGGCCCGTCGCGGATTCCGAAGCCACATGCTCACGGGGTGGCGTCCCGGTAATGGATGGCGTCAATGCGTCGGCGTGCTCGGCGATCATGCAGCCAGCAACGGGCGTAATGCGTGGCGGATAGGTCGAATCTACTCGGATCCTTGCGGTCACAAACACCCATGGTGTATGGGCAACGCGCGCCGTAGGCGCAGCCCTCGGGGGGGTTGAACAGGTCTGGCGGGCTGCCGTCGATGGGGTTGAGCACCTGGTCGATATCGGGGTTGTTGGTCGGCATCGCGGCTTTCAGCCCCAATGTGTAGGGGTGGCCCGAACGATAGAACAGATCGTCCACCGTCCCCTGTTCGACGATCTGGCCCGCATACATAACCGCCACCCGGTTCGCCATGCGCGCCACCACGCCGAGGTCGTGGGTAATGAGAATAATGGCCATGCCGTTCTGGCGTTGCAGGTCGAGCATGAGGTCGAGGATCTGCGCCTGAATGGTTACGTCGAGCGCCGTGGAGGGTTCGTCGGCGATGAGGATGGCCGGTTCGCAGGCGATGGCCATGGCGATCATCGAGCGCTGCAACATGCCGCCGGAGAATTCGAAGGGATATTGTCGGGCGCGCTTGTCGGCTTCCGGGATGCGGGTCATTTCCAGCAGCTCAACGGTCCTCGCCAACGCCTGTTGCCTGCTCTGGCCGCGATGCACCTGCAGCGTCTCGGCGATCTGCGCGCCAATGGTCATGGTGGGATTCAGAGAGGTCATCGGGTCTTGAAAGATCATGCCGATCTGGGCGCCGCGAATGCTCGAGCCGTCGGTTTCGGCGCGGCCGAGAATTTCCGCGCCGCGCAGCTTGGCGGAGCCGGCGGTGATGCGGCCCGGCGGCATGGGTATCAGCCCCATCATGCTCTGCACCGTTACCGACTTGCCGCAGCCGGATTCACCGACAATGGCGAGCGTTTCGCCGGCCTCTAGGCGGAAATCCACGCCGCGCACCGCCCGCACCACGCCGCCGTAGGTGTCGAACTCGACCCGCAGGCCCTCCACATCCAACAAAGGGTTCATTCAGCGCCCCTCATCCGGAGTGAACCGCCTTTCGGTCCGCATCGCTGATGAAATGCATCCAACCGGGGGTTCATTCAGCGCCCCTCATGCGGGCATCAAGCGCGTCGCGGAGCCCGTCGCCGAGCAGGTTGAAGGCGAGCACGGTCACGCTGATAAAGAGCGCCGGAGCCATCAGCTCGTGGGGATGGGTGAGCATGGTCTTGATGCCTTCGTTGCACATGCTGCCCCAGGAGGCTTGCGGTGGTGCGACACCCATGCCGATGAACGAGAGAAACGCCTCGGTGAAGATTGCCGTCGGCACGGCGAAGGTCAGCGTAACGAGTATGACCCCCAGGGTATTGGGGATCATGTGGCGGAGCACCAGGTAGCCTGTTTTCGCGCCGAGCAGCCGGGAGGCGCCGACGTAGCCTTCTTCGCGAATCTGCAAAATTTGGCCACGGACCAGGCGCGCGGTTGCCGGCCAGCCCAGCAGAACCAGGGCGACGACCAGGGGCGCAATGCCCGACTCCCCCGGCTGTACGCCGGAAGCGACCCGAATCAGGATCATGAACAGCAGGAAGGGCAGGGCCACCACGAAATCCGAAAAGCGCATGAGCAGTTGATCGACTAACCCGCCGAAGAACCCCGCGGTCGCTCCGTAGGCGACGCCGAACAGGATGAACAGCATCGGCGCGAAAATGCCGATGAACAGGGATACCCGGGCGCCCGCCATCAGACGCGCGAGCATGTCGCGTCCGAGGTAATCGGTTCCCAGTGGATGCAAGGCGAGCGTTACCGTGTCCCCGATTTCCAGCACCGTGCCGTCCGGTACCCGGCCCCGCGCCCTGGCTTGTTCCAGGGTGATAACGCGCTCCACCGAAACTTCGATGGTTTGATGCGGGCCACTGGGCCGGCCTTGGGCGTCGAGCGCCACCACCGTGTAGAAATAGTTGCGCGGCTTGAGATCGAGCCGGTCCTCGAAGGCGGTTTCATACGGGTCGAACAAGTCAAACAGAGGCAGCCCAAACGCCTGCTCCGAGCCGATCGGGAACAGGTTTCGGTATATTCGGTAGCCTTTTGCGCCCTCCATCGGATCCCAGAGCAACCGCACGGCCTGGGTGGTGGCGGGTTCGGCGGGGCGCAGGCCGGTTTTTGCCGGGCGATCTGTGGTTTCCGCCAAGCGGTGCCTGTCGGGGTTCCAGGGCGCGAAGGGTTCAACAACGGTGGCCCGCGCCGCCGGGCCGGGGGCTTGGCTGATTTGATCGAGATCCTGGTCCTGGGGATCGACCGTCCAGATCCAAGGTCCGGCCACGGTGAACAGCAGCAGCGCCATGACAAGCCATAGCGAAAACAGCGCCCGCCGGTTGGCCCGCAGCCGAATCCACGCATCCTGCCAATAGGAAAGCGATGGCCGGGATAGGGCCTGCCCCTCGTCGCGGGTGCGAACCGGCTCGAAATCGCTGGTGGAGAAGGTTGTCCCGGTCACCGCGCTACTCCAACCGCACCCTCGGGTCGACCAGTCCGTAAACCAGATCGACGACGATCACCATCAGCACCAGGAACGCGCCGTAGAAAACAGTGGTGCCCATGATGACGGTGTAGTCCAATTGCTGAACGGCTTGGACGAAAACGCGCCCGAGGCCCGGGATGGCGAAGACGAATTCAACGACGAACCCGCCGGTGGTAATCACGGCGATTGACGGGCCAAGCACGGTGATGACCGGCAGGATGGCGTTGCGCAATTGATGATGCGTAAAGAGCCTTGTGGCGGGGATGCCCTTGGCTTTGGCGGTGCGCACGAAATCCGCGTTCAGGATTTCCAGCATCGAGGAGCGCATCAGGCGGGTGAGATAGGCCATGGTGCCGAGACCCAGAACCAGGGAGGGCACCAGCATATGGCCCACGCTGCCCCAGCCGGCGACCGGCAACAGGGAAAATCCGAGCAGATCGTTGAGATTGACCAGGGCGAGTTGGCCGAGCGCCGCAAAGACGAAGCTCGGCACGGATATAGCGAGAATCACCAACAGCATTATCACGATATCCGGCAGACGGTTGCGGTAGAGCGCCGTGAGCGCGCCCCACAAAATGCCGCCGAGGGCTGCGAACAACAGGGCGAGAATGCCAAGGGTGGCGGAAACCGGGAAATGTTCGCGGATGATATCGTTGACCCGGCGGTTCTCTTGGGTGAAGGAAATGCCGAAATCTCCGGTGGCGAGATTGCCCATGTAGATGGCGTATTGGGTCATTAGCGGTTTGTCGAGCCCGTACTTGGCCTCTAGGTTGGCGCGAATTTGCTCATCGACGGCCTTGTCGCTAATCAGGGGGTCGCCGGGTACGCTGTGCATGGCGAAAAAGGTGGCGGTGGCGATGAACCACAGGGTGACCGCGCCCTGCAGAAGGCGTTTTAGAGTGTAGCGGCCCATTATCTTAGGGTGTGGCGGCCCATGATCGCTCCGTCTCGGCTCGCTTGGGGCGCATGGAAAATCCGCCACTTCGATGGGAAGGAATGAGGTATCGCACTAGAATTGTCGCTCCACCAGCCCGGCAGCGGAAAGATAGGGAGCACTCGCGGGATATGCAATCTTCATTCGCCAATACGGGCCAGGAATCCTTCAATCGTATTGCTGGCCGACGAATTGCGCTCTATGCATTGAGCGCTGTGCTGTTTTTCGCCTTGTTGATGTGGTTGCTGAATCTGTTGGCGAGCCTTACCGCGTCCGCTACGCGTGCCGGATCCGCCGTGGATGTTGCCAACAACGCCATCACCATCCACTTGGCCGCGGAGCCGCCGCAATTGGACAGCACACTGCTGACCGACCAGGTGAGCGGCGTCGTGATCGGTCACGTCATGGAGGGGCTGTTGCGCTACGATCAGAACCAACAACTCGTGCCCGGCATGGCCGAGCGTTGGGAGATTGGTGAGCGGAATGCCACCTTCCACCTGCGCAATGCCCTGTGGAGCGATGGCGGGCCGGTCACCGCCCACGATTTCGTTTTCGCCTGGCGCACCGTCCTCGATCCGGCCAACGCATCCCAATACGCCTTCATTCTATACCCCATCAAAAACGGCGAGGCCATCAACCGGGGCGAAATGCCCGTCGAGTCGCTGGGCGCGAGGGCCATCGACGACAAAATGCTGTTCGTGGAGTTTGAGCGCCCCATCGCCTTTTTCGACAAACTCACCGCCTTTTCCACCTACTATCCGGTGCGGCGGGATTTCTACGAGGCCACCGGCGGCCGCTTCGGCGCCGATGCGGATCAACTGCTTTACAACGGCCCGTTCGTCATGACGAGTTGGGTGCACGGGCAGTCGCTGGACTTGCGCAAAAACCCGCTCTATTGGAACGCCGACCGCATCCGCCTCGACCGCATCAATATCGGCTACATCGTCTCGGACCCAAACACCGTTCTCAGCCTGTTCAAGGACGGCAAGATCGCCATCGCCTCGCTGGCCGCCGAAAATCTGGAGGAGGCGATGAAGGAGCGTTGGCGGATCGATCGCTTCATGGGCGGCTCGGTGTTTTACATCGAGTTCAACCACCGCCCGCAGCGGCTCACCAGCAATTTTCACCTGCGCAAGGCCATGCAACTGGCACAGGATCCGGAAGAATTGGTTTACAAGGTCATCAAGATCCCCGGCTATCTGCCGGGGGAATCGCTCTTTCCCACCTTTCTCAACGGCGTTGACGGCAAGTTTCGCGACGAGTATCCGGCACCGAAACACCGGCCGGATCTGGCTTTGGCACGGCAACATCTGGAGACGGCTCGGCGCCAACTTGGTTTCGACAGCTTTCCCCCACTCGTAATGCTCACCGGCGACAATCCGATATCAAACATTCAATCCGAATACTTCCAGGCCGTTTTCAAGAAGAACTTGGGCCTCGACATCCGTATCGACCGGCAGATATTCAAACAGCGGCTCGAAAAGATGGACGATGGCGACTTTGATCTGGTGCTCGCCGGCTGGGGCCCGGACTACGACGATCCGCTAACGTTCGGCGACCTGTTCGCATCCTGGAATCAAAATAATCGCGGGCGCTATGCCAACCCGGATTACGACCGATTGGTGAGCGTTGCCCAGAACTCGCTCGTCCCGCGGGTACGGATGGATGCCTTTGGCGAAATGCAGCGCATCATCCACGAGGATGTGGTCGTCATCGTCAACTACGAAAGGGGCAGTGTCTATGTAACCCATCCCCGAATCAGGGGCATTGTGCGGCGGGTGGTCGGCGCGAGTCAGGATTACACCTACGCCTATATTGATGAGGCGCGATGACGCGGCATGATCAGTTGGATGGAGCACTAACCCTGTCTGTTGCGAGGTACGGTGCGGCTTGGCGGGTTTGCCCGGCGGGTTGGGGTCCGGCGGCGCTTGTCAGGTGACTGTCTTCAACAGATTGCCGACCACTCGCTCAAGGTGCATTAGCGAGTTGCATTCCTCCACTTGATGGCAATAGGCACTGTAGCGGCGCATCTCGGCGTCGCCGACATTCCAGGAATTGCGGCTTTCCGGGTTCAACCAGATTATCCGCTTGGCGCGGTCGTGGAGTTCCCTGAGGATCTCGGCGCGGGGTTCGCCGTAGTTGTTGCGGCTGTCGCCGAGGATGATGATGGTGGTGCGGTTGTCGATGTCGTCCATGCACAGGCGCTTGAAGTCCTGGAAGGCTTGGCCGTAGTCCGTGGACCCCCCGCTGTAGTCGCGCAGTGTCTTGGCGATGGCGTCCTCAATGTTGTTGCGCTCGAAGAGTTCTGTCACCTCGGCGAGATCCGAGGAGAAGGCGAAGGAGCGCACCCTGGGCATCACCGCTTCGAGGCTGTAGAGGAACATCAGCATGAAGCGGGCGTAGTTGGCCACCGAGCCGGATACGTCGCAGATGGCGTACACCCTGGGACGATCGATCCGCACCGATTTCCACCTGAGGTCGAAGATGGCGCCGTCGTAGGAGAGGTTGTGGCGCAAGGTGCGGGGTACGTTCAATTGACCTTTCTTGAACACCTTTTTGCGGCGGGCGTACAGGGTGGCCAGTCGTTTCGCCATCTTGTGGACGATCTCCTGGATCAGACGGAAGCTGCGGTGCTCGACATTGGATAGCTTCACCTTGCGCAGCAACTCCTCGCGCAGGCGACGGCCGGTGGCGTCGGCATGTAGCAAAAACTGTCGTTCGACATAGTCGCGCACCTGTTCGCGCAGCCAGTCGCGGCGTTTGCGCAGCTCTTGGCCAAGCCGCCGCTCGGCGACGAGGCGGCTGTCGCGCAGCGCCCCGATTTCGCCGTTGAGCTCGGACAGGCCCATTGCGTCCATGATGCGGTGGGTGTAGAGGCCCTTCTGGGTGAACACTTGGATTTCGCGCACATTGACCGCCTCGCCGGCGGCGGCGACGGACATGGAAAGTTCCACCTTGGAGTCGAGCATGAGTAGCTTGCCGAGGGTGGAATGGGACTCGGCCATCTCGCCGGGGCCGAGGTCTTGTTCCGCTTCGTCATGGTCTGGATGGTTTGCGCCCCGGGGGCGCTTCGGTTTCCTGCCCGGCGGAGAGCCGCCTTCCCGGCGCTCGCCCGCTTCCGCCGCGCCACCGCCCGTTCCATCGCCCGCTGTGCCCCCGCTCCCGGATTGTTCGCCGGAATCTTCCGCCATGTCGCCATTGTCGGTGGAGCGGGCGCCCCGGATGTTGTCGAAGGAAAAGAAGCGGTCGAAGCAGGCGTCGAACGTTTCCTTCTCGTCAATCGTTTTCGGCAGCGTCAGGGACAGCGAACGCTTCAACAGTTCGCGGTCGGCATAGCCCACCAATTCCACGGTGTTGAACGCATCGAGGGTTTCCGCGGTGGAGATGCGAACATCGGCATTGCGGAGTGCGCCGATAAAGTTTGCGAGGGTATGGTCCACTCGGATTGACCTCGGATATTTGTATGGCGTACTTTTCGGTGAGTGGCAATACCCGCTAGGGAACATCAGCTTACGAGTCGCTCAATGTCGCGCCATCGCCTTGTTCAGGCCTTCTCTGGCGATACATTACAAGCCCTTTGCATCCGTCGCGTTCGCCCTACCGCGCAGCAACAACCTTGCTCGTAATGGCCGCCACCTCGGCATCCACATTCTCGATATCTTCCTGAAACTTGAGAATGACATTCAGCGTATCCCGCACCATTTGCGGGTCGAGGCGCTCGGCGTGCAGCAGCAGCAGGGTACGCGCCCAGTCGATGGTCTCGGAGATGGCGGGCGATTTTTTGAGGTCGAGATCGCGCAATTCGTGGATGAAGGAGACGAGTTGCCGGCGCAGCTCCGGCGGTATGTCCGGCACCCGGGCATTGATGATGCGCTGCTCAAGGTCGATATCCGGGAACGGGATATAAAGATGCAGACAGCGGCGCTTCAGGGCATCGGAAATCTCGCGGGTATTGTTGCTGGTGAGGAACACCATCGGCGGCTCCCGAATGGCCTTCACGGTGCCGACCTCCGGGATCGAAACCTGATAATCGGAGAGAATTTCCAGCAGCAGCGACTCGAACTCGTGGTCCGATTTATCCACCTCGTCGATAAGCAAAACGCAGCCGGCCTCCTCGCGCAGCGCTTTCAAAAGCGGGCGGGGCTCCATGAATTCCTCCGAGAAAAAGATGTCGCCGAATTCATGCAGTCGGCTCACCGATTCGGCAAAACCCTTGGCACCCTGCAATACCTCGTCAAGGGTCTCCTTCAGAACCTGGGTGTAGAGCAGTTGCTTGCCGTACTTCCACTCATAGATGGCCTTGGCTTCGTCGAGCCCCTCATAGCATTGCAGCCGGATCAGCGGCAGGTCGAGCATCTCGGCGGAGGTTTTGGCGAGTTCGGTCTTGCCAACGCCGGGCGGCCCCTCGATGAGTACGGGCTTGTGCAGGTGGTAGGCGAGGTAGACGGCGGTGGCGATTTGGTCACTGCAGATGTAGCGGTGCGACTCCAGGCTTTCCCGGATGGCCGGGACCGAACCGGTCGTTTTTTCGATGCGTTGCACCAATGCTCCTTTGGTTGTTTCTTTCCTAGGCCGCTAGTCCGACCGCAACACCCTCTCGATTCCGTATGGGGGCCTCGGGTCCGAATACCGCCGGTACAAGCGTGTCTGCCGAGAGCGCATTTGCATCGGCTCTCCGTCAATGACCACCTGCTCGGGCCAGCTTGTGACTTCCAGGGGGTCTCCGCTCCACACCACCACATCGCCGGCCATACCCGGCAGCAGCATGCCGGCATCGGGCATGTTCCATGTCGCTGCCGCCTTGCGGGTCAGGGCGTCGAGCGCGTCGTACCAGGGCACGCCATGCGCCACCGCATTGCCCGCAAGCTGACGCAGATTGCGTGAGTTGTGGGTTTCGGAGCCTGTATAGAGCACATCCACGCCCGCCTCACGGAGCAGCGCGGCGTTGTCCAAGCGCGCGGCCAGCCTGTCAAAACCAACCGGCAAATTGGCGTTGGCGTGCACGATGACCGCAACCCCGGCCGCCGCCAGCTCTTCCCGAACCTTCCACGCCTCCGCACCACCCAACACAATCAGGCGCAACCGATGGGATTCCGCCAAAGCGACGCAGCGTAAAATATCCACAGCGCGATTGACACGCAGCACGAGGGGTCTGCCGCTTTTCAGGTACTGCTTTAGCGCGGTCATATCCTGACGGCTGTAGTCATTGCCTTGTGCCCGATAGCGATTGGGACTGATTCGCGCCGCCTCTTCGAAGGCGTCGCGCAGCCTCCCCAGCAACAGGGCGCGGCTGCCGCCGGTAAAATCGGCGGCGGCGGCGGGCGTGATGTCGCCGAACAGGGCCGCCCGCGACTCCACCAGCACATCGCCAGTACCAAGCCGAATCGTTGCCCCAAGCCCGGCGAGCGGGTCGGCACCCGGCACCGGCGCCACCACCGCACGCGTAACACCGCCCATCCGATTAACCGCAAAAAGCGTCGAGGCGGGATTGACGGCAAGACTGACATCCAGCGAAGGCCCCACAACATATTCCTCCGCCCGGCTATCCACCGTCGTCTCCTCCGCCCAGATATCAACGAGACCAAGCTGGCTGTACGACTCGATCAGCCCGGGTGTCACAACCTTGCCGGCGGCATCAATCTGCCGGTATGCAAACGGTGCCTCGATGTCGGCTCCCACCGCCTCTATGCGTCCATCGGAGATCAACACCGTGGCGTCGCGCAGCGGTTCCGGCGACTCCATCGTGTAAACGCGACCGCCGACGATGGCAATGTCGGCGAATGCGCCGGCTATCCAAATGCCCCCGACCAGCACGCCCAGCCAACCGCTCGGGTGCACCGGATTGGTGGACACATTGTTGACGCCATCCCTGCCCCCGACCAGCGCGCCCAGCCAGCCGCTCGGGCGCATTCCCGCAACCTTCATGGCGCCATCCCCCGAACCGTCTGTTCGAGATCGAAATCCCGCACCGGCATTTTCGAGGCTGTCCTGTCGTAGTACGCGTAACCGTCAATCCACACCAGATCCGCCAACGCATAAACGCTGAACGGATTGCGGTTCCACAACACCAGATCCGCCGCCTTGCCCACTTCGATACTGCCCGTTTCGCCGTCGATTCCCAACGCCTGGGCGGCATTCAGCGTGATCCATCGCATCGCCCGCGCCTCGCTCAGATCCATGCCCATGCGCCGAGCCGCCGCCAGGGCCTTGGCCGCCTCCTGGTTCATGCGTTGAATCAACTCCGGCGAATCCGAGTGCACGATCGCACAGGCGCCGGCGGCGTCGACAAGGGCGACATTCTGGGGAATGGCGTCGAAAGCCTCCAGCTTGAACCCCCACCAGTCCGACCACATGGCCGAGCAGATGTCGGCCTCCGCCAGCAGGTCGGCAATCTTGTAGGACTCCACCGCGTGATGAAAGGCCGTGATGCGATAACCGAACTCCCGCGCCACATCCATCATCGTTGCCATCTCGTCGGCGCGGTAACAGTGATTTTGCACGAGGATCTCCCCTTCGAGCACACCGACCAGGGTATCGAGCATGAGATCCCGTTCCGGTGGAGCGTCCGCGTCGCCGGTTTCATAAGCGCCGAGTTTTTCCCGATAGGCGGCGGCCCGCGCCCAGGCGGCGCGATAGCCGGCGACATTGCCCATGCGTGTCGACGGCGCTGCTTGCCTCTCTCCGTACACACGCTTTGGATTCTCCCCGCAGGCCATCTTCAAACTTTGGGGCGCATTGGGGAATTTCATGCCCTGTACCGTGCGGGAAGGCACGTTTTTCAATGTAACCCCGCGGCCGCCGAACAGGTTGGCGCTGCCCGGCAAGATGTGCAGTGTGGTGACGCCGCCCGCCAGCGCCAGGCCGAACTGCGGATCCTGTGGCCAGACGGAATGCTCCACCCAAACCTGGGCGGTATTCGGCGAGGTCGCCTCATTGCCGTCGCGGGTGGAATCGACCGCGGGCGACGGGAAGGCACCGAGATGGGAATGCACATCGATGATGCCGGGCGTCAACCAGCGGCCCGCGCCATCTACCACCTCGACGCCGCTCCGGGGCAGATCCACGCCGACCGCGTCCACGCGTCCGGCTCGCACCCGCACATCCACGCCCTTGAGCAATTCCCCCGTGCCGGTGAACACGGAAGCCGAAGCGATCAGGAAATCCAGTGCCTCGAGCGGTTCGTAAGTCGATTCATAGGGTTCGCGCGCACCGGCCGCGGCTGCGCCAAGGGCGAACACGGCGACGGCTGCCTTCCAAGCCGTCGGGCGCGGGTTGCCAGGTTCTTGACCTACTCCACCGACCGGGCTCCGGTGCCCACGCACAAATGTCGCCGCGACGCCCGATAGGACGACTGCCGACACTCCGCTCCAGACCCTCATATGTTCTATCCGCTCTATTTGCCCTCGGACAGGATAAAGGCAGGGTGCCATTAAACGGAAGTGTTGATGTTCAGGGGCGACTCTATTCCCGTTAACGATGCGTGAGCATCGGCGGTCTATCAGTTTGACCCTCTGGATTTAGCCGAACAGTAATCGACATGTTGATCGGCGTTTTTGGATGATGATCCGCGAAACCTGCTCCGGGGCGTTTTCCTGCACGAAGTGGCCGCCACCCTTATCGTCCACCACCGGGAAATTCCAAACTCATTCCCGCACCTGGACCGGCAAATCGGTGATGCCGCGGATGAAATTCGAATAAAGATACTTCGGCTCGCCGACAACCCGCACATCTCGGAACCGATTCAATATCTCCTCCCAAATGATGCCGAGCTGCATTTCCGCCAGCCGGTTGCCCAGACAACGGTGGATGCCGAAACCGAAAGCGAGGTGTTGACGCACGTTCGGGCGATCAACCCAGAAACGGTTGGGGTCGGGTATGCGTTCCTCGTCCCGATTGCCGGAGAGGTACCAGATGCACAGCTTGTCCCACTTACGAATTTTCTGGCCGCGAATCTCCGTGTCCGCCAGTGCGGTTCGGCACATATGGGCAACGGGCGATTGCCAGCGGATGATCTCGGGCACCATGTTGGGAATAAGGCCGGGGTTGGCCTTGAGCTTTGCGAATTCCTCGGGAAATTGGTTGAGAGCCAACACGCCGGCCGAGATGGAATTGCGCGTGGTGTCGTTGCCGCCGACGATCAGCAGCAGAATGTTGCCGAGGAATTCGGACGGCGGCATGTTGCGAGTGGCCTCGCCCCGTGCGAGAAACGAGATGAGATCCTCGCCCTGATTCGCCGTGGCGGCGCGCTCCCGCCAGAGGGCGTTGAAATACTCAAAGCAGGTCCAGAGCTCCTTGAACCCATCCTCCGGCGTCTCGAAGTAGTCCGGGTCGGCGATGCGTTCGACGGTGTCGGACCAGTGTATGAGCCGATGCCGGTCCTCCTGGGGCACATCGAACAGTGTTGCCAACATCTGGCCGGTCAACTCCACGGAAACACGCCGCACCCAGTTGAAGGTTTCATCCGTGGGCAGTTCATCGAGGATACTGCGCGCCCGGGTGCGAATCAGGTCCGCGAGTCGGCCGAGCTTGGAAGGCGCGAACAAGGGTGCGACCGCCATGCGCTGCCGCTCGTGCACGGGCGGATCGGCCATGATGAACATGGGTAGGTGGAACATGGGGTCGGGCGGGCCTTCCAATGGCCGGCCACCGAGGCGAATGCCGCCGTTGTCGATAGCCGAGGAAAAGAGGTCGTGATGCGTATCGACATATTTCACATCGTCGTAGCGGGTGATGGACCAATAGGGGCCGAATTGACTGTTGGCGCACCTGTGCACGGGCGATTCGTCGCGCAGGCGCTCGAACCAGGGCAGCACGGTGTTGGCGCGGAACAATTCCGGATGGGCCGGGTCAATTTCCTCAAGCGGCACGTCCCAGGGCGACTGATGGGGGTCGATGTCCCAGGCTTTGCGCCACTCCCTGGTGTTGCGGCGCATCGCCTCCGCAACTTCCTCCCGGTTCTCGGTGATGTTTCGCTCGGCATCGGCCCGCCGCGGCTCCGCCGCCGTCTTGCGGCGGGCGGGCTCGGCTTGTCCACCGGTTGCGTCGGCTCCGCCCGGGTTTGTGGGCCGATGCCGTGCGCCACCGCTTGTGGGTTGTGAATGTTCGCGGGCGGATGCAGCGTTGTCTGTCTGGCTCATGGGCAAATCATCCATCGGGGAATTATGTGGTTGACCCTCCGGCAGGTCTTAAACCACCACAGGTCGGTCTCTGTCAACCCATCGATTGATTTCCCAGAGAGAAGGATGATGTTCAGCACGATGCCCCATGGTTCTGCGTCAATTTGTTAAGGAAGGTCTGAACAATTCGATAGAGCAGCATTTAGCTATTCGTAAACTATTGATTTTATTAAGCCGGATGTCCCGACTACAGGATTAATCAGAGGTTTCTTAACCGGACGGGGATTCGGGATTTCAGAGTCACGTTGCGATCATGGGGAAGTGAGTGGGCCTGTGTATACTATGTCGTCATTTTTCATGGAAAAACGACGGTATAGTGGTCAGCACCTACGAGCGCATCCTTGCCCCGCCAAGCCGGAGTTTTTTCCTTCTTGGTGTGCGTGGTGTGGGCAAGAGTACCTGGGCCCGCGCCTCGCTGAGAAGCGCCGAATACATAGACCTCCTCGACGAGCGCCTGTATCGGGATTTCCTCGCCGACCCTTCGCTTTTTCCTCAGCTCCTTCGGCATGTCGAGCCGCATGCCTGGGTGGTTCTGGATGAAGTCCAGCGCCTACCCTCGCTCCTGAATGAAGTGCATCGGCTTATCGAGTCGCGAGGCATTCGCTTCGCCCTGCTCGGATCGAGCGCCCGAAAACTGAAGGCGACGGGAACCAACCTGCTGGCGGGGCGGGCCCTGATGAAAACGATGTATCCGTTTACCGCAGCGGAATTGGCAAACGATTTCAACCTGAATGCGGTATTGCGCTATGGCTCCATACCACTTGTCTGGCAAGCCTCGGAGCAACGCGAGGTTCTGGAGGCCTATGTGCAGCTCTATCTGCGCGAGGAAATCCGGACAGAGGCGTTGGTGAGGAATCTGCCCGGATTCGTGCGCTTCCTGCCGATCGCCGCACTGTTCCATGGCCAGGTGATCAACGTATCCGGCATTGCCCGCGATGCCGGTGTGGCTCGCACCACGGTGCAGGGCTATCTGGACATTCTCGTGGATACGCTGTTGGCTTACCGGTTGCGTGCCTATGAGGCAAGGCTGCGTGTTCGCGAGCGCAAGCTGCCGAAACTCTACTGGGTCGATCCGGGCATCGTACGAGGCGTGAAGCGCCAGTTGGGTGGCGTTGGTGTCGAGGAGCGCGGGCCGCTCATGGAAAGCATTGTGCTGACGACCATGCGCGCGCATGCGGAGGTGACGGATATTTACGACGAGATTTTCTATTGGGCCCCCCACCAGTCACGCGACATCGAAGTGGACTTCCTGTTGCGCCGGGGAAACGAAGTGCTCGCTATCGAGGTGAAAGCCACAGACCGTTACCATACGGGTCTGCTGAGGGGATTGCGCGCCATTGAGGGCCAGGGCAACCTGGTGCGTCGGGTGCTGGTATACACGGGCGGTCGCTCGTTTCGCTCCGGCGACGGCATAGATATCTGGCCGTTTGCGCGCTTTGTCCGGCGGGTTGCGGATGGTGGTCTCTGGCCGTAGCGGGCTCGTTTTGCGTTTGCCAAGCTTTGCCCGGATAATCGCCACCTTATCCATCGAACTTTGGAGGTTGGGCAAGTGGCGGGACGTGTCGAAGGCAAGGTTGCGTTGGTCACCGGCGGGGCCAAGGGGCTCGGCGAGGCCGATTCGCGGGCTCTCGCGGCCCAGGGCGCGAAGGTGATACTCACCGACTTGGACCAGGCGGCGGGCCAGGCGGTGGCGGATGGCATCGGCGGGACATTCAAGCATCAGGATGTGACCGATGAGGAGCGTTGGCGGGAGATCGTTTCCGAAATCAAGGCGGAGTTCGGGGCGCTTCATGTACTGGTCAACAACGCCGGCATCGTGCTGCCGGGCAACATCGAAAGCCAAACCTACGCGGAATATAGGGCGCAGGTTGCCGTGAGCGCCGACGCCACCTTTCTCGGCAGCAAATACGCCATCCCGCTCATGGCTGAGAGCGGTGGCGGCTCCATCATCAACATGGCGTCGGTTGTCTCCAAGCTCGCCTACAGCGGCGTTGTCAGCTACGCCGCCGCCAAGGGGGCGGTGGAGGGCATATCCCGCTCAATCGCCGCCCACTGCCTGGAGTCGGGTTACAAGATACGTTGCAACTCGATTCATCCCGGCACCATCAACACGCCCATGGTGCAGAATTTTGGACGCCAGGCCGAAGACGCCGGTCTCAATGTTCCGGGCGAGGCGGAACAGGTGCCGAATCCAGCCCAGGCGGGCGTGTTGGGGCATCCGCACAACATCGGCGATCTGGTGGTTTTCCTCGCGTCGGATGAGTCCTCGTTCATCACGGCGCAGGAATTTGTCGTGGATGGCGGCATGTCCATGTTGCCGGCACCCCTTGTGCATCGGGTGCAATAGCGTAATTCCGGTTTTCCGGTCGTTTGCCTTGCGGCGGTGGATAACCCGCCGGGGCGTCGCATAAAGTCCGACAGGCTTGACGGCGGTGCCGGCGTGGACGATATCGCCATGAGGCTGATGAGGGACGATGATGGAGTCGTCGAGGGGGCCGCCATTGACTTGGTGGCGGTGGGTGGCGGCATTGTTGAACTGTCGGGGCTGACCGCATTGCCGGACAGCGACGGCTTTGTTTTTTGAGCAGGCCCCGGGCCTGCCGATGTGGGTATACGGATGGCGCGCGCGTTCGCATGGGAGTTGGCGTGGGATGTCCAATGAGCGGGTCGAATCAATTGGAGTTTCCCCTCGATTTGAAAAAAATGGGGGGGTAGGATGGACGGATGACTGAGGTTTTCCGGGTCGAGCCGACGGGCCTTCCCTCCACGCAACCTCTATATACTATGGGAGACGCAGAAATGACGACGCAGGATATTTCCCGCACCGGCGGCGCCGGCGACGACACGCTGGATGGCGGGCGCGGCAGCGACTTCCTGTGCGGCGGCAGCGGCAACGACACATTCGTTTTCACCAACGATTCCTCAAGCGGAGGGGATCTCGACACAATCGGGGATTTCAGCGACGGGGACACCATCCAACTTTCCGGCTTCACCGGCATAGACGACTTCAGCGATCTCAAGGGCAGAATCACCGCGAGAGACGGCAGCGATACAGTCATCGATCTGACGGATGTGGGCGGCGGCCTGATCGTGCTTGAAGACGTGACCCAAGTGGATGCCGGGGACTTCGATTTCTGATAAACCAGATAAATGTCGCCTATGAAATCGGTCGCCGCAATTCCCTTCATGGCCCTTTTGCTCCTTATCCGACCTGTCGAAACGGCGGCCGCCGAGCGGCAACTCCTATGGGGTGATACCCATTTGCATACCAGCTACTCGTTCGACGCCTTCCTCAACAACAACCTTTCCGCCGACCCGCATACCGCGTACCGGTTTGCCAAGGGCCTGCCGGTGATCCATCCCTACCACCGGGCGCGGATGCAGTTGGCGGTGCCGCTCGATTTTCTGGTTATTTCCGACCACGCTGAATTTCTGGGCCGCATCCGCGACATCTATCACAACGGCATACAGGATGATGATGCCGGTATCCTGGACAGCGTGGTCAATTGGTACAGCACCCGAACCCTGCGCGAGGCGGTCGATGCGCGGGAAGGCGCGTCGTTGTTTCGTCAGGTACTTCCCCTTGGCGGCGACCCCCGGGAGGTGGCAAGCGCCTCGACGGATATCGGTGTTGACGCCATACCCCCGGATCCGGATGTTGAGCGTTCGGCTTGGGCGGAACTGGTGGGGGCCGCCGAGGCGCACTACGAACCGGGGCGATTCACCACCCTCCTGGGCTGGGAGTGGAGTTCCCTCCCGGCGGGCGCCAACCTGCATCGGGTGATCGTCACCGATGCCGGTGGGGAGCAGGCCCGCTCCTTCCAACCGTTTTCCAGTGTGCAAAGCCCCTATCCCGATGATCTTTGGCGATGGCTGGACCAGACCAGCGCCGCTATTGGTGCCCGTTTTTTGGCCATACCCCACAACTCGAATATCTCCAAGGGCCTCATGTTCTCGGATACCACCCTGCGCGGCGATCCGGTCGATGTGGAATACGCGCGCCAGCGCATGCGTTGGGAGAGGATTGTGGAGGTCACGCAGATCAAGGGCGATTCGGAGGCGGCGGCGTTGCTGTCGCCAGCGGATGAATTTGCCGGATTCGAGGAATACCCGTTCTATATCCAGCAAGACGAGCAGGAGTATGTGCCGCGTCCGGGCGATTATGTTCGTTCGGCCTTGAAGACCGGGCTGCGACTCGGGGCCGCCATCGGCATCAACCCGTTCCAGTTTGGCTTGATAGGCTCCACGGATGCCCATACCGGGCTCTCCACGGCGGATGAGAATAACTTCGGCGGCAAGATGGCCACCGATTCGACACCGGAGACCAAACAGGATCGGGTGGTCGCGGGGTCCGTGCGGGGATGGGCGATGTCGGCCTCCGGATTGGCGGCGGTATGGGCCGAGGAGAACACCCGCGCAAGCATCATGGACGCCATGCGGCGGCGTGAAACCTATGCGACCACTGGTCCGCGCATGCGAGTTCGTTTTTTTGGCGGCTGGGATTTTGCAGATGCGGATCTGCGGGAAGCGGATTGGATTGCGTCCGGCTATGCCGGGGGTGTGCCCATGGGGGGAGAGTTGGCCGCGCCGGCGAACGAAGACGATGTGGCGGAAAATCAAGCGGTACCCAGCTTCCTGGTAATGGCGCACAAGGATCCGGCCGGTGCCAACCTTGATCGTGTGCAGATCGTCAAGGGTTGGCTGGATGCGGACGGCGAATCCCACGAGCGGGTATTTGACGTGGTATGGTCCGGCGCTCGCCAACCCGGCGAGAATGGCAAACTCCCTCCCGTTGGCAACACCGTGGAATTGGCGACGGCCCGCTACAGCAACAGCATCGGCGCGGCGGAACTCGTGACGGTGTGGCGCGACCCGGGGTTCGATGCGGCCCAACCAGCGTTCTACTATGCGCGGGTCATTGAAATTCCAACACCCCGGCACGCCCTTTACGATGTGTTGGCCCTCGACATGGAGGCTCCGACCTACGGCCCCGCCGTCATCCAGGAGCGGGCCTATACATCGCCGATTTGGTACCGTCCCTAACGGGCGTTGGCTAATCGGGGAAATTGTCCAGCAGCAGGGTCGCCATGGTTCGCGCGTGGCGATCAACGATGTTCTCGTCATGCACATCGGAATCGAACAGCAGTCTGGCCTCCGGGGCCATGGAGAACATCATGCCGCCGCTGACGAAAACATAGTACCAATGCAGGAACTGCCGATCGTTGATCTTGCGCTCGGTCCCGACCAGACGCCGGATTCCCGCCAGCGAGGGCCGCAGGAACTCGGCCGCCAGCCAGTGGATGCGCCAACTGTCCTTTTTGCCTTCCTGGATCATCAAGCGGTTGAGTTCGGGGTTGCGGGCGCAGAATCGTACATAGCTGCGAATCGTGTAGGCCAGCCGCTCGCGAGGGGACAGGTCACGCACCAGATCTTGCCGTTCGTTGGTGAAGTCCCGCAACTTGGTGAAGACATGGGCCGCCGCCGCTTTCCACATCCCCTCCTTGTTTCCGAAATGGTAGCTCAGGAGGTTGCGCTGCACACCGGCGGCGACTTCGATGTCGCGTACGGTGACCGCGTCATAGCCTCGCTCGGAAAACTCCCGCAAGGCGGTTTCAACCAGCTTGCGCCGGGTAACCTCGGCTCTTTCCTGCGGCCGCCGCTTGCGCACCGGCTGTAGCGCCTGTTGTTGGGTTGTCACCGTATTGCCTGTTCCACCATTTTGTTTGGGAACCTCTTCGAGGCCATGTGCCGATACGCTAACACGAGAAGGGTCGCCCCGGTCAGCGGCAGGTTGATGACGACGGCCGTGGTCATGTCAGAACCCGGCAACCTGCGCCAGGGTTGCGCCCCGCGTTTCCTGTTCGGTGTGCATTGCCTTGCGCATGGATATGACGGGCGGCGGCTCGGCAAGCTCGCGCCGGAACTCTTCCCTGTCGTTCAATCTCTTCAGCCAGGCCCCAAGCCGGGGATGTTTTTCGTCAAGCGGATAGCCCGAAATCACCAGCCGGTGGCAGTAGATGTACCAGGCGATATCGAGCAGGCTTAGCTCCGCCCCCATCAGGTACGGGCCGTCCGCAAGGCGCGCATCGAGTTGGTCGAAGGCAGCGGCGAAGCGGGTGCTCGCCGTGCGGATGCGCGCATCGGATATGCCGCCATGTTCGATCATCTCGGCATGGAAAGCGGTTTCCCTGTCCTTGTGCGGGTCCGGCTTGCCGCCGACCGTGCCCGAGCCCAATGTCCGGTAAAGTGCCTGCAATTTCCGCGGACGCGGCTTGACCCCGGGGAAGAAGTAGCGGAAGCAGATTGCGCGGAGATCCAAATGCAGGTTGTCTTCGGCCTTGAGCAGCGCCTCCATTTCCTGGGCTTGGCCCGGTGCGACGAGCGCGGGGTCGGGGAACTGTCGCTCGATATGGGAAATGATGTCGTTGCTCTCGATGATGACCTGTCCATCCTGCACGAGTACGGGAACCAGCCCCCGCGGATTGATTCCCATGAACCAGTCGCTGTAATTCTCCCGCGCCACGAGGTTGACCTCGCGGGATACCCAGTCGATGCCCTTGAGGTTGAGCACGATGCGGGTTTTTTGCGAGCACGATGAGCCCATGAAATGAAGCAGATGGATGCCCTTCCAGCCGAACACCTCCTTGGTGAGGATGTCTTCCCGCTTCAGCATGACCATGATTGATGGATCTCCGTGGTCGTCTAGTTCATCCATGCAATGAACGAGAAGCGCAGTTCGCACCACCAGTTGCACGGCTCGGGATAGAGCTGCCGCAAGCCCGCCCTCAGGGGCGATCTGTCGGGCAGCAGTACATCGTGGCGTGTGAGGTATTCGTCGAACTCGGCCAGCAGCTCCCGCATCAGCTCGGGATTCGTCGCGGCGAGATTGTTCACTTCGCCGGGGTCCGCATCGAGGTCGAACAGCTCCCATTGTCCGGTGCTCATCGGCGGCTGGGTATTGCTGATCTTCCATTTGCCGCGCCGGTAGCCGCGGTTGCCGAATAGGTGCACACCAACAGACTCGCGCACCGAGGCGCCGCGGCCCCGCAGCACAGGGGCGAGGGAGACGCCCTGGGGAAGGGTCTTGTCCTCGAACAGCGGGTCGCTTGCCGGTGCGATGCCGGCGAGGTCATAGATGGTGGGGACGATATCGGTCACATGGGCGATGGCGGAATGGAAACCGCTTGCGGATACCGCTGGCCCCCGCACGATGAGCGGCGAGCGAATGCCGCCCTCGCTGACCGAGTTCTTGTAGAGTTTCCAGGGCGTGACCGAGACACTGGCCCACTCTGGACCCTGCACCGTGAAATTGCCGGCCTGGCCGCGGGTCTCGTGCGCATTGCTCCAGTTCTCGGCGAACCACTCGTTGGTCACACCGGGGTAGACCATGGGTCCGGGCGAACTGGCGCCGTTGTCGGAGAAAAAGAAGACATAGGTATTGTCGAGTTCGCCCTGGGCTTCGAGATAGCTCAGCACAAGGCCGATCTGCTCATCCATGAGTTCGACCATGGACGCGTATATCTCCATCCGCCGCGCATCGCGTTCGCGTCTTGCTTGCGAGCGCTCCGACCAGGGTGGCAGGTGATTGGGAAACCAACTGGGAAACCTGGGGTAGTCCCAGAGCCGGGCATCATCGGGAATCAGGCCGAGTGCGGCCTGCCGAGCGGCCCGGGCCCGCCTGGTCGCGACGGCGCCCGCGTCATAGGCGCCCTCGTAGCGGTCGAGCCACTCGTCGGGAACCTGCAGTGGGTCGTGCGGCGCGGTGTAGGAAAGATAGGCATAGAAGGGCGCGTCTTCGTCTCTTTGCTCAAGATAGCCAAGCAGGCTTTCCGTGTAGGAAATGCTCGAATAGAAATCGCTCGGCAATTCGGCCACTGTCTCGCCATCGCGCATGTAATGCGGGGCTTCCGGGGGAGCGATTCGCAACTGGTCGGCGAAGTGGCTGGCACCGCCATTGAGCAGGGTGAAGGAACGCTGGAACCCGCGGTTGTGCGGTGCCTGGGACTCATCATGGGCAAGATGCCATTTTCCCGCCATGAAGGTCTGGTAGCCGCGGCCGGCCAGTACTTCGGCAACGGTGGGCACACCGTTGTGCAACTGCCCTTCGTAGTTGATGCCCACCTGATTGGACGCCCGCAGGCCGGCCTGTACACCGAGTCCGGCCTGGTGATGGTCGACCCCGGTCATCAGCATCGCCCGGGTCGGTGCGCAAGTGGGGGCGACATAGTAGTCGGTCAGCAAAACGCCGGCCCTGGCCAGACTGTCGAGCGAAGGCGTGCGGATCTCGCCGCCAAGCACACCGATGTCGGACCAGCCCATATCGTCGGCGACGATGACGAGGAAGTTCGGTGGCCGGGTCGCCGTTGCAACCGGCTGCGTCGCGACCGGCTGGGCGCCCGCCGGTCCGACGAGCAGGGTACCCGCAGCCAGCAAACCGAGGGCTCCGAGGCTTCTCATCGCAAAACGCTTTCCGGATATCTGGACTTCACGCATTGCGGGTACCGGTCATTGACTTCAGTTGCGCTGCACATGTTCCCGGTTCTCGAATCGGTCCGGGCGCGGCTTGGTTCATCGCCACATCAGAAATTGACTTCCACCTCGACCCCCCATTGCCGTGGCATGCCGTAAAACACCACCGGGTTGGCTAGGTAAACACCACTGACGGGATTCGTCACATCGGTAAGATTCCTGCCGTAGAGCGAGAAGCGGTAGCGGTCATCCTCGCCGCCGAGCCAGGCAACGTGGGCATTTATCGTGGTGGCCGCATCGGCGATAAAGAAGGGAAGGATGGTGCGGGTCATGGGATTGCCGGAGTTGGTGGTGCCGTTGACGTTGAGTTTCGCTGTATGGCGGACATCGACATGCATGGTCAGTGCGTTCCGTCCGAGTGGTACCCTGTAGTCGGCCGACAGATAGCCATTGAAATCGCTCACGCTCTTGAGATCGAGGAAGGACCAGTCCGTTGGGCCGACGGTGTATTCTTTCCAGCCCGCATCGAGCCAGGCCAGATTGGCGCGTACTGTCAGTTGCTCGGATACGAGAAAGGTCGATTCCAGCTCAATCCCGCTGATTTCCACATCGCCCAGATTGTCCGTCAACACATCGAACTGGCCGCCGGCTCCGGGTCGTCGCTCGGCGGCCTGCACATCTTCATAGTCGCCGGTAAAGGCGGCGGCGTTGAGCCGGATCCTGCCATCGACGAAATCGCCCTTCATGCCGACCTCGTAGGCGAGCAGCGTCTCGGGCTGGTAGGGGCCGACATTTTCGGCCAGGGTGGCGCGGCTGTTGTAGCCCCCGCCCTTGTAACCGGTCGCGGCATTGGCGTAGAACATGACGTCATCATTGACGTAGTAGTTGAAACCCGCCTTCCAGGTAAACTCATCCCAATCCGTGTCGTCATTTTCCACGAAGCCGTTGGGGCGGGTGAGATGGACTTCCTTTTCGTCCATGTTGAAACGGGCGCCGACGACGAGTGCGAACCGTTCGGTCAGGTTGATGTCGGTCTGCCCGAAGAACGAGGTGCTGGTCGATTTCTGTCCGATGGTCAGCATGGGAGGCGCACGGTCCGGATCCTCGATCGGGAGTACCTGGGGCCGAGGCGGGAAGCCGACATTCTGGAAGTTGCTCTGGGTGAATTCTTCCCGCAGGTGGAATAGGCCGATCACATAGTCGAACAGTTCGCTGTGCGAGTCGGCGAAGCGAAGTTCCACGGTTTGTTGGTCATGCTCGGCGATACGCCGAACATGGAACCCTTGGAACAGGCTGAGGGGAGGCATGGTCAGCGCTCTGGGCCGGTCCGCGGCACCGGCGTAGCCGTCGAAATCACCGAAAGTCTCGTAGTCAAGCTCCCTGTGGCCGGCAATGAGGGTGACTGTTCCGGCACCGGGGTCGGCGTTCGCCTCGAGGGTCACCCCCGATGTTTCAAAATCGGAATAGCCGTCGGCATCCTGGTGGACCTTGTACTCGTCACCGTCCCGGCCCACGCCATCGGCATCGTTGAAGACGTTCGAAGTGGCGGGGCCGATGAAGTCGTCGGTCACGGTATCGCCGATCAGGGTGATGTCGAAGCCATCGCCGTCGAAGGCGAGGGTGGCGCGGCCGCCGCGGGCCTCCTGGGCGCCAAGCTTGTTCCCCGTATAGACATTTTCGTGCTGTCCGTCGAATTCACGCGAATTCAGTGCGACCTTGGCGCGCATGCGGCCATCGGCGAAGCTGCCGCTGTTGAGCACGGCGCGGAATATCTGCTGGCCATAGTTGCCGAAAGTTGCCTTGAGCTTGCCTCCGGGATCCTCGGTCGGCCGCGCCGAAACCAGGTTGATGGTCCCCGCCATGTTGTTGCGGCCGTACAGGGTACCCTGGGGCCCACGCAGCACTTCAACGCGCTCGATGTCGTACATGTCCATGAGCACGCCGTTGTTGCGCGTGAGGAAGACGCCGTCGAGGGAAACGCCGGTTTTGGGATCGGCATTGGGGTCCGGATCGGTAAAGTTTATGCCGCGAATCGTGAAGGAACCCACATTCGGAACAACGCCCATCTGTGTCAGAAGGACGTTGGGTGCCGCTCCGCTGAGGTCTTCAAGGTTGACGGCGCCGTTGTCTTCGAGAGCGGCGCCATCGAAAGCTGTCACCGACAGAGGCACATCCTGGATGCTCTGGCTGCGCTTCTGCGCGGTTACGATGATCTCCTCAAGCACAAGTTCCCCGTCCGCACCGTCTGGCTGTGCAAATCCGGCTTGCGCCGCCAGCAATGCCGGGGGAATTGTCGCGGCCAAGAGCAAGAGGTTTCGATGGTGCTGTGTTTTCATGCCAACTGCTCCTGTACAAATTTGCCGAGCGCAAAGCCCAACCGAAAGTCGGGGCGCCAGTTGCGCGTTATCAAATTCCAAGCTTTAAAATTTGCTTACAATCAAGTATAAGAATCGAAACTTGAATAGAACACAAATTTTTCCACAATACAAGCAGCTTTTCGGCCACCATCCAGGGGCCCTGTCGATTGGGGCCGCAGTGTGCATTTTCGCGGCTTCGCGGCGGTAAATATTGGGGTGCGCCGGCAAGCGTCCATCTCTCACAACGAGGCTTCTCCCGACAGGTAGGCGCGCCATTTTTGTATCAGCCTATCGATGTCGCCGGCGCCGAACACGATACGGTCGGGTTTGACGAGCAGGGCCTGCTCCTCGCCGAGCATCCGGCGCAGGTACCCGGCCTCGTCCGCCACGAGGAATTGCCCGTCCCGCGGATTTTTCAGGCAGGCGAAGGCGAAGTTCGGCAATTGTGCCTGGTGATGTGGTCCCGCAACGTTGCCATCGGCGAATACGAGCAGGGGAACATAGCCGCAGGCGTCGTCGAGGCGGCGATTCTCGCTTCCCGCGAGCATGGGCTCCGGCATGGTTTTCCCGCCATCGGCGAGCACACCGTGGGTAATGATGGGCATGGAGGGGAAGGATGGAGCGCGGCCCGCGGCTCGGTCGGCGAGCATCCTGCGGTCGCGCTCGGCGGCATGGGCCTCGTCGGCGATGCAGACGATCTTGCCGAGGGTGATCGCATCTTTCGTTATTGCCGCCACATGGGGGCCGCGTTCGAGCTGCACGGTATCGAGAAACTCCGGGGCAACTTCATTGCGCAGCACCAGGGCAAGTTTCCAGGCAAGATTGAATGCGTCGCGAATGCCCGAACAAAGCCCCTGGCCGAGGAAAGGCGGCATCTGGTGCGCCGCATCGCCGATCAGCAGAATGCGGCCGTCGTGCCAGCGGTTGGCGATAAGGCCGTGGAACTCGTAGATCGCACTGCGCTCGATCTCGATTTCGTCGACACGGTCCGTCCAACTGGCGATCCGCGACCTGATGCCCGCGGGCGCCATCGCCCCGGCGTGGTCCTCCCCCGGCCGCAGCATGAATTCCCAGCGGTGGCGCCCCGGCCCCGAAACCGCCGAGGTGGTCGGGTGGGCCGGATCGCAAAGCTGGGTGCTGGCCTTGCGAAGCTGGCGCATCCCCGGCGGCAGTTTCACGTCGACCACGAGCCAGGGTTCGTCGAAACCAAGGTCCGCCATTGCTATGCCGAGCGACTTGCGCACAAAACTACGCCCACCGTCGCAGCCCACGGCAAAGCGTGCGCGAATGCGTTCGGTTTGTTGCCCGGATTCGAATACGGCGCTCACCTCACCCTCGTCCTGGGTAATACCCGTAACCGTTGCGCCGAGTGTGATTTCAGCGTTTTCAAGTTCATCAAGGCGATGGCGCAGTGCGCGCTCGAGGCTGGGCTGGTGGAACATGTTGTTCCAAGGGTAGCCGGTGGGCCCGTGTCTGGAGGGCGGATAGCGCGACATCAGGATCTCGCCGTCGCGATTGATGAATTCATAGCCCGTCGAAAAGCAACTGTTGGCGAGCAGGTCATCCGCGACGCCAATGAAATTCAGCAAGCGCGCCACCTCGTAATCGATATGCACGGCGCGCGGCAGTTTGTAGATTTCGGTGTCGCGCTCAAGGGTGCGAACGCCCAGGCCAAGCTGTGCGCAAAGCGCCGCCAACACGGCCCCGACAGGGCCGAGACCAACGATCAGTATGTCGTATTGTCTGGTTTCAGTCATGGTCGGTTGCCGTCGCTGGTTGGAAGGAGGCGGTTGCGCCGGACAAGGGCGTGGAAATTCGGAAACATTTGCGGTTCGGCTCGGCAAGCGGAACGGCTGGCCCGCAATACAACGCCTTCAGCGTCCGCGGCGCATCATGCCGAGGGCAAAGCGGAGGGTTGCGCCGAATCCCGAGAACTCCTTCACATGGGGGGAGGGCGCGTAGGCGCAGGGCCAGTCGACCACCCCGGAGCGGAATGCCGGACGGGCGAACGCCCGGGCGGTGTAGGCCTGTACCCCGGAGCGGGAGGCATTGCCCTCCCAAGCCTTGCCGAGGCCCAGCCATTGCATGCGGAACAGGCTGACGCTCCACATGACATCGGCCATGGTGAAAATTTCGCCGAGGGCCCAGGGTCCGCCGTGGGAGGCAAGCTGTCGTTCGAGCTTGCCGACATGTTCATCCATTTGTGCGTGGGCGGCGCGCATGCGTTCCGGATCGCGCATGAAATCACCCGCATTGGCTTCCTTGGCGATCTTCGCATCATAGGCCGCGGCCAGTTCGGCATCGTCGCCCGCCGCCGCCTTCATCGCCTCCAGCGCGGCGATCTTTTTGGCGTGCACACCCTCGATTCTCTTGCTCAGCCCCTTCGGCCGCACATCGCCGTCGGGGTGGGCGCCGTAAAGCACCGCCACGTGCGGCGCCTGGTCGACGATGGCGATCTGTTCCTCTATCGCGCCGGACAGTTGCTCGGGAATGAGTCGCTCGGCGCCGGTATGTTCGTCGATGTAGGCGCAGATCCTGGCCGAGTCCACGATGACCCGCTGTGCTTCATAGTCGACCAGGGTCGGCACCACACAGGGGTCGAAGCCTTCGGTGGTCACCGATGACTGGCCAGTGTATCCGGTGGCCAGCCTTGCGTCCGGCGCACCCCGCAGGCGCAGGCGCACATAGCCCGGCAAGTAGCATTCCGGTGCCGGCTCGCGCATCATCAGGTTCAGGTCGTGGGAATCGTAGGAAGCCCGCTTTTCCGCGAGCACGGTGCGCACCTTCATCGAACACAGCGAGGGTGCCGCCTGATAGATCTCAAAACGCGGCTTGCCGCCCGCACCGCCCTTGATTCTCCTGTTGCGGTGGGCATTGGTGAATGGTCGGTTCGCCTCCACGACCAACTGGGTCAAGTTCATGTGGATTCTCCGTGGGCGCCGCGCACCCGGTCGATGATGTACTGGGCTTGCTGCGGGGATGGATCGCTATCGCCGCGCCAGGCCACGTGCTGGTCGGGACGCACGAGCACCAGCCTGCGCTCATAAAGCGTCGCCGCGTGCGCATCGTCCAGGTGCGCGACTGTTAATGGCAGGTTCACGTCCTTTGCCGCCTTTTCCAGTCGGCTACAGGGGGCGTCCGCGAAATTGAGCAGGGTGAATGCGTGGCCGAAGCTATCGAAGATCGGGCTGCCGTCGGCCAGGAACACATTGGGTGCGCGGGCACCGGGCCAGGTCGAGGGGACAGGGTATTCCCATTCGTAGGGCGGCGCTTCGCCCGATTCGTGGCAGATGATCGGGGAATCATCGTAGCGATAGCCCCATTCGAGCCCCCAGGCTTCGTTTTCCAAGTTGCCGGCCTGTGCGATGAATGCGCCGACCTCGGCGCGTTTGCCGGCGCCCTCCATGTTGTCCCGATGCATGGCCGGGTCGTAGCGCCGGCCGATTTGCAGGCGTAGGGCGGCATGTCTGGCGGAGCCGATGCGCACGCGGGCGCCGACATGGCGTCGCTCGGTCTCGTAGGCCTTGAACAGCATCGGCGTGCCCCAGCCCTCCACATTGGCGGCAAGCACCCAGCCGAGCGCCATGGCGTCGCCAAGCCCGCTGTTCATGCCATAGCCGCCGGTGGGAATCACTTGATGCACGGCGTCGCCCGCCAGCCACACCCGGCCGCTGCCGTAACCGTCGGCCAGACCGAGACGCGGATACCAGGGGTTGGCGACCTTGATCTCGCATTCGAACTCGCGGCCGAGAAACTCGAACAGAATGTCTTTCGGATCCCGATTCTCGACATCTTCTATTGCGGCGAGCGGAATGTGCACAGTCCAGGTGTCCCTGTCGTTCTGCGAGATGATCGACCAGCCCATCGGCGACTGGATATGCCAGGCCGTGCCGAAGCGCTCGAACAGTTCCAGCTCCGGGGAGGTCCAGTGGATCATGAACATGCTGCGCGGTTTTGGCGCGTCATCGGGCGGTTCTCCCCGGGCGGTGTCGAGATAGTTGTGGTGGTCGTCGCCGGCATCCTGGTAGTCGAAAGGCGTGATCGTGTTGATGGGAATACCGAGTGTTTTGCGCGTGATGCTGCCGGCCCCGTCGCAACCGGCCAGATAGCCGGCGCGAACCCGCTCGGTTTTGCCGGTTGCGGTATTGCGGATTGTGACGGTCACGCCCCCGTCATCCTGGCTGAAGGTTTGCAGAGCCCAGCCGTAGCGCAGGGTAATGTGACGCGATTCCTCCTCCAGTATGCGCTTGAGCACGGGTTCGAGCCGCACCTGGGAGATGCGCATGGCGGGTTCGCCGGCCATCGTGCCGTCGTTGTTCTCACGTAGGATGCGACGCATGTCGTCGACGCTCGGATAGTCGAAACGGGCCAGTTTCCAACCGGCGAGATTGTCGACCCATATGACCGATACCGGATGATCTTCCGGCACGGCGGCGGCGCGCAGCGGGTCGATCACGCCGAGGCGGCGGAACAGTTCCATGCTGCGCCCGTTGGTGATGTCCATCTTGGGATGACGGGTGGTGGTGGGATTGCGTTCCACCAGCATGGCGTCGATGCCGTGGTGGTCGAGCTCGAGCGCGAGCATCAACCCGACGGGACCGCCGCCGGCAATGAGTACGGGGGTTTGCCGCATACCCGCCGCTCTCTCCGCAGCCTTAGCCCGACCGATTCATGAATGAACGTGGCGCGGCCGGCAAGAGTGGTGAAAGCACTGGGTGCGCGGGGTAAGAACGCGCGGGCTTGCTTGATAGCGCGTTGAGCACGCTCGGTGATTTCGCTGCTATTGACGGCCGCGGTAGTTTGTTCATGAATCGGTCGGGTTAGGGGCGTGGTTGGAGCCGGTGGCCCCATTGTACGCCGAGCAGGGCGTCTATCGGGGCCAGGCCGGGCGGCTTGCCGCTGTCGAACAGATCGCCGTCGGTGAAATGTTCCATGATGTTGCCGAAGGGATCGTGCCAGTAGTCGAACACCTGACTGCCGAGAATATGTTTGCCGACACCCCATTGATGTGAATAGCCGCCCCGCTCGAGTTCATCGTGGCCGAGCATCAGGTCATCCCAGTCATGGACTTCGTAGGCCGCGTGCATCATGCCGCTTTCCGGGTACTGCATCAGGAATACGGTGTGGTGGTCGACCGGCTCCTCGCCGCGGTCGCAGCGCATGAAGGCACCGACGACATTGTCTTTTTCGCCGATGTAAATCTCGTCGGAAGAAAGAAAGCCGAAGCGCTCCTTGTACCACGCCTCGCTGGCACGGAAATCCTTCACCCGCAGCACCACGTGTCCGAGCCGCTTGACCTGGGAAGGCCGCGTTTCCAGACGGACCGGCTCGCCGCGCCGCGGTTGTTCGATGCCGTTATTGAGAGGCGGTCGCAACGGCGGATCGGTTCGCGGCAGCCTTTGCCAGCCCTGAACCGCGCTGATCTCGTAGCCATTCGGGTCGGTGAAGCGCACGCGGCGACCGCCGCCGGGCGCATCGATCCGTTCGATTTCCGAAGCGCTCGGCATCCGCGCGAGCGCTTCGAGCTCCCGCGGATGCTCGACCTCGAATCCGGCGCCGACGAAGCGGTTCTCGCCGAGCTCGGCGATATGCTGATAAGGCGCCCCGCCGGTGCCGCGGCTGTACATCATGGCACGGTCATCGGCGGTGGTCCCCCGGCTTGAACTCATGCCGAACCGGGCGAGGAATTCGCCCATGCGGTCGAGATCGTCGACCGAGATATGGATATAGGCGATGTCGATGGCTTTGGGACTGGTCATGCGAAATCACACCTGGTGGCGGTCGAATAAATTTGCCTGCGTGCATAATACGCAGCACTAATTTTGAAAGCAATCTGTTGTATTGGCTCACAGCAATTCCCGCTAAGCACGGCAATGCCAAAAATCGGTGCCCGACAAATGCCTGAGTGGTCCATTTCGCTCGGTCTTTGGACCCAAACGAATAGTCACGCATCGTTAGCGGGAATTGCTGATTGGCTCGGGAGATTTCGGAATCATGCCCCCAACCCGACCCATTGAGCCTGCGCCGTAGGAAATTATCTGGGGATCACATCCCACTTATGACCGTTATTGGGATAAAATAGAGAATAAATGTGGGAATAATACCCACATCGGTTTCATGAATAAACGTGGCGAGGCCGGCAAGAGTAGTGAGGGCACTGGGTGCGCGGTTTTCGGCTCCGCGGCAACGTCGGTTTGATTACCGCCCCGGTCGTGGCGGCAGCGGCAGGCTTGGCAGGTCGGTGCAGGCCATGCCGAGGTACTCGCTGCCACGGATGAATTCGCCGAGGTGGTTCAAAAGCCGCCCGAGTTCACCGTATACGGCCACCCGGGGTTCCAGGCGCAGGCTCGCCTCCAGGTATTCGCGTGCTTTCGACCAGGCGCCGCCCATCATGGCAATACGGCCGAGGGCGAGCAGGAGCACGGGGTTGTCCGGTTGCTCCCCGAGCCAGCTCTCCGCCGCCGCCAACTGCTTGGATAGGTGGGGCGATGCGATGCGTCCGTAGAGGTCGGCCAGGTCGTCGTGCCAGTCGCGGTTGATCGCTTTGCGTACCAACTGTTCGGCGGCGGCCGATTCGCCGACGACGAGCAGCCGTTGCGCCCGGGCGGCGATGAATTCCGGTTCGCGTTTGAGTTCTCTGGGCAGGCGCTGCCAGACGTCGGCATCGTCCTCATCCCCGAGACGGCCCGCCCAGGCGCGACGCTCAAGGGCGTCCAGCGTTGCCTCGTCGTCCGTCTTGGCCTTGCGCAGTTCCGGCAGTAGGTCGATGAGTGCCCGCCAATCTTCGAGCGCTTCGCAGCAGCGCATTAACAGGGCCAGTAGCTGCGGGTGCCGTGCCTGTTGTTGGCGCAGTCGCGTTAGGCCGGCCCGACACTCCTCCCATCGTTGCTCCTCCATCTGCAATCGGGCTCGGGCAAGCGCGACGGCGACCTCGGTGCCCGGTGTGGATTCCTCCGCGCGCAACAACAAATCGTCGCGCTCGTCCGCATCGCCGAGTTCGTGGGCGGCTCGTGCCGCATGCAGAAAGTTGGCGAACGGGATTGGGGCGTTGCGCGCCGAGCTCACAAGCAGCTTTTTGGCTTCCGCCGCTTCGCCCTCGGTGAGCAACAGCAGGCCGCGCAACGTTTGGCGCGCCGCAATGCCGCCGCTTCGCCGGGTACGCCAGGCGTCGAAAAAGTGTCCGCCCCGCAGGATTCGAACGACAACGAAGATAAGACAGCGCAAGAGGGCGTAGAGGACGATCAGCAATAGGATGGCAAACCAGAGGCTGGTTTCCATGACCCGGTCGGCGTAGGCCACCGACACATAGCCCGGGTCGCGCAGCAGGAGTGTTCCCACCAGTCCACCGAGCAGGGCGGCGGTTAGCAGCAGCAGCAGTCCGATTCTCATTGCGATCGCTGCCGCAGTTCTTGAAGTTGGCCTAATGAGCGGGAAATGTCCGGTGCGGGCTTATCCGGGTTCAGGTTTCGCAAGGCCGCGAGGGCGGCAATCACCTCGCGTGTTTGCGGGTTCTGCTGATCGAGATAGATGTTGGCCCATTCCAGCGCCCTGTCGAGACTCGCCGCATAAACGCTGCGGTCTCGACGCAGTGCGGCCAATTGCGCCTGTTCCAGCATCAGGCGCAGGTTGAGTTCCAAATAGGCTGCCTCGGTGGGGGCAGGCGGCGGCTTGAAGCCGGTGTCGATGCGACGAAACCGCAATAGCCGACCGAATTCGTGCGCCAGGGTCGCCAAGAATCCGGAAGCGGGGTCGTTGTCGGGGGGGGTGGGGGTGTCTCCGACCGGCGGGAAATCGTCAACGCCCGAGTATTCGGGCGGTTCGGGCTCGAAGGCGGTGCGGGTCGGGGTGGCGATGGCGTGGCCGCCCCCATTGGCGGACGTATCGGGGGTCGGCGTGGGGTGCCCCAAGGCGGTGCGGGTCGGGGTGGCGATGGCGTGGCCGCCCCCATTGGCGGACGTATCGGGGGCCGGCGTGGTGTGCCCCGGTGTTGCCGGTGCCGCCGACATTCGGTGCTCGTATTTGGGCAATGCCAGCGACAGCGAACTGAGTTGACGCTTAACCGCATCAAGACGGAGGTGGATGTCGGAGACATTGACCTCCCGTGCCTGCTCCAAGCTTTGTATTTCCTCCGCCAGTGTGGCGCGCACTTCATACAGCGCAAAGTCGTCGAGGTCGCGAACGATGTCGTCGGCGGATTTTAAAAGGTCGAGGGCTGTCCGAATGTCCCGCTCCATCAGTACCCGGTGGTTGGCGAGGCGCAGAAGATATTCGGCCTCGGCCAGTTTCCAATCGGGTTCCGGTGGAGGTTTCGGGTTGGCGGCCCGTTCGAGTGCCTGCGCCAGTGCCTCCTCGGCGGTGCGCCGGTGCCGTTCCTGTTGTGTACGGAAAGTCGCAAACGCCGCTTCCCGCTCGGCACGCAAGGCGTCGATGGCCGTTTGCCGCTCGCGGTTGAGACGTTGCAGCTCATTTCCGAGCCGCTCGTTTGCCAATTCGAGCATGGCGATGCGGTCCCTGTCGTTGTCCGGGCCGAACACCGATTGGGTGGAATAATAGATGTGGGCGATGCCGCCCAAAGCGACGAGCCCGACAAATAGGGCGAGCAGGGCCAGCCCGCGCCCACCGGCGGCCCGCGTCGGGCGAGCGGCCTTGGCGCCGTTCCCGTTTTCCGGTTGTTCAGCCATTGTGATTAACCCGGTGTTGCAGCGAACAAGCCATTCCCGCCAACGACAGGCACCGGCAGCCCGCGGCAAAGGTTCCGCACCGCGCCGGGTACCGGTTTGAACTTCGGTTTTCAACCGATTTCATGCTTGGGGGGAATTGTTGTGGGGTGATGATATGGGTCGCCCTATGTTGTGGAAACATCGATTCGCAACCGCTCCAGTGCGCGCTCAACCGCCTGCGCATGTGCGCCGCCACAGTCGAGGACGGCCGCCATCCCGAGGCTTGGGCCGAGCGCGGCCACCCGTGCGGAGGGCACCAGCACCGGGATGTCTGGATTTCCGTCATTGCCGTGCCACACCCGCGCAAGCTGCGCGAATCCGGTGCCACTTGATGCGACGATGGCATCCACGTCCCCGGTGTCGATCGCCGGGGTCAAAGGATACCGCACATAGACATCGATGCGAGTCACCCGCGCGCCGCGGTTTGTTAGTGCGGTGCGCAGCCAATCCCGCCCGCCCGAACCGGCGATGACGACCACGCGCCTGCCCGCCGGATCCGGCATGGCTTGCAATAGTCCTTCACTGGTTTCCAGGCTCGGTGCGGTGGCGTCGAACCCAAGTTCTCCTAGCGCGGCCCGAGTGCGATGCCCGACGGCGATGAGCGTATCGGCCATCCGCGCCAGGTCGACCGCGGCGATACGCACGGCATGCACCGAGAGAAATACGCCGATATCGAACGGGCCCGTCGGCGGGTTGAACGGCAATGGCCCGACGGCCAGTACCGGTGCCTTGATCACTTCGTGTCCCGCCCCGGTCAGCGCCGCCGCCAAGGCCGTGGCGCCGGGCTCCGTGCGTGTAATCCAGATTTTCAAAATTACTTTGGCCCGACCCATTCATGCCCGACCCATTCATGAATGAACATGGCGAGGTCGGCAAGAGTGGTGAAAGCACTGGGTGCGCGGACTGGAGCGCGCGCCGACATGCTTGACGGCACGTTGAGCACGCGGCGGGAGCACGGTCAGTGATTTCGCCGCTATTGATGGCGGCAGTAGTTTATTCATCAATGGGTTGGGTTAGGAACCCCCTGGTTAATCCTGTAGTCGAGGTATCCGGTTTAATAAAATCAATAGCTTACGAGTAGTTAAATGCTGCTCCATCGAATTGTTTAGACCTTCCTAAAATCATATAGGTCACGGGTTTCTCTATGCCGCTCTATCGAATTGTTCGGACCGTTCCTTCGGGAATTATATCAATGGGTTGGTAGAACCCGACATGTGGTGGTTTTCCGCCACTAAAGCCTCAACAGTACTGTATTGGCTCAGGAGATTTCGGAATTTAGGCCTGTCGGATCAGGCAGCCTCCTCAAGCTCGACGCGGAAGATGGTGGGCTGGGCGGATGATGCGGACTTTGACTTTCCGGGCATCGCCATCCCCCGCGACGCATTGCCGTCCCGGCGCCTTCCCCGGCCAACGGACGGAGCCCCATGTCGCGGGAATACCGGGGCGGGATGCGGCAACAGCGGTCGCCGCATAGCCATGTATATAAACCCCATTTGTTTACAACATATGAGCCCGTTCATAGGCTGGCGGAGAAATCGTCAATGCGTTACCGTTCACATTGGACCAATCAATGGGGGAAGGACATTTCCTTGAATACCTAGCCGACACGGATCGCGGGTTCTATTTGTCAACCGAGGCACTATGCTGAAAGACCAAGACAAGAAGAGGCTGACCAGGCCTTGAGACAAATTTTGCGGCGTCTATCGCCAGACATTTGTGAGGAAGCACTCCAGATAGCACAGGGCTGAGATATCAATTACGTCGAACAATGCTATGCAGCTTGGTGGGGTAAGATCGGGCGACCTGAGACAGGAAATGCTGATGGACTGTTTCTGAAGTTTTGCCGCACCTGGCAAGCAAAGAGAGGACGCCCGTCATGATCCGCCCAATTTCTCACTTTTGGGGGAGGGATGATGGCTGAAGCGATGCCAATCACGCCCGAACTCCTGACCTGGGCAAGACAAAAGGCCGGATACAGCCTGGAAGCTGCGACTGAGGACTTCCGCAAGATCGCTGAATGGGAGAGCGGAGAGGACGGGCCGTCCTATCCGCAACTCGAAAAACTGGCGGAGAAGTTTCGTGTGCCTGTGGCCGTGTTCTTCTTCCCAGAGCCACCAGCGCTGCCGCCTATCGAGGAGTCCTTCAGAACGCTCGGCCCGGCGCAGTTTGAACTGATCCCACCTCGCATTCGCTTACTTCTGCGCAAGGCGCTCACCTTCCAGATGGGTCTGGAAGAACTGAACTTTGGCCGCAACCCGGCCAAACGGCTGATCACGCGTGATCTCTCGTTCCGGCCAAGTGATGACGTTGACCTGATCGCCTCCCAGGTGAGGGAATATCTGGGCATCACCATGGAACAACAGTTTAGTTGGGGTGATGAGGAAACCGCCTTGAAAATCTGGCGGCAATCGCTCATCGATGTCGGCGTGTATGTCTTCAAAGATCAGTTTCGCGATGGCGGATACTCGGGGTTCTGCCTCTATCACGATGAATTTCCGATTATCTACGTCAACAACACGACAGCCAAGACACGGCAGATTTTCACGTTGTTCCATGAGCTTGCGCATCTGCTGTTTCACACAAGCGGCGTCGATACTCCCACAGATGATTATATCGACGATCTATCGCCGGATGATCGCGGTATCGAGATCATCTGTAACCGCATGGCGGCGCGCCTGCTCGTGCCGGATGATGATTTCGAACGTGCCTTTGCCGGAAGCGCGCCAAATGAGGCAACGGCAGCAGAACTGGCGCGGCTGTTCAGTGTGAGCCGCGAGTTCATCTATCGCAACTTTCTGGATCGTGATCTGATCGCTAGCGAGGAATACGAAACGGCGGCCAAAAGATGGGCAGCGGAAAAGAAAGGCGGAAATGGCGGCGACCACTACTACAGCAAGATCGCCTATCTTGGCCCTGAATACATCACGCTCGCCTTCCAGCGCTACTATCAGAACCGGATCGACGCAAACCAGTTGGCGGATTACTTGGATATAAAGCCCAAGAACTTGACGAGTCTTGAAGAATACGTCTCACGGAGGGCTTCGTGAGCTACGTCTTCGATACCAACGCCTTTTCCCAACTATTTCACAGCTACTACCGGAAGCGCTTTCCCTCGCTGTGGGAACAGTTTGACGCGTTAATCGAAGAAGGGGCGATCACCTCGACCAGGGAAGCGGCGCACGAGATCGAAGATGATCGTGTGGCCGCGCTCAGGGATTGGGCGAAGGATCACAAAGACTTATTTCCGGCCCCTACGACCGATGAAGCCCTGTTCGTTGCGCAGATTTTCAACATCGCGCACTTCCGCCAGGTAATCGAACAGAAAAAGCTGCTGAAAGGCGGCAAGAATGCCGACCCGTTCATCATCGCCCGCGCAAGAGTTTTGGAAGCCACGGTGATCACGATGGAAGGGGAGCCGAAAAATGGGGCCAAGATTCCGAACATCTGTCGGCACTTCGACATCCCCTGCACCTCGCTCGAAGGCTTCATGGAACTGGAAGGCTGGGAGTTCTAAGAGCCGGCGGGAAACTGATGGCCGCATTGTGCGGGTTTAGCACATGTGATACTGGATTGCCGCCTCGGGGATAGTCGGTTCGATTCGGGGAAATACGGAACCGCTGAGCCAGTACACCTCCTAACTCATTGTCGTATAGTAGCCGAGCGTGTACTTAGGTGCCCCCAGTCGCACCTGCAAGAATAGTATGTCAACTTACGTATGTAATTCCCTTTCCTTTACGGAATGAATCTCTGTGAGTCTGGATAGTGGCTCAGTTTGAAATTCCAGAGTGCCGCCGGAAAGCATGAAAACTTCGACGCTGCCAAACTGCAACCGGCCTTGCCGGCCTCCCTTCGGGTCAGCGCCGCGCGCCATCGCGGGCGATTTCCAAGAGTCTGTCGGCACCCTGACGCCGCAGACTGTCGACGACGATGGCGGCCAATGCATCGGCGTCGTCTCCGGTCGCGGCGGCGTGCAACAAGACCCTGCCGTCCGGCGACCCCAGCATGGCCCGCAGACGCAGTTCGCCGTCCACAAGCTGCGCGTGCGCTCCGAGTGGTGTGCCGCAATCGGCGCCGAGCGCCGCGCTGATCCCCCGTTCCGCCCGCACGCACCGGGACACGGTGGGGTCGTTCAGCGGTTCCAACAAAGTGCGCACCGGCTCATCGTCGATGCGGCACTCGACGCCAAGCGCACCCTGACCGACAGCGGGCAGGCAGCGCTCCAAACTCAGCGTCTCGGTGATCCGGCTTTCCCATCCCAAACGCCTGAGTCCGGCGACGGCGAGCAGAATTGCGTCCACGGCGCCCGTGTCGAGCTTGCGCAGGCGGGTATCCACATTGCCGCGTATCGGCACAACCCCAAGGTCCGGGCGCGTCCCGAGTATCTGCGCTTGGCGGCGCAAGCTCGAAGACCCCACCGTCGCGCCTTGCGGCACGGTGTCGAGGGTGCCGTGGGGGCTCACCCAGGCATCGCGGACATCTTCCCGGAAACCGATTGCCGCCAAGGTGAATCGCGCATCCAGGGTGGCGGGCAGATCCTTCATGGAATGCACCGCCAGATCCGCCGCGCCGCGCCATAGCGCCGCTTCCAGTTCCTTGATGAACAACCCCTTGCCGCCGAGGTCGCGCAATTGCGCATCAAGCCGCCGGTCGCCCTCCGTGGCGATGCCGACGAGCGCGACGCGCAGCCCCCTGTGGCGATGTTCCAGTTCGGCCTTGATCTTGTTTGCCTGCCACAGCGCCAATCGACTTTTGCGGGTGGCGATACGCAATTTGTCCATCGCACATCATGCATTCGTCCAACATCCATTTTGCGGGTGGCCCGCGCTGAAATCCATGCTTGCTGGATTCCTTTTTTGCCACGAGAATCCACATACTCGCCAAAAGCGGGATTCGTCGGATGTTCCTTAACGGAGGAGGGAGGATGAAAGGAAAACAAATCGCGCTGTTGTTGGTGGTGTTGGGGGCCATAGCGCTCTTTTTCATATTGGACCTTGATCGTTTCCTGACGGTTGCGGCACTCAAAGCGCAGTGGGACACGATTATTGGGTTCCGGGACGCCGACCCTTGGCTTATGGCGGCGGTTTTTTTCGTGGTCTATGTGATCGCCACGGGGTTGTCGCTCCCCGGAGCGGCCATTCTGACCATTGTCGCGGGCGCCGTCTTCGGTTTGGTGCAGGGCACGGTGCTGGTGTCCTTTGCCAGTTCCCTAGGGGCCACCCTGGCATTCCTCCTGGCTCGATTTTTATTCGCGGATGCCGTTCGGTCCCGCTTCAAGCGTCAACTCGAAGTGATTGATCGCGGCATCGAGAAAGACGGGGCCTTCTATCTTTTCGCCATGCGTCTGGTGCCGGCCATCCCATTCTTCGCCATTAATCTCGCCATGTCGCTGACCCCGCTATCCGCCTGGCGATTCTATTGGGTTAGCCAAATCGGCATGCTTGCCGGAACCGTTGTATACGTGAACGCTGGTGCGCAGCTCGTGCGGATCGAGTCGCTTTCGCTCGATGGCATCCTGACCCCGGGCCTTATCGCTTCCTTTGTGCTGCTTGGCATCTTCCCGCTGTTGGCGAAGAAGGGTCTTGGCTGGTTTCGGTCGCGCGCCGCCCTGCGCCGCTTTCCGCGCCCGCGGCGCTTCGACAATAATCTGGTCGTCATTGGCGCCGGTTCCGGGGGCTTGGTTGCGGCCCTTATTGCCGCCACGGTGAAGGCGCGGGTGACGCTGATCGAACGCCACCGCATGGGCGGCGACTGCCTCAATACCGGCTGTGTGCCGAGCAAGTCGCTGCTGCGCTCGGCCAGGATGCTGTCCTACATGAACCGTGCCCGGGAGTTTGGCTTCCGCAGCGCCGGCGCGGACTTCGACTTCGCCGACGTCATGGAGCGCGTGCGGTCCATCATCCGCCGCATTGAGCCGAACGACTCCGTGGAACGCTACACCGGGCTTGGGGTGGATTGCGTTATGGGCGATGCGACCATTACATCCCCCTGGACGGTGCGCGTTGCCGGGGCCGATGGGGAAGCCCGCGAAATCACCACCCGCAACATCGTCATCGCATCCGGTGGCGCGCCCTTCATACCGCCCATTCCGGGCCTCGCCGAGTGCGGATACCACACGTCCGACACCCTATGGGATTTGCGGGAACTGCCGGAGCGCCTTGTTGTTCTTGGCGGCGGCCCGATCGGTTGCGAAATGGCGCAGGCGTTCCGGCGACTGGGCTCGGATGTCGCCCAGGTTGAACTGGCGCCTCACCTGCTCATGCGCGAAGACGCCGATGTTATCGAACTCATGCAGGCCCGCTTTGCCGAAGAGGGCATACGGCTGCTCACCGGCCATCGCGCGGAACGTGTGGAAAACGACGACGGCAAGCGTCTCATCTGCATCACCCCGGACGGCAATGAATTGGCCGTTCCGTTCGATGCCCTGCTCGTCGCCGTGGGGCGCGCGCCCAACACGGCTGGCCTGGGTCTTGAGGAACTGGGCGTTGCGCTGACCGATCGGGGCACTGTCGAGGTCGATGAATATCTGCGAACCAACATCCCGACCATCTATGCCTGCGGCGATGTCATCGGCCCCTACCAATTTACCCACACGGCCTCGCACGAGGCTTGGTATGCATCCGTGAACGCGCTGTTCGGCATGTTCCGCCGCTTCCGGGCGGATTACTCGGTGATTCCGTGGACCACCTTCACCGACCCGGAGGTGGCGCGCGTTGGTCTCAATGAGCAGGAGGCCGCGCAACGGGACATTGAGGTCGAAGTGACGCGTTTCGATCTTGATGATCTCGACCGCGCTCTTGCCGATGGCGAAGGCTATGGCTTTGTCAAGGTGCTCACGCCACCCGGCAAGGACCGAATCCTAGGCGTCACCATTGTCGGCCACCATGCCGGAGACCTCATAGCCGAGTTTATTCTGGCGATGAAGCACGGGATCGGCCTCAAGAAGTTGATGGGCACCATTCACATTTATCCGACCCTGACCGAGGCCAACAAGTTTGCGGCCAGCGCTTGGCGCCGGGCACACGCGCCCGAGGGAGCTTTGCGGTGGGTCGGGAAGTTTCACGCCCTGATGCGTTGACTTCGATGCGGATTGGTGGACCACCATTGACGGCACGCGCCGGCCAGACCAGGGGTGGGCATGGCCAGCCGCAAGCCACGCCCTCGTAAACCCGCGGTGCGCCTATGACGGAAATCATCGCTCGGTCCGCGCAGCCGGAAATCGATTCCGGGTGGAAATTCCGCAATCCTTTGATCACGGCGGAGGGCAAGCCGCGCGCGCAAGTGCCGTTCGCGGGACTGCGAACGCTTTGGTTCAATACCGGCACCCTCTGCAACGTCACCTGTGCGCACTGCTATATTGAGTCGAGCCCCACGAACGACGCCCTGGTGTATCTGTCGCGAGAGGAAATGGCAGGCTACCTCGATGAACTGGATTGGCTCGGGTGCGGCGCGGTGGAGATTGGTTTCACGGGCGGCGAGCCTTTCATGAACCCCCACCTCGTCGGTGTGCTCGGCGACAGCCTGGAGCGTGGCCATCGCGCACTCGTGCTCACCAACGCCATGCGCCCGATGATGAAGTGCGCGGTGCCGCTTCTTGATCTGCGCGAGCGATACGGCACCAGCCTGACGATACGTGTTTCGCTCGATCATTTCCGGCCGGAGGTACACGAGGCGGAACGGGGTCGGCGGAGTTGGGCACCGGCCCTGGCCGGACTGCGCTGGCTCTCCGACAACGGCTTCGATGTGCATGTCGCCAGTAGGCTTCGATGGGGCGACGGTGAAGAATCGTTGCGCCGCGGCTTCGCCAAACTCTTCGCTTCGCGAGGCATTCGCGTGAATGCGGACTCCGCCTCGGAACTCGTGCTATTCCCCGAAATGGACGCCGAGGCGGATGTTCCCGAGATTACCGCCGACTGTTGGTCGATGCTTGGCGTGAATCCCGGGGATTTGATGTGTGCGCACTCCCGGATGGTGGTCAAACGCCGGGGCGCCGCCGCCCCGGAGGTGGTCAGTTGCACGCTACAGCCCTTTGCCGCGGGGTTCCGCATGGGCCGCCACCTCGGCGACGCCGGGGGCGGGGTGGCGCTTAACCATCCGCACTGCGCTAAATTTTGTGTGCTCGGCGGGGGGAAATGCTCGGCATAGGCCACCCCGATGGCTGGGCGGGACTATAATCCACCGCATGAATTTGCCGCCCAGCCAACAGTACGCCCGCCTGCGGGAAGCACCGGACGAGTTTGTCGAGGCGTTCACCGCATCGGTTTCGTTCGACCGGCGCCTGTATCGGCAGGACATTCGCGGCTCCATCGCCCACTGCCATATGCTGGGCCGGGTTGGTGTGCTGAGCGCGGCGCAAGCCGCGGAGATTGTGGCGGGGCTGCGGCGGATTCGGGAGGAAATCGACGCCGGCGATTTCACCTGGCGCGCCGACCGCGAAGACGTGCACATGAACATCGAGGCCCGGCTTATCGAACTGATCGGCGAAACCGGCAAGATGCTGCACACCGGGCGTTCCCGCAATGATCAGGTTGCCACCGACATCCGCCTGTATCTGCGCGACGCGATCGATCAGCTCATTGAGCGGGAAAACGCCCTCCTACAGGCGCTTCTCGATTTGGCCGAGCGGCATGTCGATACCGTCATGCCCGGCTTGACCCATCTTCAGGCGGCCCAGCCGGTCACTTTCGGGCATCACCTGCTCGCCTGGTTTGAAATGTTGCTGCGCGATCGCGACCGGCTGCTGGACTGCCGGGCAAGGGTCAATGTGCTGCCGCTCGGTGCCGGCGCGTTGGCCGGTACGACCTTTCCCATCGACCGCCACATGGTTGCGGAGGAACTGGGTTTCGACGCTATTGCCGCGAATTCCCTGGATGCCGTCGGCGACCGGGATTTCGCCATCGAGTTTTGCGCGGTGGCGGCCATGACCATGATGCATTTTTCCCGCTGGTGCGAGGAGTTGGTGTTGTGGAATTCCCAGAGCTTCGGGTTCATTGACCTGCCGGACCGATTTTGCACCGGCTCGAGCATCATGCCGCAGAAGAAAAACCCGGATGTGCCGGAATTGATTCGCGGTAAGGCGGGCCGTGTCTATGGACACCTGCTCGCGTTGTTAACGCTCATGAAGGGACAACCGCTCGCCTACAACAAGGACAACCAAGAGGACAAGGAACCGCTGTTCGACGCGGTGGACACATTGCACAACTGCCTAACAGCCATCGGTGCCCTGATACCGCATATCCGAGTGGATGCGGCAGCCATGCGTGCCGCCGCCCTGCGGGGGTTCACCACCGCCACCGACCTGGCGGACTATTTGGTGCGCAAGGGCCTGCCGTTTCGGGATGCCCACGGTGCGGTGGGCCGCGCCGTCGCGCTCGCGGTGGAACAGGGTACGGGCCTTGAAGCCCTGTCGCTGCAAACACTGCGGTCGTTGGCCGGCGAGTATGTGGCGGCGGATGTGTTCGATGTGCTCAATGTGGAGGGTTCGGTGGCGGCCCGCGCGCATCCGGGCGGTACGGCACCCGCGGCAGTTGCTCGGGCGGTCGCCGCGGCCCGGCAGCGTATCTGAGCACTTCCGGAATGCGTTGGCTGGCATTGCTGCTGCTTTCGGGCCTGGTCGCCACCTGTGGGCAAAAGGGTCCGCTGTCGCTGCCGGAAGAGGAATCTCGCGGTGGGCCAACCGTTTCGGAGGGAAATTATGTGGATTATATCGCAAAGTCGCAACGCGGTCCGGGACGCTCCCGCCGCCACCCGGAGGGCGCGCCCGCAAGCGCCCATCTATTTTATGCGAGGGATGCCCCTCGCGCTCCCGGCTGAGGGCTCCGTTGTCGCCCCTTGACGTATCGCCGGATATGCCGGCGAGGCTCCGCCGCGCATCTGGACGCTTGCGGGCGCGCTGATGCGGCATTATCAGTTGGATGGAGCACTAGAAGGCGACTTGCACAGTTCGCGTATTGACTTTATTTTGTGACTTTGCGATATAATCCCCCAACTTACGTATATAAGTCCCTTTCGGAGATATGTTGTTCCGAATGCGGGAGGGCGTGATGCGCATCGGCAAAGTATCCTTGCTCGATGTCGCGGACGCCGTCGGCACGCCGACCTATGTGTACTCCGCCGAGGCGATGGCGTCGCAATTCGCGATCTTGCGGCGCGCCTTTCCCGAAGCCGAAATCCACTATGCCGTCAAAGCCAATTCCAACCTGGCCATCCTGCGGCTTATGCGTCACCTGGGCACTGGCTTCGATATCGTTTCCGGCGGCGAATTGCAGCGGGTCGTCGCGGCGGGGGCACCCCCCGCGAGCACCGTTTTTTCGGGCGTGGGCAAATCCGTCGCCGAGATCGACCTGGCGCTAAAGCTGGGCATCGGCTGTTTCAATATCGAGAGCGAAGCGGAGTTGCACCGCCTGGCGACCCAGGCGGAACTGCTGCAACGCGTGGCGCCGGTGGCGGTGCGCGTCAATCCGGACGTGGATCCGGCAACACATCCCTATATTGCGACGGGCCTGCGGGAAAGCAAGTTTGGTGTCCACGCCCAAGCCGCTGTTGGCCTGTACGTATTTGCCGAGCGCCACCGGTGGCTTTCGGTAAAAGGCATCGCCTGCCATATCGGTTCTCAGGTCATGTCGCTCGAACCCTATTTGGCGGCGCTGGACAGCCTGCTCGGGATCGTTGCGGAACTGGAGGCCAGCGGGATGCGCATTGAGCATATCGATATCGGCGGTGGCTTCGGCATAACCTACCGCGACGAGACGCCGCTCGATATGTCGGCCCTGGGCACCGCGGTCGCTCGGCGTATGGCGGGCAGGCGGGAGCGTCTGATGATTGAACCGGGGCGATTTCTCACGGCCGGGGCGGGTGTATTGCTCACCCGCGTCGAATACCTCAAACCGGCGGATGCCCAGGGAGGGCGCAACTTTGCCGTTGTCGATGCGGCCATGAACGATCTTCTGCGTCCTTCCCTGTATGCCGCCTGGCACGCCGTCGAACGGGTCGGGCCGCCGGACGCGGATGCAACGCGGGGCACTTGGGATATCGTTGGACCCATTTGCGAAACGGGCGATTTTCTGGCCCGCGACCGGGAGTTGGCGATCATGGCGGGTGATCTGTTGGCTGTGCGCACGGTCGGTGCCTACGGTATGGCGCTCGGTTCCAACTACAACACTAGGGGACGGCCCGCCGAGGTGCTCGTTGAGGATGACGGATTTCGGGTGGTCAGGCGGCGCGAGAACATTCGCGACCAATTGCGCCTGGAAAGCTCCGCCGCCAACGGATGACGCTGCGCTTCGCAAAAATGCACGGGCTCGGCAACGACTTCATGGTCGTTGACCTGGTGACCCAGGAGCATCGCGTCACCACCGATGAGGTGCGGCGCTGGTCAAATCGCAGAACCGGTGTGGGGTTCGACCAATTGCTCACCCTGGAATTGCCGACGGAGCCGGACGCCGATTTTTGGTTTCGCATCTACAATGCCGACGGCAGCGGCGCCGAACAGTGCGGCAACGGTGCCCGCTGCATCGCGCAATTCGTCCGCGGGGCCGGCCTAAGCCCCAAGGTTGAACTGGATTTTCAGACCGATTCCGGGCGCATTCGCACCACCCTTCTCGAACGGGGGGTGCGGGTCGATATGGGCATTCCCGCCACGCACCCGGACGCTGTGCCGTTCAGGGCGGAGCGGGAGCATCTCAGCCATGTTCTCGATACCGGGCTGGGCCGGTTTGAAGTCATGCCGGTATCCATGGGCAATCCACACGGGGTGTTGTTCGTTGAGGATGTGCAGGCCGTCGACGTGGCGGCGATTGGCGGCGCGCTTGGCGGCCACGGGTGCTTTCCCCAAGGCGCCAATATCGGGTTCTGCGAGGTGGTGGACCGGGGTTTTGTCCGCCTGCGCGTGTTCGAGCGCGGGGTCGGTGAAACCCCGGCTTGCGGCACCGGCGCCTGCGCGGCGGTGGTTGCTGGCTGGTTGCGGGGGAAGCTGGGCGACTCGGTGAAGGTGTCTTTGCCGGGCGGCAAAGTGCGTATTGCCTGGAAGGGGCCCGGCGCAGCCGTTAAAATGACCGGACCCGCCGCGATGGTCTATGAAGGCCGTCTGCAAACCTAAGGAAGGTCTGAACAATTGGGAGTTATATCGATTAGTTGACAGAACCCAACATGTGGTAGCTTCTTGCCGCTAAAGCCTCAATATATAGTGGCATGTTAACTTATGTATATAAGTCCCGAACAATTCGATAGAGTAGCATTGATATACTAGTAAGTTTTTGATTTTATTTAATTTTATGCCGTGTTTACAGAATTAATCAGAGGTTCCCCAAGAGGGCCTGGGCTCTAAGGATGGATGATCAACAGGTCATCGAGTACCTCAAAGCACATCCGGATTTTTTCGATTCGCATACCCACCTGCTTTCCGAGATCAAGGTGACGCATGCCTCGGGTGAGGCGGTGTCGCTGATTGAACGTCAGGTGGAGGTGCTGCGCGAACGCATCCTGCGCATGCGGCGGCGCATGAACACACTGCTGCAAACGGCGCGCAACAACGACGAGCTGTTCGCCAAGGTGCGCTCCCTGACACTGGCGCTGCTTGACGTTTCGTCCTGGCACGATTTGAACGAGGTGTTGGCCACCAACATGCTCGTGGAGTTCAACGCGGACTATGTGTGCTGCCATGTGCAAAACCACTACGCCATCTACGACCACATCCGCGACTATCGGGATGCCGCGCCCTTTGAACCCTTGGTGCGGGGCACCATGCCGGTCTGCACGACCCTGCGCGCCGCCGAATTGCAGGCCCTGTTTCCCATACAGACCCACGAAACGGACGGCAGCGCCGTGCTGTTGCCGCTGGCGCTGCCGCAGGGCGAGGGCTGTTTGGCGGTGGGCAGTCGAGACACCAGCCGCTTTACCGGCGATCTCGATACCTTCTTTGTCGGCTACATCGGCGATGTGCTGAGCCACATCATCGGTCGGCTGGATTGAGGATGTAAATGAGGGGGAACTCGACGACGAACTTCTTAGGAAACTCTGATTAATCCTGTAGTCGGGGCATCCAGTTTAATCAAATCAATAGCTTACGGGACGCTAAATGCTGCTCTATCGAATTGTTCAGACCTTCCCTTATGGTTGGGCATCGCAAAATGCTGTTTTATTTTCACATCACCTCTCTTGAGAACCTTCCTTCCATAGCGAAGAGAGGGCTGGAGTGCCGCTGGATTGGGATTGCCTAGATGCAGATTATTGGTCGGGCTTCTGCGACGGACAGCGAAAGAGATGTGCAGAAGTGTTGGTTCCAAGGAGCATCACTACCGATTACATCAAGAAAATTGTTGTGAGGAAGGAATCCGTTAAGCACCAGATCGCCTCGACTCTTCCTTGGCCTGTTTGTGTACGTCCTGGTTGGTTTTTTGAGGATGATGGAGAATAGTCGATATGCCTGAACCAAAGATAATCGAGGGCAATCTCTTCGCGAGCGAGCGTCAAACCCTAGTCAACACTGTCAATTGCGATGGTGTCATGGGTGCCGGCATCGCCCGTGGATTCAGGTTCCGCTATCCTAAAATGTTTGATCGTTATGTAGACCACTGCCGCAACGGCCGCTTAACCGTCGGTAAACTTTGGCTCTACAAGACGCCACCTAGTGAGCGACGGCCTTGGGTGCTTAACTTTCCAACGAAGAAACACTGGAAGAATCCCTCGAAAGTGTCCTACCTGCATGAGGGCCTAAAGAAATTCGTCTCCACTTACAGAGAATGCGGCATCGAATCGATCGCTTTCCCTACCCTCGGTTCCAGTCACGGTAAGATTCCCGAGGAGGTTTCAATCGAAATCATGATTGAGCATCTTCGGCATGTTGATATCGATGTTGATATCTATCGCTATGATCCCAGTGCTGAAGATGACCTGTACGGTAAGTTGAAGCAGGAACTCAAACAGTACTCCGAAGCTGGATTTGCGGATCGTACAGGCCTGGGTGTCGGCCGGGTTACTTGTTTAAGCCACGCAGTCGAAAACCCGGAAATCTGCACCATCGACCAACTTGCCTCTCAAAAAGGCATCGGCGAAAAGACGCTGAAAAAGGTATTTGCAGCCCTCATTAGTGATGGGCCAGTACTCCGAAGCCAGCGATTGAGTCGTTCTGATCGGAAACCCATAGCGCAGCCGATGCAGTTTGATTTTGTGGGGAATCTCGACGATGGATCCAAACACTATGAACGGCCCGCTAGGCGATAATACGTCCACCCCCGGCCATGTTGGGCGATCAACATCACCAACGTGATCGAAAGCCTGAGCAGTTATGGTGTGCCGGACGATACGGACGAACTTAAGGAAGGTCTGAACAATTCGGGAGGATTTGGATGGATGCACGGATTGGCGACTTTCTTGATTATCTGAGGTTCGAGAAACGTTATTCGGAGAATACGCTGGTTGCCTACCGGCGCGATCTGGAGCGGCTTGCCGCCGAGGTCGGCGAGGCTTGGGCCGATATCGAGCCGCATCACATCTCGATGTGCACCGCCCAACTGCGCGCGAAGGGGTTGAGCCCCCGCACCCTACAGCGGGCTCTATCGAGTGTACGGCGCTTCTTCGCCCACTTGGAGAAGAAGGGCGTGGTGGCGGCGAATCCCGCGGCCAATGCCCGGGCACCGAAATCGCGCAACAAGCTGCCCCGCACCCTGGATGCGGACAGGACGGCGCAACTCTTCAAGTTTGAGGCCAAGACGGGCCGCGACAAGCGCGACCTGGCCATGCTGGAACTCTTCTACGGCAGCGGCGTGCGCCTGGCGGAACTGGTGGGTATCGATCTGAAGGATTTGGATCTTCCGGGTGGCTTTGTCACGGTTACCGGCAAGGGCAACAAGACGAGGCAGATTCCCTTGGGCGGCCCCTGCGTTGCCGCCATTGAAAACTGGCTGGCCGAGCGTGGCCCGGTCGGTGTGGACGCGCCGCTGTTCACGGGCCGGGGCGAGCGCCGTATTAGCCGGAGCACGGTGCAAAAGCGTCTTAAGCGCCTGGGCGGTGCGCAATTGGGCAGCAACGTATTGCATCCGCACATGCTGCGCCACAGTTTCGCCAGCCACCTGCTGGAGTCGTCCGGCGATTTGCGCGCCGTGCAGGAATTGCTCGGGCACGCGGACATCGCCACCACGCAAATCTATACGCACTTGGATTTCCAGCACTTGGCGAAAGTCTATGATGCCGCCCATCCACGGGCCGTGAGACAAGGAGATTAATGGCCTCTTCAGCACTTGCCGCGTGGCCCCTCTTGGGGGCGCTGTGCCCACTTGGAAAACCGCAAGAGCACCTGCGACGGGATACCGTTTCATGCCCCGAATTCGCGTCATTACCTTTGATCTAGACAACACCCTTTGGGATGTGGCGACGGTGATTTCCGGTGCCGAAAGGCGCATGGCGGCCTGTCTTGGGGAGCAGGTTCCGGAGGCGATGGCGCTGTATCGGGATGGGGACGCGGTATCCGAAATTCGCGCCGGGTTGATTGGGGAGCAGCCCTCCATCGTGCACGATGTTTCCCGGCTCCGGGAGGAATTGGTCTATCGTTGCATCCGGCGGGTTGGGTTGGCCAAAGCGCGTGCCCGGCGTTTGGCGAGGCATGCGTTCACCGTGTTCCTGGATGCGCGGCATGAAATTGAATACTTCGACGGTGCGCTGGACGCCTTGGAACGGCTATCGCGCAACTACAGGCTCGGCTCCCTCACCAATGGCAACGCGGACCCAAAACGACTCGGTCTCGACCGATATTTCGCGTTCAATTTCTCCGCCGCTTCGGTCGGTGTCGGCAAGCCGGCCCCGACGATGTTCGAAAAGGTACTCAGCCGCAATGGGGTGCGGGCGGGCGAGACCGTTCACATCGGCGACCATCCGGTTGACGATATCGAAGGCGCGGCTGGCGTGGGTATGCACACCGTTTGGATGAACGGCCCGCATCAGCAGGTGAAGTTCTCCGGGGAGACCACGGCCGAACCCACCGTCAGGGTCGAACACCTTGACGAGTTGGAAGACGCCATCCGCCATATTGAAGAACTCTGACAATTGGGTGCTAAGTGTGCTGTCCGGTAAATTCACTATAAAATAGTCACCGGCCTATAAAAAATAATTTCATTTAAAATCAATAATATACGATGCATTACACACAGGTCGAATAATATGCGTATTTCCGGGACAGGACACTAAGGAAGGTCTGAACAATTCGATAGAGCAGCATTGATCTTCTCGTAAGCCATTGATTGACTTGGATGCCGTGGCTACAGAATTAATCGGAGGTTCCCTAAATCGATACCCCGCTCCTTGGCGAGGCCGGATTTCAAGTGACGCGACCGCGCCTGGCAACCCGCAGCTAATTCTCGAGCGTCGCCACACTTGGCGGGAATTGCTGTGGCTTTTCGGCCATCCCTTGCTCCCCTCCTGATGCGCACTCTTGCCGCAGCCCGCTACCCGGATATTTCAAGTGGCCGAGCCCGGTCCCGAATCGAATCGCGCACGGCATTGATGTCCGCGGGTATTACCGTGCGGCGGGTGGGCTTGCCTTGCAGCGCCGCGAGTGCCGGATGTCGGGCGACGGGTTTGCCGACCGCCTTGTCAACGGCGTCGGGGAATTTCGCGGCGTGCGCCGTGGCCAGGCAGGCGACGGTGCCCTCGACTTCAAGGCGACCCGCGGCGGCGAGCCCGACGGCGGTGTGCGGGTCGGCGATGTAGCCGGTCCGCCTATACACCTCGCCGATGGCTGTCAGGGTGTCCTGCGTATCCACCGCCGCGGCGAGAAAGATGTCGTCGCCGGGCGGCGCCAGCCGTGCTTCGCCGGTCTGCTCGAAGGTATCCATAAAGGCCTGCAGGGCGGTTGGGTTTTCATCGAGATGGTAGTAGAGGAAACGCTCCAGATTGCTCGCCACCTGAATATCCATGGAGGGGGAAATCGTGAACTGCACCCGACCCCTTTGATACAGACCGGTGCGGAAGAACACCGACAGGATGTCGTTCTCGTTGGTGGCCACGATCAATCGGTGGATGGGGAAGCCCATGCGCTTGGCCAGGTAGCCGGCGAAGACATTGCCGAAATTTCCGGTCGGCACACAGAACGACACCGGTCCCGGAATCTTGAGGCTGGCGTAGCCGTAGTAGACGATTTGCGCCAGTACACGCGCCCAGTTCACCGAGTTGATCGATCCGAGGGCGTATCGGGCCTTGAAGTCGAGGTCGCCGAAGAGCTGCTTCATCAGGCGCTGGCAGTCGTCGAAACTGCCTTCCACGGCCATGCAATGCACGTTGTCGTCGACCACCGTGGTCATCTGCAGTTCCTGCAGCGGGCTGATGCGCCCGTGCGGGTACATGACGAAGATATCGATAGCCGGCCGACCGCGGACGCCGGCGATTGCCGCGCTGCCGGTGTCGCCGCTGGTGGCGCCGAGGATGTTCAGTCGCCGGCCCCGCGCCCTGAGGATGTGGTCGAAAAGCTGCCCGAGCAATTGCAGCGCCACATCCTTGAACGCCAGGGTGGGGCCGTGAAAGAGCTCCAGGACGGGGATGTTGCCGGCGTGCTCAAGCCGCACCACATCCGGCTCGCTGAAGGAGCGGTAGGCCGCATCGACAAGTTTGCCGATGTCGGCATCCGGGATGTCGTCGATGAATCGGGGCAGTATGGCCTTGGCCAGCCCGGTGAAGCTGAGACGGGCGAATTCGTCGAGATTCGCGGCAATGTCGGGTATTGCGGCCGGTACCAGTAGCCCCCCGTCGGGGGCGAGACCGGTCAGTACCGCATCCTGGAACCGCAGGGCCTCTGTAGCACCCCTAGTACTGATATAGCGCATGGCGCACCCGCGCTCTTGATATCCGGCAATGTTAGCCGCTTGCCTCGGGCATGTGCCAGTTCGGGCCAGATCGAATGCCGACCCTCTGATAACCGGTGAGTATGGTCAAAGGTGGAACGCCCCGGGGGAGGGAGGAGAGGGAGAGGAAAATCCCGCCGGGGCGTTCCGAATGACACGTAAGTGTCAAACCTTGACGAACTCCGGGTAGGCCTCAATGCCGGTTTCGGACAAATCCGCGCCCTGGTATTCGTCTTCTTCCGAAATGCGGATACCCATCGTGTGCTTGAGCGCGTACCACACGATCAGGGAGGCGACGAAGGTCCAGGCGAAGATCACCACAATGCCCAGCAACTGAGCGCTGAGGGTCGCTTCCGGATTGCTGATGCACACCGCCAGCAGCCCCCAAATACCCGCCGTGCCGTGCACGGATATGGCGCCCACCGGATCGTCGATGCGCAATTTGTCGAGCAGCACGATCGAGCCGACCACCAGCGCGCCGCCGACCCCGCCGATGAACACCGATTGCACGACGGTTCCGGCGAGCGGTTCCGCCGTGATCGATACCAGGCCCGCCAGCGCGCCGTTCAACGCCATGGTCAGGTCGGCCTTGCCGAACAGGACGCGGGCGACCAGCAGCGCGACGATCAGGCCGCCGCAGGCGGCGATGTTGGTATTGACGAAGACTTCGGCAACCGCGTTCGCTTCGTCGATGTTGCTGAGCTTGAGTTCGGAACCACCGTTGAACCCAAACCAACCGAACCACAGGATGAACATGCCGAGGGTGGCGAGGGGCATGTTGGCACCGGGCAGGGCGTTCACCTGTCCGCCCGGTCCGTACTTGCCGGAGCGGGCGCCGAGCAGCAGAACACCGGCTAGGGCGGCCGTCGCACCGCACAGGTGCACCACCCCGGAGCCGGCGAAATCGTTGAAACCCGCGGCGTCGAGAAAGCCGCCGCCCCATTTCCAGAACCCCTGGATGGGATAGATGAAGCCGGTCATGACCACCGCGAATATCAGGAACGCCCACAATTTCATGCGTTCCGCCACCGCGCCGGAGACGATGGACATGGCGGTTGCGACGAACACCACCTGAAAGAAGTAATCGGAGCGGACCGAGTAGTAGGTTTCCCCACCGGACTCGAGAACCGCGTCCACCGAATTTTCCTCGCCGATACCGAAGCCGATGAGCGGTATCAGACCACCGCTGCCGGCATCTCCCGGGTACATGATGTAATACCCGCAGATCATGTACATGATGCAGGCGATGGCGAAGAGCGCCACGTTCTTGGTGAGAATTTCAGAGGTGTTCTTGGCCCGCACCATGCCCGCTTCGAGCATGGCGAACCCGGGTGCCATGAACATCACCAGAACACCCATTACCAGGAAGTAAAAGGTATCCAATGCGTAGTTGGTTTGTACTAGATCTTCCACAATCTTGTCTCCGCTTCGAGGCCAGCCCCTTATAGCCCGCCCCCTTGTGAGTATGTTGGCCGGGTGGTCGTCAGACCGCTTCCGACCCCGTTTCTCCGGTGCGTATGCGCACCACCTCTTCCAGGCCGGCGACGAATATCTTGCCGTCGCCGACCTTGCCCGTGTTGGCCGATTTGGTGATCGCCTCGAGCACCTGGTCGAGCAACCCGTCGTCGACGGCCACCTCAACCTTCACCTTGGGTAGGAAATCGACAACATATTCGGCCCCCCGGTAGAGCTCGGTATGGCCCTTTTGGCGCCCGAACCCCTTGACTTCCGTTACGGTCATGCCCTGGACGCCGATGCCCGAGAGGGCTTCGCGAACGTCGTCGAGCTTGAATGGTTTAATGATCGCTGTGATGAGTTTCATGCTTTAGCTCCTTGTGAACCCTATTGCTACATGTCCTCCGAGGGTGGCGGAGGCTCCCGCACGGGCGGGCAACAAGTTGTGGAAGATCCGTGTGGAAAACGATTCTCTCTCAATTGAACGCTTTTCGATACCGAATCCATCCTTGGATGATGCCGCGGTTTGACATCCGGCCGACCGAACCCCTTTGCCGAAGCAGGATCGAGAACGCGGAAGATGCAAACCGACGCACCACCCACTTGCGGTTGCCGAGCCATGAAGATTCGCCAACGCCGCCCGCCCGTGTGCTCAGAGACTTTTCGATACGGAAACCACGACAGTGGCTTCGCAACCCTTGAAGCCGTCGAAGCACTCGTCGTCGCTGAGATCGGTGCCGACGAATTGCAACCCCCAATCGACCCCCATCGCGGCTGTCGACAGGCCAATGGCGTAGTCGAGGTATTGATCCTTGGGGTCGCCCACTTCGCCGATGCCGAAGGCGGCCCCGGCGTCCTTGTCGTTGAAGACGTTCATGCCCAGGTGCAGGTCGAGGGAGAGGTTCTCCGACAGCGGCAAGGAGTAGTCGCCATAGAAGTAGAAGTAGCTCTCCGTCTCGGCGAAGTAGTCCGGCGAATAAGCCAGGCCGAGCGTTAAATCCTGGTAGGAGTAGCTGCCGTAGAACTCGACGAAATCCAATCCCGGGTCGGCGTCGTCTTCGGGGTAGCCGTAATAGAGGACACCGATGTCGATACCCGAATTTTCGGTTAGATCGGTGGCCCAGCCGCCGTACCAGTCGAGCTCGATGGTACCGGCGGACCAGGGGCCCACATTCGATGCCCAGGTACCGAGATAGAAGCCGCCGTCGAGTTCGATGTCGAATCCGCCCTGGAGGGCGGGAGATCGATCTCCCTGGGAGATGCCACGGAAGCGATAGTCGGTCAGATAGGACACATTGCCGGAAAATTCGGCGGCGGTCGCATAACCCACTCCGAACAGAAGCAGCGCGATTAACAGTTTTTTCATTGCATAACCCCTTTTGGTTTGGAAATGCCGGTTGGTCATTTCAACGCCGTTGCATGTTTCAGGATTCGTGCCATCTTAAAAAAATAATTACTTTTCAATGGGCTAGATTCTCTACAGGCCATGTAACCGAAGCGTTCGGGAACGCATTGATCGATAAGGGTGCGCCGCATCGCACTAATATGGTGCGCAATGGCGCGCAACATGGGAGCGATGTCGCACAGCCAGAGGCGACAAACGGCACTAGAGGCACCTTGGGCGGCTGGTTAACATGGCGCAAAACTAGGATGGATAGAAAATGAATACGCCCAAATCGCCGTTGGATGCCCTGTTGGCCCAGATCGGCCGTTTGTTGGAGGGCGGCCCGGCTGCCGACATGGCGGAGCAGGTCAAAAAGGTTGTTGAGGACTCCTTGGCGGCGTTCCGGCTGGTTCCCCACCACGAATTTGAACGGCAACTCCGGGCGCTGGGGGAACTCGAAAGGCAGGTTGGGGAACTCGCGCGGCGCGTTGCGGTGCTTGAGACCGCGGACGATTGAGCGGTATGGCCGCCTCTTCCGCGCCCGCCGGAGGGGAAACCGGATCGGGCATGGCGGTCCATACCCGTGCCCAGGTGGGCGTCGCCTCGCCGAGTGTGACGGTTGAAACCCATATCGGCGGCGGCTTGCCCCGCTTCGCGTTGGTGGGCTTGCCGGAGGCGGCGGTCCGCGAAGCCCGTGACCGCGTGAGAAGCGCGTTGGAAAACAATGGTTTTGCCTTTCCGGACGGGCGGGTGGTGGTGAATCTGGCACCGGCGGATTTGGCCAAGCAGGGCGCCCGTTTCGACCTGGCCATTGCGCTCAGCCTGCTCGCCGCTTCCCAGCAGGTTCCCGTGGAGAATCTCTCCCGCTTCGAATTTTTGGCGGAATTGGGGCTGTATGGATCCTTGCGGCATACGCGAGGCGTGCTGCCGGCGGCCCTGGCGTTGCGCAATCCGAAAACGGTGCTCGTGATCCCGGAGGCGAACCGTCCCGAAGCCGAACTGGTTAAAACCCAGGTTTTGGCGCCCTGCCGCAATTTGGGAGAGGTTGTTGAATTGGTGCGCCGGCCGGATGCCGTGCGGCGGGTTGAACGGAGCAATACGCCGGTGGTCGGCAGTGGACCGGCCGATGTGCTGCGCCTTGTCAAGGGCCATGAAACCGCAAAGCGGGCGCTACAGGTCGCAGCGGCTGGCGGCCATCATTTTCTGATGGTGGGGCCGCCCGGTACGGGCAAAACGATGTTGGCCCGTAGCCTGGCCAGTTTGTTGCCCGGCCTGACCGAATCGCAGGCGTTGGAGGTTGCCGCGGTGTACTCGAGCGCCGGCCTGATGCGGGACGCCTATGATCAGGTGCCGTTCCGCGACCCGCACCATTCCGCCACCGCGCCATCCATCGTCGGCGGTGGGTTGGTCCCGACGCCGGGCGAAGTGTCGTTGGCGCACCATGGGGTACTTTTCCTCGACGAGATGCCGCACTTTCAACCGGCGGTTCTCAACCTGCTGCGCGAACCTTTGGAAACACATCGGGCCAGTATCACGCGAGCCAACTACCGGGTGGAATTTCCGGCTAAATTTCAGTTGCTTGCCGCCATGAACCCCTGTCCTGCCGGACGCATTTGCGGGGCCGGGCATTGCCGCTGCCAACCGCGGCAGGTGCGGGCCTATCAAGCGCGAATCGCCGGGCCGCTGCTCGACCGCATCGACATGCAACTCTGGTTGCCAAATCTGCCCAGGGAATTGCTTGCCGACCGCTCGCCCGGCCGAAGCAATACGCAAGCGGCGATCAATGCGGTGGCCGAGGCCAGGGCCCGGCAATTGTGCCGCCAGCAAGGCCTGAATGGATACATCGGCGGCCCCATCGCCGCGGAACGGGCGCCACTGAATACGGCGGCGCACGCGCTCCTGAGCCAGGCTATCGACCGATACCGGTTGTCGGCGCGGAGTTTCCACAAGCTGATCAAGGTGGCGATGACGGTTGCCGATTTGGATGGGGCCGAAACGATTACGGCCACGCACGCCGCCGAGGCGTTGAGCTATCGCTCGGTGGATTGGGAGGCGATGGTCGGCCAGTAGCCGGCGGGCTCGCGGCGGCCATGCGGGACTCGTGCTATGATGCCGGGTGTGCCGAGTCGGCCACGGAACCGGGACTAGGCGGAGATTTTTCCAAGTGGCTCATTCGAACCCGCAATCCTCGCGACACCTCCTTTCGGTGCACGACTTCCACAAGATGGGGGCCAACGGAATCTTGGGCGAGGTTGACCGCGTCGAACTCATTGGCGGCGAACTGATCGACATGGCGCCAATTGGCAGTGCCCATGCCTGGATGGTGTCCCGCATCACCAACCTCCTGATTCCAGCACTTCGGGGGCGCGCGATTCTCTCGCCGCAAAATCCAGTTCGGCTGTCGGCTGTTTCCGAACTCCAGCCGGACATCGCACTCCTTCGCCCAAGGGGAACCTGGTATCGCCATACCCACCCAACTCCGGAGGATATCTTGCTCGTGGTGGAGGTGGCGGATACCAGCCTTGCCTATGATCGGAAGACGAAAGCACCCCTGTATGCGAACCATGGCTTGCCGGAGCTTTGGCTGATTGACCTGAATAGCGAACGCATCGAACTTCACCGCGCCCCCGCCGAGGATGGCTACCGGCGGATTGTGCGGCCCGCGAATACCGAGTCGATTAGCCCCCAGGCGCTGCCCGATGTCGTCCTGTCCCTCTCCAAACTGTGGGCCGAGCGGTTCCTGTGACCGACACGTCCGACGCGACTAGCTCACCGCAATCAGCATATTACGGCCACGCACGCCGCCGAGGCGTCGAGCTATCGCTCGGTGGATTGGGAAGCGATGATCGGGCAGTAGCGGCGGGTTCGCGGCGGCAATGGATGAGGCGGCTACACCGCAATCAGCGGGCGTTGTCGATCATGTATTGGATGGTGCCCCGCATCTCGTCCTCCGTGCAGTTGACGCAGGTTCCCATGGGCGGCATCAAGTCGAACCCGGCGAGAGATGTGGCCACAAGCGTATCCATGCCCTTGTCGATCCTCGGTTGCCATTGCTCAAGGCTGCCGAACAGGGGCGCCTCGGCGACGGCGGTGGCGTGGCAGGCGAAACAGAAGGTGTTGTAAATCTCTTCGCCGGAACGTTCCGGGGCGGGCACCGGTATCTCGGCCGTTGCAACCGCGGCGTCGCTCGCCATTCCATCCGCTTGGGTCTCGGCCGGACGTTCGGCGATTAGGCCAATTCGATGGAACAGATCCGCCGCTCCCGACAGGGGGAATGGGAAGACGACCCGGCCGTGGCCACGATAGTGCATCGCAACCAGCAAAGTGCCGCCGGTGCCGTCTTCCAGCACTCGTGCGATGAAGTTTCCGGGCCCGCGCCCAAGCAGCAGAATATTTTGGCCATCGGCGGGCTTGCGGACAGCAAATGCCTGCTCGCGCTCCCCGGCGCCGAGTGTGATCCAATGATCCTCCCAGGGTCCGTAGCGGCTGATTTGCCCCTTGTCGAGGTCTAGATGGGTGAAGCGCATGGATGCGGATCTGTCGGATGCGACGGCGATGCTGGCAGCGGTTTCGGGCCAGCCGATATCGGTGGCCACCCATCGGCTTTGAGCACTTTTGCCACCCGATGGCCCTTCTCCGGTAGCGGAGGAACCGACCGCCTGCCAATGCGGGGCGCCGTCCGTAGCAGCCGGTTTGGAACGCGGCGCGGGACAGAGGTTTGTGCCGCGGCAGACTTGCCCGAAGGCTTGCAGGCGCTCGCGCACCTCGTCGGTGGAGCTCGTCTGGGCGATAGCGCCCACTTGCGGCATCAGGGCGAGCAGAACGATCAAACGGACAAATGGCTTCACTGTCGGGTTGCCCCATGTGCGGGAAAACGCGGCATTATAAGGATTCGGTTCATACATCAAAGTCCCGACCCGGTGGCCCCGAAAAGCTCCCGCCCGATCAGCATGCGGCGAATCTCGCTGGTGCCGGCACCGATTTCATAGAGCTTGGCGTCGCGCAGCAAGCGGCCGGCCGGGTATTCATTAATGTAGCCGTTGCCGCCGAGCGCCTGTATCGCCTCGCTCGCCATCCGGGTGGCTTTCTCTGCGGCGTATAGGATGCAGCCGGCGGCATCGAAGCGGGTGGCGCGTCCGGCATCGCAGGCGGCCGCCACGGAATAAACATAGGCGCGGCAGGCGTTCATGGTGGTGTACATGTCCGCCATCTTGCCTTGCATGAGTTGGAAAGTGCCTATGGGTCGGCCAAATTGCTCGCGCTCGCGTACGTAGGGGAGGACGAGGTCGAGGCAACCGCGCATGATGCCCAGCGGTCCGCCGGCAAGCACGACGCGTTCGTAGTCGAGGCCGCTCATAAGGATGGCGGCGCCGCCACCGATTTCTCCGAGCACCTGCGAGGCCGGCACGACGCAATCGTCGAATAGGAGTTCGCAAGTATCGGAGCCGCGCATGCCCAGCTTGTCGAGTTTTTGCGCGGTGGAAAAACCGGCCATGCCGCGTTCGATCAGGAATGCCGTCACACCTTTCGGTCCGGCTTTTGGGTTTACCGTGGCGTAGACCACGAGAACATCGGCGCCGGGGCCGTTGGTGATCCACATCTTGTTGCCGTTGATGCGCCAGGTATCGCCTTCTCTGATCGCGCGCAGCTTTAGGCTCATCACATCGGAACCGGCACCGGGTTCGCTCATGGCCAGCGCCCCCAGATGCTCGCCGGTGATCAGTTTGGGTAGATAGCGGTTTTTTTGCCGCTCGGTGCCGAAACGTCGGATCTGATTGACGCAGAGGTTGGAGTGGGCACCGTAGGACAGGCCGATGGCGGCGGACGCCCGGCTAATCTCCTCCATGGCGACACAGTGCGCCAGATAGCCAAGGCCGGTTCCGCCGTAGCGCTCCTCAACGGTAATGCCGAGCGCTCCAAGCTCGCCAAGCCTCGGCCAGAGTGTCCGGGGAAACTCATTTGTTGCATCGATTTGCGCGGCTAGGGGGGCGATTTCCCTGCTGGCAAAATCGCGAATGCTGTCGCGCAGCATATCCAGGGTCTCGCCGAGTCCAAAATCGAAATCCCAAGTGGCAGCGACACCTGCTTCCATGCTCATCTCCTGCTTTGGCCCGGGCACGCTTGACGACAGCCCGATTGTAATCGGATAGGGCCAGATCGCGCACGAGTCGAACGGTGCGCGGGCCCCGGCCGGGCGGAATCCGAAGAGTCAAACTGATACGGCACCCCAAAAGATGTCATTCCGTCAAGGGTGTGGATAATCCGCCCATGGACCTGCGCCTTGATGCGTGGGCAATGGTGTCCGGCTCTCTGGTCCTAGTGCTCCATCTTCCGTCACTCGGCATTCCGGGGGAGGAGAGGGCTTCGTGGCCTTCCTTCTTTTATGGCTTGTTTATGAATCGCAACCGGACGATGCCGGAACTTCGGTTTAGTCCAACTGGTTGCGTGTACATTTCCGCGCCAAGGGGGTACCGTCGCGCTAGGAGCCTGCGCCGTAGAACAACTGTGAGCGTTAACGGTGGGTATGTGCAGCCGAAATACCAAAAAAAGGGACTTATCAAGGAAAGTTGACAGAAACCGACATGCGGTGGTTTTCAGCCGCTCAATCCTCGACATATAGTAGTGCGTCACCTTACGTATATAAGTCCCCAAAAAAGTGCCTACAAAGTGGGTGTGGTGCCCAAATTTCCTTGAAATTTTATCTTGGGAATGGTCCGCAGTGGGTTTTCCCCCGAGAATTTTCTACGTCGCAGGCTCCTGGATGAAGGTGCTCGTTACCGGCGCGGCGGGATTTATCGGGTCATTCGTCGCCGCGCGCCTGGTTGATCGCGGTGATTTGGTCATCGGCATCGACAATCTCAACAGCTATTACGATGTTGAATTGAAACATGCCCGCTTGGCGCGGCTTCGGGAGAAGCGGGGCTTTGTGTTCGAGCAGGTGGATGTGACCCACCGCGACAGATTGCGGGGCGTTTTCACAACACATCGGCCGCACCGTGTCGCGCACCTGGCGGCTCAGGCTGGCGTGCGCTACTCCCTGGTCGATCCCCACGCCTATGTGGGAACGAATCTCGCCGGTTTTGCCAATGTGCTTGAAGCGTCCAGGGACGCCCGGGTCGAGCACTTGGTATATGCCTCGACGAGTTCCGTGTATGGAGCCAATACGCGCCCGCCGTTCTCCGAACACGACCGTGCCGACCATCCCATTTCACTATACGCCGCAACCAAAAGGTCGAACGAATTGATGGCCCACGCCTACAGTCATCTCCACCGTCTCCCGACCACCGGGCTGCGCTATTTCACTGTCTACGGGCCTTGGGGACGCCCGGACCAGGCTCTGTTCACCTTCACGCGCAAAATACTCGCCGGGGAACCCATCGACGTTTACAACCGGGGAGACCACAGCCGTGACTTCACCTATATCGACGATGTGGCTGAGGCCAGCGTGCGGGCGCTCGACCATGTGGCCGACGGGAATGAGGATTGGCGGGGCGACCACCCGGATCCGGCAACCTCGAGGGGACCGTGGCGCCTGTACAATGTTGGCGGCGGCGCACCGCTGCGACTCAACCGCTATATTGAGCTTATCGAGCGGTTTCTTGGTCGGCAAGCGACTAGGCGGCTGCTGCCGATGCAGCCCGGCGACATGCCCGACACCTGCGCCGATGCCTCGGACCTCGAACGGGAACTCGGCTTTTGGCCGCGCACGCCGGTCGAGACGGGTGTGCGCAACTTTGTTTCCTGGTACCGCGACTATTACCGAATTTAGCGCTTTTGGTCACGAAAGATCGCGTTCGACTTGCCCAACCGCTAGACAGCCGCTGCGCCGATTACTCCGAATGTGTCGATACCCGCAAATAGATGCAGTAAACGGTCCGGCCGGGTGGCCGCGCCATCAGGGTACAGACCTGCGCAAGGTCGCCCATATATCCCGCGTGCCGTGGCGCCCGCCACAAGCAGGACGGCCAGTACCTTCTCGCGGTTCGGATCGTCACCGATGGCACCCGTGCCGATGGCGCCGATGGGCCGCATCCACATTCCGAAACCACCGGAGACGCGCACCTATCGAGGAGATCTGCGGGCTCGAACCAGGTACAACAGGCGTTCACCCATGGATACGAGGGTGGTTGTCACCAGCAGCCAGGCGAAAACACGCAAAAGGGAGGCGGGCAACCAGGCGATGTCGAGGGTCTCTCTTGCGATGACGGCACCGACCAAAATGAAATAGCCGACGCCGTTGGATTTGCCGATTGCGTTGGTGCGCAGGGCTCGTCCGGCCAGCGCTCCCGAATCCAGTGTGTATTGCACGAATGCGGCGGGAATCAGCAGCACCAGAACCCAGGGTGCCCAGCCCGTGACCGCCAGCCCGGCAACCGTCAAGGTCACGAACAGGCAGTCTGTCGCGTGGTCGAAAAAACCGCCGGCCCTTGAAACCTGGCCCAGATGTCTCGCGGCGATGCCGTCAAGGAGGTCCGTGGCTACGGCGATGACGAACAACAACAGGGCCAACCGCCATTGAGCGGTCGCCACGCTCCATCCCGAGAGCGGGGCGGCCAGCAGCCGCAGCGCGGTCAATCCGTTTGCCCAAGTCATGGAGAGCATGATAATGGGTGGCGCGATAGATGGGTGCAGGTTCAGTTGGCGTGGGTACATGGGATGGATACTTTCACAAAATTACATTGAAGTTCCGTGGCAAAGCCCATCATATGGACAGCGCCAGAAATTTCAATCTGTTGGGTAGCCTGTCCCGCCGAGTGCGGGTAGCTTAAATGTCGCTCTATCGCCTTGGCTCAAGCCTCCTCCAAGGTTGGCTGATGGGGCGTTCTGGGTTAACGTCTCGCCCATGGTGCGGCTACCGGAATTTTTACTTGAGGACGACCGGGGCGGATGTTGCGCCTTTCCCGGCTCAAAGCCGGCCCTGGTCTGCTTTGTCAAAGACGATTGTCCGACCTGCAACCAGGTCATGCCGCTCATTGAGGCCGCCTCTCGCGATCTGGGTGTCCATGTTGACTTCTTCGTTTGCGGTCAGACGGTGGAGGGCAATCGGGCGTTGGTCGAAAAGCATGGCCTGACAGTGCCCATTTTGGATGACTCCTCGCTCAAGGTTTCGTTTGCCTGGAACATCGATATTGTGCCGACGCTCTTCACTTTCGACGCGGAAGATGGTGATGGCCGGGATGAATCCCAGCCGCCGCGCGTTGCGGCAAGCAACCTGCATCATCAATGCATCGGATTCGTGCGGCACGAGTGGCAACAGGCGTTGACCGACTTGGCGACCATCGCTGGACGCCGCGAAAGGCTACCGAAATTCAGAGACGGCAACGACATTCACCTCGTCGTGGCCGGTGCCGAGGCCGGTAAATTTTCCGGTGCCTTCCACGGTTGGGTGACGGGGGAGATGGGCTCCATTCCGGTTTCGCGAAAAATCGAGGTTTAGGACGCCACATCGTTGATCGTCCCGGCCTATTGGAACTACGATAGCGTGACCGGTCTTGAAACGTACCAGGAGGCAGGAATGACCACTATTTTGGATCCCACCGACGAACGGGTGCCGGTGGCAAGACAGGTGACACCGCGCACCGGGAAGATCACCGGCCGCGTTGCGTTGCTGGATATCTCCAAACCGCGCGGCAATGTGTTGCTTGATCGGCTCGAAGGGTTGCTCGGCGAACGATTGCCGGACATCACCATCAACCGTTACGCCAAGCCAACCTTCGCCAAGCCCGCCCCCGATGCGCTGCGGGCGGATATAGCGGCGCGCAACGACTTCGTGATTGAGGCGCTCGCCGACTGAGGCTCCTGTACCACGTGCAGTTTGCATGACACGGTATGGTTCGAGATTCAGGGCAAGCCTTCGGTATCGGTTGCATCGAGCGAATTTGTCGACGCGGCGGCAACCCAGGCACGGGCGCTCGGTATGGGGGACGCGAAGACGGTATTTGTCCCGCATCCCATACAGGACGCCACCGACGAGGAAATACGCTCCAAGGCGGAAGCCGTGTTGGACGAGGTGATCGAATCGTTGACAAAATAGGTCATTCCATACCCATTCACATTTCACCCGAATGGTCGGTTCCGAGCAGTACAACCATGCCTGATCATTGTCAACGACGGGGCGAACGACGGCGAAGTCGGAGTTTCATGACGACCCGTGCTGAATCGCCGCAACCAGAGTCCATGCGGGTACGAACTGGGTTATGGATTTTGCTCGCCGTATATGGGCTTGCGGGATGCGATGGTGATGACAGACGTGCCGGTCCCGCTGGCCCGGGCGGCGCTGGTGGCCTAACTTCGCTGATGGAGCAGGTTGCGCTGAAGGCACCGGGCGTCGCGCCCTGCCCGAACGGCACTGTGCTCACCCGCGCCGGTTTGGATGCGGACGGCGATGGCGTTCTCGGTGCGGACGAGGTCGACAGCGTCACCACCTCGTGCGGCACCACCGAAAATCCGGCGCCGCTGTCCAGCCTGGTCGCGAACTATCTGAACGACGATTCCCAGGAGAACATCCCACAATATGTGAAGTCGCTGGTGCGCAGCTACGCCACCAGTGGAAAAGCGTCCCTTGGCGGGCAGTTTCCTCTACCCAGCGGGCTCACGGATTCCGTGCGCACCATCCCCGGCATTGCAAGCAATGTGGTCATTAGCTGGATGGATCCGCTAACCCTTGATGCCGACGGTCCGCGCTTCGGTACGAACGCCGACTATACCGCCTATTTCGGCGATGGCTGGAATGCGGACTGGCGCGGCGATGTGGTCGGCGCCGCTCCCCAGTTCAACGGCAGCGCGCACAGTGGTTGGCTATGGGTCAACCACGAATACCTTTCCGGCGGCTGGCTGCCGACGGTGGGCATGGCGCCATTCGGCCAAGCGCTCTCCCTCGCTCTCAATGCCCTTAACCGGGGTGTCCACGATTTCGATGTCACTGCGGATTCGGCTTGGACCCGGGAGCGGGTGGATGCCCACAAACAGATGCACAAGACGGCGCTGGGGGGGAGTTGGTTCCGCGTCAATCAAGTCGATGGCGGCCCATGGCGCGCGGAACGCACACCCGATGCCCAGCGCTACGATGCCACCTCCAACACACTGAGCGGCGTAACCGGATTCGCGCTGAGCGAAGCCGATATCGACGACAACGGGGCAAGCCTGCCGGTCAACACGGTTGCGGGCATTCTCGGCGACTGTTCCGGTGCGCAGACGCCCTGGGGCACCGTCATCACAGCCGAAGAGAATGTCCAGGGATACTATGGCGACATGGAGGACGCTTGGTCGAGCCAACAGACCTTCGACCCCTCGAACTCATTCGGCCCGGGCAACAACATCATTTTCAACCACGCGCCGGTCGAAGCCGCCGACGGCACATTGAGCCTGAGCGATTCTTCCCTGAACCACAACCGTGAAGTCTATGGATTTCTAACGGAGATTGACCCCGGGGTTGACCCGGGCACCGCCTATTCAAGTGCGAGCGCCGGGGGCGACGGCGTCGGGCATCGCAAGATCGGCGCCATGGGCCGGGCGCGCTGGGAGAACGCCACCTTTGTTACCGGTACCGATTGGCGGCTTGAGGACGGCAAGCCCATCGTCCTATACGGGGGCAACGACCGCCGCAGCGGCCGCATCTACAAGCTGGTCGGCAGTGGCATCTACACCGAGGGCATGCCCCGGGCACAGGTGCGGGCGCTCATGGACGGGGGCACCCTATATGTCGCCCACTTCGCCGACCTGGACACGCGCACGGGCTATACCCTTCACCAGGCGGACAACACCGCTTGCAACGGTGCCGATGTGCACGAGAGCGGCGCCGCGGACAAGGCGGCGGTATTCGCACTCGGCTGCGTCTCGCCCACCGAATCGAATCCCGGCGGCGGGCGCTGGATAGAACTGGGCGTCGATAGCACCGATGTGGCCCCGAATGCGGCGATGATCAAAACGGGCACTACCGTGGGTGCCGCGCTCAAGGACGTGAACTGGAACTCCATCGGTGGTTTTGCCGGCAACAACGATGTGCTGAGCGCGCTTTTCACCGCTTCGATGAAGATTGGTGTCATGGAGCTGAACCGCCCCGAAGATGTGGAGTGGAACCCGGTGGATCGCCGCCTGTATATTGCGTTCACCAGCCACGGGCGACCCTATGCCCTTGATCAGGAAGGCATTATGAAAAATGAAGGCGTTGGCGGCATCGGCGGTGTGGAGGAACGCCGGGATGACGAGGGCGCAATTTTTGTGCTGAGAGAAGACGACGCCGCCAATCCGGGGGCATCCTCCGCCTTCACCTTTTGGGCAGCCTGGCAGGGCCAGCGCGGCAACGGCGCCTACGATGCCGAAAACCCGGACAACATAATGATCGATAGGGACGGCGGCGTTTGGTTCGGCACCGACGGCAACTACAGCGAGAGCCGCGGCACCGTCGACGGCCTCTACTATCTCGACCTCGATCCGAACAACGCCGCCGGGGCCGCTCAGGTTGTCATGCCAACTTTCGGCAAGCCGTTCCGGATCATCTCTGGGCCAAGCAACTCCGAGGCCACGGGCCCCGCATTCAATGCGGACATGAGCACGATCTTCTTCAACGTCCAGCACCCGGGAGAGGGGGGAGTGCACAGCACCTGGCCCAAAGGTTGAGGTGCCGGGCATCGGCAATCGTTGGCCTCGTCCTGCTGCTCGGCGGGTGTGGCGGGCTTTCCGATAGCGATGTCTATGATCCGCTTGAGTTCGCCCGGTCGCGGATCGGGCAGGTATCCAATCCGGAAGCGGTGGTTCCACCCCAGTGCTACACAAAGACAGACGGCCAATTCAACCCCTGCTGGACCTGCCATACCGGGCAGACAGCGCGCAACCACAAGGCCGATTGGGTGCTACAAACCGCCTACTCGTTCAGCGATCTGGGCCTCACCAACCAGTGGTCGAACCTTTTTGCCGACTTGGGTCGGGAAATCGATGCCATTGCCGACGACGACATGCTCGACTACATCCGTTTCGACAACTACAGGCCGTTCCGAGAGGCGATGCGGGGGGTGCGGCGCTACGCCGGTTGGATGCCCGATATCGATCTCGGGGCCGGTTTCGACGCCGAGGGTTTCGCGGTGGACGGCAGTTGGTGGCGCACCTTCCGCTTCAAGCCGTTCGTGGGCACCTTCTGGCCCACCAACGGCACCGTCGATGAAGTGATGATCCGGCTACCGGCCATCTTCCGCCAGACCGCCGGTGGCGAGGACTCCAAGGCAATCTACCGGATCAATCTGGCTATCCTGGAAGTCTCTCTGACAAGCGGCGGTGCCCTTGATGCGCATGTCGAACGCGCCGTCGAACCCTTGGACGAAACTCTCGCCGACACGGACTTGAATGGAGACGGTGTGCTCGGCCACCATATCGAGTGCATTTCCGGCCTGCCGGAATTCTACGTTGGTGCCGCCTCCGGCTATCCGGTCAGGAAAAACCAGTATCCCAAGGGTACCGAGTTCCTGCACCCGGTCCGCTACCTTGATCCCGCACGGGGTAACTATATGGCAATACGACTCAAGGAGTTGCGCTATGCGGTCAAGTACCGGGAGACGGATCGTTGGAGCATCAATTTCTACTATGCCGAGGAGGAAGAGAAGAAAGACGAGGAGATCCTGCCGAGGTTCGGCGGCAACGGGGTGGCGGGACTGTTGAACGATTACGGCTGGCGTGTGCAGGGATTCATTGAGGATGGCAGGGGACGGCTGCGCGCTCAGACGGACCAGGAGCATTACTATTGCATGGGCTGCCACGGTGGTATCGGCGTTACCGTTGATCAGACCTTCGCGTTTCCGCGCAAGGTTCCCGGTGCCGCCGGCTGGGGAGAAATGTCCCTCGTCGGCATCCCGGATGTCCCCCAGGCGGGGCACAGCGAGCCGGAAATCCTCACCTGGTTTCGCCGCGCCGGTGCCGGCGACGAGTTCCGCGGCAACGACGAAATCATGGCGCGCTTTTTTCCCGGTGGCGAGCTCGACGAGGATGAAGTGCGCCGCGCGTCGGTCGGCGGCGATACCGACATCCGACACCTGATCCTTCCCTCCAGGGAACGCGCCTACCGTCTGAACAAGGCCTATATGGCGCTGGTGGCGCGGCAGCGTTTTGACCTCGGCCGCGACCCGATGCTGTCGCCGCCTGTCAACGTATTTGCAAAGATCACGGAAGTCTCGGCGGGGCTGCCGGCCGAGCGCATCTATCGCGATGGTACGCTTTGGCTGGACTGGACGGGTGTCGAGTAGCGCTTGCGGCGAAGGTGCGCGGGGTTTGGGGCACCGCCACGACTCGCGCATTATTCGGTTCGCGCGAATGTCAAACCGATGCACTGCCGGACGCGGTGGGCGGTGGCGCAATGGGTGGGCAATCGGCCTGTGGAGACAGGTGGGGTGGGACGCGGTGGGGTAGGGTAGCGCAATCGACGGGCAATCAGCCCACGGAGACAGCGGCGGGGTCCGACGACACCGACTTCAGCAACCCGTACATCATGAACAGCAGCACCACGCTGACCGGCAGGCCAGCGACAATCGATGCGGTTTGCAGCGCGTGCAGGCCACCGGCAAGCAGCAGCACCGCCGCGACAAGGCCCTGACCCAACCCCCAGACGACACGGAATCGTCGCGGGGGATGATCGTTGCCCATGCTCAGCATGGTGGTGATGACCAGGGTGCCGGAATCGGAGGAGGTGATAAACCAGGTTGCCAACAGAAAGGTGGCGAGGGCGGAAATGCACCAGGTCAGCCAGGCCTGATCGCTCATGGCGGCAATGGTGCTGTACAGGGCGGCTTCCGGGTTCCCTGCGCGCACCAGGTCCATGATGCCGGCCGTACCGGTGCCTCCCACCGCGCGCAATTCCTCATGGATGGCGTTGCCGCCGAGCAGGGCGATCCAGACCACGCCCATTGCTGTGGGCACGAAGATGGTCGCGGCAACAAACTCCCGCAGTGTTCGCCCTCTTGAGATGCGGGCGATGAACAGGCCGACGAAGGGTGCCCAGGATATCCACCACCCCCAATAGAAGATGGTCCAGTTGCTCTGCCAAGCGGCGGTATCCTCGCTGCCGGCGGTCCAGAAACCCATGGGGATTGCCGACCATAGATAGTCCCCGGATGTTGTGGCGAGAAAGCCCAGGAGCCATTGGGAAGGCCCCCATAGGAGGAAAAAGCCGAGCAGCACTAAGGTGAGGCGAATGTTCCACTCGGAAATGATGCGAATGCCCCGCCCGACCCCCGATACCGCCGACAGGGTTGCCGCGGTCGATATGGCGGCAATCAGTGCGATCTGCATGGCGACATCCGGCGCGATACCGAATAGGGCGTCGAGACCCGCGCCCATCTGCTTAACGCCGAGGCCGAGTGAGGTGGCGACACCGAATACCGTGCCGAATACGGCGAGCAGATCCACGAGATGGCCGATGGTGCCGTGGATGCGCTCGCCAAGCACCGGATAAAGGGACGAGCGCAATGTCAGCGGCAACTTCTTGCGGAAGCCAAACCAGGCGAGGCAGAGGCCGACGATGGCGTACACCGCCCAGGCATGGATTCCCCAGTGAAAATAGGTGACGCGCACGGCGTGCTCCGCCCGCGGCATGTCGAGCGCCAAGGCTCCGGCACGGTCGGCGTGCGGGTTGTTGGGGTAGCCGCCGGCGGCGGTGTTGTCGAGGTAGGAAAGCGGTTCGGCGATGGAGAAGAACAGCAGCCCGATGCCGAGGCCCGCCGAAAACAGCATCGCCAGCCACGAGAAGGTGCTGAACTCGGGGCGCGCATCGTCGTCGCCGAGCCGAATGCCGCCGTAACGGCTGACCATCAGAAATAGCGAGACGAACAATGCCCCGCAAACGATGAATATGTAGTACCAATCCAGGGTGTCCTCGATCCAGGCGCGCAGGTTGGCGTACAAAGCGCCCACCTGATCGAGGAAAGCCACGGAGAGTAGAACAAAGGCGAACACCATGCTTTTGCCGGCAATGCCCATGCCGGGGTGCAGGCCTTTCCAAAGCCCGTGGGCGGCCACGCCCCGGGCGGTAGGCGAGTGCGGTTCCAGAATCTGCCTTTGTGTCTTGGGAGCATCTCCACTATACGCGATTCGCGGTGGTGTGCCGACAAGACGGCCGGTGCGGCTTCCGTCAAGCTACCCACTCTTCATTGAGGGAGGTTCTGTTTCAGTAGAAGCGCGATATCAGCACGGGCAGCTTCGGAAGCTAGCCAGTGTGCGCCTCGGGCAGAGAGCAACATGGGAGCAAGCCGGTCCCGGTTCTTGCCGAACACCGAGTGGTCCCACACTTTCTTGTCCATCCCCAGGCCCACGAACCAGCGGAACAGTGGGTCGCAGTCGATGCGCCCCATCAACCGCCCCTCCGAGCGGACCGTGAACAGGATTTGCAGAAGCAGGGCGCGGAGGAACTGCTCGGGGGGAATGGACGGGCGGCCGCGCGTCGAATACATCGACTCGAGGGCCGGCTCGAGCTCGGCCAGGCCCTCCCTACAGTGACTGTGTGCCTGATCAGGCGCTCCTCAGGAACCCGCCGCATCAAGCGCCTTCTGGAAGCGTTCAAGGCCGCGCTCGAGCGTCGCTCGGGGGCAGGCGAAATTGAAACGGACAAAACCCGGGCCCGCGAACGGCACCCCATCCGACAATCCCAAACCACGGCCTTCGAAATAGGCGTCGGGTTCGGGGAGGCCGAGGTCGCGGACGTCTATCCAAGCCAGGTAAGTTCCCTCCACCGGGGTCATACGCCCACCCGCAACCTGGGCTAGGCAATGATGATTGGTACGCAAATAATCCAACAAACTCGGCAGCCAGTCGCTTTGGTCGTTAAAGGCGGCTTCCGATGCGGCGAACTCTAGTGGCCCGATGCCGGTGTCCGGTACAAGGCCGCGCCGCGCCGCCTTGAAACGATTGCGGAGCCGGACATCGGGAATGACGGCCACCGCGCAGGAGAGGCCCGGTATGTTGTAGGTTTTGGTGGCCGCGAACAAGCTGATGGTGCGGGCCGCGATATCGCTGTCGAGGCTGGCGATGGGGGTGTGCCGGACATTCGCATCAAGGATCAGGGCACAGTGTATTTCATCGGAGCAAATGATGAGATTGTGCCGTTCCGCGAATTGGGCCAGTTCGAGAAGTTCGTCCCTGGTGTAGACGCGTCCCGTTGGATTTTGCGGACTGCAAAGCATCACGAGCCGGGTGTCGGGACGAACGGCGGTCTCGAGGGCATCGAAATCCATCACCCAACGCTCGCCCGAGCGGGTCAATGGGACTTCTATACCCGGCCGCTTGGTATTGTCGGGCACCCATAGAAAGGGGTAGTACACGGGTGTGGGTATCAGCAGGGAATCGCCTTCGCTTCCCACCGCCGCGGCGCTCAAATGTAGCCCCGCCACCACGCCGGGTATCCAAACGAGCCAGTCCGCCGGAACGTTCCACCTGTAATTGCGCCTTAGCCAGGATTGAAACGCCTCGATCAATGTCGGAGGCGTATAGGTATACCCCATTACACCGTGGTTGAGGCGCTGCCTCAGGGCGTCCAAGATGAAATCCGGTGCCCGGAAGTCCATATCGGCTACCCAGAACGGCAGCACATCGCGTCCGAGGTAGCGGTCCCATTTGGCGCTGAAAGTGCCCCGGCGGTCGACCTCCGGGTCGAACCTCAGCGTTGACGTGGCGGTGTTTGTCAATCTCATAGCCTCCAAATTTGTTCCACGGGATATTGTGAACGAACCAAGGTGTCCGCCCCAACGCCAACAATTCCCGCTAGGCAGGCAAGGCGCTGTTGCGGAAGGGTAACAGTTTTGTTCCCGGTCGGTGCCGAGGGCGGCTAGGGCAAGGCCATCAATTGCGGCAATTTAATTTCTTCGGGCATGCGAAACGCGACGCCTTTTGTCGCATCGCACCGCTAATCTGTTCTTGGTATCAGTAAGGCGGAGTGCATGGTGCAGATTATCGAGGAAACATTCACCCGTGTAAAAACCGGTACCAAGGCTTCATGCCCCGTGGCCACCCCGCGGTCTACTGCGGCAAAGGTAGAGGCGGACTATTGTGCGAGGGGGGAAGCACGGGCTCGACCAATCGAGCTACAACCGCTCGGCATCGTCGCTTGAGCGGGCGTTATCTATCTCTTGGCGACGGCCTGGAATTTTGACGATGTTCGGCAATACGCCCTACACCGCATGACCGCCGCCAAGCTGACGGAGGAGCCGGCGAGGCGCCCCTGGTTTCGAACTCGACGCCTACATCCGGGATACGGATGCGTTTTCCTATCCCGTAAGCGAGGAAAAACTGTATTTCCGTGCACTGTTTGACGAGGGCGCGGCATTGCATCTCGGCGAAAGCCGGCTGGCTTCCGACCAACGTTTGACCGCCCAGGATGATGGACGCGTTTTGGTGGAGGCGACGGTGAAGAACAATGCCGACCTACGCTGGTGGCTGCTGGGTTTTGGGAGCGCCGTGGAAGTGCTCGAGCCGGGGTCGCTACGGCAAGAGTTTAGAGAGGAAGCGCGAAGAATGGCGGAGTTGTAAAGGAGGGAATATATGGAAGAACTTAAGAAGCCCTGCTTAGCGAACGAGAACCTTTTGTTGGTGCATGACCTCGGAGAGGCCATGGTCGAGGCGAAGATTTCATTGCTACAGAAACTGTGGAAAGAGATTAAAGGGGAATTGCAGGAAAAAATTCCCGATGTTCCTGAAAAATCCGGTGATTGGGGAATTGATGAAGAGCAAACCAGAAACTTCGTGACGAATCGGCGATACTTCTATCCTAAATTGCATTTCGAATTGGACGAGCAAGCGCAACTTGTCGTCGAAGTGGATCATTGTATCTACACTGGGATTTATTCCAAGAATAAGGCCATTGAGGAAAAGTACCCGGGTCTTACCGCAGACCTCCTAGGTTGGAATACTGCGAACGATTATCCATTATGGCGATACTCTCGCCAGACCAAATTGAATCTTAGATATCCTACCCGGAAAGATCTTGCCTTGTTGGCCGATCAGGAGAAGAGGGGCAAATTTGTTGGGGAGGTGGTGTCCGATGTGAGGGAACTATGGGAGAAGGTCAAGGAATGCCGTGACTGACGCACCTCCTCCGGCACAAGCCCAGGGTGATCGTCTCGACCGGGCGCATGTTCCCATGCAATCCACAATAGAGCAAGGGTTCACCACGACTCGTTCCGAGTTGGAGTACAATGCTCCCCTTGAACGCGTGGGCCGGTGTGTTGGGTCAAGGTGGCGACTGGCGCTGCATCCGTTCGACGGACGCAAACTTCGACCACAGAACCGGGCGCGCATATGTGGAAACAGCCTTCAACATCCTAAATTCACCAATCAGAGGTGCAAATCATGGCGGAAAGCAACGACCCGGTTATTGAAACCATTAAGGAACAGATTGAGTCCAATTCAATTATTCTCTACATGAAGGGCTCGCCCCAGGCACCCCAGTGCGGTTTCTCGGCGCAGACAGTGCAATGCCTGATCGCCTGTGGCGAACGGTTCGCCTATGTGGATATCCTAGCGAACCCGGAGATTCGCGCAAGCCTGCCGCGCTACGCCAACTGGCCCACCTTCCCGCAGCTTTATGTTGGCGGGGAGTTGATCGGCGGGTGCGATATTGTCAGGGAGATGTTTGAGTCGGGCGAACTTCAGCCACTCGTTCAGGAAGCTGCCGCAGCCTGAAACGGGCTCGGCGACGCCTCATTCCAAGTATTGACGATCTTGCAAAACAGCAAAGCGCAGCGTTCGGCATCGTATAGGGCGCTGTGGGCCTTGTCGTTTTCGTAGGGTATGTCGGCGCGCAGGCAGGCCTCGCTTAGCACCGTATGGCCGTAGGACACGGCGGCGAGCGAGGCGGTATCGAGAGTGGTGAAGGGGTGGAATGGATCCCGCCTTACGCCGGTTCGCTGGACGGCCTTGCGTAGAAAACCGGCATCGAAAGCGGCATTGTGGCCAAGCAGAACGGCGCGCTGGCAATCGTGACGCTTGATTTCCCCGCGCACCAACTTGAACAGCGCGGTAATGGCGTTTTTCTCGCTGATCGCACCGCGTGTGTGATCGTCGAGGTCGATGCCGGTCACCCTGAGCGAAGCCTGCTCAATGATCGCTGTTGCGAAGGGGCGTACAGCCCAACTCAGCCTTTGTTCGATAATCAATTCCTGTTCCCGAAAGGCGAAGGTTACGGCGGACAACTCAAGAATCGCATGTCGCTCGGCATCGAATCCGCTGGTTTCGATATCAATCGCCACAGGTAGAAAGCCCCGGAAACGGTGCCCCATGAGGTTTCCCTCCGTCTGAGTTGTCGGCACCATTGGGTTCTCTTCCATGTAAGCCACATAACCAGTTCACCGGTCACAACACAAGCCCAATTTGTACCGGCAAAGGGTAGACCAAAGATTTTACGCACCGGGGCAATGGCGGCGGCTCAATTTGACATTCCGTTCTAGTGTTCTGTTCCGCAAATGGATCCAATGGGTCTGTCGCATGTTGTTGGGGAAGGTCTAAACAAGCCGATAGAGCGACATCAGTCAGAGGAGTCGATCAGAAGTTTCTCAGCGGGAACTGCTACCGATATGCAATTTCGCTTGCCTGTCGTAGCATTGTGCGACATCAACACCGCGGGCCGCTGGGGGGCCATCGTACGATGCCGACAGACGAGGGGACGCTCCAATTTCTAACGCGCGACCAACAGTCGCCGCGTTTCCGCAGCCGTTCGATGCAGGCGGACAAGATCGTTCTGGCCTACTCCGGGGGATTGGACACGTCGGTGATCTGCCGTTGGCTTCAGGATACCTACAACGCCGAGGTGGTCACCTTCACCGCGGACATCGGCCAGGGCGAAGAGGTGGAACCGGCGCGCGCCAAGGCGCGGGCCATGGGCGTGCGGGAGATTCATATCGAAGACCTGACGGAGACCTTTGTACGGGATTACGTGTTCCCCATGTTTCGCGCCAATACCCTTTACGAGGGGGAATACTTGCTTGGCACCAGCATTGCCCGTCCGCTCATCGCCCGGCGCCTGGTCGAGATTGCCGCCGCAACCGGCGCGGACGCCATTGCCCACGGTGCCACCGGCAAGGGCAACGATCAGGTGCGGTTCGAACTCGGAGCCTATGCGCTTAATCCCGACATCAAGGTCATTGCGCCCTGGCGGGAGTGGAATCTCAATTCAAGGGAAGTCTTGCTCGATTATTGTCGTGAGCGACAGATACCGGTCGATTTCGAACGCAAGGGTGAGTCGCCCTACTCCATGGACGCCAATCTGCTGCATATCTCCTACGAAGGGGGTGGCTTGGAGGATCCTTGGAAAGAGCCGGACGAAGACATGTGGCGATGGACGGTTGCCCCGGAGGCCGCGCCGGACGAGCCTTGCCGGGTATCGATTGATTTTTCCGGGGGTGATGCGGTTGCGCTCGACGGGGTGGCGATGTCACCCGCGCTGCTGCTTGCCCGACTGAACGAGCTGGGCGGTGCGCATGGTGTGGGTCGCCAGGATTTGGTTGAGAACCGCTATGTGGGCATGAAATCGCGGGGTTGTTACGAAACCCCCGGCGGCACGATTTTGCTAAAGGCGCACCGGGCGATGGAGTCCCTAACGTTGGATCGCGAGGTGGTGCACCTCAAGGACGACCTCATGCCGCGTTACGCCAAGCTGATCTATAACGGCTATTGGTGGTCGCCGGAGCGACGGGCCCTGCAAGCGCTAATCGACGAAACCCAAAAGGTGGTGAACGGCACCGTCCGCCTGAAATTGTACAAGGGTGCGGTTACGGTGCTTGGGCGGTGCTCTCCCGATAGCCTGTACGACGAGACGGTGGCGACGTTCGAGGACGACCGCGGTGCCTATCACCAGGAAGACGCGGCGGGCTTTATCCGCTTGAATGCGCTCAGGCTGCGCATCGGCGCGAAGCAGGGGCGCGAGCGATAGAGGCGGGAAACTGCCACAGGCCTGCCTCAGCCTGATTGGCGAACTTTCGCGTCCATTCGAGAAAGCCGGCTGGGGGTTGCCGCATGGTCACGCCTCCTTGGCCGATCAACACGAATTGGACGGCCATATAGTATTGGTTGAGGCATGTTGAGAGGCACGTTATTAAGGGAAGGTCTGAACAAGTCGATGGAACAGTATTGAGCTAATCGTAAGCTTTTGATTTTATTAAACTGGATGCCCCGACTACAGGATTGGTCAGAGGTTCCTTAAATAGTGTGTCGTGACTACAGGAACTTGGATACCGCGACTATGGGATTAATCAGGGGCGTTCCAATCGTCGGTGCCGTGGTCGGCTTGTTTGATAGCGTCAACGACCATTTCGGGAATGAGCACTTGCGGCAGCACCCTGGCATCGCCGAGTGTCGATCCCGCCGGGAAATAGAGATAAAGCGGCACTCCGGCGCGGCCATAACGGCCGAGCCATTCGGAAATTGTCGGGTCTTCATTGGTCCAATCACCCACCAAGACCTTGATGCCACGTTCTCGAAATGCCCGCCCGACCGCGTCGGATGCCAGTGCCACCCGCTCGTTGAGCTTGCAATTGACGCACCAGTCCGCCGTGAAGTAGGCGAAGGTCGGCTGCCCGGTGTCCACATAATCCGCTAGTCGTTCGGGAGTAAAGCGTTCCAGTTCGAGCTGGCCCAACATTCCGACCGGGCCATTCGCCGGCTTGGCGGGCTCGGCCTTGTAGCGCTCAATCGCAGCACCGGCGGTGAGTGTGGCGATCAGCGCCCCGACGGCGAGGCCTCCCCAAGCCCAGCGCCGTTGGCTGCCGTGGATCTGCCCGTAGGCCCACAGCGCCAAAGCGAACAGGAGCGCGGCGAGCAGGCCCATCGCCATCGAATCGACGCCCAGTTGCTTGCCCATGATCCACAGCAGCCAAAGGCTGGTTGCGAACATCGGAAACGCGAGCGTACTCCGAAACCGGGCCATCCAGGCACCGGGCCTAGGCAACATGCGCCCGAATGCGGGAACAAAGCTGACCAGCAAATAGGGGAAAGCGAGTCCCAAACCCAGTGCCATGAAGATGCCGAGCGCGACAAAGGCGGGCTGCACCAGGGCATAACCCAGCGCGCCCGCCATGAAAGGGGCGGTGCAGGGCGTTGCCACCACGACCGCCAAAAGCCCGGTAAAAAAGGCCGATTTACGCTCATCGCCCTGGCCGAGAGACTGCCCGATGCCGGCTGCGCGTGCGCCAAATTCGTAGACGCCAAGCAAATTCAGGGCAATCGCCAACATCAACAATGCGAGCCCGAGGTTCACGATTGGCGACTGCAACTGAAATCCCCAACCCGCCGCCTGCCCGGCACCCCTCAAGCTCATCAAAACAACGCCGATTAGCGCGAAGGCGATCAGAATACCGATGGTGTAGAGCAGGCCGCTCAGTCTGGCAAGGCGTTGGTTTGCATGCGCTGTGGAAACTAGGCTCAGCGCCTTGATGCTCAGCACGGGAAACACGCAGGGCATCAGGTTTAGCAGGATGCCGCCGATAAAGGCAAAGAGCGATGCCATGGCAAGCGACATGCCGGTGTGCGCCGACAATGGTGTGGATGCCGCTTGCGCGTTCCATGGCGGTGGTGTTTGCATTGTGTTCGCAGATGGCGTTGGCGGGATGGATGCCGCTTGTGTGCTATGCGTTGGCGGCGTCTCCCGGGGGAGGGTCGCGGTGTCCGATTTTGCATGCGCATTGCTGCCGTTTAGGCTTTCTACATGGAGTTGAGCGGCTTGCGTGGTACCCGCACCGTCCGCATAAGTCAGCACCGCCTTGAAATCGGTTGCTTGCGCTGCCCGATTCCCGGCATCCATGGCGAATACCAAGTTGTTTTTGGTGGCGGTTGCCGTCTGCCGCCCGTATTCGACGAGGTGGCGCGTCGCCACAAACAAGTAGGGATGGTGCAGATCTTTGGCGGGTTGGGGTGTTGCCACCGTCACGAGCACTCGTTGTGCTTGTGTTCGCCGCGCCACCCCAAATGCGGATTGGGGTGTTTCTCCGGCCGGGCGCGTCGAATCCTCCAAGAGTTCAAAATGCGCGGACCAATCGACCGATTCCGGCAATTTCGCTCGTGCGGCGGCAAATCGGTCGGCCTGATTGGGGTCGGTGACCCGCTTGCCAACCGGCAGCGTCAATGATAGGGACGACCTTTCCGGGACGCAGAGTTCATCGTCGCAGACCACCCAACGCGCCCTGCCCGACAAAGCTACCGATTCGCCCGCCGCCAAGCCGGAAGGCACCGTCAGTTCACCGAGCAGGAGAACCGGCGCATCGAACCCGTATGTGATGAGTTCGCCGAATGGAATGACATGCGGTGCGGGAAACTGGAATTCGGAAGCGGAGAATCCGACGGGCAAATCCCACCGCATGGTTGCCGGAAGGCCGGCGTCTCCCGGATTAAGCCAATAGACATGCCAGCCCGGGTCCGGCTCAATGTGTAGGCCGATGGTTACCTCACCGCCGTTTGCCGGCAGGGTCGCGTGTTCGGCAACGAGTTGTACGCGCGAATAGGAAGCCCTGACCGGCTCGGCTTGGGCGTTGATTGCGCAGATCAGTAGGCCGAGCGCCAACCAGAGGCTAGAGGCCCCTGAACCAGCCCGGTTCACAAACGCGGGGGAGGGCTTCGTGTCCGTAATTTCTGGAGTGTCATCAGGCACTGCGACCCACCGACTCGGCGTTTGTGGCGCGTTCCGCCGAACAAATGTAAAGGCTTGGGGGGAGCCTTTGCAATGCGACAATCAGGTGGTCACCGGCGGGGTTCGTCTCCTGGCCAGTTGCCTGAGTATCTCCGCATGCCGTGCCTGTGTCAGCCGATAGTGGCTGTAGCACCACACGGCGATGAGGCCGAATGCGGCAATGATGGGGCCGTAGACCAGGCCGAGATTGACGATTGTTTCCGGCGGAATATCCGCGGCCGTTTGGATTTGGGCACCGCGGGGCCAGGCGATGAGGTCGAGGGCAATGCCGGCGACAACGCCACCCAGCCCGGAGGTGGCCTTGGCGGAAAACGCAACGGCGGCGAAGAAGGTGCCTTCCCGACGTCGCCCGGTCTCAAGCTCGTGTTCATCGACGACGTCCGCCACAATCGAACTGTAGGCGACTAACGCCTGGGCGGTGCAGGCGCCCTGCACGAGACGCAGGACCGTTAGTAGAACGGCGAGGGAAGGGTCGCCGTTTTCGGGAAACCAATCCATGAGGCGGGCGATAATCGGCGTGGATTGGAACAGCGGAAACGACAGGGAGCCGAAGATCAGACCCATTTTCTTGCCGTATCGGCTAAGGAAGGCGGGGGCGACAAAGGTTCCCAGCATCGCACCGGTCGGGTAGGCAAGAATGACCAGCAGCATCGTGCCGCGGTCGAATTCCCAAAAGTAGGTAAAGATGTACAGATCGAGACCGAGGTTAACGCCTACCGCGGCAAAGACAACGAGTACGCCCAGGAACAACCAGCGGAACGAACGGCTCTGCGCGGCGGCGCGGATATCTTGGACGACACGCCAGAGCGTCCGGCCCAGGCTTGGTCTTGGTTCGTTCGGCGGCGCGGGTAGGAATGGAATGACAGATCGGGTTCCCCAGGCGCTCCAGAAAATGGTGGCGCCCATGAGCATGGACAGCAGCAACGCGAATGGCGTGTAGGCCTCCCGGTTCAGTTGTCCATTCTCGAACTCCGGTGTTGGAATGAAAAAGAGCAGGAAAGCCAGGGCGAAGGTGGCCAGCCCGCCCAGGTTGCTGAAGAACATGCGATAACCGACCAATTTCGAGCGGTCGTCGAAATCTTCCGTCATCTCGGCGCCGAGGGCGATGTGTGGTACGTGATAGAGCGACATCGCCAGCCGGGTGGCGATGGAGAACACGACCATCCAAACGAATAGGCCCAACTCGCTGCTGACCAGGGGATTGAACAACAGAAAAAACGCGGCCATGAGGGGCATGATCGAGGCGAACATGAAGGGGTGGCGGCGCCCGTGCGGGGATCGCCAATGGTCGGATACGGAACCCGCAATCGGATCGGTAAGAGCATCGATCATCAGCGCGATGCCGACGGCGAGCCCGGCCAGCGAGCCCGGAACACCCAGCACCTGGTTGTAGAAAAATAGTAGGAAGGATGCGAGGGCGATATTCTTCAACCCCTCGGCAAATTGGCCGACGCCAAACGCGAGTTTGACGTCGAAGGCGATTTTTCCGGGTACGGGCATAGCGCTACTCGTAAACTATTGATTTTATTAACTCTGATGCCACGACTACAGAATTAATCAGAGGTTCCCCAAGAGATTCGATAGAGAATTATATCGATGGGTTGACAGAACCCGACATGTGGTAGTTTCCAGCCGCTAAATCCTCAACATAATAGTGGCGTGTCAACTTACGTATATAAGTCCCATTCGATACGGCTAAGTTGGGTGGCCCACTAACCCGACTCCGATTGCCAGAATGGTGTTCCGACCACGGGTGTCGAGGGGTGCGCTGTCTCGCTCTCGGCCATGACCCCCGCTTCGAAGGCCAGCCTACCGGCGGCGACGGATTTGCCGAAAGCCGCGGCCATGCGCACGGGGTCATCGGCGCGGGCGACGGCGGTGTTGAGCAAAACTCCGTCGAAGCCCATTTCGAGAACCCGGGCGGCGTGCGAGGGCAGGCCCAGGCCCGCATCGACGATAAGCACCGAATCCGGCAACCGCGCCCGCAGCGTTTCGAGTGCGTAGGGGTTGGTGAGCCCCTTGCCGGTGCCAATTGGCGCTCCCCAGGGCATGATGACCTCGCAGCCGAGGTCGCGCAGGCGCGTACAGACCACGAGATCGTCCGTTGTATAGGCGAATACTTTGAAATTCGCCCTGACGAGTTGCTGGGCAGCGTCGATCAACTCATAGGGGTCGGGCTGTAGATTGTAGTCGTCGCCCGTTACCTCCAACTTGATCCAATGGGTATCGAATATCTCGCGGCTCATGTGGGCGAGGGTGACGGCTTCGCGCGCCCTGTGACAACCCGCGGTGTTGGGTAGGAGTCGGCAGCCGAGGCTTGCGATGTGGTCCCAAACCGAATCGCCGCCGAGTTTTTCTGGCGATTGGCGGCGCAGACCCAGTGTCAGCACGTTTGCGCCGGAGGCGGCCACGGCTTCGGCCATAACGGCGAGGGAGGGATATCTTGCCGTTCCGAGCAGCAGACGGCTCGATATGGTTTCACCGTAGAGCAACATCTCCATTAGCTATGCTCGATTTCAGCCGCCCTCAATCGCTGATAGAACGTCAAGCCGGTCGTCGGTATTGATCTGAAATGTTGGCCACTCATCCTTCGGCACAAAGGTCTCGTTGACGGCGACCACCACAGGACGGTTTTCGAATCCGAGCAGTACCAAGGCCTCGGCGAGCTGGCGAGCCTCGATGCTTATTCGGTTGCCGTTGCAATTAACGATCATGGGTGGTTCCGGTTAGCAGCCCGCGGCAAAAGTTCCGCGCCGCGCCGAACGGGGAGCGAGGGGTGGGGAAAGTCGCGCGCGGGGGTGTGCCTATTTGGGCGCGGATGTCGAGCGGCGACTTTGGCGATGACCCGTTCCAACAGCGCCGGGGCGATGAGAAAACCATGCCGATACAACCCGTTGACGCGGAGCACATCGCCGTCCCATGCAACGCGGGGCCGATTGTCGGCGTAGGCCGGGCGTAATCCGGTGCAAAGCTCCAGAATTTCCGCCTCCGCGAACCCGGGGTGCAACGCGAAGGCGGCGGAAAGCAATTCCAAGGCACTGCGCACGGTGACACCCTTTTGCGAGTCGCTTTCGATTTGGGTGGCGCCGATAACGTATTCGCCGCCGGGGCGGGGGGCCGCGTAGAGTTGGTAGCGCGGATGCATGAGACGCACGGGCCGGGAAAGCTCAACCTCGGGTGCGCGCACGCGAATCGTCTCGCCCCGCACACCGCGCAGACCCGGCAGGCCGGCGCCGAAACCACGGCAATCGATTACCAGATCCGCTCGCAAATCGCCGGGTTCGACCGCACTCTCAAAGTGAATGGCGCCGCACTCGCCGGCAAGCGCTTCAAGCAGGGCGCGGTTGTCGAGCCACCCCTCGCCGGGCAGGTACAGTCCGCGTTGAAAGCGACCGGCCAATGCGGGTTCCAGGGTCGCGATGGCTTCCCTATCCACCCAGCGGGTCGCCCCGGTTGCCCGTTGTATGCCCAGGGATCGATGGAATTTATCGAGCAACGGCCCATCCGGACCGTGGGCGACCAGCAGCGAGCCGGCTATTCCGTAGGGGACTTGCAACGCATCGAGCAACGGTGGCCAAAGTTCGAGGCTTTTCCTGCCCATTGCGAAGATTTCCGGGTCGGCGTCCGGATATTCGCTGAACGGCGCCAACATCGCCGCCGCGGCATAGGCGGCACTCCGCGGCACCGCGCGCGAGGCGCGCTCATGCAGCGTCACATTCGCCCCGGCTTGCGACAGGCGCCAGCCGATCAACCGCCCCATCAACCCCGCGCCGGCTATCTCAACACGCATGATGTATTAAGGAACCTCTGATTAATCCTGTAATCGGGAAATAAAATTTAATAAAATCAATATATTACGAGTGTCTAAATGCTTCTCTATCGACTTGTTCAGACCTTCCTTAACCAACTAGCTGTAGATTTCGCTGCCTCGCTCCCGAAACTCGCGTGCCTTGCGTTGCATTTCCTCCTCGATATCAATCATGCGTACGGTGTCGTCGGTGACTCCAGCGGCGTCGCGCACTTCTTGGCTGATCTTCATGGAGCAGAATTTCGGGCCGCACATCGAGCAGAAATGCGCCACCTTTGCGGAATCCTTCGGTAGTGTTTCATCGTGAAATTCCCGTGCGCGGTCCGGATCGAGGCCGAGATTGAACTGATCTTCCCAGCGGAACTCGAAACGTGCCTTGGAAAGCGCATTGTCGCGAATCTGTGCACCGGGGTGGCCCTTGGCGAGATCCGCGGCGTGGGCGGCCACCTTGTAGGCGATGATGCCCTCGCGCACATCCTCCTTGTCGGGCAATCCCAAGTGCTCCTTGGGCGTGACGTAGCAAAGCATGGCGCAGCCGTACCAGCCGATCATCGCCGCGCCGATGGCGGAGGTGATGTGGTCGTAACCCGGTGCGATGTCGGTGGTGAGCGGGCCGAGCGTATAGAAGGGCGCCTCGTCGCAGCATTCGAGTTGCTTTTCCATGTTTTCCTTGATGAGCTGCATCGGCACATGACCGGGGCCCTCGATCATGGTTTGCACATCCTGTTGCCAGGCGATTTGGGTCAGTTCGCCGAGGGTTTCGAGTTCCGCGAATTGCGCGGCGTCGTTGGCATCGGCTATGGAGCCGGGCCGCAGGCCATCGCCAAGCGAGAAGGCAACATCATAGGCTTTCATGATTTCGCAGATTTCCCCGAAATGCTCGTAGAGGAAACTTTCCCGGTGATGGGCGAGGCACCACTTGGCCATGATGGAGCCGCCGCGGCTGACGATGCCCGTGGTGCGGCGCGCGGTGAGCGGCACATAGCGCAGCAGTACGCCGGCGTGGATGGTGAAGTAGTCAACGCCCTGTTCCGCCTGCTCGATGAGCGTGTCGCGATAAAGTTCCCAGGTGAGTTCCTCCGCGATGCCGCCGACTTTTTCCAGGGCCTGGTAGATGGGAACCGTGCCGATGGGTACCGGCGAATTGCGTACAATCCACTCGCGGGTTTCGTGAATGTTTTTGCCGGTGGAAAGGTCCATCACCGTGTCGGAGCCCCAACGCGTGGCCCACACCATCTTTTCGACCTCTTCCTCGATGCTGGAGGTCACCGCCGAATTGCCGATGTTCGCGTTCACCTTCACGAGGAAATTGCGACCGATAATCATGGGTTCCGATTCGGGGTGGTTGATGTTGCTCGGGATGATGGCACGACCCTCCGCGACCTCCCGGCGGACGAATTCCGGTGTGATCTCGTGCGGGATGCGCGCGCCGAAGTCCTCGCCGGGATGTTGGTGCGAGTTGTAGTTGGGGTTGGCGCGGGCCAGGTTTTCGCGCACCGCGATGTACTCCATTTCCGGCGTGACGATGCCGGCGCGGGCGTAGTGCATTTGTGTGACGTTCTTGCCCGGTCGGGCACGGCGGGGCGTTCTCAGGTGCGCAAAACGCAGGCTCGAGAACCGTTCGTCGGAATTTCTTGATCGGGTGTAGGAGGAACTGAAGCCCGGCAGTGGCTCGGTGTCGCCCCGCGCCAGAATCCAGCCCTCGCGAATCCGTGGAATACCGGTGCGCACATCGACCGCGGTGGCCGGGTCGGTGTATGGGCCGGAGGTATCGTAGACGCGCAGGTGTGGATTGGGCGTCAATTGCGGTGCCCCCCGACCGTCGGCTGGTTGTGCCGAGGTGGGCGAGAGCGCGATTTCGCGCATCGCCACTCGCACCTTGCCCTCGTTGGACACGTAAATCTTTTTTGACCCGGGCAACGGCGATAGCATTTCCGCGTCGAGCCCGGCCGCTTCGGAAAGGATGGGTTGTTCGGACATGTTGCCCCCGGTTGTTATTGCCCTGTGCGCCAAGTGGCGTTTTGTGGTCGGGGGTTGTTCCCTACGCCGGGATTAGCCGGATCAGGTTCTACGGGTTCGCAATGCGTCTCAGCCGACCGGCACCCCGACATCTAGCCCAACCTGCTCATGAATAAACCACGGTGGTCGCCAATAGCAGCGAAATCACTGGCCGTGCTCCCGCCGCGTGCTCAACGTGCTGTCAAGCATACCCGTGCGCGCTCTTACCCCGCGCACCCAGCGATTTCACCACTCTTGCCGACCTCGCCACGTTTAGTCACGAATAGGTCGGACTACGATGGGAGTATAGGCTGGTTTGGCGGGGGTTTGCTATCCCGATTGGTCTGGGCCAGATATTCGCGGCACGTGGCGATAACGTCCTTGGCTTCGGCGAGGCCTGAAAGTACGGCGATACCGTGGGCGCCGACAGCGAGGCAATCCGCAATTCGGGCGGGGTTAATGCCGCCCAATGCGTATACGGGGAGCTGGGTTGTCCTGGCGATATTGGCAAGTCCGTTCAGTCCGGTGGCGACAGCGGTTTTCCAGGTCGGGCGAAACACGGGGCCGTAAACCAATGCTGTCGCCCGGCCGCGCTCTGCCCGGCGAACCGCCCCCAAAGAATGGACGGCCGCGCTTCTGAACGCTGGCGATGTGCCGGCAACGGGTGGTTTCTCGGGGATCGCGGATTCCGGCCAATGCACGCCGTCATAGCCAAGATCGATCGCCAATTGTTCCGGCCCATTCAGTATGAGCAGGGCTTCCTGTCCCACGGAAAGCCGAGCCGAACGGGCGATGCCCTCCAGATCCGTGGCCGCCGCATTCTTGGCCCGCACCTGTATCGCGAGCTGTGAATCGAAACGACGGGCCACTTCCGCCAGGGTCAACACGTATCGGCCCAGCGCCTGGACTCCGCCGGCGAAGTCGAGGTCCGCGATGACATAGAGTCGGGGAGGCTTGCCAGATTTCATAGAAGCGATTATCGGCCAGATGGGGAAGGTTCAGGTTCGCGCCGACGGCTTGTCAGGTTTCATAGAAGCGATTGTCCCTTGTCGCCGCTGGGGTACAGGCAGCCCACCGTCCACTTGTCAGACTGCATGGAGACGATTGCCGGCCGCGGCGGGAACCGCGGAGCGCAGCGCATTCGCACAGGCGCGTGTGGCTTCCTCCGGTCGGGACGCGCCTACCACATGGGAAAGCACCGCCACGCCATGTGCGCCGGCCCGCAGGATGTCGCCGATGTGATCCGCTGTCACGCCGCCGATAGCGATCACGGGTTTGGGGCAATCCGCCGCGATCTGGGCGAGGGTCGCAAGCCCCATTCGCGGAGCGGGGTTGGCCTTCGAGATTGTGCCGTAGACGGGGCCAACGCCCAGATAATCGATATCGGTTTGCCAGACCGCCGCCGCTTCCTTGTAGGAGTTTGCTGTGCCGCCGATGATCGCCGCGTCTCCCAATAGTCTTCGGGCGGTGGCCACATCGAGATCCTGACGACCGAGGTGCACGGCCAGTCCACCGAGACCGAACGCAATGTCGGCGCGGTCATTGATGACCGGCAGCGCCCCGGCCTCGACGCAGACCTCGACCAATGGGCCTGCGGAATCAACCAATTCCAACGTGGTGCGCGGGCGCTTCTCGCGGAACTGCACGCAATCCGCGCCGCCCGCCACGGCAAACCGGGCGAGTTCGGCGTGGCTGAAGCCTGTTTGAACGGTTTCATCCGTGATGATGTGGAGGCGGGGGATTGTCTTCAAACGGTGCTCCAAGTGTTTCGGAGACGAATCCCTGAATGGTCAATTTCGTTGGGTATTCGATCCTAAAAGAGTGGGAATTATATCGATGGATTGACAGAAGCCGAGGAATACGCGCCATGCCGAACAGCGGGTCGGTCTGTGGTGCTCCGACCCTATTCAACCCGCGTGGCGTGGAAATGGTCCATCGGGCCGGCGCCCTCGCCGATTGCCGGTCCGAGTCGGATTGCTTCGGTAACGTAGTGCTTTGCCTTGCCTATGGCATCAAGCAATGGCTCGCCTCTACCCAGATGAGTGGCGATTGCCGCCGAATAGGCACAGCCGGTGCCGCTTGCGCCGGCCGTCGGTACGGGTTGGCCCGGGAATAGCCGCTCCGTGCCTGCGGTCACGAGCAGGTCGGTTGCCGGTGCCTCGACGAGGTGGCCACCCTTTACCAGCACAGCTTTACAGCCGCGCTCGACCAATAGCCGCGCAGCTTTGCGGGCGTCCTCCAGTGTGCGTATGGGCCGGCCTGTGATCCGCTCGGTTTCGGGCACATTGGGTGTTATCAGTTCCGCCATCGGTGCCAGTTCGTCGAGTAGGGTGGCCACGGCATCCGGTTTGAGCAATGGATAGCCGGAACTGGCGTTCATCACCGGGTCGAGGATGTAATGTGGTGCGCCCCAACGCCGCAAAGCTTTGGCGATGGCGCCTATGCGTTCACGATCAACCAGCATACCGCTTTTCACCGCGGCAATGTCGAATGCCTCGAATGCGGCGGCACATTGGGCGGTGATCAAGTGCGACGGCATGGGCGTTGACGCCGTGATTGCGCGGGCATTCTGCGCAGTGACTGCGGTCACGACGGTGAGCCCGTAGGCGCCGTTGGCCGCGATGGTTTTGATGTCGGCTTGAATTCCCGCCCCGGCGCTGCTGTCCGAACCGCCGATGGTCAGGATGGCTTGCATGTTCGGTTGGCCTTAGGTTGCGAATCGACGACCTGAGGCCCATTGTCGCCGTCACTTTTATCGGCTTCCAGAAATGCTTGGATTATTTGCGGTAGCGACGTCTCCTTCTTCACTTCACACTCCCAAATAACCAGAACATCCCAGCCGAGGCGTTCGAGTTCGCTTAGGTTGCGTTGGTCCCGCAGGCGGTTGCCCTCCAACTTCGGCCCCCAGAACTCGCGTCGCGATTTCGGCCTGCGCGCCAGCGGGCAGCCCTCGTGCAAGTGCCAGAAACAACCGTGTACGAAGATAACTTTGCGGCGCGGGCCGAACACCAAATCCGGCGTACCGGGCAGGTCGCGCCGATGCAGTCGATAGCGGTAACCCATGCCGTGCACCAGCCGCCGTACCATCATCTCCGGCACGGTGTCCCGGCTGCGGATGCGGGACATGAGCTTGCTGCGTTGTTCGGGAGTGAGGGTGTCGGTCACGAGAAATGCGGGTTGTTGGGAGGCGTTATACCATCCGGACGGGCTGGAACCACTTGCTCCTGAACTGGAAATTGGTGGGGCTGGGATGGCTACTTTACGTCATATGCATAGGAAGGCCTGAACAATTTGATAGAGTGGCATTTATATACTCGTAAGCTATTGATTTGATTAGATTGGATGCCTCGGTTACAGGATTAATCAGGGGACTTATATAAATAGGTTGACATGTTACTGTATGTTGAGTCATTAGTAGCAGCAAACTACTACAAGTCGGGCTCTGTCAACCCATCGATATAATTTCCTTAATCAGAGGCTCCCATACATTTGGCACTTAACGACTGGGGTGGTCTTGGTTTGTTGGACAGTCTGAGGCCGAAAGTATGGTGTATTATGGTTGTGGGGCATTTGATGAATGGAACTTGCCGAGGGCGCGGGGCGATGTCAACGACACAGACTTTGCGAATATCGACTTGTTCAGAGCTTCCTTGTCGGGGGGTTGCTGGTGCGGTGCCGTCGTTGTTAAAGACCGGTCGGCGGGCATGGTAAAATGACTGGCTGCGGTCGTGAATCGGGAGTAGAGAGGACTGGCCATGCTTGCAACATTGAAAGACAAAGCGCTTGCTACCAAGGAACGCCTGATTGCTCAAGGGCGAGACCAGATTCGCGAAAGAGCGATTGAGCAAACAAAAAAACGGTTGGCGCTAAAGGGTCGATCTTCGGCTGAGTTCACCCAGGAGGAGTTGGAGGCCATCGTCGCCGAGGAGGAAAGCAAATTGATCGAAAAACTGAAGAAAGGCTCCCTGGTCGCATTGCTTGTCTTCTTTGGCATTCAGTAGGCCGTCGGCTGTGTTGATGGTGATCGTCACCCTTTTGGCATCAGTCGCTGCCATGGCTTTTTTCTTGTCGTCGAAATCGAAGCGGGTTGCCGTCAGTTGGTGCATAAAGGCTTGGAAATTTTTGCGGCGAAGATGGCGCTGGTACCTCGGCATTTTGGTCATCATCCTGTTCGTCATCTACGTTAATGGCGAATATTTGAGCTATGTGGAAGCCTTGCCGGATGATGTCGCAGCGGAGCATCCGATCGCATGGGCCTTCTTGTTGAAGAATCTGGTTATTGTGGGCGGTTTGTTGATCGCGTTCGTTCCTGAGTTAAGGAGTCGTTCCCGGACACGAAAAGAGGCGAATCAGTCATCAACGAAGCCGGGCGCAAAGAAACCGGGTGGGGAAACATCAAAGCGTTGGAAGGGGAAAACTTCACCGGAGGAGGGCGAGGGTGGCAAGGCCCTTGGAGTGGATCCGGACCCGAAGGCTCCCGCATCTAACGACCCAAATAAAAACGATGAAAAACTTGATAGGATCAGTAAAATAAATCGCCCCCTTGAAACCGAAGCTGAAAAGATCATCAGCCGGAAAAAACCCTCTTCGGGGCGAGCGGAATCTGAAGATGTCGGCGATTCGGTCTCGTCAACCCAGACAAGCGACCCGCACGGCGATACTACCCCGGAGCCTCTACAACAGGCGGCTGACACCCCCGATGAATCCGGTTCGGACGATGTTTTCGATGCCCTGCGGCGCAAACCGAAGCTCCAATCCACTGCCGAACAAATCTTGAGCAGGAAATGATGAAGACAAACGAAATACCCCTATCCACATTGATCGACGATTTGGAGCACGAGGATCGCGTCAACTTGGCTGTATTGCTGGAAATCGAGAGCGACACGAAAAGCGACACACAAAACATCCACAGTTCAGAAGGGATTACCATTCGCCACACCGCGGACCACATCTGCGAGGTTATTCGTTGGCGATACCACTCAAAGTTTCGTGCCGCCATTCGGACTGGCGTGAGGAACGTGTTCGACATTTTCAAGAAACCGTCTAAAGATACGAATGGCTTGCTTGAGGACGTCAAGAATTTGCCTAACGACATTAAGAAGATTCCTGCTGCGGCGATTGCCAACCATGAGAACTATCCTGTTCCAACCTGGAATCAATTGATTGAAGGAATGGCCAAAGAACTGAAGGTTTACGACGAAGATGTAGATCTGGCGACCAACGAAAAATACATCTGCCAAGACATCATCGTCAGGGCGCTTGAAAAAATGAAGCCCGAGCAGAGGGATACATTTTTTAATGGAATAATTGAGCCGGGCGATGTTGTCGACAAGGGTGCCCCGCCTGGTCTTGCTTCAAAGACCAAGGGTCCGCGCTTGGGAATTACCGGCCTGACTCTTGCGAGCACGGCGGGGTTCAGTTTGTACACATCGTCCGCGACGGCACTCAGCTTTCTGGCCGGCAGTGTCGGGATTACACTGTCTTTTGGCGTTTATACCGGTCTCTCATCCGTCCTTTCCTTTGTCACCGGGCCATTGGGCTGGACCGCGATGGGGGCATGGTTGACTTGGCAGCTAACCTCGGCAGATTGGAAGAAGTTGTCGCCCGCAATCCTTTACATCATCAATGCCCGTGCCCGAAAAGACGAATTCTCTGTCGGGTTTGGTAGGCGGCCTGAGTAAAAGACTCAGTATGGATCCTCGGCAAGGGCAAGCGGTCGGCACGCCCGACACGCGGCCCCGGATCAACTTCCGGCATTCAAGTCGTCGACGAAGTTCATTGCTTCATTCCTGCTGTCGAAGTTGACCAATGGCACCATGACCCGCCGCCCGTCTTCGAGCATGAACAGGCCGAATATACTGTGGCTAACTCTCCGTGCGAAGCTTGCGGTCATGCTTCCACTGTAGTAGTCGGAGGGAAGCATCGAATCGCCGCTGTCGACCAAATAAGCGCCCTCGCAGTGCCCCGCCAGGTGCGGTGCCAGACTTGCGCAGGCGGCCACCGATATCGGTGCGAGCGGCTTGTACCAATCCTCAGAGCACTGCCATTCCTTGTCGGGCTTTCGCCAAGAACAGGATTTGCGTGATAAATAGCCTTCATTGAGGATCAGAGGCGCGACAACTCGTTTCTCCGAGTTCTTAGCGTCCGCACCGAGGTGGCCGCAGGCGGGTGGAAATGTCACCAGAGGCGATTTTTCCTTGAAGTAATCAGGGCCGAAGTGTCGGCCGGGATTATCGAGAAAGTCGTCAAACGCTGATCGGTAATCGTCAAAGACGGTAGTCGTGGACGTGTTTCTGAACGCCGCCTTGTAATTATCCCATGAGATCCATTGTCGTATAAAGCAGGTGGGTTCGATAAGCTGACCCTCAATGCGCCAAGCTCGGTCGGTCCCGGCAGGCGGATAGGGCTCCTCCCGTGCCGCCCCGAAGATATGAGTAATCGTGTAGGTGTCGGGCCCGCTTTGCTTGAACCGGATAGAGCCTCTCTTACCGACTAAGAAACCACGCCACCCTGTGGGGTCGCAAGGCGGCTCATCCGAGAGCATGTTACTGCGCCACTCTTCCGTAAATATGTCCTCGAACTTGCGGCCCGCTACGAAGCGCTGTCGTGGACCGTATACAAGCTCGCCGTCAACGAGATCGAAGAGCCCAGCCAGATCGCGTTCCTCAATTCGTTTCTGAATGAGTAGACCGAATTGGTAGGCTTCTTTCCCATTGTAATCGTATGGGGATTCGTAGTAGTCCAATTCCTCAGGGCAATGCGACCCGGCTTCCGACCCAATCGACGGGGCTGCGAGCAATACAGCCAAGGCCGCAAATAGTGTTTTTAGCAATTTCATGCATATTTCCAAACAAACGATCCGAGTAGGAATTGAGAATAGCAGAAGCAGGAAGTACCTGCCAATTTACACCCTTCGATCATGATCCACCGGGGGTACACGCATTACGACGAAACATCCACTCGCTGCTGAACTGCTCGCCGACCCCAGACGCCATGACCTTGATTGCGCTCTGTGGTATCCCGGCGACCCTTGCTCCGCGTCGGCGGCACTCTATAATCGAGCCATGACCGAGGCCATCGCTTTTGACACCCACCGCTTCGTCAAGCGCCTGACGGAGAGCGGCTTCAGTTTGCGGCAAGCGGAGGCGCTGGCCGAAGAGCATGTTGCCCTGCTTAATGCCAATCTTGCGACCAAGACCGACATCGCGGAGATCAATGCTGGTGATGCTGCCCTCCGCCAAGAAACGAGGGCCGATATCACGGAGGTCAATGCCGGCGTGGAGTCGCTTCGCCAGGAGACGAGGGCCGACATCGCGGAGGTCAATGCCGGCGTGGAGTCGCTTCGCCAGGAGACGAGGGCCAGCATCGCGGAGGTCAATGCCGGCGTGGAGTCGCTTCGCCAGGAGACGAGGGCCGACATCGCGAGGGTCGAGGCCGATGTGGAGTCGCTTCGCCAGGAGACGAGGGCCAGCATCGCGGAGGTCAATGCCGGCGTGGAGTCGCTTCGCCAGGAGACGAGGGCCGACATCGCGAGGGTCGAGGCCGATGTGGAGTCGCTTCGCCAGGAGACGAGGGCCAGCATCGCGGAGGTCAATGCCGGCGTGGAGTCGCTTCGCCAGGAGACGAGGGCCGACATCGCGGAGGTCAATGCCGGCGTGGAGTCGCTTCGCCAGGAGACGAGGGCCAGCATCGCGGAGATCAAGGCCGGCATGGATGCGCTTCGCCAGGAAACAAGGGCCGAGATCGCAAAGGTCAATGCCGGTATGGATGCCCTTCGCCAGGAGACGAGGGCCAGCATCGCGGGGATCAAGTCCGATCTGCTGAAATGGATGTTCGGCGCACTGATTGCCCAAGGAGGCATGATCGTCGCCCTGATCGTTGGCTTGGTCAAGTTGCTGTAGCTGTCGGACACCGCTGCCACAAGCATAAATCTGGCGGAGAGGGAGGGATTCGAACCCTCGATGGGTTTCACCCCATACTCCCTTAGCAGGGGAGCGCCTTCAGCCGCTCGGCCACCTCTCCGAGGGAGGCGCAGTATACCGGGTTCCGTGGGGATTGGGGATAAGAGCGCGGGGATTAAGAACAATAGACACAGCGCCAGCGGTTTTAGTCCTGTTTGAGAATCATGTATTTCTTCAAATAGCCACGCAACTGATCGTAGGTGAGGCCTAGAAGCTGTGCGGCCTTGCGTTGATTGTACCTTGCCGCGGCGAGTGCCCGATTGATTGTGGCCGTCTCATAATCGCGCACTTCCTGCTTGATGTTGATCGGAAAATCCTGCGACAAGACTCTTTGATCGAGCAGTGGCGGAACCCCGTCACCGCGGGAGCCGGTGGAATCGTCCACGCGTGTCCCAACTGTACCGACATGCATTTTCTCAAATTCCCGAACGGTCATCGGGCCGGTGGAATCGTCCACGCATGTCCTAACTGCGTCGGTCCCACCACGCCGATTCGCCGCGGCCCGAGTCGCCGCGTCTTCGATGGCGCGGCATCCATTCGGTAGCGGGCGGTATGGGGAGTCGAAGGGGTCGAATACGATCTCCCGAATGAACTCGTCGGCGTCGGCTCGATAGACGCACCGTTCCACCACGTTTTTCAATTCCCGAACATTGCCCGGCCAGGCGTACTCGCACAGCGCATCACGGGCTGCCGGCGCAAAACCGGCGAACATATCGCGACCGAGTTCCGCGGACATGTTGATGGCGAAGTGTCCGGCTAGAACCAGAATGTCGCCGGGGCGCTCCCGCAGAGGTGGCAGCGTGATCACATCGAACGCCAGCCGGTCGAGTAGGTCGTGGCGAAACTTGCCCGTGCGGGCCAGGCGAGGCAGGTCTTCGTTGGTGGCCGCCACTAGGCGGACATCGCAATGCAGGGTTTTCTTGCCGCCAACGCGCTCGAATTCGCCGTACTCGATAACCCGCAACAACTTCTCCTGTACCAGCGCGGAAGTATTGGCGAGTTCATCGAGAAAGAGGGTGCCGCCGTGCGCCCGCTCGAACCGGCCCCGATGCGCGCGCGACGCGCCGGTGAATGCGCCGGCATCGTGGCCGAACAACTCGCTTTCCAGCAGCGAATCGGCAATCGCCGCGCAATTCATCTTGAGGTAGGTGCCTTCCCAACGGTTGGAAAGATAGTGCAGGCGTTCGGCGATCAGCTCCTTGCCGGTGCCGCGCTCGCCGACAATCAATACCGGTTTCTCCAACGGCGCAATTTGGGAGACGGCCTCAAGCACAGCCAGAAAAGCGGGCGATTCCCCGAGTAGCCGTTCCGGTTCGTAACGCATATTGCTATTTTGCCAACTGTTGGCGATTTAAACCAACATGTCTCTAAGCCTGCCTCAGCCTGATTGGCGAACTCGCCCGTCCATTCGAGAAAGCTGACCGGGGGTTGCCGCATGGTCACGTCACCTTGGCCGTTCAACGCGCATATGGACCGTTATATGAGGGACTTATATACATAAGTTGACACACCACTATATGTTGAGGATTTAACGGCTGGAAACCACCGCATGTCGGCTTCTGTCAACTCATCGATATCATTCCCAACAATCTGGCACAAATTCTGAATAACACCTTGTAGTACATACAAGGAGGCAATCATGACAATCTTTTCCCGCCTGACCGACATCGTCAATTCCAACCTCAACGCCCTGCTCGACAAGGCGGAGGATCCGGAAAAGATGGTACGCCTGATCATTCAGGAGATGGAGGAGGCCTTGGTGGAGGTACGATCGACCTCCGCCCGGGCCATCGCCGACCGCAAGGAACTACTGCGCCGCCAGGAGTGGCTTGCCCAGGAAGCGGCGGAATGGGAGCGCAAGGCCGAGGTCGCCGTGAACAAGGACCGCGACGATCTTGCGAAGGGCGCGTTGGCGGAGCGCAACAGGGCTCGCGAGGCCGCACAGTCGCTCACCGTGGAACTCGATGCCATTGATGAAACCCTGCGCAAGCTCAATACGGACGTGACCGCCCTGCAAGCCAAGATCAAGGACGCCAAGACCCGCCAGACCGCCATCGTTTTACGCGGCAAAGCCGCCAAGACACGGCTCGGCGTGCGTCGCCAACTCAGCGAACACAACGCGGATGATGCCATTCGCCGCTTTGAACTCTACGAGCGCAAGATGGACGATGTCGAAGGTCAGATCGAAGCCCATGATATGGGCCGCAAGACGCTTGCGGAGGAAATCGCCGAACTCGAACAGGGCGATACCATTGAGGACGAACTGCGCACACTCAAGGCCAAAATGAGTAGCGATCAACAGGAAAGTTAGGGAAGGTCTTAACAAAGCGATAGAGCAGCGAGATTCCCCAAAGAGCTGTTGCGCAAATACGCATACTGTTCTATCTGTCTGAGATGAACCATAACTTATTTATTTTAAAGGGTATTTTTATGTCTAGGCCGCCGTCGACTCGGTGGCGGATCCATGGGACGGAGCATTAGGAGACATCATGGACGGCATTGTTGCGTTTTTTGTTCCCACCGTCGTCTTTCTCGCCGTCGTCGCGCCTATTTGGATTTTCATGCATTACCGCAGTAAACAAAGAGCCCAGGGTGCGTTGTCCGAGGAAGAACGCTTGGAATTGGAGGCGTTGGCGAATCAGGTGGGTCACATGAAGAGGCGCCTTGAAACGCTTGAAGCCATTCTTGATGTCGAGACGCCGGATTGGCGCAACCGGCTGCGCGAGGATGAATCATGAGCCGCCGCGGCAGTGCGGGCGACACAGGGGCGCGGCGCCACCGCCACCCCCACTCAGGGCACACCGATCGTGGCAGCGGAACCCACCGCCGCAGGCCCTTTTTCCGCCGTTTGTCCCGAGACCCCGAGCGCGGCATGATCGGCGGCGTCTGCGCCGGTATCGCCAGGTACTTAGGAGCGGAAGTCTGGGTGGTTCGCTGTATTGCGATTACCGGGCTCATATTCATGCAGGGTGTTGTATTTCTCGCCTATTGGATTCTCTATTTCCTCATGGGGCCGCCCTCCGGCAAAGATGATGACGACCACCGTCGCGACAACGGGTACCATGACCATACCTCGCCGGCCCCGGAGCTTGGCCCGCGACTGTCGCCCCGGCGTAGCCTGCGCACTGTTCGGGCGGGCTTGGCGCAAGTGGAGTTGCGTCTCCGGCGGATCGAGCGGCATGTGACCTCGGCGCAATACGAGTTGCAGAAGGAATTGCACAAACTCGATGGGGATAATTAAACCGGGGAAACCGTTAAGGAAGGTCTGAACAATTCAATAGAGCGGCATCTAGCTACTCGTAAGATATTGATTTTATTAAACCGGATGCCTCGACTACAGGATTAATCAGAGGTTCCTTAAGGAAGGAATGCCGCCATTACAGGGCTGACCGGAGATTCCTTAAAAGGGGGAATTATATAGATGGCTATGCGGAAGGTGGTGGTCTGGGCGGATGATGCGGACTTTGACTTTCCGGGCATCGCCGCCCCTGTGACGCATTGCCGTCCTGGCGCCTTCCCTGGCCGGCGGACGGAGCTTCATGTCGCCGGAATATCGGGGCGGGACGCGGAGAGGCACACGGCAGCGGCAACAGTGCTTGCCGCATAGTCATGTATAGAAGTCCCCCTAAAAGCAGGGAGCAAGCATGGAAGGCGTTTTTTTAATGGTGGTTCCGATCATGCTGATTTCGTGTGCCGCCAGTGCCGCCAGTGCCGCCAGTGCCGCCGGAAGGTATATGCAATGAGCTACCAAGTGTTGGCGAGACGGCTGCGTCCCAAGGGCTTCGATGCCCTTGTGGGCCAGGATCATGTGGTCCGGGCGCTGCGCAACGGCCTCGACTCGGGCCGTGTGCACCATGCCTACCTATTCACCGGTACCCGCGGTGTCGGCAAGACCACCATCGCCCGCATTCTCGCCAAGTGCCTGAACTGCGAGTCGGGTGTCTCTTCAACCCCCTGCGGCATTTGCTCGATTTGCCGGGAGGTGGAGGAGAACCGATTCATGGATCTCATTGAGGTGGACGCCGCCTCCCGCACCAAGGTGGACGACACCCGGGAACTGCTCGACAACGCGCAATACCGGCCATCGCGAGGGCGGTTCAAGGTCTATCTCATCGACGAGGTGCACATGCTGTCCGCGTCGAGTTTCAACGCCTTCCTGAAAACACTCGAAGAGCCGCCCGAACATGTGAAATTCCTGCTCGCCACGACCGATCCGAAGAAGGTTCCGGTTACCGTTTTGTCGCGGTGTCTTCAGTTTCAGTTGAAAAACATCGGTCGTGAGGAAATCGCGCGGTATGTCGGCGAGGTGCTCACCGAAGAGGGGATTGACTATGAACCCGATGCGGTTCGCATAATCGCCAAGTCGGCCCGGGGCAGTATGCGCGACGCCCTTTCCATAACGGATCAGGCTATTGCCTATGGCGGTGGTTCGCTCGCCGCGCCGGATGTTGCCGCCATGGTTGGCGTCGCCGGCCGGGACGAAACCGGTGCCGTCATAGCGGCCTTGGCGAGCGGAGACCCGCGTCGGATTCTTGAATTAAGCGCCGCGCTGGCGGACAAGGCGGCCGATTTCCACTCGGTGCTCGCCGAACTGCTTGAGGCGCTGCACGGGATGGCCGTGGATCAGGCTCTGGGAGAGACGAGCGATGGTGGCTTGGGCCCGGAAGCCGTGCAGCTCTATTACCAGATCGCGTTGATCGGATACCGGGATCTGTTTATCGGCCCCGACCCCAAGACCGGTTTCGAGATGACCCTACTGCGCATGTTGGCGTTCGCGCCGGATGCGGACGCCGCCGCCAGCGTGCCGCCCGGGGCTGCGGAATCTGGATCGGGCGCTCCGTCCGCCCCGAAGTCTACGGAGGCTCGCGCAACACCAACGACGGCAACAACACCAACAGTGCCGTCAACAACAACGCCCCCGTCGAAGCCAGCGCAGGCACAGGCTGAAAGTGCCCCAACCGCCTCAATGAAGTCGGGTGCCCAAAATTACGAGGGCGCTGAAAAGTCCCCGGGACCGTCCAACGATCAGGTCGATCCGACGAACGCGAAACCGCCCCGAGCGCAGGACGCGCCGAAACTCCCGGAACCATCCAATGATTGGATTGATTCGCCGATCGCCGGGATTAAACCGTCCAACGCTGAGATTAAACCGCCGAACATCAAGGTTGACCCCCCGAACGATAAAGCCAATCCACCGAGCCTTGAGGCCGGCCCGCCGACTCATCAAGCCCGCCTTCTGGACATTGAGGCCGACTCTCCGAAAGGTGGAACCAATACGCCGAATAGCGCGGCCAATCCACCGAACCCCGCGTCCGGCCCGCCGACTCATCAAGCCCGTCTTCTGGACATTGAGGCCGACTCTCCGAAAGGTGAGGCCAACACGCCGCATAGCGCGGCCCATTCACCGAACCCCGCGTCCGGCCCGCCGACTCATCAAGCCCGCCCTCCGGACATTGAGGCCGATTCCCCGAAATATGGAACCAACACGCCGCATAGCGCGGCCAATCCTTCGAACAATGGTGTCGGCGGCCGATACGAGGAGTGGTACGAGTTGGTTGGACGCATGGACCTGGAGGGTATTGATCGAACAATCGTGGAGCGTTCCCTGCTCGTCGAACGCGCTGGCGGCGTTTGGCGCCTGCTACTCGACCGCAAGCACGCGTCCTTGCTTTCCGCTACGGAAACCGTTGGTATTGAGCGGGCGCTTGCCGAAGTTTTGGGTGAGTCCGTACAACTCGCTATTGAATTGGGCGACCCCCAAGTCGAAACTCCGGCGGAGCGAAACGACCGGCTTTTCCAGGAACGGATGGCTGCGGAGAGGCGCCGCCTTGAGGAGGATCCGACCGTGCGATCATTGCTTGATGTGTTCGACGGTCAACTGGAGTCCGTTCGGCTTTTGGACATGAAAAACGCCATTTAAAATCAATAGGAAGGCCTGAACAATTCGACAGAGCAGCATGTGGCCGCTCGTAAGAAGTTGATTTTATTAAGGAACCCCTGATTAATCCTGTATTCGCCGCATCCGAGTCAATGAAATCAATAGGTTACGAATGTCTCACTGTTGCTCTGTCGAATTGTTCAGACCTTCCTCAAACTGGATGTCTCGGCTACAGGATTAATCAGATATTTCAATAAACAATCGTCCGTTACACGCAGATCGAATAATATGGGACTTACTATACATAAGTTGACATACCACCATATGTTGAGGATTTAGCGGCTGCAAACTACCCTATATCGGGTTCTGTCAACTCATTGATATTATTCCCAATAATATGTGTATTGTCTGGACGGAACAGCGCGGGGCGGCGCATCGGTTTGACAGTTGCGCGAACCGGGCAGTGTACGAGTCTTGGCTCGGCGGAATCCGAAAAACCAAACTGATACATCAACCACCAGAGCGAGCAGATGAGTATCAAAGGTCTGGGCGACCTCTTCAAACAGGCGCAACAGGTGCAGCAAAAGATCGAGTCTTTGCAGGCCGACGTTGCGTCGTTGGAAGTCACCGGAGAAAGCGGCGCCGGCTTGGTGCGGGTGGTGTTGAACGGGGCACACGAGGTTAAGCGGGTGCACATCGACCCGGCCGTGTTCGACGAGGGTGGGGAAGTGCTTGAGGATCTCATCGCCGCCGCGTTCAATGACGGTGCCCGCAAGGTGGACGCGGCGAGGTCCGACAAGATGTCCAAGCTCGCCGGAGGGTTCGGGCTTCCGCTCGACAAAATGCCGTTCTAGGGGAAACTCTGATCAATTCGATAGAGCAGCATTGATATGCTCGTAAGCTATTGATTTGGGAATTATATCGATTAGTTGACAAAACCCAACATGTGGTGGTTTCCCGCCACTAGAGCCTCAAGATATAGTGGCATGTCAACTTATGTATATAAGTCCTATTGATTTTATTAAATCGGATGTCGCTGCTACAGGATTAATCAGAGGTTCCCTAGATGCTGAGTCCCCTGATCGACCGACTCATCGCCGCCCTGCAGGTATTGCCCGGCATTGGCCCCAAGAGTGCCCAGCGCATCGCGCTCGATATTCTGCAGCACAATCGCGAGGGCGGTTTGCGGCTGGCCGAGGCATTGACCGCCGCTGTGGAAAATGTCGCCCATTGCGCCGACTGCCGCACGTTAACGGAAACCGGACGGTGCCGCCTGTGCGCCGACGAGAATCGGGACGATGCGCTGCTGTGCGTGGTGGAATCGCCCTCGGATGTTCTTGCCATCGAACAGGCGGGCGGTTTTCATGGCCGGTATTTCGTGCTTAACGGGCGACTTTCGCCCATCGACGGGGTGGGCCCCGAAGACTTGGCGCTCGATCAACTTGCCGCCCGGGTACGCGCGCTCAATGTTCGGGAAGTCGTCCTGGCCACCAATCCCACCGTGGAGGGTGAGGCCACGGCACATTATGTTGCCGGTCTGCTCAAGAACGAGGTCGCCACCATCACCCGCATTGCCCACGGGGTTCCGATTGGCGGTGAATTGGAATACGCCGATGGTGGAACCATCATGCACGCCTTGCAGGGGCGCCGCCGTCTCGACTGAGGGGACAAGCCGCCCCGTTTGGGTGGATTCCGCCACCGATTTGGCCCGGGCGGCGGCGGATTGGTGTGGGCGGATTGGCGTGGATACCGAGTTTCAACGCACGAATACGTTTTTCCCCATTCCCGGCCTCTATCAAATCGCGGCCGGTGCCGATGTTTGGCTGGTCGATCCGCTCGCCATCGGCGATTGGTCGCCGTTGATCGATGTGTTGCGCGACCCCGCAACGGTCAAGGTGCTGCATGCCTGCTCCGAGGATCTGGAGCTCTTCCACTGCCACCTGGGGGTACAGCCACAGGCCGTTTTCGACACCCAGCTCGCCTTCGCCTTTCTTTCCACGGACTTCAGCCTCAGTTACGCCGCCCTGCTTGAGAAACTGCTCGGGGTCCGGCTGGCGAAGCATCATACGCGCTCGAACTGGTTGCGCCGCCCGTTGTCCGCCGAACAGCTTCACTATGCCCGGGAGGATGTGGCATTTCTGGTGGACATGCAGGGGAGCCTCGAGGCTAGATTGCGGGCTGTTGGCCGCTGGCCCTGGTTTCTGGAAGAGATGCAGCGCAACGGGTGTTACAAACCGCGGGAACCCGCCACCTACTTCACCGGCGTTAAGCGGGCGTGGCAACTCGATGGGACGCAACTCGCCGTGCTGCAAGCTCTGTGTGAATGGCGCGAACGGTGCGCCATGGCGGAGGACATGCCGCGCAATCGGATCGTTTGGGACGAACACCTGCTTGAGTTTGCCCAGCGTGGTCAACTGGACATGCGAGCGCTGCGCCGTGTTTTGCCCGCGGGCATCGCCCGCCGTTATGGAGAGGCGTTGATGCGGGCTCATGGCGAAGGGCTCAAAGCCCCGCCGCAGGCGCCAATACCGCGCCCGATCAGCCAAAAAAAGGGAGGGCTATTCAAAGTGCTACGCGCCCTGGGGCGCGAGCGGGCGCAGGTATTGGGCATGGCGGCGGAGCTGTTGGCTCGCCCGCGCGACATTGAGCGGTGCATTCGTCATCATCAAGCCACGGGCGCATTGTCCGATACGTATTTGGGTTGGCGCAAACCATTGCTGGGGGATGCTTTCCTGGCGGTTTTGGAGGATTGCGCATGAAAGCGGTGGCAAGAGCTTGTGGTGGGTCTCTGGCATTCCACAGTGCGGATTTTGGAGGATAACGCATGAAAGTGGCGACAAGATGCATCCGCTTGGTTTTATCGAAAACAAAGCGGATGGGCACTTGCGGGTGCGCCCCGCGGGTGGCGGCGGGAGCGTCCGGGACCGCGTTGCGCCCGCTTGAAGTAGGTCGCCTACGACTGCGCGGACGCGCCTTGCTCGGAACGCTCCCGCCGCCACTGATGCGGCATTATCAGTTGGATGTAGCACTGGGCTTCCGTCCCGTGGTCGGGCGGTATGGGCACCGATGACGGAACCCTACGCCTGGCTCGTCGCCATCGCCGCCGCACTCGTTGGGTTGTGCGGCGTCTTCGCGCTAACCCGCCCAATACGGAGCGGATTCCTTAAATCCTGGCTGCGCGGCATCGCGGCCGTCACGCTGCTCTTGCCGGCCCCCGTGCCGGGATTCGAGTCCTATTACGCCCCGGCGTTCCTGGTGGCGCTTTTCGAGGCGTTGCTGCAAAAGGAGGGTCGGCCGGCACTGGCGGCGGGCCTGCTGTTATCGGGAATCGTTGTCGTTACGGTGTTGCTGGCCGCCTACTATTATCGGCGCCGTCGCGGAGCTACCCCAAAGTTGTCCGTGGAACCATAGGATGCTTGCAATGGTGTGTTGTCAGTGCGCAAGGTTGCCCAAAGCAACGATATTGGCATGGCCTTGATCGTCGTCGCCCCGAACTTGTGGGGCGCTGGCGCCTTCTATACAGTACGCGCTTTGCGCGGTTGGGGGTTCTACCGGATTCGCCCTCGGGGAAGATTGGGTCCGGGTCCGCCGCACCGCCTCCACACTGATCCGCCAAGAGACCCCGCATGATTTTCGACAGTACCGACACCTACATCTCCACCGATGAACTGAGCATGGCCGTGGATGCCGCGGTCAAACTGGAACGGCCGCTGCTTGTCAAGGGCGAACCCGGTACCGGCAAGACGCTGTTGGCGGAGGAAATCGCCAAGACGTTGGAACTGCGGCTCATTCAATGGCACATCAAGTCGAGCACCAAGGCGATTAATGGCTTGTACGAGTACGACGCCGTCTCAAGATTGCGCGACTCGCAACTCGGTGACGCCCGGGTGGGCGACATCCGCAACTACATCAAGAAGGGCAAGCTTTGGGAGGCGTTCGAGTCGAAGGAGCGGGTGGTGCTGCTAATCGACGAAATCGACAAGGCCGACATCGAATTCCCCAACGATCTGTTGCAGGAACTTGATCGTATGGAGTTCTTCGTCTACGAACTCTCCGAAACCATCGTGGCGAAGCAACGGCCCATTGTCGTCATTACTTCCAATAATGAAAAGGAACTCCCGGACGCCTTTCTGCGTCGTTGCTTTTTCCACTACATTAACTTTCCCGACCGGGAGACGATGCACGACATCATCGAAGTGCATTTCCCGGGCATCAAGAGGGAGTTGGTCAAGGAAGCCATGGAGATCTTCTTCGATGTCCGCAAGGTGCCGGGTTTGAAGAAGAAACCGTCAACATCGGAGTTGATCGATTGGCTGAAACTCCTCATGTCGGATGATATCCCGGACGAAATTCTCACCAACCGCGACCCAAGCAAGGCCATTCCGCCACTCTACGGCGCCCTCGTCAAAAACGAGCAGGATGTCCACCTCCTGGAGCGCCTGGCCTTCATGAACCGCCGGGATAGTAGGGGCTGATTTGATCAGAGGTTCTCCATAGATCATGTTAATCAATCTCTTTCTAACCCTGCGTAAATACCGGGTTCCCGCCACCATTCGGGAACTGATGGATCTGCTGGCCGCCATCAAGCACCGCATCGTCTACGCCAACCTGGATGACTTCTACCTATTGGCGCGCACCTGTCTCGTCAAGGACGAGAAAAACTACGACAAGTTCGACCGTGCCTTCGGTGCCTATTTCAAGGGCCTGGAAGACCTGCACGGTATGCTGGAATCCCTCATCCCCGACGAATGGCTGCGCCGCGAATTTGAAAAGTCGCTTACCCCGGAAGAACTTGAGACGATTAAATCGCTCGGTGGCCTGGAAAAGTTGATCGAAGCCTTCCGGGAAGCCAAGGAGAAGGCCGAAAAGGCCGCCGCCGACCAGGCTCGCCAGGGTGAGGAGGGCGACGATCCGAGACATCCGGGAAGGGGCGGCTCGGGCGGGCTCGGCAAGGGCAAAAAGAAAAAGGCCAGAAAAACCTGGGACCAACGCCGGTATAAAAACTTGGACGACTCGGTTGAACTGGGCACGCGAAACATCAAGATGGCACTTCGGCGCCTGCGCAAGTTTGCCCGCACCGGCAAGGAACAGGAGCTGGATATGGATGACACCATTCGCTCCACCGCCCACAACGGCGGCATGTTGGACATCCGCATGCGCCCCGAGCGCAAGAATACCGTCAAGGTACTGCTGTTCCTGGATATCGGCGGCTCCATGGACGCCCATGTGAAGGTGAGCGAGGAACTGTTCTCGGCCACGCGCACCGAGTTCAAGTACATGGAAAGCTTCTATTTCCACAACTTCATCTACGAGTCGGTGTGGAAGGACAACCGCCGCCGCATGACCGAACGCATCCCCACTTGGGAAATCCTCAACAAATACGCCCGCGACTACAAAGTGGTATTCGTCGGCGATGCCACCATGGCGCCCTACGAGATCACCCATGCGGGCGGCAGCGTCGAGCACTGGAACGAAGAGCCCGGTGCTGCTTGGATGAACCGGTTTACCGATGTCTATGATCGGCTCGTCTGGATCAATCCCACACCGCAGGAGACTTGGGAGTATTCGTCGTCCGTGGGGCTGACGCGCGGGCTGGTCAACGGCTACATGTTTCCCCTGACCGTTCGCGGTTTGGAGGAGGGCATGAACGCCCTTTCCAAGTAGGTGGGATGAAACGCTGCCCGATCATGCCAGTGGTGCTGGTTGTGGCTGGCTGTGTTACATCCGATATTGAGCAACCGGCGTTGCAGGAGTTGCGTACCGAAGTGCGGGGGTTGGGTGCGAACCTTGGCGATGTTGAGCAATCCCTGAGCGAAGTTTCCAGCCAGATAAGGCGCCTCGAACGGGAACTCGACGCTCGGCTGGACAACATGGAAACCGAATTGGCCAGGCCGGTCGAAGTGCCCGCCCCCATCTGTGAATACCCGGAACCGTTGCCGGCCGTGGCGGTGGAGGCGGTCTGCGAGGTGCCCGAGGAGGCCGTTGTCGAACCGGGCACCGACAAGATGGTGGTCGGGTCCGTTGAACGAATTCGCATCACCCCGCCCGGCATCGACATCATCGCCCGCATCGATACGGGGGCCGATTCGAACTCCCTCTCCGCCAAAAATCTGGTGTTTCTGGAACGCGACAGCAAAGACTGGGTACGCTTCGATCTGCCAATCGCCGATGCAACCCACACCCTGGAACGGCGCGTGATTCGTTTTGTGCGGGTCTTTCAGCAGTCGGACATCGAAGGCACACGGCGTCCTGTCGTGCTGATTCGGGTGCGGCTGGGGCGTATTTCGCGCAACTTTGAATTTAACCTGTCCGACCGCACCCACCTGCAACATCCGGTGATTCTCGGGCGCAACCTGCTTACGGACCTGATTGTGGTCGATGTTGCCCAGGAGTTTGTGCAGCCGCTGCCGGACGGGGAAGGGTAGGGACGTCCCATGGAGCGCCTGTCCTACGTGTTGGCCGCGGCTCTGCTCGCCGCGGCCGGTATGGGTATCGCGCTTTATCGACACGCCGATACCGGCATACCCCTGCTGCCGGACGAGGAACGCCGGGTTTGGCAGATTGAGGCGCGTATCGATTTTCTGGCGACCGGGGAACCCGCCGAGGTACTTTTGACACTGCCGCCGGCCCAGGACGGATTCCTGGTATTGAGCGAATCGGGTGCTTCGCCGGGGTTCGGATTCACGGTGGACCGAGCCGGCCCGCAACGCCGGGCACACTGGACGAAGCGTTCCGCCATGGGTCCGCAGACGCTGTTCTATCAGATGGATCTGGTTGAGGATACCCAGCACCGCATTTCACCGGAGCCGCCGAAAGAAGTGGGCGAGGCACACTTTGACGGGCCGCACGCCACGGCCTCCGCGGAAATCCTGAACGATTTTCTTCCCAAATCCACCAGCGCCAAATCGCTTGCCGATCAATTGGTTCAGGCGGCCAATACGCGGCCGCTGAGTCAGAACCTGAGCCTCTTGCGTCAGGGGTATGACGCCGCCCCTTTGATCAGCGCGCTCTTGAATCGAGCCGGGATTGCGGCCAGAACGGTAAAGGCATTGCGGCTTGAGGATGGCCGTCGCCACCAGCCGTTGCGGGATTACGTGCAGGTTTGGCATGAGGACGACTGGCTGCTTTACGACCCGAGTCGTGGTCGCGTGGACGATACCACCGAACTGTTGCTCTGGCAGACCGGGACGCCGTCCGTTTTCGAGGTTATTGGGGGTTCGCGCAGTCAGGCCACCTTTTCGATGACGAGCCAATCGCGCTCGTCCCTTGGCCTTTCCAGACTCCGCAGCAGCCCCTTCGATGTCTCCCTGCATGGCCTGCCGGTCGCCGAGCAGGGCATGTTCAAGCTCATTACGACCCTGCCGGTGGGCGCATTGGTCGTCGTCATAATGCGCCTGGTGGTGGGCATTCGCACCTCGGGCACCTTTATGCCGGTGCTTATCGCGCTCGCCTTTTTACAGACGGAACTGGTGGCCGGTCTGGTTGGCCTGGTGGTGGTGGTGAGCGCGGCCCTGCTGCTGCGGTCCTATCTGTCGTCCTTGAGCCTCTTGTTGGTTGCCCGTATCGCGATATTGGTGGTGGTGGTGATCGGGCTGGTCATGATGCTGGCGGTGGTCAGCTATCGATTGGGGCTCATCAGCGGCCTGGCCATCACGTTTTTCCCTATGGTCATTCTTGCCTGGACCGTGGAGCGCATGTCCATTCTTTGGGAGGAGGAGGGGCCCGGCGAAGCCTTGGTTCAGGGCGCGGGCAGTCTGTTGGTGGCGATTTCCGCCTACCTGGTGATGAGTGTGCCGGTGGTGCGGCATTTGGCTTTCAATGTGCCCGAGCTACACCTGTGCGTATTGGCGGCGATATTGCTGCTCGGCCGCTATACGGGCTATCGGTTGCTTGAATTGCGTCGTTTTCTGCCGCTGGCCGGACGCATATCCTAAATGGGTCCGAGGCTAGTGCCCCGCCCGGAAGACACCCATACGATGGTCGTGTCGCAGTTTGACATTCGCACGAACCGAATAGTGCGCGAGCCTTGGCTCGGCGGAATCCAAAAAGTCGTATTGGATTTATGAACTGGTTTGCCACGCCTTCCAAACTGCGCCAGCGGGGGGTCATCGGGATGAACCGGCGCAACCTCAACTTTGTGGGCGGCCACAACAACCGCTCCTCCTATCCCCTGGTCGACAACAAGTTGCTCACCAAACGCATCGCCGCCAAGGCCGGGATTGCCACCCCCGAGTTGATTCACAGCCTTTCCCGCCAATTCGAGGTGGAGGCCACCCCGGCGCGCCTGGACAAGCTCGACAAGTTCGTCATCAAGCCCGCTCAGGGCAGTGGTGGCCGGGGCATTTTGGTGGTCGCCGGGCGCGAGGGCGGGCACTTTCTGAAGAGCAACGGCGAGCGGGTAAACGCCCTTCAGATCAAGCGTCTGCTCGCCAACATCATCGGTGGCCTGTATTCGTTGGGCGGACGAACGGACTCCGCCATTGTGGAATCCCTGGTCGCAACGCATGAAATGTTCGCGGCCATTAGCGTGAACGGCGTGCCGGATATCCGGGTCATCGTCTTTCGCGGATATCCCGTCATGGCCATGTTGCGGTTGGGCACGCGCGCCTCGGACGGTAAGGCCAATCTGCATCAGGGTGCTATCGGTGTCGGCCTCGACATCCGCACGGGGAAAAGTGTTGGCGCCGTGCAGAAAGACCGGGCCATCACGCGCCATCCGGACAACGGCCTGCGTCTCGATGACATTTGCATCCCGGGGTGGGGGGATCTGTTGCGTCTGGCCAGTCGCTGTTTCGATGTCACCAATCTGGGCTATTTGGGCTGTGACATTGTTATCGACCCCAAGGCGGGGCCGTTGCTATTGGAAATGAATGCCCGGCCCGGTCTCGCCATTCAAATCGCCAATGGCCGCGGCCTGGAGAACCGCCTGCGCGCCGTTGTCGAGCGGGAGGCGTTCGCGCCCGCCGTGGCCGAGCGCGTTGCCTTCACCTTGGAAGGCCTCGGAGGTGCGCTGGGCTGAGTGCGTCCCTTCCCAACGAATCCCTGATGAACCCTGTAGTCGCGTCGCGGTGTCCGGGTTAAGGAAGGTCTGAACAATTCGATAGCGCAGCATCTAACTAATTGTAAGCTATTGATTTTATTAAATCGGATGCCCCGACTACGGGGTTAATCAGAGGTTCCTTAATAGGGGAAACCTCTGAACAAATCTGTGGCTCCGGCATTCGAGTTGATAAAACCGATAGGTTACAAGTGGATTAATGCTGTTCTATCGACGTCTTCAGAATGTTCCCTATTCTCAATCCGGTTTTGGGTATACTCCACCCCGGAGACCGACAGGTTCCATGGGGGTGTGGTCGATTCGCTCGCATCCGAACACAATGAATAGCTCCTTGCGGGGCCAATGGGAGATTTTGAGCAATGCTGGAACGAAAAATGAAACCGATTGCCGTAGCGGTGGGAACCGCCTTTGCGGCGGCTCTGACGGCCGGTGCCATGGCCGAATCCGATAGCGACTTGTTCGCGGTCGACGAATTGGATCGCGGTTACGGGCTCCTGGCCGACGCGCACGGCGACGAAGGCAGTTGCGGCGAAGAGGGCAAGGACGAAGAAGGTAGCTGCGGCGAAGGCGAATGTGGCGAGGGCAAGTGCGGCGAGGGCAAGACCGACGAGGAGGATACCGACGAGGCCTGATCCCAAGCCCGGAGACTTTGTCCGGCGCGGTGGGTTTCCCGTTCAAGGGGCGGGGCTGGGATTACGCCGCCGGCTGTTGCCCGACCTCATTGCGATGGATGGGGACGCGGTTGATTTCCTTGAACTGGCACCGGAAAACTGGATCGGAGTTGGCGGCCGCCTCGGTCGCCAACTCCATGTGTTGGCGGAGCGGTTTCCGCTTGTCTGCCACGGTTTGTCGTTATCCATCGGTGGACCGGCACCGCTTGATCTCGACTTTGTCAAGCAGATCAAAGCCTTTCTCGACCACCACAGGGTGCTTGCCTACAACGAGCACCTGAGCTATTGCGGCGATGAGCGGGGCCATCTCTACGATCTGATGCCCATCCCATTCACCGCCGAGGCGGTCGAGTATGTGGCCGCCCGCATCCGGCGGGTTCAGGATTTGCTGGAGCGCCGTGTCGGCATCGAAAACATCTCCTACTACGCGACCCCCGGCCGCGAACTCTCGGAACTCGAATTCATCAATGCCGTGCTGCGGGAAGCGGATTGCGACCTGCTGCTCGACATAAACAACATCTACGTGAACGGCATCAACTTCGGCTATGACCCGAATCGATTCCTGGCCGGTATCGACGCGTCCCGAGTCCAATACATCCACATGGCGGGTCACTATGAGGAAGCGCCCGATCTGCGCATCGACACCCACGGCGCGGCCATAATCGAACCGGTTTGGAAGCTGCTCGGCGCCGCATTTGAGCTCTATGGGGTGATGCCCGCGCTGCTGGAGCGCGATTTCAACTTTCCTCCGTTCCAGCAACTGCTCGGTGAGGTTGGGCGGATACGAACGATGCAGGCGGAATTTTCCGATGAACGGATTGCCGACCATCAAAAGGGAATTATATCGATGGGTTGAAAGAACCCGACATGCGGTGGTTTCCCGCCGCTAAAACTTCGCCGTAGTGGTATGTCAGCTTATGCATGTAATTCCCATAACAAGCCCGTGAACACTCCGGGATTCATTGAGGTTCAGCGGGCGTTCGCCGCCCATATCCGCAATCCCGAATTGAATCCGCCGCCGGCGGATGTGGCGCCGCATCGCATGCGAGTCTATGTGGGCCTCATCCATCGCAACATCGGCCGTTTTTTGGCGAACGGGTTTCCGGTCGCCAAGTCGGTGCTCGGCGAGGCGCAATGGCGCGACCTGGTTCAGGGCTTCATCCATCGCCATGCCAGCGAGACCCCTTATTTCATGGATATCGGCCAGGAATTCATGGCGTTTCTCGACTCGGACCCTTCCCTGGATGTGCCGGATTGGCTGTTGGAGCTTTGTCATTACGAATGGGTAGGACGTGCTCTTGGACATTCCGGCAGGGAAATTCCCACAAGCGGCATTGATCCGCGGGGCGATTTGATGACCGGCCAAATCGTGCCGTCGCCGCTTGTGCGCCCACTCTGCTATCGCTATCGGGTAAACGACATAGGGCCGGAACGAATCCCGCAAGGGCCGCCCCAGGAGCCGGCTTGGCTGATTGTCTGTCGGCGTCTGGACGATTCGGTGCATATGGTGCGGTCGAATGCGTTAACGCACCGGCTCTTGCAAATTCTGCGGTCGGAAGAATACGGCAGCGATATTCCCGTATCCGCGCGGACCACCGAAGCGGCCCTCTCCGACACCCCGCGGCCTATGACCGGCAACGATGCCCTGGCCGCCTTGTCGGCGGAGTTTCCCCACATCGATGGGCAACGACTGCGCCGGGAGGGTGCCCGGACTTTGCGGCGTCTGCGCACCGCGGAGGTTCTGCTCGGTGTGCGGCTCAACCCGGGCCTGTAGTGCTCGGGCCTCGGCAATGTGCGCAAAACGATGACCTAGACGGCGAGGCAGTGGAATGGATGTACGACATAGTGCTCGGGCCACGGCAATGTGCGCATAACGATACGCTATAGAATCCGCAGCGCGGGCCCTCACAGGCTATTTGGACCTTCAAACGATGGACGAAATCGACACCGGCACGACACCAGCACGGGGAGGCGCGGGCTCCCTCCCATAGGCCATTTGGACCCCGATGCCCGGATACAATGACCATCCGGACAGTGACACGGAGTGGATTTTCGCGCCGATCCTTGTTTGGTGGGAGATGTTCCCCAAAACCGCCGGGTTTCCGAAGGGAATTATATCGATGGGTTGACAGAACCCAACATGTGATCGAATTGTTCAGACTTTCCGTAATGCCTTTTTTGAAGGTGGAGGGGAATCGGGTCGGTTCGTCGTTAGGTGCCGAGCCGTGCGCTTGGCGGTGATGAAGTCGCCGTGGGTGACGTACAGCAACTCGGCGATTTTGCGGATCGTCGCGTCCTCGTGCTTATCGAGCCCGGCGTCGCAGAAGGCAAGACGCCAAAGATTGACCACCAGTTGAAAACGCTGCTCCGGTGTCCAAGCCTCGACGAGAGCGCGGGTGAAGCGATGTATGCCGACACTGTCTTCATGCTGTGAGCGGGACTCCGCCACCAATTCGTCGACGGTTGCCGCATCGATCCCAAACTCTGCCAGCAGGGTCTGGCGCACGGTTGCCAGTTCGGCATCGGATATCCGATGATCGGCCCAGGCCACCTCGAACAGCAGTACCGCCGCGGCGAGTTCGGCGGAGGGCTGTGCGGCCTCCTTTACCAAGGGTGCTTGGATTTTTGCCAGAAGTCGTCCGAGCATCAGCAGGATTTCGGATAATGTTCTTGATGCGACATTGAAGGCTGGCGTATATGGTGAGAATTGTTGACATTGGGTATTTTGCATATTCCTGCGGCAGCGTACCAAATACATTCGGTGCACAAGGCCGCAGTGCGACATTATCACTCTCCATTTTCTCTTCATTTTTTTTGGCGCCCGTTGTATAGTGGCCGCCGACATCGCTAGGACGGCGACCCTTTATGAGCAGACAGCACACGATTAAGAGGTCGGTGTACGCAATCGGTATAGGCGTACACTCCGGCACCAAGGTCCGCATGACCTTGCGCCCTGCCGGGGAGAATACGGGAATCCTGTTTGTGCGCACGGACTATCGCCGTCCGGTCGCCATTCGCGCCTTGGCACAGAATGTCTCCGACACCACGCTTTCCACCAGCATCGCCGAAAATGGTGTGCAGGTGGCAACGGTTGAGCACCTGCTTTCCGGGCTTTGGGGTTTGGGAATCGACAACTTGGTTGTGGAACTTAACGGCGAGGAGGTTCCGATTATGGATGGCAGCGCCTTGCCCTTTGTCGAACTTATCAATTCGGTCGGCACGGCGGAGCAGAATGCGGCGCGCGAGTTTATCCGTATCAAGCGCACGATTCGGGTCACCCAGGGCGATGGCGAAGCGATGCTCAAACCCTATGATGGCTTTCGGGGTTCCTATACCTTCGTTGCCGACCACCCCGTTTTCAACCGTCATCCGAAGCGCATTCGGCTCGACTTCTCGCGGATTTCCTACGCTGAAGACCTGAGCCGGGCCCGGTCTTTCGGGTTGGTGGGCGAATTGTGCAAGGCTAGGGCCATCAACAAGTGCCTGGGCTCAAGCCTTCGGAACGCGGTCGGCATCGACGATTTCAGCATCCTGAACAAGGAAGGGCTGCGCTATCGCGATGAGTTCGTGAAGCACAAGCTGCTCGATGCAATGGGCGACCTGTATCTGCTGGGGCGGCCCATTCTCGGTGAGTTCGAGGGGCTGAAATCCGGCCATGAACTCAACAACAAGCTGGTGCGCGCCCTGTTGCGTTGTGAGGATGCCTGGGAAATTATCTCCGGCGCGGCGGATAGCGGTACCGCGGAGCGACAACTGGCGCAGCCCGCTATATTGGCATGGGGAACATCTGATCAACCCTGAGCTCAGCGGGTCTGAGTTAATACAACATGCCTCTACATTGTCCCGGGTTGAAATCCCCGCTTTGTCTTGAATGACAGTTCGCACGCGCATCGCCCCGTCGCCGACCGGCGATCCGCATCTCGGCACCGCCTATGTGGCATTGTTCAACTGGGCGTTGGCGAAGAGTGCCGGCGGTGAGTTTATCGTCCGTATCGAAGACACCGACGCCGCGCGCAGCACCGCCGAGGCCGAAGACTCCATTCTCAACGCGTTGCGTTGGCTCGATATCGAATGGGACGAAGGCCCCGGTGTCGGCGGCCCATTCGGCCCCTATCGGCAAAGCGAGCGGTTAAACCTGTATAGACGGCATATCGACGGGCTGATCGCCGCGGGCCGGGCGTTTTACTGTTTCTGCGGCACGGAGCGCCTCGACGCGTTACGGTCGGCGCAGCGGGCCGCCGGGGAAAACCCCCGCTACGACGGCCACTGTTTGGCCTTGTCGCCGGACGAGGTGACAAGGCGACTGGCGCGCGGCGATGCGCATGTGGTGCGGATGCGTGTGCCGCCGGATGGCACTTGCCGGTTTCGGGATGAACTGCGGGGTGAAATAGAAATCCCCTTTGCCCAGATTGACATGCAGGTTCTTCTCAAGGCGGACGGCTACCCGACCTATCATCTGGCCGCGGTGGTTGACGATCACCTGATGGGCATCACCCACATCATGCGCGGCGAGGAATGGATTTCCTCGGTGCCGAAACACCGGCTGCTGTTCGACTATTTCGGTTGGCGGATGCCGGTGATGATCCATCTGCCGCTATTGCGCAATCCCGACCGCGGCAAACTCTCCAAACGTCGCAACCCCACCGGCATCGACTACTACCGCGACCTGGGCTATCTGCCCGAGGCGCTGCTCAACTATTTGGCCACCATGGGCTGGTCTGCGCCCGACGAGCGGGAAATCTTTTCCAAAGAGGAATTCCGCGAGGCGTTCGATGCCAGCCGGATTGTATTGGGTGGCCCGGTATTCGACATCGCGAAACTGAACTGGATGAACGGGCAATACCTGCGCGGCCTCGGCATCGACGAATTTGTGGATCGGTTCAAGGTGTGGGCCGGCGGGGACGAGCGCCTCAGAGCGCTTGCGCCCCTTGTTCAACAACGCACGGAGCGCTTCGCCGACATCGCCCCCCGGGTTGATTATTTGTTGGGCGACCGAAGACAACTCGAGCCGGGCGATTTCGAGCACAAACGCATCGAGCGGGACTCGGTGGTGGAAATATTGTTCCGGGTTGCGCGGGATTTCGACGGCCTGCGGCCCTGGAACCAGGATCAATTGCGGGAAATCTGTCGCCGCAACGCGGAGCGCATGCAATTGAGGATGGGCGACTTCCTGTTTCCGCTGTTCGTCGCGATCAGCGGACGCCGGGTGGCGCTACCGCTCTTCGATTCCATGGCGCTGTTGGGCCGGGAAATCACCCGCGCCCGTCTGCGCGACGCCCTGGACACACTCGGGGTATCGAACAAGCAGCGCAAACGCCTTGAGAAGGGAATTGCATCTATAAGTTGATATGCGGCCGATGCTGAGGCTTTAACGGCGGGAAACCGCCGCATGCGAGCGACAATGCGTCCCAAGTGTCCGCGTTGCCTGTGGCTCAAATGTGCCCGATGTTTTCGCTCCCCGAGTCTTGCCGGCCGGGTGCGGCTTTTCACCCGTCCCTCGCTCCCCTCTCGCTGCGACTCTGGACTTTTGCTTTTGCCACGGGCTGATAGGTGCCGGTTGACTCGCCGCGCTGCTGGATCAGGCTGAGCACGACATCAATGGTGGGGGTGGCAACACCAACCAGCCTGCCGAGTTCCTGTACGGCGGTGACCAGGGCATCTATTTCCATCGGTCGACCGGCCTCAAGATCCTGCAACATGGATGTTCGATGTGGGCCAACCCGCCTGCTTGCCGCCATCCGGCGCTCGATGTCTATTTTCATGGCGACGCCCAATTCATCCGCGATGGCCCGCGCTTCTCCCATCATCAGTTCGCAGATATGCGATGTGCCCGGGTCGCCGGCGATGCGCTCCAATGTGGCGAGCGTTAGGGCGCTAACGGGGTTGAAGCTCAGGTTGCCCAGCAGTTTCAGCCAAATTTCGTCGCGGATGTTGCGCGTTATCCGGCAACGAAAGCCGGCATCGCGGAGGGCGTTGGCGAGCCGGGTGGTCCGATCCCGCACATCGCCCCTTGGTTCGCCGAGCGACAGCTTATTGCTTTCGATATGCCGGATGACGCCGGGCTCAACGATTTCGGTGGCTGGATAGACAACGCAGCCAATCACCCGTTCCGGGCCGATGGCTTCCCAGATTTCCCCACCGGGATCGACACTTTCGATCCGCCGATTTTGGTGACTGCCACCGAGCCGATAGAAATACCACCAGGGAATGCCGTTTGCCGCCGTCACCACGGCCGTGTCGTCCCTGAGCAACGGGCGCAACCGCGGCGCGACGGCGGCAATGGAATGGGCTTTCACGCAAAGGATGACATAGTCCTGCGGGCCGGCCTCCGCCGGGTCTTCGACGCAGCGGGGATGGGCAATGCGTTCTTTGTCGTCGATCAGCAGCTTGACGCCCCGCGCCCGCATTGCCTCCAGATGCGCACCCCGCGCGATCAGCGTGACTTCCTGCCCGGCGAGCGCCAACTGCACACCCAGATAGCCGCCAACCGCCCCGGCACCGTAGATACAGATACGCATCAGTCCATACCCGATGGTTTGGTCAGGCCGATGCAATGACGATGCGAAACACTAGGTCGGAGACAAAGCATCAGGTCATGCCCAACGTTTTGGCCAGGCCGATGCGCTGCAATTTCCCCGTTGCTCCCTTGGGAATTGCATCGACGACCACGATATGGCGCGGCACCTTGAACGCCGCCAGGCGCTCGGCGGCGAATTGGCGGACCTCGTCCCGCCCGGCATCGGCGCCGTCGCGCAATACGACAGCGGCGGCGACCTCCTCACCGAGCCCATCGTGCGGGATGGCGAAAGTGACCGCTTGGGCGATGGCGGGATGATCCATCAACGCCTCGTCCACTTCCCGGGGCGATATTTTCTCGCCGCCGCGGTTGATGATTTCCTTGAGCCGGCCCGTGATGGTCAGGTAGCCCCGATTATCCATCATCCCCTGGTCGCCGGTTCGCAACCAATCGCCGACGAAAGCCTTGGCGTTCGCGTCCGCATTGGCCTCGTAGCCTTGCATGACGTTCGCACCACGGATCACGACTTCGCCCGTCTCGCCCGGGGCGAGCAATCGATTGGATTGTTCATCCATTATTTTTACCTCGGGGCCTGCCGCGGTGCCCACCGTGCCGGGGATGCGTTCGCCCGGCGGCAGTGGATTGCTGGTCATTTGGTGCGCCGCCTCGGTCATGGCGTAGGCTTCGATGACCGGGACTTTGAAGGTTGTTTCGAGTTCCGCAAGCACTTGGGGGGGTAATGGCGCCGACGCGGAGCGCAGGACGCGCAGGCGGGCATTGTCGATGACCGACCGATTGCGTTTCGCACGGCGGAGTATGGCCTGGTGCATGGTGGGTACGGCGGTATACCAGGTTGGGTCGGCTTCCTCGACCCATGCAAAAAAGCGCAGGGCATGGAACCCTGGTGCCGCAAAAGCCGAGCCGCCCACGCCGAGGGGCGCAAGCAGCCCCGCCATCAACCCGTGGATGTGGAATAGCGGCATGATATTCAGGCTTCGGTCATGCGCGCCGAGCCGCAGGGTCTGGGCGATATTGTGGGCGGAGGCGCAGATGTTGCGGTGCGTTAGGGGCACGATCTTGGGTCGGGATGTGGTGCCCGATGTGTGCAGGATCAGTCCGATGTCGTCGGGACCGGGGGTGGCCTCTAAAGGTGGCGGGAATCGTTTCGGGAATTGGGGGATGGGCGATTCGGTCGCGGCCGTTCTCATATGAACATGTCGGGGATGCTCGTCTTGAAAATTGGCCGGGTCGGTTTTGTGTTCCGCCCGCTCGGTGCCCCCGTACGGTTCGCGGCCCCTGGCCGTGAGCGCGTAGGTGCCGGCGGGACGCTCGTTGTCGGCGGTGAGTTCGATAATACGGATGCCGAGACGGTGCGCGGCGTCGGCGGCGGGGGATTCGGCTCCCCCCTCCAACACTAGGGCCGTTGCCTTGAGGTCGGCAAGGTAGAAGTCAAACTCCTCCCGCCGATAGGCGGGGTTCAAGGGCGCGACGGTGGTGTGGCAGCCGATGGCGATGAATCCAGCGGCCATTTCAGGCCCGTTGGGCAGCACCATCGCCACGCGGTCGCCACGGTCGATGCCCAGTTGCATGAGCGCGTCCCGGGTGTCCTCGATGAGTGCGCGCAGTCCGGCAAAGGATAGCGGGTGCTGTCCGGGTGCCAGGATCGCTGGCGCATCCGCCGCCCCGGCGTCCATGAGGGAACGCATTGTTTGCCCTTGCTTCAGTATAATTCCCGACTGGCTGGTTCGCGCTCAACCCGCACCCGGACGGTTCAGGCGCAGGGCTTCCAAGAGACCGGTAAGAATAAGGTCGGGGACGACTTCGTCAAACAGCCGTTCCCGGTCGAACAGGTGCGAGAATCCACCGGTGCCGATAACGACGGGCGGGTCGTCGGCGAACATTTCGGCCGTGATGCGGCTGGTGAGTTCCTTCACCATGCCCACATGGCTCCAATACAGCCCGCTCTGGATGCTTTCGACCGTCGAGCGTCCAATGGAGGAATGCACCGGTTTGATCTCCACGGAAGGAAGTTGGGCGGTGTTGGCTTCCAGCGCGTCCATGGAAAGGCGCAGCCCGGGCAGGATATTGCCGCCGAGGAATTCCCGTTTCCGGTTAATTGCGCAAACCGTCGTGGCGGTGCCGAAATCCACAACAATCAGATTGCGTCCCGGGAACAGCTTCACCGCGCCGATGGCGTCGGCGATTCGGTCGGCGCCCACCTCCTTTGGATCCTTGTAGCGGATCTTCAGGCCGGTCTTGATTCCGGGGCGCATGATCATGGGGTCGATGCGGAAATATTTCTGGCAGCAGGCGCGGATCGAGTAGTTGAGATCCGGCACCACGGAACAGCAGGCGATCTCGTCGATGTCGTCGGGGTCGATGCCGTTCTCGCGCAGCGCGGCGCGCAGAAAAATGCCCAGTTCGTCCGATGAGCTTCGGGTTCTTGACGTGCGGCGGAACTGCACCTTGATGCGCCCGTCCTCAAAAACGCCACAGTAGATTTGGCTGTTGCCGACATCGAGGCCAAGAATCATGGGTGTTGCTCCAGAAAAAGTCGGACCCGCCATTCATTCTATGATGTTGCGGCGGTCAAGGTTAGGGAACCTCTGATTAATCCTGTAGCCGAGGCATACCGAGTAATAAAATCAATAGCTTACGAATAGCTAAATGCTGCTCTATCGAATTGATCAGAGTTTCCTTAGAATAAGCCGCAATACCCACTAGCAATAGTTCGGGGGCCGCAATCCGGGGCCATAGCTCAGCAGGGAGAGCGCTACAATGGCATTGTAGAGGTCGGCGGTTCGATCCCGCCTGGCTCCACCATCTCGGTCCGGTACAGGATGTTCGCGTCGAGCAACGCTCGCATCAGTCGCCCGCTTCCTCGCGCAGATGATCGATCAACGCGTTCGTAACGATCCCCCCGCGTTTCGGGAACGGACGAAAGCCAAACTCGGCCTTGAGACAAAGCATGGTCGTCGCCTGCTCCAGCAGCGCTATCGCCTGGTGTCGGGACACGGAGGGGTGGTCGATCAGGAAATCGTCGAGCCGGTCCCCCGCCTCGAGGCGCTCCATCAGGATGCGCACCGGAACGCGGGTGCCCGCGAACACGGGGGTTCCGTCAAGGATGTCTGGATTCCGCTCGATCAACGTATCGGTCATCGTGAAGCTCCGAGAAAGCTCAAGGGTTGAATTGTCGGCAGCGGTCAAATTAAGGAACCTCTGATTAATCCTGTAGTCGGGGCATCCGGTTTAATAAAATCAATAGCTTACGAGTGGCTAAATGCTGCTCTATCGAATTGTTCAGACCTTCCTTAAGGAGTTGGTTGTTGTGGGAATCGTTGGGGCTACAAGGTGGTTGCAATGGAATGGAACCAAAATTTCGATAGCTCAACGAGCGAAAATTTAACTATCATTCAATTTTACTGTTGTCCAAGACGCTTAATTTGACGACGGACGTATTTGGCATCCCAGGCGTCCGGTACGAGGGAAAGGTAGCGAGCGTAGTTTTCAGCCGCCGCCCCGGTGTCGCCTTGGGCTACATTCACTTTGGCCCATTCACGGAATATTTCGGGGGGCCTCCCATGTTCAACTGCCATTGCTCGCTCGAAGGCGGCGGCAGCCTTCTCCAGCGCATGCTTCTCTTTGCTGCCTCGTAATGATCGTGCGTGGGTAGCCCAGGATTTGCCGACAAGATAGTTCGTGTACCCGGGCGATAGGCCGAATCCTTCCTGCATTCGCGCGATCACTTCGAATTGGGCGGGATGCTGAGATTCCATCTCGTCGGCGATCCAATCCTCCCTATGTGGGTCCACTAATGGTGAGATCGTATTTTCTGCGTGCGATCGCGAATCTTCCGGGGCGATGTCCTGGCTTGATACGTCCAAGTCCGCGCCAGCGATTTCAGACAGGTAATCAAGACGAGTTTGAGGCGCTGGGTGTGTTGCCAAGATGCTGAAACCGGATTCACGCCCGCCCGCCTTCTGCTCGGTAACGACTTTTTGCCAGATTCTTGGTGCGCCGTGTGGGTCGATTCCACGGGCGATCATCCAGTTGACGCCGTCCAGGTCGGCCTCGCGTTCTTCGTCTCGGTGATAGGCGACGAGTTGAAAAGTGGCGAAAACGCTGGCTGCGCCTAACATGGCTTGGGCGGTGTTTGACAGGTTTTGTGCGGCCATTTCACCTTGGTAACTGTTTGATGAGGCAGTGGCGACTGTGCCCGCTGCTGCAATCAGGGTATTCGCGATAGCAAATCCGGACCTAGTCCGAGACTCGCGCCGTATCCTTTCCAAAGCGTGCTTGCGCGTGAAATGTGACGTTTCATGGCCCAGCACCGCAGCAAGTTCGGCGTCGTCACCGACTCTGAGTAGCAGGCCGGAAGAGACGAACATCGCACCGTTCGGATACATAAAGGCATTGAAACCCGGAGCACGGATTACGTAGATGCGGAGTTCATCACATATGGTGCCAACCGTCTTGCAAGTCAGTTGCTTGAGGTGGCTCCCAAGTGCTTCATCCGGCACGATTTGGTTCGAGGTGCGCCATTCCTGCTCAATGCGGTCCACACGCATCCACAGGCCTGCCTCGTCCCGGCTCCGATCCGAGTCGGATGCCTCTGAATTAACCACCAAAAAGGCCGCGGCGATCAATGACGCTGCAGCAAATAGGCCAGTGCGCATCCGCGCCCTCGATCTAAAGCGGAAAACCTTTGAGGAGATGGTCAACCGCCCGCTGCCAGCGTCTCTCCTTTGCCGTCACGAGATCCCCAACATCGGAGAGCGCTTCGGAATCGAAATTCGCCCATTTGATGTATCCATCGCGAAGGTCGATCAGCGCGCTGCGAAATTGCATGCTATCTGTGTCCACCCCTGCCGTCCCGAGCGTTGCCACCGTGGCTAGCACTGCGGTCACGATGCGGCCCGAGGACGCGCGATTGGCCCGCAATGCCACAAAAAGTGCGTAGTCGGTGTCGAACTCGCGCAACTGCTCGCGCTCGTCTTCGGCGAGAAAATAGTCGCGGTCACCCCCCATCGCCGTGACACCAACCTGTCGCGTATCCGCGATGGCTCTGAGGCGGCTCAATTCAATTGCGTCGAGCACTACGTTCATCTGTCGAACCGCATCCATGTCTTGGTCGTGGAAATCCTCGCCGTATTCCGTGAACCGAACACCGCGTTCGTAGAGCCGGTCTTGCAGGGCATCCATCAGATTGTTCGACACGGTATCCGACCAGTCGGCCCTCGGTTTTTGATGCCCCCCTGCTGTATATAGGGAAATGACCACATCCGGTGGCAAAATGACTACAGAGGGATCAACCGGGGGCGGCCTTGCATCCGGTGAGTCGTAAACCAGGGATTGCGTAGCGCAAGCGGAAACCAGCGTGATCGCACAGACCAAAGACATCCGCCTGAAGGATGTGAATAACCAATGCGGCCTGTCGACTGTCTTCATAAATTCCGACTCCGTGAGCTTCAGTTGAGAAGCGTCATAATCGCCCATGCCCGGCCAGCAATGCAAATGCGATGATCGAAAAGTGTTGTAAACACATACAAATGTCCGGTTTTAGAACAAATAAACTGTCCTGTTTGCCGATGCGGATTCCACCCTCGGGGCTAATGCGCAAATGATCAATTTCGTCTGGTATTCGGACTCAAACGAATAATTACGCACCGTTGGCGGGCATTGCTGATCGAAAAGGCGGCGAGCACCCGTTCAAAGGTTGGGGAAGGTCTGAACAAATCAATGGAGCAGCATTGAACCACTTGTAACCTATTGATTTTATTAAATATAATGCCGAGGATATAGGATTAATCAGGGTTCCATGTACTGGCTCAGATACCTTTCGGAACTTTCCCCCGCCGATTCAGGCATGCTTGTTTCATCCAAACAAACAAGGAGCCCGAGCATGGAACTGTTACACGCCCGCCCCCCTCCCGCGAGCGCCCGCGGGTCAATACCAAGACCGGCGCGACCGCCCGGCGGCGCGTCGATTCTCGCCCGGACCGCCCGGCGGCTCGGGCTGTTCGAGCTGCTGGACGAGGCGGTTTCCGTGAAGTTCCGCGACCGCGGTGCCTCCGGCGATGCCTATCAAGGGATGAAGGATAAAAATTCGTTGACAGCAGTGCCATACTGTATATAGTGCGCGGAACAAACTAAATTTCGGTTCGGGAGCGCATAGCCATGTCGAAAAAGTTGTGGGAGGGCACAACCGGTGATGACGAGTATTCGGTCACCACCAGCGATGCTTATAGGATTTATGGTTTGGCCGGCAACGACAGGCTGACCGGCGGTGTGGGCGATGACGAGCTGTATGGCGGCGACGGTGACGACATACTCTGGGCTGGCTCTGGTATTGACCATTTGGAGGGCGGTAGCGGCGACGACCACTTGGATGGTGGTGATGGTGATGACGAGCTCTACGGCGGCGCTGGCAACGACGATCTGATGGGCGGCGCCGGCGCAGACAGGCTGGATGGCGGTGCCGGCGTGGATTGGGCCACCTATCGATTCTCGACAGCTAGCCGTGGTGTGATTATCAATCTTGAGACCGACTACGTCAGTGGCGGGGATGCCGCGGGCGACACGCTTGTCGAGATTGAAAACGTTGAAGGAACCGACAAGAGGGACATGTTGACGGGCAACGAGGAAGATAACTACCTTAAAGGCGGCGAGGGCAACGATGATCTGTGTGGCGGCGGCGGTGACGACAGGCTGGATGGCGGCGCCGGAGGGGACACATTGAATGGCGGCGATGGCGTGGACTGGGCCTCCTACAGACTCTCAACAGTTGGCGTGACGGTCAATCTTCACAACGGCCACGCCAGTGGCGGGGATGCCGAGGACGATACGCTCATCAGTATTGAGAACCTTGAGGGTTCCAAAGAGAGTGACACATTGGTGGGCGACTCGGGAGACAACACGTTCGAAGGCGGTGGGGGTGACGACACGCTGGAGGGCGGCGGCGGCGACGACACGCTGGAGGGCGAGGCCGGCGACGACACTCTTGATGGCGGGGCCGGCGATGATACCCTGTACGGTGGCTCCGGCAACGACATCCTGTATGGTCGCGACGGCGACGACACGCTGGATGGCGGCGACGGCGACGACAATAACTATGAGGACGAGACCGGTACAATCGTTGTCCGTGGGCTTTACGGCGAGGCTGGCGATGACACCCTATATGGTCGCGGCGGCAATGACAGGTTGGTGGGCGGTGTCGGCAATGACACCCTGCATGGCGGCACTGGCAACGACACATTGGAGGGTGGCTCCGACAACGACACACTGTATGGCGAGGGCGGCTCGGACGCCCTGTACGGGCGCGACGGAAATGACTGCCTGTATGGCGGCGATGGTGACGACAAACTTGACAAGGAGGGTATTGGTGGACTCAATGGCGGGATCGGCAATGACTTCATCAGTGGCGGTGCCGGCGAGGATGACCTCTTTGGTGGCGAGGGCAACGACGATATGGACGGCGGCACCGGCGACGACCGGCTTTGGGGCGAAGACGGCACGGACAAGCTGCACGGTGGCGACGGCGACGACACCCTGGATGGCGGCGACGGCCACGACAACAAGGCCTATGAAGTAGTAAAAGATGAAGAGGCCGGTAAAACCGTTTTCGGTGGGCTTTACGGCGGAGATGGCGACGACACGCTGTACGGCCGCGCCGGCGATGATACTCTGTATGGCGACGCGGGCGATGACATCCTGTATGGCGGCGAGGGCAGGGACGAGCTATATGGCAACGCGGGCGACGACATCCTGTATGGCGGCGACGGCGACGACAAGACCTTTGTGAACGAGGATGGTAAAACCGTTGTCGGTGGGCTTTACGGCGGGGCCGGCAAGGACACGCTGTACGGCGGTAACGGCGGTGACACGCTACACGGCAACGCGGACAACGACACCCTGTATGGCGGCGACGGCGGCGACACCCTTGAGGGCGGCGAGGGCACGGACGGGCTATATGGCGACGCGGGCGACGACACCCTGCACGGCGGATGGGGCGACGACACCCTGGAGGGCGGTTCGGGAGGCGATACGTTCGTGTTCGCCCCCTCCGCCCCGGGCGGCGACGAGACGGACAGGATCCTGGATTTCGACAGCGCCGAGGGCGACAGGATTGATCTGAGCGTGTTCAGCGGCGTGGACAAAATCGGCGATATCGACATGAGCCTGATGAGGGACGATGATGGAGTCGTCGAGGGGGTCGCCATTGACCTGGAGGCGGTGGGTGGCGGCACTATTGAGCTGATGGAACTGACCGCATTTTTGGACAGCGACGACTTTATTTTCTGAGCGGGCCCCGGGCCTGTCGGCGTGGGGCACGGTGGACATATTACAGGAGACGCGGAAATGACGACGCAGGATATTTCCCTCACCGGCGGCGCCGGCGACGACAGCCTGGTTGGCGGCAAGGGCAACGACACCCTGGACGGCGCCAAGGGCAACGACACGCTGACGGGCGGCGACGGCAACGACATTCTGTACGGGGATGCCGGCGACGACACCCTGGTCGGGGGCGGGGGCGGCGACAGCCTGTACGGCGGCACCGGCGACGACACCCTGGACGGCGGCGGCGGCCACGACACCCTGTATGGCGGCGAGGGCAGGGACACCTTCGTGTTCGCGGCGGGGGACGGCTCCGCCCACGTCGCCGATTTCGAGGCGGGCGAGACGATCCGGATTTCCGGTGTGCCCGGCGGGTTCGCGGGTCTGGTCATCGAGCAGATCGGGGACAACGCCGTCATCCGCCATGGCGACGGCGACGAGATCACCCTGCAGGGGGTGTCGGCGGATTCGCTGGGCGCGGACGACTTCGAGTTCCCGGCGGCCGGGAACGCCCCGCGGGACGGCGGCGGCGACGGCGCTCCACAGGGCGCGCCCCCCGGCGATGTTCCAAACGGCAACGACGGCGCTCCACAGGGCGCATCCCCCGGCGACACCCCGAGCGACAACGGCGGCGACGCGACGACCGACGACTCCAGCGGCGGGGGCGAGACGACACAGGATATTTCCCGCACCGGCGGCGATGGCGACGACAGCCTGGTTGGCGGATCGGGCAACGACACCCTGGACGGCGGCAAGGGCAACGACACTCTGACGGGCGGCGACGGCAACGACATCCTGTACGGGGACGCCGGCGACGACACCCTGGTCGGGGGCCGGGGCGGCGACAGCCTGTACGGCGGCACCGGCGACGACACCCTGGACGGCGGCGGCGGCTACGACTGGCTGTATGGCGGCGAGGGCAGGGACACCTTCGTGTTCGCGGCGGGGGACGGCTCCGCCCATGTCGCCGATTTCGAGGCGGGCGAGACGATCCGGATTTCCGGTGTGCCCGGCGGGTTCGCGGGTCTGGTCATCGAGCAGGTCGGGGACAACGCCGTCATCCGCCATGGCGCCGGCGACACGATCACCCTGCAGGGTGTGTCGGCGGATTCGCTGGGCGCGGACGACTTCGAGTTCCCGGCGGCCGGGAACGCCCCGCGGGACGGCGGCGGCGGCGACCCGCGGGGCGCGCCCCCCGGCGATGTTCCGAACGGCAACGAAGGTGGCGGCGGCGCTCCACAGGGCGCATCCCCCGGCGACACCCCGAGCGACAACGGCGGCGACGCGACGACCGACGATTCCAGCGGCGGGGGCGAGCTGAGCGGCGGCAGCGGCGACGACACCCTGGATGGCGGTGCCGGCGACGATGTGCTGAAAGGCGGCAGGGGCGACGACACGCTGAACGGCCACGGGAGCGACGACACCCTGGGGGGCGGCAAGGGCAACGACATCCTGGACGGCGGTGCCGGCGACGACACCCTTCGGGGTGCCCGGGGCGACGACATCCTGACCGGCGGCGCCGGCGGCGACACCCTGACCGGCGGCAGGGGTTCCGACACCTTCGTGTTCCGGTCGGGTGACGGCGGCGACACCATCACCGATTTCGGGGAGGGCGACCGGATTCGTCTGGACGGGGTCTCGGTCGGCTTCGGGGCGCTGGACATCCGTCGGGACGGCGCCGACACCGTCATCCACCACGGCGACGGCGACACGATCACCCTGCGGGGCGTGTCGGCCGACTCCCTGGGCGCGGACGACTTCCTGCTTCCCGACGCTGCCCCGGGCCTTCCCGGCGCCCAGGGAAGCCCGCCCGCGCAAGGCGCCGGCCAGGCCCAGACTTCGAACAAGCCACACGGCGCCGGCCAGAGCCAGAGGGTGACGACCACCCCCCACGACGACGACTGGGATGGCGAGGGCGTTGGCGCCGGCCGCATCCAAAGGGGCACCGACGGCGACGACACCCTGGACGGCGGCCGCGACAAAGACATCCTGCTCGGTGGCGCGGGCGACGACACCCTGGACGGCAGTTGGGGCAAAGATACCCTGCACGGTGGCGCGGGCGACGACACCTTGGACGGCGGTTGGGGCAACGACACCCTGTATGGCGGTTCGGGCGACGACACTCTGGACGGCGGCTACGACAGAGACATCCTGCACGGTGGCGCGGGTGCCGACACCCTGAACGGCGGCTCGGGCAAAGACACGCTGTATGGCGGTGACGGCGACGACACCCTGGACGGCGGCCGCGACGGAGACACGCTGTATGGCGGTGACGGCGACGACACCCTGAACGGCGGTGGCGAGAGCGGCGATACCGACTTGGGCAACGACACCCTGTACGGCGGTGCGGGCGACGACACCCTGGACGGCGGTTGGGGCAACGACACCCTGTATGGCGATTCGGGCGACGACACCATGGAAGGCGGCGGGGGCTTCGACACCTTCGTGTTTCGGGCGGGAGACGGGAACGACACCATTACCGATTTCTGGACCGATTTCCGGGGGCGCGGCGGCGACAAGATCCATCTCAGTGGGATTTCCGGCGGTTTCGGGGCGCTCGACATCCGTCAGGACGGCGACGACGCGATCATCCGCTACGGCGCCGGCGGCGACACGGTCACGCTGCTGGGCGTGAGGGCGGAATTCCTTGACGCCGGCGATTTCAAATTCGGCGCCTCCTACGGGCTCGTGCCCTCCAAACCAGAGAGGGCGCCGACTCCCTTGGATGATGATGACTGGGATGGAAAAGGCGCGGGCATTGATCTTATCCGGAGGGGTACCGACGGGGACGACAAAATAACCTTGTTCGGCTGGTGGTCCGGCGTTCTGCTCGGCGGCGGGGGCGACGACACCCTGCGGGGTATCCGTGGCGACGACATCCTGCATGGCGGATCGGGCGACGATACTCTGGACGGTGTCTGGGGCGCCGACACCCTGTACGGCGGCTCGGGCGACGACACCCTGTACGGCAGCTGGGGCGACGACACCCTGTACGGCGGCGCGGGCGACGACACCCTGGACGGCAGCTGGGGCGACGACACCCTGTATGGCGACGACGGCGACGACACCCTGGACGGTGTCTGGGGCGCCGACACCCTGTATGGCGGTGACGGCGACGACACCCTGTATGGCCGTGACGGCGACAACACCCTGTACGGCGGCTCGGGCGACGACACCCTGTACGGCGGCTCGGGCGACGACACCCTGCATGGCGGTGACGGCGACGACACCCTGTACGACGGCTCGGGCGACGACACCCTGCATGGCGGTGACGGCGACGACACCCTGTATGGCGGCCAGGGCGACGACACCCTGACCGGCGGCGCGGGTTCCGACACCTTCGTGTTCCGGTTGTTCCGGCAGGGGACCGGCGACGACACCATTGCCGATTTCGGGGAGGGCGACAGGATTCGTATCGATGGATTTTCCGGCGGTTTCGGGGCGCTCGACATCCGTCAGGAAGGCGACGACGCGATCATCCGCCACGGCGGCGGCACGGTCAGGTTGCAGGGTGTAAAGGCGGACTCCCTTGACGCCGGCGATTTCCAATTCGGCGCGCTCCCGCCCCCCAAGCCCGGGGTTCCCATCGTGAAAACGTTCACGTCCGATGATCCCCTGTCCGATGACTGGAATGGCAAATACTCGAGCGTGGGCCCCATAAAGAAGGGCACTGCCGGCAACGACACCCTGACGGCGAAGGTTTCGGGATTGGCTGGCGTCCTGCTGGGCGGTGACGGCGACGACACCCTGATCGGCGGATCGGGCAATCAGGTTTTGCACGGTGGCTCGGGCAACGACACCTTGCACGGTGGTTCGGGTAGCGACCACGGCGCCTTGTACGGTGGTTCGGGTGACGACACCCTGCACGATGGCTCGGGCAATGACACCTTGTACGGTGGCGCGGGTTCCGACACCTTCGTGTTCCGGGCGGGAGGCGGGAACAACACCATTGTCGATTTCGGGGAGGGCGACAGGATTCGTATCGATGGGGATTCCGACGGTTTCGGGGCGCTCGACATCCGTCAGGAAGGCGACGACGCGATCATCCGCCACGGCGGCGGCACGGTCAGGTTGAAGGGTGTAAAGGCGGACTCCCTTGGCGCCGGCGATTTCCAATTCGGCAGCCATGGGTCCGGATCCGCCGGCCTCACCCTGGAGGGCGAAACCTGGTCAAGCAACATCCTGACGGGTGGCGGTGGCGACGACGCCCTGTACGGTGGTGCCCGGGGCGACAACACCCTGCATGGCGGTGACGGCGACGACACCCTGGATGGTGGTGGCTTTGGCGACAGCACCTTGAATGGCGGTGACGGCAACGACACCTTGGATGGCGGCTTTGGCGACGACACCCTGAATGGCGGTGCGGGCGACGACACCCTGTATGGCGGCTCGGGCAACGACATCTACGTGTTTCGGGCGGGAGACGGGAACGACATCATTATCGGTTTCAGGGATGCGGATGAGTCAATGCCAACATCTGGTGCGAGTAATGTTGACAAGATTCATATCCTTGGAGTTTCCGGAGGTTTCGAGGCGCTCGATATCAGGCATGAAGGCGCCAATACAATCATCAGCTACGGCGTTGACGGCGACACGATCACGTTACTGAATCCAGAGGTGGGCCTCCTTGAGGCCAGCGATTTCATATTCGGCGCCCACCAGAACGGCGGCTCGGGCGGCGACAGCCTGCACGGTGGCTCGGGCACCGACACCCTGTATGGCCACGGCGGCGACGACACCCTGTATGGCGGCAACGGTGCCGACAGCCTGTATGGCGGCAACGGCGCCGACAGCCTGTATGGCGGCAACGGCGCCGACACCCTGATGGGTGGGCACGGCGCCGACACCCTGTATGGCGGCCACGGCGACGACATCATGCAAGGCGGCCTGGCGGGCGGCGATACCTTCGTTTTCACCAACGACACCTCGAGCAGTGGGGATGTCGACACGATTTTGTATTTCGCAAGTGGGGACACCATCCAACTTTCCGGCTTCACCGGCGTGGACGACTTCGGCGATCTCGAGGGCAGAATCACCACGACACACGGCAGAGAAACAATCATCGACCTGAGGGATGCGGGCGGCGGCCTGATCGTGCTTGAGTACGTGACCCAATTGGATGCCGACGACTTCGATTTCGGATGGGGAGCATAACGAATCAAAGTCATCTGGACCTGACCTGCTCAGAGGCGCGACCGCAATATTGCTTGGGGAACGGGAAAATCATGTGCGCTCTGAAACCAACAGTGGGGCCGCGGTTGCCAATCGACTACACCCGCCGCCTTGGCCGAGGCATGTTGGGAGGCATATTTTCTAGGGTCCGAGCGCCCCCGCCGGAATCTCGTAGGCACCCCGAAAAAACACGAGCGGTGGCTGATCCGGCCTGAGTATGCCGAGATCCCGGACCCGCCCCACCGCAATGGTGTGGTCGCCCCCGTCGTGCTCCTCGACGAGGTCACAGTCGATGTACGCCAGCACGCCCGCAAGCAGTGGCGAGCCGGTTGCGCCGGGGCACCAGTCGAGATTCTCGAATTTGTCAGCGCCGGATTGGGCGAAAAGATCGCTCAGCGCCCGCTGATCCTCGGCCAGGATGTTGATGCAGAAGCTGCCGCTACGCCTGAGTTTCGGCCAACTCGTGCTCGACCTCGCCGGACACTGTCGGGGCTGGCCGCATTGCTGGACAGCGACGGCTTTGTTTTTTGAGCGGGCGCCGGGGCTTGCCGGCGTGGGGCACGGATGGTGTGCGTTCGCATGGGAGTTGACGTGGGATGTCCAATGAGCGGGTCGAATCAATCGGAGTTTCCCTTGATTTGCAAAAAAATGGGGGGTAGGATGGACGGGTGACTAACGTGCTGGCTTCCTCGCTGGCCCCCGATGACTTCGACATGTGAGGCCGCCGGCTCAAATCCGATTGATTGTGGTCGCCAACGGCCGCATCCCACGCGCCTCCCTCCCCGGTGGGCCCCACCCGGCTGGACTGCCGAGCCCCCCAGAGAGCACCTTGTCGAACCTGAGGAGGCCGCCTGATCCGGCGGGTTCGCCCGGCCTGAATTCCGAAATCTCCCGAGCCAGTACATTCCATAGACTTTTCATGGCAAGGGTCGCATGATGGCCCCTGCAAAATTGGATTCAATCCGCATCGCTTGAACGGCGCGTTCACCCTAGGGAATTCGAATGGTAAATAGGCTGCAAGACAAGGTGGCCGTCATCACCGGTGCGGCCAGCGGCGTGGGCCGTGGAACCGCGATTAAATTCGTGGCCGAGGGTGCCCGGGTGGTGATAGCCGACATACAGCGGGAAAAGGGTGAGGCCCTGGCGCAGGAATTGGGTGACGCCGCCCGCTTCGTTCCGGTCGATGTCTGCATCGAAGAGGACATCAAGCACATGATCGATTGTGCGGTGGAAACCTTCGGAGGCCTGCATTGTCTGTTCAACAACGCGGGATTTGGCGGTGTCGGCGGCGATATCGACGAGATCGATACCGGCGAGCCCTACGAACGTACCTTGGGCGCACTCCTCACCGGGGTCGTGACCGGCATGAAATACGCCGTGCCGGCCATGAAGGCGGCGGGCGGCGGTTCGATCATATCCACAGCCAGCGTTGCCGGGTTGCGCGGTGGCTACGGTCCCCACATCTACTCGGCGACCAAGGCAGCGGTGGTTAACCTGACCCGGTCGGTGGCGCTCGAGCTCGGGCCTTCCCATATTCGCGTTAATGCCATCTGTCCCGGCGGCATTGCCACACCGATATTTGCCGGACAACTGGCCGTGAGCGGGGCCAATGCCGACTACGCGGAGTTGGTGAAGCCGGGGCTGGCCATGATGCAGCCCATTCCGCGCGCCGGTGCTCCCGAGGATATCGCCAATGCCGCCTGTTTTCTCGCCAGTGACGAATCCTCCTTCATCACGGGCCACGCCCTTGTCGTGGATGGTGGCCTGACCGCCGGCAATTGGGTACACCCGGATTTCGGACGAGGCTTCTTGGACGGATTCGCCCAGCTTCTCGGTATCGATGACATCAGAAATGTCGATATGGTGTATCACCGCCGCGAATAGCCTAGGGAAACTCCGATCAATTCGATAGAGTAGCATTGGTCTATTCGTAAGGTATTGACTTTACTAAATAAAATGCCGCTACTGCGGGATTAATCAGAGGTTCCCCTAGGTTTGCAAGCTTACCGATTTTAGGCTGTTTGAGCCCTGAAGCGGGTGGCATGGTAGCGGCTCAATTGATGCCCGGTGCGTGGATGAAGGTAATAGCGAATTTGGCGCCGTAATCTTTAAATGCCCGTTGGGAGCAAATAGAGCAACCCGGTCGAGGCTCTTCCTTTCATCCGCTCATCTGCTCAGCCGTCGTCGAGAATGTCCTTCAGCGTATCGGGTGACTGGCTTGGCTCCACGCCGTCCGCGAACTCCGGCGCGATGAACAGGGGGTTGCCCGGCGACCAGAGTTCCATGCTCTCGGTATGCTCCTCGAAATACCCCGGGTCCGTCGTCACCCGCAGTGGCTCATCCATGCCCGGTGCCAGCAATCCGTATTCGCGCCGCCCCATCGGCTGGACCTCGACGCCGGGTGCCATAAGGCCGCTCGATGCGATGACCCGGTCCAAGTCCTCCATGGTCACGGTCGGCGGCGCATGCGATGGCATGGCGAGATCGTCTTCCGTCACGGCGTCGATATCGAATCCCGAGCCCCGACTATCGTCCGCTTCCCGTTCGATGGTGGCGACGATATTGGCCCGCTCGCGAGCATCCCGGCCCTGTCCTGAAAGTACGCTTTTCCTGATTTCGCCGGGCAGCAGAGCCAGAATCGGCTGCAAGCGCCCCACCACGGTCTCGAACAGGCTGATGCGGTTGCGCAGAGCGCGGTAGATGTCGGTCTCGACCGTCCCCTCGTAGTGTAGGTTGACGATGCGGATGGTGCCGTTCCTCTGGCCGAGCCGGTCGATGCGCCCGATGCGCTGCTCGACCCGCATGGGGTTCCAAGGCATGTCGTAGTTGACCACGGCACCGCAGAATTGGAAGTTCAGTCCCTCGGCAGCCGCATCGGTACACAGCAGGATATCGGCCTGGCCGTCTCGAAAGCGCCGTCTTGCGTCGTCCCTGCCAATCCCGCGCCACAGGCCGTCGCTTCCGGGTGCCTCTCCGCCCCGCCCGGAGAAGCACAGCAGCGTCCACGCGGCGTCCTTGTCGTGGAGGAGGGCATCGCGCAGGAAGTCCATGGTGTCGGTGTATTGGGTGAAGACCATCGCCTGGGCAAAGCCCGCGTCGCGCAGTTCGCGCAGGACGCTTTTGAGGCCGCCGAGCTTGCTGTCCGGCGGCAGTCGCTTGACCGCGCCGAGCAGACGGTCGACTTCTGCCTTCCGCTCGCTGGCCAGGGCATGGCGTTCGCGGCTCGCCGCCTCGTCCGTCCCGAGGGTCTCGTCGGCCGCGTCATCGTCCGGCAGATCCTCGTCGAGGCCGAAGAGAACCGGGTGCCCGTCGTCGGCGATGGCGTCACGGCGCTTGCGCAGCGTCTCGCGCAGCGCCGTGAAGCTGCTGGCGAGCCGACGACGGTAGATCGTCATGACGAAGCCGACCGCCGTGCGCTCCTCCTCGCCCGCTTGGCTGTACGCGGTGGCGATGTAGTCCTCGACCGCGTCGTAGATTGCCCGCTCCCCGCCCGTCATCTCCAGAAAGCGATCCTCGACCCGACGTTCCGCGATCGGCGTTGTCATCATGCCTTCCCGGAAGTAGCGCCTCAGCAACTCGCGGGTGTTGCGCGAGATGAGCCTACGCACCGGGGAGCCGGCCCGCATGACGGCAACCGCCCCCCGGCGTTCGTCGGTCTCCAACTGGCGGCGCGGAATGCCGGCGGCGTCGCGCAGTGCGCGGAGCACCTTGTTGGTCTTCAGTCGGGAGAAACCGGTCAGGCGTTGTGCGTCCGCCGTCCCGGTCTTGCCGTAGGTGCGCTCGGCCGAACGAAACAGCGCCGCCATCCGCTCCATGGCCTCCACCGAAGGGCTCGGTTTTTCGAGACAGTCGAAGAAGTCGAGAAACGCCGTTTCATTCCATTCCGGCGGCAAACCGAGCAGGTCGAGCAGATCCCAGACCTCGACGGGATGCACCTGCATCGGCGTCGCCGTCAGCAGAAGCAGCCCCTCGGTGCGACCTTTGATGTCCCGCATCAGCCTGAGCAGGGTGTTGGGCGGGCCTTCCCGCTTGCCGCCCGCGCCACTGCGTCGGGCATGATGCGCCTCGTCCAGGATCACCAGATCCCAATGCTCCGCCATTTCCAGAAGCTCCGCTCTCCGGTCGCTCCGGCGCATCAACTGGCTTGAGACAATCACGGCCGGCTCAGCCATCCACTCTGCGCGCCCGACATCGCGCTCATGCCGCCCCCGCAACGCCGGCGAGGGGTACCATGTCAGCTTGCCGCCGTCGTAGATCGGCCAGTTGAGATTGAACTTCTCCCGCAACTCGAGCTGCCATTGGCCGAGCACGGCCTTGGGCGCCAGGATCAGGATCCGCCGCGCGCGTCCGGCGAGCCATGCCTGGCGCAGCAGCAGCCCGGCCTGGACGGTTTTGCCCAGCCCCACCTCGTCGGCGATCAGGAGCCGGGGTGGCCAGTTCCCGTACAGACGCTCGAACGCCCTCGCTTGATGCGGCCAGGGATTGATCGATGCAGTGGCCTCGCCGATCCTGTCGCCCCCGCCCGGCCGCGACGGTGCTTCCCGGATGAATGCCCAAACCCGCGTGCGCAGGGTGCTGGTCGGGGATACCGACGCCTGTGTGCCATGAGCCGGGCGACCACCCGTAGCCGCGCTCTCACCCGGGCCGGGGTTCGGCCTGTGCGCGACATGCTCCGTATCCGCCTTTTTCTGTTCTAGGCGCGTCGGCAGGCCCGTTGTCGGCTCGAAGCGCAGGAGTTCCCGGCGCACCGCTTCCGGCACGTCCAGGACGATCAGACGCCGCGCCTTATCGGCCCAGATTTGCGCGAAATTCCGCTCTTCCGCATCGACCCGGCCGGGCTCCGGACCCCAGCTAGTGTAGACGCTGATGCTCTCCCAGTTGCTCCGCCAGCCGGCACCGGTCTCGTTGAGGCTTCCGGTCCAGGCCAGCCTGTCGCCGATTCGATCCTCAATGATCCCGCTCTTCTCGTGGAAGATGCCGTTCTCCGGAACGGGCTCGCGCCGCGCATCGCAGGGCACGGCGATCTTCACGTCGAGAAACCCGTGCGCCACCATCCACGCCAGCAGTTCCAGCGCATCGGCCGATGCCGGATCGGGCGGCGCGAGTGCAACGCTTGCGAGGTTCCGCTCGACCAGTGCGCGGAGTCGCTCCCCCCTCTTGATTGCCTCGATCTCCGCCGGTTCCAGCGTGCAGCCGACCACAAGCCGCATGCGGCCATCGTTGCGCACCAACCCCTCAATGCCGCGTGCGGCGAGCGCTAGGGCACCCGCGTTGAAGTAGCCGGTCAGCCGGTCGTAGCGCTGTGCGTCCTCAAGCGCGGGAACGTGGAATAGCTTGACGAGATCTCCGTCCTCGGCGGTGTACTTGAGGTGCCATGAGCGATCCCGCAGCATGGGTCAAGATTCGTCGTCGCGCCAGAGCCTGAGCTGCTCCGGTTCGTCGACCCGCTCGCTGTAGGCCAGGCGGCTTAGATTGTAGAGCACCTCGAAGTCGCTCCCCGACGCCGCCACATCGCCTTCGAGATCGATGCCTGTGAACGCCCCGGTCACCGGCAACACTTCAAGCACCGCCTCAAGGGCCACGAAAAAGCGGGGGTTGGTATCCACACCCGCGTGCGCGAGCAGCTCCCGGGCGGCGTCCAGCGAGCGCCGGCGCGCCAGATTCGCGCCCTGGTGGATGGCGTCGATCATTCCGCGCGATCCGTCGGCTGGTCCCAGCGCCCCTTTGGCCGCCCGGTGTGCGCTGTCCCACAGGATGATGTTGCTGCCTTTCTTTGCGGCCAGCCGGCCCACGATGTCGCGGTCGAGGTCGGCGCCCAGGGCGCGGGCCAGCCGCAACGCCTCGTCGTAGGGCGCGGCCGGTGCCCGGAAGGCATCCCAGGCGAGCACGAAGAAGGCGGTGGGCGGATCCAGGTCGGTGTCGGCCTTGCGATGCGTCAGTTGTTCCAGGCGCCAGCGCTTGACTTCGCGGCGCGCGGCGTCGAGCGCATCCTCCGGCGTCGTCGCGTAAGCGTCCCACTCGTCCTCCAACAATGCCCGCTGCCGCCGCCTGCGTCGATCCTCCGGCATTTCGCGTGGTGTGCCGCGCTTGAGCGGCCAATGGCGGGAGAACGCCTCCAGTGCCGGGCCGAAGCAGGCCAGATAGAGATCGACGCCGGTGATTCCCGCCTCTTCGAATTCTCCGATCCGCCGACGGACGGCCTGTGCCACCCGCGGCTCCACATCCTCCCAGTAAAGGTCCGGTTCCGCGGCGGCGCTGTCGGTGCGCGGTCGGCACACCAGGAAGATCGTGCTGTTGGCCGCCGCTTTGTCCCGGATATGGAGGCTGCCCTCGGCCTCCGTGTTGATGGGCCAGGATGCGGTAATGGCGAATCCCGCCTCCATCAGACCCGTGGTGAGCGCGTCCCAGGCACCCGTCGCCTTGTGCGTGAACATCAGGGTCAGGATGCCGTCGGCCTTCAGCACCCGTCGGCACTCCGCGAAGATCGACGCCATGCGTTCCTGATAGTCGCGTCCGGCCAGCGCCGTCGCGCCCTTCTCGCCCCGAAACCGCGCCGGGTTGGCGACCGCCTCGCTCTCCTTGTCGGTCAGGTTGCGCCGGAACAACTCCGGAAAGACATGGCCGGCGGTGCGCTTGAGCCAGACATAGAAGAAATCCGAGAGCTCGGCGTACATGACGTTGTCGTAATAGGGCGGGTCCATGACCACCGCGTCGATGCTGGCGTCCCCGATATGGTCGAGGCTGTCGCCGGGCTTGCAGGAGATGGTGACCGGCGGCGGGTTGTATTCGGTTGCGAACAAGCCGCCATTGCCGCCGGCATCCGGATGGATCAGCGACACGAGTTCGTCGATGCACTTGGCGGTCTGGCCGATGGCCCAGTCGTAGCCGACACCGACGACGAGCGGGGCCATTTCGGCGTAGGACCACTTGAACGAGAAATCGTGGCGGTCGAATGTGCCGGCAATAACCCCCCGCTGCGCTATCCAACGGGTCATTCGGGAATTGTAGTTCAAGAGCTTATCCAGCGAGAATGCCAGATACCCATATGCCGCCCGGCGAACATCGGTCAGCCTGCCTCCCTTCCGGTCGGCCTCCAGCATCTCGCGAAAGACCTCGACGCCGGTGCCGTGGCAGAGAAGCTGGCGCGGCGAGAACAGGTCGCGCCACAACGGCATCCCATACCGCTGAGGCTCCTTGGTCTTGTTGCCATCCGGCATACGCTCGCTCGGCACCATGTCGAACGCCTCCCACTCGGGAAGTTTCTCGGCGAGCCGAGCTTGGATGACTGCGCTGTTGTCGTCCTCCGGCCGCGGAGCCCGGTAGCCGCGAACCCACCTATCCTTGCCCCGCTTGCCGGACTTGAGGATCTTGCCCGGCACACGCTTCTTGTAGACAACGGCATAAAGCTGCTCGCCCATCCGGCCGGCCTGGGCCTGACGCTTGATTTCGTCGCCGTCGATGACGCGTCCGCAGTCTGAATACGGGCAGGTACCGTCGCCCCGCGACACCGTGCCCGGCGACTGGTCGCGCGCGTTCGCGACGATTTCGAACGAACAAACCCTGCCCTCCGACCCCGGCCCCGCGCCCAACCCCGGCCGCAGCCGCACCCCCGTACCATCCGGTGCCAGACGCCAGTTGGGAGACAACGGAACCAGACCAGCGCAATAGGGACAGGTGATTGTGCGGGCCCAGAGATAGCCGTCTATCCGAGTGCCTTCTGCTTCCGATGGAAAAACACCCAAGTACTTCGGCACAGCCCGGCGCACAAACTCGGTGGCTGCTTCATTGAATTCGGAAAGCAAGTTAGAGTCATACTGAGCCGGCCACTCGGCCGTAGCCCTGAGGATAAGGGCAGCCACCGGGTTCAAGTCATTTGCATAGGACGACCATCCAATACGGACGGTTTCTATCAGAATACTACCTCCACCGGCGGTCGGATCCAGAACCTTCACATCCGAGAGATTGCTAGTGCCTATGGTTTCAATCCATTCGATATCATTCACGTTTGGGGAGTACGTAAAGGCACGCTTGTAACCGTATGGGTTGGATCCCAAGTCTTTCCCGGTTCTTTTGGCGGCATTGAGCTTCTTGCGGGTATTCGCCGGGTCGCCATGAATCCCCAGCACATGCAGAAACCGCTCCCGGTCCGCATCTGCTGGCAGCAACGAAGCCAGAACGGCGGCGCGAGACGCCACCAGCGGTCGCCGCGCCCACCAGACATGCAGGCGATTTGGCGCAGGAAACGGCGTCATTGGCGTCCGCTCCCGCGTACTCTCGGTGCCGAGCTCCGCAATCGGCAGCCAGCGCTCAATCAGGCGGGTATCCTGCGGCATGGGCGCGTTACGCTGCAAATTTCTTGAGGTGGCATGCGTTCCCGATCAGTTCGACCGACCAAGGGGTTGCCGAGGCAAGGGAACGTCGCAACTGAACCGCACTGCCTCGAGGGGTCAGCGAACGGAACCGGGCTCCCGATTCCCGAAGGGTCCTCGCCACCGCTCTTTTCGTGTGATTGATGCCCCGGCGGGGCGACCGCGTATTCGCGGCGGACACATAGGCGTTGGCCGTGGCGGCCATAATGCGCTTGGTATCCCTTGGTGTCGGTAAAACATGGCCACCTCGGTGCCAGGGAGTCAGAACGGCGTATGGGTCGGGTTTCAGCAGTTGTTTCCATACCCCCGGTACGTCGGCATTCCTCGATCCATGATGAGGAATCTTGAATACCGATGCGCGGCCGACAGGACGGGCCTTGTCCTTGAGAATCGCCAGCCAGCCTTTTCTCTCCAGATCGGCACCGAGCAGCAACGAGAACGGATGAACATCCACCCACAGTACAACCGCAACCTCGTTGGGCGACGGGCCACGAATACGAATCTTGGCTTTGCCCTGATTCGGGATCAACCGCCCAACTGATGCCAGGAACCTCTGGAACACCCCGTCACCGGGCGATAGAGACGAGATGGTGCATGCCTTGGTCCGAAGCACGACTCGGTTGGCCAGCGCATGCATCGGTACCTTTCCCGTTGCCGCCAAACGAGTAAAAACATTGTGTATCTCCCGCAACCCGGAACCGGACGCAGAGAAGTGCCTGCCTTCCAGTTCTTCTACGCGAGCCAGAAACTCCTCGCGGCAAAGAGCACTTGCGCAACAGAACTCGGCCGTAGGGCAAAGTTCAACGAGGCGTGTGATCCCCCGTATGTGGTCGTCATGCCAATGCGTTGCCACGATCAGCACGACGGCCTCCGCCGGATCGATATTAATCTCTTCCAGATACCGCACTGCTGCCGGTTGTCCATCGGCAGCCAGAAAGGAGTCGACGATGACCCACTCACCGGCACCGACATGCATGACGATACTCTCGCCGTAGCTTGGGCCGAGAAGCGTCAGCTCGAATTCGTCGTCTTTCGGTGGCCTTATTGCCCTGCTCACTGGCGTAGGGCCGCAACCATGCGCTTCGCCCACGCCCTGCCGGCCGCAATGTCACTCTCCGTCATTCTGGGCAGATCCCGGAAGACGATTTGTGATACCCGCTTGCGTGTTCCCCCGGGCGAATGCTCGTAGCCGATCACCCAACGGAAGATGCTGCCCTCCGTCATTCGGGAGGCGTCGTCTTCGGAGACTTCGTCAAGGGGAATCGTGACCTCTTCGGTCTCGTGAGAGTGCCCCGCAGTCAAGTCCACCAGACGTGCAACAAACTCTTCCGCTTCGATTTCGACGATATACCCTTCCCATTCCTGCAGCGCATGGAATGTGGCTTTGGGGGGCTCGGGCTTCGCCAATGGTCGAAAATCCACCTCTGGAACAGGCTGGTCATGGCTTCGAGTGGGATCGAAAAACGAATTGGGTCGCATCCCGGTTCCGCTCAGCAAATCGTGTTCCGTCGCATGCTTCGCGGACGCCAACGCCCGCTCCACGGCCTCATCCATCACTGACACAGGGGGCACGAGCTGAACCCGTTGAGACTGCCCGGACGAAACCTCACCGCCGCCAGGCATCCGGTTGAAGCTCCTAGGCTCTGTGGAATAACTCGCCTCTGTCATGAAATCTGCCCCCTATTCATCCTTTGCCAATGACATGATGTGATCGATTATGGTATCACTGCGCTGGATCGAGTCTTCGAAATTGCTCTCCAGAAGCCGCATTGATTGCTTGCATCCATTAGCGTCGGCGCTGCCAACAACGTAATGGTCGTTGATGTTCACATAAATTCCCGACCGCCCTTTGTCGATCCGGGTGGATGGTTCTACCGTGATATTTACCTGCCCCCCGGGCGACCGTCCTTCGGGCTGGGTATCCGCCATGGTTAGCGACCGCATTCCACCGTATTCGCACTCTAGTTCCAGTCCGAGTTTCTCGATACATGGGCGCCATGGTTCCACTGGTGCCAGCGCTCTACCGACACGATTCCGGGCGTTCTGACTGGGCGCACGAAAATGCACATACCGATTGATGCCGAGCGCCCTGATAGGGGTGTGGAAGAGATTTTCCCCAAAGACGCGCACCACGAAGTCATACACCCGAATATGCGGTACCGATTGAGTCGCGGCTTGGAAGTGGTCGAGGGTGATATCAAGCTGGAGCCATTCCGTGGAAAACTTGGTTACCTGATGATGTGCAATCTCCAGTTCGGCGTTCTCGGCGGCACTTTCTGGCAGAAGGTCGTGCAGTGCAAACCAGGCGGGAGTGAAAATCGCCGGGTTGAAATTCCCTACCAGCACAATGTTGACACCGCTGATCTCCGGCACGATCCGCATCACGCTTCTCTGATCATTACTCGGGTGCCGTCAACAGACACTGCGACACCTTTAGCATCCGGTGCGGATGCTGTGGTGGGATTGCAGCGGTTCGGTAGTCGCTCGGCACGATAGTAATCACTCATGAATTCGCCCGCCTCATGCGCCTGTGCAAATCGTACTCGCAGTTGGCGCGGTTACGAAAGGCTGCCTCAATCAGAAACTCAAGTGCCTTATCATTTATTCTGTCCCATGGAGCGACTGAGATTTTGACGTCTGTCTTCATCAAGTTGTCGATGATCCGATCGGGCATGTATGGATATCGACGCTCGTACTCCTGCCGTTCCTCGATGTCTATCCATGATGTAACCTCTGGATACAGCAACCCCTTCTCTTCATCCCCATGAGGCGCAGTGAATGCATTGTCGGAGATTCCCGGGAGATTGATGACGACTATGCCTGACCTTTTGTTCACCGATCCGTCGTACATGCTTGAGTAAATTTCCCAATCGACATGCTTTCGGCGTTTGGTCTCTCTGCCGACCAATACGATGGTCACCGTCGAGTCCCTGAGATATCGGTCTCTGATGGCGAGACGGATCTGCTCATCGGTCGAATCGTCTGGGATGTCGCCCGTGTCAACGGATCGATCCACGAAAATCGAGCACTTCTCGCCGAACTCAACCAAGTTTTTTTTGTATCTCTGGTCGTTGTGGTGATGGTAGCTAATGAATACCTTGTGCATCGTGATTCCTATCGTGCTCTCCATTACCGAGGACTCGGCGCAGACCCCGCGAGACGAGGGTGACCGCCTCTTGGATATGGGGCGTGTGGGCTAGGATGGCGTTCTCCTCGCGGGAAAGACCATTGCGCAGGTCGTCCGGCGAGTACTTGTGAAAGCGCTCCCGGCCGGTCCACCCATCACGCGAGCCGGCCCAGCGCTCGGCGATGCCGACCGTCTCCGCGATATCGCGTGCGCATCCGCCGAATCCGCCCACGAGGAACACGGGCTGGCTTGCCTCCAGAGAGAGGCATGCCTCCTCGGCGATGCCGGGCATCGCCCCCTTGTAGCCCTCGACCCTGCCGCCAAGAACGACCCGCGCCCGAATATCCCCGCGCATTGTGGTTCGCATCGCGGTCAGTCCTGCCGTCCATTCCTCTTCGTCCGGCTCATGCGCACACAGCATCAGCCGTTGCTCGCGCGCGAGGCGTGCGCCATCCAGCGCAAGGAAGACAAGACGGGTGCTGGGTTCGTGTTCGGCGGAGAACGCAGCGATCTCGTCGGACGTCATTCGGATGTGCACCGGCCAGGCCAGATAGTCGGTCACGACGATGGCGCCACCGTGCCGGGGATGGTTCCGATAACGTCCCACCAGCTCGGCCAGAAGCTCCGTGAATCCGTGTTGCCGCAGGTCTCCGCCGTAGGCCAGGCTCCTTCCCGAGGCGAGCACCTGGAGGGCAATCTCCGCCATCGCGTCACGCAGGTGCCCGTCGCTCAGCCCCAGGGCCCACAAGTCCGGGCTCTCCGAAACAGAGACGCCGACGGCGTCCGATCTCTCAGTGTCGGGTGTGATCATGGGCGTTCCTCCAGCCAGTCGGTCAACGTCTGCACGCGGACTCCCGGCGCGATCTCTCGGAACAACCGTTCTTCGTCAGCGCTCAGCAGTGGTTCAGGATAGACGATTGTCGGAACCGATTCTTGGTCATCGGGAGGCAATGCTGCCAAGGTGATCAGCTCGGGGGGCCGGGCCGTGAACAAGGCCCCCGGAGAATCTGTCAAATGGTGCCCCACCCAACAGAGCCAAAGCCATGTTCGGAAAACCTCATCCAGGAGGCAGCCCACAACGATGGCAAGCCTGTCCATCCGGTCGGGATTCATGCGGATGATCGGCACGTTGCCGAGGTAGGGCATTCCGCGCGGGTCGATATCCCGCACACAATCAAGGACCACCATCGGCGTTAGGCGTCGCTTTGCTTCGATGGCCTCGCGCCGGCACCACTCGCGCGACGAGTACGAGTCGGAATGCACCGCCACGACGGCCCCCATGCCGACTTGGTGCAGCAGGACGTCTCCGAACGACAAGCCGGGTGGAATGTCATGGACATCGAAGAAGCTGTCGAGTGCGCTGTGCGCATGAATCCAGTCGCGAATGCCGCGGCCTATCGATTCGCCGTCCTCATCGTGTTTCGAATGGCTGATGAAAACCTGGATCTTCTCAAGGTACTTCCCGAGCGCCGCATCCCCGTCACCGCCATCTCGGAGCATGTCGATACGATATCGCAACATGCGGCAGAACTCGTGGGTGAGATCCGACCTGAGGCGCTGAATCTTGTCCGCATCGCGCCCTCTCCAGTCGTCCCAGCGTAGAGCTTGCTGTTTGAATCCCAACGCGAGGCCCTGTGGCTCCATCGTCACCGGGAAAAAGCCGGTGGGTATTCCCCTTTCTCGCGCAACCTGCGCAGTGTTACGCACATAGCCGACCCAGTCCTGATCATCGACAAGCGTCGCTTCCGCCAGCACGATAACGGCTGTAAGTTCTGCGTCGTTCCAGTTGATCGGCAAGGGCGTAAGTGTCCCCGGAACAGGTGCGCTGCGTTCGAGGACGCTAACGCGACGCCCCTCGCCAGCGGCCGAATGGAAATCACGACCGAAGTGCGTGCGGAGTTGATCCGCGATCTCGCGACCTCCCGGGTACGAGGGATGCCACATCACGTACAACGCAAAGAGTGGGCGTGTCATCGGCTCAACTCACCCTCCGCAGATGCTTACGTGCATTGACATGCCAAGTTTGTATGCGCCATTGGGTCATCGCTTGGTGATCTTGGGACCGACATACAAGACATGTACCGGCTCCCTGGCCCTGCCGGGCCACGAAAAATGCATGCGGAGGGTCGAATGGGAAACCTTAATACCAGTGCCTGCATCACCGACGACTTACCGGAAGCGTTGAGGTCCGACAGCAACGTGATCCGACGCAATGGCAGCCTGAGCGTCTCGAAACATTTGAAGTGTCGCAGGTCAATGCGCGTGAGCACCGAGAACCCCCTCCAGCGCTTTCTGGGCCATGTCGAATCGCGTCCTCACCCTGTGGGGATTGTTCGGGCCATAGGTGATGGCTGTGTCGAACGCGTCGTCCCACAACAAGTAGTATATGGCCTCGCGAAGTGGCTCCGCATGTGCCTTGATCTGTGACGCCCGATAGTGTGAGAGCCCGGTAGACATCACATCCCAAAGGGACGCGTTGAGCACGCCTCTCTTTTTTTGATCGGGCTCATGTTTGCGAAAGGCATGACGTTTGAAGAGCAGATAATTGTTGGCGAGGCCACGGTGGAAACTCTCTGACAGTTCCGACAGTTCTGCGTCGCTCATCTCGTTCATGCGGGTAAGGCAACGGGCGAGGAAGTCGTCCATATCGTCGCGCTGATAGGCGTCGGTTCCCAATACCTGAAATGCGCAGAAGCGGTTGACGAACTCGCGATCCCGCATAGTTGCGGGATTCAGGCTGCCCCCCGTTGCCTTGCGGAATATCTCGGTGTGCGCTTCGTCCCTGAGGAGTTGTGTCGCTTTCCCCATGTAAAGGCTGTTGCGCATTTGCTGCCGCGTCAACTGTTGACCGCTGTTTACGCGCTCGAAGATGTCGAGCCGCGCTCGCTCGGGTGCTTTCGAGTCGATGATGTAGAAGATCAGGTTGCAGTCTTCTACGCGATTCTGAAATTTGGGTAGCAAGTCGGCAAACCGCTTGCCATTGAGCTCGGGACGGTCCGGCAGTCGGAGCTTGAGTTCGCCTCCGACGAAACGCTTGAACGTAGACAGGCGCTGCAAGCCGTCGACCACCACCATCCGGCCCTCGGGATCCTCTGCCATGTAGAAGACCGGCAATGGAATACGCATGATGACCGATTCGACCAGCTTGCTTTGCTTGTCGTTGCGCCAGACGAAGTCGCGCTGAAAGTCGGGGTTCATCACGTAGCGACATTGATCGATGCGGTGCAACACATCACGAACAGTTCGGTGATCATTTCGTATCAGCATCTCATCGAGGGGATAGTCGCCCCAGGGCGTGTCTTCTTCCCGCCCTTCTGGTTCTTCGAATTCCACGGACTGCTTGGCTGATTTCGTGTTCAATTTGCCACCTCCATCATCGTGCGCGGCCACTTCGTTACCGTCTCGGCTCCGTCAACAGACACCGCAACGACGCCAGCACCCGGCGCGGATTCTTGCGGTGCATGGCCATGCCGAGCCAGTACGCCGCCTCTTCACGGTCCATCGCCTCGATTCCCTCCGCCACGGTCCGCATGTTTTCGCGACTGCGCATCGGTGCCAGGGTACGGAACAGGAGCCCCAGCATCAGCGCCATATCCTCGGTCAGGGCGTAGCCCCGCCGCGTCCTGTCGGCCCGCTGTCCAAGCTTGACGCCGGCCTGCGACAGCCTTCTCAGCACCCGGTGCTCCACCAACTCGAGATTGCGGCCCCGTAGCCCGGCGACGCGTAATGCGCACGTCACATGCGGCGAGGCGGCGGCCGGCAACTGCCAGACCTCGTAGGCGGTATCCGCCGGCCCATGGCGCCGCACCCGCAGCTCGTAGCGCGGCGCAGACATGGATGCCTCGGCCTGCGACAGTCGTTTTGGCCGCGCCATCTACGCCTTCTCCCGCGCCGTGGCTGAAACATAGGCCGCGCCGCTCGCGAACCGCCCGAGCCGTTCGGTGAGCTTCTCCGCGGCGTCGCCCCGCATCGACAGCCCATCCGCGAAGGTCAGTTCAAAGCCCGCCTCGAGGTTTGCCGAGGCGGCGTCCCGCAATTGCGGCTCCAGAAATTCCCGAACCGGCGGCGCATCCGAGACCGGCCCGCGGAATTCCAGCTCGAACGTGCCGCCGTCGCGGGTTTCATAACCCCCGGTCATGGTGACGGTCCGTTCCGCTCCGGCTACCGCGCCAACCGCGCCGAGCAGCCGGAATGCGTCCCCGGCCTCGTACATGCGGATGGTCAGCGCCGCGATGGCCCGCACCTTCTTCGCCCGAGCCTGCTCCCAGAGCCGCACGAGCGCCTCCCGGAGAACCCCCTCGGCGGTAAACGAGCCCGGCCCCGGCTCCACGGAAGGAGCAACGGGTGGCGCCTCCCCGCCTGTATCCGCTCCGTATTTCGGCTGCCCTTGCGCAACAATCGGCTCGGTAGCCGTCGGCTCCCGTGGCCAGAGCCCCTTGTTTCTTGCGTAGGCCATGGTGAGGATCATCGACTGCTCGTCGATTTCGATGGCGGCTGGTGGATCGCCCGGCCCGCACAGCAAGTCTCCGCGCCGATACAGGTATTCGCCCTGCTCGATGCCCCGCCTCAGCCCGCGAACGAAGATGTCGTCGCCTATCAGGATCGGTAGGGCCGGGTCGCGGCGGAACTCGTCGCGCAACGACAACACCGATATTTGCCCCTTCTTGAGCGGCGTGCGGTCACGCACATAGGCGGGCGAATCCGGCTTGTCTTCGGCTAGGCGCAGCTTGTTCAGGTCGCGCAGCGCGCGCGAAATATGCCGCTGCCCCGCCCCCGGCCGGTCGGAGGCCGAGTGAGTGTCGATTGCCGTATGCGCCAGATCGACATCGCCCGTGCCGACCCGGTTGCGAGACGGGTAGAACAGGTGCCGGTAGCACTGCTGAATGGCAAGCGCGAGCTCCTGCTCCGAGCGCGCCTCCAGCTCGCGCACCTGATCCTGCTGGTGCTCCGCCAGTTCGACCAGGCGTTCCGGTTTCTTCATCTCCCGTAGCGCCAGCCGGCGGCGGGCCTTGCGGAGCATGTCCGCCCTGCGCTCCTCGTCGGCGGCCACGAAGACCAGGTTGTTGCGGAGTACGCGCAGGGCGGAGCCTGCCGACCCTTTCCGCTCGTAGATGCGCTTGATCAACTCCGGCACGGATTCAACCGACGCGCCCACGGTCAAGGCCTCGTATCCAAGGACGATGAGCTTCGGGCGACCGTCCGCGACATCGTCGGCCACATCGAACGGGCCACCTGGAAACGGTACCGCGTCCAGCGTCTCGCCGTCGAATATTCCGCGGATCCGGTCATTCAGTTCCGCCCGGGCTTCTCCGGCATCGACATGGTCTTCCGTGCGCCGAATAATTTGGCGCAGGTTGGCCTCGGCGAGAAAGCGCATCGGCGCCCCGGGGCGGTCGTCGAGGTAGGCGGATTCGGCAATGAACTTTTTGCGCGCCTCCTCGATAAAGCTGATGTCGGTCACCGGACCCAGCATCGAGTACCGCAGCCCCTCCGGTGAAACTCCCTTCAGAGGCTCGTTGAACGCCAGGGTGTGCATGAAGATGGTGCGGGCGATATAGGAGGCGTAGGGCGGCAACCCCAGGTGATGCGCGGCGTCGATTTCCTGGGCCAGCGCCGCCTTGTCGGCCGATCCCGCCGACACGTCGTTGGAAATAGCCGGCGCAAACGCCGACTGCGCGAGGCGCGTCACAATCTCCTGTCGAATCGGCTCGTGGCCCGGATCAATGTGGTGCAGGTGGATGGCTGTCGCATCGGCGGGTTTCTCGGTCCACAGGTTGGCCACCGTGCGCGCCAGCAGCCGCAGCATGCCCCGCACCCGCTGAAAATTGCCGAGCGTCGCCGTCTTCGCCGTTAGGGTCTCTAGAACCCCGGGGTGCAGGGGATAGCTGGAGAGGAACGCCGCACCGGTCTCCGTCCGGGTGGCGGCCTCCGGCAAGGCGTCTCCGTGGGCGCTCCACTGCGCCCGGTAGGCGTTCGTGGCCGCTTGCGCCGCCGCCGTGTCGATGGATTCGAACAGACGGCGGCGAAGCACCTGGATCGTTTCGTCCTCCTCGGTGGGGTTGAGCAGCGTCGCCTTGCGCGCCGACACGCTCTCCGCCTCCGCCATGCCGTCGGCTATAAACTGGTTTTCGTCGCGATAGGCGTCGGTTGCCCGCCCGTCCTTGCCGATTGCCAGTGTGTAGACGAGAACCGCGTTTGGCGCCCCCTCCACGGCCTTGAATAGCGAGGTTAGGAAGGCTGTTAACTGATCGCGGGCGTCGCCGAACTTGCCCACCTTGCGCAGGTAGACCGACAACTCGTCAAGCAAAATCAGCGTCGGCTCACCGCCGAACAACTCGCGCAGCGTCTCGGCGCCCGGAGCGACCCGGCTCTCGTCGCTCCCGCGCACCCGTTCGTAACCGTCCTTGCCGGCCAGCGCCGAGGCGATTTCGCCCCATGGGGTGAAGGCAAGGTGCCCTCCGTCCATCCGGCGGCCGTTGGCCGGGTCTGCGTTCTCGCCGTCGAAGGCGGCGATACGAACAGGGCCCCGCGGCAGAAGTGCGGGATCGACAAATTCGGAGAGTGCCGGCAGATTGGCGCCACTGCGCGCGGCATGGCACAGCGCAATGAGGCCGTGCGACTTGCCGCCGCCATAGGAAGTATCGAGGCGGAAAATCGCTGCGGCTTCACCGCCCGCGCCGCTCAGTCGGCCGCAAACGTTCGCCAGAAGGTTCTTCAATCCCCTCGTTGGATAGGTGTTGGCGAAGAAACGGGCCGGGTCGGCATAGTCATCCGCCCCTCGGCCAGCGATCACCTGTGCTAGATCCGCCGCGAAATCGGCCTCCGTCACGGCGCCCGCCAGAACATCCGCGCGCGGGCGGCAAGACTCGAAGATCGTCGGCACTTTGCTCATTTTTGCCACGCTCAGACGTTCCTCAGTCGCCGCTCACAATGTCATGCGCCATGTTTGTTACCCCGATAATATAGTGATGTGCGGGACTCTACCTTTTCCCGGAACGATGCACAAAAACTCGATGATTGGCAGCTTGTCGGACTTTATGGCGCTTAATTTCATATCGGGACGGCTAGGTCCGACAGGCTGCTGGTGTTCCATCCAACTGACAATGCCGCATCGGTGCGCCCGCAAGCGTCAAGATGCGCGGCCTAAGCCCCCGCGCTCCCCGGCCGGGGGTTCCGACTGCGCGGCCGCGCCTTGCCCGGGAGCTCCCGCCGCCACTGATGCGGCATTGTCAGTTGCATAGAGTACTGGAACTCGCCCGCTGTTCGGTTCGTGCCAATGTCGAACCGCGACACTATCTGGATGCGGGGCCACCGGGCGGAGGGGGCGAGAGGCCCTTGATTTCGGGTGGCACTCGCTTGTCAATCCATACAGAATTGTCCCTGCATTTGGCAGAGACCGGGGGCTAAAATTGGCGGCTTTCAACGAAGGGTGCATTCCCGTCGGCGACGAGGGGGTTGGAGCGGGTTTGGGTGACAAGTTGATACATCCACGCAAGGCGGTGGCGGACGAACACCGAGTACTAGGACGGTTCTTACCGGCGGCGGTGTTGTTTTCGCTGCTGCTCGGTGGATCATTCGCCACGGCGGTGAGCCCGCCCGCCGAGTTCGGGGCGGCTGGCGCGGTGGCGAGCCGGTCGCGGCTGGCTTCCGAGGTGGCGGCGGATATGCTGCGCCGCGGCGGCAATGCGGTGGATGCCGCGGTGGCGGGCGGCTTTGCGCTGGCCGTGGCCTGGCCGTCCGCGGGCAACCTCGGCGGGGGCGGCTTCATGGTGATTCGCATGGCGGACGGCACCACTGCCACCAATGATCACCGGGAAAAAGCACCCGCCGCCGCCACGCGCACGATGTACCAGGATGGCGACGGCAAGGTTATCGAGGGCCTATCCACCGATTCCCATCTTGCCTCCGGCGTGCCCGGTAGCGTGGACGGGCTGCTCGCCGTGCTTGAGAAATTTGGCGCCATGACCCGCGCCCAGGTCGTGCAGCCGGCCATCGACCTGGCTCGCGACGGATTCGCCCTGCCCCGTGATATGGCCGAGGCGTTCGCCCGTCGCCGCGACCAGTTCGCACCCCACCCCGGCAGCGCGGCCCTGTTTGCGCGGGCGGACGGCAGCCCCTTTGATGCGGGCGACCTGTTTCGGCAGCCCGACCTTGCGGCGAGTCTGGAACGCATCAAGATTGAGGGACGCGCCGGTTTCTACGAAGGCAAAACCGCGGATCTGATCGTTGCCGAAATGCAACGCGGTGGCGGGCTGATCACCCACGAGGATTTGGCCGCCTACCGGAGCGTTTGGCGCGAGCCGATTATCGGTTCCTATCGGGGGTACGAGATCGTCTCCATGCCGCCGCCGTCCTCCGGCGGTGTGCTGCTCGTGCAGGTGCTCAACATGCTGGAACCTTACGATGTCGGCGCGATGGGGTTCGGCAGCGCCGCCCTGGCGCATCACCTGATTGAGGCGGCGCGTCGGGCCTATGCGGACCGGGCGGAATATCTGGGCGACCCCGATTACTATCCGGTGCCGGTTGCCCGCCTGACAAGCAAAGCCTACGCCCAGGCCCGATTCGCCGATTTCAACCCGCAAAAGGCCAGCCGCTCCGCCGCTATCGGCGCCGGCGCGGCACCGCCCGACGAAAGCCCGGACACCACGCATCTCTCCGTCATGGACAGGCACGGCAACGCGGTGGCCTACACCACGACGCTCAACCTGTCCTATGGCTCGAAGATTGTTGCCGAAGGCACGGGTATTCTGCTCAACAATGAAATGGACGATTTTTCGGCAAAGGAGAACACCCCGAATGTTTTTGGCCTGCTTGGTGGCGACGCCAACGCCATTGAGCCCGGCAAACGCATGTTGAGTTCCATGACGCCGACGCTCCTGGTCAGGGATGGCGAAGCGGTATTGAGCACCGGGTCGCCGGGTGGCAGCACGATCATCACCACCGTGCTGCAGGTGGTCGTGAATACCATCGACCATGGCATGAGTGTTGCCGATGCCGTCGGCGCCCCGCGTTTCCATCACCAATGGTTGCCGGACCGGGTGCTTCACGAACCGCTTGCGTTTTCGCCGGACACCCTGTCGTTGTTGCGCGCCATGGGGCACGAGAGATTGGTGCCCTGGACCTTCGGAAGGGGAATCGGCGACGCCAATTCGGTATCCCGGGGCGAGAACGGCGTATTTGCCGTGGCGGATCCCCGCAACACCGGCGGCGCGGTCGGCGTACAGGCTGTGGGTTCACCGGCCGATGTTTCCTGTGACCCATTCGACGGCGGAGCAACCGGGGACGAGCGGGATGAAATACCGCCGCAGGGCCTTTAGCCCGACTTATTCATGAATGAACGTGGCGAGGCCGGCAAGAGTGGTGAAAGCACTGCGCCATAAAGCCCGACAGGCTGTTGGCTTGATGCTTTCGGGAGCAACCGGGGACGGACGGGATGAAAACTGAGTTTTGGTTGGAGCGTTGGCGCACCGGGCAGATTGGCTGGCATCAGCCGGACGTGAGTTCGCTGCTCGTCGAGTATTGGCCGAAGTTGGGATTGCCGGAGGATTGCCCGGTTTTCGTCCCGCTCTGCGGCAAGTCGCTGGACATGATTTGGCTGCGCAAGCGCGGCCATCCGGTCTACGGGGTCGAAATCTCGGAGGCTGCGGTGCGCGGTTTCTTTGAAGAGAACGGCATTCGTTTCGAGGTGGCGGAAAATCGCGACGGCATTCCCCGCTTCAGTGGCGGCGGCTACCGCATCTATTGCGGGGATTATCTGGAAATCAGCGCCCCGCAAATCGGCGCCACCCAGGGCACTTACGACCGCGGTGCCCTCATTGCCCTGCCGCCCGAACGGCGGGCCATCTACGCGGATCATATTCAGCGGGTCATTCCGGAGGGCGGCAGAACGCTGTTGATCACTTTGGATTACGACCAGTCCAGGGTACTCGGTCCGCCGTTCAGCGTCCCCGAGGAAGAAGTGCGGGAACTCTATGGCGAGCGCGGGCGGGTGGAGCGCTTGGCGTACTTCGAAACCGACCTCGTGCCTCCCCATTTCAAGGAGGCCGGGCTCGCCTCCGTCATGGAAGGCGTTTATAGCATCGGCAAGGAGCGCTGAAAATTCAAAGTGAGCCCTTGTCTGGATAGTGGTTCAATTTGAATCTTCAGCACCCGGAAGCCGCACCTTAAAGGCGTTTGGCGACCCTCGATTGCGAATTGCGACACCACCCACATCCATCGTGGACAGTGCCGCCACAATGGATTCCGTATCAGGCAAAATACCCGCTGCATTTGATTGACAGCTATTCCCGCCAACTATGCGCGGTTATGCGCGGTCATCCGTTGGGGTCTGCATGCCTAGCGACATTGACCATTTGGGTGTTGGTCGGGAGCAAATTGATACAATACCCGGCACTCCGCTTGGCCGGGCAAATGCGCAATGAGCCCGGCCCATTCGACAACAGAGAGGATCCATGAGCCTAGACAGCTTTCAATGCCGGCGCACACTCGCCGTCGAGGGCATTGCCCACCACTATTACAGCCTCCCCGAGGCGCAGGCGGCGGGTGTCGGCAACATCTCCCGGCTGCCCATGACGCTGAAGATTCTGCTGGAGAACTTGCTTCGATTCGAAGACGGCGATTCGGTCGCGCGGGCCGATATCGAGGCATTGGCCAACTGGTCGGACAACCCGCGCTCCGGCGGCGAGATTGCCTATCGTCCGGCCCGGGTGCTGATGCAGGACTTCACCGGTGTGCCGGCGGTGGCCGACCTGGCCGCCATGCGCGGCGCGGTACTCGCGGCGGGGCTTGAGCCGGATATTGTCAATCCGCTCTCCCCGGTTGATTTGGTCATTGACCATTCCGTCATGGTGGATCGGTTCGGCGATGGCCGGGCCTTTGCGGAAAATGTCGAACTCGAGATGGCTCGCAACGAGGAACGCTACCGATTCCTGCGTTGGGGGCAAACCGCCTTCGACAATTTTCGGGTGGTTCCACCCGGCACCGGTATCTGCCACCAGGTCAATCTGGAATATCTGGCCCGTGTTGTTTGGAGCGAGCGCACGAATGGGCGGACCCTGGCCTATCCCGACACCCTGGTGGGGACCGACAGCCACACCACCATGATCAATGGCGCGGGCGTGCTGGGCTGGGGCGTCGGCGGCATCGAAGCCGAGGCGGCGATGCTTGGCCAGCCGATCTCCATGCTGATTCCCGAGGTCATCGGCTTCCGGCTGACCGGTCGGCTCCCCGAAGGCATCACGGCGACCGACCTGGTGTTGCGGGTTGTGGAAATGCTGCGTGCCCGCGGTGTGGTGGGCAAGTTTGTCGAATTCTTTGGCGCGGGCCTCGACGAGCTGCCGTTGGCGGACCGCGCCACCATTGCCAACATGGCGCCGGAATACGGCGCCACCTGCGGGTTCTTTCCCGTTGATCGGGAGACCATCGATTATCTGCGTCTGACCAACCGCCCCGCACAAACCGTGGCGCTTGTGGAAGCCTATGCGCAAGCCCAGGGCCTATGGCGCGGGGAGGCGGAGGCGACCTATACGGATACCCTCGAACTCGATCTCGGCTCCATTGAACCGAGCCTCGCCGGACCCAAGCGGCCCCAGGATCGCGTGGCGCTGTCGCGGATAGCCGCGGCTTTCGACGAAGCTCTTGAATTGCAAGGCCGCGCGCCCACCGACGCCCCCGTTGCCGTGCCCGGAACCGACTATGCGATCGGGCACGGCGCGGTGGTCATCGCCGCGATCACCTCCTGCACCAATACGTCGAATCCGGCGGTTATGCTGGGTGCCGGCCTGGTTGCTCGAAAGGCCGCCGAGCGGGGCCTGAGCGTCAAACCCTGGGTCAAGACATCGTTGGCGCCGGGATCGAAGGTGGTGACGGAGTATCTGGAAAAGACGGGCCTGCGGAACGATCTCGACAGGCTGGGCTTCAACCTGGTCGGTTATGGCTGCACCACCTGCATCGGCAATTCCGGACCTATGCCGGAGGCAATCTCGGCGGCCGTCGCGGAAGGCGATTTGGTGGTTGCCTCGGTGCTCTCCGGCAACCGCAACTTCGAAGGCCGGGTTCACCAGGAGGTGCGCACCAACTGGTTGGCGTCGCCGCCGCTGGTTGTGGCCTATGCGCTTGCCGGAACCACGCGCATCGACCTGGCCAAGGATCCGATCGGACGGGATGCCGGCGGCAACGCGGTCTATCTCCGCGACATCTGGCCAAGCAATGCGGAGATCGCCAGCGCCGTGGCCCAGGTTTCCGCGGATATGTTCGGTCGCCAATACGAGGATGTGTTCACCGGCCCCGATGCCTGGCGCGCCATCGAAGTGGAGGAATCCGATGTCTACGGCTGGCAGGATTCCACCTATATCAAGCAGCCTCCCTTCTTCTCGGTCGGCGGCGACCTCGAACAATCGGTGGAGGTGGCGGGTGCCCGTATCCTGGCGCTGTTGGGCGATTCGGTAACCACCGACCATATTTCACCCGCCGGCGCCATTCAACCGGACAGCCCGGCCGGCCACTATTTGCAACAGCGCGGCGTAAACGTTGCCGACTTCAATTCCTACGGTTCGCGGCGCGGCAATCACGAGGTGATGATGCGGGGTACCTTCGCCAACATCCGCATTCGCAACGAAATGGTTCCGGGCACCGAGGGTGGGCATACCCGGCACATCCCGACCGGGGATGAACTCCCCATCTACGATGCGGCGATACGCTACCAGGGCGAGGGAACCCCGCTGGTCGTCTTTGCCGGCAAGGAATACGGCACCGGCTCGAGCCGCGACTGGGCGGCCAAGGGTACCCGGTTGCTTGGCGTCAGGGCGGTTGTCGCCGAAAGCTTCGAGCGCATCCACCGCTCGAACCTAATCGGCATGGGTGTCCTGCCATTGGTATTCAAAGACGGCGACAGTCGCAAGACACTAAAACTCAGGGGCGACGAGATCGTCGATATTCGCCTGCCGGCCGATGCCGCCGAAATAGTGCCGGGTCAGGAGCTCGAATTGGTGGTGGAGGGGGGCGCCGGTGCGCACACCCTCACCGTGCTCAGCCGCCTGGATACGGACAACGAGATCGCCTACTTCAAGTGTGGCGGGATTTTGCAGTATGTGCTGAATAATCTGGTGGCGAGGGCGGCCTGATTCGGCAGCACGCGTGGGGAGGGGTGCAATACAGGCCACGATACAGGTTCACCGCCGCCAGATTCGGCACCACGCGTGGGGAGAGGCGGAATGAGGGCATCATTGCGTCACAGGTACATTTCCGAAAGCGCCCAGGTCAATGTGGCCAGCATCAACAAGATCAACGGCAGCCCCACCTTCGCGAATTCCACGAACCGATAGTTCCCCGCGCTCATGACGAGCAGATTGGTCTGATAGGCCATCGGCGTCGCGTAGCTCATGTTGGCGCCGAACAGCACGGCGAGAACAAAGGGCTCCGGTGGCAAATGCAATTGCTGGGCGATGCTGACGGCAATCGGTGTGCCGATGACGGCGGCGGCGTTGTTGGAAACGATGTTGGTCAGGATGGCGAGTAGCAGCATGAGCCCACCCAGGATAGCCGTTGCGCTGGCGCCATCGAGCATGAACAGGAACAGATCGGTGATGAAGAGGGTTGCGCCCGTTTCCGTCAGGGCTCGCCCGAGTGCCAAACTTGCGACAACCACGAAGAATACGGATGGGTTGATCGCCCGCATGGCCTCGGACACGTTGAGGCACCGGGTCAGCAGCATGGCCACCACCCCCGCCACGGCACTGACGGAGATGGGCAGTACACCCGTGGCCGCGAGCGTCACGACCAGGGCGATGATTCCCAGCGCCAGCGGTGCCTTGCGGGTGCTGGGGATATCGACGCTGGCATCGAGAACGAGAAATTCCGTGCTGCGCTTGGCGGCCGTAATTTGCTCTTGGTCGCCCTGCACAAGCAGAACATCTCCGGGTTGCAGATTCACATCCTCGATATCGCGCTGGGAGCGCCAGATGTCGCGTCCGGCCCGATGCAGTGCCAACGGGATGAGCTGGAACCGGTCAATGAACCGCGCGAATCGCAGGTTGGCCCGGTCCAGCGGGGAGCCGTACACCACGGCGATTTCCGCCAGCATCTGATTTTCCGCCAGCAACGGCTGCTCTTCATTTTGGGATTGGCTTGGGCCGCGCAGGGTCGCTTTCAGCCGCTCTTCGTACGCCTTTAGTTTTTTTGGGGTGTCGATGACCCGCAGTTGGTCGCCGGACCTCAAGGTCACGTCGGGTAGGGGTACGATGAAGGTGTCGCCGCGCCGGATACTTCGTACCCGCATGTCGCCGTCGGTCTGCGCCATCGCTTCCGCGAGGGTGCGGCCGACGATTGGGGCCTTGTCGTTGATATGCAGCCGCGCCTCGAACATTCGGTGCGCTGGATCGGTCAGCGATATCTCGCGATTTGGCAAAAGGCGCGGGGCGATGAGCCAGAGATAGACGATGGCCACACCCCCGGCGATGGCCGCGGGGTATAGAAAGTCGAACATGCCGAATTCACGGAGCCCCAGATCGGCCGCGACGCTGACCACGAGTAGGTTGGTGGATGTGCCTATGGTGGTGGCCATACCGCCGATCAGCGTGGCGAAACCCATGGGCATGAGCAGACCGCTGGATGAACTGCCGGTTCGCATGCACACGCTGATGAGGATTGGCAGGAGCAGAACCACGATCGGCGTGTTGTTGATGAAGGCGGACAACACCGCGCCGATAAGGAGAGTGGCCAGGAGGGAGAGAACGGGAAGCTTGCCCCAAAAGAGGCTGAGCATTCGCCCGACCGGTTCCAGCGCGCCGGTCCGCACCAGCCCCTGGCCCAGCACCATCAGGGCGCAGACGGCAATGAGCGCCTCGTGTCCGAAACCGGAAAAGAGTGCCGCCGGGCGGAAACCCTGATATGGGAACAGTGAAAATCCCAAGGCCAGCACGGCGAGCAGGCCGAGGCTCGTTACCTCCAGCCTTGCCCGGTCACGGCTGAACAGCACCAGGGCTATCGCTGTTACCAGCATGGCGGCCAGCGCGTGCAAATTGGGAATTTCAGGCATTGTTGCCCCGTGTCGACGCCGCACCAGGTGCAATGTTCAGCGAGCTCGCAATTGAAACTGCGTCACCCTGCGGATGTCTAGCCGTATTTGCGGCGAAAAGCCCCCTGGGTCGGCGTTGCCCGGCGCATGCTCTTTCTCTATCATTATCGGTCATGAGCATCGCGGGGCAGGTTTTGTGCGCGACGACTACCTCCACCGGTAGCGGGGGTCGCTTGCGTGCGTAAACGAGAGGCGGCCTGAAACGGGTCGCCACGGATGCAACCCCGGATGGCGGCGACCTCCGGGGTTTTTTCATTTTGGGTGGGGGAACCGATCATTTTGACGTCGCTTGCCATTGGGAGGGCGGCAGATACTTGAGGCACAACCATGAATCCACTGGAACACAGCGGTGCCGAGGCGCCGGATGACGAGATTTACAAGATCCGCCACAGTCTGGCGCACGTGTTGGCCCAGGCCGTGCTTGAGGTAAGGCCCGGCTCCACCCTTGGTTTCGGGCCGCCCATCAAGGATGGTTTCTACTACGACTTCATCCTGAGCAAGCCGCTGACGGAGGAGGATTTCCCGGAGCTTGAGCGGCGTATGAAGAAAATCCTCAAGAAGCGGCAGCGCTTCTACCGGGAAGACCTAGACGCCACCGAGGCCCTTGCGCGCATCGATGGGATGGGCGAGCCGTATAAACGCGAATACGGGGCCGAGTTGATCGAAAAACAAGGGCTGTCGGGCCTCTCGTTCTATCGCAACGGGCCCTTTCTGGACATGTGCGAAGGGCCGCATGTGGAGGACACGGGCAAGATCCCCCGCGACGCCTTCAAACTGCGCAGCCTGGCCGGGGCCTATTGGCGGGGAGATTCCGACAATGTCATGATGACCCGTATCTACGCCTGGGCATTCGCGAGTCGCGAGGAACTTGAGGCCCATGTGGCCCGCTGGGAGGAGGCCCAGGCCCGCGACCACAAAAAACTCGGACGGGCTCTCGGCATCTTTGTTATCGACGACGACATTGGCCGCGGCCTGCCCCTGTGGCTGCCCAACGGCACCGTCATTCGCGACGAACTCGAGAAGCTGGCCAGGGAACTTGAATTCCACGCCGGCTATCAACGGGTGGCGACGCCGCATCTGGCGCGGGAGCGTCTTTATCACAAAACCGGGCACCTGCCGTACTACGCCGACGACATGTATCCATCCATGGAAGTTCCGGAGGCCGGCGAAGGCGAGCGGGGCATCCGCGAAGCCTATCGACTGCGGCCCATGAATTGTCCGCATCACCACAAGATCTATGCCGCCCAACCGCGCAGTTACCGCGACCTGCCGCTACGCCTGGCCGAGTACGGGCAAGTCTATCGCTGGGAGGAATCGGGCGCGGTTTCCGGACTCCTGCGTGTGCGGGGCATGTGCATGAATGATGCGCACATCTATTGCACCCCGGAACAGATCAAGCCCGAATTCATGGCGGTAATGGCCATGTATCAAGAGGCCTACGGGATTCTCGGGTTGCAAGACTATGTGGTGCGCCTGTCCCTGCGCGATCCGGATGATCCGAAAGGACGGCAGAAATACGTCGATCACCCCGAGGCCTGGGAGCACTCGGAGCAAATTCTTCGCGAAGTGCTCGATGAGCGGCATATCGACTATGTGGAAGGCAAGGGCGAGGCCGCGTTCTACGGCCCCAAAATCGACATCCAACTGGTTACCGTCACCGGGCGGGAGGAATCCCTTTCAACCGTGCAACTCGATTTCTCGCAGCCCGGCTCGCTCGGGTTGCTCTACACCGGCGCGGATGGCCACGAGCATATGCCGTATTGTATTCATCGTGCGCCCCTGAGCACCCACGAGCGTCTGGTGGCCTTTCTTTTGGAGCATTACGCGGGCGCGTTTCCGACTTGGCTGGCCCCGGTGCAGGTACAGGTGATCGCCGTATCGGAGAAATTTGACGGCTACGGCCAGGCGGTCGTGGATCGACTGCGGCAGCGCTTTATCCGAGCCGAATTGGCACCGTCGAGCGAGACGGTGGCAAAGAAGATTCGGCAGGGAACCACGCTGAAAATTCCCAATCTCGTCATCGTCGGCGAACGCGAGCAGGCGGAACAAACCGTAACACTGCGCCGTCACGGCCACCGGCGGCAGCACACCCTCGCCCTTGATCGGTTTGAGGCCGCGTTGCTTGAAACCATAAACAGCCGTTCGCGGGATTTCCTGTTGCCGGGCTAATCGTAAGCTATTGATTTTATTAACTCGGATGCCGAGACCACAGGGTTGATCAGAGGTTCCTTGGAGCAAGTTGGCTCAATCCGTCCCACGCAACACCATGAGTGGCGGCGACGAAACCAGGCGTCGTGCGCCCATCATGCCCACGGCGAAGATCAGCGCGGCGCCCACGACCGGGCCGAGCAGCCACAGCCAGGGGTGCGGCGCCGGCGGCAGCTCAAACACCTGCCATTGCAGCAACGACACGGTCAATTCCGCGCCAACCACGGCGACGACACCGGAAAAAGCGCCCAGGGCGATGAATTCGGCGGCGAGGCTGCCGGCAATCAACTTGCGGGTACCGCCCATCGTGCGCACCAGGGCGTGTTCCGCCATGCGCGCATCCCAACCCGCCCGGATGCTCGCGACCAATACGAGGCACCCCGACCCGATCACCAGTGCGAGCACCAACTCCACCGCCGCCGTCACCCGGTCGACAATGCGCTGCACCTGCTCCACGATGGCGTCGATCTCAATGACGGTAACCGTTGGGAATTCCGACAACAGGCGGTTTAAAAATGCTTTGCCGCCCGCCGGCAGATGAAAGCTGGTCATGTAGGTGGCGGGAAAGTCGCGCAGCGCGGCGGGGGAGAAGATGATGAAGAAATTCGGCTGCATGGTTTCCCAATCCAGTGTGCGCAGGCTCGAGACCTCGGCTTCGAGGCGTTGGTCGCCGATGTCGAATTCGATGCGGTCGCCGAGTTTTAGGCCCAGATCGCGGGCATATTCGTCCTCCAACGAGACAAGCGCCGCCGGATCGTCCGCGGACCACCACCTACCCGCCACAACCTCATTGCCCTCCGGTAGCTCGGTGGTCCAGGTCAGGTTGCGCTCGGAACGCAACCCCGGGCCGGGCCGGTCGGCATGACTCCTCCGCTCGTCCCAAGTTTTGGCGTCGGTGCCGTTCACCGCAACGACGCGCCCGCGAATCATCGGGTACAGGGGTTCGCGATGTGCCCGCTCTCCGGCGTCGGCGTAGGGTTGATGTGGCACCCGGGTGGACAGTACGGCATTCGTATCCGCCCGCGGCTCTGCCTCGTCCCCGGTCCGCTGCTCCCGGGCAACGACATCCCGCGAAGGAGCGGTTGGGATCCTGGCGCCCCGATGCAACTCAGCAGCGATTCCACCGCCGGAAGCTGGTCGGGGGTGACATTCATCAGAAAATGGTTGGGATCCTGGCGCCCCGATGCAACTCAGCAGCGATTCCACCGCCGGAAGCTGGTCGGGGGTGACATTCATCAGAAAATGGTTGGGAAGGTCGTCCGGCAACTGGGCGCGCCACTCGTCGATCAACGCGGTGCGCAACAGCACGAGCACGAGCAGCAGCATGATGGCGAGGCCAAAAATCAGAATCTGTGCGGTGCTCTCCCGGCGGCGGCGCTGCAATCCCGCGAGCGCGAGGCGCAAGCCACTGCCCGCCTGCATGCCGACCGCCCGTCCACCGCGCAGCAACACCAGCGCCAACCCGCCAAACAACAGGGTCACCGCCAGTATGCCGCCCAGCGTCCAAAGCGTAAGCAGCAAACTGTCGCTGTACCAGATCAGCAGCAGCAGTCCGCCGGCGCCGGCCGCGCCGTAACTCGCCCATTGGGAAAGAGGCGCCGTCCCCAGATCGCGCCGCATGACCCGCAGCGGCGAAATATTTTTCAGGTGCAGCAGCGGTGGCATGGCGAACGCCAACGCACAAATCAGCCCCGTGGCCGCGCCCAGTAGAAACGGCCGCGGGCTCGGCATGGGCAGCGATACGGGCAGCAATGCATCCAGTGCTCGGATGATCAACAGGTGTAGCCCGGTGCCCAACGCCAGACCGAGCACCACGCTGATGGCGCCGACCAAACCCAAAATGCCGAGGTAGGCGTTCAGTACCTGCCCCGGCGTCGCACCCAGCGTTTTCAGGATGCCGACATGATCGTAATGGCGGTGCGCATAGCGATGGGCGGAGAGGGCCACCGCCACCCCGGCGAGCAGTACGCCGAGCAGCCCGCCGAGCAGCAAAAAACTCTCCGCCCGGTCCAGGGCGCTGCCGATGCTCGGGCTATTCTCGCGGATATCCATCCAGCGGTAGTTCGGCTCCAGCGAAAGCTCCTCCCGCAGCGCCTCGAGTGCGTTGTCCGGCCCGCGCAACAACAGTCGGTAGCGGATGCGGCTGCCGGGCTGGACAACTTCGGTTGCCGGCACATCGGCAACGTTCATCAGCAATCTCGGGCCGAGGTCGAAGAAACTGCCGCCCCGGTCCGGTTCCTTGATGAGAACCCGTCCGACCACCAGCCGGGCAAGGCCCACTTCCACTTCGTCGCCGAGCGCAAGATTCAATGCCGGAAACAGGCGCGAATCCAACCAGACTTCGCCGGGTGGCGGTATCCGCTCCGTCACGGCACCCGGCTCGAAGGGCTCGGTGCCGGTAATCAAGGCACCGCGCAGCGGATAGCCGTCGCTCACCGCCTTCACGCTCACCAACTGATTCCGGTCGCCGTCGCCGAAAACCATGGACGGAAAGGACATCGCATCGGCGACCTCGATGCCCCGCGCCAACGCGCTCTCCCGGAACGGTTCCGGTATCGGCCGCGAACCGCCGATGTAGCGGTCGGCCGCCAAAAAACTCGCGGACTCGAGGCGCAACGCCTGATGCAGCCGGTCAACGAATAGGCTGATCGCCGTGACCGTCCCGACCGCCACCAGGAGCGCCGCCAACAACAACCCCAATTCGCCGGAGCGCCAATCGCGCCAAGCCAGGCGGGAAACGGTGCGCGGGGTCATGCGACAATCCCGCCCGCATCCAGCTCGACAACGCGCCCGCAGCGCTCGGCGAGCCGTTCGTCGTGGGTGACCAAAACCAGGGTGGTATTGAATTCCTCGTTCAGTTGAAAGAGCAAATCAATGATGCGGGCCCCGGTGCGGGTGTCCAGGTTGCCGGTCGGCTCGTCGGCGAACAGCACGGTCGGACGGGAGGCGAACGCCCGGGCGATAGCCACCCGCTGTTGCTCCCCACCCGACAACTGTCTTGGATAATGCGTGGCGCGATTGGTCAATCCAACCCGATCAAGCAATTCGCGGGCCTGCGGCTCGGCACCGGGGTCGCCCCGCAGTTCCGCCGGCAACATGACGTTTTCCAATGCCGTCAAGCTCGCCAACAGCCGAAACGTCTGGAATACAAAGCCGACATGGGCGCCCCGCACCCGGGCCCGTTCTTCCTCGTCCATATCGGTCAGTTCGTGCCCGGCCAACTGTGCGCGGCCGGTGCTTGGCAGATCCAAGCCGGCGAGAATACCGAGCAGCGTCGTCTTCCCGGAACCGGAGGCGCCAACCACGGCAAGGCTTTCGGCCACGTTGATTTCCAGATCAATGCCGGACAGGATGGTCAACCGGCCTGCCGATGTGGGAACTGTCTTGCCGATGCCCGTCGCGCGAACAACTGTGCGAGCCATGCAACCGCTACTCAAATTGTGGTTGGTGATGGCCGTTGTGCTGTTGCTGGGCGCGGACCGCCCGACATTCGATTCGCGTACGACCGTGCTGGTGCTTGGCGACAGTATCAGCGCGGCCTATGGGATTCAACGCGAAAAAGGCTGGGTGCGGCTACTTCAGAATCGTTTGGACGGGATGGGTTCCGGCTATCGCGTTGTTAACGCCAGCATCAGCGGCGACACCACCGGCGGTGGCCTAGCGAGGCTGCCAACCGCCCTCGCCACCCATGACCCCGCCCTGGTCATTATCGAACTTGGCGGCAACGATGGCCTGAGGGGCTACCCCATCGCCAATATCCGCAAGAATCTCGACGAACTGCTGCGACTCGCCAGTGCCGGGGGGCGTGCGGTGCTGCTCGTTGGCATGCAGATTCCGCCCAACTACGGACACCGCTATACGCGGGCATTTCAAGCCTTGTTCGAAGATGTGGCGGAAGCGCGGGGCATCCCCGTCGTGGCCTCGTTTTTGCAGGACATCGGCGTGCGCTCCGAGCTGATGCAGGACGATGGCATTCACCCGAATACCGAGGCGCAGCCACTGCTTCTCGATACCCTGTGGCCGCCTATCAGAGCGCTGCTTTTTCGTTGATCGGAACTGTGGCCAAGGGCCGCAGCATCGTTGGAGAAGGTTTGAACAAGTAGAGAGCGGCCTCTTCGGCCAATCAATCGCCCGGGCCGCCGATATGTCGGGTACCCCTCGCTTCGGCGAGCTCCACCTGCTTCCGCCGCATTTCCAGCCCGGTGCGCCGAGCGGTGGTTAGCGCATCGAAACAGTGCGGGCAATGCACCCCCCGCCGATAGTGGGGCGATGCGAGTTCGGATGCGGACAGCGGGGCGCGGCAGGCGAAACATTGCCGATAGGTGCCTTGGCCGAGTTCCGTGTCGACGGAAACACGCTGATCAAAAACGAAACATTCCCCTTGCCAACGGCTTTCCGCGTCGGGCACCGTTGCGAGATAGCGCAATATGCCGCCGTCGAGTTGCAAGACTTGTTCAAAACCCGCTTGCAACAACCAGGCGGCGGCCTTTTCGCAGCGGATGCCGCCGGTGCAATACATGGCCACCTTGGGCTGGCGGTTCGGGTCGAGGTGTGCGCTCGCGAACTCGGGGAAGTCGCGGAAGTTCTCGATTCCCGGATTGATGGCACCGGGGAAGGCGCCGATGCCGATTTCGTAGCGGTTGCGAACATCGACCAGGGCGACCGCGGGATCGTCGAGCAGTTCATTCCAGAACCGCGCATCCACATGTTCGCCGGTGCCCGCCGCCACATTGACGCGGGGCCGACCCAAGGTGACGATTTCCGGCTTGATCCGCACCTTCAACCGGTGGAACACTCGATTGTCGGCCGCGGCATTGGAGTATTTGACCGGGAGGTCGGCCAAGCGCTCGTCCGCCGCAAGCGCGGAGACAAATATCCCAAGAGCCTCCCTTGCTCCACAAAGGGTGGCGTTGACGCCTTCCTCGGCCAACAGCACGGTGCCCCGCAACCGCAGAGACTCGGCCAGGCCGGTTATCCGGATTTGCAAATCCCCGAGGTTGTCGAGATCTATGAATCGGTAGAAGCTGACAACCGCTGGCGCATCGGTTTCGGACATCGCGCTCTTTGCCGTTTCGCCGACCATTTCCTCTGCCACTGCGCCGACCTCATCCATTCGTGGTCTTCTTGCCGCCGAGGCAGGGCGGTGACATCGGCGCATTGCCGAACCGGCGTTTCCATTCCTCGCGAGTGTAGGTATGGATCGCCAACGCGTGGATGTCGCGCACAAGCTCCTCCGCCAGAATCCTGTTGACCTGCCGGTGGCGGCCGAGCAGCCGTTGTCCCGCGAAGGCGTCCGCTACCAAAACAACCTTGAAGTGCGACTCCGACCCCGGCGGCACGTTGTGGTTGCCGCTTTCGTTGACAACTTCAAGATGGTCGGGGTTTAGCGCCTCGGAGAGTTTGCGCTCTATGCGATTGGCGACAGACATGGCGGCTGCGGTTGGTGACGGGCCGACATTATACCGCCGCCCACCCGTCTTCCGGCAGGTTGATGGGAGTCGCAAGGCATTGCGCGGTATAATCGCGGCCCACTTTGCATCCACCGCCCGAGAATGCCATGCTGGCCATCATCTCCCCCGCCAAGACCCTAGACTACAGCAGCCCGGTCCCGACCCGCAAGCACAGCGAGCCGTCGTTCCTTGCGGAATCGGGTGAACTCATTGATGAATTGCGCCAACTCGCGCCACCCGATGTCGCGGACCTCATGGGCATCAGCAGCCGACTCGCCGAGCTCAATGTCGACCGGTACGCAGCTTGGTGCCCGCCGTTTACGCCCCGCAACGCCCGGCAGGCCATTCTCGCCTTCAAGGGCGATGTCTATCTCGGGCTCGACGCCTACGCCTACACGGAGCGGGATTTCACCTGGGCGCAGAAGCATGTTCGCATTCTGTCCGGCCTGCACGGGTTGTTGCAGCCACTGGATCTTATCCAACCCCATCGCTTGGAGATGGGCACGAAGCTGAGAACCCGGCGCGGCTCGACCCTCTACGAATTCTGGGGGGACAAGGTCACCGATGCGCTAAACGAAGCAATCGCCGAACAGAGGCAACCCCTGCTCATCAACCTCGCCTCCAACGAATACTTCGGCGTGCTCGACACCGGCCGCATCGATGCCCGCATCGTCACCCCCACTTTCCGCGACCTCAACGGCGGCCGCTACAAGTTCGTGTCGTTCTTCGCCAAGAAAGCCCGGGGTCTGATGACCAGCTACATCGTCAAGAACCGTGTATCGACGCTTAAGGCGCTCAAAGCCTTCGACTGGCACGGCTACCGATTTTCCAAGGAGCAATCGCACGGCGATGATTGGGTATTTCTGCGCGACAAACCTGTTTGAACCGAGGGTAAAAAGACCAGGAAGGTTTGAACAATTCGATAGAGCAGCATTTGGCCACTTGTAAGCTATTGATTTGGGAATTATATAGATGACTATGCGGAAGGTGGTGGGCTGGGCGGATGATGCGGGCTTTGACTTTCCGGGCATCGCCGCCCCCGCGATGCATTGCCATCCTGGCACCTTCCCTAGCCAGCGGACGGAGCTTCATATCGCCGGAATACCGGGGCGGGACGTGGAGAGGCATACGGCAGCGGCAAAAGCGCTCGCCGCATAGCCATGTATATAAGTCCCTTAATTAAACTGGATGTCCCGACTACAGGATTAATCGGAGATTCCCCAATGACCGATCAAAATGTGGAACTGGAGGCGGCCGCCTTTCGGCGGTTGATCGACCATCTTGATGCCCGCAAGGATGTGCAGAACATCGATCTGATGAATCTGGCGGGTTTCTGCCGCAACTGCCTATCCAAGTGGTACCGCGCCGCCGCCGAGGAACGAGGTATCGACATGGACTTGGAGAAAGCGCGCGAACTGGTTTACGGCATGCCTTACGCCGAGTGGAAGGCAAAGTACCAGCGCTAGCCTCGCACCCCGCTATCTCCGCCGCTTGGCGAATCGTGCGAGCAGCCGTTTAACCGCCCAACCCATGACGGCCCCCGCCGCCGCCGCCGCGGAGAGCGCCGCCACAAATAGAGTGCTGGCGCCGAGGTGGCCGAGCAGTTCCCGCCTGTTTACGTCGTACTCAACCGCCAGCCAATAGATGGAGGCGGCTACGGCCAGCGCGCCAAGCAGCAGGGCGCGGGCCAGCCTGCGCTGGTTGAAACCCCGGCGTTTGCCGCCACCGGCCAGGCGTTGCCCGACCGCATCGGCCCTATGCAGTTTGTTTGCCCGGTCTTCCATGCCCGCCTCACTTTATGGGATTTATATACAGGTGTGTATCCATCCAACCATATGCTTTGACCGCGCCAATACGCTAGGATTATCGCCGGTTCGGCAAGTCGCGGCCATGCGTGGGCGTATGGGTTGAGCCTCGCGGAACCAAGACATCGAAGAATCGTTGCGGGGATCTGTCGTCCCACCGGGCCGATGACGGCGGACAGACGCCGATTTGGAACAAGACCACTGAGGAATTGCATGCGTCGCAGAATTTTCATCCACGCGCGGAGGCTGCGTCGTTCGGCGGGACGGCGGATCCGGCCCCACGAGATTTCCATCCGCGCCCGGAGACATCGGCCGTGGACGCTTGGTGTTGCGCTGCTCCTGTTCGCCGCCAGTCCGGTCAGGGCGCAGGATGTTGCGCTTAGCCGCCCCCAGGATTCCCCGGGCACCTTCGAGTCACTTGAACTGAGCCCGCTGAGTGTGCATCCGCGCACCAGCCTTACCATTGTCGAACAGCTTCGCCACAACCATTACCTGCGCAAAGATCTCGACGATGACATTTCAAGACAGGTATTCGACAACTATCTGGAATTGCTCGACGGTGCCCGCGTCTTCTTTCTCGCCAGCGACATCGCGGAACTTGAGAAGTATCGCCATTTCCTTGACGACGCCCTCAAGCGCGGCGATCTAAAGCCCGCCTTCGAAATTTTCAACCGCTATCAGGTGCGGCTCCTGGAACGCTTCGACTTTCTCATCGGCGTTCTCGAATCCGGCATTGAGAACTTCGATTTCACGGAGGACGACTGGATCGAAACGGACCGCGAGAACGCCGCCTGGCCCGCTAGCCGGGCAGAGGCGAACGATTTGTGGCGCAAGCGCCTGAAGGCCGCCGTGCTCAACATGAAGTTGAATGGCAAGGAATTGCCGGAAATCCAGGAGTTGCTGACCAAGCGTTACCGAAACCGTCTAAAACAAACCAGGCAGACGAAGAGCGAGGATGCGTTTCAGGTGTACGTCAACGCCTACGCCACCAGCTACGACCCGCACACCCAGTACTTCTCACCGCGCACCTCTCAGAATTTCAACATCAACATGTCGTTGTCGCTCGAAGGCATTGGCGCGGTGTTGCGCAGCGAGGACGAATACACCTCTATCGTGCGCCTCGTGACGGCGGGCCCCGCGGACAAGTCCGGGCAATTGCGGCCGGGCGACCGCATCGTCAGCGTTGCCCAGGGTGAAAAGGGCCCGCTGATCGATGTGGTGGGTTGGCGGCTTGACGATGTGGTGGAACTCATCCGCGGCCCCAAGGGCTCCACGGTGCGCTTGGAGGTTATGCCCGACGACGCGGGCGACCAGGGTACCAGCATCGTCCAGATAGTGCGCAACACCGTCGAACTCGAAGACCAGGCCGCCCAGAAGAAATTGCTGACCCTGAACCGGGGCGGTCGCGCCTACCGGGTGGGTATCGTCGAGATCCCCACCTTTTACATCGATTTCAAGGCGGTGCAGGAAGGCGAAACGGGTTACAAAAGCACCACTCGCGATGTGCGCCGGCTCATTGAGGAACTCAAGGAAGAGGGCATCGACGCCCTAGTTGTGGACTTGCGCAACAACGGCGGCGGTTCCTTGCAGGAGGCGGATTCGCTAACCGGGCTATTCATTCGTTCCGGCCCCACCGTGCAGGTGAAGTCGGCCAAGCGTCGCACCAGCATTTTTTCGGACAATGACGACGACCTGGTTTGGGACGGCCCCCTGGCGGTGATGGTCAACCGGCTCTCCGCCTCCGCCTCGGAAATCTTCGCCGGCGCCATTCAGGATTACGGGCGCGGGATTGTCATTGGTAGCCAAACCTTCGGCAAGGGCACGGTGCAAACCCTGATACCGCTCAATCGCGGCCAGCTCAAGGTGACCGCCGCCAAGTTCTACCGGGTTTCCGGACAAAGCACCCAGCATCAGGGTGTTATTCCGGACATCGAGTTTCCGGAAATATTCGACATACACCGCATTGGCGAGAGCAGCTTGGACGACGCCATGCCCTGGGATGTCATTCAACCCGCCGTGGATTCCATCGACAACGCCGTTCAACCGCTGCTCGCCGACCTGCGCGCCCGCCACGGGGAACGGGTTGCCGTCAACCCGGAATTTACCTATTTGCGGGCGTTGGCCGCGAAAAATCGGGAACAGGCCGACCGCACGCGATTGTCGCTCAACGAGGCCACACGGCGAGCGGAAAGCGACGCGGACGATCAGTGGCGATTGGACCTGGAAAACACGCTCCGCACGGCCAGGGGCGAACCGGAGCTGGCCAGCCTCGATGAACTCGACGAGTTCGACCCCGATGGGGAAACGTCCCCCAACGACGACGCCATGCTGGTCGAAGCCGGCGAAATTCTTCTTGATTTCATCGGCCTTGAGCGCCAAATCGCCATGGCCGCCCGTGGAACGGATACGATCGTTCGGTAGGAGCTGCGGGGTGGTGGCCTTTCGTGGAACGAATTCCGCTCTAAGCTGGATTCGATGGGCTGGTGGATGTTCTATGCGGCGAAAACGCGTTGTTTCCTGCATCCTGAAAAAATGGGTTGACGGAGCAATACAAAACGCGAGAATCCATGAGCGCGGGAAATCAGGGGCTAAATGGCGATGTTGGCATTTTGGCAGGTGCGATGTGGCAAGACCGACCACCTAGCCGCCCGTATCAACAGCTAGATGCAAGCCCAAGTTCTTTCTAATGGAGAATTTCGCCAATTGGATCTGCCCCCTAAGCAAAAGTATTTCGTCGTGTTAGGAGTTTAGGAAGGTCTGAACAACTGCGGTTTCGGCGAGCGTTCGAGCAGTCCGGGCCGTTCGCGGCGCGCCGAAATCCGCCGGACGCGCGAATCATCGCATTTTCGGACCGAAAGGGGGGGACAAGGCCCTCCCGGAGCGCCGATCAACCGTCCCCGCCCGTCTCGCGACGGTCGCGGGCGCACCGACCCCGCGTCAGCTCGCGGCATAACGTCCCGCGACGAGCAGGTTGGCGAATCCCAGCAGCACGGCGATGCGCCGCGTGTTCTTCGCCAAACCCCGGTAGCGCACCCTGGCATAGCCGAAGTGGCGCTTCACGTACAGAAACGGATGCTCCACCTTCGCCCGCACCGACGCCCTGCGCTTCTCCGCGGCCTCCCGCGCGTCCCCCCTGTCCAGCAGCCGCCGCCTGCCGGGCCGCATCGCGACCCGCCAGTCCAGTGCCGCGTCGCGGTTCTCCGCCCGCCTGACCGCGCCTTGATAGCCCGCGTCGCCCCACACCCGCTCCTCGCCTCCGTGCAACAACGCGCCCGCCACCGTCACGTCCGCCACATTACTCCTCTGCTCCATCGCTCAATCACCATGTCGGGGCCATTGCGGATATTATGGCAGATATGGGGGACTTATTCAGAGCTTCCTTAATCCTGTGGTCGGAGCATCCAGTTTAATAAAATCAGTGGGAATTATATCGATTAGTTGACAGAACCCAACCTGTGGTGGCTTTCCGCTTCTAAAGACTCAATATATAGTGGCATGTCAACTTATGTATATCAGTCCCAAATCAATGGCTTACGAGTAGCTAAACGCGGCTCTATCGAATTGCTCAGACCCTCTCGCCCCGGCTAGTTTTCGCTGCTTCTAAACGCCCGCCCCCCTCCCGCAAGCGCCCGCGGGTCAATGCCAAGACCGGCGCGACCGCCCGGCGGCGCGTCGATTCTCGCCCGGACCGCCCGGCGGTTCGGGCTGTTCGAGCTGCTGGACGAGGCGGTTTCCGTGAAGTTCCACGACCGCGGCGCCTCCGGCGATGCTCATCAGGGGATGAAGGATAAAAACCTGTTGACGGCAGTCCCGTACTGTTTTATAGTGGGCGGAACAAACTAAATTTCGGTTCGGGAGCGCATAGACATGTCGGAAAAATCATGGGAGGGCACAACCGGTGACGATGTGTACTCGGTCACCACCAGCGATGCCTATAGGATTTATGGTTTGGCCGGCAACGACACGCTGACCGGCGGTGTGGGCGACGACGAGCTGACCGGCGGTGAGGGCAAGGATGTCTTGAAGGGCGGCGACGGTGACGACATACTCTGGGCTGGCTCTGGTATTGACCATTTGGAGGGCGGTAGCGGCGACGACCACTTGGATGGTGGTGATGGCGATGATGTCTTGAAGGGCGGCGACGGTGACGATGATCTCATTGGCGGCACCGGCACAGACACCTTGAATGGCGGTGCCGGCGTGGATTGGGTTATCTACCGGTTCTCAACATCAACATCAACAGTTAACAGTTTAACAGTTGGCGTGACGGTCAATCTTCACAACGGCCACGCCAGTGGCGGGGATGCCGAGGACGATACGCTTTTCAGTCATGAGCTTTCCCATATTGAGAACGTTGAGGGCTCCGACTGGAATGACGCACTGACGGGCAACTCGGAAGATAACTTCCTCAAAGGCGGCGGGGGTATCGACACGCTGACGGGCGGCGGCGGTGACGACAGGCTGGAGGGCGGCGCCGGAGGGGACACATTGAATGGCGGCGATGGCGTGGACTGGGCCTCCTACAGACTCTCAACAGTTGGCGTGACGGTCAATCTTCACAACGGCCACGCCAGTGACGGGGATGCCGAGGACGATACGCTCATCAGTATTGAAAACCTTGAGGGTTCCAAAGAGAGTGACACATTGGTGGGCGACTCGGGAGACAACACGTTCGAAGGCGGTGGGGGTGACGACAGGCTGGAGGGCGGCGGCGGCGATGACACGCTTGATGGCGGGGCCGGCGGTGATTTTCTGTACGGTGGCCATGGCGATGACAAATTGTACGGCCGTGATGGCGACGACTGGCTGGAGGGCAGTTACGGAGAGGATAAGCTGTACGGCGGCCCTGGCGTTGACACCTTGTATGGCCACGATGGCGATGACGCGCTGTCTGGCGGTGCCGGCAAGGACTTCCTATATGGCGGTGCCGGCGACGACAGGTTGGAGGGTGGTTTAGACTTAGGCGACTTAGGCGACGACACAGACTTATGCGACGACACACTGTATGGCGAGGGCGGCTCGGACGCCCTGTACGGGCGTGGCGGAAATGACTGTCTGTATGGCGGCGACGGTGACGACAAGATTGACGAGGAGGGTATTGGTGGACTCAATGGCGGAACCGGCAATGACTTCATCAGTGGCGGTGCCGGCGAGGATGACCTCTTTGGTGGCGAGGGCAACGACGATATGGACGGCGGCACCGGCGACGACCGGCTTTGGGGCGAAGACGGCACGGACAAGCTGCACGGGGGCGACGGCGACGACACCCTGGATGGCGGCGACGGCGACGACAAGACCTATACCTATGTGGAGGATGATAAAACCAAAACCGTTGTCGGTGGGCTTTACGGCGGAGATGGCGACGACAAGCTGTACGGCCGCGCCGGCAAGGATGCGCTGTATGGCGACGACGGCAACGACACCCTGGACGGTGGCGATGGCGATGACACGCTTTATGGCGGCGACGGCAACGACACCCTGGACGGCGGCGACGGCGGCGACACACTGCATGGAAACGACGGCGACGACAAGACCTTTGTGAACAAGGCCGGTAAAACCGTTGTCGGCGGGCTTTACGGCGGGGCCGGCGAGGACACGCTGTACGGTGGCGGCGGCAATGACGCGCTACATGGCGACGCGGACAATGACACGCTTTATGGTGAGATGGGAACCGACACCCTGTATGGCGGCGCGGGCGATGACACCCTGTATGGCGGCGGCGGCGACGACACCCTGCACGGCGGTGCGGGCGGCGATACGTTTGTGTTCGCCCCCGCTGCCCCGGGCGGCGGCGAGAGGGACAGGATCCTGGATTTCGACAGCGCCGAGGGCGACAGGATTGATTTGAGTAGACTGAGCGATGTGGACGATTCTGACGATTTTGTCATGAGTCTGATGAGGGATGACGATGGAGTCGTCAAAGGGGTCGCCATTGACCTGGTGGCGGTGGGTGGCGGCACCATTGAACTGATTGGGCCGACCGAATTACTGGACAGCGACGACTTTATTTTCTGAGCGGGCCCCGGGCCTGCCGGCTTGGGGCACGGAAGACATAATTAACGGTGGACATATTACGGGAGACGCAGAAATGACGACGCAGGATATTTCCCTCACCGGCGGCGCCGGCGACGACAGCCTGGTTGGCGGCAAGGGCAACGACACGCTGGACGGCGCCAAGGGCAACGACACGCTGACGGGCGGCGACGGCAACGACATCCTGTACGGTGACGCCGGCGACGACACCCTGGTCGGGGGCCGGGGCGGCGACAGCCTGTACGGCGGCACCGGCGACGACACCCTGGACGGCGGCGGCGGCCACGACACCCTGTATGGCGGCGAGGGCAGGGACACCTTCGTGTTCGCGGCGGGGGACGGCTCCGCCCATGTCGCCGATTTCGAGGCGGGCGAGACGATCCGGATTTCCGGTGTGCCCGGCGGGTTCGCGGGTCTGGTCATCGAGCAGATCGGGGCCAACGCCGTCATTGGCTATGGCGACGGCGACGAGATCACCCTGCAGGGTGTGTCGGCGGATTCGCTGGGCGCGGACGACTTCGAGTTCCCGGCGGCCGGGAACGCCCCGCGGGACGGCGGCGACGCTCCACAGGGCGCATCCCCCGGCGACACTCCGAGCGACAACGGCGACACGACGAACGACGACTCCAGCGGCGGGGGCGAGACGACACAGGATATTTCGCGCACCGGCGGCGCCGGCGACGACACCCTGGTTGGCGGCAAGGGCGACGACACCCTGGACGGCGCCAAGGGCAACGACACGCTGACGGGCGGCGACGGCAACGACATCCTGTACGGGGACGCCGGCGACGACACCCTGGTCGGGGGCGGGGGCGGCGACAGCCTGTACGGCGGCACCGGCGACGACACCCTGGACGGCGGCGGCGGCCACGACACCCTGTATGGCGGCGAGGGCAGGGACACCTTCGTGTTCGCGGCCGGGGACGGCTCCGCCCACGTCGCCGATTTCGAGGCGGGCGAGACGATCCGGATTTCCGGTGTGCCCGGCGGGTTCGCGGGTCTGGTCATCGAGCAGATCGGGGCCAACGCCGTCATTGGCTATGGCGACGGCGACGAGATCACCCTGCAGGGGGTGTCGGCGGATTCGCTGGGCGCGGACGACTTCGAGTTCCCGGCGGCCGGGAACGCCCCGCGGGACGGCGGCGACGGCGACCCGCGGGGCGCGCCCCCCGGCGATGCCCCGAACGGCAACGACGGTGGCGGCGGCGCTCCACAGGGCGCGTCCCCCGGCGATGTTCCGAGCGGCAACAACGACGGCGGCGTCGCTGCGCAGGTCGCGTCCGTCGGCGACGCGACGACCGACGATTCCAGCGGCGGGGGCGAGCTGAGCGGCGGCGGCGGCGACGACACCCTGGACGGCGGCGCCGGCGACGATATGCTGAGGGGCCGCGCGGGCGACGACACGCTGAACGGCCACGGGGGCGACGACACCCTGCGGGGCAGCAGGGGCGACGACACCCTGGACGGCGGCGCCGGCGACGACACCCTTCGGGGTGCCCGAGGCGACGACATCCTGACCGGCGGCGCCGGCGGCGACACCCTGCACGGCGGTAGGGGTTCCGACACCTTCGTTTTCCGGTCGGGTGACGGCGGCGACACCATCACCGATTTCGGGGAGGGCGACCGGATTCGTCTGGACGGGGTCTCGGTCGGCTTTGGGGCGCTTGACATCCGTCGGGACGGCGCCGACACCGTCATCCACCACGGCGACGGCGACACGATCACCCTGCGGGGCGTGTCGGCGGACTCCCTGGGCGCGGACGACTTCCTGCTCCCCGACGCGGCCCCGGGCCTTCCCGGCGCCCAGGGAAGCCCGCCCGCGCAAGACGCCGGCCAGGCCCAGAGCCCGAACAAGCCATACGGCGCCGGCCAGAGCCAGAGGGTGACGACCACCCCCCACGACGACGACTGGGATGGCGAGGGCGTTGGCGCCGGCCGCATCCAAAGGGGCACCGACGGCGACGACACCCTGACCGGCGACTACGGCGACCACATCCTGCTCGGCGGCAAGGGCGACGACACCCTGGACGGCGGCTACGACAGAGACATCCTGCACGGTGGCGCGGGCGACGACACCCTGAACGGCAGTTGGGGCAAAGACATCCTGTACGGCGGTTCGGGCGACGACACCCTGGACGGCGGCCGCGACAAAGACATCCTGCACGGTGGCGCGGGCGACGACACCCTGGACGGCGGCCGCGACAAAGACATCCTGCACGGTGGCGCGGGCGACGACACCATGGACGGCGGTGGCGACAAAGACACGCTGTATGGCGGTGACGGCGACGACACCCTGTACGGCGGCCGCGACAAAGACACGCTGTATGGCGGTGACGGCGACGACACCCTGAACGGCAGTGACGAGAGCGGCGATACCGACTTGAGCAAAGACACCCTGTACGGCGGTGCGGGCGACGACACCCTGTACGGCGGCGGCGGCGACGACACCCTGTATGGCGGTTCGGGCGACGACACCCTGGAAGGCGGCGGGGGCTTCGACACCTTCGTGTTTCGGGCGGGAGACGGGAACGACACCATTACCGATTTCTGGACCGATTTCCGGGGGCGCGGCGGCGACAAGATTCATCTCAGTGGGATTTCCGGCGGTTTCGGGGCGCTCGATATCCGTCAGGACGGCGACGACGCGATCATCCGCTACGGCGCCGGCGGCGACACGGTCACGCTTCTGGGCGTGAGGGCGGAATTCCTTGACGCCGGCGATTTCAAATTCGGCGCCTCCTACGGGCTCGTGCCCTCCAAACCAGAGAGGGCGCCGACTCCCTTGGATGATGATGACTGGGATGGAAAAGGCGCGGGCACTGATCTTATCCGGAGGGGTACCGACGGGGACGACAAAATGGCCTTGTTCGGCAAGTGGTCCGGCGTTCTGCTCGGCGGCGGGGGCGACGACACCCTGTGGGGTGCCCGTGGCGCCGACATCCTGCATGGCGGATCGGGCGACGATACTCTGGACGGTGTCTGGGGCGACGACACCCTGCATGGCGGATCGGGCGACGACACCCTGGACGGCAACCACGGCGACGACACCCTGTATGGCGACGACGGCGACGACACCCTAGAAGGCAACCACGGCGACGACACCCTGTATGGCGACGACGGCGACGACACGCTGTATGGCGGTGGCGACGACGACACCCTGTATGGCGACGACGGCGACGACACCCTAGAAGGCAACCACGGCGACGACACCCTGTATGGCGACGACGGCGACGACACGCTGTATGGCGGTGGCGACGACGACACCCTGTACGGCGGCATGGACGACGACACCCTGTACGGCAGCTGGGGCGACGACACCCTGTATGGCGGTGACGGCGACGACACCCTGGACGGCGGCCCGGGCGACGACACCCTGACCGGCGGCGCGGGTTCCGACACCTTCGTGTTCCGGTTGTTCCAACTGGGGACCGGCGACGACACCATCACCGATTTCGGGGAGGGCGACAGGATTCGTATCGATGGATTTTCCGGCGGTTTCGGGGCGCTCGACATCCGTCAGGAAGGCGACGACGCGATCATCCGCCACGGCGGCGGCACGATCAGGTTGCAGGGTGTAAAGGCGGACTCCCTTGACGCCGGCGATTTCCAATTCGGCGCGCTCCCGCCCCCCAAGCCCGTTCCCATCGTGGAAACGTTCGATGATCCCCTGTCCGATGACTGGAATGGCGAATTCTCGATGAGCTGGGGCTCCATCTTGAGACCCCCACCCATTCAGGGCGTCGTGGGCCCCATAAAGATCATACTGAAGGGCACTGCCGGCAACGACACCCTGACGGCGAAGGTTCCGGGATTGGCTGGCGTCCTGCTGGGCGGTGACGGCGACGACACCCTGATCGGCGGATCGGGCAATCAGGTTTTGCACGGTGGCTCGGGTAACGACACCTTGCACGATGGCTCGGGGGGTGGCCACGGCGCCTTGTACGGTGGTTCGGGTGACGACACCCTGCACGATGGCTCGGGCAATGACACCTTGTACGGTGGCGCGGGTTCCGACACCTTCGTGTTCCGGGCGGGAGGCGGGTACAACACCATTGTCGATTTCGGGGAGGGCGACAGGATTCGTATCGATGGGGATTCCGACGGTTTCGGGGCGCTCGACATCCGTCAGGAAGGCGACGACGCGATCATCCGCCACGGCGGCGGCACGATCAGGTTGAAGGGTGTAAAGGCGGACTCCCTTGGCGCCGGCGATTTCCAATTCGGCAGCCATGGGCCCGGATCCGCCGGCCTCACCCTGGAGGGCGGAACCTGGGCAAGCAGCATCCTGACGGGTGGCGGTGGCGACGACACCCTGTACGGTGCTGCCTGGGGCGACGACACCCTGCATGGCGGTGCGGGCGACGACACTCTGGATGGTGGTACCTGGGGCGACAGCACCCTGCATGGCGGTGACGGCAACGACAGCCTGTATGGCAGCCACTGGGGCGACGACATCCTGAACGGCGGTGCGGGCGACGACACCCTGCATGGCAAATCGGGCAACGACATCTACGTGTTTCGGGCGGGAGACGGGAACGACACCGTTGTCGGTTTCGGGAATGCGAATGGGTCGAATGGGTTTGGGTTAAGGTCCGGTGTGAGTAATGTTGACAAGATTCATATCCTTGGAGTTTCCGGGGGTTTCGAGGCGCTCGACATCCGTCAGGATGGCGACGACGCGATCATCGGCTACGGCGTTGACGGCGACACGATCACGTTACTGAATCGAGCGGTGGGCTCCCTTGAGGCCAGCGATTTCATATTCGGCGCCTACCCGATCGGCGACTCGGGCGACGACAGCCTGAACGGTGGCTCGGGCACCGACAGCCTGTATGGCCGCGGCGGCGACGACAGCCTGTATGGCGGCAACGGCGACGACAGCCTGTATGGCGGCAATGGCGACGACAGCCTGTATGGCGGCAACGGCGCCGACACCCTGACGGGTGGGTACGGCGACGACAGCCTGTATGGCGGCCACGGCGACGACACCCTGAACGGCGGCCTAATAGGAGACGATACCTTCGTTTTCACCAACGACACCTCGAGCAGTGGGGATGTCGACACGATTTTGGAGTTCGCAAGTGGGGACACCATCCAACTTTCCGGCTTCGCCGGCGTGGACGACTTCGGCGATCTCGAGGGCAGAATCATCACGACACACGGCAGCGAAACAATCATCGACCTGAGGGATGTGGGCGGCGGCCTGATCGTGCTTGACAGTATGTACGTGGCCCAATTGGATGCCGACGACTTCGATTTCGGATGGGGAGCATAACGAATCAAAGTCATCTGGACCTGACCTGCTCAGAGGCGCGACCGCAATATTGCTTGGGGAACGGGAAAATCATGTGCGCTCTGAAAGCAGCATTGGGGCCGCGGTTGCCAATCGACTACACCCGCCGCCCTGGCCGAGGCATGTTGGAGGGTCCGAGCGCCCCCGCCGGAATCTCGTAGGCACCCCGAAAAAACACGAGCGGTGGCTGATCCGGCCTGAGTATGCCGAGATCCCGGACTCGCCCCACCGCAATTCGGCGGGGTTGTCGGCGGTTTCGGAGCACTGGATATCAGACAGGACGGCGACAATGCGATCATCGGTTATGGCGATGCCGGCGACAATCTCCCGAGCCAATACATGTAGTAACGGGGTTAAATATAAAAAAATCAATGGGATACGATTAGATTAATGCTGCTTCATCGAATTGTTCAGACCTTCCCCGAACAGGTCGTTCCGAGGAATCGCATCGATAGATCGAGCGGTTGCACCGTCTTGGTGAGGCCGCCGACGGAAATGAAATCCACGCCCGTCCGCGCCACCGCGGCGAGAGTGGATTCGTCAATGCCCCCGGAGGCTTCGAGCTTGGCTTGTCCGGCGGTTCGACGCACCGCTTCCCGATATTGGTCGAGGTTGAAGTTGTCGAGTAAAATCCGGTCCGCGCCGGCGCTTAGGGCCAGGGCGAGCTCGTCGAGCGTTTCCACCTCCACCTCCACGGTAACGCCGGGCTTGAGCGCCCGCGCGGCGACGACGGCGTTGGCGATTGAACCGGCGGCGGCGATATGGTTCTCCTTGATGAGATAGGCGTCGAAAAGCCCCATGCGATGATTTCCGCCGCCACCGCAACGGACTGCGTATTTTTGGGCGATGCGCAGTCCGGGGACGGTCTTGCGGGTGTCGAGCAGCTTGGCGCCGCTATCCCGGATCCGATCCGCGCAGCGCCGGGTGCGCGTTGCGACCCCGGATAGCAACTGTGCGAAGTTGAGCAGGGTGCGCTCCGCGGTGAGCAGGCCGCGGGCGGGACCATCGAGCTCCACAATCCGTTGATCCGGCGCGACGCGCTCGCCATCGCCCACCAACCAGCGCAGCCCGATGTCCGGGTCGACTTGCCGACAGGTTTCCGCCACCCAGGGCCGTCCGCAGAACACCCCTTCCTCCCGCGTGACCACCCGGGCCCTTGCCCGGGTGGCGGCGGGTACAAGCAGGGCCGTGATGTCGCCGGCGCCAACATCCTCCGCCAGCGCGGCCCCCACCTGCGTTTCCACAACGGCTTGTAACCCCCCACCGATTTTCGCTGTGGGAATCATAGAGCACTAAGGAGGGTCTGAACAATTCGATAGAGCGGCATGTAGCTATTCGTAAGCTGTTGGTTTTATTGAACCGGATGCGCCGACCACAGGATTGATCAGAGATCCCCTAGGCATTTGAGAATTATATGCGTTTCATTTGCTGATTTTGCTACATAATTCCCTTCGTCATAGGGGGTGCGGGTCGCTGTTTAATGTCGTTGCCGCCCAACAATCGATTTTGTATCAACTTGCCTTTTCAGATTCCGCCGAGACGAAACTCGCGCACTGTTCGGTTCGCGCAATAGAATTCCCAATCATTGTGGCCGGGTATAGCCCCATGGACATGCGAATCGATTCACAGCATTGGCTGAGCGGGGCGCGCAGGGTGCCGTCTTCGCATTGGAACGAGCGGCCGGATGGATGCGAACCGAGCCTGATCGTGTTGCACGGCATCTCATTGCCGCCGGGTGAGTTCGGTACCGGCCGCATCGATCAACTGTTCCTGGGCAGCCTCCCGGATGAGGTGGCTGGGCAACTCGGCCTGACCGGGGTCCGTGTATCCAGCCATGTGCTCATTGCTCGCGACGGCGGCGGCAGCCAGTATGTCGCCTTCGACAAACGCGCTTGGCACGCTGGCCCGTCCTGTTGGCGGGGCAGACAAAACTGCAACGATTACGCCATCGGCATCGAACTCGAGGGCACCGATTCACGGCCCTATACCGATGCCCAATACGATGCCTTGACGCGGCTCATCAAGGCGCTTTTGAACACCTATCCCGGCTTGTCGCCGGACGCCATTGTCGGGCACAATGAGGTGGCGCCGGGCCGCAAGACCGACCCCGGTCCCGGCTTCGATTGGCGGCGTTTGCTCACCGCGCTTTATTGCGATTTTGATAGCGAATCAATCGGATAGCACACTGGCAATAGCCGAGTGTCGGGCACGGGGGTATGACAAGGTGGTGAATGTGTCCAGTCGGTTGACTGGCTAGTGAGCAATAGCCGAGTGTCGGGCACCGGGGGGTATGACAAGGGACGCAGGCGAGAGAAACGGCGGTATGGCGGAATTCACGGAACAGGTCGATACAAGTCGGGAAGAAACCCGGGAGTGGCTCGATTCGCTGGAATATGTGCTTGCCAACGACGGCGTGGACCGGGCCAACTTCCTGCTTGAGCGTCTGTCGGCGCGGATGACAAAAACCGGTGCCCGCCTGCCCTATACCATCACCACCCCCTACCGCAACACCATCCCGTCGAGTCGCGAGGCCTTCATGCCCGGCGACCTGTTCATGGAACGCCGCATCCGCTCCCTTATCCGCTGGAACGCGCTGGCGATGGTGGTGCGCGCCAACAGTCGCCCGGGCGACCTCGGCGGCCATATCTCAACATTCGCCTCGCTGGCGACACTCTACGATGTCGGTTTCAACTACTTCTTTCGGGGTTCCGACAACGACCGGGACGGCCGCCCAACCGGCGATCTTTGCTATTTTCAGGGCCATGCCTCGCCCGGCCTTTACGCCCGGTCGTTCTTGGAGGGGCGGCTCGGCGAAGAGCAACTCGATGCCTTCCGGCGCGAGGCGGGCGGCAATGGCCTTTCGTCGTATCCGCATCCCTGGCTCATGCCGGACTATTGGCAGTTCCCCACCGTCAGCATGGGCCTCGGGCCGCTACAGGCGATCTATCAGGCCCATGTGATGAAGTACCTGGACAGTCGCGGACTGGTGCCGATGGGCGATCGCAAGGTTTGGGCATTCGTGGGCGATGGCGAGTGCGATGAACCCGAATCCCTTGGTGCGCTATCCCTGGCCGGCCGCGAACGGCTCGACAACCTGATCTTCGTCGTCAACTGCAATCTACAGCGGCTCGACGGTCCGGTGCGCGGCAACGGCAAGATCATTCAGGAACTGGAGGGCTATTTCCGGGGCGCGGGCTGGAACGTGATCAAGGTGGTTTGGGGCCGCCTGTGGGATCCGCTGTTCGCCAAGGACGACGCCGGTCTCATGCAGCAGCGCATGAACGAGACGGTGGACGGCGAATATCAAAACTACAAGGCGAAGGGCGGCGCCTATGTGCGCGAGCATTTCTTCGGGCGCTACGAGGAATTGCTCGCCCTGGTCGAGCATCTCTCCGATGACGACATCTATCGCCTGAATCGGGGCGGACACGATCCCTTCAAGGTTTATGCGGCCTATCACGCGGCGGTGCACCATCGGGGCGAGCCCACGGTGATTCTCGCAAAAACCATCAAGGGCTACGGGATGGGCGATGCCGGGGAGTCGGAAAACGACACCCATCAGGTCAAAAAGCTCGATCTTGACGGGCTCAAGCACTTTCGCGACCGGTTCGATATCCCCCTCACGGACAAGGAGCTGGAGAGCGTCCCGTATTACCGCCCGCGGGACGACGACCCGGAGACGCTGTACATGCGGGAACGGCGGCGCAAGCTTGGCGGTTTCATCCCCAAACGCGGCGAATCGCGGGAAGCGCTGGCGGTGCCCGGCCTGGAGGTGTTTGCGGCGCAACTGAAGGGCACCGGCAAGCGGCCAAATTCCACCACCATGCAATTCGTGCGCATGTTGGCGACCCTGGTGCGCGACAAGAATATCGGCAAGCGCATCGTGCCGATCGTGCCCGACGAGGCGCGCACCTTCGGCATGGAGGGCATGTTCCGTCAACTCGGCATCTATTCGTCGAAGGGTCAGCTCTACGAACCGGAGGATTCCGGCGAAATCGCTGCCTACCGGGAATCCAGGGATGGACAGGTTATGGAGGAGGGCATCAACGAGGCGGGTGCGTTTGCCGCCTGGCTGGCCGCGGCCACCTCTTACAGCACCAATCGTTTCCCGTTGATCCCCTTCTATATCTTCTATTCCATGTTCGGATTTCAGCGTATCGGCGACCTCGCCTGGGCGGCGGGCGACATGCAGGCGCGGGGCTTTCTGCTCGGTGGCACATCGGGGCGCACCACGCTGAACGGCGAGGGCCTGCAACACCAGGACGGCCACAGCCATGTGTTGGCCTCCACCATTCCCAACTGCATTTCCTACGACCCCTGCTACGCCTACGAATTGGCCGTGATCGTGCGGGATGGGCTGCGCCGCATGTTCACCGAGCGCGAGCGCGTCTTCTATTACATCACAGTGATGAACGAGAATTATCCGCAACCACCCATGCCGGATGGCGATGATGTCGAGGCGGGTATTCTGAGGGGCATCTACCGGTTGCGGGAGGTTGGGAACGGCGGTGCCGTGCGGGTCCGGCTGCTCGGCAGCGGCACCATTCTTCGCGAGGTGGAGGCCGCCGCGGACATGCTCGCCGAGCGGGGGGTGGCTTCCGAAGTCCACAGCGTGACGAGTTATAACGAACTGGCCCGCAACCTGCGCGACACCGAGCGGTGGAATCTCCTGCATCCCGAAGAGACGCCGCGCACAAGCCATATCGCGCGGGCGCTTGCGGGCGCCGCGCCGGTGGTCTCGGCGAGCGACTATCAGAAATCGCTTGCCGAGCAAATTCGCGGGGGCCTGACAGCGCCGTTCACGGTTCTCGGTACCGATGGCTTCGGCCGCAGCGATACCCGCGAGCAATTGCGCAACTTCTTCGAGGTCGATCGCCGCTTTATCGCGCTGGCGGCCCTGTCGGCTTTGGCGGGGCAGCAGCGGCTCTCTCTGGATGCGGTGCGTCGGGCGCGGGATGAATTCGGCATCCATCCCGACAAGCCGAATCCGCGTCGGATTTGAGGCCGTTGACGGCATTACATAGCACTGTGCGCGACACATGACCGAAATTCGCATACCGAACATCGGCGACGCGGAGAACGTTGAGGTCATCGACCTGTGCGCGGCGCCGGGGGACCGCGTCGGCCCGGACGATGCGATCCTGGTGATCGAATCCGACAAGGCGTCCATGGAGGTTCCGGCGGGCATGGCCGGTGTCCTGGATGAGTTGCTCGTGGATATCGGCGATGCCGTGGTTGAGGGACAACCCATCGCCCGGCTGAGCGTCGCTGGCGATGCTGAGGCGGCTGGGGAAGCTGAGGCGGCTGGCGATGTTGGCACCCGATCCGCCCCGGCAACGCGGCTGCGAGACAGGTCGCACCGGGGTGCCACCAAAGAATCCGGTGCCGGTGTCTACGCCGGGCCGGCAACGCGACGGCTGGCCCGGGAACTCGGCGTGCACTTGGCGGAGGTGCCGGGCTCCGGTGCCCACGGCCGAATCGTCAAGGATGACGTCAAACAATTCGTCAAGCGACGGATGACGGCGGCCGCGCGGAGCGACGAAGGGAGCGGCCGGGGGATCCCAGGCACGCCGGCGGTGGATTTCGCCCGATTTGGGCTCGTGGAAAGCAAACCCCTGACCCGGGTGCGCGCGGCCGGTGCCCGAAATTTGCGGGCAAGTTGGCTCAACATCCCCCATGTCACCCAGCACGACGAGGTGGACGTCACCGAGTTGGAGGCTTTCCGCCAATCGCTCAAGGACGCGGCGGCGGACCGCAACATCAAACTCAGCCCGCTGCCTTTCATCATTAAGGCCTGCTGCCACGCCCTGCGGGCATTTCCGACATTCAACGCGTCCTTGGATGCGAACGCCGAGAACTTCCTGCTGAAGGGCTACTACAACATTGGCGTGGCGGTCGATACCGACCAGGGCCTCATCGTGCCGGTGCTCAAGGAAGCGGACCGCAAGGGGATTTGGGAATTGGCCGCGGAACTCGCGGAGCTGGCCGACAGGGCGCGCAACCGGCGGCTGAGCCTACAGGACACCCAGGGAGGAACTTTCAGCATCTCCAGCCTCGGCGCGCTTGGCGGCAGCGGCTTCACCCCCATCGTCAATGCGCCGGAGGTCGCTATTCTGGGTGTGTCGCGGCTGGCGACCAGGCCGGTGTGGGATGGCGCCGGGTTTCAGCCGCGCAAAATGCTGCCGCTCTCGCTCAGCTACGACCACCGCGCCATCAACGGCACTGAGGCGGGGCGTTTTGTCGGCTATCTCGCCGACCAGCTAAAGGACATCCCGCGCTTCGATCTTTGAGAAAACTCGTATCGACGCATCCGTTGTCACCGGTCCATGCATGATGTTTATGTGGGGGCTTATATACATGGGTTGACATACCACTATATGTTGGGGATTTAGCGGCTGAAAACTACCGCATGTCGGCTTCTATCAACCCATCGATATAATTTCCTTTATGTGCCTATTGCTTGGAAATAAATGTCAAACAGCAACGCTACCAGAGGCTTGGTATCATGGAATAAGGAACCATTAAACGACATACTGCAAATATGTCCTTTGGAAGGAGATGGTTATGAGCGAATTCAGAGCTATGGAGCCCTTTGAGCCAACTGTGAATGTAAAAGACTACTGGGAGCAAGTGAACTTGCCGAGCCGGGGGCCTGACTTGTTCACGGAACTAGAGCGGGGGTTCTCCTACAAGGTGTATGATTTGCTCGCCCAGCAGGCGGGGCTGGAAAAACAGCAACTGGCTGCTGCTCTTCAAATCAAGCCCGCCACGCTGGCTCGCCGAGCCAAGGCCGGACACTTCAGTATGGACGAAAGTGATCGTCTGTACCGCTTTGCTGAGATATTCAAGGCCGCCATTGACCTGTTCGAGGGCAATCAAGAGCGGGCACAAGGCTGGTTGATAAAACCCAATAAAGGGTTGGGCGGCCGGACCCCGTTGCAATTGATGCGTAGCGCCACAGAAGCAGAAGCAGTGAAAGACCTGATTGGTCGACTGGAGCATGGGGTCATAGCTTGATCACGGCCTATCGCCTAGTAAAGGACAAGTGGCGTGATACCGCTTTTGATGGGCAGGGCGCCAAACTCAACGGAGGCCGCTGGAACAGCAAAGGCCGCGCCTGTATCTATCTTTCGAGTTCCATATCGCTGGCATTATTGAAGACCATGAGCTACTGAAGCACTACACCGCCGTTTTTGCATTGCAGCTTGATCCAAAGATATCTCTCAAGCTGCAAACAAAAGCATACCCCAAGGACTGGCAGCATTCTCCTGCGCCTATATCGACAGTCCAGATAGGTGATCAGTGGCTGGCCAGCGGTCGGTCATTGGCGCTTGCGATATCCAGTGTTGTCGTGCCCCAAGAATACAATTTTCTGTTGAATCCGAAACATGACCGCTTTCCGGCTTTAGTCTCAAACGCCACAAAAGTTAAGTTTCGACCAGATCGCAGGCTATTAGGATAAACAGTCCCAAAAGAGACGTATCAAATGTGGCACCCGAAAACCCCGTTGCGTAGCGGCCCAAGTGAACTGCTTTGGCGACATCATTTGTCGGGCTTCCGCCATGGGAACCGTGATCCATAAAGGATTGAATTCGCCAACACACCTGTCGCCCATTGCCTGTCAACCATGCCCCGCTGCGAGAGGGTAGGATACACCAAAAACCGCGGGCCACCCCTTTTGGCTCAACTCATGCCAAATCGAACGTCAAGTCCGGCCTCCGGCAGACCGCGCGCCCAATGAGAATTGCCGCTTGCCTTGGCGCGCCGCATAATTCCCCCACTTTCCACGGCGGTGCCGGCCCACAATCGGTAGCCCAACGGTCAATATGCCCTCTTCAGGATTGCTGCCCGGCCAACGATTGCAAGCAGAGTCGGCGTCGGCCGCATCCGCCGCCGCTCCGTGGTCTCTGGGGTCGCGTAGCCGCCAAACAGTGCTCGGCCCCCGTCCCCGGCGTCAAACAGGAGCCGCATCCGCCGCCGCCCCGCGGTCCCTGGGGTCGCGTAGCCGCCAAACAGTGCTCGGCCCCCGTCCCCGGCGTCAAACAGGAGCCGCATCCGCCGCGCCCTCCACGCAAAGCCCCCGCCCCCCGCCGATCGCCTGGCTGCAACCCCAGGTGGCGGCGCTGTTGTTTCTGGGGTTCTCGTCCGGCCTGCCCCTGCTGCTCATTTTCGCGACGCTGTCGCTGTGGTTGCGCGAGGCCGGCGTGGAGCGGGCCGCCGTTACCTATTTCAGTTGGGCGGCCCTGGGTTATTCGTTCAAGTTCGTTTGGGCGCCCCTGATCGACAAGCTGCCGCTGCCGGTTCTGTCGCGTCGTCTGGGTCAGCGGCGCGGTTGGTTGTTGGTGGCCCAGTTTGCCGTCATCGCTGCTATAGTGGCGATGGCGTTCTGCGACCCGGGCACCTCGCGGGGCCTCACCCTCATGGCGTTCGCCGCCGTTGCGCTGGGTTTTTCGGCGGCCACCCAGGATATCGTGATCGACGCCTATCGCATCGAAGCCGCCGATGAGTCCATGCAGGCGCTCCTGTCCTCGGCCTATGTCGCCGGCTATCGGGGCGGCATGTTGGTGGCGGGCGCGGTCGCCCTCTATCTCGCCGCCGGATTCGGCAGCACGGCCGGCAAGTATGTTTACGCTGCCTGGCAGTGGACCTACCTGTGCATGGCCGCCGCCATGCTGGCCGGCGTGGCGACCACGCTTCTGGTGCGCGAGCCGGTGCGGCGCAAACAGCCGGCCTACCTGCACGGTGCGCCGGACCACGCCCGCTTTCTGCTCCTGTTCGCCTTGGTGGTCGGTGCCTTCATCGCCGCATTCGTTGTTCTCGGTGATTGGCTCCATGCGGTCCGCGACGGGCTCTTGACGGCCACGGGGATGCCCGCAACCGCCGCGGTCTTCGTTCTGCAGACGTTGCGCCTCGGTGCCGCCGTGGGGCTCGCGCTCGCGGCGGCGCGTCTGTGTGTGGCGTGCGGCCTGGCGCGCCGGTCCATGGTGCGCGACACCTATGTGGCGCCGGTGCTGGATTTCTTCGCCCGCTATGGCCGCGCGGCGCTGCCGATCCTGCTGTTGGTCGGCTTTTATCGGATTTCCGATATCGTTCTCGGCGTCGTCGCCAATGTCTTCTACTACGACATGGGCTACAGCAAGGAGGCGATTGCAACCGCGACCAAGGTATTCGGTATCTGGATGACGATTCTCGGCGGCTTCCTAGGTGGTTGGCTGGCGCTCCGGCATGGCACGATGAGGGTGCTCATGCTCGGCGCCGTGCTGACCGTGGCGACCAATCTGCTGTTCATAGCGCTCGCCGCGTCCCCGGGCGACCTGCCGCTTCTGTACATCGTCATCGGCGCCGACAATCTGACGGCGGGGCTTGCCGGCGCCGCCTTTGTCGCCTACCTCTCGAGCCTGACGAGCCTCCAATTCACGGCGGCCCAGTACGCCATTTTCAGTTCGTTGATGACGCTGTTTCCCAAACTGCTCGGCGGCTACTCCGGCACCGTGGTGGAAGCCTTCGGCTATTCCTATTTCTTCCTCGGCGCGGCGGCCATCGGTGTGCCGGTATTCCTCCTTGTCGGCCTCGCCGCCCGCCGTCAACGTCAATAGCCCGCGGACTCGACCCAGTGGGAAACGATGGCGGGCACTATCCGCCCTCCGCGTCCCGGGAACATATTTCGACCCTCCGCTACCCGGCGAACGGCAGCATCCCGATCAGGCCGTGGTCCTCCGTCGCCTCGGCCTGGCGCGCGAGCATCCGCGACATCCACGCGAAACCCCGCTCGTTGGTTGCATCGAGCGTTCCCGATACGACCGTGGCATAGGCCCAGCTATACAGCAGGGCATGGCGGTAGTCGCGCCAGGCCTCATCAAATGCATAATCGGTTACGCCGAGCCGGGCGAGCCCGTCCAGATACCGCCCGAGCAGGGTGCGCTCGTGGCCGCGGCGCACCTCGGTTTGTGTGCTTTGACCGAGCAGCAGCGCGACATCCTGCATGCCCCGGCTCAGAAGCGGCCCCTGCCAGTCGATAATCGCCATCGGATGATGGCCGGACGCCGTGCCGAAAAGGAAGTTTTCCATGCGGTAGTCGCCATGCGCCAGCGTTAGGGGTGGCCGGTCCAAATCGGCTTGCAGGCGCGCCACCGAGGATTGGAAGTCGGTGCGCATGGCCAGGACGGCCGCGGGGAGGAGGTCACCGAACGTGGCCACCATCCTGTCCCAGCCCGTCTCGGTGCCCGCAATCATGTTGGCGGCGTGGCGGCTACCGTAAACGTGGGGTATCCAGGCAATCTCATCCACCCTATTCCAGAACGCGGCGTGCAGCTTCGCCAACTCGTCTATGGCGAGTTCCGTTTCCTCCAGGGTTGCGCCGACAATCTGATCGCCAACCCGATAATCGGCCATGTCCTCCATCAGAATGAGGAAGTTGTCGCCGTCCAGTTCCGCGAGATAGGTGGCGGGGCAGACCGCGGTGGTCAGCGCATTGAGCTCGGCGAAGTAGCGCACCTCTCGCTCGTAGAGGTTGAAACTCATCGCCACCCGGCGGTTGGTTGGATTCCGCGAGGGGTATTTGGCGACGAGGGAACTCGGCGCGTCGTCGGCCGGCCCGTCGTAGGAGGGAACGAGGCGCGACAGTTCGCTCATCATGCCCACGCCTTCGCCGACTTGCAGCACATCGAGTTCCACAATGGCGACATCATCCGCTAGAATCCCTTGCGTGCGCAGTGTTTGGGTTAGCCACCCGGGGGTAATGCCGCCGGGCATGGCGGGAAGCGGTTGCGTCATCGTTCGTCGGTGTGGTCGGGCTTGGGGGGGCATAGTGCATTCTCCAGAGAACATGATTTACAGTATCGCGCTGCTTGAGGCAGTTGCCGTAACGGTATCGCATCGATGCTGTCCATCGGCACTGCCTTGGAGCCTGATGTATGATATGTCGCACTGAGGATGCCTGAATACTTGGTTGGGTATACTCCGTAGAGGCCAACGGGGTCTGTATTCAGCAATTTGGCAGGAGCAATTTGGCAGGGATGGGCTTGTGGAAAAAAAAGAAGACGAGTCAGCGAAAGCGTTGTCACCAGCGGTGGTTGGTCGGCCGGTCGTGGCATGGCCGCGCAAGCGTCCCGAGGCTGCCTGCGGAGTCCGAGTCGTGGCCGGGAAGCGCTGCGCCCGGTTGGGACGAGGGCGCCCGGCTGCTGCGATTCGGGGGCGCTCGTCTTCGACTGCTGCGGACCGCGGACCGAAGTCGGCGGCGGGCGCCCTGCTTCGTATCCGGTCGCGGTCTCCGCGCGGAGCGGAGGGTCGCCCTTGACTGATCGAGCGCAGCGCGACGCTTGCGGCCCGGGGCGGGAGTGCGTGCCGCCCCGCTCGAACGCAGCGCGACCCTGGCCGCCGGCTGCATCGGCACGCCGTGCACGAACTGGACGCTCTGCTTGCCCCGGACCGCTCGGGCGGCTGGCGGCGGCAACGTTCCGCCGCCTGCGGCCGCTTTCTTCCCGCTGCCGCGCGGGCAGCGCCGCCTTCCGCCCGCCGGCGCTGGCCGCCGTTCTCCTGTTCGCGCTGAGCGCGGGCCTTGCGCCCCAGGCGGCGCATGCCACGTCGTGGGGGGTCTTGACGGCCACCCCGGGCGATGGGCAGGTTACGCTGACCTGGACCTGGACGCACTCACGACCTAACACCAGCTGGTGGTGGTTCAGGTATGTAAGAGCTGGCCAACCTTATCACGAGTATAACGTCGTTCGTGGGATCGGCTCCATTTACGACTCAAAGTACAACCTGATTGGGGCTCATCATCGCACCCAGACGATTACCGGACTCACCAATGGGGTCGAGTACGTGTTTGAGGTACACGCCCATATTCCTAATACGGCTTTGGAGGTGAGGGCGACCCCGTCGCGCTATCCCATTGCCCCGAAGGGCGTCACCGCGACGCCGGGAACCAGCCAGGTCACCTTGTCCTGGGACGCTCATAACGACTCGCGCGTCACGCGCTGGGAGTACGAGCAGACCAGCGGGGGCACAACCGGGAACTGGAAGAAGATCTCCGCGAGCAATGCCTCAACCACCAGCCACACGGTGACGGGTCTGACCAACGGCACGCGGTACGGCTTCAGGGTCCGCGCGGCAAGCGATGGTCTCGGCGCCCCGTCGGCCTCCGTGTTCGCAACGCCACGGCCCGCTCCCTGCGCTTTGAGAATTGCCAGTGTCAGTGGGCCGGGTCCGACGGTCGCGTTCCGTTGGGGGCCCACCAAGGCAAATTGCGGCGACATCAGCCGGACGCAGGTTCAGAAGAAACTCGCCAGCAGCCCGGACTGGAGCGGGAGTGTCTGGGAAACCCTGTCCACGAATTACTATCGAAACTCCGGTGTCGCATTTACCGTGGACGACACCTTGCGGGTGAGTCTTGCCGAGGGCAACAGCTACCATGTGCGCGTCCGCGCGGTCAACGAAGGCCTCGCCGTCACGTCCGAGGAAGGCGTCGCCGGCCCGCCGTCCTCGGAAACTCTTCTGTGGCTCGGTCCTCCAGGGTCTCCAACCGGGCTGAAGGCCGCGCCCTTTCAGGCTGCGATCCAGCTCACCTGGAACCAGCAGCCGTCAGCACAGAAGGTGACCGGATGGGATGTTCGGAGGAAGGAGGGCGCCGGCAGTTACGGCGAATGGGGCCGTATTACGGGTTCCGGCGCGAACACCGTCCTCCATTCGGCGAGCGGGCTGACGTCCGGGGTCGACTACACGTTTCAGATTCGGGCGGTGAACGCCGCCGGCGACGGTCGGGCTTCCGAAGAAGTGACTGAAACGCCGACCGGCGTGACGATCTCCCAACCCGCGCTGACGGTAGAAGAAGGTAGCAGCAGCACCTATACGGTGGTGCTTGATGCCGAGCCGTCGGCCGACGTCACGGTGACCGTGGGCGGCGCTGCGGCCGGCGTGTCGGTGAGTCCGCCGTCGCTGGTCTTCTCGCTGCTGAACTGGAACCAGCCGCAGACGGTGACGGTCTCCGCGGCCGAGGACGACAACGCGGTTTCCGAACCGGTGACACTGACCCACAGCGCCAGCGGCGGAGGCCTGGACTCGGTGCCCATCCGCGCGGTCGTGGTGACCGTGACGGAGAACGAAACGGCCGGATTCGCCCTGTCGGAGTCCGATCTGGAGCTGGAGGAGGGCGAGTCCGGCTCCTGGACGGTGGCGCTGACCTCCGAGCCGACCGCCGATGTGACGGTCACCATCAGCGGCGCCCCGAGCGGCGTGACGGTGACTCCGCCCACGCTGACGTTCACGGCCGCGGACTGGCAGACGCCGCAGGCGGTGACGGTCGCGACGGTCGACGATGAAGACGCGGCGCCGTTGCCCGCGGTGACGCTGACCCACAGCGCGTCCGGCGGCGACTACGGCTCGCTCACCGCCTCGGTTGCGTTGACCGTGACCGAGAACGATACGGCTGGGCTGACGTTCTCGGATGGCGACAAGGAGATCAGCCAGCTGGAGGTCATCGAGGACGGGTCGGGCGACTACATGGTGGCGCTGACGTCCGAGCCGACCGCCGATGTGACGGTGACCATCACGCCGGGGCCGGGCGACGTGACGGTGCAGTCGGGGTCGCTGACCTTCACTGCCCTCAACTGGAGCGCCGCGCAGCAGGTGGTTGTCCTCGCGGCCGAGGACGACGACGCGAAGACGGATCCTGCGGTGACACTGACCCACAGCGCGTCCGGCGGCGATTACGGCTCGGTGACCGGTGCGCTCACGGTGGCCGTGCTGGAACATGATCCGCCCGGGAAGCCCGTGAACTTCAGCGCGACGGCGGGCGACAGCCAGGTGACGCTGTCCTGGAACGACCCGCAGAATCCCGACATCAGCGGCTGGGAGTTCCAGCAGGCCGTGCGCGGCGCCAGCTTCGGCGCGTGGACGCCCATCCCCGATTCCGCCGCCGCGACCACCAGCCACACGGTCACGGGTCTGACCAACGGCGTCTTCTACAGTTTCAAGCTCCGCGCCGTCGCCCAGCTCCGGGAGTCCCTCAGGGGGGAGAAGGAAGACGCCGAGGGCGTCAGCTCCGACGAGATCAGCGCGCTGCCGCGCCGGCTCGGCAAGAACGTCACCCTGTTCGTCTCCGACGCACAAATTGAAGAAGGACAGGCCGGCACGACACCTGTCCTGATCCGTCTCGTTCTCGGTGAGCCGGCGCCCGCTGGCGGGCTCGGCCTCGCCTTCGAGGTCGATGGAACCTCGACGGCAACGGCGAGCGCGCCGGTCGCGACCAGTTGCTCGGCGCCGAACCCGATGGATGCGGACATGTGCTGGCCGCGGGGCGCCCGTGTTCTTGTGTCCGCAGGCCAGGACGTTGCCGTGCATCAAGTCGCTGTCCGAGGCGACCGGGCGATCGAGCCGAACGAGACCCTCGTGCTGAATGTCGTGCCCGGCGTCGATGGCTGGACCGGGGACTCGGCCACCATCACCATCGTCGACGACGAGGTGGCGCCCGCCGCGCCGACGGGCCTCGCCGCCGAGGCGCGCAACGGGCAGGCGCTCCTCACCTGGGACGACCTGGGGAATTCCGACATCACGCGCTGGGAGTTCCAGCAGAAGGAAGGCTCGGGCGGCAGCTACGGCGCCTGGACGGCCATCCCGGGTTCCGGCGCCGCCACCACCAGCCACACGGTGACGGGCCTGACCAACGGCACGGAGTACGGCTTCAAGGTGCGCGCGGTGAGCCCCCGCGGCAACGGCGCCGAATCGGCCGAGGCGACGGTGACGCCGGGCGCGGTTCCCGCCGCGCCCACTGGCTTCAGGGCGACCCCAGGCGACGCGCAGCTAGAGCTGTTCTGGGATGCTGCCCCGGGCAACTCCGGCATCCTTCGTTGGGAAGTGCGGTTCAGGAAGGACAGTGAAGACTACCAGCAACCGTGGGCGCCGATCCCGGGCGGCGCCGCAACAACGAAATTGGGGCCGCTCACCGCCGAAAACGGCGTCGTTTACACCTACCAGTTGCGCGCAGTGAATGCCGCCGGCCCCGGAGAGGCCGCCGAACTGACCGTGACGCCGCTTCCGCCCTTGCCCCGGAAGCCGGCGGCGCTGAAAGCAACCGCTGGCAACGCGCAGGTGGCTCTCGCCTGGGATCATCCCATTATCGCCCCTCCGAATGAGCGCAAGTACGAACTCCAGCGCAAGCAAGGCGCAAGCGGCAGCTACGGTGCCTGGAAGCGGGTCGACATCCGCCTAGTAGATCTGGGACGTTTTAAGTACGAGGCGCACCATGTGGTCACGGGCCTGACCAACGGCGCTACCTACAGCTTCAGGGTGCGCGAGTTGAATGAGGCCGGCGCCGGCCCCGCATCGGACGAGGTGACGGTGACGCTGCCGGCCGTCGTGCCCGCGGCGCCGACCGGAGTCCGCGCCATCGCCAGCAACCGTCAGGTGCTGCTGCGCTGGGACAACCCGAACAACCCCGGCATCACCCGCTGGGAATTCCAGGGCAAGGAAGGCGCCAGCGTCAGCTACGGCCCGTGGGCGCCCATCCCCGGTTCCGACGCCTCCACCACCAGCCACAGGGTCACCGGTCTGACCAACGACACCATCTACGCCTTCAAGGTGCGCGCGGTGAACGCGACCGGCAACGGCGCCGAGTCTTCCGAGGTCACGGCGACGCCGGTCGCCTTGCCGGCGCCGCCGTCGGGCTTCCGGGCGACGCCGGACCACCGCAGCGTGATCCTGACCTGGGACGACCCGAAGGACAGCAGCATCACGCGCTGGCAGGTCCGGTTCTTGCCGGAGACAGAGGAGTTCCAGGATGCGAACTCGAACTGGCTGGACATCCGCGGTTCCGGCGCGACCACCACGCGGCACGAAGTAGGGCGCTTGCCGTCCGGCCAGATCCACCGCTTCCAGGTGCGTGCTGTCAGCAATGCCGGCGTCGGGCCCGCTTCGGACGAGGCGCTCGCCGGCCCGGCGGATCCCGGCGTGACCGTCTCGACCTCCAGCCTGACCGTGGAGGAAGGCGGCAGCGGCGAGTACACGGTGAAACTGAACACCTCGCCCCTGGGCCGCCAGGTGGTGATCACCGTGGCCGGCGCGTCCGGCGAGCTGAGCGCGGCGCCGGCGACCCTCACCTTCACCGGCACGAACTGGATGGAAGCGCAGACGGTCACGGTGACCCTGGCCGAGGACGGCGACGCGCAGACCGATGCCGCGCAGACCCTGACCCACAGCGCCCGCGGCGGCGGCTACGACCGCGTGGACATCGCCTCGGTGACGGTGACGCTGGCGGAGAACGACCCGCCCCTGAAACCGGCGAACTTGCGCGCCATCGCGGGCAATGGCCAGGTCATGCTGCGCTGGGACGACCCGGAGAATCCCGACATCACCGGCTGGGAGTTCGCGCAGAAGACGGGCGACGGCAGCTATGGCGGCTTCACGGCCATTTCCGGTTCCGACGCTGAGACCACCAGCCACACGGTGACGGGCCTGACGGACGGCACGCGGTACGGCTTCAAGGTCCGCGCCGTGAGCGCCGTCGGCAACGGCGCCGAGTCGGACGAGGCGACCGCGACCGCGGGGCGGCCGAGTCTGAGCGTGGCGGATGTGACGGCGGCCGAGGACGGCACGTTCACCTTCACGGTGACGCTGGATCCGGCGGCGCCGGCGGACGTGACCTTCAAGTACGCAGTGACCGCGGAGAACGACGACACGGCGACGGCGGACACGGACTTCACCGAGGTGGCGGCGACCGCGGCCACCATTTCGGCGGGCGACACCACCTTCACGTTCACGGTGACGGTGGCGGACGACAAGCTCGACGAGGACGACGAGACCTTCACCGTGACGCTGTCGGAGCCGTCCTCCAACGTCCAGCCCGGCGACGCCGCGGCGACGGGCACGATCACCGACAACGACGCCTCGCCGGTGCTGGCCGATATCGACAACCTCACGCTCAGGATCGGCCGGACCGTGGACATCACCGCCACGGCGACGGACGCCGACGCCGGCGACACGATCACCTACGCCTGGACGCGCAAGGACGGCGAGACCACGCCGCCGCTGCCGGGCAGCCCGGACCTGGGCCAGGCCCGGCTCAGCTTCACCCCGACCGAGGCCGGCGTCTACACGATGACGGTGACGGCGAGCGACGGCGACAGCAACGGCAACAAGCACGGCAACACGGACACCGGGGAAGTGGTCATCACCGTGGTCGGCAAGGCCGCGGTGTCCGTGCCGGCGGCGCTGTCCGTCACCGAGGGCACGGACACGAACGCCACGGTGACGGTGACCACCGAGGAGGCGTTCGGCGAGGACGTGACCTTCGACGTGAGCTATGGCGGCGCCAGCGCCACCGGAGCGACCAATGCGGCGGACGGCGACTACGACAACGACGCCGTGACGTCGGTGACGTTCTCGGGCGCCGACACCACGAAGACCATCGCGATCCCGCTCAACGACGACGGGCTCGACGAGGACGACGAGACCTTCACGGTCACCATCGCGCTGGCGGAGGGCAGCGCCCTGCCGGCCGGTTTCGCGCCCGGCAACCTCACGACGACGGTGACGATCGTCGACAACGACCACTCGCCGGTGCTGCCCGACTATCCACCCACCGGAACGACCCGGGTGGGCCAGGCGGTGGATCTCTCGGCCGAGGCGACGGACGAGGACGGCGACACCATCACCTACGTCTGGACGCGCAAGGCCGGCGAGACCACGCCGCCGCTGCCGGACGGCACGAACCTGAATCAGGCCCGGCTCCTCTTCACTCCGACCGAGACCGGCGCCTACACGATGACGGTGACGGCGAGCGACCCGTACGGCAACACCGACACCGCGACGGTGGCCCTCACGGTGGTCCGGGCGCACGTGGTCTCGGCGCCGGCGGCGCTGTCGGTGACCGAGGGCACGGACGCGAACGCCACGGTGACGTTGACGACGGCGGCCGCGTTCGGCGAGGACGTGACCTTCAACGTGACCTACGGCGGCGCCAGCGCCACCGGCGCGGCCGATCCGGCGAACGGCGACTACGAGAACGACGCCGTGACGTCGGTGACGTTCTCGAGCGCCGAGACGACGAAGGACATCGCGATCCCGATCACGGACGACGACCTCGACGAGGACGACGAGACCTTCACAGTCACCGTCGCCCTGCCGGAGGGAGCCTCCCTGCCGGCCGGCTTCGCGCCCGGCAACCTCGCGACGACGGTGACGATCGCCGACGACGACGCCTCTCCGGTGCTGACGGAGATTGCGGACCGGACGGTCAGGCCGGGCGATGACATCGACATCACCGCGTCCGCCACGGACGAGGACGGGGACACGGTGACCTACGCCTGGACGCGCAAGGCGGGCGAGACGCCGGCAATCCCGAACGGCACGGATCTGAACGCGGCGCGTCTGACGTTCACGCCTGAGGTCGGCACCTACACGATGACGGTGACGGCGAGCGACCCGCACGGCAACACCGACACCGAAGAGGTGACGATCACGGTGGCCAGCGTGGAGGTGCCGGTGCTGACCGTCGCCACCTCGACGACGAGCCAGTTTATCGACCTGACCTGGACTCATGCCGGTACGAGGGTCGGCGACTTCGTCGGAAACGGCGTCACTTTCCATGAATGGCAAGCGGGTTACCGGCTGAAGGGGGTCAGTGGCTGGAACACGAGCATTATTCAGGGCATCACCAACCGCAGCGGGAAGTTCGGGTTTGTCGACATTTATCCGGACGGCTCATCAATGGAGGTGCGGATTCGGGCGGTGGCCTATAACTCGGGCAACATAAAAGTGTATGGTCCCTGGTCGAACATCCGCACGGTCACGCTCAAGAACACCAAGTCGGGCGCGGCGCTCACGCTGAAAAGGGTGCCCGTGACGGTGGCGGCCGGTTCCACCGCCACTTACACGGTGGGATTGACGGCGAGGTATCCGGGCACGCTCAGGATCACGAGTTCGGACACGGCGACGGCGACGGTCAATCCGCCCAGCCTGACCTTCACGGCGCAGAACTACAACGTGGCGCAGGACGTGACGGTGACCGGCGTCAAGGCCGGCAGCGCCACCATCGGCCACGCCTTCCGTCTCACCGGCGCCGCGGCGGATGCGATTCCGAACGCCGGCACGGTGGCGGTGACGGTGGTCGCCACACCCGCCGCGCCGGCGGGCCTGACGGCGACAGCGGGCGACGCGCAGGTGGAGCTGTCGTGGACCGATCCGGTCAATGCCAGCATCACCGGCTGGGAGTTCCAGCAGAAGGAAGGCGCCGCCGGCAGCTACGGCGCCTGGACGGCGATCTCCAATTCCGACGCCGAGACCACGAGACACACGGTGACGGGTCTGACCAACGGCACGCTCTATGGCTTCAAGGTGCGCGCGGTGAATCTGGCGGGCGACGGCGCGGCCTCCGCCGAGGTCACGGAGACGCCGAACGGTGCGCTGCCGCCGGTACTGACCGGCGCCACTTCGTCGAGCGCCGCCGTGGTCACGCTCACCTGGACGCATTCCGGCACGGCCCCGGGCGATTTCATCGGCGACCCCGGCGGCGCTCCGCAGATCTACTGGGAGGCGGAGCACCGGCTGAAGGGCGCCGGCGACAGCGATTGGGACGACTACTCGAACCCCAGCCCCAGTGTGGGCGGAGGCAACACCCGGCGCACCATGGCGGTCACCGTGGTGAGCGATTACCCGCACGGCGCGACGGTCGAATGGCGGGTGCGGGCCTCGATCGGCGGCGGTTCGCATGGTCCCTGGTCGAACGTTCGGGAAGTTACGCTGCAGAACAGCGAGTTGGCGGCGCTGACACTGACCGGTGCGCCGGTGGCGGTGGCGCCGGGTTCCAGCAAGACCTACACGGTGGCCCTGACCGAGGCGTTTGCGGGCACGCTCAGGATCACGAGTTCGGACACGGCGACGGCGACGGTCAATCCGCCCAGCCTGACCTTCACGGCGCAGAACTACAACGTGGCGCAGGACGTGACGGTGACCGGCGTCAAGGCCGGCAGCGCCACCATCGGCCACGCCTTCCGTCTCACCGGCGCCGCGGCGGATGCGATTCCGAACGCCGGCACGGTGGCGGTGACGGTGGTCGCCACACCCGCCGCGCCGGCGGGCCTGACGGCGACAGCGGGCGACGCGCAGGTGGAGCTGTCGTGGACCGATCCGGTCAATGCCAGCATCACCGGCTGGGAGTTCCAGCAGAAGGAAGGCGCCGCCGGCAGCTACGGCGCCTGGACGGCGATCTCCAATTCGGACGCCGAGACCACGAGCCATACGGTGACGGGTCTGACCAACGACACGCTCTATGGCTTCAAGGTGCGCGCGGTGAACGGGGCGGGCGACGGCGCGGCCTCGACCGAAGTGACGGCGACGCCGAAGAAGCCTGTTTCGCTGAGCATCGCGGACGTGACGGCGCTGGAGAACGCGGGCACGATGTCGTTCACGGTGACAGCGGACCCGGCCCCGGCCGCGCCGATCACGTTCAGCTACACGGTGACGGCGGAGACCGGCAACACGGCGACGGCGGACACGGACTTCACGGAGGTGGCGACGGCGACCGAGTTGACCATCGCGGCGAGCGCGACCACGGCGACGATCACGGTGACGGTGACGGACGACGCCCTCGACGAGGACAACGAGACCTTCACGGTGACGCTGTCGGGGCAGTCCGCCGGCGTGCTCCTGGGCGACGCCACCGCAACGGGCACGATCACCGACGACGACCACTCTCCGGTACTGAAGGAGATCAAGGACCAGAGGATCACGCTGGGCGAGGCCGTGGACATCACGGCATCCGCCACGGACGAGGACGGGGACACGGTGACCTACGCCTGGACGCGCAAGGCGGGCGAGACGACGCCGTCGCTGCCGGACGGCACGGCGGAGAATGTGGCGCGCCTGACGTTCACGCCGCCCGCGCTCGGCGCCTATACGTACACGGTGACGGCCTCGGACGGCAACGGCAACACGGACACCGAGGAGGTGACGATCACGGTGGTAGCGGCCGTGACGCCGCCGGTACTGACCGGCGCCACTTCGTCGAGCGCCGCCGTGGTCACGCTCACCTGGACGCATTCCGGCACGGATCCGGGCGATTTCATCGGCGACCCCGGCGGCGCTTCGCGGATCTACTGGGAGGCGGAGCACCGGCTGAAGGGCGCCGGCGACAGCGACTGGGACGACTACTCGAACGCCAGCCCCAGTGTGGGCGGAGGCAACACCCGGCGCACCATGGCGGTCACCGTGGTGAGCGATTACCCGGATGGCGCGACGGTCGAGTGGCGGGTGCGGGCCTCGGTCGGCGGCGTTTTGGTTGGTCCCTGGTCGAACGTTCGGGAAGTTACGCTGCAGAACAGCGAGTTGGCGGCGCTGACACTGACCGGTGCGCCGGTGGCGGTGGCGCCGGGTTCCAGCAAGACCTACACGGTGGCCCTGACCGAGGCGTTTGCGGGCACGCTCAGGATCACGAGTTCGGACACGGCGACGGCGACGGTCAATCCGCCCAGCCTGACCTTCACGGCGCAGAACTACAACGTGGCGCAGGACGTGACGGTGACTGGCGTCAAGGCCGGCAGCGCCACCATCGGCCATGCCTTCCGTCTCACCGGCGCCGCGGCGGATGCGATTTCGAACGCCGGCACGGTGGCGGTGACGGTCGGCGCGGCCCCCGCCCCCGGCGTGACGATCTCGCCGACCGAGCTGACGGTCGAGGAAGACGGCAGCGGCGAGTACACGGTGAAGCTGGACACGGCGCCGTCGGCGAACGTGACGGTGACAGTGGGCGGCGAATCGGGCGAGGTGACGGTGGACCCGTCCTCGCTGACGTTCACGCCGTCGAACTACGGCACGGCGCAGACGGTGACGGTGAACGCCGGGGCCGACGAGGACACGACGGACGACACGGCGACGCTGACGCATGCGGCGGCCAGCACCGACACGGACTACGGCTCGTCACTGGGCATCGACGACGTCACGGTAACGGTGACCGACACGACGCCGACCTTGCAGCTTTCGACGGATCCGGCGGCGGTGACGGAGGGGACGGCGATCAGCCTGTCGGTGACGTCGGACCGCGCGCTGACGGGCGATCTGACGGTGAGCCTGACGCTTTCGGATCGGGGTTCGAGTGGTTTCGACGCGGACGACATCCCGGGCACGCTCGGTCCGCGCAACTTCACTGCTTCGTTTGGCGTCAGCGCCAGCACGACGGGCACGGTGACGATCCCGACCAGCGCGGACTCGGATACGGAGGGCGCGGAGACCTACACGATCACGCTGAACGACGGGACCGGCTACGCGCTCGGCACCGACAAGACGGCCGACGGCACGCTGAACGACCCGCCGCAGTCCCCCGCGCTGAGCATCGCGGACGTGACGGCGGCGGAGGACGGGACGTTCACATTCACGGTGACGGCGGATCCGGCGCCGTCTTCGGAGGTGACGTTCAAGTACACGGTGACGGCGGAGAGCGGCGACACGGCGACGGCGGACACGGACTTCACGGCAGTGACGACGGCCACCGCGGCGACCATCGCTGCGAACGCGAGCAGCACGACGATCACGGTCTCGGTGACCGACGACGCCCTGGACGAGGCCGACGAGACCTTCACGGTGAAGCTGTCGGAGCCGTCCTCCGGGGTGACGCTCTCTGACGCCACCGCAACGGGCACGATCGAGGACGACGACGATCCGCCGGCCCTGGCCATCGCGGATCCGGCGGCGGTGACGGAGGGCGATTCGGGCAGCACGGACATGATCTTCACGGTCACGCTGGATGCGGCCAGCGGCCGTGCGGTGACCGTGGACTACGCGGTGGATACGAGTTCGACGGCAACGGCGAGCACCGACTTCACGGGCGGCGCCGGCACGCTGACGTTCGCGGCGGGCGACACCAGCAAGACGATCGCGGTGTCGGTGACGGGCGACGAGCTGGACGAGGACGACGAGACGGTGGTGCTGAAGCTGTCGAACGCGACCAACGCCAGCATCGGCACGGCGACGGCGAGCGGCACGATCACGGACGACGACGATCCGGCGCCCGGCGTGACGGTTTCCGTCTCCGAGCTGACGGTGACGGAAAGCAGCACCGCCAACTACACCGTGGTGCTGGACTCCCGGCCGGCGGGCGATGTGACGGTCACGCCGGGCAGCAGCGACACCGGAGCGGCGACGGTGTCCGATCCGCTGACCTTTACCCGCTTCAACTGGAACAGGCCCCGGACGGTGACGGTCACGGCGGTGCCGGATGGCGACACCGGCGACGAGAGCGTCGCGGTGAGTCATGCCGTGACCGGCTACGGCAGTGTGAGCGCGGCCCCGTCCGTATCGGTGACGGTGACGGACACGACGCCGACGCTGTCCCTGTCTCACGTTCCGGCGGCGGTGATCGAGGGGGCGGCGATCAGTCTGAAGGTGACGTCGGACAAGGCGCTGGCGGGCGGTCTGGCGGTGAGCCTGACGCTTGAGGACCGTGACACGAGCGGTTTCGACGCGGACGACATTCGGGGCGCCCTGGGTCCGCGCAACTTCATCGCGTCCTTCGGCGCCGCCTTGAGCACAACAGGCACGGTGACGATCCCGACCCGCACGGATTACAGCACGGAGGGCCAGGAGACCTACCGGATCACCCTGAACGAGGGCGCCGGCTACGCGGTCGACGAGGACAACAACACGGCCGACGGCACGCTGAACGACGGCACGCCGGCCCTGGGCACCGGTACGGTCGCGCTGATCGTTGAGGACAAGACGGCGCCGGAGGGCGAAACGATGTCGTTCACGGTGATCGCGGATCCGGCGCCGTCCTCGTCGATCACGTTCAAGTACACGGTGACGGCGGAGAGCGGCGACACCGCGACCGCGGGCTCGGACTTCACGGCGGTGACGACGGCGGCAACGGCGACGATCGCGGCGAACGCGACGAGCACGACGATCATCGTGTCGCTCCTCCAGGACACCGAGGTCGAGGGCGACGAGACGTTCACGGTGACGCTGTCCGAGCCATCGTCCGGCGTGACGATCACGGACGCCACCGCGACCGGAACGATCGGCGACGACGACGAGGGCATCGCCAGGCCGACCTCGCTGCGCATCACGGCGGTTGAGGACGCGATCACGCTGCGGTGGACCGCCCGGACCGACTCCGAGATCGACAAGTGGCAGTACCGGTTCAAGAACAAGGAGCGGAGCTGGCGCGGCTGGAACCCGTTCGATGTCAGGAACAGCACGGCGTCGACCCGATCCGTCACCCTGAACAAGAGGACCACGTTGCACGGGGGCGTGGGTCAGTATCAGGTCCGGGCGGTGACAACCGTCCCGATCCGGCCCGAGTTTGGCGGAGGCGAGGAGGAAACCTTCGGTCCGTGGTCGGAGCTGGCGGAGGTGAGCGTCGTCAACACCGACAACCTCGGTCTTGAATTCAGCGGCGGCGGGATCACGAGGACGGGCAGCGCCAGCGTTGCCTGGAACGCCGGCGTGGCGCAGGGCGCCAGCATCACCTACGGCGTGAGGCTGAGCGCCGCGGCGCTGCCGTACCTGGACCGGACGGCGGAGGTGACGCTGACGAGCGGCAGCGGTGTGCGGACAAGCCCGTCCTCGCTGACGTTCACCCGGGCCGACGCCCGGACCGCGCAGCCGGTGACGATCACGGGCGTTGCCGCCGGCAGCGCCGCCATCGACCACGCCGTCCGCTTCCCGGCGCTCGCGCTGCTCGATCCCGCGGGGACGATTACGGTGACGGTGACGGAGGCGCGTTCCCACGGCGTGACGATCTCGCCGACCTGGCTGAGGATCGACGAAGGCGGCAGCGGCGAGTACACGGTGAAGCTGGATACGGCGCCGTCGGCGAACGTGACGGTGACAGTGGGCGGCGAATCGGGCGAGGTGAAGGTGACGGGTTCGCCGCTGACGTTCACGCCGTCGAACTTCGGCACGGCGCAGACCGTGACGGTGAGCGCCGGGGACGACGAGGACACGGCGGAGGACACCGCGACGCTGACGCATGCCGCGTCCAGCAGCGACACGAACTACGGCTCGTCGCTGGGCATCGAGGATGTGTCGGTGACGGTGACGGACACGACGCCGACGCTGCAGCTATTGAAGAATCCGGTGGAGGTGACGGAGGGGACGGCGATCAGTCTGACGGTGACATCGGACCGCGCGCTGACGGGCGATCTGACGGTGAGCCTGACGCTTTCGGCCTTTGGTCCGAGCGGTTTCGACGTGGACGACATTCCGGGCGCGCTGGGGCCGCGGGACTTCACCGCGTCGTTCGGCAACACCGCCAGCACGACGGGCACGGTGACGATCCCGACCAGTGCCGACTCGGATGCGGAGGACGCGGAGAGCTACACGATCACGCTGAACGACGGGACCGGCTACGCGCTCGGCGCCGACAAGACGGTCAACAGCACGCTGAACGACGGCACGGTGTCGCTGAGCATCGCGGACGTGACGGCGGCGGAGGACGGCACGTTCGCGTTCACGGTGACGGCGGCTCCGGCGCCTGCTTCGGAGGTGACGTTCAAGTACACGGCGACCGCGGAGAGCGGCGACACGGCGACGGCGGACACGGACTTCACGGCGGTGACGGCGGCGGCGGCGGGGACGATCGCGGCGAACGCGAGCAGCACGACGATCACGGTGTCGGTGACGGACGACGCCCTCGACGAATCGGACGAGACGTTCACGGTGACGCTGTCCGATCCGTCGTCCGGGGTGACGCTCTCGGACGCGACGGCGACGGGCACGATCACCGACAACGACGATCCGCCGGCCCTGTCGATCGCGGCGCCGGCGGCGGTTGCGGAGGGCGATTCGGGTAGCACGAACATGGTGTTCACGGTGACGCTGGGCGCGACCAGCGGTCGGCGGGTGACGGTGGACTACGCGGTGGACAGCACTTCGACGGCGACCTCGGGGGCGGACTTCACGGCCCTGGCGGGTGGCACGCTGACCTTTGCCGCGGGCAGCACTGGGGCGGCCCTGGCAAAGACGGTGACTGTGGCGGTGACCGGCGACGAGCTGGACGAGGCGGACGAGACGGTGGTGCTGAAGCTGAGCAATGCGGTTGGCGCGACCCTGCCGGACCCGGCGACGGCGAGCGGCACGATCACGGACGACGACGCTTCGCCGGTGCTGGCGGCGCTGACGGCCCAGGCGGTGACGGCGGGCGAGGACGTGGACATCACGGCGTCGGCGACGGACGGCGACGGCGACACGGTGACGTACGAGTGGACGCGCAAGGCGGGCGAGACAACGCCGCCGCTCCCGAACGGCACGGCGCTGGACGAGGATCAACTGACGTTCACGACGACGGCGCCGGGCACGTACACGATGACGGTGACGGCCTCGGACGGCAACGGCAACGAGGACACCGGGACGGTAGCGATCACGGTGACGGCGGCGACAACAACGCCGACGGTGTCGCTGAGCATCGCGGACGTGTCGGCGGCGGAGGACGGGACCTTCACGTTCACGGTGACGGCGGATCCGGCGCCTTCGGCCGAGGTGACGTTCAAGTACACGGTGACGGCGGAGGGCGGCGACACGGCGACGGCGGACACGGACTTCACGGCGGTGACGACGGCTGTGGCGGCGGCGATCGCGGCGAACGCAAGCAGCACGACGATCACGGTGTCGGTGACGGACGACGCCCTCGACGAATCGGACGAGACGTTCACGGTGACGCTGTCGGAGCCGTCCGACAACGCGGAGATCGGCGACGCGACGGCGACGGGGACGATCACGGACAACGACACGGCGGGGGTGACGGTCTCGCCGACGTCGCTGACGGTGAATGAAGGCAGCAACGGCAGCTACACGGTGAAGCTGGACACGGAGCCGACGGCGGACGTGACGGTGACGGTGGGCGGCGAGTCGGGCGAGGTGACGGTTACGGGTTCACCGCTGACGTTCACGCCGTCGAACTACGGCACGGCGCAGACGGTGACGGTGAACGCCGGGTCCGATACGGACACGACGAACGACGCGGCGACGCTGACGCACGCGGCGTCGAGCACGGACACGAACTACGGTTCATCGCTGAGCATCGAGGATGTGTCGGTGACGGTGACGGACACGACGCCGACGCTGCAGTTGTCGACCGATCCGGCGGCGGTGACGGAGGGGACGGCGATCAGTCTGCCGGTGTCTTCGGACCGCGCGCTGACGGGCGATCTGACGGTGAGCCTGACGCTTGCCGACCGCGGCTCGAGCGGTTTCGACGCGGACGACATCCCGGGCACGCTGGGTCCGCGGAACTTCACTGCTTCGTTCGGCGTCAGCGCCAGCACGACGGGCACGGTGACGATCCCGACCAGCACGGACTCGGATGCGGAGAGCGCGGAGACCTACCGGATCACGCTGAATGACGCCGCCGGCTATGCGCTCGGTACCGACGTGACGGCGGACGGCACGCTGAACGACAGCGCGGCGGCGCCGTGCAAGGTGTCGGTGACGAACTACCGTGCGATCGACGACAGCGGTTTCCTGCCGGTCTACTCGATTTCGTTCGGTCTGCGGATACCGGCGAACTGCGGCGCGATCACGGGGATGCAGCGCCAGATCAGGACTTCGAGCCAGGGCTGGGGCGACGTGGAATGGGTGGACCTGGAGAACGCGGGTCTGCGGACGTTTGCGAACAGCGCCGCGGCCAGGACGCCTTCCGGCATCGAGCTGGTGTTCCTGCCGTCCGGCGGCGGCACGCGCCAGGTTCGGGTGCGCGCGCTGAACGGGGCTCGAGCCGGTCCGGCTTCCGACGCGGTGTCGGTGACGTTCGAGGTGCCGTCCGCTCCGGGCGGTCTGAGCGCGACCCCCGGCGCGGCCTCGGCGACGTTGACCTGGAATGCGCAGTCCGGAGAGCAGGTCACGTCGTGGAACATTCAGTACAAGCGGGGTTCCGAGTCGTACCGGAACCTGCACGTGGCGGATGCGGGGAACGGCAGCACGACGACGGCGACGGTGACGGGTCTGGCGGCGGAGGAGTACACGTTCCGTCTGCGGGCCCGGAACGAGAACGGTCTGAGCGCGGCCTCGTCGACGGTGACGGCGACGCCGACGGCGGCGACCGCGGTTCCGCCGGCGCCTACGGGCGTGCGGGCGACGGCCGGCGACGGCGAGGCGACGCTGTCGTGGCGCGATCCGCAGAGCGACACGATCACGAAGTGGCAGTACCGCCAGAAGGCCGGCGGCGGCGCGTACGGCGAGTGGACGGACCTTGCGCACAGCCGGACGGGCAGTGCGCTGCCGACGCTGACGGGGACGGTCGGTGATCTGACGAACGGGAGCTCGTACACCTTCGAGCTTCGCGCGGTGAACGGTGTCGGCGCCGGCGCGGCCTCGTCCGAGGTGACGGTGACGCTCGACGGGGATGCGGTGTCGCTGAGCATCGCGGACGTGTCGGCGGCGGAGGACGGGACCTTCACGTTCACGGTGACGGCGGATCCGGCGCCTTCGGCCGAGGTGACGTTCAAGTACACGGTGACGGCGGAGAGCGGCGACACGGCGACGGCGGACACGGACTTCACGGCGGTGACGACGGCTGTGGCGGCGGCGATCGCGGCGAACGCAAGCAGCGCGACGATCACGGTGTCGGTGACGGACGACGCCCTCGACGAATCGGACGAGACGTTCACGGTGACGCTGTCGGAGCCGTCCGACAACGCGGAGATCGGCGACGCGACGGCGACGGGGACGATCACGGACAACGACACGGCGGGGGTGACGGTCTCGCCGACGTCGCTGACGGTGAATGAAGGCAGCAACGGCAGCTACACGGTGAAGCTGGACACGGAGCCGACGGCGGACGTGACGGTGACGGTGGGCGGCGAGTCGGGCGAGGTGACGGTTACGGGTTCGCCGCTGACGTTCACGCCGTCGAACTACGGCACGGCGCAGACGGTGACGGTGAACGCCGGGTCCGATACGGACACGACGAACGACGCGGCGACGCTGACGCACGCGGCGTCGAGCAGCGACACGAACTACGGTTCATCGCTGAGCATCGAGGATGTGTCGGTGACGGTGACGGACACGACGCCGTCGACCGCGGCGCCGTGCAGGATCGCGATTTCGTCGTTGAGCCATCGGAATCGGAGAATACTGTTCTTGACGGTGAGCGTGCCGGCCAACTGCGGGCCGGTTCCGAAGGCGGAGATGCAGGTCAAGACCGCCGCCCAGGCGTGGAGCGACGTGTCCTGGGTTGCCCTGGGGAACCTGGCCCTGTCCAACAGCGATCAGCCGCAGACGGTCTTCAGGGCGTTCAACCTGTCGCCGCCGGGCCTTCCGCCGTTGACGGGATTGCGCAACGTGCGGGTGCGCGCGCTCAACGGGGAGAAGGCGGGTCCGGAATCGGTGGTCGCTCACATCTGGTTCGGTCCGCTGGCGCAGCCGGCGGGTCTGGCGGCGGCGGCGGGCAACCGGCACGTGAAGCTGAGCTGGACGGACGCGGCGAATCCGACGCTGACGGGCTGGGAGTACCGGCAGAAGCCGGATGGCGGGAACTACGGCGAGTGGACGGCGATGAGCGGTTCCGGGGCGACCACGACCAGCTACTCGGCGCCGGGGTTGAGCAACGGCACGGAGTACACGTTCCAGATTCGCTCGAGGAGCGGCAGCGCCGCCAGCGCGGCCTCTTCGGCAGTGACGGCGACGCCGACAGCGGGTGTTCCCTTGCAGCCGGAGCTGACGTCCAGCGAGCCGGGCGACGGTCAGGTGCGGGTGATCTGGCGCGCCCTCGGGGACCCGAGCGTCACGAAGTGGCAGTCGCGGCGGAAGCTGGACAGCGCCGGCAACTGGCCTGGTACGTGGACGAACATCCCGGGTTCCGATGCGGCGACGACGAGTCATGTGTTCACCGGTCTGACGAACGGTACGCCGTACACGTTCCAGGTGCGGGCAGTGAACGACCAGGGCGCGGGTCCGGCTTCGACGGGCCTGAGCGCGACGCCGAGCGTCGAGCCGTTCGCGAGGCCGACGGGGGTGGGCGCGAAGGCGGGCAACGGTCGGGTGACGCTGTCGTGGGCGGACCCGGGCAACGCTTCGATCACGAAGTGGCAGTACCGCGGGAAGCTGGCCGGCGCGAGCGCCTGGGGCGCGGCGATGGACGTGTCCGGTTCCGATGCGGAGACGACGAGCGTGGTGGTGACGGGCCTGACGAACAGTTCCGCCTATCACTTCCAGGTGCGCGCGTTCGGCACCGTGGGCGGCCACTGGTCGCCGCGGGTGTCGGCGACGCCGCTGACGCCGCCCGGGGCTCCGCAGGGCCTGGCGACGAGTGACGGCGACAGTCAGGTGGCGTTGCGGTGGCGTGATCAGGGGGATACGACGATCACCGGCTGGGAGTACCGTCTGAAGCCGGATGGGGGCGCATACGGCGATTGGACGGCGATCGACGGTTCCGGCGCGGGGACGACGAGCCACACGGTGACGGGTCTTGTGAACGGCACGGAGTACACGTTCCAGGTTCGGGCGGAGAACGCCGGCGGCAAGGGTGCGTCGTCGGAGGTGACGGCGACGCCGGTACGGGGTCCGCCCGCGGCGCCGACGGGTTTCACGGCGACATCGGGCGACGGTCGGGTGACGCTGTCGTGGGACAGTTCGGATGACGACCGCATCCGCCGCTGGAACTACCGTCAGAAGGCGGGCGCCGGCGCGTACGGCAGATGGAGAGCCGTTCCGGGCGACGCGGGGACGACGAGCCACACGGTGACGGGTCTTGTGAACGCTACGAAGTACACGTTCCAGGTTCGGGCGGAGACCCTGAGTGAGTTCGGCAAGGCTGCCGCCGGGATCACGGCGACGCCGACGGCGGCGACAACGACCGCGGTTTCGCTGAGCATCGCGGATGCGACGGCGGCGGAGGCCGCGGGGACGATGTCGTTCACGGTGACGGCGACTCCGGCGCCGAGTTCGCCGATCACGTTCCGGTACACGGTGACGGCGGAGAGCGGGGACACGGCGACTGCGGGTACGGACTTCACCGGGGTGTCGTCGGCGACCGAGGCGACGATCGCGGCGTCGGCGACCAGCGCGACGATCACGGTGTCGTTGACGGACGATGTTCTGGTGGAGGGCGACGAGACGTTCACGGTGACGCTGTCGTCGCCGTCTGCCGGAGTGACGATTTCCGATGCGTCGGCGACGGGCACGATCACGGACGACGACTCGCTGCCGTCGGCGCCGTCGGGTTTCGAGGCGACGGCGGGGAACGCCCGGGCGGCGTTGTCGTGGGACGATCCGGAGGACGCTTCGATCACGGGTTACGAGCTGCGGCAGAAGGAGGGGAGCAACGCCTGGGGTTCATGGACGGCGATTGCCGATTCGGACGCGGAGACGACGGACCACACGGTGTCGGGTCTGGAGAACGGCAGCGCGTACAGTTTCCGCATCCGCGCGGTGAACCCCAGCGGCAGCGGCGCGCAGTCGTCGGTGGCGACGGCGACGCCGCGGGCGAATCCTGCGAAGCCGGTGCTGACGGCGACGGCTGGCGACGGTCGGGTGACGCTGGGCTGGCAGTTGCAGCCGGGGATCGCGATCACGACCTGGACGTACCAGTACAGCAGCGACGGCGGTTCGACGTGGGGCGCATCGCAGACGGTGACGGGCGCGAGCGCGACGAGCACGGTGGTGACGGGTCTTGAGAACGACACGGAGTACACGTTCCGTATGTTCGCGGCGGTGGGTCCGGGCGCGCAGTCGGCGTGGTCGGACTTCGTGAAGGCGACGCCGCAGCCGCCGGCGCCGGCGGCGCCGACGAACTTCAGCGCGAGTCCCGGCAACGCCCGGGTGGAGTTGACGTGGGACGATCCGGAGGACGCGAGCATCAGCGTCTGGCAGTTGCGCTACGGCAAGCAGGGTGAGACCTGGGGTTCGTGGACACCGATCTCGGGTTCGGACGCGAGCACGACGAGTCACACGGTGACGAGTCTGGACAACGGCAGCACGTACCGTTTCCGTATCCGCGCGAAGAACAGCGGCGGCGTGGGTGTGCCGTCGCCGGTGGCGACGGCGACGCCCCTGGTGCTGGTGAAGCCGGTGGTGACGGCGACGGCGGGCGACGGCCGGGTGACGCTGAGCTGGCCGTCGCAGCCGGGTTCGGGCGTGACGGCGTGGGGCTACCAGTCGAGCAGCAACGGCGGGTCGACCTGGACATCGACGCAGATCGTGACGGGTGGGAGCACGACGAGCACGGTGGTGTCGAGTCTGACGAACGGCACGGAATACACGTTCCGGATGTTCGCGCGGGCGGGCACGGTGCAGTCTTCGTGGTCGGACCATGTGAAGGCGACGCCGGTGCCGCCGGCTCTGAGCATCGCGGACGTGACGGCGGCGGAGGACGGCACGTTCGCGTTCACGGTGACGGCGGCGCCGGCGCCGGCCTCGGGGATCAGCTTCAAGTACAGGGTGACGGCGGCGAGCGGCGACACGGCGACGGCGGGCGCGGACTTCACGGCGGTGACGACGGCGACGTCAGCGACGATCGCGGCGAACGCGAGCAGCACGACGATCACGGTGACGGTGACGGACGACGCCGTGGACGAGCCGGACGAGACGTTCACGGTGACGCTGTCGGATCCGTCCGCCGGTGTGACGATCTCCGATGCGACGGCGACGGGGACGATCACCGACAACGACGATCCGCCGGCCCTGTCGATCGCGGCGCCGGCGGCGGTGACGGAGGGCGATTCGGGCAGCGCGGACATGGTGTTCACGGTGACGCTGGGCGCGGCCAGCGGCCGGCGGGTGACGGTGGGTTACGCGGTGGACAGCACCTCCTCGACGGCGACCTCGGGGACGGACTTCACCGCCCTGGCGGCGGGCACGCTGACCTTTGCCGCCGGCAGCACCGGGTCCGCCCTGGCGCAGACCGTCACGGTTTCGGTGACCGGCGACGAGTCCGACGAATCCAACGAGACGGTGGTGCTGCAGCTGAGCGATGCGGTCGGCGCGACGCTGCCGGACCCGGCGACGGCGAGCGGCACGATCGAGGACGACGACGAGTCTCCGGTGCTGGCGGAGATTTCGGATCAGTCGCTGACGGTGGGTCAGGACGTGGACGTGACGGCGTCGGCGACGGACGGCGACGGGGACACGGTGACGTACTCGTGGACTCGCAAGTCGGGCGAGACGACGCCGGCGATTCCGAACGGCACGGCGCTGGACGCCGCCCGTCTGACGTTCACGACGACGGCGCCGGGCACGTACACGATGACGGTGACGGCGTCGGACGGGAACGGCAACGAGGACACGGAGGATGTGACGTTCACGGTGACGCAGCCGACGCCGGCCGCTCCGTCGGGTCTGGATGCGACGGCGGGGAACGCCCAGGTGGCTCTGTCGTGGGACGATCCGGAGGACGCATCGATCACTCGTTACGAGCTGCGTCAGAAGAAGGGGAGCGCCGCCTGGGGTTCGTGGACGGCGATCGCCGATTCGGACGCGGAGACGACGACGCACACGGTGTCTGGTCTGGAGAACGGCAGCGTGTACCGCTTCCGCATCCGTGCGGTGAACGCGGGCGGCAACGGCGCGCAGTCGTCGGTGGTGACGGCGACGCCGCAGGTGAAGCCGGCGAAGCCGGTGCTGACGGCGACGGCAGGCGACGGTCGGGTGACACTGGGCTGGAAGCTGCAGTCGGGGATCGCGATCACGACCTGGACGTACCAGTACAGCAGCGACGGCGGTTCGACGTGGAGCGCGTCGCAGACGGTGACGGGCGCGAGCGCGACGAGCACGGTGGTGACGGGTCTGGAGAACGACACGGAGTACACGTTCCGGATGTTCGCGGCGGTGGGTCCGGGGGTGCAGTCTTCGTGGTCGGACCATGTGAAGGCGACGCCTCGTCCGGTGGCGCCTGCCCGGCCGAAGATGTTCAGGGCGAGTCCCGGCAACGCCCGGGTGACGTTGTCGTGGGCTGATCCGGAGAACGCGAGCATCACCCGCTACGAGCTGCGCTACGGCAAGGAGAGCGCCGCCTGGGGTTCGTGGACGGCGATTACCGGTTCGGACGCGGAGACGACGAGCCACGCGGTGACGGGTCTGGAGAACGGGAGCACGTACCGTTTCCGTATTCGCGCGAGGAACAGCGGCGGAGTGAGCGAGCAGTCGGCTGTGGCGACGGCGACGCCCCTGGTGCTGGTGAAGCCGGTGGTGACGGCGACGGCGGGCGACGGCCGGGTGACGCTGAGCTGGCCGACGCAGCCGGGTTCGGGCGTGACGGCGTGGGGCTACCAGTCGAGCAGCAACGGCGGTTCGACCTGGACATCGACGCAGATCGTGACGGGCGGGAGCACGACGAGCACGGTGGTGTCGAGTCTGACGAACGGCACGGAATACACGTTCCGGATGTTCGCGCGTGCGGGCAGCGTGCAGTCTTCGTGGTCGGACCATGTGAAGGCGACGCCGGTGCCGCCGGCTCTGAGCATCGCGGACGTGACGGCGGCGGAGGACGGGACGTTCGCGTTCACGGTGACGGCGGCGCCGGCGCCCGCCTCGGGGATCAGCTTCAAGTACAGGGTGACGGCGGCGAGCGGGGACACGGCGACGGCGGGCGCGGACTTCACGGCGGTGACGACGGCTACCACAGCGACGATCGCGGCGAACGCGAGCAGCGCGACGATCACGGTGTCGGTGACGGACGACGCCGTGGACGAGCCGGACGAGACGTTCACGGTGACGCTGTCGGAGCCGTCGTCCGGGGTAACGCTCGGCGACGCGACGGCGACGGGGACGATCACCGACAACGACGACCCGCCGGCCTTGTCGATCGCGGCGCCGGCGGCGGTGACGGAGGGCGATTCGGGCAGCGCGGACATGGTGTTCACGGTGACGCTGGGCGCGACCAGCGGCCGGCGGGTGACGGTGGACTACGCGGTGGACAGCGGCGCCTCGACGGCGACCTCGGGCACGGACTTCACCGCCCTGGCGGCGGGCACGCTGACCTTTGCCGCGGGCAGCACCGGGGCGGCCCTGGCAAAGACGGTGACGGTTTCGGTGACCGGCGACGAGTCCGACGAGTCCGACGAGACGGTGGTGCTGAGGCTGAGCAATGCGGTTGGCGCGGCCCCGCCGGACCCGGCGACGGCGAGCGGCACGATCACGGACGACGACGCTTCGCCGGTGCTGGCGTCGCTGACGGCCCAGACGGTGACGGTGGGCGAGGATGTGGACATCACGGCGTCGGCGACGGACGGCGACGGGGACACGGTGACGTACGCGTGGACGCGCAAGGCGGGCGAGACGACGCCGGCGATTCCGAACGGCACGGCGCTGAATGCGGCGCAGCTCACCTTCACGACGACGGCGCCGGGCACGTACACGATGACGGTGACGGCGTCGGACGGCAACGGCAACACGGACACGGAGGATGTGACGTTGACGGTGACGCAGACCGTGGCTGCGGCTCTGACGATTTCGGTGGCGGACGCGAGTGTCATGGAGGGCGACTCCGGCGAGACGGACATGAACTTCACGGTGACGCTGAGCGGTTCGCCGAGTCACCGGGTCGAGATTCAGGCGACGGCCTGGGCCAAGGGCTCGGGCGATACGGCCAAGGGAGGCCGGGGGGCCGGCCGGGACTTCATCGGTTTCCAGAGACGGAAACTGGTGTTTGCGGCGAACGCGACCGGCGCGGCGCTGAGCAAGACGGTGACGGTGAAGATACTGGGCGACGAGGTCGAAGAGGACGACGAGACCCTTACGCTGCGGTTGAACGTCCTGCGCACGACCGACAGTCGCGTGGCCTTTGCCGGCGGCGAGTCGAGACTCGAGGCGACCGGCACGATCACCGACGACGACGACACGACCTCCACCGGCCACACCATTTCGGTGGCGAATGCGAGTGTCACGGAGGGCGACTCTCACAAGACGGCCATGAACTTCACGGTGACGCTGAGCGGTTCGCCGAGTCACCGGGTTGAGATCAAGGCGACGGCCTGGGCCAAGGATTCGGGCGATGCGGCCAAGGGAGGCTGGGGGCCTGGCCAGGACTTCATCGGTTTCAGGGATCGGAAGATTGTCTTCGAGGCGAATGCGACCGGCGCGTCCCTGAGCAAGACGGTGGCGGTGCAGGTGCTGGGCGATGAGGTGGACGAGGACAACGAGACCTTTACGCTGCTGTTGAACAACCTGCGCACGGCCGACAGTCGCGTGGTCTTTGCCGGCGGCGAGTCGAGACTCGAGGCGACCGGCACGATCACCGACGACGACGACGCCACGGCGACCGGTCATGAGATTTCGGTGGCGGACGCGGAGGTGGTCGAAGGGGACTCGGGGCGGACGGCCCTGAACTTCACGGTGACGCTGAGCGGTTCTCCGAGTCACCCGGTTCAGGTGGACGCGGTTGCCCGGGAGGGCACGGCCGAGGCGGGTCCCGGAAAGGACTTCAGGCATTTTCAGGCGAACCGGAAGGTGGTGTTCGCGGCGGACGCGACCGGCGCGGCCCTGAGCCAGACGGTGAGGGTGGATGTTCTGGGCGATGAGGCGGATGAGGACAATGAGACCTTTACGCTGCGGTTGAACAACATCCGCACGAATGACCATCGCGTGGTCTTTGCCGGCGGCGGGACGAGACTCGAAGCGACCGGCACGATCACCGACGACGACGCTTCGCCGGTGCTGGCGTCGCTGACGGCCCAGACGGTGACGGTGGGCGAGGATGTGGACATCACGGCGTCGGCGACGGACGGCGACGGGGACACGGTGACGTACGCGTGGACGCGCAAGGCGGGCGAGACGACGCCGGCGATTCCGAACGGCACGGCGCTGAATGCGGCGCAGCTCACCTTCACGACGACGGCGCCGGGCACGTACACGATGACGGTGACGGCGTCGGACGGCAACGGCAACACGGACACGAAGGATGTGGTGTTGACGGTGACGCAGACCGTGGCTGCGGCTCTGACGATTTCGGTGGCGGACGTGAGCGTTATGGAGGGCGACTCCGGCGAGACGGACATGAACTTCACGGTGACGCTGAGCGGTTCGCCGAGTCACCGGGTCGAGATTCAGGCGACGGCGTGGGCCAAGGGCTCGGGCGATACGGCCAAGGGAGGCAGGGGGGCCGGCCGGGACTTCATCGGTTTCCAGAGACGGAAACTGGTGTTTGCGGCGAACGCGACCGGCGCGGCGCTGAGCAAGACGGTGACGGTGAAGATACTGGGCGACGAGGTCGAAGAGGACGACGAGACCCTTACGCTGCGGTTGAACGTCCTGCGCACGACCGACAGTCGCGTGGCCTTTGCCGGCGGCGAGTCGAGACTCGAGGCGACCGGCACGATCACCGACGACGACGACACGACCTCCACCGGCCACACCATTTCGGTGGCGAATGCGAGTGTCACGGAGGGCGACTCTCACAAGACGGCCATGAACTTCACGGTGACGTTGAGCGGTTCGCCGAGTCACCGGGTTGAGATCAAGGCGACGGCCTGGGCCAAGGATTCGGGCGATGCGGCCAAGGGAGGCTGGGGGCCCGGCCAGGACTTCATCGGCTTCAGGGATCGGAAGATTGTCTTCGAGGCGAATGCGACCGGCGCGTCCCTGAGCAAGACGGTGGCGGTGCAGGTGCTGGGCGATGAGGTGGACGAGGACAACGAGACCTTTACGCTGCTGTTGAACAACCTGCGCACGGCCGACAGTCGCGTGGTCTTTGCCGGCGGCGAGTCGAGACTCGAGGCGACCGGCACGATCACCGACGACGACGACGCCACGGCGACCGGTCATGAGATTTCGGTGGCGGACGCGGAGGTGGTCGAAGGGGACTCGGGGCGGACGGCCCTGAACTTCACGGTGACGCTGAGCGGTTCTCCGAGTCACCCGGTTCAGGTGGACGCGGTTGCCCGGGAGGGCACGGCCGAGGCGGGTCCCGGAAAGGACTTCAGGCATTTTCAGGCGAACCGGAAGGTGGTGTTCGCGGCGGACGCGACCGGCGCGGCCCTGAGCCAGACGGTGAGGGTGGATGTTCTGGGCGATGAGGCGGATGAGGACAACGAGACCCTTACGCTGCGGTTGAACAACATCCGCACGAATGACCATCGCGTGGTCTTTGCCGGCGGCGGGACGAGACTCGAGGCGACCGGCACGATCACCGACGACGACACGGCGGGGGTGACGATCACGCCGAGCACTGTGACGGTTGCCGAGGGCGGCAGCAACACCTACACGGTGAAGCTGGACACGAAGCCCTCGTCGGACGTGACGGTGACGGTGGGCGGCGAATCGGGCGATGTGACGGTGACGGGTTCGCCGTTGACGTTCACGCCGTCGAACTGGAAGACCGCGCAGACGGTGACGGTGAATGCGGCTACCGATTCGGACACGACCAACGACAGCGCGACCTTGACGCACGCATCGGCCAGCGGCGACACGAACTACGGCGCGTCATTGAGCATCGACGATGTCGAGGTGACGGTGACCGAGCCGCATGCGCCGAACACCCCGCGGGTGGTGGTGACGCCGACGGAGCTGACGATCGACGAGGGCGGCGGGGACGAGTACAGGGTGGTGCTGGCGGGGGCGGCGCCGACCGGTCCGGTGACGATCACGGTCGCGTCCGTGGCCGAGGGCAGCGACGACCTTGAGCTGTACAGCCTGGTGTTCGAGCCGTACAACTGGAACGAGCCGAAGACGCTGCCGGTGTACATCCCGGTGGCCGACGAGCTGGGGGGCTACGAGTTCACGCTCGAGCTCGGGGTGGACGCGCCGGGCACCAACTACGCCGATGTGGAGGCGGACGACATCGCCGTGACGGCGGTGGACACCACGGCGACGCTGACGCTGGCGGACGATCCGGCGGCGGTGGCGGAGGGCGCGGACATCAGTCTTTCGATCACCTCGGACCGCGCCCTGGTGGGCGCCATTCCGGTGGGTCTGACCTTCGCCGACCGGGGCGGCGGCGGCTTCGCGGCGGCCGACCTGCCGGGCGGCCTGGCGCAGACCCTGATGGCGGACTTCGGCAGCGCCGGCGGCACCACCGGCACGGTGACGATCCCGACGAACAGGGACGCCCTGACCTCGGAGGGGGCGGAGACCTACACCGTGACCCTGGGGGACGACAGCGCCGGCAACGGCTACAGGCTTGGCGACGACGTCACGGCGGATGGGACGCTGAACGACGCGGCCGCGGGGACGCCGACGACGGCGGGCACGGTCAAGGGGGCGACGGTGTCGCCGACGACGCTGACGGTGGCCGAGGGCGGCGGCGCGGTTTTCACGGTGGTGCTGGACGCGGCGCCGGGGGGGGACGTGACGGTAACGGTGTCCGGTGTTTCGGGCGACGTGAACTTCAGTACCCAGGGGCAGGGCTCCGACGGGAGCAACTGGGGCGGTCTGACGTTCACGACGGCGAACTGGAATGTTCCGCAGTCGGTGCGGGTGTGGGTTCGGGAGGACGCGGACATGGAGGACGACACGGATGTGACGCTGACGCTGGCGGCGAGCGGCGGCGGCTACGACGCGGTGAGCATCGACAGCGTGACGATCACGGTGGCGGAGGACGACAAGGCGATGTCGCCGGGCGGGTCGGAGGGTGGCCGCCACCCGCCGGGTTCGGCGGCGGCGCCGTCGGAGTCGCCGCCCGGTCGTCCGGAGGGTCTGTCGGCGGAGGCGGGCGACGGCGAGGTGTCGCTCTCCTGGAGCGCGGCGGGGGATGCGGGCATCACCCGCTGGCAGGTCCGCTTCCGCCGGGCGGGGGAGTCGTGGAGCTGGACGGACATTCCGGGCTCGGACGCGTCGACCACGGGTCACGTGGTGACGGGCCTGGTGAACGGGGACGAGTACCGCTTCCTGGTGCGGGCGGTGAGCGCGGCGGGTCCGGGCCCGCGTTCGGATCGCGTTCTGGCGACGCCGCTCGGCGCGCCGGAGATTTCGATCGCGGACGCCAGCGCCCGCGAGGGGGAGCCGCTGGTGTTCGCGGTCTCGCTGTCGGAGCCGGCTCGGCGTCCGGTGTCGGTATCCTGGCGCACGGCGTCGGGGGGCGGGCGCGGGGACGCGGAGGCGGGGGCGGACTTCGTGTCGGCCACCGGGGTGGCGCGCTTCGCGGCGGGCTCGGACCGGTCGGAGGTGCGCGTTGAGACGCTGGACGACTCGCACGACGAGGGGCGCGAGACCCTCGCGGTGCTGCTGTCGGACGCGGCGGGCGGCGTGGTCGCGGACGGCGAGGCGACGGGGACGATCGTGAACACGGACCCGCTGCCGCGGGCGTGGCTGGGCCGCTTCGGGCGCGCGGTGGCGGAGCGGGCTCTGGACGGCATCGCCGACCGGGTCGGCCGCGCGGGCGCCGCGGCCCGCGAGCCGGGTTTCCGGGGCGCGCTCGGGGGCCACGCGCTCGGCGGCGGCGCGGGCCCGGCGTGGGCCGCCTGCGGCGCGCCGGTGTCCGGGCCGGCCGGCGGCGGGACGGAGGCCGGGGCGCCGGACGCGGCGGCGGGGGAGCGGGATTGCCCGGCGAACCGTTTCGACCCCGCGGCCATGCCCGGCCACCCGACCGCCGGTCGCGCGCCGGGCGTGGCGATGGAGGGAACGGCGGTCGGGGCTCCGGGTTCCGCGGCCCCCGCCGGCGACCCGTCGGCGCCCGCGGGGTATGCGGCGTGGCCGTCGCCCGTCGTCGGCACGGCGTTCTCGCGCCGCCCGGCCTGGCTCCACGACGGGTCGGCGGGGATGGACGCGGGGCAGCTTCTGGCGGGCAGCGACTTCGCCCACACGCGCGGGGAGGACGCGGGCGGCGGCGTGCTCGGCTTCTGGGGCCGCGGCTCGCAAACGTCCTTCGACGGGCGCGCGGACGGGGTCGATCTGGACGGGCGGGTGGGCACGGCGCTGCTGGGGGTGGACTACGCGAGGGGCGACTGGCTTCTGGGGGTTGCGCTGGCGCGGAGCCGGAGCGACGGCGGCTACCGGGGGGCGCCGGGGGACGCGGGCGCGGCCGGCGTTGTCGGCGCGTCGCTGACGGCGGCGATCCCCTACGCCGCCTGGCGTCCGTCCGGCCGGCTGTCGGTGTGGGGGGCGGCGGGCCACGGCGGCGGGGCCGTGAGCCTCGGACCGGGCGCCGGCGGCGCCCTGGACGCGGCCATCGGCTGGAGCATGGCGGCGGCCGGCGCGGGCGGCGAGCTTTTCGCGTTCGCGGGCGGCGGCTCGCTGTCGCTGGTTTCGGACGCGCTGTGGACGCGCACGGCGTCGTCGCGGACGGACGGCCTGGCGGGGACGGCGTCGGGCGTCGGTCGCCTGCGGCTTGGCCTGGAGGGCGCCCGTCGGTTCGCGCTGCCGGGCGGCGGCGGCCTGACGCCGCGCCTGGAGGTCGGGGCGCGGCGCGACATCGGTGACGCGGAGACCGGTTTCGGTCTGGAGGTCGGCGGCGGGATCGCGTGGACGGAGCCGCGCCTGGGGCTCGAGCTGGATGTGGAGGGCCGGGCGCTGCTGGCGCACGGTGACGGGGCCATGGGCGAGCGGGGCTTCTCGGCGTCGCTGGCCTACGATCCGGGGGCGGGGTCGTCCCTCGGCCCGCGGCTGTCGCTGCGCCGCGAGCTGGGCGGCGCCTCGGGGGGCGGTCTGGCGGCGCTGTTCGCGGACGATCCGCTGTGGCGCCGGACGGGCGCCGGCGGCGGCGGCCGCTGGACGGTGGAGGCGGGCTACGGTCTACCGCTGCCGGGCGGGCGGCTCGTGGGCGTCCCGCGTCTGATCTACGGGGTGTCGCCCGGGTCGCGGGAGATGGGCGTCGGCTGGCGGCTGTCGCCGGGTCCGTCGCCGGGGTCGCCGGACCTGAGCCTGGACATCCGGGCGTCGCGGCGCGAGACGGACTCGCCGGGGGCGCCGGCCGACCACCGCGTCGACGTCGAGGTGCGGGCCCGCTGGTGAGGCGGCCCGCCACAGGCGGGGATCCTAGAAATTGCGGTGTTCGAGTTCCAGGCCCCCGTCCGCATGGTTGTCGGCCAGCAGCCTGGCCCGCGCACCGGGCCTGTTTGCCACGAACAGGTCGAAGAACGCCAGCACCTTGTCGCGCTGGATGCGGTGCGCGAGTTCCGGCTCGATGAGCCGACCGCGCCGCTTTCGAGTCCTTTTACATTCTTTGGATTTGGCGCGAAACGAGAATCGAAAAAAAAATTTGCCGATGGGGGTTGAATCTCGCGCAAACGCCCCTATTATCCTCGCCGTTCGAATTGGCACTCTCGCTCAGAGAGTGCCAATCGGTGTCGCAAGGCACCGGCAAATGGTCCCTTGTCCGAAACGGGTAAGGGAGAGACAAGGAAATTGGGAGAAATCATTCTATGAACATTCGACCTCTAAATGATCGCGTTGTCGTACGCCGGCTTGAGGAAGAGACCACCACTGCGGGCGGCATCGTTCTTCCCGATTCGGCGGCGGAAAAGCCGTCCCAGGGTGAAGTCCTGTCGGTTGGCCCGGGCAAAAAGCTCGACAACGGCGAGGTGCGGGCTCCGGACGTCAAGGTCGGGGATCGGGTCATTTTCGGGCAGTACGGCGGCAATACGGTGAAGATCGACGGGGAGGAACTGCTGATCCTCAACGAGAGCGAAATCTTCGGCGTAATCGAAGGCTGACGAACCCCTCGGCGGAAGCGCGAGGGTAGACCCCTCGCAGAGCGAAACTGAACAAGACAAGATATGAGGAACAAGTAATGAGCGCGAAAGACGTAAAATTCGGAGACGACGCCCGCAGCCGCATGCTCAATGGCGTAAACATCCTTGCCGATGCGGTCAAGGTGACGTTGGGCCCGAAGGGACGCAACGTGGTACTCGACAAGTCCTTCGGGGCGCCCACGGTCACCAAGGATGGCGTGTCCGTTGCCAAGGAAGTCGAACTGAAGGACAAGTTCGAGAACATGGGTGCCCAGATGGTCAAGGAAGTGGCCAGCCAGACATCCGACGAGGCTGGCGACGGCACCACCACCGCGACGGTGTTGGCGCAATCCATCCTGACCGAAGGTTTGAAGTCGGTTGCCGCCGGCATGAACCCCATGGACCTGAAGCGTGGCATCGACAAGGCGGTTGCCGCCGCGGTGTCGGCCATCGGCGATGCGTCCCAGCCCTGTGAGGATTCGACCTCCGTGGCCCAGGTGGGCAGCATCTCCGCCAACAGCGATACGGCTGTTGGCCAGATCATCGCCGATGCCATGGACAAGGTCGGCCGCGAAGGCGTGATCACCGTGGAGGAGGGCAGCGGCCTCGACAACGAGCTTGATGTGGTCGAGGGTATGCAGTTCGACCGCGGCTACCTATCCCCCTATTTCATCAACAACCAAGACTCGATGTCCGCGGAACTCGAGGAGCCCTACATCCTGCTGTGCGATAAGAAGATCTCCAACATCCGCGACATGCTGCCGGTGCTTGAGGCCGTGGCCAAGTCCGGCAAGTCGCTGATGGTCATTGCCGAGGATATCGAGGGCGAAGCCTTGGCGACCCTGGTCGTCAACAACATGCGCGGCATCGTTAAGGTGGCCGCCGCCAAGGCCCCCGGCTTTGGCGACCGCCGCAAGGCCATGCTGCAGGACATCGCCATCCTCACCGGCGGTACGGTTATCTCGGAAGAGGTCGGCCTGACCTTGGAAGGCGCCACCCTCGACGATCTCGGCACCGCCAAGCGCGTCTCCTCCACCAAGGAGAATTCGACCATTGTCGACGGTGCGGGCGCCAAGGCCGACATTGGGGGCCGCATCAAGCAAATCCGCCAGGAAATCGAGGATACAACCTCCGACTATGATCGCGAGAAGTTGCAGGAGCGCTTGGCCAAGCTGGCGGGCGGTGTTGCCGTCATCAAGGTTGGCGCACCGACGGAAGTCGAGATGAAAGAGAAGAAGGCGCGGGTTGAGGACGCGCTGCACTCCACCCGAGCGGCGGTGGAAGAGGGCGTGGTCGCCGGCGGCGGCGTGGCGCTGGTGCGGGCAATCGGCACGGTGTCCTCCACCGCGAAGGGCGACAACGAAGACCAGAATGTCGGCATCGCCATAGCCATGCGCGCCATGAGCGCGCCACTGCGGCAGATTGCCGCCAATGCCGGTGTCGAGGGCGCGGTGGTACTCGACAAGGTCAATGCGCTGGAAGGCAACCAGGGCTACAACGCCGCGTCCGGCGAATACGGCGACATGCTGGAGATGGGTATTCTCGACCCGGCAAAGGTCGTTCGCTCGGCGCTGCAATCCGCGGCTTCCGTTGCCGGCCTCATGATCACCACCGAGGCGATGGTGGCCGAGGCGCCGGAGGACAAGCCGCCTCCGATGCCGGGTGGCGGTGGTGGAATGCCCGACATGGGCGGCATGATGTAGACCGCTCCCGCTGCGGCCGCAGAACCGAAAACCCCGGCTTGTCCGGGGTTTTCTTTACAGTGTACTGGGTTGCGAATGACTTTAAGGAAACTCTGATCAATTCGATAGAACAGCATTGATCCACTCGCAAGCTATTGATTTTATTGACTTGGATGCCTTGGCTACAGAATTAATCAGACCTTCCTTAAGATGGTTCTGCCTGAGCCGGTGCAAGTACTCGCTTTGGCATCGAACCCGCGATATATTTGTCTGTGGAGCCCAGCGTGGCGGCACTTCGAACCGTTGGGACGGCGGTGTTGGGTAGGCACGGGCTGTTGAGCCGTATCCAGGACCGCGGTTGAGCGGCGGCGGCGCAACTTGGATCAAAATCGAATTGGCTTGGAGGAAACGATGTCCGGGATGGAACTGGTGATTGATTATCTGGCGAGATGGGGGCACTTTTTGGCCGGTATCACTTGGATAGGCCTGCTCTATTACTTCAACTTCGTGCAGACCGAATACTTCAAGGAGGCCGATGCCGGCGCGCGCACCGATGCGTTCACCAAGCTCGTGCCGCGGGCGCTTTGGTGGTTCCGCTGGGCGGCAATGCTCACCTTGCTAACCGGGCTTATCATGCTCTACCTCCGCGGCAGCGGGGTCACCGTCGATATCGTGATTGGTTCCGTCATGGCCATTCTGATGTTTTTGAACGTCTGGCTGATCATCTGGCCGAATCAACGAATCCTGATCGCATCCAACAAGCAGATCGCCGCTGGTGGGGAAGCTCTGTCGGAGGCGGCCGCCGCGGCGCCCAAGGCGGCGCTGGCGTCGCGAACCAACACGCTCTTCTCCATTCCCATGCTGTACTTCATGGGCTCGAGTGCGCATCTGCCGAGCGGCAGTGTGGGCAGTGAGATGAACGCGCTGATTGCGGCCCTGATCATCATCGCGGCCATTGAAGTCAATGCCATCGTCGGCAAGCCTGGCCCCATCGCCTCGATTCGGGGGGTCATTGTTTCCGGCTTTGTGCTGATTTTGGTGCTTTGGGGCCTGCTGTGGATTCTCTAGCCCGCCTGTTTGGTTCCGAAGCATGATCCAAAGCGAAGCATGACCCAAAGCATTGCGGCGACGCCGGAGGACGCGCATCGGCGTCCTCCGGCCGCATCCCGTCGACGCGGCGGTGGTGGCGGTGCCGGGATGGTTGGGCTTATCCTGATCCTTGTCGTTCTCGCCGCCGGACTTGCCGTGGCCGGCTGGTTTATCGCCAACCAGCAGCGCCTGCTTGTGCAGGAACAACAGCGGCTGACGCAGGCCAACACGCGCATCGAGGCGTTGGAGGATCGCTTGCGGATGACCGATCGGGTGATCAGCGAAACCGATGCGCAAACCGATGAGCAGATCGACTTTTGGGAATCGGAAATAAGAAAACTGTGGACGATTTCCAATGATCGGAACAAGAAGTGGATTCAGGACAACCAACAGTTGCTGCAATCCCACAAGACGACCATTGAGGCCTTGGAATCGACCAGCAAAACGCTCAGGAGCACCATCGACCGGCACGAGCAGGCGCTTGGCCGGCAGGATGCGGTGGCCGATCAGCTTGCCGCCATTGAACTGCAACTCCAGCGTGTATTGCGCGGCCAGCGCGACCTCGTCGACAAGGTGAACAAGGCCAACCAGACTGTGGCGACCCTGAGCGGCAGTGTCCGCGAGCACGAACAGGCCATCGACGCCATCGACGGATACCGGCGGCAATTCAATACCAGGTTGATAGATATCGAGGGGCGGCTCGATGCATTGTAAAGCCCCGCGCTGGGCTGCATTCCCCCGAGCATTTCCCACAGTGCGGGCTCCCGGGCCGCTTACATGGCTGGTTGGCCTGAGTCTCATAGCCGTTGCCGCCCAGGCGGCCGGTGCAATTTCCCTAAGCGCCGCGACCGTGGACCGGCCATTGCTCGTGTTTTCCACCGATGCCCAAACATCCGGTACGGAGATGCGCGATGGCTTGCGCCTCGGCATGGCTGTGGAAGATGGCTTTCGCGTCTACCGGGTAACGCGCCGGGGCCGGACCCACATGATGCGGGTAGCCTTGGACGAACGGCCCCGGCATGTCGCGTTCGACCCCCAAAGCGCCCGCTTCGAGGTGCTGAGCCCCAGCCTGCGCGTCGAGTTGCGCGACTATGGCCAGTTGCCCCAGGTTGTCGAGGCGGCCGGAGGCACGGGCGGAAAAGTCTATGATTTGCTGGGTTTCGCCTTGATCCACCTCCCTGTGGAGGTGAATCCCGCTCAGGCCGCGGCGGCTATCGCGGACTTGTCGGCCGTCATAAGCGCCCGGGTCAAGGTGCGGGGGCCGAGGCCTGTGCTCCGCTAGTGTGCTGTCCGGCAAATTCGCTATAAAATAGTCACCGGCCTATAAAAAATAATTTCATTTAAAATCAATGATATACGATACATTGCACACAGTTCGAATAGTATGCGCATTTCCGGGACAGGACACTAGTGTGTTGTCCCACAAATAAGTTGTATAGCAGCTCACAGAAAGGATCAACCGCTTCGTCGCCCGCCACAACGCCGGCAGCCGATCCCTCGCCCGGACCGCTCCCGCCGCCACTCGGAGGGCGCGTCCGCAAGTGCCCATTTGTTTTGTTGTCGCCCCTTGACGTATCGCCGGATACGCCGGCGGGGCTCCGTCGCGCATCTGGGCGCTTGCGGGTGCGCTGATGCGGCATTATCAGTTGGATGGAGCACTGGTACCCTGTCGGGCTTAGCCGTGCCGAATCTCCTAAGTCATTGACTTAATGGATATTTACGAAATTCGTTTGCGATAGGCTGAAGAGAAAATATTAAATAAAATCAAAATGTTATGAAATTAAGCGCCATAAAGTCCGACAGGCTGCTGGCCCGATCTATTCATGGATGAACATGGCAGGAGTAGTGCAAGCACTGGGTGCGTGGAGTGAGGGTGTGCACAGCCGAAGCACCAACAAAATCGATGGCCCGACATTGAACTGCTTACGCCGGAGGCCGCAATGACCGTCGCGGATTTTTGCCGTTTGCCCGCACCCCCGGGCGGTGGCATGGGTGGGGCATATGGCGCATTGGGCCTGCGCACGGCACTGCTTGTCACGGCTCTGGCCTGCGCCGCCTGTGGGGGCGATTCCGGGACTTCGCGAAGAGCCCCGCTGGACGCGATCCCGAGCTTTGACAACGCGACGGTTGAGGACAAGGCTTTCGTCAAGGGGGAGGCGATTGCCAATGAGACCCTGCCCGAAGCCATGGGCGGCGATGGCGCCCTGACCTACAGCCTGTCCCCGGAACCGCCCGCCGGTCTGACCTTCAACCCGGCCAGCCGGGTGCTGTCGGGAACACCCACGGCGGGCCAGCCGGCCACCGAATACACCTACAGGGCCACCGACAGCGACGCCGCGAATCCCGACACCGCCACCATCCGTTTCAATATCGCGGTGAACGAACGCCTTTCCCTATCGGCATCGGCCGCCTCGATCAATGAGTGGGAAGATCAGGGCCGAACCGAGGTCAGGGTATCCATGGGCCGCGTCGCACGAAGCGATTTGGTGGTACGCCTCCAGTCCACGGGCTCCGCCGTGCTCGGCGGCGACTTTGATTTCCCCGCACTCGGCGAAGGCGATCCGGCACTGACCATCGTCGAGGGCGCGAGCTCGGCCACCGTCGCCATCCGTCCCATTCGGGATCTGGATAAGGAAGGCGACGAGAACATTACCCTGGCTGTCACCGGGGTTGCAGGCGACGACGCGGCGAGCCTCGTCTTCGATACCGCTGGCCTGCGCATCGCCATCAAGGACGCGGGCGAGCCAACGGCGGACACCGGCGAAGTTGCTCTAGCTGCTCTTCTAGCTGGATTGGCCTTTCTTGAGGCCCGCCTTGAAGCAACGATCAAGGCCGATGTCATTGATTTCGCCTTCCAAGTTCTCAATTTCGGTGGCCGGGCCTCGTCCGCGACCAGCGCCTCCATGCAGGTCCGGGCCGAGGACGGAACGACGCTCGCCGCTGTGGCGCATCCGGCACAGATCGCCGTGCCCGCACTGGCGCCCGGCGATCAATTTCGGGGGCGCGCCAGTCTGATGTTGGAAGGTTTGCAGCCGGGCCGGGATCATACTTTCGAGTTGGTGGTCAAGCGCACGCCGGAAGAGCCCTCCGTGGATGAGCTCGGCGCTGGTGACGAAGACTCCCAAATAGATGTTCGGGCGAGCGTTCAGTACCACATCGACGCCCGGGGCCAGGTGCGCGTCACCTGCACCGGTTTTGATCGCAGCATGTCGCCGGGGGTCGAGGATCCCCTGTTTCCGGAGCAATGGGCGCTCGTCAACACCGGCCAAAAGTCCTACGCTCGAAACGGCGGTGTCGCGGGAGAGGATCTGCGTATGGCGGGGGCCATCCGGCAAGGCTTGGATGGCGATGGCGTACAGGTGGCGGTGGTGGATGGCGGGATCGAAATTTGCCACCCGGACCTTGCGGAAAACATCGAGCCCGGTGCCTCGTACAACTTTCTGGTCGGTGTGCGCCACGGTGCGCGGGCCGACGATCCGTTCGTGCCGACCCACGACGGTGGCCACGGCACCAGCGTGGCGGGCCTGGTGGCGGCGGTGGCGAACAACGGCGTCGGCGGGCGTGGCGTGGCGCCGCGGGTGCGGTTGCGCGGCTTCAACCTGATCGACACCTGGAAAGACGAGATCGATCCCGAGGGCTTGGAGTTCGATGCCTTGGGCATGAGCACGGAAAACCCGAGGTCATCGGATGTGCACATCTTCAATATGAGTTACGGTGCCCCGCGCGGGGGGGAGAACCTGGGCACCGACAAGGTGAACCTTTTCAAGGCGGGCGTGGAGAAGCTGCGTCCGATGGAGGGCGACGGCAAGCCGCTCGGCGCGGTCTACGTCAAGGCGGCCGGCAATGTCTTTGACGGCTGTCTGCCCTATGTCGAGTCCGACCGCGAGCGGGCGCTGCACCCGAATTTCGATATCGGCTGCCACAACGCCAACCAGGATCCGGAAAGCAACTATCCGTACGTGATTACAGTGGGGGCCTTCAACGCCGACGGCAAGCGCTCCAGTTATTCCTGTGCCGGAGCCAATCTTTGGGTGGCGGCGCCGGGCGGCGAGAACGGGAGCGATAAACCCGGGCTGATCACCACGGATCAGATGGGGGTTGATCGCGGCCGCTCGGCCGATGAATTCGGCTTAACGACCAGATTGCTGGAAAACGCCCTCGGCGACTATACGGCGACATTTGGCGGCACATCCGGGGCGGTGCCCAACGCCACCGGCGCGGTCGCTCTGCTGCTTGGCGTCAAGCCCGAGTTGACATGGCGAGACATAAAATACCTGCTGGCCGGTACCGCGCGCCAACTCCATGCGGACATCCCCGAGGTGCGGGTGGCATTCGGCGGCAAGCCCGCTGTGCTGCAACACGCCTGGGTGACCAACGCCGCCGGTTACAGGTTCCACAACTGGTACGGCTTCGGCGCTGTCGATGTGGACGCCGCTCTGGCCGGGGCCGCCGCGCTGGAGCCGGATGGGTTGGGCGAGTTCATCGAGACAGCCCCCATTCGCCAAGCCGACGCGGTAGCCGTACCGGACCACGACGGTGCCGGCATTACGCTGACCCAGGGCGTGGACCTCCCACCCGGCACCCATATCGAAGCGATGCAACTGCGCATTGAGGCAACCCACGAGCGTGTTGCGGATCTCGGTTTCACGCTGACGTCTCCCGCCGGAACCCCCAGCGTGGTCAACCCGGTGATGAACCGATCCCTGGAGCATCTTGAAGCCGAAGAAGACGGCAACGACCCGGCGGAGCTTGAGTTGGATTGGAAGGTGCTCAGCAACGCCTTTTACGGCGAGGCGCCGGAAGGGGGGTGGACACTCAATGTCATCGATGCCGTCCCGGGGAAATCCGGCAGGCTCGATGCCTGGTCCCTAGTCTTCTACCTTGGCGAGCATCCCACCCGACCCTGATATCCCCAAGTGCCCATTTCGTTGGGGAATCATTCTGGGACTTACGCACCAAAATCCGCAAATGCGAGTTTTGATGCATAAATCCCATCATTCTCCCTCATTGGTTCTTGTTTCGGTGAAGCCGGCTGTCCTTGATGCGCCAAAGACGCTCCACCAGGGGCTGTAGCGCCCGCCTCTGGGTCTTCGATTCTTCGCTTTGCATGGCGGGGTCCAGGTTAATGGTCCGCACGCTCATCTGTGCCGCGGGGCATCGCCCGGATAGAAATTCCCAGAACGACGGCGGCGGGCCGGAATAGGCGATGGTGACGTCGATCAATTGCGCAACCTCGTCCCCGAGTCCGCTCAGCACATAGCCCAGACCGCCGGTGCGGGGGTTCAGGAGGTGCTCGAAGCGGCTGTTGCGGGCGATGCGTTTGGCATCGGTGAAGCGGGTGCCCTCCAAAAAGATGAGTACGGCGGTGGGATGGTTGCGGAATACGGCGCAGGCGGCCAGTGTGCTGTCGCGATTGGCCTTTTTGAGCGCTGGATTGGCGGCGAGTTGCGCGTTGTCGGCACGCCGAACATAGGGGAAGCCCAGCACATGCATGCCCAGGCCCACGAGCGGCAGCCAGATCAGCTCGCGCTTGGTGAAGAATTTGAGCGGCGGTGTGGCCGACCGAAAGCAATCCTGCAGTAGCAGGATGTCTACCCAACTCTGGTGATTGCAGACCACCGCATACCATTTGTCGCGCGATAGCGTCTCGGTGGGCCAGTCGATCCGCAGATCGACCAGCCCAAGCAACCGCATTAAGAGGCGGTTGCCGGATACCCAGCCGTCAATGGCCAAATCCATATACCGTGTCAGAGCTCGGCGGGGTGCGCCGGAAAGCGGCAGGCGCACCAGGGCCATCAGGAAGAGGGGGGTGCAGACAACAACCGTGTTCGCCAAGAGGAAACAGACCGAGAGCGAGCCTTTGAGCCATGCCATCACCGCTGATTAACACAGATGGGATGGTGTTTCCAGCAACGGCGCGTTACGGTACCGCCCGCGTTGCGGTTGGTTGGGACGAGAGGTGGTCTGTGCCCAATACGTTCTATTGGTACGATTTGGAAACGTCGGGCACCGAGCCGCGTTGGGATCGTATTGTGCAATTTGCGGGGTTGCGCACCGATACGGAACTCAATCAAATCGGCGATGCGTACGCCACCTATATCCGCCTGCCCGACGATGTGCTGCCGAATCCCGATGCCACCCTGGTCACCGGCATCACACCGCAGAAAACACGGAGCGCGGGCATCTCGGAGTGGGATGCGCTCGGCAGGATCAACCAATGGTTCTCCGAGCCCAATACCTGCGTGGTTGGCTACAACAACTTGAGATTCGACGACGAGTTCATTCGCCACGGCCTGTATCGAAACCTCATGGACCCCTACGCGCGCGAGTGGCGGAACGGCAACTCGCGTTGGGACATCATCGATTTGGTGCGGGCGGCGGGAGCGCTGCGGCCCGCGGGCATCGAATGGCCCGTTGACGAGGAAGGTTTGCCCGTCTACTCGCTGGAGCGATTGGCGGCCGCGAACGAATTGGGCCAGAGCCGGCCCCACGACGCCCTGTCCGATGTCCGGGCCACCGTGGCGCTCGCCCGTCTGGTCAGGGAAAAACAACCCGAGTTGTTCGCCTACCACTTTGCCGGGCGCACCAAACGCCGGGTGCGCGGCCTGCTTGAACCCTTCGGAGCGCGGCTCTGTGTGCACGTTTCCGGCATGTACCCGCGCCGGCGCATGGGACTCGCGCCCATCGTGTCGATTTGTCGGCATCCCGAAAATAGCAACGCCATCGTCGTCGCCGATCTCGGAGAAGATGTGGAGATGCTCTTGGATTGGCCCGCGCGGCAAATTCGCGAGGCGCTGTTCACGCGGGATGCGCCAGAGCGTCCGCCGCTGCGGGAGATACGCATCAATAAGTGCCCGTTCGTTGCGGATGCGGAGGTGGTTACCGCCGAGGACGCGCAACGATTGCAGGTTGACCTGGACCTCGCCAAACGGCGTATGCGATGCCTGCGCGCATCGGGTATCGCGCAGAAGATACACCGTGTTTACGCGCGGCGTGGCGGAGAGCTGGCCGCGGATGTGGATGCGGCGCTATACGAAGGCTTCTTTCAGGATGACGACAGGGCGCGCTGCGCGAGCTTTCATGCCGCACTTGGGCAGGGACGTTGGATCGATTTGGATTTCCGCGACAAGCGACTGAAAACCTTGGCGGCGCGGCTAAAGGCGCGCGGGTTTGGTGAACTGCAAACCGCCGGGGAACGGGAGGAGTGGCGTACCTGGGTTCGGGAAAAGCTCGGCGTCGGCGAGGCCTCCTGGCGTACGCTCGACCGTTACGAATCGGAGTTGGCGAAGGGCCTTGCGACGGCCGCTGGCGGCGAGCGTGAAATCCTGCTGCAACTCAGGGTGCACGGGGAGCGTCTGCGGGTGCTTTATGGGCTGTAGCGCAGGCCTTACAGATGTGATTCAGACCGATCGCTAGGTTCCTGACGTTCGGCATTATAATTCCCTTTCGTATCCATGGAATGCAGCGTATTGAAAGCGATTTTTGCCAGTTTGCGTTCGCATTTATCCATATCCCGGCCAGCCAGTTTTTCGTGCGTTACGCTGTCAACACTTGCCACACACAGACTGGAAACCTGACATTTCAGTGCGGTGCCGGCGGTCAAAAGCGCCGATGTTTCCATGTCAACGGCGAGTACGCATTTCGCCTTGAGATCACGAAGATTTTCCGATACGCGCATCCGGGCACCCGCATCAAGCGCAAACATATCCACGTAAAAGGCATCGTAGCTTGCGAACGGACCCACATGGCACCTGCCCGATGCGTCAATCGCATGCAACCGCAACTGCTCGACGAGTTCCGCGCTCGCCGTCGGGGTGTCGCCCCTGGGATTGTAGCGGGGGGATGTCCCTTCAAAACTGTACGCGGACTGGGCAATGACGAACTCACCAAGTCTGACAGGGGCAATGCACATGCAGGTGCCCATGCGTAAAAACGTATGACAACCAAGCTGCGCCAACTCATGCAAGACAATGGTGGCAATCGGTGCGCCCATGCCAAATGCCGCGAGCGTAACTCGGGTTCCATGGTACTCGCCCGTTACCATGGCCAACCCACGATTGACCGGTTGCATTTCGACATTGTCCAGGTATGTACTCATGCGGCGAACGCGGCCCGGGTCGCCAAGCAGGATGGCCCTCTCGGCGATGTCTTGCGCGTCGCAGCCCAGGTACCAGGCTCGTTTACTCATGCGGATTCCACTGCAGTTGTCGTTGTTCGAGCAGGCGACGCGCGGCGACTATGCCGTTCCTGCCGGCGTCTTGTGGGCTCTCGCCATGGTGCAACGCACTCAGGCAGCCACCGGCAAGGGTGTCGCCGGCACCACAGGGGTCGGAAACCCTAAGCGGATCCACACCGAGTTTGTGTATTTGATCGCTTTGGAAAATTTGCACGGAGCCCGCGCCGGAGGTCTCGAAAATCAGCGGTGCCGGTCGCTTGCGACAGTCCAGCGACCGATCAACCCAGGGACGCTCCGCATTATTGCAAAAGATATAATCCGTCCTCGCGCCGAGCTGGTTGCGCAATTCGCTCGGAAAAGAGACCGGGTCATTCTTGGCGACCCAGGCGACTTTCGCGTCTGCTGAAATCAAGTCCAGTGTTTCCCTGGCCAGATCGGGCGGGCCGACGGTAAAGCAGACAAGGTCCGCGGCAGCCAGGGTTTGTCGCTGTGCATCGGTAAGGACTTCTCGGCCCATCGTGCCCGGGTCGAAACAACAACCGCAACTGCCATCGGGTTGATACAGCAAAAAGCAGGATGGCGTGTTGCCGGGAGAGACTGTCGCGATACCACCGAGCGCGATGCCATCTGAGGCAACCGACCGTCGAAACTGTTCACCCGGCTCGTCGTCACCAACCCAGGTAATTATCGCGGTGGTAACACCGGAATCGACAATTGGCCCGGCGACATACAGTGGGCAGCCACCTGGCCGGGGGAAGGATGCCGCGGTGCTGCGTTTCATGAGAACCGTTTGATCGCCGACGAAATATCCGCCCAGAACGGCGGGATAGTCCATCGACGCGTAACCCAATATGGCGACAGTCACCGCGCCAACGCCTGCAACGCCTCGTCCATCGAAATAACCCAGCCGAAGTACCGATCAATATCCTCAAGCGATGCATCCGATAGGTGGGCTCGATTGGAGCAGACGGCCTCACGAACGACCAAGCAGTGGTATCCATAGGAAAATGCATCCATAACCGCCGCCCGAACGCAAACATTGGTCTTGACACCGGCAACCACGATTCGCCCAATGCCCAGTTCGCGAAGCAACAAATCCAGATCGGTTCCAAAGAACGGGCTGAGCCGGCGCTTCTCCAAGAGAAACTCCCGGTCACCGCCGGGGCCGAATCCCGGAAAGAACTCGGCATCGGCTTCGCCCGCGACGCAATGTTCGGGCAATTTTGCCGACTCGAAGTCCCGCACGTTGGGGCGATGCCGCTCGGCGACATGGATAATGGCTCTCTGCCTATTGCGTGCGGCGGTCAACAATTTTCCCAGGTTGTCGACGATGGCGCCCGAGCCCTCAAAGTAATTGCCGCCGCTTCGGTCCAGGAAAGAGCGCTGCAGGTCGATCAGCATCAGGGCCGTATGTGATGATACGTTTGTGCCGCTCATTTGAGTGCTTTAAGCCGTTGCATCGACTGGCCGGCATTCAATGCCAGAACATTGTGTGTGCGGACCAGGCGGGCCTCGTATGTATAGCAGGCACCCGGGTATACCGCTTCGTTGGATTCCAGCAGCCGCCCGTGGGCGTCAAAGCTGTTGCGATGGATCATCATTATCGCGGCGGCGGTGTCAATCTCAAGTAACTCCGCCTCTTCGCTGGTTGCAAGACGCACGTTCAGCGTCTCGTCCGCGTATTCTATGTTGAACCCGGCATCGGCGAATGCGCGATAGAGGGAGAAATCCGCATTCGAGACCTTGGCGTCGGGCCCGGCCAGATCGCCGATGCTGTCCGCGACCGCAATCGGTATTACGCTGCGGTGCAGGGCCCAGGGGACATCATCGACATAGCGCACACGGTCAAGCAGCAAACCGGGCTCGCCGCACCCGAATGGAGCAGCCTCGGCCCGGCTCATGCGACGTAGCTCAAGCAGGCGCTGCGAGGATTGGCGGCCCTGTTCGTGGACCGATTCGGAGAACGAACTCAAGAAGCCGGGCATGCGATGCAGCGCCGGGCGCAAGACGAACGTACCAACACCCTGCCGGCGCTGGGTGAGCCCTTCCTTGTTCAAGAGGTTGAGTGCTTTGACCACGGTGCCGCGGCTGACTTCAAATTGCCGACATAGCTGCGCTTCGCTTGGCAATAGATCACCCGGTTTCCAAGTTTGCGCGGTAATGCCATCGCGCAAATATGCGGCAATGCGAAAGTACAGTGGCGAAAGCGGTTTTTTCATCAATTCATCTTAATGGTTGACACATTTCAATAAAACATGCAATGCTTGTCTAGTCAACCAGATATGTTGGCCTGTTCGAAATGCGGTATGTCATATAACAAGGCTCACTCGGTCGGTTAACTGGTTAAGTTGCCCGACAGGTGTGCCCTTACGCAAACAGGGGAGCATCATGTCAACCCAATCCTTGTCCATATCATGCGCCGTTCTCGCTATTGCCAGCCTGTCATTGCCAGTTCAAGCACAGCAATTCCGGCCCGACCTGGAGGAGATTGTTGTTACCGCTCAAAAGCGCGAGCAGGCGGTCACCGACATTTCAATCGCGATTGATGTGCTGGACGGCGACGAACTGCGACAGCGTGGCGCGACCTCGCTGATCGATATTGCGCAGTACTCGCCGGGTGTCAATATTCGAGGTCCATTCGGTGATTTCAGCTATCCCCTGATTTCGCTGCGCGGCGTCAACACCGACGGCTTTATCGAAACGATTTCGCAGTCGACCGGCGTGTATACGGACGGTGTGTTCATTTCATCGTCGCCGATGCTTGCGCTGCGCATCGTCGATGTCGAACGCATTGAGATTCTGAAGGGCCCCCAGGGCACGCTGTATGGTCGGAATACGATAGCCGGTGCCGTAAACCTCATATCCAGGAAACCGACCTTTGAGCCCGATGGCTATCTGACGGCCGGCTACGGCAATTACGGCCGCCACCTGCTCGAGGCTGCCTACGGTGCCGCGCTATCGGAGGATATGGCCGCACGCGCCGCGGTCAAATTTGTTCGGCAAACGGATGGCCCGCTGCGCAATCTCAATCCTGATGTCGGCGACGGCGGTGAAATTGATCAGCTTTTCGGTCGCGTCTCGCTGCTGTATCGGCCAAGTGATGGCTTCGAGGCGGCTTTTGAAGTCCATTCGGGCCGGGATAATTCCGATGTCTGGCCTTTTGCTCTGATTCCGGCCGGTGCCGACACCGACAATGACGGCACACTTGATCGTCTGTGTGACGAGTTTCTGTCCGGCAACATTTTCGCCGCCCAAACCAACTGTTTCGCATCGGACCCGTTTGCGTCGGGGACCGACTACAACGACGCCGACGGCGATCCGTACACCAATGACCTGAACGCGATCGGCGCGAACGAAAGCCGGTCCGTTGGGTTTTCGCTCTCGCTGAATTGGGAACTTGGAAACAGTAACCTGGCGACGCTGACCGCCTGGGACGATTTTGAGCGCGATGACGCTGTCGATGAGGATGCGGGCCCGCTGTCCGTTCTCGGGACGCGGCGCGGCTCGGACATCAGTCAGTTCTCCCAGGAAGTCAGGTTGTCGTCCAAGGCGTCCGCCAGCACGCAATGGCTCGCCGGGATTTACTACTCCACCGATGAAATGGCCGGCAATCCGGCATTCACGAACGCCAGTGGGCGATCGGACTTCAACAGCCTGGAAACGGACACCCTGGGCCTGTTCGGCCAAATCGAATACCCGCTGTCCGAGGTAATATCGTTGACGCTGGGCGGTCGCTTCACGGAAGTCGACAGGGATCTGTACTACATGACCACGGCCGGAGCGCCCTTCGTTGCTCCAGAGCTCAAGGCCGGCACAACGGTGGGTTTCGGTGACGAGGATTACTCCCTGAAGATCGCGCTCGACTACCGCCCCAATGATGATACGTTGATCTACGGCAGCATCTCCCGCGGCTTCAATGCCGGCACCTTCAACAGCCAATTCATCAACAACCTGACCGCATTGCAGCCGACAAAATCCGAGTCGATCATGGCATACGAAACAGGCGTCAAGTTGTTTTTCGCCGACAATCGGGCAAATATCGAGGCTGCGGCCTTCTATTACGATTACGACGATATCCAACTCGTGGCCGTGGAGCCCAATGACGTGATTGCGTCAAATCGGCTGATAAACGCATCCGGCGCCTCCGTGCACGGCATCGAGGCGCAGCTTCGCGCCGCGCCGTCCGACTGGCTGGACATCAATCTGGGGATTGCCCACATCCAAAGCGAGCTTGATTCGGTGGTGGTTCGGGTATCGGGCACCGGAACCGCCAGTCCGTTCCCATACAACGCGCCGGTCTTTGGGGCGACCAGCCTCGATATTTCAGGAAATCCTCTGCCGAATCATCCCGATCTCAGTGTCAATGGATCAATACGCCTCAACGGGCGGGTAGCAGACAACTGGGACGGATTCGCACAGCTCGACATATTGTGGGAGGACGACATACCACGCGATCTGCTCGGCACGAAAGCCTTGCTGACGGAGGCACACTGGAATCTGGACGCCCGGCTCGGCTTGGAGAGCAAAGACGGTGGCTGGCGGGTTACGGTATGGGGACGAAACCTGACCGATGAGGTATACCTTACGGAGGCCTACGAGGTTCTCGGATTCGGGTACTTCATTGCCGCCGGCAACTTCAGCTACCCAAGAACCTATGGCCTCAGTGTCACACGCAACTTCCAGGGAAGATAGATGGCGCATGTGTCGCAAGGCGAATTTGTCGGTGCGCTGGGAATCTACGCCGCGGGCGGGCTGTTTTGGGCCTTCCTACCCCTCTTCGTCGGTCTACAGATATCGGATGTTGGACTGTCGGACTGGCAGGCGGGCCTGCTTGGCTCCGCGTATCTCCTGGGTTTCTCGGTTGCCTCTTTGAGCGCCGTTTGGTGGGTGGTCCGGGCAAACTGGCGCACTCTCACCGTGCTCGGAGCCGCCTTGACTATTGCCTGTCTCTGGGTATTGCAGGGTTCCGATGTCTATCCGGTGCAGATCCTGTCCGTGCTCCTCATTGGCGTCTGCCTGGGCGGCTTCTGGTCCATTGCCTACCGCGTATTCGGAGCGGGTGCCGACCCCGATCGGAGTTTCGCCATCGGGATCGTGGTTTCCTACACACTGCTTGCGGCTGTCTCCTATGTGGTTGCCCGCCATGTGGCGCCCGAATACGGCCTGACCGGGTCGGCGTTCGTATTGAGCATCGTGATAGCGCTGCTTGCCGGTAGCGCGGGCCTGCTGCCCAAAGCCGGCATTCCGGGGGATTCGGTCGCTGTTGCGATCAATTTTCGGCCACCGCTGCCTGTTGGATTGGCGCTGACGGGGCTGTTGCTGACTGGCCTGGCATTCGCGGCGGTGTGGGCGTTCGCCGAGCGCATGGGCGTCGTCGCCGGATTCGGCGAGAGCCAAATCAGTCCGGTGATAGCGGGCAACCTGCTTGCTTCCGCCGCCGGATCGGTATTGGCATCCGCAATCGGATCACGATTCGGGCGCGCGCCTCCCCTGTTGTCGGGCCTGGTGTTGTTCGCGGCTTGCATCCTGTTGCTGACGCGCACGGACATTTTCTGGTTGTACGCGATGGCGGTCACGGGTCTTGGTTTTTTTGTCGGTTTTGTATTGCCCTACCAGATGGGTGCAATCGGGGCCGCGGATACGGGTGGCCGCTTCGTTGTGCTGATCGCGGCCGCACAGGGAGCCGGATCCGCGCTCGGCACATACACGGGCGGGCTGGCTTTCAATGCCGGTGGCGCGAGGCTGCTGTCGATCTTCGCCGCCAGCGCGCTGGTTATGTCGGCCTTGTTGTTTGTCAGGGTATTGTTTGCAGGAGCAAAGTAATGGCGATTATTCAGCGATACAGAAAACTGCTTGAGGAAAGGCTCAACGATGTCTTCGATAGCCAGGAGGACCAGATGATTCGCGCCGCGGGCTATTGTGCCGACAGCATTGAGGCGGGAAAGCTGGTATTCACCTTCGGTACCGGGCACGGATCATTCGCGGCGCTGGAGATGTTTCCGCGAACCGGAACCGTCACGGGCTTCCGGCCAATTGTCGAAAGCACCATGATCTCCTTCCACCGGGTACTCGGCGACATGGGCGCGCGCCAATATCGATTCATCCATGCGCAGGAGGGCTACGGCAGGGCCATTCTGTCGTCACACCAGACCGACCCGCTTGATGCCATGCTGATTTTTTCCCATTCGGGGATCAACGCCGTGACCATCGATATCGCCCTCGGCGCGAAGGAGCGCGGCATGAGACTCATCGGTGTTACCAGCATTCCGCACTCGTCGCAGGTGCCGTCGAGGCATAGCTGTGGAAAGCGCCTGTTCGAACTGGCCGATGTCACCATCGATACCGGCGCACCGCTCGGCGATGCCGGGGTCGCGGTCGAGGGACTCAAGTACCGGGTTGGCGCCACATCCACCAGTGTGGCGATCGCCGTCGGCCAGTCGATCAACGCGGCGGTGGCGGAGTTGCTGGTGGAGCGAGGTTACGTGCCCAGGGTCATGGTGAGCCCCAACACCGTCGAAAAGGCCGCGGCCGACGAACAGAATGACAAGAATTACGCCGACCTGTGGCGGCGTCTGTCCAATCGCTGATGGCGAGAGAATGTCCGCTCTGTGTGCGAGAGCAACATGGCTTAACGTAGCGATACATCGAAGGGCACAGAATATTGTGGAATCTATCTGAGAGAGCGGACAGACCGAACTCAGTCAGCCTGATCGTATTCTCCGGGGTGCTGGTGGTCATTGCCGCCGCCGTGCCGGCATGGTGTGAGCCAGGGGGTGATGCCCCTGCCCCGCATGGGATCTGGCCTGCCGCGGCGGCAGTCGAGCAGCCACGCTTTCAGAATGATTACGAGATCGTCTATACCGAAGAGCGAGACCCGTGCCGGGATCGGAATCCGCTGCGCAACGCCTACTTTGGCGATCTGCACGTTCATACAGCCTACTCGTTCGATGCGTATGGCAACGGTACCCGCACCACGCCGAAAGAAGCCTACGATTTCGCGCGCGGAATACCGATTGACCTGCCGCCGTACGATGCGGACGGTCGGCCGTTTGCCGAAGTATCGATTAATCAACCATTGGATTTCGTGGCGATTACGGACCACGCTGAATACTTTGGCGAAATGGCCCAATGCCTGTATCCAGAGAACCCAGGCTACGATACCGAGCTGTGTCGGGAATTGCGGATCCCGGGGCCGGAGTCGTATGTGCCGATGGCGCCCACTATCGTACTGCCCACGCCCAGGCGCAATACGGAAATCTGCGGTGACGACGGCGGGCGATGCGAAGAGAGCATCTCGACATTATGGGGCCTGACACAAAAGGCAGCGGCGGAGGCCTATGATCGCAGCGAAAATTGTGAGTTCACGACATTCATCGGCTATGAATACAGCGGCTTGCCAAAATACAGGAATCAGCATCGTAATATCATCTTTCGCAACCACCGGGTGCCCCCAAGACCTATCTCTTATGTCGAGGCCCCGCGAGAGCATCTGCTATGGGAACAACTGCGGGCTCAATGCGATCCGGATGAGGATGGATGCGAAGCAATTTCGATACCGCACAACTCGAACCTGAGTAATGGGACCTTGCTTGCCGGGGTAATCGGCGATACCTGGGATATTCAGCGAGAGCGTGCGCAGTTGCGCCAGGTAACTGAACCATTGATGGAGATCTTTCAGCACAAGGGGAACTCCGAGTGTATGAACGGGCTATCCGGCATTCTTGGCGAGCCGGATGAGTTGTGCAATTTCGAACAGATCCGGCGCATTGGCACCTATTCATCGTATAAAAACATCTTCGCCGAGGTCATTGACTGTGAGGGCGAACCGGGGTTTCTGGGTCTGTTTAACGGAGGCTGTGTTGCGTATAACGATTTTTTCCGCGGCGCGTCGCTATTGGGTCTGAAGGAACAGCGGCGCCTCGGTGTCAACCCGCTGAAGATGGGCGTCATCGCAGGTACGGATACACACGTCGGCACTGCGGGGGCAACCGATGAAGCTGGCTGGACGGGGCACATCGTCTACGAAATAACCCTGCACGAGCGCCTGGGATCGGGATATTTGCCCAGTAATTTGAATGGAAACCCAGGTGGGCTGGCGGGCGTGTGGGCGCTCGAGAATTCTCGAGATGCCATTTTCGATGCACTCCGGCGCCGCGAGACATTCGGCACATCGGGGCCAAGAATTCTGCTACGCTTTTTTGGCGGCTGGGATTTTGACAGTGCGGTATGCGAGGCACCCGACTGGGTCAAGATTGGCTACCAGCGGGGTGTACCCATGGGCGGCGACCTGCCGGCGGGCGGCTCGGGAAAGCAGGCCACTTTTCTGGCGTATGCGGCGCGTGACCCAAGCGGATCCGGGGCGCCGCTGCAAAAGTTGCAGATAGTCAAAGGCTGGATCGATCAAAATGGTGACGCGCGCTACGATGTGACGGATCTACCGACACCGACCGCCGCATCAACTGATGGCTACGGTGAACTCTGCGCCGTCCATCGGGATGCGCTGTTTGATGATGCGGACCCGACGTTCTATTACCTGCGAGTGGTGCAGGTTCCAACACGTCGTTGGAGCAATATTCAGTGCGCAGCCGCTGGCGACGCCCGTCCCGCGCGCTGCGGCAATGACGCGCCAAAGGTCATCGAGGAACTGGCGTGGTCTTCGCCCATTTGGTTTACACCAGAGGGAATGTAGAAGATAGGGAGGCATTACGGTGCGCGCGGCGGCAAGCTCGTCCCGCTCGGTCTCGGAGAGCGTCGGCGGAACCGCTTTGGGGCTTGCCTCGACTTCTGCGGGACCGAGCCATATCCTGTTCGCCAAGATCGGGCCGTGTATGGAAAACGGCTATGCGCTTTGATGCCCCACACCGGCGCGCGAACATGACCCATCGCAGTGACCCGGCGACTGTCGAGGTATACGACTTCTTTGCCGGATGTGGCGGCGCGAGCTGCGGCTTCCAGGCCGCCGGAATGAAGGTCGTGTTCGCACTGGACCACGATAGGGACGCCCGGGCAAGCTTCGGGACCAACTTCCCCGATACTCATTTCGAGCTTGCGGATATCCGCGGGGTGTGCGTCGAGGTAATCCGATCCCGGATGGATGCCGAGCGATCGAATCCAGTGCTTTTTAGCGGCTGTGCGCCGTGCCAGCCCTTCACCAGACAGAATACGACAAGGCCCGAACCCAACCGGGATGATCGTGTCCCGCTGCTTGTCCATTTTGCTCGTTTGGTGGAAGGTTGCCGACCTGATCTCGTGTTTGTGGAGAATGTCCCGGGGCTACAGAAGTTGTCCGCGGGCAGCCAGCCCTTCGGCGACTTTCTTCAGCGACTCGATAGGGCGGGTTACGAGGTGGACTACCGACCTATACTGCTTGCCAAATACGGGATACCTCAAAGCCGCCGCCGACTCGTCCTAGTGGGGAGCCGCCATGGCACGATTCGCCTGCCGGGAGAGACGCACGGGCCGGGAGCAGAGAACGAACGATACGCCACGGTTAGGGACTGGATTGCCCATCTTCCGCCGATTCGGGCGGGGGAAGAGCATCGGGAGATACCCAACCATAGAGCGGCGAATCTTTCCGCACGCAACTTGGAGCGTATCGAAGCAACGCCCGAAGGCGGCGGCAATCGGGATTGGCCGCAGCACCTGATGCTCGATTGCCACAAGGGGTTTTCAGGTTATAGCGATGTCTACGGGCGGATGGCATGGGACGCGCCCGCATCGGGGCTTACCACAAGGTGCACGAGCTACTCGAACGGACGCTTCGGCCACCCGGAGCAGGATAGGGCCATCAGCATTCGGGAGGCGGCCTGCTTGCAGACATTCCCCGAGGACTTCGCTTTCGAGGGGAGCATGGCGTCGATGGCAAGACAGATCGGAAATGCGGTCCCGGTCCGTTTGGCGAAACTCATCGGTCATCAGTTCATCGAACACCTGAAGGACATGGGAAAATTGTCCTGATGGCAACGTTCAAGACGCGTGCTCGCACACTGGACATGCTCGGTCGGCAACAGATTGCCGGGATTCCGACCGCGATCAGCGAACTGTTCAAGAACGCCCACGATGCCTATGCCGATCATGTCGAGATCGACTACTACCGCTCAGATGGCCTGTTCGTCTTGCGAGACGACGGAATCGGCATGAGTCGCGACGACTTCGTGACGCGGTGGCTTACAATCGGCACGGAAAGCAAGTTCGATCCGAATCAACGGCCACCGCAATATCCAGATAAGGAGCCGCGGCCGATGCTCGGGGAGAAGGGGATCGGAAGGCTTGCGATTGCGACCATCGGTCCGCAGCTTCTGGTTCTCACTCGCCCGAAGACTGACGACGGAGCCTCCGACCTCACCGCAGCGTTCCTGAACTGGGGCATATTTGAATGGCCCGGCATCGACCTGGAAGACATCGAAATACCTCTGCGGTCGTTTATGTCGGGCTCCCTGCCTTCGGCACAGGACGTGGCTGATATGGTGGAAGAATTTCGTGCGAGCGCCGAAAGTGTCGGCCGCGACGTCGGGCGGCAATTGTTGGAGAAGCTTGCGGGGGAATTGGATCGCTTCGATATTGATCCGCAGGACATCGACTCCTACCTTGAAGAGCCGTCACTCGTCGGCGCGAACAGCAGCGGAACACACTTCATCATCAAGCCCGTTGCACCGTTGCTGGCGGACGATATTGACGGAGACCCCGCAGCCAGCAAGGTGGCCGCGCTGAACAAGGCAACGCCCTTGAAGAAGGCATTGCTCGGGTTCAGCAACACTATGACGCCGGATTCGCAAACCCTGATTCATACTTCGTTTCGCGATCACAAGACGGACGAGTTGGTCGACGACCTGATTGCCGAGAATGAATTTTTCACCCCGGATGAGTTTCAGAACACAGACCACCGGATGAGCGGTGGCTTCGACGAGTTCGGCCAGTTCCGAGGCGAGATATCAATCTACGGCGAGACGATAGCCGATCACGTTATTCCCTGGAGTGGGGGGCGCGGTGCACCCACGCTCTGCGGCCCGTTCTCCATTGACTTCGCTGCGTTCGAAGGCGAGGGCAGACACTCGACGATTCCACATGAGGAGCATGCGAGATTGGCGAACAAGACCGAGCAGTTGGGTGGATTGTACATCTACCGAAACGGCATCCGGGTTCTGCCTTACGGCGACACGGATTACGATTGGCTGGACATTGAATTTAGGCGAACAAAGAGTGCTTACTACTATTATTTTTCGCATCGCAAAATGTTCGGAGCAGTGGAACTCGATGCGGAGAGGAATCGGCAGTTGCACGAAAAGGCGGGGCGTGAGGGATTCCAGGAGAACAAGGCGTATCGTCAGTTCAGGTCGATTCTGCAAAATTTCTTTCTTCAGATGGCGGCGGATTTCTTCCGTGCCGAAGGGGTGCACTCGGAAGCATTCGATCTACGAAAGACGGAGCTTTCGAGAGAGGATAACGCCAGAAAACGGCGAGAAAAACAGGTTCTGGAGAGAAAGAGAACGTTCGAAGCTCATCTGAACTCGTTTTTCGAAGAACTCAAGAATGATGAACCTCAGGAAAAAGCGCTGGCGTTGACGGAACGCGTGGAGACGGAGCTACGGAACGTGGTCGGCCTATCGGACGGTCAGCTTGCAGCGCACAAGATCTTGGAACTCGAACGTCAAGCACAAGCGGATATCAGAAATCTGGAGGCTCGGTACCGTATTTCGCGTCCGCGAATTGGGCTCAGCAAGGCCACACTTCGCGACTGGGGGGTGTACAACACGGAGTTCGCCGCGCTCCAGGAGAATGTGTTCAAACCGGTGCGCAGCCTGATTGATGAGCTGATTGGCGAAGAGGCGAGGAAGGCGGAGTTGTCGCTTGATCGACGTATCAGAACGGAAGCCGTGTTGGATGGTATCGGGCAGAAAGCCCGCAAGACTATGGGTAAGTCGGGCCGAGCGGTGAGGGCGGAGGCGGACAAGGTCGCCTCAAAAGCGCGGGAGGTGGCAAGCCGCTCCCTGAAAACCGTCGAGTCGGAACTGAGGGAAGTGCTGAGCGAGTTCCAACGAATCGACCTGGCTGGGATGCCAGACGATCTTTTCGTCGAAACCAGAGATGCGCTGGAGACCAGGGTGCTGGGTGTTACGGAGGAACAGGGCGCATTGTTGCGCTCGGTGTTGGAGCAGCTTCAGGCGGTGGACGTGACGGGTGGGATCTCGACAGCCGAACAATTGATGGCCATTGAGCAACGCAATCTGCTGTTGGAGGAAGAGGCTGAGGCGGACGCACAATTAGCGCAGTTGGGAATGGCGATAGAGATCATTAACCACGAGTTCTCGGGCACGATTCGGTCGGTTCGGAACGGCTTGCGCAGACTGAAGGCATGGGCTGACGTCAATGAGGGGCTGGGCGAGTTGTACGACAGTATTCGAGCGAGCTTCGATCACCTCGACGGATATCTGACGCTGTTCACGCCATTGCAGCGGCGACTCTACAGGAGAGCGGTGGAAATCCGCGGCTCTGAGATTCGGGATTTTCTGGAAGAGCTATTCCGTGCGCGTTTGGCGCGTCATAACGTGTCGCTCAAGGCGACAAGGGCCTTCAGCGACGCCAAGATCATTGGCTTTCCATCGAACTTCTATCCCGTCTTTGTGAATTTGGTGGACAACGCGATCTTTTGGCTGTCGCAGCAGAACCCCCGATTAGAACGAACTATCGAGCTTGATGAACGTGGCGGCACCTTGCTCGTCGCCGATAGCGGACCAGGGGTCGACGTTCGTGACCGGGGGGCAATTTTCGAGTTCGGCTTTAGCAGAAAGCCCGGTGGTCGAGGGATGGGATTGCACATCGGGCGGCAAACCCTGCGCCGGGTCGGCTTCGATCTTCAGTTGCTTGAAGGCGATAGTGGCGCGACATTCGGCGTGGTGCCGACGAAGGAGCCATAGGGGAAGGCGTTGGCGGACGAATTGAGATCTGACGGCGGTGACTTCGCGCGGAGTTTTCTCCAGACGGCGGTAGTGGTCGACGACGAGGCGCACATGCCATTGGCCGGGGGTAGTCAGCTAGAGGCGGGGTTGGAGGCACCGGACCGGCGTACGCGGACATCAAGCCGGGATGGTCAGGGCGTGGTTGATCGCGGTTCGATACACACCCTGAACGCAGGTTCCATCATGGATGCGTTTTCATCACTTGGTGTCATCTGCGGTGTGGTTGGTCCGACGGATTCAGCGATGAAAACGATGAGAAAGGCCGACATCGTGGTTCTCGACTGGCTTCTGAAGGATGGCGAGCCTCAGCATACGTTGAAGTTGATTCGGGATTTGCTGACGGAAGAAGCGGACCGGAACGCGCTTCGACTCGTTGCCATATATACCGGAGAGGCCCGATTGGAAGAGATTTCCACGACCGTCTCCGATGCATTGGAGACAACCGGACTTGGTCCTGTGGTGGATGAGACCAAGACAGAAATCTCGTATCGACATGGCTGCGTGGTTCTCTACGCCAAGTCCAATGTAAATCTGGCGGAACGCTTGAAAAGTAGGAGCGTCTCGGAGGAAAGCCTGCCGGAGAAGTTGGTAGAGGATTTTGCGTCGATGACTCGCGGATTGCTTCCTAGCATTGCGCTAACCTCGCTGACGGCGGTTAGACAGGGAGCGCACAAGGTCTTGGACCGATTCAGCGCCGAATTGGATCCCGCGCTCCTTGCCCACAGGGCATGCCTTTCCAATCCGGACGATGCGGAACGGCAGATCGTGAACCATGTAGCCGAAGAGCTTCGCGGTCTCATGGACAGCGCTGTTGCGGAAGCGTCTCCCGCAAGCGCGGAGGCTGTTGAAAGTTGGATACGACGCAAGGGCGATGAAACAGCGAGTTTCGTGTTCGGCAAAAAGACTCTCAATCCGGAGCAGACCATCGAGTTGGCGAACCAAGGTCTTGCAGCGAGTGTATTGAGAAATAACAACTTTGAAGATCTCTCCGCAGGCTTCTCCGGTCAGAATGCCGACGACCTTGACAAGCGGTTGGCTTGGATCATGAGTTTCCGAACGGTGTATGGTGCGCCACCACCGACATTGTGGCTGGGTACCGTCGTTTCCGAGGCTGGTGGCAAACAGCATTTGATCTGCATGAGACCTCGATGTGATTGCGTGAGGTTGAACGAGGAGACCATGTTCTTTTTCCTGCCGCTGGTTGCCCCTAAGAAGGGAATGGACCAGATCGTCGTAAGTTTGGATGACACATTCGAGCGATTGGGTATCGAACGTGATCCAGGCGGTTGGGCTCTTCGTAAATTCAAACCATCGACGGGCAGCGGTGCCGTAATCGCAGCAAAGCGGGAATCCGATGGCGACTTCGAGTTTACGGATACTTGTGAAAATCAATACAAGTGGCGGGGTGAACTCAAGGCCGAGTACGCACAGAGGATTGCCCAGACCTTTGGAACAACGCTGAGTCGCGTGGCGATTGATGAGTCGGAATGGCTCAGAAGAATGGCCAGAAAGGGAGGCTGACTTTCCGGTCTGAAGTGACGAGGCATTGATCTTCCACCATCAAATTGATCCACCTTTAGGGTATGGAAATGAGGAGGACTGGCGGTGGCGAGGAAGCGGTACAAGCCGGAAGAGATCGTCAGCTTGTACATCGACTCAAAGGCCAGCTCGAGCTCGGCCAAGGCCTTGTCGACAATTCGCCGGATCTTCCTGATGGGATGGCTCTCCGGGATCCGTGACTCTCTAGGTCCACATAGCTGAACAGCGCCCACTGGGGGGCGTTTCGCCTCTCATGGACCCACTTTGTAAAACGATGCGCTATTATCGCCCGGGTGGCCTTTTTCAACAGGCTGTTAGTCTGGCAGAGGCTAGCCCGAGCTTCCACTTTGGTTGGCTCGTCCCCACAATAAACCTGAGTCCGGCAGCGCATAAATGAAGAAATATAAAACGATCTCACTATTCTCCGGAGCAATGGGTTTGGACATCGGCCTTGAGAAGACCGGAAGGTTTGACGTCTTGGCCTGTGTGGAGAAGGAAGCTTCGTTCTGTGACACGATCCGCGCGAACCGGGATGCCGGACGGCTTCGAGCTGATATCAGGGTGTTCGAGAAGGATATAGCGGATGTTGACCCGATAGAAGTTTTGGATGCCGTGGGCCTCAAACCAGGTGAAGTCGATTTGCTCGTGGGAGGGCCGCCCTGTCAGAGCTTTAGCACGGCAGGCCGTCGCCGCACGGTCAGCGATCCTCGCGGCACACTCCTTTGGCAGTTCATCCGGTTCGTGGACAGGCTGCAGCCCCGTTTCTTTCTCATGGAGAATGTGCGGGGATTGCTCTCGGCCGCGCTACGACACCGCCCTATTGCGAATCGTCCCGAAAAGGGGGGGCTGCCGCTAGAGCCGGACGAGGAACCCGGCTCCGTGGTCAGTTTGTTTGCTGACGATCTCTCAGGCCTCGATCAGTCCTATCACATGGATTGCTTCGAGGTAAACGCGGTGAACTACGGAGCGCCACAACTCCGAGAGCGCGTACTGTTTGTCGGAAACAGGTACGGCTCTGTTGTCGATTTTCCCGATCCGACGCATGGGCGGCCTGAGCGGCAGGATGCAACGCCCGACCTCTTCGGCACAAAGGAGACTCTTCAGCCTTGGCAAACCTTAGGAGATGCGATTGGCGGCCTGACCGATCCCGGGCCGATAATCATGGATTTTAGCCCGCGCAAGAAGGAGTTTCTCTCCATGGTGCCCCCCGGCTCCAACTGGCGGAGCCTGCCCACAGAGGCCCAACGGGAATCCATGGGTCGCGCCTGGCACGCCAAAGGGGGGCGTTCCGGCTGGTGGCGCCGCCTGAGTTTTGATTTGCCCTGTCCCACGCTCGTCACCATGCCCAACCACGCGGGGACATCCCTTTGCCACCCGGCCGAGGTTCGAGCACTTAGCCTACTGGAGTATCTGCTCATCCAAGAGTTTCCGTGCGATTGGGAGCTTTGCGGATCGACCTCCGAGCAATACGCTCAAGCCGGAAATGCTGTCCCCGTCCGCCTAGGAAAGGTCGCCGGGGAGGTAGTCGCATCAGCCCTCGACGAACTCGCCGCTCGCGACTGGGAGCCCTATTCAAACGAGTTAGAGGCCTATCGTGTGGTTTATGTCCAGTCGCATGTCCGCACGCGCCAATGGTTCAAGGCAGGACGCACCTTCGTTTGGTCTGACGAGGGCGAGAATGGCGATGCCTACTATAACGGTCCGGTTACGCGGCGAAAGACCAAATTAGTTAAGGAGGCCCGTTCCTGATGGTCGCCCGTAATCACGCAAGGAACCTTTACGACTCTCTCAAGGCCACCCGCTATTGCTTTGATCCCCGCGAGCTCGTCGAGCTATTCGCCCGCGTAAGCGAAGATCGGGTGGACCACATGGCCAGTACGATTGCCGACTATATCCAAACCAACCTGCCCCGCGCCTTCGAGAAACGTAATGGTCTGTCGGATTACCGGACCAACCCCTATGTTCTCATGACCTCGGCAAGTGTCATGAAGCTTAACGACCCTGCCGCTTTCGGGTCGTTCCTGTTCAATAGCAAGCTGTACATGGCGCTCGAAACCTCGTTCGGAAAATCCATTGAGGCCGTGTTTCTTAAACTTTATCCGCTCACGAACAGTAGCAAGTGGGACGATCCGCTCGAGAAGGTCGCCGAGGCCGAGGCATTGGCAGGGCTCAACCGAGAAGAAAAAGCCCGCCGCCGAACGACCTCCGTATGGCGCGAGATTGACAAGGCTTGTGTGGCCGGAAACAAGCGATTCTTCACTTCGATCAAGAGCGGTCCGAACACCATCAACGATACCCAGGTGCAGGCGATGACGCAGGCGGTCATCGACCACCACAAAACATGGGCAGCTTCATCAACCAAGCGATTCTCGGATGTTGAGGAAATAGATATCGTTCTCGGCCTGACTTAACGGCACGCCTCGGACAACCAACAACAAGGAAAACCAGATTCTCGTGAAACTCCTCGACCACGGCTTCGAGGAAAAAGACCGAACAGCAAAACCCGGTGCTCTGATCGACAGTGAGACGCAATCTATTCGCGTCTATAGGTGCATCGGTAAGGACTTTTGGGCGTTCATTGGCGATCCCGAGAATCCAGAGAATGCGTCTTTCGTCTTTCTGGAAATGCTTCTCGCTCTGTCCAAGGCGTTGTCCCAGGGTGCGGCGGGGGCCGACCTAGAAGCCCGAATTAATGAGAAGATCACCCGGCTAGCAGGCGCGATTGCCAATTTGCAGTTCCCTAGTGTCAGCCTTCCCGAGTGGGTCCGGGAAGATTTCAGCGACGATGAACTGGTCTGGTTCGCCACTGCCATGTCGGCGTTCTATGACGAAGGCGTTTAGCGATGGAACGAGCATTGCGGATGCATGGAATGTGCGAGTTTGATGCACGGCTCCGCCGCCATGCAGGCCTCACCGGCGAGCAGCCTCCATAGGCGCTAGTCGCAGGAAAACAGGTCGCGTTTCCGTGCCGACGGCCCGGGCGGTTTTTGCATCCATGTCGTAGAGGATGGTTTCCGCGGCGAGGGTGTCTCCGTTGCGGCTTAGCACACTGTCTCCCGCGGCGCGCACTGTGCCGGCATCGAAGTTGTAGTCGAGCGCCTCGCCGGCGACGGAGAATGCGGAATCCCCGGTTCGGTCGGTCAGTCTTGCCGGTTCGCCGGCGGCGCGCAGGGTGGTGATGTCGTTGTCGTCGTTAAATTGAACCACCAGTTTCCGCGACTTGATGGTGCGCTGGCCTTGGGTTGCCACCACGTTGCCGGTGTAGGTTGTGCGGCGCTCGGCCATCAGCATTTCGAAGTGGTCCGCCTGTATTTCGATGGGTTCGGGTTCGGCGGCGCTGTCGTCCGCGAATGCCGGGGCGGCAAGCGTCAGTCCGCAAATTGCGGCGAAAGCGGCGACAATCATGCGGGATATTCTTTTTCGCAAAGCCGCTATAAAGACGAGGCCCCGCCGGATTCCTCGGCAAGTGCGATGTTGGCGCGGCGGGCCGCGACGAGCTCGGGTGCCTTTTGGTCGAGTTCATCCAATGTCCAGAGACCATTTTCCTTGTGAAATCGCTTGATGATCGCCGGCTGCTGCATGATGGCGATATCCCCCGTGCCCGTGTGGAATATCTCGCCGGTTATGCCCGCGGCCTCTTCGCCGCAGAGCCAGACGACGATGGGCGCCACATGTTGGGGACCGCCTTGTTCGATCTCGTTGTCCCCAACCGCCTCGCCCCGGTTTTCCCGCAGGGGCACGGTCAGGCGTGTCAAGGCGGCGGGCGAGATCGTGTTGACGGTGCATCCGTACTTGGCCAGTTCCAAGGCGAGCACCCGGGAGAACCCGGCAATTCCCGCCTTGGCGGCGCCATAGTTCGTTTGCCCGAAGTTGCCGAGCAATCCCGAAACACTTGAGAAATTGATGATTCGGCAACCCGTGCGGCCGGTTTCGCGGATGTACTTTGCAAAGGGTCTCGAACAGCAATAGTGGCCTTTGAGATGCACGGCGATGACCGCATCCCAATCGCCCTCCGCAAGATTGAATATCGATTTGTCGCGCAGAATACCGGCGTTGTTGACGAGGATGTCCATGGCCCCAAACACATCCAGCGCCGTTTGCAGCAGACCTTCACCACCCGCCACTTCGGCGACTGATTCTGCGTTGGCAACCGCCCTGCCGCCGCGCGCCTCGATTTCCGCCACCACCGCGTCGGCGATGCGCCCGCCACCGGTCCCGTCCGCCGCGCCGCCAAAGTCGTTGACGACAATGCTCGCGCCTTCATCCGCCATCATCAGCGCAATCTCCCGACCAATACCGCGCCCCGCGCCCGTGACCACCGCCACCTTACCCTCTAGTCTTCCCATGATTTGCCTCGTCGAGTGAAAACGCTATTCTAAGGAACCTCTGATTAATTCTGTAGTCACGACATATAATGCCGGGCGAAATCGATCATTTGCGCGTTGGTCGGAAGCTAATTTTCGGGCATTGCCACGCTTGGCGGGAATAGCCGCCTAGGCAAATTGCCCCTTCACAAACCGCGTACCCACACGTTAAATGGTGATTTTGCACGATCAGGGAGCCACCCATGGCCTGGGATTTTGAAACCGACCCCGCCTTCCAGCGGGAACTCGACTGGATGAACGACTTTGTTCGAGAGGAGATCGAGCCACTCGATTTCCTGATCGGGCACCCCAACGACTTTTCCGACCCGAAGCGCGCCAAGCTCATTCCGCCCCTGCAGGAAGAAGTGAAAAAACGCGGTTTGTGGGCCTGCCACCTTGGCCCGGAACTCGGCGGGCAGGGCTACGGCCAGCTCAAGCTCGGGCTGATGAACGAAATTCTCGGCCGCGCCAAGTGCGCTCCGGTGGTCTTCGGCTGCCAGGCCCCGGATTCGGGGAACGCCGAAATACTCGCCCACTACGGAACCGTGGAGCAAAAGGCCCGCTATTTGCAGCCGCTGCTCGACAACGGGATTTGTTCCTGTTACTCCATGACCGAACCCCAGGGCGGCGCCGACCCCAAGGTCTTCAGGTGCCGCGCGGAACTCATCGGCGATGAATGGGTAATCAACGGTGAGAAATGGTTCTCGTCCAATGCCCGGTACGCTTCCTTTCTTATCGTCATGGCGGTCACCGACCCGGAGGCGCCCCCCTATCAGCGCATGTCGATGTTCATCGTGCCGGTGGAAACCCCCGGGGTGGAAATGCTGAGGCATGTCGGAGTCGGGTTCGAGGGCGAGGGCGCGCATGCCTATATCCGCTACAACGATGTCCGCGTCCCGCGTGACCATTTGCTTGGCGAAATCGGCCAGGGTTTCATCGTTGCCCAAACCCGGCTCGGCGGTGGCCGTATCCACCATGCCATGCGCACCGTGGGCAAGATTCAGCGCGCCTTCGACATGATGTGCGAACGCGCCCTCTCGCGGGAAACCCAGGGTGAGGTGCTGGCCAAGAAGCAGATGGTGCAGGCCATGATCGCCGACAGTTGGATTGACATTGAGCAGTTCCGTCTATTCGTTCTGCGCACGGCCTGGAGGATTGACAAGGTCAAAGACTACAAGGCGGTGCGCGCCGATATTTCCGCGGTCAAGGCGCAGATGCCCAAGGTCTACCACGATGTCTATGCCCGCGCCCTACAGGTGCACGGGTCGCTTGGCGTCTCGAATGAAATGCCGTTTGCCGCCGGCGTGATCGACAGCTTCCACATGGCGCTCGCGGATGGGCCGACGGAAGTGCATAAGGTGACCGTGGCGCGTCAGGTGCTCGGCCACTATCAGGGTACCGAGGAACTGTTCCCCGACTATCACCTGATCAAGCGCCGGGAGGAAGCGCTGGCGAAATACGCGGACCTAATCGAATTGGAGGTGGCGAGCGCGTAGAAAACCCCGCCGCATCAGCGCGCCCGCACACGTCCGGATGCGCGGCTTAAGCCCCGCCGGCGTATCCGGCGATACGTCAGGGGGCGACAACGGAGCCCCCGGCCGGGAGCGCGAGGGGGCGTCCCCTAAAAGCAATTATTTACGATCCATTACACACAGGTCGAATAATATGCGTATTTCCCGGACAGGACACTAACCTCGGGGTGGGTTATTTAAAATCCTCGGGGCCGTGCCGCTCGCTCACCCGGGTCTCCTCCGGTCCCCAGGGACGGTTGACCCGACGGCCCCGCTGCACGGCTGGCCGCGCTTCGATTTCCCGGGCCCAGCGAATCACATGGGTATACGAGGCGGCGTCAAGAAACTCGGCGGCTTCGTAGATGTTGTGCAACACCAATGCGCCGTACCAGCCATAGTTGCCGATGTCCGCAATCGTGTATTGCTCGCCGCACAGAAACCGGTGCTCGGCCAAATGTCGATTGAGCACATCGAGCAGGCGTTTCGCCTCCATGGTGTAGCGGTCGATGCAGTATTCGATTTTCTCCGGTGCATAGGCATAGAAGTGCCCGAAGCCGCCGCCGATGTAGGGTGCGCTGCCCATCTGCCAGAACAGCCACGATAGACACTCGGCGCGGGTGGCTGGGTCTGTGGGTAGGAATGCCCCGAACTTTTCCGCTAGATAAACCAAAATCGCACCGGATTCGAAAACCCGGGTGGGCGGCGAGGTGCTGTGGTCGGCGAGCGCGGGAATTTTCGAATTCGGGTTCAGCGCCACAAAGCCGCTGCCGAACTGCTCGCCATCGCCGATTTTAACGAGATAGGCGTCGTACTCCGCTTCCTTGATGCCGAGTTCGAGCAGTTCTTCGAGCAGGACGGTCACCTTCACCCCGTTGGGCGTTGCCAGGGAGTACAACTGTAGATTGTGTTTGCCCATCGGCAGCGTTTTTTCGTGGGTCGCGCCGGCTATCGGGCGATTGATACTGGCGAAACGTCCGCCACTTTCCATGTTCCATTGCCAGACCGGCGGCGGGGTGTAGGAATGCGTTTCCGTCATGATTTTCTCTCGTTTTGCAATTCATATCATAAGGGGCTTGTGTACCAAAATGCACAAAGATGCCCCCCGGTGGCGGCAAGGCCCCGACTCGCTCAGGATCCCCACCAGGGCGGGTCGTTGAACGAGCGCAGGTCGAGTTCGAATGTCCAGGTCGACCGATGTTGTTGGGCCAGATGGAAGTAGGTGTCGGCGATCTTTTCGGGCAACAACAAGCCATCCCGTTCCAGGCCCCGGGTTTCCCGAAGTTTCTGGTATCGTTCCGGCCCGAGCATCTTGCCGAGGGTGTCGGGCGCATCCACGGCGCCGTCGACGACGATGTGGGCGATGTGGATGCCCTTGGGCGCAAACTCGGCATTGAGTGTTTGACAAAGCAGGCGTCGCCCCGCCATGGCCGCGGCATGGGAATGTTGGCCCGGGTTGCCGCGCATGGCAGCGGTGGCGGAGGTGACCAGAATCGTGCCGCCGCCGCGCTCTTCCATGAGCGGACAAAGACAACGCGCCAGGCGAAAAAGGCCAAAGGTGGCCATGCGCCAGCCGAGTTCAAAGGCCTTTTCGCTGGTGTCCGCGAGCGTCCTGTCGCCGATCTGCGCGCCTAGGTTGTAAACCGCCACCTCAATCGGGCCGATGTCGGCCTCGGTAGCGGTCACGCGCTCCTCGATGCTGTTTTTTTCAACAGCGTTCAGCAGGAAGCCGGACGCGGGGTTGCCTTCGTTCTCAATGATTGAAACCAGCCTGTTCAAGCCGTCCCGATCGCTGCGGCGACACAAAACCGGGTGATATCCCTCGCGGGCGAACCGCCGTCCCACATTGCCGCCGATGCCGGCCCCGGCACCGATAACCAAACAAACCGGCTTCATCAAATGCTCCCTTATTCGGGCGTTATATCAACATGACTCCGCGGATTCCGCCGAGCCCATATCCGCGAACCGTTCAATTCGCGCAAATGTCGAATCGATAAGCTACGGCCCCTATCGACAGCAATCGATCAGAAGTTTCCAAGCCGGGCGCCGACCTCGACGCCGAATTGCCGAGGCAGCCCGTAGGAGGCCATCGTCCACAACGCCGCCACGGCCAGGTTGCCGGTACGGTAGCGCTCGTCGGTCAGGTTGCGCCCAAAGACGCGCAGGTAGTACTCGCCGCTCTTGGTGGTGAAGGTCGAACTCCAGTTCAGCAGGTTGCGGCTGTTCGAAGTGGCGTCGAATTCCGGCCCGAGGTCTGAATAGGTGAATACCGAATCGTCCACAAACGACCAACTCAGCGTATGGGAGAGGTCGCCCGCGGCACCGGCGGGATGCTCGATGATCGCCATCAGATAGGCCGTCCATTCCGGCGAGCGATTGACGGGCCGGCCGCTGAAATCAACGTCGATGGTGCCGTCGAAATCGGTGTCGGCCTCGAAGGCGGCGAACTCCGCATCCTGATAGCTGAAATTGCCGCTGAACGACAGGTATTCGTTGACCACCCAACTTCCCTCGAACTCGACGCCCCGCGCATCGAGCTTGGCGGCATTGAAGAACAGGGTTTCCTGGAACGAGCCGCCGCCGGGCAGGGCGAATGTGGCGTTTAGTTGGCGCTGCGCATCGTCGTAGCGCACGTCGAAGTAGACCAGGTTCATGCGTACCCGATTGTTGAAAAGGTCGGTTTTCAGCCCGATTTCGATACTGTCGGCGAATTCCGGATCGATGGGACGCAGTTGCAGCGGGTTGCCGAACGGGAACGGCAGGCCGGCCGTGAAGGTGCCGGTTTGATCGTTGAAGGCCCCGGATTTGACGCTGCGCGAATAGGTTGCCCAGGCAAAGGCGTTGTCTGTCACAAGATAGCCGATGGTTGCCCGAAAGCTCGGCTCGGTCCAGGACTCCTCTTCGTGGGCGACATTGATGGGGAAGCGCTCGAAATCCGCCGCGTCCAGCGGTTCGTCCAGGGAGGCGAACAACCCCTCGTTGGCGGTGTCGGTGCCGTCCAGGTACTGATAGAGAATCTGTGGTCGCCCGGTCCACTCCTTCTTCTCGTAGGTGATGCGCACGCCCGCCCCGATTTCAAGCTTCTCCGTTACCTGAAAGGTGCCGTCGGCAAAGCCGGCCAATGCCTCGGCTTGCTGTCGGTTGCAAAGCACCGAGGCGTTGTCGTTGTAGGTGCCGGAAGCCAACGCCGGGTAGCCCTGGGCGGTCAATTGGTCGTTTAGCGGCGTCGCCGTGGGCCCGAAGAAATCCACCAGGCCGAGAATTTGGGTAACGCAGAACTTGGTGTCGTCATCCTGATAAAAACCCCCGGCGACCAGGTTGAACGGGCCGTTGAAGCTGGAATCGACGCGGATTTCCTGCTGGAAGGTTTCCCGGTCGTCGTCCCGGGTGGCATCGAACAGCGAGGCGCGGGTGTGGCCAACATAGGTGCTGGGCAAACGGGACTGTTGTTCGCGATAGCCCGTGACCGAGTGCAGGGTGAACTGCTCGTTTAGATCCCAGTCCAGGTGGCCGTAGAAACCGTCCACGTCGACTTGATGGCCGTCGGATATTTTGAAGAAATCGCTGCGGTCGGAGATGCCGGCGTGATCGATGGGGTCACCGTCGAAACTGCCCGAAAAGCCGAGAAATGAGGTGAAAACCGAACTTGGGGCGTTTTCGGCCACAATCGGCGGCGAGTCCATATTGTCGCGAATTATCTCGTAGGTGAGCCGCGCCTCGATGCTGTCGTTTGGTGCCCACAGCAGCTTCAGGCGGCCGGAGAAGACATCGTCGCCGCCGAGGCTGCGGCCATCGCCCTCAAAGACCTGCGGCACGGACTCGCCCGTGCCGAACAGGACGGCCGGGTCGAAACTGGTCGCCAGGGAACCGTTTTTATAATAGCCATCGCTGTATTGATAGATGCCGGTGGCGCGCATGGCCAACGTCTCGTTGCCGAGGTTCAGCGCGAACTTGGCGTCCCAGCTATCGAACTCCGCATAGGATGTCGAAACCTCCAGGCTCGTTTGGTTGAGCTCCGGCTGCTTGGTTTTTACGTTGATGACGCCGGCGGTGGTGTTCTTGCCGAATAGGGTTCCCTGCGGACCGCGCAACACTTCGATGGAGGCGATGTCGAAGGGTTCCAGCATTTGGGTTTGGGTGGACAGCAGCACGAAATCATCGACGGAAACGCCGACCGGGGATTCCACGTAGAGGATGATGCCGTCCTTGCCGACCCCGCGCAGGCTCGGGTTGAAGGAGTTGAAGGCCGGGGCGTTGCCGGTGACGAGATTGGGCACCGCCGCCGTCATATCGCCGATGTCGCGCATCAGCATCTTGTCGAGGGCGTCGTCGTCCAGGGCGGTGACGGAGATGGGCGTAATCTGGATATCCGTCTCCCCGCGGCGCGTGGCGGTGACCAGCACCTCCTCAAGTTGCGGCTGGCCCAGGGCGGGGGGCGGGGCGAGCGGCAGCAGGCCCAGAAGGAGCATGCCCGGCAACGATAATCCAAATAACCGGGACTTATAGACGTAGGTTGACTTACCACTATATGTTGAGGATTTAGCGGCTGAAAACCACCACCTGTCGGTTTCTTTCATCTTTCCCTTATAAGTCCCAAATAATCGATCCGGGAGGACTCGCCGGTTCCCGGGCATATGAACCGATGGTTTTTGTGTGTGCATGATTTCCCCTAATGTGGACAACTTGGTCAATCTCCGTGTTGATCCCATCGGTTCGCATGGGAATTATGTCGATGAGTTGATAGAACCCAACATGTGGTAGTTTCCTACCTCTAAAGCATCAATATATAGTTGGCATGCCAACTCATGTATATCAGTTCCCATTTGAATTGCTGGAATGGCGCAAGCGCCCCGGTTGGGTTTAACTCTCCACCCGACCCGGAGCCGCGGGAACACGGAGGCTCCGCAAAAGAGCCAAGTTATCACAGAACCCCGTCTAGTAAAACCGCAACTATCAACCCATCGATATAATTCCCCATCAGTTGGATAGAGCACTGGGAAATTCATGACTCAACATCATCCATTGATCGTTCTCGGCTCTGGGCCGGCCGGCTACACCGCCGTTTTGTACGCGGCCCGGGCAAATCTCAAACCCGTCCTGATTACCGGTGTGGAAGTCGGCGGCCAGCTCACGACCACGACGGATGTTGAAAATTGGCCGGGCGGACACCCCCGGCTTCAGGGGCCCGAATTAATGACGCGGATGGCGGAGCATGTGGAGCGCTTCGACACAACCATCGTCAACGACCAGGTGCACACCGCCGATCTCGGTGTCCGGCCTTTTCGGCTGGAAGGCGACAGCGCCATCCACACCTGCGATGCGCTCATTATCGCCACCGGCGCATCCGCCAAATACCTGGGGCTGCCTTCGGAGGAGCGCTTTCTCGGCCGTGGCGTCAGCGCCTGCGCAACCTGCGACGGGTTCTTCTATCGGGGGCGCGAGGTCGCGGTGATTGGCGGGGGCAATACCGCCGCCGAAGAGGCGCTTTATCTCTCCAACATCGCCACCAGGGTCCACTTGGTGCACCGGCGCGACGCAATGCGCGCCGAAAAGATTCTGCAGGATCGCCTGTTCGCCAGGGACAACATCGAGCCCATCTGGGACCACAGGCTAGACGAGGTGCTCGGCGACGAGACCGGCGTCACCGGCATGCGCATTGTGTCCACAAAAAATGCCGGCGCGCGGTCGATCGACTTGGCGGGCGTCTTCATCGCCATTGGCCATACGCCCAATACCGGCATCTTCGACGGTCAACTCGACATGGCGGACGGCTATATCAAAGTTCTGAGCGGCGCCGACGGCAACGCCACGGCGACCAGTGTGCCGGGCGTGTTCGCGGCGGGGGATGTGGCCGACCATGTCTACCGCCAGGCAATCACCTCGGCGGGGTTCGGCTGCATGGCCGCGTTAGACGCGGAAAAGTATCTGGCGGACCGGGAGCGCCAGTAGCTCCGCCCGCCTAAACGAATTGGCAGGAAACGCTGCCGAGTTCTCCATAGTCCGCATTGAACCTGTCGCCGGCCCGCACGGGAACCGGACGGGTAAAGGAACCGCCCAGGATAATTTGGCCGGGCTCCAGCGCAATACCGTGGGCCGCGAATTTCCGGGCGAGCCAAACAATGCCCCGCGCCGGGTGCCCGAGCACCGCGGCCGCCACGCCGCTTTCCTCAATCGCACCGTTTTTATAGAGCAGTGCGCCCACCCAGCGTAAATCGACATCCGCCGGCCGGGCCCGCCGACCTCCGGTCACGACGCCGGCGCTTGCGGCATTGTCGGCGATGGTATCGAGCACGACCCGCGGGCGGCCGGTGTCCGGATCGACCCGGAAGCTTCGGGCCGCAATGATCTCGATGGCCGGCACAACATAATCCGTTGCGTCAAGCACATCGAACAGGGTGGCGGCGTCGGTGAGCGAACGCTTGAGGACAAACGCCAATTCAACCTCCACCCGCGGGTCGGTGAATTGCGCCGCCTCAATCTCCGCGCCATCGTCGTAGAACATGTCGTCGAGCAGGGTGCCGTAATCGGGTTCGTCGATGTGCATGGCCTGTTGCATGACACGGGCGGTCAAGCCAATTTTGCGGCCCCTTACAGTGCGGCCCGCCGCGAGCTTCATGGCGATCCAGGCGTCCTGTATCGCGTAGGAGTCGGCGACTTCCATGTCGGGAAAGTCCAGCGAAACGGGGCGAATCTGCCGCCGTTCAAGTTCCGCGTCATAGAGTGCGCGGGCGGCCCGGGCGATTTGGGATGCGTTCAACACACCCGGCCGCTCACCGGCACCAGCGCGCCGTGCACATCCACCGCCGCGTCGGAGGCGAGAAAACAAATCACATTGGCCAAATTATCCGGCGACACCCAGTTCGCGTGATTGGCATTCGGCATGTCCTCCCGGTTGCGGGGCGTGTCGATCAGGCTCGGCAACACGGCATTGACGTTTACGCCCTTGCACCGCACCTCCTGGGAAGCCGCTTCCGTCAAACGCATGACCACCGACTTGGCGGCCGTGTAGGCGCCCATCGCCGCTTGGCCGGACAGGGCGCCCAGCGCACCCACATTCACGACACTGCCGCGGCCGCGCTCAACCAGCCTCGGCAGCGTTGCCCGCAACATGTTCCTGAGGGTGTTGACGTTGATGTCGAACATCGCGTCCCAATGCCCATCATCGATCTCGTGCACCAGCGGTCCCATGTCGAAGCCGCCGGCGATGTTGCAGACCGCGTCGAAATCGCCGACCGCCGCCATGCAATCCCGCACGGCGCCACTGTCGGTCAGGTCAACGCAATGGGTCTCCCCAAGCGTGGAGGAAAAGTCGGCGACGACATCGAGCAACACCACCGCGGCACCTAGGCCGACCGATTTTGCCGCCAGGGCCTGGCCCAATACACCCGCCGCGCCGGTTATCAGGACGCGCTTGTTTGTTAAATTCATTACACTTCCCCAAAGTCGCATTCAGGCGGTATGATACCGGTTGGGCGACCTTAACCCCAGCCGGCGCCATGTGTGCGCTGCAACTCTCAGAGTATTGGGGAAACTCTGATCAATTCGATAGAGTAGCATTGATCTACTCTTAAGCTATTGATTTTATTAAATCGGATACCGCTTCTACAGGATTAATCAGAGGTTCCTTAGATGTACAATACCGTATCGCTTGGCATACGCTTTACTGCGTCCGAGAGGCTTGCCAAGGGAAATCTCCCGCCGAGGCGGGAAATGGCGTCGATATCGAGATTTGATTAGGATATGAGCACGAATATGGACGCAACCAAGCCTGTCGATTTAGGCTACTTTTCTCATGTCCGCATTTAGACTGGCATTTGTCCCGCGGCAGGGGTGCGGATGTGTCTGAAGCCATGGAACTTGAAGCGCGCTTTCAGGCCCGCATTGACGACGATGAGCGCATTGAGCCGAAGGATTGGATGCCGGAGGCGTATCGCCAAACGCTGATCCGCCAGATATCCCAGCATGCCCATTCCGAGGTGGTCGGCATGCAGCCGGAGGGCTCTTGGATCACCCGTGCCCCGTCGCTCAAGCGCAAGGCCATCCTGCTCTCCAAGGTGCAGGACGAGGGTGGACACGGGCTTTATCTCTACAGTGCCGCCGAGACCTTGGGGGCAAGCCGACGGGAGATGATTGCGGCGCTGCACGAGGAACGGGCGAAATACTCCTCCATTTTCAATTATCCGGCGCTGACCTGGGCGGATGTCGGCGCCATTGGCTGGCTTGTGGACAGCGCCGCGATCATCAATCAGATCCCGTTGCAGCGTTGCTCCTACGGTCCCTATGCCCGGGCCATGGTGCGCATCTGCAAGGAGGAGAGTTTTCATCAGCGCCAGGGCTTTGACATCATGCATACCCTGGCGACGGGGACGCCCGAACAGAAAGCCATGGCCCAGGATGCGCTGAATCGCTGGTGGTGGCCGAGCATCCAAATGTTCGGGCCGCCGGATACGGATTCCGTCCACTCCGCCCGATCCATGGCGTGGAAGATCAAGCGCTACTCCAACGACGACCTGCGACAGAAATTTATCGACCAGGCGGTGGAGCAGGCGAACATTCTCGGCCTCGATATTCCCGACCCGGACCTCGTGTGGGACGAGGAGGCGGGCCACTACCGCACCGGCCCCATTGATTGGGAGGAGTTCAACCGCGTCGTCGCTGGCGATGGCCCATGCAATCGAGAGCGATTGGCGATGCATCGGCGCGTTCACGAAGAGGGTGCCTGGGTGCGGGAGGCGGTGGCGGCCTACGCGGAAAAACAGCGCTCCGACATTGGGACCGATCACGAACATGGCTGAGGCCATGCCGCTGTACGAGGTTTTCGTGCGCGCCCGGCGTGGTTTGGAGCACCGACATGCGGGCAGCCTGCGCGCCCAGGATGCGGAGATGGCGCTGCAATACGCTCGCGAAATCTATACCCGCCGCCGCGAGGGGGTGAGCCTTTGGGTGGTGCGTTCCGCCGACATCGTCGCCTCCCAGGAAGAGGACGCGCCGTCCTTCTTCGACCCCGCCGACGACAAGCCCTACCGGCAGGCAACATGGTACAGACTGCCGGAGGGGGTTAAGAACCTGTGAACCGGCGCCATTGGATATTCCCGCTACCCGCCGACGGTACGCAATGCGCCCCGACCGGCAGCGTGAGGATATCCGGAATATTTGAGCGACGGGTAGCGCGGGCAGCCGGGATGCACCGTTGTTCGCGTGCAATGGAACCTATGCTGCGGGCAGCCGGTTGCTGCAATTGGATCAATCCGTGAGCTTGCTGAATGGGGTGGTGGGGCTCGCCGACGATGCCCTGGTGCTGGGGCATCGTCTCTCGGAATGGTGTGGCAAGGCGCCGTTTCTCGAGGAGGATTTGGCCATGACCAATACCGCCTTGGATATGCTTGGCCGAGCCAGGGCGCTGTACGAATACGCGGAATCCCTGGGCGGGCGCAACGAAGACGAATACGCTTATTGGCGCGATGCCCGCGAATACCGCAATCTCCTGATCTACGAATTGCCCGGCGACGATTTCGCCGCGGCCTACGCCCGCCAGTTCCTGGTGGATCTGTTCGAAGAGCTTTATTTCGTGGAGCTTGCCAAGAGCGCCGACGACAGGCTCGCCGAATTGGCCGGCAAATCCCATAAGGAGGCGGTCTACCACCGGCGCCATTCCGGCGAGTGGCTAAAGCGCCTTGGCGACGGCACCCGGGAGAGCCGCGGGCGCATACAGTCCGCGTTGGAGGATGTTTGGGGGTATCAACCCGAGTTGTTTCTTGTCGGCTCGGAAGAGGCGAGCCTCATTGCGGCCGGTGTGCTGCCCGACCGGGCAAGCCTGCGGAAACCCTGGTCGGCCAAGGTTGCCGAGACGCTGAGCGCCGCCACCCTCGTGGTGCCCTCAAGCAAGCGACGCACCACGGGTGGCCGAGAGAGGAAGCATACGGAGCATCTCGGCCTCATGTTGGCGGAGATGCAGCACCTGCCGCGTACCCATCCCAATGCGCGTTGGTAGTGGGGTCTAAGGCGGCGCGATGGCTGGCATGCGTATTGGTTTATTGGGTTTGGGGCGCTTGGGTCGTCAACTCTATGAGTTGGCATTGGGGGACTGTCGCTATGAAGTTGCCGCGGTAGCGGAAAGCGGCCAGCCCGAGGTGCTTTGCCACCTGTTGCAGAATTCTCTGGCGGAGCAGGCGGAGACCAGGCTGAATTCAAACTATCTTGTCTGTGGCGGGATGGAATCGCGCCTGATCACGGCCGAACACACCGAGGAAATCCCATGGGATGCATTCGATATCGATATAGTGATAGACACCAGCGGCCATCACTACACAGCCGATCAAGTTCAACCCCATGTGGATAATGGCGCGAAACGCGTCCTTTTGTCGGCGTTGCCCGCGGGGGAAATCGACCGCGTGATTCTCAGTGGCATCAATGAGGACACTGCCGCCGTGGGCGATAGGGTGGTATCCGCGGGCTCAAGCTCCACCACCGCCGCCGCCCTTGCGTTGCAAACGATTTTGGGTGCCTTTCGGGTTGAGCACGCATCGATAACTTCGGTGCACGCATACACAAGTGATCAGAAGCTACAGGACGATGCCGGTCAGGATTATCGCCGCAGCCGGTCGGGAGCGACCAACATCATTCCAAACGACACGCCGGCATTGGCCTGGGTGCAACGTTGCCTGCCTGAGATTGAGGGGCGTCTCACTGGTTACGCGCTGAATGTGCCTGTACAGATTGGTTCCATGCTCGACATAAATGTTTCGATGGTCGAACCGGTGGAGGATGTCGGTGTCATACGAGAGCTCTTTATAGAAGCGGAAAAGAACATGCCCCACTTGATTGAGACCACCAATGAACCGGTGGTTTCGTCGGATGTAAAGGGCAACCCCCGTTCGCTGCTGGTGGACTTGCGCGGAACGACACGTCCTGGCGCGAGGCTGGTCAAGATTCTGGCGTGGCACGAAACCTTGGGCCATGCGCATCGTATGCTCGATGTTGCCTCGTTATACCACGACCTTGCATCGAATCAATCAACTTCTCCGGCGGGGGCATCCTCATGAGAATCGCTATCAATGGCTTTGGACGCATTGGACGGGCGGTTTTCCGTATTGCCGAAACCAGCAGCGACATCGAAGTGGTCGCTATCAACGATCTGTTTGAGCCCGACGCGCTGCGCTACCTCCTCACCTTCGATACGGTGATGGGGCGGTTCGACGGTGATGTGGATATCGCGAACGGCTGTTTGATAACGGCAAATACACGTGCGCAAATGCTCCAGCAGAAAGATCCCTCACAATTACCTTGGAAAGAATTGGGGGTCGATGTGGTGGTCGAATCCACTGGGGCACTGAGATCCCGGCAACAGTTGACCGGACATTTGAAAGCCGGCGCAAATCGAGTGTTGTTGACGGTGCCCGCGAAAGATCAAATCGATTTCACTGTGGTTCTGGGGGTCAATCATGATGGCCTGAACAAAGGTCACCGCATTGTTTCCAACGCAAGCTGCACCACGAATTGTCTTGCGCCCCTGGCCAAGGTTCTGCACGAGGCGTTTGGTATCAGAGAAGGCGTCATTAATACGGTTCACGCCTACACCAACGATCAGAGTCTGGCCGATGTGCCCCATAGCGACTGGCGGCGTAGCCGTGCCGCCGCGGAAAACATCATTCCCACATCGACGGGTGCCGCCAGGGCAGTTGGCGAGGTTATGCCCGAATTGCGCGGCCGGCTCGATGGCATTGCGTCGCGGGTGCCGGTTCCCGATGGATCTGTAGTCGATCTTTTTGCCGAGCTCGAGACCGACGTCACGCGCGAAGACGTAAATCGGGCGGTGCTGCAAGCGGCTTCGACAGACAACTATTCAGGTGTGCTTGAATACACCGATGCGCCGGTCGTCTCGTCGGACATCATCGGCAATCCACATTCTTGTATTTTTGACGCTTCGTTTACGCAGGTGGGCGGTGGACGATATATCAAGTCGCTGAGTTGGTATGACAACGAGTGGGGCTACTCGAATCGAGTCTGCGATGTGCTCAACCTGATGGCGTAATTTATTTATTCTCGAGCCAGCAGGCGCCGCAAAGATGCACAGTGCGCTTCATTGTCATCCCAGCGGTCTTTTTCAATGTCGGTACTCGGTGTCAGCCAACTCCCTCCAACACAGGCGACACGGCCAAGCTCCAGGTACTCTGGCAGATTGCTTTCGCGGATGCCGCGACTACAGGATTAATCAGAGGTTCCTTAGTGTCGTGACAAAACAGGCTTGACGTGGAGCACTATACGCTTGCCAAATATCGCTGTGAGCGCGTTACCTAGCCTAAGTCATCTCGAAGCCCCGTTGCGCGACGATGTGCGGTGGCTTGGCAAAATCCTCGGCAGGGTCATTGCCGAGGACCGCGGTGAGTCCTTTCTGCAAAAAATCGAGGAAATCCGTGCTCTGGCGAAAGCCGCCCGCAATGAGGAGGAGTCCGACTGGCAGCGCCTCAGCCGGTTTCTAGCGGATCTGCAAGCCGATGACATCGTGGATGTCGCCAGAGCCTTCAACCAGTTTCTCAATCTTGCCAACATCGCGGAGCAGCACCATTTGACCCGCCCGGAGAGGGACCGCGCGGTGGAACTAACGCTGCCGGATCATCCCGGGCTTGAAGAAACGCTGGCGAACCTCGACATCGAACTGGTGCTGACGGCCCACCCCACAGAGGTGCTCCGCCGGACGATGATTCAGAAGTACGACGCGATCGCTGAGCTACTGGCTGCCCGTGACCGGGAAGGGAAATGTCGTCGCAATGAGGAGGCTCTTTTCCGTCTGATCGCCGAAGCCTGGCACACGGATGAAATCCGTCAAACGCGCCCAAGTCCCCAGGATGAGGCTCGCTGGGGATTCGCGGTGGTGGAGACCTCTCTGTGGCACGCGCTGCCGGATTTTCTGCGCGAGGTGGATAGCGCGTTGACCGACCGCGGCCTCAATCCTCTGCCCATAGACGCGGCGCCACTGCGCTTTGCAACCTGGATGGGCGGCGACCGCGACGGCAACCCCAACGTCACGGCAACAGTCACCGGTGAAGTGATCGTGCTGGGGCGCTGGATGGCGGCGGATCTCTTTTTGCGGGATCTGGGCGCCTTGCATGCCTCGCTTTCCATGCGTCGTTGCTCGGCGGAGCTTGAGCGTGTGGTCGGCCAGGTGGGGGAGCCCTATCGAGCGCTGCTCAAAAAAGTACGCGACCGGTTGCTGCGCACCCGGGAATGGGCCGCCGGTCGGCTGGCGGAAACCCACGCCGACGGCGCATCGCTGTATCTCGAAAGCGAGGATTTGTTCGCCCCTCTGGCCATGTGTTATCGCTCGTTGGTGTCCTGTGGTATGCAAACGATTGCCGATGGTCCGCTGCTCGACACGCTGCGCCGCGTGCGTGCTTTCGGCGTGCACCTCGTGCGCCTTGACGTGCGTCAGGATGCCGACCGACATATCCAAGTGTTGGATGATTTGACCCGTTACCTCAACATCTATCGGGACGGCGCTAGCTATGGCGATTGGCGGGAGACCGAACGTCGGCGTTTCCTGCTTTCGGAACTTGAGAATCGCCGCCCCCTGTTTCCGACCCGCTGGCCCGTGGGCGCCGATGGTGCGGAAGTGCTGGAAACATGTCGAATGATAGCGCGAGGCAACGGTGCCGGTATCGCTCAGTATGTCATATCCATGGCCACGGCCCCCAGTGACGTCCTGGCGGTTATTCTTTTGCTGCGCGAATGCGGCCTGAAGCGCAATCTGCCCGTGGTTCCATTGTTCGAGACCCTTGCCGATCTTGAAGGTGCCGCGGACAGCATTGACGCCTTGTTATCGATCCCCTGGTACCGCGGGTATGTCGGCGACTATCAGCAGGTCATGATCGGCTATTCGGATTCGGCCAAGGATGCGGGCCAATTTGCCGCTGCCTGGGCGCAGTATCGGGCCCAGGAACGCCTGGTGGCGGTCGCCGCCAGGCATGGGGTGCGTCTTGTGCTGTTCCATGGCCGCGGGGGCGCGGTGGGACGTGGCGGAGGGCCGGCCCAGGAGGCCATTCTCTCCCAGCCGCCGGGTTCGGTTGCCGGAGCGCTCCGTATCACCGAGCAGGGGGAGATGATTCGATGGAAACTGGGTATTCCCAAACTTGCGCGACAGAATTTTCGCCGCTATATGAGCGCGACGCTTACCGCGACATTGGAGCCGCCTCCCGCCCCTTGCCAGGACTGGCGCGATCGCCTCACCGCCATGTCCAAAACGGCGGCCGCGTCCTATCGGGCGGTGGTGCGCGATGACGACCGGTTTGCGGTGCTGCTGCGCAACCTGACGCCGTTGCGGGAATTGGGTATCTTGGCGCTGGGTAGCCGCCCCGCGCGACGTCGGCCGAAAGCGGATATACAGAGCCTAAGGGCTATTCCGTGGGTATTCGCGTGGACCCAGGTGCGCCTGATGATTCCGGCATGGCTTGGCACCAATACCGCGCTGCGTGAGGCCATGGGCACACAATCCGCTCAGCTCAGGGAAATGCTGACCTGGCCGTTCTATCGAATGCAGACCGAGATGCTCGAGATGGTCTTGGCCAAGGCCGATGTGGGACTCGCGCGCTACTATGCCCAACGCCTGACGAGTCAAGAGGAGCGGCGTACTGTCGATGCCCTCTGTGAGGAACTGCTTGGTCTCTCCGGCAATTTGCTGAGTTTGACCGGGCAACCGCAGCTTTTGGCCAACGATCCCGAACTCGCGGAATCGCTGCATGTGCGCAATACCTACCTGGATCCGCTACATTTGCTGCAGGCGGAACTGCTGGCGCGCTGGCGTGACAAGAGCATGCGCCCCGATGCGGTCGAGCAGGCTCTTAAAGCCACCATGGCGGGCATCGCCAGCGGCTTGCGCAATACCGGGTAATTCTCAATGGAGCGGACACCAACATCGAACAGAGACCCCTCGCGTTCGATGATACGGTATTCAGGTTGCGTTGCATTCTCGGCATGTTGATCGGGTTTCACGTAAGCTGGGCAACATGGATAGAGCTCTGCGGAGACTGCTGGCCGCGCCGTCAATTACCCTGAAGAACCTTCGTTGCGTGATGAAGGTGGCGGAGTTGGGCGGTGTGTCCCGGGCCGCCCAGGAAATTGCGCGATCGCAGACGGCCGTTACGAAGGCGATTCACAAGGTCGAAAATTCGATCGGTGTATCGCTTTTCGACCGTTCGAATACCGGCATGTGGCCCACCGCGGAAGGCGAATTGCTCGCAAGCCGGATCTCCAACGCGCATTTGGAACTCAGGCGCTCGGCGCGGTTTTATCGGCAGCATGTGGGTTTTCCCGTGGATGTGGCCACACTGCCGTTGTTCAACCTGGGTGTACGGAAGCAGACGCTGGCGAGTTTCATATGTGTTTTCAATCACCGGGACATAAAAAAAGCCGCCGAGGTTCTGGAATTGAGCCCCGCAACAGTTCAAAGAGCCACCCGGGAGCTCGAAACGCAACTGAAAACCCCGCTGTTCGAGCGCGCGGCGACCGGTCGGCTGATGCCCACCCTCGTGGCCGTCGAAATCGCGCGCGCCGCCAAGCTCGCATTCGCCGAGATCGGTCACGGTTTTGACGAGATTCGGAGCTTGGGCGAAATAATCGTCGGCCATGTCCGGATCGGAAGCCTGCCCTTTGTTCGCAAGGAAATATTGCCGAATGCGATCGTTGGGCTTGCGACCGGCCATCCGGGCATCTCGATCTCGACAAACGAGGCCGACTACGAAGCCCAGGAGGTTGCGCTGCGGTCGGGTGAACTCGACCTGATCGTCGGTCCCACCTCATTGTCGGAAAAGGATGTAGACCTTGTCGCTGAGCCATTTCTCGAGATGACATTGCGTTTCGTCGTGCGCGGGGGACACCCGCTGGCGCGCAAGAGCAAGATCACGAAATCGGAACTTTCGTCTCTCGGATGGGTATTGCCACCAAAGGGTACGGCTCACCGCGAAGCGTTCGACGAGTTCATTCAGCGTCACGAGATAGAAATCGAGGGCCAGGTCGTGGAAACCAGTCTCTACAACGCGGCTCGCGGAATCGTTCGCAAGAGTGATCTCGCCCTGATTTCGCGACAGAACGATTCCGAGCTCGGCACCTATGTGGCGCTCGAGCCCGACTTTGTCTCGCGCCGGGATATGGAGCGACTGAGGCTCGTATCCCACATTGTCACGCGGCGTCGCACCACAATGTCACCGGCCGTTCGTTTGTTTATCTCGTTGCTACGGGAGAGTGCGGATGGAGCCGCGGCCGGGCATCAAGTGGGTTTGTCGGTCGCCGACCAAGTTCCGGCGGCCGCTAACCTGGATAAACAATCATCTCGCCGGACGATGCGAGATCCGCCCATGCGTCGCTGAATTCGGCAACGAGCGCCGGATGCTCGGCGCCGACATCCGTCGTTTCGCCCGGATCCTCGACCAGATTAAACAACTGCCAGCCCGTGGGTGCCCCGGATGGACCGTGCGGCGACTTCAGGCGGCGGTATTTCCAGACGCCGCGGAACAGCGCGACCTGTCCGTCATGCTCCCAGAAAAAAAGCTTGTCGTCGCGGAACATAGTGGACCCTGTATCTGTCAGCAAGGGTAAAAACGATTCGCCGTCCGGGCACGCCATGTCGCGACCGCCCGGGTGCTCGGCTCCCGCAATGTCCAGTAGGGTCGCCGACAGATCGCGAACCGTCAGGAACGCATCCTCGGTTTCGCCCTTGCCGACAATGCTCTTGTGGCTGACGAAGGCCGCTGCCCGAATGCCGCCATCCGCGAGCGTCCCCTTGTGGAGCGAAAACGGACCCATGCCCGCCTGCGCCCAGCCGGGACCATAGAGGATGAACGAGTCGGGATTGCCGAAATTTTCGAGTGCATTATTGACGGAGTCGGGCTTTCTCGGGGCTCTCTCGGCAAAGTCCATGTCGAAGTTCTCCGCGCCGTTGTCGGACATGAAAATGATGATCGTATCGTCCAGTTGTCCGGTCGCCTCGAGGTAGTCGAGGAAGCGCCCGACGTGAAAGTCGAGGTTCTCGACCATGGAGGCGTAGATTTCCATCTTCCTCGCGTATTGCTCGCGCTCCTCCGGGCCGAGATCTGCCCAGGGCCGAGCGAACGGCGCCGCCGGTGCCTCGCGGGCCCGATTGGATATGACACCCTTCGCGTGGGACCGCGCAATGCGTTCAAGGCGAACCTTGTCGTATCCTTCGTCGTACTCGCCCTCGTACCGGTCCAGCCAGTCGCGGGGCACCTGCAGCGGCCAGTGTGGACTCGTGTAGGCCAGGTAGCCGAACCAGGGGGCCTTGCTCGCGCGGCCTTCTTCGATGTAGGCGATCAACCTGTCGGTATAAAATCGGGTCGAGTAGAAAGCGTCGGGCAGAGCATCGACGGGTTCTCCATCTTCCCGATAAAAGGCAACCGGCGCGTTCGGGAAATGCGAACCCGATCCGTACATAAGATCGAAAGACCGATCAAAACCGCGTGCCGCCGGACTGTGTGTCGACGATTTGCCGATGTGCCACTTGCCGGTCATGTAGGTTCGATAGCCGGCTTGCCTGAGGATCTCGGGTATCGATGCAACCCGGTCGCTGAGGTGCCCCTCGTAGCCCCGCTTGCCGCGTCGCTTCTCGACCAGAGGATCGCCCTCATAGCGGGATATCGTGACAAGCTGGGTACCTACGCCGGCAATGTGGGGTTGTGTGCCCGACATCAGCGCCGCGCGGGTCGGCGCGCAGCTTGGATGAACGCGGAAGTTGGTCAGCCGCACACCGTCGTACGCCAAAGCATCCAGGTTCGGTGTGCGGATCTCACCGCCGAAAGAGCCGAGATCGGTGTATCCCATGTCGTCGGCGACGATCAGCAGGATGTTCGGCCGGACGGCGTCCGGCTCGGACAAGGGTGCCGTTGCCGCGCCTCCGTCCCCGCAACCCGCCCCAATCGCGCAGAATGCGATGGTCGGAAATATCCAGCTTGGCATCGTTGCAGTGGTCTATCTAAAACCCCACCCTTATACCGAGTTGCCACGTACGGCCGCGCGGATCGTACAGTGTCGTGTTCACGGTCGTCAGCGTGCCGTCCTGAATTGGGGACTCTTCGTTCATGACGTTGCCAACGCCGAACCCGATGGACGATTCGGCTCCAAAAAATGCCGACGTATCGTACGAGTATAGAAGGTCCATGACGGTGAACGATTTTTCGGTCGTGTCAACGTTGACGGTTGAGTCCTCCTTGACTTTGGGAATGTGCCGAATAGCCAGGCGACCGTAGTGATTGCCGTGCGTCCAGTCGCCGACGAGCGTCGCGCGCCATTCCGGGATTGGTTCTCCGGCGTTGGTCGTATTAAGGCTTCCCACACCGTCCACCAAGCCGAATTCCGTCGAAATATCGTAGGTCAGCGTCGCCGTTCCGTGCAGACTCAGGCCAAACTCCCCAACGGATGTGGGAATCGCATAGTCTGCCTGGAAGTCAAGGCCATCCGTGTCCAGGGTGATGAAGCTCAGAAGGAAGCTCTCAATGTCATTGGCCGTCAGGCCGCCCGCGATCGTCGTCGGCGCGCCATCGCGAAGCACGATTCTCGGATCGCCGACCGCGCCGTCCATGAGGTCTGTCTGCAGGATCAGCTCGGAGTCCTCCTCCACGATCAGGTTCTCGAACTCGATGCGCCAGTAGTTGAGCCCCAGTGTAAGATTGTCGGTTGCGTCGAAGGTGACGCCGGCCGTGAAGGTCGTCGCCTCCTCGCCCCGCAACCCGGAATCGCCCGAGGTAATGCCGATGGCGTTGATCGACTCGCCGTTGATGTCGCCGGCGTTGGCCGGGTTGACCAGTGCGCCGAACAACTGTAGTTCGCCGGGCGCGCGGAAGGATGTGCCGATACTCGCGCGCAGGAATAGCCGATCCGTGGGCGTGAAGAGTGCGGAGAGCTTCGGATCGAACGTGCTGTAGCCCGTGTCGTAATCCTCGTATCGTCCGGCGAGATTAATCTCCAGTGTGTCGGTCACAAACCAGGCGAGTTCCGCGAAGGCGGAGACGACACTCGTCTTGCCTTCGAAATCCAGGAATGGCCGATTGAAGAAGGCGAAGCCGCCTGCGTTGGCTATCGGGTCGTAGTCGTTGGAGTACGACTGTTCGCGCCACTGCGAGCCTACCACGAGCCCCAGCGTATCGGTCAGAAAACCCGAAAAGGACAGTTCGGCGGTCGTGAGCTCGGCGTTTGCGTCGTTGACGAGCGGCACGAAGAAATAGTCCAGCAAGTCCGGATCGTTGTATTCCGGGTCACCGGGCGATGCCAGAAGGGCGTTCGCAAACGGGTTCCAGCATTGATCGCCCGTCGCGCCGCCCCGGCAATTGAGCGCGTCCTGGAATCGGTCGAATATCGTATCCTGGCGTTTGGCGACTGTTGCATTTTCCGAGCGTGTCGCCGTGAGGTTCCAGGTCCACGCATCGCCGATTTCGCCATTGAGCGAGCCGACGACGCGCCAGGTATCCTGCTCGAACGTCGCAATCTGCGGATCCTGCTGGCCGCCGGTCGGGCCGCCGACCCGGTACCAGACGCGGTAGTCCCGAAGGGGCAGACCAGAACGGGCGTTCTCGGCGATGAGGCCCGGGTTGGTGGGACCGACAACGGGAAACCCGAAGATCGGGAAGCCGAAGCCGGATGGGCGCGCTGTCTCGTTGTTTGCGTATCCGAACTCCAGACCGGCCGTCAGGCTGTCCGTTATGTCGTATTCGGCCGTGAACATGGTGTTGAGTCGTTCGGTCCCGGCGACTGAGGCGCGCCCGTAGGACAGTATCAGCGCACAACGATTTGCTTCCGGAATTCCGCCGAGCGGTGTTCCACCCACGCTTTCGTCGCCGCAGAGCGGATCGGGAAATCTCCCGGCCGGCGGCGGACCAGCCACACCGGGGGTAAAGCTGCCGGGGTTGCCGAACGTCGACAGGTTGCCGATGCCGAGACGCTCCTCGGAGAATACGTCGCTCGAAAGCAGTATCTCTCGCTCGGCATAGTTGACCGCCGCTACGACGCGCGCGCGCTCGCCCCGAGCGCCGAATATGGCGCCGAACTCCGGATTGTTGCCGCCAGCCTCGATGCCTTGGTAGTCGAGGCGAAGTTCAAGTCCTTCGAAGTTCTTGCGGGTAATAAAGTTCACGACGCCGGACACCGCGTCTGAGCCGTAAATCGCGGAGGCGCCATCGAGAACGGTCTCGACGCGCTCGATCATGATCGTCGGTATGAGATTGTTGACATCGACGGCAACGACACCGCTGGCATTCGCCGTCGCATCGACCGTTTGTCGCTGTCCATTCAAGAGTATCAGCGTGCCCCGGGCACCGACGCCACGGAGATTGATAGACGAAGTCGGCGATTCACCGGACTCCTCATTGTTGCCGAGCGTGATGTTGCCCGCGGTAACCGAGAGATCCTTGAACAACTCCGCGGGAGTCGCCTTGAACCGCCGGTCAATATCATCCCCGCCCAACGACATGACGGGCTGCGGGCGATCGGCCGGCCTGGCGATTCTCGAGCCCGTCACCCTGATCTCCTCAAGCACTTCTTCCTGTGCGGATTCCTGCGCGAACGAATGCGACGCCGCGCCGAGTAGCGAAACGCCGGCGAACAAGGCCGCAAGCATGACGAGGCCGCGTCGGCCGTCAATACCGATGGTATTTGTATTCATGGTTCCCCCCCAGTCTCTATTCCGTTGCCGCCCATGGTCGAATCGAAGGCGCGCGACGACCTCTGTGTATGCGATATTCACGCTAACAACTTAGGTGGATGGCTGGGTAATGAATTAGCTTTTCGAACGCCATGAATTTTCTGACGAACGAGTATCCACCGATTCCCGGGCCGTGCATGATCGGTTTGCGGCCTCACGAGGGCAGCCTCACGAGGAACGAACGTCTCGCAATGTGGAGTCGTCAGCTTTGCGGACAAGATTCAACACGGATCGAAAATGATAATCGACGCACACGCACATACCGCATCGCCCGTCTCTCTCGCAATCTATAAGGCTGCCATACTCTCTCATCGCGGCGCGCATGGTCGGGGCAGGGTTCGCTATACGAGCGAGCAGCTCGAGGAGGCTTGGCACCGGGTCGAAATGGCGCCGACCGGGCACATGGAGCACATGCGCTACTGCGGGATCGATATGCAGCTCATCTCGCCGCGTCCGTTTCAACTGATGCACTCCGAGAAGCCCGGCTATCTCGTCGAATGGTATGTCCACGAGAACAACCGGATCATCCACGAGAGCGCAAAGATGTTCCCCGACAAGCTTGTCGGCGTCGGGGCGCTGCCGCAACAGGCCGGCGAGCCGGTCGACGTCGTATTCGACGAAATGGAGTTTTGCGTAAAGGAGTACGGTTTCAAGGGCTTCCTGCTAAACCCCGATCCGTATGAGAACGACGGCAACATGGCGCCGGCAATGGGCGACGCCTACTGGTATCCGCTGTATGAAAAAGCCTGCGAACTCGATGTGCCCCTGCAAATTCACACGGCCGGTTCTCGTCGGCCGCGGAAAGAACCCTACAGCATGTACTTCGTCAATGCCGAGACTACATCGGTCTACGGCCTGATCAAGTCGACGGTGTTCGAGGACTTCCCGGACCTCAAGATCATCTGTTCGCACGGCGGCGGTGCAATTCCATACCAGTTGGGCCGTTTTAACGCCGGGTCGGCACCGCGCGCCGACATGGACAATGACGAGGTGGAGTTGTTCGAGGATCGCCTGCGAAGAATGTATTTCGATACCGTGCTGTACTCCGCCGAAGCACTTGAACTCTTGATCCGGGTGGTCGGTGCCGACAATCTGCTATTCGGATCCGAATGCCCGGGCGTCGGCTCGTCGGTCAACCGGGACACCGGACACACCTATGATCGGATCGCGCCGATCATTCAGGGCTTCGACTGGCTCTCCGATGCAGACAAGACCAAGATTTTCAGCGGCAATGCAAAACGACTCTACAATCTCGACCTTTAGGAAACCTCTGATTAATCCTGTAGCAGTGGCATCCGATTTAATAAAATCAATAGCTTGCGAGTATACCAATGCTGCACTATCGAATTGATCGGGGTTTCCTTAGGCCGATGGGTGTCCCGCGCGACCAGCCGATGGCGGCGGATGCGCAATGACCAGCGCCTCGATGTCGCATCCCCAGAAACTCATTGCGGAAGCGCCGCTGTCCCGCATGCAGCTTGTGACGATAGCGATCTGCATCCTGATCAACATGCTCGACGGTTTCGATGTGCTGGCGATCGCCTACACGGCGCCCCTGATCGCGGACGCCTGGGGCGTCGGACCCGCGCAGCTCGGCGTAGTCTTCAGCGCCGGTGGGGCCGGCATGATCCTCGGCGCGTTTGCCCTCGGTCCCCTGGCGGACCATAGGGGACGCCGGTTTGTCGTGATCGTCGGCGTAATCGTCATCACCGTCGGCATGCTGGCCACGGTATTCGTGCGCACGATCCAGGAACTGATGCTGGCGCGCGTATTGACCGGCATCGGTATCGGTGCGCTGTTGGGAAGCCTCAACACGCTTGTGGCCGAGTACTCGCCGGACCGCTACCGGAACATCTTGATCACGCTATTGCATCTTGGTTACCCGATAGGCGGTGCGGTCGGCGGTCTGATCGCGGCGGCGCTCCTTTCTCGGTTCGGCTGGCAGTCCGTGTTCCTGGTCGGCGGGCTGATGTCCCTGGTGCTCCTGCCCGCATGCATGCTGGCCATTCCCGAGTCTATCGACTATCTCTTGGTGCGTCGTGGCAACCGGGCGCTCGGAGCGCTGAACCGGATCATGGACCGTATGGGCTATGGCCGGTTCGCCGAGCTGCCCGCAGCACGCAATGCCGAGTCGAACAAGTCGTTGGGCATAAGGCGCCTGCTCTCCCGCGATCTCCTGCTGCCGAACGTCGTGTTGCCGTTCGCATTCTTCATGGTCATGGTGCATCTCTATTTCGTGCTGCAGTGGATGCCGAAACTCGTTTTCGAACTCGGACATTCGCTCGAACAGGGAATCCAGGTTTCGGTGCTCATTTCCGCGACCGCCGCGTCGGGCATGTTCCTCTTCGGCCTCATCGCCACACGCTTTGGCCTCAACAAGGTTGTCACATGGCTTTCCGTCGTCGCGGCGCTCGCGATGCTGGTGCTGGGTCTGTTCGCCTCGAGCCCGTACCCCCTGCTACTGTTCCTTGTCGCGCTTATGGGGCTCACCCACTCGGGCCTCACCCCGGGGCTCTATGCTCTGGCGCCGCGCGTCTTCCCCGCTTCGGCGCGCGCCGCCGGTATCTCCATGTCGATCGCGATCGGCCGCTTCGGTGCCGTCATCGGGCCTGCCCTTGCCGGCTACCTGCTGGCTTGGGGGGTCGCGCCAGGCGACTTGATCATGCTGTTTGCTCTGCCACTCCTCCTACCCGCGCTGGCGATCAAAGCGATTCCGTCCTTTGGGAAGGGAGAAAGATAACTATGAGAACCTCTGATCAATCCTCTGGTCGGGGCATCCGGTTTAATAAAATCAATAGCCTACGAGTAGCTAAATGCTGCTCTATCGAATTGTTCGGACCTTCCTATGGCTAAAATTTCGCTCGGGATCTGGACGACCCACGGTCCCACGCTCAACACCACAGCCGATGAATGGATGCTGAGAGCGCCTTTCGACAAGGAGAAGACGCACTGGTTCAAGGGTAGGCAATACAGTTTCGACGAGCTCGTTGCGTTGCGCAAAGACGACAACCTCGGCACCGCGGTCACGCGGGAAGAACGCGAACGCCGGGTGGCACTGTGTCAACGGGCTATAGGGCAGCTCGCCCTCGTGTGGGAACAGAACAAGCCGGATGTGGCCGTAATCTTCGGCAACGACCAGCGCGAACTGATACTCGATTCGCTTCAGCCGATGTTCTCGGTGTACCACGGCGAGACCTTCTGGCAGAAGCCGCTTACGGCCGAGCGGATGGCGCGGGTTCCGCCGGGCATCAAGGAGACGGAATGGGCATATCGACCCGATGAGCCGGTGGAGTGGCCGGGCCTGCCCGGACTCGCCGATCACGTTTTTGAGGACGCCTTGGAAGCAGGATTCGATGTCGGGGCGATTGGAAGCTGGCCGGCCATGCCGGAGGATCATTTTCACATCGGTACGCCGCACGCGTTCAGTTGGATCATTCGCAGGATCATGCGCGACAATCCTGTGCCGATCCTTCCCTTGTTCACGAACACGTTCTTCCCACCGAACCAGCCGCTCGCCAAGCGGTGTTTCGACTTTGGCGAATTCATCGGTCGCGCTATCGAGACATGGGATGAGGACAAGAAAGTGGCGATTTTTGCGTCGGGCGGGCTGACGCATTTTGTCATCGACGAGAGCGCCGACCACGAACTCATGGGTGCTATCCAGGGTCGTGATGCGGACTACCTGCGGACGATCCCGCAGAACATCCTGATGGATGGCACGTCGGAGTTCAGGAATTGGATCGGGGCGTCCGGGGCGCTGTTCCGAACAAAGCTGTCGGGCGACATCGTCGACTACATACCCTGCTACCGAACCGAGGCCGGTACGGGAACGGCCAATGGTTTCATTGCCTGGACCTGAGGGCGCGGCCACGGCGTCGGTGTGTCGAGCATGAGCGAACGGGTTGCACGACTGGAGGCGCTTGATGCGTGCGCGGTCTCCGACGCGATGGACGCGCTCGGGATTGCAGGTACTGTCGACGGACTTCCGAGGCGCTCCACGCGCAAGCGGATCGCGGGGCGCGTACAGACTTTGAAACTTTGCGATACGCCTCCGCAAGGCGGCTCCCGGCAGCACCTCGGCGCGCGCTCCATCGGCGCGGCGTCGACGACCGACATCATCGTCGTCGAACAGCGCACGGGTATCGCCTGTGCGTCCTGGGGCGGTGTTCTTGCGAACGCGGCCCTCAGGAAAGGTGTGCGCGGCGTCATCGCCGAGGGCCCTGTTCGGGATGTCGATGAATATGAGGAGATTGGTTTTCCGGTCTTCTCGCGGTCGACGACGGCCACCACGGCGCGGGGTCGAATCTACGAGGAGAGTTTCAACGAGGCAATACGCGTCGGTGGCATCGACGTGAGGCCGGGTGACTTTGTCGTCGCGGATGGCAGCGGGGTTGTGTTCGTGCCCGAGGCCGCGGCCGACGAGATCATCGCCAAGGCAGAGTACATCGTCGCCAAGGAACGATTGATGACGCGGGCCGTTCTCGCCGGCAAGCCGGTCACCGAAGTCATGGGGACGGACTACGAGACCATGCTCCGCACACAGGACTAGCGATAGGGGTCGAGGATCGGATAATGACCGATAAGAACATAGAGCGCGCGAGGCGCCTCGAAACAGCCACCGTCAGCGACGCCCTGGACAAACTGCGCATTCCCGGGCAGTGCTTGGGGATCAAGCCACGCGATCAGGATTTCCGGCTTGCGGGCAGGGCCTACACGGTGCTCTACGGCCCCGTCGACAGCAAGAACCCCGGCACCGTCGGCGACTTCATCGACGATCTCGAGCCCGGCACCGTCGTCGTCATCGACAACGGCGGCAGGGAAGACGCGACCGTCTGGGGCGATATCATGACCTTTCTCGCACACAGGAACGGGCTCGCCGGCACGGTAATCGACGGACCCTGCCGGGATGTGCGCCTCTGCCTCGACCTCGGCTACCCGGTGTTCAGCCGCAGCTATTCGATGCGAACGGGCAAGGACCGTGTACAGGTTGACGCTGAACAGGTGCCCGTGAATATTGGCGATGCGCGCGTCATGCCGGGCGACATACTGCTCGGCGACAGCGACGGCGTCGTGGCGATTCCCCAATCGCGCGAGGACGAGGTTCTGTCGCTCGCCGAGAAAATAAACGGCGTGGAGGAGGAGATCCTCGCGCTTTTGAAAAAGGGCGGTCGGCTCAATGAAGCGCGAAGGGAACTCGGATACCACAGTCTGCAAACCCCGGACGACTAACCTTACCTACTCGTGAATGAACGTCGCGAGGCTGGCAAGAGCAGTGCAATCACCGGGTGCGCGAACCGATCCATATGTCACGGCCAACAATAAACTTGGGGAATCGCTGCCTGTGCGCAATACCTACTTGGATCCGCTGCATTTTCCGCAGGCGGAACTGCTGGCGCTGCTGAATCATCACAGCGTGAATTGATCAATCTGTCAAATGACTGTATATTTTTCGCCATATGACGCAGGAGATTTGATGCCATGGCAGCTTTGGAAGCCTATTCCAGCCCAACTACCTTGCCAGGAACTGTTTCGGGACGAGTCGGCAAGCTGTTGGGGCTGACGTCACCCGCCGCTTTGGACGATATTTATCTGGCCGATCAAATTTCCAAAGGTCTGCGGGCCGCATCCGCCGATGCGCTCAGTGCGGTTTTGGGAAGGGCCAATGTTGTGGGCCCATTGATCCCGGAGACGACTCTGAGGCGTGCAAGAAAAGAACGAAAACCGCTGTCGCGAGAGATGAGCGAACGATTGTATGAAGTTGGTCGCGTCGTAGATGCGGTGGGCCGAATTTACCATGGGGACGAGGAAGCCATATTCCGATTTCTCAATCGTCCGCACAGGCTGTTGGGGGGGAAATCGCCATTCGAAATGGCGCGCTCTAGTTCGGCCGGGGCAGACGCTGTGATCAACATGCTCAAACGTGCGGAATCCGGCTTCTCGGTATGACGCCGGTTCGTGCTCTAACGAAACCTATGGTCGCCTATCGGATCGGAGATCCAGACGGAGAATATTCAATCTGGGACGATGGCAGTGCCCGGAAAAATTCCGGACGCTGGCATGAAGCGGGCTCAAGTGTGATCTATGCGTCAGAGCATTACTCGACGGCAATGCTGGAAAAGCTGGTCCATTTCAGCGGCGATATTCCACCAAATCAGCACTACATCGAGATCACTATTCCTGTAGGCACATCCTATGCGGTCGTCAATCCGGATGGGGTTTCGGGATGGGCGGATGCGGCGGGTGAAGCGGCACGGACCTTTGGCCATGCATGGTATACCGAAATCCGGTCAGCCATCCTGATCGTTCCCTCAGTCGTCGCACGGATGGAGCGGAACCTGGTTTTCAATACCGAGCATGATCAGTTCCAGCGCATCGAGACAGGATTGGAGACGCCGGTTTGGTGGGACGAGCGACTTTTTGCTTGATACCCTGGGGGTATTCCCTGTAGCGATTTTTTCAACCTTGCCAACATCAGCGGAGCAGCACCATTCGATCCGCCCGGAGAGGAACCGCGCGGTGGAATTCCGGCGATGCTTATCAGGGGATCAGGGTATAATCCCCAAAAACCGAACCGACATGAAATCCCATAGTCTGACCGTGGCCAGCGTTGCGCCGGAAACCGCCGGGGCGGTGCGCCTAACCATGGATATTCCCCATGAGCTCATGGCCGAGTACGGGTTCCGGCCGGGCCAATACCTGACCTTTGAGCAAGATATCGACGGGCGGGCGGTGCGCCGCTCCTATTCCATTTGCAGCGTGCCGGGAGAGCCGCTCGAGGTTGGCATAAAACTGCAACCCGGCGGGCGCTTTAGCACCTACGCCAATCGGGATATGCGGGCCGGTGAAACGCTTGAGGTGGCGACGCCGCGGGGCCGATTCGTATCCACCAACGCCGACAAGCCCGGCATCAGCTATTTTTGTATCGCCGCGGGTAGCGGCATAACACCGATCCTGTCGATCATCCGTGCGACACTTGGGGACAACCCGACCAGCCGGGCCACCCTGCTGTACGGCAACAAGACGACGGCATCAATGATGTTCCGCCACGACCTGCTCTCGCTAAAAAACCGCTATCTCGACCGATTCCATTTGATTCCGGTTTTCAGCGAGGAACTGCAGGACAACGACCTGTTCAACGGCCGCATCGACAACGCCAAGGGCGCTCAGTTCATCAAGCGGTTGCTGCCCCTGGATGGATTCGATGAATTCTATCTTTGCGGCCCCGAATCCATGGTGGCGGAGGTTACCCGCGGATTGGGTGGCGAGGGCGTGCCGGCGGAGCGCATCCACTACGAACTGTTTGCCGCCTCCGCCGAGGACGCGGCGGAACGTGTGCGCCGGCACGAGGAAAGGGCGCGCCGCTTCGGCGGCGATACGGCAAGGGTATCGGTGCGTTTGAACGCCAGACGCTACTTCTTCGACTTGGAATACAACGGCGAAAATATCCTCGACCGCGCGAGCGCCATGGGCCTTGATGTGCCCTATGCCTGCAAGGACGGCGTATGCGCCACCTGTAAGGCCCGGGTGCTCGAGGGCCGGGTGGAAATGGACGTCAACCACGCCCTGTCGGAACAAGAGGTCGCCGATGGCTATGTGCTCACCTGTCAGAGCCATCCGGTTTCCCCGCGGTTGACCCTTGATTATGACGTCTAAGCCCGACCTATTCGTGAATGAACGTGGCGAGGCCGGCAAGGGTAGGAAATCAGTGGGTGCGCGGACTGGAGCGCGCGCGTGCTTGACGGCACGTTGAGCACGCGGCGGGAGCACACCCAGTGCTTTCGCCGCTATTGACGGTCGCAGTAGTTTATTCGTGAATAGGTCGGGCTAACAGCCTGTCGGACTTAACTGTGCCGAATTTATTAAACTATTGATATTTCAGAAATTCCCTCGCGATGGGCTCAAAATAAAATATTAAATATAATCAATGGGTTACGAAATTAAGCGCCATAAAGTCCGACAGGCTGCTAAGGGAAGACTTAGGCCGGGTCGGCGAGTTTCAGCAGTTGCTTGCCCTGGTTCTGTCCGGTGAACAGCCGCCGCAAGGTGTCGGGTATGTTCTCGAATCCTTCTTGAACATCCACCTGATAGACTAGGTCGCCGCTCTGAATCCAGCCCGTCAGCTCCAGGGCCGAGGCCGCGAAGCGATCCATGTAGTCGATGACGATAAAACCCTCCATGCGGGCGCGCATGATGACGAGATTCATGAGGTTGGCCGGGCCGGGTACGGGCGCTGTCGCGTTATAGCTTGAGATGCCGCCGCATAACACCACCCGGGCGCGCATGTTGATGTGGTTGAGCGCCGCCTCAAGGATGTTGCCGCCCACATTGTCGAAGAAAATGTCCACCCGGTTCGGGCACAGTTCCCCGATACGCGCATTCACGTCCTCGTTCTTGTAGTCGATTGCCGCATCGAAACGGGCTTCCTCCGTGAGCCAGGCGCACTTTTCCGGCCCGCCGGCAATGCCGATTACGCGACAGCCCTTGAGACGGGCGATCTGTCCCGCGACGGAGCCGGTGGCGCCCGCGGCGCCGGATACCAGCACGGTTTCGCCACTTTGCGGTTTGCCGAGATCCAGCAGGCCCCAATAGGCGGTTTGGCCGGTGGTGCCGAGAACGGAAAGGGTCATGGCCGGGTCGAGACCGGCGGGCAGTTTGGTCAATGCCATCGGCATCGATGGGTTGGCGACGAAGAAGTCCTGCCATCCGCCCAGGGTCTGAACGAGGTCGCCGGTTTCGAAATCCGGGTGGCTGGAAGCGGCGACCTGGCCGACGGTGCCCGCCCGCATCGGTTCGCCGATTTGCACCGGCGGCATATAGCTTTCCCGGTCTTCCATCCAGCCGCGTTGGGTCGGGTCGAAAGAAAGGTAAAGGTTGCGCACGAGCACCTCGCCGTCGCCGGCCTCGGGAATGGCGACTTCCCGATAGTCGAAGTTGTCCCGACCGACCATGCCGAACGGGCGCTTTGCGAGAATCCATTGGCGATTGATGTTCATTTGAATTCCGGATCCCTAATGTTGAAAAGTGCGCGCATCCTAACCCTTTTCCAACCGCTGCTGAAACATACCTCGCCAGCCCCACCTATTCATGAATAGCTCGGGCTAAAGGCTCGCGAGCACGAATAGCACGAGCGCCACGAAAGACGCAAGAATACCCGCCAGAAAACCCACCAGCACGGAGCGAAACAGCCCATGAATCGGTGCGCCCCGTGTCTCGTAGTAGAGGATGCTTGGGCCCTGTAGGAACTGGGCCACCAGATAGGCCAGTCCGGCTTGGCCGACAGCGAAAACAAAGGCGAATGTCAATACCTGTGATGCGACTTGCGGCGGCGCGAATGTGATGGCGATGAGCGCGATGGTATGCACGAGGGCATGCACGATCAGACCCCCGATCAGCATTTGTTTGGCCAGCCGCACCGAACCGAGCGCCAGATAGTTGTGCACCATCATGTAAATGCCGGCGATGAGCGAGCCAAGCAATGTGCCGATGACGATACCGTCCAGCGAGTACAGGGGCGCCTTCGGGCGATTGGTAGTCGACGCATCCACAACCCCTATAATCGCAGATTCCCACGGCTAGGTGGAATGGAAAATGGAAATTGAAATTTTCTCGGATGTCGTGTGTCCCTGGTGCTATATCGGCAAGAGGCGGCTGGATTCGGTGTTGGGCACGCCGGTTGGGCAGGGCGTTACGCTGCGCTGGCGACCCTATCAGTTGTATCCGAACATGCCGCCCGAGGGCATGGATCGAGCGCGCTATTTGGCGGCGCGCCACGGGGCCGATGCCGACCGGGCCCGGGTGCCGCGGCGAATCGAGGCGGAAGCGGGGGAGGTCGGCCTGCAATTCGATTTCTCCATCATTGAGAAAATGCCGAATACCCTTCAGGCGCATCGGTTGTTGGAATTCGCGGCGGAGCGGGGCGGGCAGCACGACCTTGCCGAAGTGCTTTTCGACTATTACTTCTGCTCGGGACGCGATGTCGGCGATCGGCAAGTACTGATTGAGGCGGCGGTGGCGGTCGATTTGGAGGAGGGCCTCGTGCGCGAATACCTAGACGGTACGGAGGGCACAGAGGCGGTTCGCCAACAGCTTGGCCGCGCGGTCGAGGTCGGCGTCTCCGGTGTTCCTTGTTATCTTCTGGCTGGCCGCTTCGCCCTACCGGGCGCGCAAACCCCCGACGTGATGGCCCAGTTCATCGAACGCGCGAAGGCTCTAGCGTAGCCCGTGATCCATCATGTGGGCGGGAACCCCGGTTGTACGCCCGACGACGCGGGCGGGAACCCCGGCCACGGTGACATGCGGGGGGACATCCTCCAGCACCACGCTGCCGGCGCCGACCCTGGCCCCTTCCCCCACCTCGATGTTGCCGATAATCTTGCAGCCCGCCGCAAGCAGGACACCGCGCCGAATCTTGGGATGCCGGTCGCCCGTTACCTTGCCGGTTCCACCCAGGGTGACGGCGTGCAATATCGAAACGTCGTCCTCCACCACCGCCGTTTCTCCGGCGACCAGCCCGGTCGCGTGGTCGAGCATGATGCCGGCCCCAAATTGGGCGGCGGGATGGATATCGACGCCCAGGGTGACGCTAATCTGATTCTGAAAAAACTGTGCCAATGTGCGGCGGCCCGCGCACCATAGCCAGTGGGCGATGCGGTAGGCCTGGAGTGCGTGAAATCCCTTGAAGAACAGGAAGGGCGTGGAGAGATCTGCACAGGCCGGGTCGCGGGCGCGGGTGGCCAGGACATCGATTTCCGCCGCCCGCAGTATGCCCGGGTCGGTACCGATGGCTTCCTGAATCACATCGCGAATCAGCATGGTGGGCAGCATGGGGTTGTCCAATTTGCTGGCCAAACGAAAGCTGAGCGCCGAATCAAAGGACTTGTGATTCAAAATGGTGGCGTGGAAGTAGCTGCCGAGAATGGGCTCTTCCGCGGCCTTGGCCCTGGCTTCCTCGCAGATAATCGGCCACAGGTCGCCGATGGCCTGGTAGTCGCGCAATGTCCGCGCGTCGCCCAAGGCCTCAAGGTAACGTTGATGGGTGTCGCTGGACATGCCTACACCTTCTGCGGTCGGCGCGATTGCCGGATTGTGGCCCGCCGATAAGGCTATCACGTCCGCGCCCATCGGTCGTCGGCGCCGCGGCCTTGGTTGTGCCGCGGTTCGACATTTGCGCACGAACCGAGCAGTGCGTGGATCCTGGCTCGGCGAAATTCGAATTGATACAGCACAGCGGGCTGCGGTGGATTGTTGGGGTTTGCGCATCATGAGTGGGGATTGCCGCCCGGTTGGTCCGCGCATTGTGGAGTGCGCCGTCGCTCGTGTACTGTGGCGGGATGGCGGCGTTCAATGAACAGGGGCGTGGCGGTTTTTCCACCGTGGGCTTGATTGGGCGCCCCGGTATGCAGGTGACGGACAGCTTGCTCGCGGTGATTGAGTGCCTGGTCGAAAGGGGCTTGAACATCGTCGTTGAGACACGCACCGCAGCCATGCTGAATGGCGGTGACCATCTGTTGGCGGAGCGTGCGGAGCTGGGCACCCGGTGCGATTTGATCGTGGTGGTGGGGGGCGATGGCAGCCTGCTTGGCGTGGGGCGCGATCTCGCCCATACGCGGGTGCCGGTGCTCGGCATCAACCGCGGCGGGTTGGGTTTTTTGGCGGATATTGCGCCGCAGCGCATTCAGAGCCAGCTTGGCGAAGTGCTCGATGGCGATTATCGCGTGGAGGACCACTTTTTGTTGGAGGCCCAGGTGTTCCGGGATACGGACCGCATTGGCCACTCGCCGGCGCTAAACGATGTCGTGGTGCACGCCGGCGGCATGGCGCGCATGATGGAATTTTCCCTGCGCGTGGACGGCGAATTCGTCTACGACCAGCGCTCCGACGGCCTCATCGTTTCGTCGCCGACCGGCTCAACCGCCTACTCGCTGTCCGCCGGCGGGCCGATTATGCATCCGACACTCGATGCCATCGTCATCGTCCCCATGTTCCCCCATACCCTGACCTCCCGACCCCTGGTGGTGCGGGGCTCGTCGGAAATTGCCGTGACGCTTGCCCAGGTGGACCGGGCCCAGGTGAGTTGCGACAGCCAGGTTAACTTCGATTTGGCGAGTGGCGATACAGTGCGTATTCGCAAGTACGCCACGCCGCTAAGGCTGCTTTACAGCTATGGTCACAGCTTCTATGAATCCTGCCGCAGCAAGCTCGACTGGGCGAGTCGCCTGGGCGGGCGGTTTGGGTCCGATATCGGCGGCACGTCAACGTCTTGAACCACGCCCGGGTCTTCGACGGCAACGTGAACGACCCGGTCGGCGTGTCTGGCAAGCACCGACTTGGCGCCCACATCGCCGGTTAGCGCTTGCAGTTCGCTGAAATAGGCGCTGCCGAAACCCACCGGATGCCCGGGTTCGCCCTGGAAGTCGGGTAGCACGATGCATTGCGGCCCGGTTAGCGCGCGGCGCAGTTTCTTCAGGGTTGCCGTTTGCACATGCGGCATGTCGGCCAGGGCGACGAAGAGATAGTCATGCTGGCGTGCCGCCTCGACCCCGGCCGCCAGGGAATGACCCATTCCCAGTGCCGCATCTTTTGCGTAGACGGCCCGCCCGCCGGTTAGATGCCGCGCCCATGGCCGATCACTCGGTTTGAGCACCAAGAACAGTTGGTCGAAAACGCCTTGGTATGTCGTTAGGGTCACTTCAAGCATGGTGCGGCCGCCGATGAGTGGAAATCGGCGCTTGTCGCTGCCAAAGCGTGTCGCCTCGCCCGCCGCCAGAACGACCAGCGCTCCCTGGAGTGACTTTGTCTTCTTGTTGGTCAATGGGTGACCGCCCGGTTTGCCCGTATAGCCACGATTTCCGCCATCACGGCAACGGCGATTTCCGGCGGTGTTTTGCTGCCGATGGGAAGCCCGATGGGCGCGTGCAGGCGGTCGATTTCCGCTTCGCTCAAGTCCAGCGCGCGCAACCGCTCCCGGCGGCTCGTGGATGTGCGGGTGGAACCCATGGCGCCGACATAGAAGGCATCGGTTCGCAGCGCTTCCATGAGACCCATGTCATCGATGCGCGGGTCGTGGGTCAGTGCCGTTATGGCGGAGGCGGGGTCGTTGGCATGGGCCTTGACCGCGTCGTCGGGCATGTCGTTGATGAGCCGAACGCCCGGCACGTTGAAATCGTTGAGCAGATGTTCGCGCGGGTCGCAGACGACGACATCGTAGTCGAGCTTGAGCGCCAAGTCCGCAAGGTATTGCGAAACCATGCCGGCACCGATGATAAAGAGTTGCCAGCGCGGGCCGTAGGTGTGTTCGAGCACTTCGGTTGCCGGGTTCCAGCTCAGGGGTTCGTGGCTGTCCACATCCCGGTAACCGAAAGTGCGCCGCCCGAGGTCCACTTGGCGCCGAACGGGGCGGCGCGCCCGCAGTCGGTCGGCCAGGTGACGGAAGTGCCGCCGGTAGTGGTCGGTCGGCGCGAGGGGTTCGACAACCACATACAGATGGCCGCCGCAGGGCAGGCCAAGCTTCTCGGTTTCCTCGGCGGTGATGCCGTATTGAAAGAACTGGGCCCGTTTGCTGGCCAATTCACCGCGCTGCAATTTCTCCAGCAGGTCGTCCTCCACACAGCCGCCGGAGAGGGAGCCGACGATGTGTCCCGCCGGGTCGCAGGCGAACAACGAACCCACGGGCCGGGGCGAGGAACCCCAGGTCTGGACAACGGTTGCCATCCAGCAATGGCGTCCCGCATCCAGCCAGGCGTTCACCTGACCGAGTACCTCAGTGTCTACTGCGTGCATCTGTACTGCGCTGAACCCTATGAAAAGGGAATTATGCCTCTCAACAGGCCTAAGCCAATACTATATGACTGTCCGTATTCGTGTTGAACGGCCAAGGAGGCGTGACCATGCGGCAACCCCCAGCCGGCGTTCTCGAATGGACGCGCAAGTTCGCCAATCAGGCTGAGGCGGGCTTGGAGGAATGAAAGGGAATTCTATCGATGAGTTGACAAAACCCAGCAGGTGGTGGATTTCCGCCACCAAAACCTCAATATATAGTGGCATGTCAGCTCATGTATATAATTCCCTTCCTTTATAAGTACCTAGGGAAGGTCTGAACAATTCGATAGAGCAGCACTGATCTACTCGTAAGCTATTGATTGTATTGACTCGGATGCCGCGACTACAGAATTAATCAGAGGTTCCCTAGCATTTGCGCGATGAAAAGATTGCCTGTCGTTCTCGGCGTGATTGGCGCAGCGCTCGGTGTGATTGCGGCGATTGCCTACAACACGTCCGCCGGACAGGATGCGATATTCGAGCGTGCCGCCAGGGCGCTCATGTCGCAGGAGCCGGCGCCCCTCGATGGTATGCGCGTGGTGGTGTGTGGCAGCGCCTCGCCACTCGGCAACAGTCCGCGACGCGCTCAGGCCTGCATCGCCGTCCTGACGCCGGAGCATTTCTTTCTTTTCGATGTCGGCGCCGGCTCGCCGCTACGGATAACTCAGGCGCGCCTCCCCTGGGCACGGCTGAGCGGGGTGTTCCTGACGCACTTCCATTCGGATCACATCGCAGGCCTCCCCGACGCGAATCTCAATTCCTGGGTGCAGGGCCGGAAATCGAGTCTCGAGGTCTACGGGCCGCCGGGTGTTGAAACCGTGGTCGATGGCTTGAATCTGGCGTACCAACTCGATCAAGGGTATCGCGTGGCCCATCATGGAACCGATCTGTTGCCGCCCGCCGCCGGGCCAATGACAGCGGTAACATTCACACCGTCCGCATCCGAGGGAGTCGTCTGGCGGGACGACAGCCTGACCGTCACCGCGTTTTCCGTCGCGCACCATCCCATCGAACCCGCCGTGGGCTATCGCCTGGACTATCGCGACCGCTCGGTGGTGATTTCCGGCGATACCGTGGCCATCGATGCGCTGTTTCAGGTTGCCCGGGGCGCGGATCTTCTTCTGCACGACGCGCTCTCGCGCCACCTGCTCGACCCGATGATCTCGGTGGCCACCGAGCTGAACATCCCGGTGATACCGACGATCATGGCCGATGTCATCGACTATCACGCCGACAGCCTGAGCCTGGAAGAACGCGCCGCGGCCGCCGGTATTCGACAACTTGCGCTCTACCATTTGGTCCCCGCCCCCGCCAATGCGCTGGCGGAAAAGATATTCGTGCGCGGTCTGTCGCCGGATACCATCCTTGTGCGCGACCTGCACACCTTCGACCTCCCGCCCGGTACGAGCGAGATTCGGATCCGCGAGCCCTGAGATTCGCGGTGCGCCGCTCGTCAGGGTACCCAACCGGTGCCGTTCTGTTCGGAACCCTGCGCGGAGGAAAACGCTGCTACAATGACGACCCGTTCCGGCCCTCGGCAATTGCCGGAAGATAAAGGATAGCCCGATGAAGCCAAATTGGAGCCCATTCGATCCAGAGCATGACCCGACCGAGGAGGATCTGGACCGCGTTTCGGCCGCAATGGTGCGGGAGGCGATTCGAGACCGCGACGAGGCCCAGGCCCGGCGCATGGAACGGCTCAGACGGAAGATTGAAGAGGCCGCATCATCGAGATCTGGAATCAAGCTGTGAAGATCGGTCACAAGGTCGCTATCCCCAATCCACAACTGCTGGGTCAGAGAAAACCGGCTGTGTAGGTTTCCCAAGCGGGCATAGCGCACCTATGCGAGGCGTGGTCCTCCGGCACTTGGAGAATCCAGACGATTTGCGTCACCCCGCATACAATTCAGGCAATGGCTCATCTCGCCGCTGCTTGCCGTGCTTGCGCAGGGAGCGGCTGAAGGCCAGAATTTCCTGGTAGTCGGGCGCTTCGCCCGCGGCCGGTGAATACAGCGAGCGGTTCAGCGCATCAAGCAACCGCCGGCCCTCGGGATGCTCGCGCAGCTTTGCAACAGTTCGATCCGGCGGGCTCTTCCAGCGTTCGCCAAGATACCGAACCCAGGCGTCCCTAACGCTCTTGGCATCGCCGAGCCGACAGGCGGTGGCGAGGGCTTGCCATGTTTTCCCCATCGAAGAATCATGCTGTCGCGCCGCCGTTTGGGTTCGGTCGCGGCGCATGATCAGCCAAGTGCCGCCCCAGCCGCAGAAGGCGAATAGGGCCAACGCCACCAGCCAGGTCGGATAGGATGTCGGGACCGCCTCGGCACCGGCGGGCGGGTCGGCTTCCGGCGTCGCGCTCCCCCCGGCGGCCGCCTCGTTACCCAAAGTTTGTTCTTCGGTCGGCGAGGGCGTATTGGCTCCGGACCTTTCGCCCATGAGCGGTGCCGCGTTGGCCCCGGCCGGGTCGTCGACAAGCGGCGGGGTGCTGGCCGCGGACGGTTGCGAGGCGCCGGGATTGCCCGCAATTTGCGCCTGCTCCGCTGTCGCCGTGGCGACCCGAACCCGCTCGTTGACGGTATCCCACCAGGTCAGGCGGATTTCCGGCAACCGCGGCCTGCCGGGGGCCACGGGAACAATGGAATAGGGTTGTTCGCGCCTTCCCACCACATCCATCGCCACCGCCTCCTCGTCGATGGCAACCGGTTCGGGATACTGCTTGAACACGGCTGCCGGAAGATGGAGGTCGAGCGGAGGAATCGCGGATCCGGTATTGCCGGTGATGTTGACGATCAATGTTCGACGCGCCGGTTCGCCGACCCGGAACGCCAGCGTGCCGGGTTCCCAAACATCGCTGATCGACACCTGCTTGGCCGGCAGCCAGGGCTGGTCCGCCGGGTAGGCGGCCGGCACGGGCAGCACCTCTAGGCGAATCTCCGGGGTGCTCACGCGAATGTCGGAGCGGCGTGTTCTGCCGCCGCTTTGCAGGCGTACGCTGCTGGTTACCGAGATTTCCGGGATCGTCAATGCCCCGCTCTGCTCGGGGAAGATGGCGTAGCGTTGTTCCAGTACCCCATAGCGGCCCTCGGGGCGCACTTCCGTGGTTGAGTGCGTGTCGCCCACGGGTATGACCACAGCGTTTGGGATGTCTGGAGCACCCGGCAGGTCGCTGTATATTTGAACGCCGCCCAAGTAGTACAGGCGCCGCGATATGAGCGCCTGGGCTTGAACATAGACCGGGTTCGGGGAAACCTCGACCTCGAAAAACACCATGCGGTCGATCGCCCGCCGCACCTCCGGCGGCAAGGGTCGCACGGTTAGTTGCAAGGGTTGGCTGCTCTCGCCCGTGACGGCAATGGGCGGAATCGTCAGCGTGCCGGTGCGCTTCGGACGCAGGGTGATCTGGTACTCGATCCAACTCTGCGTTTGACCATGGGTGATCTGGAACTGACTCGATGTGTTGGTGCCGAGCACCTCGAAATCCCGCTCGAGTTCGCTTAGATCGAGCTGTGTATCCACCTGATTGCCAATGCCGTCCGCGCGCAGCATCAGGCGCACCGATTCCATCTCGTCGACCGTTTGCGAGTCAACCCAGGCCTGCACGGCCGATAATGCCGAGAGCGGCGTGGACGCGACCACCAGGCCTAGCACGAGGGCGGCGATCGCATCGCCCGATCTTGATCGGTGTCGGTGTCTCACCAGATCTTCCGCCTCTCCGGTTGTTCGCCACGGCGCGCCCGCAGATTGGTTTCGTACTCGAATTTGCGGCGTAAAAGCCCGCCAGGATCGTCCGGTACCCGGCGCAGCCACTGTTCGAGTGCCTCACGCTGCTCATCGCGGTCGGAATCCGCCTCGCTGTCCTGCGTCTGCCACTGGTTCGGGTCCGCTTGGGATTGATCTTGCGGGGGTTGCTCCTGTTGTTCGTCTTCGCTCGGGCTTTGTTCGGCACCCTGTTGCCGATCTTCCGTTTGCTGTTCGCCGGGCTCTTCGCCCCGCGGCTGTCGCTGGCTTTCCGGGGTGTTGCCGCCTTCGTTCTGTTGCTCTTGGTTGTCCTGCTCGGACGCCTGTTGCCGCTGCTGTTGGATTTGCTCCAACAGGGCCTTGTTGAATGCCGCGTCCTCGTGGCCCGGCGCGGCCTCAAGGGCTCGGTCATAGGCTTTGATCGCGCCCTCGAAATCGCCGAGATGGGCCAGCGCGTTGCCCAGGTTGTAATGACCATCGGCCAGAGAGGGGTTGTCCCGCGACTGTGCCGCCCAGCCCTCCGCCGCGGCGCCGTATTGCTCGCCGCGGTAGTTCGCGGCGTTGCGCCAGGCTTGGTCGTCGAACAATCGCGCCGCCGTCTCCGGTTCCCCTTCCTCAAGTGCCTCGAACGCCTGTTGGTCGCGCCTTTGCCACAGGTCGTCCCAAAGGGTGGCCAGCGCGGGCGGTGGTAGCAGCGCCAGCAGGAGGCAGGCCAGCAACCCGCGACGAAAACCCAGCAACAATAGGGGCAGCAGCGCCAGCGCGACCCAGTAGCCCGCATCGGCCCAGGTGTCGAACTCGCGCTCTGCATCCGTGGTGGTATCGTCTCCGGCCAGGGGCGTATCCAGCAGATGGTCGATGTCGGCGTCGCCCACGGCGATGGTGCTGTAGCGGCCGTGGCAGAGTTGGGCGGCGGTGCGCAGCCGGTCTTCGTCCAGGGAAGAGCGTATGGCGTCCCCCCGCGGCGTTTGCAGGATCAGTCTGTTTTGGTCGCCGACCCTGAGCCGGCCGTTGGCGGCGAGTGTCCGGGCCAGGTTGGAATCCGATGGTATGGGTATCAGGGCGCCCTCCGGTGCGCCGATGCCCAGGATGGAAAGTGGGAAGCGCGGGTCGTTGAAAGCCGTTGCATCCGCCAGCCGGTCAATGCCGTCGGTGATCAGCAGGATGCGGCCCCGGTCTATTTGCGCGTTTTCGAACAAGCGGTGCGCCAGTGCCAGGGCCGCGCCGGTATCGCTGCCAAGCACTGGCATGGCTTCCGGCCCCAGGGCATTCAGTAGATTTTCGATGGTGCGTGTGTCGTCGGTGAGGGGCGAGACGGTGTGGGGGTCGCCGGCGTAGGCGATGAGCGCGGTGAAGCCCTCGTCGCGCCGGCGCAGCACATCGGCGATTTTGTGCTTGGCCCGCACCAGCCGAGAGGGCCTGAGGTCTTCGGCGTACATCGACAGGGATAGGTCGAGCAGTAGGATCAAAGCGTCGTTTTTCTGTGCAACGGGCTGGGGCAGGCGCTGCCAGGTTGGCCCGGCCAGACCGGCGGCGCCGACCAGCAGCGCGGCGGCCAGCAGCCAGCCGAGGCTGTGGCTCGCGGCCTGCTTGGCGGGTTCCAGAAGGACGGACAGCAGGTGCGGATCAACCGCTTCCTGCCAATGGGAACCGTCGGTGCGCCGTCGGGCCCATTGTACGGCGAGCCAAAACGCGGGGAGCGCCGCCAACAGCCACCAGGGACGGAGGAAGTGGAACTCGTTGAGCGCGTCAAGCACGGGCGCTGGCTTCCGAAAGCGGCATTTGTTCACACATGCGCGGTGCGGCGAAAATCCAACAGCAGCAACAGGCAGGTTAGCAACCAGGCACAACCCATGGGCCAATGGTGGAGCGCGGCGATTGGCCGGTAGGTTTCCGGGTCTTGTTCGACGGGTTCGAGGGCGTCGATGACGGCGTATACCTCGGCCAGACCCTCGGTATCGCGCGCCCGGAAGTAACGGCCGCCCGTGCTTTCGGCGATGCGGGTCAGGGTTTCTTCGTCGAGGTCCGCCGAAGGATTGACAAGACGCGAACCAAATGCGCCGAAGATGCTCGGCAGGCGCATCTCGTCGGCGCCGACACCGATGGTGTAGATGCGAATGCCCTCGCCGGCGGCCAGTTCCGCCGCCTTGACCGGGGCGACTTCGCCGACATTGTTGGCGCCGTCGGTCAGCAGGATGAGCACCCGGTCACCCTCGGGCCTTTGACGCAGCCGCTTTACGGCTAGGCCGATGGCATCGCCAATGGCGGTCTTGCCGCCGGCGATGCCGACAGGCGCTTCGGTGAGCAGGCGGTCCACTGTTTTCCGATCGAAGGTCAGGGGGGCCTGTAGATAGGCATTGGTGCCGAACAGAATGAGGCCCAGACGGTCGCCCCGTCGGGCATCAATGAAGTCGGCAACCACCCGCTTCACCACCCTGAGCCGGTCGACGAGTTGGCCGTCAAGCTCCATGTCTTCCGTGCCCATGCTGCCGGATATGTCAACGGCGAGCATGAGGTCGCGACCCGTGGTCGGCAGCGCCACCGGTTCGCCTGTCCATTGGGGCCGGGCGACCGCCGCCACCAGGCTGAACCACAGGATCCATAACAACAGGACACGCCACGGATAGCGCTTGCCCGGCCGTTCCCGCGCCGCGTCGGATTGCAGCCGGAACGCGCCCAGGCTCGGCACGGTGAGCGCCGCCTGCCGCTGTTCGGCGGCGCGCCAAAGACGGCGCACCAGCAGCGGTAGCGGTAGAAGCGCGAATGCGTGGGGCCAAATCCACTCGATCATCGGGGGCTCCCGGGATATTTGCCCCGCCGGCCATCCCCGCGCCAGAATCGGGCCCGTTCTGTCGCCAGATAGCGGCGCATCAGCCTGTCGAGGGCTTCGGTATCGACCCCGGCATCGCGCCGAAAACGCTCGCTGCCGAGACAGCGGCCCGCGCCCCGGGAAAAAGCCCTCTGCCCGTAGCGTTCGTCGAGGTAGCGCAGCCAGGGGCCGCCGGACTCGGGGGCGATGGTGTGGCCCGCTGGCCCTTGGATGGCGAGGCGCTTCAGCAGCGCATTGGTGCGATGCACGTATTCCATGGGCGAGATGGAACCGGCGCGCAGTTCGTCGGCAATGCCGCGGTACAGGGCGTTGGCCCTGCGGGCGGGACGAAAATGTCGCCAGCGCCCGGCCAGTCGTTGCGCGAGCCAGACGAACGCCGCCGCCAGCAGTGCCGCCAGCAGCCACCAGCCGACCGCCGGCGGCCACCAGCCGGGCTCCGCCGGCAGGTGGATGTCGCGCAATTGTTGCAGCAAGTCGGGATTCATTACAGCCGCCCGCGAACCCAACGAATTTCAGTGCCCCCAACTCGACCCTGCGCGCGGGCGGGGCGACCTCGGTATCGAACGCGCCCGACCCCGGCATCGGGGGTGTATATGAAGCGATATATCGTGGTGCGCCAGAGGGATTTCAATATCCTGCATTGTTGCGGGAGTTTCGTTCGATGGCGGTGAAGTGTAACGCCGCCGCACTTTGTCGGGAAGGATATGTACCGGCTGAAAGTGGCTTAGGGAAGGTCTGGACAAATCGATAGAACGCTATTGGCTACTCATAAGCCATTGGTTTTATTAGATCGGGTGCCAAGGCTACAGGATTAATCAGAGGTTTCTTGGTTGGTGCGTCGGGGAGGGTGGGAGATTGCTACAATGCTCCACAGGCCCACGGGAACCTGATGATGAACGACAAACGGTGTTTGGCCCTAACGGAATATGCCGGAGAGGGAGCGCGAACCCAGCCGCCGGTTTTTGTTGGACGCGACGCGGTCATCAAGGATATCGAGTTCACTGCCAGACTCTCCTACGAAAAGTGGCGATCCGACGGTGTCGACGCGAACGACCCCGGTTTGACCCGCTTGGTGCAGGGTGCGCCGGGGGCGGGCAAAACCGCGCTGCTCCGGCACATGCAGGGCCTCTGGACCAATGATGTGGGAAAGCCGGGCCGACCCATCGGCCTGCGCATCGGCGTCAACGATCTCAGCGACGCCCAGGCCCTGCGCGAGGCCGTTGAAAACGCGCTGCCCCGCGGTCTCACCAGGGAACTCGGAGCGATGGTTGTCCGGGCAATCCTCAAGCTGGTTCCCGGCTTCGTGGAGGGGGTGAGCCCGGTCGCAGGCACGGCGGCGAGAACCGTCATTGACATGGTGTCGAAGGCACTGGGGAGAGCCAGGCGTCCGGTTAAGTTCCCCGGCCCGGTTGTCCTGATGGTGGACGAGGCGCAAAGGATTGCGCCGCACAGCAAGCCGGCGCAGGCCGCGCAGAACCTGCACGATGGCCACATTGGCGACATCCCCATCCTGCCGGTGTTCGCGGGCCTGGGGTATTTGCAAAACCATTTGCAGCGTAAGGGCATCAACATTTCCCGCTACTCGGATCCGAGGAGGTGCATCCACACCCTGGAGAGCCTTTCGGAAGCCGAGTGCCGGACCCTGCTCGAGGGCTGGCTGCGCCATTTCGAGGTGGATGCGCCCGATGCCCTCGCGGAACGATGGGCCGACGTCCTGTTGCTCGACTCCCAAGGATGGGCGATGCACACCAACGGATTTCTGCGGGCCCTGGCCGAGGCGCTTGTCGCGTCCGACAACCCGGCCTCGCTTGCGTCGGTGGACCTTGATGCCGTGCGGCGGGCGGCGGCCGAGGATCGGGCGGTCTACTACAGTGCTCGATACGATGGGGTTCTACTTGACAATCGCCAGTGGGTCGGGCGCGCCATGATCGCTCTCGACGCCGCTGCTCCCGTTTGGCCCGAGCGTGCTATCCAGATTATCGGCGAGGCGGGACAGGCGAATGAACAGGTGTTAAAAGAGATGTGCGATGCCTTGGTCGAACGCGGATTCCTGCATCTGCGCAGACCCAACGACCTCTATGCCTGCCCCATTCCGTCGCTGGTCCGGTACGCCGCCGTCAAGGGGATGGAGGATCCCTTTCTGCACACCGCTGCGACCTTGGGGAACATTGACGATCTGAGGCGCTTGGTCGCCGCCGGAGCCGACCTTGATGGACGGGATGCCCTCGGGCGGACGCCCCTGCACATTGCCGCCGAGTGCCAATGGGCCGATGTGGCCCAAGTGCTTCTTGACGCGGGCGCGGACGCGGATGCACCGGATGCTGAGGGAACCACAGCTCGCGACGCCTGGCCGGAATTCGGGTGGCCCGACTAGCGCACGGAGAACAGCGACGCTCGGTCTTCGGGACCAATGCGTTCGGAAATCTTTGCCATGGACCAGTTGCCGGCACCATGGCCAACCACATCTCGGCCATTTGCTCCACAAGAAGTCCAGGCATTGACGAGCGCGGCGTGCAGGCTGTCCAGAAGACATATCCTGACGACTTGGCCGCGGGGTGCCGTCATTCTCACTCGCATCTGCTCTCTCTTTGTATTTTCGGTTGCTTTCCTAGGATTATAGGGCATCTCCACATCACAACCAGTCCCCCGGCGTGGCGGGCGAATCGGTGGCGTAGGGCAGGTAACGGATCATGTGGTTGGCGCAGAATGTCGCCAACCCGGCCTCGCGTTGTCGGTGGCGTTCGGAAAATTGGCGGCGTAGGCTTTTGTTGCCGGTGTGGAATTGCCAGCGCGTGGCGCCGTCCGTGAGGGTGTAGCGGCCGGCGGGCGGCAATTCCTGCTCCAAGGGGTCGAAGAGGCGCAGAAGAGTGAGTTGATTGTGTCGGGCGAGGGCGCGCAGGGTGTCCCGCCAGGCATCGTCGGCGGTGAGGAAGTCCGAGATGGCGAGCACCCGGTAGCCCGTGTGGACGAGACGCCGAATTTGTCCCAGGCTGTTGGCGTAGTGATCGTGCGATGCGAGCCGGGTGGTGCGGTCGAGCGCCTGGTTGCCGGTCGCCAAATCCGCCAGTAGGCGCGCCACGGCCTTGACGCTGCGCAGCGGCTTGTGGGTATGGGTGACGGCGTTGCCAATCACGAGACCGCCGACCCGGTCCTCGCCGGCGAGGGCCTGCCAGGCGGCGATGGTGGCGAACTCCGCGGCGGCCACGGATTTCAAGCGCGCGCGGCTGCCGAAGAACATGCTCTGGGTTTGATCGACAACCACCAGTGTCGGACGCTCCCGCTCCTCGCGAAACACCTTGGTGTGCGGCTTGTTCTTGCGCGCTGTAACCCGCCAGTCGATGGTGCGGATGTCGTCCCCAGGTTGATACAGCCTCACCTCGGAAAAATCGATGCCGCGCCCGCGCAGCTTCGACAGCCGTGCGCCGGAGCGGCTGCTGTGCCGAACCGTCGCCGGTGGTTGATGCAGCGACGGCTGGTGGCGCAGCGCCAGCAGGTCGTTCAGCCCGACATGGGCGCCGCGCAGCGGCGCACCGCGGGGTTCAGGGGACGGCGACCTGGCGGATGAGTTCGTCGATGGCATTGTCGGCGGTTATACCTTGGGCTTCCGCTTCGAAGGAAAGAATCAGTCGATGTCGAAAGACATCGTGGACAACGCTCTGCACGTCGTCGGGTGTGACGAAATCACGCCCGTCCAACCAGGCGAGTGCCCGGCTGCACAAATCGAGGGCGATGGTGCCCCGCGGGCTGGCGCCGTAGTCGAGCCAACCGGCCAGGTCCGCCCTGGGCTGCCGCGACCCCATGGTCAGGGCGACGATATAGCGTTCCACCGGTGTCGCCATGTGCAACCCGAGCATGGCGCGGCGGGCGGCGAATATCACCGGCTCGCCGAGTTGCATGGGCGGGTTCGCGGCCTGCGACCGCACCGCCGTTTCCCGCCGCACCAAATGCAGAATGCCGGTCTCGGCGGCGGCATCCGGGTAATCGACCTTGACGTGCATGAGAAAGCGGTCCAACTGCGCTTCGGGCAGCGGGTAGGTGCCTTCCTGCTCAATGGGGTTTTGCGTGGCCATGACCAGAAATAGGTCCGGCAGGGGGAAGGTCTCGCGTCCGAAGCTCACCTGATGTTCCGCCATGGCTTCGAGCAGCGCCGATTGCACTTTCGCCGGGGCTCGGTTGATTTCGTCGGCCAACAGCACATTGTGGAAGACCGGGCCGTGCTGGAAATGAAAGGATCCGTCTTCCGGCCGGTAGACCTCGGTGCCGGTCACGTCGCTTGGCAACAGGTCGGGTGTGAATTGAATGCGGTGGAAGTCGCCCTCGACGGCGCTGGCGAGTTCTTTGATGGCGCGGGTTTTGGCGAGCCCCGGGGCCCCCTCGACAAGAAGATGGCCCCCGCACAGCAGCGCCATCATGAGTCGCCGCAGCAGGAGTTCCTGGCCGATAATGCGTCCGGCGAGCCAATCGGCCACCGCCCGGACGTTGTCCTGCGCGTTTTCGGCGGTGTCGTCCGTCTTTAATTCAGCTTGCATGCAACTACCCGGCGTTTCCTTTGGGAATTATATCGATTAGTTGACAGAGCCCAACACCGGCCATCCAAATCGCAACTTGACGGCAAATCGGCATATGCCGTTGAGGAAGGTCTCAACAATTCGATAGAGTAGCAGTGAGTCACTCGTAAACTATTGATTTTATTAAACTAGATATCCCGACTACAGGACTAATCAGAGGTTCCTTAAGGAACGCCTGAACAATTCGATAGAGTAGCAGTGAGTCACTCATATGCTATTGATTTTATTGACTATGATTCAGCGATCACAGAATTAATCAGAGGTTCCTTAAGTTGATGGGGTTGCGTTATGTTAGACGACCCGCCGAGTCTTGCAAAAGTATAAGCGTGCGATGACATGTACGGCCTAGTCCGGCAGTTGCTGTTTCGTCTGGCCCCGGAGGCCTCGCATCGGGTGGCGCTGGGCGCCTTGGCCGTTTGGGGCGCGTTGCCGGACGGTGGCCCGCCGACCACCGCCGCGCACCGGGTCATGGGCATCGGGTTTGCCAACCACGTGGGTCTGGCGGCCGGCTTGGACAAGGATGCGCAAGCGGTTCCCGGCTTCGCCAGGCTCGGTTTCGGCCACATTGAGGTGGGCACGGTTACGCCGCGCCCCCAACCGGGCAATCCGCCACCGCGGCTGTTTCGCCTGCCGTATGTGGAGGCGCTCATCAACCGGATGGGATTCAACAACGCGGGCATGTACTCCATGGCGCGGCGGCTTGCCGACCTGCGTCGGGCGGAGCGGCTCGGCTGTACTCGAATCGGCGTGAATATCGGCAAAAATTGGGATACGCCGCTTGCGGATGCTCATCAGGACTATCTCGCTTGCATGGCAACCCTCTATGAACAGGCGGATTATCTAGCCGTTAACCTGTCGTCGCCAAATACGCCGGGGCTGCGTGCGCTACAGGCAATAGCGCCGCTGCGGAGGTTGCTCGATGCCTTGAAAGAGCGGCAGGCGGTTTTGGCGGCGCGGCACTCCCGTTACGTGCCGCTGGCGGTGAAGATAGCGCCGGATCTGACAATCGACGACCTTCGGGCCATCGCCGCCGAATTGCTGGCATTCGAGGTGGATGGTGTCATCGCGACCAATACGACCGTCTCCCGCCCGGTGGTGCCGCACCCCGCCCGCCATGCCGCGGAAGCAGGTGGGTTAAGCGACGCCCCGCCATCGGTGGGAACGCTCACCAAATGGGATGATACCCTTACAGATCTCTACGGGGCCGGGGGTTTAAGCGGCGCCCCGCTGGCACCGCTCGCCCGGCGCACCGTGGCGCATCTTGACAAGGCGTTGGATGGACGCATACCCATAATCGGCGTCGGCGGCATCATGACCGCGGCGGACGCCCAGGCCATGCTGAACGCGGGTGCCGCGCTCGTGCAAATCTATACGGGATTGATTTATAGGGGACCGGGATTGGTGCGCTCGATCGCCGATTTGACGGCGAATTAATCGGAGAGCGCACCAAGTACTGTATATCCCAACCACAGGATTGATCAGAGGTTCCCTGTATCAATCGGAACTTGTATCGATGGTTTAACGAAGGCCGACATGTGGTGGTTTCCGGCAGCCTGTCGGACTTGACTGTACCGAATTTTTTAAACTATCGATTTTATTGGGACTTATATACATAAGCTGACATGCCACTATATATTGAGGCTTTAGTGGCGGGAAACCACCACATGTTGGGTTTTGTCAACTAATCGATATAATTCCCATTATATTTATATTTCAGAAATTCTCCCGCGATGGGCCGAAAATAAAATATCAAATAGAATCAATGGATTATGAAATTAAGCGCCATAAGGTCCGACAGACCGCTGGCTGGGTCTCGCGCACTGTTCGGCTCGTGCAAATGAATAGGTCGGACCGAGGGAACTGGCGGCCAAGCGGTACTTTGAGTAATCTCCCGGACGGGAGCGGCAATGTCCATCCGGGATTGCCTGTTTGTTGTTTCTCAGGAGCGAGGGAAAACTACGATGAAACGCTGGATTTGGGCCGCTGGCCTGCTGATGGTCGCCGCGCCTGCTGCGGCCGACACACTGAACGAGGGGGATACCGCCTGGATCCTGACCTCGGCGGCACTGGTCCTGTTCATGACCATACCGGGCCTTTCCCTCTTCTACGCCGGGTTGGTGCGCAGCAAGAATGTCCTCAGCGTACTGATGCAATGCTTTACCATTACCTGCCTCGTCTCCATTCTTTGGCTGATCGTTGCCTATAGCCTCGCCTTTGCCGAGGGCAATGCGTTGGTGGGCGGCTTGAGCAATGCCTTCCTTGCCGGGGTGGGGGAGGGCACCCTAAGCGGCAGCATCCCGGAATCCGCCTTTGCGCTGTTTCAATTGACCTTTGCGATCATCACGCCGGCGCTTATCGTCGGCGGATTTGCGGAAAGAATGCGTTTTTCCGCAATGTTGATCTTCTCCGGGCTTTGGCTGCTGCTCGTCTACGCGCCGATTTGTCATTGGGTGTGGGGCGGTGGCTGGCTCGGCGGGATGGGTGCGATGGATTTCGCCGGCGGCACCGTCGTGCACGTAACCGCTGGAACCGCGGCCATCGTTGCCGCCATGGTGCTTGGCAACCGCAGCGGCTTTCCCGACCACGCCATGCCGCCGCACAACATGACGCTGACCATGGCCGGTGCCGGCATGCTTTGGGTTGGCTGGTTTGGCTTCAACGGCGGCAGCGCCCTGGCCGCCAATGGCGATGCGGCCATGGCGATGTTGGTCACCCACATTTCCGCGTCCGCCGGCGCCTTTACCTGGATGATTTGCGAGTGGCTCCGTTTCGGCAAGCCGAGCGCCCTTGGCGCGGTTACCGGCATGGTCGCCGGCCTTGGCACCATTACGCCGGCGTCCGGATTTGTCGGGCCGGCAGGTGCCCTCATCATCGGTTTGGCGGCGGGCTTTGTCTGCTTTGTCGCCACCATTTTCATCAAGCGCAAGCTCAAGATCGACGACTCGCTCGATGTCTTTCCGGTGCATGGCGTTGGCGGGTCGCTCGGCATGTTGTTGACCGCGGTGTTCGCGAGCACATCGCTCGGTGTATTCAGCGGCCAGGGCTACACGACCGATGGCGCAACCATGGGCAGCCAATTCGGCATTCAGTTGATTGCGGTTCTCGCCACCCTGGCCTACACGGCGGTTGCCACCTTCGTCATTCTCAAGGTGACCGGCGCCATGCTCGGCAATCGTGTTGCGGTCGATGAGGAGGTGGAGGGCCTCGACCTCGTTCTGCACAACGAGCGGGGCTACGATCTCTAGCCTGCTATTCGTGACTAGGTCGGGCCAGGGCGCTTTCGATGAGCATGTTGAGCAGGGCGGGAAACTTGAGGCCGTGGGCGCGGGCGCCGTCGGGGTAGAGACTCGTCGGTGTCATGCCCGGCACGGCGTTCACTTCGAGCAGGGTGATGCCGTTGTGTTCATCGACGATGAAGTCCGCGCGTGAAAGATCCCTTAGCCCCAGGGCCACATGGGCCGCCACGGCTATTTCCCGCAACTCGCGCGCCACGCCCTCCGGCATCGGGGCGGGCACCAGATGTTCGCTGGCCCCCGCCCTATAGCGATTGACGTAGTCGTACCACTGATCGGGGGCGGTGCGGATTTCGATCACCGGAAAGGCCTCGGCCGACCCGCCATGTCGGTCCAAGACCCCCACCGTGATCTCGCGGCCGGCGATGAAGGGTTCGACCAGGGCGGCGCCGAAACCCAGCGCTTCGGCAATCGGTTGCTCGAGGTCACCGCCGCTGGGCAGACGCATCACGCCAATGGCGCTGCCGAGACAAATGGGCTTCATCACCACCCTGTCCCCGAACTTGGCGCGAATGATGCTGGCGGCTTCCGCGGGCGGCCGGTGTTGGGCGATGAGCAGGTCGTCCGCCACGGGCAGCCCCGCTCGCCGAAAAATGGATTTGGCGACCGCCTTGTCCATCGCCAGGGCGCTACCGCGCACACCGCTGCCGACATAGGGCAGCTCCAGCATTTCCAGCAAGCCCTGCACGGTGCCATCCTCGCCGGGTGGGCCATGCAGGGCGGGAAAGACCACATCCGGGCGCAGCCGGATCAGTTCTTCCGGCGCCGCGCGGTTGAGTTCAATCAGCGCCACCCGGTGGCCCGTTGAGCGCAACGCATGCGTCACGCCCGCGGCGGAAACACGCGATACCTCGGCTTCCCGCGAGACACCGCCCTGCAACACGGCAACATGGCGGGTCCGGTTCATAGATTCTCGATCTCAACATCGGGCAGGTCTTCGTCCATGGGCAGCCCGAACACCCGGCAGAAGAAAGCGTATTCCGCGCCGATGGCCTTGGCGATGTTGGCCCCGTCGCGAAAACCGTGGCCCTCGCCTGAAAACCTTAGGTAGGCGACGGGAATGCCCTTGGCCTTGAGCGCGGCCACCATGGCCTCGGCCTGATTGGGCGGCACCACCCGGTCCTCGTCGCCCTGAAAGAAGATGGCCGGACAGTTGAATCCGTCGAGATGCCGAATAGGCGACCGGTCGGCCAGAATTGCGGGCGAACCGACGAGCCCGAACAGATATTGCGATTCAAATTTGTGGGTATCGTCGGCAAGCGCGAGGAGGTCGCCGATACCATAGTGGCTCGCCCCGGCGCGGAACACCGTTTGCGTCGTCAGGGCCCGCAGGGTCGTGTAGCCGCCAGCGCTGCCGCCGCGAATGGCGATTCGGGTCGGGTCGGCCAGGCCCTCGGCAATCAAGTGGTTCACCGCGTCCACGCAATCGGTAACATCGACATCGCCCCATTTTCCGTTGAGTGCGTCGCGATAGCTCCGTCCGTATCCCGTGCTGCCCCGATAATTGATATCCGCGACCATCCAACCGCGGCTGGCGTAGAACTGTAGGGATAGCCGCAGGGCCGGCGAGGCGGCACCGGTGGGCCCGCCGTGGGTGGTCACCAAAAGGGGCGCCTTGTCGCCGGGATGTGGCCGTGCGCCGGGTGCGGGGAAGGTTATCCACGCGTACGCGCGTTGCCCATCCCTTGTTTTGTATTCGATATGGCGCGGACGGCTTAGCCAGTCGTTGTCAACCCTGAGCGGCGGACCCGGCACCACCGGAAAACGCCGCCTCGATTTGAGCTCATAGCGCCCGAGCTCACTGGTGGCGTCGGTGTGCGCGCCCACGAAGTAGAGGCTGTTGCCGTCGGTCGACAGATGGCTGTATTCGACGCAGTCGTCCGGTAGGGGAGCCGCGGAGCCGGTTGCCAAATCGATCAGCACAAGGGTTTGTTCGCCGTCGCGCTGTCTGCGGGCGGCGATCTGGCGCCCATTCAATATCGCGTAGTCCCGGTTGCCGAACTGCCAGGCGGGGCCGGCGTATTCCGCTTCTTCCTCAAGCACGATTTGCGCACCATCGGCGGTCATCCGGTACAGATTCCAAAAGCCCGTGGCGTCGCCTAGGTAAAGCGCGGTGTCGTCGTCGAGCCAGCTCGGTTGCAGTACCGATTCCGTGGCGCCGCCGGCGACCGGGGTGACCCTGCCCATGCCCGCGCCGTCCAAACGGGCCCGGAACAACCGCGTTCCATCCCAGGGCATGTTCGGGTGATCCCAGGCGATGAATAGCATTTCCGTGCCTGAGGGCGAAACCCGGGGCGCGGCATAGAAGTCGTGGCCCCGATGCAAAATCGAGGCTTGGCCGGTGTCGATTGAGACCGCGGCCAAGGCGTTGATCGGCTGCTCGTCCCCGCCGTGAATTTCGGTGACGGCGATAAGGCGGCGGCGCCTCGGGTCGGCGCAAAGGTCCGCATAGCGTGTTTCCGGGCCGGAGCGGGTAATCGGCCGGATCCTTCCGCCCGGCTCGACGGCGAGGATGTTCTGGTCGGCGGCGTTTACAAAGTAGACGGCATCCCCGGTGGGCAGATAGGCCGCCCCCCCGTATTCGTGCACCCGGCTGCGAACGCTGTGGGGTTCGGGGGTGAGTTCCGTATTGGCATCGCCGTCCGCCCGCAACAGGGTGGTGCGTCCGCCTTCGTCGGGACGGGCTTCGAGCCAGTACAGCGTGCCGTCGAACAGATGCGGCTCGCCCACACCCGCGGATGCCTGGGCGACCCGTTCCGGTGTGATGGGCGATCGACGGGCTTTGTTGTCGGATTGATTGGCGTTCATGGGGTGCGGTGCAGGGTGGTGCGGCGGTCTATGCGGGTCCAGCGTTCGTGGTCCCGCCAGGCGCCTTCGATGAACAGATAGTGGGATGAAATGCCCTCCTTTTCAAATCCGCAGCGCTTGACCAGTTGGATGGATCTGGTGTTTCCCGGTTGAATGTTGGCTTCGAGCCGATGTAGCCCCAGGGTGGAAAAGGCGTATTCGACGGCGAGTTGTAATCCCTCCAGCATGTAGCCGCGCCCCGCGAAGGGTGCCGTGGCGTAGTAGCCAAGGCTCGCGCTGAGGAAGGAGCCGCGGATGATATTGTTGATGTTGATGCAGCCGGCGATGCCGCTTGAGGCACGGTCGATCACGAGTAGCCCCGCGTGGTTGTTGCCCTCCACCCGCTTGAGATAGTGGTTGAACATGTCCCGGCTGGTTGGCGGGATGATCCAGGGCCGGTGCAGCGAGACGCTTGAACGCATGGCCGAGATGAACGCATCCCGGTCTTTCCGTCTGACGGGACGCAAATGCACCCGGGATTCATCCATCGTTGCGGCGGGTCTCAAGCAGGAATATCTCCCATAATGCCGAGGGAATCATCGCTATGCCAATCGCCCTCATTCCGGCCCTTTAGCCCGACCTATTCGTGAATGAACGTGGCGAGGCTGGCAAGAGTGGTGAAGGCACTGGGTGCGCGGAGCAAGCGCCCGGATGGGCTTGACGGCAAATTGGGCACACGGCGGGAGCACGGCCGGTGATTTTGCCGCTATTGACGGCCGCGGGGGTTTATTCATGAATAGGTTCGATTAGCCCGGCGCGAGCAAATAGGCCGCGCCGCGGTGGCGTAGCCAGGCGTTGGTGAAGGCCCCTAGATCGTAGGAGCGTGGGACGGAAGCGTTGTCCGGCGCCGCCGGGTCGCACACCAGCACCTCGTTTCCATCGATGCCGTATACCGCCACCAGATGCCCCTGGGTTTCCGCAAGCGGGGCGCCGGGCAATGCGTTGCGGTCGAAGCGGATGCTGGCGACGACGGGGGAGCCGCTGCGGAGTACCCTCAGTATCGGCTCCCAGGATGTCACCGCCTCCACCGCGCCGAGCCGTCCGTGCAGGCCGGCGCAGCGTATCGCCAGCGGCCAGGATCCGTAGAACCGCCCGTCGAAACAGGCATCGACCGCGGACCGCCAGGTGATGGCGGGTTGCGCCGCCCGCAAAACCATGGTCAGGGCGGTTGGCGAGCAAATCCGTCGCCGGATCGGTTTCGGCCCCAGCATTTGACTGGTTGGCGGTGGTTGGGCAAGCACGATGTGCGTGTTCGCGGGTATGTTGGGGTCGATCCGCAGCGGGCGTATGGATAGCGTGATCAGAAAGCGCTCGGGTGGTTCGGGCTGTGCGAGGCGAACAAGCAGGCGGCTTTCCGGTAGATCGGATTCCGTGTGGAAGCAATCGATATGGGCGCTGACATCCTCGTTGTCCGATCGCGCGGTGAATAGGGACGATGCCTCCACTCGTGTCGAATCGGGATGTGCCCCGCCCACCGTGCCGGATGACCTCATATGGCTTGTCCGGTCTCCTCTCCGATTCTCTGATTCGGGGTGCGTGTCGCCCACCGCGTCGGACGGCCTCATATGGCTTGTCCGGTCTCCTCTCCGATTCTCTGATTCGGGGTGCGTGTCGCCCACCGCGTCGGACGGCCTCATATGGCTTGTCCGGTCTTCCCCCTGATTCTCTGGCTCGTGGTGTGCGCCGCCTGCCTTGTCGGACGGCTGTTCGGAACCGGGTGGCGGACAGGCCACGGGTTGCAGGGGCCACAGGTTGTCGCCGACTTGCAGGGCGCATTGAAACCCCGGCGCTTTTCCGGGAATCGAGACGCTGGGAACGATGAGGTGTTGAGCGGGGCAGGGCGGAATGGGAATGCTCGCACCGACCACACCGTCGGCCCCCCGCCAAGGCTGGGCAACCGACACCGGCAGCGGGTACTTTTCCGCGGATCCCCTATCGCCGAATCGCCAGGTTGCTTGCATGAATCCCCATGTATGTTGGGAGTTATATCAATGGGTTACGAGTAACTCAATCATAAATCCACTATGGTTCCGGTCGGGCTTTTGCGGCGCCGTGCCCAAGGTGCCGGTGATTCAAACCGACGAGCCGCTGTTTGCCGGCAGCCGAAACAGGCGTTGCGCATTGGCCGTGGTTTGCCGAACGACTTCGCGCACGGGTAGGCGGTGGAGCGCCGCCAGCCGCTCGGCGACAACGGGCAGCAGGCAGGGCTCGTTGCGCCGTCGGCGCTGTGTTGGCGGCCTCGTGCCCCGGGGGAACAAAAAGGGCGCATCGGTTTCGATGACGAGCCGTTCCAGGGGAACCCCGGGCAGGATACGTCGCAACTCCGCACCCCGGGATGGGTCGCAAACCCAGCCGGTGACGCCGATGGAATAGCCGGCCGCCAAGTAGCGTTCCAGTTCCTCCTGGCTGCCGGTGAAGCAATGCACGAGGATCTGGTCCGGCGCGCCCCGGTAGTCGGCAAGCATCTCGAATACGGCGCCGTCGGTATCCCGGTCGTGCACAAATAGCGGCATGTCGAGTTCCCCGGCCAACGCCACCTGGGCGCCAAACACCGCGCGCTGCGCCTCCGGCGGCGAATAATTCCGGTTGAAATCGAGGCCGGTCTCACCGATGGCCCGTGCCGAGGGGTGTCTGGCCAGGTTGCGCAACCGATCCAGCCACCCCGCGCCGACATCCTTGGCCAGATGCGGATGCACCCCGGCGGTACAGGAGAGATCGTTATGTTGCGCACACAACTTCGTTGCGGCCTGTGTCTCCGCGATAGTTGTGGCCGTGACGATCATATGCGTCAAACCCGCATTTCTGGCGCGCGCCAGCACCTCGTCGAGGTCGTCCCGGAACTGCCGATCCAGCAAATTGACGCCGACATCGATCATGGCCGCGGATAGCCTGTGCGGCCGCCCGCCGCTTTGGGGCGGGCTTGCGTCGGTATGGCGCCGACACTGGTCATTTTGCCAGCCTTTGCGTTCGTATCGATCATTGCGGCGGTACCTGGGTTTCATGCTCGCGCAGCATCGGCACCGGCTGGCCGAGCATCCGGCTATAAACCTGGTTGAAAGAGAGCACGCTTTTGACGTAGTTGCGCGTCTCCTTGAATGGGATCATCTCGATCCATACGTCCATGGGTGCGCCCGGTAGCTCCCCGATCCAGCGGTCGGCCCGCGTCTCGCCGGCGTTGTAGGCGGCGGCCACGAATGGCAATACCCGGTCGTAGCGCCGCAGTAGCCAGGCGATGTGCTGGCTGCCCAGGGGAATATTGATGGTGGGTTCATAGAGGTCGTTCGCCGAGGGAGGACGCATGCCGGCCCGGCGCGCGGCGTAACGGGCGGTGCTGGGCAGCATTTGCATGACGCCCCGGGCACCCGCGGTGGAGTGGGCCCTGGGTTCGAAAATGCTCTCTTGGCGGGCAAAGGAGACCAGGACGGACAGGGGAACACCGGTGATGTGCGTCGCCCATCTGAAGCTGTCGGCGTGCTTGATCGGAAAGCGCACCTCCAGATAATCAAGTTGCCCCGACTCGCTTGCCGTGCGGACCGCCAACATCGTTTTGCCCATGTCGTGGGCCAGATAGACGATGATGCCCTGTTCATCGGGGGTAAGCCTTGGCAGCATGGCCATCCATTCCCGATTGGCGTTGGTGTCCTCGCCAACCGCGAACAGCTCCATGGCGCGGGCGATGCCCGGTATTTGGCGCACCTTCTCGACTTCGTCGGCATCCGTATTGCGCGACTTGCCGTTGAGTTGCCATTCCTGGTCGATTTGCGCCGCGGCGAGAAACCCGTAGTAGTGGCGCTTGGCGGCCAATGCCTGGAAGACGAGTCGGGCGCGCTCCGAGGATTCATGGCTCCTATCCAGTGCGCGGGCCAGCCAATATTGCCACTTGTTTTCAAAGCGCTCCGCTTCCGGTATCCGTTCGATCCAGGCCGATACCAACGGCCAGTTGCGGGTGCGGATGTAGGCGTTGGCGAAGCCGGTGGCGTATTGGGGCGGAATATCCGCGTGCGGGGCCCTCTCCAGCAGGCCCTCCCCGGCTAGTTCAACATCGATCGACGCACTAATCGCGTGCCGTTCGGCATCGGTGAATTGGTGGGATTTGCGATAACTCTTCCAGGCGTCTCGGGCCGCCGCCGCATCGCGCGCCGCCAACCGGCGCAGCCCATGGCCGATCACTTCGCGGGAAAGGGCGGAGTCGGTGCGGAACCGGCTCGTTCGGGTAATAGATGATGGCGTAACGTGCACACTGTAGTACAACTGGCCCCAGTGTCGGTGGTTCCCGTTAAGGAAACGTTGCAGGTAGCGGGCCAGCGGGCGTTGATTGGCTTCGATGGCGAGCCGCAGCCGGTGCCAGGCGGTATCTTCGTCGAGCCGCGCGCTCTGCCAGACTTGAAACATGGGATCGCAGGCCTTGGGTTGCGATTTGCCCACGGTCCACACCTTGGCGACACCGTCGAGCGCCCGCTTTTTTTGGCCGGTGTTGTACAGCGCCCGCAGGTGGTGACAGCGCAGCTCGGTGGCGATGGATTCATCCGATGCCACGGGTTCGTAGTGTTTCAGAAATGTTCGCCATTGCCGACTGGCTGCCAGACGCGCCAGCCATTGATGGTAGATGCGATGGGCACCGGGTATGTCCGGGTGTTCGCCCCGAAAGCGATTGACCTGTTCCGCTGTGAGATTGCCCAATCGCAACCGCAGCCGGTGATAGGTGATGTACGGTGCCAGCGGATAGTCCGCCAACTGTTCCTGTATCTTGCGGGCCGCGGTGATCTGCCCGGCGCGTACGTGGTCGACCGCCTGCCGGTATAGCTCACGCTGTTCGTAAAGCGTTAGTCCGTCGGCCGCGGCGATGCCGGCTGCGCCGAGCCCAAGGATCATCAGCAACCATCGGTACACTGGCCAGACCTATCCAAACCTATTCATGAATAAACTACCGCGGCCGTTCTTTTTTGTTCTTTCCCGCCCCGACCCGCACGGCGAGCACATCGCAATTCGCGCCGTGCAGCACCCCGTTGGCGGTGGAGCCGAGCAGCAATGCGAGCCCGTGGCGGCCATGGCTGCCAACGATGACGAGATCCATGTCATTTGTTTCGGCAAGCCGATGAATTTCGCTCTCCGGGCGACCAAAGACCAGATATTGACGGTCGGCGGGTATGCCGAGGTTGCCGGCGAATTCGGCGAGATGCGATTTTGCCTGTTCGTGGATTTGCTCCTGCACGGAGGATAGATCCATTGGAATGTCCCCGCCGTAGGCCAGGCTCAGGGGCTCGATGACATGAATCAAGTGCAACTCCGCATCGAAGGCGCCGGCAATGGCGGTGGCGGCGGCCGCAACCTGCCTGGACTCTTCGGTGAGATCAATTGCCAATAAAATACGTTGATATACCGACATCTTTTTCCTCCAGCCGAATTTGCCGAGACGATACACTCCAATTCGGGTTACGCTCAAGACCAGTGCTCCATCCAACCGATAATGCCGCATCAGCGCGCCCGCGAGCGTCCGGATGCGCGGCTTAAGGACCGGCGACTCGTCGCCATGCGCATGACGGCGCGAGCGTAAACGGCCCTGGTGGCCGGTGTGTGACCGGTGTGTCGATATGGCCTGGATTGTTGTCGCTCTCGCGTTGATATTGGCCTTCGGGCCGATGCTGTACCTCCTGCCGACCCGGAAGGACCGGCGACTCGCCGCCATGCGCATGACGGCGCGACGGCTGGGGTTGGTTGTGGAATTGAAACCGGTGCGCAAGCTTGATGCGGCGGCGGACGAGCGGGTCAGCGCTGGTGGAATAGCCCGCTCGCCGGTTCACCAGAGCGTCGCCTACCGGCTGCCGTTGCGCAAGGCGCTTAGCCACATCGGCCCGTGGCGGCTGCTCCGGTCGCAACGCGGCGGCTGGCAATTCGACGTTGAGTTTCCGGTGCCGGGAGAAGCGGATTTTCTGAAGGCCCTGCCGCCTTTGGAAGGTCTGTTGCCAGACGATGTCGTGGCGGTCGAATGCGTCGGCCGCGATCTTTCCTGCTATTGGCTTGAGCAATTTCCCGCCGATGGCGAGACGGTCGGGGCGCTCGGGGCGACGCTGTCGGCGCTTGCCGAACAACTGATCGCCAAAGATGAGGAAATCGCCGCCCGGTTGACGGAGGCGGACGGCTAGTGCTCCATCCAACTGATGCGGCATTGTCATTTGGATGGCAGCAATTAATCACGCATCGTTAGCGGGAATTGCTGGTTGGATGGAGCACTATGTGGCAAAGATCCCGCGTCCTGCTATGATCCCCCGCCTAAGCAGTTGACGTTTGAACCGAGTCGCCAATGTCCACCGTCGCGGAATCGGCAGCCGTCACAACGACGCCGGGCGAGCCCGTACCCTACATGGAACGCACGCGCCGCTATTATGCGGCCCAGGGTTTTGAGAGGCCCTATCTCTGGGCGCAAAACGATGCCGTGCCATTTGCCCGCCCGGTCAAGCCGTTGCCCGAGTCGGTTTTGGCGCTTATCACCACGGCCACCCTCGAACCGCGCCGCGAGACCGACCCCAGAGCCGTGCGGTCCGGCTTCGTGGCGGCCGTGCCGGACCGGCTGTACGCCGACGACCTGGCCTGGGATCGGCGGGCCACCCACCTCGACGACCTGAATTCGTTTTTTCCGGTGGATCGGCTCGACGACCTGATCGGCAGCGGACGACTCAGCGGGCTCGCCGCGCGCTTCCACTGCGTGCCAACCGAATACAGCCAACGCCGCACCTTGACGACCGATGCGCCGGAAATCCTAAAACGCTGCCGCGAAGACCATGCCGACCTCGCCATGCTGGTTCCGTTGTGACCCGTCTGCCACCAGACCGTGGGTCTGGTAGCGCGCCATCTGGAGGCGGCCGGTATCCCCACCGTTGTTGTGGGCTCCGCCATTGATATCGTCGAGCACTGCGGTACGCCGCGCTTTGTATTCACCGACTTCCCCCTCGGCAATCCCTGCGGCCGTCCCTATGACGCGGATCTGCAGCGGTCGATTGTTGCGGCGGGTCTTGATCTTTTGGAGAGCGCGGTCGCGCCGCGCGCGGTGCGGCGCATGCCCTATCAATGGAGCGAGGATGAGAGCTGGCGGGCAAGGTACATGGAAGTACGCGCCGAAGACGCCGCCGCATTGGCCGCGAAAGGCGAGGAGCGCCGGGCTCTGCGCGCCGATGTGAGGCATCGGAGTCGGGTGAGTGGTTCAGTTTGAAATCCAGCCTCGCCGAACACCCTTGATAGCGCAGCTTGCCGCGGGTTGAAAATTCAAACCGAGCCACCATCGAATGCTCGGCTGGATCGGTCACCGGCAGCGATAGTGGTTGACAGTGCTTCCGTGCGCCCCTTATAAACGGCGCCCTTTTCGTGCGGATGGCTGTGAATCCACTGTAATCGGTCGATTCCACGGCTCCCCTGTGGAACATTAGGAGATTCGGTGTCCCGCTCGCTTGTCATCGTTGAGTCGCCCGCCAAGGCGCGCACGATCAACCGCTATCTCGGCAAGAACTATGTTGTCAAGTCGAGTGTCGGCCATGTGCGCGATTTGCCGGTGGGAGGGCGCGGGACGGAGCCGGCAAAACGCACGAAACCGGCACCCGTCGGACGCGAGGTTTCCGCGGAGGAGCGGGTGGCCATCCGCCAACAGCGAAGCCGCGAACGGTTGATTCGCCGTATGGGTGTCAATCCCGACGCGCATTGGGCGGCCACCTACGAAGTTCTGCCGAACAAGAAGAAGGTCGTCGGGGAGTTGTCGCGCCTCGCCGCAACCTCGGACGCGGTCTATCTCGCCACCGATCTTGATCGGGAGGGCGAGGCCATCGCATGGCATCTGCGGGAAACCATCGGCGGCGACCCCAATCGCTATCGACGGGTGGTATTCAATGAAATCACCCGCCAAGCGATTCACAAAGCCTTTGAGAACCCCGGCCAACTCGACATGAATCGGGTAAACGCCCAGCAGGCACGGCGCTTCCTTGATCGGGTGGTCGGCTTTGAGCTCTCACCGCTTCTGTGGGCGAAGGTGGCCCGGGGTTTGTCGGCGGGTCGGGTGCAATCGGTGGCGGTGCGGCTGATTGTGGAACGGGAGCGCGAGATTCGCGCCTTTACGCCGGAGGAATATTGGGAAGCCTTCGCCGACTTGACGCGTATCGGCGGGGACGCCGTACTGCGCTTCCAGGTCGTCAGGGAAGGCGGCAAGAATTTCCGTCCCACAAACGAGGCGGCTGCCTTGGCGGCGTTGGACCGGTTGCGTGAACTCGGGCGGGAGACCAAATCCGCGGATGAAGACTCGGCGCCCGCTGAATCCGCGGCACCGCCCAGCGACGCGCAACCGGCCCGCTCCGCGCCTGAAAACGTGCCACCGGGGTTCTTTGTCAAATCCCGAGACGACCGTCCGACCCGAACCCGTCCCAACCCGCCCTTCATCACCTCCACCCTGCAACAGGCGGCGAGCGCGCGGCTTGGTTATTCCGTGCGGCGCACCATGACGGCGGCCCAGCGTCTCTACGAGGCCGGCTACATCACCTACATGCGCACGGATTCCACCAACCTGAGTGGCGATGCCGTGGCGGCCTGCCGGACGCATATCGGTGAACGGTTCGGCGAGCGCTATCTGCCGGAAAAACCGAGGTTCTACGCCAGCCGCAAAAGCGCTCAAGAAGCCCACGAGGCGATCCGGCCCTCCAATGTCGGCACCCTGGCGGACAATCTGACCGGTATCGATGCGCCGGGTGTGCGTCTCTACGACCTCATCTGGCGTCGGTTTGTTGCCTGCCAAATGCCGGATGCCGAGTATCTCAGCTCGACGGTGCTGGCCGAGGCCGGTGACTTCGAGTTGAGAATCCGCGGTCGCGTGCAGCGCTTCGACGGCTTTACCCGGGTGCTGTCGCCGACCAGCCAGAAGGGGGAGAACCGGCCGCTACCGGACCTCGCGCCCGGCGAGCGATTGCGACTCAAGAAAGCGGAGGGCGTACAGCATTTCACCAAGCCCGCGCCCCGCTACGGCGAGGCGAACCTGGTGCGGGAATTGGAAAAGCGCGGCATCGGACGCCCCTCCACCTACGCGGCGATCATTTCCACCGTACAGGAGCGCGGCTACGTTAGCTTGGTGAACCGCCGCTTCCATGCCGAGAAGATTGGCGAGCTGGTTACCGACCGTCTCGTCGAAAAATTCGAGAATCTGCTGGACTACAGTTTTACGGCGGAGATGGAACAGGAACTCGACCGCATCGCCGAGGGTCGCGTGGAATGGCGCGAGGTGCTTAATCAGTTCTATGGCGATTTCAGCGACAAACTGACCAAGGCCAGGGCGGAGCGGGGCGGCATGCGCGCCAACGAGCCCACGGACACAAATGTTGAATGCCCGAAATGCGGCAGGCCCATGCAAATTCGCACGGCGAGCACGGGGGTGTTTTTGGGGTGTTCCGGTTACTCCCTGCCGCCCAAGGAACGCTGTGTCGTGACGTTGAACCTCGTCTCCGGCGAGGAAACCCTCGACATCGAAAAGGACGAGGAGGGTGAATCCAAACTGTTGCGCAGCAAGCGCAAGTGCCCGATTTGCGCAACGCCGATGACCAGTTATCTGATCGACAAGAAGCGCAAGCTGCATGTCTGCGGCAACAATCCGGACTGCCCGGGCTTCGCTCTCGAAACGGGCCAGTTTCGCATCAAGGGGTACGACGGCCCGGTGCTCGATTGCGACAAGTGTGGTGCGGAAATGCAATTGAAGTCCGGGCGTTTCGGCAAGTATTTCGGCTGCACCGTTTGTTCGAATACACGCAAGCTGCTGCGCGACGGCAAGCCCGCGCCACCGAAAGCCGACCCGATCGCCATGCCCGAATTGCGCTGCGAAAAAGTGGACGACCACTACCTGTTGCGCGATGGTGCCGCGGGGCTGTTCTTGGCCGCGAGCCGGTTTCCCAAGAACCACGAAACCCGGGCGCCGTTGGTGCGCGAATTGCTGCCCCACGCGAACGAGTTGGACCCCAAATTTCGCCATCTGTTGCAGGCGCCGGTGGAGGATCCGGATGGTCGGCCCACGGTCATCCGGTTCATGCGCAAGACTCGGGAGCACTATGTGCGATCAGAGGTTGACGGCAAGCCGACCGGATGGCAGGCATTCTTCGGCGACGGTGCTTGGCGGGTCGCGGCCAAGGCGGTTCCCAAAGCCCGCAAGAGCGCATCCAGATCCAGGGCGTCGTCGTCCGGGTCTGGAAGGGCGGCCTCCAAAACCCGCAAGGCTTCCGCCAAGCGGAGCAAGGCGAAAACCAGGGCAACAACCCGCCGGGCCAGCGCGCCGCGCAAGGGTACGGGCCAGACGCCGGGGTAGGGCATTGGGGCTGTGCTTGGCGGAACCGATACCGAGGACTCTTAGGGAACCTCTGAACAATTCGATAGAGCAGCATTTATCTACTCGTAAGATATTGATTTTATTAATCTATATACCGAAACGACAGGATTAATCAGAGGTTCATTAGGGATTGCGCCGCAGTATGCCGACGCTCAGCCCCTCGATCACAAACGCCTGATTGCGTAGATCGACTTCAATTGGGCTGTGGTTATCGTTTTCGGGCAGCAACGATATCCGCGTCCCCCCGGGACACCGCTGCAAACGCTTGACGGTTACCTCGTCGTCAACGCGGGCGACCACCACCTGCCCGTTGTGCGCCTCGGGGGATTTGTGCACGGCCAGCAGGTCGCCTTCGAGTATGCCGACGCCGGTCATGCTGTCGCCCCTGACCCGCAGCAAAAAATCGGCGCGGGGACGGAAGAGGTCGGCGGGGATATCCACCCGATCCTCAATGTGTTCCTCGGCGAGAATCGGGCTGCCGGCGGCGACTCGCCCGACAATGGGCAGGCCCGGGTCTTCGGGTAGGCGTATGCCTCGCGAGGTGCCCGGGATCATCTCGATGGCGCCTTTGCGGGCGAGCGCCCGAAGATGCTCCTCGGCGGCGTTGGGCGAGCGGAACCCGAGCCGCCTGGCGATGTCGACGCGGGTCGGTGGATAGCCGGTATCCTGGATGTGCCGACGGATGCTATCGAGAACCTGGGTCTGCCGTCTGGTGAGATTTTGCATGACGCTGCTCATCTTGCCTGTTTGAATATACAGATAGCTGGAATTGTATACAGTTTTTTCGCTGGTACAATCCCGGTCTGGCGCGAGTGCGCTCCCCATGGGTCAACCGTTGGAATTCCTTCCCATGCTGCAAGACATGGCACGCCTAATCGTCGAACACACTTGGATTGCCCAAGTGTTTCTGGTGGTGTTGGCCACCGGGGTTGCCCGCTATGCCCTGAAGGTGGCCATGGACCGTTTCGAGCGCCAGACACGGAAAACCAGGAACCTCTACGACGACGCGGTGGTCGACGCCCTGCGCAAGCCGGCGGGTGTCGGTGTTTGGGTGCTCGGTGTGAGCTGGGCCGCGGAGGTTGTTGGCGGCGGTGCCCAGGCGGAGATATTTCAGTATGTGGGCCGCATCCGGGATGTGGCGATCATCTGGCTTTTGGTGTGGTTCGTGCTGCGCTTCATCCGCTTCGTCGACGGGCACCTGCACGATGCCGACTATTACCGCGAGCGTCGCATCGACCCCACCACGGCCCATGCCATCAGCAAGCTATTGCGCGCCTCGGTGATGATCACCGGGGTACTGCTGGTGATGCAGGCGCTGGGTTTCAGCATTGCCGGCGTACTCGCCTTTGGCGGCATTGGCGGTATCGCCATCGGCTTCGCGGCCCGCGACCTGCTGGCCAACTTCTTCGGTGCGCTGATGATATTTCTGGACAGGCCGTTTTCGGTGGGCGATTGGATTCGCTCCCCGGATCAGGAAATCGAGGGCACGGTGGAGGACATCGGCTGGCGCCTGACGCGCATTCGCACCTTCGATCAGCGGCCGCTGTATGTGCCCAATTCGACCTTCACCAGCATCACGGTGGAGAACCCCTCCCGCATGTCGAATCGGCGCATCTACGAGACGATTGGCGTTCGCTACGACGATGTCGCCGTATTGCCCGCCATCGTCGGCGATGTGGAGGCGATGCTTAGCAACCATCCGGCCATCGACAGAACCCGCACGCTCATGGTCAACTTTGTGACTTTCGGCCCGTCGTCCCTCGACTTTTTCGTCTATACGTTCACGAAGACCACCGTGTGGCAGGAGTTTCACGCCATCAAACAGGATCTGTTGTTTAAGATTGCCGACATTATCGGGAGCCATGGTGCCGAAATCGCCTTCCCCACCCGTACATTGCACATGGTCGAGGCCAACCCCCCGCCTGCTTCGGGGTCTGTTACACCGCAGGGCCAAGGCGGCGGTCGGCCCGCGCAGGCCAACCCACCCCTTGATTGAGGATATGTTCCATGGGAAGGCGGGTTTGGGGAAGCAACACGGAGGTGCCTCGTTGACCGCTCCCTCGGCGGCAATTCTCATTGAGGTAGCCGACCGCACCGCAGGGCGCCTTATGCAGCTCGTGCGACTCAATCTAGACCCGATCGAATGCCAGCCCCTTGGGAATGTCCGATCAATCCAATGGTAGCGACATGGCGCGACCGCCGGAAGATGTGCTGAGGGCGCGGCGCCGGGCGGAACTTCTGGTGGATGCGCAAACCGTGACGCGCGCCATTGATCGCGTCGCGGTGCGGGTGACATTGGCGCTCAAGGATGCGGATCCACTGGTGCTCTGCGTCATGAACGGCGGCCTTGTTTACAGCGGGCGCCTGCTGGCGCGTTTGCACTTTCCGCTTGAGGCCGGCTTCATCCACCTCGGCCGCTACGGCAACGACACCCGGGGCGGGTCGCTGAACTGGTTGGCAAAGTCCCGGCGGAGCGTGGTTGGCAGGCAATTGCTGGTCGTGGACGATGTACTTGATGAGGGTGTCACGCTGCGGGCGATTGGCGATTGGGCATCCGGGGCGGGCATGGAGCGGTTGTGGACGACGGTGCTGGTGCGTAAGCGGGTGGCGACGAACGAGGCTGTCAAAGTGGATTTTGTGGGGCTTGAGTGCCCGGACCGCTATCTGTTCGGCTGCGGCATGGACTATCGCGGCTATTGGCGCAATCTTCCCGCCATCTATGCGCTGCCCCCGGAACCGGACAGAATCCATTGACCGCCACGGCATTGATCGCGGGCTCCGGTGGGCTGCCCCTGCTGGATCGTTTGCCGGTTCGGCGGGTTGCGGTGGAAACCCCCTATGGCACCGTACCGGGCCCGGTGCGGTCCGGTTCCCTCGGCAACACAGATATCGTCGGGCTCCCCCGCCACGGCGAACCGCGTACACTTGCACCGCACATGATCAACTATCGCGCCAACCTTTGGCTGCTCAAGCAAATGGGCGCGGAGCGGGTGTTGGCCATGTACACGGTGGGTGGCATCGATGCGGCCCTGCAACCCGGTGGGCTCATTCTGCCCCATCAAATCGTCGACTACACCTGGGGGCGGGCACATACCTTCGATGAATCCGGGGACCGTCATGTCGATTTTACCCAGCCCTTCGATGCGGGATTGATTAGCGATGCCGCCCTGGCGGCCGAGCGCATTGGGCTTGGCGTCGTCAGCGGCGGCGTCTACGGGTGTACGCAAGGGCCCAGGCTTGAGACGGCGGCGGAAATTGATCGGCTCGAACGGGACGGTTGTGCGCTCGTCGGTATGACCGCGATGCCGGAGGCGGGGCTGGCGCGGGAGTTGGGCCTGCCGCTGTTGGGGATAGGCATCGTTGTCAATCCGGCGGCGGGCCGCGGTCCGGATCCGACGCGCATCGACCATGCGGCGCTTGGACGCGACCGTGCCGCGGGCATTGCCGGGGCGAACCGGCTAATCGCCGCGCTTTGCGGACTCGAAGGCGGCTAGGGCGTCGATCAGCCAGCCTGGCGGCTCCACCGGGTCGGCTCGCGCCAGCACACCGAGTTTCGGATGATCGAGGTAATGAAGACTTCCCTTGCGCATCACCCGCTGTTCCTCAAGCACCATATGGGGCGGTGCCGCGGCGGTCCCGGCGAGTGCCGTCGTCGGCATGGCCTGGTTCAGCCAAAGCTTGGCGTGAAAGCGCAAGAAACCGCCCCGCGTAATCGTCAGGGTTCCCTCGAGTTCGTGGCCGCCGTTGATCGGTCGCCCCGCTTGCAGCAGCATCGGTTGCGGAGCGTTGCGGCTCGGCACGGGCTGCGTCCAGCGCCCGTGCCACAACAACCGCAGGCCGCTGTTGCGGATGCGGCTCGCTTCCCGGCCGAGTCTGAGGCGGTCAAGGCTGGCCCGATAGCTGCGTTCCCAAAGCTGGCGCTCAAAGCGTCGCACGGCGCGCAGCCAATCGAGCAGTGGATGCGGCTCCAGCTTGGGCGCGATGGTGGGCGGCGGTCGCCCCGGTGGCCTGGCGCAGGGGGACAGCGCAGCGCTGGGCAACAGGGGGATGTCCAGCGCTGCGCCCGAGCCCAATTTACGAGCAGTCGCAGGCCGTGCCGGTGTGTCGTCGGATTGCCGCCGCGCAACCGGGTCGGCGGCGTTTGGCGGGGGCGGTCGATACCGGGCCGGCATAGTGACCGGTCGGTTGGACGCACCGTCATTCCTCGCTGGACTCGCCGGGCAATTCAGGGTCAGCACCGGAAACGCGAGCGTCGCCCCCGTTAACGGGTCGAGTTCATATGCGTTTGTCAACGCGCCGAAACTCAAAGACTGGGTGTTGGCGGGAACACGGCGCTCATCGGTGCGGATAAGCTGTTCCGGGCTATTGGCGTCGGTGACCGTGGTGCGCTGAAACACGATCACTTCCACATCGTACCAACCCGATGTCAGATCGTCTATGGCATCGGCGGCGGTGGGTGGCGGGCAACCTGTCAGGGCACCGATTGCGGCGGCAATGATCAGACCGTCCGGCCCACGAGTCTTTTGCGCGCGGGGAATGATGTTCATAAGTCGAGGTGCCACTGCATGTTGAGGCTCTAGCGACAGGAAACTACCAACTACTAAGGAACCTCCGATTAATCCTGTAGTCGCGGCATCCGAGTTAATACAATCAATAGCTTATGAGTAGATCAGTGCTGCTCTATCGAATTGTTCAGACCTTCCATAATGTCGGCTTCTTTCAAACCATCGATATAAGGAACCTCTGATTAATCCTGTAGTCGGGACATCCGTCTTAATAAAATCAATAGGTTACGAATAGATAAATGCTGCTCTATCGAATTGTTCAGACCTTCCATAATTTCCTCCGCGAGACCGTTGATACGCCGCCCTTCGGGAACGAGCTTGGCCTTGTCTCCTACGCCCCCGCCGCCAGGTTGTCGGCGAATGCCTTCCGGGGCGCGAGCTGGTCGAGCAGGTGCTCGGCGAAGGCGAATCGGTCCCGCAGCTCCGGCAGGGGTTTGAGTATGCGCAATTGGGAATTGCCGCCGAGCCGATAGGTGGACGGGTCGCGCCGCACCAGGGCGACCACCCGGTCGGGTTCGATGGGGGTGGCGTCGCCCACCCTCAGGCTGCCGCCCCGCTCGCCCAGATCGAGCTTTTCGATGCCGAGCGGATGCATCCGCAATTTGATTTCCGTGACGCGGAACAACTGTTTCAGCGACACGGGCAGCAAGCCGAATCGGTCGATCATTTCCACCTGTAGGGCTTCGAGTTCGGTGGTCGTGGCGGCGTTGGCGATGCGCTTGTACATCAGCAGGCGGGTATGTACATCCGGCAGGTAATCTTCCGGGATCAGGGTGGCGCAATGCAGGTTCACTTCCTGATTGACCGGTGTTAGCGGCGCGTCCAGATTGGCGACATGGCCGGCCCGAATGGCCTGTACGGCACGCTGCAACAGTTCCATATAAAGCGAGAAGCCGATGGATTCAATCTGCCCCGACTGCTCTTCGCCAAGCAGCTCGCCGGCACCCCGGATTTCGAGGTCGCGGGTGGCCAGCGCAAAGCCGACGCCGAGGTCGCCGGCGGCCTGCACCGCCTCCAGGCGCTTTACGGAATCCGCGGTCATGGCGCTCGGATGCGGGGTCAGCAGATAGGCGTATGCCTGCCGGTGCGAGCGCCCCACCCGCCCGCGCAACTGGTGGAGTTGCGCCAGGCCGAACTTGTCGGCCCGGTCGATGATCATGGTGTTGGCGTTGGGGACGTCGATACCGTTTTCGATGATCGTGGTGCAGACCAGCACATTCAGTTGCCGATGGTGGAAGTCCTTCATCACCTGTTCGAGGGCGCGCTTTGCCATCTGCCCGTGGCCGATGCCGATGCGGGCGCCCGGGGCCAGTTCGGAAACCTCGGCCGCGGCCCGTTCGATGGTGCGGACTTGGTTGTGGACGTAGAAAACCTGCCCGCCGCGCATCAGCTCCCGGTTGATCGCCTCGCGCACGATGTGGTTGTGTTTCTCCTGTACGAACGTCTTGATCGACAGGCGCCGGGCGGGCGGCGTGGCGATGATGGAGAGATCCCGGATACCGCTCATGGCCATGTTGAGGGTGCGCGGTATCGGCGTCGCGGTGAGGGCAATCACATCCACCTCCGCGCGCAGGGCCTTCAGCCGTTCCTTTTGGCGCACGCCAAAGCGGTGTTCCTCGTCGATGATCACCAGGCCGGGGTTGTCGAACCGGAAGGAGGAGCCGAGCAGTTTGTGTGTGCCGATCAGAATGTCGATTTGACCGGCTTCCATGCGTGTGCGAATCGCCGCGGTTTCACGGTCGGTGCGCAGTCGCGAAACGGTTTCGATTCGAACGGGCCAGTCGGCAAACCGGTCGCTGAAGGTATCGAAGTGTTGTTGGGCGAGCAGCGTTGTCGGCACCAGCACCACGACTTGCCGGCCGGCGAGCACCGTGACGAATGCGGCGCGCATCGCCACTTCCGTTTTGCCGAATCCGACATCGCCGCACACCAGCCGGTCGGTGGCCTTGTCCGAGACGAGATCCTCGATAACCGCATCAATGGCGCGGGCTTGATCTTCGGTCGGCTCAAAGGGAAATTGGCTGGCGAAACGCCTGTAGTCGTCCTTGTCGAACGTTAGCGACCGCGCTTCCCTGGCGGCCCGACGGGCGTGGATGTTGAGCAATTCGGCTGCGACATCGGCCGCCTTGGCGGCGGCGCGTCGCTTGGCTTTTTCCCATTGATCCGAACCGAGCCGATGCAGCGGCGCGCTCGCGTCGCCCGCGCCGGTGTAGCGGCTAATAAGTTCCAGGGACGTGACCGGCACATACAGCTTGTCGTCGTCGGCATAGCCGAGCATCAGGTATTCGGTGGAGTATCCGTCGACACTGAGGGTTTGCAGCCCCAGATAGCGGCCAATGCCGTGCTCCAGGTGAACCACCGGCGCCCCGGTCGCGAGTTCCGACAGGTCGCGAACGATTTGATCGGGATCGACCACCCGGGAACCGCTGGTTCGTCCAGTGGTGGGCCGGTGGCCGAAGAGTTGGCTTTCCGTGACGATGATGAGTCCGTCAACCCATAGACCCTCGTGCAGGGGCGCGGTGGCGATGCCGCAAGGCGCTTTGTCGGCGAGAAAGTCGCGGAGCGTCGCAAACGCTTCGGTGCGGATACCGGCCCGGGCCAGAAAGTCGAACAACACTTCCCGGCGGCCGGCGCTGTCCGCCGTGAACAGGAAGCGTTCCGATGGGTTGGCGTCGATGAAGTTCCTCAGCGCTTGCGCGGGCTCCCGAAGCCGTGCGTTGGCCCGCAGGTCGGGCAATGGCCGCGAGCGGCGCCGCGCCTTGGGTCGATTGCGCTTGCCGAGCGCCACCCGCGGGTAGTTGGCGAGGCTTGCGCGCAGTTCCCGCGGCGACAGGAACAGGTGCTCCGGCGGCAGGATGGGGCGCTCGATGTCGTGCGCCAGGCTTTGATGACGACCCTTGACCTCCTGCTCGAAGTGGTCGGCGGCGGCGTTCAAATCGGTACGCTGCACCACCAGGGTGCCGGGATCGAGATAGTCGAAAAGCGTGGCGAGCCGCTCGAAGAAGAAAGGCAGGTAGTATTCGATGCCGCCGGGCGGTAGGCCGTCCGAAACATCGCGGTAGACGGGGCAGGCGCGCACATCCACATCGAACGTTGCGTGCCAGCGGTTACGAAAGCGGGCGATGCCGGCTTCATCGAATGGAAACTCCTTGGCGGGCAGCATTTGGACTCTTGCTATCCGTTCGATGGTGCGCTGGGTTTCGGCATCGAAAAAGCGCAGCGACTCGATCTCATCATCCAGCATGTCGATGCGGATGGGATTGGGTGCGCCGGAGGGGAAAATGTCCATGAGCGAGCCCCGAATGGCGAACTCGCCCCGGCTCTCGACTGTCTCGACCGCCGTATAGCCCGCCGCTTGCAGCCGCTCCCGTTCCGCAAGGGCATCGAACCGCTCGCCGACGACGAGGGCGAAGGATTGCGCGTCCACATACTCCGGCGGTGGCAAACGCTGCATCAGCGCGGTGACGGAGGCGATTAGAACGCCCCGGCGCAGCCCCCCGAGCTTGCGCAGTGTGGCGAGCCTTTCGGAGACGATATCCGGGTGCGGGGAAAATACGTCGTAGGGAAGTGTTTCCCAGTCCGGGAATTGGACGATCACGCCGCCTTCCCCGGTGGCGAAAAAGGCGATTTCCGCCCGCCAGCGCGCCGCGTCCTCGGCATCGTTCGCAACGAGCAGCACGAGCCCGTCGTGGGCATCGGCGATCTGTGCGGCCAAATATCCCCCGGCCGCGCCGAAAACGTTGTCCCAGTCCTGACGTTGGTGCGGTTTCGCGGGCAACGCCACCCGCAGGGTGCGCCCGCCAGCGTCCATCTGTTTCATGCGGGGGTACCCCGCGCGCTCCCAGTCGGGGACGGCGCCGCGCATCTGGACGCTTGCGGGTGCGCTGATGCGGCATTATCGGTTGGATGGAGCACGAGTTTCATCGCCGCATGAATCGTTGGGTAAACATCTGTGGAAACGCTGATTAATTCGCTCTGTTCATTATATTCGTTCCATTCATTATAATGGGCATTGATGTTTCAGCGGTGTGTTTTCCCCGTGCGCCAAGCGACCCTGCCCGATGCCGGCTTCGAGGAGTTCAGGAAGCAGACCCGCAAGGAGTGTTTTCCGGACGACATGGAGTCCGTTATCCCCCCCGCGCGAATCGGGAACAGCCATCGAACCCCTCTATCCGGACCCGGAACGGTATGCAGCCACGGCAACGAGGCTGGCCGCATAGCCATGTATATAGTGTCAGCCAGAAAATCCCTTCTCCCAGGAGGGTGGTCCGCTATTTTCCGCATGGCCCGACCGCTAGTCGGCGGCTGAACCGATGGGCGTCTTCGGGAGAACCGCCTACCGCCTGAGCGCAGGGCTTGCCGTCGTCTTTCTGCTGACTCTGGAGGTTGCGACGGCGCAGACGCCCACGCCCAATCCTCCTCCCTCTCCGCCCAGTATAGCTCCCACCATCACCGGTACGCTGAACGACCTCAGAACCGCTCCGGCCAAGCCAACGGGTCTGACGGCAACGGCGGGTGAAGGACAGGCGACGCTCGCATGGAACGACCCGGACGACGACAGCATCACGATGTGGCAGTACCAGCAAAAGGTCGATAGCAATGACTATGGACTCTGGATCGATATGCCGGATTCCGATGCGCTCACGACCAGTCATTTGGTGGAGAACCTGACCAACGGGGCGATCCATAGCTTCAGGATCCGCGCAGTGAATGACACAGGCAACGGCGCGGAATCGCTCGAAGTCACGGTGACCCCGCTCGCCCTGCCCGCCGCGCCGGCCGGCTTTACCGCGACGGCAGGGGACGGTCAAGTGACGCTTTCCTGGAAAGACCCGCAAGACGCCAGTATCACCAGTTGGGAATTCCGACAGAAGAACATTCTGGATGAGTATGGCCCCTGGATGTCTATCTCCGGCGCGCTCACGACGAGTCACGTGGTGGCGAACCTGGTCAACGGGGATACCTACGTTTTCCAGGTCCGCGGGGTGAACCGTATCGGCGATGGGGCCGAATCGGTCGAAGCGACGGCAAGGCCGCTCCCGCCAGTGCCCTCGAAGCCGACGGGCTTCACTGCTGGGCCGGGCCGCGCGCGGATCACGTTGTCCTGGAACAATCCGGGGAATCCCGCCATCACCGGTTGGCAGGTGCGAAGGAAGGAAGGTGCGGGGAACTACGGTGACTGGACGAACATCCCGAACTCCGGGGCCGAGACCACCCGCCATGTGGTGACGGGCCTCAGGAACGGAACGCGGTACACGTTCAGGATCCGTGCGGCGACCGTCGGCAGCTACAGTCCCGAGTCCGATGAGGCTGCGGCGACGACGATCACCCTGCCTGCAAAACCGACGGGCTTCAGCGCTGTTGGAAGCGGTGACGGTCGGGTGACGCTGTCCTGGGACGATCCGAACGATCCCAGCATCGTTGAGTGGCAGTACCGACGCAAGTTCACCAGGCGCCTGGGGGGAGCCAGAACAACATCCTGGGATCTCGAGTGGACGCCGATCCCCAATTCCGACGCCACAACGACTCGCCATGAAGTGACGGGCCTGGACAACGAGACGGTCTATACGTTCATCCTTCGAGCACGGGACTCCGAGCGCTTCGGCTACCAGTCGGATGAGAGGGCGGCGACGCCCAGAGGCGGCGTGTATCCAGAACCGATCGGTCTCACCGCGACACCGGGCAACGGGCGCGTCATCCTGTCCTGGGGCAACCCGAAGGACCCGCGCTTCGACAACTGGAGGGTGCGGTGGAGGCAGCATCCGCAGATCAACTACGGAGACTGGACGCCCATCCCCGGGTCCAGCGGCGCCGCGAGCCAGACGATCGAAAGTCATACGGTGACGGGTCTGACGAACAACCGGAGGCACGATTTTCAGGTTGCCGGGTCCAGAGGCACTACCCCGGAAGGTATCGCGACTGTCTCGGCGACCCCGATCCCGCCTCCTGCCGCGCCGACAGGCCTTTCCGCGACGGCGGGCGACACGCGGATCACGCTGTCTTGGAACAATCCGAACAATGCCAGCATCACCGGGTGGGAATACCAGCAGCAGCTCGCCGGAGCGGCGACGTGGGGCGCGTGGACGAACATGGATGGTTCCGGGGCCAGCTCCACGAGTTACCGGATAACGGGGCTGACCAACGGAACCGCCTACGGGTTCAAGGTCCGCGCAGTGAACCCGGTAGGCAACGGTGATGCCTCAGCCACGGTGAACGGAACCCCGGTTGCCATTGCGCCCTGCAAGGTCCGCATTCGCAGCGCCCTGGGTAGTGGCGTCCTGAGCAGCTCCGGAGATACCTCGGCAAGTGCCGATCTGATCATTCCAGCCAACTGCGGAAGGATTACCGGAATCCAGTTCCAGACCAGGACTCTTGAGCAAACCTGGGATGACGCGACGACGTGGTCGCCGATCGTCAAGGAAGGCTTTCCTCTCGCCACCCATCCCGAGACCCGGTCACTGTCCGATGCGCTGCTTCGCTTTCGTGTTGCGCCTCCGGTCTCAACCAGGACGCTGCTTGTGCGCTTTCGGGCGCTCAGCGGCCAGATGGTCGGTCCGGCGTCTGACGCGACCCGAATACGTGTTGGCGCGGTGAATGCGCCAACCGGTCTGCGCGCGACCGCCGGAGATGGCACGGTCACCTTGAGCTGGAACCCTCAACCGGGTCGGGGCATCAGGTCCTGGCAGTATCAATACAAGTCCAGTGGCGATTGGTCCGCCGCCGTTGATGTGCCTGGCGCGAGCGTCACGGCTGTAGTCGAGGGACTTTCGAACACTACGACTTACAGGTTCCGGTTGCGCTCCAGGTTCGGCCATCTACCGACCGATAGCTCCTGGTCTGGCGAGGTAACCGCGACACCGACGGCGATGCCGCCGGGAATAACGCTCTCCGAGTCCAGGCTGACGGTGGCCGAGGGCGGTAGTTCCGACTATCTGGTTGCGCTGGACGCGCGGCCTGCGGCCAGCGTGGTCGTGACGGTCTCGGGCATGTCGGGTGACGTGACGGTGGATCCGGAGCGTTTGACATTCACCACTGGCAACTTTGACGTTCCGCAGGCGGTGGCCGTGTCGGCCGACCACGATGCCGACGCGCTCGCGGACCCCGCGGTGACCCTGAAGCACAGCGCCTCGGGTGGTGGCTACGACGATGTGGGTGCAGTTGATCTCGTGGTGGCCGTGACGGAGGATGATACTGTCGGAGTCACACTCTCCGAATCCCGGTTGGCGGTCGGGGAGGGCGCCAGCGAGACCTACTCGGTGAGACTGGACACGCGGCCTTCCGCGAACGTCACGGTGACGGTGGGTGGCGCATCGGGCGACGTGACGGTGAACCCGGACAGCCTGATCTTTACCGGCAGCAATTTCGGCGACTGGCAGACGGTGACGGTGACGGCGGGCCAGGACGACGATGCGCTGGCCGACCCGGCAGTGACGCTGACCCACAGCGCCTCGGGCGGAGACTACGGCTCGGTGACGATTGACTCTGTTGTGGTGGTTGTGGAGGAAAACGACGCGCCTCTGCAACCGACGGGCCTGCGCGCGACGGCGGGCAACCGGCAGGTGACACTGTCCTGGGATAATGCGAACGATCCCGGCATCACGAAATGGCAGTACCAGCAGAAGGAAGGCGCGGGCAACTACGGCAACTGGACCGACATTTCGAGTTCTGGCGCTGCTACGAACCGTCACGTGGTGGGGAATCTGACCAACGGAACGACCTACGCCTTCAAGGTGCGGGCGGTGAATGGCAACGGCGATAGCGCGGCCTCGGCAGAGATAACGGCGATGCCAATGGCGCCGCCCGACGCGCCGACCGGCTTTGGCGCAGCGGCAGGGGACGGGCAGGTGACCTTGTCATGGGATGATCCGGGCAACGCCGGTATCACGCAATGGCAGTACCGGCAGAAGGAAGGCGCGGGCAACTACGGCAACTGGACAGAGATTCCGAATTCTGGCGCCGCTACGACCAGTTACGTGGTGAAGAATCTGACCAACGGAAGGGCCTATGCGTTCAAGGTCCGGGCGGTGAATTCGATCGGCGCCGGCGGTGGGTCGAGCGAGAAGACGGCGACGCCGCTACCTCCCGCACCCGCCCGACCCGCGAACCTCAGCGCCGCGCCGGGGGACAGGCAGGTGACGCTGTCCTGGGACAATGCGAACAATCCCGGCATCACGGCATGGCAGTACCGTCAGAAGGAAGGCGCGGGCAACTACGGCGACTGGACGAACATTCCGAATTCTCGCGCCGCTACCGCCAGCTACGTGGTGGGGAACCTGTCCAATGGAACGGCCTATGCCTTCAGGATCCGGGCAGTCAATGCTGGCGGCAACGGAGCGGAATCGGACGAGGTGACGGCGACGCCTCGACTCGGCCGGCCCGCCGCGCCGCCCGGTCTCAGGGCAGAGGGCAGCGACAAGAGAGTGACGCTGCTCTGGAACGACCCGAACAACCCCAGCATCACGAGGTGGGAGTTCCGGCAGAAGTCGGGCGCGGGTGAGTTTGGCGATACCTGGACGCTGATATCCTCCAGCCCGACAACGAATCGCCACGCGGTGACGGGGCTGACCAACGGGACCACGTATACCTTCCAGGTGCGCGCGTCGAACAGCGCCGGTGCTGGCCCCGCGGCAGAGGTGACTGGACAGCCAACCAGAAAACCCGCCGCGCCGACCGGGCTTGGCGCGGCGGCGGGCAACGGCAAGGTAACGCTGTCGTGGGGGAACCCGAAGGACCCGGGCATCGACAACTGGAGGGTGCGCTGGAGGAGATTTCCGGAGGTCCAGTACGGAAACTGGCAGATCATCTCCGGGTCCACCGGGACCGCGAGCCAGACGATCGGGAATCACACGGTGACCGGTCTGACGAACAACAGGAGATACGATTTTCAGGTTGCCGGGTTTGATGGCAGTTTCCCGGGCAACATTGCGACTGTCCCGGCGACCCCGGTTCCGAACCCCGCCAGGCCGACGGGTCTGACCGCCACCGCCGGGGACAGTCGGATCACGCTGTCCTGGAACAATCCGAACAACGCCAGCATCACCGGATGGGAATACCAGCAGAAAGAGGGCAACGGCAACTACGGCAACTGGACGGCCATTCCCGACTCCGACGCGTCTACTACCCGTCATGTGGTGACGAGTCTGACCAACGGCTCGGTGTACGCCTTCAAGGTGCGCGCAGTGAACAGGGCGGTGAATCCCGATGATGAAGGCGCTGCCTCCGACGAGGTGACGGCGACGCCGTCCACCAGGACAGTGTCGGTACCGGCGACGCTGACGGTGGCCGAGGGGGCGGGCAGCGCGACGGTGCGGATCACCGCCTCCAGGGCATTCGACAATCCGGCGACGTTCAATGTCATGTATGGTGGCGCGGCGACGGGCGCTGCGGAACCGCAGGACGGTGACTATGACAATGACGCCGTGACGTCCGTGGATTTCCCGACCGCCGCTACGACCGTGGACATCGTGATTCCGATCACGGACGACGCGCTGGATGAGCCTGATGAGACCTTCACGGTGACGATTGCGCTGGCGGGTGCAAGCCGGTCCGGGGATAACCCCGAGCTGGGCAATGCCGTGACCACGGTGACGATCACGGACGATGACGCCTCGCCTGTGCTGGGGGCGATTGACGCTGCCGCCGTCAAGCTGGGGCAGACGGTGGACATCGCGGCTGCGGCGACGGACGCGGACGGGGACGCGATCACCTACGCCTGGGCGCGCGATTCCAGCGAGACGACTCCTGCGTTGCCGGGCGGCACGGCGCTGAATCAGGCGCGGTTGGCATTCACGCCGCCGGCTGTGGGCACGTACACGATGACAGTGACGGCCAGTGACGGCAACGGCAACATGGACACCGAAGATGTGGTGATCACCGTCTCCAATGCCGCCACTGTTTCCAGGACCCGCCTGGAAGTGGCGGAGGGCAGTAGCGACACCTATACGGTAGCGCTGACCTCCGAGCCGTCCGGCGATGTCACGCTGACCGTGAGCGGCGCCTCTTCAAGCGATGTGACGGTGACGGGTCCTCCGATCAGGTTTAGCGCCTCGAACTACAGTGTCCCGCAGACGATAACGGTAGTGGTTGCTGCCGATGAGGACACGACTGAAGACCCCGACGTGACCCTGACGCACAGCGCTGCGGGCGGCGGCTACGATGGGGCGACGATCGCATCGGTAGATGTGTCGATCACCGAGACGACGCCAATCCTCACACTCGTTGCCGACCCTGCGGCGGTGACAGAGGGGGCGGACATCAGTCTGACGGTGACCTCCGACCGGCAGCTCACGGGCGATCTGATGGTGAACCTGACGCTGGCCGACCGCGGCGCGAGCGGCTTTGACGCGGACGACATCGTTGGCTCGCTGGGTCCGCGCAATCTCGCCGCGTCCTTCGGCACGACCCCGAGCACGACGGGCACGGTAGTGATCGGGACGAACACCGATATGGATGCGGAGGGTCTGGAAACCTACACGATCACGCTGAACGACGGGACCGGCTATGCGCTCGGCGCCGACAAGACAGTCGAGGGCGCGTTGAACGACCCCGCAACCGTTCCCGTCAAACCGACGGGTTTCGCCGTTGACCCGGCTGACGGTCAAGTGACGTTGTCATGGGACAACCCGAACAACCCCGGCATCACAAGTTGGCAGTATCAGCAGAAGGCCGGGGGCGGCTACGGTGGGTGGATGACCATGCCAGGGGCTGGCGCTGCGACCACGAGCCACACGGTAAGTGGTCTGACCAACAACGTCTCTTACACGTTCAGGATCCGGGCGGTGAACGATGTCGGAAACGGAGCGATTTCGGACAGTGTGACGGCAACGCCGGTCGGCGCGGCGGGCGTGACCATCTCCCCGACTGCACTGACGATCGAAGAGGGCGACAGCGGCGAGTACACGGTGAAGCTGGACACGGCGCCGTCGGCGAACGTGACGGTGACAGTGGGCGGCGAATCGGGCGAGGTGACGGTGGACCCGTCCTCGCTGACGTTCACGCCGTCGAACTACGGCACGGCGCAGACGGTGACGGTGAACGCCGGGGCCGACGAGGACACGACGGACGACACGGCGACGCTGACGCATGCGGCGGCCAGCGCCGACACGGACTACGGCTCGTCGCTGGGCATCGACGACGTCACGGTAACGGTGACCGACACGACGCCGACCTTGCAGCTTTCGACGGATCCGGCGGCGGTGACGGAGGGTTCGGACATCAGCCTGACGGTGACGTCGGACCGCGCGCTGACGGGCGATCTGCCGGTGAGCCTGACGCTTTCGGATCGGGGTTCGAGCGGTTTCGACGCGGACGACATCCCGGGCACGCTCGGTCCGCGCGACTTCACTGCTTCGTTTGGCGTCACCGCCGGCACGACCGGCACGGTGACGATTCCGACCAGCACGGACTCGGATACGGAGGGCGCGGAGACCTACACGATCACGCTGAACGACGGGGCCGGCTACGCGCTCGGCACCGACAAGACCGCCGACGGCACGCTGAACGACCCGCCGCAGTCCCCCGCGCTGAGCATCGCGGACGTGACGGCGGCCGAGAACGGCACCTTCACGTTCACCGTGACGGCCGCTCCGGCGCCGTCCTCGCAGGTGACGTTCAAGTACACCGTGACCGCGGAGAGCGGCGACACGGCGACAGCGGACACGGACTTCACGGCGGTGGCGACGGCGACCGCGGCGACCATCGCGGCGAACGCGAGCAGCACGACGATCACGGTCTCGGTGACCGACGACGCCCTGGACGAGGCCGACGAGACCTTCACGGTGAAGCTGTCGGAGCCGTCCTCCGGGGTGACGCTCTCTGACGCCACCGCAACGGGCACGATCGAGGACGACGACGATCCGCCGGCCCTGGCCATCGCGGATCCGGCGGCGGTGACGGAGGGCGATTCGGGCAGCACGGACATGATCTTCACGGTCACGCTGGATGCGGCCAGCGGCCGTGCGGTGACCGTGGACTACGCGGTGGATGCGACTTCGACGGCGACGGCGAGCACCGACTTCACGGGCGGCGCCGGCACGCTGACGTTCGCGGCGGGCGACACCAGCAAGACGATCACGGTGTCGGTGACGGGCGACGAGCTGGACGAGGACAACGAGACGGTGGTGCTGAAGCTGTCGAACGCGACCAACGCCAGCATCGGCACGGCGACGGCGAGCGGCACGATCACGGACGACGACGATCCGGCGCCCGGCGTGACGGTTTCCGTCTCCGAGCTGACGGTGACGGAAAGCAGCACCGCCAACTACACCGTGGTGCTGGACTCCCGGCCGGCGGGCGATGTGACGGTCACGCCGGGCAGCAGCGACACCGGAGCGGCGACGGTGTCCGATCCGCTGACCTTTACCCGCTTCAACTGGAACAGGCCCCGGACGGTGACGGTCGCGGCGGTGCCGGATGGCGACACCGGCGACGAGAGCGTCGCGGTGAGTCATGCCGTGACCGGCTACGGCAGTGTGAGCGCGGCCCCGTCCGTATCGGTGACGGTGACGGACACGACGCCGACGCTGTCCCTGTCTCACGTTCCGGCGGCGGTGACCGAGGGGGCGGCGATCAGTCTGAAGGTGACGTCGGACAAGGCGCTGGCGGGCGGTCTGGCGGTGAGCCTGACGCTTGAGGACCGTGACACGAGCGGTTTCGACGCGGACGACATTCGGGGCGCCCTGGGTCCGCGCAACTTCATCGCGTCCTTCGGCGCCGCCTTGAGCACAACAGGCACGGTGACGATCCCGACCCGCACGGATTACAGCACGGAGGGCCAGGAGACCTACCGGATCACCCTGAACGAGGGCGCCGGCTACGCGGTCGACGAGGACAACAACACGGCCGACGGCACGCTGAACGACGGCACGCCGGCCCTGGGCACCGGTACGGTCGCGCTGATCGTCGAGGACAAGACGGCGCCGGAGGGCGAAACGATGTCGTTCACGGTGATCGCGGATCCGGCGCCGTCCTCGCCGATCACGTTCAAGTACACGGTGACGGCGGAGAGCGGCGACACCGCGACCGCGGGCTCGGACTTCACGGCGGTGACGACGGCGGCAACGGCGACGATCGCGGCGAACGCGACGAGCACGACGATCATCGTGTCGCTCCTCCAGGACACCGAGGTCGAGGGCGACGAGACGTTCACGGTGACGCTGTCCGAGCCATCGTCCGGCGTGACGATCACGGACGCCACCGCGACCGGAACGATCGGCGACGACGACGAGGGCATCGCCAGGCCGACCTCGCTGCGCATCACGGCGGTTGAAGACGCGATCACGCTGCGGTGGACCGCCCGGACCGACTCCGAGATCGACAAGTGGCAGTACCGGTTCAAGAACAAGGAGCGGAGCTGGCGCGGCTGGAACCCGTTCGATGTCAGGAACAGCACGGCGTCGACCCGATCCGTCACCCTGAACAAGAGGACCACGTTGCACGGGGGCGTGGGTCAGTATCAGGTCCGGGCGGTGACAACCGTCCCGATCCGGCCCGAGTTTGGCGGAGGCGAGGAGGAGACCTTCGGTCCGTGGTCGGAGCTGGCGGAGGTGAGCGTCGTCAACACCGACAACCTCGGTCTTGAATTCAGCGGCGGCGGGATCACGAGGACGGGCAGCGCCAGCGTTGCCTGGAACGCCAGCGTGGCGCAGGGCGCCAGCATCACCTACGGCGTGAGGCTGAGCGCCGCGGCGCTGCCGTACCTGGACCGGACGGCGGAGGTGACGCTGACGAGCGGCAGCGGTGTGCGGACAAGCCCGTCCTCGCTGACGTTCACCCGGGCCGACGCCCGGACCGCGCAGCCGGTGACGATCACGGGCGTTGCCGCCGGCAGCGCCGCCATCGACCACGCCGTCCGCTTCCCGGCGCTGGCGCTGCTCGATCCCGCGGGCACGGTGGCGGTGACGGTCGGCGCGCCCCCCGCCCCCGGCGTGACGATCTCTGCGACCGAACTGACGGTGGAGGAAGGCGCCAGCGGCGAGTACACGGTGAAGCTGGACACGGCGCCGTCGGCGAACGTGACGGTGACGGTGGGCGGCGAATCGGGCGAGGTGACGGTGGCCGGTTCGCCGCTGACGTTCACGCCGTCGAACTTCGGCACGGCGCAGACGGTGACGGTGAACGCCGGGTCCGACGAGGACACGACGGACGACACGGCGACGCTGACGCATGCGGCGTCCAGCACCGACACGGACTACGGCGCCTCCCTGGACATCGACGGTGTCTCGGTGACGGTGACCGACACGACGCCGACGCTGCAGCTTTCGACGGATCCGGCAGCGGTGACGGAGGGCTCGGACATCAGCCTGACGGTGACGTCGGACCGCGCGCTGACGGGCGATCTGCCGGTGAGCCTGACGCTTTCGGATCGGGGTTCGAGCGGTTTCGACGCGGACGACATCCCGGGCACGCTGGGCCCGCGCAACTTCACCGCGTCCTTCGGCAACACCGCCGGCACGACGGGGACGGTAACGATCCCGACCAGCGCCGACTCGGATACGGAGGGCGCGGAGACCTACACGATCACGCTGAACGACGGGACCGGCTACGCGCTCGGGACCGACAAGACCGCCGACGGCACGCTGACCGACCCGCCGCAGTCCCCCGCGCTGAGCATCGCGGACGTGACGGCGGCGGAGGACGGGACGTTCACATTCACGGTGACGGCTGCGCCGGCGTCATCCTCGGAAGTGACGTTCAAGTACACGGTGACGGCGGAGAGCGGCGACACGGCGACGGCGGACACGGACTTCACGGCGGTGACGACGGCCACCGCGGCGACGATCGCGGCGAACGCAAGCAGCGCGACGATCACGGTGTCGGTGACGGACGACGCCCTCGACGAGTCGGACGAGACGTTCACGGTGACGCTGTCGGAGCCGTCGTCGGGGGCGACTCTGTCCGACGCCACCGCAACGGGGACGATCACCGACAACGACGATCCGCCGGCCCTGTCGATCGCGGCGCCGGCGGCGGTTGCGGAGGGCGATTCGGGTAGCACGAACATGGTGTTCACGGTGACGCTGGGCGCGACCAGCGGTCGGCGGGTGACGGTGGACTACGCGGTGGACAGCACTTCGACGGCGACCTCGGGGGCGGACTTCACGGCCCTGGCGGGCGGCACGCTGACCTTTGCCGCGGGCAGCACTGGGGCGGCCCTGGCAAAGACGGTGACTGTGGCGGTGACCGGCGACGAGCTGGACGAGTCGGACGAGACGGTGGTGCTGAAGCTGAGCAATGCGGTTGGCGCGACCCTGCCGGACCCGGCGACGGCGAGCGGCACGATCACGGACGACGACGCTTCGCCGGTGCTGGCGGCGCTGACGGCCCAGGCGGTGACGGCGGGCGAGGACGTGGACATCACGGCGTCGGCGACGGACGGCGACGGCGACACGGTGACGTACGAGTGGACGCGCAAGGCGGGCGAGACAACGCCGCCGCTCCCGAACGGCACGGCGCTGGACGAGGATCAACTGACGTTCACGACGACGGCGCCGGGCACGTACACGATGACGGTGACGGCCTCGGACGGCAACGGCAACGAGGACACCGGGACGGTAGCGATCACGGTGACGGCGGCGACAACAACGCCGACGGTGTCGCTGAGCATCGCGGACGTGTCGGCGGCGGAGGACGGGACCTTCACGTTCACGGTGACGGCGGATCCGGCGCCTTCGGCCGAGGTGACGTTCAAGTACACGGTGACGGCGGAGAGCGGCGACACGGCGACGGCGGACACGGACTTCACGGCGGTGACGACGGCCGCCGCGGCGACCATCGCGGCGAACGCGACGAGCACGACGATCACGGTGTCGGTGACGGACGACGCCCTCGACGAGTCGGACGAGACGTTCACGGTGACGCTGTCGGAGCCGTCCGACAACGCGGAGATCGGCGACGCCACCGCAACGGGGACGATCACGGACAACGACACGGCGGGGGTGACGGTCTCGCCGACGTCGCTGACGGTGGCCGAGGGCAGCAGCGGCGAGTACACGGTGAAGCTGGACACGGAGCCGACGGCGGACGTGACGGTGACGGTGGGCGGCGAGTCGGGCGAGGTGACGGTGACGGGTTCACCGCTCGTGTTCACGCCGTCGAACTACGGCACGGCGCAGACGGTGACGGTGAACGCCGGGTCCGATACGGACACGACGAACGACGCGGCGACGCTGACGCACGCGGCGTCGAGCACGGACACGAACTACGGTTCATCGCTGAGCATCGAGGATGTGTCGGTGACGGTGACGGACACGACGCCGTCGACCGCGGCGCCGTGCAGGATCGCGATTTCGTCGTTGAGCCAGCGGAATCGGAGAATACTGTTCTTGACGGTGAGCGTGCCGGCCAACTGCGGGCCGGTTCCGAAGGCGGAGATGCAGGTCAAGACCGCCGCCCAGGCGTGGAGCGACGTGTCCTGGGTTGCCCTGGGGAACCTGGCCCTGTCCAACAGCGATCAGCCGCAGACGGTCTTCAGGGCGTTCAACCTGTCGCCGCCGGGCCTTCCGCCGTTGACGGGATTGCGCAACGTGCGGGTGCGCGCGCTCAACGGGGCGAAGGCGGGTCCGGAATCGGTGGTCGCTCACATCTGGTTCGGTCCGCTGGCGCAGCCGGCGGGTCTGGCGGCGGCGGCGGGCAACCGGCACGCGAAGCTGAGCTGGACGGACGCGGCGAATCCGACGCTGACGGGCTGGGAGTACCGTCAGAAGCCTGACGGCGGGAACTACGGCGAGTGGACGGCGATGAGCGGTTCCGGGGCGGCCACGACCAGCTACTCGGCGCCGGGGTTGAGCAACGGCACGGAGTACTCGTTCCAGATTCGCTCGAGGAGCGGCAGCGCCGCCAGCGCGGCCTCTTCGGCAGTGACGGCGACGCCGACAGCGGGTGTTCCCTTGCAGCCGGAGCTGACGTCCAGCGAGCCGGGCGACGGTCAGGTGCGGGTGATCTGGCGCGCCCTCGGGGACCCGAGCGTCACGAAGTGGCAGTCGCGGCGGAAGCTGGACAGCGCCGGCAACTGGCCTGGTACGTGGATGAACATCCCGGGTTCCGATGCGGCGACGACGAGTCATGTGTTCACCGGTCTGACGAACGGTACGCCGTACACGTTCCAGGTGCGGGCAGTGAACGACCAGGGCGCGGGTCCGGCTTCGACGGGCCTGAGCGCGACGCCGAGCGTCGAGCCGTTCGCGAGGCCGACGGGGGTGGGCGCGAAGGCGGGCAACGGTCGGGTGACGCTGTCGTGGGCGGACCCGGGCAACGCTTCGATCACGAAGTGGCAGTACCGCGGGAAGCTGGCCGGCGCGAGCGCCTGGGGCGCGGCGATGGACGTGTCCGGTTCCGATGCGGAGACGACGAGCGTGGTGGTGACGGGCCTGACGAACAGTTCCGCCTATCACTTCCAGGTGCGCGCGTTCGGCACCGTGGGCGGCCACTGGTCGCCGCGGGTGTCGGCGACGCCGCTGACGCCGCCCGGGGCTCCGCAGGGCCTGGCGACGAGTGACGGCGACAGTCAGGTGGCGTTGCGGTGGCGTGATCAGGGGGACAGGACGATCACCGGCTGGGAGTACCGTCTGAAGCCGGATGGGGGCGCATACGGCGATTGGACGGCGATCGACGGTTCCGGCGCGGGGACGACGAGCCACACGGTGACGGGTCTTGTGAACGGCACGGAGTACACGTTCCAGGTTCGGGCGGAGAACGCCGGCGGCAAGGGTGCGTCGTCGGAGGTGACGGCGACGCCGGTACGGGGTCCGCCCGCGGCGCCGACGGGTTTCACGGCGACATCGGGCGACGGTCGGGTGACGCTGTCGTGGGACAGTTCGGATGACGACCGCATCCGCCGCTGGAACTACCGTCAGAAGGCGGGCGCCGGCGCGTACGGCAACTGGCAGGCTGTTTCCGGCGACGCGAGCACGACGACCCACACGGTGACGGGTCTGAAGAACGGTACGAAGTACACGTTCCAGGTTCGGGCGGAGACCCTGAGTGAGTTCGGCAAGGCTGCCGCCGGGATCACGGCGACGCCGACGGCGGCGACAACGACCGCGGTTTCGCTGAGCATCGCGGATGCGGCGGCGGCGGAGGCCGCGGGGACGATGTCGTTCACGGTGACGGCGACTCCGGCGCCGAGTTCGCCGATCACGTTCCGGTACACGGTGACGGCGGAGAGCGGGGACACGGCGACTGCGGGTACGGACTTCACCGGGGTGTCGTCGGCGACCGAGGCGACGATCGCGGCGTCGGCGACCAGCGCGACGATCACGGTGTCGTTGACGGACGATGTCCTGGTGGAGGGCGCCGAGACGTTCACGGTGACGCTGTCGTCGCCGTCTGCCGGAGTGACGATTTCCGATGCGTCGGCGACGGGCACGATCACGGACGACGACTCGCTGCCGTCGGCGCCGTCGGGTTTCGAGGCGACGGCGGGGAACGCCCGGGCGGCTCTGTCGTGGGACGATCCGGAGGACGCTTCGATCACGGGTTACGAGCTGCGGCAGAAGGAGGGGAGCAACGCCTGGGGTTCGTGGACGGCGATTGCCGATTCGGACGCGGAGACGACGGACCACACGGTGTCGGGTCTGGAGAACGGCAGCGCGTACAGTTTCCGCATCCGCGCGGTGAACCCCAGCGGCGACGGCGCGCAGTCGTCGGTGGCGACGGCGACGCCGCGGGCGAATCCTGCGAAGCCGGTGCTGACGGCGACGGCTGGCGACGGTCGGGTGACGCTGGGCTGGCGGTTGCAGCCGGGGATAGCGATCGCGACCTGGACGTACCAGTACAGCAGCGACGGCGGTTCGACGTGGAGCGCGTCGCAGACGGTGACGGGCGCGAGCGCGACGAGCACGGTGGTGACGGGTCTTGAGAACGACACGGAGTACACGTTCCGGATGTTCGCGGCGGTGGGTCCGGGCGCGCAGTCGGCGTGGTCGGACTTCGTGAAGGCGACGCCGCAGCCGCCGGCGCCGGCCGCGCCGACGAACTTCAGCGCGAGTCCCGGCAACGCCCGGGTGGAGTTGACGTGGGACGATCCGGAGGACGCGAGCATCAGCGTCTGGCAGTTGCGCAACGGCAAGCAGGGTGAGACCTGGGGTTCGTGGACACCGATCTCGGGTTCGGACGCGAGCACGACGAGTCACACGGTGACGAGTCTGGACAACGGCAGCACGTACCGTTTCCGTATCCGCGCGAAGAACAGCGGCGGCGTGGGTGTGTCGTCGCCGGTGGCGACGGCGACGCCCCTGGTGCTGGTGAAGCCGGTGGTGACGGCGACGGCGGGCGACGGTCGGGTGACGCTGAGCTGGCCTTCGCAGCCGGGTTCGGGCGTGACGGCGTGGGGCTACCAGTCGAGCAGCGACGGCGGCACGAGCTGGACATCGACGCAGATCGTGACGGGTGGGAGCACGACGAGCACGGTGGTGTCGAGTCTGACGAACGGCACGGAATACACGTTCCGGATGTTCGCGCGGGCGGGCACGGTGCAGTCTTCGTGGTCGGACCATGTGAAGGCGACGCCGGTGCCGCCGGCTCTGAGCATCGCGGACGTGACGGCGGCGGAGGACGGCACGTTCGCGTTCACGGTGACGGCGGCGCCGGCGCCCGCCTCGGGGATCAGCTTCAAGTACAGGGTGACGGCGGCGAGCGGCGATACCGCGACGGCGGGCGCGGACTTCACGGCGGTGACGACGGCGACGTCAGCGACGATCGCGGCGAACGCGAGCAGCGCGACGATCACGGTGTCGGTGACGGACGACGCCGTGGACGAGCCGGACGAGACGTTCACGGTGACGCTGTCGGATCCGTCGTCCGGGGTGACGCTGTCCGACGCCACCGCAACGGGCACGATCACCGACAACGACGATCCGCCGGTCCTGTCGATCGCGGCGCCGGCGGCGGTGACGGAGGGCGATTCGGGCAGCACGAACATGGTGTTCACGGTGACGCTGGGCGCGACCAGCGGCCGGCGGGTGACGGTGGGTTACGCGGTGGACGGCGCCTCGACGGCGACCTCGGGGACGGATTTCACCGCCGTGGCGGCTGGCACTCTGACCTTTGCCGCCGGCAGCACCGGGGCGGCCCTGGCAAAGACGGTGACGGTTGCGGTGACCGGCGACGAGTCCGACGAGACCGACGAGACGGTGGTGCTGAGGCTGAGCGATGCGGTCGGCGCGACGCTGCCGGACCCGGCCACGGCGAGCGGCACGATCGAGGACGACGACGCTTCGCCGGTGCTGGCGTCGCTGACGGCCCAGACGGTGACGGTGGGCGAGGATGTGGACATCACGGCGTCGGCGACGGACGGCGACGGGGACACGGTGACGTACGCGTGGACGCGCAAGGCGGGCGAGACGACGCCGGCGATTCCGAACGGCACGGCGCTGAATGCGGCGCAGCTCACCTTCACGACGACGGCGCCGGGCACGTACACGATGACGGTGACGGCGTCGGACGGCAACGGCAACACGGACACGAAGGATGTGGTGTTGACGGTGACGCAGACCGTGGCTGCGGCTCTGACGATTTCGGTGGCGGACGCGAGTGTCATGGAGGGCGACTCCGGCGAGACGGACATGAACTTCACGGTGACGCTGAGCGGTTCGCCGAGTCACCGGGTCGAGATTCAGGCGACGGCCTGGGCCAAGGGCTCGGGCGATACGGCCAAGGGAGGCAGGGGGGCCGGCCGGGACTTCATCGGTTTCCAGAGACGGAAACTGGTGTTTGCGGCGAACGCGACCGGCGCGGCGCTGAGCAAGACGGTGACGGTGAAGATACTGGGCGACGAGGTCGAAGAGGACGACGAGACCCTTACGCTGCGGTTGAACGTCCTGCGCACGACCGACAGTCGCGTGGCCTTTGCCGGCGGCGAGTCGAGACTCGAGGCGACCGGCACGATCACCGACGACGACGACACGACCTCCACCGGCCACACCATTTCGGTGGCGAATGCGAGTGTCACGGAGGGCGACTCTCACAAGACGGCCATGAACTTCACGGTGACGTTGAGCGGTTCGCCGAGTCACCGGGTTGAGATCAAGGCGACGGCCTGGGCCAAGGATTCGGGCGATGCGGCCAAGGGAGGCTGGGGGCCCGGCCAGGACTTCATCGGCTTCAGGGATCGGAAGATTGTCTTCGAGGCGAATGCGACCGGCGCGTCCCTGAGCAAGACGGTGGCGGTGCAGGTGCTGGGCGACGAGGTGGACGAGGACAACGAGACCTTTACGCTGCTGTTGAACAACCTGCGCACGGCCGACAGTCGCGTGGTCTTTGCCGGCGGCGAGTCGAGACTCGAGGCGACCGGCACGATCACCGACGACGACGACGCCACGGCGACCGGTCATGAGATTTCGGTGGCGGACGCGGAGGTGGTCGAAGGGGACTCGGGGCGGACGGCCCTGAACTTCACGGTGACGCTGAGCGGTTCTCCGAGTCACCCGGTTCAGGTGGACGCGGTTGCCCGGGAGGGCACGGCCGAGGCGGGTCCCGGAAAGGACTTCAGGCATTTTCAGGCGAACCGGAAGGTGGTGTTCGCGGCGGACGCGACCGGCGCGGCCCTGAGCCAGACGGTGAGGGTGGATGTTCTGGGCGATGAGGCGGATGAGGACAACGAGACCCTTACGCTGCGGCTGAACAACATCCGCACGAATGACCATCGCGTGGTCTTTGCCGGCGGCGGGACGAGACTCGAGGCGACCGGCACGATCACGGACGACGACACGGCGGGGGTGACGATCACGCCGAGCGCTGTGACGGTGGCCGAGGGCGGCAGCAACACCTACACGGTGAAGCTGGACACGAAGCCCACGTCGGACGTGACGGTGACGGTGGGCGGCGAATCGGGCGAGGTGACGGTGACGGGTTCGCCGTTGACGTTCACGCCGTCGAACTGGAAGACCGCGCAGACGGTGACGGTGAATGCGGCCACGGACCCGGACACGACCAACGACAGCGCGACCTTGACGCACGCGTCGGCCAGCGGCGACACGAACTACGGCGCGTCATTGAGCATCGACGATGTCGAGGTGACGGTGACCGAGCCGCATGCGCCGAACACCCCGCGGGTGGTGGTGACGCCGACGGAGCTGACGATCGACGAGGGCGGCGGGGACGAGTACAGGGTGGTGCTGGCGGGGGCGGCGCCGACCGGTCCGGTGACGATCACGGTCGCGTCCGTGGCCGAGGGCAGCGACGACCTTGAGCTGTACAGCCTGGTGTTCGAGCCGTACAACTGGAACGAGCCGAAGACGCTGCCGGTGTACATCCCGGTGGCCGACGAGCTGGGGGGCTACGAGTTCACGCTCGAGCTCGGGGTGGACGCGCCGGGCACCAACTACGCCGATGTGGAGGCGGACGACATCGCCGTGACGGCGGTGGACACCACGGCGACGCTGACGCTGGCGGACGATCCGGCGGCGGTGGCGGAGGGCGCGGACATCAGTCTTTCGATCACCTCGGACCGCGCCCTGGTGGGCGCCATTCCGGTGGGTCTGACCTTCGCCGACCGGGGCGGCGGCGGCTTCGCGGCGGCCGACCTGCCGGGCGGCCTGGCGCAGACCCTGATGGCGGACTTCGGCAGCGCCGGCGACACCACCGGCACGGTGACGATCCCGACGAACAGGGACGCCCTGACCTCGGAGGGGGCGGAGACCTACACCGTGACCCTGGGGGACGACAGCGCCGGCAACGGCTACAGGCTTGGCGACGACGTCACGGCGGATGGGACGCTGAACGACGCGGCCGCGGGGACGCCGACGACGGCGGGCACGGTCAAGGGGGCGACGGTGTCGCCGACGACGCTGACGGTGGCCGAGGGCGGCGGCGCGGTTTTCACGGTGGTGCTGGACGCGGCGCCGGGGGGGGACGTGACGGTAACGGTGTCCGGTGTTTCGGGCGACGTGAACTTCAGTACCCAGGGGCAGGGCTCCGACGGGAGCAACTGGGGCGGTCTGACGTTCACGACGGCGAACTGGAATGTTCCGCAGTCGGTGCGGGTGTGGGTTCGGGAGGACGCGGACATGGAGGACGACACGGATGTGACGCTGACGCTGGCGGCGAGCGGCGGCGGCTACGACGCGGTGAGCATCGACAGCGTGACGATCACGGTGGCGGAGGACGACAAGGCGATGTCGCCGGGCGGGTCGGAGGGTGGCCGCCACCCGCCGGGTTCGGCGGCGGCGCCGTCGGAGTCGCCGCCCGGTCGTCCGGAGGGTCTGTCGGCGGAGGCGGGCGACGGCGAGGTGTCGCTCTCCTGGAGCGCGGCGGGGGATGCGGGCATCACCCGCTGGCAGGTCCGCTTCCGCCGGGCGGGGGAGTCGTGGAGCTGGACGGACATTCCGGGCTCGGACGCGTCGACCACGGGTCACGTGGTGACGGGCCTGGTGAACGGGGACGAGTACCGCTTCCTGGTGCGGGCGGTGAGCGCGGCGGGTCCGGGCCCGCGTTCGGATCGCGTTCTGGCGACGCCGCTCGGCGCGCCGGAGATTTCGATCGCGGACGCCAGCGCCCGCGAGGGGGAGCCGCTGGTGTTCGCGGTCTCGCTGTCGGAGCCGGCTCGGCGTCCGGTGTCGGTATCCTGGCGCACGGCGTCGGGGGGCGGGCGCGGGGACGCGGAGGCGGGGGCGGACTTCGTGTCGGCCACCGGGGTGGCGCGCTTCGCGGCGGGCTCGGACCGGTCGGAGGTGCGCGTTGAGACGCTGGACGACTCGCACGACGAGGGGCGCGAGACCCTCGCGGTGCTGCTGTCGGACGCGGCGGGCGGCGTGGTCGCGGACGGCGAGGCGACGGGGACGATCGTGAACACGGACCCGCTGCCGCGGGCGTGGCTGGGCCGCTTCGGGCGCGCGGTGGCGGAGCGGGCTCTGGACGGCATCGCCGACCGGGTCGGCCGCGCGGGCGCCGCGGCCCGCGAGCCGGGTTTCCGGGGCGCGCTCGGGGGCCACGCGCTCGGCGGCGGCGCGGGCCCGGCGTGGGCCGCCTGCGGCGCGCCGGTGTCCGGGCCGGCCGGCGGCGGGACGGAGGCCGGGGCGCCGGACGCGGCGGCGGGGGAGCGGGATTGCCCGGCGAACCGTTTCGACCCCGCGGCCATGCCCGGCCACCCGACCGCCGGTCGCGCGCCGGGCGTGGCGATGGAGGGAACGGCGGTCGGGGCTCCGGGTTCCGCGGCCCCCGCCGGCGACCCGTCGGCGCCCGCGGGGTATGCGGCGTGGCCGTCGCCCGTCGTCGGCACGGCGTTCTCGCGCCGCCCGGCCTGGCTCCACGACGGGTCGGCGGGGATGGACGCGGGGCAGCTTCTGGCGGGCAGCGACTTCGCCCACACGCGCGGGGAGGACGCGGGCGGCGGCGTGCTCGGCTTCTGGGGCCGCGGCTCGCAAACGTCCTTCGACGGGCGCGCGGACGGGGTCGATCTGGACGGGCGGGTGGGCACGGCGCTGCTGGGGGCGGACTACGCGAGGGGCGACTGGCTTCTGGGGGTTGCGCTGGCGCGGAGCCGGAGCGACGGCGGCTACCGGGGGGCGCCGGGGGACGCGGGCGCGGCCGGCGTTGTCGGCGCGTCGCTGACGGCGGCGATCCCCTACGCCGCCTGGCGTCCGTCCGGCCGGCTGTCGGTGTGGGGGGCGGCGGGCCACGGCGGCGGGGCCGTGAGCCTCGGGCCGGGCGCCGGCGGCGCCCTGGACGCGGCCATCGGCTGGAGCATGGCGGCGGCCGGCGCGGGCGGCGAGCTTTTCGCGTTCGCGGGCGGCGGCTCGCTGTCGCTGGTTTCGGACGCGCTGTGGACGCGCACGGCGTCGTCGCGGACGGACGGCCTGGCGGGGACGGCGTCGGGCGTCGGTCGCCTGCGGCTTGGCCTGGAGGGCGCCCGTCGGTTCGCGCTGCCGGGCGGCGGCGGCCTGACGCCGCGCCTGGAGGTCGGGGCGCGGCGCGACATCGGTGACGCGGAGACCGGTTTCGGTCTGGAGGTCGGCGGCGGGATCGCGTGGACGGAGCCGCGCCTGGGGCTCGAGCTGGATGTGGAGGGCCGGGCGCTGCTGGCGCACGGTGACGGGGCCATGGGCGAGCGGGGCTTCTCGGCGTCGCTGGCCTACGATCCGGGGGCGGGGTCGTCCCTCGGCCCGCGGCTGTCGCTGCGCCGCGAGCTGGGCGGCGCCTCGGGGGGCGGTCTGGCGGCGCTGTTCGCGGACGATCCGCTGTGGCGCCGGACGGGCGCCGGCGGCGGCGGCCGCTGGACGGTGGAGGCGGGCTACGGTCTGCCGCTGCCGGGCGGGCGGCTCGTGGGCGTCCCGCGTCTGATCTACGGGGTGTCGCCCGGGTCGCGGGAGATGGGCGTCGGCTGGCGGCTGTCGCCGGGTCCGTCGCCGGGGTCGCCGGACCTGAGCCTGGACATCCGGGCGTCGCGGCGCGAGACGGACTCGCCGGGGGCGCCGGCCGACCACCGCGTCGACGTCGAGGTGCGGGCCCGCTGGTGAGGCGGCCCGCGGCGCCCGCCGCCCGGCGGATCTCCCGTCCCCTCGCCGGGATCGCCGGCCTCGGCGGGAGGGCGGGGGCGTTTTGACGCGGGGCGTGTCGTCGGCCGGGCGGTGGGCACGGGCGTCCCCGTCCCGCCGGTCGTGGCTGGTCGCGTCGGCCGCCGATCCGCTACCCCGGGCGGTCCGATGGCCGTGTCCGGGCTCTTGCGGGGCCGGGCGGCGGCGGAGCCCTCGGATGAACCGGTGGAATATCCCGCCAATGGATGCAAAGTCTCCGGCAGCCGCGGCGCTAGGTTCCGTCGGCGGGTGGGGCGGCGAGCGGGCCGGCGGTGGAGTCCTCGGATGAACCGGCGGAATATCCCGCCAATGGATCCGTGGTTGGCGTTCCGCAACACCGCCTAGGCTTCCTTAAACCCCATCAAACAGTTAAAGTGCCGCCCCGTAAGACACTGTTGGGAAAACCGCGCCCTTCTCACGTCCATTGATAGTCTAAGAGGCGTTCCGGAAAGCCTTTATGAAGCCGACCAACATTCAGGATCCGAGCTATTTCCACAAGGTGGTGGATTGCCAGTGGGCATGTCCGGCGCACACGCCCGTGCCCGAGTATATTCGGCTGATTGCCCAAGAGCGCTACACCGAGGCCTATATGCTCAATTGGGACAGCAACGTTTTCCCGGGCATTCTCGGGCGCACCTGCGACCGGCCCTGCGAACCGGCCTGCCGGCGCGTGCGCACCGAGGAGCAGCCGGTTGCGATCTGTCGGCTGAAGCGGGTGGCGGCGGATCACAAGGGCGATATTCGGCCCTATCTGCCCCATGTCCCCAAACAAAAGAACGGCAAGCGCATTGCGCTGCTTGGAGCGGGCCCCGCCTCGCTGGCGGTGGCGCGGGATCTGTTGCCGCTCGGCTACGAAGTCCATCTTTTCGAGAAGGATCCGGCGGGCGGCGGTATGATGCGCACCCAGATTCCGGCGTTCCGTTTGCCGGCCGATGTCCTTGAGGAGGAGGTCGATCTCATTCTCGACATGGGCGTCGAATGTCACTTTGGCTACGAAATTACCAGCATGAAAGACATGCTGGCGATGGATTTCGATGCCTACTTTGTGGGCACCGGCGCTCCCCGTGGGCGGGATTTGGATTTGCCGGGCCGGGCGGCGGTGGACGAGCACATCCACATCGGCATCGATTGGCTGGCAAGCGTTGCCTTCGGGCATACCAGCGCCATCGACGGCAAGGTCATCGTCATGGGCGGCGGCAATACGGCGATGGATTGTTGCCGCACCTCCAAGCGCGTCGGCGCCGAAAGCGTCACCGTGGTTGTCCGGTCGGCGTTCGAGGTGATGAAGGCCTCGGATTGGGAGAAGGAAGACGCCATGCGCGAGGGCATCCCGATCATCAACAACCGGCCGCCCAAGGAATTCGTGCACGAAAACGGCAAGCTGAAGGGAGTGGTCTTCGGCTGCGTCAAGCCCGTTGCGGGTGAGAATGGTCGTCTCGGGTATGTACCGAGCGGCGAACCGGACGTATTCCTCGAAGCCGACAAGATCCTGATGGCGATTGGCCAGGAAAACCACTGTCCGTGGATTGAGCGCGATGCCGGTATTCAATTCGACAAGTGGGATTGCCCGCTGCTCGACGAAACCACGCTGCAATCCACCCATCCCAAGGTGTTTTTCGGCGGCGACAGCGCCTTTGGGCCGGAGAACATCATTTGGGCATCCGCCCACGCCCACCAGGCGGCAATCTCCATCCATCTGTTTTGCCAGGGCAAGGATTTGAAGCGGGACCGGCCCCCCGAAGGGGTCAATCTCATCAGCACCAAAATGGGCCTGCACGAGTGGAGCTACGACAGCGAACACGATCCATCCGCCCGCTATCCGGTGCCCCACGCCAACAAGAGACAGGCGCTTGACAACATCAAAATTGAGGTGGAACTGGGGTTCGACCGTCGTCTTGGCGCCCGCGAGGCGCAACGCTGCCTGAACTGCGATGTGCAGACGGTGTTCACCGATCGGCTTTGCATCGAATGCGATGCCTGTGTGGACATCTGCCCCATGGATTGCATCACCTTCACGGAAAACAGCGAGGAGAATGATCTGCGCCAACGGCTGCTGGCACCGGCGCGGAATGTCGAGCAGGATCTCTATGTTTCCGGGGAACTGACGACGGGACGGGTGATGGTCAAGGATGAAGACCTGTGTTTGCACTGCGGGCTGTGCGCCGAGCGGTGTCCCACCAACGCCTGGGACATGCAGCGTTCCGTGGTGCACATCCCGCAATTGGGTTCCTACGCCGAGGAGTTGAGCGCCTGAAGCGGCCCAACGCCAGTCGAATGAATCGCGGTGAATTTACCTACAACGACTTCGTCATTCGCTTCGCCAACGTAAACGGCTCGGGTTCGGCGAGCGCCAACGGCATGTTCGCGAAAGCCATCTTCCGCATGGGTGTGCCGGTGGCGGTGCGCAACATCTTTCCGTCCAATATCCAGGGTTTGCCCACTTGGTTTGAGGTGCGCGTCAGCGAAGCCGGTCACCTTGGCCGCCGCAAGGGCGTGGACATCATGGTGGCCATGAATGCCGAAACCTACGCGGAGGATATCGAGAGCATCAAGCCGGGCGGCTACCTCTTCTACGACAACTCCAAACCGCTCGCGGCCCATTTGCGGCGCGGCGACATCCGGGAAATCGGCATGCCCATCACGGCGCTTTTGCAGCCGGAATTCGCCGACCTCAAACAACGCGGCCTTTTCAAGAACATCGTCTATTTGGGGGCTTTGTCGGCCCTGTTGAACATTGAGTTCGACATCATCACCGGCATGGTCGCGACCCAATACAAGGGCAAGGACGATCTGATCCAACCCAACATTCACGCCTTGGAAATCGGCCGGCGGTACGCGCTGGATTATCTAAGCGGCCCCATCGGGCACCAGGTGCGACGCTGCGATGCGGTGGGCGATAGGATATTCATTGAGGGCAATGTGGCCGCCGCCCTCGGCGCGTTGTATGGGGGCGCAACGATCTGTGCCTGGTATCCGATTACGCCTTCCACCTCGATGGCCGAGGCGTTTGAGCGCCATGCCGAACGGACGCGCATCGACCGGACCACCCGCCTCCGCATGTTCGCGGTCATCCAGGCGGAGGACGAACTCGCGGCGATTGGCATCGTCATCGGCGCGACCTGGAATGGCGCCCGGGCGTTCACCGCCACCAGCGGCCCGGGCGTATCGTTGATGTCGGAATTTTTGGGGCTCGCCTATTTCGCCGAAATACCGGCGGTGCTGTTCGACATTCAACGGGCCGGCCCATCCACGGGCATGCCGACCCGCACCCAACAGGGCGATTTGTTGGCCGCCGCCTACGCCTCGCACGGTGACACCCGGCACCCGCTGCTGTTTCCGTCGAATCCGAAGGAGTGTTTCGACTTTGCGGCGGATGCGCTCGACCTCGCGGACCGCCTGCAGACCCCGGTTATCGTCATGAGCGACCTCGACCTGGGCATGAACCCCTCCCTTTCCGAACCGCTGGCTTGGGACGACAACCGCCGGTACGACCGGGGCAAGGTGCTGAGCGCCGACGATTTGGAGCGCATTGAGGAATTCGGGCGCTACCTCGATGTGGACGGCGACGGCATCGGCTACCGAACCCTGCCGGGAACCCATCCCGAGCGCGGTTCGTTCTTTACCCGCGGCGCCTCTCGGGACGAGTACGCGCGCTATACCGAAAACCCGGAGTCCTATCGGGTCAACATGGACCGTCTGCTCGGGAAATGGGCGACCGCGGCGACCTTGATGCCGAAGGCGGAAATTCACGAATCCGGCCAGAAGGCCGGCATCGTCTACTACGGCACCAGCGCCATGCCCATGAACGAAACGTTGGCGATGCTGCAAGCCGATGGAATTGGGCTCGACCGCATGCGCATTCGGGGCTTTCCGTTTGGCGAGGAGGTTTATCAGTTCATCGAGCGCCACGAATCGATCTTCGTGGTGGACCAAAACCGCGATGCGCAAATGCGCACCCTGCTTATCAACGAGGGCGACATCGATCCGGCCAAGCTGGTGCCGGTGCTCTACTATGCGGGGCTGTCGATCTCCGCCGACGACATCCACGCCCAGGTGCTTGCCCATTTCAAGGCTCGGCGCTTGCCGCGGCTCACCGAGGTGCGTTCATGACATTTGTCGCCAAACCGCGCATTCATCATCCGCAACTGCCGGTCAACGAACTTGGGCTGACGCGGCGCGACTACGAGGGGCAGGTATCGACACTCTGCGCCGGATGCGGTCACGATTCCGTCAGCGCCGCGGTGGTGCAGGCCTGCGCGGAATTGTCCCTGCCGCCGCACCGCTTCGCCAAGATGTCCGGCATCGGCTGTTCGTCAAAAACGCCCAGTTACTTTCTCGACAAGTCGCACGGCTTCAATTCGGTGCACGGGCGCATGCCCTCGGTGGCAACCGGTGCCAACCTGGCCAACCGGGATCTCATTTGCATCGGCATATCCGGCGATGGCGACAGTGCCTCCATTGGCCTCGGGCAATTCGCGCATGTGGTGCGGCGGCGCATCAACATGCTCTATATCGTTGACAACAACGGCACCTACGGGCTCACCAAGGGCCAGTTTTCGGCCACCAACGACCGGGGCTCGACCAACAAGAAGGGTGTGCCCAACCTGTACGAGCCCATCGATATGGTGAGCATGGCGCTGCAAATCGGCGCCAGCTTCGTCGCGCGCAGCTTTTCGGGCGACAAGAAGCAATTGGTGCCGCTTATCAAGGCGGGGTTGAAGCATCACGGCATGGCCTTTATCGATGTCATATCGCCCTGTGTCGCCTTCAACAACCACAACGGTTCCACCAAGAGTTTCGACTACGTACGCTGGCACAGCGGCAATTTCGTGCACGCCGACTTCTACCCGAGCGGCGGGGAGATTACAGCCGACTACAAGCCGGGTACCGCGGAGGATGTGCGGCTGCACGACGGCTCGATATTGCGGCTGTACAAATTGGATAGCGATTACGATATCCACGACCGGGTTGGCGCGCTCGAGGCCGTGCAGCGCTTTCAGGAACGCGGCGAGGTGGTGACGGGCCTGCTGTATGTGGATCCGGACGCGGCGGATTGCCATGAAGTCCTCGACACCGTGCAGATCCCGCTGAATGAGTTGACGGAGGCGGAACTTTGCCCGGGGTCCGCCGCCTTGGAACGGATAAACCAAAGTTTCCGTTGAGGCCGACCAGCGGCTGCCCGGCCGCCATTCTCGCCCATCGGACTTTATTTTGATATTGTCTTTTCGGCCTATCACAAGTGGATTTCTGAAATATCAATTAAATCAATATTTTAAGAGATTCGACACGGCTAAGTCCGACAGGCTGCTGGCACTGCCCTAAGATTGACAATGCCGCTCGTCCATCACGCGGTCCCACTCCGCGCACTCGGCCGCGTCCCGAACGGGCCGCACCCCAACCTCCGACAGCGGAAAACCCAGGCTCCCCGCCGCAACTTGCCCGCGATGTCCCATGAGCCCAGTATGGACCCCTCGGGCGCGATTGTCCGATATCGCGGAATCGGCCAGCGGCCCAATGGGTTGCGAATGACTTTAGGATGGTCTTGGCTGAGCAGTACAGAAAGTTGTCATTTCGGCAAGGCTGTGCATAATGCCCCCGTGGACCCGTGGACCCGTGGACCCGTGGACCCGTGGACCCGCGCCGCTGGGTGTGGGGGATGGTGTCCGGTTCTCCGGTCCGAGAAGCCTTGATCTTCATTAATTGGACGACGGAGAACAGTTATGTCCGCTATGAAATCCTTCGGAGCCGCCCTCGCGGCGTCTGTGCTGTTGTGTCCCGGGCTGGCCTTCGCGGCAACCGCATGGATAACGGTTCAGCAATTGGACGGCCTGGGCACCATGGCGCCCAGGCCCGTGGAGTACGCCCGGGAACTGGTGATGGTTCCCGCGGGGAAGAAGGCCGTCGTGCTCAAGAGCCCGGCCGCCGCCTCGGCGTCCGACACCATCCACCGGGTGGCCGCGACGCTCAAGCGGCGGATTACGACGGGCGACACGCTCTATTTTCGCTTGTCGCTGGGCGGCGGGATGGTGTTCGCCGAGGGGAAGACTGTCAACAGCATCAGGTGGGCCTACTCCGCGCACCCCGAGAAGCGCGGGGCATCGTGCGGAGGCAAGGGCTATCACGATTATCTAACGCGCGATGGCCGTACGATACAAACGAACTTCATCGCGGGCCGATCAGGGGAAAGTGTCGCCGTCTTCAAAGTTATCACCACCGGAGATCCGTGGAACAATGAGATTGCTATTGATGATGGCAACGGCAACAAGCATATTCCTGAAAGCAAGGACTTCAAGGAGGACGAGGTAAGTTCCAGATGCCGCATCGCCGTTCCTCCCCTCCCGGTGACCCCCATGAAGATATTCGCCGACATTGTCGACTTCTTGGCGGTCCCGGCGGGCGAGGGCAGCTATACGGCGAGCCTCTCGCTGCACGGCGATGCGGACGAGGCGCTGGCGGGCACGAACAAGTCCTCCGCGCTGGATGGGACGGCCACCATCATGAAGGTTGTAAATGGCCTGGACACCGTGGTCAAGGCCGAGAAACAGCCCGCGGTCGCGCATGTGGGAACCTCTCCGCGACCGTTCCTGTGGTTCCACGACACGAGCACCACGAGCACCACCGGCGTGAAGAACATGGCGGTCCTCGGCTCCGCCAAGGCGACGGTCGCGAAGGACAACCTCTACAATCCCGCCAACGGCAAGGTCGCCACGGGGAGCGACCTGCTGCCCGACGGCAGCATCAATTTCTCCGTGGAGGGCGACTTCTCGATCGGGGCGTTCAACCTGGAGGTTCCCGCCAGCCAGACGACCCCCTCCACCATTTGCCCGGAGGCCGGCACCGCGGATGCGCCCACCATGGGCAACCTCAAGCCGGCCACCGCCGGCCCGGCCAACATGGCGATGCTGAAGGGGCAGAACGCGGGGACGTACCATCTTTGCGTGCAGGTTGACACCATGGGGGCGAACGCCACCCCGATTCCGGCCGGGGTGTACCGGGCGACCATCGGCCGCACCAGGGGCACCGGCGGCGAGGATACGCTGGCGACGGGGGTGATCGGCCAGATCCGGCGCAACGGCACGACGGTCAAGCTGGGCTACCTGACCGGGTCCGAGAAGTACAACCAGCGCCTGGTCATCCTCAACGACGGGGCGACCGACGCGAAATACGACCTGGGTTCGTTCGTGACGGAGGCGGACACGCGGGCGATGCCGAAGGCGGCGGCGAGCGGCACGGTTCCGGCGGGCGGCCAGGTGGTTCTGCGGGTTGCGGACCTGGTTCAGTTTACGGGTTCGCGGACGCGAACGGGCGCGACGCTGAGCATCGACGCCGATGTGGACGATATTCAGGTGTTGACCACCCAGGTGAACATGCTGGATGGCAGCACGGACACGGTGGTCTACGCCTCGGTGGACGGCGCCTCGCTCAACTAGACATCCACCATCACTGATCTCCGTCACCCGGTATCCCGGATAGGGGAGGGCTTCGCGGCCCTCCCTTTTCCCGTGGTGAGCCAGGCATTGCACTACAACGAATGGGACATCATTGCGAGCATCAACAATGTCTTCGACAAAAAGCCGCCCATTGTCGGCGACAACGTTCCCCGGGATGAAACGACGCGCATCTTCAACACGCTGCCGGGGGTTGGCTACCAGATCCCGGGGCGCACCTTTGTCATGCGGATTGCAAGGCGGTTCTAACAACCGAAAAACCATGTCGCCGGAGGACCATCTCGCCAACGACCGCGGTCCCGGGGGGTGCGGGCCGTCCTCCCCCGCCCGCATCAATGGCCCATCGGCCCGTGGCCTGTCGACATGGGGAGGCGATGGCTAAATCGTTCCGGCTTGGGATTGGTTCTCCCGTGTGTTGACTGTGTTGCCATGTTGTTCTGTACCGGCTCGGATGCCTTTCGGAACCTTCCCCCGCCGATTCGGGCATGCTTGTTTCATCCAACCAAACAAGGAGCCCGAGCATGGAACTGTTACACGCCCGCCCCCCTCCCGCAAGCGCCCGCGGGTCAATGCCAAGACCGGCGCGACCGCCCGGCGGCGCGTCGATTCTCGCCCGGACCGCCCGGCGGTTCGGGCTGTTCGAGCTGCTGGACGAGGCGGTTTCCGTGAAGATCCGCGACCGCGGCGCCTCCGGCGATGCTCATCAGGGGATGAAGGATAAAAACCTGTTGACGGCAGTCCCGTACTGTTTTATAGTGGGCGGAACAAACTAAATTTCGGTTCGGGAGCGCATAGACATGTCGGAAAAATCATGGGAGGGCACAACCGGTGACGATGTGTACTCGGTCACCACCAGCGATGCCTATAGGATTTATGGTTTGGCGGGCAACGCGCGCGCCCCCGGCGACAGGCTGACCGGCGGTGTGGGCGACGATAAGCTGTATGGCGGCGACGGTGACGACATACTCTGGGCTGGCTCTGGTATTGACCATTTGGAGGGCGGTAGCGGCGACGACCATTTGGATGGTGGTGATGGCAATGATGTCTTGAAGGGCGGCGACGGTGACGATGATCTCATTGGCGGCGCCGGCACAGACACCCTGAATGGCGGTGCCGGCGTGGATTGGGTTATCTACCGGTTCTCGACAGTTCGCGTGACGGTCGATCTTCAGACCGACCCCGAAGACCCCGACCGCTACCACGCCAGTGGCGAGGATGCCGAGGGCAATACGCTTTTCAGTCATAAGCTTTCCCATATTGAGAATGTTGAGGGCTCCGACTGGAATGACACCCTGACGGGCAACTCGGAAGATAACTTCCTCAAAGGCGGCGGGGGTATCGACACGCTGACGGGCGGCGGCGGTGACGACAGGCTGGATGGCGGTGCCGGAGGGGACACATTGAATGGCGGCGATGGCGTGGACTGGGCCTCCTACAGACTCTCAACAGTTGGCGTGACGGTCAATCTTCACAACGGCCACGTCAGTGGCGGGGATGCCGAGGGCGACACGCTTGTCGATATTGAAAACGTTGAAGGAACAGATAAGAAGGACATATTGACAGGTGGCTCGGGAGATAACACGTTCGAAGGCGGTGGGGGTGACGACACGCTGGAGGGCGGCGGCGGCGACGACACGCTGGAGGGCGAGGCCGGCGACGACACTCTTGATGGCGGGGCTGGCGATGATACCCTGTACGGTGGCTCCGGCAACGACATCCTGTATGGTCGCGACGGCGACGACACGCTGGATGGCGGCGACGGCGACGACAATAGCTATGAGGACGAGGCCGGTACAATCGTTGTCCGTGGGCTTTACGGCGAGGCTGGCGATGACACTCTATATGGTCGCGGCGGCAATGACAGGTTGGTGGGCGGTGTCGGCAATGACACCCTGCATGGCGGCACTGGCAACGACACATTGGAGGGTGGCTCCGACAACGACACACTGTATGGCGAGGGCGGCTCGGACGCCCTGTACGGGCGCGAAGGAAATGACTGTCTGTATGGCGGCGACGGTGACGACAAGATTGACGAGGAGGGTATTGGTGGACTCAATGGCGGAACCGGCAATGACTTCATCAGTGGCGGTGCCGGCGAGGATGACCTCTTTGGTGGCGAGGGCAACGACGATATGGACGGCGGCACCGGCGACGACCGGCTTTGGGGCGAAGACGGCACGGACAAGCTGCACGGGGGCGACGGCGACGACACCCTGGATGGCGGCGACGGCGACGACAAGACCTATACCTATGTGGAGGATGATAAAACCAAAACCGTTGTCGGTGGGCTTTACGGCGGAGATGGCGACGACGCGCTGTACGGCCGCGCCGGCGATGACGCCCTGTATGGCGACGACGGCAACGACACCCTGGACGGTGGCGATGGCGATGACACGCTTTATGGCGGCGACGGCAACGACACCCTGGACGGCGGCGACGGCGGCGACACACTGCATGGAAACGACGGCGACGACAAGACCTTTGTGAACAAGGCCGGTAAAACCGTTGTCGGCGGGCTTTACGGCGGGGCCGGCAAGGACACGCTGTACGGTGGCGGCGGCAATGACGCGCTACATGGCGACGCGGACAATGACACGCTTTATGGTGAGACGGGAACCGACACCCTGTATGGCGGCGCGGGCGATGACACCCTGTATGGCGGCGGCGGCGACGACACCCTGCACGGCGGTGCGGGCGGCGATACGTTTGTGTTCGCCCCCGCTGCCCCGGGCGGCGGCGAGAGGGACACGATCCTGGATTTCGACAGCGCCGAGGGCGACAGGATTGATTTGAGCGGACTAAGCGGTGTGGACGATTCTGACGATTTTGTCATGAGTCTGATGAGGGATGACGATGGAGTCGTCAAAGGGGTCGCCATTGACCTGGTGGCGGTGGGTGGCGGCACTATTGAACTGATTGGGCCGACCGAATTACTGGACAGCGACGACTTTATTTTCTGAGCGGGCCCCGGGCCTGCCGGCTTGGGGCACGGAAGACATATTAACGGTGGACATATTACGGGAGACACAGCAATGACGACACAGGATATTTCCCTCACCGGCGGCGCCGGCGACGACACCCTGGTTGGCGGCAAGGGCAACGACACCCTGGACGGCGCCAAGGGCAACGACACGCTGACGGGAGGCGACGGCAACGACATCCTGTACGGGGACGCCGGCGACGACACCCTGGTCGGGGGCGGGGGCGGCGACAGCCTGTACGGCGGCACCGGCGACGACACCCTGGACGGCGGCGGCGGCTACGACTGGCTGTATGGCGGCGAGGGCAGGGACACCTTCGTGTTCGCGGCGGGGGACGGCTCCGCCCACGTCGCCGATTTCGAGGCGGGCGAGACGATCCGGATTTCCGGTGTGCCCGGCGGGTTCGCGGGTCTGGTCATAGAGCAGATCGGGGACAACGCCGTCATCCGTTATGGCGACGGCGACACGATCACCCTGCAGGGTGTGTCGGCGGATTCGCTGGGCGCGGACGACTTCGAGTTCCCGGCGGCCGGGAACGCCCCGCGGGACGGCGGCGACCCGCGGGGCGCGCCCCCCGGCGATGCCCCGAACGGCAACGACGGCGCTCCACAGGGCGCATCCCCCGGCGACACCCCGAGCGACAACGGCGGCGACGCGACGACCGACGATTCCAGCGGCGGGGGCGAGACGACACAGGATATTTCCCGCACCGGCGGCGCCGGCGACGACACCCTGGTTGGCGGCAAGGGCAACGACACCCTGGACGGCGGCAAGGGCAACGACACGCTGGCGGGCGGCGACGGCAACGACATCCTGTACGGGGACGCCGGCGACGACACCCTGGTCGGGGGCCGGGGCGGCGACAGCCTGTACGGCGGCACCGGCGACGACACCCTGGACGGCGGCGGCGGCTACGACTGGCTGTATGGCGGCGAGGGCAGGGACACCTTCGTGTTCGCGGCGGGGGACGGCTCCGCCCATGTCGCCGATTTCGAGGCGGGCGAGACGATCCGGATTTCCGGTGTGCCCGGCGGGTTCGCGGGTCTGGTCATCGAGCAGATCGGGGACAACGCCGTCATCCGCCATGGCGACGGCGACACGATCACCCTTCAGGGGGTGTCGGCGGATTCGCTGGGCGCGGACGACTTCGAGTTCCCCTCGGCCGGGAACGCCCCGCGGGACGGCGGCGACGGCGACCCGCGGGGCGCGCCCCCCGGCGATGTTCCGAACGGCAACGACGGTGGCGGCGGCGCTCCACAGGGCGCGCCCCCCGGCGATGTTCCGAACGGCAACGACGGCGGCGTCGCTGCGCAGGTCGCGTCCGTCGGCGACGCGACGACCGACGATTCCAGCGGCGGGGGCGAGCTGAGCGGCGGCGGGGGCGACGACACCCTGGACGGCGGCGGCGGCGACGATGTGCTGAAAGGCGGCAGGGGCGACGACACGCTGAACGGCCACGGGGGCGACGACACCCTTCGGGGCAGCAGGGGCGACGACACCCTGGACGGCGGCGACGGCGACGACACCCTGCGGGGTGCCCGAGGCGACGACATCCTGACCGGCGGCGCCGGCGGCGACACCCTGACCGGCGGCAGGGGTTCCGACACCTTCGTGTTCCGGTCGGGTGACGGCGGCGACACCATCACCGATTTCGGGGAGGGCGACCGGATTCGTCTGGACGGGGTCTCGGTCGGCTTCGGGGCGCTTGATATCCGTCGGGACGGCGCCGACACCGTCATCCACCACGGCGACGGCGACACGATCACCCTGCGGGGCGTGTCGGCGAACTCCCTGGGCGCGGACGACTTCCTGCTCCCCGACGCGGCCCCGGGCCTTCCCGGCGCCCAGGGAAGCCCGCCCGCGCAAGGCGCCGGCCAGGCCCAGACCCCGAACAAGCCATACGGTGCCGGCCAGAGCCAGAGGGCGACGACCCCCCACGACGACGACTGGGATGGCGAGGGCGCCGGCGCCGGCCGCATCCAAAGGGGCACCGACGGCGACGACACCCTGAACGGCGGTTACGGCAAAGACATCCTGCTCGGTGGCGCGGGCGACGACACCCTGGACGGCGGCCGCGCCAAAGACATCCTGCACGGTGGCGCGGGCGACGACACCCTGAACGGCGGTGGCGAGAGCGGCGATACCGACTTGAGCAAAGACACCCTGTACGGCGGATCGGGCGACGACACCCTGTACGGCGGCGGCGGCAAGGACACCCTGCACGGTGGCGCGGGCGACGACACCCTGGACGGCGGTGACGACAAAGACATCCTGCACGGTGGCGCGGGCGACGACACCCTGCACGGCGGCTCGGGCAAAGACACGCTGTATGGCGGTGACGGCGACGACACCCTGAACGGCGGTGGCGAGAGCGGCGATATCGACTTTAGCAACGACACCCTGTACGGCGGTGCGGGCGACGACACCATGGAAGGCGGCGGGGGCGTCGACACCTTCGTGTTTCGGGCGGGAGACGGGAACGACACCATTACCGATTTCTGGATCGATTTCCGGGGGCGCGGCGGCGACAAGATTCATCTCAGTGGGATTTCCGGCGGTTTCGGGGCGCTCGATATCCGTCAGGACGGCGACGACGCGATCATCCGCTACGGCGCCGGCGGCGACACGGTCACGCTGCTGGGCGTGAGGGCGGAATTCCTTGACGCCGGCAATTTCAAATTCGGCGCCTCCTACGGGCTCGTGCCCTCCAAACCAGAGAGGGCGCCGACTCCCTTGGATGATGATGACTGGGATGGAAAAGGCGCGGGCACTGATCCTATCTGGAGGGGTACCGACGGGGACGACAGAATGGCCTTGTCCGGCAGGTTGTCCGGCGTTATGCTCGGCGGCGGGGGCGACGACACCCTGCGGGGTGCCCGTGGCGACGAAATCCTGCATGGCGGATCGGGCGACGACACCCTGGACGGCAGTTGGGGCGACGACACCCTGTATGGCGGCTCGGGCGACGACACCCTGACCGACGGTTGGGGCGACGACACCCTGTATGGCGGCTCGGGCGACGACACCCTGGACGGCAATTGGGGCGACGACACCCTGTATGGCGATGACGGCGACGACACCCTGGACGGTAACCGGGGCGACGACACCCTGTATGGCGGTGACGGCGACGACACCCTGACCGACGGTTGGGGCGACGACACCCTGACCGGCGGCGCGGGTTCCGACACCTTCGTGTTCCAGTTGTTCCGGCTGGGGACCGACGACGACACCATCACCGATTTCGGGGAGGGCGACAGGATTCGTATCGATGGAGATTCCGACGGTTTCGGGGCGCTCGACATCCGTCAGGACGGCGACGACGCGATCATCAGCTACGGCGCCGGCGGCGACACGGTCACGCTGCTGGGCGTGAGGGCGGACTCCCTTGACGCCGGCGATTTCCAATTCGGCGCGCTCCCGCCCCCCACGCCCGAAACGTTCGATGATCCCCTGTCCGATGACTGGAATGGCGAATTCTTTAGGGGCTCCATCTTGAGACCCCTACCCATGCAGGGCGTCGTGGGCCCCATAAATAGCATACTGAAGGGCACTGCCGGCAACGACACCCTGACGGCGAAGGTTCCGGGATTGGCTGGCGTCCTGCTGGGCGGTGACGGCGACGACACCCTGATCGGCGGATCGGGCAATCAGGTTTTGCACGGTGGCTCGGGCAACGACACCTTGCACGATGGCTCGGGTGGCGACTCCGGCGCCTTGTACGGTGGTTCGGGTGACGACACCCTGCACGATGGCTCGGGCAATGACACCTTGTATGGCGGCGCGGGTTCCGACACCTTCGTGTTCCGGGCGGGAGGCGGGAACAACACCATTGCCGATTTCGGGGAGGGCGACAGGATTCGTATCGATGGAGATTCCGACGGTTTCGGGGTGCTCGACATCCGTCAGGAAGGCGACGACGCGATCATCCGCCACGGCGGCGGCACGATCAGGTTGAAGGGTGTAAAGGCGGACTCCCTTGGCGCCGGCGATTTCCAATTCGGCAGCCATGGGCCCGGATCCGCCGGCCTCACCCTGGAGGGCGAAAGCCGGGCAAACAACATCCTGACGGGTGGCGGTGGCGACGACACCCTGTACGGTGGTGTCTATGGCGACAACACCCTGCATGGCGGTGACGGCGACGACACCCTGGATGGTGGTGGCTGGGGCGACAGCACCCTGCATGGCGGTGACGGCAACGACAGCCTGTATGGCAGCCACTGGGGCGACGACATCCTGAACGGCGGTGCGGGCGACGACACCCTGCTTGGCAACTCGGGCAACAACATCTACGTGTTTCGGGCGGGAGACGGGAACGACACCGTTATCCTTTTCGGGAATGCGAATGAGTTTGGGTTAAGGTCCGGTGTGAGTAATGTTGACAAGATTCATATCCTTGGAGTTTCCGGGGGTTTCGAGGCGCTCGACATCCGTCAGGATGGCTACGACGCGATCATCGGCTACGGCGTTGACGGCGACACGATCACGTTACTGAATCGAGCGGCGGGCTCCCTTGAGGCCAGCGATTTCATATTCGGCGCCCACCCGATCGGCGACTCGGGCGACGACAGCCTGCACGGTGGCTCGGGCACCGACAGCCTGTATGGCCGCGGCGGCGACGACAGCCTGTATGGCGGCAACGGCGACGACAGCCTGTATGGCGGCAACGGCGACGACAGCCTGTATGGCGGCAACGGCGACGACAGCCTGGTTGGCGGCAACGGCGCCGACAGCCTGTATGGCGGCCACGGCGACGACACCATGCGAGGCGGCGGCCCAATAGGATACGATACCTTCGTTTTCACCAACGACACCTCGAGCAGTGGGGATGTCGACACGATTTTGGATTTCGAAAGTGGGGACACCATCCAACTTTCCGGCTTCACCGGCGTGGACGACTTCGGCGATCTCGAGGGCAGAATCATCACGACACACGGCAGCGAAACAATCATCGACCTGAGGGATGCGGGCGGCGGCCTGATCGTGCTTGACCGTATGTACGTGGCCCAATTGGATGCCGACGACTTCGATTTCGGATAATGTGGCGGCCCCGCTTGGCGCCGGACTGCCGAAGCCCCAGTGGGCGCCTTGTCGAGCCTGATGAGGCCGCCTGATCCGGCGGGTTCGCCCGGCCTGAATTCCGAAATCTCCCGAGCCAGTCAGGGCCATCCTGAAGTCATTCGCAACCCATTGGGCCGCTGGCCGATTCCGCGATGTTGCAGGGGCGTCGAGAAGCGCTTCGTCAAGGGCAGGGAGACGGTCGAGGTGTTGACCGGCATCGACCTGGATATTAAGGAGGGCGACTTTCTCGCGCTTGCGCACCCTGCTTATCAACGAGGGCGACATCGATCCGGCCAAGCTGGTGCCGGTGCTCTACTATGCGGGGCTGTCGATCTCCGCCGACGACATCCACGCCCAGGTGCTTGCCCATTTCAAGGCTCGGCGCTGCCCTGCGCGGCGGTTCCGGGGGCGAGATGCCGAGCACGCTGATGCCGGATGCCCTGAATATTGTTTCGTCGATGGAGGAGGTCGCGCGTTCGAGCGCGGAACTCTATATCGTGGTGGACATGCCGAAGCGTTCCAATGCGCAGCCCGCCAATTTGGTTGTGCGGGGGGTCGAGCAGGCGGCCTTCGACATCCGCCCGGAAGTGCGTTTGATCGCGGGTCGTCAATTTACGCCCGGTACCCGCGAAATGATCGCTGGCCGGGGTGCGTCGGCGGAGTTTGTGGGCATCGACCTCGGCGCATCCGTCGAGCTGCGGGACGGCCGGTGGACCATCACCGGCATATTTGCGATATGATCCCCCTCCCTTCGGTTATCGGTTGGATAGAACCCTAGCGGTTGCGGAGTTTATCGACGAGTGCGGCCTCGTCCGGGAAACCGCAACCGTCGGCTTCCTGCTTTGAATAGACCAGATTGCCGTCGACCCTGACGTCAAAGATGCCTCCGCCCCCTTCGATGAGGCGGGCGTCGACGCCGAAGGCTTCCTTGAACCGGGCAGCCAGACTGACCGCTTGCGGTTTGTAATTTCACTGTACGCAGTATTTGATTGAGATATCCATCGTTCCTTGACCCCTCGGATTTTGGGTGATGTGCCAATTTGAATTATCCACGCTGCGGCAGTTGCGTCAACCAGGGTATCCGGCAGGCAGCAATTCCCGCCAAGTGTGCTGATGCCCGGAAATTGGCACCCGGCCGATGCGCAAATGATCAATATCGCGCAATATTCGGATCCAAAAGAACGATCACGCATTGATAGCGGGAACTGCGGCTTAATGTCGAACCACGATGCTATCATCCGGTAATGCATTTATATCAAAATAATATATATAGAATCCTATAAATGCGATTTGGTTTGAATATTGGAAGCGACCCCGAAAAAATGTCACCAAATGTAACGATAATGGTTGACGACATCCCCGCGTTTCAAGACTATTGACCATCGGGTTGTTCATGCCGAGCGGCATTTCGGTTGGTGGATGAGGCGACATTTTTTCAAATCTCCCGTCGCGGGGGCTGTGGTTTTGCCACCCTGTCATTGGCTGGTGCCGGTCGCTCGGTTGATGCGCGGCGGGGGATTTTCCCGTTATTCCCGGCTCGCAAGCGATTCGTGAGGCCGGGGGCGGGATGAGTTACCTCAATGGGTTCATTGGTTTTGGCTTCATCCTGCTGGCGTTGCTCCACCTCGGCGTTCCCGACGGCAACTTGCTTATTGGCGCCTATTTGGTCGGTTCCGCATTGGCGTTTATCACCCTGTTGCGGCTGCCTCTGAACATCGCTCGGGTTCTGGCGGTGGTAACCACGGTGGCCGCGTTCTTCTACTTTATCGGTTTCTTCCAAATGGCGCCGCATCTCGGCCCTGGCTGGTATGCGGTGCACACCAAGGCGCTCGGCCAACTGCTCGGCGCGTTCGCCATGATTCCGGTGCTCGCGGAATACAGTTGCCGGCTGAAGGCGGATTGCCAGGAGGCTAGGAAGGGCGACCGGCTCGGCTTCTTCTCCGTTCCCGGCAAATTCGGTCGCCAAGTCTGATGATAGCGGTAGCCACCGGTTTCCAGGGACCAATTCGCGTCTGCGGCTCCGCGTTTTTATCCGCATCACCATCGGGCTAAGTCGGTGGCGGGCATCATCCGCGACAGGCGGGCCGCTGTGCAGTGCGCGTTCGCTACAATGCCCGCACTTGGGGCATGACCTCCGTTAGGTACGCATCAAGCGCCTCCTCGCTCCAGGGAGCGCGCAGGGCGATGTTGACTTCCTGAGCGCCGGCGGCAACGTATTCCGCAATTCGTTCCACCGCTTGATCCGGTGTGCAAAGCAGGGAGCCTTCGGGGATTTGTCCGCGCAGCGCGCGCCAGTCCTCGGCTATTCGGCGACGCTGCCGCTCCACATCCGCACGATCAATGCCCAGGTTGAACATGAGGTTCACGGCTCGCCGGATGTTGGCGGGGTCGCGACCCTCCTCCTCGCACCAGTGGTCGAGTACGCGACTCAGGCGGCTGAATTCCTCCACGGACAAGTAGGGAGCATTCCACCCATCCGCATGGGTGGCGGCTATTTTCAGTGTGCGTTTTTCGCCGACACCACCCACCCAAATGGGCAACCGCCGCTGTATGGGTTTTGGCAGGCAGCTTGCGTCCACGGCCTGAAAGTGGGTGCCGTTGAAGTTGGTGCGGTCGGTATCGAGCATCAGGCGGACGAGTTGTATCGCCTCCTCCAACATATCGAGCCGGGTGCCGATATCCGGGAACGGGTAGCCATAGGCGGTGGCCTCCCAGATGTGCCAGCCGGCGCCCAGCCCGAGTTCGAAGCGTCCGCCGGTAATGTGGTCCAGCGTGGTGGCCGCCTTGGCGAGCAGGGTGGGGTTGCGATAACCTACGTAGAAAACCAGGCAGCCGATACGCGCCCGACGTGTCTCCGCGGCTAGCGCCCCCAAGGTCGCCAGCGCCTCGAAATGGGGCTCCGTGCCGTTTTTGGGGGGTGCTTCGTAGAAGTGGTCCCAAGCCGAAATCCAGTCGACGCCGCCACTGTCGAGTTTGCGCCACAGGGCGCGCATATTGTCCATTGACATGTTTTGTTGGCCGATGTGCGCACCTAGGGACAGTTTCACGATTTCGAACCCCCGAGTTGTCATTGGTTAAGAGAATTATATCGATGCGTGTACAGGTTCAGATACATTTCGGAACAAGCCTCTAAGCCCACCTCAGCCTTAGGGCCTGTTAACACCATCTGGGTTGGCCCTGTTGCGGTGCAGTCGCCCGACATCCGGCGACCTTGATGGCGAAAGGTACCCCGCAAACGAACATCGGCGGCATGCGGTGGCCAACTTCCTACGCAAGTTGCGGACATCTCCGATATTTTTCACCGGGTCGCAGCGGCAGAATCTTAAACGTGCACAATCGATTGGAGAGTATGCATTTGACGAAGCGGAACACTACAGGCGGCGGTTGCCAATTGGCGTCTCCCCAACATCGGGGAATCTGTTTTGTCGGATAGATGATCAGGAAGCGATTGCGCCCGCCCCGGCGATCCTCAATTTTCCTCCTCCCCGAGTCCTTGTCGCCGGGGCTTTTTTTGCCAAACAGACCCCTATCGAGGCGGCGGCGATGAGGGGCTCGCTTTGCCCATCGTCCCGCATCGTAATCCACATGCGAACCCCGGCTCGACGGAATCCGAAAAGCCAAACCGATGTACCACCGACGCACCGGCTACAGATAGGGTTGATCAGATTTTCCCTAGGCCGGCACAGCGCGGCGGCGAATGCGCAATTTCAATCCGGCGAATGCGGCGGCGAGTTGGTGGGGTACCGCCAGCATCGCCGGGGTGACCACGAGCGTCATTATGGTGGCAAAGGAGAGTCCCGAGACGATGGCTTGGGAAAGGGGAACCCAAAAAGCGGACAGCATGCCCCCGTGGACGATTGAACGGTTGATTAGGTCGATGCTGAACTCGCTTGCCAGGGGCATTAGGCCGAAAACCGTTGTCAGGGTGGTGAGTGTCACCGGCCGCAGGCGTTGGGCGCCGGTGCGCACGATGAGGGAAATGTAGTCGAGCTCCGGGTGTTCCCGGCGCAAGTGGTTGTAGGTGTCGATGAGCACAATGTTGTTGTTCACCACAATGCCCGCCAAGGCCACCACGCCGACACCGCTAAGCACGGCGCTGAAAGGCTTTCCGGTCACCAGCAGGCCGAGCAGCACACCGGCGGTGGAAAGCACCACGGCGAACAGGATCAGCGCCGATTGATAGAAGCTGTTGAACTGGGTGACCAGCAGCAGAAACATAAGCAACAGCGACAGCAGGAAGGCGATGGAAACGAAATCTATGGCGTCCCGTTGTTCCTCGTTGGTGCCGCGGAAGCGAATTGTCAGTTGCGGATCGAAAGCCTGCGTATCGAGCCAGGTTTCGATTTCCTTGACCTTGGCGTCGGTGAGCACACCGGGCGCCACATCGGCCCGAATGTACTTCACGGGGATGCCGTTGGAACGCTGAATGGTATCCACATTGGCGACGGCCTGCCGGCGCACGAAGTTCGAGATGGGCACCAGGCCTTCGGTCGTGCTCACCCTTAATTCATCGAGCATGCCGATGCCACGGGCCGCAAGCGGGTAGCGCACGCGTATGTCCACGGCATCGTCGGACTTGTCGGGCCGATATTCTCCGACTTTGACGCCGTTGGTCACCAGTTGCACGGCGATGCCCACTTGGCTCACATCGGCACCGTAGAGCGCCGCCTGAGCCCGGTCCACCCTGAGTTCCCATTCGATACCGGGTAGAAAACGGGTATCGTCGATATCCCGCAGGCCCTCGACATTGTGTTCCATGTACTCAAGCACGCGGCTGACCGCGGGCTCCAAAAGCGACTTTTCGTAGGATGCGAATTCAATTTCGATCGGTTTGCCCACGGGTGGACCCTGTTCCATTTCCCGCGCTTCCACCATGATGCCCGCGAGACCCGCGGTACGATCACGGATTTCCTGGAGAATCTCCGAGGTCAACCGGTCCCGGTCGTTTTCATCGAGTAATTCGATGGCGATTTGACCGACAACATCGTAGCCGCCGCCGCGGTTGCCCCAGTCGGTGCCGGTGCCGCCGGAAACGGATGTGTGCGTGTTGACATCGAGGATGCCGGCGGTTTGCAGCACTTGGTTTTCGACCTCTCTCACCAGGGTGTCGACTTCGGAGGCGGCCAGGTTGCCGCGGGCGCGCACGGTGACGAACGCGAATTTACCCTCGGAATCCGAAAAGAAGGTCATCCCCTTGCCAAACTGTCCGTATGCCCAGAAGGTGGTGGCGACGATTAACAGGGCTACCGTCAATGTCGCCCAGGCGTACCGCGACGCCTTTTCCAGAAGGCGCGCATAGAGCCCGGTCAGGGTGCGCATTTTTGAGGGATCGCCTTCTTCCAGTTGCTTCAGTGTCTCAATGGCATGCCCATCCCGAGAACCGGCCCGACCGAACAGGCTGCCAAGCGCGGGCCCGAAAATAAGAGCGTAAAGCAGCGAGCCGGTGAGCACCGCAAATACGGTGACCGGCAGGTAGCGCATGAATTGGCCGGATACGCCGGGCCAGAAGATCAACGGAAGAAAGGCGGCCAATGTCGTTGCCACGGAGGCGGAAACCGGCCACAACATGCGTTTGGCGGCGAGCGCATAGGCGCTGCGACGGTCGAAACCCTCCACCATCTTGCGGTCGGCGTATTCCGTAACGACGATGGCGCCGTCGATGAGCATGCCGAGACCCAGCAGCATCCCGAACATCACCATGAAGTTGAAGGTGTATCCCATGAGAAAAATCGGGATCATGGCGAATAGAAACGACACCGGAATGCCGAGCCCGACGATGATGCCGCTGCGCAGGCCCATGGCCGCCACCACAACGATCATGACGAGCGCCAGCGCGGTGAATATGTTGCCCTGCAGTTCGGTGACCTGTTGCAGGGCCCAGGGCTCCTGGTCCTGGGAATAGAAAACCGACACTCTGGCGGGCAGGTTTGGGCGTATTGCATCGACCTTGCGCTTCACGGCCCGGATGGTGTCGACAACGTTGGCGTTGGACCGCTTCATAACATTCACGGAGATAGCCGGTTCGCCATTGACCCTGGCGTAGCTCGCGCGGTCCTTGAAAGTCCGGCGCACCGTGGCGATGTCGCCCAGGGTAACCACGGTATCGCCATCGACCCGTACCGGTAACTCGAACAGATCCCGAGCCTGCTCAATGATGCTCGGCACCTTGATCGAGAAGCGTCCCTGCCCGGTATCGAGGCTGCCCGCGGGAATGAGGCGGTTGTTGCGCAGCATCGTGGCGACCAGTTCGTCGTTCGAAATCCGATAGGCTTCGAGCGCATTCGGATCGATCACCGCCTCCAGGACTTCCTCGCGGTGGCCCTGCATCCGCGCATTGAGCACATCGGGGATGGTCTCCAGATTGTCCTTCAATTCGACCGCGAGGTCGTAGAGCAACCGTTCCGGCACATCGACACCCACGAAATTCACCCGAATTACCGGAAAGTCGTCCGTGGTGGTTTCGCGGATGATGGGTTCCTCGATGGTGGCGGGCATTTCCGGTTTGGTGCTGTCCACCGCTTCGCGGACATCCTGCCGAGCCCGGTCGAGGTCGTAGTCCGCATCGAATTCGACGGTGACCGTCGCGGCCCCTTCGGAGGCGTAGGAGGTTATTTCCTCGATTCCCTCGACATTGCGCAGTTCCACCTCCAGCGGCATGGCCAGCAGGCGTTCGGCGTCCTCCGGTGCTATGCCTTCGTGTATGACGGTAACGATAAAATAGGGGATGCGGATGGGCGGGTCGTTGGCGACCGGGATGGCGGCCCGCGCGAAGAGCCCGGCGACCGTGATCATGATCAGCGTCAGCAGCGTGGTCTTATAGCGGTTGATCGCGGCGTCGATGATGGCGTTCATGACCGCCCCGCGTGTTGCGGCGGAATCAAGACGGTTGTCGATGTCGGGCTGCCCGCCGCGGCCGGCATCTCCGGGGACGGTTCAAAGTCGACATCGACGAATTCACCGGGCACCACCAATTCCTGGCCAACCGTGATCAGCGTCGCCACCTCGGGCAGGCCGGATACCCAAACACCGCCGCTCGTCTCACGGATGATTTCCACCGGATGAAATTGCACCCGCCCGTCGCCGCCGACCGTGCGCACCCCAATGGCCCCTTGGTCATCGAGGGCAAAAAGCGCCGGACTGATCCTCTGCGCGGAAACCCGGGCAACCGGCACGGAAATCTCGGCGGTAATGCCGCTGCGCAATGCGAAATTCGGGTTGGCGATGGGGATTTCAATGCGATAGGTGCGGGTGGCCGAGTCGCTTTGCTGGCCAATGAAGCCGATGGCGCCGGTCACGATACGCCCGTCGCTCAAGCTGCCGCTCGCTTCTTGCCCGATGGCCACGCGCGCGACATCCGCCTCCGACAGGCGTCCAACCAACAGCATGGGGTCAAGATCCACAATGGTGGCGCACAGCGAACCCGGGGTAACGTAGTCGCCGACCTCTTGATGGATATCCTCGACAATCCCGTCGAATGGCGCACTGACCAGGGTTTTGGCCAGATCAAGTTCGTTGCGGCTGAACTCGGCCTTGGCGGCGGCGAGCTTCGCCCTGGCCTGGGCAATGGTGGTTTCCGACAAAAATCCCTTCTCCCGCAGTTCCAACCGTCCCTCGTACTCGATGTGCGCTTCATTGACCGCCTCCAGGGCCTGATCGAGCTTTGCTTGCCGGTCGTCAACCGAGATGCGGCAGAGCGCATCCCCGGCCACGACCCGGAAACCGCGCTCCACGGGCCGTTCAACGATGGTACCGGTTAGCTCGGTGCGGACCCGCACGGTGCGTTTGTTTTCGGTTTTTCCGCGAATACGCAGGGATTGCACTTGCGGGCTGGCGTGAATGACACGGGCGCGCACCCGGGTGGGAGGGCGATCCTGGGCCATGGCCGAGCGCCGCTCGATCAGTTCCACGGGGGTGGCGGCGGGTGTCTCCTCCGGGCCGAATTGTCCCGAGGCGAGCCAGCCGACAATCGCCACGGCGATGACAAGTGCGGTTAGGTGCGTTCGGCGCATGGGGCAATCCTAGGGGCGGGGCAATTCAGCCGACATTATACGTTTTTATTGGTGAGCTCGGCACCAATTGCTACGAAAAGTAACACATTGGGCTTGCGACCGCTACTTGCGAGCGCTAATGATGCAGTGCTCCCTAGACTGCCCCGACACCGGACCACTCCCCAAAGAGGACATTTCTGAATTGGGCAAAGGGAACATTAGTGTTTTGGGTTAACAGAAACTCTAACTGCGTTGACGTGGTGCTGTAAGCTTATATATTCTTCATCACCGTGAAAAAATCTCTGACGCAGAGACTAGTTGCTGACCTGATGCATTCCAAGACAACGCCAATAGACGAGCAGTCGGACGACGCCCAAGGGAACGTTGGCGCCGAGATTCGCCGGTTGCGCAAGCTTCGCAAACTCACGCTTGAGGCTTTGGGGCAGGCGACCGGCCTGTCCGTCGGGTATCTCAGCCAGGTTGAGCGCAACAAATCATCGCCGACCGTGAAAGCCATGTTCGACATCAGCCACGCCCTGGGTGTAACCATCAACTGGTTTTTTCACGAGGGCGGGGCGGGCGAAAGAGACGAGGACCGCTTCGTCGTGCGCGCCGGGAAGCGGCGAAGCATACGCTACGACACCGGCATCGTGGATGAACTGCTGAACACCCAGGCGGTTAAGTCTTTCGAATTCTTGATGAGCTCGTTCCCACCGAAATCGACGTTTCAGGATGAGCCATACAGCCATGAGGGCGAGGAGTGCGGCGTCGTCATCGCCGGGCGGCTGCGAATTCAGATCGACGGCGTCGAGTACGATTTGCGAGAGGGGGACAGCTTCTCTTTCCCAAGTAGGCTGAAACACAGCTACGTCAGTCCCGGCGATGAGGAAACGCGAGTGATCTGGTGCACATCGCCGCCGACATACTAGCAAGCCGCTCTGCGCGGCAAAAATCTGCCCGCCGATTCTCGAAAAAATTTCACCAAATCTAATGAATGTTGCAAAAATATTTGCAACGGTGAAATTGTGTTAGTATGCCTCACAGTATCAGCCAAAGCACAAGATCAGCCGCACCGGTATGAATAGAAGTATCTGGCCAGAGAACTGGGGGCTTCTGTGCGCGGCGTTCGCGTTCTCGCAGGGAATTGGCTTGATCACCTACTGGACCCTGCCAATTCTGGCGGGCGCGCTGATCGCTGGCCTTGGTCTGACGACCACCCAGGTCGGGTTGCTCGGAACAATCGAGTTTTCCGGTTTGTATGTCGCATCATTGACCCTCGCGCCATTCATTGACCGCGGCTTCCGCAGGCGCATTGCGGTGGCTGGCGTGGTCGTGATTGTTGGCGTCAACGTGCTATGCGGTATCGGAGATTTCAGCTTCTATAGTCTCGCTGTGCTTCGCTTTGTGGCGGGCATCGGCGCGGGCTGCGCACTAGCCGTCGGTAACGCGACAATCGCGAACGCAAGGGATGCGCAACGGTTTTCCGGGCATCTTACGATCGCGCTGGTGGCCTTCATGGTTGTGATCATGCCCGTGCTGTCGCGGGTCAGTGAGAGCTTCGGCTACAAGGGCGTGTTCTTGGCACTGGCGGCAATCGTGCTTATCGGTGGCCAGTCGATTCTATTTTTGCCGAGCGCGCCGAACGCTGAACTCGTCGGGCAAGCGCCTCGCCAAGGAATGAAAACCGGCAACATATTGCTTTCGATCACCGGCGCTTCGGTTCTCGCTGTCGCGCTCTTCTTTGGCGTGCGGGACACGCTGCCTTGGCTGGTGGCCGAGAAAATCGGGATCGATGCGGGCATGTCGGTACCGGAAATCGGCGACCTCTTTGCGCTCATGTATGCCCTAAGCATTCTCGGTCCGACCTTGCTGCTGTTCTTGTCTCGGAGGTTCGAAGCCAAAACCTTGTTGGTGGTGTCGATGGCGGCGACGGGATTCTTCGCGTGGGTTTTTACCGTCTCGGACGGCAATCGCTTGCAGTTTTCGAGTGGGATCGTCATTTGGTCCACCGCTTATTTTATGGCGTTCGCGTTGCTGAACGCCGTTGCGGCTATGGTTGATCGCTCCGGCAGGCTGGTATCTGCTGTCGGCAGCAGTTTCATCGCCGGTGTCACCGCCGCGCCATTCCTTGGCGGCTACTTGGTCGACCACGGCGGTTATTCGCAAATTGGCATCGCGGAAATCGTGTTGACCGTCTTGATCGTTGTGCTCGTGGTCGTGGGGTTGCGTGGGGAACAACTTCGCTCACACGAAGCGAGCGCAACACGCGATGCGGTCGGGAGCTGAACATGAACACACAATTGAAGAGAGAACAAATTGCGCGACCCGGCGCACTCATCGGCGGCGAATGGGTGGCTGGGTCGGGTGGCGTTTTCGAGATTCGGTCGCCGCACTCGCGGGAAGTCCTGCATGTTGTCGGACGAAGCGATGCGACCGACGTCGAGGGCGCGATCGCCGCGGCAAAAGCCGCGTTTCCCGACTGGGCGGCAACCTCCGTCAATGTTCGCGCAAACCTACTACGGAAGATGCACCGTCTGTTTTTGGGTCGCGGGCGCGAGATCGCGGAAATGATCACGGCTGAGATAGGAAAAACGGTTGAAGCCGCGCTCGAAGAAACGATGGAGTATGCGGGGCCAGCTTGGGGCAAGGCCGCAGAGGAGATCCTGCGCTACCGGGGCATGCTGTTGCCCTCTACTCAGGAAAACACGACCAACAAGCGCTTGGTTCTCGGGCACCGCCCGCTGGGTCCGATCGGGGTGATTACCCCGTACAATTTCCCAACCGATATTTCTTCGATCGCGCTCGCGCATGCCGTTGCAGCAGGGAATACGGCGGTGTGGAAACCGACCGAGTACGCGCCCGCGGCTTGTCAGATGGTCGCGGAGCTTTTCGCCGAGGCCGGCTTGCCGGACGGCGTCATCAATGTCGTTCAAGGCCTTGGAGACACGGGTGCGGCGATTGTCGATTCGGACGACATCAAAGGCATTTTCTTCACTGGCTCGACGGCCACGGGTGAAAAGATCGCCCGAAAGAATCCGCTCCGGCCGATGTTGCTCGAGCTCGGCGGCGATGGGCCGCTGATCGTGCTGCCGGATGCCGATATAGACAGCGCTGTCGAAGGCGCAATTGTCGGTTGTTTCTACTACACGGGCCAGGTCTGCACGTCTGCCGAGAGGCTGTTGATCCATGCGGATGTTTACGATGAGTTCATGGAGAAGTTCCGCAACGCGATGGCCGAACTGAAGATCGGTGATCCGGCGGACGAAACGACCGACATGGGGCCGCTCTGCAATACGGATACGCTTGATCGTGTCAAAGCGCATGTCAGCGACGCGGTAGAGAAGGGTGCAAAGATCGAACAATTTGGCGAGGAGCGGGATCTCTATTACCCGGCGACAATTCTTACCGATGTCACGAACGACATGTCGGTGCTCAAGGAAGAGACATTCGGTCCCGTTGCTACCGTGATCAAGGTTGAATCCGCGGAGGAGGCGATCAAGATCGCGAACGAATCGGAGTTGGGCCTCGTAGCTTCACTGTGGACGCGGGATCTGAGCACGGCATGGCGGGTGGCCGAAGCGTTGCCTCACGGCAGCGTCAACGTCAATGAGACGACCAACTATTGGGATCAGCTTGCGCCGTTCGGCGGTGCTGGCAAGAGCGGCGTTGGTCGCGAGCTCTCGGCGTGGTTTCTCGATGCCTTTACAGAGAAGAAGTTGATCTCCTTTGATCTTGGTGGCGAGCGCGGCAGCCGCAGGATCGCCGGCGGCTGGTAAGTTTGCGGCGAATGATCGATGGCGACGAAGGAGCTTCCATCCCAGGCGCGGGTTGTAATCGTTGGCGGCGGCGTTGTCGGCTGTAGCATTGCCTACCATCTCACCAAACTCGGTTGGCGGGATGTCGTCCTTCTAGAGCGCGATCAACTCACCTGCGGCACGACATGGCACGCGGCCGGCCTCATCACGACCTTGCGGCATACGGAAAACCAAACACGCCTCGCGAAGTACTCGCAGGAGCTTTACAAGAACCTGAAAGCGGAAACCGGCCAGTCCACCGGCTCCATGCAAGTCGGCTCGATACAAATTGCGTCGAGCAAAGAAAGATTGCAGGAGATGCGTCGTGGCTGTGCGATGGCGAAATGTTTTGGTGTCGAGCACGAAGAAATTTCGGCGCGCGAGATCAAGGAAATATGGCCACTAGCCGATGTGACCGACATCCATTGTGGCTTCTTGTTTCCAAACGACGGTCGGGCGAACCCTACGGATGTTACCCAGGCGCTGGCCAAAGGCGCCCGCAGCGGCGGCGCGCGGATTTTCGAGCACAGGCCCGTTATCGACGTGCTTACCGAGGGTGAACGCGTTGCCGGGGTGAGAACAGAGACTGGCGACATAGTTTGCGACTACGTTGTCAATTGTGCCGGGGTCTGGGCACGAGACCTTGGCCTGAAGTCGGGCGTCGACATCCCGCTGCAAGCGGCCGAGCACTACTACTTGGTCACCGAGAACATCGAAGGCATGCACAATGCGCTGCCAATCCTGCGCGATCCTGATCGGCGTGCCTACTATAGGGAAGAGGGTGGCGGCAAACTGATGATCGGGTTGTTCGAAGATGTCGCCGCGCCCTGGGCCGCGGACGGTATCCCGGAAAGTTTCAGCTTCGATGAATTGCCCCCGGATTGGGACCGGATGATGCCGTATCTGGAAAAGGCGATGGGGCGCATACCCATCGCCGAAGACGCCGGCATACAGATGCTCTTCTGCGGTCCGGAAAGCTTCACCGCGGATCACAACTACATCATGGGCGAAGCACCCGAACTCAGGGGATACTTCGTTGCGGCAGGATTCAATTCATTGGGTGTGCTCTCGGCGGGTGGCGTCGGGCAGGCCTTATCGCAGTGGATCGTCGAGGGCCATCCGCCCATGGATCTGTTCGATGCAGATATCCGGCGCACCCAGTCCTTCCAGAACAACAAGCGCTATCTTGTCGATCGCACGGTCGAGTCTTTGGGGCTCGTTTATCGCAATCACTGGCCGTTTCGTCAGTTCGAGACGGCGCGAGGCGTCAAGAAGCTCGTTCTGCATGATCGGCTCGCAGAAGCTGGCGCCTGTTTCGGCGAGTCGGCGGGGTGGGAGCGGCCAAACTGGTACGCAACGAACGGCACCGCGCCGATGTACGAGTACAGTTTCGATCGGCAAAACTGGTTCGACTGCGTCGGCCAAGAGCACCGGGCGGTCCGCGAGGGCGTTGGGATGTTCGAGCAGAGCTCGTTCTCCAAGTTCCTGGTGCAAGGGCGCGACGCAGAGCGACATCTCAACTGGCTGAGCACGAATGATGTCGCCGTTCCCGTCGGCAAGTGCGTTTATACCCAGTTTCTGAATACGCGTGGCGGTATCGAAGCCGACATCACCGTCACCCGCATGGACGCCGATTCTTTCCTCATAGTGACACCGGCGTTTACGCATCGGCATGTGCAGGCTTGGATCAAGGAGCGTATTGCCGGGAACGTGCATGTGACGGTAACGGATATCACCGGCGCTCTGGGCATGCTAAACGTTCAGGGGCCGAGATCGAGAGAGCTATTGCAATCGATCAGCGAAGCGGACTTCGAGAACGCCGCGTTTCCATTCGGCACGATCCGTACGGTGGGTGTGGGCTATAGCAGTGTTCATGCGTTGCGGATATCGTACTGCGGCGAGCTCGGCTGGGAGCTCTATGTCCCGGTCGAGTACTTGCAGCAGGTCTACGATGCGCTTGTCGAAGCCGGCGCGGCATACGATCTCAGACACTGCGGGTATCACGCGCTGAATTCTCTGCGAATCGAGAAAGGCTATCGCGAGTTCGCGCATGATATCGGCGCGGACGATAATCCGGTCGAGGCGGGTTTGGCGTTTACCTGCAAGCTCGGCAAGCCGGGCGGGTTCATCGGTATGGAGAGAGTGCGGGAGATGCGAACCGGCGTGGCCTGTCCACGCCGATTGGTTCAGTTCGTGCTCGAGGATCCGGCACCGTTAATGTACCACGCCGAGCCGATCTACCGCGACGGAAAATACGTCGGCTATACGTCCTCGGCGATGTTCGGGTATACGCTCGGGGCCGCCGTCGCCTTGGGCTATGTGCGTCACGAGGATGGCGTGACGATGGATTTCATCGATTCCGGCAGCTTCGAGATCGAGGTGGAGGGGAGGCGCTACGCCGCGCGAGCGTCCTTGAAGCCGTTCTACGATCCCGCAAACGAGCGAATTCGCCGATGAATTTTCATATTTATGAATAATGGCGGGGAAGTTCTCAGGCAAGGCACACTATTTTTCACCAAAAACGTTCTTTTCAGAGAGAAATCCAGTATTATTGTGAAATACTGAGCTGTCATTGGGGGGAACCAAGCCATGCAACACACCTTGTCCAAGCTGGTCGCCATGGCCGCGATCATTGTCGTCCCTGCGGCAGCGCATGCGCAGGTTCTCGAAGAGGTGGTCGTGACTGCGCAAAAGCGTGAACAGAACATCCAGGATATCGGCATCGCCATCTCGGCCTTCAGTAGCGAACAGATCAGCGAGCTGGGCTGGACCAACGCTGAGCATGTCGCCGAGCACACGCCCGGACTGATTGCGACCTCGTACAACAATGCCGGGACCATATCCTTGTTCTCGATACGAGGTGTCGCCCAGACCGACTTCAATGATCATCAGGAAGCGCCGACCCTGGTTTACCTCGATGGTGCCTACCTGCCTCAAACCAGCGCCGCCGGCGCGGCGATGTTCGACATGGAACGCGTCGAAGTGTTGAAGGGGCCGCAGGGCACGCTATATGGTCGAAATGCGACCGGCGGCCTTGTGCATCTGATCACGGCGCGGCCCACGAACGAAACGACGGGCTACATCGACTTGCATGTCGCGGAGCACAGCAGGGTCCGCGCCGAAGGTGCCTTGAGCGGCGCATTTTCGGAAAATGTGCAGGGCAGGTTGTCATTTCTCAGATTGCAAAACGACAGCTATTTCGACAACCGGATCGGTGAAGACCTGCGGGAAACGGAAGCGACGCATTTGCGTGCGCAGTTGCAAGCGCAGTTGTCGGACAACTGGGAAGCGAATTTGTCCTTTCACTGGGGCGAGTTCGACAATCCGGCCGCGGCCTACGGCCATCGCACCGCCGTGCTCAATGCGGACGGTCTCGGCGAATTCGGCGGACCCGCCGATGTCGACTTCGGCGGCTATGTCGACAATGACGGCGATTTCTACGCGGGCGACTTCGGCAGTCCCGGTCCCAACGATGCGGAAGGCTGGATAGCAACGCTGAACCTCGAATACCATGTCGGCGATTCGATCAGGCTGGTCTCCGTCACCAACCTGCAGAACCAGGAGAAGGACTACCAGGAGGATTCGGATTCGAGTCCGGCGGATTTCGGCAATTTCCTAACGCAACAGGCCGCGGACGATTTCGCGCAAGAAATACGGCTGGAGGGTTCCACCGACAAATTGGACTGGATTACCGGTTTTTACTACTTGCAGATCGACGGCGACTATCGTGTGTCGTTCAATTTTCCGGACTATTTCGGATACAGTATCTTTCCCAACAACCTGTACTCGCTCGAGACGACGTCTTGGGCGGCGTTTGGGCAGCTCGAGTATCAGTTGATGGACAACTTGACGCTGGTTGCTGGCGTTCGTTGGACGGAAGATGACAAAGACTTTACCAGCGTCGTCACCTGCGACGATTTCGGCCCGCCGCCGACCGACAATGGTTGCGACGATTTTGGTTTGCTTCTCGACGACTTGAGTCCGTTCGATTTGAGCCGCTCCGACAGCGATTACACCGGCAAGCTGCAATTGGATTGGGCAGTGAGCGATGACACCCTGATCTACGCGGGCGTCAATCGCGGGATGAAAGCCGGGGGCTTCCTCGGATCAATTGACGCGGGCGCTACGCTTGCCGAACTCGAGTTCGAACCCGAGATTCTGCATGCGTTCGAAGTCGGCTTCAAAACGTCGTTCGCGGAGGGCCGTGCAAGATTGAACGGCAGCGCTTTCTTTTATGACTACGAAGACTACCAAGCGTTCGTCTTTCAGGGTATTACCAGTGTAATCGTCAACCGCGATGCGGAGATCACCGGGGCCGAGCTGGAACTGATCGCCCAACCTGCGGAGGGCTGGGATCTGTTGCTCGGCGTTTCGCTCATGGATGCGCCCCACCTGAGGGTTGCACCGACACCATCGTCGGCTGGGATCTGTTGCTCGGCGTTTCGCTCATGGATGCTGTTGTCGACGATATCGACATCGGCGGTGGTGTCATCGCGGAACAACAAATGGTCTTGGCGCCGGATATATCGTTCAATGTTCTCGTCAGGAAAGAATGGCAAATCGGCCGGGGATCTTTGGCCGTGCAGCTTGACGGGCACTACATTGACAAGCAGCAGTTCAACACGATCAACAGCGAGGCCGCTGCCAACGAGTCGTACAGTGTATGGAACGCTCGATTGACCTACGCGGCCAATGACAATTGGAGAGTGTATGGCTTCGTGAACAACATCGCCGACGAGGAGTATTGGACTTACGGCTTCGATCTGGCGTTGTTCTTCGGCAGCGCCATTCTGGCGGTCGGCGAGCCGCGCTGGGCGGGTGTGGGATTCTCCTACCATTATTGACGCGCAATCTGAAATGGATCGAGACTGAGGTAGCAGCAATGGACGAAAAACTGGAGCCGACTAGCGAAAAGTATGAAGGCCGTGGCGAGGGCATTTCCCGTCGGCGCGTTCTCAAAACGGCAGCGGTCTCCACGGCGGGCCTCGTAGCGGCTGCGTGCCAGCGATCGCCCGAGCCCGGCGCCGCCGCGAGCCCGGCCGCGAATGTCGGCGGTGGATCCGACTATGATGTCGTCGTGATCGGCGGCGGCATGGCCGGTGCGGCCGCTGCCCGCGAGACGAGCAAGGCCGTCCTGCGCACGCTGTTGCTGGAGGCTCGAAACAGGCTGGGCGGGCGCACCTACTACGCGCCATTCGGAGATAAGCATGTCGAGCTCGGTGGCAACTACATCTATTGGCTGCAACCGCACGTTTGGGCCGAGGTTGATCGTTATTCGCTGCCGATCGGCGAATCGCCTGCGGCGGTGAACCCCGAGCGCTGGATCTATCTCAAAGACGGCAAGCCGGTCGAAGCCGATCTCGCGACATTTTCCCCGAAGGTCGATCAAGCGATGATCGAGTATTGCGCAAACTCGCGAGAAGTATTCCCGAGACCGTACGACACGTTTTTTACCAACGACTGGAAGGGCTACCAGGACTTGACGATCCAGGACGGGATCGATCAGCTCGATATCGAGGAGGATGTGGCGCTCGCGGTCAATGCGATCTGGTCGATCATGTCTCACGCGCCCTGCAGCGAAGGAGGCTTCTTGGAGATGCTGCGATGGTGGGCGGCGCTAGGCAGCAACCTGATCGACTTCAACAACGCAGTGTCTCGCTATTATCTCGACAAGGGCACGATCTCGCTGATCAACGCGATGATCGACGACGGCAACGCCGAGGTTCAGCTAAGCGCGCCGGTCAGCCGAATCGCACAGTCGGGCGGAAAAGTACAGGTAACCACGGAGACGGGGCAAACCGTGACCGCGGCGCACGTCATTGTTACAACTCCGTTGAATACCTGGGCCGATATTGAGTACGAGCCTCGGATATCCGATGTCAAACTCCAAGTCGCCAAAGAAAGGCATGTCGGGTACGGCAACAAGCTCCACATCATGACGAAGGAGGATATCGGCAATGTCTTCCTGACGGCGGACGATAGCTTTGGGCCGCTGCAATACGGATACACCTACGGGACCGGTCCAGAGGGAACACACATGCTGTCGTACGGACACGACGGCACCTTCGACGGGAACAACTTGGAAACCGTATCAAAGATGATCAACCTGTTCATGCCGGAGGTCGAAATCACCAGGACGTATGGCTACCAGTGGTTGTTCGATCCATTTTCGAAAGGCACTTGGTGTACGTTGCGCCCGCATCAGTTCGCGCTGGTGCCGGAACTGCAGCGCGCCGAAGGCAATGTTCATTTCGCAACCTCCGACAACGCAACGATGTGGCGTGGATGGATCGACGGTGCGATTGAGATCGGCACGCGCAAGGGACAAATCGTTGCACAAGCGTTGGCTTGAGGCGCCTTGGTTTGCGACGCCCGGCAGATCCAACCTTCGCTGGGTGTTGATCAGCACATTTCTTGCCGTTCTTCTTGGCGGCTGTGGGTCCGAGACCGAGACAAGCGAGGTGAGGCTGGAGGAGGCGATATCCAACGCAACGCCCGCTGCAAGTATCCCGATGATCGACGAGGCGGGTTGCGATGCCGACCGCGCGTTGAAAGTGCTCGAACAATGTAAGGTTTGCCACAGCGTAGAGCGCGGTGCCGTGAATCTCACTGGCCCGAATCTCTTCGGCATTGTCGGAACGCGATCGGCATCTCTAGAGGGATTCGCGTATTCGAAGGCGCTGAGAGAGTCGGATATCCTGTGGGATGCGGATACGCTCGACAGGTTTCTTGCGAGGCCGCTCGAATTCTTGCCGAACAATAGGATGGCATTCGGGGGTGTGACAAACACCGAAGATCGGCAGGCAATCGTCTGCTTGCTGACGACCTTGGGCTAGGGGCTGCGACTTTCGGGCGTTCGTTGTGGCGAGGAATCGCTGCGCCTGTTTGGGTCGGCCTCCAACTCTGCGGCGCATCGCTTCAGAACGTAATCGGAAAGCTCGGAACCGGCGAGACACAGCGGCCCCCGCCGTCCGTCGAGACCACCGTCGTATTCAGAAGCATGGCATTCAGGTCCAATGCCTCTTTAACGATGAAGGAGAGGATCTCAAGCTATTGAATTTGGCCCGCGAGTACCCACACAACATCCATGTATTGTACATCCGGGGTGGGCGGACGACTCCCGATACCCATTACAAAATCGTGGATGAGGGGAAACTCGTACATCTGTCGCTACACGAACATGGTTAATAAAATCAATCGGTTGCGATTAATTCAATGCTGCTCTACCGGATTGTTCAGATCTTCCCTTAGCAGGAATTGCTGTTCGCGTTTGGTTGCCATGCATTTTGGAGCGTTGTATAATTACTTTACGTACCGCTCCAAAATTGAGGTCTGGAAGTGATCGAGACACCTCGCACGCAACGCGAACACTCCAAACAGCCCGCACCAGTTCGTAGGGATCCAACGGCGAACGATGTTGATGCCGGTGGTGAAATCCGCGAGCCGCTTGCCCAATACCTCTCGATGCGCGGTATGCGGGAGGCGACGGCCGAGGAATTGAACGAAGCGCTGCGGATGGTTCTGGACGCCATGCCCGCGGTACTGTACGGGCCGTCCACCGAGAACTTGACGGAGCACGAACAGGCAGTTCTTCGCGACGGGGGGGTCGATCTGTGCGCGTCGACCGATCACGACCCCATCACCAGTACAGCCTTGCAGTACGCTGCCATGGTCGAGACCAGTCTGACGACCGGGGAGGTGTCGCGCCGTCTGGCCATACCGGAGAACCAAGTCAGACAGATGATCGCCCGCAGAACGCTCTACAGTTTTCTGCTGAACAATCGCCGGCTTATTCCCATCTTCCAGTTTGCACGAGCCGGGCCTCTGGTCGCGAACATCACCAAGGTGAATGCGGCGCTCAGCCCGGACTTGCATCCTGTGGAAGTCCAGGAGTGGTACACGCAAGCCGACCCCGACCTCTTCGCCGGAGGCGAAATCGCAGCGGTCATGTCGCCATTGGCGTGGCTTCAATCGGGCCGAGCTGTCAAGAAAGTCACTATGCTTGCGCGTCGTCTATAGCGCTCCAGGCAACAGCACACGCCCGAGATTGTGGCCAAACTACCCCGGGTGCCGGACCCTGCCCGCCTCAGTCGACTCGACGCGGCGTTGATTACCGTGGCACCCGGCCAACTCCTGTACCGGGTTTATGCGCGAGGCGGGGCGTATCCGACGCATTGGAACGCATTTCGGCGTTTCGGCCCATTGTCGCGCTTCGACCACCACATCCCCGACAGGCAAGGAGACCCGGTCCGCCAAAGTTGCGGAATTCTCTATGCGGCCACAGACGTCGCAACCGCGGTCGCCGAATTTTTCGAGCGCAACCGGCGTAGGATCAACCGCTTTCGACGCCAGCCTTGGCTGGTTGCCTTCGCGCTGCGGGGCGAGGTGCGGCTGCTCGATATCACAGACACTTTCCCGGTCCGTGCGGGTGCCTCATCGAAACTCGCGGCGGGGCCTTATTCCCATGCACAAAACTGGTCGCGGGGTTTCTATGACGCCTACCCGGCGATTCAAGGCGTCTATTACAGATCGTCGCTAACCGGCCGGCCCGCTATCGCCCTCTACGAGCGCGCCCGAAGCGCCGGAGTCTTCCCGCGAGCGCCGAGGTTTCACCGCGCTTTGGGCGACCCCGCCCTGTTGGGTGCGCTGCGCAACATCGTTGAGGAGATCGGGTATACGCTGCTTTGATTGCACCACGGACGCCGACTGGTTCCGCGTCTTGCCTGAACCTGCATGGCAGTCACCGAACGGTGTCGTCCCGAAGCGTCGAGTCGTTTGCGATAGTCTCGCGCAGGTGCTCTATCGGCACCCGAAAACCGCAAGGGCGGCCTCGAATGAAGCTTTGCCCGTGCGAAAAAAAACCCCGCTTAAGCGGGGCTGGCCAGATAGGTCATTAAGGTCTACGGAGAGTTGGGATTGACCGATTACAGGGCGAGGAACGAGAGCATGGCCACAGCTAGCGCGACGAATGCACCGAGGAGAAGGGCGGTTTCATTTGCCGTCAAGGGCGCGTCACTCTCTTTCATGTCGATTCCATTCATGTCATTCACCTCTGTAAATCACTCAATTTGGCAATCGAGGCACCTTGGTTGTCGGCGCCACCCGTAATCGGTAGAGGTGAATACTACGGATCAATGGTGAAAGCAGTTCACAGCAATCGTGGAATGAAAATGGAATGGCTCTGCAAAGGTGTGGAACCGGCGAGCCATTAACCCGCGGTATCCGTTCAGATAAACCGAATCCATAGATAAACAATGCTGGCGCCGGTGAGAGCGACCAGCCCGGCCAGGCTCCAGAGCCTGAGGGCGGGGGAGGGCCGATAGTCCTCGGCAACCTCCGCGCCAACCATGGCCCGGTGATTGAGGAAGGCGTAAATGGGTGCCATCACGAATCCTAGGGTGGTGGTTAGGTCGATAAATCGGGTAAAGGATGTCAGCAGGGTTGCGAGCAGGGTGAACGAGCCCAGGGCCGCGGCCCAAATCAGCGCGGGCACCAGCCAGGGCGGGTCATCCCCGCCGCCCAGCCCGGCGCTGGGGTGGAGGTTGCGCCGTACCAGTGAGCGTCCGGACCGCGCTGGACCATCCCCTCCAGCCGGCTCGGTGCTGGTACTGAGAAGGGGGTTGCGCCGTACCAGTGAGCGCCCGGACCGCGCCGGACCATCCCCTCCAGCCGGCTCGGTGCTGAGAAGGGGGTTGCGCCGCGCCAGTGATTGCCTGATCCGCACAGGACCATCCCCTCCTCGCAGCCGGGCGGCAAGGTGGGCGAACTGTCGGGGGTAGCCGTCCATGGCGGTCAGCAGCGTCGAGAACATGGCGGCGATGGTCGCCGGGCCGATTAGGAAGAAACTCCAGCCACCCACCGTCTCGGTAAAGAGCGCAATGACCTGGGCGGCGAATTCCGGCGGCGAATCCTTCGGCGCAATGCCGGGCTCGTGCATGACGGCCACACCGAGAATCAGGAAGCCGATAGCCAGCACCATGGCGGTCAAATACCCGAGATTGAAATCGAAGCGAGCATCGGCACTGGCAATGCGAGCACCCCGCGCCCTGAGTTTGGCGCTGGTCCACACCGAATTGAGGATCGACGCATCCACCGGTGTCGGCATCCAGCCGGCCATGGCGGCGACGAACAACAGCAACGGAACATCGAGGCGCTCGATCACAAAGTTGTCCATGCTCCAGTCGATGCGCGGCACCGAGAGGCCGGCGGCGACCACCACCATGACGACCAGCACGAACACCAGCGCCTTGCCGATGTGTTCGAGCCAGCGATAGTGCCCAAGGGTGAGCAGAGTGGCCGTGCCCGCCATCAGCCAACCCGCCAGCGCAACGGCGCTCATATCCAACCCGAATACGGTGAGCACCAGGCCCGCCGTGGTGATGGCGATGGCGGCCAACACGAACCAGATGGATAGGAGTTGGGAACCTAGGTACAACAACATTGCCCAGATGCCCTGATCAACATAGTTTTCCGGCAGGCTCCTGCCGGTGGCGGCCGTGTATTGGCTGCCGAAGCGGATGGCCGGGTATTTAACAATGCCGACCACTACGATGATCGCCACCATTGCCAAACCATAGGTGGCGCCGGCCCGCGTCGACTGCACGACATGGGAAACGCCGATGGCGGCGGCGGCATACAGAACCCCTGGCCCGAGCGCGGCCAGGCGCCCCGTGCCGGCCCGGTGCCTAGGAATAGCCAAGAGGTACTGCCTCGGCCCAACGAGACGGCATCCGTCGGCTCAAAAGTTGGCTTAACCGCTGGTGGTGCCGCGGCTCGACAGGTGCGCGAACCGAACAGCGCTCCACTGCCGCGGCCATCCCATTCGGGAACATCTATTTCGGCGCGCCAGAGGGTGCACGAACCGAACAGCGCACTCGCACTACTGCCGCGGCCTTACTCCGGCTGCGGCACGATGCGCAGATAGGGTTTGGGTGCCCGCCAACCATCGGGGAATTTTGCCCGGGCCTGCTCGTCGGAAACCGCCGGCACGATGATGACATCCTCGCCCCGCCGCCAGTTTACCGGCGTCGCGACCTGGTGCCTGGCGGTGAGTTGGCAGGAATCAAGCAGGCGCAGGACTTCGTCGAAGTTGCGCCCGGTGCTCATCGGGTAGGTGAGCATGGCCTTGATGGTTTTGTCCGGCCCAATCACGAATACGGAGCGAACCGTGGCGTTGTCGGCCGGGGTTCTGCCCTTGGAGCTGTCGCCAGCCTCGGCGGGCAACATGTCGTAGAGCTTCGCGACCTGCAGTTCCGGATCGCCAATAAGCGGGTAGGTGACCGCGTGGCCCTGGGTTTCCTCGATATCCTTCGACCATTCGGCGTGGCTGCCGACCGGGTCAATACTCAGGCCGATGATCTTGCAGTTGCGCTTGGCGAATTCCGGGGCGAGGCCCGCCATGTAGCCGAGCTCGGTGGTGCAGACCGGTGTGAAATCCTTCGGGTGCGAAAACAATATGGCCCAACCATCGCCGATCCAATCGTGAAAGCCGATGGCGCCCTGGGTGGTTTCCGCCCTGAAGTCGGGTGCCGTTGAGTTGATGCGTAGTGTCATGATTTTCCCAAGTCCTGTGGAGGGCGCAAATCTACCACCCTTTGCCGATAAATGTGATACTCGGCCTTCGTCAAGGCAATTCGGAAATGCCCTCCTTTCTCCAATTTTAGAAGTGTCTCCCTCTTAGTCCAACCTATTCATGAATAAACTACTGTGGCCGTCAATAGCAGCGCAATCACTGGGCTTGCTCCCGCCGCGTGCTCAGCGTGCCGTTAAGCACGCCCGCGTGTGCCCTTACTTCGCGTACCCAGTGCTTTCACCACTCTTGCCGGCCGAGCCACGTTCATTCATGAATAAGTCGGGTTAGGATGGTTCGCCGCCGCGCCGCTTGGGTTAAGGGAGCGGCGCGGCCGAAGACCGAGCGGCGCAACGGCGCGGCGTTGGGGATGCTCGTGACACCACGGACGCATCGGGTTCGGAACATGGGTCCGTAAGGCTGGGGGTCTGCCCGTGGAAATTGCTCAACTCATCATAGGCGGCTTATCGCAGGGCTGTGTCTACGGCCTGATCGCGCTCGGCTTCGTGCTGATCTACAAGGCCACGGAGATGGTCAATTTCGCGCAGGGCGACATCATGATGATCGGTGCCTTCATGGCGGTGGTGTTCATCAATTTGCTCGACTGGCCTTTTGTGCTTGGCCTGCTCGCGGCGGTCGTGGTCATGGCGGGTGTCGGGGCGTTGTTGGAGCGGTTGCTTTTGCGTCCGATGATTGGCGAGCCGCATTTCGCGGTATTGATGCTAACCATCGGCTTGGGCTTTGTGCTGCGGGCGGTGGCCGGTGCCGTTTGGGGCAACGAGCCCCGAGTGCTCGACCTGCCCTACGCGGGCGTTGTCTGGCGGTGGGACGAGCTGGTTTTTGGCGCGGAAAACGCGGCCATTGTCGGCGGCACCCTTCTACTTTGCGGTTTGCTTTATCTATTCTTTCGGTTTACGCGCCTGGGTGTGGCGATGCAGGCGGCATCCCAAAATCAGCTTGCCGCCTACTATGTGGGCATTCCGGTCAAACGTGTTTTTTCCCTGGTTTGGGCGCTCTCGGCCATGATTGCGGCATTCGCGGGGGTGCTTATGGCACCGGTGTCGTTGATCGATCCCATGATGGGTTTCATCGGCATCAAGGCGTTCGCCGCCGCCATCGTGGGCGGTTTCGGCAATTTGCCGGGCGCCTTGCTCGGCGGCTTGCTGATTGGTCTTGTGGAGCAATTTGTCGGCCGCTACCTGTGGCCGGGCTTTTCGGAAATGAGCGCCTATGTCCTGCTTCTGGTGATGCTTATGGTGCGCCCGGAAGGCCTGTTTGCCACCATGCAGCAGAAAAAGGTCTAGTGTGCCGTCTGAAAAATACGCATACGATTCATTCTGTTCGCGTCAGATCGCAATCATTTAATTTTAATGGGTATTGTTGCACATAGATCAATGCCGATTGGGCGGCGAGTTAATCGGACGGTACACTAGGGAAAACCTGAACCCGGCAATGCGCTTTATCCGCAAAACCCACTACGGCCAGGATATCGACCTGTTCCAACACAATGGGCAGCGTTTTTGGTACGGGCTTTTGGGCTTGGTCGTGCTGCTGGCGCCCTTGGTGCTCGACCGGTTTTATTTGGGCGAACTGGCGCTGGTCTATATTTACGCCATCGCGGGCATCGGGCTGATGCTGCTCGTCGGCTATACCGGGCTGGTGAGCCTAGGCCATGCGGCTTTTCTGGCGATAGGCGCCTACGCCCACGCCTGGCTTCTAAGTCACGGCTGGCCGTTTCCGCTGGCCTTGACGGCGGCAACGGTCCTCACCGCCCTGGTTGGCGGCCTGGTCGGTATCCCGGCGCTGCGGATGACGGGAATCTATCTGGCGGTGGCGACCCTGGCGTTTGCCGTGATTGTCGAGCAGGTGCTCGCGCATTGGGAGTCGGTCACCGGCGGCTACCGGGGCATGGCGGTGCCGGAGGCGCGGTTTTTGGTCGATCTATCGACACCAACCGCCTTCTATTATTTGTGCCTGGCCCTGTTGTTCCTGTGTTTGATCGCGGCGCTCAATTGGCTGCGCAGCCCCACCGGGCGGGCCATGGTGGCGGTACGCGATTCGGAAACCTCCGCCGAGAGCATGGGCATTCATCTCGCCTACACAAAAAGTCTGGCTTTTGCCATCTCAGCGGGGTTTACCGGGCTGGCCGGCGGGTTGTTTGCGCACAAGATCAGCTATCTCGCCCCGGATGCCTTTACGCTCATCATGTCCATTCAACTGTTGCTTATGGTGGTGGTGGGCGGCCTGGGCTCCATGCACGGGGTGATCTTCGGCGCCCTGTTCATCGGGCTGTTGCCCCAGGGGATTGCCATTTTCCGCGATACGGTGCCGCCGGCGATTGGGCAGATACCGGGATTGGAACCCGGCATTTTCGGTCTGATACTGATCCTGTTTCTGGTTTACGAGCCGCTTGGGCTATACGGGCGCTGGCGCAAGATCAGGCTCTTTTTCGAGCAATTTCCGCTGTATCGAAGGGCAACCCACAGGCGCCAAAAAAACTATCTGCGCACGGAGCGGCTGCGATGACACAGCGATGTCAAGTGGATGCATCCGCAACCGACGTCTCCATGACCGGCTGCTTGCTGTGATGGCACAACGGCGTCAACGGGGATGTCCCGCCGGTCGAATGCGGCGGGATTTTTATCAACGGCTGCCATGGGGCCGGATCGTCGGGCCCGTAGCGGATGCGTGCGCGGCATGACCCTTTTGGCCGCAGAAGGTATTTCCGTCAGCTTTGGCGGCGTCAGGGCGGTGCGGGATATTTCCTTTACCGTGGAGGCGGGGCAGGTTTACAGCATCGTCGGCCCCAATGGCGCCGGCAAAACCACCATTTTCAACCTGATCAGCCGCATCTACGATGTGGACGAGGGCTCCATCCTCTTCGACGGGTGCGACATTACCCGCGTCCCGACCCACGCGGTCGCCGAATTGGGCATTGCCCGCACCTTTCAGAACACGGAACTGTTCGAGCGGGAAACGGTGCTGAAAAATCTGCTGATCGGCTGCCACATTCATCGATGCAGCAATCTGTTTTCGGAACTGCTTTTTTTACCCTCGGTGCGGCGTCGGGAATTGGCGCTGCGGGAGGCGGTGGAGGATGTCATCGATCTGCTCGACCTGCGCAGCCATCGTCACAAGGTTATTGGCGAGTTGCCCTACGGCGTGCGCAAGATGGTGGAGATTGCCCGTGCCCTGTGCCTGCGGCCGAAGCTGCTGCTGTTGGACGAACCTTCGTCCGGCTTGAACCCCGAGGAGACCGAAGATCTGTCGTTCTGGCTTGAGGACATCAACGAGGAACTCGGCATCACGGTGATCATGGTCGAGCACGACATGAATCTGGTGACCAGCGCATCGCAGCGGGTGCTGGCCATGGCGGATGGGAAAGCCATCGTCATCGGTGAGCCCGCCGAGGTGCAGAGCCACCCGGAAGTGTTGCGCGCCTATCTCGGAGACTGACCGTGGCGGAACTCTTGGAACTGCGCAATATCGAAACCTACTATGGCCCCATCATGGCCATCCATGGTGTCAGCATGCGGGTGCGGGAGGGTCGTATCGTTACCCTGCTTGGCGCCAACGGCGCGGGCAAAACCACGGTGCTCAAAACGATCAGCGGCGCCATGGACCCGCAGAAGGGCTCGGTGACATTTGACGGGCGGTCCATCGAGGCGCGGGATCCGGATTGGGTGGCTCGCCTCGGCATCGGTCACGTACCGGAGGGACGCGAGGTGTTTCCCTTCCTGACGGTCGAGGAGAACCTGCGCATGGGCGCCTATTCCCGCAAAGACCGGGACATTGAACGGGATCTCGAACTGGTCTACGACTACTTTCCGGTGCTGCGGCGGTTTGTGCGCCAGCCCGCCCAGGTGCTCTCCGGCGGCCAGCAGCAAATGTTGGCCATTGGCCGCGCCCTCATGCTGCGCCCGCGCCTCATGTTGCTCGACGAGCCCTCCCTGGGCCTTGCGCCCAAATTGGTGCGCGAAATTGCCGAGATCGTCACGCGCCTTAACCGCGAACGAAAGGTGACCGTGCTGCTTGTGGAACAGAATGCCAGGATGGCACTGGACATCGCCGACTACGGCTATGTTATGGAACTCGGCCGCATCGTCATGGAGGATACCTGCGAGCGGCTGAAAACCACCCCGGACATCCAGGAGTTCTACTTGGGCATGAAGGATCAGGGTGTGCGCGGGCGACGACGCTGGAAGCAGCGCAAGACATGGCGGTGACCCATGGCTGAACAGATCATCGACGGTTGCGACACCCTTCCCCGGCTGTTCTGGAAGCGGGTCGCCGATTGGGCCGACCGAGTGGCGCTGCGGGAGAAGGACTTCGGCATCTGGAATGAATACACCTGGGCGGAGTACGGCGAACAGGCGCGGCTGATTGGGCTTGGGCTGAAAGCACTCGGCCTCAAACGCGGCGATGTGTGCTCCGTTGTCGCGGAAGTTTGCAAGGAGTGGGTGTTCACCGATCAAGGCGTCAACGGCGTCGGTGGCGTGGTCAACGGTGTCTACCCCACGGATTCGTCATCCCAGGTGGAATATCTGGTCAACGACAGCGGCACCCGTTTCTATTTCGCCGAGGACGAGGAGCAACTCGATAAGATTCTTGAGGTTCGAGAGCGAACGCCGACGCTCGAGAAGGTCATCATCTTCGATATGGAGGGGCTGCGCACCTTCGCCGACGCGGGCTGCATGAGCCTTGAGGCGTTGCGGGAACTCGGGCGGGAATATGGCGAGGCGCATCCCGATGTCTGGTGGACGGAAATCGACGCGGCCCGGCCGCGGGATCTCATGGTGCTCACCTATACATCCGGCACCACCGGCCCGCCCAAGGGTGCCATGATCAGCCAGCGCAACATGCTGTTTATGATGCGCAATTTGCGGACTATCTACGGTTTTTGCGATACCGACGAGCAACTCGGTTTCCTGCCGCTCGCCCATGTGGCCGGACGCATGTTCTACATATCGGCGGGCATCGAGTCCGGTGCGGTTCTCAATCTGGTCGAGGAGCCGGACACCTTTGCCGAGGACCAGCGGGAGATTGCGCCCACGGTTGTTTTCGCCGTCCCCCGGGTTTGGGAAAAACAGCATTCCATGATCACCATCAAGCTGAAGGACGGCACCGCGCTTGGGCGTCTGGCCTACGGTCTTGCCCTAAAGGTTGGCTTGCGCCGCGCGGAATTTCTCAAGAAGCGCGGGCCGGTCCCCCTTGGGCTCGACATTGCCCATGCGATTGTCGATTTTGTCGTATTCAAGAACATCCGGGTGTTTTTGGGGATCGACCGCTGCCGCTGGCTTTCCACCGGCGCGGCGCCCATCGCTCCGGAATTGATCGACTGGTTTTGGGCCCTGGGCAAGCCGATGTACGAGGTGTACGGGCAAACCGAGTGCGCGGGACTGGCCACCGCCAACCTGCCCGGCGAGACGCGCATCGGCAGCGTCGGCAGGGCCAATCCGCATGTGGAGGTGAGGCTCTCCGACGAGAACGAAATCCTTATCCGCAGCGCCGGTGTGATCGACGGTTATTGGAACAAACCGCGGAAAACCGCGGACACAATCAGGGGTGCCTGGCTGCATACGGGAGATGTGGGCCGTATCGACGACGATGGCTACCTGTACATCGTTGACCGCATGAAGGACATCATCATCACCGCCGGGGGCAAGAACGTCACGCCGAGCGAAATCGAGAACCAACTCAAGTTTTCCCCCTATATTACCGATGCGGTGGTGGTGGGAGACCGCCGCCCCTATCTGACTTGCCTGGTGATGATCGACCACGACAATGTTACCAAGTTCGCCCAGGACAACGATGTTCCGTTCACCAACTACACCAGTCTTTGCCACACCGAGGCGGTGCGCGACCTGATCGCCGCGGAGATTGAACGGGTTAACGTCAAGTTCGCGCGGGTGGAAACGATCAAGAAATTTCGCCTGATCGACCAACTCCTCGATCCGGAGGACGACGAACTAACGCCCACGCAAAAGCTCAAGCGCAAGGTGGTCCATGAAAAATACGCGGACCTGATAGCGGACATGTATTGACGCGGAGCGCTCCGCCTGAGCCAGGCGGGGCTTTTCGACTTTCGGATTCCGTCGCAGCGGGGCTCGCAAAGCGTTCGGTTCGCGCAAGTGTCGATCACGAACGCTCCCGCCGCGACAAATCCGGCCCGCTCGACCGGGTGACTGCAAGGAAATCCTGCCGAGCCGGTCCAGCAACTCGTTTCCGGCTGTCGGAAGCAGTAAAATCGCCGCCTTTCGGGAAATGGGATGGTGCCGACATGAGACTGGCAATAATGAGGGGCGGTTGGCTGGCCGCGGTTATGATGTTCATCGGTTGTTCCGACAACGGCTCGGGCGACGGCGCGGCCGCCGAAGCCACCCGCGGTGTCACCGACGATGAGATTGTGCTCGGCACCTATACGGATGTGTCGGGTCCGACGGCTATTTGGGGCGTTGGGGCCGTCAACGGGGCGCGCATGCGTTTCGACGAGGCCAACGAGGCGGGGGGCGTACACGGCCGTCGCATTCACTTCGTGGTTGAGGACTCCTCCTATCAGGTGCCCAAGGCGATTCAGGCGGCGAACAAACTCATTAATCGCGATAAAGTGCTTGCGTTGCTGCTGGCGGTGGGAACGCCGACCAACAACGCTGTCATGAAGCAGCAGTTTGAGCAGGGGGTGCCCAATCTCTTTCCGATCTCCGGTGCGCGGGCGATGGTCGAGCCGTTCCATTCTCTGAAATTCACCCAACGGGGTATCTATTACGACGAGGTTCGCGCGGCGGTCAAATACTTTGTGGAGCGTCGCGGCAAACAGGCGGTTTGCGCGATTTACCACGACACGGATTATGGCCTTGAAATCCGGGAAGCCGTTGAAGACCAAACCCGGGACATGGGGCTGCAAATGGTCGCCGAAGCAGCGCACAAGCCGACCGAGAGCGAGTTCACGCCGGCGGTTCTAAAACTGCGAAATGCGGGATGCGACCTGGTGCTGATGGGCACAATACACCGCGACACGATTTTGGTGCTCGACACCGCCCGCAAGATGGGTTGGACCGACGTGGCCTGGGTCGGCAACAACGCCGCCTACGGGCAGGTGATCGCCAATCAGACAAGCGGCGAGGGATACTATGCCTTCACGCACATGGCGAAACTCTATCCCGACGATGTGAAATCCCCGGTGGCGCAGGCGTGGTGGGAACGCTACTACAATCTCTACGGTGCGCAGCCTGGACTGCCGGCCATGGAGGGTTACCGGGCGGCGGATCTGACCATCGCGGCGCTTACGAACGCGGGCCCCGATCTGACGGTCGATGCACTCGTAAGGGGTGTCGAGGCGATCACCGACTACACCGACATCTTCGGCTATCGAGTGTCGTTCTCGGCGGAGAAACACAGTGGCGCGACCGAGAGTGTGCTATCCCAGGTTCAGGACGGCCGCTGGGTGGTGCTGGAGCAGTCAATCTCGTATTGAAGAAGGTTGAAGACCCCATCAGGCTTGCCGAAACGCGCATCGGGCCGGTGCGCTGCTAGGAATCAGGCGTTGAACGGCTCGGGATAAATCCAGGGACGGCAACCCCGGGTACGGTCGAATCGCCGCCAATCGTCCGGGTTTTGAGCCAAGCGGTCCGCCACCACATGCAGCACATCGGGGTTGATCGCCATGCCCGTGTGGCTGGCGCGCACTTCAACGTTCTCCGCCGTTTCGCTCTCCCGGTCCACGCAGGCTAGCCATGCGGCCACGCCGTCGGTTCGGCTGTAGATGGCTGTGCTCGGCATACCCAGGGGTGCCCGCGGGTCGTCGTGGTCCCACATGCGTTTGCGCATCTCCGCCGCCGTGTGGCCGGAAAGCGTCTGGAACAATTGGCGCACCAGGGGAATGGCCGTATGGTCGTCGTCCTTCCCGGCGAAAGGGCTGCCGAGGGTGATGACACAGCGCACCGCGTCGGGAAACCGGCGGGCTATCTCCCGGGCATAGATACCACCCAGGCTTTGGCCCACCAGGGAGATTTTCTCGCCGCTCGCGTGATGCGCCCGATAAAACCGCATCAGGGCACCTTCAAATTGATGCGGATTGCCGGTGTTGCGGCCATGCAGCCAGGGCAGGGTTACGTAATCCAATCGGGTTAGGAAGCGACGCAGGATCAGGGTGGAGTCGTCGCCGCCAAGGAAACCCGGCAATACCATTACCGCATGGCCGTCGCCCCGCGGGGCCTTTTGCAGGAGAAGCGGCCAGGAGAGCCCGAAGCGGCTGGCTTCAAATAAAACGCGCGGCAATTCCCAGATGAAGGTTGCATGGGAGGGCGCGCGCCGTTGCCGATTGGTCGCGCCTGCGCCGAAGGTCAATTGAATACTCTCGTCATCATTCTGTAACCGAGTGTGTCGGAGTTATGCGTTGCGGTCAACAAAAAACGGGGGAGGTAATGTGTTGTGATTGCGTCTCAAGCCGACAGGGCGCAGACTAATTTGGACTTGCGTGGCCAACCTGAATGCGCCCGGATGGCCATCGGGCCGCGTCGAATAACGAACACGGAGGCTGGGATGGCAACCTACATTATGCTCAGTACGCTTACGGACGAGGGCCGCAAGACATTGAAGGAGCGACCCGAACGGCTAAACGAGGTCAACAAGGAGGTCGAGGCCATGGGTGCCCGGGTGGTCGCCCAATACGCCGTGCTCGGAGGGTATGACTTTGTGAACGTGATCGATGCGCCCACAAACGAGATTATGGCGCGCCTATCCATGGAACTGGGCTCACGCGGCACCATCAAGGTCACCACCTTTCCCGCTCTGTCCATTGAGCGATTCATCGATATGATGCAATCCGCCCCACCGACCGGGAAGCACTAGCCTTGGGCCTCTACGTTCTGCTCATGCGGGATCACTCCGAGGGGCTGAAAGCCGTGAAGGCCAACGGTCCGGCCACCATAAGGGGTGTTGGCGAAGCACTGGAACGGTGGGAGGCCAAGATTCTGATGGGCTACCGCCTGCTCGGTGAATGGGATCAGTGTTTTGTAATCGATGCGCCGGATAATTTCAAAGCCTATCGAGCCACGTTGGCGCAGGAAATGAGCACGACGGCGCACACCGAGATTCTGCCGGCCGTTGACCTGGAGCTCTTTCAGCGCCTGATGAGCCAGTCCGCGCACACGGCCGGGCCACATTCCTGGCAGATTCGCTGGTGGGCGCGACTCGCCCGTTTCATCATGTACCCCTACGCCTATCAGCGCTGGGGCTGGCGATATTTCACGGAGCACGGGGTTTACGGTGGGGAAAAATTCAAGGCGGTGCGCGAACCCTGCATCGTCGTCGCGAACCACCAGAGCCACTTCGATCAATATTGCCTGTTAAAGGCGATACCGCCGCGCATTCGCAGCAATCTCTTTTTCGGTGCCGCCGCCGACCGCTGGTTTCTCAAGGGCCGCAAGGTAATCACGCTGCAACCCTGGTATCAATCGCTGGTGATGGGGCTCTATCCGATTCAGCGGGGGGGCGGTTCACGAACGTTGGAGTACCCCAGGTGGCTGCTCGACCAGGGCGCGAGCCTCATGCTGTTCCCGGAGGGCACGCGGGCACGTGGCCGCCACCTGTCGCACTTCAAGCACGGCGTGTCGATTCTGGCGTTGGAGAAGAATGTACCGGTGGTGCCGGTGTATCTGGAGGGTGTCAAGCAAATCCGCCCACCCGGTTCAAAGAAAGCGCAACCCGGGCCGGTCTCGGCCCATGTCCTCGACCCCATTCGATTTGAGCCGGGCACCGGGATTCCGGAAGCAACCAAGCGCATCTACACGACCATGCGGAACTTCCACGAGAGCATCCTAGCCAAGGAGGATGCGGGATAACCCGCCCCACCGCTCATGCCGATTTGTTTTATCGGGGCAGAAAATTGTTGCATCGCACAATACTCTGGTGCACAATCCGAATCTGTGTGCAATGCAGCAATTTTGTGATCTCAACAATTGAAACGACCCGGAGGTGCTTCGCTATGAATCCGTTTGAGCAACAAATGAAACTGGCCCGCGAACTGATGGAACTGAATGCCGAGTGGTTCCGCAAGCTCGCGGAATTCGACTCCAAAAACTTCGGCAACTACATTCAATTCAATCAAGACTTCGCCAGCAGGCTGCCCGACGTCAAAGACATCCAGGGTTTCGTCGAGTTGCAGCGCGAATATGGCGAGAAACTTTGGAACAACACCCAGGAAGTCATGAAGAGCCGCGGTGACATGCTGCGCGATGCGTTCAACGCCAACAACGAGACCATTCGCAAGGCGTTCGCCCCCGCAACCGAAGAGACGCAGGCCAAGCAACCCGGCTCGACAAAGGCCAAAGTGGCAGCCTAGCACCCTGTCGGACTTTACGGTGCTTCATTTCATAACGCATTGATTCTATTTGGTATTTACTTTTCGGTGAGTGGTGCCTCTCGGATGGAGCGCTAGTGCAAGGCTTGGTCGGTCAAGCCATCGACATCGAATGTCATCATGACCAGATCGTGCAGGTTGCCGTTCCGGTCTTCGACAAAATCCGTCAATAGGGCTTCGGCCACGAATCCCAATCGTTGGAAGGCCGCCTGGGCTCCGCGCTGGTTGGGCGTCATGTTGGCCGTCAGTTTCCTCAGGCCGAGATTGCGGGCGATGTCGAAGATTTTAGCGCTCAGATGACGGCCCAGGCCTTGGCTACGGTAGTCGAGCGCCACGGTCAACCGAAGTTCGCCGACGCGCCTCGTCCAGCGCGCGGGGGTGCGGTCCACGGTTGCATAGCCCGCCATCAGGTCGCCGTCGTAGGCGATGATGGAAACGGTGGTGCCGTCGGCGATGTTGGCCAGCCAATGATCCACGGCCTTTGGCTTGGTGATGTCCACGCGCAGGAACAGCAAATCCTGTTCCGGGAGATTGCGGGCGAACTTGAGAATGGCGTCGCGGTCGTCGTTGCCGACAATGCGCAATTCCACCTTGCGTCCCTCCGATAGGGTGATTTCCTGGGGGTAGCCATCCAGGGTGGTTTCGGTGCTGTTGGTGGCCGACATGGATCCTCCGGTCGCTTGGTCAATTGGCCGCCGCGGCTTCGTCTTGCACCGCTGCGGATAACAGTTCGGCAAAGGCGTTGTCTACGCCCTCGGCCATCCGGTCCAGGTCGGGCATCAGGCGGCGGTCGCATATGAAGTTGAAATAGATGTTCTTGTTATAGCTCGATACCACCACGCCAAAGCCCAGGTTGCCGCCCAGCATCAGCAATCCGAGATTGTCGAGAATGGGGTGGCCGGCGAGATATTGAGTGGTCTGCACGCCGGGAACGTTGGTGCAGGTAAAATTGAAGCCCAGCATCGGCGGACGCGGCCCGAAGGTGGGTGGCACGGGCAGGGGAAAGTTGGCCGCAAGCGTGGTCGGATCCCAGGGCGTCCCCACCAGAAGCGTCGGTGCCATTGCCACCGGCGGTACCGAGGGGGCCGACTCCATCATCAACTGCATGGCCTGCGCCTCGCGGTTGTTCTTGATTTGCTCGGTTTCCCAGCGCACCCTGTGCAGCCGCGTCCTCATATCCATGGGCTGCGCATCGAATACGGGAAAGATGGCGGAAACGCGGTTGCCGAGCGCGCCCCGCTCGTCTTCGGTGCGCACGTTTACCGGGCACATGATGCGCAGATGCCGACCCTCGATACGCTCATCGTGCGCCCTCAGGTAGCGGGCGGCGCCCTCGGTTACGGCGGCGAGCACCACATCGTTGATGGTCCCACCAATCGTGCCGCGAATGCGGCGAAAGTCGGCGAACGAATATTTGCGCCATATAAAGTTGCGCTTCGGCCCGACCGGCGCGGCGTTCCAGGGTGCTGTAACAACGGGCTCCGCGACGAATCGCGTCATGGACTCGGTGGCCCGCCGCAGCATTTCGCCGCGTTTGGAAGTGGGGTTGGCGGCGCTGAAAGGGTTCTCTCCGGACAGCGTGTGCGCTGTTTCCAGTGCCGCCTCCGTGGCGAGTTCGATGGGCGTGGGCAGGGGCTTGGGGCGCCAGGGCTCGGGCTCCGGTTGGGGCGTGTTCTTTTGCAAGTCGAACAGCACCAGCGAAATGTCGATTCCCGAGGCACCGTCCACCATGGCGTGATGGCCTATTTGCAGTAGCACCGTGCGGTTTTTGACACCTTCCACGAGATACATGCGCCACAGCGGCCGATCCCGGGGCAGCATTGGCTCGTTCAGTTTAAGCGCGGCTTGGATGGCGTCGTCGAGGGTCGCCCCGTTCGGCAGGCGGTGACGCATGACATGGTTGGCGATGTCGAAGCCGGGGTCGTCCACCCACTTCGGGTGAGCGAGATTGAACGGCACCAGCGCCAAGCGTTGGCGGTAGCGGGGTACCAGATGCAGGCGCGAAGCGATTTGCCCGCACACCGTCTCGAACGGCACTTCGCCCTCAATGATGGCGATCGCTGCGCCGTGCATGGGGCCGCTGGCCGTTTCCGAATACAAAAAGGATGCGTCCTGTGCGCTTAATCGCATCGCTGTTCCCCAGGAGCCGCTTGGCTTCGGTATGACTCGAGCTACTTGTCCCGGGGGTCGACGGATTGCGCGCCGGTGCCCGAAACCATGTTGAAAAAATTTTGCCAGGGTGTCAGGGCGCCGGTGACCAGTGTGCGCAGGAATTCGTCGCGTTGCTCGGAGGAGGACGAAACCCGTTGCGTAAACTGTTCCAACAACTGCTTGTGCACGGCTCCGACATCCGGTAGGCCCATGAAACGGCGCAACTCCTCGGGCGTGAGTTCCACCTCAACATTGATTTTCATCGCAGGGTTTCCGTCCGGTTTGTTTCGGTGCTCTTGAGGATACGGATGCAGTATCATAGTGCGCTGCGGATAACAGGCGTACTGCATTGCAACAATTTGCCCCCAAGTAACGGGAAGTGTACAGCAGCCCGCGCATCCATGCCAGAATCGAGATGTTGATGCAGCAATTCCCGCCAACGATGCGTGATTATTCGTTTGGGTCCAAATACCGAGCGAAATGGACCATTCGGGCATTGGTCGGGCACCACTTTTGGGGCATTGCCGTGCTTAGCGGGAATTGCTGATGTTGATGAATAGGCCAGACAGACCGAACGGTGTGCGCGTTTTCGGGATGGACCGGCGGTTTCGGGCGGGCTTGCATGGCCGGTGTGCACGGTTTCTTGCGGTTGCACAGCGGTCGGCATCAAGAGGGGTAGGTGCATGAACGATACGGATAGGTCCGCCGCGGAGCGAACCGCCGACCGGCTTGAGGGGGTTGCGCTCGGCGCCATGTGGGGCGCGGACCGGCAGGGCATTGCCGATGCCTGGCGGCGTTTCTCGGAATATATGGGCACGCAACCGGCCTTGGCCCTGGAGGCGCAGATGCGTTTTCAGGCGGAGCTCGCCGGCATCTGGTTTGGCAATACAAACCCCGACCTGCCCCAGGACACGCGATTCGAAGATCCGGAATGGGAAAGCAACCCGATCTTCAGGCGGGTGCGGCAGTCCTATGTCGCCTGGAGCCGTGCGCTTGACGAATGGCTCGACAAGTCGGGCTTGGAGGGCATCGACCGCCAACGCGCGCAATTCCTGATGGACGCGGCCAAGGACATCTATGCGCCGGTCAACAGCCCATTCACACCGGAAGCCATCCGCAGGGCCGTGGAAACCAACGGTGCCAGTATCGTCAAGGGTGTGCGGCACTATTTCGAGGATATCCAACACAATCACGGTTATCCGGCGGTGGCCGACCGGGGTGCCTTCGAATTGGGGCGGGATGTTGCCGCCACGCCCGGCAGGGTGGTGTTCCGCAATGAGTTGTTCGAGCTCATCCAATATCGGCCGACCACCCCGCAGGTGCATAAAAAACCCTTGCTGTATGTCTTCAGCCAGGTGAACCGCTTCTATTTGGGCGATCTCACGCCCGACCGGAGCCTTTTCGGGCAATTGGTGGACAATGGCATTCAGGTCTTCGCCATGAGCTGGAAAAATCCGGTGCGCGACGATGCGCATTGGTCGCTCGATACCTACACCGAGGGCGTGATCGAGGCGGCGCGCATCACCCGCGGCATCACCCGGCAGCGCAGCCTGGACCTGATTGGCCTGTGCGCGGGCGGTTTGGTGGCCGCAACGGCGGCCGGCGTTCTCAATGCGCGCGGCCAGAATTGGATCAACTCCCTGTCCCTGTTCGTTTCCATCCTCGACAATCAACCGGGCGACAGCGGCTTCACGCTGTTTGTTTCCGAGGCATCGGTTGCCGCCCAGAAGCAACGGGTGCGTCTGCAGGGCGGCATGACCGAACGGGACATTCTGGAGATGTTCGCGATGCTGCGGCTCGACGAGAACGTTTTCAGCTTCATGCGCAGCAACTATTTCCGTGGTGAGGATCCTCTCGCCCACCCGCTGTTGTTCTGGTCGATGGACTACACCCGGGTGCCGGCGGAGCTGCAATGCGACCTGATCGATTTGGGCCACAGGAACGAGTTGGCGAACCGTGCGCTGATGATATCGGGAGAGCGGCTGGATCTCTCGCGGATTCGCCATCCCGTCTACATCATGGCCGGCTCCACGGACCACATCACCCCTTGGCAGGCCTGTTATCGCAGCGTTCAATTGTTTGGTGGCGATGTCGAATTTGTCCTGACCAGCCAAAATCACACCCAAACGATCAGTGCGCGGCCCAACAATCGCCATCTGCGCTATTGGCGCAATAGCCGACTGCCCAACGACCCGGAAGACTGGTTGCGGGACGGCGAGGAGACCCTCGGTAATTGGCGCGACCATTGGGTTGCCTGGCTGCAAACCCACTCGGGCCTCAAGGATGCCCCGACAACGCTCGGCAACCGCGCCCACCCGCCGCTCGACGATGCGCCGGGATTGTACGTGCGGGAGAAGTGACTGGAAATCAGTGCCCAGTGCTCCATCCATCATGTGGAAGTGTTGCAATGCATACACTCAAAAAATATCCGAATCGCCGCTTGTACGACTCGACGGCGAGCCGCTATGTCACCATTGAGGATGTGCGCGGGCTCATTGTCGATGGCGAGAGCATTCGGGTCGTCGATGCCAGGGATGGCGGCGACATAACCCGTTCGGTGCTGCTGCAGATCCTCGCCGAACAGGAGGCGGAGGGGCACGAGAGCGTGTTGACGAACCGGGTGATCGAGCAATTGATCCGATTCTATGGAGACCGAATGGGCAGTGTTGTGGGGCGCTATATCGAGCAAAGCATCGTGGCGTTCATGGATCATCAGGACCAGTGGCGCGCCCACCTGCGGCAGCTTAACGAAATGAATCCCCTTAATTTTATGCGGCAGGCATTTGAGCCCGGCTGGATGTCGCCATCCCGTCGCCCGGGCGGGGAGACACCGGCGGGACAGACGGGACAGGCGGGGGAATCCAGTGCCCCGGATGAGCCGCCGAATGCGGATTTCAGGGGCGACGAGGAGCCGCGGTAGAAATCTGTAGGCGTACTGTTCGGTTCGTGCACATGCCGAACCGACACACCACCGACAATTGGCGCGGGACGAATATATGAAATACGCGGCCTTGGCTATCGACTTGGACGGCACCCTGCTGGTGGGCGACGAGGTTCCCCATGTGAATTCCGAGGCGGTTCGAGCGGCGTCGGCAGCCGGTTTGCGGGTGATTATCGCCACGGCGCGCTGGTCCCAGTTTGCGGTGCGCCTGGGCTCGACGCTTGCAATCAACGACCCGGTAATCGCCTGCTCGGGTGCCCAGGTGTTTGATCCATCGGGGCCGGGGGATGTATTCGACCGGCGCTTGCCCGCCGATTTCGCGGAAGCGCTTTATGCGATTTGCAATCGGGAGCGGTGCATCGCCACGGTCACCTTGGGCGATCATGTTGAGATCAAGATGGATGGTCGCCCCGATGCGCGCCACCTGGCGCCCGAGATGCGGTGGACGGAGCGGTTGCACCTTGATCGGACCGATTTGCCCCGGATTGCCGCCATTCAGGGCAGCCGTTGTGGGGAACGCATTCGCGGGGAGTTGGGGGAGGCGTTTCGCGGTCGCGTGAATATTCTCGATTCCGTTGGCCCCACGGGCAAGATCATTTTGGCCATCACCGCGTGCGAGGCCACCAAGGGAGCGGCGCTTGAGGCGGCTTGTTCACACTTGGGCATTGCGACGCGCCAGGTGGTTGCCTTTGGCGACGCCGAGAACGACATCGATATGTTCCGACTCGCGGGTGCCTCGGTGGCCATGGGCCAGGCCGATGCGGCCACCAAGGCGGCGGCCACCTTTGTTAGCAAGGCCCATGCGGAGGGTGGCGTCGCGTTCGCCATTTGGCGATTGTTGGAGCGCGGAACCCTGGAGCGCTCCGGGGTCTGTTAACTCTATCCTTATCCCGCCCGTCCCCAAGCGCGTGGACTGTTCGGGGGCAGCCTGCCTTTGAAATTAAAATCTTACTATCCAGAGCTCCACCAACTGACGCAACTTCAGGACAACGCATGAATTCCAGAAAACGACTTCCCGGAACCCCGGAGCCGACAATGTTCCTGCCGGGTGGAGAAGGGCTGAGCATCGCCGCAGACTGCTGGGGAAGGGATGAAGACCCGCTGGTGGTGTTGCTCCATGGCGGTGGGCAAACACGACATGCGTGGAAAGGAACCGGTGAAGCCTTGGCGAAGGCCGGTCTGCGCACATGCAGTCTGGATGCCCGGGGGCATGGCGACTCCGACTGGTCGCCGGCCGGCGAGTATGAGCAGGATGCGATGGTCGGTGATCTCGTCTCGGTCGTCGAGCACCTCGGCGATCCGCGACCCGTTCTGGTCGGCGCATCAATGGGGGGTGGCGTGGCGCTTTGTGCGGCCGGTGAGGGGCGCATTGACGCGTGTGCGGTCGTTATCGTGGACATGGCGCCGCGTATCGAGCGGGCCGGTGCGCGGCGAATCATCGACTTCATGCGGCAAAAGCCGAATGGCTTCGGATCCCTCGAAGAGGTGGCGGATGCGATCGCCTCCTACCAACCCCACCGTCGGCGTCCCCGGGTTCTGGACGGGTTGAAGAAGAATGTTCGTCTCGATGAGAACAACCGCATGCGCTGGCACTGGGATCCGGCTTGGTTGGGCGACAGGCGACGCGTCGGGGATATCGATGCGCGGTGGGAGCGGCTGCAGAAGGCCGCTGAGAAGTTGGCGGAATCGCGGGTGCCAACCTTGCTGGTGCGCGGCGGGCTCTCGGATGTGCTAAGTGAGGAAGGAGCCCGCGAGTTTCTCGAAACCTGTCCGCACGCGGAGTATGTCAATGTAAGCGATGCTGCGCATATGGTCGCGGGAGACCGCAACGATCTGTTTACCCAGGCCGTTGCCGAGTTTTTGCGGAAACTGCCGCGCTAGATTTTAGTGTCGCAATCAATAACCTGGATCCGAACGAGGCCAACGTTCGACTAGGGCCTGCTAACCCAGATGGTGTTAACAGGCCCTAACATCGATTGCGGATAAAGACATGCCTGTTAGGCCCTACGAGACATTGAAAGTAAGGCCAGATTACCTTACTCTGGGCGTGATTCCACGCATGAATTCCCTGCTATGGCCATAGCTCTTACTGTCACAACCAAGGGACAGGTCACGCTTCGAAAGGAAGTGCTGCAGCACCTCGGGGTGCGACCTAGCGACAAACTCAGCGTCGATCTGCTCAACGACCACCGCATTCAGCTACAACCGAAGCCGGGCAAACCGGCTTCGACGATTTTCGGAATGCTGGAGCGATCCAACTCGGAGTGCCTCTCGGTCGAAGAGATCGGGGAAGCCTCTGCGGCCGGATGGGCCGGAGAAGAGTGAGGATTACCTTGGACACGAACATGCTTCTGCGCACCAAATGAAATTATTTTTTATAGGCCGGTGACTATTTTATAGCGAATTTGCCGGACAGCACACTAGTTGGTGAGAACCGTAACGCCGCTCAGGCCCGGTGCGCCGTAGACATGGGTATAGCCGGTGCTCGGGTTGTTGGGCACTTGGCGCTCACCGGCCTGGCCACGCAGTTGCAGACAAATCTCGTACACCTGGCGTAGGCCGGATGCGCCGATGGGTTCGCCGTTGGCCATGCAGCCGCCGTCCGTATTCACCGGCAGTTTGCCGTCGATTTCCGTGTAGCCTTCGCGGAGCCATTTTTCCTGGTCGCCGTCGGCGCAGAAGCCGTTTTCCGCCATGTGCATGATCTCGGCGCCGGATTCCGTATCCTGAAGTTGGGCCACATCGATGTCTTCCGGGCCGACGCCGGCCATTTCGAAAGCGGTTTGTGAGGCTTGCACGGTGGGTGCGGGGGCGCGGTCGAGCGCTTGTGATTGGGAGAACACCTCGAAGGAACCGAATTGCCGGGTCTTCACGGCCACGGCCTTGAGGAAAACGGGGTTTGACGAGTATTGGCGGGCCTTGTCGGCACGGCACAGGATCATGGCGCAGCCGCCCTCGGCGGGGGAGCAGAACATGTACTTGCGTAGCGGATGGCAGACCATCATCGATTCGGCCACATCCTGGTAGCTGAATGGCTTGCGACGCCAGGCGTTGGGGTTCTTGGAGCCGTTTTTGTAGTTTTTCACCGCGACGCGAACCAAGGTGTCTTCGGTAATGTCGTAGTCATGCATGTAGCGTTGTATCTTCATGCCGAAGAATTGCGGCGTGAGCGCCATGCCGATATCGCCGTACCACTTGCCAAGGCCGCTGCCTTCCGGATTGACGGTAAAGGCACCGCGCGGGTGCTTGTCGAAACCGACCGCCATGCCGATGTCGAACATCCCGGATTGTATGGCCATGTAGGCGGATTGCAGGGCGCTGCCGCCAGTGGCGCAGCCGTTGGATACATTGATGAACTGCAAGCCGGTCAAACCGAGTTTGGACACCATGGTGTCGGCCGCGCCGGCAGCGGCGGAACCGCCGTAGGCGAATTGCATGTCGTTCCATTCGAGCCCCGTATCCTCCAGGGCTTGGCGGGCTGCGTAGATGCCCTGTTCCTGGCCGGTAACGCCCTCCGTGCGTCCAAAGGGATGCATGCCGATGCCGATGATTGCTACGTCCATGTGTTTGCTCCTTGATAGTCGATGCGGATTCCAGTAAGGGCGTGAGGATGACTAATCATATAGCCACAATATCCTTGGCTTCAATCTCTCCATGCTCTCCGTGACAAAAGTTTGGCGTCGCGGCGAGAAGCTTTGACAAGGGGCCCGGCAGCAACCTCGTCGAGTGCCATCGGCAGCCGTGGCGGGTTCGCAAGGCCACCAATTCGGTGCGTATCGAACGACCCCCGCAGAAAGCTCGTCGAGTGCCATCGGCAGCCGTGGCGGGTTCGCAAGGCCACCAATTCGGTGCGTATCGAACGACCCCCACAGAAAGCTCGTCGAAGTCAATCAGCAGCCATGGCGGGTTCGCAAGGCCACCAATCCAGTGCGCATCCCGGCCCGTGGTAAAAGTCCCGCGTCGCATCGAGAGAGGGGCAAGGGGCTTAACTTTCGTCCGCCGGACGGAAAAAGTAGGCGATGATGTCCTTGCCGTCCCGCTCGGTGTACTTCTCCACGACGAGGTCCATTTCCATGCCGATGTGGAGTTTGCCGATGTCTTCCGTTTTAATGCGTGTCTCCACGCGTACCTGACCGGGCAACTCGACATAACCGACACCGAAGGGCCTGAAGGTCTCGGGCGTTTCCGGGCCCTCATAGGGTGGGCGGTTGGGTAGAAATCCCTGAATGGTCCAAGTCCAAAGTTTGCCGCGTCGTTCGAGTTCGAGCGGTTCCGTATTTTGGCCGCAACAGGCCGGGCAACTGGCTTGGGCGGGAAAGGTCACCACACCGCAGTCGTGGCACAGGCTGCCGATTAGTCTCGGGTCGTTGGAGGGCCAGGTGAACAGGCCCTGCGCGATGGGTACCTGGTCGACGATGCTGGGCATGGATGCTCCTGTTTGCGAATGGCTGTTGAGGATGACTCTTTTAACCCATCTTGGGCAAGATAGCCAAACGATTTGGCAGCAATTTCCGCTAACGATGCGTGATTATTCGTTTGGATCCAAATACCGAGCGAAATGGACCATTCAGGCATTGGTCGGGCGCCTCTTTTGGGGCATTGCCGTGTTAGCGGGAATAGCTGACGATTTGGTGGTGTATCGGCGTGAATCTTCCGCATTCCGTGTCCTGCGTCAACAGAGGAATCCGGTCGGCCGAATGTTGACCTGCGACACTACCAACAAGTTCCTTGTTCGCGCAGAGGCCGGTCGGGTCAGGTGGGGTAGGTGGGCCGAGGCCTGCGGGCAACATGATCGACCTCCATGCTTCCAGAGTGGCTGTGCCTCCTTTGGCGCCAGGATTGCGAACAACCGGCGTCATATATCGTTCCGGTGATGCTTATCAGGAGATCAAGATAGAGTTTACGGAGCAAACGATCCTTGTTAGCTTTTGGGCTAGAACTCTTGTAAGCGGAGCAAGCGGTGGCGAGGCGACCTATCCGTTCAGTCTATTTCACGAAGTTGGTGCTTGAGAACATCCGTTCTTTTAGTGAGCGTCAGGTGTTGGAGCTCGTCGCTGCCGATGGTCGACCAGCTCGGTGGACACTGATTGTCGGCGACAATGGTGTAGGCAAGACGACACTTCTGCAATGTTTGGCTCGGATGCGTCCAGTATTCAACAAACCTCCGGACGACAACAGCGGACCAACGCCAAATCTTGTTGAGCCAGAGTTGGCGGGAGAGGAGAACAATGACGTATTGAACGCATTGGCGCGATCTGGCTCGGATACGAGGGCCACATTGGAGGCGCAGTTATCCTTCGGGGTACCTCTAGAAGGGCGGAGAGCGCCCCGTAGGGGTACGATTTCCACAGGGTTGAACATCACTCGTTTGAACGACCGTTTCACGAACTTTGATCCCGGGGGTGAATCTTCAGAGGAATCATTAGAGAATTTGGAAGAGCCGCTTGTTCTGGCTTACGGTGCGGGGCGGCATCCCCAAACTGCCGATTCTGAAAAATCCGTAGCTTCTGATTCGGTTGAATCGCTATTCAAGGTGGAGTCGCCTCTGCACGATGCGGAACGCCTTCTAAATAGTTTGGAATTTGGATCACTAAAGCAGGATCGACATGCGAGAAGACATCTTGCAAGTATGAAGCGAATGCTGACAGAAATGCTTCCGGATGTTGGTTGTCCCCAAGATATTGAGATACTCGGCCCACCCATATCCGCATCTTCCAACGATGCAAAAGGTGTATGGGTAGCAACGGACTACGGAAAAGTTCCTCTTGCTCAGCTAAGTTTAGGCTACCAAACAGTATTCGCGTGGACATTGGACATCGCTTGGAGATTGTTGGAGCGTTACCCCAATAGTTCGAATCCTCTAGAGGAGTCGGCAATTGTAATCGTAGACGAAATTGACCTCCACCTGCATCCACGTTGGCAACGTGATATTCGCGAGTATCTCACCCGGCATTTCCCCAATGTCCAATTTATTGCGACTGCGCATAGTCCGTTGATGGCGCAGAGCTCACTTGGTACAAATCTAGCCGTTTTGAGAAAAGTGGAAGATCATGCTGAAATTTTAAACGATCCTTCAATTATCAAGGAATGGCGGCTGGATCAGATTATTACAAGCGACCTTTTCGATCTTAGTTCTGCACGCTCCCCTGAGATAGAGAGATTAATGGAGCGTCGTCGGGAACTTGCCGGGAAGAGCAGGCTTTCCGTAGAGCAAAAAAGGGAGCTCAAGGAATTGGAGGCACAGATGGGAGAATTGCCGACGGCAGAGTTTCCAGAGGATCAAGGCGCTATGGAGATCATCCGTCGAACCGCGGCGACACTCAGGAAGAATAGTGATATTCCATGATCCGAGTAACTAAACCACGGGTACCACAGCATTTGAAGAAAGGAATTCACGACAAGTTTTTTTCCACGGAGAGTAGTACATCGCTTGAGGCTCATCAACGAGGGGCAGTATCCTCTCCACAATTGAGAGTTGGAGATGCATGCACTCGTGGACAATGGACTCGGCCAACCGCTTTCTCATGGAACGAATGAGGAAAGAGATATTTTTCCATTCAATCAACGGTGCTATGGGTTCGGGTAGGGAGGCATGCAGCATGCTAAATTCGTACTGTTCATAGAAGTCTGTTTCCACAAGTTCCCAAGATGCGGAGGTTTCGAACCACTCTAGAAGGTTCTTTTCAATACCATGCGCAAGGCAGCGACGAGTGAGGAAGTAGCGAAACGGTATATCGGCAACCTTGATGGCGTCGGATCCTGGCTCTTGCGAAAGGAGGTAAGGAAAGGTCACAGGCTGCACGAAGGCATTGTCATCGGTTGTGACGATGGTAAGTACGATTATAAGTGGCGATAGACGCTGGCTCCGGATTGCCCTCGTTGCGCACTTCGTCAATCAGTCTAGCCAAGGCCGTACTACTTGCGCTGGCCTTGCCAGTCGGCAGACATGCGTGATTTCCATCGCGAACGAGAAAATCGATATGCGTTTTGGCTGGTCGCGCCAAGCGTCATCGCCCATGTGATAGACATAGCAGTAGTCGCAGTCTAGGTTGCACCTGCTGGCTACCTTGAGAAGTACGGTGTCAATCACGTTAGCTACGATCTATCAGGAACCCACGCCACATCATCCCCCCCGGCACCACAGCCACTTTCTATGATCTATCATAGGGACTGGTGAGTAAAAAGACAAAATGACGCCACTGAACGACAACACGGGGAAATCCTTACTCTTTTTCGTTCGACTCAAGCATCGTTGCTTCCTTGAAAGTTGGCGCTTGCGATCCCGGAGCGTTTTACAGCCAGTGCTTGCTGGCTTGACGCGACGCCCCATTCCCGTGATTCTGCCGCCTTTTCAGATGGGAATGTTGGAGGGATAAAACCGTGCCGGATATGCTGACCATGCTTGCGGGCCAACTCGGGGACAAGCCCGCGCTGATTGACGACCGACCCACGGGCGAAGTTCTGAGCTGGAGCTTTGCGGATCTTGAAGCCAACGCCAACCGGCTCGCGAATGTATTCCGCGGGTGTGGTGTCGAACCGGGCGACAAGGTGTTGTGGTGCGGCCGCAATTCTCCTTGGCCGATAGCCTGCGGCCACGCCGCGCGCAAGGCGGGGGCCGTGTCGGTGCCCTTGAATTATCGGCTCACACCCGAGGAGGCGGCCTATGTAGTACACAATTGCGATGCGAAGGTGGCCTTTGTCGACGCGGAATTCGCGCCACTCTTTGCACGGATTCGCGCGGAAACGCCTCAGATCGCGCATGTCATCGTCTACGATGGTTCGCCCGAAGAGGGGCAGGTTGCGGCGGCCGGCCTGCTCGACGGCGCCAGTGCCGACCCCGTGGAGGTGGCCGCGGATGCAGCGGCAACCGGAACCATGATTTACACGTCCGGCACCACGGGCAAACCCAAGGGCGCGGTGCGTACCGGTATCGGCGACCCGGGGCAGATGGAGGCCATGGTACGTCTGTATGGCTGGCAACCCGACGATGTTTACCTGACCACGGGGCCGTTGTACCACTCGGGCCCGGGCGGATTCCTGGCGTTGGGCCAGGCCCTCGGCAACACGGTGGTGCTACAACGGTCGTTCGACGCCGAGGACTGGCTGCGGCTACTTGATACCTATGGGGTGACGGCCACCTTTGCCGCTCCGACGCCCATCCGGCGCATTTGTCGACTCGATGACGAAGTCCTGCAAAAATACCGGCGCGACCACTTGCGCATCATGATCGCCAATGCGGCACCTTGGTCCTATGCGCTGAAGTTGGACTATTTGGAGCGGTTTCCCGAAGAATCCCTGTTCGAGGTGTACGGTTCCACGGAACTCGGTGTGAACACCATTATGACCCCGCGGTTCCAGCGCGCCAAGCCCGGCTCCTGCGGTCGGCCCGCCCCGGGGGTGGAAATCCGCCTCTATCGGGAAGACGGCGGCGTGGTGGCAGTGCCGGGCGAACCGGGCGAGTTGTATGTGCGCACCGCGTCGCAGTTCACCACCTATTACAAGGCGCATGAAAAGTTCCTGGAAGACCGGCGCGATGGCTGGCAGACCGTGGGCGACATCGCCTATTTCGACGACGATGGCTTCTACTATATCTGCGACCGCAAGAAGGACATGATCATTTCCGGCGGCGCGAATATCTATCCCGCGGAGGTTGAACACGCCCTTGAACTTCATCCCCAGATCCACGAGGCGGCCGTCTTCGGCATCCCCAGCGAGGAATGGGGAGAAAGCGTGCACGCGGTGGTGGTCGCCCGGGACGGTGCCGGTCTCGATGCGGCTGCCGTGCAGCAGTTCGCGCGCGAGCACCTGGCGGGCTACAAGATTCCGCGATCCGTTGCCTTCGCCGCCGAAATCCCCAAAACCGGTTCCGGCAAGATACTAAAACGCACGCTGCGGGAACCCTTTTGGAGGGACAGGTCCGATCGGGTGGGGTAGCGGGGGCCGAGAGAAGTGTAGTGACCCGATCAAACAAAAAAGTTGGAGTCGTCATACCCTCTTATAGGGTGCGGGATCAGATTCTGGATGTGCTGGGCGGCATAGGTTCGGAGATCAGCCAAATCTATGTCGTTGACGATTGTTGCCCCGACGGGTCCGGCCGACTTGTTGAAACCCGCTGCGGCGATGGCCGGGTCACCGTCTTGCGTCATGACGAGAACCAGGGCGTTGGCGGAGCGGTCATGACGGGTTACCGGGCCGCGCTGGCCGACGACATGAAGATCATCGTGAAGTTGGATGGCGACGGTCAGATGGATCCGGCGCTCCTTCAAGACTTCATCGCGCCCATTGCCGCCGGCAAGGCCGACTACACAAAGGGCAACCGATTCTTCAATCTGGAAGACTTGCGCGGAATGCCGAAGGCCCGCCTCATGGGGAATGCCGTGCTGTCCTTGTTGACGAAGCTATCGTCCGGCTATTGGGATCTGTTCGACCCGGTCAACGGTTACACCGCGATTCACGCCGATGTCGCTCGCTCCCTGCCATTCGAGAAGATGTCCAAGGGGTACTTTTTTGAATCGGAAATGCTGTTTCGGCTCAATACATTGCGGGCTGTGGTGATCGATATCCCGATGCGGGCGCACTACGGCGACGAGGTCAGCAGTCTTCACGTGCCCCGGATTGTCGGAGAGTTTCTGGTCAAGCATGCGCGCTGCTTTTGCAAGCGTGTTTTCTACAACTATTACCTGCGCGGCCTGTCGCTGGCTTCCATTGAATTGCCGCTCGGCTTGCTGATGCTCATGTTCGGTATCGTATTCGGCGGCTGCCAGTGGTGGGAATCAGGACGCGCCGGACTGCCGACCCCGCCCGGCACCGTGATGCTGGCGGCCATGCCCATCCTGGTGGGAATCCAGCTTGTGCTGGCGTTTATTGGTTACGATATCGGGTCCGTTCCCAGGCGGCCAATACACACCATGATTGTGAAGGGGCAATCCGGGGCTGGCCCTCACCACCATGATGAATGATCCGGTCCCAGCCGCGCTTGGTGTGCCCACCATCCATGGTCGCCTATCATTTTAGGGAATCTCTGACTAATCCTGTAGCCGGGGCATCCGGTTTAATAAAATCAATAGCTTACGAGTGGCTAAATGCCGATCTATCGACTTGTTCAGACCTTCCTAAAATCAATAATAGGGAATTATATCGATAAGTTGACAGAACCCAAGATGTGGTAGTTCCCTGCTACTAAAACCTCAACATATAGTAGTATGTCAACTTATTTATATAAGTCCCCAATAATAGCCCACGAGTAGCCTGATGCTGCTTTATCGATTTGTTCACATCTTCCTTAGAATGGCCTTGGCGACGAGGCGGTAAGGGTCCGACGGGCGCTAGACAATGGGATTTGCACGCTATGTCGCCGTCCAGATCGTCGGCTACGGCTTGGATTTGGGGCTGTTTCTGCTGCTGGTTGTCCCGGTGGGGCAAACGGCGGTTGTCGCCAACATCTTTGCGAAGGTCTGCGCCGGTGTCTTCGCCTTTCTCGCGCACCGGTATTTCACGTTCGAGACCGCAACCGAGGGGAGGCATGGCCGCCAGGCGGTTCTTTACATTGCGCTCTGGTCGCTGAATGTTCCATTGTCAACCGGGCTGTTGGCCTTGTTTCTACTGTTCGGTGTGCCCGCTGTGATCGCCAAGGTCGTTGCGGATGTGTTTTGTGTTGGGCTGAACTACTGGCTGAGCAAACGCTACATCTTTACAGGATCCCGAAGCTCCCGCCACGGGTCGCCGACCCTATCCGGCAAACGCAAGCCGATATGAGTATCGCCCACAAGATGCCACTTGCGGCTGCCGCCATTGCGACCCCGATGGCGGTGGGGGTGGCCATTACCGCCTTCGGGCTTTGGCAACAGGATTGGCCCGAGGTTTTACCGGGAGGGGGCTACGGACACCTGGGTTTCATCGGTGGCTGTGCCTTGATCCTATGGTTTGGTGCCCGATGGCTGCGCCTCGGCTACGCGGCCGTTACCGCGCTGCTTGGCATTGCGATTGTCTTGCTGGCGGAAGGGCTCTGGGCGTTACTGGCCGTTGCGGCCTACCTGGGGGCATCCCTGTGCCTGGGAACCATGCTGTTGAATCGTCTGTGCGGGCGGCATGCGGCCATCGGCGACCCGCAAAGGATTCTAGTGGGCGCCTGCCTATATGCCACTGTCGTCGGCTTCGGTGTGCATTTTTCGGTCAACTATTCCTGGGCTTATCTGGCCATGCTCGCGGTGCCTATGGTTGCGGCGCGTGGTTACCTTGCAATGACCCTGAGAGCTGTTTTCCAGCGGCTCAGGGAACGGGTCAACCACGGCTATGACGGTTTGGAAAGGGCATTGCTCGGCGCTCTGGTGTTGCTTTATCTGGCAATGGCCTTTTTGCCGGAATTGTCCCACGATCCCTTGGCAATGCACCTGTTCGTTCCAGCCTATGTTGCCGCTAACAAGGCTTGGAGTTTCGACCCGGAACTCTATGTCTGGACATTTATGCCCATGCTGGCCGACTGGAGCTACACCATCGGCTATGTGCTCGCTGGAGAGGCGGCCGCTAGGCTGGTCAACTTGGGTTTCCTGCTGCTCTCGGCCTGTTTCGTGCGGGAATTCGTCCTGGTGCTCGGCGGGAGCCGGCGGGGCGCGGACTGGGCGACCCTGTTGCTGTTGTCGATGCCGGTGACCCTGCTGGTTGGATCCTCGCTCTATGTCGAGTCGTTCTGGTCCGCCTCTCTGGTGGCTGGAGCATTGTGGCTATTTCGAGCGGTATACGATGCCAAATCCCATTCGGCGGGCATGCTGAACGCCGGCATAGCGCTGGGTTCCGCGGTTGCCGCCAAGGCGGTGGTGCTGGTTTATGTTCCCTTGCTCGCCCTGCCGGTGTTGCACCGTTGGCGGGTGCTGGGCTCCGGGGCTTTCCTGGTTGCGTTGTTCAAGGGCGCGGCTGCCTTTCTGATTCTTGGGGCCTGGCCATACGTGCTTGCCTATGTCGAGACGGGCAATCCGGTGTTTCCCTTCTACAATAGTTTCTTCGAATCGCCGCTTTATCCGCCGGTGGATTTCAACAATGTCTTGTTCGATGCCGAGTTAACATGGCAGTTGCCCTACCTGCTGATATTTGCCTCGGAGCAGTTCATTGAGGGGCGTATCGGCAGCGCGGGGTTTCAATGGTTTGCCCTCGGGGTTCCGGTGTGCGCCGCGCTATTTGTCCTGCGGGTCAAGCGAGCTGGTCTCCTGCTGGCGGTTGCGTTGTTTTCGCTGCTTGTCGTTTTTCAGTTTCAGGCATACCTGCGATACGTTTTTCCCGTCCTGCTGCTGTTGTGCGCCTTGCTTGGCTTGGGCATATCGCGCTGCGGGGCTCATTACCGGATGCTTGGTGCCATCATGGTGGGCATTGCGGGGTTGACGGTGTTGATCAATCTGCTGTTCTTGGGGGCGGCGACCCCAAGGTATCCCGATGTTCCGGTATTGGACGCGTTTCGCCCTGAGAAATTAGACAGATTGGTCAGTCGCAGGGTGCCGGTGCGCAAGGCGGTTGCGCTGGTTAATGCGGTTAATGAGCAGCGGGCGCCGGTGGCGTTCCTTGCCGAGCCGGCCGCCGCCGGACTCGACTCGCCGGCACTGTTTGCCAACTGGTACAACCGGGATTTTATGATGGAATTGCGCACCGCTGAAGAATCGGCGTCGTTTGCGGAAGTACTGAGCAGGCATCGCGGGAGATACCTGATTTTCGATGCCCACCACAGGGATAACCAGGAAAGGTTTGGCGGACTGGTGGCGGAAACCGGCGACCTGCTTGGCCAATTCGGGCCGGTGGCCGTCTACAAGTTGCAGGATGAGGCGTTTTTCTCTAGGGAATTAATCGAAAGGCCGAACCAGTTTGAGGCACCGTCATGGAGACTTTCGAAGGGTATTGAGTTCTTGGCGTCCGGTGCCATAGCCGTGACCCTGGTAGACAACGCTTTGCAGGAGGTTGCCGTGCGCGAAGGCGATTTTTACTGGCAGCGGGTCACAGCGAAATGCCACAACCAGGCCGGACTCGGCCGGGTTCAGGTGAATTGGGCTGACCAAAGCGGAAAATTTATAAAGACCGACATCAGGGTCTTTGAATGCGGGCGGGACTGGTCGGTTGTGGGACAGGAGGTTGTCGCCCCGGCCGGGGCCGTCACCGCCAGGGTATTCGGTGTGGCGCATGGTGGGGTTCCGATTCAGATCGCCGGCGTTTCATTCCGGGGGGCGGTGGGCGATCCTTGATGGTCCCGATGATTCGGCGGCCGCAAAGCAAAAGGCCCGGGTTCCCGGGCCTTCGCATCTTTGCGGTTGAGGGTTTCCACAGACGCCGCGCTACAGCTCCATCTCGAATTCCACGCCCCAGGAAGTTCCCGGCACGATTGTCGATGAGGCGAACAGTGGCGCGATGATCGCCGGAACCTCATAGATCTCGTCGGTCAGGTTGCGGCCAAACAGCGTGAGCGACATGTTGCCGTAAAGGTAAGAAATCGAGGCGTTGAGGTTCTCCTGGGAACTGACCCGGCCAACATCAAGATTGAGCAAGTTCGTTTCTATTTCATCGACCCAATCGTACTTGCCATAGACTTCCAACGTGCCCGGACCCGCCGGCATCGAGAATACGGCACCAACGCCGTAGGTGATCTCCGGGGCGTTGCGCGGCGTCAGGTGCGTGGCGTCTTCGACAACCGACCCAAAGGCGGCGTCGTCGTTCGGGTTCAGGTCCGTTTCAAACTCGTCGTATTCGGCATCAAGCCAACCAAAGGACGCAAAGACATTCAAGTATTCGCTGGCCACCCATTGCAGTTCGACCTCAACACCCTGGTAGGTTGCCGTTGCCACATTGTCGAACACCGTTGCCACCGTGTTGGTGCTTGGGTCGAACTGTACGGCCTGTTCCTGTTTGTCTTTGAAGTCGTTAAAGAAGTAGGCAGCGTTCAACTGGACTCGGTTGTTGAACAACTGGCTTTTTATGCCCCCTTCCCAAGAATTGGCGAACTCGGGGTCGTACTGGTCGCGGATGAAATCCGCCACATTCTGATTGACACCGAAAAATCCCCCGGAGTGGAATCCTTCCGAGTAGGACGCGTAGATCAGGATATCGTCGGACAACTGGTGGGACAGGCCGAGCTTGGGTGAGATTTCACTCCACTTGTTGTCGAGAATGGCGTAATCCGGGAAGTTGCGCACCCGCTGGCGCGCCATCGAGGCTAGGTAGGCCTGACCGGCCATAAAGTCTTTCTTCTCTTCCGTCCAGCGTAGGCCCGCCGTCAAAATCCAATTCGGCACAAACTCCCATTCGGCCTGGGCGAAGAAAGCGATTGATTCGGTTTCTTGGCTTTCCAGCAGGCGCTGCGTATAGGCCGGCCCGAGGCCTTCGAGCGTCGCCCCGGTATCGCAGCGGACATTGCCGAAGGCCAAAGCCCAACACAACTCCAAGGGGGACGGCCCGGTTGTGGCGGGGTTGAGCCAGGTGTTGTTCGTGAGGTCATAGCCGCTGGTGCCGAGGGTGCCGACGAACTTCCAGAACTCGCCGCCAGTTACCCAGTCCTGCTCGAACTCACTGTTCCAATAGTAGCCTCCAACAACCACCGAGAGGTTGCTCCAAGAGGCTTCGACACGCAGCTCTTGACTGAACTGATCATAGTCGTTGAGACGTTCGATCGTGATGTGGTTGCTCTCCGTGCCGTCAAAATCGTATATGCGATCTTCAACACCGTCGCGATACCCGGTAACCGATGCGATGCGGATATTGTCGGAAACATCGTAGCTCATGTTGAGGGTATAGGCTTCCACATCCGTGTTTGCGGGATTTGGTAGATCGGATGTGGAAACTTTGGGCACATCGAGGCTGGTCCGGCAGGGAACATCGGAGTTCCATTGTGGAAATGCACCCGAGGCGAACAGGGTGCAGGACAGAAAGCCCTCGGAGAGATCCTGCTGGCGGGGGTCGCTCGGCTTGGCCGCTACCCCGGGTGCCAAATTGTAGTTGCCGAGAAAGGCGCCCAATTCGCTGTCGTCGGCAAACTTCTCGACAGTCAACAGCGCTTCGAAGCGGTCATTTGGCGTGAGCAGAAACGTTGCGCCGTAGTTTTCATAGTCGGTCTTGGGCACCCGTCGCTCCACCGTCGTGTTGGGCATCCAACCGTCGTTCTTGATGCCCGAAAAAAAGACCTTGCCGGCAAGCTTGTCCTCAATGATGGGCATATTCAGAACACCGCGAAATTCGCGCTGATCCCACTTGCCGGCGGTGACCTTGAAACGTCCACCCAACTCGCCCGTGGGGCGGCTACGGATGACGTTGACGACCCCCCCCACAGTGTTCTTGCCAAACAGGGTGCCTTGGGGGCCACGCAGAATTTCCACCCGCTCCAAGTCAAAATTCTCCAGGAGCTGCCCGCCGAGCGTGCCCAGATAAATGCCGTCGATCATCACCGCAATCGGCGAGTCGAAGGAGTTGTCGTCGGTGCGGGTTGGACTGATGCCGCGAATCGTTATGGAAGCGGCGTTGCTGCGCGAACGGTCGTTGCCGATGCGCACATTGGGGGCAAAGCCGTTTAGGTCCGTCAGGTCGCGGATGGTTGACTGGGTGAGTTCCTGTGACAGCGCCGTGATTGCCACGGGAACCTCCTGGGCCGATTCCTCGCGTTTCCGTGCCGTTACGATCACCTCTTCAATCGCCAGCGACGCTTCTTGGGCGACAACAGTGGAAACGATGCCCTCCCCCATCGACGCTAGGGCAATAGCCATTCCCATACCGCCAAGCATGGCGGGCAGAAAGTTCCTTCTCATGAAATTCCTCCTCCAAATAGGTAATTCAAGTGTCCAGCCCACAATCGTATGTGAATCCTGTCTTGAAGTGCAATTTTTTTTCATTTTGCGCGGGGACGATTTTGCCCACTCCCCCTATCCACTTGTCCAACCCCTGATTTCCTCCCGGTGCGCCACGGGGTTTCCGCCATGCGCTGCCAGCTCACCCGGCGAGGGCGCGGCAGTGAGCCTCGGCGGGCAGTAACGCCAAAGCCTCGCCCCTGGACATTTGTGGAGCCCTTGGAGGTGTCTGACTTGCTGTTGGGGATCCACTCGGCTCGTTCAATACCACGAAGCCATCAATCGTCTCACGGCTCAATTGATCAGAGTTTCTCTGGAGTTGGACAAAGAGAACAACAATGCTTTGGACTAAGGAACCTCTGATTAATCCTGTAGAAGCGGCATTCAAGTCAATAAAATCAATATCTTACGATTAGATCAATTCTTCTCTATCGAATTGTTCAGACCTTCCCTAACACTTCGAATAAACCCACAACCCAACAATCGGGTATTTTGTTCGATCACATCGTACAATTCGTCCAATGTGGATTGATCGACAGATTGAGCCCCTGCTCTTGCGGCGCGCCGCCACCCGCCCCGTCGTGGTTCTGACCGGTGCTCGGCAAACGGGCAAGACCAGCCTCGTGCGCCGTCTGTTTCCGAATCACAATTTCGTATCGCTCGACTTGCCGAGCGAGGCCGAGCAGGCGCAATTGGATCCGAACTCCTTTCTTGCCCGGCATCCGCCGCCGCTGATCGTCGATGAGGTTCAGTACGCGCCGGGTCTGTTTCGCCGCCTGAAAATCGTCGTGGACCAGCATCGCGACCGTCCCGGCGCTTTCCTGCTCACCGGTTCGCAACCACTCCGCCTCATGCGCTCGGTTTCGGAGTCGCTCGCGGGGCGGGCGGATATCATTGAACTTGAGGCCCTTACCTTCGCCGAGGCCAAGGCCGCCCATCCAGACCTGACCGTCGAACAGTTCCTGGTGCGCGGCGGCTTCCCCGAGTTGTACGAAAACATCGCGATAGAATCGCGCGGCTTTCTGCAATCCTATGTGGTCACATACCTTGAGCGGGATCTGCGCCAACTGCTCGATGTAACGAGCCTGCGCGACTACGAGCGCTTCCTGCGTGCTTCGGCATTGCGTTCGGCGCAACTGCTCAACCGCGCCGACCTCGCCCGGGATGTGGGCATTAGTGGCTCAACCGGCGCGGCCTGGTTGTCGGTGCTGGAGGCCTCCCACCAGCTCGTGCTCCTGGAGCCTTGGTATGGCAATGCCACAGTTTCCCTGGTCAAGCGCCCCAAGCTGTACCTGCGGGATGCGGGTCTGGCGGCATTCCTCTGCGGCATGCATAGCGTGGACGATTTGCGCGCATCGCCGTTGACCGGGGCATTGTGGGAAACCCTGGTTTGCGCCGAGTTGCGCCGCTCCCAGTCGAATCGTCGCGGGGGCTGGGACATCAACTTCTGGCACGACCGGGCTCGGGAAGCGGATTTTCTCGTGCACCGCGCCGGACGATTCCACCTCGCGGACGCCAAGTGGACGGAACAACCCCGCAGTCGCGATGCGGCGGGATTGCGCAAGCTGCTCTCCGTGCTTGAGGCGGATGCTGTCGCAAGCATGTCGGTCATCTGCCGGACACCCAACGCCTATCCGCTCGCCGATGGTGTTGCCGCCGTACCCATTGATGGCATGCCCAACGAGCTGCTGGGCGGGTAGGGGATGGTGCCTCCTAAGTGCTTGGTAAACCCTGTTGTCAAAGGTGCTCGGCGAATCCGGACTTCAAGTTGAGGAACCTCTGATTAATCCTGTAGTCGCGGCATCCGAATTAATAAAATCAATAGCTTACGATTAGCTAGATGCTGCTCCGTCGAATTGTTCAGATCTTCCTTGAGCCATTACCGGGTAGGGGATGCCGTTGGGGTCCGAATACCCATCGGAATTGACCATTCAGGCGCTGGTTGGGCGCCAACTTTCGGGCACTGCCACGTTTGGCGGGAATTGCGTTGGGTAGGCAGCAATTCCCGTTAAGCACGGCGATACTCAAAAAGTGGTGCCCGACTCATGCCTGAATGGTCCATTTCGCTCGTTATTTGGACCCAACCGAATAATCGCGCATCGTTAGCGGGAATTGCTGCTGGGTAGAGCACTTTTTGGCGTTTCCCCCCGGATATGGGTTAGGGTGTTGCGCTTTCGGCCAGCCTACCCGGGAGGGGCATGCGAACCGGGCCACAAATCGACAAGGTTTTGTTCATCGCCTCCGCGGGGTTGATCGGAGTCGCCTGCATCCCCCTCGTAATCGCCCCGGAGCAGGCGTCGGTCGCCGTTTCGGACATCTACAACTTTATCGCCACCAATTTCGGCATCGGCTATCAGTGGATCACGCTGGCCACCGCCGTGGTGTTGCTGGTTCTGGCGCTGGGGAAGCACGGCCATCGACGGCTGGGGGGCGCCGATGCCCGTCCGGCCTATTCGGATGTTTCCTGGATGGGGATGCTGTTCTGTGCCGGCATCGGCGGCGGCCTGCTTTACTGGTCGCCCATCGAGTGGGCGTTCTATCTGAACGATCCGCCGTTCGGCCTGGACTCGGGTTCCCCCGAGGCGCGGGAATGGGCCGCCACCTACGGCATCTTTCACTGGGGATTTTCCGCCTGGTGCCTGTACTGCCTGCCGACCGTGGCCATCGCCTATCCCTACTACCAACGCAATATCCCACACCTGCGTCTGTCCACATCACTGGTTGGCCTGGCCGGCGACGATGTTGTGCATCGGCCGCTTGGCCGCGCGGTCGATTTCATCTTCATCATTGCCCTTGTCGGCGGCGCCGGAACCTCGTTGGGTTTGGCGACGCCAATGATCGCCGCCTGCATCGGCGCTCTTTTCAACATCGCGGAGTCCGGTACCCTGGATATGGCCGTTGCGTTCGTGTCGGTCATGCTGTTCGCGTTGAGCGTCTATTTGGGCTTGGACAAGGGCATCAAGCGCTTCAGCGATGTGAACGTGGCCATTGCCGCTTTGTTTGCCGGGTTCGTGCTGCTCGCCGGCCCCACGCTGTTCTCGTTGAAGCTCGGCACCAACAGCCTCGGCCTCATGATCCAGGAGTTCGTGCGCCTCAACACCTGGACCGATCCGGTCCTCGAATCCGGTTTTATCGAGGATTGGAGCATTTTCTACTGGGCTTGGTGGCTGGCCTACGGCCCCTATGTCGGTATCTGCGTTACCCGCATCTCCCGGGGGCGAACGCTCAAGCAACTCATTTTCGGGATGGTCGGCTTTGGAACGCTCGGCTGCGCACTTTTCTACATCACCATCGGCAACACGGCGATGTGGATGGACATGCAGGGAACGGTGGCCGTGCGTGAAATGGTTGCCGCCGAGCAGGCGGACACCGCCATTGCCGCCATCGTACAGGCGTTGCCCCTCCAGCCGCTGCCGCTGATCGCCTTTGTCGTGATGGCCTTTATATTTGTTGCCACCACCTACGACTCCGCCTCCTATTCCATCGCCGCGGCCGCGACGCGACGGCTGCCGGCGGGCGCCAATCCGGTGCGATGGCATCGCGTATTCTGGGCGTTCGCCCTGATGGTGCTGCCATTGGCGCTGATGCTGGTCGGCGGCCTGCGCGCCGTGCAGTCGGCGGTGCTGGTGGTTTCCCTACCGGTGATGGCCATCCTTGTCGCCATGACCATCGCGCTGTTTATCGAGCTGCGGCGCGAATGAACGTGGCGAGGGACGGCAAGAGTAGTGAAAGCATTGGGTGCGCGGGGTAAGAGCGTACGGTGGGAGCACGGCCAGTGATTTCGCCGCTATTGACGGCCGCAGTAGTTTATTCATGAATAGGTCGGGTTAGGGACAGGAATAATGGAGAGGTACGCAAAGCGCCTGATCGTCTGTTGCGACGGCACCTGGAACAGCCCCGATCAACATCACGTCACCAATGTGGTGCGCACGGCGCGGGCTGTGCGGCCGTTGGACGAGGCGGGCATACGGCAGGTGGTGTTCTACGACTGGGGTATCGGTTCCTATCACGACAAGCTGAGCGGCGGCTTGCTCGGCGCTGGCATCGATAGAAATATTCAAGACGCCTATCGGTTTTTGGCGCACAACTATGTTGATGGCGATCAAATCTATCTTTTCGGCTTTAGCCGGGGTGCCTACACGGCCCGCAGCCTCGCCGGTTTTATCCGTCATGTCGGCCTATTGGGCAAGATAGGTACGCATCTCATTCCCAAAGCCTACCGTCTGTATCGGGGGCGAGCCGGGCGGGATGCGTTATCCGTGGTCGGGTTTCGCCGCGCGCACTCACGCGATGTGCGCATTAACTTCATCGGCGTTTGGGATACCGTCGGGGCGCTTGGCGTGCCAAGCGGAATCGTCGAACAAATCGTGGAGGGAATCGTCGAGCTCACGGGCAGGAAGCGTCGGTACGCCTTTCACGACACCACCCTAAGCCCGATCATCGACCATGCCTGCCACGCCGTCGCCATCGACGAAAGGCGCATTGATTTCGAGCCCACCCTTTGGCGGCAGTTGCCGGGTCCGGGGCAGTTGATCGAACAGCAGTGGTTTGCCGGCGTGCACGGCGATGTGGGTGGCGGCAATGCGAATACAGGCCTCTCGGATCTGGCCTTGGATTGGATGTGGTCCCGCGCCGAAACGCACGGGCTATCTTTCGACCCGGACTATAGACGCAGCTTCGTGAAGCCGAATCCGTTGGGTAAATTGCACCGCTCCTGGAAGGGCATATATCGGGTCAGAGGAGTCCTTTCGCGTCCCATCGGGAAACTGGGGCCAGCGTTGGAGGGCATTCACCCATCCGTTCACGAACGCTATCAAGCGCTTGCGGGTTACCGTCCAGCCAATCTGACAGCGTACCTAAGGAACCTCTGATTAATCCTGTAGTCGCGGGATCCGGGTTAATAAAATCAATGGATTACGAATAGCTAGATGCTGCTCTATCGAATTGTTTAGACCTTCCCAAACCCTCTATTGATTTGTGCAGACCTTCCCCAACTCAAACCAGTAGCCGATAGGGTGCCTCCAGAAGATCGCGTACGGCACCCAGAAATTGGGCGGCGGGCGCTCCGTCGAGCACCCGGTGGTCCCAGGTGAGGGAAAGCCGCATCTCCTGGGTTTTCCGCGGGGCGGCGCCTTCCCAGCGCAGGCTGTCCCGAATGCGGTTGACCCCCAGTATGGCGGATTGCGGCGCGTTGATAATTGGCGTGAACGAATCAACCCCAAACATGCCGAGTGCGGAGACGGTGAAGGTGCCCCCATGCAGGTCGTCGGGGGTCAGGGTTCCCTCGCGGGCGGCCGTCGCCAGCCGCGAACCTTCCTGAACGAGCTGTTGCATGGTGAGCTGGTCGGCGTGGCGTATCACCGGAACGATAAGCCCCTCGTCCAGGGCAACGGCCATGCCGACATGAATGTCGCCGAGTAGGGTGATCTCGCGCTCGCCGTAGACGCTGTTGACGATGGGATGTTTTGCGAGGGCCTTGGCGGAGGCGCGGATGACGAGGTCGGTATAGGTTGGCCTTAAACCCGCATCCCGCCATTCGTCCATGAGTTGCGAGCGGAGCTTGACGGCGTCGTCCATGTTGACGTCCATGTCCATGGTGAGCTGCGCCGAGGTTTGCAGGCTCTCGAACATGCGCTTGGCGATGGTTCGGCGCATGGCCCGTACCGGAATGGCTTGGTCCACGCCCGGGGTCGGTGCTGTCGGCGCCGCCGCGCTCGGTTTGGCGGCTGGGGTGGCGGCGTCCGCGGCGCGTTGCACGTCATCCTTGGTGATGCGGCCGCCGGGCCCGGTCCCTTCGACCGAGGCGAGATCAATACCCAGTTCGCGGGCCAGCTTTCTTGCCATAGGCGAGGAGGCCACGGCCTTCGTGGGTTCCGGCAGCGCTGCGGCGGCGGCTCTGATGTCCGCTTCGACAATGCGTCCACCGGGCCCGGTTCCATTTACCGTGGTGATCTCGACAGTCATTTCCCCGGCAAGGTGCCGGGCCGCGGGCGATGCCAGCAGGCGTCCATCGCTGGCCAGAGATGGGGAGACGGAGGCGGGGGCCGCCGCACCGCTGGCGCCGCCTGTCGCGGTCGCGGCGACCGGTGCGGCGGGACTGGGAGCGACACCATCGGCCGCTGGTGCTCCAGCCTTGGGAAGGGTGTCGGGTATCGTCTCGCCGGATTCGTAGATATAACCCACCACATCGCCCGGTTTCATGGTGACGCCCTCGTCCACCATGTGTTTGACGACGCCGGTCGCCTCGGCGTCCACATCGAGGTTGACCTTCTCCGTCTCAAGGCGATAGAGCAACTCGCCTTTCTCCACGCGCCCGCCGTCGGCGATGCACCATTCCTCGACGATGCCCTCCGTCATGTTCATGCCGACCTTGACGAGGTAAATTTCCCTAGGCAATTCCCATTCCTCCGCTAACCACTAACTAATGGAACCTCTGATTAAACCTGTAGTCACGGCATTCGAGGTAGTAAAATCAATAGGTTACGAGCAGATCCATGCTGATCTACCGAATTGTTCAGACCTTCGCCAATGCTAACAGCCTGTCGGACTTTATGGCGTTTAATTTCATAACCCATTGATTCTTCTTGATATTTTATTTTTGGTCTGTCGCGAGCAAATTTATGAAATATCAATTAAATCAATAACTTAAGGGATCCGGCACGGCTAAGTCCGACAGGCTGCTAACCCGGCCTATTCATGAATAAACTACTGCGGCCGTCAATAGCAGCGAAATCGCCGGGTGTGCTCAACGTGCCGTCAAGCATGCCTGTGCGCTCTCTAGTCCACGCACCCACTGCCTTCATCACTCTTGTCGGCCTTGCCACGTTCATTCATGAACAGGTCGGGCTAAGGAACCCTGATCAATTCTGTAGTCTCGGCATCCATGTTAATAAAATCAATAAGTTACGAATAGATCAATGCTGCTCTATCGAACTGTTCAGACCTTCCCTAAACAATCCTCTTGCAGCCGCCAACTTGAGGGTTTTCCCCACATCGACCACCAAGGGTCCGCTGTGCTCAAGAAACAAGTGTGCCGCTTGGCCGGCGCGCAAGGTTCGGTCGCGCTCGCCGTCGAATGCCAACACCCCCGGCCCCTCGACTTCGATTCGTTCATCGGGCCTTACCGTCCGATACCGGGCAACCGTTACCGGCCGATAGAGCCCCGGCGCGATTGGGGCTCGTACGGTTCCCCCCGCCGTTGCTCGGTCGCCTGCGATGGGCTGTCGGTCCCTGTTGCGCGCGCCCATGAACTTCATGACGAGCCCCCGCTCGTCATCGCTGGAAACCGGCATCAACAGCCCACCGATGGCCGTGATGCCCACGGCGGTGGGGTCGGCGCGGGTGAGCAGGGCGGTATCGAGCATTTCCGGGGCGAGCAAGGCGCGGGCACCGACAAAGCGTTCTCGGCTCAGGACGGCGTCAATGAGGGCGATGTCGTCCCGCTCCCCCTCGATTTCCACCCGAATCAGCTTTTGTTGGTCGGCGACTTCGTCGATACCGATGCGGTTGGCGACGATAAGCCCGGCCGCCGCTCCGGCAACGGTGCCTTCGAGCAGGCGTGGGAACACATTGTTGGTGCCGGTGGAAAGGGGAATAAGCGGTGCGTCCGACCAACCGATGGCGAACGCCCGGTTGGTGCCGTCCCCGCCAAGGGTTATGACGACGGAACTATCCATGTCCCGCAGCGCCCGGGCGGCGGAGATGGTATCGAGCGGTGTACCGGTTCTTGTGGCCCCGAGCGTGGCTGCATGGAAGCCGGCATGGTCCCGCAAGGCCCCGGCCACTATGCCGTGCGCATCGTCGAGATAGGCAATCTCGCGGGCGCCCGCAGCGTACGCCCCGACGAGTGCCCGGCTTACGATCGCTTGTTTTTCCTGATTGTCGAAAACCGAGGCGCGGGCAACGAGGCGACGCACATCCTTGCCCGAGGCCGGGTTTGCAACCATCCCTAGGATGCCCACGATCAAAAGTTTCTGGGGAAGGCCTGAACAAGTCGATAGGGCGGCATTGAGCTACTTCGCCAACATCCCTCCAAGCCCGCCTCAGCCCGATTGGCAAACTTTCGTGTCCATTCGAGAAAGCCGGCCGGGGTTTGCCGCATGGTCATGCCTCCTTTTATAAACCAAGCTGCTTCTTGGCCTCCGCCACAATACGCGCCGCGTTGGGAACGTAGTGCGATTCCAGCGCCGGGCTGAATGGCACCGGCGAAAATGGCGCCCCCACCCGCGCAATGGGCGCATCGAGATAGTCGAACGCCAATTCCTGCAATTGCGCGGCCACCTCGCCACCGAAGCCGCCGAAGCGCACCGCCTCGTGCACGATCATCGCGCGGTGGGTTTTCCTCAGCGATGCCGCCGCCGTTTCGGTATCGAACGGTTGCAGGGTGCGCGGGTCGATGACTTCCGCATCGACGCCGAGCTTGGCGAGTTCCTCCGCCGCGGAAAGTGCCTCGTGCACCATTCGCCCGGTCGCGATGATGGTGTAGTTGGACCCTGGGCGGACGATATTGGCCTCGCCCAGAGGAATGGCATAGGGCTCCTCCGGCACGGGCCCCGTCATGGCCAGGGACATTTTGTTGAGAATGACGAACACCGGATTGTCGTCCCGCGCGGCGCCGATGATGAGGCCCTTGGCGTCGTAGGGTGTTGCGGCCATGGTGACTTTCAGGCCGGGGACATGACAGATCCAGGCTTCCAGACTTTGGCTGTGTTGCGCGGCGAGATTGGCGCCGGCGCCGGCCATGCTGAGCACCGTGACGGGCAGTGTGGCGCGGCCGCCGAACATGTAGCGCATCTTGGCGAGCTGATTGGCCACCTCGTCCATGCATTCGCCCATGAAGTCGATGAACATGACATCGATGATGGGGCGACAACCCGTGGCGGCGGCGCCGACACCGAGCCCGACGATACCTTCCTCGGAGATGGGCGTGTCGATCACCCGCTCCGCCCCGAACTCCTCAAGCATGCCTTGAAAGTAGCCATAAACGCCGCCGGCCTGGGCGACATCCTCACCGGCGACGAAGGCGTCCGGCTGCTCGCGCAATACACATCTTATGCCGTCCGCTATGGCGGCAACATAGGGGAGCTCTCTTGGTTTTTCCTGTACTTCGGCCATATCTTTAACCTTTTCTATGATCTTGGGGAGCATCTGCTCAAATCCGTAGTCACGACACCCGAGTTAGGGAACCTCTGGCCAATCCTGTAGTAGCGACATCCAATTTAATAAAATCAATAGCTTACGAATAGATCGATGCTGCTCTATCGACTTGTTCAGACCTTCCTTGCCCCGACCTATTCATGAATGAACATGACGAGGGTGGCAAGAGCAGTGTAAAGCACCGGGCGCGCGGGGTAAGAGTGATATTCGCCGACATCGCGGACTATCTAGCGGTGTCAAGCACGTTGAACACGCCCAGTACTTTCGCTGCTCTTGATGGCCGCAGTAGCTGATTCATTACTAGGAGCCTGCGCCGTAGGAAATTCTCGGGGGAGCACATCCCACTTCGGATCATCCCTAGGATAAAATGGCGAAGAAATTTGGGCATCACGCCCACTTTGGAGCGCTTTTTATGGTATTTCGGCTGCATATTCCCACCGTTGACTCTCGCAGGTGTTCTACGGCGCAGGCTCCTAGTGCTCCATCCAACTGATAATACCGCATCAGTGGCGGCGGGAGCGTTCCGGGCAAGGCGCGGCCGCGCAGTCGTAGGCGACCTACTTCAAGCGGGCGCAACGCGGCCCGGGACGCTCCCGCCGCCACCCCGCGGGGCGCGCCCGCAAGCGCCCATCTGCTTTGTTGTCGCCCCTTGACGTATCGCCGGATACGCCGACGGGGCTCCGCCGCGCATCTGGACGCTTGCGGGCGCGCTGATGCGGTATTATCAGTTGGATGGAGCACTAGGTCGGGTTAGGCGTAAACGTCTTCGGTAATGGTCGCGGGGTCCGGGAAGGGGCTTTCCTCGGCAAATTCGATCGCCGCATCGATCTGTGCCCGCACCTCCGCATGGACGGCCTTGGCCGCTTCCGGCGAAAATACGCCCTGTTCGGCGAGGCGGGCCTCAAAACTTTCGATGGGATCCTTGCGCCGCCACTGCTCGACTTCCTCGTCGGTGCGGTAGCTCAAACCCATGCCGCGCACGCCGACGTGATCGTAGTAGCGATAGGTCTTGCACTCGAGGAGCGTGGGGCCATCGCCGCGCCGTGCCCGCTTGATCGCCTCGCCGGCGGCCTCGTAAACGGCGACCGCGTCCATGCCGTCCACAACGACGCCCGGCATGCCGTAGCCGGGTGCCCGGTCGGCCACATCGACGATGGCCTGATGGTTGGCCTGCGGTGTGTATTCCCCGTAGCCGTTGTTTTCGCAGACGAAGATACAGGGCAGCCTGTACAGCCCCGCCATGTTGGCGGCCTCGTGGAAGGCGCCTTCGTTGCTTGCGCCGTCGCCGAAGAAGCAGACGGTAACGTTCTCGGTTTTCTTGAATTTGCAGGAGAAGGCGGCGCCCATGGCGATGGTGGTGCCCGCCCCGACGATGCCGTTGGCGCCGAGCATGCCGATATCGAGGTTTGAAACGTGCATGCTGCCGCCCTTGCCCTTGCAATAGCCCGTGGCCTTGCCGAAAAGCTCGGCGAACATGAATTTGAAGTCGCCGCCCTTGGCGATCAGGTGGCCGTGGCCGCGGTGTGTGCTGGTGATGTAGTCACTGTCCGACAGGTGCACCATAACGCCCGACGCGACGGCCTCCTCGCCCACGTACAGATGCAACGCGCCGGGAATCTTGCCGTTCTCCATCATCTTGCCCGCGGTTTCCTCAAAGATGCGGATGCGAACCATGCGCCGGTGCATGTCGAGCAGCACATCGTCGGTGATCTCTTTGCTCAAGGGTTCCTCCAAGGGGTTTTTCGAATATATTTGTGCCTTTATATCGGAAGGAAAGCGCGGTGACTACTTTTGCGAAATCCTTGGCGGCGGAGCGCCCCGGCGAGGTTGCGGTTCGGGACGAGACAAAGGCGCTCGATTGGATGGCATTGGACGACCGCCTCAATCGCATCGCCAACGGGCTGAATGCCCTGGATCTCGGCCCGCACCGCCGGGTCGCCGTCTTTGCGGAGAATGCGGTGGAAACGGCGCTCGCGAATCTTGGCGGGCTGATTGGCGGGGCGTCGGTGGTGCCCGTCAATTTTCATCTGACCGCTGCGGAAGCCGCCTATATTCTCGACGACTCCGGCGCGCGGGTGCTGTTCGTCGGGCCGGAAACGGCGGAACGGGGCCTCGAAGCGGCCGCTTCAAGCCGCGTGCATACGGTGATTGGGTGGGATTGCGACGGCGGCGCCACACCCTGGTCCGAGTGGTTGGCGGCGCAATCGGCCGCCGAGCCGCCGAGCGACCTGCGGCCATTGCCGAATCTACTCTATACATCTGGCACCACGGGCCGTCCCAAGGGTACGGAACTGCCGCCCACCATGTTCGCCGGCGGGGCGACGGTGGCGGAGCATCTTGCAAATCTCGCCCAAAGCCCGATGGCCGAATTCGGCCCGCACCTGGTGGTCGGCCCCATGTATCACACCGGGCCGCTTTCCGGTTCGCGCCTGTTGGCCGCCGGGGTTCCCGCGGTCATCCTGGGCCGCTTCGATGCGGAGAAAACCCTGGCCGCCATCGAAAAATATCGCATCGGCAATAGCGTTATGGTTCCCACCCATTTTGTTCGCCTGTTGGCGCTGCCCGATGACGTCAGGGCGCGCTACGACCTGAGTTCCCTGCAGCGTGTCGGGCATACCGGCGCCAAATGCCCCGTCGATGTGAAGCGGGCCATGATCGAATGGTGGGGGCCGGTGTTCTTCGATGCCTACGGTGCGAGCGAGGTGGGAACGACCTGCACCATCGACTCCGACGAATGGCTCAAATACCCAGGTTCGGTTGGCCGGGCGGTACCACCCTTCGAGGCGATGATTCTCGACGACGACGACAATCCCCTGCCGCCGAATACAGAAGGTCGCCTGTTCTTCAAGGATACGACCGGCCGGGGTGTCGTCTATCACAACGACCCGGAAAAATCCGCCGCCGCTCACATCGCGCCGGGGGTGTTCACCCTGGGCGAGATCGGCTACATGAACGAGGAAGGCTATGTCTTCATCACGGACCGGTTCAGCGACATGGTGGTTTCCGGCGGGGTCAATATCTATCCGGCGGAGGCCGAGCAGGTGCTGATTGAACATCCGGCGGTGCTCGATGTGGCCTGTATCGGCGTGCCGCATCCGGAAATGGGCGAGGAACTCAAGGCGTTGGCGATGCCGCGGGATTCGGTTGCAACACCTTCCGCGGCCGAAATGATCGCCTGGTGCCGGACGCGGCTGTCGCACTACAAATGTCCACGCTCCTTCGATTGGGTGCACGATTTGGGCCGCAGCACCATGGGCAAAATCAACAAACGCAAGCTGCGGGCGCCTTATTGGGCGGAGGCTTGAGAGCAGCGGGGCAACGAACATGGGAGCACGACCGTGAGTCGAAGTGTACATGCGCTTTTGCAGGATACATCAGGCGAACTGTGCATCTTCTTGGCGGATGTTTTGCCACAGCTTGGTGAAAGTGATTGGTGGAAGAAACTGGTCATCAACCAGCTATCTTCCCAGCAACAACGATTTGTCAAGCAGAGGCAGATAAACGAACTAAGCGGCCTTGATTTAGCCGCTTTACTTCGGATCTTGGACAAGAACTGTATGAGATTGAAGAGCGGCTATATAGCGACCGTACGCATTTCGTCTATGAGCTTCTTCAAAATGCTGAAGATGCAGGCGCGGACCGTGTCAGAATAGAACTCTACGGTAATCGTCTTGAGATGTTACATAATGGGAAAGTATTCGATGAAACGGACGTTCGAGGAATATGCGGAGTCGGAGAGGGAAAAAAACGCGAAGACTTAACCAAAATTGGGAAGTTCGGAATTGGCTTTAAATCTGTCTATGCGTATACACAGGCACCAGAAATTCATTGCGCAGATGAACACTTTAGAATTGCGAATTATGTTCGACCGGACGCAATTGAACCGATCAAGGTACCCGATTCTTGGACAACTCGTTTTGTCTTTCCCTTTAAGTCTCACCCTACAGAGAGAACTGATGCATTCACTGAAATCGCTGCGCGCTTGAGGGGTTTGAATGTGCGTACGCTCCTATTTTTGAGGAATATTTCACAAATCGAATGGCAAATTGATACCGAGGAATCGGGGCTATACATTCGCGTCACGGAGCACATTGACGCTGCCCGTATAGTGACCGTAGTTGGTCAAGCCGATGACGAAAGTGACGTCGAGGAAAAATGGCTTGTATTTGAAAAGGAAATTAAGAATCCGGATGGTGCGGTAGTAAAGCCGGTTGAGGTGGCTTTTTTGGTTGCAACTGAATCCAAGGAAGATCATTCCATTCGCTGTTCTTAGAGGGAAATCCTGATGCATGGTTTTTGGATGAGCGGTACACTGAGGATCAGGTTGGTACGTTGTTGGAACTTGGGATTTCCAACGAGCTGAGGATTCAGTGTGAATCTGGAGACCGGAATGGTTATGTAACGGTTTGCAGTTACCATGGCCAGCACAAGCGAGGCTTGGGTGGCTTTGATCCAAATTGCACTGTTGGACACCTAGAACATGCACTTCGATCGCCGACTGGTGAGCGAAGTTTGTTCATCGTGACAAAGAGAAACGGGGCTAGTGGGGACTGGGTGAAAAATGAGTTTATGTGGGGAAGCCTATTTTCTCTTGTTTAGAGACGTCTGGCTATATGGGTAGCTCAATAGCTTGGAATCTCTCGGCTCTGTAAGGAATTTTATGTGTATGAGCCATATCATGAGTGAAATAGGGAAGAAGTAAGCACCGCAGCGATCCGGGCTCAATGAATGGGATCCGATTCCTGACCTTCCGACTGCCGCAATCCATAGCCGGATGCCCTAGGCTACCAATTCTGGATCCTTGTCGGAGCGGATGTGGGTCGGGATACCTCGCTTGATGACGATGAACAGACCCATCGGCACACCGATGGCCTCGGCCGGGGACAACTTTTGCCGAATCTGAATCGACAGCTTTTCGCGGATGAACGCGTTCAGCCCATGGAGCATTCGGAAGGATCGCCCGTCATGGGTCCGGTGACATGCGCAGTCATAGCGTTGCCCGTTGACAGACCTGTGCCGTTGCACTAAAAGGGTCAGCGGTGTCGGTTTTGCTTTGGGGGACAGTCTGGCCGGCTGAGAGGAGAGCGGGTTGGGCTGGTATCAATCCATCTAAGGGGGATTATTCGATGATGCGAGTGGTGGAAAGGCTTGGGCTGCCGGTGGCCTGCCTTGGTTTGATTCTGGGGATTGGTTCGTGGGTGCCGCCGAATAGCGCGGCTGCCGCGGAAGAAGATGACGATTCGGGGGTGATCGAGGAAATTGTGGTGACCTCCCGGCGCCGGCAAGAGTCGCAGCAGGATGTGCCGCTGTCGGTAACAGCCTTTGGGGCGGAACAGATTGAGCGCCTCAAACCGCAAACGCTGCGCGATTTCGACGGGCTCGCGCCGAATGTCTACATTGGCATGAATACCGCCGGGCCCGGCGCAAGCGCCCTGTACATTCGAGGCGTGGGCTATCCCGACATCGAGAAATCACAATCTCCGCAGGTGGGTGTGATTGTGGATGGTATTCAAATGGGTTCCTCCACCGGACAACTGATCGATGTTTTCGATGTGGAGAGCATTGAGGTCAACCGCGGACCCCAGGGTGTGCTGTTCGGCAAGAACACCATCGGCGGCAATATCGTGGTCAACCGGGTGCGCCCGCAATTCAATGAATTTGGCGTGAGGGTGGCCGGGGAAATCGGCAACTACAACTCACGGATCGTCAAGGCGCGGGTTAACGTGCCGTTGGTGAATGATCAGCTTGCGCTCAAGGTGGGGGCCATTCACCGTGGGCGGGATGGCTTCTACGACAACATTACCTTGGACGATTCGGCCGGTGATATTGATTTTTCATCGCAAACGGTGGCGCTGCGTTGGGCCCCGACGGACAGCTTCGACGCTATCCTCACCTATGACCGCTTGCGCGACGACGGGCAGATTCCACCACAGGATCCACGTTTCAACGGCGATGATCCATTCGAGAACCTGGCCGACAAGAAAGAGCCGATGAAGTACAACGTCGACCAACTGGGTCTGCGCGCAACCTGGGATCTGAGCGAGCGGCTGACGGTCGATTCCATTACCGGCTGGCACAGCGGCGACGACCTGGTGAACCAGGATTTCGATGGCGGTTCCATCAAGGGGGCCGCCATTCCCTTCGCTCAACTGCACACCCTGCGCGATCAGGAATACGATGTTTTCACGCAGGAGGTGCGGTTGTCCGGCAGCTTCATCGATTCGCTGGATTTCATGGTGGGGGTTTACTACTTCGATTCGGAACTCGAGTTTCAGCAGAACACAAACAACGTGTTGCAGTTGCCGCCAGTGGCGATCGGCCTCCCGCTGGGCGCACCCTGCGCGGTGGCGCCCGGCTTGCGCGCCAGTCCGACTCTTGGGGATGCATTGTGCCAAATTGCCAACGCGCGCAGCATCCAGCACGCCGGTGAGGACGTTCAATCGTTTGCGGTATTCGGCTCGCTCACCTGGCGGCCGGTGGAAAGCGTGGAGATCAGTTTCGGCGCCCGCTACATCGATGAGGAGAAAGACGCCTTCAACTCCTATTTCGACTACAGCGATGGAACCTTCGATACCGGCCCCGTTATCCGGGAATTTGATTTTACCGGGCGGCCGGAGCGCGTCGGCAGCGCCTATGAGGGCAGCGATTCCTGGGACGATGTCATTCTGCTTGCCTCCGCCAACTGGTCGATTACAGATAATAATCGCGCCTATGTCAGCTATTCGGAGGGCTTCCGCAGTGGCGGTTTCAGCATCCGTTCCGCGCGAACAGCGGCGGAGGCGCCCTTCAACCCGGAAGAGGCCTTTCAAATCGAGGCGGGCTTGAAGAACGAGTTCCTTGATCGGCGCCTACGGGTCAATCTGGCCTATTTCTACCTTGAGCGCGACGGCTCCCAGTTCAGTTCCATCATCACACTCCCGCCCGATTCCATTCCGGGCACCACCACCATCATCAACAACGGCGGTATCTCGGAGTACTCCGGGTTCGAAGGTGAAATGCAATGGCTGCTGAACGATGACTTCACGCTGGCGGTCAACGGCGGGGTACTGGATGTCAAGAATAAAGCCTACGCCCTTCCCTGCGATATTGTGGATGGGTGCGCCACCGGTGTCCCGGGCGTGTTGGACCCATCGGGCACCTTGCGCCAACTTGGCGGCAACAAGGATTCCCGGCAACCGGACTGGAACCTGAGCGCCACCCTGGCTTTTGATCGGAATCTGGGCCCGGGGCGCTTCTCGGCCAACGTCACATGGAAGACCGTGGGCGGCTTTCTGCTCGTGAACACTGGGGGGGGGGCGGACCAGCGGCTCTACGAAGAGGGTTACGACGCTCTCGACGCCCGGATCGCCTACGAGTGGGCATTGGCCAGCGGCGGCCTTGTCTCGGTGTCGCTGTTCGGCAAGAACCTCACCGATGAGGAATGGCGCGAGCAGGCTCTATTTTTGGGTGGACCCAACACCGGTTTTCAGGGCTGGGGCGCCCCGCGCACCTATGCGTTTGAACTGATGGTTTCGATGTAGGCAGTGCGGTTGGGCAACGCCTTGGGGTCGCCGCGGTCGAATCAGGGCGCGTCCTGAAAACTCAAGCCGAGTCGCCGGCGCCGGCAAACGCCGCGACAAGCACGCCTGAACGCCCTTTTCCGAACCGGGTATACGCTTGGTTTGTCGTTGGCGTTCTCATCGTCGCGGCATTGGTTGCCTATGTGGATCGGCAGGTGGTGGCCATCGTTGTCGATCCGATGAAAGAGGATTTGGGCGTTGGCGATGCCCAGATCGGCTGGTTGTACGGTGTGTTCGCCGTCTTTTACGCCATTGCCGCGTTGCCGATTGCCTGGCTTGCCGACCGGCGCAGCCGTACTTTCATCATTGCCGCCGGCATCTTCTTTTGGTCATTGATGACCATGGCCTGCGGCCTGTCGCGCAACTTCTGGAACGTGCTGCTGGCCCGCATCGGCGTCGGCGTGGGCGAAGCGACGCTGTCGCCGGCAACCACCTCGCTGATCGGCGATTACTTCCCCCGCGAACAGGTGCCGCTGGCGCTTTCCGTATTCCAGACGGGCCCCATCATGGGTTCGGGCATAGCCTTCATCATCGGCGGTTACGTATTGGGCTTGGTGCAACATGCCGAGCCGCTGGTATTGCCGATCTTCGGTGAATTGCGGCCCTGGCAGCAGACCTTCATTTACGTCGGTGCGCCTGGTCTACTGCTTGCCTTCCTATTCTTGTTGTTGCGCGAGCCACAGCGTCGCCTGAGCGCCGGAGCGTCGCAAGGTTCCGCCGGACTCGCCCCGTTGATCGGGTTTTACCGCCACCATGCCAGGACGCTGGCGCTGCACCATTTCGGTAATCTGGCGCTGGTGTTGGCGGGCTACGCCTTCGTTTTCTGGACGGTTTCGTTCTTTGTGCGGGTGTATGGATACGACGCGGCGGAGGCCTCGCAGATCTTCGGCTGGATATTCTTGGTGGCTGGCCCGCTCGGACCTATTTTGGTTGCCGTTTTGGCGCGGCGGCTTTCCGAACGTGGTCGGCGGGACGCCAATATATTGGCCGGCATGGTCGGTGGCGCGGTGGCGGTGGTCGTCATTATTCTGGTCCAGGCGGCACCGAGCGCGTTTTGGGCATTCGTGCTGTACGTGCCGGCGCTGATCGCCATTAATTCGCCCTTCGGCGTGGCGGCGGGCGCGCTGCCGGTGATCACTCCGCCCGAGTTGCGGGCGCGGGTGGCGGCGGTTTACCTGTTCGTCGTTTCCATCGGCATGATGGTCGGCCCGCCGATTGCCGGAGCCTTCAACGAGTTCGTATTTCCGGATGCCGAGGGTGTTCGCTATTCGCTGGTTACCGTCACGGCGATATTTGGCCTAGTCGGAGTTGTTCTATTGCAACTCGCCCGGCGGCCCTACGCCGCGAGCCTTGAGGAAGCCGACCGGCGTGGCGATTGAGGCTTGGCAGCGCGGTACGCGGCGCGGGCACTGGTGTAGCCACTTGAGGAAGCCGACCGACGCGGCGATTGAGGCTTGGGAGAGACTGGATTCCGCCTCATTCCGCACAACACCTTAAGGAAGCTGATCGGCCTGGTGATTGATGTTCGTGCGCGGGGCGATTGCGGCAATGTGCCCGCCGCCATACGCGGGGTGCGCCCGCCAGCGCCCTATTTACAACAATTCAAAGGCGTCCAGTTCTTCCAGTGCGCTCAGGCAATTGCCCAGCAGCGTGTGCGCCAGCGTCTTTCCGCGTTCGTTGCCCATGTCGAGCGTGCCGACTATATCCACGGCAAAACATAGCAGGTACAGGGCACTGACCTGGTAGCGGTTGCGCAGGCGCTCCACATCGTAGTCGATACCCGAACGAGTCAGCGCCGCGTGATAGCGCGCAACCAGATCCTCCTGTGCCCGCACGGTGGGCGGCACACTTTGGGTGATGAAATAGGCGAGATCCTGTTCCGGTGCCGAGGTGCAAACCGATTGCCAGTCGACGAGCACGACCTCGCCATCGCCGAAGAAAATATTGTCGAGCCGCACATCGCCGTGGGTCAGGCAGTCCGGCGATCACATCCACCACCATCCGCGCCTCGTCCAGCGCGCATCCGGCCACTTGGTCGCCTATGCGCAGCCCTTGCAGGTCTTCGAGCAGCAATACAAAATCGTGGGAATCGGGATCGAATTGGGCGCAGTAACAGGCGGGTGTGCGGATAGGCAGGTTGTCCGCGATGTCTCGATAGAATCGAATTTCCCGGCCGTACATGTCGTAGGTTTTGGCAACCGTCCGATTCTCGGGCACCGGCGAGGGGAACTTGGCGATAATGGAAGCCGACCCCTCGTCGCAGTCGATATGCACTCGGGTGACGAGGCCGATCACGCCCGCGCCCTCGCTGAAGTGCTCTACGCAGAAATTCCGCACAGGGCGATTGAGCGCGTTCGATAGCCAATGGGTGGTCAAGCTTGCCGGTGCGGTGGGGAAGGGCATGGATCTGGTCTCAATGATTGCCGCCTGCTGGGCCGACAATCGCGGCATACCGCAGATCGTCTTCAAACCCGATTGGATCCGCCATCGCAACGCCGCGCCCTTCAAACGCAACGACCAGATGCTCGAAGCACTCCTCATCGGCATCATCGCCTTCCCCGGCTCGGGCATCTCCCAGAATTTTGTCGACAAGGCGCGGAAGATGGGGATCGCGGTGTGGAAGTTCGGAAATGGCGAGGGCAGCGCGTGACGTGCCGCCCTCGAGAGTTGCCCATTACCCAACAAAGTATTTTGAGCCTCGATTATCGAAGGCAGGGCGGGTGCCCTCCAGCACATCGACCAGATACTTATTGATCTGTGGCGACTCGATCGAGCCCATTGTATAGACGACCTGGTTCTTGTTCGCGCGGTCGATGAAGGCATGGATGATCTGCTCGGCATCGCACACCACGGCGATGTTCGGGCTGTGCGTTACCATGACGATTTGCCTGCGTTTCTTGACCTCCTTGATAACTGGAATCAGCAGCCGATAGACCGTCTGGCTGTCGAGATTCTCTTCGGGCTGATCAACAATGATCGGCTTATTGCTCTTGTCCACGAGCAGATAGAAGACGAGCAGCAATGTTCCGCGCTCACCCGGCGAAAGACGGCTCAGATCCTTGCCGTCAAGCTTGAGCGAGTATTCCGGCTCCAGATAAGGAAGCGTCCACAGATAATCGTAAAGCGCCTTCACCTCGGCATGCTTACGAAGCTGTGAAGCAATGTTCATCTTTCCCTGCTGGGTCGTGCGCATATCATGTTCGAGGTACGAAGTGATTTTTTCGACAAATGGGATGGCGTCATCGGCTTTGTTGAAATCAAAGTCTGCGCGCAGCTCCTCCAGCACAACCGCGCCCTTGTCTTTGCTGTAAAACGAACCAGCCGCGCCTTGGCTGATGTAGTTCCCGAAAAAATCGCGCTGGAACGTGCGCTCGATGATGCTGCTGTCGAAGGTGAGCTTGAATCCCTCCTTGATGATGATGCTGTCTTCGATCAGTTGCTGCACCGGAGCGAACAGCTCCTCGTAAACCGTTTTTATGGCGGTGATGCCTTCGTGCGCCCTGCGCGCCGCCTCCCGGCGCTTTCCGGTTATCGCCGTGATCTCCCCGTGGAGTTCTTCCTCAATGTACTTGATTTGGGCCTCATGGTACCTGAGCGTGTCCGGCTTTTCGGCACTGCCGATGATGGCGTCTTTCTGCTCCTGCCATGCCTTGAGAGCTTCCTGATACGCCTGATAGCGCTTGTTCGGTGCATCCAGCTTGTCCTTAAGCGCTTTGATCCGACCCTCGCAGGCGGTCTTCTGGCCAAGGAGGCTCGCGTCCTCTGTTGGCGACAAGGCCGCGTCCATCGTGCCTTTCTGGGCAATAAGGCTGTCCCGCTTCTGCGTCAGGAGAGTCTTGTCCACGGTCAGGGTGATAACCGCTTCCATATCAACGGAGAGCTTCCCGAAGTCTGGGACGCATTCCTGTTTGAGTCGCGTGAACTCCGCTTCAAAGTTGTCGAGCTTGCCTTCCAACTTTCTCGCGACCGCGATGTGTTCGGTCAGGGTCTTCTGTTTCGTTCGCTTTTCTGTGATCTGCGTTTCAATAGTGGCGAGCGCGGAGCGCTCTTCGTCAAGCTCGCCCGCGATCTGTGCATTGGCCGCCTGTTGTTCAGGGGTGAGGTTGTTCGGTTTCTCCACCACCGCCGGCTTATTCGATTCGTGTGCTTCCAGCTCCTTCTGCTTGAGTTTGAGCTTCGCATCGAGTTGCGCGGCATAATCGGCCGTGCCCTTCGATTCGAGCTTCACCAACTCGGCATTGAGCCCGGAGATTTCCTGCCGCTGCGCGGCCAACTGCGCGTTCAGCTCCTCGGTCTTGTATTCGATCAGCTCGTCAAGCGAATCCTTGCCGAGCCGGTCGGCATCGCTGATGTGCGAGAAGATCACCTTGCGTAGCTCACGCTGAAACTCGCTCTGCTGGCCCGGTTCCGTCTCGGTGCAGACTTTCTCCAGGTAGGTTTGTGGGATGTACTTCACCAGTTCGACGCTGTTGAGATCGGGCTTGGCATTCAGCGGCGTTACCGTCTTCGTGTCGTCTACCCAGACGGTTTCGACCTCGAACTGCTTCGCGATCCTGCCGTTGCGCTCGCAGAACCGATCCTTGGTGAGGAAGGAGAAATATTTAGGATCGCAGTGCGTGTTGCCGGCGAGTGCAAGCATGTCGGCGAGTGCACTCTTGCCGGTGCCCTTGTTGCCGATGATGGCAACCATGTCGAAGTTGATGGGGATCCGGCAATCGAACCAGATGTCGTCAATGTCGGCGTTGGCAGTCCTGCGGATATGCGCATGGGAAAGGTAGCGGATTGAGTTCTGCCGCACCTCTTCCATCTTGGGCGGCAGCCGGCCGATATACACCCGGTCTTCCGGCTCGTTGATGATCTGCCGCAAGCCGTTGAAGGTAGGGTCGGCCTTGATCCAGCAATATTTGTCCGCAGGCTTGGAGTGTTGGTCCTTCAGCTTGCCCAACTCGTCGTTGACGTTGTGCGAGTCACTGCCCTTGATGCAGGGCTTCCTGCGGCCGAACCATTTCTGGTATTGCTCCTCCGTGAACTTGCTCGGCTGCAGGCGATCCAGAGGAAAAAGTCCGCCTGCGTCTTATTGGAAGAGCCGAGAATGTCGGCGTCGTGGACCAGCCCCTCTTTGAACAAGGTGTCGGCCTCTGGATTGATGTTGTCGATTCCGCCATATTCGTCATAGGGAATCCAGATTAAGAACCGCCCGGCGAAATGGCCGTCGTTGCGCAGCGCACGGCAGGTCTCGCCGAAGTGGATTGACACCCCGTCCAGCAGAAATTTTGGATCGTTATAGCGACTGCCGATCAAAGTCCCCTTGACCTTTAGATTTTTGATGAAGGTCTCGATGTCATCAGCAAGCAGATCCGGGCTGAAAATCAGATGGAAATTGATCCGGGGGCCAGACTTGAATTTCTTATCGACGACAACGTTGTTCATCCGGCATTCGACGACCGGCAGCAGCGTCTTCGCCTTGAGCTTTTCCAGCGCCTCGCGATAGGGCTTGTTGCCCTCTGCTACCGCTCCCGGATCGCCGACCAACCTCTGTACCTTCTTATATCCGGCGACAGAAAAATAGTCATTGATGCCGATGACATCGCAATCGGCGTTGCCGAGCTGGATGATGAACTGGTTCCAGTCGCCGGAAAAATTGGCCGACACAGGACTGTGCACATGCAGATCCCACTTTCGCCATTTTGATCCCTTGGGCCAGTTCATACATGTTCTCATTCAAAGGCGGGCTTTTGGTCCATCTCGTCTTATCGCTGGATTGCCCGGAGTTTTCCCGTGGCGCTCTACAATAGTCGCGCATGAATTCTCGAATGACCTGAGCAACCAGCTTGTCTTGCGCCTGACAGACTGCCGAGAATTAATCGTTAAGTTCGCGATTAACTCCTATGCGTAGACCCACATTCTTCATCATACGTTTCCCGTTGTGCTCGAATTGCTCCCGCACCCACCCGGGCACGGTGTTGTCCGCCTGTTGTCTAAGATTCAGTATTTCCATGGTGTACCTCCCTGGTACGCAATGTCGGCCGGACCATCCAGCCGAACAAAAAAGTTGTCCCATGCCGAGCGCCAGCGAGGCATGGGACCGTTTAACCGCGGTGCTACCCGAAGTACCACCGCTTACCCGTGTCCCTCTTCGGTTCACGGCTGACCCGCCAGCCGAAAAGGGAGAAGCCGCGGGAGTTCCCGTTCCGCACGGCGTCGCGGCTTTTGATTCCGATGCCGGCCAGGAACAGAAGCAGCGAGAACCACAGGCCTCCGGATATGCCCGCCGGCATGGCCTCGACCCCTCCGAGAAGGGCGAGCGCCGATATGCCGATGGTGACGGCCGTGTCTGCCACGGCCTGGTGCCTCACGGCCCAGCGCAGCCTGCCGCTTTTCACCAGGATGATGAAAAGCGACAGGGCCATTGCCGGTCCGAGCAACAAAAACGAAACCAACATGTCACATGTCCTCTAGGTTTTGTTCCAGCTCGAACAGGGCAAGCTCCGTTTCGGCCGTTCGCACCCTTAGTGTAGCCAACGGATACACGATTGGGTAGCAATGTGCGAGGTTAGCCAGGACCATCCTAAAGTCATTCGCAACCCATTGAGCCGCTGGCCGATTCCGCGATATTGGACAATCGCGCCCGAGGGGTCCATACCGGGCTCATGGGACATCGCGGGCAAGTTGCGGCGGGCAGCCTGGGTTTTCCGCTGTCGGAGGTTGGGGTGCGGCCCGTTCGGGACGCGGCCGAGTGCGAGGAGTGGGACCGCGTGATGGACGAGCGGCATTATTCGGGGTTCCGGGGCCTGTTCGGGGAGGGCGTCCGGCACGTGGCGGCGGGTCCGGACGGGGAATGGCTGGCGCTGCTCGGGTGGTGCGCGGGGGTCCTCCGGATCGGGGCGCGGGACGGGTGGATCGGCTGGGCGCCGGAGCGGCGGCTCCGGCGGCTGCGCCTGGTGGCGAACAACCGCCGCTTTCCGGTGCTTGCGCGGGACCGGGTTCCGAACCTGGCCTCGCTGGCGCTGTCGGCGCGGCGGCTGTCGGGGGACATGGAGGTGCGCCTCGGGCATCCGGTGCTGCTGGCGGAGACCTTCGTGGACCCGTCGCGCTTCCGGGGCGCCCGCTATCTGGCGGCGGGATGGACGCCGGTGGGCGGGATGCGCGGCTTCGCCCGGTCGCGGACATGGGCCGGCTTCTCGCCGGCCTGGACGAGCCCGCGTCCTGGAGCCTGTCGCGGGCGCGGCTGGAGCCGCCCGCGCCGGGGCGGCTGCGCAGCCTGTTCGACCATCTGCGGGCGGTGCCGGAGTTCCGCTCGGCCCGCGGTGTGCGGCACTGGCTGGCGGGTGCCCGCGGGCCGACGGCCATCGCCGAGTTCGGTGCACGGCTGGACCGGCGGCAACTGGCGGCCGTCCGCGCCTTCCGAAGCCCCGCCACCGGACGCCTGAGGCCGCCCTCGCGGGCCAGCGCTCACCGCATCCTCGCCGCTGTCGACCCGGACGCGCTGGACCGGGTGGTCCGCGACTGATCGCCCGCACGGGCCGATTGCCCCGAAACAGGCCGTCCGGCGCGCCGGACGCATCGCCGACCGCGTCAATCCCGGGTGCCGACGGACCGGGGTTCCGTCGCCGCGAATCCGGCACGCCCGCTTGGATGACTTTAAGATGGCCCTGTACTCGCCGCACAATGTGTGTTTTCGCTACTGCCTAGGATATAGTGTAGAGGCTCTCTTTTGCCACACGTAAAGGAGGATGGTAGATGGTTGATGAAGGAATCAGAACGCGAATTTGGAACGGTTTATGGGAAGCAAAGAGCTTGTTTCGATATTACCAAGTAGTTCGTTACCATTATGAGTTGTGGAACAAATGGACCTTGATTTTACTTGCTTTTTTCGGCACTGGGTCGTTGGCCACAATTTTTGAGCAAGTCCCGTACTGGGCGCAGCCACTATTCGGCCTTATGGTTTTTGGGATTACGATCTGGGTCATGCTAGCAGACTATTCAAGTAAGGCTGCTGTCGCCCACGCTATCGCTGGCAGGTGTGGGGAATTAGCTGAACAATGGGATGATTTGTTTCTAGATGTGGATGGCTACAGGATCGACGAACTTGAAGCGAGGGGTCGACTCGTCCAACTCAACAGAGACCTCCGCCAAACTACCGCGGAGTCCGGAGTAGCTAAAATTCGCCCCAACAAGGCACTAACTAGGCGATGTTTTCTAGACACGCGTGAGGAATTGTCACATGCAGTACGAAAGAAGGGAAAATACGACCCCTCCCAGGCCGCCACAAGTTCCGCCGCCACCGCCGCCACCGCCTCAGCCACCGCCGATACAGGAACCTAGTTGATCGATGGCCGCTCAAACGGCGACATGGCTGGATTGGTCATTTAGCGTATACGCTCCGGGGGGCCCTTGGAACGATGTTCCGGGAGTCTATATCTTCGCGTATGGAGAGGATGACTTTTGGCGGCCCATCTATGTGGGACAAACGAAATCCTTTTCTAGCCGACTTGATAATCATGAGCGCTGGAGCGAGGCATTAAGGATGGGGGTCACGCACATTCATGCCAGAAAAATGAAGAGCGAGGCTGATAGGATATTGATCGAAAGAAAGCTGATTGCCTCTTTTCAACCACCGATGAATGACTTGTAACCGCCCGTCCACTACGAGTGGCCAGTTGACTGCCCTAGCAGCCTGTCGGACTTAGCCGTGCCGAATTTATTAAATTATTGATTTTCTTGATATTTTAGAAATTCCCTCGCTATGGGCCAAAAATAAAATATCAAATATAATCAATAGATTATGAAATTAAGCGCCGTAAAGTCCGACAGGCTGCCAGCCCAATCTATTCGTGAATAAACTACTGCGGTCGCCAATAGCAGCGAAATCACTGGCCGTGCTCCCGCCGTGTGCTCAACGGGCTGTCGAGCACGCCCGCGCGCTCTTACTCCGCGCACCCGGTGCTTTCACTACTCTTGTCGGCCTCGCCACGTTCATTCACGAGTAGCTCGGGCTAGCGGGGGAATTTAAATGGAAACAGGAAGGGTACCAAGCTCGGAGGAGATAGCGGATCGATTGGCGATTGGGGATGTGCTTGCCAAACACAGCCGCGGTGTGGACCGTGCCGACGAGGCGACCCTGAAATCGGCCTACTGGCCGGACGCGACGGTCGCCTATGGAGGCTTCAACGGCGCCGCGCACGAATTCTGTGAGATGCTCCCCGTCGCCATCAAACGCTATGCGGCCACGCAGCACACCATCACCAATGTATCCGTCGACCTGCGCGGTGCCGAGGCGCGGGTGGAAACCTATGTCACCGCCTATCACTATCTAGCGGAAGAGGACGGCGCGGATACGGAGATGACCTATCTTGGCCGCTATCTCGACCGCATGGAAAAACACGGCGATGTTTGGAAAATCAAGCACCGGCAGGTGGTCATGGATTGGAATCGGAATACCGTCGCAACGGCGGTACTCGAGGGTCGGCCGTTCGATGGGCTTGCCCGGGGTGCCCGGTACCCCGACGACCCTCTGTTTCCGCACTTGGAATCGGCTCCTAGCCGCTAATGTCCTGTCCCGGAAATGCGCATATTATTCGACCCGCGTGTAATGTATCGTATATTATTGATTTTAAATGAAATTATTTTTTATAGACCGGTGAATATTTTATAGCGAATTTGCGGGACAGCACACTAGGGAAAGTCTGAACAATTCGACAGAGCAGCATTGAGTTACTCGTAACCCATTGATTTTATTAAATCAGATGTCGCGACTAAAGAATTAATCAGAAGTTCCCTAGTTCTTCATTGGATCAAGCACAGAATCTCGAATCAAATAAACCTCGTGCCTTCCAGCTTTTCTTGCATGGCGATGATCGTCTCGGTCGCCCGCTCGTGGGTATAGCCGGTGGTGGCCGAGCGCAGGATGAGGCTCATATCCAACTTGGCCACGTTCGCGATGTGCGGCTGCGCCTCTTTGGCCTGCCACCAGCTTAGGTAGAGTGGGTTGACCTGGCGGTAGATGATGGCCGTCATTAGACCCACATCGATCCACTCCAGGAAATCGCCTTCGGAAGCGATTTGATCGATGGCGTTGCGATAGCTTTGAATGCGGATTTCCGCAAAGGCCGTGGAAGAACGGAGCATGGGCGCGAGCGCCTTCGCGTAGGCCAGATTTAATTTGGTAGTGGTCGCCACGGACTCCACAATATGGAAGAGCCGGTCGATGCCCCGGTCGATTTCGGCGTCGTCGATGGCCTGATAGGTACGACGATAGCGCTCTTCCACGGCGGTGCGCAGCAGGTTTTCCTTGTTTTCGAATTGGTGGTAGAGGGTTTTGGGCGCCACATCGGCGGCCTTTGCCAAGTCGCGCATTTTGACGCCGTCGTAACCCTGCCTGGATATCAATTCGCGCGCGGCCGAGAGAATCCGCTCGCGGCGGCGCAATTGGCGTTCGGTCATGTTTCTCATTGTGCGTCCACCATTTCGATTGACAGCCTGCCGGGGTCAGGGATTCATGGGAATGACACCGATGGGTTGGGCGGGGTTGGGTTGCGGTACCGACCGCATGGTGGGGCTCCGATCTTTTCGCGCTATTATCGCGCAACGGAGAATTTTTCGTAGATGGGCGTTGCCATGCGCGAAACCCTGGAGAATTTCTTGTGAAGGATATCCTGCTGATTACCAAGGGCCACCCCTTCGAGCACGAGCCATTCTTTTCGCTGTTCGATGCCCTGCCGGACATCAACTGGACGCATGTGGAGCAGCCTGCGGCCCAGGTGTTTTTCAATGCCGGGCGGGCACGGAGGTATGATGCCTACGTACTCTACGATATGCCGGGCATCCACTTTTCGCCGGACAGCGCGCCGGTGTTCGCGGAACCTTCGGAAGAGCTGCGACGGGGCATGGCGGAACTGCTCGATGAGAGGCACGGCTTCGTTTTCCTGCACCATGCCATTGCCGGGTGGCCGGCTTGGGAAGATTACACGCACATGGTGGGCGGCCGTTTTCTCTACATGCCGGCAACGCTTGATGGCCGGCCCCGCCAGGATTCCGGCTATCGGCACGATGTGGAACATCGGGTAACCAAGCTCCGGGAGCATCCCGTCACCGCCGGTATTCCGCAGTCGTTTTCCATGTGACACAATCGCCTTGACTGGCCTTTTTTGCTCTCATATGCTCATGTCTTTTGGGAAGTTCCGGCCCGGCCGGCAAGGATTGAGACGATGACGGTTTACAGAAAGATCGAGCGGTTCGCCGACCCACAGACCTCGAAAACACCCGCCCACAAAGAGCCGGATCCGGATCTCGGCCACGATTTCATTCCCAAGGAGCGCTACACCTCGCCCGAGTTCATGCAACTCGAATGGGAGCGTCTTTGGACCAAGGTGTGGCTGATTGGCGCTTGGGAGGGCGACTTGCGCAACCCGGGCGATTACGTCACCCACAAGATTGGCAAGGAGCACATCGTCATCACCAAGGACGAGAATCACCGCTACAACGCTTTCTATAATGTTTGTTCGCACCGGGGCAATCAGGTTGCCTATGGCAAGGGTGGCAACACCAAGAGCTTCCGCTGTTCCTATCACCTGTGGGAATACAACTTGCGCGGCGAACTCATCCACGTGCCGGATGCGGAAACCTTCCCCCAGGGCGCGCCCTGCGACAAGCTCTCGATCGTCAAGCTGCCCTGCGATAGCTGGGGCGGTTGGGTCTGGTACAGTCTCAACCCGGACGCCGAGCCGCTGCGCGACTTTCTGGGCATCATTCCGGAGCATCTCGACCCCTACCACTTCGACCGTATGACGCTCATCAACGATGTCACCGTGGAGTGGGATTGCAACTGGAAAACATCCGTCGATGCCTTCAACGAAACCTACCATGTCTTCGGCACCCACCCCCAGCTCAAGACGATGCTTGAGGACATGGATGTGCAGATCGACTGCTACGAGCGACACAACCGCTATCTGATTCCGTTCGGCTGTGTCAGCACCCACATCGAGGACGGCACGATCATTACAGAGGAACTCAAGGACTACATGCGCATGAACATGCTTGATCCCGATACCTATAGGGGAGACGGGCTCGGGGTGCGCCGTGCGGTGCAATTGAATTGGCGCAAGATTTCGAAGCAGATCGGCTACGACTTCGACGACCTCAACGACGATCAGTTGTCCGACGACTACCATTACCTCATCTTTCCCAACATCACCCTGAATATTCACTGCAACAGCGTGATGTTGTTCCGGCAGCGTCCCCACGAGACTGACCCGAACAAGATGTACTACGACCTGCAGAACTATGCCCTGGTACCGAACGCGGACAGCGACGCCGGCGCACCCGTCCGACAGGCTCGAGCAGAGGCACCGGCGGGCATGGCACGCCCACCGCATCGGCAGTTCAAGCACGGCGAAGAATCCATCGGCGAAGTGCTTGACCAGGATGCCTCCAACCTGGCGATGGTGCAGGCGGGCATGAATTCCACGGGCTATCGCGGCCTGTGGATATCGGATCAGGAATTGCGCATCCGTCACTTCCACAAGACGATCGACGACTATATCCATCGCAAACCAATCAAGTGGATGAAATAGCGGCATGACGCCCGCGGTCTCCGTTGCGCGGGTCGGCGAGGGCGAGATGGTGGCCTGCGAGGTCGATGGCGCCAAAGTGCTTGTTTGCCAAGTGCGCGGGCAATTCTACGCGATCCACAACCAGTGCAGCCACGCGCGGCAGATGCTGCACACCGGCTCATTGGTCGGCCACCAGATCCGTTGCCCGTTGCACGGCGGTCGCTTTGACGTGCGCAACGGCGAGTGTCAGGGGCCGCCGGCGGTCCGGCCCATTCAGACCTTGCCGCTCATGCTTGAGAACGGCAAGGTGCATGTGGATGTGTCGGGGCTGGCGGAGCGTCCACGGCCGCGATTTGGACCGTTGAATTGAGGTTTACTCACCCGACGCAATCGGTTTCAATCAACAATTAAGTCAACCACCAGCAACCTAAGGATATAATCATGGATCTACAACTGAAAGGCGGAAAAGCACTTATTACCGGCGGTAGCCGTGGCATTGGCCGGGCCATCGCCGAAGCGCTGGCGGACGAGGGCTGCCATGTCGCCATCTGCGCCCGCGGCGAGGACGGTGTGAACGCCGCTGTCGAGGCGCTGTCGGCGAAGGGGGTTACCGCCTTCGGCCGGGCGGTTGATGTGGGCGACGGCGATGCGCTCAAAGCGTGGGTGGAAGCCTCAGCCGAGGCGCTTGGCGGCATCGACAACATCGTCTCCAATGTCTCCGGCGGCAACGGGCGCACGGAAAAGGACTGGCGGGCCAATTTCGAGCACGACATGCTTGGCACCGTGCGCATGGTGGAAGCGGCCATGCCCCACTTGGAAAAATCCGACAACGGCAGCGTTCTCGTCATATCCACCACGGCGGCCGTCGAGGCCTTCATCGGACCCCACTCCTACAACGCCATCAAGGCGGCGCTTCTCAACTACGCCGGTGCCCTGGCCCAGGAAGCGGGCGCCAAGGGCATTCGCGTCAATGCCATCTCCCCAGGCCCAATCATGATCGAGGGCGGTGCTTGGGACAACATCAAGAAACACATGACCCCCTTCTATGAGTCCACGCTTGCCGGCATTCCGGTGGGACGCATGGGACGCGCCGAAGAAGTAGCCGCCCAGGCCGCCCTGCTCGCCAGCCCGCTCGGTGCCTATACCAACGGTACCAACGTCGTGATCGATGGCGGTTTCACCAAACGCATTCAGTTCTGAGCCGAGCCATGAGCGAACACAGAACCGTCAATGTCTATATGGTGGCCGCCGGCAAATACCACGACATCGACTATGCGCGCCTTGAACTACTGAAACTTTTGGCGGAAGACGAGCGCGTCCGGGTGCGGGTCGCGGCGGATTACCACGACTTGGAGTCGATTGGCGAGTCGGATTTTCTGATCACCTATACCTGCGATCTGGTGCCAACGGACGAAGAGCAGGTGGCCTTGCGCGCCTATGTCACCTCGGGCAAGCGGTGGTTTGCGCTGCATGGCACCAACGCCATTCTGCGTTTCCTTGAGGATGGGCGCGTCGATACCCCGGCGCTTGCACCGGTTCTTATGGAAACCCTGGGCAGCCAGTTCCTGGCGCATCCGCCGATTCAGCCGTTCAAGGTGACGGCGGCGGATCCGGACCACGAGCTGGTGCGGGGCATCGACGAGTTCGAAACCGACGACGAGCTGTATCTTTGCCGAGAGCACGGTGCCTTGCATGTGCTGCTGAAGACACACTTCACGGGTGACGCCTCGCCTTTCGTGGAGGGTGGGGCTGCCAACTGGGAAGAGGACAGGCCACGCCCCGTCTACTACATCAACAAGGTGGGCGACGGGGAGGTGCTCTACCTCAACCTGGGCCATTGCCGCGGGCACTACGACATGCAGCCGCTGGTGGACTACTACCCGGTGATTGAGCGCGGTAGTTGGGAGCGCGAGGAGTACTACGAGCTGCTGAGACGCGGCATCCGCTACTGCGCGGACCGGATTGCGGCCTGACCGCGAAAACATGAACAACCCGTTCCGGTTCGGGGTGCAGTCGTTCAACGCCGAGAGCGCCGAGGATTGGGCCGACCAGGTGCGCCGGGCGGAAGCCCTGGGGTATTCCGCCTTCCATCTGGCCGATCATTTGCTTGGCCCGGGGCCGGCGTTGGAGAAGTCAAATCATCCGGTGCAAAACCTCGCCGCTATTCCGGCCATGGCCTATGCGGCGGCTGTCACGAACACCATTCGCATCGGTTGCCGGGTGTTTTGCATCGACTACCACAACCCGGTGGTGCTGGTGAAATCCGCCATGACCATCGACATGCTATCGGGTGGACGCCTTGAGTTTGGCTTGGGCGCGGGATGGCTCAAGGACGAATACGAGGCGGTCGGTATTCCTCTCGATCCGCCCGCGCAGCGTATCGACCGGTTGGCGGATGTCATCGAGGGGGCCAAGGCGTTTCGCGGTGAGGGCCACACCAATGTCGAGAACGCCACCCTTTCCTGGCACGACTTCGAGGGCCTGCCGAAGCCGATTTCAAAGCCACCCATCATGATTGGCGGCGGCAGCCCGCGTGTGCTGCGCCTGGCGGGCCGCGAGGCCGATATTGTCAGCCTCAATTTCAATAACCGCGCCGGCGTCATTGGTCCGGACGGGGTGCGGATGTCCACCGAGGACGAAACCCGCAAGAAGCTGCGTTGGGTTCGAGAGGGCGCGGGTGCTCGTTTCGACGACTTGGAAATTGAAATCGGTGCCTATTTCACCGTTGTGATGGACGACCCCGCCCCGGTACTCGCCGGTTTTGCGCAGATGTTTGGCGTGGATGAGGCGGACATGGTGCACCACCCGCACGCCCTGATCGGCAGTGTCGACGCGATTTGCGACAAACTCGAACGGCGCCGGGAGCTGTTCGGGATTTCCTATGTCACCGTCGGTGCGGATACCATGGATGCCTTTGCTCCCGTGGTCGAGCGGCTGGCGGGAAAATAGGAGCCAATCGGCTATAGCCCCAACACAACCTTGGCGATGATGTTCTTTTGCACTTCCCTGGCGCCGCCATAAATCGAAGCGGCGCGGGAGTTCAGGTAGCGGGCGGTAACTGTTTCCGCATAATCCGGCCCCACCCAGGGTTCGTTGTAGCCGTTCATGGAGATGAGGTTGGCGTGGGGTATGCTGTGGTACTGCACGGCTTCTAGTTTTAACTCGTTGATTCCCTGATCGATTTCAACCGACACATTCTTCGCGAGCGAGGACTCTGGGCCGGGCGATGCGCCTCGCGACAGGCGCGCAAGGGTGCGGTGTTCGGCGAGTTGCAGTGCCTGGGTGCGGATTTCCAGAGTGCTCACCCGGGCGCGGAATCCAAGGTTGTCCCACAGCGGCGTCCCGTTTTGAGATTCGGCCTGGGCTATGGCTTTCAGATGATCGAGGGAAACCTGTAGACGCACCGCCGCGCCGCCACCGCCCCGCTCAAACTCCAAGAGGTATTTCGCCACCGTCCAGCCCTGGTGCTCGGGGCCGACGCGGTTGGATTGCGGTACGCGCACATTGTCGAAGAACACCTGATTGACCTCGTGGTCGGCGGCCAGGGTGATGATGGGCTCGACTTCGATGCCCGGCGCGTCCATGGAGACGAGCAGAAAAGTGATGCCGTGCTGCGGCTTGCCCGTTGGGTCGGTGCGCACCAGGCAGAAGATGTGGTCGGCGAATTGAGCGTGGGTCGTCCAGATTTTCGAGCCGTTCAAAATGTAGTCGTTGCCGTCCGCGACCGCGGCCAACTTGAGGCTGGAGAGGTCCGAGCCGGAGCCGGGTTCGGAATATCCCTGACACCAGTAATGCTCGCCGGAGAGCATTTTTGGCAGATAGTGGGATTTCTGCGCCTCGGTGCCGTATTTGAATAATACCGGGGCCAGCATCCGTAGACCCAACGGAATCAGTCCGGGCGCGCCCGCCCGGGCGGTCTCCTCGGAGAATATGTATTTCTGTGTCGCCGTCCAGCCGGTGCCGCCGTACTCCACGGGCCAGGACGGCACGGCCCAGCCCTTGTCGACCAGAATCCTCTGCCAGGCCATGGCCAGTTCCTTGTCCGCAAACACGGTGGTTGTGCGGGCTGCGGCCTCGCGCATTGATGGTGTTAGCTTCTCGTCAAGAAACGTCCGCACCTCGTCGCGGAACGCCTCGTCTTCCCGGCTGAACGCGATATCCATTCAAATTGCCCTTGATGTCTGGCCTTACAAAACAGGCGACTTGATACCTGTTTGTCACGAAACCGTCAAATATTGGTGCAGTGGAGACACTGGAACCACTGCGGGGAACATCTGCCATCGTGTTTCTGTAAGGCCCCATCAACTTACCGACCAGCTAAGTTTGCAGCCTCTTCAATGTGACGAGCAAGGGTAATATGGTCTGTGTACCTGTAAACTTTGAATCCGTTGGTTTTGATCTGTTGGGGAGGTACTCCTTTTCGGTTATCCGGCTGAGCTCCATCATAGACTTCGTGGAGGTGAATGCCCAAGAGACCGTTACCGCGTTCCAGTGATTCATCGATTTCGTAATTAATCCATTTCCTTTGGCTGATTCCATAGGTAATGCAAACGATTGTCACAGATGTCCCTTTCAGGGCTTTGTCGATCATTCTCCTAATCTTGGATTCCTTATTTTTCGTGCTTTCCCAGAGAGATGCATCTTTAAATCCGGCAGACGCAACGCCAGTGATATTCGGAATGGATCTGATCTGATTAACCCGGAAGACATGACGGTACCGGAAACTGAAGAAAACTGTGCGCGCCACAATGCTTTTCCTACGTTGCGAGAATTGCTAATAGGATGAGCATGATTGTTAAAAGAGCAATGTAAAATCTGCAGACGGACCAAGACCATGCAATCCTCCAGACAGAATCGACCGTGGTGGCATGAGGTCGGTAATTCAGATCGAACGGTGCGACTGTCGCTCCGGCCACGATGGCCTCGTAAAGCTTTATGTAGCATCGTTCAAGATGAAGATATTTGGCGTCCATCGTCCAGAAAGCTATAACCGGGATGCAACCACCAATACCGACTAGCCAGTGCGGATTTTCAGATAGCCCCGAGAAAACGAAGGCTGCGGTGACCAGCGAGACGGCCCATGTTTTCATCTGTGCGCTGTTGCCCGCCATGCGCGTCACGACATCTTGCACCATCGACAGATGGCCAACCATTTTCTGAGGTTCATCTGCCATGGCTGCAGGTTACCATCGTCGAAAGAGATAAGGTAGGCCTGTGCGAGTTCAGCGTTGTCAACAAATACCCTGATCCCTTGATAAGCATCGCCGGGACGATATATGACGCCGGTTGTTGGCGATTTCGGTGTCGAGGGAAACCCAGCCGCTCTGGAGGCCCGGATTTTCCGGGGTTCGGTGGACGGGATTTGGGCACCCGCCGCCTAGAGGCGGGCGATTCCCAACATGGGGACGAGCGCCTGCCCCCGCCGGGCTGCTACTGCCCCGCCGACCACAGACCACCCAGAAACGTTGTGTGCGGCCAGTAGCCGCGATTCCCCTCGTAGTTCCGGCGCACCCGCTCGAACAGCACTCCGTCTACCTTGATGCCGGTCGCGTCGATGAACAGCGGCACATAGCCCACGGACTCGACCCCGTGGGAAAGCGATGGTGGGTGCCACGCGCCCGGCGAACTACGCGGCCGCTTCCCAGAGACTCCCGTCGGCGGCCGCGAGGTGGGCCAGCCACTCCCCCGCTTAGAGTGCCCCGGGAACATGGCGCAGCCCGAGCAGGGTGTGCACCACCGTATCGGTGCGCAGTACGTCTAGGTCGGACAGCATCCCATGGCCCCGGGCTAGCAACTTGATGATGGCCCACAGCATCTCCGCGTCGGAGGCGCCGCGGTTGCAGACCTTCACGGAAACCGCCTAGTCCAGCAGTTCGAACAGCCTGAACCGTCGTGCGGTCCGGGCCAAGATGGAGGCTCCTTCAAAGGCGGCCGGGTCGAGGTCCGTGAACTCGAGCCCCACCTTCGGGGGAGGAATCCGCCGCTTCCCCGCGGTCGACCGGAACCGTGTCCTGCGCTTCTTCAAAATACACCCGCCGGGTGAGTTTTTCGCAGGTTCTATTTTTGCACACAAGACCCGCACCGGGTGGACTTTCCGCGAAATCCACTGGTTTCTTAATCAAGGAATTAAGGTAATCCAGCACACCAGATGCACGGGGCCAATAAAATCAGTAGACTAGCACGTATGTGTTCAATCTACGCATTTCGTCAAACAGAGGCAAGGGCAATATTGCAAGATGTTGCCAACAGGGCGATGTTTCAAGAACTGCAGGATCTACTAAACCGAGATTATCTACTCAATGAGACCAATATCGTCCATAAGTTCGTCAATGCCGTCGTTCGCGAGTACTGGGATTGGGAAGCCAAGTCTTTTTCTATTGCCCTTGAAGAGGCGGAATCCTTCACCATTGCCCTTGAGTGCCAACACGACGAGGAAATCCTGAGCGAGCTAGATAGTCTGCAGGAAAAAATGTTTGATACCGAGGTAAGATATCTCCAAAGCGACATCATTTCTCTCATCATCGACAAAATTAAATCCCTCCTTTGGGTAGTGGATTCCCGGCTTCTCGGCAAGATTTTCGATGCCGCTATCGACGAGATTCAATATGCAGATAGCGGACACAGACATCCTGTTCCGCACAAGCGTCGTCCCGAAAGTACTATTCAAACTACGACAAAAGGCCCGATAAATAAAAGCCATTACAAGCAACGACAACAAAAAGGAACCATGAAAGCCCCGACAACCGGAGCAACCGCAATAGAAGCCGAGCAAAACGACGCATTCATTTAAGGACAGTGATACCACTTTCCACCAGCGCAAAGATAAACGTAAACGGTGCAGGGACACTCTGCCGGGACAAGTACAATAATTAGAGAAGCGCTTGAAGCCTCAATTCGAGAGCTGAATCCGACGAATGGACACACAATGGCCGACGCCAATGGCCAACAGAATAATCGATATAAACTGAAGGGAAACAGAACGATGAAAGTACTCGCGGGACATGTCACAGACATAGACCCTAAAAGGATTGCTGTGCGTTTCATTGCTCAACCCTTTCGTCAACATATCTAGCGACAGTCCTGCGTGGCTGCTTAGAAGATTCATCATCTGTTTTCAAAGGAAAGGTTCCACCTTGACAATCGACCCGCTCGCATAATGGTAACGCAGATACCGCCAATGATTGGCGTTGGAAAGTGCCTTGGCTCGCATCATCGGCCGCGCAGTAATAGATACCGAAATCCCGATTGAAACGACCGCCACGGCCATCGACCAGTGGATGGGTAAAGGTGGCCATGATCCAAGATGCACCGGTGCCGTAGACCCGGTCTTAGGGAGGCACCAGCCGAATATCCCCCACCTCATCGCGAAGCCTAGGGTTGGTCAGTGATTCCACTTCATAGAGCACATTCCAATCCTGTGGATCGGAGACGCGCTCGAACAGGTTGATCTGGGGATAGCGTGACGGTATGACCTGATAGACAGACTCGTTGACCTCGCTGCTAGGCAGGGCATCAATATCAATCACCAACCACCCCGCTCCGCATCGAGAAAGTTCCTCACCTCGGCCAGATCCACTACCTGATCGGCCAGCAATCGATCCAGCGGTGCGGTGCCGTTGAACAACGGGTTATCGTTGGGTGTGGACAGCCACTGGTCAGCCAGCGCCTCATCCGGCAACAGGATTTGCAGGGATTTGTAGATCCCTAGGATATAGCTGGCCCGCTCCAGTAGATCTCGTGTCAGCTTGGCTTTTTTCGGTTGGCTCTTCCAGTTGTAGAGAGTCTTCTCATTGCCGAGCCCCAGCAGGGTCATTTGCTGGGTAACGGTCAAATGCCACTGGCTGAAGATAGTAAAAATCGCTGGCAGCAGTGAACTGGAGACACTGGAACCACGTTGCAGTAATTGTTCGGCTCGAGCGGCCATATGCACCTCCACTACTGTAATATTACGGGGTTTAGCTACAACCTATCAGACTGCATCATTACAGTGAACTGTATCGTTATACTTCAATGCCCATAGCAACGTAGACCCTTCCAACTCATCTGTCGGCTCCTTATCAGGGGGTTAAGGTAAATTTCAAACCGCGACACCACCCGACAATCAAGCCGATACTGGCTGAGTTTGAAAACTAACTTCGCCGAGCATTCTTGATAGCACGGCCTGTCACGAGCTGAAAATTCAAACTGAGCCACTACTAGCAAGCCGTTATACTCGCGCACTTTTTAAGGGGTGCCTCATGTCGGAAAGAACTCGGCGCGGCGGGCTTCGGGTTGCCGTGGAAATCGATCGGCTGGTTGACGAGGAAATGCTGCCGGGTACCGGGGTGGAACTCGACGCATTTTGGCGAGGTTTCGAAGCCGCGCTCGTCGAGTTGGGGCCGCTGAACCGGGCGCTTCTCGCTCGGCGGGACGAACTGCAGCGGCTTATCGATGCGTGGCACCTCGACCGGCAAGGGCGTCCGCACGACCCCGCCGCCTATAAGTCCTTCCTGAAGGACATTGGCTATCTGCTCCCCGAACCGCCGTCATTTCGCATTGAAACGGAAAATGTCGATCCGGAAATCGCGTTGCTTGCCGGGCCGCAACTCGTCGTGCCGGTAATGAACGCGCGCTATGCCCTCAATGCCGCCAATGCGCGCTGGGGCAGCCTCTACGACGCCTTCTATGGCACCGATGTCATACCGGAGGAGCCGGGCCGCGAGAAGGGATTGAGCTACAACCCGGCGCGCGGCGAGTTGGTTATCGAGAAAGCCGCCACCTTCCTGGATCGGACGGTGCCGCTTGAGGATGCCAGCCATAAGGAGGTGCGCCTGTACGGGATCGGCTCCGGTGCCGGGGGCAGCAGCCTGCGAGCGGTTCTCGCCGACGGCCGCCATGCCGGGCTCCGGGATCCGGCGCAATTCCGCGGCCATGTTGGCGACGCCGGCGAGCCCGGCGCGGTGCTGCTGCGCCATCACGGCCTGCACATCGAGTTGCGGATTGACCGCGACCACCATGTGGGCCGCGCGCACCCGGCCGGCATAAAGGATGTGACCCTGGAATCCGCCGTCACCACCATTCAGGATTGCGAGGATTCCGTTGCGGCGGTGGATGCCGCAGACAAGGCCCTTGTGTACCGCAATTGGCTTGGTTTGATGCGGGGCGATTTGGAGGAAACCTTGGAGAAGGGCGGACGCACCCTTGTCCGGTGTCTGCATGGCGACCGGCATTATGTCGGTGTCGATGGCAAACCGCTGAGGCTGTCGGGCCGCAGCCTTATGCTGGTGCGCAATGTCGGACACCTGATGACCACCGATGCGGTATTGGATAACGAGGGCCGCGAAGTGCCGGAGGGCTTTCTCGATGCTTTCCTCACCAGCTTGGCGGCCATGCACGATCTGCAAGGCAGCGGCGAACTCCGCAATTCCCGCACCGGTAGCGTTTACATCGTCAAGCCCAAGATGCACGGCCCGGAAGAGGTGGCGCTGACGGTTAGCCTATTCGAGCGGGTCGAAGCGGTATTGGGTTTGCCGGCAAACACCTTGAAAGTCGGCGTCATGGACGAGGAACGCCGCACCTCGGTCAACTTGCGGGCCTGTGTTTACGAGGCACGGCGGCGCATCGTCTTCATCAACACCGGGTTCCTCGACCGCACCGGCGATGAGATTCACACCAGCATGCGGGCGGGCCCCGTCTTGCCCAAGGAATCGATCAAGGCCGAGCCTTGGATTACCGCCTACGAGGACGCCAATGTCGATGTGGGCCTGCGCACCGGCTTCCGTGGACATGCGCAGATCGGCAAGGGCATGTGGCCAAAACCCGACGAGATGGCGGAAATGCTCGCCGTGAAATCCGGCCATCCGCAGGCCGGTGCCAATACCGCCTGGGTTCCGTCGCCAACCGCCGCCACGCTGCACGCCATCCACTACCACGGGGTGGATGTGGCGGGGCGACAGGCGCAACTCGAATCGCGCCCCCCGGCCGGTGTGGACGACATTCTGCGCATTCCCCTGCTGGGCGGCAGGAATCTTTCCGCGCAGGAGGTGCAGGCGGAACTCGACAACAATGCCCAGGGCATTCTCGGCTATGTCGTGCGCTGGATCGACCAGGGCGTTGGCTGCTCCAAAGTGCCGGATATCCACGATGTCGGCCTCATGGAAGACCGGGCGACCCTGCGTATTTCCAGCCAGCACATTGCCAATTGGCTGCACCACGGCATCTGTACCGAAGAGCAGGTACTCAAGACGCTCGAGCGCATGGCCGGCGTGGTTGACCAGCAAAACGCCGGCGACCCCGCCTACCGGAACATGACGCCGGACTTTGCCGACAGCGTTGCATTTCAGGCCGCGAGAGACCTGATCTTCCAGGGCCTTGCGCAGCCCAACGGCTATACGGAGCCGATTCTGCATGCCCGGCGCCGCAAGGCGAAAACACGCGCGGGGTGATCGTCGGTCGGCAATAGTCGGCAATAACGGCCGGATTCTCACCTAGGGAAGGTCTGAACAATTCGATAGAGCAGCATTGAGCCACTGGAAACCTATTGATTTTATTGACTCGGATGCCCCGACTACAGGATTAATCAGAGGTTTCCTAGGATTTAAGCATAACGGGAATCGCTGCCCGTCAGTGATCGTTCGGCCGTTCGACCCCGGCTGGAATGCGGATCGATTCCACTAGGGACCGCACCGAGGCGGGCACGGCCGGCGTGAACCGGCTGACGACCAGGGCGACGGCGAAATTCAGTGCGGCGCCGACCACGCCGATGCCTTCCGGGGAGATGCCGAACCACCAATGCTCGGCGTTGTTCGCCTGCGGAACGATGAACTTGAAGGTAACGATATAGGCGAACGTAAACGCGAGGCCGACGACCATGCCGGCGATGGCGCCTTCCTTGGTGGCGCCCTTGTGGAAAACGCCCAGCAGGATGGCGGGGAACAACGATGCGGCCGCGAGTCCGAATGCGAAGGCCACCACCTGCGCGACAAAGGCGGGCGGGTTGATGCCCAGATAGCCGGCGATGAGAATGGCCGTGGCGGCGGCGATTCGGGCGTACCGCAACTCTTGGCGGTCGCTGATTCCCCGGGCCAGGGTTTTCTTGATCAGGTCGTGGGAAACCGAGGCCGAAATCACCAGCAGCAAACCGGCGGCCGTGGAGAGCGCGGCGGCCAGCCCGCCCGCGGCAACCAGGGCGATGATCCAGCCGGGCAGTGCGGCGATTTCTGGATTGGCGAGCACCATGATGTCTCTATCCACATAAACTTCATTGGCTGCGGCGGTGGGTTCGTTCGCCAGCCGCCGTTCGCCGGAATCACCCCGGTGGTCGGTAAATTCCGGGCTGCCGTTGAAGGCCGCGCCCGGCGCGTACTGAATGGCGCCATCCGCGTTCTTGTCCACCCAACCGATCAGCCCGATGTCCTCCCAGCGCTTGAACCAGCCGGCGACCTCCGCATAGGCGCTGTTGTGCACCGTATCGATGAAGTTAAGCCGGGCGAAGGCGCCCACCGCCGGCGCGGTCGTGTAGAGCAGGGCGATGAAGAGCAGCGCGTAGCCGGCCGAGACCCGTGCATCGGAAACTTTCGGCACTGTGAAGAAGCGGACGATAACGTGCGGCAGGCCGGCTGTGCCGATCATCAGCGCCAGCGTAATCGCGAATACGTCCGCCATCCCCTTGCTGCCGTCCGTATAGGGGCCGAACCCCAATTCGACTAGGGTATGGTCGAGTTTTTCCAAAACGGTCAATCCCCCGCCGCCGGCCACTTCCGCGCCGAGGCCGAGTTGCGGGACGGGAACGCCGGTGATCAGCAGCGAGATGAAGATGGCGGGCACCAGATAGGCGAAGATCAGCACGCAATACTGCGCGACCTGGGTGTAGGTGATGCCTTTCATGCCGCCGAGCACCGCGTAAAAGAACACCACCGCCATGCCGATTACCACGCCCCAGAAGATCGGCACGTTCAGAAATTGGCTGAACACGATACCGACGCCGCGCATTTGACCGGCGACATAGGTGAAGGAAATAACGACCAGGCAGATCACGGCGACCACCCGGGCGGCATTCGAGTAGTAACGGGCACCGATAAAGTCCGGTACGGTGAACTCGCCGAATTTACGCAGATAGGGGGCGAGCAGCAGCGCCAGCATGACATAGCCGCCGGTCCAGCCCATGAGATAGACGGTGCCGTCGTAGCCCATGAAGGCGATGATGCCCGCCATGGAGATGAAGGAGGCCGCACTCATCCAGTCGGCGGCGGTTGCCATGCCGTTTGCCACCGGATGCACACCGCCCCCGGCCACGTAGAAGTCGCCGGTTGACACCGCCCGGGACCAGATGGCGATGCCTATGTAGAGCACGAAACTGCCGGCGACGAAAATGTAGGTGAGGGTTTGTACATCCATGATCAGCGTGGCGTGTCGTCATCGACACCGTATTTGCGGTCGAGACGTCTCATGATGTTGGCGTAAACGAAAATCAGGATGACGAAAACATAGATGCTGCCCTGTTGCGCCCACCAGAACCCAAACTTGAAGCCAAAAAAGCGGATTTCGTTGAGCCGCTCGGCCAGCAAGATGCCGAAGCCAAAGGAAACGGTGAACCAGATGGCAAGCAGCAACGCCATCAATTTGAGATTGGCTCGCCAATACTCGCGCGACCGGGGTGCTTGTGTTTTGTCCTCCACCATCACAGCAAACTCTTCACGACATGCCGGACACTGTAGCGTCAGTGACAATTGGTGGTCCAGTGCATCGGTCCGACATCTCCAGTGGTCGTCGAAACGGTTGCCTTGGATGGCGCAGCGCAGGGCGACGATGGCGTTGGCGCCGTTGACGGTTCGGTGCATGCCGCTGATTTGTTCCGGGAGGGGGATTTAGGCTAACCTGTACGGCGCATCGCTGTTGAACGTTTGGCGATTGCTGGCTTTCGCATAACCAAGGTTCCATCCAGTTTGCTGATACCTATGGCGTTGATGCGTCGGAGCCCTTGGTTTTCCCTCGCAATTCGGGCGCAACATCAAATTGTTCAGACCTTTCTTAAATTGAGGTTTTTGGGGATTCTATGTTTGAGAAGAAGACGCAGCCGATTCGGCCCGCCGCAACCGTCATGCTGGTGCGCGATGCCGATGCCGATACCAAATTCGAGGTGCTGTTGTTGAAACGCAGTGGCCGCGCGTCCTTCGCGGGCGGCATGTTCGTCTTTCCCGGTGGCCGGGTCGATGGCGACGATCATCTGCATCGGTATGACGGGGTGCGCACGGGACCAACGGAAACCCAATCCGCGCAGGTGGCGGCCCTCGGCGCCGAGTGGCGTGGTTATTGGATAGCGGGCATTCGCGAAAGTTTTGAGGAGGCGGGGCTGCTGTTGGCCTATCGCGACGGCGTTTTGGTTTCCTACGCCGATGAGGCGGAACGCCGACGCTTTATGGCCTATCGGCAACCGCTGCACGCTGGCGAGTTGACCTTGCTTGATATCTGTCGGCGGGAGAATCTCGAACTCGCCGTGGACCGCATCCACTTCCACAACCGTTTCGTAACCCCGCTTGGCCGGCCGAGACGTTTTGATACCCGCTTCTTTATCGCTGGCGCCCCCGTCGAACAAACGGGTAGCCATGATGAGAAGGAGACGGTGGACAGCATTTGGACATCGCCGCGCACGGCCTTGGCGCGCCATGCCGCCGGGGACATCGGCCTAATGGGCGTGACTCAACTACAGCTCAAGTGGCTTGCCGGATCTGGGTCCGCGCAAGAGGTGTTGGCGAAGGCGCAAGCCAATCGACACTTCCCGACGCACCGGCCGGTGCTGCCACCGCCTATGCGTGACGATGCTCGCGCAAATGTCTAAGGAAACTCTGATCAATTCGATAGAGCAGCATGGATCTGCTCGTAAGCTATTGATTTTTATTAAATAGGATGCCGCTGCTATAGGATTAATAAGAGATTCCCTAACTGATTCACCACCCAGCCGAGTTGCCGGTAGGCAATCGGCTTCCCCTATCGTAGCATTGGCGTGACAAGAAGCTGAGATTTCCATATGGCCCGAAGCCTACTTGGCTTGACCTGCATTGCGGCCCTGGTCGCCTGCAGCGAACCCTTTGTCACCATTCCCGGTGGCGAACTCGCTGGCCGGCCGCTTGATCCACCACCGGAATGGAGCGACGTTCCGGATACGATTCAACTTGAAACCCGCCCCCATGATCCCTATTCGATCAACATATGGAGTGTTGGACTTGGCTACGACCTATATATCGCCACCAGTTCCGGGGGAACATTCTGGACCGGCTATTTGGAATCGGACAACAATGTTCGTGTTCGCCTGCGGGATCGAATCTATGCGCTCAGGGCGGAGAAAGTACAGGATCGGGTGGAACGCAACCGTGTTGCCCAGGCCTATGCCGAAAAATACGAGGTCGATCCGGCCGACGGTTGGGTGGTCGAGGGCATGATCATCCGATTGGATCGTCCTTGAGGTCGATGGCGGCCCGCGTTTCCGCCACCACCAGATCCACCACGGCGCGCAGGGCCTCCTCTGGGGTCGCGCCTTCCAAAATGCACAGCCGGTAGTGGTCCAGTTGCCGGTCGGCACCGGCGCCTTCGCGGATTATGGTCAGCGCATGGCGCAGTTCGGTCTCGCAGTTCAGCGCCTTTGCGTTGGTGGCTAGCTCGTCCACCAATCCTTCCACTTCCTCCGCGATGTCGATACGACCGCCCTGACGGGTGTTGCCCAGAAAGCCGAGCACGCCGTAGCGTTGGGCGAGCCAGCGGTTTTCGGCAATGATCTCGGTGGGCGGTTCCGGCGACGGGCCTTTGTCCAGGTCTTGCCGCATGAGTCGGTGAATCAAACAGGCGTAGAGCGCCGCCAGACAGAAGGCGTCTTCGATGCGCGGACAAACATCGCAGATGCGCAGCTCCACCGTGGGGTAGGCGTGGGAGGGCCGGATGTCCCACCAGAGCTCGCTACCGTTCTTGATGAAATCCAGCCTCTGATAGTGCTGTACGAGGGCATCGAACTCGGCCCGGCTGGACATCGCATCGGGCAAACCGGAGCGGGGTAGGGCACCGAAGAGGTTGAGCCGGCTGGACTTGAACCCCGTTTCCCGCCCGTCGCTGAACGGCGAGGAACCGGATAGGGCGTTCAGCACGGGCAGGTGGCGGCGCATCGCCGTCATCAAGCGAATGCGCGAGTCCATATCGCCGAAGCCCGCGTGGATGTGCATACCGCCAACGACCAGCCGCTGCACGCTCTCCTGATAGGTGGTGACGAATTGCTCGTAGCGGTCCCTGGGGGTGGGAATCTGTTCCTGCCAGGCGGCGAACGGGTGCACGGAAGCCGCCATCACGCGGGCACCGTGGCGCTCGGCGGTTTCGATCACCAATCGCCTGGTTTCGCGAAGAGCCTGGCGTAGCTCGGCCACCGAGGCGCAAACGCGCGAGTTGGTTTCTATCTGCGAACGCAGGAATTCGTGCACCACCTTGTGCGGAGCGGCGTTTGCGGCGCAGGCCTCGAAGATGCGCGGGTCCGGGTCGGCCAGCAGATCCCGGCTTTCCGGGTCGACGAGGAAGAATTCCTCCTCGATACCTAGGGTGATGGCGGTGTTCATGTCGGACTTCGGTTGATTAAGGTGTCGAAATGCTACGGCGTAAGCGAGCGGCTCACAGTTCTTTTTGGTCGAAATAGTCTTCGTCAATTCGCTTGATCTTATGACAGATACGCGTTTTTACGCCGAACATTGGGTATGAGTATCGCTTGATCCTCATCATGAACAATCGGCCGTTCGGCGAATGGAAATTGATCTTCCTGGATCAGACCGCCATACTCGCCGTCCTCGGATTGTCCAAAGAACCATGGTCGCCTAAGCTCCTCTCCAAGCCTATCAACGTCAACAACACAGCTTCGTCGACATGAGGTGTCCTAGCCAAAGACTTTTTTTCCTCCCATGTCAAGCCGTTGTTGATGCTTGCAAAGTCAAATTCATCGAACCACCTTCGGCCTTCCCATTCCCGGCGAGACGGTTGCCATGGAGCCACAAGGCCGAGAGATTCCGCGATGTCCCGGGCGCAGCCGCCGAAGCCGCCGAGTAGGTACAAGGGCTGGCCGACTTCAAGAGCGAGCCGTGATTCCTCTGCAATGCCGGGCATGACTCCGCTATATCCTTCTACGCGACCGCCCAAGACTATGCAGGCCGAGGTGTTGTCGAGCATTGTTCTGCGCATTGCCGTCAATCCTTCGGCCCAGTCATCGGGGGAAATGACAGATAACTTACTGCCCGTGCAGTTGTCGAGCTTGAGTGGTAAGCCCTCGGGGGAGAGCCATACGACATCTGCCACACCGGCAAGCCCATCTGCGAGCGCACTCTTTTCCTCGGCAGGCATGCGGGCATGTACTGGCCAAGCGAGATAATCTACTACGCCAAGTTGTCCCTTCGACTGGCGTGTACGGTCGTACCTACTGGCGAACTCGAATAACTGCTCCGTAAACCCTTCTGGGCGCAGGTCGCCGCCGTAGGCAAGGCGATAGCCAAAGGCGAGCAGTTGAGATGCAAGGGTCTCCATAGCATCATGAAGATGGTCGTCGCTAAGGCCCAATGTTTGCAGATCCGGGTTTTCCGAGACGGAAACCGCCACCGTTGCCCTCCAACTTTCACGCCAGTTCTTCATATGCCGTCCACCAACCATTCATTGAAGCTCCGCACCGGGGGGTTGAGCCCCTCGAATAGCTTTTCTTCCTCGTTGCCAAGCGGAGGGTCAGGGTACACGATTAGTGCAGGCGTCGCGCTTGAATTGCTCAATTGTGCGAAGGTCAAGAGTTCCGGGGGCTGTGGCACGAACAGTATGTCGCTGTGGCGCTCACTCAGCGGGGTCGTTCTGCATCGCCACAGCATTTGCAGAAGCACTTCGTCCAGCAGCCGGTTGACCAATATCTGAATACTCTTTGTGTCGTTGATTAACGGCACCACCGGGACATTGCCGAGGTACGGGTTGTTCAGTGGACTAGGCCTTTATGGTCTCCGATTCAACTCATCAATCGCTTTCAAAGCTATCCCGTGCAATCGGTCAATGAGCTCAGCGTTGCTAGGAGCATTTGGAGCGTTCGGTTCTCGGTCACCTTTACAATTCCTCCACCAAGCAATCCATGACCCTTCTGACAACCTGTTCTTGGAAACTCGCCCGTATCCGTCGTGTGCTGAAGTGAAAAGCCAATAGTCCCGCCGCCGGGGCGCTCCAAAATATCGAAAGCATCGCCGCAATGAGTGCTGACAAATGGTTGTCGCAGAAAGCAAAATACAGGCTGGAGAAGCCAGCGAATACTGATAGGCTCATCAGGCAAAAACAGTATCTCTTGCTCGTGTTTTGATCCTTCGGCATGTCGGCAATTCTAGAAGAATAACACTTTGACGAGAAGGCCCATCAGTGCGGTTACGGCAATCGCCGCGACAACGCGAAAGATAGCCAATTCTCGAGTAACATCGTCGGGTCGCTGCCTACAAAGACAATCCGCCTTGCGACTCGGTCAACGCGGAGTTGTCCGCCACCGGCTGCGTAGATGCGCCTCCACACATCGAATCCTTGAAGAATGGCGTCCTGCCACTCGGCCTCAGTCCGGTTTCCCACCTCCAAGTGTCCGGTCATGCTCCGGATTGTGCGCAGCGTCGAGTCCGCCACCGTTTCCACCGCTCAAGTAACTCTAGGTGCATCCGATGCTTGCGTTTTGGACAATCGGCAGTTCGTCGTGTGGGCATGATGTAGGCAGCCGAATATATACGCCGACCGCTGCGCAACTCGTCCATGAGTATTGCATCAATTCGGGCGAATGGGCGCTCGGCGAGAACGATTGACCCCATGTGGCGCGTAAGTACTTCCCACGTGTCGATGCGATTGAACAGCTTGAACAGGAGAATGCGGAAGACCACCTCGCAGGGTGTCTGCGGCAAATCCTCGCGGTAGATGACCTCACTGACCAGATATTGGCTTACCCGATCAGCAGCGCGGTAGGCGTTGGTGAAGCGGTATCCTCTGAGGATTTCGTCATCGGTCCAAGGCGCGGGGTCACCACATAGCCTGCGGAAGTAAATATTTTGGCGTTCGCTGGCAAACTGCCACCAGGTGTCATAGGCCTCCGTTACCTTGACGCCGGGTGCGGCGGAGCGGACCCGCGGCCGGGGTCGGCACCGTTTCAAGTGTCTCAACCCAGTCGAACAGGGTTGACTCGGAAACTGGGCGATGAGCGTTCACTTGTCCGGTCGTTTCATCACATGTGTCTCCGACGAGCTCCCCACGCCCTCGTGGAAAACAAGTTCCCAACCTTGAAAAACCAGTGCGATGCCAACGTGCTTTACGGCATGGCGTTCGATGCTGGCGTCCGCTAGGTAGCGGCTTAGCTGCTCTACCGCCTCCCTTGCTCAGTTCCCACTCGGAGTGCAGCACATAGTGGTCGGTCAACGCAAAGTGCGCGGCCAGGAAGGTCTGAACCACTCGTTCACCGTCGATGTAGTCGCGTATGCCCGTCTTGTCCACATATAGCCAGCCGTTCAGGCGGATACGCCGGAAGTCGGCCTCGCCGTAGGGGATACGGGGATAGTGGGATGGGACGGACAAGGGCCTCTCCGGCGACCATCGGCTATCGGCGCACTTTAGCGGCTACGCCCGGCGAGCGGCAACCGGCACTGCGGTAGCTGGGTGTGCGTGCCCGGTTCCTCAATTCAATGCCTTGGCAGTGGCATTGAACAGGGGGGGGGTATACTCAATGTTCAATTCTCCTTGATTAAGCAATCAAGCAATGCAAAACTTTAATCCCCATATACCATCCCGGCGATGCTTATCAGGGGATCAAGGAGTACAAAAGAAGATTTGGATGAAAGCCATCAAACGTGGGAGCTATGATGCCGACACCTTGGATGGCGATGATCCCGGACGATGACCGTTCATGTGCGTGCCTGTCAATGAGCGCCGCGAGCGGACAGGCCCTATTGAGGAGACGAAACAATGGCGCAGGATATTTCCCGGACCGCTGGCGAAGGTGACGATACCCTTGAGGGCGGTGTTGGCAACGACACCCTGGACGGCGGCAAGGGCAACGACACGCTGACGGGCGGCGACGGCGACGACATCCTGTACGGGGACGCCGGCGACGACACCTTGGTCGGGGGCCGGGGCGGCGACAGCCTGTACGGCGGCACCGGCGACGACACCCTGGACGGCGGCGGCGGCCACGACACCCTGTATGGCGGTGAGGGCAGGGACACCTTCGTGTTCGCGGCGGGGGACGGCTCCGCCCATGTCGCCGATTTCGAGGCGGGCGAGACGATCCGGATTTCCGGTGTGCCCGGCGGGTTCGCGGGTCTGGTCATCGAGCAGATCGGGGCCAACGCCGTCATTGGCTATGGCGACGGCGACGAGATCACCCTGCAGGGTGTGTCGGCGGATTCGCTGGGCGCGGACGACTTCGAGTTCCCGGCGGCCGGGAACGCCCCGCGGGACGGCGGCGGCGATGATGCTCCACAGGGCGCGCCCCCCGGCGATGTTCCGGGCGGCAACGACGGCGACACCCCGAACGACAACGGCGGCGACGCGACGACCGACGACTCCAGCGGCGGGGACGAGACGACACAGGATATTTCCCGCACCGGCGGCGATGGCGACGACAGCTTGGTTGGCGGATCGGGCAATGACACCCTGGACGGCGGCAAGGGCAACGACACGCTGACGGGCGGCGACGGCAACGACATCCTGTACGGGGACGCCGGCGACGACACCCTGGTCGGGGGCCGGGGCGGCGACAGCCTGTACGGCGGCACCGGCGACGACACCCTGGACGGCGGCGGCGGCGACGACACCCTGTATGGCGGCGAGGGCAGGGACACCTTCGTGTTCTCGGCGGGGGACGGCTCCGCCCATGTCGCCGATTTCGAGGCGGGCGAGACGATCCGGATTTCCGGTGTGCCCGGCGGGTTCGCGGGTCTAGTCATCGAGCAGGTCGGGGACAACGCCGTCATCCGCCATGGCGACGGCGACAAGATCACCCTGCAGGGTGTGTCGGCAGATTCGCTGGGCGCGGACGACTTCGAGTTCCCCGACGCCAGAACGCCAGAGTCCAGGGAAAACACCCAAGTGCACGGTGCGGGGCGGGGCGAAAGCACCCTGTCCGGCACGGGCGAGACGCAAAATACACCAGATGGCACCGGCGAAACTCCGAATACGCCAGCCGGCGCGGGCGAGAATCAACAGCAGCAGAGCCAGGGGGTCTCCGGAATCGAGTGGCGGGGCAGCGACGCCGACGATGAAAAAACCGGCGGTGAGGGCGGAGATACCCTTTCTGGCGAAAAAGGCGCGGACACCCTGTCCGGGGATGCCGGGGATGACAAGTTGTACGGCGGCAAGGGCCGGGACACCCTGCGCGGCGGCGACGGCGCCGACACCCTAGAAGGCGGTAGGGGCAGAGACAACCTGTACGGCGATGACGGCAGCGATACCCTCGACGGCGGTAGGGGCAGAGACATTCTCAATGGCGGCAAGGGCGATGACACCCTGCGTGGCGGTGGCGGCGCCGACTGGCTGTACGGCGGCAATGGCGCCGACACGCTGCGCGGAGGCGATGGCGAGGATACCTTCTTTTTCGATGTAGGAGACGGTAGTGACACAATCCACGATTTCCGCGAGGGCGAACGGATTGTGGTCCAGGATTCAGGCTCAAGCTGGAAGGCGTCAATAACGCAAGATGGCGAGGATACTGTCATAGGCTACGGCAATGGCGACAGCATCAGGCTGTTGAATGTGCAGGCGGACGCCCTGGTCAGCGATGACCATGTGCTGCAATCGGGGTACAGGACAGCGGTCGGCTGGCGCTGGAAGCCGGCATCCGAGTCGGATAGCAAAGGCGGCGACAACCATGACAAGAGCCCGAATACGCCGGTAAACCCGCCTGAAAACAACGGCGCGGGCACAACCCCGACGATACCCCCAACCCCTCCGGAAACAGGGAACAAAGGCCGCCATAGCGACTATGGCGACGACTGGGACGGCAGCGGAGAGTACGGTGTCATTGTGCGCGGCACGGACGGCGATGACACCCTCGATGCCCTCTTTCGAACCAGTTCGATTGTGCTCGGCGGCGCCGGCAACGATACGCTGGAAGGCAGCTTCGGCAGCGACATACTGCACGGTGGTGCGGGCAACGATACGCTGGAGGGCGGCGCCGGCAACGACATCCTGTATGGTGGCACGGGCAACGACACCCTGGAGGGCGGACGGGGCAATGACACCCTGTACGGCGGCGCCGGCGACGACAGGCTGGATGGCAGCCGTGGCAATAACACCCTGTACGGCGATGGCGGCGCTGACACCCTGTACGGCAGCACCGAAGGGGATGACACCTTGGAGGGTGGGGATGGAGATGACACCCTGCACGGTGACGGAGGCGCCGATACCCTGACGGGCGGCGCGGGTGCCGATACCTTCAGTTTCTTCATAAGCGATGGATTCGCTGCCCGGATGCTGGAAGCAAGGGGCATAGGCTCGGGTGGCGTGGACGACGTCATTACCGATTTCAGCGCTGGCGACACCATTTTCTTCGGAGGGATCTACAGCCTGGGAGACTTGACCATCACACAGGATGGTGCCGACGCCGTCATCAGTTACGGCGATGGGGCTGAAAACATCTTCACCATCACCTTGCTGGGCGTTTCGGCGGACTCCCTCGGCGCAGAGGATTTCAAATTCGCGGCCCCGCCCCCAAACCGAGACGGTGTCCTGGGCGTCCTTTATGGCGACCACGGCAATTTGTGGGAAACCCATCTTACCTATGGCACTGATGTCCCCGATGTCGTGTACAGCCGCGAGGGGGATGATGTGCTGAGGGGAGGCTACGGAGGTGACTTTCTCGAGGGTGGGACTGGCGACGACACCCTCACAGGGGGAGTGGGTGGTAGTTTTGACACCTTCCTGTTCAAACCGGGGGACGGCAACGACATCATCACCGACTTCGAGGATGACGAAATCATCTATTTCATCGGCTTCCAGGATTTGGAGGCGGGCCGGGTCCGCATTCGGCAGGATGGCCCCGATACTGTAATCAGCTACGGCAACGACGATACCGTCACACTGCGGGGCGTATCGGCGGATTCCCTGAGCGACGATAATTTCAGGTTTCTTGCTTCCGACAGCGAATTGGTGCTGACGGGCGGCGACCTTGGGGACTTCCTGTTCGGTCGCGACGGCGATGACATGCTCTATGGCGGCAAGGGCAATGACAAACTCGGCGGCAGCCGGGGCGACGATACCCTGTATGGCGGCGCCGGCGACGATATTGCTTTTGGCGGGATGGGTGACGATACCCTGCACGGGGGCGCCGGCGACGATTACATGGGCGGTGGCGCCGGCGACGATACTGTGCATGGCGGTCAAGGCGACGACGAGTTGTATGGCGACGAGGGAACGGATACGCTCAAGGGAGGCGCGGGCGACGACAAGTTGCATGGCGGTTCTGGCGATGACAGGCTGCATGGCGGCGCGGGAGTGGATACATTCGATTTCACCACGGGGGCCACAAGGCAATCTGGCGGTAACGACACCATTGTCGATTTCGAGGAAGGTGAAACGATCAAGTTGGATTATCAGAGCGATAACTGGCACCAGGGAAGTGCGCGTGACGCCGCCAACTTCGATATGCTGCAAATTGAGCAGGTTGGTGCTGATACCGTCATCACCTACAAAAATGGATTTTATGTTCACAACAAACATCTTCATGGAGAGGGTCACAGCGGGCATAGCTGGACCTATGAAGAAGCTGTACTCACATTGCTGGGGGTCGATGCGGCATCCCTGAGCGTTGCGGACTTTGAATTCACTAGTGGTTAGCTCTTGCGTCGGCGGGCGACCACAGGGTCGATACGGGTGATCGCTGACTGGGCGCATTGAAGCCCGATAATGCCCAGGCGCGAAATGCCGCACGCGCAATCGGGAAAGTTTCCTGAAGCCGAAAGATGTTGCGGCTGTCATAATCCTCAATGTGAAGGAACAAGCGCACGAATTGCTGCGGGATGTCTACGGCTATCCCGGTTTCCGTGGCCGCCAGGAGGATGTTGTCGCGGCGGTGCTCGCCGGCAAGGATGTGTTGGTGCTGATGCCGACGGGTGGCGGCAAGTCGTTGTGCTACCAGATCCCGGCGATGATCCGCCCGGGCTTGGGACTTGTTATTTCTCCGTTGATCGCGTTGATGCAGGATCAGGTTGCGGCGCTGCGGCAGTTGGGTGTGCGGGCCCGGTTCCTCAATTCGATGCTTTCCCACGGGGAGCAGCGGAACGTGATGGAGGCGGCCCGCCGGGGTGGTCTCGATCTGCTCTACCTGGCCCCGGAACGACTGCTGCGGGAAGATACCCTGGAATTTCTGGCGAGCGTGGTGGAACTCTCGGTGATCGCCATCGACGAGGCGCACTGTGTTTCACAGTGGGGCCACGACTTCCGGCAGGATTACCTGGGCCTGAACGTGTTGCGCCAGCATTTCCCGGGTGTGCCGCGCATGGCGCTCACCGCGACCGCCGATGCGATGACGCGCCGCGACATCCTCGCCCGGTTGGAAATGACCGGGGCGGAGCCCTTCGTCAGCGGCTTCGACCGCCCCAACATTCGTTACGCCGTTCAGGCGAAAACGGACGCCGGTGCCCAGCTTGCGGATTTTCTGGATAGTTGGCGGGGCGCGGCGGGCATCGTCTACGCCATGACCCGCAAAAAAGTGGAGGCCACCGCCGACATGCTGGTCGAGCGCGGCTTCCGGGCACTGCCCTATCACGCCGGACTGGCGTCGCGGGTCCGGTCCGAGCATCAGGCCCGATTTCTGCGGGAAGATGGCATCGTCATGGTGGCCACGGTCGCATTCGGGATGGGTATCGACAAACCGGATGTCCGCTTTGTCGCCCACATCGACCTGCCCAAGAGCGTCGAGGCCTACTACCAGGAAACCGGCCGCGCCGGCCGCGATGGCGAGCCCGCCGATGCCTGGATGATCTACGGTTTGCAGGATGTGGTGCGGCTGCGCCAGATGGTCGAACAATCGGAAGCGGAGGAGGCCCACAAGCGTATCGAACGCGCCAAACTCGATGCCCTGCTCGGCTGGTGCGAGATGACAACCTGCCGCCGTCGGGCCCTGCTCGAATATTTCGGCGACGAACTGCCGGAGGACTGTGGCAACTGCGATATTTGCCTGTCGCCGCCCCGTACTTGGAACGGCACGGTCGAGGCCCAGAAGCTGCTTTCCTGCATCTACCGTACCGGGCAGTATTTCGGTGCCGGTCACGTTATCGACGTATTGCGTGGCAAGGAGACGCCAAAGGTGTCCCAGCACCGCCACCAGAATTTGAGCACCTACGGCATTGGCGAAGATCGGTCCGCCACCGAATGGCGGTCGATTCTGCGGCAACTCATGGTGGGGGGCTATCTGCGCTCGGAGGTGCAACGCTTCGGCGCGCTCCGGCTCACGGGCAAATCGCGGGCCGTCTTGCGCGGCGAGCAGGAGGTGCAGTTGCGCGAGGATCTGTCCGCCAGGCGTCAGGCAAAAAAGGTGACCCGCAAGGCATCCTACGAACCACCGCCAAAGGATCGGCCGTTATGGGATGCCCTGCGGGAATGCCGGGCCCGTTTGGCCAGGGAGGCCGACGTTCCGGCCTATGTCATTTTTCATGACGCGACCCTCAGGGAGATAGTGCGCCTGCGGCCGACCTCCCTTGAGGAGATGTTGGCGGTGCATGGTGTTGGCCAGGCGAAACTCGACAAATACGGCGCTGATTTTCTGGCCGTGGTTGCCGAATGGGTTGCGCAAAGTACGCCGGACAGTGTGGCTCAGTAGATTTGGCGGAATAGAATGTCACCCAGCTTCAGGTTGTTGAAGCGGGGTGGCGCCACTGTTATCTCACCGTCGCGCAGCATGTCGTTGAGGTCGGCACCCTTGGGAATATCTTGGCTGGCGAACAGGGACATCGTGCTCCAGGTGCCCTCGTTGCGAAAAATCAGCACGGCATCCACGAATTCGTTGTGATCGTTGTGGTAGTTGTACTTTGCGAGGAGCACATATTCGAAGTCGCCGTCGTCGTTTAGGTCAACGCGGACCATGAGCGGTTCGCGATACTGGTCGGGGGCTATGCCGAACGTGGTTTCGCTGGCGGCGTCGTAGAGTCCGGGGGGTGGTCGATAGGGCTCGGGCCGATAGGTCAGGTTGGCCCAAAGCATGTCGAATGTCTTGTCGCTCCGCCCGTGGCTTTCGGCCTTGCGAATGATTTCCACCAACCCGGGGTCGGAGTTTTCATGCTCCGCGATAAGCGCCTGCATCTGCCGATAGCCTGGTCGGGCGAGTTGATGCCTCGCGTAGTGGTAATCGAAATCGCGAAGATCGACCTCGCCCGCCTCGACCCGCTGCATTTGGCTCGCCAGTGAAATTGATCGGAAGTCGAGCACGGGGCTATTGACCAAAATCATGGTCGCGAGCACGAGCCATCCCATCAGGATGTTCACCCGGCCGAGGTGCCTCGGCCACGCCGACCGCCAGCGGACGATGCACCAAGTGTATCCGGCGGAGAAAAGCACCAATATCGTGAATACCGCAAAGGCCCAGCAGCGCAGCACGGTCCATCCGTACTCATCGACGCGCAGATACAGCCCGTAGAGCGCCAGGACGGATACGATGGGCAGCAGTGCGATGGCGGCGGATAGTCCAAGATGCACCCAGGACGGATAGGGCAGGGCGCGACCCGTTTGGTAAACGGCGTTGACGAAGAACAGGGCAAAGGCGTTCAAACACAACAGTAGGGCCGTGCCGCTGCCGGTTTCCCAAAGGGGCGTCAGCCCGGTGAACGGCAACGCGCCCAGAAAGATCACCAGCACCGAGGCGACCAGGGGCAGTAGGAGCCGCATCAATCCCTCAAGCAGGCTCGTGATGCCGTCGATGACCTTGATCAGCCGCCGAAAGATCAGAACCCCGGTTCCGAAGGCAAACGCCAGCACGGGAAATAGAAACCAATCGTTGCTGAACAAATCGCTGAAGAAGCTGATGTCGATAACGGAAAACAGGGCGCCCCAAAGAAACAGGATCAGGGCAACGCCGCCGGTAAGCGCCGCGGCGAGCGCGGCCACTAGGAAATTACGCCAGGAGTAGGTGAACAGTGCCGCGTAGCTGGTCGGGGATTTGCCGATCCATTGCTGGCAATACATCAATCCCTTGAAACAGGCGATGAGCGCGGTGAGAACGTAAACGAAGAGCAGGAACTGGATTGGAAATTCTCCGTGGGGCGAGGCTTGCCAGCCGACGTGCGCGGCGAGCAACGCCATGATCGCGGAGAAAAGCCCCACGGCCCTGAGGCTCCGCGACAGGCTTTGCTTGTCGAGACAAAGCAGCAGCATCGTTGGCCCGACGAGCGCCAGGGTCCACAACGGGAAGTTGATGACGGGCGTTTGGCTCGGCCAGACTTCGCTTTCCAGTGCCCGCCATAGAAGAAAGAGCGCTATGCCCTGGCCGAAAGCGATGCCGAGCATCAGGTTGCGGGGCGGTTGGGGGTTGGTTTGCAGCGCCTCGAACATTGTTTGCCAGCCGATTCAAGTCGATGTGAAAATTATATCTCGTATCTCGAAACCGCGGGGAAATCGCTCAGACCCGGCAAACCGGCTCATTGCCATGCTGTGCCGCGAACGCTTCCGCGGCGCGCCAAACCCGCATGGTGTTGCCGCCCAGAATCTTCTCGATAGCGGATGCCGAATAGCCCCGCTCCAGCAAGCCCGCGATCAGGTTGGGGTAGGTGGAAGCGTCCTTGAGGCCAACGGGCAGGGAATCGCCAACACCATCGTAGTCGGAACCCAGGCCCACGGCATCGATGCCGGCCAGGGCGACGGCGCGGTCGATGTGGTCAAGCACATCGTCCAGGGTCGCGTAGGGGTAGGGATGGTCTTGGCGGTAGCCGTCCAGAAAATCGGCGATACGGGGGTCGTCCTCTTCGAGTTGATTGCCGAAGGCGTAGGCAAGTGCCGCCTTGTTGGCCGCCGTCCGGTAATCCTGGGCCGCGCGCGTCAGGAAAGCGCTGCCGAAGTTGATTTGCACAACACCTCCCGCCCTGCCGAGAGCCGTCACCATCTCGTCGCTCATGTTGCGATGAAAGCCGGGGGTGAAGTGCCGCAGCGACGAGTGGGTTGCCAGTACCGGGGTCTCCGTCAATTCGAGAACCTGCCAGAAGGCCCGGTCGGTGATGTGGGAAACGTCGATCATTACCCCCTGGCGATTCATTTCCGGCACCAGCGTCTTGCCGAATGGCGACAGCCCCTGCCAGCGCTCGAAATCGTCGTAGGAGGAATCGGAGATGTGGTTGGTGCGGGAATGGGCCAGGGTCACATAGCGGATGCCCCGGTCGCGGAAGTGATGCAGGTTGCCGAAGTCGCCGGCGATGGGAGCGCCGTTTTCCATGCCCATGGGCAGCGCCACGCGCCCGCTCGCACGGATACGGGCAATGTCTTCGGTGCAGGTGGCGATGGCGAATTTATCCGGCGCGTCGGCGGCGATTTTTTCGACGAGGTCGATGAGTTCGTCGGCATGCTCGACCGCTTGGCCGGCGGCATCGACAGAGGGGGGAATGTAGATCGACATAAAGGGCGCATCGAGCCCGCCGGCCTGGGCGCGCGGGTGGTCGAAGTCGCCGGAGTCCGTCGCCTGGCCGACATCCTCCCAATTCCTATACAGCCGATAGGGCAGGTCGATGTGCGTATCGACGATCAGATGTCGCTCGGCGAACTGTTGGGGGCTGTCGGGTTTGGCGCATCCACCCAGGAGCGGCAACAAGACAGCGGCGCCGGCGAAAATTCTTGATCCTATGCGGTACAGGGTTTTCTTGGGGAAGATCTGAACAATTCGATAGAGCAACATTGAACTACTCGTGACCTATTGATTTTATTAAACCGAATATCACGGCTACAGGATTAATCAGAGGTTCCCTAGTCTTAAACACGGCAATTCCCGCTAAGCGTGGCGACGCCCGAAAATCGGTTTCCCACCAATGCTCGGATGATCGTTCCACTATCTTATCGCGGATTTTAGCCCGACCTATTCATGAATGAACGTGGCGAGGCCGGCAGAATAGTGAAAGTACTGGGTGCGTGGAGCAGGCGCGCTTGACGGTACGCTGAGCATGCGGGGGGAGCATGCCCGGTGATTTCGCCGCTGTTGACGGCCGCAATAGTTTATTCATGAATAGGTCGGGTTAGGGTCCGGTATGCACAACGGAACATTAGAGTATCATGCCGCAAAACCCAAGGTCGAAGGCACTCATGGCCGTTATCAAGCAGGACGATCTGATACAGAGCGTGGCGGACGCCCTCCAATACATCTCCTATTACCACCCCCCCGACTTTATCCGCGCCATGGCCGAAGCCTACGAGCAGGAGGCGTCGTCGGCGGCCCGGGCGGCCTTGCAACAGGTGCTTGTCAACTCGCGCCTGTGCGCCCTCGGCAAGCGACCCATTTGCCAGGATACCGGCATCGTCATTATTTTCCTGGAGGTGGGCATGGACCTGCGCTGGGAGGGCGACCTGAGCGTCGAAGAGATGGTCAACGAGGGCGTGCGGCAGGGCTTCACGTACCCGGACAACCCGTTGCGCGGTTCCGTGCTCGCGGATCCGGACGGTGCCCGCGCCAACACCGGCGACAATACGCCCGCGGTCATCCACACCAGGCTGGTGCCCGGTGACGGGCTCGGGGTCGAGGTGGCGGCAAAGGGCGGCGGCAGCGAGGCGAAGGCCAAATTCGCGGTGTTGAACCCTAGCGATTCGGTGGCGGATTGGGTTTTGTCGGTGGTGCCGGAAATGGGCGCGGGCTGGTGTCCGCCCGGTATTCTGGGCATCGGCATTGGCGGTACGCCGGAAAAGGCCATGCTGCTCGCCAAGGAAGCCACGATGGAACCGATCGACATCCACGCCCTGCGCGCGCGCGGTGCCGCCAACCGGGCGGAGGAATTGCGTCTGGAGTTGTTTGACAAGGTTAACGCGCTCGGCATCGGTGCCCAGGGGCTGGGCGGATTGACGACCGTTCTGGATGTCAAGGTGAGGGAGTACCCTACCCATGCGGCCAACAAGCCCGTTGCGGTGATTCCGAACTGCACCGCCACGCGGCACATCCACTTCGGGCTTGATGGCAATGGTCCGGCGCGGTTCGAGCCGCCGGACCTGGCCGATTGGCCCGACATCGATTTCGAGTTGGACGGCGCGATTCGTGTCGATCTGGATACGTTGACGCGGGAGGCCATGCTCGATTGGCGCTCCGGCGACACCCTGTTGCTGTCCGGGAAGGTGCTGACCGGTCGCGATGCGGCGCACAAGAAGATCGTTGATCTATTGGAGCGGGACGAGCCGTTGCCCGTGGATTTCACGGGCCGTTTTATCTATTACGTCGGTCCGGTGGATCCGGTGCGCGACGAGGTGGTGGGACCAGCCGGCCCAACGACAGCCACCCGTATGGATAAGTTCACGCGCGCCATGCTGGAACGCACGGGGCTTTTGGGCATGATCGGCAAGGCGGAACGGGGCCCGGAAGCCATTGCGGCAATCCGCGAGCACGGCGCGACATCGCTCATCGCCGTTGGCGGTGCCGCCTACCTGATTTCCCGAGCTATTACAGATTCCCGCCTTCTGGCCTTCCCGGAACTCGGCATGGAGGCCATCCGCGAATTCGAGGTGCGGGATATGCCGGTCACCGTCGCCGTGGATTCTCGGGGCAACTCGCTGCACGTTGAGGGCCCCAAGCGGTGGACGCGCGTAGCGGGCGAGCGCATTGCCGCTCTCAATGTCTCCTGATCCAGCTTAGGGAAGGTCTGAACAAATCGATAAAGCAGCATCAGGCTACTCGTAAGCTATTGATTTTATTAATTCGGATACCGCGACCACAGAATTAATCAGAGGTTCTTTAGGGTGTAGATTCTCAACAATGAGGATAGTGGCAATTGGCATCATTGCGGCAGTGGCGTTGTTCGTACCGATAAGAGGAATGCGCCGATGAGTGCAGCGGCAATCCGCATCATCGAGACAGATGGCACCTTGGCTCGTAAAATGGATAACCCGACGTTCAAGAACTGACAATATTGCAAGGAGCATGACATGATCACTCGACGCACCCTTCTGGGCACTGGCGTTGCCGCCGTTGCCCTGGCACCTTTTGCGCGAGGCGGCGACGCCCTGCATACGGCCATGACGGAATCGCCGCTGATCTACCTGACGCCGCTTAGGAGCGACGGCGGGGAGAGTCGCTGCCAGGCGGAGATTTGGTTCGCCCTGCACGAGGGATCCATGTATGTGGTGACGCGGAGCGATGCATGGCGAACCGAGGCCATCCGTCGCGGGCTCGGGCGGGCGCGGATTTGGGTTGGCGATATGGGCAATTGGCGGCGCGCAAACGAACGCTATCGAACCCTGCCGATGGTGGAGACGACGGCCAGCATCGAGACCAACGAGGCCGTCTGGGAGCAGGTGCTCGGCGTCATGGGCGACAAGTACGCCGATGAGTGGTCGAAGTGGGGGCCGCGCTTCCGCAATGGGCTTGCCGAGGGCTCGCGCGCGATGTTGAAGTACCGGCCGGATGTTGCCTAGCAGTCTGTCGAGCTTTTTGATTGCCCTGTCCGCTAGAATGCACCGATTCGCAATCACTCATCCGAATGGGAGAATCCATGTCAGTCGATAATGGCCTGAATGCCGACCTGTACAACTTCACCATGTCCGAAGAGGCAAAGCCGCTTTTGGACGCCGTTAAGAAACACATCGCCGAGAATGTCGATCCCATCGTCGAGGAATTCTATCGCCTTGGCGAGGACCGCGCGGACCGTTGGAGCTGGGCACCGGGCCAATTGGAGCTGTTGGATGGCGCCAAGAACAAAGCCAAGGAAGCCGGCCTTTGGAATTTTTTCCTGCCGGATGCCGATACCGGCGAGGGTCTGAGCAATTTGGACTACGCCTACATCGCCGCCGAGCTGGGAAAAAACCCACTCGCGTCCGAATCCCTCAACTGTAGCGCCCCCGATACCGGCAATATGGAGGTCTTGGAGCGGGTTGGTACGGCGGCTCAGAAGAAGGAGTGGCTAGAGCCTCTGCTGAACGGTGAAATTCGCTCCGCCTACGCCATGACGGAGCCCAATCTCGCTTCCTCGGATGCCAAGAATATCGGCACGCGGGCGGTGTTGGAAAACGGCGAATGGGTCATCAACGGCGAAAAATTCTACATTTCCGGCGCTGGCGACCCACGCTGCAAGATCATGATCTGCATGGTGAAAACCAGCCCCGACGCGGCCCCCCACCGGCAGCAGTCGCAAATTCTCGTGCCCACGGACGCCCCCGGTGTGAAGATTTTGGAAGGCATGGAGGTATTCGGCCACGACGACGCGCCGCACGGCCATATGCACATCGTTTTCGACAATGTGCGCGTACCCGAAGAGAACATTCTGCTCGGCGAAGGGCGGGGTTTTGAAATCTCGCAGGTGCGCCTGGGGCCCGGGCGCATTCATCATTGTATGCGTTCCATCGGCCAGGCGGAAAAGGCGCTCGATTTGATGGTGCGGCGGGGCTTGAACCGTGAGGCGTTTGGCAGGCCCATCGCCCAGCTCGGCAAGAACATCGAGGTGATTTCCCGGGCGCGCATCGAGATTGAGGCCATGCGTCTGATGGTCTTGCAGGCCGCCAGGGCGATGGATGTGCTCGGCAACCAGGAAGCGCGCATTTGGGTGCATATGGCGAAGGCCATGGTGCCGGAGCGCGTCTGCCAGATAATCGATCAGGCCATTCAAATTCACGGTGCCGCCGGTGTTTCCCAATGGACACCGCTGGCCGGCATGTATACCGGGCAGCGCACCCTGCGTCTCGCCGATGGGCCGGACGAAGTGCATCACCTAGTGGTTGGCCGGGCGGAACTCAGGAAATACGGCGGCGCGGCCTAAGTTTGATGCCGCGGTCAATCCCGCCTGATGCTCCGCCCGCCTCGGCGAAGCGCGACGCGCGGCGGCGGGTATTGTTCCGGCAAGGCCAGGAAGGCCCCGGCATGGCGGCGGGTGAGTTCGCGCATCAGCACACCGAAGCCCAGGGGCGATTCGGAGACCCCTTCGTTGGAGAAGCCGATGGCGTGAATGCGAAAGCTGCCGTCGGTCGTGCGGGCCGAGGCGACGGAGCGGTCCACGCGGTTGAGGAAGGCATCGAAATCGGTGCCCGCGTAGTCGTCGCCGAATACGAAGATCGCCATCTTGTTGTTTTTGTCATAGAGGTCGCGCACCGCGGTGGCGATGCCGGGCGCGGGGTTGCTCGCGGAGTAGGGCATCCAAAGCCAGCTTTGCATCCGGTCCAGGGCGCGGCGGCGGTTTTCTGTATTGTCGGGTATCCAGCGTCGGTTGCCACCGAACAGGTAGTGACCCTGGTCGTTCATGATCTGGAAACCCCGCACCTGGGGATACAGGGATAGCACATTGGTGATTTCGGCGATCACGGAATCCCAAATCACCCGCATGCTGCCGGACGTATCGACCACAAAGGCGATGTATTCGGAATCCACGGGAATGCCCGCCAGCTCCGAATTGAGAATCATGGGCTCCTGCCGATCCTCCTCGGTCGGTGGCGGCGGTTGCTCAAGAATCCGTTGGCCCGCGGCGACGGCGGCGCTGCGCTCGCGCACTTGTCCGGCTTCGTTGCGCGTTTTGTCGATCAGCTTTTGCAGGTGGCTTGCCTTTTCCCGGGCGCTGATCAAATTGCCGCTGAGAACCGCTGCCAGGTCTTTGTTTTCAGCGATTTGCAGTTCCAAGGTCGCCAGTTCTTCGCGCAGGCTCGCCAATGCCATGAGCGAACGGCCGTAATCGGCGGCCGGCGCAAGGGGTTTCTCCTCGGCCAACTCGCCGATTGGCAGAATGAGCACCAACAGCACGATTGCGCCGAAGGCGCAGGCGATCACGTCCAGGAAACTGACAGACGTTTCGCGGTCTTCCGCACGGTTTCTGTTGATGGCAAATACCGGGATACGCCTCATCGAGCTACCCTCGGCCGGGCCGGTTCGGGTGGCGGCTCATGGCACGACGACGAGGTGCGTAGGGTGCGAATGATGCGACAGTCCTCGGTCGGGCCGGCTCGGGTGGCGGCTCATTGCACGAGCCATCCCTTGGCTGGTGTGAGCATGCGTCCGCCGCTCAATGCGCTTAACAACCAATAGCCGTGCACGGCATGGGCATCGCCCTCGAGCGGGTAGAGGATCACGTCGATGGGCACCTCGGTCAGGCGATTGCCCACCACTTCGACCGCATCCATAAAAATGTCTTGGCGACACTTGGGCGACAGTATCGGCGTTCCGCCTCTTCTTGACGAGGGGCATCCCCCGGGTCTGCCGAGGCGCCTGGTGCCGGGCATGGTTGGATAGCCGTCCGTCAAAATCAGCACCTGCCGGGGTTTTGGAATCAGCCGCGCCGCCGCCTCGAAGACTTGTTTGAGGTTGGTTGGTCCGTCGGGCGTAATGCGTGCCAGTGCCGCATCGATTGCCCGCCTGTCCGCACCCGCCTCGCCCTTGATTTGCCAGCCGATGCGTTGTTGGGGTTGTGGCCTGTTACCCGCTAGATCCCGCAAATCCGCCGCGTAGGAAAAGAACTGAAACCGCTTTCCCTCGGGCAACTGGCGGTACGCCCAGCGCACCGCCTCGCGGGCGGCCACCCACTTCTCGGCATTGTGTTTCAGTGCTGGGGACGAGACGCGCAGCCGCACGATTTCAACCAGCGAGGGGTGCAGCATGCTGGCCGATCGATCCAGAAATATGGCGACGCGATCTTCCTCGATGTTGATGCCGGTAAGCTGCCGGCCGTAGGGCTCCGGTTCGGTCTCCACCGGTTCGGGTGCGCTGTTTTCAAGGGACGCCTGCAACGCCCGAAGGCGGCCGCTGTTTTCCTTGAGCTTGGCGCGTTCCGAGCGCAATTGCCTGAGCAGGCCGGCGAAGCGCATCGCATTCATGGATTCCTGGTCCGAGAGGCTTTGCAGCGCCGCTGTATCACGCGCCAGCGCCCGTTCCTGATCGGTCAGGCGTTTCAGCAGCCCGTCGCGCCGGGATTCCTCGGCGGCAATCCGCTCTTCGATGCGACGTGATTCGGCTTCAAGATAGGCTTGGTCAATGGTGTCCGCCTCGGCCGGGCCGTGTTTCACAATCAACAGGAGCAACACCGCCGAGCCGAGCCCGCAGCAGAGCACATCGAGAAAAGCGAGCCCAAACCCCGGGCTCGCTCGTTGGCTGGTGGGGCGCCTCATCTACAAACCAAGGTCACCGAACACCCTTTTTGACAGGGCTTGCCACGGGTTGAGAGGTCAAAATCGACCACCCTTGGTGATGGGCTTGCCATGGGTTGAAAGGTCAAACTGAGCCGCCGCCGGGTAGTGTCGCAGTTTGCAATCCGGATCCGCCAGAACCGTCGATTTGCGCGGTTCCCGAAACATCGTCGGCTCAAACTGAGACGCCACCCACTGCCGGAGAACAGGGTGCATTCGGGCCTGATCGGGTGGTCGGTCTGTAGTTTGTTGGTCACGCGGGGAAGTCAGGCTTGTGTGCTCTTGGCGTGGGCATCTTGATGGGCCGGGGTGTTGCCGGTCGGCTCCGAGGTTTTGGCGAGAGCGCTCAACCCGGCAATCAGTCGCGATGCGACGAAGTGTTTGCAGTTGGCGGCCAGGCGCTCCTCCCGCCCCTGCAGCACACTGGAAATCAACATCAACACCAGGCTGACAAACAGCGCCACGAAAGTGGAGTTAAAGGCGATGCCGAGGCTCGCCGCCACCCCGGAAATGTCTCCCGCCATGGCTTCGCCGGCCTTGGTTAGCGCCTCGCCGATGCCGCGCACGGTGCCGAGGAAACCGACCGAGGGAATGGCCCAAAGAACATAGCGGTTGATGGCGAGTCGGGCGTGCAGCAGCTCCAGATGCAAATCGCAGGCTTCGGCGGCCACCTCGTTGGCCTCGTGGAAGGCGCCGTTTAGCCGGATGCGGTCGAGTGCCAACCCGGCGCTTCGCAACAATAGAGAACCGGGTACCTTGGCTTCGGCTTCGGCGATGGTTCGCTGCAATCCCTCCAGCATGGGTTCGCTGAATGATGTGATCCGATCAAGGCCAAGGAAGTTCACCTCCAGCAGGTAGCCCTCGTTTTCGAAGAGCCGGTAGCGCAACGCCAGCAGCCAGACGCTCCACAGGCCGAGCACGATGCAGATTTCCTGTTCAATATCCTTGAGAATCACCGCCAGGGTGCGCTCCGGCACGGTGCCGCCGGCGTTGGCGACGCGCATGGCGTCGCCGGCCAATGGGTCGATGTGGAGAACATAGAGCGTGTGGACGATTAGAATGCTGAGCAGGAGCCCGACAACATCGAACAGGATGCTGTTGTTGGCCGAAGCGGCGGCCAGGCGCCTACGCAGTGAGCGGGATTTGCCTTCTTCCTTCATTCAAGCCTCTTTGGTGGGGGATGACACCGACTGAACGAGTGGATTGCCGCGGTCTCCGGGTTGGCACCCGCGTTCGCGCCCAAGGCCACTGCGGGGAGCCAAACGCCGGGTTCGCAATCCAATGGATCTTGGGCCTGCCGCACCATGCCCGCCTCCGATAGAGTGCGTTTAAGGCGGTATTGCGGCCCTTGGTAACGGGATGGGTTGTTCCCGGCGGATCGCGCCATGCCGGAGGAGACGTCAAATATCTTGCGGAAGGCTGACATCGGCGTTCACCTGGATCCGGTTTTTCGTTTCGATGGGTGCGAGCGGCTCGATGTCCGCAGCCTCGTCTTGCGCGGGTTGTTTTGCCGCTGAATCCACCCCAAAAGTCCGCGAGCCGACCGCGTCGCCGTCTTTCTCCAATGGTTGTTTTTTTGCTGAACCCACCTGTTTCGACTTTGTGTCGGTATGGCCGGCAACCGGAATTGGAGCGTATCCGCTTTTTTCCGCCGAATCCGCCCGCTTCGGTTTTGTTCCCATCGGTGTGGATTGCGTATTCGCGGACGAATCCTCGTCTTTCGCGGTGGCGGGAGCCGACACGGCCGCGCCCAACAGGGCAAGCGCCAGATAGGCAAGCGGGCGGCGCATCAGTATATCCACCGGGCGACGCGAAAGCCCACGGCGTCGCTTCGGCCAGCTACCAGGGTGCGGCTTTCGATGGCCAGTTCGGGCAATGTGTGGGATCGAAAACTCGAGCCCTTGATCAGATGATCAAGGCCCGTTGGGGGTCCGAGGGGATCCACCAGGGGTTCGCCGCCAAGGGTGGGTAGGGGAGCGTGGTAGTCCGACACCCACTCGGCGACATTGCCCGCGAGATCGAAGAGGCCATTGAAATTGGCGGCATAGGAACCAACGGGCGCGGTAACCGCATGATTGTCCACATGGTCGAATAGAAAGTTGCCCGGGCCCGCCGCATCCGCTTCCCGTCCCGCCAGGTTGGCATACGCCCGGGGTATTTGCGGGCTCTCGCCCCAGGGATAGGGGCCGACCGCGCGCCCACGGGCGAAATCGAAACCGGACACCGCTTCCCATTCCGCCTCCGTGGGCAATCGATACCCAAGGGAGCGGGTCAGAACACGCTTTGGTTCGCCGGCGTCGTCGAATTCGTATGCCGGCGCCAGGCCGGATTGCTCGCTTAACCAGTTGCAGAAGCGCGCCGCCTCGCTCCAGGTTAGGTTTGTTACCGGATGTTGTTCGGAAAGCCCCCTCGGAATCGTTTGCGCGTCGAAAGCGAGATAATCCCGATAGGTGACTTCGCGCACGCCGATATAGAAGGGGCGGGTCAGTTGTTTCTCGATGGTGGCGGTGCCGTCCTGCGCCGATGGAATACGGAACCGCGCGGGCGGAAATTTTCGCAGGATGATGCCGTTGGCCGGGGTCGTCTGCAGCGGTGCCTGATGGAAGGCGAATTCTTTGGGGCGCATCATCGTAAACGCATAGGATCGCTCGGCACCGCCCACCGGATCGACCACGACGCTTTGCGTTTGATAGCCGTCCCGGGATACCGCAATGCGGTCGCCCTCGCGGACGGTGACCTTCGCCGGCGTAAATCCTTTCGCAACGCCGTTGACGGTTACCCGGGCTTCGAGGTTGGTGGTCACCCTGGCCTCAAAGGTATGGCTGCCCAGCCGAAAGGTACGATCAATCGACTCCCCGGGCCTGGGCTTGATGCGGGTTGTCAGCGGTTCGTAGCCTGTTTTGCGGATTACCAGGCGGTGTGTCCGCAGCGGCGGCACGGACATCTCGACCGGCGTGGTGCCCCTGAATTGGCCGTCCACGAGAACGGCGGCACCACTGGGCGTGGAGGCGACGGACAGGGTCGCGGGCTGGGGCGACAATTCGATCAGGCCCAGATCGGTGTTCTTGTCCGGCTCGGCGGCAAAGCGCAGTTGCCGGCCGTGGTAGCCCTCGCGCTCGACGGTGATTTCATGCTCCCCCGGGGCGACAAATCCGTCATAGGCCCCGCGCCCGATTTCGTTGCCGTCGAGGAAGATCAGCGCGTCGGGCGGCGCGGTCCTGATGGCGAAGGCACTGTTGGCCGGCTCGGTTTCAAACTTGAAATACTGGATTTCATCGTAGCCCTCGATGTCGATGTCGGCTTGGATGGGTTTGATGTTGGCTCCGTCGATGCGCACGGAATGTGGGCCCCGATCCAATTTGACCTTGGTTTGGGAGGCGGTTCCGCGTGGGACGTCATCCACGAATAAACTGAAATCGCTTGGCGAAGCGACTGTAATCACGGCCATGCCGGGAAGCGCTTGCAGTATTGCCTCGATTTGCCGGCGTTCGCTGGATTTGTCGATGTCCCGCCTGTAGGGTTCGAAGCCCTTGGCCTCAATGGTGATGGTGCCCTGCTCGGAAAACAGCAATATCCGGGAGCCGATGCCGAGCAAATACCCCTCGGATCGTTTCCAGGAGGCCATCGCCGCGGCTTTCGCGGGCGCGATGGAAAGATCGAAGGCGCGGGCGGAAAGCAAAACGGCGATCGGCACCGCGGCCAGCGCCATCACCAACAGGATCCCGGCCGTGCGTCGTCGTCTGCGCCGCTTGATGAAGGTGTGCAGGTTGGCGTCGGGACGGTCCATAGTGGGCGAAGCGGCTTCGGTCGGTTCAGAAGCGCTCATTGCAAACGATCCGAACGGTCCGCGCCTCGCTGCCGGGCGGTATGGCGACCCGTAGGGATACTTCCCGGTAGCCGACCCGGCGGCCGCTTAGGACATAGTCGCCGGGAAGCACCTCGATTCGGCGTTCCCTGAATTTTCCCAATGCGCGACCGGGTCGGATGCGCACTTCCGTCCGGTTGTCCGAACGCACGGTAATTGCTATCGGCGTCGTCCAGGTGGTCAATGCCTGTTGCAGCCGATTCCGTTTTTCGATGATTTTCGCGCCGTAGATTGCCGGGTCGGTCGTTGCGTCGACCAACGCCTTCGCCCGGTCTCGGACGCCCTTTGTCGAAAGATGCCGGGGCTCGCTCAGGAGGTCTTCAATGCCCGCCTCGACATCGACGAGGTGGCGGATGTGCGCCAGCTCGCTGTCAATGGCGGCGCTGTTGGGGTCGAGTTCCCGCAGCTTCCGCAAAACCGTGCGCGCCGGCACCCAATCCTCGGCTTCCACATGCACCCTGAGTTGATCGCGAAGCTTGGCGGCTTCGGCGTTGGTTCGGCGACGTCGCACATCCTCCAGCGCATCCTTGGCCGCAACCGATGCCGGATCGGTCCGCAGCGCCTCGGTGAAGGCGGCTTCGGCGTCGCTCCATGCGTCGCGGTCGAGATGCTGAAATCCCCGGGTCATGCTGCGGTTCAGGCTGTTCCGCCGCCGCGCCTGGTCGATCTGGCGGCGCACCTCGGCGACGCGGTCGGTCAGCAGGTGCGCGGGCACGGCTTCAAGGTGACGTTCCGCCGCATCGATATTGCCTCTCGCCAGCGATTGATTGGCTTGGGCGATGGCATTGCGCGCCAGTATGCCCCGATTTGCCTTGGACAAGCCGGCCGCGGCCTCCTCCGAACCTGGCAGCAAGTTCAGCACGCCATCGAATTGTGCGACGGCGGCATCGAAGTCTCCGGCGGCAAGCGACGCATTGGCTTGCGCAAGGCGTTGCGCCACCAACTCCCGCCACCCCGCTTCGATGGTTGCCAATTGTTCGATGGCGGCATTGAATTGAGCGGTCGCATCGCCAAAGTACTCGTCCCGATAAAGTTCCAAGCCTTCTTCATACAGGGCTTGGGCGGTTGCGACTTCTTCCGGGTTCCAGGGCGGCATCGCGGTCTCGGGTAGGTTTTCCAGCAGCGCTTCGGCTTTCGCGCGGGCCGCCACCGCCGCTCGATGTTCGACACAGATGGGAGAATTTGCCCAGTCGCCCTCGCAACCCAGGTCGGCCCGCAAGCCGGGGACGGCGGTGGCGACGAGCAGCAGCATCGAACACCAACCCCGCCCGGCTCGCGGCAGACCGCGGGCAGAATGAGAATTGCCGCCACGGGACGGCCCGCCTTTTTTAGGGAAATTATCCAGTTGATCCCACCTTCGTCTTATCCTTTGGCGGTGGACGGTATGCCATCACCCGCTTGACGACGGTGCTTAATACCGTCCGCGGCTCCGGCTTCCTTGTCCTCTGTTCAGGTTGTCGCTTCATTGCCCTTTTCTCGTCACTTGCATGCGGAAACAGACATGGCGGTAACTCGTTGATCGACTTCCGCCGTTGGTATCCGAGCCAATAAAATCAATAGTTTACAAGCATCTCAATGCTGTTCTATCGAATTGTTCAGACCTTCCTTAAATCAATACCTTAAGAGATTCAGCACGGCTAAGTCCGACAGGCTGTTAGCCGGTATCGCCCGCCGGCACGACGGTGACGGCCTCGACATCTTCCGATGCATTGGCATAGAGGTCGCGAAGCAGGGTGCGCCACTGCTGAAATTGCTCGACGGCGGTACCCCGAAGCGTGACGGTGGTATCCCGCAATTTAACGACAGACGGGGCCAATCCCGCTTGTAGGGATTGGCCAAGCTCGTTCAATTCCCGCACCTGATCCTTTCTTCTATCGTTGTTGCGGAAGCTTGAGTAGATCAGGGCGGTGCTGGCGACACCGGCGGCGACGGTCGGCAGCGTTCCCACATCGCTATCCGCGGCGGCGGCGATCGTGGCCGCCGCGAGCAGGGTGCCGAGTACGCCCTGTACAGCGGCCCGCTCTCTAAGGATGCGCTGTTCCCGGGCGTAGGGGAAGGAATCCCGCTGCCAGAGGGCGTAGGCGTTTTGCATAGTCTCGACGAAGGCGGCGTACTCGTCCGACAAGCGCCCGCCGAAGGCATCGTCCCGGGCGCGGACGCTGGCGATGCGGATCCAGTCCGCGTCGTCCATGGCTGGCATGTACTGAATCTTGATTCGGCCGCCCGACTCCTTGAAGGTGTCGCCATACCGGTCCGGGGCGAAGTAGCCGGCGAGAACGAGGTCGCGGGTAAGGGCCACTTTTTCCAGTTCGCTTAACCTTGGGCTCTTGCCGCGCGCGATGCGTGTGCTGTTCCGTTTGGTGGTGGTGGCATGTCGCTTGGCCTGGGCGACGAGGCTTTTCTCGACATCCTGGGCGATGCCGGTGTACAGGCTGTTGAACGGGTCGGTTTGCGGGATGGTGTTGTTTTCGTGCCACCCCGGAGGTACCCGGTGCCTCGCGGTTCTGGGCCGAATCCAGGTTCTTCCCGTGGCGTCGACCAGCCGCCATTTGATCCTGAGATCTTCGCCATTGGAGACGGTGATTTTCCCAATGAGATACAGATCGGCGCTCGCCGAGGTGTCCGGGGTGACGATAACCGCTTCGAAATGCCCGAGGGCGCGGATAGCGTCGGCGATGCGCGTGGCACAGCGGACACCCTCGGCGCGCCGCAGTTCAGGCCAGATACCGCGGTCTTCCCAGGTTGCCTCGTTTTCGGGCAGGCCGGGATCCAGAACCGGTATGGCAAGGCGTAGGGGTGGAATGTCCATTGTCGGTCGAGCCGCTGTCGATTGACCGGCGGCAGGAGATTCCCGCACCTGGTTTTCCCGTTCGATGCGCGGGCCGAGTTCGATGTTGGCGCCGATTGCATTCGTGGCCGCCAGAATCCAGAGTAGGCTGCCGCAAACTAGGGTCGGCGCTCGTTTCACTCGACGACACCGTTGCCGACGGTCGGCTTTGACTTTGTTGGGCATCGTGGATCGGTCCGTCTCGTTGCTGGTTTCAGAGATTTTTAACGTAATTGTAGTATTCTTTCCATAGTGCGGCCTTGCGCGACGGGTCCGATTCCTTTTCGGCCGCCTCCCTCAGCATGCGGGCGGCATCGTCTTCCACCATGCTCTCCGGTGCCGATGCGCCTTGCGATGACTTTGCGTCGCTCTGCGCGGCCGTGTCGGTTGACAGAATCTCTGCGCTGGGCGATGCCGAGTCTTGACGGGCTCCTTGTCGGGCGGCGGTTTCGATGTTGGTTGGTCCGGTGTTGGCGTCGTTCGCATCGATACCTTCCGCGCCGCCGGGCGATTCGCCAACCTGCGCCGACACCACCGCGCTCGGCGAAACCGACACCTTGCCGTCATTCGGGTTCTGTCCACCCTTGTTACCGTCCGCAACCTGGGCTGATTCGGCCGCGTCGGCGGATGAGGCTGAGCCTGCCGCGGCATTCGACGTCCCGGTTGCGTCCCGCTCCAGGCATCGGTCGAACTGCCGCAATTTTATCGCCAATTGCCGAACCAGCTCCTCTTCGGTTTTCTCTCTCGGTTGACCGTCCATTTCGGCCGGCTCGCCGACAACGCGCAAATCGCAGTCGGTCGGCTCGCCGTGGACGCTCGCTGCAAGGATCGCTAGGCAAAGGAAGGTTTGAACAAGGCGATGGCGCGACATTGAGCTACCCGCAACCTATTGATTGGGAATTATATCTAATGGTCGCGCTGGCCGATGTCTTGCTCGGCCCGAGTTTGTACCAGTGTCCGCAGGAAGGTTTGGTTGCGCAGATGCACTTCGATGCGGATGAGAACGACGACCAAGGCAAGCAAAACCAGTAGGCCAAGACCGCCAAGGCCCAGGTAGATGCTGCTCGCCACGGCTTGCGAGCGGCTTGCCGCGGCCGCCGCGTTGGTGGATGCGGCCTGGTCCGCGGCCTGCTCGGCCCGGGCGAGAAACTCCTGGTGAAATGCGTCGAGCGCACCCATGATGACTCGTGCGCGGCTGTCGAGCGCCCCGATGCGGTTGATTTGCTCGTCTTGGCCGATGGCTTCCGAGACGGTCAGCAGTGCCTCCAGATAGCCGGGTAGCAAAGATGGGGGCAACCCGGACTCCTCAAACACCCATGCCTCCAAAAGACGTCGCGGGTAGCGGTCGGTGAATCCACTTTCATTGCCGCTATTGCGTTGAAACTGGGCGTTGAGATTTTCGGCGATTCGGTTGATTCGCTCATCCACGGGCTGCCTGCTTGGTGTGGGTGTTGCCGGCTCGTCCGCCAAGGCGCTATCAGGCTCCGGCTTTTTGCGCGGCGTTGGCAATACGAGGGGGCGAATCGATTCCCAGGCCGGAGCCTCAATATAGTCCGCCGCGGTCTGCGCACCCCTTCCGAGGCCGGCCAGTTGTATGAAGGCATACCATAGAATGGCCGCGGCCACGGCGAGTACGCCCATCAGTATGATTATCGCCAAGGCGATGCGAAACGCATTGAGATAGCCCGTTTCGATATCGTGGACACGGCCCATGGCGCGGCCGGAGCGCTTGGTCGGCCCGGTGTGTGCCTGCGTATCGGTCACTGCGTAGTGAGCACTCGTTTGTATCCGCGAGTCGCCATACAGCGGGAGACATACTGCGCCCTTAGTCCGTCAATCCAACCCTTTGGGTTGCCGACATAAGCACCGATCCACCCGCCCAACAGCAATCCCGCTGCCTTGGCTTTCGCGCCGACATCATTGTCTTTGACGGCGGACATGGATTCCAGTTTGCATTGCGCTAGATATTGCTTGGCTTCGTGACCGCTCCCGGCTTCGTGACCGCTCCCGCCGTTCGGGTTGGTCCATATGTATTTGCCATATATGAAGGCACAACCCGAGAACAACAGGTTCGCCGCCAGCAAAGCAAGAAGATAACCTGTGTATCGTAGTTTCATCGGCTTCCCTTCTTCCTTCCCATCTCCCATCGATTCTCGAGGGGATTGTACTGGGGGGATTCGTTGGGTTCGGCCATTTCCCATTGATTCTCGAAGGGGTTGTAGGCTGGCCGGGACTTCCGCGTTCCCATCTCCCACCGATTCTCGAGGGGGTTGTACTGGGGGGATTCGTTGGGTTCGGCCATTTCCCATTGATTCTCGAAGGGATTGTAGGCTGGCCGGGACTTCCGCGTTCCCATCTCCCATCGGTTCTCAAGGGGATTGTATTGGGGATACTGAGATTCATCGGAGTATGCGGAAGGTGGAATGGTCAGCGCCGGCATCGAGAACGCCAGTGCGGTAATTAGTAGGCTTCCGGGACGCATGGATTTCTCGTGAAGTGATTCAGCGATTCTACCGGTTTTCAATAGCATCCTTGGCGAAGCGCACGAAATCATCACGCCGCTGGCCTTCGAGCTTGGCCGCAACATCAATGCGGAAGGTACGCCGACCGTCAAAAGCGCTCACGGATGTTGCCCATTCGTCATCGCCATACTTGGTCAGTTCCACTGCCGCATCCCTGCCGAAAATCGTGAGGTTTGGGTCGGCGTAGGACACCTCGTCCGCTGAGTCTTCAGTAATCGCCAGCGCGGCGCCGAAATCTGAATCGGCAAAAACCCTAGCCATTCCTTTCATTCCCCAAGGATCAATGTAGGCCTCGGTTCCCAAGGGCACACCGTGGGCGGGCATGGGCGGTAGCGGATTTCCGCCAGCTTGTTCATATTCCGCTATCGTCTGGAACGCGGCGAAGGGAGCAAGCGGATTCGGAATATGCCCAGCAGTCGGCGGGGCAGGGTCAAGAACACGAATCAGGCGCGCCTGACGAATTCGCGCTAACAGCCTTTTCGGCAGAGGTATTGAGTTTTCGTTAAGAAAGTATCCGCGCTCTCTCGCGGCGGTTACCTTGAGTTTCAATTGAGCCATAGCTTCCTCTGCTCCAGGATTTGGAAAACGCAGACTGTGCATCCTGAGAGCTGCCACTCGAGTCTCCTCTGGCATAGTTCGCAGTGCGCGGAACAGTTTTTTCTCGTCAGCTAAAATGTCCTCGTAACCCCGCAGGCTCTTTCGCATTTCAGTGGACAAGGACACCAAAGCCTCATCCACGGATATACGCGGAGCCCTTAGGGATGCCTGATTTGCTGTTGAGGGCGCACTTGGATCGTCCAATATTACTGACTCGTCCACTACCACGAAGCCATTGGCCAAGCGTTGCTGTAAATCTTCCGGCAGGGACGGTATGGCCTCCCGAAGCAGTTGCTCGCGCTCTTTCGGATCCTTGGCTGCCCCGGCCCGAAGAATTTCCGGCGTGATGAGGCGCGGATCGGATTCGATTCCCATCGACTGCCAAGCCTTGCTCGGATTAGCCTTGAGCATTTCAGCCAGAAGTTCATAGTCCCCGAGTTCCGCCTCACTGGATAGAATCAGTACCGGCTCCATACGCTCTCGAACTTCCGGAGGCAGATCATTGATCGCATCCTCCAGAGCTTGCTTCATGGCCAATGGATCCCACCCCTGCAAAGCGTCGCGCACGCGGGCATCGTCCAACACGGCGTGCGGCAACGGGACCGACATCCGAGGATCCGATTCCTCCACAACGAACTGCTTCCCGTTGGGGCTCTCCGCCGAAATCGCGTTTGGATTAAGCGAAGCGGTGCCCACCAGAAAACACGCCACTAGACTGAGCATCCTCATTTGATCCGAAGCTGGTCGGGATCTGTTAAGGAAGGTCTGATCAATTCGATAGAGCAGCAGTGGCCTAATCATAAGCTATTGATTTTATTAAAGTGGATGCCACTTCTACAGGATTAATCAGAGGTTCCTTAATGCTGTATGGATTTGAGTGCATCGACGATGAGCGTGAAGCAAATGAAGAAAAGGCGGAGACCATAATAAAGCTTGTCGAAACGCGTGAACACCCGCCGGGACGGCTTCAGCCGCCGGAACAGGCGCTCAACCTCGTTGCGCCTCCTGTACAAATCCCGGTCGTAGTCCCATGGCGCGATCCGACTCACCTTCGGTGGAACTACCGGCTCGCGCCTCAAGTCCATCACAAGCCGACGGGTCTCGTCGCCCTCGTGGGCCCTGTCCATCACCGAGAAGAGCACCGTGTCCGCATATCAGCACTTCCACACATGTGGGGGCCCATCCGCGACCGGAAGGCCCCGGCTGAAAGCGAGGAGGTCACTTTGAGGTAGGTTGGGACGGAGTCCGCACACCGGCAGGATTTCCCGGAAGTTACCCGGATAGCGCGACAAATCGGTGGATGAGGGAGTAGAGTTACCGCCAAGCCATTCGAACGCGGGCAAGGAAAATGTTTCTTGAAGGCATACACCATGTTTCCATCAACGTGAAGGATGTGACGGCGGCGGAGAATTTCTATGTGGAGGTACTTGGCATGGAGTCGCTCGACCGTCCCGACTTCGACTTTCCCGGCGCCTGGCTGCGCGCCGGCGAACAAGAGGTGCATCTAATGCAAATGGATTCCGGCCCTCCGCTGAAAGAACAGCATTTCGCATTCAGGGTAACGGACTTGGATGCTCTGCGGGAACGGCTTGGGCAAGCGGGATTCCATTGCTCCGAGCCGCGAGAGATTCCGGGTATCTGTCGGCAAGCTTTTACGCACGACCCCAGCGGCAACCTCGTCGAGTTCAATCAGCGGCTATGACGCGTTCGCAAGTTCGCCAATTCGGCGCACATAGTCCCTCATCCCCAGCATCACGAACAGAATGGCAATTGGTGCGACCGTGACACAGACCAGCGACAGCGACCGCGCGACCGCATCCGGATCCTTGAACAGATAGTCGGTACAGGCTGCCACCAACGTCGGCCCCAATCCTAGGCCAAGGACATTGGATGTCACCACATAGGTGCCCACCACCACGCCGCGCATCTCGTTTGGCGTCACCGATTGCAGGGCGGACGCCACCAGGGCGAGTGGCAGCGTTACGAAGAAGCTACCGAGCGCCACGCACGCGAGGCCGCCATAGGGGTTGGGCTGCCACGGCAGCGACGCCAAGGCGATGGCCGCGCCCGCGGCCGATATCACCGCCAGCCGCAAGGGCGCATCGGCATAGCCCCGTTTCTCGAATTGGCGGGCCGCCCAAGGCCCGGTCAGAACACCGCCGGAGCCGGCCAACAGTGCGACGGCGCCATAAATGCGACCCGCCTGCGCCAAATCCCAATCATAGACCCGCACCATGATGGTGGGTGTCCACGCCTGCAGGCCATACAGAACGACGATAATGAACGGAGCGCCAATGAGCAGGGCACCATAGATACGCGCATGGTGTACAACGTACCGGTAGACCGCGCCCCAGGGTGGTGTCGTCCGGGCCGAGGCGGTGCGCCCCTTGCGGACCGGTTCGCGTATGGTGGCCAGGAGTATGGCAATCAGCACCCCGGGCAAACCAACCGCCACCAGCGTGAATTGCCAAGGCGCCAAGGGGCCAACCAACGGCAGCGACAGGCTGCCGGCATCGCCACTCCAATCGAGAACTTCCGCGCCCGCCATCATGGCCAGCCCGGCACCCAGATACGGCCCCATGAGATAAACGCTCATGGGACGCGACAACCGTTCGGGCGGAAAGGAATCCGATAATACGGACCAGGCCGCCGGCGTCAGCGACGCTTCGCCGGCCCCCACCCCCAGCCTGGAAAACAACAATTGTGAAAAGCTGCGCGAGAGCCCGCAGGCCACGGTCGCCGCGCTCCAAATGAGCAGCCCGCCGATCATGATGCGTATTCGATGAAAGCGGTCCACCAGGCGACCGACCGGCACACTCATCAGCACATAGGTGATGACGAATGCCGGACCTTGCAATAGGCCGATTTGGAAATCGGAGAGGGCGAGATCCGCCTGAATGGGCGTGACCAAAAGGTTGAGCACCTGGCGATCAACGAAGGAAAACGTATACGCCAGCAGCAATATCAATACCGTGTACCAACCGTACAGCGGCGACGGCCAGTCGGGTCGCCCGGATTTGGATAGGCTGGCGGTTTTTGCCAATCTAAACGGGGGCGGGGGCGCCGCTGTGCTTCGACAACATGGCCCCTGCCAGCCGATGTGATTAGAGGTCGATCAAGGTTTAGGCTTCGGGAGCTTCCCCGACCGCGTCGGCAGCGTCTTCGTCCGTTGCCTGCGCATCTCCGGATTCGACAGCGGAATCGTCCGCGGCCTCCATTCCGGTGTCTGCCGCCTCACCTTCCTCGGTCATGGCTTCGCCGCCCTCATCCGCCGGTTCTTCCATCCCGGAGTCGCCGGCCTCCACCATCCAGGGATCACCGGCCTCCTCCATTCCAGAATCGCCAGCCTCTTCCATCCCGGCATCCATGGCCCCGTCCATCATTGGGGCTGGTGCCGGTGTCTCGACCGCTGGTGTCTCTTCCTCTACCTCGGAGCCGATATCGGCGGGCTCGGTGCAAGCAGCCAACCAAACCAGCGCCAGTGCGGCGGACAAATATTTCACAATGCTCATAAAAGCCTCCCTAATGTTGTTGCGGGGGCTGCGAAGGATAACGCAAATTGCCGAGCCGCGATACGAACATTATCAAGTCGATGTCCCAGCCGCATAAACGATTGCAATCAGCGTGCGGTTGACGCACCATTCGCCGCGTGTTGGGCAACAGTAAGGAGGTGATCGTGTATCTATTGAGTGAGGGGCGCGGCGTCTGACGTGCTCCTGCGCCGGTTGGAGCCCCGTACAGGCGGGGTTCCACCGGTTCTTAAGCCTTGTTGCCGCATCCCTTAGTCACGGCATTTGCGCTAGCAGCCTGTCGGGCTTTCCCCAAACCGCCCACATCCGGTGTCGCTCGGCCGTCCCTCGACAATGCCCGTCCGGCAGTTTCCTCCCGCATCGGGATCGGGCTAACAGCCTGTTGAAAAAAGGCCGTCCGGGCGATAATAGCGCATCGTTTTACGGAGTGGACCCATGCGAGGCGAGACGACCCCCAGCCGGAACTGTTCAGCCATGTGGATCTGGAGTCGCGGATCCCGCAGAGCCACCCCATCGGGAAGATCCGGCGGATTGTCGACGAGGCCCTGACCGAGCTTGAGCCGGCCTTCCCGGGATTCGTCGGGAAAGTCGCCCCGCCTCGAGGCTGGAACTGTGATCCCCGGCTACCCGAGGATGCCCGATTTGATTTGCTCGGCGAACCCGGCATCGAGTGGCTCGTAAACCGTGCCGCCAGGCTTCATGACGTAGAGCGGGTCGGCGACCGCTCCAAGGTCGTATCCTTCTTTTTTCAGATCGCCCTTAACCATCTTGAACGTGCCCGTTAGGTCGATTTCGGGGCGAATGCGGAGGAATACGGGTCGCGCGTAGGCGGGGAGTTCGCGGTTCACGTAAGCGGAAAAGTCCGCGATGTCGAGGGAATCGATGCCCGGAACCAGCGTCAATGCCGCCATGCCGGCGCGCCCGTCGGCACGGGGCACCTCGACGCCGTAGACATTGCTGAGCTGCACCTGCGGGTGGCCATTGATGATTTCCCCCACCTCGGTGGTGGAAACATTCTCGGACTTCCAGCGAAACGTATCGCCCACCCGGTCGACAAATTGGTAGTGGGGGTACCCCAGGGTGTAGCCGACATCGATTTCCCGAATCAGATCGCCGGTGTTGAACCAGGCGTCGCCTTCCCGCAGCGCGTTGCGCAGCACCTTCTTTTCGGTTGCCTCCGCGTTGGTGTATCCCTCGAACAGAGCCGCTTCACCAATCTTGCCGAGCAGCAGGCCCGGTTCGCCGGCTGGCACGGGAATGCACCGCCCGTTGGCGTCGCGGACGATTTCGTCGGTGTCCGTGTCGTAGCGCACCAGGGCGACCTCGTTGGCGGTCATGCCGATGGTCATGTCCTTGTTCAACAGGTTGGCGAAGGAGACATTGCCTTCGCTGGCTCCGTAGAACTCGCAGATTCGCTTTATGCCGAAGCGCGTTTTGAAGGCCAGCCAGATATCCGGGCGCAGGCCGTTGCCGATTATGTTGCGCAACGGGTTGTCGGCATCGCCCGGCCCGGCGGGGGTATTGGTGAGATACCGGCACAACTCACCGATATAAACCAGGCAATTGGTGCCGTTTGCGCGCACCTCGCTCAGGAAGTTGCTTGCCGAAAACTTGCGTCGTAGAAACATCGAGGCGCCGGCACTGAAAACCGCGCCCGCCCCGATCATCAGGCCGGTTCCGTGGTAGAGCGGCAGGCAGAGATAGAGGCGATCCTGCTCCGTGCACTTGAGCCCGGCCCGGTGCGATAGGGTCGCCGCGCCAAGGTAGCGGCGATTGGAAAGGACGGCGGCCTTGGGTAGGCCGGTGGTGCCGGATGTGAAGATGTAGGCCATGGTTTCGCCCAAGGCGACCCGCAGCCTGTCCGGCGGGTTGTGGGTCGGCGCGCTGTCGCTCTCGGCGCCAAGGTCGGCGGCCCAGTTCGGCGGGGGGGAGGTTCCGGCATCGGCAACGAATAGATAGTCCTGCCCCTTCCCAGGCGTTGGCCCGGCCTTCATGCCGGCGAGCGCGTCGGTGAGTTCTTCGCCAAACACGCAGGCTTTGGAGGCTGTTGTGGCGATGCAGTGCGCCAACGGGCGACCGCGCAGGTTGGTATTGATGAGCCCGGCCACGGCGCCGATCTTGTTGATGGCGGTCAGGACGGCGAGAAATTCGATGCGGTTCTCCATGAACAGGCTCACCACATCCCCCTTGGCGATGCCGTGCGCCTTCAGACGGTGCGCATAGCGGTTCGCCAGGCGGTTGAATTCCGCCCAGGTTAGCGAGCGGCCTTCGAACAGGATGGCCGGTCGGTCGCCAAAGCGGTCCGCGTTGCGCTCCACACGCCGGGCGAGGCAATCCTTCTCCTCCGCGGGACGAGGTCGCAGTTCCTTTTTCAGGGCGAGCAGGGTCGGCACTTGCGCCAGTACCGATAAGGTTTCGCGAAGTCTCATCTTTGGGGACTTTTGGCGACGCTGCGCATTGTTTCCATCCATCGGTCGACACGGCGCCGGGCGGGCGGAATGTCGAGTAACACGAAGGCCACGCCGAGCGGCAGCATCCAAAAGCCCAGTATTGGTAGAAATCCGAAAATCCCACCGATCATGAACAGAATGCCGATAACCGTGCGCATACCGGGGGGCACATGGTTGCGTCCCCAGCGCAGGGTGCGGTAGGTGTATTCGGCGATCCGATGCCGTAGCGTTGCCGAGGCCATCAGACCATCATGGGTCCGTCGTCGGGCGGGTCGTGGGCATCGGGGTGCGCGCGGCGCGGCAGATCCGGATCGATGGAGCGGAAACGATAGACGCCGTCCTCGTGCAGGGTGCGCTCAATGCGGTTGCGGTGCATCAGCAAGTGGATGTGCGCGATGGCCTCGCCGAGCGCCATCATCATTTGTCGGGCGTCCAGTTTCCGGGCGAACAGCACGGGCAGCAGATCCTTGGCGACGGCCGGTGTCACGCAATGTTCCTCGATGGCCAGCAAGCGGTCTTCATGGTGGCCGATCAGGTCGCGCAGGCGTTGGCGAATGCCCTTGAAGGGCAGATTGTGCGCCGGCAGCACCAGGGTGTCTTCCGGGGTGTCGAGGAAGCGGTCGTGCGATTCCATCCAGGCCTTGAGCGGATTGGCTTCCGGCTCGTTGGGAAAGACACTGACATTGGAGGTGATGACCGGCAGTATCTGGTCTCCGGAAAACATGATCTTGAGCGCATCGCAATAGAGACAGGCGTGTTCCGGCGAATGTCCGGAACCCACCAGCACTCGCCAGTTGTGGTGGCCGATGCTGAGCATGTCGCCGTGTTCCAGACGCCGATAGCCGGTGGGCAGGTCGGGCATCATGGCCATCGACTCGCCGCCGCGCTGCCGCCATCGGGTTTCCAGGCGGTCAAGGTAGTCTTGGGACATGCCGGCGCGCCTATAGAATTGCTGCCCGAGCCAGGAGGAATGGCGCCGCCCGTCGCTGGCGGCGAACGAGCGGGCCTGATAATACTCGGTGCGGGTCATGTAAAGGGGGCAGCGGAATTCGTCGGTGATGGCGAGCGCCTGACCGGTGTGGTCCGGGTGCATGTGGGTGCAGACCACGCCCTGCACCGGCCTTCCGCCCATTTCGCCTTGAAACAGCTTGCGCCACCATTGATGCGTTTGCGGTGTACCGAGCCCCGTATCGATTACCCACCAGCCGTCGTGGTCTTCGAGCAGATAGAGGTTGATGTGATTGAGCGACCCGGGCATCGGCATGGTGAGCCACCGTACTCCATCGGCGACCTCAATGGTGGTGCCGGGGGCGGGATGCTCCGCGTAGGGATAGTGGAGTTCGCTGGCCATCGGTCGCCCAGTGTAGCCTGACAAGGTCGGCAACCCAAGACGAATCGGGTTTTTGTGGCAATTTCCGCTAGCGACGCACGGTCGTTCGCTTGGGGCCGAATACTTGTTGACTATTCAGGCGTTGGTTCCGACCCGCAGAGCTGCCGGAGGGCGGCGATCCATTCGGGGGCGTCGCTCAGGCAGGGCGCCGGGGTCGGGATGTTGCCGCCGGCGGCGCGAAATTAACGCGGTGCTAAATCGGGTCTTTATCCGCATCCGCGGGCTCCGCTGCCAATAGCTCGCCAATCCGCAGTGCCGCCTGCTCCATGGTGGTGAGTACGATATCGGATTTGTTCAGGTTGTAGCCGGTTAGATTCACCGCCCGAATCAGGTATCGCTCCACCTCCCCGCCATTTTTCGCATCCACATCGATAATATTGATGCAGCAGTTGTCCTGCTCTATGGTCACCCGCTTCTGCCAGCGCAACCCCAGCACATGATTGAGGATCATGCGGTTGACGGCGCCGTGCAGCACCAGCAGCAGGTGGCTCCATTCCGGCGCGGCAACGATGTCGTCGAACGCCGGGGTGACACGGGCGGCAAAGTCGGAAAACTTCTCGCCGCCTAGAAATCGGCCGTCCGGGTCTTCCGCCGCCGCCCACGGATTCGCCACCTCCCGAATCCAGGCCGCGCTGTCCTCCCGTCCATAGGCGCGGCCGGCGCCGCGAATCTCCTCAAGCGCCGGTTGCGTCTCCAATGCCGGGGTTTCCCGGCCGGCCAGAATCAGCCGGGCCGTCTCAACAGTGCGGGGCAGGCCGGAACAGACCGCTCGATCGAAAGGCACACTCGCCAGTACCGCCGATTGTTTGCGCGCCTGCACACGTCCCAGCGAGGTCAATGCCACTCGGGTCGGATCGCTCGTAACGGTGCCGTCCTCGTGGATGTAGGCGGCCTCGGCGTGGCGCAGGAGAAAGATTCGGCGGCGATTCGGGTATTCGACCATTGCAATTATTGCCATGTTGTTGAACAAGCGGCGCTTGCTCTGCCGGTGCCCGCCTCAGCGGGGCGGCACTTCGGTGAGGGAATAGGGCCGACCATTGTAAACCCTTGTTCGGTCTTGGCGAGGTGTCCCTCGGACCAGCGGTGATTCCCGCCAGGGAACGTTTGGTCAACCCTGTGGCCGGTTGTGGCGCGGTTCGATATTTGCACGCACCGAACAGTGCGCGAGCCTTGGCTCGATGGAGTCTGAAAAGTCAATCGGCGCGGGCTGCTGGCTTGGACGGACAGGGCTTAGGCCGCCGGGGCCTTGACGGAGCGCCGCCGTTCCGCGAGTTCGGTTTCGATCTGGCCGACCAGCGCCCGGTCGAGCCGGTAGAACAGGATGGCCGCCGCGCCCAACAGGGATAGCACGGCGGGAAACAGGGTAAACATCAACCGGATGCCGAGCAGCGCCGTTTCCGTTTGTGGCTGGTTGGCGATGAATCCGAATTGGGCCAGGATGAACCCGACCAGTCCCGCTCCCACCGCCAGGCCCAGCTTTCCCGCGAAGCCCCCGCCCGAATAGATGAGCCCGGTGGAGCGCCTGCCGCTCCGCCATTCGCCATAGTCGGCGCAGTCCGCGTTCATCGCGAACACCAGCGGCGCCAACGGGCCGGCAATCAGTGAGCCGAGGCAATTCAGCACGAGCATCTCCGGGAACTGGTCCGGCGATAGGAAAAAGAACAGGCAGGAAGTCGCCGTGCTCAATAGGGTCAGCGCGATCATCAGGTGTTGCTTCTCGAAACGCCGGGTCAAGGGCCGGGTTAGGGTCACACCCAGGATCAACGACAGGGTGCCCAACGACATGAAGATCGACGTCTGGTCGAAGAACCAGAACATCGGGCCCCCGTCATCGCCGACAAAGTACTTGAAATAGTAGATCTGGCTCCCGCTGCGCACCGCGACCTGCATCAATGCGAACACCCCGGAGACGAGCAGGGCGATCCAGGGCAGGTTGCGGCCCAGCGCCCGCAGTTCCGCCCTCAGGTCCGGCTTCAGAGGCGCGGCCTGAACGCGCTCTTTGGTGGTGGCGAAGGTCATCCAGAAAAGCAGGATCGAAAACAGGGCGAACAACATCATGGTCAGCCGATATCCTTCGGCCTCGTCACCGCCGCCGAGCACGCTTTTCAACGGATTGACAAAGGTGACGATCAACCATCCGGCACCGTAGGCGCAGACGAAACGATAGGCGGAAACCTTCGTCCGTTCGTCGGACGAGGGCGAAATCACACCCATAAGGGCCGAGTAGGGGATATTGATCGCCGTATACGCCAGCATCATGAGCGAATAGGTGATGTAGGCGTATAGCAGCTTGCCGTTGGGCGAGAGGTCTGGACCCATGAACATGGCATAACCCAGAAGGCCATAGGGAATGGCCATGGTCAGCAGGTAGGGCCGGTACTTGCCCCAGCGCGTGTTGGTTCGATCGGCGACCAGGCCCATTGCCGGATCGCTGAACGCATCGACCATCTTGGTGACTAGGGCCATCGTGCCCACCGCCGCCGGCGCCAGCCCGAATACATCCGTGTAGTAGTTCAACAGGAATACGTTGAACGTCTGAAAGATGAAGTTGGATGCGGCGTCGCCCAGGCCGTAGCCCAGCTTTTCCGAGAACTTCAATGCCGTGGTCGGCCGGGCCGACGCCGAATGGTTGGCGCTCATGGATTGATTCCTGTTTCTGCTGGTGAATTGTGCTGGCGAAAACAGCGCCGCGCGGCTCAGCCCGGCGCCGCCCTGCAGTAGTGGTCGATGAAGCGCTGATGCGTCGGGAGCTGGCTGACGAAGCTGTCGACGGCACCGTGTATGCCGGTGAGAAACCGGGTCAGTTCATCGTCTCTCATCATGTTGACGATGGGGTGGTACTGCTCCGGCATCAGGCCTTGGCCCAACATCACTTGGATCCAGGAGTTCTCGCCGAACAGCTCCGTCGGCACCTTGAACACCCGGCCGGCCTGGCGGAACAACTCGATGCGGTGCCGGAGCGAATCCGGTATGTCCATTGATCGGCACTGGCGCCAGAACGCTGTGTCCGCGCGGTCGGTGACATGGTAGTGCAGGACGATAAAATCCCGGACATTGTCGATCTCGAAGCGCATCTGCTTGTTGAACTCATCGACATCCGGCTGCCGGATACCGTCGTAGGGAAACATCTGCATCAGGCGGATGATGGATCGCTGAATGAGGTGGATACTGGTTGATTCAAGGGGTTCGATGAACCCGGAGGAAAGCCCCATGGCCACGCAGTTCTTGTGCCAGTGCCGGTACCGCTGGCCCGTCTTGAAGCGGATCACCCTTGGCTCGGTAAGCGCGCGGCCTTGGACACTGCCAACCAGGTGTGCCACAGCCTCGTCATCGGACCAATGCGCGGAGCTGAACACCACGCCGTTGCCCACCCGGTGTTGCAGCGGTATGCGCCATTGCCAACCCGCCTCGCGCGCAATGGATCGCGTGTACGGGATGGGTGCACGTACGGATTCGGTCTGCACGGCGACCGCGCTGTCGCAGGGCAGCCAATGCCCCCAGTCCTCATAGCCCGCTTTGAGGGTCTGCTCGATCAGTAGGCCCCGGAAACCGGTGCAGTCGATGAACAGATCCCCCTCGACGAGTGGCCCCGACCGCAAACGCAGGCCCGTGATATAACCGCTGCCCGGATCCTGCTCCACTGCGTCGATCCTACCTTCCCGCCGCCTCGCCCCGTGCTCCTCCGCCAGGCCGCGCAGGAACCGGGCATACAGGGAAGCATCGATGTGGTAGGCGTAATTGAGGCCCTGTTTGGGCAGCACCGCGAAGCGGTTTTGACGGGCGGCCAACCACTCCTTGCAGTATTCGCCAAACTCTCGACTGATGCCCATTTGCCGGCCCTTCAGCCAGAAATGCTGGAATCCCGCCGCCCAACTGTCCTGGCCCGTCCAGCCGAAGGAATGGATGTAGTCCTCGCCCAGATCCCGCCAACCCTCGAAGGAGATGCCCAGCTTGAACGTACCCTGGACCGTGCGCAGGAAGTCCTGCTCCTTGATCTTGAGCAGTTCGTGCAGTGTCAGGAGTGTCGGGATGGTCGCCTCGCCGACACCGACGGCACCGATTTCGTCGGATTCCACCAGGGTGATGTCGAGCGTCCTGCCCAGAAGCTTGGCCAGCGATGCGGCCGCCATCCAGCCCGCGGTCCCGCCGCCGGCGATCACGACCCTGTGAATCTTCCTATGTTGCAAGGCATTCCTCCCGGAATTGCGCGCCGCCGGATCAGCGATTCAGCCGGTTGAGCAACTCGGCGCGCAAACGCCTGGCCGCCACCTCGTCCAGCGGGCCCAGCCAACCCCTGCCGGCTTCCGGAATGTGCTCGCAGGTCGACTCGTCCGCATCGAAGACATAGTGATTGAATAGACTCCGGCAGGCTTCCCGCTGCCGTGGAGCAAGCTGCCTTAGAGCCAGTATCGCATGCAGCAGCGCATCCGAGGGCGAGCCCATGGCGGCGGGCGTCGCACACCACCAGTAGTTGACCAACAGGTTGAACGGTGCCGTCGACTCGATGTGATGCCACCACAGGCTGGGGATAAAAATGGCGTCGCCCGGCTCGAGCACGGTGGTCAGCCCATGCCGGAGGGCCTCGACGAACCGCGGGAAGCGCTCGAGGTCGGGTGCGGCGAAATCCACCAGGCTAATGGCTTGGCCGGAAGGCGTCCGGTCCAGGGGGCCCACGTACAGGTTGCCGATCTGATCCGGCGGAAACAGCGTAAAACGCCGCTCGCCGGACACCACGCAGGCGAGGTTGTCGGGAAAGTCGTAATGCGCCGAAATGCGCGTCCGGTTGCCGAGCCAGAAACTCGCCAGGGCGTCGTCCACCGGCAATGGCACATCGTTGTTGGCGCGAAAGCCCGGCAGCCATTCATCGACGGGGGTCGAGCCGACATAGATGGTCGCCAGGCGGTCGTCACGCCCCGGTTCGGCGAGCTTCGCCAGAATCTGCGGCAAGGTTGCCTTGCCACTGGAAAAGTTGAAGCCGGTGAATTCGGGGTTGTAAAAGAAACGCCCGTCAATGGATGCGTCCCCGACATAGACGGTCACCGGCGCATCGGACCAGAAGCGAGACAAGTAACGGGCCGTCGATTCCGCCGACGGGCCGCAGGCGCGCACGGCGGGCCAGCCGCCCACCAGCCGGCTCAGGCGCACCGGCACACCATCATCGAAAACGGATGGCGGGACGATGCCGTTCGCGCAGTCCAGCGACTTCATCGGCGCGAGATCAGCGGTCCAGGTCACCCCGTCGCTCCGCATCAAGTGCTTTGTTTTTCAAGTCCACCAGATGCTGGATGTTGGCCATGGAAGCCAGCACCATGAACATCGGCGCCAAAAAGCCTTCCCGATTGAATGCCCCCAGCGTCCCTCCCGACAGCGCCTGCACCTTTTCCTCGTGCAGGCAGTGGTAGCCGATCAATTGGTTGCGGGAACCGTTCTTCAACTCGATTTCCAGGGTCACCGCCTCGATCAGGTCGTGCTCGCCAAGGGTGCGCATGAAAGCCTTGCCGTGCTCGATACCGGCATAGATGGTCTCCAGCAGGTCGGCCGCGCTTTCGAGGAAGGGCGTGCGCCCGCCAAGGGGTTGGAACAACGCTTCCCCGCTGTCGGTGTTCACCCGGGGATGCCGCATGTCCAGCGACAACACCCGAATACGGTCCGGGCCGTTGGATTTTCCGGAATCCTGGAAACCGATCAGAAAAGGCTCGCGCCGCACCATCGCCGGGATGTAACCGGCGCGCCAGCCGTCCTCGTCGAGGAAGAGGTTTTCCTTCTCCTGGAAACCGAACAGCGCCACGGGGAAGAAGCCGCCGTTCGCAGCCCGCTGAAACAGGATCGGGTAAAACGCTTGGATGTTGCGGAACTCGAAGGGAAAGATCGGAGCCTGCATGACATCGTCGCCATATTGGGCGGCGCGATCGGTAATGATCCGGATGTCCCGATGCTCGATGTTGTTCAGCAGGGCGAAATCGGCCACGGCTATGTCCTCGCTTCCGCCCGTCGCGCGATGGCGCAAACCAGTTCGCGGTTCGTCGGCAAATGGCGCACCATTCGCCTGGCCCGCTCGCGCACATTGTGGGACACCTCGTGCGCCTGCCCTTGCATTTGGCCATACGAAATTCTGTCCGCGCCCGCATAGCGGGGTCTGAAGCCCATGCCGTAGAGTACGTACTGATAGCTTGCCGAGGGGAAGAGTTCATCGAGGCGCGGCGCATCGTCATGCCAGGGTGGCTGTTGCCGCCACAGCGCCAGCTTCTCGCGCAGCCCGTCCGGCCACGAACCCTTGTTTCGGTTGTCCCGCCAGTATTCGCTGTCGTCGCGGCGGCTTGTCGCATAGTGCAGTTTGAGGAATTCGACGATTCGTTCCCAGTGGTAGCCCATCTTCGCATTGAAGCGCGCGGCCACCGCATCCATGATGCGCCGGTCTCTGGGAAGCTGTTCGGCAATCATCGCCGCCGATTGCTCGATCAGGGCGAGGGCCGAGGCTTCCAGTGGCTCAACGAAGCCCGCGGACAGGCCCACGGCAACGCAGTTCCTGATCCAGAACGCCTTGCGGTAGCCCGGTTCGAAGGCAATGGTTCGATAGGGGAGCGCATCCGTACCGATTCCCGGCGCTGTCCGTCGAATATGGCGGTCGAGCACCCGCTGTGCCGTTTCCTCGTCGATGTGCGCACTGGAGTGCACATGGCCCAGGCCCCTGCGGGCGCCGAGCCCGATATCCCAGATCCATCCGGCGGATTGGGCGGTCGCGCGGGTCACCGAGGCGATCGCGTCGTGCGGCCCGGCGTGGGGCACTTGGACGGCGATGGCACGGTCGTTGAACAGCAGGTGTTTGACGGACACGAATCTCTGGCCATAGTGCGCACCGATCAGCAAGGCCCGCTGGCCGGTGCAATCCACGAACAGGTCGCCCTTGATGCGTTCGCCGGTTTCGAGCGCCAGGGCCGCGATGTCCCCGTTCGGATGCGCCTCAATCCGCCGGACCTTGCCCACAATGTAGTGTACGCCTTGATTCAAGGCATGCCGATGCAGCAGCGCGGCGAACTTGACCGCGTCGAGATGGTAGCCGTAGTTGACCGCGAAGGCGTATTCGGGCGTTGTCGACTGCTTGGGCGCGAGCCCCCGAGCGATTACCGCTGCCTGGGGCGTGACGAACTCGGCAAACGGCCTGCCTTGGCCCTGTTCCAACCAATACCGGGCGGGGTTCAGGTTCGCATACTCCACCGGCAGGCTGAAGGGATGGATGTAGGAATCGTCGCCGCCGTCGAAAATCCGTTCGCCACCACCGTCCCGGCCGTTGCCGGACCAGCCGAAGAAACCCGTGCCCTGCTTGAAACTGGCGTCCGCCCTGTGAACCAGTTCATCTTCGGAGAGGCCGATGCGCCGCAGGGTCGTGCGCATCGACGGCCAGGTTCCTTCCCCGACACCGACGCTGGGAATTTCCGGTGATTCCACCAAGACCACCCGCAGTGGGCCATCTTCATGTCCGGGATATTCGGTCGCAATCCGATTGGCGGTAATCCAGCCCGCCGTACCGCCGCCCGCCACCACTACCGTCCGGGTCGCCCGATTCATCGCCAACAGACCTTGGGATCCGGGGAATGAACTTGCAACCGAATACAGTTAGCCACCGCCGACCACTCTCCCGCCAGCCGACACCGCTCAATGCCATGAGAGCGGGCCGCGCATGGGTGCGGCCCTGTCGGCATGCCTGTTAGAGTTTGAACCGGAAGCCGACATTGTAGCGAGGCCCGGCTTGCGCCGCGAACAATGTCTGTATCTCGTCCCGTCCGTAGACATGGGTGGTTTCGTCGGTCAGGTTCAGTATATCGACATAGACCTGCATGCGGTCGGTAAACCAATAACTGGCGCCGATGTCGAGTTGCTGGTATGCCGCCACATAGGTCGGCGGTCCGGCGCCGACATTGTTTTGCCCGGTTCCAGACAGGAAGTCATCCCGCCAGTTCCAGGCAACCCGCACGCTGAAATCGTGCTTGTCGTAGAAAGCGATGATATTGGCGGAATCGCTCAATCCGGTAAGCACGAATTGCTGGTCTAGGCTGAAGTTGTCGTACCCCACATCGGCATCGACCAGGGTGGCATTGAGTATGGCGCCGAAACCAGTCTCTCCGAAGGTGTGCTGGATGACGAACTCCCAGCCCTTCATGGTGGCCTGTTCGATGTTGACGGGTACGGTGAGGTTGAACGGAGCAGCCGGGTCGCGTCCGGCAACCCCGGAAATGATGCCGTTGGCGACATCCACCCCCGCCGCGTTTGGCCGGTTTTCCAATATCCATGTATACAGGGTGCCCGCATCGGAACTGCCGGTCGCCGCCCGGGCCTCCTCGGCAAGCGGCCCGAGTCCCGGGTGCGGCAGCCCGAACGTTTCCTCCACCACCGATGAGGTGCCTATGAAGTTCTTCACGTCCTTGTGGAAGTAGCCGACCGCGACATAACTGTCGATGTCGTAGTAGAACTCCAGCGACACGTCGAAATTGGTCGATTCGAATGGCAGCAGGTTGGGGTTGCCCCGGTCGCCGGTGCCGCCGTCTATCCGCACCAGCGAGTCGATGGTCTGGCCGCCCTGGATGTCCCCATAGTTGGGACGTGTCATCGTTTCGCTGAACGAGAAGCGCGCCACCAGGCTGTCCGTCAACCCGACCTTGAGATCGACATTGGGTAGCCACATGTCGTAGTCCCCCTCGAGTTCGGTGAACTCGGGGTCGCCCTGCACGGCGGTCAGTTCGTTGCCGGCCACCCAGTTGATCATCGTATAGGCCGGCGACAGGGCCTCGGAGACGATGTCGGTCTGCTCGTAGCGCAAACCCAGGCGCAAATCGACCGGCACCGAGCCGAGTTCGGTACCGAAGTTCAACTGGGTGTAGGCGGCCACCGATTCCTCGTTGGTGCGCCGGTCGGAGGTGAACCGGCTGGAGGTGCAAAACCCCGTGCCGCAGTCGCCCATATCGGTCAGCATGAAGGTGTTCGCGTCGCCGGAAGCCATAAGCGATTCGGTCCTGGCGATCACCTCCCCCATGTCGAATGTGAAAAAGTCGACCTGCCGCCGGGCATCGCCGCCGCCGGGCACTTCGTCGAACGCATCTTTGGCCGAAGTCGGCGTCAACAGATCGGTGATCGCCCCGGGTTGGGTTACCCCACCCCAGGCATCGCGCTGCACCACCGAGGATGCGGAACGATTGTCCACTTCGGTAAGCTGGACGCCGAAGTCGATGCTTTCCACAAATCCGGCGTCGAAATTGAAGCTGCCCTCCAGTCGCCCCTGTTCGATCCCCATCCTGGAATAGTTGTTCTCGAATACGCTGCCGGTGACGATCATGTCGTCGGGGGATAGTGGGTTGGCAAGCGTCAATTCGAGAACCGGCAAATCCTCGCCGAAGTAGCCTGTCGTCCGATTCCGTGTAAAGGCCGCCGTGGAAAGCAGCGCCGAGTCGCCGTAGGGGCTGTCCGGTTTGCGCTTGGCCGTGGAGTCGTGATAGTCGAACTCAAGGGTGAAGCGGTCCGTCACGTCCCACATAAGGTTCAACCCGGTCGAACCGTTGCGGGTGCGCCAGGCATCCTGACCCGTGCCCATCGAAAAATCGCTGGCGTCCGAGTTTTCCGTATATACGAGGGGCGATGCCTGGGGGCCGTCGGTCCAAGCCGATTCCTGGCCGCCGAAGTTGAACCAGGCCGAGAGGTTGCTGTAGGTGCGTTCCAGCTCCAGTTCCGAGTAGGTGTAGTCGAGGGTGGCAACCAGCCTCTCCGTCGGCTGCCACTGGAGCGTGAGCTGGCCATTGGTGCGCACGCGGTCGTACTCGGCCAGTTCGTAGGCGATGGCCTGGGGTACGGAGTAAATGTCGTCGAAACCGGGACGGTTCTCCTGATTGGCATCGCCTTCGGGCGGAATACCCCCCCATTCCGACCGGCCGACGCCGCACCAGCAATTGTTCACCTCGCCGGGGAAGCTTCGCCAGCCGTCGACGCGGCCGGTGTTGGCCCCATTGTTGCGCTCCTGGCGCACGCCGCTCAGGGCGATGCCCACCGTATCTTCCGCGAATGTGTTGGAGAACAGGGCGGATACCTCGGGGGTGATGTCCTTGCCCTTTTCGGTGGAGGTATCGTACAGGCCGCTGGCGGCGGCCGTGAACTGCATGCCGGGGGACTCCAGGGGGCGGGTGGTGCGGATGTTGATGGTGGAGCCGATGCCCCCCGTTGGGACATTCGACTGGCCACTCTTGTACACCTCGACGGCGGCGATGCCCTCCGAGGCGAGGTCGCCGAAATCGAAGGAGCGGCCGAGGCCGCTGGTGGTCGGCATCTGCCGGCCGTTCAGCAGCACGAGATTGAAATCGGGCCCGAATCCGCGAACCGTGACCCGCGCGCCCTCGCCACGTTCACGGTCGATGGAAACGCCGGTGATGCGTTGCAGGGATTCCGCCAGATTGCTGTCGGGGAAGTCACCGATGTCCTCGGCGGTGATCGCGTCGACGACGCCGTCGCGGCTCCGTTTGAGGTCCATTGATTGTTTGAGGCTCTGGCGGATGCCGACAACAACGACTTCCTCAATCACACCTCCCCCGGCGGCGGGTTCGGACGTACCGTCCTGCCCATGAGCCATACCGCTCGCCAAGGCCAACGATACCGCCGCCGCCATGGGCGACTTCCTGAATATATTGTTAGGCATGCTGCGAAGCCCCCCTCCACTATTCATCGATAGTTCCCCGTTTCCAACGCGCAACGCTGCAAGCTTCGTCGCGGCGCGGACAAATGACAAGGCTGTCATCCGGCCTTATAGTTGAAGTGGACAGCGTTGTCAAACCCTGTACAACCCCACTTGTCCAAGCAATTTTCATTTTGGTGCACGTTGCCGCCCGACTCCACCATGGGGCGCATCGGGCACCCCCTTTGGGCTCCATGCGGGCCAAATCGAATGCCGGGCCCGGCGGGCCGCGAGCATGATGAGAATTGCCGCTTATTCAATGCGAAGGGAATGATATCGATGGGTTGACAGAACCCGACGTGGGATAGGGATTGGAATGCGCTACCCGCCCGTATAACTCAACCCGTATCCCGCCGGAAACAGGGCCTCGTTGCCCGGGGAACCGGCGTCGGCCGGCCAGGGCAATGGTAGCCGACCGGTGAACGCGCTGTGCCCGAGCAGCACTTCCGCAATGCCCCGTCCTTCGCTGCCCGGCAGCCAGGCGGCGACGAACGCCGTGGATGCGGCCAGTTCCCGGTCGACAACCAGCGGCCTGCCGGAAACGAGTACGGCCACGACGGGAATGCCCTTTGCGGCGATATGGCGGATGCAAGCCAGGTCTTCTGGATGGATTGCGCCCAGTTCCAGGGATCGCGCGTAGGGCTTCAACGGATTCATCAGGCCGTTGACCATCGAACCCGTCTGCACCAGGATGTCGTCGCTGGAGCGGATATCGCCGAAGCCTTCGGCATAGGGGGTTTCGCCGATGACGACCACCGCGACCTCGTGCTCGTCCGCATCGGCATCGTCGCCCCGGCCCCGCACGCTAAGCCGCGCATACGGCGCCAATTCGCGCATGCCCTGCCAGATGGATGTCCCCTCCACGGTGTCGTTGCCGGATTCGCCCTGCCAGCTACGGGTCCAGCCCCCGCATTGGTGGCCGAGATCGTGGGCGTTCTTGCCGGCCACGAGAATCCGCTGGTCCGGCTTGAGGGGCAGGATATTCTGTTCGTTCTTGAGCAGCACGAGCGATTCCCGCACGGCGCGCCGCGCGACATCCCTGTGCTCCGCACAGCCGGTACAGCCGGTGCCCACGCCGGGTCGCCGGGCCGGCCGCGGCATGTCGAACAACCCGTAGCGCAGCTTCGTGCGCAGGATGCGCCGAACGGCGTCGTCGATGCGCGTGCCACTCACTTGGCCGAGGCGTACCTGCGCTTCCAGCGCGTCGATGAATTCCCGCCACCGCTCCGGAACCATGAACATGTCGAGTCCGGCGTTCACGGAGACGCGCACGGCGGTTCCGTAGTCTTCATCGAGGTAATTGACGCCATCCCAGTCGGAGAGCACGAGTCCGTCGAAGCCGAGCCGCCCCTTGAGCAACTCGGTGACAAGGAAGCGGCTGCCGTGGCACTTGTCTCCGTTCCAACTGTTGAAAGACACCATCAGCGTCAGGACATTGGCCGCCAGCGCGGGGTAGTAGGGCGCGATATGGGTCGCGTCCAGCTCTTCCCAGGGCAGTGTGGTTTCGCCCTGATCGATCCCGTGTCCGGTACCCCCATCCCCCACCCAGTGCTTGGCGCAGCCGATGATGCCCTCCGCCTGCAGCGCCTCCACATAGTGTCGTCCGAAGGAGGCGACCCGTTGCGGGTCGTTCCCGAAACTCTCGTAGGTGCGGCCCCATCGGCAATCCTGCACAACCGCGAGCGTCGGGGCGAAGTTCCAGTCCAGGCCGCTGTCGAGCATTTCCCTGGCGGTGATGCGCGCAATTTTTGCGACCAGTTGCGGATCGCCCGCGGCACCGAGCCCGATGTTGTGCGGAAAGATGGTGGCCCCCCGCACATTGTTGTTGCCGTGCACAGCGTCGCAGCCGTAGAGGATTGGGATGCCCGGCCCGTCGTCGGCCTCCACGGCCGCTTGCCAGAACTCGTCGTTCATGCGCACCCAATCTTGGGGTGCGTTGTCGCCCGGGTGGGAACCGCCGCCGGAGAGAACGGCACCGAGACCGTGGCGCCGCACATCCGCCGGCTCCACCGAGAGGCGCTCCGCCATGGTCATCTGGCCAATCTTCCGCCGGAGATTCATCCGCTCCAGCAATTTTGTTGCGATGGCTTCGTGCTCCGCGTTCAACATCGAGTTCTTCCGGAAAATTAGGGCTCAACGACCAGAAACGGGATGTTGGCGTGCGCGGCGGCGCCCCGGCCATCGCCCACATAGACATAGAGTCGGTAAGCCCCCGGTAGCTCGGGCACCCGCCAGGTGATCTTGGCGGACCGCCCGGTCGTATCCGGTAAGTGGAATTCCTCCGGAACATCCTCGGGGTCGCCGCCGGATTGCGTGGCCCGGCTTTCCCGCAATACCCGCCAGTCGTAGACAAGCTTGTCCCGGTCGGGATCGACAGCGCGCACCGAGGCGACATAGTCCGCGCCCGCCGCCACGCGCACGGAGTCTGTCGCCCGTTTGCCGTCGAGCAGCAGGTCGCGCACCTGGGGCGCCCGGTTTGTCGGCCATTGGCCGGTCCAGATGCGCTGCAGCGTATCCACCGCCTCCGTACGTTGGCCGTCCGCCGTGAACAGCCCGTACCAGGTGGGTGTGCGCTCCTGCTTCTGGCCCCATAGAAAGGCGTAGTTGCCGATCAGCCGATCGGCCATGGGCACCAGCACCCGCTCGTACCCGGTCCGGAAACGGCGCGCCTTTTCGGTGCTCGTGGGTTCGATGGGGGCCCCCCAGGGGGTCTTTTGCACTTCCCAGTGGCCGATGGTGCCCCACTCGGTCACCATCAGTGGCATGTTCAGCCGAATATCCGCCAAAGTTTCCCGCAGTCCGAACAGCCCCCCGTAGACCTGGATGCTCAGGAAGTCCAGGTCCGGTGCCCGCGCCTGAATAACCTGCGCAAGCGACCGGTCGATCCCGGCGGTGGTGGTGGTGGTCGGGTGATGGGGGTCGAGCGCGTGGATCATCTTCGAAAGGTCGTTCACGGCGTCATAGACGGCCGGATTCCGATAGTCGTGGTTCAGCTCATTGCCGATGATCCAGGCCAGGAGCGCCGGATGGTTCCGGTACGCCAGCACCTGGGCCCGCAGACGTTCGAACTGATCCGTGACCGCCGCGCTGTCGTTGTAATCGAAACCGTGCCGTTCCCGTTGCACGTCCAAGCCTAGGGCCACGGTCAGGCCAAGCTCCTGCGCCCGGTCCAGAAAACCGCTGTCGTCGACCGCCCAGTTGCGCACCGAGTTGGCGCCGTGGCGGGCGAGCGAGGCGAGATCGTCCACGGACTGGGCGCCGGCTCCTTTAACGACATAGGGCTCGCCGCCCCGATAAAGTACAAAGTTGCCGGATGTTCCCCTGATTTCCACGGGTATGGTGACGGATTGCGCAATCGCGGCGGTGTTGTCCATCAACATGGCGACCAGACACAACACCGTGCGCAGAACGGATGCTCGCGAGCCCATCTCCTCCTTTGTCAACCTTGGGAATTTCGAAGCGAGGGCTTTTACCAGCGTGATGACAGCGCTGTCAACAATTGCGGGGCCCGGCCTCGGCCAGCCGAACGGTGGAACTGCGTATGATCACTTCGCATGCGAACGGTTCTTGCGGCGATTCCACCGGCTCACCGTTCAGTTTATCGATCAGGAGGCGGGCGGCGGTCTCCGCCATCTGCGGGATAGGCTGGCGCACAGTGGTCAGCGGAGGCCACATGCGCGAGGCAATTCGTGTGTCGTCGAACCCGACAACGGACAATTGGCCCGGTACCGACAGGCCGCGTTCCCGCGCTTCGAAAAGCACGCCCGCGGCCATGTCGTCGTTGCCGGCGACGATGGCGGTCGGCGGTTCCGGCAGGTCGAGCAGTGCGGCGGCGGCGCTTTTACCGGAATCGAAGTCGAAGTAGCCCTGCCGCACCAGCCCAGGCGCAAACGCGAGACCATGTTCCCGCAACGCCCGCCGGTATCCGGCAAATCGCTGGGCGCTGGCGCCATGTTCTGGATGGCCCTTGATATGGCCGATGGACCGGTGTCCCTGCCCGACCAGGTAGTCCGTGAGCGAGAAAGTCGCCTCCTCGTCCTCGCAGGCGATGTTGATCTCCGCCGGCAGCGGGTCTCTGGGCGCTATGGCCGCGACGGGAATTTTCATGTCCCGCAGCAAGCCGGTGACCGCCGCCATATCGCTCACCGGCGCCGGCAGCACGATGCCTTCCACCCGAGTCTGGGTGGCAAATTCCCCGACGCGCTCCCCCGGGTCGGGGTTGGGCAGGTTGAGGGGGCACAGCAACAGGGAATAGCCGTGCGCCTCGCAGGCACCGAGCGCACCGTCCAACACGGCGGAGGTGTAGTTGAACTCCTCCGCGTTCTCGTAAACAAGACCGATGGCGCGGGAGCGCCTGCCGGAAAGCTCGCGCGCCGCCGCATTGGGCCTGTAGCGTAGCTCGCCAACCGCGCGCAGCACATTTGCGCGGGTATTTTCGCGCACGTTGGCTTCGTTGTTGAGAACCCGCGAGACGGTCTTTATGGAGACGCCCGCCAGCTCGGCAACATCGAAGATCGTTACCTTTTTCACTTGCGCGTCCAGTCTTGCCGACATTGGGGTGCCTGGGTTGAAAAGCTGAATTGTACAGGTTCGGTACTTTTGGCACCGGAGACCGGGAGGCCTCCCGATTCGACAAGGTACTCGCTGGGTGTTCGATATTCCAGCGCCGCAGCCACGCCAAATCGACAATCTTGAATGCGCTGTGTAATATTTGATCGTTTTTATTAACAAGTCGGGTTGCCCGATGAAAATACACGAAGAAGTACTGGCCGCAGCCCGTCGCCTTGGCGCGGCTCGGGGTGACTGGAGCTTTACCCCCGTGGACATTGTTCGCGCCCTGCCGCATCGCAATGAAAATTCTGTGCGAACCCATATCGTCAGCCGCTGCTGCGTTAATGCGCCAAGCCACCACGCCCACCGATGGCCCTACTTCAAGCGCTTGGACCGGGGCCGATACGTCGTCGAAAGGCCTTACCGCCAATCGCCCTACGCTGGTTCGCACACAGGCAGAGAGAACTTTGTGGTTGCCGATGCGGATTCCGCCCATGGGGTCGCTCCATCGTCCGTGCGCTCGACCATACACGCCGCGATCTTTGAGGAAGGTGGTCGCTATACCGCGGAATGTCTGGAACTTGCCGTGGTAACCCAGGGTCATTCCCTCGACGAGACGTTGCGCAATCTCCGCGACGGCATCGATCTCTATATGAGTGACGAAGACCCGGCGGTACTGGGGTTGCCGCCGCGACCGAAACTCGTCCTCAGCTTCGAGACATCGGCCCTTCCAGGCTAGTTTTGGATGCCCCGCCTCAAGCGGCTCAAGGCTCGGGAGGTTGTGCGGATTCTCCGCCGCTGCGGATTCGAGGTCGCGTCGACACGCGGCAGCCACTCCAAGCTTGTGCGGGTCGCCGCAACCGGGCGGAGGGAAATTCTCGTTGTTCCCATGCATCGCGACCTGACAGTGGGGACATTGAGCGCGATTTATCGTCAGGCGAGCCGTTTCATACCCGCGGAAGAGCTTCGGCCCGAGTTTGTGGCTGACTGATGTTGTATTCTGCGATTGCCCATGCAAATCGGCCATGAAGATGGAATTGTTTACGCACAGCGAGTGCCTGGCGCACGAAGCACCACCCGGACATCCCGAACGGCCCGCCCGGCTCACGGCGGTGATGGATCGCCTGCGGGCTGAGGGTCTGCTCGATCAGATGTCGGTGTGTACGCCGCGTCCGGCGGACGATGATGATTTGGTCCGGGTTCACGGTCGGCGGTATGTGGAGGCCATTGCGGAGGCCGCCCCGGAAAGCGGCCTTGTGCGGGTGGAGGGGGATACGGCAATGAGTCCCGGGTCCGTCAATGCGGCCCGGCTCGCCGCGGGGGCTGTCGTCGAGGCCGTCGAACATGTGCTGGGCGCCGCCGGCCGGCGCGCCTTCTGCGCCGTGCGCCCACCGGGGCACCATGCGGAATCGTCAGCGGTGATGGGGTTCTGTTTTTTCAACAGCATTGCCGTCGGTGCGGACCGGGCGCTTGACGAGTTCGGTCGCGTTACCGTTCTGGATTTCGATGTGCACCACGGTAACGGGACGGTCGAGATGTTCGCCGAGCGACCGGAGGTTCTGGTCTGTTCCAGCTTTCAATACCCCTACTACCCCGGTATCCGCCAGGATTTGGATCGACCCAACATCGTCAATACACCCTTGGCCGCGGGCACGGGCAGCAGGGGATTTCGCACGGCCATTGAACGCGATTGGCTGCCGGCTCTCGAGGCGCACCAGCCCGAGCTCATACTCGTCTCGGCCGGCTTCGATGCCCACGAGGCGGATCCGCTGGCCGGCCTCGAATTGATCGACGACGACTATCGCTGGGTCACCGAACTGATCGTCGATGCCGCCCGGCGCCATGCCTCGGGCCGCATCGTTTCGGCGCTGGAGGGGGGCTATGACCTCGACGCCCTGGCGCGGTGCGCGGCGTTGCACGTGCGCGGCATGTTGTAGCCGAATTGGACGGCATATTGCCCGGTAGATTTATACCAATTGGTCGATAACCCTTGCGCTTGGGGAAGTCCACCATTATTGTCGCATCCCGTTTTGTCGGGTGCGGGCTGGTGAGCGGCCTGTCCGGGCACTCCAACCCCAAACTCTAAGTTCTTTAAGGAGGCTCCGTGGCGTCGGAGACAGCCTTGGATGCGGCCACAAGCGGCCTGGATATCTGGCCGCTGCTTATATACACGGCGCTGGTGGTCGGCGTTTTGGGCATCGTTTACATCGGTTCCTGGTTGCTCGGTTCCCGCACCCCCCGCAAGAAAGCCACCAACATGCCGTTCGAGTCCGGTATCGTTTCGGTGGGCGAGGCCGACGAAACCCGGTTGTCGATCGAGTTCTATCTCATCGCCATGTTTTTTGTGATATTCGATCTCGAAACCATCTTCATATTTGCGTGGGCGGTTGCGTTCTTCGAGTTGGGCTGGCGTGGCTACGCGGGCGCCGGCATCTTCATCCTAGTCCTGCTGGTTGCGCTGGTTTACGAGTTGCGAACCGGCGCGCTCGATTGGGGCGTCAAGCAGCGGCTGCTGCGCCGGAAGTACGCGATGGCCGGACCGACGGACGCCGAGGGTGGAGAGCGATGATGGGTGCGCTTGAGGTTGTAGCGCGCGCGCGGCCGCCCGGCCATCGATGCCGCGCCGCCCGCGGGATGCAAACCGGGCCGGAAATCCGCGCTTGCGCTGTAGAACACCTACGAGTGTTGGTGGTGGGAATATGCAGCCGAAATACCCTAAGAAGCACCACCAAAGTGGGGGTGATGCCTAGGGTTCTTCGCGATTTTATTCCGGGAATGGTCTGCGGTGGGATCCGCTCCCACGAGAATTTCCTACGGCGCGGGCTCCTGGGGCGCGGGGGGTGTTGCTGATGCAGTGGCGATTGGTCAAAACCGAGCCCGGCGCGTCGATGGCGGAACCCGACCGGGTTTATGACGAGCAGACCGCCAAGGGCTTCCTCACCGCCAAACTCGACGACCTCGTCGCCTGGGGGCGGGCCAACTCGCTGTGGCCATTCAATTTCGGGTTGTCCTGCTGTTACGTCGAAATGGCCACCTCACTGACCTCCCGCCACGATATTTCCCGTTTTGGCGCCGAGGTGATTCGCGCGACCCCCCGCCAAGCGGACCTGATCGTCATATCCGGCACCGTATTCCGCAAGATGGCGCCGGTGCTGCAACACCTATACGACCAGCTATTGGATCCCAAGTGGGTCATTTCCATGGGCTCCTGCGCGAATTCCGGCGGTATGTTCGATATCTACAGTGTGGTGCAGGGGGTCGACAAATTCCTGCCCGTGGATGTTTATGTGCCGGGCTGTCCGCCGCGCCCGGAAGCCTTCATACAGGGGCTGACGCTCTTGCAGGAGGCGGTGAAGAGCCGTCCGCGACCCTACAGTTGGCTGGTCGGCGAGGACGGCGCCGTCAGCAAATTTCAGCCGAGCCAGCGTGATGCGCGTACGCCCGAGCGCATGCGCGCCACCAACCTCGATGAACCCGGCGGCGTTGGCGATGCGCCGCTTTCCAAGGATCTGCTGCGTCAGGCGAGAAAATAGCGATGGCTGAAGTAGCGGAGCATCCGGTGGCGGCCGGTCGGCAGGCGATGATGGGTGGCGGGGCCGGCGACATGCTTGAGCGTTTCGGCGCCGATTTGCGGTATCAGGAGAGCGCTGACGGCATCCCCAACATCTGGGTTCCCCGGGAGCGCCTGCTGGAAGTGATGCGGGCGGTTAAACCCGCCTATCCCATGCTGTTCGACCTATCCGTGGTCGATGAGCGCGTCCGCGAGCATCGGCATGGGTTGCCGGATTCCGACTTCACCGTTTTCTATCACCTGATTTCGCTGGACCGCAACGAAGACCTGCGCATCAAGGTGGCACTTCCGGAGGACGATGCCCGGGCACCGACCCTCACCGGCCTGTGGCCGGCGGCGAATTGGTACGAGCGGGAGGGTTTCGACCTGTTCGGCGTCGATTTCGAGGGCCACCCCAACCTGTATCGGATTCTGACCCCGCCCCTGTGGGAAGGGCATCCCTTGCGCAAGGACCACCCGGCGCGGGCCACGGAGATGGATCCGTTTCGGATGTCGGAGGCCATCCTTGACGAACAACAGGAAAGCCTGCGCTTCGTGCCGGAAGAGTGGGGCATGACCAAGACCGCCAGGCGCACCGATTTCATGTTCCTGAACCTCGGCCCCAATCACCCGAGTGTGCACGGCGTTTTCCGTATCGCCCTGCAGCTCGACGGCGAGGTGATCGTCGATGCGGTGCCGGACATCGGCTACCATCACCGCGGCGCCGAAAAGATGGGGGAGCGCCAGTCCTGGCATACCTATATCCCCTATACCGACCGGGTGGACTACCTGGGCGGGGTGATGAACAACCTGCCCTATGTGATGGCCGTGGAGAAGATGGCCGGCATCGAGGTGCCGGATCGCGCCAAGGTCATTCGCATCATGGTCGCCGAGCTGTTCCGCATATCCAGCCATTTGGTCTTCTTCGGCACCTTTGCCCAGGATGTCGGGCAAATGTCGCCGGTTTTCTACATGTTTGCCGACCGCGAGCGGCTGTTCAGCATCATTGAGGCCATCACCGGCGGGCGCATGCACCCGGCCTGGTTCCGCATTGGCGGCGTAACCCAGGATTTGCCCGAGGGTTGGGACAGGATGGTCCGCGACTTCCTGGACTACATGCCGGCGCGGCTCGACCACTACGACCGGATGGCGACGCGCAACAGCATCCTGAAAAAACGGACCGTTGCCGTGGGCCAATACAACAGCGCGGAGGCGGTGGAGTGGGGCATCACCGGGCCGGGTCTCAGGGCCACCGGCTGCGATTGGGATCTGCGCAAGAAACGCCCCTACGGCGGCTACGACCAGTTCGATTTCGAGGTGCCGACGGCGACCAACGGCGATAGCTACGACCGCTGCGTGGTGCGGGTGGCGGAAATCCGCCAAAGCCTGCGCATCATCCGCCAATGTCTCGATAACATGCCGTCCGGGCCCCATAAGGCGGATCATCCCCAGGCCACGCCGCCGCCCAGGGAGCGCACGATGCTGCACATCGAGACGCTCATCCAGCATTTCCTGAATGTCAGTTGGGGGCCGGTGGTGCCACCCTCCGAGTGCTGCGTGAACATCGAGGCGACCAAGGGATGGAACTCCTATTACCTGATTTCGGACGGCGGCACCACCTCGTACCGAACCCGCATTCGCACCCCGTCGTTCCCGCATTTGCAGATGATCCCGCTCATATCGCGCGGCTTCATGGTGGCGGACCTCATCGCCATCATCGCCAGTATCGATTTCGTTATGGCGGATGTGGACCGATGAGCGGAACACAACTCATCGACACCTTGTCCACCGAGGAGACGCGGGCCATCGAGGCGGAGGTGACGCATCTGCCGGATCGAGAATCCGCCGCCATCGACGCGCTTTTGATTGTTCAGGAGAAACGCGGTTGGATTTCCGATCAAAGCCTTGCGGCCATCGCTCGCTTGTTGGGCATGTCCACCGCCGACCTCGACAGCATCGCCACCTTCTACAACCTGATTTACCGCCAACCCGTTGGCGAGCATGTGGTCATGGTTTGCGACAGCGTGAGCTGCTATGTGATGGGCTGCGACCGATTGCGCGCCGCCGTTGAGGACAGGCTCGGCATCAAGCCCGGTCAGACCACCGGGGACGGTCGCTTTACACTGCTGCCGATCGTGTGTCTCGGTGCCTGCGACCGGGCGCCCGCGATGCAGATCGATCGGACTTTGTATGGCCCGGTGGAGCCGGATGACCTCGACCGCATCTTTGCAGTGCGGGGGTGACGGGTCGATGCGCAGTTCGTTGAGCCTTATCTTGCGGGTGAACCCATGAGCGATCTTGCAACCAAACCGCTGACGGGACGCATCCTCGCCGCCCAGGCCGGGGGTCGGGCGGTCGTCGACATTGATGCGTACGAAACGGCGGGCGGCTACGGCGCCGCGCGCCGGGCGGTGACGGGCATGACGCCGGCGGACATCCGGCAAACGGTTCGGGACGCCAATCTGCGCGGCCGCGGCGGCGCCGGCTTCCCAACCGGCGTGAAGTGGGGCTTCGTGCCCATGAACGGGGCCGCCGGGGAGGGCCACAAGTATTTGGTGTGCAACGCCGACGAGATGGAACCCGGTACCTTCAAGGACCGCTATCTGATGGAGAAAGACCCACACATGCTGATTGAAGGCATGATTATCGCCGCTTTCGCCATTCAGGCGGACCGCGCCTATGTCTTTTTGCGCGGCGAATACCACGAATCCTATCGGCAACTTCAGGCCGGGATTGCCGCTGCCCGGGCGAAGGGCTACCTGGGCGAACACATCTTCGGGTCCGGGTTCAATCTGGAATTGGCCGTGCACCGCTCCGGCGGCCGCTACATCTGCGGCGAGGAAACGGCCTTGCTGAACGCCCTGGAAGGCAAGCGCGCCCAGCCGCGCACCAAGCCGCCCTTTCCACCGGCGAGCGGTGCCTGGGGTCGGCCAACCATCGTCAACAACGTGGAAACGCTCTGCAACCTGTCCGCGATTATCGAAAACGGCCCCGACTGGTTTCAGGATCTTGGCTTGGGCGAGGACGCCGGCACCAAGGTATTCGGTGTTTCCGGGCGGGCCAACAATCCCGGGCTGTGGGAGTTGCCGATGGGCACGCCCATCCGCGAGATCATCGACGAGCACGCCGGTGGCATGCGCAAGGGGTTTAAGCTGCGCGGGCTGCTCCCCGGCGGCGCCTCGACGGAATTTCTGGTTGAGGAACATTTCGACCTGCCGATGGAATACGCCACCATTCAGGCGGCCGGCTCACGCATGGGCACGGGCACCATGATTCTGATGGACGACTCGATTTGTCCGGTGGATATGTGCCGCAATCTGGAGCACTTCTTCGCCCAGGAGTCCTGCGGATTCTGTACGCCCTGCCGGGAGGGGCTGCCCTGGGTGGAACAGTTGCTGCTCGACATCGAGGAGGGCCGGGGCAGGCCGGGCGACTTGGAATTGCTCGACCGCAACGCCGCCTTTATCGGTGCGCCGGGCAACACCTTCTGCCTGCACGCCACGGGTGCCATCGAACCGCTGATGAGTGCCCTGAAATATTTCCGCGACGATTTCGAAGCGCACATTGAAACCGGGCGCTGCCCGTACCGGGAGCAATAGGGATGCCGACGATAGAAGTTGACGGCCGTACCCTCGATGTTGAACAGGGCCAGAATCTGCTGCATGCCTGCCTGTCGCACAGGCTGGATCTGCCTTATTTTTGCTGGCATCCGGCCATGGGCTCGGTGGGGGCCTGTCGGCAATGCGCGGTCGTTCAATACCAGGATGAAAACGACGAGCGCGGGCGCTTGGTGATGGCCTGCATGACGCCGGTCGCCGATGGAGCCCGCGTTTCCATCGAGGCGGCGCAAGCGAGGGATTTCCGCGCCTCGGTTATCGAGTGGCTGATGGAAAACCATCCCCACGATTGCCCGGTATGCGAAGAGGGCGGTGAATGCCACCTCCAGGATATGACCGTTATGACGGGCCATACCAGCCGCCGCTACCGGGGTGCGAAACGCACATTCCGCAACCAGTATCTCGGGCCCTTCATCGGCCACGAGATGAATCGCTGCATCACCTGCTACCGCTGCGTGCGCTATTACCAGGACTATGCCGGCGGCGGCGACCTCCAGGCGTTCGGCTCCCGGGACCGCATGTTCTTTGGCCGCGCCGAGGACGGTGTGCTCGAAAACGAGTTCGCCGGCAATCTCGTCGAAGTCTGCCCAACCGGTGTGTTCACCGATAAACCCTTCAGCGACACCTATACGCGCAAGTGGGATCTGCAATCCGCGCCCTCCGTATGTCCGGGCTGCGCCCTTGGCTGCAATACATTTCCGGGTGAGCGCTATGGTGTGCTCAAGCGGGTGCACAACCGTTATCACCCGGAGGTGAACGGCTATTTTCTTTGCGATCGGGGGCGCTTCGGCAGCGGTTTTGTCAACGGCCCCGGGCGTTTGCGCCGCGCCGGCAGCCGGGCGGAAGACGGTGTTTTCGAGGAACTCGCGGCGGATCTGGCCGCCAAGCGGCTCGCGGAGGTTGTCAACAGCGGCAATGTGCTCGGTATCGGCTCGCCGCGAGCGTCGCTGGAGAGCAATCTGGCGCTCAAACACTTGGTGGGCGTCGAGAATTTCGCAACCGGTGTTTCCGACCCCGATCAATCCCTGAACGAGTTGATGCTGTCGATTGCCCGGTGCGGCGGTGCCCGCATCGCCTCGCTCGCCGATGTGGAAGCCGCCGACGCGGTGCTCGTTCTTGGCGAGGATATCCTCAACACCGCGCCTCGCGTGGCCTTGGCGCTGCGGCAAACCGTGCGCAACCGTTCTCTGGAACTCGCGGCTGGCGCCGGCATTCCCCTATGGCAGGATGCCGGCGTGCGCGGCCATGCCCAGCACGAGAAAAATCCATTGCTCATCGCCACGCTCGCGCCGACCCGCATCGACGACATCGCCGCCGCGGCCTGGCGGGCATCGCCGGAAGCTCTTGCCAACGCGGGCTTCGCCATCGCCCACGGCATTGATAGCCAATACGCCGCGCCCACCAGCCCACAAGGCATCGACACCGACTTCGTCGAACGGGCCGTCGCCGCGTTGAGCGGCGCCCGGAAGCCACTGATCGTCTCCGGCGCGAGCAGCGGCGTTGCCGGCGTGCTTGAGGCCGCCGCCAATATTGCCTGGGCGCTGGGCGGCCGGGGCGGGGACGCGGCGCTGTTGCTCGCCGGCGCCGAGGCAAACAGCATGGGGATAACCCTTCTCGGTGGCGGCATTTCCCTGGAAGCGGCACTTGCCAATCTCATGGACGGCACCGCGCAAAGCGTCATTGTTCTGGAAAACGATCTGTATCGCCGCGCGGATGCCGAGACTGTGACGGAAGCCTTTGAAAAGGCGGAAAATGTGGTTGTTTTGGATGCGCTGGAAACGCCCACCGCGGAACGGGCCACCCTCGCCCTGCCCGCCGCGAGCTATGCGGAGAGCACGGGTACCTTCGTGAATTACGAGGGGCGCGCCCAGCGGTTCTATCAGGTTTTCGAACCCACCCAACCGATTGCGCCCGCCTGGCGTTGGCTTGGCGATGCGGCCATTGCCGTTGGCCGCAACGACCTTCGCTGGCGGCATGTCGATGAGGTCACCCAAGCCTGCGACCAGGCGCCGGGTTTGGCCGGGGTGGCGGGCGTGACACCGTCGGCGGATTATCGCACCAAGGCCGGGATGCGTATTCCACGCATGACCCATCGGGCAAGCGGGCGAACGGCGAAGGATGCCCGGGTTAGCGTGCACGAGCCCAAACCAACCGTGGACGGGGAAACGCCGTTTTCCTATTCCATGGAAGGGCTGAACAGGGGCCAGCCGGGTAGCTTGGTGCCCTATGTCTGGTCGCCGGGCTGGAACTCCAATCAATCCGTATTCAAGTTCCAACAGGAGGTGGCGGGCTCCCTTGGCGGCGGCGAGGCGGGCGTTCACCTGATTGAGGCAATGTCGGTGGCGGATCTTGCCGCTCGTTTTGATACCGCCCCGGCAGCGGCCGCAAGCGGTGCCGGGCTGCGCTTACTGCCGCTCCACCGCGTGTTCGGCTCCGAGGAGTTGACGGGTTATGCCGCGCCCATTGCGGAGCGTGGTGCCGGCCCGGAGATCAGGCTGCACCCCGAAGATGCCGATGCGCTTGCGCTGACGGAGGGCCAGGGCGCGCGTTGCGAGGGCCTTGGCTCGTTTGCGGTGCGCCTCGATGAGGGCGTACCCCGAGGTTGCGCGGGCGTTGTCGTGGGGCTGCGGGGTTCTGTTGCCCGCTTGCCCGCGCGCGGTGAATTTACGCCGGATCCGGATTTCAAGCCGCGGCCGGGGTTGATCGCCCGTGGCTAACGGCCTGTCGGACTTAGCCGTGCCGAATCTCTTAAGTCATTTAGGTCATTGATTTAAGGAAGGTCTGAACAAATCGATAAAACGGCATCAGGCCACTCGTAAGCTATTGATTTTATTAATTCGGATACCGAGACCATAGGATTGATCAGAGGTTCCTTAATAGATACTTAAGAAATTCGTTCGCGATAGGCTGAAGAGAAAATATCAAACAAAATTAATGCTTTATGAAATTAAGAGCCATAAAGTCCGACAGGCTTCTAGCCCGACCCATTCATGAATAAACTACTGCGACCGTCAAATAGCAGCGAAATCACTGGGCGTGCTCCCGCCGCGTGCGTAACGTGTCGTCGGGCACGCCTGCGCGCTCTTACCCCGCGCACCCAGTGCGCTCACTGCTCTTGCCCGCCTCGCCACGTTCATTCACGGCTAGGTCGGGCTATCGGCTCGCGCCAAAGCCGTGCACCCCGTGCCGGGGGCCTTGCCGCCCGTTGCGGAACGGGTTGCCCGCCGGCGTCCGATGCACGGGCATTGATCGGAATGAGCATGGAGGCACAGTGATGCTGGCTAGTCTCGACTGGGGTTACATCATGATTCTGCCGGTGCTCGGTGGAGCCCTGGTGTTTGCCGGTCTGCTGGTTTGGTGGGAACGCCGCCTGCTGGGCTTCTGGCAGGACCGGCTCGGCCCCAACCGGGTTGGCCCGTTCGGCATTCTGCAAATCGTCGCCGACGTGATCAAGCTCTTCACCAAGGACGACTGGATGCCGCCCTTCGCCGACCGGGTGCTCTTCCTGTTGGCGCCGGCCATCATTGCCGGTTCCATGCTGATGGGGTTTGTCGTCGTACCCTTCGGGCCGCAGCTTGCCGTCATCGATCTCAATATCGGCGTTCTGTTCTTTCTCGCCATGACCTCGCTGTCCGTTTACGGCGCGCTGCTGGGCGGGCTGGCGAGCAACAACAAGTATGCGCTGCTCGGCGGTTTGCGCAGCGGTGCGCAGATGGTTACCTACGAGGTGTTCATGGGCCTCTCGCTCATGGGCGTGGTGCTGCACACCGGATCGTTCAGTCTGGTCGAGATTGTGCATGCGCAGGAGTCGATGTGGTTTGTGGTGCCGCAGATACTCGGCTTCGTCACTTTTTTCATCGCCGGTCTCGCGGAGACCCACCGGCTGCCGTTCGACCTGCCGGAAGCCGAACACGAACTGGCGGCGGGTTTTCATACCGAATACTCGTCGATGAAGTTCGGCCTCATCATGGTGGGCGAATACCTTGGCGTCATCCTGTCCTCCGCAATGATTGTCACGCTCTTTTTCGGGGGTTGGCTGGGGCCGGCGTTTCTGCCCCCGATCGTTTGGTTCTCCATCAAGACGGCGTTTTTCGTTTGCGGTTTCGTGCTGCTGCGCGCGGCCATTCCCCGGCCCCGCTACGATCAGCTTATGGCGCTCGGGTGGAAGGTGCTGCTGCCAATCACCCTGTTGAACCTGATGGCCACGGGCGCCATCGTGTTGTTGCGGAACGGGGGCTGACGGAAGGATGTCCCGGCTCGAAAACAATGGAGCTTATAAAGGAAAGTTGACAGAAGCCGACATGTGGTGGTTTTCAGCCGCTAAATCCTCAACATATAGTGGTACGTCAACGTACGTATATAAGTCCCAAAACAATAATCGATTGTTGCCGTGCCGCGGGTATGGAGGATTGACCAGATGCTGAGCCAAATACGAACGCTGTGGGAGATCCTCAAGCACACCTTCTCACGCAATGAGACGGTGCAGTATCCGGAGGAAATGCCCTATCTCGCGCCGCGCTACCGGGGGCGCATCGTGCTTACCCGCGACCCGGACGGCGAGGAGCGCTGTGTGGCCTGCAATCTGTGTGCCGTGGCCTGTCCGGTGGATTGCATTGCCCTGCAAAAGACCCAGGGGGACGACGGGCGCTGGTATCCCGAGTTTTTCCGCATCAACTTTTCCCGCTGCATCATGTGCGGCATGTGCGAGGAGGCTTGCCCGACCTACGCCATTCAACTGACGCCGGACTTCGAGTTGTGCGAGTTCAACCGCGACAACATGGTTTACGAAAAGGAGCACCTGTTGATCGATGGTGTCGGCAAATACCCGGACTACTCGTTTTGGCAGGTGGCCGGTAAAACCATAGCCGGCAAGGACAAGGGCGCCGCGCGCAACGAGAAGCCGCCCGAGGATGTGCGGAGCCTCCTGCCATGAGCATTGAAATTCTATTGTTCTATGGCGCCGCTTTCGTCGCGGTGGCGGCGACCGCGCTCACCGTCACCCGTACCAGCGCGTCCCATGCGCTCCTTTACCTGATTGTCTCCCTGCTGGCCGTCGCCGTGATCTTCTTTGTGCTCGGCGCACCCTTCGCGGCTGCCCTGGAAATCGTGATCTATGCCGGCGCCATCATGGTTTTCTTCCTATTTGTGGTAATGATGCTGAACCTCGGCCCGAGCAGCCGCGAGCAGGAGCGACGCTGGCTGCACCCCCGCATGTGGATAGGGCCGGCTGTCCTTACCGGCGTACTCTTCCTGGAGATGGTCTATCTGATTGCCGGATCGCAGGTAGCGACCGCTGGCGTCGGCGTGTCGCCCAAGGATGTCGGCATGGCGCTCTTTGGCCCCTATCTGCTGACGGTGGAACTGGCCTCCATACTGTTGCTCGCCGGTTTGGTGGGCGCCTACCACCTGGGGCGACGCTATATGCGCGCGCGGCGGGAGGAGGTGGAATGACCGCCATCGCCATTCCCATTGAGCACGTGCTGGTATTGGCGGGCGTGCTTTTCGCCATCGGTCTTGCGGGCGTCCTGGTGCGGCGCAACATTATCTTTCTGCTCATGTCGCTGGAAATCATGATGAATGCCTGCGGGCTCGCGTTCGTGGCGGCCGGGGCGCGGTGGGCGCAGGCGGACGGCCAGATCATGTTCATGCTCATTCTGGCGCTGGCGGCCGCCGAAGTTGCGGTGGGGCTGGGCCTCGTACTGCAACTTGAGCGCCGCTTCCGCAACTTGGATATCGACGCCGCAAGTGAGTTGGGGGGCTAGAGCGCACTGATGGAACTGTTGTGGTTGATTCCGGTGATGCCTCTGTTGGGCTTTCTGGTGCTGTTTGTGACGGGCGGCCGCCTGTCGAATACCGCCGTGGCCATCGTCGGGGCGGGTTCTGTCGGTATCGCGGCGCTGATTACCGGTATCGTCACGATGGATTTTATCGAAGCCGGCGGCGCCCCCTTCGACCAACGGCTCTGGACCTGGATGGATGCCGGTAATGTCACGCCCGCCTTCCGCCTCTATCTGGACGGCCTGTCCCTGGTGATGGTGGGGGTTATCACCGGGGTTGGTTTTCTTATCCACCTTTATGCGACCGGCTATATGGCCGGGGAGGAGGGCTATAGCCGCTTTTTCGCCTATATGAACCTGTTTGTCTTCGCCATGCTCATGCTGGTGCTCGGCGACAATATGCTGGTGCTGTTTCTCGGTTGGGAGGGCGTGGGGCTTTGCAGTTACCTGCTGATCGGTTTTTTCCACAAAGAACCCGAGAACGGCTACGCCGCCCGCAAGGCCTTTGTGGTCACGCGGGTGGGCGATACGCTGATGGCGATTGGTTTGTTTTTGCTGTTCCGGGAATTCGGCACCCTGGAAATACAGGCGATACTCGGCACGGCCCAATATGTCTGGGCGGAGGGTTCGACACTGTGCACAGCCATTGCGCTGCTGCTGCTCGGCGGGGCGGTCGGCAAATCGGCCCAGTTGCCGTTGCAGACCTGGTTGCCGGACGCCATGGCGGGCCCCACGCCGGTCAGTGCCCTCATTCATGCGGCGACCATGGTGACGGCCGGTGTTTATCTCATCGCGCGGATGCACGATCTTTATCTTCTTGCGCCGGATGCGCAGCTCGCGGTGGCGCTGGTGGGGCTGGCCACATTATTCATCGCCTCCTGCACGGCGCTGACGCAACGCGATATCAAGCGCATTCTCGCCTACTCGACGATGAGCCAGATTGGCTACATGTTTCTGGCCCTGGGCGTTGGCGCCTGGTCCGCCGCCATCTTTCACCTGATGACCCACGCCTTTTTCAAGGCGCTCCTCTTCCTCTCGGCGGGGTCGGTGATACTGGCGCTGCACCACGAACAGGATATCTTCAGGATGGGCGGTCTGTGGAAGCGCCTGCCCGTGCCGTTTTGGTGCATGGTGGTGGGCTCCGCGGCCCTGGCCGCCCTGCCCCTAACGTCGGGTTTTTACAGCAAGGACATCATTCTGCTCACGAGCTTCGATCACGGTGTTTGGTTCTGGGGTTTTGCGGCGGGAGCGGCCTTCCTCACGTCCCTGTATACGGCGCGCATGATCTTTGTTGCCTTCTTCGGCGAGATGCGCACCGAGCCCCATGATCACCCCAGGGTCAACATGTGGTTGCCGCTGGTGTTGCTGGCGCTTTTGGCCGTCGGCGGTGGCTGGTTTGGGCTGGCGCCGGTGGCGGCGGTACTGCCGGACGGGGGCCTTGAGGGCGCGGAACATGCCCCGGCGTTGGTTTGGATTACCGCGCTCATCCCCATTTTCGGCGTGCTGTTGGGCTACCTGATGTTCGGCGGCAGGCAGCTTCCCGTCGATGGCCTGGCTCGGTCTCGGCTGGGTGACGGCGTGCGGCGCTACTGGGATGGCGGCTGGGGTTTCGATGCCCTTTATGACAGGCTGGTCGTCAAACCGTTTATCGCCGTCGCGCGCCTCAACAAGAACGATGTGGTTGATCTCGTCTATGCGCTGACGGTCGCGGTCACCCGGACGCTGCACCGTTTGACGGCGCTCACCCAGACCGGCCGGTTGCGCTGGTATGCCGCCAATATGGTGCTCGGTCTGGTGCTTGTTCTGTTGTTTGCGCTGGGTGTGCTGTGACGATCCTCTGGCTCATTCTGTTGTTGCTGGCCGGTGGGGCCGTCGCCGGCATTGCGGAACGCCTCCACCGGCATGCCCCGCGTTGGGTGGCGCTCGGCGTTATTCTGGCGACCTTCGTGTTGCTGTGGAGCATACCGGTCGGCACCGTTGAGCGGGCTGCCTGGATTCCCCGTTTCGGCATCGAGGTGATTTTGGCCGTTGACGGCCTAAGCTACGCGCTGGTTGCCCTCAACCTCTTTCTCGGCATCGTGGCCATCGTCTCGTCCTGGAACGAGATTGAGCGCAATCAGGGTTTCTTCCAATTCAACCTGCTGTGGACGCTCGCCGGCGTCGTCGGCGTGTTCGCGGCGCTCGACCTCTTCCTCTTCTTCGTCTTTTGGGAGGTCATGCTGGTGCCCATGTACTTCCTTATTGCCATTTGGGGCCACGAGGCGCGCGCCTATGCGGCGATGAAGTTCTTCCTGTTTACCCAGGTTAGCGGCCTGTTGATGTTGTTCGCGATCCTGGCCCTGGTTTACTTCAACTACGCGGAGACCGGCGTCCTGACATTCAGCTACCAGGCGTTGTTGCAGGCGACCCTCGACCCCGACATCGCCTTTTTGCTCATGCTGGGGTTCTTTGTCGCCTTTGTGGTGAAGCTGCCGGGGGTGCCGTTTCACACCTGGTTGCCGGATGCGCACACCCAGGCGCCGACCGCGGGCAGTGTGCTGCTCGCCGGGATATTGCTTAAAACCGGCGCCTATGGACTGTTGCGCTTCGTTGTGCCGCTGTTTCCCGAGGCGGCGCTCGATTTCCGCGAGCCGGCCATGCTGCTGGGCGCGGTGAGTGTGCTTTATGGCGGCTATCTCGCCTACGGTCAGTCGGATTTCAAACGGCTGGTCGCCTACAGCAGCATCAGCCACATGGGTTTCGTGCTGCTCGGCGTATTTGCCTGGAACCATGTGGCGGTGCAGGGCGCGGTGGCGCAAATGGTGGCGCATGGCTTCTCCACGGCGGCGCTCTTTATGATGGCCGGGGCTCTACAGCAGCGGTTGCACACCCGGGAGATGGACCGGATGGGCGGGCTTTGGGTGCGCGCGCCGCGCATGGGCGCCGTTGCGATGTTTTTTGTGGTCGCCTCGCTCGGTATGCCGGGCCTGGGTAATTTCGTCGGCGAATTCCTGGTGTTGATCGGCGCTTTCCAAGTCAATGCTCCGCTCACCATTGCCGCCGCGGTGGGTATTGTGGTGGCCGCGGTCTATTCACTGGCGCTGATGCAGCGCTCCTTCCAGGGTACGCCCAACCCCGATGTCGCCGCCATGGTGGATTTCGGCTTCCGGGAGATGAGCGTCATGATCTTGATGATGCTGGCGCTCGTTTGGCTGGGCCTGTATCCGGAGACGCTTCTCGGCCTGTCGCGGCCCGTTCTGTTGGGTATGGGTCTGTTGCTGTTGCCATGAGTTCGGTCGATTTCCTGGCGCTCGCGCCCCATATCACCCTCACGGCGGGTATCTTGCTGCTCGTGCTGGTGATTTCGTTTTGGCGCAATCACCGCCTCGCCATGCTGCTCACCGTTGCCGCCTTCGCCGCCGCCTTCTACGCGCTCTTCCCGGCCATGGAGACGGTGTCCCGGGAGGTAACGCCGCTCTTTGTATTCGACGGCTTTGCGGCCTTCTTCGATGCGCTGATACTGATTGCCGCATCGGTTACCGCCATTGTTTCCCACCGTTATCTGGAAGGCCGCAAAGGGCGCCATGAGGAATATTATCTGCTGTTGGCGCTGGCGACCCTGGGCGCCATGGCGCTGGTCGGCGCGCAGCATTTCGCAACACTGCTGCTTGGCGTCGAGATTGTTTCCATTTCGCTGTACGCGCTGATCGCCTATCCCGAGGAGGACCATCCACCGATCGAAGCCGCCGCAAAATATCTGGTTCTCTCCGGCGTCGGCTCGACCACCATGCTGTTCGGCATGGCTTTGGTTTACCATGCCGGCGGCACCATGCTCTTTGATGAAATGGCCGAATTTTCGAGCACCGGCGACCGCTCCGACCTGTGGCTCGCGGCCGGGCAGGCCATATTGGTGGCTGGCCTTGCCTTTAAGCTCTCCCTGATTCCCTTCCACATGTGGACGCCCGATGTCTACCAGGGTGCGCCGGCGCCGGTGACCGCCTATCTCGCAACCGTTTCCAAGGCGGCGGTGTTCGCGGTGCTGCTGCGCTTCGCATTCGAAACGAACATGCTCGACAACGGTGCCGTATTCACCATAATCGCCGCTATGGGGTTTCTATCCATGATCGGCGGCAACCTGCTCGCGCTCTTGCAGGAGAGCGTCAAGCGCATCCTCGCCTATTCGTCGATCGCCCATTTGGGTTACCTGATGATCGGCCTGTTGGCGGTTGCCGCGCTCTCCGAACACGATATGGCGGTGGAAACCTCGCTGGTCTTTCTCGCCGGATACCTGGCGATGACACTCGCCGCCTTCGGGGTTATCACGGAATTGACCCCGGCGAATCGCACCGGGGATCTGGAGTTGGTTCACGAGTTCAACGGTCTGTTTTGGCGTCGGCCCGTCCTGGCCTCCGTGCTGACCGTCGCCCTGTTGTCGCTCGCGGGCATTCCGCTCACCGCCGGTTTTATCGCCAAATTCTATCTGTTCGCGGCCGGTGTCGAGGGTGCGCTTTGGGGCCTGATTTGGGCGATGATCATCGGCAGCGCGATTTCCATCTACTACTACCTGAAGATCGTTTTTGCCATGACGGCGCGGCAGCGGGGCCAGGCGGTGTTCGGAGGCTCGTGGGGCGGTACGGTCATCACGGCGGTGCTGGCCTTGTTGGTTATTGCGATAGGCGTCTATCCGGCGCCGTTGATCGACCTGGTCCGCGGACTGATCAACGGTTTGGGATCATAGCGATCTTCAAGCGGGCGCCACCCGCGTCGTGCTCGCCGGCCGGGCCGACCGTGCGGTGGGTTGCCTGATCGGGCGCATGGCGCCGGTTGCGGATTGCATGGCACGAATGGGCGATCGAATGCGAGCTGGGTTTTGGCAAGGAGAAAGACGAGGAAAGGACCATGGACTTTGAAATACCCCCGAATTTGGCGAGTTATCTCAATGAGCTGGACGATTTCATCGACCGGGAGATCAAGCCCCTTGAGGAGCGGGATGATAATATCCGTTTTTTTGACCATCGGCGGGAAGACGCGCGCACCGATTGGGAGCGGGGCGGGCTGCCCAACGAGGCTTGGGAACTGCTGCTCGCCGAAGCGCGGGGCCGGGCCGACGCGGCCGGCCACTACCGCTACGCGGCCCCGAAAGAGTACGGCGGCCAGGACGGCGGCAACCTGGACATGGCGATTATTCGGGAGCACTTGGCGGTCAGGGGCCTGGGGCTGCATAACGATTTGCAAACGGAACATTCCATTGTCGGCAACAATGTCGGCCTGCTGCTGATGAGCATCTACGGCACCGAGGAGCAGAAGGCGGAGTGGATTGACGACATCGCCGAGGGTCGGCGCGGCTTTGCATTCGGTATCACCGAGCCCGAGCACGGTTCCGATGCGACGCACATGGAAACCACCGCCTACCGGGATGGCGACGAATGGGTCATCAATGGCGCCAAGACATGGAATACCGGCATCCACAAGGCCAAGTACGACATGATTATGGCGCGCACCAGCGGTAAGCCGGGCGACGGCATGGGCATTACCGCCTTCCTAACCCCGACGGACGCGTCCGGCTTCAAGATCGAGGAAATGCTCTGGACCTTCAACATGCCGACCGACCACGGGCGCATCTCGCTTACCGACGTGCGGGTTCCGCACAGCGCCGTCTTTGGCGGGGAGGGCCGGGGCCTGCAGGTCGTACAACACTTTTTCAATGAGAACCGCATCCGCCAGGCGGCTTCCAGCTTGGGCGCGGCCCAATTTTGCATCAATGAATCCGTGCAATACGCGCTGGACCGCAAGCCGTTCGGCAAGCCGCTTGCCATCAATCAGGGCATTCAGTTCCCGCTGGTGGAGTTGCAGACCCAATGCGAGATGCTGCGCGCGCTCATCCACAAGACCGCCTGGCTGATGGACAGGCACGGTGCCTTCTCCCAGTCCGACAAGGTATCCATGTGCAATTATTGGTCGAACCGGCTTTGCTGCGAGGCCGCGGACCGGGCGATGCAGGTGCACGGCGGGCTCGGCTACTCCCGGCACAAGCCGTTTGAGCACATCTACCGGCACCACCGGCGCTATCGCATCACCGAAGGCGCGGAGGAAATTCAAATGCGCCGCGTGGCGGGGTACCTATTCGGCTACATGAAGCAGCGCGCCCCGAAGGGGGTGAGCGAAGGCTAGTGCTCCATCTACTTCGAGCGGGCGCAACGCGGTCCCTTTCAACCGCATTTTCTGCCTATGCGCAATTAAGGAATATCTGAACAATCCGATAGGGCAGCAATTAAATACTCGTAAGATATTGATTTTATTGAATCGAATGCCCCGACCACAGGATTAATCAGAGGTTCCTTAATAGTTCGCCATAGGGATTATGCTTGCGCATAGATGTGCTTTAATTGCGCATACCGTCTATGCGCAAGATAGAGTGACATGGCAAAGCCCATACCGGAGCAGAAATTGAAAGCCATTGAAGCGGTGGTGTCCGCCCATCCCAGGGGCATCCCCATTCAGAACATCCAGGATGAACTGGAAGAGGAGATAGTTCGCCGCACGCTTCAGTATCGCCTCAAGCACCTTGTTGACGAAGGCCGTCTGGCCAGAGAGGGCAAGAGGCGCTGGGTCAAGTATCTGATGCCCGCCGTCGCCAAACGCCAGACAAAGGCTCCCGAAGTATCCGAAGAGAGGCCCACTGGCGAAGTTTCGCTCTCAAAGCAGGCGGTTAGGGTCCAGGAACAGATCCGCAAGCCTCTCCACGCCCGAAAGCCCGTCGGTTATCAGCGTGCGTTCCTTGATGCCTACAGACCGAACGACACCGCCTATTTGTCGGCAAGGGAACGTGTGCGCCTGCGGGAGGTCGGAACCCCGACCTCCGGGGGGCAACCCGCCGGAACATACGCGAAGCAGATACTGAACCGACTGCTTATCGATCTGTCATGGAACTCCAGCCGCCTGGAGGGGAACACCTACTCGCTGCTCGATACAAAGCGGCTGATTGACTTCGGCGAAGTGGCCGAAGGCAAAAAACAACTCGAAACGCAAATGATCCTGAACCACAGGGACGCAATTGAGTTTCTTGTGGGGTCGGCGGAAGAGATCGGGTTCAACCGACACACAATCCTGAACCTGCATGCCCTGCTGGCGAACAATCTTCTAGCCGACCCGGAAGCGACGGGCCGCCTGCGCCGGATCGCGGTGGGCATAGAACAATCGGCGTTTTATCCGCTCGAGGTGCCTCAACTCATCGAAGAATGCCTAGATCAAATTCTGGCCACTGCCGAGGCCATTGAAAACCCGTTCGAACAGGCGTTTTTCGTTATGGTGCAGTTGCCGTACCTGCAGCCGTTCGATGACGTGAACAAGCGCGTCTCGCGGCTCGCCGCGAACATACCTTTGATCAAGGCGAACCTCGGGCCGCTCTCATTCTCCGACGTTCCGGTCAAGACCTACGCGGAGGCAATGCTCGGCGTGTACGAACTGAACCGGATCGATCTGCTCAGGGATGTTTTCATCTGGGCTTATGAACGTTCTGTATCGCGCTACGCGGCGGTCAGACAATCACTGGGTGAGCCGGACCCGTTCCGCCTGAAGCATCGCGAAGCCTTGCGTGAGATCGTTCAGACTATTGTGCTTGAGCGGCTGGACAAGAAAGTAGCCCTCTCCCGCATCGCCGCCTGGGCCGGAAAGAACATCAAGGCCGATGAACAGGACCAATTTAGGGAGGTCGCCGAAAATGAAATTCTGGGACTTCATGAAGGCAATTTCGCACGCTATCGGATAAGGCCGTCGCAATTCAAGGCATGGCGGGACGCTTGGAAGTTGCCCGTAGAGCCATGACCGACTCGGATTTCAATGCCAAACTCGATGCGGTGATCCGTCGCCGCGTGCCCGGTTGCGAGGGGCTGATTTCCGCGGAGCGGCTTTCCGGTGGCGCGAGCCAGGAAACCTATCGTGTCAGGGCCCGTGCGGGCTACGCTGAAAAGCTGTTGGCCGTGCGTCGGGCACCGGGTGGCGAAGCGCCGTTTACGGCAACAGAGACCGCGGGGCTCCCCGGTGAGGCGCTGTTGATACGCGCCGCGAAGGCGGCGGGGGTTCCGGAACCCGAGGTGTACTATGTTCTCGAAGCGGGCGACGGGCTCGGCGACGGGTTTCTCATGGAATGGCTGGATGGCGAAACCCTGGGTGCCCGCATCGTTCGTTCGCCGAAACTCGATGCGATACGCCCGAAGCTGGCCTATGAATGCGGTCGCATTCTCGCGCGAATACACGGGATCGACTTGGCCGCCACGGGGCTCGACAGAATTCTTACCCGGTATGCGCCCGCGGAAGTTGTTGAATTGCAGTGGGAACGGTATCGATCATTCGCAACGCCGCAGCCCATGATCGACTACACCGCGCGTTGGTTGCTCGACAATCTGCCCCCGTCCGGGCCCCCCGCGCTGGTGCATAATGACTTCCGCAACGGCAACCTGATGGTTTCCCCGGATTGCCCGACCGGGGTCATTGCCGTGCTCGACTGGGAGGTCGCCCATGTTGGCGATCCCATGCGGGATCTCGGCTGGATCTGCACCAATTCCTGGCGGTTTGGTCGCAGCGACCTGCCGGTGGGCGGCTTTGGCCACTACGATGATCTGTTGGCGGGCTACGAATCCGTATCCGGTATGCCGGTTGATCGCGATGCGCTGAAGTTCTGGGAGGTATACGGCTCCTTTTGGTGGGCGGTGGGTTGCCTTGGCATGGCGGAACACTACCGGACCGGTCCGGACCGAACGGTCGAGCGGCCCGCCATCGGCCGCCGCTCATCGGAATGCCAGGTGGATTGCGTCAATCTGCTCATTCCCGGCCCGGTCGAGTTGGTTGGGGGCACCGACCCCGAAGCATCCGAGGAAATGCCCCGGATCGAGGAATTGCTGGCCAGCGTCCGCGATTTTTTGCGTGGCAACATCATGGCGGAAACCAGCGGTCGAACCAACTTCCTCGCTCGCGTAGCCGGCAACTCCCTGGATATCGTGCGGCGCGACCTACTGCTCGGCGGTGAACACCGGACCAATGAATGGGCACGACTCAGGGCGCTGCTCGGTGTCGAAGCCGGCTTGGACGAGTTGCGCCGACGCCTGGTGCGCGGGTTGCGCGACGGCGACATCCCCCTCGACCACCCCGGACTTGCCGAACATCTGCGAACCACCGTGGTCAATCAAATCGCCATCGACCAGCCGAGATACTCCGGCTTTAAGACAGCGTTGGCCAACAGTGGCAAGTAGTGGGGTTGCAAATGGATCCCCCATGGCGGACACCGCCGTTTGGGGTTCTAAGGAAGGTCTGAACAATTCGATAGAGCGGCATTTATCTACCCGTAACCCGTAAGATATTGATATTATTAAAAATAATTCCCCGACTACGGAATTAATCAGGAGTTCCCTAAAACAAGGCGCACAGATGGCATTCTCGACATTGGGCACGGTTGCAAGCGATTCGATCCTCGGTCTGATGGCCGCGTTTCAGGCGGATCCGGCAACCGACAAGATTGATTTAACGGTCGGCGTCTATCGTGACGAACATGGCCGCACGCCGGTTATGGCGGCCGTTGCCGAAGCCGAGGCGGCGCTCGTCCGCGAGGGAGAAAGCAAGACCTATCTTCCCGTTCTGGGTTCCCGGGAATTCCTCGATGCCATGCGCGAGTTGGTGGTGGGGCCCGCATTGCCCGCGCTTGGCGACCGCATCGGCATTATGCAAACCCCGGGTGGTTGCGGCGCGCTACGGGCCGGCGCGGAGGTGTTCGCCCTGGCACAGCCCGGCAAGCCCGCCTATGTGAGCACCCCGACCTGGGCCAATTACTCCAATCTGATCTCCGGTGCGGGCCTAAGGATTGAAACCCACCCCTATTACGATCCGTCGAGCCACCGCCTTGGGTTGGAATCCATGCGGGATTGTTTGGAGCGCGCGCCCGAAGGCAGCCTGGTCGTGTTGCAGAGCGCCTGTCACAATCCGACCGGCGCCGACCCGGATGAAGTGGGGTGGCGGGCCATTCTCGATACCCTGAAGCGGCGCCATCTCGTGCCGTTTTTCGATGTGGCCTATTTGGGCATGGGTGTTGATTTGGATGCCGATGCGGCACCCCTGCGGGCGGCGCTGGCGGAATTGCCGGAAGCGCTTGTCGCCGTATCCTGTTCAAAAAACTTCGGCCTGTACCGCGAGCGTGCCGGAGCGCTGCTGTGGCTAACGGCCAATGCCTCGATTCGTCGCGCGGTGGAAAGCCAGGCGGCGCGGATTACGCGATCCATGTATTCCATGCCGCCGGCGCATGGGGGGTTGATCGTCGGGCGGGTGTTGACGGATCCGCAACTCCGCGAACGCTGGCGTGCGGAGCTGGCGACCATGGCCGGGCGTCTGCGGCGCATGCGCGAGCAATTCGCGGCGGCGGTGGCGGATGTGCGGCCCGACCTTGACACCGTCTGGATTCGCAGGCAGCGGGGCATGTTCTCGCTGCTGGGCATCGATGCGGCCGGGGTACGGCGGTTGCGTGGCGAGCATCACATTTATATGGTGGACGACAGCCGTATCAACTTGGCGGGACTAAACGGCGACAACATGCCTTTGGTTGCCGAGGCCACTGCGCCGTTGATGCGCTAGCGGCCCAGTACTTTCGGCCGGTCAACGTTGCAGTACATGGATAGCTAAAGTAGCATTTCCCCGCTCTTTGATTTCTCTCCCCCGGCAGCCTCGCTGCCTTTTTTCCAGTAAGTGAGGCACCCACCTTCGAAAGTCATGGATCCCGGCCGGGCAATCGGCGTAATGAGAAAGTACAAAACAGGGTTGGCTGGCGGTTCTTGGCCGACATGAAATGTTGCCGTTGGATTGGGGTCGCTGCATGGCTCGCCGCCTTTGCGGTGCCTTGTTGGGGCGCATCCGAAACCGATGCGCCCGATTACGGGGCCTCGAGCCTGACCGATATCGAGGAGATCGTTGTCACAGCCGACCTCGGCAGCATGCCGGGTAGCGATGTCCGCTCGATCTTCGGCTTCGACAAATCGATTCTGGAAACGCCGCGTTCGGTGTCGTCGGTTAGCGAAGAGATGATGGACCGCTTCATCATTAGCGATATCGACGAACTGATCGCGCTGGCGCCCGGCACCTTTACGCAATCGTTTTTCGGGATAGCGGGCACGCTTGATATTCGCGGTACAACGGGCGAAACCTATTTTCGGGGCATGCGTCGGCTCGATAACCCGGGCAATTACCCGACACCGATCGCTGCTTCGACGCGAGTGGACATTGTACGCGGTCCCGCATCGCCCATTCACGGCCCGTCGAAAATCGGCGGCTACATCAATTTTGAGCCCAAGTCCGTCCATGCCGAAGGGGAACATGACGGTGTCTCGGGTTCTCTCGGCTTAGAGGCCGGCTCTTGGCGGCGGCGCGTGGGAACCGCCGAAATCGGTGGGCTGGGACGGATCGGGAGCCGGGAATTCGGCTATCATCTGTATGCGGAACGCGAGGATTCGGATAGTTACTATCGAGCCCTCACCAACGAGCAAGCCATCCTCCAAGCCTCGTTCGACATGCATGTGAATCGGGTGGAGTTGCAGTTCGGCGGCATGTACCACGATTTCGATGGTGCGGAAAACGCCGGCTGGAACCGCCTGACCCAGGCATTGATCGACGACGGCACCTACATCACCGGATCGGCCCGGCCGTTGGACACCGATGGGGACGGCCTCATTTCCCATCAGGAGTACGATGTCGATGGCGACCGGTTTACCGACCTAAACCCCTTTGCCGCGGGATTGGTGCCCGGTACCGCGGATGGACTGGAGCCCGGGCCTTTTCCCGGCGCGTGCCGTATCGGGACCACCTTGATTTTTGGCTGCCGGCCCGACCTTCTGGCCTTGGATAACCCGGGTGTGGCGACTATCACCGGCAATCAGGTACTCATCGATCCGAACGATGTTCAGGCGGCGGAGGTCTTAACGCTATATTTCGACATCATTGTGGGCGATGACGATGGCTGGCAGTGGCGCAACCAGATGTTCTTCGAAGGCTATGACTTCATCACCGAAACAAGCTATGGGTTTTCCCAGTTCCACGATACTTGGGTGTTCGAGGACAAGCTGGTGGTTGCCAATCGTTTCGATTGGGGCGAGGCCGGTTTGGCACTGCAAATTTCGCCGTCGATTCGCTTCACCGACTTTAAGCACGGCGACGATTACACCAACGAGTATTTCGACCGCCGCGATCTTACCCGTGCGGCGAACTCCCTCGACCTCAGGCTTCTGGCAACGCAAATCGATGCCGACTACACCGACTACTTCATCGGCGACTACCTTGACCTGGGCTTCGCGGTGCTGGCGGATTTCGATTGGCGGGGCTTCAACCTGGTGGCTGGCGCCCGCTATGACGCGGTGGATATGAAAAGTCGGCAACCGGTGGAAAAACTGCTGTTTCCGAGTTCCCGAAACTTCTGTTTGGATGCCTCCTGCACGGTGGTGGACGCCAAGGACGAGGTTGAGGGATTCTCGTGGACCCTAAGCCTGAGCTACACAACGGCATTCGGTTTGCGTCCCTACATCACCGTCTCCAGGCAGGCCACGGTGATTGCCGGACAGGGTGCCGACCTCTCCACGTTCAATGTTGCCGACGGCCGCGCGTTCGATGAATCCAAGTTGCTGGAATTCGGGCTCAAGGGCAGCCTTTTCGACGATCTCTTCTACTTCGCGTTGGCGGTTTACGAACAGGAGCGGGTGGATTTTTCCGCGCAGCAGATCGTCACCAATCAGGCCAGCAAGACCGAGGGCATCGAGTTCGAAATCCGCTGGCTGGTGACCGATCGGCTTCTGGTGGGTTTCGGCTATTCGGATATTGAGGTGGTGAACCTCAATACCCTTGATGCGGGGGGGCGCTTTGGTTTCATCGGCGCGGAGGATTTGCCCGGTTTGCCGCCCGGCGCCCTATATGGGGGGGCGCTGTCCGGTGTGATTCGCCCGCAAACGCTCAATGCCCGCCGCGCCGGCATTCCCGAACACATTTGGTCGGTCACCGGCACCTATGATTTCGGGTGGGGCCTGGCGGCGAACTTGAGCGTCGTGGATGTGGATTCCACCTACTCCGGGTTTTCCCAGGCCGTGAAACTACCCGCATACACCCTGATCAACGCGGGTTTGGTCTACGAGCGTGGTAAATGGGTGGTCAGCGCGGCGGCCAAGAATCTCACCAACAAGCGCTACTTCCGGGCCAATTTCCCCAACCTTTTCGGCGGTGTTGTTGTGCTGCCCGAATTGCCGCGCCACTATGCGGTGCGCGTACAGTACAAATTTTGATGGGAATGATATCGATAAGTTGACAGAACCCAAGATGTGGTAGTTCCCTGGCACTAAAACCTCAACATATAGTGGTATGTCAACTTATGTATAGTAAGTCCCATATCGATGGGGTTGGCCGCAACATAATTGCTGGCCAAGTATGTACTATGTCCGCCGCGCCAAGGGCATAATCCCGCTTCTATTTGAAATCGGAGGCAACGATGAAACTGTATGACACCCCGCTCGCGCCGAACCCGAGGCGTGTGCGCATATTCATGGCGGAGAAGGGGATCACCTGCGACGAGACGGAGGAGATCAATATCGTCAAGGGCGAGAACTTGGGCGAGGCGTATCTGGCGGTTAACCCGCGCGGTGTAGTGCCCACCCTGGTCTTGGACGACGGCACCGTGTTGGACGAGTCCGTCGCCATCTGCCGGTACTTTGAGGAAACACATCCCAAGCCGCCGCTCATGGGTACGGATGCCCTGGACAGGGCGCGTGTCGAGGCCCGGCAACGGCATATGGAATTTGGCGGATTGCTCGGCGCGGCGGAGGCGTTTCGCAATGCCTTCCCCGGTTTTGCCAAGCGGGCCGTTGCCGGCAACGCGCCTGCGGTGGATGCCATACCGGCCTTGGTGGAAAGGGGCAGGGCCGCGGTACTGCGTTTTTATCGCCGCCTGAACGATGAATTGGCGAATTCGACCTTTGTTGCCGGGGATAACTTTACGATTGCCGATATAACGGCGCTCTGCACCATCGATTTCGCCACCGGCGCCGCCCGTGTTCCCATCCCCGACGATTGCGAAAACTTAAAGCGTTGGCACACCGAGGTTTCCGCTCGGCCCAGCGCCCGGGCCTGAGGTGCTCGGCAGCCTGTCGGACGTAACTGTGCCGAATTTATTAAACCATTGATGTTTCAGAAATTCCCTCGCGATGGGCCGAAAATAAAATATTAAACAGCGCTCCCGCGAGACCCAACAGCAACAGGGCGATGAACAGCAGAGCCCGCCCGGCCTTGGGAGAGGTACCCAAATTGGCGGTGGAAAGTTGCGTCCTGAACGGGGGCTTAATGGCGAGCGCCGGTCTCGGTCCACCGGCCACCGCATGCCCAATGCCGCTGGTGTACAATCGGGACCGCCGCGAGGACATGGAATCGACGCCAATGCCGACCCGTATGATTTTCCCCGTTTGCCGACCCGCAACCGTCCTGTTGTTGTCGGCCCTGGTTGTCGCATGCGGCGGCGGTGGCGGCGGCGATTCGGCACCCGCCAATGTGGTGCCGACCGTGGCTGCGCTCGAAGACCGGATGCTTGAGGTCGGTGAAGAGGTCACCATCCCGGTCTCGGTCACAGACGCCAACGCCGCCGATACGCATACGATTACCGCGCTATCCAGCGATGCGGACATCGCGCGCGTGGCGGTCAGCGGCACGAGCCTTGTGTTGACCGGGGTGGCGGTCGGCACGGCGACCATTACCTTAAGGGCGCGTGACAACAGCGGCGCGGCCAATGCGGTCTCTCAACCCGTTACGTTCGACGTTGAGGTCGAGGCGGCGGGTGGCTGGGTTGAGGGTGTCTTTGAACCCGCCGCAATGTTCAAGGATCTCTGCGCCAACCCGCGTCAACAAGACCCGGTGACCGGGACCGTTTATGCGGATATGCCCGGCGCAACCTTGGATGAGAACAATTGGCTGCGCTCCTGGAGCAACGACACCTACCTCTGGTACGACGAGATAGTGGACCGGGATCCGGCCCAATACTCCAACCCGATCATCTACTTTGGCTTGCTAAAAACCACAGCGAGAACACCGTCCGGCAACCCCAAGGACCAATTCCACTTCACTTGGCCGACGGACGAGTGGGAAGCCTTTGTCGATTCCGGCGCCATGGTCGGATACGGCATGCAGGTCGTACTGTTGCGCCAGAATCGGCCCCGCGAAGCGGTTGTCGCCTACACCGAGCCGGACTCGTCCGCCCATCGGGCCGGGTTGGCTCGGGGCGCGCGTATTCTAAGGGTCGATGGTGTGGATCTGGCCGAGGGGACGGATGCCGATACCTTGAACAATGGCCTTTTCCCGGTCAGGGCAGGGGAAGAGCATGAATTTGAAGTACTGGACCTCGGCGGGACGGAACCCCGCACGGTCAGGCTAACGAGCATGTTGGTGGAATCCGACCCGGTGCAACATGTGACCGTCCTTAAAACGGACAGCGGACCGGTGGGCTATATGCTGTTCAATGATTTCATTAGCACCGCCGAACGGGAATTGTTCGATGCGTTCGAGACATTGTCGAATCAAGGCATCACCGATCTTGTGCTCGATTTGCGCTACAACGGTGGCGGACTCCTGGCTATTGCGGGTCAGTTGGGCTTCATGATCGCGGGCCCCGCCGCCGCCCGGGGCCGGGTATTCGAGGAATTGCAGTTCAACGACAAGCATCCGGATTTCGATCCGGTCACCGGCGAACGATTGCGTCCAGTGCTGTTTGCCGACACCTCGGCGGGGTTCAGCGTGTCGGAAGGCGAACCCCTGCCCAGCGTGAACCTATCGCGCGTATTTGTGCTCAGCGGTCCCAATACGTGCTCGGCGAGCGAATCCGTCATCAATGGCTTGCGCGGCATTGATGTCGAGGTGGTGCTGATTGGCGACACCACCTGCGGCAAACCCTATGGCTTCTACGGCGCCGACAACTGTGGAACGACCTATTTCACGGTGCAGTTCAAGGGCCTCAACGCCAAGGGGTTTGGCGAATATGCCGATGGCTTCTCACCCGCCAACATCGATAACAGTGCGGGTGTCGAGGTGCCGGGCTGTGCCGTCGCCGACGACTTTGACCACGATTTTGGCGATCCGGCGGAGCGCCGCCTGCGGGCTGCCCTGCAATACAGGCGGGATGGCACCTGCCCGCTGCCGATCAGCCTTGCCATTCGTTCGAGGGAATACATCGTGGATAGAAAACCCTGGACGCCCGAGCCTCTGCTTAAAACGAAACGCGGCCTGAAGGTATTGCGGCCCTGAGGTGTTGATGTGCCGACGCTCTACGACAAAATTTGGGAGGACCACTACATCGGCGCCCGTGCCGACGGTGAGGGTCTTCTGTATATCGACCGCCACCTATTGCACGAGGTGACCTCACCGCAGGCGTTTGAGGGCTTGCGGCTCGCCGGCCGCGAACTGTGGCGAACGAAGGCCAACCTGGCGACGCCGGACCACAATGTGCCGACCGACGACCGCACCCGCGGCATCGACGATATTACCGATCCGGTGGCACGGGAACAGGTCATTGCGCTCGATCAAAATTGCAAGCGCCACAATGTGACCCAGTTCGACATCCACGACATTCGCCAGGGCATCGTGCATGTGATTGGCCCGGAGCAGGGCGCCACGCTGCCGGGCATGACCATCGTCTGCGGTGACTCCCATACCTCGACGCACGGTGCCTTCGCGGCACTTGCCCAGGGTATCGGAACCTCCGAGGTCGAACATGTTTTGGCCACCCAATGTTTGGCGCAGCGCAAGGCGAAGAACATGGCGGTGCGCGTGTCCGGCGCACTGCCGGATGGGGTCTACGCCAAGGATTTGGCGCTTGCGCTGATCGGTCGCATCGGTACCGCCGGCGCCACCGGGCACACCATCGAGTTTATCGGTTCGGCCATCGAGGCGTTGTCCATGGAAGGCCGCATGACGCTGTGCAACATGGCCATTGAGGCGGGTGCGCGGGCGGGTATGGTGGCCGTGGACAACAAGACGCTGGAATATGTGCACGGTCGTCCCTTCGCGCCCGTCGGAGCCGAATGGGATGTGGCGGCAAGCTATTGGCGAACGCTCACCAGCGATGCCGATGCGCATTGGGATGCCGAGGTGGAGCTTGCCGCATCCGATTTGGCGCCGCAGGTGACCTGGGGAACCTCGCCCGAAATGGTGGTTGCCGTGGATGGCCACACGCCCGACCCGGCCGCCGCCCCGAACGAACGCGCGGCGGACGGTATTCAGCGCGCCCTGGCCTATATGGGCCTCGCCCCGAACCAAGCTATTGTGGACATCCAGATCGACCGTATCTTCATCGGCTCTTGCACCAACTCCAGATTGGAGGATCTCCGGGCGGCCGCCCATATCGTTGCCGGCAAGCGGGTGGCGGGCAACATCAAGCAGGCGTTGGTGGTGCCGGGCTCCGGGCTCGTCAAGCAAGCTGCCGAACGGGAAGGCATTGCCCGGATTTTTCTCGATGCCGGATTCGAATGGCGCGAACCGGGTTGCTCCATGTGTCTTGCCATGAACGCCGACCGCCTGCAACCGGGCGAGCATTGCGCCTCCACCTCGAACCGCAACTTCGAGGGGCGGCAGGGCCACCTCGGCCGTACCCATCTGGTCAGCCCGCCGATGGCCGCGGCGGCCGCGGTCGCGGGGCATTTTGCCGATGTCCGGGAGGCGTTGTGAGAGCGTTTCAAGTCGAGACGGGGCTGGTTGCGCCCATGGACCGCGCCAATGTCGACACCGATCAAATCATTCCCAAGCAGTTCCTGAAGTCGATTGGACGCACCGGCTTCGGCGATCATCTATTCGATGCTTGGCGGTTTCTGGACGAGGGGGATGTCGGCATCAAGATCGCCGACCGACGCCCGAACCCCGATTTCGTGTTGAATGCGCCCCGCTATCGGGGCGCGGCCATATTGCTCGCACGCGACAACTTCGCCTGTGGTTCGAGCCGCGAGCACGCTGTCTGGGCGTTGCAGGAATACGGCTTCCGGGCCGTTATTGCGCCTAGTTTCGCTGATATATTCTTCAATAATTGTTTTAAGAATGGCCTATTGCCTGTTGCTCTAAAAGAAGGTTACGTTGATATCCTGTTCGATCTCGTGGCCCGGAACGAGGGTTTTGGGTTGACTGTGAACCTGCCTGGGCAACGATTGGAACTACCGGGTGGCGAGACCATGGCATTTGCCATCGACCCCATGCGCAAACGAAAGATGCTTGAGGGCTTGGACGACATTGGGCTCACACTCGCCCAGGCCGACGCGATCCGCGAATTCGAGCGCACCTACTATCGACGGAGAGCCTGGCTGGCCTGATAGACGGCCATGTGCGGCAACGCCCCTTTTGTGAATTGGCTTGCCGCGACGGACGGGCAATAATCAACGGATGGGTAACAATCCCCAGTCCGGGGCTTTGCCGGGCTGAGACTTCCGATTTGTAAATTGTATGGCTACCGTTAGAGAAATCTTGGTGCTCGAGGGCGACGGCATCGGTCCGGAGGTTGTGCCGGTGGCGGTGGAGGCGCTTGAGCTTGCGTTGTCGGGCACGGATACGGATATCGAATTGCGTATCACCCATGGGCTGCTTGGCGGCCGGGCTATTGATGAGGTCGGCGCGCCCCTGCCGGAGGAAACCCTGGCCAAGGCGCGGGCGGCGGATGCCATTTTACTTGGCGCGGTGGGTGGGCCGCGTTGGGAACATCTGCCGATGGATCGGCGCCCCGAAAAAGGCCTGTTGGGGTTGCGCCATGGCCTGGAATTATTCGCCAACCTTCGCCCGGCGCTGCTTTTCGCGCCCTTGGCCCGGGCATCCACACTGAAAGAGGAGTATGTTGCGGGCCTCGACATCCTGATCGTTCGGGAGCTGACCGGCGGCATCTATTTCGGCGAACCCCGGGGGGTGCGGGTCGAGGACAACGAGCGTGTTGGCGTCAACACCGACATCTATCGGGAACACGAGATCGAGCGCATCGCCCGGGTGGCGTTTGAATTGGCGGGCCGTCGGCGTAAGCGCCTGTGCTCGGTGGACAAGGCCAATGTGCTGGAGGTCACGCAATTGTGGCGGGATCTGTTGGACGAGGTGGCTCCCGACTACCCGGATGTGCAACTCTCCCACATGTATGTGGACAATGCCGGCATGCAATTGGTACGCGAGCCGAAGCAGTTCGATGTGATCGTCACCGGCAACCTCTTCGGCGATATTCTTTCCGATGTGGCGGCCATGTTGACGGGATCGTTGGGCATGTTGCCGTCGGCGTCGCTGGCCGCGTCGGGCAAGGGTCTCTACGAACCGGTGCACGGCTCGGCGCCCGACATTGCCGGTCGGGACCGCGCCAATCCCCTGGCGACGGTGCTGTCCGCCGCCATGCTGTGCCGTTATAGCCTCAACGCCCCGGCTGCGGCCGCGGCCATCGAAACGGCTGTGGCGCGGGTGCTTGAAAAAGGATTGCGAACCGCCGATATCATGCCCCCGAATGCCGCATCAACCGCGTCCGTGCGTGTGGGCACCCGCGAAATGGGCGGGGCATTGCTGGCAGAATTGCAAAAGGAAGGTCTAAACAAATTAACGGAGCAGCATTGAACCAATCGTAAGATATTGATTTTATTAACTCGGATATCGTGACCACAAGATGAATCGGAGGTTCCAAAAGGGAATTATATGGGAATTATATCGATTAGTTGACAGAGCCCAACATGTAGTGGTTTTTCGCTTCTAAATCCTCAATATATAGTGGCATGTCAACTTATGTATGTGATTCCCTTCCAAAATGTAGTACGCGGGTCGGAGTAGGCGCAGGTTGCGTAGTCATGTAGTCGCCGCGATGCGGGAGCCCCGACGATTCGCTCCCTCATCGGTAGAGTCCCGTCTTGTCAATACGCATGCTATTCGATCTGTACGAATTAGGCCATAATTAGCTAATTTTAAAAGATATTTTTATACTGGGGCCGACGCAGATTCAGTGGCGGACCGGTCCACGGGCAGTGGGTGATGAATGAATAACGGTTCTGTAAACGTCGCTATCGCCGGTGCCACCGGTGCCGTGGGCGAGGCATTGCTGGAAATACTTGAGGAACGGGCGTTTCCGGTGGAGCGGCTGTTTCTGCTGGCGAGCGAGCGGTCCGAGGGGAAACGCTACCGGTTCCGTGGCGGGTCGGTGACCGTTCAACGCCTCGACACCTTTGACTTCGAACAGGCGCGGATCGGGCTTTTTTCCGCGGGCGGCTCGGTTTCGGCAGAGTTCGCGCCACGGGCGGCGGCGGCCGGCTGCGTGGTGATCGACAACACCTCCCATTTCCGCTACGACGACGATGTGCCCTTGATCGTGCCCGAGGTCAATCCGCATCGGCTGCCGGAATACGCGAATCGCAACATCATTGCCAACCCCAACTGCTCCACCATACAGATGGTGGTGGCCTTGAAGCCGATCCTTGATGCGGCGGGCATTGATCGCATCAACGTGGCGACCTACCAGGCGGTGTCCGGTGCCGGGGCGGGCGGGCTGCGCGAACTCGCCGGACAAACCGCCAATCTTTTGAACACCAAGCCGATTGAATCGACCGTCGCGCCAGTGCAGATCGCCTTCAACGCCGTTCCGCAAATCGATGCCTTTCAGGAGAACGGCTATACGAGGGAAGAGATGAAAATGGTGTGGGAGACGCACAAGATTTTTGAGGACGACAGCATCGGCGTGAATGCCACCTGTGTACGCATTCCGGTGTTCTACGGCCATTCGGAGGCGGTGCACATTGAAACCCGTGCGCCGATTTCGGTGGACGAGGTTCGCGCCCTGTTGGCGCGGGCGCCCGGGGTCGTGCTGCGCGATGATGCGGCACCCGGCGGCTATCCCACCGCCGCGCTCGACGGGGCCGGCACCGACCCGGTTTATGTCGGGCGCGTCCGCCAGGATCAGTCGCATCCCAGGGGACTGAACCTTTGGGTGGTTGCGGACAACGTGCGCAAGGGCGCGGCGCTCAACAGTGTGCAGATTGCGGAGGCGTTGTTGCCGCTACTTGCATCGCAATGACGCCAGCCGTGCCGCCTGTCAACATTGCGCTCGGGGTGCAATACAACGGCGGGGCCTATTGTGGCTGGCAGCGCCAACGCCATGCGCCATCGGTTCAGGAGGAACTGGAAAGCGCCCTGAGCCGAGTCGCCGATCAGCCCATTGCAACCGTCGCCGCGGGCCGGACCGACACCGGCGTCCACGCCACCAAACAGGTGGTGGGTTTCACCACAACGGCCAACCGGCCGCTGCGGGCTTGGCGAGAGGGTGTTAACAGCCTAACCGGCGCGGGCGTCAAGGTGCGCTGGGCGCGGCCCGTCGATGCGGATTTCCACGCCCGCCACAGGGCCGCCGCGCGTCGCTATGTTTTTCTGTATCGCGTGGATGAGGCACCGGCCCCGTTGAGCGATGCGTTTTCCTGGCGGGTTCCCCCCCTGGATGCCGAGGCCATGCACCGGGCCGGACAAAGCCTCATCGGCGAACACGACTTCACAAGCTTCCGCGCCGCCAGTTGCCAGGCGCGCAGCCCCCGTCGCAATGTTCACCGGTTGGCCGTGTGGGCCGCCGACAATCTGGTCGTTCTCGACATTCAGGCGAATGCCTTTCTGTTGCATATGGTGCGCAACATCGCGGGCGCGCTGCAGCGGGTGGGCGAAGGGAAGCGATGTCCAGGTTGGATCGCCGAATGCGCCTCGGCCAGGGATCGCAGGCTTATTGGCAAAACCGCGCCGGCGCAAGGGCTCTACCTTGTGGACGTCATCTATCCGGATTACGACTTTCCTCCCGGCGCGCCGCCGCCGCTAATGGCCGGCGGGGAACCTAAGCGTTTCGATTCAAGGGACTTATATACGTAAGTTGACATGCCACTGTATGTTGAGGATTTAGCGGCCGGAAATTACCACATGTCGGCTTCTGTCAACTCATCGATATAATTCCCTTTGAATGCAGTGGGACTTTAATGGGGAAAATTGACCATGGATCTTAGCCACCTGCAACCGGGTCAACGCCTATTCGTAAGCGGTTCGAGCAACGAGCCCACTGGGCTGCTCGCGGCACTGCGGGCGGCACCGTTGCCGGAACACCTCCATTTCATTCAGTTTCCGCTGGCCACCTATAACCAAATGGATTTCACGGCTTGGCACCCCAGCTTTCGAATGACCACGCCGTTCATGGGTGCGCATCTGCGAGGTGCGGATCCGGCGCGCCTGCATTTTTTGCCCATGCACATGCGCGCTTTTTATGATTATTTGAGCCGCGATATCGATGTCGCTCTCGTGCAGGTGGCGCGTGGCCGGGACGGACGCTTGCGCCTCGGCCCCAATGTTGACTTCGCGGATGCCGCGCTTGCCAGCGCCAAACTGGTGCTGGCCGAATACAACGAGGCGTTCACCGCGCCGGCCGGCTGTCCGCTGATTGAGGAAGCGCGTATCGACGATATGCTTGTCACCAATCGGCCGCTCCACGAAATGCCCACCCCGGGGATCGACGACGGCGCGAGCATGATCGGCACACGGGTCGCGGGCCTGATTCGGGATGGTGATTGCATTCAGACCGGCATTGGCGCCATCCCCGCCGCCATTCTCGCGGGCCTTGGCGACAAGAATGACCTTGGCATGCACGGCGGTCTGATCGACGACGTCGGCATGGCGCTGATCCGCAACGGCAACATCACCGGGGCTAATAAACCCATAGACCGCAAACGCCATGTCACGGGCATGGCGCTCGGTTCACAGAGCTTGCTCGATTGGCTGGCGGATACCCCGCAGGTGGTGTTCAAAGGTGCCAATCACACCCACGATGCGGGCATTATTCGCCAGTTGCCCGGCTTTGTCTCCATCAACTCGGCTGTGGAGATCGACCTGATGGGTCAGGTTAATGCGGAGTTCGCCGGGGGCCGGCAGATTTCCGGTACGGGCGGCTCCGTCGATTTCATGCGCGGTGCCCGGCTGAGCCCGGGCGGGCGTTCGGTGGTCGCCATGAACGCCCGGGCCCGGCGCGGTACGGCGTCGAGAATCGTGGCGCGTGTCGAGGTCGTTACCGCGCTGCGTACCGATGTGGATATTGTGGTGACCGAATACGGCGTTGCGGAGCTACGCAATTTGCCGCTCGCCGCCCGGGCGGAGGCGTTGATTGCGATTGCCGCTCCGGAATTTCGGGATGAGTTGCGGGAGGCGATGCGCTCAGGAAGGCGGGCTGATAGGTTTTAGGAGCCTGCGCCGGATCCGGGAACTTGGCTGTGGCGGACATCCGCGGCCAACTGCCGTGGCCACTTCCAGGAGCTCCCTGACCAATGCGCCGCGGTAAAAGTAGTCGTTGCCTTGGGGGAGGTCTGAACAATTCGATAGAGCAGCATTTAGCCACTCGTAAGCTATTGATTTTATTAAACTGGATGTCTCGACCTAAAGGATAGAGGTTCCTTAGATGAGGGAATTATATCGATTAGTTGACAAAACCCAACATGTGGTGGTTTCCCGCCACTAAAGCCTCAATATATAGTGGCATGTCAACTTATGTATATAAGTTCCTTAAATAACGCCGGCTTGGTGGAAAGCCGCGATTTCCGCCTCTGTGTATCCGCTTTCCCTGAGGATTTCATCGGAATGCTCTCCGAGGCCGGGCGCGGCAACACCCGGCTCAAGCGGTGTTTCACTCATGCGAATGGGTACACCCACGGCGGGCTCCAGGGTACCGTCGGCGAGTTCCACTTGGGCGAAGTATCCATTTTCCCAAGCGCCGGGGTCGTCGGTGACTTCCTGGTGGTTGCGCACCGGCGCATAGCGTACATCAATGCCGCGAAACGCCTCGCCCCATTCGGCGGTGGTGCGCGTGCGCAGGGTCTGTTCGAGTTTCGTGGCCAGCAGTTGGTGGCTTTCCATGGATAATGCCAATGCCTCGGGCCGCAGACGCTCGTCCGTGGCCAACTCCGGCCGTCCAAGGGCGATAAGGAAGGCATCGAAGGCATCCGCGCCAACACCGATGAGGGCCATCCATCCGTCGGCGGTAGCAAAGATGCGGTAGGTTGGCAAGAGCAGGGAATGGCCGTAGTTCGCCCGGCCCGTGGGCTTGCCCGTTAGCAGGCTGGCGGTGTATTCCGAGGCCTGTGCCCAAATCTGGCTGCCGAGCAGGGATACCTCGACACGCTGCCCGCGGCCGGTTTGGTGCCGGACATGAAGCGCCGCCAATATCCCCGCCACTAAATTGAGTGAGCCCATGTGGTCGGCAATGGTTGCCCCCACGGGCGATGGCGTATCGCCGTCCCGCCCAATGGTGCTGATTAGGCCGCCCGCCGCCTGTCCGGCCAGGTCGGCACCCTTGCGCTGGGCGTCCGGCCCAACCGGTCCGAAGGCGCTACCGGCAGCCCAGATAATGCTTGGATTGATGTCGACCAGGGCCTCGTAGCCGAGCCCCCATCCCTCAAGGGTTCCGGGAACAAAGTTGCTGAGCACGACATCGGCGTTGGCGGCAAGCTTCCGGAAAATCGCCACACCGGCGGCTGTGTGTAAATCGAGGGTCAGGCCCCGCTTGCCGCGGTTGCATCCGATATAAAAGGCGGGGCGCGGGTCGTCGGCGGATACCGGCAGAAAACGGGCGTGGTCGCCGAAGCCCGGCAATTCGACCTTGATAACGTCCGCCCCCATATTCGAGAGCATCGCGCCCGCCTGGGGGCCCTGCACCAAGATGCCGACGTCAAGGACACGGATGTCTTTCAAGGGTCCGGCCATGTTTCACCTTCTCTTCCTTTAGTGCGACCTATTCATGAATAAACTACTGCGGCTGTCAATAGCAGCGAAATCACTGGACATGCTCCCACCGCATGCTCAACGCGCTGTCAAGCACACCCGCGAGCGCTCTTGCCCCGCGCACCCAGTGCTTTCACTACTCTTGCCGGCCTCGCCACGTTCATTCACGCATAGGTCGAGTTAGTGTTTCGGGTGGTTCCGTACGACGATGGGTTGCGGCGAGTCCGGCGCTGCCGCTAGCATAGTCCCTCGTCCAGCGGCTGTTGGTGGGGTCGAGTACCAGCGGAGAGGTGTCCGAGAGGCCGAAGGAGCACGCTTGGAAAGTGTGTATACGGAAACGTATCGAGGGTTCGAATCCCTCCCTCTCCGCCACTTAACCCGACCTATTCATGAATAAACTAACGCAACGAATCGATCAAATGGATAAACGAAGCGATTTCCTCATCATGTTCAACGGAACACGACGCGCCAGTTGCCGGTTGGGCGGGTACAATGCTGCCGGTTTCGAAGCATGCGCGTGGGAACGCGTTACCGTTACAATGATGAACGATGAACATTGAGTTTGTAACCATCCTGGTCTCCATCGTTGGCGTGGGAATCGCCTTGGGTGTGCAGATACGCGCTGGCAACCGCAGGCTTGATGCCCGGATCGACGCTGAGATGAATCGCATCGACTCACGCCTGAATCGCATGGACTCGCGGATGGATCGCATGGACTCGCGGATGAAGGGCATCGAGACGGAAGTGCACGGCCTGGGCAAGGAAGTCGCCCATTTGTCCGGCCTCGTCGAGGGGCTGAGAGAAGCCATCGCGCACAACCGCGCCGCCTAAGGACGCGGCCCGGATCAATTATCGCGCCGGTGGCGGGGCTGTCCGCTGGCGGGTTGGGGCTGTGGAAGAAGGTTCCCGTCATAGGGCCAGTGCCCGTCTCAGGTCGTCGTGCTCGAAGGCGCTGGCCATGCGGTTGATCCCGGCAGCGCGGATCCCAACCGCTTTCGCGGTGTCGCGCCAGAACTTGGTTACGGTTGCGACTTCCCTAATGACCGTGCGAGCCTGCGCCAGCGTCAGCGCGAAGAACCCGGAGGCGGCCTCCAGCAGGTCGAGCGAGCAGGTGCCCTCGTCGAGATCAATGCTGGTCGTGAGTATCCTCGGCCTAAGATCCGTCGGCACAGGATTGAGGTCGTAGGCGGGAGAGAGCGACCATCCCGTCTTTCCGAGCCACAGGAAACCGTGGTTGCGCAGGTGATCGTCGACATTGGAAATCAAAACGTTGAAGACGACGCGCCTATAAAGGGCATGGGCGTCCGTTTTCCCTTGGACGCCATGTTCCGCGAGAACATCGACGATCTCTGGATAGCTGCCGCGCTCGCCATCTCTCGCGCCCATCATCGCCATGGCCGATAGGAATGGAATGCGGATTGCGCCTCGGCGGTCGAAGCGCCGTGACAGCAAGACCTTCTTGCCGGCGACATCGATCAGATCATGCATGGGCGTGGCGATGCCGGCTTGTCCAGCCAGACGCAGTGCTACCTCCTCCCAGGCTTCCATGTTGTAATCATCGCTTTCCTTCGGGAACTTGGCGATCGAAAGGTGGCCGTGCCGGTCGATTACCGACGCCTTCGGGCGCGCACCGCCTAGGGAGGAGCCGGGGGCGAAGATAAGCTGGATATCTTCGTCGGTTTCCTCGTCTCGGAGAATCCGCTCGGTAATCCGAAGTAGGCGACCAAGCTCAATCAGAGTCGGCACGCCTGTGCGGGCCGGAGCTTGGAACCTGTTTTCCCCAGCCCAACGGAAGCGCAATGCGCCTAGCCGGGTTGTGTCTGCCACGCCAAGAAGATAGTCGCTTTCCAAGAGTGTGCGAACGGCGTGGCCCTCACGTTCGGCGAGACGGCGCTCGGTGCGCCGCATCAACCCGCGTCCCCAGGTATCGGGCGCTGAATCACCAATGGATCCGAAGGTTGCGAGGCCAGCGGGCGGCGCGAAGGTACCCTGTCCCAGGGCAAGGGCTGGCTCCAAAGAGAACCTGTTGGGGTCTTTCAGCCAGGCGCCGTCATACTCGAAGACGATGGTCTCCCTGCCGCGAACACGATTGCTCCGCGCCAGCCCGACCCGTCGCGTGCGGCCGTGGAGATCGATATGGACGTCAAAATCAGCCATCGCGGGACAATCCTGCCGGCCGCTTGAAACGGACATGCTTGGGTAGCTCGGCGCTGGCGAGGGCCTGTCCGACGCTGTCGTTGCCGATGTCGGCAATCTGGCTTAGGCCGTCGAGCAGGCCGAGCGCCTGTAGGACACCGGCGTAGATGCCGATGCCGACATTGGTGTCGCCGGCTTCGACCCTTTGCAGGGTGGAGCGGGACGTGAAGGCACGTTCCGCCACGACCGCCATGGGGAGCCGTCGGCGGCGACGGGCGTCACGGATGTCCGCCCCAAGTTTGCGCAGTGCCCGCCGAACAGCGGCGGGAGGATTGTGAGGAGTCGGCATATGATACCTTCGCACTACAGATCGCAGAAATATGTAGCACGAAGGTCACAATTTTGCCACCCCGACCTTTCGATAAAGCGGCACTGATCCACAGAACAATGTCCTGGGATATTCGTAGTGCAGGCTGTTGACAACAGGAAGAAAACAGCAGTTTCAGACTGGTGATGGAAGTGAAACAATGCGTCGAGACGGCGAACCATGGACCACGCCGATCATGAAGCCAAGGCTCTCGCAAGAAGTGCAGCAAGCCCACCATGCGTTTTGCCACTAATGCAGCCAGATCAGCAGCGCGATGATGACAACAATCCAGAGCAGGCGCCCACCGCGGCGGCGTCGAGTGGCGTTTGTTTCGAAGGCATCTGTCACATCATAATCATTGGTGCCTCGGGTGGGTCTGCGGTCACCGTACATATCTCGGAATCTTCGCCGAATCACCCGCCGAAGCTCCTTGGTCTGTGAACTTGGAAGAGAGTCGAGTTTCCAAAGCTCTCGGACTAGTCGGGCGGTTAGGGTCGCGTCTTCCAGGGCATCGTGTTTTTTCTTTTTTCTGCTCTCGATTGCGAAGATTACCAACGAATCATCCAGACTTATCCGTCGTCGCCATGTGCCACAAAACTCGGCAAGCACACTGCAGACCCCGCGCATCGTACAGTTGGATCGGTTCCGGTGCAGTGTCTTGACCCCTGCGCGCTTGAATTCCGCGTTGAGGAAGATAGGCGCAATGATGCGGAGCGTAAGGTAATCGAACGTCTGCTATATGGATAAACGAAGCGATTTCCTCATCATGTTCAACGGAACACGACACGCCAGTTGCCGGTTGGGCGGGTACAATAGCTGCCAGTTTCGAAGCATGCGCGTGGGAATGCGTTACAATGATGAACGATGAACATTGAGTTTGTAACCATCTTGGTCTCCATTGTTGGCGTGGGCATCGCCTTGGGTGTGCAGATACGCGCAGGCAACCGCAGGCTCGATGCCCGGATCGACGCTGAGATGAATCGCATGGACTCGCGGATGAAAGGCATCGAGACGGAAGTGCACGGCCTGGGCAAGGAAGTTGCCCATTTGTCCGGCCTCGTCGAGGGGCTGAGAGAAGCCATCGCGCACAACCGCGCCGCCTAAGGACGCGGGCCCGGATCAATTATCGCGCCGGTGGCGGGGCTGTCCGCTGGCGGGTCGGGGCTGTGGAGGAAGGTTCCCGTCATAGGGCCAGTGACCGTTTCAGGTCGTCGTGCTCGAAGGCGCTGGCCATGCGGTTGATCCCGGCAGCGCGGATCCCAACCGCTTTCGCGGTGTCGCGCCAGAACTTGGTTACGGTTGCGACTTCCCTAATGACCGTGCGAGCCTGCGCCAGCGTCAGCGCGAAGAACCCGGAGGCGGCCTCCAGCAGATCGAGCGAGCAGGTGCCCTCGTCGAGATCAATGCTGGTCGTGAGTATCCGCAGCCTAATATCCGTCGGCACAGGATTGAGAATGTCCTAGGATATTCGTAGCGCAGGCTGTTGACAACAGGAAGAAAACAGCAGTTTCAGACTGGTGATGGAAGTGAAACAATGCGTCGAGACGGCGAACCATGGACCACGCCGATCATGAAGCCAAGGCTCTCGCAAGAAGTGATGCTCTCAGCGCTGGATTGGGCCTACGACAAAGCGCTAGGGGGTAGAGCCTTGATGTACCGGGCGCGTCCCCGTCAGAGACCGGATTGCTGGATCGGGTCGGGCAAACCGTGGTGGCTATAAGGCCGCGTTCAAGATACGTCGATTCAAGTACGGGTTTTAGGACATGACCACGCGAACCGCACTGCTGGAGGTCATTGGGAACGGCGAGAATTCCGGGGTGGAGTTCAAGAGGGACGACCTCGGTACCCAGGATTTAGCGAAGGAGCTGGTTGCCTTTTCAAACTCGGAGGGCGGCATGGTGGTTCTCGGCGTGGAGGATGACGGAACCGTGTCGGGCCTGACCCGTCCCGATCTCGAAGAGTGGGTTATGAACCTGTGCCGCGACAAAATTAGGCCGGCGATCATTCCCTTTTTCGAAGTGATCCGCAGCGTCGCCGAGGGCAGGGATGTTGCGATTGTGCGCGCTACCCGCGGCTATGATGTGCATGCGCTCTGGCACAACAACAGCAACAGATACCTGATCCGCGTCGGAACGCAGAGCCGCGAGGCAAGCCGGGAAGAACTTGCCCGCCTGTTTCAGCAAAGAGGCACTATGCGCGCCGAGTTGCGGCCGGTGTCGGGCGCATCGTCCGACCACCTCGACCGGCGGCGGCTGAAAAACTATTTCGGTGGGGTTCGCCAGCAGGATGTGCCTGCCGACGAGGATGCAAGCGGGTGGCAATCTTTGCTGGTCAATACCGAGATCATGACCGAAGAAGGCGTAACCGTAGGTGGCATGTTGTTGTTCGGCAAGACGCCGAATCGGTTCCTGCCCCATGCGGGCATAGACGCCGTCGCCTATCCCGGAACGGAACAAGACTACGATGCGCAGGAGCGAACGACGATCCGCGGCCCCATGGTGCCGCTGCTCGACAGGGACGGCCAGGTCGTGGAGAACGGACTGGTCGAACAGGCGTTGTATTTTGTGCGGCGCAACACGCGCATGACTGTCGAACTGGAAGGCGGGAGGCGGATGGAAAGGTCGGCTTATCCATCGGACGCACTTCGCGAGGCTATAGTGAATGCGCTAATTCACCGCGACTACCTGCTCACAAGCACCGATATCGAATTGGCGATATACAGTAACAGGCTGGAGGTCGTCTCTCCGGGCCGGCTCCCAAACGGGATAACGCCGGCGCGCATGAGGGCCGGTGTGCGGGCTGCGCGAAATCAGGTTCTTAAAGACATCATGCGAGACTACCGATATCTGGAGCATATGGGAATGGGCATTCCACGGAAGATCGTCAAGGGGATGATGGAACACAACGGCACGGAGCCCGACCTGATCGAGCGGGACGAACGTTTTATCGTACGTCTGCATGCGGGAGTGCGGACGGGAAAGGAACGCGTTACAATGATGAACGATGGACATTGAATTTGTAACCATCCTAGTCTCCATTGTTGGTGTGGGAATCGCCTTGAGTGTGCAAATACGCGCTGGCAACCGCAGGCTCGATGCCCGGATGGATCGCATAGACTCGCGGATGGACCGCATGGACTCGCGGATGGATCGCATGGACTCGCGAATGAAGGGCATCGAGACGGAAGTGCACGGCCTGGGCAAGGAAGTCGCCCACCTGTCCGGCCTCGTCGAGGGGCTGAGAGAAGCTATCGCGCACAACCGCGCCGCCTAAGGGCGTGGCCCGTATCAACGGTCATGCCGGTGACGGGGCTGTTCGCTGGCGGGTCGAGGCTGTGAGGGAAGGTTCTCTTGGTAGGGCTTCGGCAACCGTTTTTTTTTTGGACTTACTATACATGGGTTGACATACCACTATATGTCGAGGACTTAACGGCTGGGAACTACCACATGTGGGCTTCGGTCAACCCATCGATATAATTCCCTTTTTTTGAAATGCTGCCGGTGGCTGAGTGCTCAGCGGAGTACGGCTGGGGAACCTCTGATTAATCCTGTATTCTCGGCATCAGAGTCAATGAAATCAATAGGCTACGAATGTCTCAATGCTGCTCTATTGGTTTGTTCGGACCTTCTCCAAGCGCATCATCCCTGAAAGTTTTCTGAAAGCTCGGCCCGGTACTCTGCCTCGGCATAGTATTCCGCAGCAATATGGGGATCGGGATACTGGGTCGTGCCAGAAAGTTCATTGCCAACCTTGATTAAGGAGGGGAGCCAGTGCTGCGCAATGCATCATCTCTTGCCTATCTACTCGTCTTTTCCCTTGCGTCCGGCTTGGTTATTGCCGAGGAGCGGGATGTCATAGACGAAATCGTGGTTACGGCCCAGAAAAGGGAGCAGATGCTTAATGAAGTGCCTCTGTCCGTGCAGGTCATCACGGGCGAGAGATTCATCGAACAGGGTTTCAATGACCTTCAAGATGTCGCCAGCTTCGTTCCGGGACTAATCGTGGAGCAGAACTCGGACAGCGCCACTGTTCGGATTCGGGGTGTTTCAAACGAAGGCTACAATGTGACTTTTGAGCAAGCCACGGCGGTCTTCAACGACGGCGTCTATTATGGTCGCCAGTTGCAAGCCATTTCCGGTGTGTACGACATTGAGCAAATGGAAGTGTTGTTCGGCCCGCAGCCAGTCTATTTCGGCCAGAGCGCCATTGCCGGTTTGATTGGCTATCGCAGTAACCGCCCTGGTTCTGAACGGGAGGGGTATGTTGTGGCTGAAGCGGGTGATATAGGGCACCGCAAGATCGAGGGGGCGGCAACCATACCCTTATCCGATACCTGGTCCGTTCGCGCTACCGCGAAGTTCTCTGAGAATGATGGTTGGACCGAGCGCTTCGGCAGTGGAGATGACGGCAATGCCAGTGAAGACCATGCCTTCCGCCTGCAGATTGCCGGAAATATCACCGATAATTTTTCGGCTTGGGCCAAGTATGAGGAGTTCGAGCAGAAGACCGATGGCTTTTCCGAGGACGCGGTGGTTTGTAGCCCAAGACTGGCCGGTGCGGCGCCGTTGGTATTTTGCGACGACGCCGAGGCCGCGGGGCTTGCGGAATGGGAATACAACGACATCATCAGCGTTGGCGCCACTGTCAGCGCCCACCCATTTGGCATGGCTCCGGCCGGCAACTTCGATCTGAGCAGTTTGGATGTGGCGCAACTCGACGATATTGGTAATGATATCGAGGGTTCGGCGGCTGCCCTCGAACTGGTTTATGAGTTCGGCAATGGCATCGCCATCACCAGCTTGACGGGTTATTCCGACTACGATACCGAGCGCGTTCAAGACTTCGATCGTTCCCCCTACGGCAGTCTGGTTATTCCGAATGCCGAGGAATTTGAGCAAACCAGTACGGAACTGCGCATCCAGAGTAATACCGACAGCGGTCTAAATTGGATGGCCGGGGTCTATTGGCAAGATCAAGAGATTGACTTCAAGTCCGATATTCTTGGCGCACTGCCCAACCCAATGGGTCCGTCGGGAACCAATGCGGCGCAGTATGTGGAAGATGCGGAGTATTTCGGTCTTTTTGGCGCCATTTCCTATGACCTCACCGATACCGTCACAGTTGAGTACGGCATTCGCTACAACGATGTGCAAAAGCAGGCGTACCTATGGGAAGTTGATTCCTTCCTAACCGACGCCGCGGGGAAACGCATTAGCAACACGGGTCGGGCGGTCCCCGGTATGACCCCCGCCAGTGTGGTGCCGAATGGCACCCAGGCAGCAAGCTGGTCGGGTTTGCTTGGAGAGATGGTTGCCGGTGACCGCTGTCTGGGCAACACGCCGAACAATGACGATTGTGAAGCGCGGCTGTTGGCGGCAGGTATTCCACAGGCTGTAATCGATGGTTGGGGGGATACGGATCTCGACTTGGATGAGAATGAGATCACTCAACAATTCTCGATAAACTGGCAGTTCAGCGAAAACGCCAATGTGTTTATACGCTATGCGGAGGCGTTCAAGCCGGGCGGATTTAGTCGGGGCTCGTCAAGTTTTTTGGTGAACACCAAGGGTCAGTACGAAGCTGAGGAAGCCGATAGCATCGAAATTGGCGGGCACCTGCGCTTTGCCGAAGGTCGCGGGTCTGCAAACCTAACGCTCTTTACCACCGACTATACCAACCGCCAAGTGAACTCCCAGTTCGATGATCCTGTGACCGGCGCGACCAATTTCATCTTTATCAATGCGGCGGATAGCACCATCGAAGGTTTGGAAGCGACGGCTTCCTATATCGCTACCAATGGTTTGCGTATGAATCTTGGGGTGAGTTATGCCAAGGGCAAGTTTGATAAATTTGAAAACGCCGCCTGCTTTCGTGGTGAGGTTCAGCTCGGTCTCTGTCCAAACGGCGTGATGGATTTGTCCGATACAGATTTTGACGGTCAGCCCGATTGGAATGTGGTTGGTGGCGTAGGTTACGAATTCGGTATCAGTGATGGCCTGAGAATGGATGTTTCCGCCGATTTCAGTGTGTACGATGACTATGATCGCACCAGGACATTTTCCAGCCAGACCCCCTATGATTACCGTGGGCAAGACGGGTATACGTTGATTAACGCGCGTTTAGCGATATTCCCAGAAAATCGCAGTTGGGAAGTCGCGCTCTGGGGAAGAAATCTGCTTGATGAGTTGTATTGGCAAACTCAGCCGGGCGAGGTGGGCATCTTCGGGACGGCGATCGCCAACATCAGTCGACCCCTGACTTATGGAGCGACCATCCGTTACAACTTTGGTGGATAAATCGACATGTCATCATCCCATCGTGGTGGCGGCTTTTTGCCAAGTCGATTCGGCGCGCTCGATCAACATTTGCAAGGTGCTGATTTGCTGCTCTAGATCGTCAATCTTGTATTGGTCAACCACCTCCCGTTCCTGTACGGATTTGAGGCCGCCGGCGATTGCATCGAGTCGCTTCCGGGCTGCTTCAAAATCACCTTTAGTAAGGGACGTGACTGTATTCAGGCGTTTGAATTCCAGGTTGTCTCTAATGAGACGAATCATCCTTCGGGCGGTTTCTACCGTGGCGTTGTAGTCTCCCGCTAGAAACGAAGCCACCATCCGCATGCCGTAAAAATCCATGTCTTGCTGCAAGGCGATGGCATCATCAATAATTATCATGGCTTCCGTGGCAAGCTGTGGCGTTGCACCGGCTCGTACCGCTTGCAGCCGCCAATCCACACGAAGCTGGGCAGCGTTTAGATACCAAGGCTTATCCGGATCGGCCTTCGCGAGGATTCGATCTTGTTTGCGTGCTTTTTTACTATCGCCTCGTCGTGACGCGTTTAGGGTTTCGAGCACAGCAAGCGCATCGGCGGGCAAGTTTTTCAAGTAGGGTTGGATACGATCCGGCAAGGTATTTTCAAGTACCGAGCCGCTCCGCTCCCTGAACACAAAATAGCTGGCAATCGCATCCTCGGGTTTTCTGCGCAGCGCTTCTAGCGAGGCGCGGTCCGCCTGGCGGAATTTTCTCTCTTTGAGCAAGAAGTTTGCGGCAATTACGGGTGATTGGTGATGTTTGGATTCTTCCAACAGGTTGCGGAGTCGAGAAGCCAGCTCCGGTGCATGGATAGCTGCCAATCGGTTCGCTACATAAACGAAGTTAATCGCGGCATGGTGATGCCTGTGAATATCGCTGGTCGGGTCGTAGAGAGGCCCAAACTCGGCGATGAGGGCCTTGACCCGCTCGTAACTCAATGCCCGAGATTCAAAGCCGCCGAGCGAACGCATGGCCATCTGGTTGTCATTGTCCGTCGTGACGTCGGCATCTTGGCTTAACTGTTGTAACCCCGACCTGTCCCAAGCCAGGGCCGCAATCATATCGTTTACCGAAGCTATACCCTTGCGTCGAAACACTTGCTCGTTGCCCTTGAGAGGGATGCCGGATCGAATGAGTTCCGCTTCTGGGTCGATGAGTGTGTTTGAAGCGAGAAAAAACACCACCATGGGTTCAAAGTGATACGCCCGTACATGGGGGAAGACATCCAAAAGAGTCGCAGACAGCGATTTCAAGAGTTCTTCCGAGACAAATCGCAAGTTCATCCATTGCAAAAATACACCGGTTTCGGTCAGGCGCGATTTGGCCAGTTGCATGAACTCGCGGGTGTACAGGTGAGAGGCTCCGGCGGTCCAAGGATGCGAGGGTTGCGAAACCAGGGCGTCGTATCGCTTGTCGGTAAGCCTAAGCGCATTGCGGGCATCGTTGACAATGATAGTGATGCGCTCGTCCAACAGCGGATTTTCATTGCGTTCCGCCGCCACGCCTTGGTTTGCCACCACGACCTTGGGTTCCAATTCGATGATGTCTATATCTCGAACCGAGGGCGGTATGGTTTCCGCCACCACGCCACCGCCCAGGCCGACGATCAGCATATTGTCGAGCGCGGGGCGGGCGATGATGGGTATGGTGGCCAGCAGTCGTTGGGTGTGCTTGGAGGGCGGTGCGCCCCGCCTATCAATGGACGCCTCGGGTAATCCATTGGTGCGCAGATAAAAGTAGCCGTCTCGCTCAAGCATGAGGACGGTGGCCGACCGGCCTACATCGTAGTAGCGCAGGGTGCCGGTGCGTAGATCGTTGAGTGGGGATACCCGCAGAAGATCTTCCGGTATTGGTGGCCGAACGACCATTAGAATAATCAGCAATGCGGAGCAGGGCAGGCCGAACCATAGTTTGCGCGTCGGCATATTGATGGCCACGGCGAATGCCAACGCGCAGTTGGTGAGCACGGCAAGCTTTATGGCTCCTTCGTAGCGCAACAGGGGGATGAGGACAAACCCCGCAATGATTGACCCAGCGATGGCGCCCAGGGTATTCCAAGCATAAACCCTAGCGGAAGCAGAGGCCGCGTCCTGTGCGTTCTGACTCAGGATCCGCACCGCCAGCGGAAAAGTCGCGCCGATGAATACGGTGGCTGGTAGCAGGACGCCTATCGCCAGCGCGATGTTTTGTCCGAGCCCCGCCATGTCCGGGACACTGACCTGCAACAGGAAGTAAATGCCCAGTGAGGTTAGCGCAATCAATAATTGACAAATCACGAATGCTATTTGTGAGCGTCGGCGATGGTTCGCCAGCCAGGCGGCGGCGGCACTGCCTATGGCGATGCCACTCAGGAAACTCGCCAGCATGGTCGCGAAGGCAATGACGCTGCCGCCTAGGATGTGGGCCAAAAGACGCGTCCACAGAACCTCATAGGTAAAACTGGCCATCCCCGATACCAACATCACGGGGAGAATGATTCCCGGGCCATTAACCAGCCCGGCAGCCCATGGCAAAAACCCTGTCGCATTCGAACGGCGATGCATCCCGGCCATCCGCGTTGCCCACCGCTCAAATATTCCCGATATCCTCGTCCTGCCCGTCCTGCCCGTCCTGCCGGCCGGGTGCGGCTTTTCGCTAGCCCCTCCCTCGTCTCTTGGTGCGACCTGGGGCTTTTGCTGCGGTCTGCCAAGTGATTTACTTGGTTCGGCGGGGCCGACAGGGGACATGGCGCTTCGAGATAACAGGGCGGCGAGTCCGAATACGATCAGATTGATCAGCGCGCCGACATAGATGGTGCCGTTAAGGCCCAAAGTAGGCAATAGCAATAGGGCGGCCAGCAACGTTCCGCCAATGGCTCCCGCTGTATTGATGGCGTACAGCGTGCCAACGCGCCGCCCGACCTGGGCATCGGACCGCACGGCGTAGCGATTGAGCATGGGTAGGGTGGCGCCCATACAGGCGGTGGGAATCGCCAATATAATGAAGGTTGCGCCAAGGTAGAAAAGCGACTGGCCAAAACCCGATGCATCGGGTGGTGTCGGTTGCCCACCGAACAAGGCCGCATAGATCCAGCCCGCAAATTCAACCAGAGCAGGGACCAACAATGCTGAAACGGCGACCGCCCCCTCCAAAACGCCGTAGGTCAATACCGGTCGTTTGATGTGATCAATATAGCGTCCGGCAATGGCCGCGCCCAGTGCCAGACCACCCATATAGGCTGCCAGCACGGTTGCCACGGCAAGCTCCGAGGTACCGAAAACCGTTGACAACTGGCGCATCCACGCAGTTTGGTAAAGGAGCGCCGCGAATCCGGAAAGTAGGAAGCACGCGGCTACCGAAACGTAAACGTTTCTTTGGCCCATCGAATACATGGTATATAGCATAGCTTGCGGTTTACTGATGAGTCTGTGCTCGGTGTGGGACTCTGGAACCATTTGACTTTTCGGATTCCGCCGAGCCAAGTCCCACGCACTGTTCGGTTCGCGCAAATTTCGAACTGATACATCACCCGATGTGGATGCGGGGTTGGAGGTGTGAGACGATCTTGGTATTGATCGCGTCGGGCAGTGTTATGAGCCATCCCCCCATTATGAGCCCTGAATTTTTTCAGGACATGAACCCAACCTACGATTGGTTGCGCCAGAACGATCCGGTTCATCTCATTGAACCCATACAGACTTGGTTTGTAAGTCGCTACGACGACTGTGTTGCCATGCTTTTGGATGACGATCATTTCTCTTTGGAGAACATGCCCATTACCAACATGTGGCATCCAGAGGTTAAAAATGCCACCCGCACATTGTTCGTGGATGAACCCGACCACTCTCGCTTTCGCGGTGTGCTGCGCGATTTTTTCATGGCGCCTTCGATATTAAAGCGGGAAAGCATGGTGGCGGAGGTGGTCGGCAGCGCCATTGCAAGGCTCAAAGACCGGGGCGACAAGGAGGTAGACATCGAAAAACAGTATGCCTACACCATACCCATCGATGTTCTGTCGTTAATCATGGGCCTGGCAAAAGAAGACTACCAACGCTTTCACGACTGGGCACCCAAACTTAACGAGGCCATGCTTCCCGAATTGACAGAAGAGCAACGCGAAGCGGCGGGTCGGACCGTGCGCGAGGTCAGTGCGTATCTGAGTGAGATTATCCAGCACGGAGACTTGCGACCCTACGGCGAGGAAACCGTGCTCTCGCTGCTTAAAAGTGCGCTGGAGCAAGGGGTTATGAGTGAGGAGGAAGTTGTGCCCCAGGCGGTGCAACTTTACATCGGTGGCCACGAAACCACCTTGCAACTCATCGGGCTATGCATTCATCAGCTTCTTAAGCATCCGGAAGAGGTCAAGAAACTGAAGGCAAAACCCGAGCTGGTGCAAAAAGCGATCGATGAGACCATTCGCGTGGATGGCGTTTCGCAGGTGATTGTGCGTCGGGTGGCGAAAGACTATAGGCTCCACGGCGTCACCATGAAGGAAAACGACATGCTGTTCGTGGGAAATGGCGCCGCCAATCGAGACCCGAGTGTGTTTGAGGATCCCCTAACCTTTAACATCGAACGCAGATCGAAAAAATCACATCTGGGGTTCGGCAAAGGTATTCGTTATTGTTTGGGCAATATACTGGCCAAGCTGGAAACACGGCTTGCGATAAATGCCTTGCTTGCGGAGTTTCCGAATGTGCGGTTGCCCGACGATCACACCCCAGATTACAACCACAACATGATGATGCGCGGGCTCCTGTCCTTGCGGGTGGAACTGGAATAGGGAGGTACCATGGCCATTACGGTGTTTGACCCAAAAACCATTGAGGTCGGTCCGATCGGTCCGATGATGGCAGCCAAAGTTGCGAACGAAGGCCTCAAGGGGTTCTTTGCGGCCAAGAGCGGAGAAGACGGAGATGGCAACCTCTCCAGCATCGTCATCGGCGACAGCGACAATTTGGGTGTCGGGGTAGGAACATGGGATGCCGGTCAGGGTACCAAAGAGCCGATCCCTGTGATGTTTGATGAGGTGCTCTTTATCGTTGAGGGCGCCTTGCATCTGAGTAGCGGTGGCGAAAGCCGAGAGGCTCGTCGGGGTGAAGTGGTGCACATCGCTTCGGGCTCGTTTGTATCTTTCAGTTCAACCGAAGGCTGTCGGCTGGTCTGGTGCACCAGCCCGCCGACTTGGAAAGCGCTTGAAGCCGCGTGGGAAAGGGGCTTGATGACGCCTCCCGGTGAATAGGAGTTCGCTTGCTAAGGCGGGGTATTTGTCTTCGTCGCTGCGGCATTATCAGTTGGATGGAACACTGGCCCCGACCTATTCGTGAATGAACGTGGCGAGGCTGCAAGAGTAGTGAAAGCACTGGGTGCGCGGAGTAAGAGCGCGTGCGGGCGTTCTTGACGGCACGTTGAGTACACCCAGTGATTTCGCTGCTATTGACGGCCGCAGTGGTTCATTCATAAATAGATCGGGCTAGGTTCTTGACGGAATGTTTGAAGGCTTTGAAGATTGGCGCGGGCCCCTTATAGCGCACAACGACTTCTCCGGCCGGATTCACTTCCCAAACCCGCCGACCCACGGTATCCGATAACAACGTGTTGCCGTTGGCTAGGCGACGGGCGCCACCTTGGAAAGGGGCGAAAAAATCTTCGCTTTCCCAACCCCATACCTTGGTCGCGCTGAAACCCTCGCCCGTGGGAGCGGTATAACTCCCGTCGGAATTCATGCCCGGCTGGATTTCATGGACATTGCTGATGCCGGTAAGTTCTTCCTGGGCAAGTCCCGCATTTTGAGGTGAGCGACCATTACGAGGAGCAAGGGGACCGGTCAAGCGGGTATTGTTGTTGAATATCAGGATATTGCCCTCACCCGGCAAGCCCCTATCGATCCAGTTCGCATCGTGTTGCTTGTCGAATAACCGATCTTGTATTTGGCCTTGACCAAAGGCCGCGGGATTGCCGTAGCGAAACAGCAGGTCGCCGCCCCTACCCCAGCGCCCGCCTTTGCCGCCGCTTGCCCGCTCGGTGGTTGTGCTGTGGTCGATTATCCAGATTTCGTTATAGATAAAGGAACTCACCATGATCTGGTCCAGTCCAGGGTGGTAGTCGATAGAGTTTAGGTGTTGGCGCACCAAATTCATCGGCGCATAGCTTTTCGGGAAATGACCATCAATTTTCTCGGGATGGTCGGCGACCACGCCATGGGTCGGTGTGTCCGGGTTTTGGTCTTGAATCATGTGATCCACGAAGCGCCAGATCCACACAACTTCGTGAGATCCGTCATCGAGCTTCGGCTTCAATTCCACAATGCCGTCAGACCAGGCTTTTTTGCCGCGACCAGCATTCCAACCCAATGCATTGGCATCTTGCGGACTGAGTTCTTCGTAGATGAGCACCAGGATGTTTCCGTTGGGCATTGGAATTGCCTCGTGGTGGAAGGTGATCTTGTGATCATGCAAGGACAAGTCTTTGGCGGCGAGTTCCCAGATCGCCGCCCCGGTCCGATCCGTTATTTGCAGCCTGTCCGTTGCGGCCACAGGTTGGCCCATGACGTAACTTCGATCACGTATTCCCATACGCAGCAAACCGCCGCTTGGCAGCAGGTGGGATGTGTGGCCACCACCGGTCAGGTCGGTCTCCCAGCGATGCACCAACTTGCCCCGGGAATCCATGAGTAGCGTGATGTTCTCGACATCGGTATGCAATTCGTCCGCCTGGTGCCAGAATAGGTATCCGCTATCGATCTCGTCGGGGGCTATGGCTTCCACGCTCACGCCAGGCCCTGGATCCTCTGCCAAGACGGTATTCGGCAACAAAATCAATGGAATCAAGACGAATTTTCGGAGCATGCATAGAGCCTCCAGCGATTGAAGGATCATTGTGCTACAAAAAGTTTGGGACTTATAGACATGGGTTGACATACCGCTATACCCCGATGCCAATTCCCGGTGGGTTTGGGATTCGGCAGTGCGGGCGCCGGTCGCCGGCCAGGCAGTGAGATCCTGAATGTACGGCGGGGTAATGGCATTGAGAGCTTCGGTATGTTGAGGATTTAGCGGCTGGACATTACCGCATGTGGGCTTCGTTCAACCCATCGATATAATTCACAAAAGTTTGCGGTGGCTACAGGTGTTGCCGTATGGTTTCGGAATGGATGTTGGCTATTGCGGGATTTTTCTACGACGCGGGCTCCTAGCCTGTTTCTTTTGTCTTGCAATCGGCTTCAGTGGTATTAGCTCTAGCTCACCCGAACTGCCAGGCTCGCAAGATGATCCACTGCGTGCGCCGAATATTGTATTGCTTATCGCGGATGATCTCGGCTGGGCGGATGTGGGCTATCACGGCAGCGAGATTGCGACGCCGACCATTGATACCCTGGCCGCCGAAGGGCTGCAACTGGATCGTTTCTATACCTACCCCGCCTGTACACCGACCCGCGCGTCGCTCATTTCCGGTCAACGTATGCGGACCGTCGGGCTCATTGAACCCATTCCGCCCTGGTCCGATGCGGGGCTGCCGTTGGACATTGCCACATTGCCGGAGGAACTACGCAAGGTAGGTTACGCCACTTGGAAAATCGGGAAATGGCATCTTGGCGACCACTATCCGGAGCAGTTTCCCAACCAAAGAGGATTTGATCATTTCTATGGCTTTCTAAGCGGCGAAATCAACTACTACACCCATTTGTTTGTATCGGCTCTGGATTGGCAACGCAACGGTGTAACCCTGCAAGAGGAAGGCTATGCCACCCACCTGTTGACGGATGAGGCGGTGCGCCTGTTGGAATCTCATTCCAGCAACCGGCCCTTTTTTCTGGATCTCTCATACAACGCACCGCACACACCGTTGCAGGCGCCAGAGGAAACGGTCGCCGAATACGCTGGGATTGAGAATTTTAACCGGCGCCGCTATGCGGCGATGGTGACCGAAATGGATCGTGGAATCGCTCGGGTCATCGAAGCGATCCGCAAACGTCCGGATGCTCGCAATACAATGGTGATGTTTATGAGCGACAACGGCGGCATGCCCCCCTTCGGCGCCAGTAATGCGCCTCTAAAGGGTATTAAGAGCAGTCACTATGAAGGTGGTATTCGTGTGCCGGCGGTCATTTGGTGGCCCGCAGTGGTGCCGGCGGGGGTACATGGGCAGATTGTTAGCGTACATGATCTTTTCCCCACCTTGCTCGCCCTTGCCGGGGCTCCGCCCTCACCGACGCCGGCAAGGCCGGGTATCGATTTTTGGCCGTCCGTGGTGGCTGAAGTATTGCTTCAGCGGGATGAGCCGATCTCTTTTGCCATGATGTTGCCCGGACCGCCGGGCACCCCGGCCACTCAAAGCGGCAGTGTGATTGTGGAGGGTTGGAAGCTCATAGAGGTGGGTAAGTTCTTGCACGACGCTCCGCCCAGTGAGCGCTATCAACTCGAAAAAAGGGAACTGTACAACATCTTGGCAGACCCATTGGAACAACAGGAGCTCTCTGCCGGCCACCCTGAGAAAACGCAAGAATTGCTGGCGGTATTGAACGACATACCGGCTGGTAAACCCATCGGGTTTCGTCCGCCACCAAAAGACTGGAAGTTCTCTATCGCCCCCGGCGTGGAGCCGGACAACGGTCCGGCAAGGCGGACTGCAATCGTTGAGGCAGCGCTCGCACGAGCTCAATCAAACGAACAATGAGCCAGCCTTATAATTTCCAACCGAAAGCTCGGTACCGGGGTGGCCCCGGGGGAGTCTATTTTAGGGAACCTATGCGAGTTTTCATTTCGATTCTTTTGATCTTCTGCGCCGCGCTCGTTGCGGGCTGTGCACACCAAGAAGATAGCGAGCAAAGAGGCGAATCGGTAAACCCGATAGACCAGCCAAACTTCCTGATCCTGGTTGCGGATGACCTGGGTGTTGATAGTTTCGCAAGTTATGGCACCAATCCAAGAAATGCGCAGACACCCAATATCGACCGGCTGGCCGCCAATGGCATGCTATTCACCCAGTTCTGGGCACAGCCGGTTTGCTCTCCGTCGCGGGCTTCCGCGCTCACCGGGCGATATACCTTTAGGCACGGCGTTGGAGGTCCGGTGTGGGGGCACGAAGACAAAATAGGGGTACCCATACCCCGGGCTCCTCAAGGCTCCCCCATGGAATTGGATTACAATGTATTTGGGCTGATGAAACCGGGGGCACCCATCCGCACCCCGCCCGTGATGCCGCCCGGCTTGCCGCGCAACGAATTCACCTTGCCCAAGGCCGTTAAGGCGTTGGGCTATGCAACCGCCGCGGTGGGTAAATGGCATCTGGCGGATCCGGACAATGGATGGCTTGAACATCCCAATATTGCCGGATTTGATTACTTCTCGGGGCCACTTGCCGGTGCGCTGTTCAGTTTGTTCGCCTGGCAACACGTGGAAAATGGGGTGCCGCGTCAGGAGTACGGTTACGTGGATCAGCACTCGGTGGATGCCGCGCTCAATTGGATCGGTGGTGTTACCGAGGAGCAGCCCTGGCTTGTTTGGTTCAGTTTCGTCAACCCCCATGAGCCGTTTCACAAGCCCCCGGGGGATCTCATCCATTCCCAGGGGTCGCGTACCCTGGATCCGCAGGGAGTGACCGAAGAAAACGTGCCCCTCTACTTTAGGGCCCAGGTTGAAGCGATGGATACGCTGGTTGGTCGATTGCTACAGGGCTTGAGCGATGAGGATATCGCCAATACGTATGTGATCTGGCTGGGGGACAATGGCGATGATCGGTGGGCGCGCTCCATCGAAGAACGCAAGACGAACCGCTACAAGATTACCCTGTACGAAGGTGGGGTGCGGGTGCCCTTTATCGCCGTTGGTCCGGGCATTGCGCCTGGGACCACGAATGACTCGTTGGGACATGCGGTTGATCTGTTCGGCACGGTCCTGGATCTTGCGGGAGGTATGCTGTCGGCGTCCCAAGCGGATCAAACTGTGGATTCTCAATCACTGGCGGCGCAACTCAAATCAACACCGGGCGCTCCGGCGCGGAGCTGGAACTATACGGACATCGTCATGGGTTTGTCGGGTGACAGAGCTTCGGCCATCCGCGACGCCGAGTACAAACTGATTGTCACCCCAGAACGAGAAGAACTCTATCATCTCGCCTCAGATCCCCGTGAAACAACCAACTTGATGGCAAACATGGACGAGCGAGCACGTAATCATTACCGGGCACTCAAAGATCAGCTCAAGCGGCTACTGGATCCATAGGAGCTAAACATGACCAGCAAAGCACCCAAAATCCCTACCAACCCAGGTCGCAGGCTATTTATGCGCCAGTCATCAACCGCCTTGGCGGGTATCGGCTTGTTCGGAACGGCCGACGTTCTGGCCGCGCCGGCGAAGGGGGACGATGCACCAGGACCGTCCATGGGCGGTATGTCGGATATGCCACCACCGGCCTATACGCTGGCTGAGCGCGACCGCAGATTTGCCGTGGTGAAAAAGCTCATTAAAGATGAAGGCTTGGACGGGTTGTTGGTGCCTACGCGGAGTGGCGAGAGCATTCTTGGATGGGCCAAGTGGTTGGCCAATGAACCGATGTTTTTAAAACCGGCCGTCATCATCGTGCCCGCCGATGCAGACCCCATCGCCCTGAACATGATCCCGCTACCCGGACCCAAATGGATCAACAGGCGTGATAGTCATTATGAGGGTGAGACGGGTTCTCTGGTGGTGAATTGGCTGAAGAAGGAAGGATTGGCTGACAAAAAGCTTGGGGTGCTGGGTCTGGAACCGGGGCAGTTTGGTTTGCCCGAGTTCTTCCATGACGGGCTTTGGGACTATAGTGTTTGGAATGCCGTATTAACGGGTGTTCCGGACGCTACTTTCACCGATATCACCGGTGATTTTACCCGTGCCATGATGGTTCTCGGCGGTGAACAGGTTACCAACCTGCGCAAAGCCGCGGCCAAGGGCGAAGCGCTGCACCAGTTTATGCTCGATCTGGCGGAAGAGGGTATGGACGCCAAAGTCCTCAAAGCCGAGCTGAACAAATTCTATGTCCTGAACGATATGGATGTGGATGTTGAAGCCTTTATGGCAAGGGGCAAGTTGAGTCGCGGTCAAACCCACGCAACAGAAATTGGTTTCCATCATGCCGGTGCCAACGCACAGGTAACCTTGACCTTCAGTGTGGGGAAACCGTCGCGGCAGATCGTGCAGATCGCGGACACGGCTAAACGGGTCTTGGACTACGGTCTTGAAAATATGACTCCGGGCAAGACCTTTGCTTCGGTGATCGGTCCCATGGAGCGGATCATCAAAGATGCCGGTTTTAACCACGGCTTCCCCAACATCCATGGCCTGATGCCGATCGGTTTGGTTGGCCCGGTAGGCGAAACCGGTCCCCGGGGCACCTACTATCAACCGACCCGAGGTGGTGATGTTGTGCTTGAGCCCAACATGGCTATCAGTTTCGAGTGTGGCGCCCGCACCGTTCCGTTCTTGCGGGAAGTCCGCCTTGGAGGGACGGCGCTGTTGACAAACAAGGGTGTCGATATGATGAATACTTTGGGAACCGAGCTCAGGATCGTCTAGTTTTTTTAAGGACGCTGCACGAATTACCGGCGACAATTTCGATGCGTGCGTTGGTCATCGAAGATAATGAAGATATCGCCGAGGTTATTCAGGCCTGTGTTCAGGGTATGGGTATTTCCACCGACACCTTTGGGCGTGGCGAACTTGGTCTGGCCGCGCTGTCCAGCGTTGCGTACGACATGTTGATTTTGGATCTGAATCTTCCCGACATGGATGGTTTAGGTGTGCTTAAGTCGATTCGTGCGCAAGGAATTGAAACCCCGGTGTTGATCCTATCCGCCCGGGCCAACGTGGATGATCGAGTGAAAGGCTTGGACAGCGGTGCCGATGACTATCTGGTTAAACCCTTCGATCTTTCCGAGCTTGAAGCGCGGGTGCGCGCGTTGTTGCGTCGGCAACAAGATGTGCGTAGCCAGGTTATCGAGGTTGCCGACCTTTCCTTCGATCAAACGACTCGACAATGTTCTTTGGGCGGAACCTTGCTGGACCTATCGCCTCGTGAGAGATCGGTCTTGGAAGTATTGATCCGGAACAAAGGCAGGGTGCAGGCGAAGGAGAGCATCGCCGATCGCATTTCCAACTTTGAGGACGATGTGGCGGCATCGTCGATTGAAATATATGTGCATCGTCTAAGGAAAAAAATAGCCGGCTCGGGTGTTCGCATTGTCACCACCCGTGGCTTGGGCTATACGTTGGAGGCGGACGAGAAGTAATGCGTTTACCCTGGGTACCCCGATCTCTGCGTAATAGACTGTTTGTATTTTTGATTTTTCCGATACCGATTCTGGTCATTATAAATTTGATCTGGGCAAGTCAATTCATCAAGAGCTCTACGGGTCAGGCGTTCGATAAACGGTTGCGCTACATTGTTGAGGGTGTCGCCCGCTACTCTCCCCTTTCCTGCAAGGGTTTCGCTTCCGGAATCGCGCAAGACATGTTCACCTCCCAACCGAGCGATGATCTGAATTGTAAGATTGTCGATGCCGAGGGACAGTTGCTGGAAGGTGACCCCAGGGTTCCCGAAGGCATGGAGCGTGCGAAGACCGAAAACGCCATACAATTTTATGATGATCAGGTGCGCGGCGAAGCGGTGCGAGTGGTTTCATTGACCCATTATGTGGATCAGCCAGAGTACTCGGGCTGGTTGACAGTGATGATATCCCACACGAAACGCCGCATACAGGCGATCCGAAACGACGTCTTGATGCGGGATTTACTGTCTGGTGTGACACAGATTGTCGTTATTTCATTAACACTGATGATCGCGGTCACTATCGGATTGCGGCCGTTGAAACGATTGGAGGAGGCAGTCCAGACACGGGACTCTCAAGACCTTTCCCCGATCAATACCCTAAACCTACCCTCCGAACTGAAGGGAGTGGCTGAGGAACTTAACAATTTGCTGTCGCGTCTATCGCGACATATCGCCATAACAAAACGGTTTGTGGAAAATGCGGCACATCAGTTGCGCACCCCGATTGCTGCGCTATTGCCACAGACCGAGCTTGCCCTTAGAGAAATCAAAGATGAAAAAGCGAGAGGTCTGGTGACCAAGGTGCAGGTCAGTGCGCGTAAAATTGCCCGTCTAAGCGGCCAGCTATTGAATATGACACACGCGGAAAGTATCGGTATCAGCAACCAAAAACTTTCCACCATAAACCTTGCGGATATCACCCAGCGCAATGTGGAGCTGTTTCGTGATCGATACCCGGATGCCAGGGTGCGGACAGAGCTGGGATCCGCTCTGGTCAAAGGCATCGAGTTTTTTATTGGCGAGATCATCGAAAACCTATTGCACAACGCCAGAAAGTATGGGGGCGATGCGGTACGCATCGTGGTGCGCACGGGGATAGACGGCCGTGTTGGGTACCTCGAAGTGGAAGATGATGGCCCCGGGGTGAGCGCAGCGGAGCGAGACAACGTAATCGAGCGCTTTTATCGGGTGGCTGAGGACAACACCGGGACAGGGCTCGGGCTTGCCATCGTTAAGGAGATCATGGTTGGCCATGGCGGCGAGCTTGTTCTTTCGGATGGGCCGCGGGGCTTGGGGCTAAAAGTACGCTGTTCCTTTCAAGCCAGTTTTTGCTGAGGAGCGTTGGGGAAGGTCTGAACAATTCGATAGAGCAGCATTGAGCTATTCGTATATAAGCTCCAAAAAGAAGGGGCTTATATACGTAAGTTGACACACCACTATATGTTGAGGATTTAGCGGTTGGAAACTACCACATGTCGGCTTCTGTCAACCCATCGATATAATTCCCAAAAAGAAGGGGTGCGACATTGGCATTGCAACGATCGGTGGTTAGCGGAATGCTCTGCCCGTCTTGGCCATGATCCAAGACACCGCCGGGGCCGTGTTTAGCTCGAGGATCGACAACAAACCCATCCGCTGCGCGACGGCCTTCGACATAGAACAAGCATGTCTAGCGCCAACAAAACCATAGCCATAGTCCTGCATAAGCTGGGCAATCACAAAAGCACTGTAACCGGCGGTCAGACCCGCCAAGGCGATGGGACGGCGAGATAACAACGGCTGCACCTCGAACCAGAATTTTGACAAATCAGATCCTTTAATTTCACGAAACTGCTGTGCCAGATTATGCCATTGCCCTAGTTCCAATGCGATTTGGCTGTGGGTCAGGGATTCCTGCTCAAGCAGGAAGTAATCCAACTCAACGGATTTACCGGATTGCTTGGCCCAAACAGGAGCCGACACCAAGCCTGCCCCAATGGCACTGAGTTGCGCGAATTCTCTGCGTGTGGTCATGGGTGTACCGCCCTTGGCTCTTCTAGGTAACGGCCTAGCAGTTCAAGATCCTCGTCTGAAATTTCGGTTTTGCGAAAAGTAGGCATGGACTTAACGCCGTTGCGCACAAGGGTCGCAATGAACCCCGAGGTCAAACCCTCACGATCGGTTAACAACGCTGGAATCTCACCGCGGTATTTGCGCATCAACGCCTCGGTACCGGCCATACCCGGTCCGGAGTCATGGCAAATAATGCACCACTGTTCATAGACCTGTTTACCGCGTGCCAGCCCAGTGGCTTTTTCTTTCGCCTCATAGCCGTAGGTTTCGATAATTCGCTCACCCCCATCAGCCAGCACAACTGGCATGCTAATCACAAGAAAAGTGGTTAATAGGATTGTCCGTGTCATGTTGTTGCTCTACTCCTATTGGCTTTGCGGGTAAGTGCTCTATCCGACTGATGCGGCATTAATCAGTTGGATGGAGCACTAGGATCGCAGATGACGGGGCCAGATGCCCGATTTACCCGCGGCGAGGATGCCGTTCGGATCAAGGGCGTCTTTGATGGTTTCATGCAATTTGAGCAGCGCGCCGCCATTCCAGTTGTATACCCCCATCACCTCATCCTGAAACATCGCATGGGTCCGATACTCACCCCAACCATGTTCCGCAGCTAGCGCAATCATTTTCCTGTAAAGATCCACTTCGCGAGCGTTGACTTCCTTGTTTTTGGTGACATTGAAACCCAACAGGTAAATAAAAGACCGGTGATACCAACTGATGGGCATGCGCCCAAAAAAGCCTGGTGGCAGTTTACGCTTTGCTTCCGTCAATGCGGCGTAGAACACATCTTGGGCTTTTAACAGGCTGGCCGCATCCTTGGGGATGATGGGTGCAAAGAATAGGTGGCCCGCACTCGGTGCGTCCGGGGTGGACATCAGGTCATTGAAAAGCGCCTGTACGGCAAACCGATTCAGGCTGGGAATGCCTAGGTGCACTTTTTCCGCATGGCCGAAGGTGTTGAACTGCGCTTCTTGTTCCACACTCAGAGGGAAGGTGACCACCGGCCCATGATCTTCGGCCCAGGCTCCTGGGATCTTGAGGAATTGCTCCCTACAGTACTCCCACTGGGCCGCCATAATCTTTTCTGGACCATGAAACTTGATGTCGGCACTCCAAAATCCTATGTGGTTGTCCTTGGCGTATTTCTCCAATTTGGCAGCGTCCGGACGACCCTTAACCGCCAACAGGCGCATCAGCTCGCGATTTTTCTGAAAAGCCATCATCGCTTCCGGAGGCGCGCCCATGGGCGGCCCCTGCACCGGCGACCCTAGATGGGTCATCCCATTGGCGATTCCCGAATGAGTGACATGGCACTCCACCTCAATCAGTTTATGCAGATCTTCGAATTTGGGCACATAGATCATGCCGGAACGATAGCCTTCATGCTCGGGTCGGAGGTGGATCCCCATTTGGGTCACGACCCCGAAATTCGACTGGGAAAAAATGCCATCCAGATATGGGCCAAAGCCGTAGTGAAACTCCGCCGAGTTGGTGGCGTTGGGAATGGCGCCCATACCGGTACGCACCACCTCTCCGGTGGGTAAAACCACCTCCATACCGCAGTGATCATGAAAACGGTCACGACCGTAGGTGGTGGTGTGCGCACAACCGTGATCCAAGGCGTTGCCGATAATGCTGCCCCAGGCCGGGTCCATCATTTCCATGGAGAGTTTGTAGCCCTTTTCCTGTATATGACGGTACAAATCAAACAGGGTGACGCCGGGCTCGACGATGGCGTAGTGTTTTTTCTCGTTAACCTTGATGATGCGATTCATTCGCTTGAGATCCAGCACCACACTGTCTTTGTAGACCGGCGCAGCGCCGCCATACCCTAGGTTCTTGCCCGTGCTGAAGGCGAAAATCGGTATGCGGTGCTCGTTGCACACCCGCATGAGGGCCTGCACTTGCTCGGTGGAGTCTGGCGCGACCGCGGCGGAAGCGGTCAGATCGTCCGCCTCGCCCCAACGCGGAGAATATGAATCACGATAGAGTTGCGTGTCCTCTTCCTCATGGAACACCCACTCTTTGCCCACGATCCGGCTGAACTTGCCGAGCGCAGCGCGAAATTCAGATTCGCTGACCCTTGGCGGTGTTTGCATGGAAGTCCTTGATCGAGTAAAAAACCGACTTTACACATTTTATCCGTCCAGGTTAACCATTATTGGGTTGTGGCGCAGTTCGGTATTTGCACGAGCCGAACAGTGCGCGGTAGCTCGGCGGAATCCGAAAAGTCATATTGATGCAATATCTATTGCGACGCGTAATCGAGTGCTCTATGCAGGGGAAGGGCAGCCTCGGGGGGAAGGGGAAACGGCGGTCGCCACTGATGCGGCATTATCAGTTGAATGGAGCACGAGCAACCCGTGGCGAAATTCCCGCGTCGCACCGAGGGGGGAGTGAGAGGCGGGCGAGAAGCTGCGCTTGGCTGGCAAGGCACAGGGAGCGAGAATATCGGGAATATTTGAGCGATGAGCAACGCGGGCAGCCGAGATGCATCGTTGTTCAAATGCAGTGGGAATTTTGCCACGGGCTGCAAGGGCAGCCCCTGGAATCGGGCGTGGCATCTGCAATGGGGACGGGAGGTAGATGTTGAAAACTCAAGTGGTCATTGTCGGCGGTGGCCCCGCGGGGTTGTTGCTTTCGCAGCGGCTCCACTTGGAAGGCGTGGACAGTATCGTTCTTGAGCACCGGACCCGAGCCCATGTTTTAGGGCGCGTCCGCGCGGGTGTGCTTGAGTGGGGGTCGGTAGAGGTACTCCGCAACTCGGATGTTGGCACCCGCATGGATCTTGAGGGCCATGTGCATGATGGCACCGCTATTGTCTGGGGTGGCGAACATCAGATGATGCTGAACACGCGCCAGTATGCCGATAAACCCATGATGGCGTATGGGCAAACCAACATCACCGAAGACCTATACGCAGCCCGTGACGCCGCGGGTGGGGTGATAATTGACGAGGCGGACAATGTCGTCCTGCATGATCCGACTGCCGACTCGCCTTTCGTGACCTATGAAAAAGACCGCGAGGAGCACCGTATTGATTGCGAATTCATAGCCGGTTGCGATGGGTTCCATGGGGTCAGTCGGCAAAGCATCCCAGAATATCTGCGCAAGGAATACGAAAAAGTTTATCCCTTCGGTTGGCTTGGCATTCTTTCGGAGACGCCCCCTCTTGAGGATCTCATCTACGCCAACAGCAGCCACGGGTTCGCCCTCTGTTCGCAGCGTAATCCCATGCTGAGTCGCTACTACGTTCAGTGCGATCTCGACAGCGATTTGGATGACTGGCCCGACGACCGTTTTTGGAAGGAGCTGAAGGCGCGCTACCCGAAGGAAATTTCCGCAGCCATCATAACCGGCCCCAGCATCGAAAAGTCCATCGCGCCCCTGCGCAGTTTCGTTTCCGAACCCATGTCATATGGGCGCTTATTCCTCGCGGGTGATGCAGCGCACATTGTGCCGCCCACGGGCGCCAAGGGATTGAATCTTGCGATATCGGATGTCTTCTATCTTTCACGGGCTTTGGCGCAATACTTCAATCACCAACGGGAAGACTATCTTGAGTCTTATTCCGCCATGGCGCTCAGGCGCGTTTGGGGCGCCGCCCGGTTTTCCTGGTGGCTGACGAACTTGCTCCATCGCTTCCCCGATCAGGGAGCATTCGATTTGAAAGCCCAAGAGCAGGAATTGACCTATCTTGCCGCATCGGAAAATTACATGAAGGCAGTCTGCGAGCAGTACGCCGGTCTGGCTTTCGAAGACTGAGCACAATCAAGGAGGAACAATGCTAGAAGGCAAAACCATCGTTGTTACAGGTGCCGCAAATGGTATCGGTGCCGAAACCGTGCGAATTACCAAGGCTTGGGGCGCCATGGTGGTCGGCGTCGATATCTCGGACGGCGCCGACGGCGTGGACCGATTCGTACAGGCGGATCTTGCAAATCCTGAGTCTATTCAAAATACCGCCCAAGAGATTGGCGGGGGCGTGGACGGCTTGGCCAACATCGCCGGTTTGCCACCGACCGCCGGCCGTGTGCCTGTTTTGAGCGTGAACTTCCTAGGTTTACGGGCATTTACGCAAGCCATGATCGGCAACCTGAACGCTGACGCCTCGATTGTGAATCTGGCCTCTCTGGCCGGTCTTGGCTGGCCGGAGCGGCCAGCGGCGGTGAAGCGCTTTATTGATGAAGCGCGGTTCGACAACATTGATACCCTCTGTGATGAACTCGGCATCGATGACCCAGGTTCCTATTTTTTCAGCAAAGAAGCACTGATTTGCTGGACCATGCAGAATCGCTGGACCTGGCGTGATCAAGGCATCAACATGAACTGCCTGAGCCCCGGCCCGGTGGAAACCCGCATTCTGCCCGACTTCCTCAAGACCCTTGGCGAGCGAGCCAAAGAAGACGCGCGGGTCATGGACCGCCCCGGGCGAACGACGGATATTGCGCCGGTGGTGGCTTTTCTTCTGTCCGACGACGCTCGGTGGATTCGCGGGGCCAATATTCCGGTGGACGGGGGGATGTTCTCCCATGTCAATGTGAAAATGCACGGTTTGGCTTAGGGAATATCTGAACAACAGTTGATTCATGAATCGGTGTTAGGAGACTTGGCATGGGTGAAATCAGAAATCTGATTATTGGCGGTATGGAAATCACCGGTGGTGCCGGTGTCTTTGATGTCATGAACCCAGCCAACGGTGGGGTTATTTATGCGGTGGCCGATGCCGACCGGGACAATACCCGCCAAGCCATCGAGAGCGCCGCCGCCGCCCAGCGAGCCTGGGGCGCGCTGCCCTTTCAGGAACGGGCTAAAGTGCTCAACAAGATCGCCGACGTTTTGGAGGCGCGCCAAAAAGAACTGGCCATGCACCTGGTGCGGGAAGGCGGTGCCTGGATCGGCAAGTCCATGTTTGAGACCGGTTATTCACCCGGTGTATTTCGGGCGGCGGCAGCGGCGACCTACGCGCCGGTGGGAGAAGTTATGCCGTCAACCTATAACAAGGTGAGTATTGCGATCCGTCGCCCCTTGGGGGTGGTGAGTGCCATATCACCGTGGAACTTCCCCCTTCTGTTGTCTTCGCGCGCTATAGCGTTTGCGTTGGCCACAGGCAATGCCGTGGTTTTGAAACCCTCGGAGGAGACGCCGGTTGCCGGCGGTTTGATGCTGGCGGATGTTTGCCAAGAGGCCGGGCTACCCGATGGCGTGCTCAACGTAGTCACCTGCTCTAGGGATAGTGTGGCCGGGGTCGGCGATGAACTGGTGGTGAACCCCTTGATCAAGGCGGTCACCTTCACCGGATCTACCGCGGTGGGGCGCCGGATCGCCGGTCAGGCGGGGTTGCATCTAAAAAAGGCCTGTGTCGAGCTGGGCGGCAAGGATCCAATGCTTATTCTGCGGGATGCGGACATGGACCGGGCGGTGAATGCGGCTGTTTTCGGCTCTTTCATGCATGCCGGACAGATTTGCATGTCCGCCGAACGGCTCATCGTTCACAGTTCGCGCGCCGACGAATTCATCGAGCGGGTAACCCAAAAAACAGCCAATCTGACCGTGGGTGATCCGATGCAGAACATCATCGGCCCAATCATCAACCAGAAGCAATTGGATAATATTGCCGCGCAAGTGGAAGATGCCCGCGCACAGGGTGCCAATGTCCACACGGGCGGTAGCCATGAGGGCCTATATTACCAGCCAACTGTGATCAGCGGCGTTAACACCCAGATGAAAGTGTGGCGCGAAGAAACCTTTGGTCCCGTTGCCGCGATAACGATCTTTGACGACGAAGATGAAGCCGTGGCGCTGGCCAACGATTGCGAGTACGGCCTTTCCTCCTCCATCATCACCGCCGATGAGGAGCACGGCCTTGAACTCGCGGATCGCTTGGAATCCGGTATGACCCATATCAACGATTGCCCGGTTCACGATGAGCCGCACATCCCATTCGGCGGCGTGAAAAATTCAGGCATCGGTCGGCACGGTGGGCGCTGGTCTGTGGAGACTTTTTCCGAAACACATTGGCGCACTATCGAGAAAGGTCATCGACACTATCCATTCTGAGGAGGGCCTGAACAATTCGATAGAGCATGTACTGGCTCAGGATGTTTTAGCTCGGATACATTTCGGAACTTCGCTCGGCGTCAACCCTCCGGGGTCGAGTGCGAGCGCCTCGGCTTGGCGGTTCCCTACGGCAATTTCCTGAATAGGGTGGCTCCGGAACTGGATATAAATTAATTGATGTAAGGAACCTCTGATTAATCCTGTAGTCGCGGGATCCGGGTTAATAAGATCGGGACTTATATACATAAGTTGACATACCACCATATGTTGAGGTTTTAGTTGCCGGAAACTACCACATCTTGGGTTCTGTCAACTCATCGATATAATTCCCATAAAATCAATGGATTACGAATAGCTAGATGCTGCTCTATCGAATTGTTCAGGCCTTCCCCAAATTTAAGGAGACACAAAACATGATTCCTAGACGCCTGTTGGTCGCATCCCAGAACAAAAGGGGAGGGCACCCCGCCTCCCCGACATCAAAGATGGTTCTTGGTCGGCTGTTCGCCGTCTCACTGGCCGTGCTGTTGTTGTCGTTTACCGCTTCGGCGGGTGCCCGCGACCTACCCAGGGTAGCCCCGGAAAGAGTCGGGCTTTCGCCGGACCGCTTGGCCCGCTTGACGGCGCACATGAATCAGGCGGTGACGGAGGGCGTCATGGTCGGCGGTTTGGGTCTCGTTGCCCGCCGGGGGCGGGTGGCCTATCTCGAAACCTATGGCCATTCCGACCGGGAGGCGGACATCCCGATGACAGCGGATGCGCTGTTCCGCATCTACTCCATGACAAAACCGATTACCGGCGTGGCCGTCATGATGCTCTACGAGGAAGGCCATTTTATGTTGCGCGATCCGATTGGCCGTTATCTACCGGCGCTGAGCGATCTTGAGGTGGCGTTGTCCACCGCGGGTGGCGAAGCCGACAACGAGACGATCAATGCGCAATCGGCCGTCGATTCAAGCGCCGCTACCGATGGGTCGAATTCCGATGATGCGGTAGCACCACCAACCGTCGCCACGCGGACACCCTCACGGGACGGTGCCATTCCGCGATTGATCGAGGTAGCACCGCCAACCGTCGCCACGCGGGCACCCTCGCGTCAACCAACGATACGCGACCTGCTCACTCATGCGGCGGGATTTACCTACGGTGTATTCGGCGACACCGAAGTGGACAAACTGTATCGGCAAGCCGAATTGATGATGGACGATATGCCGTTGGCGGAATTTGTGACTAGGCTCGGCAGCCTCCCTCTGCAGTATGACCCGGGCACACGCTGGCACTACAGCGTGTCGGTTGATGTTCAGGGCGCGTTGGTGGAGGCGGTGTCCGGCATGACGTTCGGTGAATTCCTGCAATCGCGCCTTTTCGGTCCGCTGGGCATGGTGGATACGAGTTTCGTGGTGCCGGACGAGAAGTGGCCGCGCGTGGCTCAGCTTTACAGTCCGGCCGATACGGCGGCGGATGACATCTACGCCGCGTTTTCGAGCGGCAACGACGACACGGTTGGCCTGATTGTCGCCGATGAGCAATGGAATAGCGGGTATCGCGAAGGTGCCCAATTCGAAGGCGGCGGTGGCGGGCTCGTTTCCACGGTGACCGATTACCTGCGTTTTTGCCAGATGCTGCTCAACGGTGGCGAATTGGATGGTGTCCGGCTACTTTCACCGAAAACAGTGGCTTTGATGACGGCGGACCACACCGGCGACTTGGATGAACCCTATGACGAGGTCGACCCGGGTTATGGATTTGGGCTGGGGGTTGCCGTCGCGCTCGATCCGGGCGCCGTCGGCGAGCAAAGCTCCGTGGGCACCTACTATTGGGGCGGTGCGGCGGGCACCCGCTTCTTTATCGATCCGGAGGAGGAACTCATCGGCATATTCATGACGCAGAGCATTCCCCACCGCACACGCCTGCGCGACGAATTCAAGAACCTCGTCTATCAAGCGGTGATTGAGTGAAGACCCGCGTCCAAAGGGTTCGGCAGGCATGGATTGCCAAATGGGCCCCGACCTGTTGGACCCCATCGCCGTTTCTAAGTAGTATGTGCCCCCCCACCGCACCCGTGGCCAAATTGGATAAGGCACCAGTCTACGAAACTGGGGACTGCTGGTTCGAATCCAGCCGGGTGCGCCATTTTTCCTGTGTTCGGTTGGAAGCTGGCGATAGTCTTTGCCGTGCCGACGGCCAGCCGTCCGGGGCAGGACACCGACCCGCGCAACTGTCTATCCGCAGAACTATTAAGGAAGGTCTGAACAATTCGATAGAGCAGCATTGAGCTACTCGTAAGCTATTGATTTTATTAAACCGGATGCCGCGCTACAGAATTAATCAGAGGTTCCTTAACTGATGCATGCATGGCATTGAACGCGGCTTAGGCGCCGGGAGCGCGGTAGGGCACATTCCGGCGAATCGCCTCGTCGATAGTTTCCGGCGTCACCATAATCGTGGTGGTTATCTCAAGGGCACCGGCGGCACCGATGTTCATTGAGACAGCCGCGGCAGCCGTATCGTCGGGCAGGTCGGCAATCAGGAAGAGATCCCAATCGCCGAACGTATAGAAGAGGTCGTTTAGCGTCCCGCCCGCGCCCTCGATGGTTGCCCGCAGGGCTTCGCGTCGGCTGGTGCCTCCCTCGTTGAGTAGGCCCGCCACACCGGCTTGCGTGTATTTTGCTCGGATCAGGTATTTGGCCATGATTTTCCCTCGGTAGACTCGGTAGAGTTGGCTTGATAATGATGTGCCCGATAACCGAGGTCAAGAGGCGTCGGGCGAAGTTTGCAGCCATTTTGCGCTGGCTGGCGGTACCACTGAGCACCAGGTTGTGCGAATATCTATAACCTGTGCTATTACAGGTGAAAATGACATGGCGGAACCGTCCAACATCTACGAAATTCAAAGCTACCCGGAACAGCAGACGCGCGGCTCCCTACTTGAAGGCTACCGTTATACGTCCCGGGAGTTCTTCCACCGGGAATGGGAACACATGTGGACCAGGGTTTGGCTGCTCCTGGGCCGCGAGTCCGAATTGCCCAATCCCGGAGACTGGCAGATGGAACCGGTGGGGCCGGAGGAAATCCTCATGGTTCGGCAGAAAGACGGCGGCGTCAAAGCGTTCTACAACGTCTGCCAGCATCGCGGCAACCCTCTGGTGGAAGGCGACAAGGGCAGCGTGCGCCGCTTTGTCTGCAAATACCACAGTTGGGCGTTCCTGCCCGACGGCGAATTGAATTTCGCGCCGGACCGGGAAGATTTCCCGCAGGGCAACCCCTGCGGCAAAGTGCGGCTTCAGGAGCTGGCCTGCGAAACCTTTGCCGGCTTCGTTTGGGTCAACATGGATCCGGACTGCATGAGCCTTAGGGATTATTTGGGGCCGATTTGGCACGAGTGGCAATTGCGCGACATCCATACCTGGAAACGCACCATGGCCAACAGCATGTGGCTGCCCTGTAATTGGAAGGTCGTGCTCGACAACTTCAACGAGTCGTACCATGTGCCCACCGTGCACATGGGTGCCACCACGAAAACCAACCGCAAGGAAATCCGCGGCCATATCAAAACCTATTTCAAGGAAACCCGCTTCGACCTTTCCAATGAAGGCCACAATCGGATGATTATGGAAGGCGGCTATGGGGTCGGCTCCACGGATAAGGAAGGCAATATCCTTGAGCCCTTGGCAAGCCAGCTACGTTTTTGGGAACTCGACCCGGCGGATTTCAAGGGTGCGCCGGAAAAGACCCGCATCGCCATTCAGCAGGCGAAACGGCGTCTGGGCGCCGGCAAGGGATTCACCCATTACGACAAGATTCCCGACGAGCAGTTTACCGACGCCTTCCACTACACCCTGTTCCCGAATTTCGCGGTATCGCTCTGGTCGGACGGCTTTCATTTCCTGCGCGCCCGCCCGCATCGGTTCGACCCGGAACAGTGCCTGTTCGACAACTGGTGGTACTCGAGCCCCGCTTCCATGGACTCCGGCATCGAGGGCGACCGCGGTGGCGATACGGAAGTGGAGCGGCGGCTGCTTGAATTTGGCGGCGAGGAATCGATCGGCATGGCGATTGAGGAGGATGTGGATGTGTTCGTCACGCAGCAGCGCGGATTTCGGTCGCGCGGCTTCAAGGGCGTTTACCTATCCAATCAGGAAATGCGTGTCCGCCGCTACCACGAGCTGATCGACGACTACATCGCCGGCCGGCTGCCGAAGAATTAGGGAAGGTCTGAACAATGCGATAGAGCGGCATTGAGCTACTCGTAAGCCATTGATTGTATTGACTTGGATGCCGTGGCTACAGAATTAATCGGACCTTCCTTGGCAACGGGCTTGGTTGGAGCATGAAACCGGAGAACCTGTTCAGGGCGACCGGCAAGCAATCAAACGAAGAATTGGTGGCGGGCCTAGTTAGGGCATGAAACCGCCACCACAGCCGAGTACAATTCTCAACCCACCTTGTCTAAAGAGCCATCGCCATGGGAATCGAAGAGCAAAAACAGCAGCGCGACGATGCGCGTTGCGAGATTGCGGTACAAACTTTGAAGGATATGCTGTGGCGGTTCGACGAGATGGGCGAAGGCTCCTATACCCTCTACGACCTGCTTGGCTATCTGGTTGAGGATTTGATACGGGAGGGCTGTTGCGCTGCCTGTATCACTGGAACCGTCGCCGCGGCTTGCGAGGAAGTGGGCGCCGACCCCAAAGTACACCGGCAGGACGACGAGGCGGTTTACCATTAGGAAACCCTTGCGGCCCGTCGGACTAAACTGTGCCGCATTAATTTGAAGTGCGTTTCATGGAAAGTCGGGGCATGACGCTGGGCGACCTCCTGATCGGTGCCGTCGAGCGCTTTGGCGCCAACGAGGCCCTGGTCTTTCCCGACAACCGGCTCAGCTACCGGCAACTGGCCAACCAGGCGCGGGAACACGCACAAAGCCTGTTGGCGCTTGGCATCAAGCCCGGCGACCATGTGGGTATTCTGATGCCGAACTGTCCAGCATATATTGAACTGCTGTTCGGCATCGCCTTGGTCGGCGGGGTCGCCGTTCCCGTCAACGCCCGCTACAAGGCCGAAGAGCTGGCCTATGTGGTCGAGAACGCCGACCTCATCGGGCTCGTCACCTCCAGCCTTGCCTCCGAGTATGTTGACTTTGCCGGGCTTCTGCACGAGGCGTTCCCAAATCGGCCCGGTGCATCTCCCCGGCGTTCCGTTGCGGATCGCAACTCAGACTCTTTGCCAACCACAGAAGCATTCGGCGGCATAGCCCAGGCATCGGACCCGCGGCGCCTGCAATCGCCCCGGCGTAGCCTGCGCAATGCTCGGGGCATAGCCCAGGCACCGAATCCGCGGTACTTGCAATTGGTCGGTGCGCCCCTGCTGCGGTTCATTACGCGCATTGGCGACGCAACACCGGCCGGGTTCCTACCCTGGTCGGCTTTTCGGCAAGCGGCGGCGCACGTATCGCCGGGCTTGGTGGAAGAGCGGCGGCGGGCTGTGATGCCAACCGACGCCGCCATCATGATGTATACCTCCGGCACCACATCGAACCCCAAGGGCTGCCCCCTGGCGCATGACAAACTGGTGCGCAACGGCGCCAACATGAACCGGGAGCGTTACTTCCTGAATGAGAAAGACCGATTCTGGGCACCGTTGCCCATGTTTCATATGGCCGCCATCCTGCCGCTTTTGGCCTGCTTCGATGCCGGTTGCGCCTTGCTGTCGATGAATCGGGTTGAAGCTGGGGCCGCTCTGGAAATGATGGAGCGCGAACGCGTGACCGTCGCCTTCCCGGCGTTTCCGACGGTCACCAACGAACTGATTACGCATCCCAGGTTCGCCACGACGGATCTGAGCGGGTTGCGCCGCATCAACAATGTCGCCCCGCTGGAAATGCTGCGCCGCTTTCAGGAAGCGTTTCCCCAGGCCGTGCAGACCGGTGCCTATGGCATGACCGAACTGACCGGGGTCATCTCCTACAACCACCCCGAGGAGGATCTGGAAACGCGGCTGACCACCTGCGGCCAACCTTTTTCCGGTATCTCCGTGAAGATTGTCGATCCAGACACCTGCAAAGAGTTGCCGGTCGGCGAGAAGGGCGAGATATGGGTGCGCGGCTACGCTTTGTTCGACGGCTACTACAAGTCGCCGGAAAAGAACGCCGAGAGTTTCGTGGACGGTTGGTTTCGCACCGGCGACCTCTGTTCCGTGGACGACAAGGGCCGCATCGTCTACCACGGTCGCATCAAGGACATGCTGAAAGTGGGCGGCGAAAACGTGGCGGCGGTGGAGATCGAATCCTTTCTCGCCACCCACCCGGCGGTGAAGTTGGCCCAGGTGATTGGTGTGCCGGATGCGCGTTTGTTGGAAGTTGCCGCCGCATTCATCGAACTTGAGGAGGGCGCCGAGGCAACGGAACAGGAAATCATCGACCACTGCCGGGGCCGCATCGCGAGCTTCAAGGTGCCGCGTCATGTGCGCTTCGTCGACGAGTGGCCGATGTCGTCGACCAAGGTGCAGAAATTCAAGCTGCGCGAGTTATTCGATGCGAGCTTGGGCTCTTGAACGCGGACGCGCCTTCCCCACCCGCATTCCGGCCGAACTGAGCCAAGGTCCGTGAAGACGGCTTACCCCTTCCGCAGGGGGCCGCAACGATTAAGGAAGGTCTGAACAATTCGATAGAGCAGCATTTAGCTACTCGTAAGCTATTGATTTTATTAAACTGGATGTCCCCGCCACAGGATTAATCAGAGGTTCCTTAATTTGACAGGTTTCTCGTTCGGTATTGGCATAAAATTGGCCACCCGAGACGGATTGTGGAGAAAAGCTCAATGGAACTCACCAAACCCGGCGTCTGGTATTTCACCGACGGCATGCCGGCAACCCAGGCCGCTGAAACGGCGCAGCGCATTGAATCCCTTGGCTACAGTGCCCTGTGGATTCCCGAAACCGTCGGGCGGCACCCCTTCGTCCATGCATCCTGGCTGCTCGCGAATACCACGAGCCTTGTCATCGCCACCGGAATCGCCTCAATCTACCATCGCGAACCCGGTGTCACGCTGTCGGCGCAGAAAACGCTCGCCGAGCAGTCGGGCAACCGTTTTCTGCTCGGGCTCGGCGTGTCGCACAAACCCATGGTCGAGGGAGTACGGGGGCTCACCTACGGCAAGCCGGTCGCCACCATGCGCGCCTACCTCGAGAAAATGGACGCCTCCCCCTACTCGGGGCCGAACCCGGAATCCGAGCCGCCCCGGGTGATCGCCGCGCTGGGGCCGAAGATGCTCGAACTCGCCCGCGACGCCTGCCAGGGCGCACACCCCTATTTCACCTCGCCCGACCACACCGCCATGGCGCGCGAGATTCTTGGGCCCGCCCCGTGGCTCTGTGTCGAGCAAAAGGTAATTCTTACGGAAGACGCGGCGGTGGCTCGCAGCACCGCACGCCAAACCGCGCAAATGTATATGGGGCTGCCGAACTACCGCAATAACTGGCTGCGCATGGGGCTTGCACTATCCGACCTTGACGATGGCGGCTCGAATCGCTTTGTGGACGCCACCTTTGCATGGGGCGGCGCGGCCACCATCCGGCAGCGCATTCAGGCCCATTACGATGCCGGTGCCTCCCACGTGTGCATCCAACCGGTACATCCAACCGCTCCGTTCGGGACGCTGCATTGGGAAGCGCTTGAGGAACTTGCGTGAGCGCGAGGGCACTGATCAACGGTATATATAATTGCTTTCGGATTGCAGCCAAAACGCACCCTGATTCCTCAATGCGGACGGGGCATCGCCCAACTGAAACGTTTGCTGTGCTGAAGTCGATAGCGGCATGCCAACCGCAGTCGCCAAACCCCAGATCGCGTTCCGGGCCTGTTGCAATGATGTTGATAGCGGCATGTCAACCGCCGCCGCCAAACCCCACGGATAATCCGTCGCCTCTGCGCCGACTCGACCATGCATTGGCCAGTATCGGTGCCATCGTCCTGCTGTTCGCGGCAGCGGGCACCGGCACCGCCCATCAACGCGCCGCCACCCCGCCGTCCGACCCGGAACGGCTGATCCGCTTTCCCGACATCGAGGGCTATCGGACCCTGGTGGTCGATCTGCACACCCACAGCGCCTTTTCCGATGGCCATGTATGGCCGCGCATCCGTGTTGGCGAGGCGTTGCGCGACGGCTTGGATGCGCTTGCCATCACCGAGCACCTCGAATGGCAACCGCACCGCATGGATATCCCGCACCCGGACCACAATCGCGCCTACGAGACCGCGCTGGAAGCGGCCGAGGGACACGATATCCTGATTATTCCCGGTGCGGAAATCACTCGGGAAGCGCCCGCGGGGCATATGAATGCCGTATTCATCAGCGATGCGAATCAGCTTCTCAACCTAAGCGAGCCGCCCAAATCCGAGGCGCCCGCCGATTTCTACATCGCCGCCAACGAGTGGCCGCCCGAAGCCGCCGTGCAAGCCGCCAACGACCAGGATGCCTTTGTTTTCTGGAACCACGCCTGGTGGTCGCGTACCAACCCATCGACCATCGCCACCATGACCGATTTTCACCGTGGCCTTATCGAGGCGCAGCAACTGCACGGCATTGAGATCGTCAACGGCCACTACTATGCGGAAGAGGCGTTTCAAATGGCCCTGGATTACGGATTAACCCCGCTCGGCGTATCCGATGTGCACAACCTGATCGACTGGGATTATCGGCCGGCAAGCGGGGGGCATCGGCCGGTCACGCTGGTGTTCGCCAGGGAGCGCACCCCCGAGGCGCTGCGCGAGGCCCTGTTCGACGGGCGCACCGTTGTCTGGTTCAAAAACCTGCTGCTCGGCCGGGAAACGCACGTGCTGAACCTGTTGCGGGCGGCGCTGGATATCAAGGACGCCCGCTATCGCCCCGGCTCGCTGGTGGTCGAGATGACCATGACCAACAACTCCGACGCCACGATGCGCATGCGCAACCTGTCCAGCTTCACCTTCGCCAAGCACGGCGACTACTTCGAGATCCCCGCCCACGGCGCCATCCGCATGACGGCGCGGGTCGGCAAACTGGTTGAGGAGTTGTTGGTTGAAGCCGAAGTCACCAACACGCTAATCGCCCCGAAGACGCACCCGCGCATGCAACACCGGCTAAAACTCGACATTCCGAGCGATGCCTTGGCTACGCCCGAATCCTGATTTTGGTTGATCGTGCGATCTGTTCCCAAATCCGGTTCGGGTTGCCGAAGTACCCACCGCAAGGTGTGGGCTGCGTGGGGTGTGATGAAACAGCGCCGCATGGTGTAGAGAATCGCACTTCCCCCGCGCATCCGTGAAGCGCCGAAAGCCCGCCAGTAACAACGGCTTGCAATCCGCGCGGTGTTTGAACGCGGCACTTCCGACCTCTCCAAACTCCGACACCGTTACCCGGAGTGTCCTGGGTGTTCCCCAACGGGGGTGCCCGCGCGACGCACCGGTCGCGATCAAAACGAACGGGAGGGATCGGAACATGGCGAATGAGACGAAGATCACCGAGGAGCGAGCGTGTGCCTTCGCGCCTGCGGACGGACGCGAGGCCGTGCTGACGAGGACGCGCGGCACGTGGCGCGAGCGTTGCTCGACGATGCCGAAGCGGACCATCCGGCCGCCGTCGCCGGGCTGCTCGGCCATGCCGACATTAAGACCACCTTCGGCTATGCCCACCTTGCCGAGGGTTCTGTGTTCGACGCGGCCAACCGCGTGTCGCGTGGCCTTGTCGACATACTCGACGGCGGGTCGATGACCGAGCGCGCGCTTGACCGATTCGCTTGCACTCGCGGCCCGACCGCGCGAGCGCGAATACGCCATCCACGACACCGCTCTGCAAGGCTTCATGTTCCGTTTCGACTGCGCCATTGGGAGGCGCCATCGGCCCGAAGCCACCGGGAACTCGTGCAAGGGTATCGTCCGCTACCGGCGGCCGCCGCGTGGACGACCTTGCGAGGCTCGGCGCGGTCCTGCGCCAGCGCGAAGGCGAGAGTTCGCTCTACGTCGCGGCGGATGCTCCTGCTGATCGGATGCAGGTCGGGCGAGATACGCTGCCTGCGCTGGTACGAGTTCAAGCTGGACCGCTTGACCCTGATTGACGCGAAGACGGGAACGAGGCACGTTCTTCTCGGCGAAGCAGCGCGGGAGCTGCTGCATGACCTTCGCCATGCGTACGCCTCCCACGCTGTTATGAACGGTGAAAGCCTGCATGTCGCGGGGCGGCTACCCAGCCACCGGCGGGCATCCACAAAGAACCGCTACGTCTATCTGGACGACGCGACACTGAGCCAAGCTGCTGAGCGGGTCGGGCTGGCGATCACGCGAAAGCTGCGAAGGTAGGAACATTGTGATAACGCAATGACAACGAGGTAAACTAGTCGCATGCATCCCGACTTGACCATTGATGCACTACAGACCGAAGCGGCCGCTTTTGCCGAACGGGAATCCAATCATGACGAGCCGAGTCTTTTCGGTGTTACCGATGGCAAGGCAGTGGGCGCCTACTTGGAGCATAAGTTTCAGGAAGTGCTTGGCGCTTCATACACCTACGAAGAGGGAAGCTCCGCAAAGGGAATTGATTTTCCCGAGCTAAATGTGGACATGAAGGTTACCAGTATAAAGCAGCCACAATCACCTTCGCCCTTCAAGTCTGCACATCAGAAGGTTTACGGACTTGGCTACTCGCTCCTAGTCTTTGTCTATCAGAAGACCGACAACGAAGAAGCGCACACTGCGAGGTTAGATATTCTACATACCATCTTTGTGGATGCTTCACGTACAGCTGACTATCAAACCACCCGTGGCATTCGCGAAATAATCGAACGAGATGGTAATTCTGACGACTTGGTTGCATTTATGGGAGATCGCAACCTTCCCATAGACGACATAGAAGCGGCTGCCCTTGCCGAAGAACTACTTCGGAAATGTCCCCAGTTAGGGTATTTGACGATTTCTAATGCTCTCCAGTGGCGGCTTCATTACAAGCGAGTTATTGAACGGGCGGGAACCGTCGACGGCCTATTGCGAGTGAGCTGAAGATGTCCACCAAAAACAACACGCAGGTAGAGTACGGGGATTTTCAGACCCCGGATATTCTTTGTGACAAAATATGCAGTCTTCTTTCTGACTTGAACGTCGCACCGAATTCTGTGGTCGAGCCTACCTGTGGGACAGGTTCCTTTCTTCGAGCATCCGGAAAAGCCTTTCCTGACTGTACACAGATTCTTGGATTTGACATTAACCCGAACTACGTATTGGCGTCGCAGACTGTCGAGCGTGCACTAGTACAATGCGAAGACTTTTTTGAAAAGGACTGGCCTTCGACACTCGATAGCCTGAAGGAACCAATCCTTGTCTTAGGTAATCCGCCTTGGGTGACAAATGCAGCGGTGGGTATGATAAGTGGTAAAAACCTGCCCAAGAAGTCAAATTTCCATCGCCTCAATGGTTTCGACGCGATTACTGGGAAAAGCAATTTTGATATTTCGGAATGGATGCTACTTCATCTTCTTCAGTGGCTTTCAGGGAGTTCCGCTGTGCTTGCAATGCTGTGTAAAACGGTGGTTGCACGCAAGGTTCTGCAATATGCATGGAGCAAGCGGTTGCAAGTCAAAGCATCGGCGATGTACTCGGTGAATGCACTAGAGCATTTCGGGGCTTCTGTGGAGGCGTGCTTGTTGTTTTGCATCCTTGAGCCGGGAGCTAGTTCCCAAGAATGTGAAGTTTATCGAGATCTTGACGAGAGTATCCCGTATTCTAGATTCGCTTTTCGCAATGGTCGATTGGTTGCAAATTTGAATGCGTTTGAAAGATACGGGTACTTGTATGGACGCTCTCCTCTAAAGTGGCGTTCTGGAATCAAACATGACTGTTCTCGGGTTATGGAACTTCATGTTTGTGGAGCACAGTCTTTCAAGAACGGATTCGGTGACATTGTAGAATTGGAGCCAACTTATCTATATCCTATGTTTAAGAGTTCTGGGTTGGCAAAGGAAGATTCGGAGCCGTTGCGTTGCATGCTTGTAACTCAACAGAATGCCGGAGAAGATACATCTTCAATACAGCACAAGGCACCTTGTACATGGGAGTACCTAGGAAAATACGCAGAACATCTTGACAGTAGGTCTAGTTCTGTTTATCGCAATCGTCCCCGATTTTCGATGTTTGGAGTGGGACCATACGCATTTTCACCTTGGAAGGTGGCCATTTCAGGATTCTACAAGAATCTCCGATTTCGGACTGTCGGTCCAGCGGACAGCAGACCTGTCGTGTTCGATGATACGTGCTATTTCTTGCCTTGTCAGTCAAAGGACGAGGCGCGAGTGCTACTCAAATTGTTGAACTCTCAAGCGGCTAGGGGGTTCTTTGAGTCTGTTATTTTCTGGGATGCAAAGCGACCAATTACCGCGGATGTGCTCGGGATTCTCAATCTTGGTGCTTTGTCGATGGATTTGGGGGTGTCGCTACCCGGTCAAGTGGGAAAGACGATGGAGTTACCACTTTAGCAGAGTCATGGGCCTCCGATGACGGGAGAGGGCCTCTGAGAGAGGGAATGCGACGAAATAACGCTTTCGGCAATTCAGTAAGCTTGACCGTCTGGTCGGGCTTCGATAGGGCTGTCGGGACTGACGCGTACAAAGTGGATCGGTGGACGGTGTATTTGTCTCGCAGCCACCGGCACATAAGGTGAACTATCCGATGTGTGCCCGATACAGCACTGAGTTCAACTGCACATGACCCTCGACCCAACCTGGCAATTGAAACAAACGGCGTTTAAGAGACAAGAAATCGTACACACGGTAGAGACAGTATCGATCATTGAACTCGCGTGAAAATTCGACTTCGTTCTCGCTTATGAAGAAGGCGATGTGTCGGTCAACTTGTTCGCGGCTGGTGACGGTGGATAGCTGGTGGTAGGAAGCGTTCCTTCCAGGCTTGATCCCATGGTGCCAGAATCCGTCTTTGTACAGATGAAGGTAGGGGTGAATCGGCTCTAGACTGCCTCCTGCTGTCTTTAGATCTCCGAAACGCTTTGCAAAGGCCGCAATCAGCGGCTCGGAATACTCGATGCGGTTTTCAGCGAGGTGCCCGCTCTCGATTAGATCCATCACTGCCAACAGCATCGCAACCTTATCTGGGCTGGGGCGGCCGCTGGCTATATGCACGTTTAGCTCGGAGAATATCTTTTCGTAATACAGGAGCATCGGGTCAGTCTATACCAACCCAATATCACGATCACGGCGGCGGCTGGGTTCACTCGGGACCATCCTAAAATCGTTCCCAGCCCATTGAGTCGTCGTCCAATTCCTCTTGTAGAGAGAAACCAGCGTCCGAGGTGCAAAAGCCGAGCTTTTCCCGTTGCAAGTGGTTCAAAGTTAGGGGCAAGTGCAGGTTTAATAGACCACGCCTTACAGCGTTGTTCAAAAATCGGGGACCACTTCTCCATTCCGCCGATTTGTACCATCAATGCAGCGAGGGATTACGCACTCGACAGGTTCTGCAAAATGTCGGCAAGCCGGTCCTCAAGACCCTCGAATGCCAGGTCGTTCAGGAATTGCCGCCGCCACAGCAGCCGTCGGTCGGCATCGCCCAATTTTGCCTCGTCGCAGATCGGTTCCCAGTTTGACCCGATGACAGCGATCTGTTGCCGCATGATCGCTAGGGCGTGTTCTTCCGTGAGAAGAAACTTGTTGGCAACGGTGAGACACAGCGAAAGTTGGCTGCGCCGCTCGCGGCCGTGGATCCGCATGGCTTGGGAGGCCTCGCGCCCGATCCTCGACTGCGGGCAGATATCGTAGGCTGGGGTGAGCCTGAGATTGTCCCCATCCCAGAAGGCGGCGTGGTTCCGGGCATGGTCATCCGTGTTGCCGACGAGAATGTTGAAGGTCATGCGTGCGAACAGCTCCCTCAAGGTCTCGGCCGGCTCTGCGAAGCGCGCCCGCACGATATCGGCGAGCGTTTCGTAGGACGCATGGGCGGCCATGCGCTCGTCGAGGCCGAGCAGGGTCAACGCCGAAACCATGGCGCGTCTTGTCCAACCATTCTCCGTGCGCTCACGGTCGAAGCGCCGGATCAGCAGTACATCTTTGTTCATCGCCCGGGCGAGACTGACCGGCGCAACCTTCAGTCCGGACAGGCCCGCAAGGCGCATGGCGGTGAACTCCGCCTTGACGACGCTGTGGGTATCGGTTGAGGAGGAGAACTTCGCGACATACTTGGCGTCTCCATCCCGGATGAGTGCCTTGGGCCTCGCTCCCCCGATCGCCGTGCCGTGCTGTAGGGCGTCGGCCAGATCCGGAGCAAGCGGCAGGCCCCGGTCGACCCGGTCGGCCGAATCGAGTAGATTTTCGAGTGTCTCGTTGCCGGTCTCGCGGGGAACATGCTCCTTGGGGGAGACCTGAAAGTCGAGTGCGCCGGTGCGATCGGAGCCGGACCCAAGCATGAGGGTGAGTTCGTCGAGGTCGGCGAACCCATTCGCTCCACCTTGGTCGCCAGTGAGGCGATGGGCGATCACACGACGGCCCCAGGCATCGGGTGAGGCGTCGCGCAGGGCGTTGGCGATCTCGAGTGGCGGCTCGGGCACGATGGCACCGCGACGCAGGGGCAATTCGGGCACATAAATCGGAATCGCGTTGTCTCTGGCGAGATAGGAGCGGCCATAGTTGAAGACGCAGTGGTCCTCTTCCGCGTGAATGCGGCCCGCAACCACCGGCGTGGTTCTTCCCGGCAGCCAGATCCAGACGAATGCCTCGCGGGGCCGAGCCGCGTCAGAAGTCATCGTCGACCTCGCGGCGGGGCTTGCGGATTGAGCCGGGCATCAAGGCGAGCTTGTCGTTGGTTCGCTCTAGCTGCGGTGTGAGACTCGTCGCTTCCGGAACGAACAGATCGACGCCGGTCAGGGTGGCGGCTTCCAGCACGAGACCGACCGCCACGGAGGGACTGCCCTTCTCAATAAGCTGCAATGTGCTTCTGGCGATGCCCACGCGGGCCGCGAGATCGTGTTCGGACATGCGCCGGTGTTTCCGGGCGAGCCTGATTTGTTTGCCTAGGAGAAGGAGTACCTCTTCCGTAAGGCGTGAGTAGGAACGCGGCCTGCTTGGCATGGCGGGTACTGACTGTTATATCAGTCACAAACATATATATGACTGCTTTAACGGTCAAGAAAAATCAAATGCCGCTCCCCAAGCGTGGCGATGCTCGAAAATCAGCTCCAAACCAACGCTTGGGTGATCCACTTACTTGGGTTTTCGGCCCCAAACGAACGACCTTGTATTGTTGGGGAATTATATCGATGGGTTGACAGAACCCACCTGTGGTAGTTTCCAAATTAATCAGAGGTTCCTTAAAGGAAATTTCTGGTGCCGTTTCATTGGTAAGTTGCCGTTGACGCCATTTTTCTATAGTGGCCGTCTTGCCGACGGTCGGATTTCCAAAATGCTGAAGGCTATCGAGTGCGCCCGCAGGGGATTCGGATGAACACACAAAAGCTTCAGAAGGTGCTGGCCGCGTCGGGCTATGGCTCCAGGCGGGAACTGGAGCGGTGGATTGTGGCTGGACGGTTTACCGTCAATGGGGAGCGGGCGCATCTCGGGCAGCGGGTTGGCGAGGACGATACGATTGCCCTGGATGGGCGCAGGGTGAACTTGCGTTTGGTCGATGCGAGCCGGGTTCTTGTGCTCAACAAGGCCGCCGGCGTGGTCTGTGCCCGGCGAGATACCCAGAAACGCCCGACGGTCTTTGAGGGGTTGCCGACCCTGCGCCACGGCCGCTGGATTTCCGTGGGGCGGCTCGATATGCAAACCACCGGATTGCTGTTGCTGACCAATGACGGGGCGTTGGCGCACCGCATGATGCATCCGTCCACGGGGCTTGACCGGGAATACGCGGCCAGGGTCGATGGCCGTTTACGGGACACGGAATTGGCCGCATTGCGAGAAGGCATCACTGTCGATGGTCAGAGGTGCCGGTTCAGCGATATCGAATATTACGACGGTTCCGGTCGCAACCACTGGTATCACGTGGTGTTGATGGAGGGAAGGAACCGAGAGGTACGCAAACTCTTCGAGACAGTGGGCTTGCGGGTCAATCGCCTAAAGCGGGTTCGCTACGGTCCGGTGGTGTTGCCGTCCCGGCTCAGGCGCGGTGCTTTTGCGGAACTCGGCCAAGCCGACCTGCTCAGTCTCTACCGCCTGCTGAAACTGCCGTACACCCCCGCCCCCGGCAAACCCCGGCGGGAACGGGGCGATTCCCTACTGGTGCCGTATCCGCCACTGCAACACCTAAGGAACCTCTGATTAATTCTGTAGTCGCGGCATCGGCATAGACGACTTCAGCGATCTCAAGGGCAGAATCACCACGAGACACGGCAGCGAAGTAGTCATCGACCTGACGGATGTGGGCGGTGGCCTGATCGTGCTTGAGAACGTGACCCAAGTGCATGCCGGCGACTTCGATCTCGGATAGTTTGGATCTATCTTTTTTGGAGCGCCACGGGCGTATCCATCGGCTTGAACTATTTACTGGCGTGCAACAGGTAGTTGACATCCGCATCGGCGGTCAGTTTTGCCGTGCCGAGCAGGGGGTTGTAGGCCATACCGGCTATCTCTTTTACCTGTAGGTCGGCTTGACGCACCACCCGGGCCAGCTCCGAGGGGCGAATCAATTTCGAGTAGTCGTGGGTGCCCCTGGGCAGGATATTCAGCACATATTCGGCACCCAGGACGGCGAGCAGGTAGGCCTTGGGTGTACGGCTGATTGTGGAAAAGAACAGTTGCCCGCCCGGTGCCGCGAGTGCCGCGCAGGCGGCCACCGACGAGGCGTAGTCGGGAACATGCTCCAACATTTCCATGCAGGTGACGATGGCGAATTGTCCGGCTCGCTCGTTTGCCAGATCCTCCGGGGTCGTAGCCAGATATTCCAGATCCACCCCGGTTTCGAGGGCATGCAAACGGGCCACCGCGAGCGGTTTGCCAGCCATGTCAATGCCCGTTACGCGGGCACCGGCCACCGCCATGGCCTCCGATAGTATTCCGCCTCCACACCCGACATCGAGTACCTTGGCATCTTCCAACGGTGCCCTTTTGGCGACAAAGTCGAGCCTTGGGGGGTTGATGTCGTGCAGTGCCCGGAAGTCGCCCCGCGGATCCCACCATCGGTGCGCGAGCGCCTCGAATTTACCGATTTCAGCGTCGTCGATATTCAAGCTTGTATCTCCCGGAAACCGTTTGCCCGGGCAACGATGGCATCGGCATCAAGTGATGTAAAAGCACCATTCTCGTAGAGGCGGCGTCCCCCCACCCACACATGGCTCACGGCACCGGATGGATTGCCGTGAACAAGGGCCGCGCCGGGGTTGCGCACCGGGGCGAACCGCGCCGCTCCAAGATCGAACGCTACCATATCCGCGAGCTTGTCGGGCTCCAGCGAACCGATTTTGTCGTCCAGCCCCAGCACCCGCGCGCCCCCGAGCGTCGCCATCCGCAACATGCTCTCGGCGTTGCCGAGTGTTGCATCGCCGCTCGTCTGTTTGATGAGAAGCGCGGCCAGGCGGGCTTCCGCTAGCAGGTCGAGGGTGTTGTTCGAGGCGGCGCCATCGGTGCCGAGGGCGATGTTTACACCGGCCTCGACAAGCCGCTCCACGGGGCAGATACCACTCGCCAGTTTGAGATTGGAATGCGGGCAATGGATGATGTTGACATTGTGCTTGGCGACGAGTGCGAGTTCCTCCCCGGATAATTGTGTCATGTGGACGGCTTGCAGCGAGGGCGACAAAAGGCCGAGATCGTCCAGGTGGTAGAGCCAGGATTTGCCGACCCGGGCATGTGCCTCGGCCACTTCGCCGACATTTTCATGTAGGTGGATGTGCACCGGCAGGCTCAGTTCCTCCGCAAAGGTGCGCACCTGCTCCAGTACCCCGCGGGAGACGGAATAGGCGGCGTGTGGCCCGAATATCGCCTTGACCAGATTGTTGTCGCGATATTCGTCGTGCAGTTTCAGGCCCTTGTGCAACCCGTCGCTCGCGCTGTCGCTCCAAACGTTGGGGAAGTCGATGATCGGGAAGGCGATGACGGCGCGCACCCCGGCCTTTGCCGCACCCCGGGCCACCTCGTCCGGAAAGTAATACATGTCCGTAAAGGTGGTGATTCCGGCGGCCAGCATTTCCAGCATCGCCAGGTCGGTGCCGATGCGCACAAACTCCCGGGAGACATGGGCGGCCTCCAATGGCCAGACCGCTTGGTTCAACCATTGTTGCAGCGCCAGATCCTCGGCGGTGCCGCGCAGCAGGGTCATGGCCGCGTGTCCGTGGGCGTTCACCAGGCCCGGGATGACAACATGGCGGTCGAGGTCGAGGGTTTTGGCGGACACGAAGGCGGCTTCCACCGACGCGCGCGGACCCACGGCGGCGATGCGGTTGCCGACAACGGCGATGGCGGCCCACTCGATGGTCGTGTTGGCCGGGACGATGGGCAGGCACCAGCGACAGCGGATCAACAGGTCGCAGGGTGTTGCCGATGATGAAACATTGATCATGGCCGATTTTCCAAATTGCCGCAAAACCCGTTTCTTGAAGCACACTTCCCCAGTCCGTTCATGGTAAACTATCGACCTTTTCGGGCCGTGCCCATATGTCGGATCCCATCCTTGGTCAAGCGCGGGAAATCCTCCCCGTAAACATTGAAGACGAATTGCGGCAGTCCTATTTGGACTACGCAATGAGCGTCATCGTCGGGCGCGCGCTGCCCGATGTCCGCGATGGCCTCAAACCGGTACATCGCCGGGTGTTGTTCACCATGAACGAATTGAACAATACCTATAACCGTCCCTATATGAAATCGGCCCGGGTCGTCGGCGACGTGATGGGCAAGTACCACCCGCACGGCGACCTTGCCATCTACGACACGCTCGTGCGCATGGCCCAGGATTTCGCGATGCGCTATTTGCTCATCGACGGCCAGGGCAACTTTGGTTCCATCGACGGCGACCCGCCCGCGGCCATGCGCTACACCGAAGTGCGCATGGAGCGGCTCGCCTCCGCCCTGCTTGCCGACCTCGACAAGGAAACCGTCACCTTCGTTCCCAATTACGACGATACGCTGACGATGCCCGAGGTTTTACCCACACGCGTGCCGAACCTGCTCATCAATGGCAGCTCCGGCATTGCGGTGGGCATGGCCACCAACATTCCGCCGCACAATTTCAATGAGGTGGTGGCGGGCGCCCTGGCGTTGCTCGACGACCCCGCCATTGGCGTGGATGGGCTGATGGAGCACATCAAGGGGCCGGATTTCCCCACCGCCGGCATCATCAATGGCCGCGCCGGCATCGTGCAGGCCTACCGCACCGGCCGCGGGCGCATCTATGTTCGTGCGCGGGCCGAGGTGCAAGAGAAATCCGGGCGGGAAATCATCGTGATTACCGAGATTCCCTATCAACTCAACAAATCGCGCCTCGTCGAGAAAATTGCGCAGTTGGTTAAGGAAAAGAAGATAGAGGGCATCTCGGAATTGCGCGACGAATCCGACAAGGACGGCCTGCGCATCGTTATCGAATTGCGCCGCGGCGAATCCGGCGATGTGGTGCTCAACAACCTCTACGCGCAAACCCAATTGCAATCGGTATTCGGCATCAACTGTGTGGCGCTCGTGGATGGCCAGCCGCGGGTGCTCAGTCTCAAGCAGATGCTCGAGGCCTTTGTCCAGCATCGCCGCGAGGTGGTTACAAGACGCACTGTTTACCTGCTCCGACGCGCCCGTCAGCGGGGCCATCTGTTGGAGGGGCTGGCGCTGGCGCTGGCGAATATCGAGCCGGTGATCGAGTTGATTCGGAAATCGCCTTCTGCCGCCGAGGCCAGGGTGGCCCTTATGGGACGCGGCTGGGCGTCGGCCAACGTCCAGGCGCTGTTGGCCCGCGCCGGCGCGACCGCGTGTCGCCCCGATGATCTCGATGAGCGCTTCGGGCTGCGCGATGGCCTCTATTTCCTGTCGGAAGCACAGGCGCAAGCCATTCTCGACATGCGTCTGCACCGTCTGACCGCCCTCGAACAGGATAAGCTGGTGGCGGACTATCAGGCCGTCCTTGACGAGATTGCGGACCTCCAGGACATCCTGGCATCCAGCGAGCGCCTGCAATCGGTGATTCGCGAGGAACTTGAGGAACTTGCACAAATCTACGGTGATCCAAGGCGCACCGAAATCCTGAGCACCCAGCAGGATTTCACGGTCGAGGATCTCATTACCGAAGAAGACCTGGTGGTGACCATCTCCCACAACGGCTACGCCAAGACCCAGGCGCTCGATGTGTATCAGGCGCAGCGTCGGGGTGGGCGGGGCCGGATCGCGGCGACAGTGCGCGATGAGGATTTCGTCGAAAATCTGCTGGTCGCCAACAGTCACGATACGCTGCTTTGTTTCTCCAATGTCGGCAAGGTGTATTGGTTGCGGGTCTTTCAAATTCCGCGTGGCCAACGCAGTGCCAAGGGCCGCCCGCTGGTGAATATGCTGCCCCTTGGCGCGGGTGAGCGGGTCACGTCGCTGTTGCCTGTCAAGCGGTACGACGACGACCGCTTTGTCTTCATGGCGACCGCCAATGGCACGGTCAAGAAGACGGAACTGTCCCAATTTTCACGTCCCCGGCAGAGCGGGCTGATTGCGCTTGACCTGGAGGAGGGCAATACCCTGGTGGGCGCGGCCATCACCGATGGGCATTGCGATGTGCTGCTGACCGCGAGTTCCGGCAAGGCGGTGCGCTTCAAGGAATCCGATGTGCGCGCCATGGGTCGCACGGCGCGCGGCGTGCGCGGCATTCGTCTGGCCGGCGGCCATCGTGTGATCTCCCTTATTATTCCCAGTGCAGAGGGATTCGTGCTCACCGCCAGCGCCAAGGGTTACGGCAAGCGTACGCGGGTCGGGCGGTTCCCCGTCAAGGGCCGGGGCGTAAAGGGTGTGATTGCCATGCGGTCAAACCCACGCAACGGCGATATTGTGGGCGCGGTTCAGGTCTTCGAGGGGGACGAACTCATGCTCATAAGCGATATGGGTACCCTTGTCCGCACCAGTGTCGACGAGATTTCCGCGCTGGGCCGCAACACCCAGGGTGTGCGCCTCATCGCGTTGCGCGGCGATGAGCGCTTGATCAGCGTCGCGCGTATTGTCGAGTCGAACGATGGCAATGGCGATGTGGATGGCGAAGGTTCTTAGGAGTGGCATGAACAGACCGTTTAACTTTTCCCCCGGCCCCGCCGCGCTGCCTCGGGAAGTGTTGCAACAGGCGCGGGACGAGATGCTCGACTATCGGGGCACCGGCGTTTCCGTCATGGAGATGAGCCATCGCGGCGCCCCGTTCAGCGAACTCGCCGAGCGGGCCGAGGCGGATTTGCGCGAGTTGTTGAGCGTGCCGGGGTCGCATCGAATACTCTTCCTGCACGGCGGCGCCACACTGCAGATGGCGGCGGTGCCGCTCAACCTGCTCGGCGACAAGGACAGGGCGGACTATGCGGAGACGGGTTCCTGGTCCAGTAAGGCCATCGGCGAGGCGCGCAAGTACTGTGGGGTGAACATTGTCGCAAGTTCCGCCGACACCAATTTTGATCGCATTCCGCCTTGGGCCGACTGGCAACTGAACGATGCGGCCGCCTACCTGCACATTTGCTCCAACGAAACCATCGGCGGTGTGCAGTTCCACGAATTTCCGAATGTCGAAGTTCCGCTGGTTGCGGACATGTCCTCCGATCTGTTGTCCCGGCCCATCGATGTATCGCGCTTTGCCGTGATTTATGCCGGTGCCCAGAAAAACCTCGGGCCGGCGGGCTTGGCGGTGGCCATTGTTCGGGAGGATGTCATGGGTCGGGCCCGGCCGGAAACGCCGAGCCTGATGGATTTCGCGGTAAACGCCCGAGCCGGCTGTATGTACAACACGCCGCCGGCCTACGCCTGGTATATCGCGGGGTTGGTTTTCCGATGGCTGAAGGCTCAGGGTGGCGTTGCCGCCATGGCCGGACGCAATGCCGCCAAGGCCGCGAAGCTCTATGCCCTGATCGACGAGGACGACTTCTACACCGCGCCGGTGTTGGCGGCGGACCGGTCGATCATGAACGTGCCGTTTACCTTGGCGGATGCCTCGCTCGACGGCGAATTTCTGCGTCGGTCCGCCGAGCGCGGGCTGCTCAACCTCAAAGGCCACCGCAGCGTCGGCGGTATGCGCGCAAGCCTCTACAATGCGGTGCCGGAAGCGGCGGTCGACGCCCTCGTTGAGTTCTTGCGGGAGTTTCGCGATGAGCACCGATGATGCGGCGCTGTCGCGCATTCGTGAGCGCATCGACGCGATTGATGCGCAACTTCTGCAACTGTTGAATGAGCGGGCGGGCCTCGCCCTCGAGGTTGGCCGGGTCAAACAGGCGCTCGAAGCCGGCGAAGAGCCGGTTTACTACCGGCCGGAGCGGGAAGCGCGGATTCTCGCCCGTCTTAGGGCGCTCAACCCGGGACCCCTGTCCAACGATCATATAGCGCGCTTGTTCCGGGAAATCATTTCCTGCTGCCTGGCGTTGGAACAGCCGCTAACCGTTGCCTACCTGGGGCCGGCGGGAACCTATACGGAGATGGCGGCGCGGGCGCAGTTCGGCCAGTCCGCGCACATCGTTCCGCGCACGGGGATCGACGAGGTCTTTCGCGAGGTGGAAACGGCACAGGCGAACTATGGTGTTGTGCCGGTGGAAAATTCCACGGAGGGCATGGTCAACCACACGTTGGACTGCTTTATGTCCTCGCCGGGGGATATCCGCATCTGTGCGGAGGTGGAGTTGCCCATCCATCATGCGTTTCTGGTGCACCCGGACAACGAGGGCGAGGTTGTGCGCGTTCTCTCCCACGCCCAATCGCTTGCGCAATGCCGCCGCTGGTTGGATACCAACTACCCCGGCGTGGAGCGGGTTGCGGTGAGCAGCAATGCCGAGGCGGCGCGCCAGGTTGTGGAGAACCACGGTTTTGCGGCGGTGGCGGGGGAAATTGCGGCCCGCCGCTATGGGTTGCGGGTGCTCGCCGCGAGCATTGAGGATTATACGAGCAACAAGACGCGCTTCCTGGTTTTGGGCCGGCAGGATGTTGGCGCCAGCGGGCGGGATAAAACGTCCCTATTGGTGTCGATGAAGAACCGACCGGGTGCGCTCTACCGGGTGTTGCAGCCCTTCGCCCGGCATGGGGTATCCCTGACCCGGGTGGAAACCCGTCCGGCGCGCTCCGGCGACTGGTCCTACGTTTTTTTTATCGATGTCGATGGCCATCGATCGGACGACACCGTGCAAGCCGCCCTGGCCGAGGTGGGGGAGGTCGCTTTGCGGGTGCGCCTGCTCGGCTCCTACCCGCGCTCCGTGCTGTGATGCCGCCCTGGTCGAGATGGGGGAGGTCGCTCTGCGGGTGCGCCTGCTCGGCTCCTACCCGCGCTCCGTGCTGTGATGGGGCAATAACTTGAAGCTGGTGGTTGTGGGCACGGGCCTTATCGGCGCTTCCTTCGCCAAGGCGGCGGCCAAACACCGGCTGTTCTCGGAAATTGTCGGGCACGATATCGACCGGCGGCGGGCGGAATTGGCACACCGGATGGGTATTATCGAGCGCGTGGTCGGTCGGGTACCGGACAATGCGGCCGCCGTGCTGTTGGCGATGCCAGGCGGGTCGGTGGCGTCCTGGGTTTGTGAACTTGCCGATCATCCGGGTGTGGTATTCGATGTGGCCAGCGTCAAGCAGCCGATTGTCGAAGCGGTCCGCGGCCGCTTGCGGCACTTGCCGCCGCGATTTGTTCCGTCGCATCCGATCTGCGGTTCCGATCGCAGCGGCCCGGAAGCGGCGCAAGAGGATTTATTCCGTGATCAGACCGTCGCATTGACGCCCGAACCGGAAACAGACCCATTGGCGGTCGGCGCGGTGCGGGTGATGTGGCATTCGCTGGGTGCGCGAATTCGCATCCTGTCCGTTGTGGAGCATGATCGGATATTGGCCCTGACCAGTCACCTGCCGCACCTGTTGTCATTCGCCTATGTCAATCAGATAGACCCGGAAATGCTTACCTTTGCGGCGGGCGGATTTCGCGACTTCACCCGCATTGCCGCGTCGAACGCGGCCCTGTGGGAGCAGATATTCCGGCTCAACAAGAAACCGTTGCTTGATGCGTTGGGTGCATTTCGGGAGCGGATTGGCGAACTCGCAACCGCCATAGAGAGCGAAGACACCGGGACGGTGTGCGACGTACTTGAAGCCGCAGCGGCCCGCCGCCGGGAATTCGATGGCGCCTGAAGGCGACGACTCGGTTGTTCCGGTTATTTGCCTGGACGGTCCCGGCGGATCGGGCAAGAGCACCGTGGCGGCTCGGTTGGCGCAATTGCTCGGGTGGCACCAACTCGATAGCGGTGCCTTGTATCGCGCCGTGGCCGCCGCCGCGCTTGAGCGGAATATCGACATTGGCGACCCGCGGGCGGTTGCGGCCTTTGCGGCAGAAGCGGACCCGCCGTTTGACGGCCTGTGCGGGGCCCTCTCCGGCGGGGCGGATGTCGAGCGCATTCGCTCGGAACGGATTGGCCGTGTGGCTTCCAGCATCGCCGCCTATCCCGCATTGCGCCGGGCGATACTGGCCCGACAGCGGGCGGCGCGGCGGCCGCCGGGTTTGGTTGCCGATGGCCGGGATATGGGTACGGTGGTGTTCCCGGATGCCCCGTTGAAGATTTTTCTCGACGCCACCCCGGAGGTGCGTGCGGAACGCCGAACTAAACAATTGAAAAATAAAGGCTTGAATGTTAGTTTTCACGACCTACTCGCGGCGATTCAGGAACGGGATGCGCGAGATAGGGGGCGCGCCACCGCGCCGCTGAAACCAGCCGAGCATGCCATTGTCATCGACAGCACGAGTTTGGGCTTGGATGACGTGATAACGTGGGCATTGTCGCTGGCACGTGAGCGCGGGCTTGGGGTTCCGGAAAGGTGCGCATGACTTTAACCAACGGGCTCTTAGGCCCACAATACTAGTATCTGCCGCCGCTGCACGGTCATTGTCAGGCGGCAAGGAGATTGTCCCACCCATGAGTGAAAGTTTTGCGGAACTGTTTGAAGAAAGCCTGGACACCATCGAGATGGATCCAGGCGCCATCGTCGCCGGCACGGTGGTGGATATCGACAACGAGCGGGTTGTCGTGCACGCCGGCCTCAAGTCCGAAGGAAGTATCCCAAAGAGCCAGTTTCTTGACGAGATGGGGGAGTTCGCCCTCAGCATCGGCGACCAGGTCAAGGTCGTCATGGAAGTCGTCGACGACGGCAGCGGAGAAACCCGCATGTCCCGGGAGAAGGCCCGTCGCGCCGAGTCGTGGCAGATGCTTGAAGAGGCCTTCTCGAACGACGCCGTGGTCAGGGGCGTCATCAACGGCAAGGTCAAGGGTGGCTTCACCGTCGATGTCAGCGATATTCGCACCTTTCTGCCCGGTTCCCTGGTGGACATCCGGCCCCTGCGGGAGACCGCCCATCTCGAGGGCAAGCCCCTCGAATTCAAGGTCATTAAGCTCGACCAGAAGCGCAACAATGTCGTCGTTTCCCGGCGCGCCGTGTTGGAGCAGGAAAACAGCGAGGAGCGCGAAGCGCTTTTGGCCTCCCTTGAAGAGGGGCAAACGCTGAAGGGTCTGGTCAAGAACCTGACCGACTACGGTGCCTTCGTTGACTTGGGCGGTGTCGATGGGTTGTTGCACATCACTGACATGGCTTGGCGGCGTATTCGTCATCCGAACGAAATGGTTGCCGTGGGCGATGAGGTCGATGTCCGCATTCTCAAGTTCGATCGGGAAAAAAACCGGGTCAGCCTTGGCATTAAGCAACTCGGCGACGATCCTTGGATCGATCTCGCCCATCGTTATCCAGAGGGGGCACGGGTGATGTCGACGGTCACCAATCTCACCGACTATGGTTGCTTCGCCGAAATCGAGGAGGGTGTTGAGGGCCTCGTTCATGTTTCCGAAATGGACTGGACCAACAAGAACATTCATCCCTCCAAGGTAGTGGCCGTTGGCGATAAGGTGGAAGTGATGGTGCTCGACATCGACGAGGACCGGCGCCGGGTCTCCCTCGGCATCAAGCAATGCCGGCCGAATCCCTGGGAGGAATTTGCCATCAACCGCAGTCGGGGCGAGCGAGTCACCGGAAAGATCAAATCCATTACCGATTTCGGCATCTTTATTGGGCTTGAGGGCGATATCGACGGATTGGTGCATCTCTCCGATGTGTCTTGGAAGGAATCCGGTGAAACCGCTGTGCGTCGCTATAGCAAGGGCGAGGAGATCGAAACCGTCATCCTCTCCATCGATTCGGAACGGGAGCGTATTTCGCTCGGCATCAAGCAACTCGACCAGGATGCCTTCAACGACTATGTGGCAATCCATGAGCGAGGTTCCATGGTCAAGGGCGTGGTGACGGGTATCGAAGCCAAGGAAGCGGAGGTTGAACTCGCCGAGGATGTCACCGGCATTCTGAAGGCGTCCGAGATTGCCCTCGACCGGGTGGCGGATGCCCGCCAGGAACTCACCGAGGGCCAGGATATCGATGTCAAGATTATCAGCATCGACCGTAAAAACCGGGTTATCGGGCTGTCCATCAAGGCCAAGCGGATTGACGAGGAACGATCGGCGGTCAAGGAGCATCGGCGGCAGGAAACCGCCCGCGCCACCACCAGTACGCTTGGTGATCTGATCAAGGCCCAAATGGAGGCCCAAAAGTAACGCGTGCGTGGGCGCTGTAGGAAAAATACTCGGAAAACGGTAATAGAATGGCCTTGGACAATGACAAAATCAGAACTCATTGAGAAGATTGCCATCACCCAGACCCAGCTCCCGATTCGGGATATTGATCTGGCGGTCAAGACGATTATCGAACACATGTCCGAGACGCTGGCGGAGGGCGGGCGCATCGAAATTCGTGGGTTTGGTAGTTTCTCGCTGCACTACCGGGCGTCACGTATCGGCCGCAATCCGAAAACCGGCGAGTCGGTCGGGCTTTCGAGCAAGCACGTGCCCCACTTCAAGCCGGGCAAGGGCCTGCGGGAACGGGTCAACGCCGGGCTTGATCGCGACCGGGCGCGAGAACGCCGGGAATGATTGCGAGCGACCCTTCCTGGGATGCGTTTATTCACTCGCACCGGTGGGCCGTGTTGACGAGCCTGCGGCGCTCCGGCGGACCGGTTAGTTCCCTGGTCGCCTATGCGGTCGATGGCGATGAACTCGTTGTCAGTACCCGCGCGGCCACCTTCAAACACGATTCCATCGCCCGCGACGGGCGGGTTAACCTATGCGTGGTCAGCAATCACGAACCATTCGATTTTGTTGCGGTGGAGGGTGTTTGCACGATTGAACGAGACAATCTCGTGCGCGCAACGAAGCTGGTCTTCGCCGCTATTGCGGATACGCCCTATCAGGAGCCCGACGACCTCGAAGGCTGGCTGGAAAGGGAAGGGCGCGTCATCCTGCGCATCGTCCCGTGGCGCACCTACGGCGTTATTCGGGGCCTGGGCGAGGGATAAGAACCTGGGGAACCCGTCAATAGCAGTGAAATCACTGGCCGTGCTCCCACCGCGTGCTCAACGTGCTGTCAAGCACACCTGTGTGCGCTCCAGTCCGCGCACCCAGTGTTTTCAACACTCTTAGGGGCTCTCGCCACGTTCATTCACGAATAGGCCGGGCTAGGTCGCCGTCGCCGATGACGGCTTCGTCTGTTATGGTGATCCATGTTGCGGGTGGCTTGTAGCGGTCTTGCGAGAGCGCCACGTGAATTTGTTCCGCAATGACCCGATAGCCTTCGGCATTGGGATGCAGGCCGTCCGCCGAAAGGTCGGAACGCATGCGCGTCGGGTCGTCCGGGTCGCGTAGGGCGGCGTCGATGTCCGCCACCATGTCGTAGGCGCCGCTGGTGCGTATCCACTCGTTCAAGCCTTGTCGAGCCTCTTCGACAGCACCCATGCCGTAGCCCGGTAGCACGGAATCCCCGGAAGGGTGAAGGGTGGCGGCGATGGTCTTCAGCCCCGCCGCCCGGGCGCGGGCCGCGATTTGTTGATGGGCGGCGATGAGCTGTTCCGCGGTGGCGCCCGAGGGGGCACCGAGCAGCACCGGCAATCCGATGTCGTTGATGCCCTCGATGACGACCACATGGGTTACGCCGGTTTGAGTGAGCACATCCCGGTTGAGGCGCGCCTGCGCATTTTCTCCGAGAAAGTTGCTGGTGACCTGGTTGCCGGAAATGCCGAGGTTCACGACGCTGGCCTGATCGACACCGCGCCATTCCATTTTGTTGCTGACCAGCAGTCGCTCGGCGAGGAAATCGGTGTACCGGGCGTTTTGGTCCACCGGCTCGGGCTGTGTCTGGTCGCCGTCGGTAATGGAGTCACCGAGCGCGGCGATTACCGGGATGGGTTTATACCAGCGCACATCCACGGCCGCGATGAAAAACCAGGAGGGAACCGTCGTTGGGGCATTGAGGTCGTCCTCGGCGGTTTGGTTTCCGTCCGCGAGATAGTTGGTTTGCAAGGCACGAACGTGATAGGTCACCGGTGATTCGGATGTGGAGAGGTCATCGGGTAAATGCAGGCTGATGACCAGTTCGGCAAGATGCGGGGCGGCGAGATTCACCGGGTCGCTCACCACCCGGGCGCCGGGGGCGATGGCAACGGATGCCTTGCCACCGAATGTCAACATCCGGTCGGAACCGGGCACGATGGCGGAGTCCATGTCGCGAAGCGCCAGGTGCGCCTCGCCAATGTTGAGTGGGGCGGTACCGAATTCGTTGGTCAGCCAAACCCGAAATCCATCGCCGCCCATGCTGATGCGCACGACTTGACGCAGGGTGGTGTCGTCGAAGACGGGAAGAGGCGCGTCGAACGGCGTAATGGTTTTGGAGGCCGTCGCCCAAGTGGCCGCCCAGTAGCGGTTCTGCTCGGCGAAGGCCGTTGTGACGGATAAGAGCGTCAACCCGGCGGTAATCAACAGTGTTCGTATTGTCGCCGCTGCGCCTCGGGCACCACCGTTCGGCCAACCCGGGGCCCTTTGGCCGCTTGCCAATCCAAACGCTGTCTTTCGCCCTCCAATTCCCCCATCCGCAGCCAACCTAGGGCCCATGGCCACCTGCCAACAAATCGCGATTCTCATAGCAATGCTCCCCTCCTGAGCCCGCGATTGCCGCGGGCGGAAAGTCGATAATAGGCAAGAAGTGGTGGGTTCCACAACCCAATTCAGGCCAGATCCAATGCCGAATATCCCGACTACAGGATTAATCAGAGGTTCCCTAACGGCCCGCCATGGGCCATGCGGATCCATGCACCCCGATACATTGCGCATTGAGCCGTTGGCTCGGGGCTGATTTTCGAGCATCGCCGTGCTTGTCGGCAATTGCTGTTTGGAAAAAAAGTTGTCATTCCGGCGGGGATGTGGATAATCCGCCCGTGGACCCGTGGACCCGTGGACCCGTGGACCCGCAAGGCGTGGGCGATGGGGTTCGGTTCCGAGGTCCGGGTTGCCTTGTTTTTTTGGATGACGGAGAACCAACGATGTTCGACATGAAACCCCTCGCGGCCGTCCTTGCGGCCCTCTCGCTGTTGTGGTCCGGCCTGGCCTTCGGGGCGACGGCGGGAATAACGATTCAGCATTTGGACGGCACGGGCGAGATGGCGCCCATGGCGGTGGAGTACGCCCGGGAGCTGGTGAAGGTTGCGGCGGGCAAGAAGACCGTCAACCTCAAGAGCCCGGTGGCGGCCTCGGCGGGTGATACCAGGCACCGGCTGGCCGCGAGGCTCAAGCGGACGCTTCTGGGCAACGAGACGCTCTATCTTCGCCTGGCGCTGGGCGGCGGCATGGTGTTCGCCGAGGGTAAGGAGGTGAGCGGCATCGGGTGGCGTTTCACCACGAGCTTTACCAGGGCCCCCGGAAATTGCGTAAGCGGCAATCGGGCTATCGTTATTCCTGCTGGCGTGACGTCGGCTGGCGTGGCGATACAAACGGAATTCATCTCGGGGCGGTCGGGGGAGGCTGTCGCCGTCTTCAAGATGAAGAATGACTTTGGAGTTAATGTTGGGGGTGTCAAACAGATTAGAGACAAGATAGGTGTGGGCACCGCTGTTCCGGGTTGCTCAATCGTGGCGGAGCCCACGAAGATCTTCGCCGACATCGTGGACTATCTGGCGGTGCCGGCGGGCGCGGGCAGCTATACGGCGAGCATCTCGCTGCACGGCGACCCGGACGAGGCGTTCGCGGGAACGAACGCGTCCACGGCGCTGGCCGGCACAGCCACGATCGTGAAGGTCGTCGACGGGCTGGCCGCCACGGTCAAGGCCGAGGCCCAACCCGCGGTCGCGCACGTGGGCACCTCCCCGCAGCCGTTCCTGTGGTTTCGCGACGCGAGCGCCGCCACCGGCGTGACGAACATGGCGGTGCTTGGCTCGGCCAAGGCGACGATCGCGAGGGACAACCTCCACAATCCGACCAGCGGCGCCATCGCCACGGGGAGCGACCTGCTGCCCGACGGCAGCGTCAATTTCTCGGTGGAGGGGGACTTCTCGATCGGGGCGTTCAACCTGAAGGTTCCCGAGGAAGCCACCAAACCGTTGGGAGCCTGTCCGGCCGCCGGCACGGCGGGTTCGCCGGCGATGGGCAACCTCAAGCCGGCGGCCGCCGGCCCGGCCGACATGGCGATGCTGAAGGGGCAGAACGCGGGGACGTACCTTCTCTGTGTGCAGGTTGACACCATGGGGATGAACGCGACCCCGATTCCGGCTAGGATGTACCGCGGGACCATCAGCCGCGACGGCGGCACCGGCGCCGACGAGACGCTGGCGACGGGGGTTATCGGCCACATCCGGCGCAACGGCACGACGGTGGACCTGACCTATCTGACGGTGTCCGAGAAGTACAACCAGCGCCTGACCATCGTCAACAAGGGGAAGAACGAGGCGACCTACACCCTGGGCTCGTTCGTGACGGAGGAGGGCACGCGGGCGGTTGCGAAGGCGGCGGCGCGCGGCACGGTTGCGGCGGGCGGCCAGGTGGTTCTGCGGGTTTCGGACCTGGTTGAGTTCACGGGTCGGACGACGCGGGGTGCGGCGACGCTGAGCATCAACGCGGATGTGGGGGACATTCGTGTGGCGACCACCCAGGTGAACCTTCTGGACGGCGGCACGGACACGGTGGTCTACGCCTCGGTGGACGGCGCCTCGGTCAACTAAACAACCCAGTGGCCCGCGCCGCGGGGGGCGGGCGAGAAGCCGCGGAAGGCAAGGCGCGGGAATACCGGGCACATTTGAGTGACGGGCGGCGCGGGCAGCCGGGACGCATGGCCGTCCGAATGCGGCGGGATTTTTTCCAAGGACCGCTGGGCATCCGTCACCCGGCACTCCGGAAAGGGGAGGGCTTCACAGCCCTCCCTTTTTTATTGGCCCGCCAAGTGCTCGGTCGCCAGCGCCTCTCTTCGACCGGTGTTTCTCGAACACGGGTGCGATGTGGCGGATCAATGCCGCGAACAGGGTTGAGAAGATGTTCTTTAGACCGTGCTTTGCCCGTTGACGCCCGGCATCTCACAGAAGGGGTTTATTTCCATCTTTACCCGCACCGCGCGGTTGCGGTGCGGGCCGGCGCACCAGGTGGGCATGACCATCGAATATAGGCCGGTGCCGCCCGCAACGAGAATCAGAATGTCGCTCGGATCCTTGAAGCAGGGGATCTGTTCGCGCTCCCCGGACGGGCCGGCGAAGGCGGGTTCGTAACGCACAAGGGTCGTGTATGGATGGGTAGCCAACGCACAGAGCCGCTCCGCGATTCGGCGACGGGTCAGCCCGGCATCGGCCACAATGGCGGCATGTTCGGGGTTCAACACCACCACGGCGCCGCCGCCGCGCAGCGCGGCGTTGTTGGTGGCCAGATTGGTGAGCCCGATGGCGAGCACCTCCAGAAATCGATCGGACCTTTTGGGATCGTCGCCGTCGCCACCAAATATTACCGAATGGGGCGCTTCGGCACCGATTACCGTCACCACACTCTCGTCCGCTTTGAACCCGCTGTCCACATGCATTGGCGGAAACGGGCTCGCCACCTCATCTTCCGCTAGGCAATAGGTGAATTTGCCGGGGTGCCCAAGCAGCGCCATATCGGATTGGCCTGGCCTTCCGCCGCCGATGTTGATCATGGCCAACCTAAGTGCGCGGCCGATGCTGGCGTTGGCGCGATGACCGGGCCCCAAGGCACCGAATCCCGAGGCGATGGGGCCACACCATTGCCTGGCCGGGCCGTTCACAATGATGAGCGGTGCCGTGCAATGGGTGGTGGACTGCATTTCGGTAAGGTCGAAGCGCGGATCAAGGATGGCTCGGACCGCGGCGACGACCACCGGCATATGGTCGGGCAGGCAACCCGCCATGACGGCGGCCACCGCGACCTTCTCGACGGTGGCGATTCCCTTGGCCGGACCCATCTCCCCCAAACTCAGGTCACGCTCCAGGCCCGATGCCAGGATCATGCGGGCAACACGCGCCTCGGTTGGCACGACGACCGGCAATCCGTCGGTACAATTCAACTCATGCAGGGTTTCGAGCGCGGCTGCCTCGTCAATGGCCGTCAATCGACCGCTCAATGGGCCAATACCTTGACGATTTTCGGTGCGATGGCGTTGGCCACCGCTTCCAAATTCGCCTCGCCCGTACCCGCCACCGGATGCGACAGGCGCAATCTCGGCGCATCGGGCATGCCGAGGGATTCCGCCACGAAATCACCCTGTGGCCAGAATTCTTCGGTCACCAGGGCAACGGAGGGAATACCCAATTTGGCGATTGCGATGCCGTCACGCACGGTGCCGGTGGTGCAACTGCCTCAGTGGCCATAGGCGGCAATCGCGGCGTGGCAGGTCTCCCGTATTTCCTCAAGCATTTCCGGTGGGGCGGGAATGGATGCGTTGCCCTTGTTGAAGGCGCGCACCGTTATGCGCGGCAACAGGCGTTCAAGCGCGTCGGCAACCTTTTCGAGAAAGCGCTCCGAATCGGGAAATCCATTGGCCAAAAAAGCGACGCAGGGGTCGTTCATCCGCATCAGATCGATGCTGAGGCCGTAGGGTTCGCGCTTGACACCAACAGCCGCGCGCGGATCGTGGAACTCAATCATGGTCGGCTCTCCCTAGTTGTTGGCGCGTATCATAAACCAATGACGGGGTACACTTCATGGGACTCCGGTGTCTCACAGCTATTCCCGCCAACAACGGGCCATTTTTCACGCATCTTCCGAAGCCACCCACCGCAAGGCGTTGCCGAGCAGTCGGCGGAAGTGTGGGTTTGCGAATGCGGCGGGGCTGTCGCCCACGTCCGAGGCGACGACGGGGCTTGCGCCCACCCGGTTGGCCCAAACGATCAGGTTGCTGCCCGGCGGGTGATTCCAGTTTTCCTGTTCCGCCGCTGGTGCCAGTGGCGGGGGCGTGAAGTTTTCGGCCACAAAGTCGAAATCCCCGCGCAAGAGCGGCGTGACCCGGCTCTCGAACCCCGAGGTTTTCAGATAGATTTCATCGGTGATTTCGAAGCCGTCCTCCAAGCCCTCCAACACGGGGTGGGCGCCTTGGGGAACCAATCGCAAAGTGGGATTCGGATGGGGACCGTGTCCGCCGCGATAGCCGGAGCCGGGAACCTCGACGCCATCGAGCATGCCACTTTGCAGCATGAAGGACGATCCACTGATTTGTCGCCACAGCGGCCACAGCGGCCAGGACACCGTGGCGTGGTTGAGCAGCACTAGGCCGATTCCCCGTTCGACCAGTGCTTCGATGCTCGCCCGGTATCCATCCGGCGGGATGCCGGTGTCCTCCGCGCCGTCGTGCAGCAGCCCGATGCCGGGGATACCCGACATGTCGTAAAACAGAATGGCGTCGTAGGCGGCCACGTTTTCCGGTTGCAGCAGTATTTGGGCCGCGGGTTGTTGCACTAGGGTCGCGCCGACGCCCGGCATGTCGTCGAACATGGCGAGAAAGGCGTTGTGGTCGAAGTCGTGACCCTTGCTAACGATGAGAACGTTGATTGTGCCCATGATATTGCTCCGATTTCACGCTCGCCGACGAGTACGCGGCCGAGGCGAGCACATGCCCTTGCAAGGAACCCGATTGGCTTATTGAGTGATGATCAACATGGCACCGGCAGGTTGCCATCCTCGAGTGTGCCGCCCCGCCCCGCCGCCCGCGTGAATCAATTGGGTTGCCCGCCGGCCACATCGACAAACTGTCCGGTGATCCACTCGGCGGCGGGCGAGGCGAAGAATACCGCCGCGGCCGCGCAATCGTCCGGTGTGCCGGTGCGGCCAAGCGGAATCTGTGGGCCGAAATTGGAGATGGCGTCCTCTTCGGAAATCTGCATGGTTTCCACCAGCATTTCCGTAACGATGATGCCCGGCGCGATGCAGTTCACGGTGATGCCCTTGGGCGCGAGTTCCACGGCCAGGGTGCGCGTCATGCTGATCATGCCCATGTTGGCGGCGGAATAGACGCCAAAGCCGGGGGACGGTTTGTGCGCGGCGATGGAGATGATGTTGATGATGCGGCCGCCGTTTCGCATGCGCTTGGCGGCCTGCTGGGATCCCCACCACTTGGTCTTCATATTGAGCGCAAGCTGTTCGTCGAATTTTTGCAACGAAATTTCAGGCAACCCATACATCTTGCGGTCGAGGTTGCCGCCAGCGTTGTTCACCATGATGTCGAGCCCGCCAAATTCGTCGACAACCCGGTCGAGCACCTGCGGAATGGCGGTGAAGTCCATCACATCCGCGGCAAGCCCCAGCCCCCGCTGGCCGCGCTCGGCAATTTCCTTGGCCACCGCTTCCACCTCGTGCAGGCGCCGCGCGACCACGACCACATCCGCCCCGCAATCGGCAAGCCCCAGCGCGATGCCGCGGCCAATGCCGCGCCCGCCACCGGTGATCACAGCGACCTTGCCGTCCAGTCGGAATCGTTCATACATGTTCATGCAGTATTACTCCGTTTCGTTGGAATCGAGTATTTCGTAGACTCTTTTTTGGAAATACCACCGGCCATCGACTTTGACGTATTCGTCTTTATAGAGACCGGTAATAAAGCGTTTGCTGCCCGCTTTCTGATGCAGTACTTCTTGTTGATACCAGGTGCCCTGGGCCCTGTCGCCATTCACAACGATGGGCCCGGCGGAGGCGAAGAACCCCACGAACGAAAAGCCGGACATGGCTTGCTGCCACATGGGGTAAAAATTTTCCTTGCCGGTGATGGGTCCGGCACCGGGCAACGACCAGGTGGCGTCGTCGCGCCAATTGGCCTGCCAGGCGTCGCCGTCAAAGCGCATTACGGCATCGTTGTACGACTCCACTAATTCGCGAATGGCAAGCCGGTCTTCGATGGGTCCACTGCTGATCATGCGGATTCACTCCTCTTGCTTGGGGTTGGAAAGTTATGCCATCTAACCACTTTCCGCTGCAACAGGCGAGTGTTTGAGCGGTATGGCCAAGAAGGCGATTACACAGTCCTTTTCAAGGCTTTGGGGTAACAATGGGAAACGACAGCGCGGAGGCCGGGTCGGCGTTCGTGCCGACGGACGGGAGCTTGTCGGTGTGGCACGGGTACGGTTGCTCCGGCGCGGATGGGTGTCTGCCTGAAGCCGTGCGCGAGATGACCAGCGCTGTCTAACCGTCGGCCCGCAGCCGACTACCCCGGGACAGGACCGCCCGGCCCCTCGAACCACCGAACGGGCCAACCGGAGTCATCGCCCCATGTCTGATGTCTCTGACATTAACATCAATATCGAGAGCCCCCGGACATCTCTGGAGGGGGCCAGTTACAACCAGCGGCATCACGACGATGTTCGAGGTCGATACGCTCGTGAGGGTAGGGATCGGGCGTTGTCCAGTCCCCGGGTTGCGCCCACCACACAACGGCCTTCCAGGGACGGCGGTCCGGGAATCCGACGGCCAAAGCCACAGTTCGCCAGCTTGTCATGCCTTCTTTCGGTCTCGGTATCCATTCCAACCAGCCGGTGGGGAGAGACAGAACCTCCGACAGTCCGTCGTGTCGTCGGGCATCCTCGGCGACACGATCAAGAGCCTCCTTCAGAAGCGAGGTCTCCTGCTCACTAGGAAGCCCGACATAGACTGCGGGTCGGTCTGACTTGCGCTTTGCCCGGACCGTCTTGTGGATTTGCGCCGGGTTGCGCAGTATGAAGTCGGTGGCGACCGTCACGATACGGTCGGCGCAACGGAACGTGGTTGCGAGATCAATACGCTCAAACATACCGAAATGGTCTCCGAACTGCCGTATGACCGCGATATCCGAGCCGGTGAACCGATAGATCGCCTGCCAGTCGTCGCCGATCGCGAACAGTTGGGAACCGGGTGAACTGTTGAGCAGTGCCTTCAGCAGCCGCACGCGTGATGGTGAGATATCCTGAAACTCGTCGACCAAGATGTATCCGAACGGGCTGTGGTAACGCCTGGTCTCTATGAGGTCGGTCGCTTGGTTGATCATGTCATGGAAGTCGACCTCTCCAGAGGCGATAAGTGCGTCCTGATAGCGCTCGAATATTGGCTGGAACACTGAGAGAAAAGCTTGCGCCCGTGTCCTGTCCCGGGGATTGCCAGCGCGATCAGCGATGTTGGCAAAGGACGGCAGCGGATTGGAATAGCCCTTATAGTGCCGCAGGAAGGTTCCCACCAACTCCGCGAATCGATTAATGCGGCCCTGTTGGTTGAGCATGTCGAACACATCCTCAGGCGGGGTCGACGAGAGAACCACGCCATAATCCGTGAGCTTCTTCGCTAAGTTGGGGAGCAGCTTCCTTTCGCCCTCTTCATAGCTGAAGGTTTCAATCAGGACAGTACCGTACTCGACATGAACGCCTCGTTTCCATTCCATATCCTGCCGATATTGCTCTTGGTCGACGTATGGTGCCGTGTTCCCTAAGGCATTAATCCCGAAATGTTCGATATAGATTTTGTATTCGGGCAAATAGAAATCCGGCTTGTACACACGCTTCTTCGATGTTGAAAGATCATGTTCATAGGGGGCTTCGTACTGATAGTCGACGCGTTTGAGGTAGAGGAAATTCGCGATCTTGCATTCTTCGAAGCTGTGGACCTTGTCGCCTTTGAGTGAGACGATGTCAAATGTCCGGATGTAGTTGTAGTACTCGTTCCAGTTACTGAAGTTGTGTGTGCTCTTGTACGACGCGAACTCATCCGAGAACCATTTCAACAGTGTGGCCGAGAATTCGCGATCTGCGAACAGATCGGCCACGATTTTCTCGAGCAGTTTGTGCAGTTTTAGAGAGTCATCCGCCACCTTGGCGACCGTCGGTTTCCTCCCCTCGGCATCGCCAATAACCGACGAGCCAAGGCTGTGAAAAGTATGCACTGTTACGTCACGTGCAATTGTGGTGCCAAGACACTTGTCTATCCGCTTTTTCATCTCATCACGGGCATTTCTCGCGAAGGCTAGCAGCAACAGCTCGGAAGGCTTGCGATACTCCTTTCGGATAAGCCACCCTGTCTTGGCTGCAATGACTGATGTCTTGCCACTTCCAGCCGCTGCAACGACTAGGTTCCGATCCTCATCGATGATGATCGCCTTGCGCTGCTCTTCCGTGAGCGGGTGGTCTTCGACTTGGTCGAAGAATTTGCGCGAGCGGACCAGTTCATTGGAGATGAAGGTCTCGTTGGCCCTTGCCTTGACATCGAACGGCGCTTCAAGAAACTTGAGAATGTCTTGCAGCATCCTGATCTCCGGGGCATCAGACAGCGCTTCCGGCCATCCTGCCGCAAACCCATCGGCGACTGCTTGGGAATCGGCCTGAAGGTTACAAAACACACTGTCGGCGAGGTATTTCGGCGGATCGGCTAATTCCACTAACCGCTCGTATACGGACCGGAGCGTCCTAAATTGCGACGCATGCCTCCGGCACCATATTTCACATCTGGCGGTTTCGAGCGGATTGGCCAAATGGGCTGCGTCACGCCATTTCATTTTCGGATCCCAGCAAGGCAGCTCACCTTTTCGTGCGCATCGGCCAATGCATACGCGGCCATTCATGCGAGGCCCGAAACATGCGCGTTATCCACGATCTGGCGGATTCAAACGCTCGAATCCAGAGAAGGCCACCCGCCATATCGACTGTTCCCATGAAGTCCAACGATATGTTTCAGTTGGAAAGGGTGCGGGTGCCGGGTCTTAGACGGCGCAGGTCGCCCACCAGGGAATAGAGAATGCGCACCAAAAAGAGGGTGGCCAAGGTCAAAACCGCCAAACCCCAGCATTACGCCCTATCCCATTCCGCATGAACGGTGCAGGCTGATAGCTGAACTCGTCGGACTGTAATCTTTGCATCGGACCGGTCAATGGCCACCACTGCCGCCACTTGATCCCCAACGATAGAACACTGCTTCAAACGACGAGAGTCCCAAAGGCTCAGAAGTAGCTCCATGATGAACCGACAAAGCAAGTCCGAAATATTCGATCCAATCCGGCTCACTTGTCAGCCATGTTCCACTGGATCGAATGTTGGCGCTCGGAGGATTCGCCAAAGATTTCATGACCCTTGCAACGAATTCGATCTTGACCGGAGAGAATGAATCAAGCGTCGTCTTGAGTTCATCAAGCGTCATGGAATGCACAGCCGCCGCTCAATCAAATCCACGAAAGCGGGTTTGACTTCTATTCCAATCCACCGCCGCCCGAGTTCACGCGCCGCAAGAAGCGTCGTACCCGAACCCGCATACGGATCCAGCACGATACTATCGTCGCGGCTTGTAATCGCTACACAGCATTGAGCAAGCGACAGGGGCATCATCGCGGGATGATCATCTACTTTTCCGTTCGCCCGCCTTACCGGCTCGGTGGGAATTTCCCAAACCGTTCTCAGGCGACGGTTGCGTGGACCTTTGACAATTTCATGGTCATAGAAATAGTCCTTGTCTTTTGACAAGAGGAAAATTGTTTCATGAGCTTTGGTTGGACGGTCTCGGACTGATTCTGGATGAGCATTCGGCTTGTGCCATATGACTTCGCTGCGGATCCACCAACCCGCATCCTGTAGGGCGAATGCCAATCTCCAAGGAACACCTATTAAATCCTTTGGTTTTAACCCCTCTGGCGTCGGCGGTCGCACCGCCATGGCCCGTGCGCGGTTTTTGCGATCTGGTGCGCGATATCTCCGGTTCCCGGATGTGTAGGAATCGCCGACATTCAGTCAAACAGTACCATCGTCGCGCAAGACACGCCCAATCTGCTTGAATGTGCGAACGATGCTCTCGATATAGCCCTCTAGGCTCTCGTTCCGCCCTATCTGTTCCTCAACCCCATAATCGCGTAATGACCAATAGGGCGGTGATGTGACAACCGTTTGTATGGACCTGTCGGGGAGCAGCCTCAGAGCTTGTGTGGCATCGCCACAAATCACCATTGAGCGGGTAATAGCCTCCAGTGGCGTGCTGTTCAGGTGGTCGATGCGAATATGGGGTGTCCGCGAGTCGTTTCCTGATTGCGGGCAGGGCTTTACAGAATGCTCGAAGAGTGCAAGCCGGGCACTCCCGGATGATCTTGCCTGAAGAGTCTTATCGCTCACATGTCATCTACATTTGAAGGGTCAAAATTTGGAAGGGGCGAAGTTTTCGCAAACGTTTCCGGAAACCTTCCTACTTCTCGAGCAGGGGAATTATATCCATAAGTCGACATACCACTATATGTTGAGGCTCTAGCGGCTGGAAACTACCAGATGTCGGCTTTTGTCAACCCATCGATATGATTCCCCAAAGTAACTATAGAGTTCATCACGGTTCGATGGAGCAATTCAATGGGGGAGGAGAAAACGGAGTTAAGGAAACCCTGATTAATCCTGTATTCGAGGCATACGGTTTAATAAAATCAATAGCTTACGAATAGATCAATGCGGCTTTATCGAATTGATCGGAGTTTCCTTAACTTGATCGATAGCATCCACCTTGCCGCCGACGCACGCTGAGCAGGAGGTGCTGCTTCATAAGGAATTTCTGGTGCCGTATCAATCTGGCTTTTCGGATTCCGTCTAGCCATGGCTCGCGCCCTGTCCGGTTCATACCAATGTCGAACCGATACACCACTGAATTTCGTGTCCCTTGGACAGGCGGGCTACAATACGTGTTCACAGAGGGGTTTGGCATGACGCTGGTTCATCGATTTGCGGGAAACCCATTGGACCGCGCGGAGGTGCAGCGGCGCGACGAGGCTTGGCTCGCTGCCGCGCCGGGCGACCCGTCAAGCCGTTTTTTACCGTTTCGCGATCTCGATGTGCTATTGGCCGCTGGCGGCATGCTCGGATGGCTCCCCGGTTCCACGGTAAAGTGGCTGGATCTCCACGACCCACCGGTGTTTCTCGGCCTCGACGGGGGTGCGCCCCATTTTGCGTTGGACGTTTCAAAGCTGGAGGATCCGACGGTCCAACTTGGGCTTGAGTCGGGATGGCGCTTCGCGGATTGCCGCATGGCCGCCATGCATCTGCGGCCCGATGAAACCGGCATCGTCGCCCAGGCGCGTGCGCAAATCGGTTGGCACGCATCGCACCGCTTTTGCAGCAAGTGCGGGGCGGCGACCGACCAGCGCAAGGGAGGGCATGTTCGGAGTTGCCCGCAATGCCGGGCCGAGCACTTTCCGCGCACCGATCCGGTGGTCATCATGGTGATTCACGACGACGAGCGCTGCCTTTTGGGCCAGCCCCGGGGCCCGCTGGTGCGCATGGGCATGTATTCCGCTCTGGCCGGGTTTATCGATCAGGGAGAATCCGTCGAGGAGGCGGTGCGGCGCGAGGTGCGGGAGGAGGCCGGTATCGAGGTCGGCGATGTTCGCTATCACTCCTCGCAACCCTGGCCATTTCCGTCGTCGCTCATGATCGGTTGTCTCGGCCGGGCCCTGAGCAGGGAGATTTGTATCGACGACGAGGAAATGGCGGATGTGCGCTGGTTTACCCGCAACGAGGCCAGTGCCGCCTTGGCGAACGAAAGCCCGGTGCTCAAGGTTCCGGGGCCGCTCGCCATTGCCCATCACTTGCTTAGGGCATGGGTTGACGGCGACCTCTAGCCAAGGCCTGAGAGAACCGATGGAGCGGCATCAAACCACTCGTAACCCATTGTGTCATTGACCCAAATGCCCGCAAGACCACAGGATTGGTTAGACGTTCCCTAACGAAGCCTCACGGCCGTTCCGGACGCGACCAGTAGCACCATGCCCTTGTTGCCGCCGCTGATTTCGCTGTAATCGAGATCGACGCCAATGACGGCATCGGCACCGAGTTCTCCCGCACGGTTCGCCAGTTCCTGTAGGCAGATTTCCCGCGCTTCCTGAAGCGCCTTCTGATGGGTGCCGCTGCGTCCGCCGATGATGTCGCGGAGCCCACCGAGCATGTCGCGAAAGACATTGATGCCCAGCACGCATTCGGCGGTGACGATGCCAAGCAGTTCCCGAATATCGCGGCCGGGAATGGTGTGGGCGGTGGTTAGTTGGTGCGGGGGTATAGTCATGGGAGGTTCCGTTTTGATGGGGGAAGCGGTTGTTTGTCGGCGATGTGGCGATTGTGCCACCGTCGCCAACAATGGTGTAGGAAGCGCTGTAGGCTGCCGGTACTGGTGAAGAATAAAAGTTGCGCCGCCACAATCAAGCCGACGAACAACGGTATGTAACCGTAGCCGGCATTGCCCACCTCGAAATAGAACACGGCGTTGTAGATATTGCCGTTTATCGGGTTCTCGGCCACGATGATGCCGATGTAGCCGCCAGGCTCGTCGAATGTGTGGCTGACCGTTACCAACCCAGTGGGCTCAACGGCCAGGGGGCGATGAAAGACCGTTTGCGCCTCTATGTCCGCGATGGAACTCACGTCCTCCCAGTTGGCGAAGATGCCGAACCCCCGACTGTCGGTGATGATACGGAAGTCGACGGGCGTCTCCTTCATCATCTCGTGCAGGTATTCGACGACGAACAGCGCCCTGCCGGTTTCCGGCAGGTCTTCGCAGAACTCTTCCGCCCCTCGGGTTTCCGGCAGGAACAACGTGAAGTGCGCCTGCAGGAAACCCATTTTCAGCAAGCACAGATCCTCTTCCGCCACAACCCCGCCGTGCCCGAATGCCGGAGGACTGCCGATAAGCGCGATGCCCAGCAGCACCACACACGCCAGGGCGTTCGCTCTGCCGACCCTGCCGAACCCCCTGCCGATAAGGGCGATGCCCAGCAGCACCACACACCCGCTGCCCGACAATATTGGGGACTGATGTACGTAAGTTGACCTACCGCTATATGTTGAGGATTTAGCGGCTGCAAACCACCGCATATCGGTTTCTGTCAACTTTCCTTTATAAGTCCCCAATATTGATTCAGGGAAGGTCTGCACAATTCGATGGAGTAGCATTGAGCTATTCGTACACTCTTGATTTTATTAACTCGGATGCCGCGATTACAGAATTAATCAGAGGTTCCTTTCTTTATTAAACCGGATGCCCCGACTACAGGACTAATTGGGGAAACTCGGATCAATTCGATAGAGCAGCATTGATATAGTCGCAAGCTATTGATTTTATTGAATTGGATGCCGCTGCTACAGGATTAATCAGAGGTTCCTTAGAGGTTCCTCAGGAAATCGGCGCATAGGTTCCCGCCAACGTCCAAGCCGTTACAATGATCATTACTGTCACCCCCCCGGCAATCCACTGACCGCTCCTGCCAAGTCGTCGAATATCGTATTCGGCCGCGAAAACGCCGCCCGCCACGCCGGCGGCGAATCCCAAAAAGTGGGCCAGGATGTCCGTTCGCACACCGCCGACACCGGTGTAGACCAAAAGTGCGATGGCGGCGAAGAGCGGTGCGAAGCTCTCGCGCCAATTTCTCCCGCGCAGGTAGCCGCGCCGCCAGACGAAGGCACCGACCAGCCCGAGCGCGGCGAAAGTGGCCGTGGATGCGCCCAGGGAGAAAAAAGGTGGCGTTTGTAGCCAGGCGTTTATCCCGTTGGCGAGCGCGGCGCCCACCAGCACGAGCAACCAGCCGAGACCGGAACCGACGAAGCGGCCGAGCAACAATCCGAACACGGCACCGAAGGCGGAGTTGCCAATGATGTGCCCCAAATCGCCGTGCAGGGTCAGCGCGGTGACGGTGCGCCACCACTGGCCCTCCCGCACCAGTTCGGCGTTCATAACGCCAAGCTCCCGCCAATTCCATCCGAAGGTTTGCCAGTCCTCCAGGTTGGGCAGCAGCCAAATCAGCGTGAGAAATCCGAGTACGCCGGCCCAGCCTTTGTCGAAGGTATGGACCTTTGGACGGTAGGGAGCGATGTATCGGTTTTCCGCCTCGTACCTTTCGAGTTCCGAACGGGCGGAAGACTCCTGTTCGAATGGCACCAGGAGACGCCACATCCGGTTGTTGTATTCCGTGCGATGCGGAATGCGCATGGCCTCAAGGACAAGTACCGGGTCGGCCAGCAGCCGCCGGTCGCGGGCGCGGCGCAATTCGGTCCAAATTTCCTCGGTGCCGTTTTCCACAATCTCAGCCAAGCGCGAGCCGTCGAATCAGCGCCTTGTCCGTGCTCGTGCGACGCAGGCGCAGGCCCAAGCATAGGACGACGAAAAACATGCCGAGGGTCATTCCGGTCCAGTAACCGTAGACGCCGAGGACGGGCAGTCCGTACCAGCCGACCGCCAGTACGTGTCCGAGCGGCAGCCCGAGCAGCCAGTAGCCCAGAATGGCGAAAACCATCGGCACCCGGGTGTCCTTGTAACCGCGCAGCGTGCCTTCCATGGTTGCGATGGCGTCGTCCACAATTTGGTAAATGGCAATGAAAATCAAGAGATTGGTTGCAATGTCAATGACGGCCGGATCGCTGGTATAGATGCTGACGAGAAAATCGCGCAGGCCCACCAGAATAACACTGACCACCAGTGCATAGAGCAGCGACAGGCGCAACGCCGTGGTGACGACATGCCGGGCGCCGTCGCTGTCTCCGGCGCCGACATGGAAACCGACGCGAATGCCCGCGGCCGAACCTAGGCTCATGGGGATCACATAGGTCATCCAGTTGATGTTCCCGGCAATGCCGTTGGCCGCCTGCGGGCTGGTTCCGAAGGCTGTGATGAGAAAGCCGATCATGGAGTAGATGGCCATTTCCAGGAAGACCGCCGTGCCGATGGGCGCACCGATCCTGAGAATGCGCGCGATGATTGCGGCATTGGGCCAGCGCGGCGTCTTGAACAAACCCGTCGCACGGAAATAGGGTCGGCGGGTAACGAACAGCATCAATGCCAGTTCGAACCACATGACGACGGCGGTGGCCCAGCCACAGCCTTCGCCGCCGAGTGCCGGGGCCCCGAAAGCCCCGTAGATGAGGACATAGTTGAGCGGCGCGTTGAGCAATAGGGCGAAGAAGGCGATGGACATCGGCGGACGGGTGTGCCCCAAGCCCTCCGACATATAGCGCAGCACGACATACATCATGCCCGCGGGCATGCCCCAGGCCACCGCGTCGAGGTAGGCGACGGCGACTTCGACGACCTCGGGTTCCGCGCTTAGCAAAGCAAAGAAACGGTCGGCATTGAGCAGGATCGCGACGGTGGCGAGCGAGGCGAAGAGGGCAACCCAAAGGCCTTGGCCGGCAATCTCCCCGGATTCGTTGGCGCGGCCGGCACCGGCAAGCTGCGACACGATGGGGGTTATCGACATCGTCAGCCCGGTCATCAGCATGAACACCGGCCAGAGCAGGTTGCCCGCCAGGGTGACGCCGGCGAGGTCCACGGATGCATAATGGCCGGCCATGGCCGTATCCAAAAAACCCATGCCCATGATGCAAAACTGGGTCGCCATCATGGGTGTGCCCAGGCGCAACAACGCCTTGACCTCGGCAATAAAACTCCTGGGTGCGCTGTTGGCAGGGGGCTTGTTCACGGCGCGCCAAACTACGCCAGATTGGCTGACTTGGCCACTACCCGGACAAGACGGCCGCCTATGCCCCTTCGGGCGCCGTTGGGTATGGGCAACAATGACTATCCCAATCGCTTGGGACAGAGTTCAAGCAGAGCGCGGGTGCCCGCCCAAGGGATGTCCGACTAACCCACTGGTCGGGGTATTTGAGCCAAGCACGGTCTGAAGAAGCCGATAGAGCAGCATTTAGCTACTCGTAAGCTATTGATTTTATTAAATTGGATGTCCCTACTACAGAATTAATCAGGGGTTCCTTAAATCGGACATCCCGACTTACAGGATTAATCAGACGTTCCCCCAAGCAAGGTCTGAACAAGTCGATAGAATGGCAGAGACTCACCCGGACTGCATGCGCGTACCCCTTGGTACCAGGCGATGACGGAAAATCTTCCACTCACCGTTGACGCGACGCATATCGGATTCGTAGGTGGCCCATAGCGTCAATGTGGTGTCCTCGGCATCCTTCATGTAATGCAGCGCCTGCACATCGGTACGGGCGTGGGCGGTGTCGCCGTTTACGGTCGCTAGCTGCGGGCCCAGCATGTGTTGGGTGGGCCCGTATTGCCTAAGCGCTTCGGTGACGTAGTCCACCCAGGCTTCGGCACCCTTTATCGTTTCCCCACCAAACCCCAGAACTTCGACATCATCGGCGAAACAGGAGCGGTATAGAGCCATGTCCCGCTCGTCCACGCCGGCGGCGTAGCGAAGCATCACATCCTGTAGCGCAATGCGGTCGGCGGTGAGTTGCTCGGACATTCGTTAGCCCGCCGCCGCGCCGCATGTTTGGCCAGCATATCCTGCGTAGGTGAGTTGCTCGGACATCCGTTAACCCGCCGCCGCATTGTAACCGAGAATGGCCTTGACCTCGAGGAATTCCTCGAACCCGTGGGTACCCCATTCACGACCATTGCCGGACTGCTTGTAGCCACCGAAGGGTGCCTGGTTGTCCACGGACGCGCCGTTGAGGTGTACATTGCCGGAACGGATGCGCCGGGCGATGTTTTTGGCCCGATCCGGGTCGCCGGAGGAAATATAGCCGGACAAGCCGTAGACGGTATCGTTGGCGATGCGCACCGCATCCTCGTCGTCCTGGTAGCCGATTAGCGACAACACCGGGCCGAAGATTTCCTCCCGGGCAATGGTCATGTCGTTGCTGACGTGCGAGAAAACCGTCGGCCTGACGTAGTAGCCGCGGTTGAGGCCGTCTGGACGACCGGTGCCGCCGGTTTCGAGCGTTGCGCCCTCGTCGATACCCTTCTGAATGAGCCCTTGGATTTTGTTGAATTGGGCTTCGGACACCACCGGCCCGATATTGGTGTCGGCGGCGTTCGGGTCGCCCACCTTGATGTTGTCCGCGGCCACCCGCGCGATGGCCGCGGCCTCGTCCATGCGGTCGTTCGGAACGAGCATGCGGGTCGGCGCGTTGCAGGACTGGCCGGAGTTCATGCACATGCCGAAAACATCGCGGGAAATGACTTGCTGGAAGTCGGCGTCGTCCAAAATGATGTTGGCCGATTTGCCGCCGAGTTCCTGAGTGACACGCTTAACCGTGGGTGCCGCGTTCCTAGCGACCTCGATGCCCGCCCGAGTTGAGCCGGTGAACGACATCATATCCACATCGGGATGCGAGGACAGGGCAACGCCGACCGTCGGGCCGTCGCCGTTGACAAGGTTGAAGACGCCTGGCGGCACACCGGCCTCGTCCAGGATTTCGGTGAAGAGAATGGCATTCAGCGGTGCCACCTCGGATGGCTTCAGCACCATGGTGCAGCCCGCCGCCAGTGCCGGTGCGACCTTGCAGGTGATTTGGTTGATGGGCCAGTTCCACGGGGTGATAAAACCGCAGACACCGGCGGGCTCCTTGACGATGTGCGACGTGCCGATGTCTTCCTCGAATGCAAATGTCCTGAGCACATTCAAGGTTGTCATGAAGTGGCCGAGCCCGGCGGGTGCTTGGGCGGCCTTGGCTAGAAACATGGGGGCGCCCATTTCCTCGCTGATGGTGGCGGCGACCTCCTCCATGCGACGCTGGTATACGGCAAGGATGCTTTCAAGTAGCGCCACGCGCTCTTCGCGGCTGGTCCGCGAATAGGTTTCAAAGGCGGCCTTGGCGGCGGCAACCGCCCGATTGACATCCTCTTCCGAGCCGAGGGCAATGTTGTCGATGGGTTCCTCGTTGGCGGGATTGATAACCGCCAGGGTCTCCTTGCTTGCGGGTTCGACCCATTTCCCGTTGATATAGAACTTCTGTCGATTGCTCATGGTTTCAACCCTTCAATTATGCCGGTTCAAGAAAATCAGGCGGTAGCTTACCATCAAATCGGGAGTTGCCAAGCGGTCTAAACCGCCTGTGCAACAACGCTTGCCATGGAATGTTCGATCAACCCTAGTGCTCCATCCAACCGATAACGCCGCATCCAGTGGTGGTGGGAGCGTTCCGGGCAAGGCACGGCCGGATCCCCCGCCCGGGGAGCGCAAGGGGGCACTCCTTCGCATGAAACGCACGACCTATTTCAAGCGGACGCAACGCGGTCCGGGGCGCTCCCACAACCCATGCCCGAATGGTCAATTCATCTCCTTGGCGCTCCGCATGGCCGGTTGGCTTGCCTTCCGGGCGGTGGACGAATCAACCCAAATTCATGGATTGGGAGAGGACGCCGAATCCCTCGGTGGCGGCATGTCGTTTACCAACCACGGTCTGGTACTCCTCCGAGTTGTACCAGCGATGGAAGTGGTCGGAATCCTTGAATTTCAGAACGACGGTCTGTTTGCCGGGTGGGGTGCCCTCGACGGTTTCCGCCGCGGCATCAAAGACGACCAATTCAACATCCTGGGCTTGGATGGTTGCGCCCGCGCCGGCCTGATATTCCCGGTACAGCTCCGGGTTCGTCACTTCGTATTGCAGAACAAAATAAGCTGCCATTGCTTTCTCCTTGGGCACCCCTTGGGGCGCGGTTAATCGGGCCGTTTAGCGGGCAAGCCGCTAGAGCGGGTATCTCTGCTCAGGGTTGAATTGCGCAATGTTCCTCTGATCGTAAACTATTGATTTTATTAAACCGAATGCTCCGACTACGGGATTAATCAGAGGTTCCCTAACGGTGGCAATGCACAGCCGAAATACCAACAAAAGTGCCCGCTAAAAGGGAGTGATGCCTATATTTGCGAATTATATCGATTAGTTGACAAAACCCAACATGTGGTGGTTTCCCGCCACTAAAACCTCAATATATAGTGGCATGTCAACTTATGTATATAATTCCCTTTCTTCTCTTACTGTTATTTCGCCGGTTGTGCGTCCCCCTCGCCGGAGAGCTCGGGCAGGCCGGGATGGCCCAGATACATCTTGCCGAGTTCCGCATACAGCGGATGCGCCACCCAGCGGTGCGTGGCACAGCCGTGGGCATCGCGGAGTTTGCGTTCCAGGGGGCAGTCCATGCGCAGGCTGGTGGTGCCGGCGGCGTTGTGAATGCTATCGACGACATGCATCGACACGTTGGCCGCGTGGGTGCAGGCGAGCCGCGCCAGCTTGGTGGTTTCCGGGCCCGGCGTGGGAGCGCCCGCCGCCAATTCCGCCACCACATCGTCCATGGTTTCCATCAGAAAGGCACGCGCCGCGCGCAGCGATGCCTCGCCTTCGCCCATACGGTAGTGGGCGATGGGCTTGTCTTTGAGAGCGGAGGTGGAAAGCAGGGGAATCTTGTTTTGGGCGATGTCCGCGAAGGCGTTGAGCGCGCCGCGCGCCACGCCAAGGGCGACAGCGGCCTTGTTGAACGACAGCCGCAGCGCCACCGGGATGCGGAACACTGGATTCGGGTAGTGGGCGGGTAGGGAGAACAACTCCACCGGCACTAGGTGTTCCGGTACCCGTGCGCCCTCGGCGAATACGTCGTGGCTGCCGGAACCGCGCAAACCGGCCATGTGCCAGGTGTCCTTGATTTCCCATTCGCTTCTGTGCAGGAACCACATGCGGATGACGGGGTTGCCGGCTTCGTCCAGGCGCGGATTGCCGGCCTCGACGATGGGCGCCATCATGAAGGCCCATTCCGCATTGTGGCAGCCGGAGAGGAAGGTGGCTTGCCCCCAGACGCGCGCGCTGCCGTCTTTCTGCTCAACGGCGTAGGAGGGTTGTGTGCCCGGCCCGCCGCCGCCGCACATGATGACGCGGGGGTTGTTCAGATAAACGTCCCTGGCAATGGCCGGATCCATGCCGCCGGCGGCAATGGCGTTGATTTCCGAACCGATCATGATATTCCAGCCCACCGAGCCGTCGATGGCGGCGATGGCCTCCAAAACCTCAATGGTCTCGCGCACGCTCGCATTCTCGCCGCCGAGTTCGCGGGGGAGGGTGAATCGGTATAGCCCCTCCTGAATCAGAATATCGGCGGTTTCCGTCGGCAGACGGCGGGCCTTCTGAGCCTCGTCGCCGCCCTCGGCAATGGCATCGCGGATGCGGTGCACCCGCTCCAGCGGCGTTTCGGTGAAATAGGTTTGTGAGATTGCTTCGGCCATGTCGATGTCCTCCAAGTATTGCTTCAGGATAACCGGTTATCCTTTTCAAGGAAACGGGGGTAGGAGCCCCAATTTACAATTTAGCGCCGCTGAACGCCCGTGGCGCCGCGATTCTGGCATTCACACGAGCCGAGTGGTGCGTGGATCCCGGCTCGGCGGAATCCGAAGAGTCAAACTGATACGATACCCGCATGCCTTTGTTCGAACGCTTAAGGAAACTCTGACCAATTCGATAGAGCCGCATTGTTCTATTCGTAAGCTATTGATTTTATTAAACCCTATGCCCCGATTACAGGATTAATCAGAGGTTCCTTAATTATATTTTTGGCCGAATTTTGATTTGGCGGCATCTGGCAATGACCGAATATCCACCTCGACAAAACGCAGTCCTTGTAGTGGGCGGTGTCTCCCATGACAACGACTTTGTGCGTCTAGAGCTGCTGAATCTATTGGCGGAGCTGCCGAACATACGGACGCAGGTTGATTCGGATTTCGAGAAACCGAGCGCTCTCGAAGAGGCGACCTTTCTCATTAGCTATACCTGCGATGTCCGCCCTTCCTCTGCGGCAGAGATGGCGCTGGCGAACTTTGTGGAGCAGGGGGGGCGTTGGCTGGCTCTGCATGCCACCAATGCCTTCCTGGAATGGACGGAGAACGGTGTCGCTGGCGCACACGGGGATACGCCGTTCTTTAATACCATTGGAAGTGCTTTTGTTGCCCACCCACCCATATCGCGCTACACCGTGTACCCTACCGAGCCCCACCCGTTGACCGACGGTTTGGGGTCGTTTTCTGTTTTGGACGAACTCTACTTGTACGATTTTTTTACTGATCCGCAGGTACTACTTGCCACCGACTTCCAAGGTGAAGCGCCCGGCTTTGTGCGCGACCAGTGGCATGACGCAGAACCCCGTCCGGTCATGTACCTGCGCAGTGTGGGTAGCGGCACCGTCCTATTTCTATCGTTGGGCCATGCCCGTGGTCATTGGGATGCACCACACCGTACACCCTACTATCCTATCGTTGAGCGTGGGGCGTGGGACGAAGCTCCTTTTTACACCCTATTGCGCAGATGCATTCGCTGGGCGCAAGGCGACCCCCAATACCACACCTAGGGAGAGGTGACTCATGCCACCAAGAATTCGACCTCTAAATCCAGACGATGCGCCCGCAGAAGCCCTTGGGACTCTCAGAAACTGGCCATACAACCTGCACAAAACTTTGGCGCACAATATTCACACCCTAACCCATTGGATGCCCTTCGCTGAGCACATATTGCGACAGAACACGCTACCCGAACGAGAGCGAGAAATAGCGATCCTGCGGGTTGCGCATAATACTCAATGCGCATATGAGTGGGGCATGCATGTGCACCTCGCACGCTCCATCGGGTTTACAGACGACGATTTGCGCGGCATAGCCGTTGGATCTTTGGCGAATCAATGGGTACCGGTAGAGGCGGCGCTTATTGATGCAGTAGACGACATTATGCGGGATTGGAAAATCGGGACAAAGGCTTGGCGAGTGCTTGCGGCCAACTTCGACGAACAGCAGCTCATCGATTTCATCTTTGTAACGAGCCAATTCATCCTTATCGCCGTGACACTTAATTCGCTGGAAATTGATCTTGAACCAGGCTTGGAGCCTCTGCCAGAAATTGTTTGATCCGACCCAGTTCGCCCTTGGTCTAGGGCCTGCTAACCCAGATAGTGTTAACAGGCCCTAGATAGTGGCGCCGCCATCCACAGGTAGGTCGACACCTGTGATGAACGCGGCTTCCTCGCTCGCTAGGAAAAACACAGCATTTGCAATGTCTTCAGGTAGGGCAATGCGACCTATTGAGTTTGAGTAAGGGTGCGCTGCCATGCGTCGGGAAAGCCCGGCCTGACGCCCCAGTTCCGTTGCGCTGAGATTTGCCTCCATCATGGGTGTGAGGGTGGAGCCTGGGTGAACGCTGTTGCATCGAATGCGATACCCCTGTTCGGCGCAATGTAGGGCAACTGATTTGGTCAAGTTGCGCACTGCTCCCTTGCTTGCGCTGTATGCGGCTAATGCAGCGCTAGGTTTCAACGCCAGCGTGGATCCAATATTTACAATAGCTGCGGACGAGGCGGCTTTTAAGCCGGGCATAAGATAATGAATTGATAAAAACACGCTGTCGGAGTTCACATTTTGAAAATCACACCACCAACTGAAATCCGCTTGCTCGACGTTTTTGAGTCCTGAAATGCCCGCGCAGTTAACAAGTACGTTAATGCCGCTTTGAATTAACTGGATGGTAGCATCTTGGTGAATCCAACTCTCCCAGGCGTTGTGATCCCCAACGTCTATTTCCCACCCCGACGCATTTAGTGCGTCCAGCTTGTCGTGATCGACATGCTGATCGAGCAAGACAAGACGTGCGCCATCGCGGTGAAAACGTTCTGCGCATGCATATCCGATGCCCCCAAATCCACCAGTTATCAACACCGTACGCTTGTTCGTAATCTCCTTCATATTTTTTGAATTTCCGGAATCCGACGTAAACGTCGGTAGCTTGGGAGAGCAAGAATGAGCAGTAGAACCGCAAGTGGCGCCGCCCCTGCATTGATGATGGCTAGGCTGTATCGCACATCCTCGGGTTGGGTAAAAACAAAGTCGGTAAACACTCCTACCAGCATTGGCCCCATACCCAGGCCAACCAGATTGATTACCAGCATGTACAATGCCGTAACCTGTCCGCGCAACTGGTTCGGTGTGATGAGCGCAATGGCCGTGCCAGCAAGGGGATAGGGCAGCGTACCCATAAACGTTGCCGGAGCGGAAAGTAGCAAGGCTAACTCGGGGGTCGGCATCAGAGGCGCGAGACCCCCGAAAAACATCGTCCCGAAGTAACCATAGGCGGCTACCCGCAGCGGCGCATCTTTTACACCACGTACGGTTAACCGATCACACAACCATCCACCAAATAGTGCGCCACTTGTTCCGAATGAAAGATAGATTAGTCCATACCATAAGCCGATTTGTCCGGGTTGCCATTCGTAAACACGGATGAAAAATGCGGGTGTCCAGACTGCTGAGGCGTAGCTTGATAGTGTGATAAAACTGAAGCCACTGAACAGAAGCACGAGAGCTTTGCCACGAACACGCACAGCCGCAATTGCAGTTGCAATTGGAACCGCCCCTCCTCCCTTTCGCTCCGGCTCCCTTAAAGTCAGAACGAGTGGTGCGATGATAAACCCGGGGATTCCAACCAGCAGGAACGCCATCTGCCAAGGTTGCAGTTCACCCAGCAGCGGCAACCGTTGTGGCCCCATCGAGTGCAGCCAGTCTATTGCCGCACCACCGCCGATGTAGGCTAGGGAGGTTCCAACAAACGCGCTCATGGTGAAGGTTCCAATGGCACGGCCGAGGCGATGGGGCTCGAATGAGTCCGCAAGCAGTGAATACGCGGCTGGGGTCAAGGACGCTTCGCCAACTCCCACTCCGATACGGGCCATAAACAATTGAGTGTATGCCCGGGCCGTTCCGGACAGCACGGTAAAAAGGCTAAACAAGCCAATGCCACCAGCAATTATCCACTTGCGGTGGTACCGGTCCGCCATAAGGCCCAATGGTAGCGCCATGACCGTGTAGAAAATGCCGAACGCCACTGATTGCAGCAGCCCGAACTGAGTATCGTTGATTCCGAGATCCGACTGAATCGGCACCACGAGCAGATTGATGATGATACGGTCAAGGTAGGACATGACATAGGCGAGTGACAGCACCGCGACCGTCCACCAAGCGGCGCCAGTGGACGGCCATCCGGCAGGCTCCCGTTTGGTTAACCGTTGATGGTGTGATGTGGAAGCTTCACTCATCGGAGAATTTGACGTATCGATATCTTTTACAATGTTCATTCACGAACAGGCCGGGCTGGCAGCCTGTCGGACTTTATGCCGATTTATTTCATAAATCATTGATTCTATTGATATTATCTCGTCGGCCTAGCGCAAGCGTAGTTATCAAAAGATATTCGGCGCGGCTAGGCTCGACACGCTGCCGGTTTGTCGGCCGCTTTTTGACCCTTCTGAAATTAGAGATTACCATGCATTGCATAATTTCTTACACGCCTATATAAAAATTAAATGCCAAGGAAAGCTTGAACAATTCGATAGGGCAGCACTTGGTTAATCGTAAGTTATTGATTTTATTAAACAGGATGTCCCAACTACAGAATTAATCAGAGGTTCCCTAAGTTTCAGGAAGTTGCTGCCATGGCCACTAAATTTGACGCGCCCAATCCTCCGAACCCACCAGCAATGCTGGGGCCGGGACCAACACTCCAGGATCTCATCGCAAGCGAACGTGGACCGATACCGGAAGTCCTAACACAAACCAGTGTTGTTGACTTGGGTACCGATCCGATTGTCCCTGGCTGCTATACAAGTGAAGAGTTCGCCAACCGGGAAATTGACCGAATGTGGTCTCAAACGTGGCAGATGGCATGCCGTGAAGAGGATATTCCCGATGCGGGGGACTACCATGTCTATGACATCGGTGATGTCTCCTTGCTCGTCGTAAGGCAGGATGACGGATCGATTCTCGCCCATCACAATATCTGCCTACATCGTGGACGCTTGATCAAGGATAAACCCGGGGTTGGAGCACAGTTTTTACGCTGCCCGTTCCACGGATTTTCATGGAATATTGATGGTACCTGTCGCAGCGTGACCAACGAATGGGATTTCCCACAGATCGATCGGAACTGCTTCAATCTTGCGCCTGCGCACACTGCGACCTGGGGGGGCTTCGTGTTTGTGAGTATCGCCCAAGATCCTGAACCCTTTTCCAGCTACATTGAAGATCTGCCCCAGATATTTCGTACCCGTGGTTGGAACCTGGGTGAACGAGTGAAGGCTGTACACGTACGAAAGACAAATGACTGCAACTGGAAAGTTGTACTCGAAGCATTCATCGAAGCATTCCACGTTGTCGCAACCCATCCATCGGCGATGACCTACTTGGGTGACGCCTTTACTCAGTACGACGTATGGCCTGATCGGCGCAACTATACCCGGATGATTTCCCCTCGCGGTCTGGCAAGCCCCCATGTGGGGCGTGAAATGACAGAACAAGAAGTGTTCGACGCCGCCAGCGGACTATACGAGCTTTCAGACGAAGAGCGAGCCATTCCCGATGGGTTGTCGGCACGTCAATACCTGGCGGACATGAGGCGGCGCTTCCTTAAAGAACGCTACGGAGTGAACATTCCAGATATGACGGATACTGAAGCGCTAGACACAATCCAATATCATATTTTTCCAAATCTGGTTGTCTGGGCGGGTTGGGGCTCCTTTTTAGTTTACCGATTCCGTCCCGACGGTACGAAAGTCGACAGCTCCATTATGGATATCTTTTTTTTAGTGCCTCAAGCGGAAGATATGTCGATCAAACCAGTTCGCCAACCAACTGTGCTGTCCGCGGGCGAAAGTCATTCTGGCGCACCTGAACTGGGGCCGTTCGCGGCTGTTTTCGATGAGGATCTTGCGAATCTTCCGCAGGTACACCGTGGATTGAAGGCGATGGCACGCGTAACAGGCAATAGGGTGCCGGGTATAACCCTCGGTCGATATCAGGAAATGCGCATACGCCACTTCCACAAACGAATCGCTGACTATCTTAACGACTAGGGTGGCATGCAAGCATGAGCAAACTCGATCCACTATCGTTCGATCCTAAAGGTGATGACTTTATGAACTCGCCGTTCGAATTTTATCGATGTTTGCGTGCCCAGACGCCTGTGTATCTGGATCCGCGTTACAACATCTACTTTGTGGCCAGTTTTGATCTAGCCAATGAAGTCATGCGTGACTCAAAACGCTTTTCGAGTCTCGTGGACCGTGCATCAATGCGTCGCGGAGGCATTCCACAGGCGGTACAGGACATCCGTAAGCAAGCTTGGCCGCTAGCACTGACCCTGTCGAATAATGATGCACCGGGCCATGACATATACAAAGAACTCGTTGCCCCCTGGTTTGCCCCTCGCAATCTGAACCGTTTCGAACCATTCGTTCTGCAACGCGTTGGCGAACTAGTAGAATCTCTACCCCTTGGGGAGCCGTTTGATTTCGTGGAAACCTTTAGTGTTCCACTACCCGTGTCGGTGATAGGACAAGCACTTGGGCTGCGTGACCACGGAGATGCACAACTTAAAACCTGGTCCGATGCCTTCGCGGATGAAATAGGCTTACTTACTAGTGAAGATCGTGCGATCGAAATCGCGCGCCTGACCCTTGACTGCCACCGCGCCATGGTCGCACGTTGCGAGGAAAGGAGGATATCTCCCCAATCCGACATAATCAGCATGTTGGTGCGGGCAAGAATTCCAGTAGATCTGCTTGGTGTGCCCGAGCACGCCGGACAAGATGTGGGTGCCGCCGAAGCAAACCAAGAACGCCCGCTCGAGACTTCCGAGCTGCTGTCCATACTCACTCAACTATTGGTAGCGGGAAATGAGACCACAACGAATTCGTTGAGTGGGGGCATGCGAAGACTGGCGGCCAACTTCGAGTTACATTCGCGGCTGCGTTCGCAACCAGAGCTGATTCCAAGGTTTGTAGAGGAAATCCTGCGCCTTGAATCGCCCGTTCAAGGCCAATTCCGCAAGGCCAATTGTGCAACCACCCTCGGCGGGGTGGACATGCCTCAGGGTGCGTTGCTGCACATAAGACTGGCATCCGCCAATCGCGATGAGACGCGCTACGGTCCGGACGACGACTGCGTGAACCTAGAAAACACCAAACCCGTTCCTCACAAGGCGTTTGGAATGGGCATGCACTTCTGCGTGGGTGCCATGTTGTCCAGACTCGAGCTCAAAATAGCCTTTGCATCCCTGATCGAACGCTTCTCAAGAATTGAAATCGCGGAACCTACGGAGACTTTGCGCTACCACACTCATTTTCATTTGCGCGGTTTGGAACGACTCCCTCTCGTGCTAGGCTGATGAACTTTTGCCATGAGGGCTGCCATGTCCAGTAGCCAAGTTGCCGAAGACCGATCTCAGACCCGCCTGCCTGACCCAACGGAAGTTGAGGATGGACGATTCGCAAAGAGCAGAATCACGCGCACACGGATCATGGAAGCCGCGATGCAATGCCTCGCGGAAAGGGGCTATGCCTCACTGAGTACGGCAGAAGTGGCCTCCGAGGCAGATTTGACTCGTGCCGCCGTCCTCTATCATTTCCCATCTAGGGCGGTGCTTATCGAAGCTACCGTCTACTACGTGACGCGCAAGCGCGTCGAAATGTATGGTGAGGTCATGGCCGAAATCGCGACTAATGATGATTTTTTCGACATCGCCATTGATGTTGCGTGGCAACAAACGCAAACAACCGAATTTCGTGCCTTCAAAGAGTTGTCTACGGCGGCGCGAACTGATCTCGACCTCGCAGCGGTGTTTACACCGGCGCTGATCGAGTACGATCGTGCGCGCAGGGCAATGGCTCTAAAACTCTTTCCAAGGACTATCGTGAAAGAACCCTGGTTCGACCTAGGTCGCGACCTAGTTCGCTTCTTGTTGGAAGGCCTTGCGGATGAGGGCGACGCTTTTGCATTCGACGGCAAGCGCAGACACGAGCACATCATTGCCTTTCTCAAATTACTGCGCAGTCACCCTGCCGGCGGTGCCTTGCTTGAAGCGGCAGTCTCCAAGCAAGGCAAGAGCAAAAGAGCACCCCGCTAGAGAAGTACCTGTAACTCTAAGCCAATCCGACGGGGCTGCTGTAATCCAGAAAAATCGACGATCGAGTTGGTGAACGAGCTAAACTCTTGCTCGTCGGTTAGGTTGCGCCCAAACAATTTGACGGAATATCGGTCTCCACCCCCACCTCCGAAACGATAAGCGATGGAGGCATCGACCAGCAGTTGCGCTTTTATCTCACCACGAGGGTTGTTGAGAATCTCGGTGAACTGATTTTCAACATAGCGGAAAATAGCGCTGGCCTCGATCTCACCGGTCCCCACGGGTAGGTATAGCTGCGGGATAATAGACGCTGTGACTTCGGGTGCCCGGCGGAGTTGCAGCACGCTAAGGTCGCCCTCGATCAGCGTGCCGCTCGGCTGAGCAGGGTTGGAGACAAATTGATCTGCCCCGAGAAAACCGTCCCAATCCGTGTACTCGGCATCCATGAACCCCAGATTCGCGTCGATCCGAAAATTCTCGTGCAATAATGCCGACAGTTCCAGTTCCACACCCCCAATTCTCGCCCCCGCAACGTTGCGCACGGTGGTGGAGGTAAATGTTGGCGGCGGCGCGGGTTGAATCGCTTCTTCCTGCTTGTCCTCGTAGTCGTTGATGAATAGTGCGGCGTTAAGGCGCAAACGGCCTTCCAAAAGATCCGATTTCACCCCGGCCTCATAGGCGTTGATGAACTCCGGATCAAACGCAGTGGTTACACTTGCAACTGTACCGGCGCGCGCTGAAAACCCACCGGCGTTGTATCCACGGGTATAGGATCCGTAAATCAGCACATCCTCTGTTGCCTGCCAGTTCAATGCGACCTTCGGGGTGAGTTCAAACCAATCCTCTTTGTTCGATCCGCTATCCAATAACCGGCGCCCACCAGGAACACCATCCCCGGTGTCATATGCGCCGGTGGGGGGTAGCGCACTCGCATAAAACGCCGTCCCGATTTGTCGATCATCCCAGGTGCCCCGCAACCCGAGCGTTAAAGTCAAACGTTCAGACAGATCAACATCCGCTTGAGCGAAAAGCGCGATGCTTTCGGATTGGTGAGAATCTTCATCGCCATTGCCGTTAACAAAAAACAAACCAGGTGGAACCGGTGCTCCGACATTTGCCAGATCGAGCTTTATCGCCTGCTGCAGGTCGTACTCGTGGTCAAACCAGAATCCACCCACTATGAAATTGAGGCGGCCATCGAACTCGGATGCAAGCCTCACTTCCAAAGAGGCCTGCTCCGCTTGTTGGAAGCGGACCACATCAAACACTGTGCGAGCCGTTCCATCGAAATCAATAAATACTTGCTCCTCATGATCGCGCCACCCAAAAACGGTGTTTAACGTGAAAGAATCACCAAGCGCAATTTCACCATTAAGGGTTAGCGCGTCTAGCTCCGAATTTTGATAGTGAGGACCGTTGCTGGTGGATTCTTCCTGATTGCATTCGGTGGGGACTACCGAGCACCAGGCATCGGGAGCGAAGGCCGGCCTGACATTCGCGGGCTCTACCGGAAAGCTTGGTTGTGTGATGATGACGGGAATGGGCGATGCCGCGCCAACGCCTCGTGCTACCAACGGTGGCAGTTCGCTGTCGTCTTCCGCGTGGTCATAGGTCAGTTGAACTTCGGCCGAATCAGATGTCCACAAAAAGCTGGCCGTAGCATTCCAGCGGTCTATTTCGCCAGTGGAGCCGCCTGGAGTGTCGTTGTCCCAAAGGCCATCGTCCTTTTCACTGTACGCCGCGACCTTCATCCCCAAGCCCTCCCCCAAGGGCAGGTTGAGCACGGCTTTCAAGTCACGGCGACCCTCAGTGCCTATGATCGCATCGGCCTTCAAGCCCCACTCGCCCGTGGGTTTCGTGCGAAAAGCATTAACAGCCCCGCCGGTCGTGTTGCGCCCAAACAAGGTGCCCTGCGGACCACGAAGAACCTCGACGCGTTCAAGGTCAAACGTGTCTAGCAGATTGTAGGCACTTGATGCCAGATAGACGCCGTCAACAAACACTCCCACGGCAGGATCGAAGCTCTTCTCGGGATCTTGGCTGTTGACACCGCGAATGGAAACTTGGGACATGCTGGGACCAATACTGACCGGATTAATGGTTAAATTTGGCACGATCCCGGTTAGATCTCGAATGTCTCGGGTGTTTAGACGGTTGATGGCGTCAATGCTCAGGGCCGATACCGCGATCCCCACATCCTGGATATTCGCCTCGCGCTTTTCAGCGGTTACCACAATTTCCTCGATAGCGAGGTTGTCGGAGGCGGCATTGGTTTGTTGGGCCATAAGAACGGTGCCGATGAGACTGCAGAACGTAGCGGCTAAGCGAATCGAGCGCATGATGGGCCTCGTTTATTACACACAGGCCCATTTTTTTACATCCTTGTCAAATTTTAGTCAATGGCAATTGCTCCATCCAACTGATAATGCCGCATCAGCGCACCCGCAAGCGTCTAGGTGGGCGACGAAGCCCTCAGCCGGGAGCGCGAGGGGCATCCCTCGCATGAAATAGATGGGCGCTTGCGGGCGCGCCCCGCGGGTGGCGGCGGGAGCGCCCCGGGCCGCGTTGCGCCCGCTTGAAGTAGGTCGCCTACGACTGCGCGGCCGCGCCTTGCCCGGAACGCTCCCGCCGCCACTGATGCGGCATTATCAGTTGGATGGAGCACTAGTTGACAGGGGTACTTGGATGTAACGTCAACAACTTGGCGGGCCTCCCCAACCGCGTGTTGGAGCGCCATATCGCGCGGTGAGGACCGCACAGGTCAAAATCCGGCGGCGCAGCCCTCCTTGCGGTGGTCGGAGCCGCCGATGTAGCCCGCGTCCGTCTTCAGGATGAGTTGGGCACCGCCGAATACGCGCTCTTCGGGCTCATAGCGCACTCGGTGGCCGCGTTTGGCGAGTTCCTGGGCGATTCCCGCATCGAAACCCGTTTCCAAGGCAACGCTGAAATCCGGATGGACGTGCCATCGGGGCGCATCGCTCGCCGCCTGCGGGTTTTGGTTGTGGTCGAAAATGCGCCGCACCATCTGCACATGGCCCTGATGTTGCATCGGGCCGCCCATGACGCCGAAGCTCATGAGTGGCGCGCCGTCCCGCGTGACGAATCCGGGAATGATCGTGTGGTAGGGCCGCTTGCTGGGGCCAACCTCGTTCGGATGGCCGGGTTTGAGAACAAAGCCGAGCCCCCGGTTCTGCATGGCGATACCGGTGCCCGGAACGACGATGCCGGAGCCGAATCCCTCGTAGTTCGATTGGATCATCGACACCATCATGCCGTTGGCGTCCGCGGCGGCGAGGTACACCGTGTCCGGGCTTGTCGGTAGTGCGACGGGGGGCAGGGGACGCGCCCGGCTCGATATGCCCCGGGCGGCGCGGGCAAGCGACCGGTCGTCGAGCAAGGCTTCGGGCGTAATCCGCATGGACGCCGGGTCCGCGAAGTGGTCGAAGGCCGCGCGTATGGCGATTTTCATCGCTTCCAGCTCCCGGTGAAAACCCTCGGCGGAGTCAAGCGGGGCGACCTCGAGGTGTTGCAGAATGCCGAGCGCGATTTGGGCGGCGAGGCCTTGGCCGTTCGGCGGTATTTCGTGCAGCGTAATACGCCGATAGTCCTGGGCCAGCGGTGTAACCCAATCCGCCTGGTGGCACGCCAGATCGGATTGGCGCAGGGCGCCGCCGGCGGCGGTGGAAGCGGCTGCGATGCGGTCGGCCAGTGCGCCGCGATAGAAAGACTCGCCTCGGGTCCGGGCGATGTCGTCAAGCGTCGTGGCGAGGTCCGGCCGACGGAAGCGCTCCCCGGCCGCCGGCGCGGGAAAAAAGTGTTCCGCGAAATCCGCAAAGTCGGCGTGGAGTTCCGGGGCCTGTTGCCAATGGCGGGCGGTCTTGGGGTCGACCTGAAAGCCGTCTTGGGCGTAGCGAATCGCCGTCTCGAACAAATCTCCAAACGGCAACCGACCGAATCGTTCCGACAGGGCAACCCAGGCGCTGACGGCTCCCGGCACTGTCACCGAATCCCATCCCCGGCGCGGCATGGATTGCTGGTGGGCGAAACGGTCTGGTGTCCATCCCGCCGGCGAGCGGCCGGATGCGTTCAAGCCGAACAGCCCCTCGCCATCCCAGACGATGGCGAAGGCGTCGCTGCCGACGCCGTTGTTGTTCGGCTCGACGACGGTCAGGGTGATGGCGGTGGCGAGTGCCGCGTCCACCGCGTTGCCGCCCCGCCGCAGCGCCTCGACACCCGCCTGCGCGGCCAGTGGCTGCGATGTCGCCACCAGATTGGACGCGCAAACCGGCGACCGGGCGGAGGGATAGGGCTGGCGAAAATCGATCATCGCGGGATGCTAACAGCAAATCCAAACGGAATTATCCACTGGGTGGATCAAACCACTAAGAAACTCTGATCAGAGGTTTCCTAAATGGGAATCACTCCTGCGCAGCCACCAAGCGGACCCTGTCCGCCCATCGAAGGCGCAATCCCGAATCAAAGACGCCGACGAGACGCCGACAGCCGACAATAGACGCGATTTCGGATTTGCGCTTCTGGTAGAATGCGCCGCATGGCCGAAGAGAAGGGAGGTGCGACCACGCACCCCACCGCGGATAACGGAATTCCGCTAACCCGTTCGCTGCGCGGGAAGTTCATTTTTCTGCTGGCGATCCTGATCGCACTGACCGCGACGATGTTGACGCTGGTCAACTATTTCTATGTTCGCCACTTGCTCGCCGGCAACGTTCAGGAACAGCTCACCCTGTGCGCGGAGGGCATTCGCGACGTTCTGCAGACCCACATCCGGCAGCGCACCGACGGCATCGCGCTGTTGGCGAGCCGTACCCGGTTGCGCGAGCTGATGGAGGAGCGGCTCGACGGCCTGATCGACGACGAAACCTTCCTCCGAGTCACGTCGCGGACGCTTATCGACGCACAGCAGAGTACCGAGGGATTTCTAAACAAGCGAATCACGGATCCCGAGGGCACCGTCATTTCGGCGACCGATGTGACCCACATCGGCGCGGACCTTGCGACCAGCCGGGTGTTTCTTGATGGAAAGATTGAACCGACATTGGGGTTGCCGGTGCCGGCGGCCGGTACCTACCGGGGGATGCTTGCCGCGCCCGTGCACAGCCGCGGGGGGCGCTTTCTCGGCGTGGTGATTGCGGAGGTGGATGCCCAGCCGGAACTCGACCTGCTGAGTGCGGTGCGTAGCGGCTTCGAGAGCGCCGAGGTCCGCCTGGGTGTGTGGAAGACACCGGCCGGTGTACTGGACCGCATACGTTATCTGTTTCCCGTCGGGCCCGCGGGCATCCTCTCCGTTCACGAATCCCAGGATGCCGCTATGAGCATGGCCCTGGGGGGTGATGCCGGCTTTGCGGAAACCAGGGACTATTTGGGCCGGGAGGTGCTCTCCGTACATATGCCTGTCGGCTACGGAGGGTGGGCGTTGGTGGCGCAGGTTGCGGCGGACGAGGCCTATGCGCCCATTGGTCAGGTGGGCCTGGTGACGCTTGTTGTCGCCATCGCCTTCTTCCTGCTCGCCGCCCTCATCGGTGGACGCATTGCGGCCGCCTTCACACGGCCGGTATTGCGGCTTGCCAAGGTGGCCCGCGCCGTGGAGGGCGGCGATATGAGTATGCGCGTCCGCATCGCCACCCGTGATGAACTGGGCTTGCTCGGCCACGCCTTCAACACCATGACCTCGTCGCTCGCGCTGCATCAGAATCACCTTGAGGAACGGGTGCGGGAACGCACCGCGCAACTTCAGGAATCTCGCGACCAGCTTGCCGATTTGTGCCGTGTGCTCGAAACCCATGCGGAGACCATGGAGCGCGACCTGCAACGGGCCGAGGTCATCCAACGTTCGCTGCTGCCGGGCGCCCCCCCTGAGATTCCCGGATTCTGTGTCCACGCCATGTATCGACCCGGCCACAATGTCGGCGGCGACCTGTTCGATATCGTAAAGATCGATGAGCGGCACCTGGTGTTGGTTATTGCGGACGCTTCCGGTCACGGGGTTAGCGCCGCCATGCTGTCGGTTTTGTTCAAACACCGCCTGGCGTTTACCGATTCCGGGGGGCGACCACTGCGTCCCTCGGAGGCGATGAAGCGGGTGAACCGTTCACTGCTGGCCGGTCCCACAACCCCCGGCATGTTCGTCACCTGCATCTACTGTCTGCTTGATATCGAAAAACGCACCGCGGCAATCGCCTCCGCCGGCCACAGCCCGGCCCTCTTGACGGGGCACCGCGGCCGGGTCGATCAAATCGAGCACACCGGCCCCGCGCTTGGCCTGTACCAGGATGCGGTGTTCGCCGAGAGCGAGTTGCCGCTCGGCGAGCAGGATCGGCTATTGTTCTACACGGACGGCATCTTCGATATCGGCGGCGATGCGCATCCCGATGTCGATGCCATTGCCAACGCCCTTGAGCGGCACGGCGAGGGCGAGCACATACTCGACGAACTTTTCATCGATCTCTCCCGGGGCCATGAGCGCGAAGATCGGGACGACGTGACCATGCTGCTGCTTGAGGGACATTCCGGCGAGAGCTATTTCGGCAGCGATGAGGATGTCCCGGAAATGGAGATCGACCCGCCGGCCGATGCACCGCACCTGACTTGGGCGGAAACCGACGCCGGCCGGTTCGTCTGTCTACAGGGTCGTGTGACCTGGGCCTATTCGGAGCCCCTGTTGGAGGGTGCTCTCGGGGCGACCGGCACCGGCAAGCGGGTGATTGTTGACCTCGCCGAATGCGAATACCTTGACAGTGCCATGCTCGGCACACTGCACGAACTTGTTCAGGAGGCCGAACAAAGCCCGGGTGGCGTTAGTGTCCAGGGCGCGAGCGCCACGCTTCTCGAGGCGTTTCGGGAACTGAGCATGGATGTCGTTTTGAAGCACATCGCGAACGAGTCGCTGCCGGTTCCCGATGAGCGCGAGACGCTCGAATTGCCGGATGCGGATCCCAGGGGCCAGAAGATGCGGCTGCTGCGCGCGCACGAGGTTTTGGCGGCACTCAGCCGCGAGAACGAGGCCGAGTTTGGCGGCGTGGTCGCGACCATGCGGGAAGATATGGGCACCGGCTGATCAGCCGACACAACATCACATCTGAAATTCGGGGAGCTTCACGACGAGGCCGTTGATCGCATCGGTCACAGCGATTTGGCAGGAAAGGCGGGAGTTGGGCTCGCGTTCCGGGTTTAGATCAAGCATGGATTCTTCCATCTCGTCCGGTTTGCCAACCACATCGATCCAGTCATCGGTAACGACGACATGGCAGGTGGCGCAGGAGCACTCGCCGCCGCAATCCGCATCGATGCCGGGCACACCATTGTCGATAGCGGTTTGCATGACCGTCGAACCGGGGTTGGCGGCAACGACATGCTCCGTCCCGTCGAACTCAATGTAGGTGATCTTTGGCATTCGCAACCGTGCTCCTTGACTGCCGATCCGGTGAGGGGGCGTATGATACCGAAGCGCCGATGCAGGTCTAGTGCTCCATCCATCAAAACAAGGCATCCATACGATATCGGCTGTATGCTGCGCCCTGAGATACCGAGGCGGGTGCTGTATCAATTTGACTTTTCGGATTCCGCCGAGCCGGGATTCGCACACTGTTCGATTCGTGCAAGTGTTGAATTCATATGTCACTGTCCAATCTAGGCTCTATGTGGGTGTCCGGCCGGGGAACCTTGCTATGTCAAATCTCTTCCGGCCATCGGGTGTCGTTCCTTCGTGTGCGCGTTCCGGCGCACCGCACCGGCAAAGGCGTTGGACGGTCTTGGATTGCAAATTGCGACACCACCCAAAAGAGTGTAAACAGGGCCCCATGTTCGTTGACCGAAATCGTTGTTGTTTATTCCCGGATTATCGGAGCCAATGACCGGGCCGCTGCATGGTGTGCGGGTCGTGGACTTCACGGCCATGGTGTCCGGGCCGCTGGCTACGGCGATCCTGGCGGATCAGGGTGCCGATGTCATCAAGGTGGAATCGCCCAACGGTGATGGGGTACGGCGCATCGGCCGCAAGCGCAACGGTGTCTCGGCCGGCTTCTTCGCCTGCAATCGGGGCAAGCGTTCCCTGTGTGTGGATCTCAAGCATCCGGAAGGTCGCGAGGCCGTGCGGAAACTGATTCGATCCGCCGATGTGGTGATGCAGAATTTCCGCCCCGGTGCCATGGAACGGCTGGGTTTTGGCGCCGATAGGCTGCTTAAAGGAAATCCCAGGCTGATCTACCTGTCCATAAGCGGCTTTGGCGAGAAGGGGCCCTATGCGCATCAACGGGTTTATGACCCGGTTATCCAGGCGCTAACCGGCGCCACCGATATTCAAGCGGATCGCGAAACCGGTCGTCCGAAGATGTTTCGGGTCATCATCGCCGACAAGGTCACGGCCCTGACAGCCGCTCAAGCCGTCGCGGCCGCTCTTTTTGCCCGCGAGCGAACGGGCCTTGGCCAGCACATTCGCCTCGCCATGCTCGATGCGGTCATTGCCTTCTTTTGGCCCGAGGGCATGTCCGGCCTGACCTTTGTTGGCGACGAGGTGGATGTTTCCAAATATCAGGGAACCATGGACCTGATTTATGAAACCGCCAACGGTTTTATCACTGCCGGTGCCGTCTCCGATGCGGAATGGCGCGGCCTATGCAACGCCTTGGATAAACCCGAATGGATTGACGACCCGAGGTTCGGCACCACCGACGCGCGGTTCCGCAACATCGTCGAGCGCAAGCGACTAACAGCCGCGGAACTCAAGCATTGGGACCGGGATGAAATACTCGCCCGCCTCAATCAAGAGGATGTTCCCTCCGCCCCGTTGCTGACGCGGCTGGAATTGCTCGATCACGAGCAGATTGTTACGAACGACACCATCGGCATCTATGAGTTTGCGGACCATGGCCGGGTGCGGCTGGCGCGGCCCGCCGCTCACTTCGATAGGACACCGGCCGCCATCGACGCCCCGGCGCCGAGGCTCGGAGAACAAAGCGGCGAGATATTGGCGGAATTGGGTTATTCGCGGGCTGACATTGAGCGCCTCGTCGCTGAGGGCACGATCCATACCCATGCGGTTCCGGGTACCGGGCCGGGTGGGGCACAGGTAGAGATGGGGCAGATGTAATATGCGGGATGCTGCTATCGTTGGCGTGTACGAATACCCGTCCCGGGATGTGGAGGGTGCGCTCGGCCCCCTCCAAATCAAGGCGGAAAGCGCTGCCCGGGCATTGGCGGACGCCGGGCTTGTCTGGAGCGATGTCGATGCGATCTACGATGCCGGGGAAGGTGGCGGCATGGCCGGCTTGAACATCGCCGAGTACTTTGGCCTAAAGCCGCGGGTTATCGACACCACAGCCGTCGGCGGTTCCTCCTACGAGTACCACGCTGCGCACGCCAAGCGCGATCTCGCCGCCGGCAAGGCACGGGTGGCGTTGCTGACCTATGGCTCCACCGCGCACAGCAACGCTCGGCGAATCGGTGTTGGCGGCCGGGCCGAGGGTGCCGGCCATCCCGCCGACAACATGGATCCCTTTGCCGGCATGACCCTAGTCGCCAACTACGCCATGGTGGCGCACCGGCACATGCACGACTACGGCACCACCAGCGAGCAGCTTGCGGAGATTGCCGTCGCCACCCGCTACCACGCCATGCGCAATCCCCAAGCTGTCCGGGCCATGGAGGATTTGGAATTTCTCGATATTCGGGAGATGACGGTCGCGGATGTGGTCAACTCCCGCATGATCGCTGATCCGTTGCATCTGCTTGATTGCTGCATGATCTCGGACGGCGGTGGCGCCGTGGTCATCGCCGCGCCGGAGGTGGCCCGCAATTGCCGCAAGGCGCCGGTCTGGCTGCTTGGTACCGGGGAGGCGACCGGCTATCCGGAAAACGGCGGCGACATGACCACAAGCGCCGCCGCCCAATCCGGCCCGGATGCCTTTGGCGAAGCCGGTATCTCGCCCGGCGAGATCGATGTCGCCATGATTTACGACTCGTTCAGCATTACAGTGCTGGCCATTCTGGAGGACTTGGGTTTCTGCGCGAAAGGCGAGGGTGGCCGCTGGGTGGAGGGTGGTCGACTGCGCTTCGACCGGCCCGCCGACGGTCCGGCGCTGAATACCGATGGTGGCGGGCTCTCATCCAACCACCCCGGCATGCGCGGTATTTTTCTGTTGATCGAGGCGGTGCGGCAGTTGCGCGGCGAATCCTGCTCCCAGGTACAGGACGCGAAGCTTGCCGTGGCGCACGGCAACGGCGGCATGCTCGGTAGCCGACATTGTGCCGGAACCATTGTTATGGGGAGGGATTGACCATGGGTGCGCCGCAACGCCCGCTGCCGAATTTGCATGATCCGGATACCGGCCCATTTTGGGCGGCGACGCGGAACAAGGTGCTCAGGTACCAGCAGTGCGAAAGCTGCGATAGGGTCGTGTTCTACCCGCGTCGGCACTGCACCGGCTACCTCGACGGCAACCTCGTCTGGAAGGAATCCGCCGGCCTCGGTGCCGTTTATACGTACAGCGTTGTGCGACAAAGCTATCATCCATTCTTTCGCGGCCTCGTTCCCTATGCGGTGGCATGGATTGATCTGGACGAAGGGCCGCGCTTGGTTTCGAACATCGTCGGCGTCGATGACCCGGTGCGCGATGTGCGCATCGGCATGCGCGTCCGGGTTCGCTGGGAAGAGCACGAGGAACTCTGCCTGCCGCTGTTCGAGCCCGCCTGACAGGCCGGAAATCCACATTGAGCCAACAGACACGGGCGGCGGTCATCTCTATCTCGGCAATCTGGCCCTGGCCGTTCCGAAAACCCGCGTTTCGCCAACGTCATTGGTGACGGTGATGTCGATCTCAACCTCGCCGGCTTCCTCATCGATATCGGTGACAACGCCGTTGATGTGACAGGGGTCGTCGACCAGAAGCGGTGCGCGGAACACGGTGTCGAGATGATGCAATTCGGCGTCCGGTGCCCAGCGATGGATCATTGCCGCCAGGAAGCCCTGGCTCATGATGCCGGGTACGAGCGCTCCCGGCAGACCTTCTCGGCGCGCCAGCTCGTGGTCGGTAAAGCGTGAGCCGCCGCCGCCATCCCAGCGGGCGGCCGCAACGAAAGCCCTGACGTTTGCCATGCTGGTGTCGGGGTCGAAAACCGGCAGGTCCGCGCCGAACTCCACTTCCTGTATTTTGGTTGGCATGTCGCTTGGTGCTTATACTGTGGGGGGCGGGATTATAGCGAATGGTCGCGAAATGATGGTTGTCACTGTCGGCGAGACCCGGCTTCGGAAAGTTGTTCTAGGCGCATCACGATCTCTTGTTCCGGCAAGAAGACGGTGTCGTCCTTCTGCCAAGCTTTGAGCGCTTGAGTGAGCAATGATCGGGGGCAGCGAGTCAGCGTGTTGCTGTCGCTGCTGCTGGAGACGGAAGACCCCCGCCCCTTGGTCATTGATCAACCCGAGGATGAACTGGATGGTCGATTTCTCTTCGAGACGGTGTTGCCCACGCTGAAGAGATTGAAAGGTCGTCGTCAGGTCATCGTGGCAACGCACGACGCTAACATTGTCGTGAACGGAGACGCCGACATGGTGATTCAACTCGAAGCCACGGCAAGCCGCGGCCGAGTGGCGTGCTCCGGGGTGATCGAGGAGCCGGCCATCCGCGACGCCATCGTAGGCACCGTCGATGGGGGCCAGGAGGCATTCCATCTTCGCCGCCGCAAGTACGGCTTCTGACGGGCTCCGACATGGAATGGCTCGACGTACTGCGGCGAATCGAGGCGGGGGAAGACGCCAGAACCGAGTTCAAGAGAGGATTTGGTGATCTCTCGGACATCGGCAAGGCTGTTTGTGCGTTCGGGAATGGAAACGGGGGATTGCTGGTTCTCGGCGTCGATAATGCAGGCACGATAGTCGGCGTCAGGGGGGATGCCGAGGGGGTGCGGGAGCGGCTGACGAACTTCCTGCAGAGCGGTTGCAGCGTACCGGTCTCGGCCCTTTGCGGCAGACACGAGGATCCGAACGGATGGGTCCACTGGATAGACATCCCTCGTCAGCCGCGTGGCTTCGAACCTCTTCACTATGACGGGCGTTTCTGGATCCGTCGCGGGGGCGGGCCAGCGCTCCGCCGTCCCCGGCCTCGCAACGAATCCATGGCGCACGCGATGGTTGTCGCCGGACTGATGGAGCGACGGGGACGAGGTTGGCCATTGATGCGGCGCACGATGCGCGAATTCAATGGCACCGAACCGGGACTCGTCAATGATGGCGGTGGAAAATTCGTCCGGGTAACGTTTCGCCTTGATCCGGTGGCCGACTGAGGCTTCCCGATCCCGCGGCGGGACGGGGGATGATAGGATCCCGGGTCGCGGCAAGAGGGTTGGCACAGGCGGCACTGGGCGATCCAGAATTGCGCAATGTGCTCCGTAGATCCTTATCCATTGGTGTGCTCTTGTGAGAAGTACAGGAGGGGCGACCGCTTTGAAGCTGGAAGATCTTCAACCGGAGAGCACCGTTCGTGGGGTTCACGCGGCGGAGGCCGTTACGGTGGTCGGGGTAAAGTGGCACGGCGCGGACGCGCTGACCCTGCTCTACCGGTCAGCATCCGGCACGGTCGCCGAGGAAGTCCTGTTCCGCGACGACGAGGCACGATTCGAACTCGTTTCGCAAGGGCGCCCTTGGAGTTTCGACGGCGATGGCGCTCTCTATCGCCTGGTCTCTGAGGCGCACCGTATCCGTCTCGCTCACTTGTTCGATCCAATGCTCGCGGTCCACACGTCACAGGTGGATCCGTTGCCCCACCAGATCACTGCCGTGTACGAAGCCATGCTACCAAAGCAACCGCTTCGGTTTCTCTTGGCCGACGATCCCGGGGCGGGCAAGACGATCATGGCTGGTCTGCTCATCAAGGAATTGATCGCTCGCGGAGACTTGGGACGATGCCTCGTAGTGTGCCCCGGGAGCCTTGTCGAACAATGGCAGGACGAACTTCGTGATCGGTTTGGTCTCAGTTTCAAGATCATGACGAACGACGAACTGGAGACGGCCCGGACCGGCAACTGGTTTTTGGAGAACGATTTCGCGTTAGCTAGGCTCGACAAGCTCGCAAGAAACGAGGACATACAGGCAAAGCTGTCCGCGCGCGACTGCGAATACGACTTGGTGATCTGCGATGAGGCGCACAAGATGTCGGCGACATTCTTCGGCGGCGAGATTCGGTATACAAAGCGTTACCGCTTGGGGCAACTGCTGTCGCGAATCACTCGACACTTCCTGCTCATGACAGCCACGCCGCACAACGGCAAGGAAACAGATTTTCAGTTGTTTCTGGCACTGCTGGATGGAGACCGGTTCGAAGGCCGGTTCCGGGACGGCGTCCACCGCATCGACGTAACCGACATGATGCGGAGAATGGTGAAAGAAGATTTGCTGAAGTTCGACGGTCGGCCACTGTTCCCCGAGCGGCGCGCCTATTCGGTGTCCTACAAGCTGACAGATGACGAGGCGCGGCTTTACCATGCCGTTACCGAATACGTTCGGGAGGAATTCAACCGCGCGGAGGCGTTGCAGAATGATAAACGAGCCGGCACGGTTGGCTTCGCCCTCACCGTGCTCCAGAGGCGTCTGGCCTCATCGCCGGAAGCGATTCACCAATCGCTGATGCGGAGGCGCAACCGGCTGGAGAGCCGCTTGCGCGAGGTACAAGTAATGCGGCGCGGAGCCGCTTTGGCCAGCACTGCCCAGGGTGTTTCGCTTGGCACGGAAGACCTTGAGTATCTGGACGATGCGCCGGAAGTCGAGGTCGAGGAGGTGGAGCGTAAAGTTCTCGATGAGGCGACAGCCGCGAGCACGATCTCAGAGCTCGAGGCAGAGATCGAGTCGCTCAGAAGGCTGCAAGAGATGGCTGCCGAGATTAGGCGTGCTGGGAGCGACACGAAATGGCAAGAACTCTCCACGCTGCTAGACGAGCTTCTTATGCCCGAAGCTTCCAGCCTGTCTCAGAGTGAAGAAGATCTGTCCCAAGCCCATGAAAAGAGGACCGCTTCCCAAGCGTCCTCGCAACGGAAGCTTGTCATCTTCACCGAACACCGCGACACATTGAACTATCTGATAAACCGCATCGAAACCCTGCTCGGTAGACCCGAAGCTGTTGTTCAGATCCACGGTGGTATGGGACGCGAACAGCGGCGCAAGGCGCAGGAGGCGTTTCTTTATGACCCGGAGGTGCAGGTGTTGCTTGCCACGGATGCTGCTGGCGAGGGCATCAACTTGCAGCGTGCGCATCTGATGGTGAACTACGATCTGCCGTGGAATCCGAACCGGCTTGAGCAGCGTTTCGGACGAATCCACCGTATTGGCCAGACCGAGGTATGCCACCTTTGGAACCTTTCGAAGCGGTCCGATACGGTGACCGCCCCGAGGTTAGGGCAAGACTGGAGCAGGAGGTGATTGAGGCCGTGGACCGCGAGCGGCTGCGGGAGCTGATCGAAGAGAGAGCGCTCGTGCAAGACGCTATGGACACAAGCAAGGTGGCCAGCGTGCGCGAGGAACTTGAACGGGCGCAAGCGCGTAGACTCCAGCCTTTCTACATCGAATCGTTCTTCCTCGAAGCGTTCCGGACGCTCGGAGGCACGGCTAGGGAACGAGAACACCGAAGGTACCAAGTGAGCCACGTGCCGGCCGCAGTGCGTAGTCGTGATCGCGAGATCGGCCTCGGCGGTCCAGTTCTTCTCCAGTACGAACGCATAGCCTTCGATAAGGATCTGCTGAAGATCAAGGACAAACCTCTGGCTGCATTTGTTTGCCCAGGGCATCCGTTGCTGGGTGCTGTGATTGATCTGACCCTTGAGCGCCACAGCGAGCTACTGAAACGGGGAGCGGTTCTGGTGGATGATCGCGACAATGGCGAAGAGCCGCGGATTCTGTTTGCGCTCGAACATGTGATTAAGGACGGAGGTCGGGGATTGGGAGGGGAGGCCCGCGTTGTCTCGCAGCGGATGCTTTATGTTGAGATGGACCATGGAGGAACTCGCCGCCACCTGCACAACGCACCCTACCTAGACTATCGTCCGCTGGGTGATGAGGAACCGGGGATCGGTGACATTCTAGCCTTACCGGAACTCCAGTGGGTCTCACGGAAGCTTGAAGACGAGGCGCATGGGGAGGCAATCGCCCGTGTCGTGCCGAACCATTTGGCTGAAGTGCGAGCAAGGCGGCAAGAATCCATAGCGAAGACACGCGCTGCTGTGAAAGATAGGCTGACGAAGGAAATCGCGCATTGGTACCACCGCGCAGAACAACTTCGTGTTCAGGAGCGAGCCGGCGGGCCCGGTGTGCGCCTGAACTCCGGTGAGGCGCGTCGACGCGCCGAAAACTTGGAGCAGCGGCTGCAGGCTCGTTTGACCCAACTCAACCAGGAAGAGAAGCTGTCCGTCATGCCGCCAAGGGTTCTTGGTGCCGCTGTGGTCGTTCCGGTCGGACTCATCGCACGTATGAAAGGCCATGTGTCCAGCAGAGGCAGGGTGGTGGAGACACAGGAATCCGCAGCGCGGGCACGCGGGATAGTCATGGAGGTCGAGAGGGGGTTGGGGTTCGTACCAAAGGATCGGGAGTTTGAGTGTCTCGGCTATGATATAGAGAGCCGCGTACCGGAGACGGGCAAACTGCGCTTCATTGAGGTCAAGGGAAGAGTTAGCGGCGCCAAAACGATCTCGGTCACGAGGAACGAAGTACTAACGGCCCTTAACGCGCCAAATGACTACATCCTTGCCATCGTGGAGTTTCTGGACGGGCACGGGCATCGCGTCCACTATGTGCGGCAACCGTTCGAGCAGGAACCGGACTGGGCTGTCACGAGCGCAAACTACGGTATGGATGAGTTGATCGCGCGGGCGGAGTCGCCCTCATGAAAGGACACTCGCTCAAGGCGCTCGACACGCTATGACAGCCGCTCGGACCAAGCTCATTGAAGTGTCGCTGCCACTCGACTCAATCAACGCGGCGGCGTCGCGAGAGAAGTCGATTCGTCATGGCCATCCCAGCACGCTGCATCTGTGGTGGGCGCGGCGTCCGCTCGCCGCGGCCCGTGCGGTGATTTTCGGTCAGATGGTGGACGATCCGTCGTCGGTGCCGGAGGAGTTCCCGACGACGGGGGATCAGGCGGCCGAGCGCGAGCGCCTGTTCCGCATCCTGCGGGAACTGGTGCTTTGGGAGAACACCGGCAACGAGACGGTGCTCGAGAGGGCGCGGGCGGAGATCCGCCGGAGCTGGCGGCGCGCCTGCGCCGACAACGCCGGCCACCCGCGCGCCGCCGAGCTCTTCGACCCCGACAGGCTCCCCGCCTTCCACGACCCCTTCGCCGGCGGCGGCGCGCTGCCGCTGGAGGCGCAGCGGCTGGGCCTGGAGGCGCACGCTTCCGACCTGAACCCGGTGGCGGTTCTCATCAACAAGGCGATGATCGAGATTCCGCCGAAGTTCGCCGGGAGGCCGCCGGTGAACCCGCGGGACCGGTCGGGTCTCGCGGGCGGCGGCGGCTGGCCGGGCGCGTCGGGCCTGGCGGCCGATGTGCGCCACTACGGACGGTGGATGCGCGACGAGGCGCGGAGGCGGATCGGGCACCTGTACCCGGGGGCGGGGGTGACGGCGGCGATGGCGGCGGAGCGCCCGGACCTGGCGCCGTATGTCGGTCGCGAGCTCACCGTGATCGCGTGGCTGTGGGCGCGCACGGTGAGGAGTCCGAACCCGGCCTTCGCGGACGTGGAGGTGCCGCTGGCGAGCTCGTTCGTGCTGTCGTCGCGGAAGGGCAGGGAGGCGTATGTCGAGCCGGTGATCGAGGGGCGCGGGTACCGGTTCGTGGTGAGAGTTGATACTCCGCCCGAAGAGGCGAAGGCAGGAACCAAACTCTCGCGTGGGTCGAACTTTCGATGTCTCATGTCTGGGGCGCCGATTTCCCCCGATCACGTCAAGTCCGAGGGAAAGGCTAAACGGATGGGTGCTCGCCTGATGGCCGTGGTTGCCGAGGGCGACCGGGGTCGTATTTACCTTGATCCGAGTAGCGATTTCGTGCGGACGGCTGAAAAAGCAAAGCCGACATGGCGTCCTCAACAGCATCTTTCCGATGACCGACGCGCGTTCTGGACCTGGGCTTACGGACTGACGTCATTTGGAGATCTGTTCACCGACCGCCAACTCGTCGCGCTCACCACCTTCTCCGACCTCGTCGCAAGGGTGCAGAAGGTTGTGCTGGCGGATGCCCGGCGAGCCTGGAGGGCTAACGACGGCCCCGAACTGGCCCAAGGCGGAGACGGTGCCCGAGCCTACGCCCAGGCGGTGGGGGTGTATCTGGCATTGACTCTTGATCGAATCGCGGACCGTGGTTCGACAATTTGCTCATGGGATTCAGGCTATAGCAAGATTCGCAATACGTTCGGCCGTCAGGCCCTGCCGATGATGTGGGATTATGCCGAGGGCAACCCGTTCTCGGCATCGACCGGCAATTGGCTCAGCCAAGTTCGCTGGGTCGAGAAAGCTCTGCTGGCGTTCCCGGCCAACATCCGCAGCACATCGGCTCAGATCGACGCAAGCGTGCAGGCGTTGAGCCATCCCAAAGTCGTCTCCACCGATCCACCATACTACGACAACATCGGCTACGCCGACCTGTCCGACTTCTTCTACGTCTGGCTGCGGCGCTCGTTGCGTTCGATTTTCCCGGACCTCTTCGCAACCTTGGCCGTACCAAAATCCCACGAGCTGATCGCGTCGCCCTACCGCCACGGCAGCCGGGATGCCGCCGAGCAGTTCTTCCTCGACGGCATGACCCGGGCGATTGGACGACTCGCCGACCAGGCCCACCCCGGCGCTCCCGCCACCATCTTCTATGCCTTCAAGCAGTCGGAACGCAAGGCGGACGGCGGCGAGGCGAGCACCGGCTGGGAAACATTTCTGGAGGCCGTGATCCGCGCTGGCTTCGGGGTGACGGGAACATGGCCGATGCGCACCGAACTCGGCAATCGCATGATTGGGATGGGTACCAACGCACTCGCGTCGAGCATCATTCTCGTATGCCGTCGCCGTCGTGAGGATGCGAACCTGGCGACCCGGCGTGAATTCGCGGCCGCTCTGAGGGACACTCTTGCACCGGCGGTCGCTCAAATGCAGTCCGGCAACATCGCCCCCGTCGACCTCGCCCAGGCCGCCATCGGACCCGGCATGGCGGTATACACGCGCTACGCCAAGGTGTTGGACGCTTCGGGCAAGCCGATGACAGTGCGTGATGCGCTTGCACTAATCAACCAGATTCTTGATGAGGTGCTCGCTGAACGGGAAGGCGATTTCGATGCGGACAGCCGATGGGCGCTTGCCTGGTTCGAGGAGTTTGGGTTCACCGAAGGCGAGTTCGGCCGCGCTGAAACTCTTTCCAAGGCGAAGAACACCAGCATCGCAGGAATGGTGGATGCCGGGATACTCATCTCGCAGGCTGGCAAGGTACGACTGCTCTCGCCGAAGGAACTTCCCACCGACTGGAATCCTAGAACGGACTCGCGGTTGACCTCATGGGAAATGGTGCACCATCTGATCCGTGCTCTTGAGACCGAGGGCGATGAAGGTGCAGCCAGACTCGTGCGGGCGCTGGGCGGTGCCGCCGATACGGCTCGCGAGCTCTGCTATCGCCTGTACACACTGGCTGATCGGAAGGATCGCTCGGCGGAGGCGCTCGTCTACAATACGCTTGTTACAAGCTGGCTATCGATAACCGAACTCGCAGGTTCGATGGAGTCCGCACAAATAGACATGCTTGATCTCAATGGTTCGCCGAGTTGATCGGAGCATTTCCAGTGTGATCTACGACGAAGCCGAAATCAGGGAACGCATACGGCTCGGCGAGGACAGCGGCTGCGAGTGTAAGCAGATCGAATTCGCTGGCAATGAACCCCGCCGACCGAAACGGGACGACTTGGCCAACGAGATTGCCGCCCTTGCCAATGCCCGCGGCGGTGTGCTCCTGTGCGGGGTTACGGATGACGGCCGCGTGCACGGCATGACGCGGATGCAACTCGCAGCCCTTGACTCTCTGGTTGTCGAAGTCGCCACCGATACCATCAAACCATCCGTGGCGGTTCGCACCTACCACCGGGAACTCGAAGGCAGGGCGTTGCTCGTGGTGGAGATACCGGAAGGCGAGTCGCTGCACGACAGTCCGGGGGGCAGCTTCGTTCGCATCGGGGCCAGCAAAAGGCGGATGGCCAGCGAAGAACGCCTGCGACTCGCCCAGCGGCGTGGGCAGGCTCGTTTCCGGTCATTCGACGAACGCACCGTTCCCGACACCGGATTCCGCACACTCTCGGAGGCGCTTTGGAAGCCATTGCTGTCGGCGGAGGCCGCGGTCGATCCAGCCTCGGCCCTCGAGAAACTCGCGTTGCTCGCACGGGATCAGGCGGCAATCCTGCGTGCCACGGTCGCGGGCATCCTGCTGTGTACACCCGAGCCCGAGCAGTGGCTCCCTGCCGCGAGGATCACCGCGACGTTCTACCGTGGGCGAGATCGATCCTCCGAGCAGATAGACGCGCAGGAGATCGTCGGATCCCTGGACCGACAGATCGCCTCCGCCATCGCGTTTGCCAGCCGCAACATGCGGGTCGGCGCACGCAAGGAGCCGGGGCGGGTGGACTTGCCGCAATACAGCATGCGGGCCGTATTCGAGGCCGTCGTCAATGCGGTCGTCCATCGTGACTACTCAATCCGTGGTTCCGCAATACGCCTGTCGATGTTTGAGGATCGGCTGGAGATTCAGTCCCCAGGGTCGTTGCCGAACAATCTCACCATCGAGAGCATGGCAAGACGGCAGGCCACCCGGAACGAAGTGCTGGCGTCCATGCTCGGGCGTATGCGGGTCGGCGGGATTCGAGGGGGCGAGGATCGCCAGTACTTCATGGAAAGGCGCGGGGATGGCATCCCCATAATTCTGCGCGAGACACAGGAGCTTTGCGGTCGCCCCCCCGAGTATCGGCTCATCGATGGTACCGAAGCCCTGCTCATCATTCCGGCAGCGGTGCAGGAGCCGAGTCCCACGACTGTCGGTATCGCCGTCCGCGCAAGCGGCAAACCACTACCCGATGTGGATATACTGGCGCTGTATCCGAACGGCACTTGGAAGCGCACCCGAACCGATCAGTCCGGCGACGTGGTGATCGAGTTGCACACCTCGCGCTTGCCCATGACCGTGTACGCCGCTGCGTCGGGATACGCGGCTCACGTTGAGCGGAATTGGATGCCGGGGCGGCAGCCTCTGGCCATTGACCTTGGCGAGTTGCGAGACGGTGGTGCGGTCATCTTCACCGAAGGTGGCGGGCGCATTCCGGGTCTGGCGGGTATCTTCGAGCCCATTCGCGACACCCATGATCGTACCTACGCATATGCCCGGAACCTCTCGATCAACGACGGCGCTCCACAGCCAGTGCATTTCCTCCTCGGCGAGCGCCTGCGACTCACCGACTCAAGCGGTGCCATCTTTGATGTGCGCATTCTGGACGTCGTTGGCCGTTCGTCCATCTTGGAATACCAGGCGGCACCCCTGTAGGCATCGATCTCTCGGGCATCTCACAAAAAATGCATATCGACCAATCCCGTAGCGGGACAGGCAGCGGCGCGATTTCCTAATGCGGATCGTCCCTGTAGGCGACTTCCGGTGACGATCAAGAGCAACTTGCATCGTAACCGCTCGTAGCGCGTGTATACCGCCATGCCGGGTCCGATGGCGGCCTGGGCGAGGTCGACGGGGGCGATGTTGCCGGATTGGAGAAGTCGAAGAGCGGATGGTAGGCGGCTACGAAGATCCCTAGTAAATTCTCGGCGGGTGGCTAGTGGTGCGTCAGACGGCTTCCTTCTGCCAACAAGGACAATCGAAGATGCAAGAGCGTTCGTTCCGATGCTGGTTGATCGTGCACTTCGCTCAGTCCGCATCGGCAACGTACCGGTGACCGTGATATCCGATTGTATGACAGCCTCAAGAAACGTTTCCCAACCAGTGCTTGCTCTATCAGTCTCACCTTTCTTCTTCTCTGATTGCTTAAAGGCATAGTAAATCGTAACCGGTAGGCTAGGATGCGATTGTGATGCAATTTGGGCAATAGCTCGCCGCATGCCGAGGAGAAAGTATTCCTCGGCAGCCTCTTTGCTTCCATGGCGGTGGGGCGCGGCCACTAACTCCTGTGCCTTGGGCACAGCAAGCGTTGCGAACAAGTCCGGTAACATATTCCTGAGAGACCGCCGAAGCCAGACATAGAAGAAATCCGACAAATCAGCGTATCCAATGTTGTCGTAGTACGGAGGGTCAGTCGAGACAATAGGCTGGCAACCAAGATGCGTGTTGTCAGCCGCGTCGCACTGAAATGCTGCACCTGCCAAGCCACGAGCGGGTAAAGTCAAAAGTGCCTTCACGATCCAATCAATTCCAGCAAGCCAGTTCCCGCTCGTCTGTCCGAAGGGTGGTGCTTCAGCGTAGTCCCAAGTCATCGGAATCGCTTGGAGTGAGAATGTGCCCCGAATGAAGCCCTCGGCAGGTGTCGCGATGGTCGACCAGTAGTTCGACGCATAGTCGACCGCGAACGCCAGATACACCCCCACCGCCTGGGCGTAGGCTTGGGCGCCAACTCCACCCTTGACCAGCCCGGGGCCGTCGTCAGCCTTCCAGACCCGCCGGGCATCCGCCAGCACAACCTGCTGAACCTCTGCGATGAGATCGGAGAATGTGGTGAGCGCGACGAGTTGGCGATCAGTAAAGATATCCCCGAGGGTGTTCAACCCATAGACTGGGCCTTGGAAATTGCGATGTTTCTTAGGCATCTCGCAATCCGGTTTCCATTTAGGGTTCACGTCTCGAGCAACCGTTTCATGTTCTGCCGAAGGCGACAGATACACTCTTCCCCGATTTCCTTCCGCCACAATCGCCATCAGGCGCGCACCCATGCGGCCAGCCTTCCCCTCGCCACGAATGTGATCATAAGTAATCGGAACGCCTGACATGAGGCATCTGAACGCCTTGCGCTTTCCTGCCGAGGTTCCGAGCTTCGCCGCAATCGGATCCTCGGGCCTTTGAGCTCTCACCACGAACCGGTACCCGCGCCCCTCGATCACCGGCTCGACATACGCCTCCCTGCCCTTCCGCGACGACAGCACGAACGAGCTCGCCAGCGGCACCTCCACGTCCGCGAAGGCCGGGTTCGGACTCCTCACCGTGCGCGCCCACAGCCACGCGATCACGGTGAGCTCGCGACCGACATACGGCGCCAGGTCCGGGCGCTCCGCCGCCATCGCCGCCGTCACCCCCGCCCCCGGGTACAGGTGCCCGATCCGCCTCCGCGCCTCGTCGCGCATCCACCGTCCGTAGTGGCGCACATCGGCCGCCAGGCCCGACGCGCCCGGCCAGCCGCCGCCGCCCGCGAGACCCGACCGGTCCCGCGGGTTCACCGGCGGCCTCCCGGCGAACTTCGGCGGAATCTCGATCATCGCCTTGTTGATGAGCACCGCCACCGGGTTCAGGTCGGAAGCGTGCGCCTCCAGGCCCAGCCGCTGCGCCTCCAGCGGCAGCGCGCCGCCGCCGGCGAAGGGGTCGTGGAAGGCGGGGAGCCTGTCGGGGTCGAAGAGCTCGGCGGCGCGCGGGTGGCCGGCGTTGTCGGCGCAGGCGCGCCGCCAGCTCCGGCGGATCTCCGCCCGCGCCCTCTCGAGCACCGTCTCGTTGCCGGTGTTCTCCCAAAGCACCAGTTCCCGCAGGATGCGGAACAGGCGCTCGCGCTCGGCAGCCTGATCCCCCGTCGTCGGGAACTCCTCCGGCACCGACGACGGATCGTCCACCATCTGACCGAAAATCACCGCACGAGCGACCGCTAGGGGTTTGCGGGACCACCAGAGATGCAGGGTGGACGGGTGACCGTGACGGATGGATTTCTCGCGTGCGCCGGCCGCGTTGATCTCGTCAAGCGGCAGAGCGATTTCAATGAGTTTCCTGCGCAAAATATCCTCACAGGGAGCGATTATGGAGGCTTGCCCACGATCCTCGATTCAAGGCAGCGTCCAAAAACAAGTCTCTGCCAAGGACTGGTTCACGTCAACCGATGGCCCCGTTCAGGGTGGCCGAGATTGCTGATCCGATGCGTTCGGCGGCGGCTTCGGTCTCCCGGTCGCTCACATGCGCGTAGCGTAGCGTCATGCGCAGATGTGTATGGCCCAGCAGGCGCGAAACCACGGGCAGGGGAACCCCGGCCATGACGGCATGGCTAGCGAAGGAATGGCGCAAATCGTGCAGACGCACATCCGCGATACCCGCGGTTCGGCGGACCTTTCGCCACAGCGAGAGTTCCATTGAGCGGCAGGCCAAAGGGTTGGTGGGGGACGGGAAGACATATGGGCCGACGCGGGGCTGCCTCGCAAGAACGGCTTGCGCCTCGACGCTGAGAAAGACAGCCCGGGGACCGGTTTTGGAATCGCTCAGCATGAGTCTGTCGTCATGGATATCAGACCAGCGCAAGGCTATTAGTTCGCCCTTGCGACACCCGGTGAGCAGGAGGAGGCGAATGATGTCGGCCTGCTGGGCACCCGAACCTCTCCCATGATGGACCTCCAGCGCCCTGTGGAGATGTCCAATCTCCTCGCGGGTTAAGAAGCGTGTCTTTCTAGGCTGCGGGTTTCGCCGAATGGCACGGGCCGGATTCTTTGTGAGGTCACCGCATTCAACGGCGAAATTCAGCGCTTGGGATAGCACATCCAAAGCGCGGTTTGCACCGGCGGGCGCAGTTCTTGAGTAGCGGTCAAACCACTGGGATATGTCATCGTGGCCCAGCCGAGTTAGCTCAATGGGTCCGAACTCGGGGAGGAGTTGCGTTTGCAACAGACTCTCAACCCGGCGTTTGGTAGAGGGCTTGCACGGCTCATGGCATGCAGCTTTCCAAGGTGACACTATGAACTCCGCGAATGTCGTCATGGTCGATCCGCCATAGCGGTGGCGATCGTCTGCACGGCCTGCGTCGCGAACGTGTCATCGAAGTGGAGATACCGCAGCGTGGTCGCTGCATCTTGATGCCCAAGCAGGCGACTGATCGTCAACACGGTCTCACCCCGGCGCAGAGCGAAACTGGCGTAGGAGTGCCGCAGGTCGTGCAGACGCACATCCGGTAACCCGGCGGCTAAGCGTATACTCCGCCAGTGTCGGTACAGGGTCTCCGTGCGCATGGGGCCGTCGTCCCGTGTGGCCGGAAACACCCAGGCCGATGTCCTGTTGAGAGCCGCCAGAACGAGGCGGCTTGCGCCGGAGAGCCACACCGTTCGCGGCCCGGTCTTGCTGTCGCGAAGGTACAGATTGCCTTCTCGATAATCGTCCCACCGCAGGTGCCGGATCTCGCCCTGTCGGCAACCAGTTAGAACCAACAGACGCACAAAGGCAACCGTGTCGGGAATGTCGCGCTCGCGCTCGGCGAGTACGGTACCAAGTCGACGGGTCTCTGTGGTGGTGATAAAGCGGCTGCGGCCGGGCGTACGGTATCGTCGTACGCCCGTGCAGGGATTGGTGTTCTCGGGACGCAGCCCGAGCCGCTCCGCTTCGCGGAATATAGCCGAGAGTACAGGCAAAGCGCGGTTCGCCGCCGACGGCGTAGCGTTTAGGGAGGCGAACCACTGCCGGACCTCGCCTGACGAGATGTTCGCCACGGGTCTCTGTGCGAAGAATGGCATGATCTGATTCCGCAGATAGCAGCGATTGACTGTCAGTGTACGGGGTTTCCACAGGCGCGATTGGCGGTGGATGACCGAATCGGCCAGAGGTCCGAAAAGGGCGATTGGCTTTTCATTCAAAGCGTTGTGCTCCATGATGTAAGGTAATTTGCAATGATGGAGGTGCGGTCGCGGGCTTGTGAATGGTCCCGGTCCGGTATTGGGCCGAGGCGGCGACACTCGTCTCCGGGAGAATCTATGGCAACGACCAACCGCGAACGCGTAGGCAAGGTGCTGGAGCTACTGCGCAGTGGGCTCGCACCGTATGTGAAACGCGAGATAGGCGCCCGGTCGAAGCGGCTGCCCATGGAGCGGATCCGGCAATACACGGACGATCCGCGTCTGGCGGATAAGCCGATAGAGCAGTGGGACGCTGCGGGCCTGTTACGGCTGATGACCGATGTCTGGCGTGAAGTGTTTCAGGATACCCTCGGCCACGACGGTCGCAGGCTGGCATCCGAATTGCGCGACTGGCGGAATAAGTGGGCTCATCAGGAGCGTTTTTCTAGTGACGACACGGACCGAGCACTCGACTCCGCGGAGCGCATGCTCGCGGCGGTATCGGCACCACAGGCGGCAGAGGTCGGACGAATGAAGATGGACCTTCGCCGCCTAGTGTTCGACGAGCAGGTGCGCGGCGAGACCCGGCGGACTGCCGCCCGCCAACAGGATGCTCTGACGATCTCGGGCGTCAAGGCTTGGCGCGATGTTGTCGAGCCCCACGATGACGTGGCCACCGGGCGCTATCAGCAGGCGGAATTCGCCGCCGACCTGGGCCAGGTGCACCGAGGCCAGGGTGTCGACGAGTACCGCGACCCGGCCGAGTTCTTTCGACGCACATACCTGACCGCGAGTCTAAAATCGTTGCTCGTAGGCGCGATCCGCCGTTTATCGGGAGGGGGTGGAGACCCGGTCATCCAGCTTCAGACGAATTTCGGAGGCGGCAAAACGCACTCCATGCTGGCGCTCTACCACCTGTTCTCCGGCATAGACGCGCAGACCGTACCGGGATTGGATGTGGTGCTCGAAGAGGTCGAAGTCACTCGCATCGAACCCGTCCGGCGAGTGGTTCTGGTAGGTACTCAGATTTCGCCCGGCGATCCGGAACCGCAGGCTGACGGAACAGTCGCTCGTACGCTCTGGGGCGAATTGGCGTACCAGCTTGGTGGACGGGAGGCTTATGAGCGGGTGCGTGTCGATGACGAGCAAGCGACCAACCCCGGGCACAAGTTGCACGAGCTCTTGGATCACTACGGACCGTGCGCGATACTGATTGATGAATGGGTAGCCTACGCCCGCCAGCTTCATGATGAACCGGGCCTACCGGGGGGAACCTTCGAGACCCAGTTCACCTTCGCGCAGGCTCTGACCGAGGCGGTCAAGCTGACGGAGAACTGCTTGCTAATGGTGTCCCTGCCGGCTTCGGATCAGGCTGGTGGGGCAAGGGCGAGCGCCGAAGTCGACGATTCCGAGGTGGGAGGCGTACGGGGCCGTGACGCTCTCGAGCGCCTTCGCAATGTCATCGCTCGTGTCGAGTCACCTTGGCGACCGGCGACGGCCGAGGAAGGATTTGAGATTGTCAGGCGGCGTTTGTTCAAGCCGCTTGCCGACAAGGAGGCCTTCAAGCAGCGGGATGTCACCGCACGGGCTTTCGCCGACCTCTACCGGACACACCGCGCGGAATTCCCCGCAGCCTGTGCGACGCTGGAATACGAACAGCGTATTCAGGCGGCCTATCCAATTCATCCCGAGATATTCGACCGTCTTTATACAGACTGGTCGTCCCTCGCGAGGTTCCAGCGCACCCGTGGTGTGCTGCGTCTGATGGCAGCGGTAATCCACAGTCTGTGGGAAACCGATGACCGCAGTCCTCTGATACAACCATGGAATGTCCACTTGGATAATCCACGCGTGCAGAATGAATTCACGCGGTACCTCTCCGACAACTGGACACCTGTGATCGAGAAAGATGTTGATGGTAACGACTCGTTGCCGGTCGCGATTGATAGAGACGCCCCCAATCTTGGCAAACTCCACGCTACCCAACGGGTCGCGCGCACGATTTATCTCGGCTCCGCGCCGATTGCTGAGGCGGCACAACGAGGTATTGAGGATACGCGGATTAAGCTCGGCTGCGTCGTGCCGAAAGAAGCACCAGCAGTCTTCGGCGACGGGCTGCGCCGCCTCGCTGCTCGAGCTACGTATCTTTACCAGGACGGCACACGGTACTGGTACGACACCCAGCCGACGGTGGCGAAGCTGGCGGAAGATCGGGCGGAGGAATTCCGGCGTGACGTGGACGCGGTGACGTCGGAACTCGAAGACAGGCTGAGGCGCGACCTGCGCGAGCAGGGCGCTTTCGCCCGGGTTCACACGTTTCCGAAATCGCCTGCGGATGTGGCGGACGAAAGCGACGCACGGCTTGTGGTGCTGTCGCCAGATACACACTATGTTCGCGGTGCCGACAATCCGGCCGAGGCGTTAGCGGCCAAGATTCTGGAGTCTCGCGGCGCAGCTCCGAGACTGTCCCGCAATGCGTTGGTATTCCTCGCGGCCGACCGGGTGCGATTCCAAGAACTGAACGAGGCTTTGCGGCGTTTTCTGGCTTGGGAGTCGATTGTTGAGGATGTGGAGAGGCTTAACTTGGACCCCCACCAAGCTGGACAGGCCCGGGCTCAACGAGAGGCGGCAAGCACCACCGTTCGAGCGAGAATTCCCGAGACGTATCGATGGTTGCTGGTGCCGGATCAGCAGTCGCCGAATTCTGACCTGTCTTGGAAATCGCTAAGCCTGTCCGCATCGGGTGCGCTTGCAGAACGGGCCTCTCGTCGGCTTCTGAGCGAGGAGCTTCTAGTGGCCGACCTAGGCTCTACCGTGCTCCGATTGCATCTTGATGAAGTGCCGCTCTGGCGTGGCGATCATGTCAGCGTGCGCCAGTTGATGGAAGACTTCGGACAATATCTGTATCTGCCGCGGCTCACGAGTTCGGATGTGCTTGTACGCGCAATCGAGGGAGGCGTAGGACTTCTTACTTGGGAACACGATACATTCGCGTTTGCTGATTCATTCGATGAGGAAGCGAAGCGTTACCGTGGATTACGAGTTAAGCACGGCGTCGATATTACCCGGGACAGTAGCGGCCTAGTTGTCAAGCCAACAGTTGCAAGCTCCCAGATTGATGCCGAAGCCTCGCATCCGCCCCAGCCAGGAAGGCCCTCTCCGTCCCCTTCCGGTGCAAACGGACCTAGTCAGCCGACCGAGCCTCCGAACCCCGAGAGATCAGGGCGAGTGGCCCCTCATCGGTTCCACGCGACGGCGACACTCAATCATGCTCGCGTTGGCCCGGAAGCCAGTCGGATTGCGGAGGAGGTGGTCTCTCACTTGGATGGCTTGGTGGGTTCGGAGGTGCGGATCTCACTCGAGATCGAGGTGAACGTGCCTGCTGGCGTGCCGGAGGATGTCGAGCGGATTGTTACCGAAAACAGCTCGAGCCTGCGGTTGGATACGCACGCCTTCGAGAAGGACTGACAACATAATTCGCTTGCGAAATTGGCCGCTCAGGCATTGGTTGGACACCAATTTTCGGGCATTGCCGCGCCTAGCGGGAACTGCTGACCGAATCTAGGCCGATTGCTCACCCACTTGTCGAATAGGCTGATATATTCGTGTTTCTTCGACACGTTGAAGCAACCTGTCGGCGGAATCGACATGTTTGGAGGACGTGTCGATAGAATCAGGATACATCGACATGACCTTCGATGCGACAAGGCGAGCCTCGATGTGTCTTGGCTGAAGGATGTCTTTATGATCGACCTTGAAAGCTTGCCGGAGCTGGATGTGCTCGCTGCTCGCGGCCAAGATCATCGACAACCTTCGTCGACATGATCCGACCACCATCGAATCGACCGATGGCCCGATGTTGACCGACGCAGTGAAACTGAAGGGACTTTGAAGTATACTGGGCCGCATCGGGGTCTCCTGTTGGTTTCCCGCGAGTGTCTGATGAAACTTGTATTAACCGGCAGTTTGAGACCCAATTTCATACCTCGGGAACCTCTGATTAATTCTGTACTCGCGGCATGCTATTCAATAAAATCAATAGCTTTCGAGAGGCTCAACGCTGTTCTATTGATTTGTTCAGACCTTCCCTAAAACCGATGGATGCCGCCGACACAAATCACTCATTGGCCGGGCCGTTCCCGAATGACGGTGCTGGCATCCGCATTTGCCAGCAGTTCCCCGTCCGGGCCCGTTATCACCATGCGCTTGACGAAAAACACCATGCGGCCGGAACGCCCCGTCTTGGTGTAGATGTCGTGCATGTGGGTCTTGCCGGTCAGCCTGGCACCAGGGCGGATGGGCTGAAACAGCGTTACCCCGCGACCAGCGTCCATGCCGAGGCCGGCGATCCTTGGAAAGCCCTCGGGTAGCCGCGCGTAGGGTTGCAGGCTTGCGGCCATGGTGGGTGGTGCCTGAAAGTCCGGATCCCCCGGGTCGGTAAAACGGGATGCCAATTCCCCGCAACTGGTCGCGTATTGAACGATGTCCTCCGCTTCGATCTGGAATGATCCTTCGTCGAACACCCGGTTTAGGAATGCGCCGCGCAACGCTTCGATGTTTAGCGGCTCGCTCATCTGGTGCCGCCTGCCTGGGCCGCACCCGCGCGCCCGTGTGGCGGCGCCAGTCGCAGCGCCTCGAACTGTTCGGCGCGCAACGCCTCGGCGAGCTCCGCCGCGCTGCCCACCTTGGCGGAGAAGCGGGTGGCGCAACGGCCGATGTGGCTGACGATGTGCGCGTCGCTGCCGCCGATGCCAAGGTAGCCGAGTTTTTCGGTCATTTGCTGCGCCAGATCGTCTTCCCTGCCCCGGCTGCCGCCATTGTGGATTTCGACGATGCGAACGCCCTCGGGCACACCGTATTCGTCGATATGCGCGAACATACCCACTCGCTTGCGGCCGGGGTGGCAGGGTACGGGCACGGCACCGTGCCGCTCGGATTCCTCAATGACCTGTGCCAGCGGCAAATTGATGTCGGCGAAGTCAAAGGCGCGGGTCAGCGCTTCCGTGACCCCGAACAGGAGCACATGGCCGTATTCGGTTTCCACTTCGCTGCCCTTTAGAATCGTCAGGCCGTGCTTGCGGGCAAGGCCCGAATAGTCGGATTCCCCGTCGAATTGGCGGTGCTCGGTCAGCACAAATCCGTCGATGGGCAACTCGCGGGCGCGAATCCACTGGCAGTAGTTGGGCACCTTGGCCCGACCGTCGTCGGACTTCACCGAATGGCTGTGCAGGTCGAGGATCATTCCGCCCGTCTCGCTTCGAGCAGGCGTTGCCACTCGGCATCAAGCCGTGCGTACAGATGCTCCAAGCCAGTGGAATTGTCGATAACCACATCGGCCCGGGCCGCCCGTTCCTCGTTGGAGAGTTGCGAGGCAAGGCGTTTCCGCACGGCGCCGGCATCGAGGCCGTCACGGGCCATGGTGCGCTCGACGGCGACATCCGGGTCGGTGAGCACCACCCAGATCTCGTCCAATTCGCCCGACCAGTTGGCCTCGAATAGCACCGCCGCCTCCATCACCGCGATGTCGCCGGGTGGCACCGAGGCTATTTCCGCCCGGGCGAGCCGTCCGATTTCCGGCCAGACGATATCGGTGAGTTTTTGCAACGCGTCCGGTTTGCCGAATACCTTGGCACCCAGCGTCTGGCGATCAATCGTGCCCAGATCGCTCACCACATCGTCGCCAAAGGCGGATTTGACGGCCTCGAAACAGGGCGTGTCGGGCGCATAGGCCTGATGGCCGAGCTGGTCGCAGTCGACGACTTGCGCGCCGAGGCCGGCCAGGTGGCGGGCGGCGGTCGACTTGCCCGAGGAGATGCCGCCGGTCAGGCCGATGACGGTGGGGCGGATGGCGCTCAAATCGGTGAATCCTTGGGAAATTGCGGCTCGCGCTTCTCCCGTAGGGCGCTGAGGCCTTCCTTGCCTTCGGGCCCGAGAAAACCAAGCATTTCCAGCGCGGTGGAGGTGTCGTAGGTCGGCCCCGCCATGCGCAGCCAGTTGTTGAGCGCGTACTTGGTCCAGCGGATGGCGTTGGGCGCGCCGTTGGCGAGTTTCCGTGCGACCTCCATGGTTTTGTTTTCCAACTCGTCGTCCGCAACGCACAGCGAGATCAAGCCGATGCGCTCCGCCTCTTGCGCGGATAGCCGGTCGCAGGTCATCAGGTAGTACTTGGCCTTGGCCATGCCGCAGAGCAGCGGCCAGACGATGGCGGCGTGGTCGCCCGCTGCGACACCCAGGCGGGTATGGCCGTCGGTGACGAAGGCGGATTCGGCGGCGATGGAGATGTCGCAGAGCAGCGCCGCGACCAGACCGGCGCCCACCGCCACGCCATTGATCGAGGAGATGGTGGGTTTGCCGCAGTTGATGATGTTGTAGACCAGATCGCGCGCCTCCTTCCAGGTGGTGACGAGCGCGTCGTAGTCTTTGGTGTTCGTCTCGACCATCTCGAAATCGCCGCCGGCCGAAAAAGCCCGGCCCTCGCCGGTGAGAATGACGCAGTCGATGCTCCGGTCGTCGTCGATTTCCCGCCAAACATAGGTCAGTTCGCGGTGGCCAACCGCGTCGAGAGCGTTCAGCCGCTCCGGTCGGCAAATCCTAATGCGTAGGATACGCTCGGCGGGATAGTCGAACCTCAGTCGCTGATAGCCTGTGTAGCGGTTTGTCATTCACCCTGTTCCTGAAACGGCATCCACATTCCATTGCTCGCCCACATTGATGCGGTTTTCATCCGGGGGCGGCAAACGCGGCAGGCCACCCCGGCGCACTCAACGGCGCAATGTATCGAAGGATGCAGTTGTGTTGCAATGAGCACGAAGGATTTTGCGACCCGGGACGATGCGTTGGATGACATTGGGCGTTGCGCTGTTTGTTTGCCCGCTGTTGGGCTGTGGCGAACTCCCAGGCACCGACAACAGCCGACCGTTTGCGGAAGAGCCCCGTTACGTTGGTTCCGCCGCCTGCGCGGCCTGTCATGGCGAGGCTCATGGTGCTTGGCACGGCTCGCACCATCAGCGCTCGATGCTGCCCGCGGCGGGTGGCTCGGTGGCGGGGGACTTCACCGATACGGCCTTTGTTCAGGACGGCGTGGCTTCCCACTTCAGCCAGCGGGGCAACCGTTTCTTGGTGCGGACCCCTGACGCGAGCGGAGCATCGACCGAGTTTGCGGTGCGCTACACCTTTGGCGTCGAGCCGCTGCAGCAGTTGCTGCTCGAGTCGCCCGGCGGACGGCTGCAGGCGTTCACCGTCGCTTGGGATACGGAGGATCGGTGGTGGTTTCATCTGCAACCCGAGCATGGGCTCGGCTACGGCGACCCGTTGCACTGGACCGGCTTGGCCCACAACTGGAATTTCATGTGCGCGGATTGCCACTCCACCGCCGTGCGCAAAGGCTACGATGCGCGGACCCGAACCTATCAAACCGAGTTTGCGGAGGTGTCGGTGGGTTGCGAGGCTTGCCACGGTCCGGCTTCCAGACATGTTGCTTGGGCGGCGAATCCAGAAATGGGAATTCCGGCGGCAGCTAGGGGGGCCGGTCGCGGTGGCGGGCCGGGGCCAGCGGTCCCGACGACAGGTGAGGCTTCCCCGGCCGCCGCTGGTTTGCCCGGATCACCGACGGGTCGGTGGTACCAGCCAGTCGATGAACAACCCACTGTCTCAGGCGGCTTGTCCGAGTTATTGGTGGATCGTCGGCACCAGCCAATCGATGGGCGCTCCCCGGCCGCAGCCGGCTTGTCCAAATCACCAGTGGATCGTCGTTACCGGCCAGCCGACGAACGAACACCAGCCACCTCCAGCTTTGCTGAGCCTCCCTTTATCTTGGCTCTGCGCTCCCAGACGGAGCAGATCAATAGCTGCGCACCCTGCCACAGCCGCCGCGAGCAACTCGCCGATGGGTTCACACCCGATCAGCCGTTCTTGGACTACTATCGGCCGGCGCTGCTCGATCCGGGCCTGTACGAGGCGGACGGGCAAATTCTCGACGAGGTCTATGTTTACGGATCCTTCCTGCAGAGCCGGATGCACGCTCGGGGTGTAACCTGTGGGCACTGTCACGAGCCGCACTCCCTGGGCCTGCGCGCGCAGGGCAACGCACTCTGCACAGGCTGCCACAACGAAGCCGGCAACCCCGATTTCCCGACGCTCAGGCGCTCCGCCTACGACAGGAAGGAGCACCACGGACACGAACCGCTTAGCGCCGGCTCAGAGTGCGTCTCCTGTCATATGCCCGAGCGCACCTACATGATGGTTGATCGTCGCAGCGACCACAGTTTTCGTATTCCCAGGCCCGATCTAACCCTTTCGGCGGCTGTGCCGAATACCTGCAACCACTGTCACGACGAGCGCAGCGCCGAGTGGGCCCGGGATGTGCTTGAGCGACGGTTTGGCGCACCGCAAGACGCGCACTTCGCCACGGTGCTGGCCGACGCCCGTCGCGGTGTAGCGGGTAGTGCGACCGCCGAAATAGGACGGATGGATTCCCACCCGCTACCCACGACCGACGCTCGGCGTGGCGGGCCAAGCATTGCGGCGGCGCTGGCGACGCTGGGCGGAGACCCGACGCAGGCGGGCATTGTGCGGGGCACCGCATTGTCTCTCATGGCGGCCTACGACGATGGGGACACGGCTTTGGCGCTTGAGCGCGGTTTGCGCGACCCGGATGCCCTGGTGCGCATCGGTGCCCTGCGCGGCGCGGTGCGCTTTGACCGGGCAAGCTTGTGGCGATACGCCGAGCATTTGTTGGATGACCCCTATCGCGCGGTGCGCGGCGAAGCGGCCAGTTTGCTTGCGGCTGCCCTTGCGGCACTTTCCGGTGCCGACCGCAAGCGGCTGTTGCAGGCGCTGGATGAATACCTGGCCACCCAGCGTTTCAATGCCGACCGGCCCGAGGCGCAAACCAACATGGCGCGGGTGTTCATGGCCACCGGCAACCCGGACAGCGCTGAAGCCGCTTTGGAAACCGCGCTCTCGCTCTCTCCCGATTGGGTGCCGGCGCTGGTGAATCTGGCCGACCTCCACCGCGCCACGGGCAGGGACGGCTCCGGCGGTGAACTGCTGGAGCGGGCGTTGGTGGCGGCACCCGACGCACCGGAGGTGAAACTGGCTCGCGCATTCTGGCTGGTGCGTCAAAACCGTGATGCCGAAGCGCTGCCGCTATTGGCCGCCGCCGTGGAACTCGCGCCGTGGAATCCCCGCTACGCCTACACCTACGCGGTGGCGCTGCACTCGCAAGGCGAATCCGCCAAGGCCCTTGAGGTTATCGATCTTGCGCTGCGCAAGCGCCCCGATGATCGGCAACTGAAGCGCGCCGGCGCGGACATCGCGCGTGTCATCGGCGACACCCCCCGTATGCGGCGGTATCAAGACAGCAGGTAGGCGCTTCCGGTTGGGGAACCTCTGATTAATTCTGTAGTCGCGACACCCGAATTAATAGGGACTTATATACACGGGTTGACATACCACTATATGTTGAGGATTTAGATGTTGAGGATTTAGCGGCTGAAAACTACCACATGTCGGCTTCTATCAACCCATCGATATAATTCCCTTTAATAAAATCAGACGTTCCCGCCTATTCGCCGGGACAGGTAGCTACTCCTGACCGGGTCAAGGGCTATTGTATTCAGCAGGTAACCCGGCTCGGGTTCACTGCGTGAACTGTCGCGATTAAAGACCTTAAAGTGGCCGAAGCGGACTTGTCAACAGTTGTACGGGTTTGGGGATATGCGATTAAGAGGGAATGCCCCCGAGGATCCGGCTTAGTCTCACATATATCTGAATCTACGCATTGGACCCAAATGGTTGACTCGACATCCGCATCTTGGGCAGCATGTCGCCGACCGATCTGCCATATAATTTCCCGCCTGCAAACGGGAGGTACCAGTGAGCCGCACAAAGTTGATCGAAATGGCCCGGCAAAGCCTGGCCCATGCCCAGGCCGGCACCATCGAACAGGCCGAGGCGATCCATAGGGAGCCCGCGCACCACTATTGCGACAAGGAGCGCTGGCGGCTGGAGATGGACCTTGTCTTCAAGCGCGTTCCCCTCATGCTGGCCATGACGGCGGAACTGCCCAACCCCGGCGACTACAAGGCAATGGACGCGGTGGACACCCCGGTGCTCATTGCCCGGGGCGAGGACGGCAAGGTGCGCGCATTCGTCAACATGTGCCGGCATCGGGGCGCGCAGATCATGGGGGTCGGCACGGGCAACACGAAACGTTTCACCTGCCCCTACCATGCCTGGTCCTACGATCAAAAAGGTGCGCTGACCGGCGTGTTCTCCGAGAAGGATTTCGGCACGGTGGAGCGCTCCCGCCACAGTCTGGTCGAGCTGGCGGCGGCGGAGCGGGCCGGGTTGATTTGGGTGCATCTCAACCCGAACGCGACCCTCGACATCGACGATTTTCTTTCCGGCTACGACGAGATGCTTGAGCATTTCAACTTTAAGAACTGGCACTTCTTCGAAAGCCGGGTGCTTAGGGGGCCAAACTGGAAGATCGCCTACGACGGCTACCTCGACCTCTACCACCTGCCCATCCTGCACCGGGAAACCTTCGGCGCGGATATGCGCAACCAGGCCCTCTACTACGCTTGGGGGCCGCATCAGCGGGTGCACTCTCCCGACCTATCGCTGGCGGACTACGACAGCCTTGAAGATGTGGGGGATGCCCACCTGATGTCGGGTGTCTGGACGATTTTTCCGCACGTCTCCATCGCCGGTTTCGCCGGTGGCGGACGCAGCGTGATGATTTCCCAACTCTTCCCCGGCGAGACGCCGCTCGAATCCTATACGGTACAGAACTACCTGATGGAGCAGGCACCCACCGACGAAAAGATGTGCAAAGAGGCCCACGAACAGTTCAAGTTCCTGGAATACGTGGTCAGGGAGGAGGACTACGCCACCGGCCTCAGGCAGCAGAAGGCATTGTTAACCGGCGCCATGCCGCACGTTATGTTCGGGCGCAACGAGGGCGGCGGCCAGTGCTTCCACGGCTGGGTGGACAAGCTCATACAAACCGACGATCAACGGCTGCCGGCGCTATTCGCCTAATGATGGTCTGAACAATTCGATAGGGCAGCGTTGAGATAATCGTAGGCTATTGATTTTATTAATTGGGAATTATATCGATGGGTTGATAGAAGCCGACATGTGGTAGTTTTCAGCCGCTAAATCCTCAACATATAGTGGTATGTCAACCCATGTATATAAGTCCCTATAGTAACGGTCCTCCTTGTTCTCTGGATGCTTATTTTGTGAATTTATGGCCCACCTTTCGGCGCATGTCCGAGGCATGGGATCCGCCCAAATCCCGCAACCTTATTCAGCAAGCGGTCAAGAAGATCACCAGCCCCAAGGATTGTCGGCTTGCTCAATGGTCAATGCACTACTGCTTTACCCAATCGGAACGGATCGCCCATGATTTGGATCACGTCCGCTCTACGTGTCGAGCGGAAGACCGCATACTCGAAATTGGGTGCATTCCGCCGATTCTTACCATTGCGTTGCAAGAACTCGGTCACGATGTTTCCGGTGTGGATATTATGCCTGCCCGTTTTGCTGAGACTATTGAGCGCGAGGGCCTCTTAATTGAACAAGCGGATATTGAACAGGAACCCCTTCCATTCCGGGATAACGCATTCGATGTCGTTATATTTAATGAAGTTATAGAGCATCTTCGCCTGAACCCCCTGTTCGCTGTTCAGGAAATCACCCGTGTCCTGAAGCCAAAAGGGTTGCTATTGCTATCAACGCCCAATCTTAACCCACGACGTTTTCGCCCCGCCCCAGACCTTTTTCATGAGTACCAAAAACTTGAAACACTCGGTCATATGGGACACTTTCGGATTTTCTCACCCTTGGAGGTTGTTCGGTTTTTGGAGAGGTTTGGACTTGCGACCGTTTCACTAATGATGCGTGGCAAATCATCATCGCGATGGACGAACGTGGCGCTGCGAATTTTCCCGTCTCTTCGACCTCGATTTTCAATAACGGCCGAGCTTAGGATAGGGGATTGACATCCCGCCGCCGAAATTCCTTGGGTTGCCATCCACATGCGGGCCTTTACCGAGATTACCGTGGCGCTATGCTATTGTTCATCCGCCGTTGCTGAGCGGCTCGACAAGGGAGTGCGGGCCGCTTAGGGTCGCGGACGATTCGGGAGACACGCCATGGAATCCAAAGCCGCCGTAGCCTTCGCCGCCGGTGAACCCCTAGCCATCGAAAACGTACAGCTCGACGGCCCCCGCGCCGGCGAGGTCATGGTGGAGGTCAAGGCCACCGGCATCTGCCACACCGACGCCTACACCCTGTCCGGGGCCGACCCGGAGGGGCTGTTCCCCGCCATCATGGGGCACGAAGGGGCGGGCGTGGTTGTTGATGTGGGCACGGGGGTCACATCCCTGGAGGCGGGCGATCATGTCATTCCCCTGTACACGCCCGAATGTCGGCAGTGCAAATTCTGTCTTTCGGGCAAAACCAACCTGTGCGGTGCCATCCGCGCGACCCAGGGCCAGGGGCTGATGCCCGACGGCACGAGCCGCTTCTCGCTGAACGGCGAGACACTTTTTCACTACATGGGCACATCCACCTTTTCCAACTACACGGTGTTGCCGGAAATCGCCGTGGCGAAGATTCGCAAGGATGCGCCCTTCGACAAGGTCTGCTACATCGGTTGCGGGGTAACCACCGGCCTCGGTGCGGTCATCAACACGGCGAAAGTGGAACCGGGTGCCGATGTGGCGGTTTTCGGGCTTGGCGGCATCGGCCTCAACGTCATCCAGGGCGCGCGCTTGGTGGGCGCGGACCGCATCATCGGCGTGGATGTCAATCCGGCCAAGCGGGAACTCGCCGAGAGATTCGGTATGACCGACTTCATCAATCCCAGGGATGTGGACGATGTGGTCGAGGCGATCGTCGACCTCACCGACGGCGGTGTGGACTATTCCTTTGAATGCATCGGTAATGTCGAGGTGATGCGCCAGGCGCTCGAATGCTGTCACAAGGGTTGGGGCGAGAGTGTCATTATCGGTGTGGCGGGCGCCGGGCAGGAAATCAGCACCCGACCGTTTCAGTTGGTGACCGGCCGGGTATGGCGCGGTACCGCTTTTGGTGGCGCCAAGGGGCGCACGGATGTGCCGCGCATCGTCGATTGGTATATGGACGGCAAGATTAATATCGACGACCTGATCACCCACAGGATGCCCCTTGCGGACATCAATAGCGCGTTCGACCTGATGCATTCCGGGGAGAGCATCCGCTCCGTCGTTGTCTATTAGGGAGCGTCTGATCAGTCCTGTGGCCGGTTGTGTCGCAGTTCGACTCCCGCTAAGCACGGCAATGAGCCAAAAGAGATGCCCGACTAATGCCTGAATGGTCCATTTCGCTTGGTATTTGGACCCAAACGAATAATCACGCGTCGTTAGCGGGAATTGTTGATACAACACCGGGTACGGCTCGAGAATTTGCGGTAATATTGCCGCATGGAGAAGCATCCGACCGTCCCGCCGAGCGTTGCGGATAGACTGACCGCGGAGGAGTTGCGCTGCTTCCTTGAGCGGTCCAATTGGCGCGCCCTTTGGGTGGTCGCATGCAATCTGTCCCTTATAGCGATGGCCTTCGCGCTTCCGGGGCTGTGGCTCAACCCGCTTACCGTTCTCGTTGCCGTGCTGCTGCTTGGCGGGCGGCAACTCGGGTTGGCGGTGCTATACCACGACTGTGCGCACCGAGCCTTCTTTTCGAGCGGCCGCATGAACGATGGGGTCGGTACCTGGTTGTTCGGCGGTTTGCTCAACGCATCGCTCGTTCGCTACCGCCACTATCACCTGCAGCATCATCGGCACGCGGGCACGGAACAGGATCCGGACCTCGTCCTTGCCAACGCCTATCCGGCCACCCGCGACAGCATGCGCCGCAAGCTGATTCGCGATTGCACGGGGCAGACCGGCTTCAAGGATGTTCGCCAACAATTTCGCAAGCTCCAGCCCCGGAGAAACGCCCCGTTTTTCCTGAGCCATGCGGTCCTATTGGGGTCGTTGGCGATGGCGGGCATTGCCTGGACCTATCTACTTTGGTGGGTCGCCTATGTGTTCGTCTACCAGATTGTGGTGCGCATCCGCTTCATGAGCGAGCATGGGGTCGCCATCGACCGCTTGAGTGCCGATCCGCGGGACAACACCTGTACCACCTTGGTCGCTTGGTGGGAACGGTTATTAATCGGCCCCAACTTCGTGAACTATCACCTGGAGCATCATCTTCACGCCGGCATTCCCTGCTACCGCTTGCCGGCCTTCCATCGCTTGCTGAGAACCCGCGGCTACTTCGGGCCGCAGCGGTGCCTTTCCCACGGCTACTCGGATGTGTTGCGACGAGCGACACAGCCGGCTTGACCGTTCGGTATTGCGGCGGGTGAGGCGGCCAGCCTAATTTTCTTTCCAAAGATATCTACGGAGCGAGTCGGGAGAATAGGCAAGCGAGTGGCCGTTGTTGGGGTGGGAACCGGATTTCACGGATCCATCATCACGCCAGCATGGAAATGTGGCCCTGCCGGACATCCAAAGAGCAGCGAGCGGACAACTTGGCGCCTACTTCTAGACCGCTATTGGGAGCATCTACATTCCCCACACGGTCACCGGCGCACCGCCCGACTCCTCACGGCGGAACAGCTTCTCCTTCCAGGAACGCTCCGCCGAACGGTCGAACACCACCAAGTGCCCCTGGGTTGCCCCACACCTATCCATGTAGGCCCGCGTCTGCTCGAGGCCCTCACGGATGGTGCGCTTCAGGCTCCCGTGGAGCACCTTGCACTCGATCACGACCCGCTGCGTTGTGCAGTCCTCGCCTTCCGCTTCGTCCGCAACCGGCCAAAGAATCAGCAGGTCGGTGCGCATCCTCCCCAGACCGTACTCGCGCTCAATGCGCCCGCCGCTGTTCACGATGCGCTGCAGGAATGCCTGCAACAGGAGTTGTGGACCTGCCTCCCGGTACTGGAATCGCGCCACCCAGTGCTCCGAGTGCTCGCGGAAGAACTGCTGGAACGCCCTCATCAGCTTGTCGGTCCGCAGCCGGCCATCCGCACCGATGTACCAGGCCGGCTCATGCGCGATGAAGCCTTGGTCGGCGAAAGTGAGCTGGCGCGGCACCACTTCGCGATAGATGGGATTGGCGATGCGCACCGGGTTGTCCCGGGCGATCAGACCCAGGTCGCGCACATAGTCGACATGCTCATCCACCATGCCGCCTGTCGGCGGAGCACCGCTGAGCAGTGGTTCGACCACTCGCCGCACTCGCTCCTCCCGGAGCTTGTCGGCGAGCTGGTCCAGATGCGTCTCGCGTCGCTGAATGAGGGCCTCGCACGCCGCCTGCATCGCCGCCTCGGTCACTGCACGGCTGCGGTCGCGACCGGCCTTGTGCTCGAAGCAGGTCTCGTAGGCCAGGGCGTTCACCAGCCAAGGCTGACCTTGGGTCAAGTCCCATAGCGCATGTCGCGCTTCGTCGGTGAACGCCTGGCCGGTGGCTGCCGTGTGCTGGTCGAGCAGGGTGTTCATGTCTTGCTCGGAGAAGTCGCCCAGACGCAGAGACTTGGCGTTGATGTTGAAGGCGCTGCCGCCGGTGATGATGGCCTTCTCCGAACTGGCGTGAATGCGGTAGTCGCGCACATCACGCACCCCGCACAGGACTACGCTTTGCGGGAAATGTCGTGGACGATGCGCGTACCCGGTCCGCAATTGACGCAGCACCGATACCAGGGTGTCGCCCACCAGCGCATCTACCTCGTCAATGAGCAGTACCAGCGGCTTCGTGTCCGCCGCAGCCCAGCGACCCAGCACTTCGCGCAGGGCTCCGTCCGGTCCATTGCGTTGTAGGATGCTTGGCCAGATCCTTTCTACGAATCTATCCCGAAGTGTTTCCCTGGCTTCTGCCGCCAACTCGCCGAGGACGGCACGCATGGCGCGCTCCAAATCCTCGCGTGCCGCCTGCCCGACCTCGATGTTCACGTACACGCAGCGATGGTGGCCTTCGGCGTTCAGAAGGTCACGCAGGGCCAGCAGCACCGAGGTCTTGCCGGTCTGGCGCGGGGCGTGCAGCACGAAGTACTTTTGCTGCCGGAGCAGGGCCAGCACCATGTCCAGGTCCAGGCGCTCTAGAGGCGGCAGGTAATAGTGCATCTCCGCCCGGATGGGACCGGCGGTGTTGAAGAAACGTTCGCAGTCAGGCATAGGGCTCATGAGGAAGATAGATACATTGGCGGCAAGTGCTTCGCTGTAAAGAGGAGGCGCATTGGCATACTACCCGAATTGGAGGAAATTGAGTCGCTGCACCATGGCTACAGAAAACATGGATCGATACGACTCAGATTTTCGCAGGCACAAGAAGGTAAGAGCCTAGTGGGACAGGCGCCCACTTGGTAGCTCTAGCCTCAACCCGCCATCTTGACGGTCTTGTCCCAATCGCGAATGTGGGTGACTTCATCGACGATCAGGTAGCTCGGCCCGGTGCCGGTCGCCGCGGCCAGTTGTTCTTCCACATGCAGCAAAAGACTGGGGTATTCAACGGACGGTGTTATTGACACTTTGCAGATTCAATCTTCAAATTGTCACAATTCAATTTGTCAGCCGGCCATGCCGCAGCGCATCCAGGAACCCCTCCCAAGGCGTTACTTCGATGCCCTCCACGAAGCGGCGCATGGGTTCCATGCACACCAGCAGGTGGCGCTTGGTGATGCCCTCCTCCTTGAGCGCGGATAGGCCGCGCAGATCACGGGTGCCGATGTTGGCCTTGGCTTTGACTTCGACGGCTATGTCTTGAAACACGAAGTCCACCTCGAACCCGGACTTGGACCGCCAGTAGCTAGGCGGGTCGTGCCGGTGGTAGCTGCAGTAGGCGGTGATTTCCTGATGCATGAGACTCTCGAAGGCTTCCCCGTATTCCGGCGTGCCCGGCGCCAGCCCTCGGCGGCCCTGCAGATGCCGCGCCAAGCCGATGTCGAACAGATAGTACTTTGAGGTGGACACCGCCTTGCGCTTGCGGGTCTCGGTGACCGCCGGCACCTCGTGGGCGATGAAGGTGTCCTTGAGAATGTCGTAGTAGGCCCGTGCGGTTGAAGCGGGCACCTGGGCGTCGTTGGCGAAGCTGGCGAAGTTGATCATGCGCCCGTGGGCTAGGGCGGCGGCGCTCAGAAAGCGGCTGAACGCGCCGACATTGCGCACCGTTGCTTCCGCCGCGACCTCCTCCTTGAGATAGTCGCCGGCGTAGGCCGCCAAATCTTCGTCGGGCGCATCGGAAAAATAGATGGGTGGCAGCAGGCCGTATTCCAGGGCGCGGCGCAGGTCGAAGCGTGTCCCCAACTCCGCCCGGGTGAACGGGTGCAGCGCCCGCGACCGAGCCCGGCCGCCAAGCAGGTTCACACCCTTGCGCCTTAGGCTGCGGGCGCTCGAGCCGGTGAGCAGGAACCGCATCCCGTGGCGCTCGATCATGATTTGGACTTCGTTCAGCAGTTCCGGCAGCTTCTGGATTTCGTCGATGATCACAAGCGATGTTCCCGGCGTCAGCGCTTCCCGGATCAGGGCGGGATTGCGCGACAGGCGCAGATACAGACTTTGGTCGAGCAGATCGTAAACGGGGCAGTCGGCGAGCTGCTGGCGGATCAGCGTGGATTTGCCCGTCTGACGGGGCCCGAACAGGAAGCAGGACTTGCGCTCCAGCACCTCGGAAATGTTTAAAAGCCGTGGGATGTCGGGCTGGGTCACAGAAAACAATCAGCTACCTTGTTGCTGATTATTATGATAATCGACAGTAGAACCGTCAATCGTCATCAGTTCACCGCTATCGCGGCGCTCCGCTCCCCAAGGGTCGGCACCCGGTCGGTGAAATGGCGGAGGCTCGTTCGATTTTAAAGCCGGTGAATCCGTAGAGCATCGACACCAGCGGATTGATCAGGTTGAAGAAGCAGAACGGCAGATAGGCGAGCGTCGCTACGCCGAGGGTCGCGGCCATATAGGCGCCACAGGTATTCCAGGGTACCAGCGGCGATGTGATGGTGCCGCTGTCTTCAAGCACCCGGGCCAGATTTTTCTCGTGCAGGCCGCGCTTTCGGTACTCCGCCTTGAACATGCGCCCAGGCAGCACGATGGCAATGTATTGGTCCGCCGTGAGCGTGTTCAGCCCCAGGCAGGTGCCGGCGGTGGTGGCGACCAGGCCGCCCGTGTTGCGGCTCGCTCGCACCAGGCTTTGGACCAGGACGGTGAGGATTCCAGCCTTTTCCATGGCGGACCCGAATGCCATTGCCGTCAGGATGAGCCAGACCGTGGTGAGCATGGAACTCATGCCGCCCCGGGAGAGTAGGGCATCGAGATCGTCATCTCCCGTATTGGCGGTGTAGCCATCGAAAAGGACCGTCCAGACCCCGCGAAATTGGGCCAGTGCTCCGTCCTTGCCATCAACCATACCCATGCCGCGCACCGCATCCGGCTGAAGAAATAGGGCAAGAACGATACCCGCCAAGGCACCGGTCAAAATGGTCGCCACCGCGGGAACCTTGCGGGCGGCCATGAAGACGACGAGCAACACCGGTGCCAGTAAAAGGAGATTGATCTCGAAGTTTGCTTGCAGATGCGCCATGGTCAGGTCCAGAGCGCTTGCCGATTGGGCTTGGGAGTCGCCCATTCCTATGAGGACGAAAACTGTCAGGGCGATGAGCAGGCTCGGTGCCGTCGTCCAGGTCATGTGGCGAATGTGCGTGAAAATGTCGATGCCGGTGACCGCGGGCGCCAGATTGGTGGTATCCGACAGCGGCGACATCTTGTCCCCGAAATAGGCGCCGCTGATGATTGCGCCGGCCGTGATGGCGGCCGAAAGACCCATGCCCAATGCCGTGCCGATAAGCGCTATACCCAGGGTGCCCGCCACGGTCCAGGAACTGCCGATGGAAAGAGCCACTATGGCGCAGAGCAGGCAACAGGCCGCGTAGAAAACCGCCGGGTCAAGCAGCAGCAAGCCGTAATAGATCATCGTCGGCACCGTGCCGGAGAGCATCCAGGCACCGATCAGGCTACCCACGGTGAACAGAATCATGACCGCCGGCATGGCGGCGGCAATACCGCCGACGATGGTTTGTTCGATGGCCTTCCAGCCATGGCCATTGTTTATGCCGATGCCGGTGGCGAGCGCCGCCCCGCAGATGAGCGCGATTTGATTGGGGCCGGCGGAGGATTCGCTGCCGTAGAGAGCCACCGACAGGCCGAGCAGCAGGATGGTAACGCCGATGCACAGCACCGCATCAGCGGCGCTGGCTGGTTTGATCGAGTCTATAAGCGGTGCACTTTCAGGCTCTGGGCGCCAATTCGAAGACCCAAAGTCCCGCTGGCTCATCGGGTATATCGTCGCCGGAATCGCCCAGATACTTGCGGATGACTTTCTGTGCGACAGCCCGGATGGTCGCCGCGTCCCCGACACGCACCAGATAACGCTCGTAGAGCACACCGTCGATGCGGACGATTGCGCGGCCGTCCCGCTCCGCCTCGATTGGCCATTGCTTCCAAATCCGGCCCCAAAGGGAGTCCAGGTAACCACAGGGTATAAAGGCGCGGCCATCATGATGCACAATCCAAGTGGTGCGCGATCTTGCCGGCTCAACGCTCTGCAATTCGACGGTGGGGATATCCGCAACAAAAGACCAGTCCGGCTCCCGCCCCACATAGACTTCGCCGGTTGTGAATGGGCCGCCCGCCACCATTCCCCAGGGGCCATCGGCAAAGCGAGCGGCGATCAGCACAGCCGCGGCCAGCACCCCCACCGCCAGCAGGATGCCGCCCAGGACGCGCAAAACAAATTTCATCGGCTGCCTGCCTCCATCGCCGTCATGCGGTGAACTAAACCATGAGCCGTTGCTGTTCGCAATCGCCGGAAATTCAGACCGCGCCACGATCTGTAATCAAGGTGGTGTAGCAGTTCCACATTTGTGTGAACCGAGCAGTGCCTTTCTGTACGGCCAAAATTGCTGTAGAACTATGGGGACACCACACACCGCTTTTGGACAATGCCGGGAGGGCGCCATGCAATCCACCACCGACTTCGAACAGATACGCTACGAACAACCCGCCGAGCGCGTGGCCCGCATCATGCTCGCCCGCGCCGATACCCGCAACGCCCAAGACAAGCAGATGCTCTACGAGATTGACCGGGCGCTCAATCTCGCCATGCACGATGATGCGATCCGGGCCGTGATCATCGGTGCCGATGGGCCGCACTTCTCGTCCGGTCACCACATGAAAGACCGCAGCCGCATCGGCGATTTCACCCCGCCGATCATGGGGGTCGGCGGCTATGACCGGCCGGGCCAGGAGGGCCACATGGCCATGGAGCAGGAAATCTTCATCGGTTTTTGCTGGCGGTGGCGCAATATGCCGAAGCCGACCATCGCCCAGGTGCAGGGCAAGGCGATCGCCGGCGGTTTGATGTTGGTTTGGCCGTTCGATCTGATCGTTGCCTCCGAAGACGCCCAGTTCTCCGACCCGGTGCTGGCTTTTGGCGTCAACGGCCACGAATACTTCGTGCATGCCTGGGAGCTCGGGCACCGCAAGGCCAAGGAGATGCTGTTTACCGGCGGTGCCATCAGCGCCCAGGAGGGCAAGGAACTCGGCATGGTCAATCATGTGGTGCCGAGGGAGGAGCTCGACAGCTTTACCCTTGACCTGGCTTGTCGCATCGCCCGCCAACCGCCGTTCGGGTTGAAGCTGGCCAAGCTGGCCGTCAACCAGTCGCTCGATGCCCAGGGCATGTACAACGCCATCCACTCCGCCTTTGGCTTGCACCACCTGGGCCATGCGAACTCCCGCATTCTCCACCAGATGGGCGTTGACCCCGCCGGTGAGAAAAAGATCGGGAAGGAGGCCCGGCAGCAGATTCAGGAAGGCGAGAAGCGGGTGGCCGAGGCGCGGAAGTGAGTCGTGCGTGGCGAATCGGCTTGCTTTGGTAATCAACGGATCGAGGTGCAATCTATGGAAATTTCGCAACCGCTGCGCTCGGATTTCCCCTTGATCGTCTACATGGACTTCAAGAGCCCCTACGCCTACATGGCGTTGGAGCCCACCTATCGGCTTGAGGACGAATTCGGCATTGAGATCGACTGGCGGCCGTTGACCCTCGACATCCCCAGTTTTCTCGGCCGCGCCCGGGTCGACAACAGGGGCAAGGTGGTGGAGAACAAACGGTCAACGAACCAATGGAGCCTGGTCAAATACGCCTACCGGGACACCAAGCGCACCGCCCGCCAGCGGGGTCTGGTTCTCAAGGGGACGGTCAAGATCTGGGATTCGTCCCTTGCCGCGATAGGCTTGCTATGGGCGAAGGCGCACGGGCGCGAGGTGCTCAAGCGCTATTTCTTCAACGTCTACGAAAAATTCTGGCGGCGGGAACTCGATATCGAGAATCCGGAAGTGATTGAGACCATGCTCGAAGGGGCCGGTGCGCCACGGGCGGGCTTCCGCGACTACCTTGTTGGCGAGGGGCGGGCGCTGCATGACGGCCTGCAGGACAGCCTGCATCCCGCTGGCGTTTTCGGTGTGCCGACCTATGTGGTGGGCTCGCACCTTTTCTTTGGCCGGGAACACCTGCCCGCCGTGCGTTGGTGTTTGCGGGGATGCGACGGGGCGGCACCGGATGTGGCCTACGAAACCTGGTGACCGCGAGGTACGAGCCGGCATGGAATTGATCGTGTTCATCGACTTCAACAGCGCCAATAGCCGGCTTGCGTTGGCCCCCACCCAACACATGGCTCGCGAGACGGGCGCGGCGCTCGACTGGCGTCCCTTTTCCCGCAAACCCAAACCCAAGCTGGAACCTGGCCCCCAATCTCGGGGCACACAGCACGCGCACATCCGGTCGACCTATCGTCGCGGTGAAGAGCGATTCTATGCCGAGCGGCAGGGCATTAAGCTCGTCTATCCCGATACGGCGAAGGAAGCGTTCGCCGCGCACGCGGGCCTTGCTTGGCTGCGTCGCTGTCACGGCGCTTCCGCAGTCGAATGCGATGCCTATGTTCAACTGGTGTTCGAGGGTGTTTGGGACGGGGGGATGGACCCTTGCGACTGGCGGGCTGTGGTCAAGTGCCTTGGCATCGCGGGTGGGCGGACCGAAGGCTTTGATGCGTGGCTTGAAACGCGAGCTGAGGCCGAGTTGGAGGATCACCGGCAATTCGCGTTGCAATCGGGCGCGGTTGAGGTACCCGGCTATCTGGTTGCCGGGGAACCCTTTGTTGGCCGCGCGAATCTGCCGGTGATCCGGCAACTGCTTACGGGGCGGGTGATTCCAAAGTAACCTGGCCCATTCTGCTCAGGGAAGGTCTGAACAATTCGATAGAGCAGCATTTAGCCACTCGTAAGCTATTGATTTTATTAAACCGGATGCCCCGACTACAGGATTAATCAGAGGTTCCTTAGCCTCGAAAAAGCGGCAAATTACGACGGTGATGCGCTGCGCTGTCAGCAAGTTTGCGTTTTTGGCGGCAATTCTCATGTCGGCACCCGACTTCACCGCAAGTTGCATCACGTGCCCCTTTTCGGGTCAGTTCAGGCCAAATCGAATGCCGGCGGGCTCTGTCGCAATGACAGCGGATAGCGGATCTGTGCCCTCACGGCATTGAATTTCCTAGGGCCTGTTAACAGACCCTAGTCGACGTATTCTTCAAGTACCCATTTAAGCATCACGCCGCGAAACAACATGCCCGCCTGATCACCGGCGATGACCATTTCCTTGTAGTCGATTTGGTCATCGTCCAGAAGGCGCTGCATTTCTTCACAGGCCCACTTTGAGGTGGTCCTGGTTCGTTGGACAGTCCGAGGGCGAGAATAAGGTGTACTCCGAGTGGTTCTGAGCCCTCGGTGAATAGAACGTGCCGACCCGGCGGGACGATGTCAACGGCATCGTCGACGCGGCTGCGGCCGTCGTTGTGAAGAGCCGGTCGGTGACGACCGGAAGTACCCTTCCGGTCGTCGCTAACCAATGCGCCGCGGCACTCGCCGTGTCACCCGAAGGGGCGCAACGCAGTGGAGCAGCCGCGTAGCGGCTTGACGCGGCGAGGGCCGTGGCGTTCCCGGCACGCATGTTCCCCGGCTGGTTCACGCGGCCTCTCCCAAGGTGCCCCGGTAGACATCGCCGGGCGTCCGGCCGCCCAGCGACGAATGCGGACGCAGTTCGCCATAGAAGCTGAACCAAGAACCGATGACGCGCTCGGCGTCGCGGCCATCCGCCAGCTCGTGCAGGTACACGGCCTCGTACTTCAGCGAGCGCCACAACCGCTCGATGAAGATGTTGTCGAGGTAGCGACCGCGGCCGTCCATGGAACAGAGCGCGCCAGCGGCGCGCACCCTGTCGGTGAACGCGGTGCTGGTGAACTGCGCGCCCTGGTCCGTGTTGAAGATCTGCGGGGTGCCGTAGCGCAGCGCCGCATCCAGCGCCTCGACACAGAAGGCACTGTCCATGGTGTTCGACAGCCGCCACGACAGGACGTGGCGGCTGGCCCAGTCCATCACGGCCACCAGGTAGAAAAAGCCCCGCGCAACAGGAACGTAGGTGATGTCGGCGCACCACACCTGGTCCGGGCGGTCGATCACCAGATCGCGCAGCAGGTATGGGTACACGCGGTGCTCCGGGTTGGCCACGCTGGTGCGCGGCTTCCGGTAAACCGCCTCCATGCCCATCAGCCGCATCAGCCGGCGCACCCGGTGCCGTCCGGCGACTACGCCTTCGCGGCGCAGGTGCCGCGCCATCTGCCGGCTGCCGTAGAACGGGTGCTCCAGATGCAGTTCGTCCAGGCGGCGCATCAGCGCCAGGTTGTCCGCGCTCTCGCCCAGCGGCTCGTAGTACTGCGACGAACGGCTCACGCCCAGCAGCGCGCACTGCCGGGACAGCGACAGCCCGCAGCCGCGGTCGACCAGCGCGGCACGCTCCGCACGGCTCAGCGCTCCAACCCGCGCAGAAAAAAATCCCGTTCCACCGTCAGCTCGCCGATCTTCGCGTGCAGGTTGCGGATCGTCGCCTCGTGCTCCCCGTCGCGCCTCGATCCCGGTTGCGAGAACACCTCCTCGAGGCCCTCCACGGCCTGACGCTTCCAGGCGCTCACCTGGTTCGGGTGCACCTCGTAGCGCGCCGCGATCGCCTGCACCGTGTCCCGCTCCCGCAGCGCCTCCAGCGCCACGCGCTTCTTGAACTCCGCCGTGAAACGGCGCCTCTTCCTGGTCATTCCAGTGTCTCCTCTCGACACCGGAGTACACCTTAGCGACCTGTCCAAAAAAGTGGGACCACCTCACTTGTCTTCGGCAAAGCCTGTTGATAAGTGCCCTTGCATAAACGCGTAGTATTCGTCGTCGTCGATGTAGAAGTCGTTTGTGACTGACCAGTAGTAGTGCGTGGATGTGCCTGTTTCGGGTGTTAAGTAATGCATGATGTGTTGGCGGTAGGTTTCGCGGTCTGGATCATCTTTGGCACCAACGTATATGGGTGCGTAACCTTGAAAAACGCCGGGTGAAACACAGGAGCCACCGTCGTGCCGCTCAACGGGCTTACCGGCGGCACGTGCTTGAGCCTCTGCGGGAAGAGCTACAACCGCACGCTCTTGATCGGTATCAATGCGATTGCAGTGCACCCCTTTGTCGGTCTTCTCAACGGTGGTTGGCAAATCGAAAAAGAAATCACCCATTCTGAAACTGTCTTTGTGCAGGTAGGCAAAATGCGTCAGATCGTTCAGATTTTCATGCATCAACAGATAGCTGCCCTCGATATTCATCGCCTCGTGGAGGGTTCGGTGTGTGGGATCCTCCAAGAATGGTAAGTCCGGGAACTTGTCCCAATCCGGTTTAGCCGGATTACCCATCCAGATGAAAGCAAATGGACCCATCTCCTTCACCGGATAGACGTGGAGCTTTCGGTTCGGCAACCGGTTCTGGCAAGGCACTTTCGCGATGGATCCATCCGGTGCGTAGCGTATACCGTGGTAACGGCAAACGAGGTTGTCGCCTTCGCGAAAGGCGTTAGAGAGCGGGAATGATCGATGCAGGCACCGGTTCTGCATGGCGTTGAGCTTTCCGGCTTCCGTGCGGTAGAACACAATCGACCTTTCCAGTATCGTTTTCGCCACGGGTTCCTGGCCGAATTCTTCGGCAAGGCCTGCTACGTACCAGTGGTTATAGCAAAGCGGTAGACGGATGTAGTCTTTTACGCTGCGGATTTGTTCTTTGTAACTCATGGTGATTCCTTAAAGGATTCCTCCGATTTAGTAATTTCGATTGTAAGCAGTCATTGGGTCCAACACCCTCCCCCTGTCTACACGATCAGTATTCCAAGTATGTTCTATCCAAGGTTCGAGCTTCTTTGATACCGAATAACGTGATGAGTAACCCAGCGCGGCTGCGGTGCCACATACGTAAAAAATGGTTTCTATGCCCGCGGCTTCCGCCACACCACCTGCGATGCCCGGCACGATGGCACCGCCAACTATTTCCCCGATGCCGACGACGATGCCGGTAGCTGTGGCTGTTAGGTGTGCCGGTACCGAAGCGTGCATCAGGGGACCGATGTTGATCGCGATCACCCCAGAGACGCAGAAGCTGACTGTGAAAAGACTTGCGGTTAGCAGAAATGAAGCCTAACCCCAAACCCACTAGGGACGCGGCCATTTGTTGAATGCCCACCGTCAAGCCTATTCGACTGGGTTTGGATGCGTCGATGGTCCCCACGATGCTTGCCGGCACAAATCCGCCTTCGGCAAAGCCCATCAAGGCGCGTATGACGATCAAACTGGTCAGTCCGGTGGCGAGCCCACTCATGGCGACCAGGGAGGAAAACAGGATGACGGACATCACGAGAACACGGCGATAACCGACACGATCAGTGAGCCTGCCCGCGAACAATGACGCCAACCCCCAGGTCAAGGCGAGCACGCCAGAGATCAATCCTAGATCCTGATAGTTGAGGCCAAGATCTTCCGCAATGGCCGGGAAGAGCGGAGCGATGATGAATCGATCCAGGCCCACCAGACCAAAGCCGATGGCGAGCAGGCCGACCGCCTTCAGTTCGTAGGATTTGTCCCAGGATGATTGCATCGTGTTACCAAGTATCCGGGGACACTGCCCCGGATGAGGGTGATTTATATGCAAGCGTTAAATTTGGGAATTATCAATTAGTTGACAGAACCCAACAGGTGGTAGTTTCCTGCTGCTAAATTCTCAACATGTAGTGGCGTGTCAACTTATGTATATAAGTCCCTTAAATTTGCTCCCGAGAACAAAGTATTCGTATAAAATATGTTTGTCAACAAAATTACATGTTGGTGGGTTTATCGCAAGGATAAGGGTGTAGTGGATTCAAGGGATCTTGGCAGAGTTAAATCTGGAAGGCAGCAGCGCACGATGTTCTCACCGAGTTGGAAGTCTTTAGGAAGGTCTGAACAAGTCGATAGAGCAGCATTTGGCTAATCGTAAACTATTGATTTTATTAAACCGAATGCTCCGACTATGGGATTAATCAGAGGTTCCTTTACTTCAGAGAGGGCCGAGATGACAAAAGAGCTGCCACCTCGGAGCGGGTGGCTTACGTTATTCTGACTCGAATGAAGGGGGTGTCGTGGCATTGACGGGTGTGGCTGCGGTGTTGCGGACAGTTGGGATCCTCATGCTTGTCATGGTTGCGGTCGAGTATTTCTTACTCGATCTGTTCCTACTGCCTCCGGTGATCATTGCTGCTGTGTTGATTGGTTTGTCGTTCGCGTTCAGCTACTTCCCAAGAACGATAGCGGTTGTGGGTCTTGTCTTATCTGTATTGGCAACGATATCCGCCGCATTCTCTACCAGATGGGCGTTGACCCCGCTGGTGAGAAAAAGATCAGGAAGGAAGCTCGGCAGCAGATTCGGGAAGGCGAAAGGCTTTGATGCGTGGCTTGAAACGCGAGCGGAGGCCGAATTGGAGGATCACCGGCAATGCGCATTGCAATCTGGCGCGATTGAGGTACCCGGCTATTTGGTTGCGGGGGAACCCTTTGTTGGCCGAGCGAACCTACCGGTGATCCGGCCACTGCTTACGGGGCGGGTGATTCCCAGGCGGCTTGCATTGCTGGTGGCAAATCGATGGAGTCGGTAATGCGGCCTCGTTTCAGGCAATAGTTGAAACGCTGACAGGCGGGGCGTTTGGCAGCGACCCTTCCTGATCCGTTGGCCAACGCTCTCTCACGAATCCCCAAACATTTCTGTGTTGGCGCTTAAGTTGTCTTGTCGCGTCGACACCTTGGCGGCAATAATCGTAGATACACATGGAGGAGCGCAATGACGGGTAAAGAGAAGTTGCTCGATATATGCAATGGGCGGATGGATCAATTCGACAGGCGGATAGATCGACTTGATGCCCGGATGAATCGGCTCGAAGAGCGGATGGGTCGGCTTGAGAAGCGGATGGATCGGATGGACCGGCTCGAGGAGCGGACGGATAAGCTTGAGGCGGAGCTCGGTGAACTGCGCAACGGCCAAGCGCGGCTGGACAATCGCATGGCCCACTTGGAAGGCTTGCTCGAAGGCCTCCGCGAGGCCATTGTCCACAATCGGGCCGCGTGAAACGAAATGCTGTGCGGATTCACTGTGTTCAGGCTTTCCCTTGGTTCACCAGTTGCATTGGCGCCTCGATCATCTTCGCTCGCAGGTACTCGCCTAGGGACTTGGCCTGCTTGTCAATTCGATTGTTGGAAACGGCGCCTGTCCCGAGAACTCCCCTGATATAAAAATTCATCGCTCTCATGTTCGGCATGTCATGGCGCTCCACCGCAAACGCGGCCATGTCCGGAAGCAGACGCTTGAATTCATCGACGGTGAGATAATCGTGCAGGAAGGCGTAGGCAGCGTCGCCGCGCGCCCAGACGCCGCAGTTGGCATTGCCGCCCTTATCGCCCGAGCGGGTTCCGAACAGGCGTCCGAAGGGGATGCGAACCGTCTCGCCGGTTGGCCGGGGCGGAATGTTGACGGGGGTTTGCTGGTAATAGATCTCGTCCAACCCCAGCCGTTGCGTGGGCAACACCTCGGTGCTTTCGCCATCCACATGCACTCGCTCGGCGACCTTGTCGCTGTGGATTAGCGCGGGCCAATGGATGATGGCCGGTGCGCCATTGAAACCGGTGCGGCCAAGTCCGGCATTGCCCGGTACCGCCGCAAGGCCCAATTCGATGACCTTGGCGCTGAACAGCCGACCCACCTTTTTCGGGTCGGAGGTGGTCACGGTGATGCGTAAAATCGCGTGCGCTTCCTCGTTACTGGCGGGGTCTTCCTTGTCGGTGCGCAATAGCTGTACATCCACATCGTCGAACTGATCCATGCCGCCCAGATTGTGGAAGATCTGGTCGATGTGAACCTCGGCCTTCTTTTCGATGTCGAGGCCCGTCAGCAGTACCTCGACACTCTGCTTGTGGGGGCCGAGTGTATTGAAGCAGACCTTGTGCGTGGGGGGCGGGCTGCTGCCGCGACAGCCGCTGACGCGTACGCGGTCCTCGCCGGCCTGCCGGATGGACAGGGTGTCGAAATGGGCCACAACGTCCGGGTTCTGGTAGGCGGCCGTGGAGATTTCGTAGAGCAATTGAGCGGTCACGGTGCCGACGGATACCAGGCCGCCGGTGCCGGGGTGCTTGGTGATCGTGAAACTGCCGTCCGCCTCGATTTCGGCAATGGGATAGCCCAGATCCCGGAAGCTGGGCACTTCCTCGAAAAACGAGTAGTTGCCGCCGCAGCATTGGGCCCCGCATTCGATGACATGTCCGGCGGCCAATGCGCCGGCCAGCGCATCGTAGTCGTTGCGTCGCCAATTGAATTTCCAGGCGGCCGGTCCGATAGCTAGGGCGGCATCGGTAACACGTGGGCAGATGACGATGTCCGCGTCCCGGTCCAGCGCTTCCTTGATGCCCCAGCCACCGAAATAGATATTTGCGGTCAACACTTTTTGGTCGGCGTCCCCGAGCGTCGCGCCGGTGTCGAGATTCGTGAAGGCCTCGCCCAGGTCTTGTAGGTTGTCCAGGTCGCCGAGCAGGTCGTCGCCGTCGATGTAGGCGACCCTGGCCGGTACGCCCTGCTCGTGGAGTATTTTTTCCACCTCCCGCGCCATGCCTTTCGGATTCAAGCCGCCGGCGTTGGAAACGATCTTGATGCCCCGCTCGAAACAGGTCGCGGCCACATCCCGCACCTGTTTCAGGAAGGTGCCGACATAGCCTAGGTGCTCCCCCCGGGTTTGCGCCTGGTTGTAGAGAATCGACATCGTCAGCTCGGCGAGGTAGTCCCCGGTGAGCACATCGATGGGGCCGCCTTCCACCATTTCCCGGGCGGCGGCGAGGCGGTCTCCGTAGTAGCCGCTGCAGTTGCCGATGCGGATCACTTCGCTCATGGGATCCTCTCCTTGTGGTCTTGAGTCCATGCGGGGCGGCGCTTTTCCCGAAACGCGGCCATACCCTCGGCGGCTTCCTCACCGCCAAATAGGCGCGCGCTCCATTCGACCGTTTCCCCAAATCCTTCCGCAATCGACCACTCGGGAACCCGCCGCACCAGTTTCTTGCATTCCATCACGGCGTTTGGCCCGCCCAGGGCGATCATGTCGATTTCCTCTTGAACCGCTTCTGTCAGCCGGTCCGCCGGAACCGCCCTATGCGCCAGCCCGACTTCCACCGCCCGCGCGCCGTTGAATCTCTCGCCGGTTAGAAACAGCCTCATGCCCTGATGGATGCCGAGTTTGCGCAGGCAGACGACGGAGATGACGGCGGGAATCACGCCGATACGAACCTCGCTGAAACTGAAGGGTGCGTCTTCCACGCAGACGACGATGTCCGCCGCGCCCACGAGGCCGAGGCCACCCGCAAAGGCGGCGCCGTTGACAGCGGCGATAACGGGCTTGGGGCTTTCCAGTATGGCGGTGAGCACATCGGGGTAGGGCACCGCCATACCGCCCGGCGCGGCCTGGCCCGGCGGACTTTTCAGATCCGCTCCGGCGCAGAATGCGGGGCCGTTGCCGGAAATGACAATGGCGCGGGCGTCATCGTCCGCGTTGGCGGCGGCGATGTGCCCGTAGAGCTCCGTGACCAGCTTGGCGGAGAGGGCGTTGCGATTTTCGGGCCGATTCAGCCTGATCCAGGCGGCGCTGTTGCGCACATCATACAGGGTTGCTTCGGTACCGCTCATATCTCATGAATCCAGCAGTGTTACGAGGAGTTGCCCGTTTTCCACCTGATCGCCCACCGCCACACAGAGTTTGCCAACGGTACCATCGCGTGGCGCGGTAATGCGATGTTCCATCTTCATGGCTTCCAGAATCAACAAAAGCTGTCCCTTGGCCACATTGTCGCCCACGCCCACCTCGGTGGCGAGCACCGTACCGGGCATCGGGGCCTGTAGTCCACCGCTGCGATCATCCAGACCCGCGATAGGGTAGCGGGGCAACTCGCGCAATTCGAGGCCGCCCTTGTGGCCGTGCGCGAACCAGGTGTCGCCGCGCCGGTCCAGGTCGAATCCGAGGCGGCGACCATCGATCTCCATGTCGATCTGTCCGGCACCGCGGTTGCAAACGCCAACAACCATTTCCTTGCTCCCGGCGAGCATGCGAAATTGACCGTCCCGGCGGGCCCGGTATTCGATACGCAGTTCCTCCCCATAAATGCGGAAGTCGATGCGTTCCATGGGCATGGTGGAATTGCGCCAGCCGCTCGGAATGGAACGGATCACCTTGGCGCTGGCACGGCGCCGGGCCTGGCCTTCCAAGGCCACCGCCACTGCCGCGTCGATCCGCTCCTCAAGTGTTGTAGCCCGCCGCTGCGGCGGATTGATCCGACCAATGAAGTCGGTTGTGGTGTCGCCGGCGAGATATTCGGGTGTGCGCAATACCGAGACGAGGAAGTCACGGTTGGTGGTCAGCCCCTGTATGCGTGTGGTTTCCAGCGCTCGCGCCAACCTTGCCGCCGCTTCCCGCCGGGTAGAAGCATGGACGATCACCTTGGCGATCATCGGGTCGAATTCCGTGCTGATCCGGCTGCCGCTTTCCACCCCGGAATCGAAGCGCGCCCCAGCGGTTGTGGAGGGTTGCCAGGCTACCAGGGTGCCGGGAGAGGGAAGAAAACCATGCTCCGGATCTTCGGCGTATAGACGCGCCTCAATGGCGTGACCATTGAGGCTCAGGCTCGCCTGGGTGAAGGACAACGGCTCGCCCTCGGCGATGCGAATTTGCTCGCGCACCAGATCATGGCCGATGATTTCCTCGGTAACGGGATGTTCGACCTGCAGGCGGGCATTGACTTCCAGAAACCAAAACTCGCCGCCGCTCACCAGGAATTCAACGGTTCCAGCGGAACTGTAGCCAAGCCTTCGGGCGGCGGCGATGGCCGCTTCTCCCATGCGTTGGCGCAGTGCCGGTGTGACCGCCGGCGAAGGCGCTTCCTCAATGATCTTTTGATGGCGGCGCTGAATGGAACATTCCCGCTCGAAGCAATAAACCAGGTTGCCGTGCTGGTCGCCGATGATTTGAATTTCCACATGGCGGGCACTGTCCAGCCACTTTTCCAGGAAGACGGTATCGTCGCCAAAGGAGGCGGCGGCCTCGCGCCGAGCGCTGGCAATGGCATCGTCGAGGTCGGACTGCCGTTCGACCACGCGCATGCCGCGGCCACCGCCACCGGCCGCGGCCTTGACCAGCACCGGGTAGCCGATTTGTGCGGCGGCGCCCGCCACATCCGTATCCGTTGCGATTTCCACCGCCTCAAGCGTGGGAACGCCCGCTTCGCGCATCAGGCGCTTTGCCGCCAATTTGTCGCCCATCCGAGCGATGACGGGGGGAGCCGGCCCAATCCAACGAAGGCCCGCATCCAATACTGCCTGCGCGAAGAACTCGTTCTCGGAGAGAAAGCCATAGCCGGGGTGCACCGCCTGCGCATCGCTCTTTCGACAGGCTCGCATGACCTTGTCGATGTCGAGGTAGGTTTCCGCCGAGGTATGTCCCCCGAGGGCGATGGCCGTATCCGCTGCATGGACAAAGGGAGCGTCGCTGTCGCCGTCCGCGTAGATCGCCACGGTCGAGATGCCGAGTTCGTGGGCTGTGCGCATGATACGGCGGGCGATTTCGCCCCGATTGGCGATCAGCAACCGGGCGATGGGTTGAATGGGCACTACATCCGCCATGTGCCGAACTCCTTGGTGCCCGCCACCCTATTGTTGCAGCAGGCGGAGAGGGATAGCGCGATAACGGTACGGGTATCGCGGGGGTCGATCATGCCGTCGTCCGATACCCGGGAGGAGGCGTACAGGCCTTTGGAACGTTCCTCCGCCCAGTGTTCGACCACCGCCGCCCGCTGGGCGTCGGCCTCTTCGTCAAATTCTAGGCCGCGGCGGGCGGCGGCGGCGCGGCCGACAATACTCATGACACCCGCCATCTGCTTCGGCCCCATCACCGCGATCTTGGCGAACGGCCAGATATAGGTGAAACGCGATCCGTAGGCACGGCCACTCATGCCGTAGTTGCCGGCACCGTAGGAGGCCCCGGCGATAATGGTGATGTGGGGCACCGTGGAATTGGACACGGCGTTGATCATCTTTGAGCCGTTCTTGGTGATGCCCCCCTGCTCGAAATCCGTGCCGACGATGAAGCCGGTGATGTTGTGCAGAAAGAGCAGGGGCACATCGATTTGATTGCACAACTGGATGAATTGGGCCGCTTTCTCCGCCGATTCGGAGAGCAGTGCGCCGTTGTTGGCCAAGATGCCGAGCGGGTAGCCGTGCACTTTTGCCCAGCCGCAGACCAGGGTGGGGCCGTATAGTGGCTTGAATTCCTCGAACCGGGAGCCGTCCACAATGCGGGCTATGACTTCGCGCATGTCGAAGGGGGTGCGCAAGTCCTTGCTGACGATGCCAAGCAACTCCTCCGGGTCGTGGATTGGTTCGTCGAATGCGGCATCCGGCTCCGGGCCGAGTTTGCGCCAGTTCAGGTGCGATACCACTTCGCGACACATGCGAATGCCATCGAGCTCGTCCTGGGCGAGATAGTCGCCGAGCCCCGATATGCGGGTGTGCATGTCGGCGCCGCCGAGGCTTTCCTCATCGGCGTCTTCGCCCGTGGCCATCTTGACCAGGGGTGGCCCGCCCAGAAACACGCGGGATTGATTGCGAACGAAGATGTTGTAGTCGCTCATGCCGGGCTGATAGGCCCCGCCGGCGGTCGAGGCGCCGAATACGAGCGAAATGGTTGGGATGCGCAGTTTGGAAAGCTCGGTGATCTCGTAGAAGAGCCGGCCCGATTCGGCAAAGTGATCCACCTCGCGACGCATGGCCGCCTCTGGATCCTCGCCCGCCTCACCCCGCAGGTCCGCGCCGGCGGATTCGACAAACTGAACATAGGGCATGCGATTGACACGGGCGATCTCCAACCCCCGCATCAATTTTTTGCCGTTGAACGGATTGAAGGCACCGGCGCGCACCGATGGATCGTGCCCAAGAATGACGCATTCCACATCTTCGATAACACCGATACCGACGACGAAACCGGACCCGACGGTATAGTTTGATCGCCAGGCTGCCAGCGGACTGATTTCCAGGAACGGCGAGTCCCGGTCGAGCACATGGGCGATGCGCTCCCGAATAGGCATCTTGTTGCGGGCCGCAAGACGCGCCCTAGCTTCGGGCCCGCCACCCGCCGCCGCCTCGTCAAGCAATGCCCGAATCTCGTCGAGCCTGTCGAGCATGTCGGCCCGATTGCGCCGATACGCCTCGCCGCGCACATTGAGCTTCGATTCCAGTACGGGCATTAGGGAACCTCTGATCAATTCTGTAAATACGACACCAAATTCAATAAAATCAATATTTTACGAGTTAATAAATGCTGCTCTATCGAATTGTTCAGACCTTCTTTAGTGCTTCCCGGCAAGTGCAAACCGGCGGGATATTAACCTAGGGCGGGGTGGTCACCAAACAAACCCGCTGCAAAGGCGGCAACCCCAACTAATGATGCGCGACTATTGGCTTGGGTCCGAATCGCCCAGCAACTGGATTTTGGCGTTCGATCTGGCTTGGATTGAGCCGAGAAGGGACGCATGGTGCGCCTTGTGGTAAGGCGGTGCCAATTAGCCCAATGACGTTCGGATCCGGGTGGCAATGGCATCGGCATCCTCGGAACCGGGTACATAGCCGACGATGCGGCTGTGTGGATCGACGATGTAGACAGTGGTGGCGTGGATGACATCATAGTCGGTGATGCCCGGAGGGGGTGCCTCCTGCAGGTATGTCTTGAATGAGGCCGCCGCCTCGGCAATTGCGGGACGGGAGCCCGTCAATCCCACGAAGCGCTCGTCGTACCGGGCTAGGAAGCGGGTGACCCGCTCCGGTGAATCGCGTTCCGGATCCACCGAAATGAAGACGGGGGTAACTTCGGTTGCGTGTCCGGACTGCTCTAGTTTTGCCATGGCCGTGCTGAGCTTCGACATTTGCGTCGGACAAATATCCGGGCAGTTGGTGAACCCGAAAGAGACCAGCAGGTGGCGACCGGCAAAATCCCGCTCGGAAACCGCGGCACCGGATTGATCGCTGAGATTGAACGTTACAGGAATTGCAGGAAGTGTGGGGTCCGCTGGGCGAAGCCATATGGCAGCGACGACGAGGGCACCCGCCATGGCGACCGCAGCCGCAACGAACCCACCCGCAATGGCCAGTATCAGGGCGCCAATACGGGGTGTAGACTGCTTCATAATTCGTTATCTCGGGTTGTCGGGTACATGATACAAATCCTTCGGGTTCCGGGATGGGTTGCGTCGAGTTTGACATTTGCGCGAACCGAACAGGGCGCGGGACTTGGCTCGGCGGAATCCGGAAAGTCAACTTGCGGTGCCGCCCACAGTTTTGTGTGGCTGTGCGAAAGGCCGAAGTGTTGATAAAATTCCTTGCGATGGTTCACCGCGAACCGGTGCCGGCGGCTCTCCTGTGCGGCACCCGAGCCCAGATCGCCCCGGTGGCACAACAGGATAGCGCGGCTCCCTCCTAAGGAGCGGGTTGAAGGTTCGAATCCTTCCCGGGGCGCCAACACCAATGGCCGTATGGCCACCCTCAGCCGTTGTACTTCCAGTTGCCGTGAAATCCAAAGGGTACGCGGTGCGGCAGTTGTGCGCAGGCGATGGGCCCATCCGCCACCTTGGATGCATCCAGAAATATCAGGTCACTGCGATTCTCCGCCGCACGGTGGACGACCGACAACAGGTAGCCGTCGCCCTCGGCCGCGGATTTGGGCACGAAAACCGGCTCGCCCGTGGCGTCGCCGTCCGGCAGATTGTATTGGTTGCGTTTCCCCCCGGCGAAGTCGTGGTGCACGATGGCATTGAAGGCAACCCCCTGCCCGCCGTTCGCGGCGGCATAGTAACCGTGCCGGTAGCGGTTGCCGGCAAAGCGCTCGTCGAGACGCGGAAACTCACCGGTAATGTCGTCGAGGTAGCGCCGCCCAATGCCGTTGGAGTTGTCGGCGAGATCGATGGTCCACTCGCAAAGCCGCGCGTTGGCCTTGGCCGGGTCGGGCGCGGAGCCGTCCAATTTGGGGAACAGCGGCGCTTCTTCAAACTGCATGACATGGGCGACGATGCGGTTGCCGTCGGTATACGCATTCATCGGGTGAAAAACGTAGCAGGGGTCGGTTTCAAACCAACGTATTTCGGAAATGGCGGCATCTCGCCGCATGACGCCGACATGGGTTCCCTTGTCCGGCTCCCAGGCGAAAGCCGGCTCGCCCCGCATGGCGCGCTCCATGCTGCCCGTCAGTGGGAAAATCGGAAACAGCACATGTTCGTCGGTGACGATGAAATCGTGCACCATGCTCGGAAATGGCGCCTCGAATCGCTCCGAGCGGGTGAGCACACCGTTTCGGTCCACCACCTGATAGCTTATTCCGGGCGTAAAGAACCCATCCGCCATGTAGCCGAAGAAGAACATTTCGCCGGTCTTCGGGTCAATTTTGGGATGGGCCGTCATGGGGCCCGTCAACCGGTCGTCGAAACGCCAGGCTCCCTTTGATTCCAGGCTTTCCGGATCCAGTTCAAAGGGCGCATGGGCTTCCTCGAGCGCCAGCAGTTTGCCGCCGTGCCAGACGATATTGGTATTGGCGAGGCCGTCCGTCTCCATTCCCTGAACGGACGGATCGCTCGCCATCGGGTTCATGGCGCTGAACAGGCTCCTACCCTCCTGTCTTTCCCTAGTCCATTTGACGGTCCGCACCCAGCGGTTGCGGTAGCTTACCCGTCCGTCGCGAATCCGGAACATGTGCACCATGCCGTCGCCGGCAAACCAATGGTGGTCGCCCAACGGCGGGAATTGCGGGTCGGGGCCATTGCGGTAATAGGTGATATCGAGGTCTGTGGGCAAGTCCCCCGCGACGACCATGTCGTCGATATCGCATTCCATGCGAATCGGGGCGAAGTTACCGGTGAGTTGGGGGTGGTTCGGGTAGGGTGTCGTCACGATGCGCTTCCTGATTGGCTGATTTCCGAATGGTGCAGTCTATCGTAAATTAAGATGTTTCCCCAATCAAAGCGAGGCGCATACATGCCCGCCATCCACCACCAGGATGGTTCCGGTCATGTAGGCGGAAGCGTCGGATACGAGCAAGAGCAGCGGGCCGTCCAAGTCTTCGAATTCGCCATAGCGGCGCATGGGTATGCCCTTGACGAATTCCTTGGATCGCTCGCTTTCGAGCAACAGGCGGCTCACGTCGGTGAGGATGTAGCCGGGCGCCAGGGCGTTGACCCGAATGCCGAACTTGGCCGCCTCCAGGGCCATCACCTCGGTGAGCCGGGTGAGCGCGCCCTTGGAAACCGCGTAGGGGAATTGACCCTTGATGGTGCGCCGGTCGGTGATGGAGGAGATGTTGATGATGTTGCCGCCGGGCTGGCCGTTTTTCAGCACGCGCTCCGTATAGGCCTTGGATGCGAGCCAGGCACCCTTGAGATTGGTGTTGAGCACCCGGTCCCAATCCGCCTCGTCGATCATCACATAGGTCTTGGCGCCCGCTTCGACGCCGGCGTTGTTGACGAGTGCGTCAATGGGTCCAAGGTGTGCTTCCGCCGCATCCATAAAATCGTTGAGGCTGGCGGTGTTGGTGACATTGAGCGGCCCGCCAAAAATCTCGTGGCCATCGGCCGCAAGCTCGGCGACGCGCTCGTCGACAAGCTGTTTGCGTCGCGCACCGATGCTGACCTTGGCGCCGGCCTCGGCGAGAACGCCGGTGAAATGATGCCCAAAGCCGGACGAGGCACCGGTAACGAGAACATGCTTGCCCGTCAAATCGAATCTACCCATCGCTCTATGCTAGTGCTCCATCCCGATAGTTTCCAGCCCTTGGGGCTGTGGCCCATTTTCAAACAAAGGGTATCCACGAGGTGCGCAGCTGCGATAATGCCACGCGTCGTCCCTGGGTGGATTCGGGTTTGGTTTAACAGGCGGATGGTCGGCATGAGCGATGCGCTCGAACAGAATTTACACAAGCTTGAACGGTATCTGAATCGCTTTACCGACGGGGTCTTGGGACATGTCGTTGACGGGGTGGCGGAAACCGGGACATCGGGAGAAACATTCGAGAACCGAACACCCATCGACAATTCACGGATCAATCGGGTAGCGGCGGGCGGTGCGGCGGATATTGACCGTGCGGCACAATCCGCCCGCGCGGCGTTTCCCGCCTGGCGGGCGCTGTCGGGTACCCGTCGCCGCGCCCTGCTGCATGCCGTTGCCGACGCCATAGAGGCCCGGGCCGAGGAGATTGCGCTTGTGGAATCGTTCGACACGGGCCAGCCGCTGCGGTTTATGAGCAAGGCGGCGGTACGGGGCGCGGAGAACTTCCGGTTTTATGCGGATCGGGCGCCGGAGGCGGGCAATGGACTGTCGCTGCCGGCCCAAGAGCATTTGAATTACAGCCTCCGTCAACCCATCGGCCCGGTCGGTGTCATCACGCCTTGGAACACGCCCTTCATGCTATCGACCTGGAAGGTTGCGCCGGCACTCGCCGCGGGGTGCACCGTCGTACACAAACCGGCGGAATGGAGCCCGCTGACGGCGCGGCTTTTGGTGGACATTTGTCTTGAGGCCGGCTTGCCATCGGGCGTGTTCAATTCGGTACAGGGCGTGGGCGAGACAGCCGGCAAGGCCCTGACCGAGCATCCGCATATAAAGGCCATCGCCTTCGTCGGCGAATCCCACACCGGCAGCCTGATCATGCAACAGGGCGCCATGACGCTGAAACGCGTTCACTTCGAACTGGGCGGCAAGAACCCGGTGGTCGTCTTCGAAGACGCCAATCTTGAGCGCGCCCTCGATGCTGTCACCTTCATGATTTACAGCTTGAATGGCGAGCGCTGCACATCGTCGAGCCGTCTGTTGGTTCAGGAGTCGATCTACGAGGCGTTCACCAATCGGGTTGCCGAGCGCGCCCGGCAAGTGCGAGTGGGACACCCCCTCGACCCGGCCACCGAAGTGGGGCCGCTCATTCACCCGAAGCATCTCGACAAGGTGCTCGGCTATTTCGATATCGCGCGTTCCGAAGGTGCTACCATTGCCGCGGGCGGTGGGCGGATGGAACAGTTTGCGGAAGGGAACTTTGTGCCGCCGACCCTCCTTACCGGCGCCAACGGCGGGATGCGCATCGCCCAGGAAGAGATATTTGGGCCGGTGCTCACCGCGATTCCGTTCCGGGATGAGGCGCATGCCCTGGAGATTGCCAACGATGTCGCCTACGGGCTCGCGGCCTATGCCTGGACCGGCGACGCGGGCCGCGCCCATCGCCTGGCCCGTGATTTGGAGGCGGGCATGATCTGGGTCAACTCCGAAAACAACCGCCACCTGCCCACACCATTCGGCGGTATGAAAGCCAGCGGCATCGGTCGCGACGGCGGTGACTACAGCTTCGATTTCTATATGGAAACCAAGAATATCTGCATTGCCTACGACACGCACAAGGTACCGAGCCTCGGCACGGGAAGCCGTTGAGATCGATCATTCCGATGAGTTTGTATTTTGTCCAAAAGCTGCTGTATCAATTGAATCGCGACCCGCGCACACGGGCGTCGTTCGATACCGACTTCGAGGGCCTCCTAGCCGAGTTCGACCTCACCGAAGAGGAGAGCACCGCCTTGCGCAAACCGGATATCGGCCTGCTCTACGTCATGGGCGTCAACGGGCAGATACTCATGCACTACGCCGCCCTGCGCGGCTTTGAATGGGATCGCTACATTCAGGCCATGCGCGACGGATTGGCCGAGCATGGGCCGGTGCGCACGGGTCTGTACCTCACCACCGATGGCGGCGGGGCGGTTTGATGGCGCTGGTTTATGCGGGGGTTTGCAGCCATGCACCGGGCATTACAGGCCGCGCCGCACGTGCCGACCCGGCCTTGCGAGACCCGTTCTACGCACATTTCAGGCAAATGGGCGACGCAATCCGCGCCGCGCGCGCCGATGTCCTGCTGATTGTGGCGGCCGAGCATTTCGCCAATTTCTTTATGGACAACATGCCGGCCTACTGCATGGGCATGGCCGATTATTACGAGGGGCCGATCGAAGATGCCGAGTGGCTTGGCATTGAGCCAAGGCGGGTGCCCGGCAACGCGGATCTGTCCCGTCGCCTCATCGAGAGAATCATGGCGCGTATCGATCTCGCCTATGCCCAGGAGTGGAAATTCGACCACGGCATCATGGTGCCGCTGCATTTTTTGACGCCGGATTACGACTTGCCGGTGATTCCGGCCAATATCAACTGCCAGGGGCCTCCCTTGACGCCACCCGACCGTGCCTATGAGTTTGGCCGCGCTCTGCGCTCGGCCTGCGACGAGATGTCGGAACGCATCGCCCTTGTCGGCACTGGCGGTATTTCCCATTGGCCGGCCACGCCGGATTCCGGAAAGATCAATGAAACCTGGGATCGAGAATTTCTCGAACACTGGGCGGCCAATGACCGGGCGGCGCTCACCGCCTACACCGACGCGGCGACCTGGCGCGATGGCGGCCAGGGCGGTTTTGAAATACGCACCTTCATCGCCGTGGCCGGCGCCGCCGAGGGAGCGACCGGTGAAGTGTGCTACTACGCGCCGATTCCCATCTTCGCGGTGGGATGCACCGTGGCCCGCATGCACCTTTGAGCGCAATGACGGCGGTTGCGCCTCAGGTCGGGAGGAACTCGTCCTCGACGCTGTTGCGCAAGAGCCCGATGCCCGGAACCTCCACGTCCACCATATCGCCGGGTTGCAGGTATTTCGGCGGGTCGAAACGCGCGCCCGCCCCGGTTGGGGTGCCGGTGGAGATCAGGTCGCCGGCATTGAGCGGCATGAACGTCGAAAGGTAGTTGATGAGCCGTTCAAACGAAAAAATCAGGTTGGCCGTCGAGTCGTTTTGCCGCACTTCGCCGTTTACCCGGGTACGAAGACGCAGCGTATCGAACCGGTCGAATGCGTCCGTTGCGACCATCCAGGGCCCGATCGCCCCGGAGCGCTCGAAATTCTTGCCCTGGGTTACGTTAAAGCGCGCGTGCCGAACCCAATCGCGCAGGGTTCCCTCATTCATCAGCGTGAGTCCGGCGATATATTCCCGGGCGCGGGATTCGGGAATGCGGCGGCCTGTTTTGCCGATAACCAGAACAATCTCTCCCTCATAGTCGAGTTGTTCCGATTCCGGGGGACGAATGAGGGGGCGCAGGTGGCCGGTTATCGATTCGGGGGTGCGTAAAAAAACGCTCGGATAGGCCGGTGTCGGGCCCTTGTCCCCATATTCCTCGTTGCGGTTAAGGTAATTGACCCCGATACAAACAATCTTGCCCGGTTCCGGGATTGGCGACAGAAAGCGGATTTCGTCGATGCCGCAGTCGCCTGGATGGGCGTCGACCACTTCGCGGGCACGATGCAGCGCCCCGCCCGCGAGCAGTTTGCGGAGGCTGGGGTATTCGGGCAGGCGCCGGTTCAGATTGACGACATCGTCGCCCCGCACGGCGCCGTATTGAACTTGCCCGTCGTATTCGTAGGTGAGATATCGCATTGCATCATCCGTGTCCGATTTGGGGCTATACTGCCCGGCATGGAGGAAATTCCACAACCGGACAGCGGGTGGGCGTACAGCGTTCCCCTTGCGGGACCGGCTGGCATTGCTGATCTGTACGATGGGTCCGCGACGAACCTCAAAATGTCGGAAGAGGGGTGCCGCACACCAATACACTTCCAAGTATCAGGTGTTTTCCCCCCGCGTCGGCGTCCCGGCCACGAGCGGGTCGCCCACTTATAACGCATCAACGCATTGTGCCGCATCTGATCGTCGAGTACTCCTCCAACCTGGAGGACGCCATAGAGTTGGATACCCTGATGGCCAAACTTCGCGACCGGGCTGTTGCGAGCGGTGTCTTCTCGCTCGGCGGCATCCGTGTCCGGGGTGAGTGCCGCGACCGATATTTGGTGGCCGACGGTGCGTCCGACAACGGTTTCGTCCATATCACGGCCCGCGTTGGTCACGGACGCGATGCGGCGACCCGTCGCGAGGCTGCGGAGTCTTTGTTCGAGGTGCTGTGCGGCCACATGCAAACGGTTTTCGACGAACGGGGTCTTGGCCTATCCTTCGAGATGGTTGAAATTGACCCGGACACCAATCTAAAGAGGAATAATTTGCACGAACGATTGCGAAACAGGGCGCAAAAGGACTGAGGAAGGTTTGCACAAGACGATGGTGTGGCATTGAGCTATTTTTAGGGAACCTCTGATTAATCCCGTGCTCGGGATATTCTATTCAATAAAATCAATAACTTACGAGTAGTTCAATGCTGCTCTATCGAATTGATCAGAGTTTCCTTAGTTTGCCCACGGGTCGCTGGCGACCGGATAGCTCCGCTGCCCGAAGCGGCCCGCATTGATTCGAATAAGGGGGGGACATGATGTGCCTAGCGGTGAAGATGGCGAGGAAATTGGTACATCAATCCCACATTGTCGGTGTTTTTCTTGGAATTTTGGCCGCAAATACCCACCGTTCACACCCACAAGTGTTTTGCGGCCCGGCCTCTATGTACCCGATAGAACAGTACATTACCCGGAAATCCAAAGCGATGCGGCGGCGCGCTCTTGTGCTTTGCTGGGCTCTGGCCACGCCTTTGCCGGCGCTTGCGGCCGCGCCTGTTGATGCTTGGGAATTGATCCACCCCCAGTCATTCGATTGGCGGGCAACGTCGCAGCGCCGGGCCGTTGCGCAGGATCTGTCGAGACGCCTGAATCTCTTGGCGTCTGTGGTGCCGCCCCAGTCGCCGGAGCAGCGTGACCGTGTTCTCGCGGAGATGGCGGAACTTGATCGCCTCGGCATGGAGGCATCGCCGCGCCGCCGCGGGCGGCTCTACATTTCGCGGGGCTACCAGCATTTCCACCTGTTGGAGTTGATCGACGAAACCCGCTCGGACCTCGATTGCATCCTGGCGGCGACCGACATTCGCAAAGAAATGCATTGTTGGTCGTTGGCCGCGCGGCACTTCGGAGACGAGGCGCGGCTCGACCTGGCTCTTGCCATGTTGCGCAGAGCCCGGTTGATTCCCAGGGATGAGCAAATGCCGGTCACCGCGCAAGACCCCGAGGTCTGGTACGGAGAGTACGGTCGCGGCATTCTCCAGCACATCCTGATTCCGTACTTGGCCGACGCCGCCTTGAGCGACGCACCGACCAGGCATCCGGATGGCGACGGGCATGCCGTAGCCCGACCTACTCGTGAATGAACGGGGCGAAGCTGGCAAGAGTAGTGAAAGCACTGGGTGCTCGGGGTAAGAGCGCGCGGGTGTGCTTGACAGCCCGTTGAGCGCGCGGTGGGAACCCGGCCAATGATTTCGCTGCTATTGACGGCCGCAGTAGTTTATTGAGGAATTATATCGATGGGTTGACCGAGACCCACATATGGTGGTTTCCAGCCGTTGAATCCTCGACATATAGTGGTATGTCAACCCATGTATATAAGCCCCAAATTAAGCGCCATAAAGTTCGGCGGGCTACCAGGATGGTCGCGCATGGTTGGCGGGAATTACTGACGAAGACATATCGGTGTAGATGCTGCTTATGAAACGGCTTTTGATCGGCTTGCTGATTTTCGCATCATCCCAAGGGTGGGGTTCCGAGACCTTTTTGCTCAACCGTTCGCCGGCCCAGGACTGCTATCTTGCAACCCGCGCCGATGTTAGCCCAAGTTCGAACGACATCGAGGTCTGCACGATGGCGATCGAGCACCAGATGCTGGTGCCGGTCGACTTGGCGGCAACCTATTCCAATCGCGGCATCCTCTTCGCCCGGTCGGGCGACTATGTGGCGGCGCTCAAAGACCACAATCGGGCGCACAGTCTGGCGCCGGAAATCGCCAGCATCTATATCAATCGCTCCAATACCCTGATTGCGGTCAAACGCTACGAGGACGCCCTGCAAGACTTGGACAACGCCATAGCCATAGCGGACGCGACCCTGCCCGTTGCGTACTACAACCGGGCGCTGATGTTCAAGACACTCGGCGATACGGAAGCGGCGCGGGCGGATGCGGAACGGGCGGCGGAACTCGCCCCGGAATCCGAGGGCTACCGGCACTTTATCGAAGGCCTCGCCCGTTGAGTAGGAACGGCAACTTTGCCGAGGAACTGGGCGCGGTGTTCGGTGCCGCCGCCGAGCGCGACTGCTTGCGTCTGCCGGACGGTGCCGCCTGCTCCATCGAAGGCCTCGCCCGTTGAGTAGGAACGGCAACTTTGCCGAGGAACTGGGCGCGGTGTTCGATGCCGCCGCCGAGCGCGACTGCTTGCGTCTGCCGGACGATGCCGCCTGGTCCTATGGGGACTTGCTGCGCAATGCCGGGAAGGTTGCGTCGGTGTTAACCGAATGCGGCCTGAAATCCGGCGACCGCGTTCTTGTTCAGGTGGATAAGAGCCCGGAAGCCCTGGCGCTCTATCTCGGTACGCTGATGGCGGGGGGGATCCATGTGCCCCTCAATACGGCCTATACCGGCACCGAAGTGCGCTACTTCCTGGAAGATGCGGCACCCAAGGTGTTTGTGGGGCGTCTGGACAGCGCGCCGGCGCTCGCTCAAGCCCCCGTCCCCTGCGTGTTGACGCTCGGTTCCAATGGCGAAGGGTCGTTGCCGGAGGCGATGAGCGGCACTTCGCCGTTCGCGGAAGTGGTTTTCCGGGATGCGGAGGATACGGCCGCCATCGTCTATACGTCGGGGACCACCGGACGCGCCAAGGGCGCCATGCTCACCCACGCCAACCTCGCCTCGAACGCGCATGCGTTGCGTGCCTGGTGGGGCTGGCGGGACGACGATGTGTTGCTTCATGCGCTGCCCCTGTTTCACGCCCACGGGTTGTTCATCGCCCTGCACTGCGCCCTGCTTGGCGGGACGCCAACGATTTTCCTATCGCGCTTCGATGTTGCTCGGGTGATTCGGCATTTGCCGGAGGCCACCGTCATGATGGGCGTGCCGACCTTCTATACGCGGCTATTGAACGAACCGACCTTCGGGGCGGCCCACTGCGCTGGAATGCGGGTTTTCATTTCCGGTTCCGCTCCACTCACCGAACAAACCTTCCACGCCTTTGAGGAGCGCACCGGCCACCGCATTTTGGAGCGCTATGGCATGTCGGAGACCATCATCAATGCCTCCAATCCTCTGGTTGGCGCACGTCTCGCCGGTACGGTCGGATTCGCCCTGCCCGGTGTCGAGATGCGGGTGACGGACGAGGCCGGCGCCGAAATGCCCAGGGGCGCTGTGGGCATGATCGAAGTGCGCGGCAAAAACGTCTTCAAGGGTTATTGGCGCATGCCGGAGAAAACCGCCGAGGAATTTCGGTCCGACGGCTTCTTTGTCACCGGCGATCTTGGCGCCATGGATGCCGATGGTCGTCTGACCATTGTCGGTCGCGGCAGGGATCTCATTATTTCCGGGGGCTACAATGTCTATCCTGGGGAGGTCGAGGCGGAAATCGATGCTCTCGACGAGGTGCTGGAGTCCGCGGTGATTGGTGTGCCGCACCCGGATTACGGTGAGGGGGTTGTGGCCGTACTGGTGTCCGCGGGCGAGCCGGTGGACATTGCCTCATTACAGGCCGCGCTTGATCATCGCTTGGCTCGCTTCAAGCAGCCGAAGAGGGTCGTCAACCTTCCCGAACTGCCGCGCAATGCGATGGGCAAAGTCCAGAAGAACCAGTTGCGCCGCGACTACGCCGGACTGTTTGAATCCGAAAACTGACGCGGTCTCCATCCATCGGCGGGCATTCTCTCCACCAATGCGTGGGGAATGGGTGGGGTGCGAGGGTAAAACTCCGCATGGAGTCGAGACCGGGCATGGCTGCCCTGCACACAACCACCGCCTGAAACATCGGCTTCTGGATTTCGCGAGCTTCAAAATCTGCTATCCAGTCGAGGTTGAATGTTTCCCTGACCTGATCAAGAGCTTCATCATCGAGAAGACGATTCCGTATGTCCCTGACAGTCCTCCGAGTCTCGGGAACCCCGTCGATCCACCGCACCGTGGCACCTTCAACGCGGCGAATGACGGCTTTAGACCGCTCAGGCGCATTGCGGGCGACATCGAAAGCCGATTCGTCGAAGTCGTCGGCGAGACCAAAGAACACGCCCGCCAGCTTGTGCGCCCCGAACTCCAAGGTCGCGAGTTTTCGTGGCGTTGCGACAGGAGCCAGCCGGGTTACGTGATGGTCGTAACAATCGCCTTCCCGTCGAACATTTAAGTGTGTGGAAAGCTTTGCAACGGCGTCGTGCACCTGCACGCCCTGACTGTCGGTGACTCGCAAGCGAATGACGCGGGCGCCTGACAGGCCGTCTCCGAGTCTGGACACAACACACGCTCCAGATGTCAATCTGCTGCTGGTTTCTCAACAACTCCGGGATAAAATTCTCGGCAGGCGATCCGGTGAGGACAAAGATCGGCGTGCCGGGCGCGACGCTCCGAATCCGGTTGAACACCGCGTGGCCGTGTTTCGGGTCGGCGTCGAGCGCACCACTGACCGTCGGTATCTTAAGATCGAGTATCACGAGATCCAGAAAACCGTCATCCAGCATCTGATACGCGTGGTCCCGGCTGTCGGCGACGCGGATGTTGCTGTCGCCGGGCAGAACCGCAATGGTCTCGCGCAGTTCATCGACGAAGTCCTCATCGTCCTCAACGATTAGCACATGCGGTCATGTGCCGAGCTGGACGAAAGTCTCTCTAGCGCTTCGTCTCGCGTCATGACGTTTCATAACGGCTATAAAATGTCGCGCGCCGCTTGAAGGCTTCCGCACCGCTCTCCATGACGGTGGTTATCGCATTAACGACGGACGGATCGTCGAGATTCGACGCCAGCACAGGGAAGCCGCGCCTTCCGTCCGAGCCAAGCTGTATGACCTGGTCTGCGTTTCCGAGCACAGGAATGTTCGCGTTATGCGTCGAGAAGATGATCTGGCTGTCTGCTCCCCGCGCGAGCACCGAGACGATCAGCGTATCCGTGATAAACGCATTGTCGATATGGTCCTCGGGCTGATCGACGATGAGGACGCGCTCGGTATGCCGCAGGATCCAGCGGAAGTACCACCGTACAGCGCTGCCCGGTGGACAATTCGGCGATGCCTTTGTAATCGGTGCCGTCGAGAAGCCGCAGCGCGACGGTATCTTCTACGGCGACCGTAGCCAGAGCGCCAAGATCGCATTCGCGCAATTGGCCCAATGAGCGCGCGGCCCGGTCTTTCGTGATACCGGTGGCTTCGGCGATGAGATCAAAGTCATTCGTGTCCACCGCTTCGAGCAATTCACGCGGACTCATATTGGCGGCCAGAGTCGAGGAAAGCTCGTTGTAACGCAGCCCGCTACCGCGCAGCGCATCGACTATGGCGGCCGCAAAGGCTTCGAACTGTCCAGAGCGTGAGACTTTCACACGTCGCCGACGTCACACCCAGGCTCGCCGGGGCGGCCCCACCTGGCGCTGGACTGCCGAACCCCCAACGAGTACCTTGTCGAGCTTGAGGAGGCTGCCTGATCCGACAACCCTAAATTCCGAAATCTCCTGAGCCAATACACCGGCTATACGGGATCGAATGAACAGCGCATGATCGCGGTCGGCGCTTTCGTTAGATCGGCGGCGGCACGATACAAGGATCTTGGAATTAGAGGCCGTAATGATAAAAATCACACTTGGTGTTATAGAATACAGGCAGTGATTGGCGGGTGCTGGATTGCAGACGTTCAAAACCAAGGCGTTCGCCCGGTTCGCTGATCGTGGGGGAATCGACGATGCCGCGTTGTGTGAGGCCATGGATCGCGCCCGGAGCGGTTTGGTCGATGCCGATCTGGGTGGCGGTGTGATCAAACAACGGATCGCCCGCGAGGGCGGTGGGCGATCCGGCGGGTTTCGCACGATTGTGCTGTTTCGTCGGGATGCGCTGGCGTTTTTCGTCTAAGGGTTCGCCAAGAGCGGCAGGGAGAACCTGCGCCGGGACGAACTGGCGACTTTCCGCTGGCTGGCGGAGGAGTATCTTGCGCTCGACCGGGTGGGCCTTGCGGCGGCGCAGGCGGTTGGGGCGATAATCGAGGTGACGAGGTGAAATGCGATGACCAAGCAGTACAAGAGTGAAGCGCTGGCCGCCGCGCACGAGGCGGCGCTCGGGCTGGCCGAGGCCGGCCTGATGTCGAAGCGGACGATGCGGGCCTTTGACGAGATGTGTCTGACGCCTGTCGAGGAGATGGCGCCGGAGGATATCCGCGCGCTCCGGCTGCGCGAGAACGCGAGCTAGGCGGTGTTCGCCCGCTACCTCAATTGTGACGACAGGTCTGGTGAGCCAGTGGGAGCGCGGCGAGAAGCGGCCGCGGGGAGCCTCGCCAAGAACAATCTTGTATCTCAGCCAGCCCGCATCGCCTCTATCGGAACCTGAAAATGGGCTCATGGGGCTCTGAACCGCCACCGTTGGTATATTACGCTGTATCGTGTGAGCGACTTCTCGTTGTCGGGGTGGTTGCATATCGCTCCGTCGTCGGCGACAACAGACAGCGTGGCAGAAACGAATAAGAAATTGACGGCGGCGACGCTCGACCGGGTGGACCGCGCTGCCTTCTTCGCCCGCTTCGGCGAGGGCGAGGCGGTGCCTTACCTTATCCTGCGGGACACCCTGCTTAACCGGCTCTGGATCGCGTTCACTTGCCGGTGATCGCCGTTTGTGGCAAAAGTGAAATTCCGGCATAGTTTTCTGGATGTTGATCGAAAGGCTGGCAGAAGTAGTTCAATACACCACTTCCACATGGAGCAACCTGACTATGAAGATAACCGGGCAAAACGATGTTGTTAGCCGAGAGCTTCCCATCCCGCCATCTGAAGCTCGACGCAGCGCCGCCAGGCGTGTGCGTGCCGCCGCGGGAGTTCTGCGCCGCGCCGTCGCCGCACTCCCGCTCGGCCTGCCTCTCACCCAGGGCATGGCCCAAGATACGAACGAAGATATAACAGCGTTATTCGATGAATGGAATAGCGCGTTACAAACGGGAAATCCGGAAAATGTCGCTGCCCTCTATGAAGAAGGCACAGCCATTCTGCTTCCGACCATGTCCAATAGAGTGAGACATAATCACGAAGAAATTGCAGATTATTTTGTTCAATTCCTCGCCAAAGGCCCTGTGGGAAGAATTGATGAAGGGAATGTCCGGATCTTTGGCGAGATCGCCATAAATTCTGGCCTCTATACCTTTACTTTCGAAGACGATTCATCCGTGCAGGCACGGTTTACTTTCGTATATCGCTGGAACGGTCAACGCTGGATGATTGTGGAGCATCACTCATCAGCAATGCCTGAGTAATCACTACGTAAGCAGAGGTTCCTGGCTTGTGGTGCCCCAGTTGGCCCGGGCGCCATGGTGCCGTGTCGGCGCTCCATGCCGTCGAGTTGAGCTACATATGCCCATACCGGGATCCCGTGACGAACTCCTTGATGCAATCGAGAGGAACTTTGAGCGTCTTGACAAGGATCTGAGGACGGTACCCGCGGCGAGAAGTCATGAGGCGACCCTTGAGGGACATGCGAGGGGCACGGCCATGAGTGTCCACAATCTGGCAAGCTATCTCTTTGGTTGGAATGTGCTGGTACTGAAGTGGCTGGCACAGGATGTCGAGGGCGAGCCGATCGATTTTCCCGCACCCGATTTCAGGTGGAACCAGCTCGGCGAGCTTGCGCAAAAGTTCTACGCCGATTTTGCCGATGTTCCCTTTGATCGGCTTTTGGAAGCCCTCGCAGTCAGCAAGCGGGAAATCGTCACGTTCGTCTCCGGTCAGACCAACGAACGTCTGTACGGTGAACCATGGTACGGGAAACATACCATGGGCCGAATGATCCAACTCAATACGTCCTCGCCGTACGCGGCTGCGGAAATGGAAGCGACAGCACAACATCCTGTGATGGGGGTCACAGGCGACGGACGGTTCACCGGGGTGTCCGGGCATGTCCACCGTCAGAGAATGATCAACCTAAATCCGGTGGTTGGCGGTTGAATTTATGTGGGCGCCGGTCCCCGCGTCGGTGACCCGGCCTCGGCATCGAAACTCGTAACCAGCATCATTTCCAGCCGGTTGCCGGCTCGCAGCAGTGTTTGCGTCGTTCTCAGGCCGATCAGGGCTTTATCCATCTTGGTTTTTGGGTGCGAGTGGGGGGTCAGTTGGTTGCGTGATTTGATGATCAGGTTCTGGACATTGAGGAGCCCGTAGCGATACGACCGAAATGCGCGGGTGGGTGTGTAGGCGGCGATGGCGTGCGCCCGTGTATGACGATGAATATGCGCCGACAGCTCCATGCCGAATTTCATAAGTGCCCGGCCGTCAAGATAGTTCAGGCAGTCCCAAAGCAGGCAGATGTCGAAACGCATGTCTTTTGCTTGTCGGGGCAATTCCCGGATTAGCGAGTAGGGTTTCCTGCTGGATAATTGGTTTACGGTGTCCAGCACACAGATTTGCCCTCCAACGCGGCTATAGAAGGCGATGCTCTCGGGCTCCGCGGATCCGAGGTCGAGTATTTTGAGTCCGTCGGCGGGGTTGAACGCCTCAAAAACTTGGGAGAGCACCCGAGTGCTCTCGACACGTTCCTCCGGATCGAGCAGCCGCTCCTGGGTTGGCAACGGTGAACTTTGCTTTATCAGGATTGATCCGCCTTGCGGGGCGCCGCTCCGGCCGCGGGTTCCTTGGCTTTGGGCCTTTTGGAGCGTTGCTGGGGGTGTGCTTCGGCTTGCCCCGCGTTCTCGCGGGACGGCATGTCGATGAGACCCTTGAACCACCCGCCGTCTTCCAGCACAACCCGCGACGCCGAGATTGTGCCCTCCAGTTTGCCGGTTGCAAGAATGCTGACCATCTCCAGGCCTTGGATATCCCCCTTGGCTTCCCCTCGAATGGTGGCCTGTTTCGCGACGATATTGCCGTCAAGGCGACCCGGCTCGTCAATTTCAACGTGGTGCTCCTTGACGATGATGTTGCCCTGAATGGTGCCTTTGACCAGCAGGTCTTCCTGGGCGCTGACATCACCCTTGATGCTCAGCGTCGCGCCGACGGTGGCAATTGGCAGCTCGGGTACCGCCCGAGGTTTTGGATTGGGGGGATTGGGCCGCTCTGCATAGGGCTTGGGTTGCGTTTCCTGCACCCTCGCTCCCTCCGCTCCGGGGGAATTGAAAAGCCGATTTCGCCAGCCACCGGACCCGTCAAGATGTTCTGTACTGGATTTCTCCACCATAGCGAACCCTCACTTTTATGTAACCTGCATAAGTTAGAACGATTGAGCGAATTATGCCAGACCCGCGGTGGAAAGGTGTTGTATCAATTTGACTTTTTCGGTTCCGCCAAGTTGAGATTCGCGTCCTGTTCGCTGCGTGCGCATGCCGAGCCACGACACGGCCGCTTGAAACGTGATGGCTCGATCCTACGCCCCGCGTACGGTGGCGCCGGCCAGTTCCGCCTCATGGCGTATCCGCGCCACCATGGCTCGTAGGCCGTTCCCGCGGGTCGGGCTGAGGTGCCTGAGCAAATCCAACTCCTCGAACAGCGCTTCCATATCGAATTCGTAAACTTCCGCCGGCGTTCGATTCTGATAGGCGGCCAGGACAATGGCGATGAGCCCGCGGACGATGTGCGCATCGCTATCAATACGCAACCGCAATCGACCCCCATCAAGCTCTGTGAGTAGCCAAACCTGACTCTGGCAACCCCGCACGATGTTCTTCACGATCTTGTTTTTCTCGGGCAGTTGCGGCAGCGCCTTGCCGAGATCGATGATGAACCGATACCTGTCTTCCCAGCAATCGAAGAAGGCAAAGGATTCGCGAATCTCGTCGAGTTGCGGCGTCACTCAGTAAAGGCCCAGTTCCAGTTGCGCCTCTTCGCTCATCATTTCCCGCGACCAGGGCGGATCGAAAACGAGTTCCACCTCAACGCGCTTGACATTCGGCACCTTCGCCAGGCGGTCTTTGACGTCGTCGATCAGTACCGGGCCCATCCCGCAACCGGGCGCGGTCAGCGTCATTAGGATGGTCACCACACCATCGTCGCCAATGTCGCGGTCGTAAATTAGCCCGAGATCAACGATATTCACCGGAATCTCCGGGTCGAAGACGCTGGCCAGCGCCGTCTCAACTTGGTCGGGGTCGATGCCACCTTGGGCCGACTCGGGGAATTCGAGCACCTCCGGCGTGAAACCGAGGGCATCCGCATCCGCGCCGTCGATGCGTGCCATATTGCCGTTGAGGACGACCGTGTAGGTACCACCGAGTGCTTGGGTCAGGGTCACGAAAGTGCCTTCGGGTATGGATAGGGGATCGCCTGTTGGAACCAGCCGAGCGCGGACCCTGCGGCGGATGGGAAGAATACGGCGCTCCATCGGGTTAGTGCCCGCTTCCCCCGCGCGGCCACGGTCCTCGTTCCATAGGAGATGATGGTGACATGGACACCGGCCTCAACGGATTGAAAAACTCTCGCCGCAGCCGCAATGCGCCGATGCATTGGGGTTTTTGAAGCGCAGGCTGGTATTCAGGCCCTCGGTTACCAGATCGACTTCCGTGCCCAGCACCAGTGGTAGATCATGCTCGCTGACATAGACGGAAACGCCGGGGGCAACGGGAAAAGCTTGATCGTTGTCGGTGGGGGTGTCGATATAGTCCAGGGTGTACATGTAGCCGTTACAGCCGCTTTCCTTGACGCCTAGGCGCAGGTGCCGCCGGCCGGAACGGGCGATCTGTTCGGTGATGTGCGCGGCGGCTGTGCCGGTTACCGAGATTTGGGTGGGGTCGAAGGATGGAACAGTCATCGGATCAATCCTCTGGAAAGGGGCATCGCTTGATTTTCAAATTGAGGAACTATCGGGCAGTGTATCAGTTTGACAGTCGCATGAACCGAACAGTGCGCGAGTCTTGGCTCGGCGGAATCCGAAAAGCCAAACTGATACACCACCAACAATCGGTTCGCTTCGACAACTCGACCCCGCTTCGCCTAGGAGCCTGCGCCGTAGGAAATTCCCGGGGGAGCATATCCCACTTTGGACCATACTCGGGACAAAATGGCGAGGAAATTTGGGTATAGCACCCACTTCGGAGTGTTTTTTATGGTATTTCGGCTGCATATTCCCACCGTTGACTCTCGCAGGCGTTCCGCGGCGCAGGCTCCTAGCGGGGGCTCCGGCTCAGATGAAACTGAAAGCCTTTTCGACGCCGGCAATTAGCCGGTCGACATCCGAGGGCGAATTATACAGGCTGAAGGATGCCCGGATGGTACCGGGAACCCCAAGGCGTTCCATCAGCGGCATCGCGCAATGATGGCCGGTGCGCACGGCGATGCCTTGCTGGTCGAGCAGGGTGCCGATGTCCTGGGGATGTGCGCCCTCCACCAGAAAGGAAATCACCGACAGCCGCTCGGACGGCTCACCGACGATGGTTACGCCCGGCATTTGTTTGAGCCGGCCGAGCGTCGCATCGACCAATTGCCGTTCCTTGTCGAGCAGGGTCGCCCGCGGCAATGATTGGAGATAGGCCACCGCCGCGCCCAACCCAATGGCGCCGACTATATTGGGCGTACCCGCCTCGAACTTGTAGGGCAGCCGGTTATAGCGGGTGCGCTCGATGGCAACATGCTCGATCATCTCGCCACCGCCTTGATAGGGGGGCAGCGCGTCAAGCAACTCCGCCTTGCCGTAGAGGGCGCCGATGCCGGTGGGGCCGAACATCTTGTGTCCGGAGAAGGCGTAGAAATCACAGCCGAGACGCCGCACATCAACGGGAATGTGCGCGACGGCTTGGGCCCCGTCTATCAGTACCCAGGCACCGCACCGATGCGCCGCATCAATGACGTCGGCAACGGGATTGACCGTGCCGAGCGCGTTGCCAACATGGGCCGTGGCCACCAGGCGGGTGGTTGGCCCGAGCTTCGAGTGGAAATCGTCGAGATCGATGTCGCCCGAAACCGTGACCCGGCAGGCGATCAGCTTGGCACCGGTGCGTTCGCACAGCATTTGCCAGGGCACGATGTTGGAATGATGTTCCATTTCCGTGATTAGGATCTCCTCGCCCGGCTTCATCAGCGTGGTCAGGCCCGCGGCGACGAGGTTAATGGCCTCGGTGGTGCCCCGCGTGAAGATGACTTCCTGGGTGTGCGCCGCGCCGATAAAACCGCACACGGCCTCACGGGCGTCCTCGAAGGCGGTTGTCGCCTCGTCGGCCATGGCGTGGGCCGCCCGGTGTACGTTGGAGTTGCAGCTCTCGTAATAACCCTGAATACTGTCGAGGACTTGATGTGGTTTTTGCGTGGTGGCGGCGTTGTCGAGATAGACGAGCGGTTGTCCGTTGACGCTTCGCCTCAGGATCGGAAAGTCGCTGCGGATATTCATGGGTTAAACCTTGCCAGAAAGTCCGCCGATACGATTTGCGCCAACGGACCTTCAATGCATCCCGACAGAAAGCCGGCACAGAGCATGCGGCGGGCCCGAGGCTCGGGCAACCCCCGGCTCCGCAGGTAGAAAAGAGCGTTGTCGTCGAGTTGCCCGACCGTGGCGCCGTGCGAGCATTTGACGTCGTCGGTATAGATTTCAAGCTCCGGTTTGGTGTTGATTTCGGCATTGCCATCGAGGGCCAGGTTGCGGTTGGACAGATCCGCATCGGCTCCCGAGACGCCGGGATGGATGTGAATGCGGCCATTGAAGGAACAACGGCCTCGACCCGCCGCCACATTGTGCAGGCGGCTGCGGCTCTTGGTATTGCGGCCGCGATGTTCAACAACCAGTTGTCGGTCGAGGTGTAGCCCGGCGTTGACAACGTTGGCGCCTTCGGTTCGAAAGCTCGAGCCGGAGCCGGTCAGTTCCACTTGGGTGTCGAGGCGGCGCAGATGTGCGCCGGTAGCGTATTGACGTAGGTCGAGACTGGCGTTCGCCGCGAGCTGTGCCCGCAGGAATAGCCATTGCTCTGCGTCATCGGTGAGTTCGGCCTGATCCCAAATGACGGTGGAATCACGCGCGGCGAGGAGCAATCTAACCGCCGCCCGCACGCCGCCGATGTTGGGATTGTCCCGCACCGCAATCCGGCAACCCGCGGCGACGCGAAGCAGGACAGGCGGACTGATACCCGCCTCGGCAACCAGGACAAGAGGGCTTTGCGGCGAACGCCCGACGTCGATGAGCCAGCCGTCCCCGACCAGCATGGCTGTAATACCGGCCAGCGGATAGCGCTCGGTGCGCAGGGTGAGGGGAGGGGGCTCGTCGAGTTCGCTAAATCGGCATAGCTTGACACCAGCGGGGACATCCGCCAGGGGCGGGGCGCTGGTATTTGGCGCACCAAGCAAACCGCGCAGTGTTTTGGGCAAGGATGAGTATTTCCAGGTTTCCCGGGCAAGGCCACTATCCAGAGCCGCTGTGCATCGGGCGAGAGCGTCCGCCGCCAGCCACACGGGTGGCGGACCCAGCCCATCGAGTTCTTTAAGCATGACTGGTGGGGTTCCCGTTCCCGCCACTACTCCCTCAACCATGCGTATCCCCGTTCCTCCAGGGCGTGGGCCAGGCTGCCGTCGCCGGATTCGACGATGCGGCCGTCGGCCAGAACGTGGACATGGTCGGGCACGATGTGGTTCAGCAGCCGTTGGTAATGCGTGATTAGCAGAACGGCGTTGTCCTCGGCGTGGAAGCGGTTCACGCCGTCGGCGACGGTTTTTAGGGCATCGATGTCGAGGCCGGAATCCGTCTCGTCGAGCACCGCCAGCGTCGGTTCGAGCAGCAGCAGTTGCAATATCTCGTTGCGCTTGCGCTCTCCGCCACTGAATCCCTCGTTGACCCCGCGTTTCAGAAATTCCGCGTCGAGGCTGAGGCTGTTGGCAAGCGCCCGTACCTTTTTCATGAATTCCGGTGCGGAGGGCGGTTCGAGCCCACGGGCCGCCAGGCAATTGTCGTTGGCGGCCTTGAGGAACTCCATATTCGTAACACCCGGGATTTCAATGGGATATTGAAAGGCCAAAAAAATCCCGATGTGGGCTCGCTCCTCCGGTGCCAACGCGGCTAGGTCCCGTCCTCGAAATTCGATGTCGCCTCCGGTGACCTCATGGCCTGGATGGCCGGCCAGCACATTGGCGAGCGTACTCTTGCCGGAGCCGTTGGGGCCCATGATGGCGTGCACCTCGCCCGCGTCCATGCCGAGGTTCAAACCCCTCAATATTGGTTTGCCGTCGACGCTGACGCACAGGTTGTTTATCGCCAACAAGCTCACCCCACCGCCCCTTCCAGGGACACCTCCAGAAGCTTGCCCGCTTCAACGGCGAATTCCATCGGCAGTTGTCGAAATACTTCCCTGCAGAAGCCGTTGACAATCATGCTCACCGCCTTTTCCGGGTCGATTCCCCGTTGTCGGCACAGGAAAAGCTGGTCTTCGCTCACTTTGGACGTGGTGGCCTCGTGCTCAACGATGGCGGTGGCGGACTTGTTTTCGATGTAGGGGAATGTATGTGCGCCGCAATGCCCGCCGATGAGCAGGGAGTCGCATTGGGTGTAGTTGCGGGCTCCGCTGGCGACGGGCGAAGTGCGCACCAGCCCGCGGTAGCTGTTTTGGCTTTTGCCCGCGCTGATGCCTTTGGAAATGATGGTGCTGCGGGTATTGCGGCCGAGATGGATCATCTTGGTGCCGGTATCGGCCTGCTGAAAGTTGTTGGTCAAGGCCACGGAATAGAATTCGCCCACGCTGTGCTCGCCGCGCAGCACCACGCTGGGGTATTTCCAGGTGATGGCCGAGCCGGTTTCCACCTGTGTCCATGAGATCTTGGAGCGCGCGCCCCGGCAGGAACCCCGTTTGGTGACGAAGTTGTAAATGCCGCCTCGGCCGTTCGCATCGCCCGGGTACCAATTCTGCACGGTGGAATACTTGATTTCCGCATCGTCCAGCGCCACCAGTTCCACCACCGCCGCGTGCAACTGGTTTTCATCGCGCATCGGTGCGGTGCAGCCCTCCAGGTAGCTCACGTAGGCACCTTGGTCGGCAATGATGAGGGTGCGCTCGAACTGGCCTGTATTTTGCTGGTTGATGCGGAAGTAGGTGGAAAGTTCCATTGGGCAGCGCACACCCCTGGGCACATAGACGAACGACCCGTCGCTGAAGACCGCGGAATTGAGGGCGGCATAGAAGTTGTCGCGCCGGGGCACGACGGAGCCGAGATATTTGCGCACCAGATCCGGGTGCGAGTGCACAGCTTCGGATATGGGGCAGAAGATGACGCCCGCTTCCTTGAGTTTGTCCTTGAACGTCGTGGTGATGGAGACGCTGTCGAAAACCGCATCCACCGCCACCGTCGGTTCATCCCGGGTGACGCCGGCCAGCATTTCCTGCTCGTGCAGGGGGATGCCCAGCTTCTCGTAGGTGCGCAGCAATTCGGGATCGACCTCGTCCAGCGACTTGGGGCCGTCCCCGAGGCTTTTGGGTGCCGAATAGTAGGAGATGGCATTGAAATCGATGGGCGGAAACCGAACATGCGCCCATTCCGGCGGCGACATCCGCGACCAGCCCTCGTAGGCGGCAAGACGCCACTCCGTTAGCCAACCGGGCTCCCGCTTCTTTTCGGAGATAAAACGGACGACGGATTTGTCGAGCCCGGGCGGCAGCGTGTCGGACTCGACAGCCGTTACGAATCCAGCGCTATACTCTTGGTCGAGGGTGTCGAGGGGCGATTCGCTCATGGGCGGGTTCGGTGATCCTTGGGCCGATTGCGGTCTATTGTACCGGTTGGCCAGCGGAATACCCAAGTAAATTGGTCGGGTATTGCCGGTCTATACCCTATTTGCACCCAAACCCGTCAATGCATTACTTTTATGGCAATTCCACCCTCGGCAAGCAGTTATGCGCCCGTTGTCCCAATGTCCTGTCCCGCAAATAAATTTACTTAATCGTTCCACTTTTTCGAGGATGGGGTCGGTGGTGGCGGTCCAGGCGAAGGGTCGGCTGCTGGCGTTGTGGCGGGCGACGAAGCGGTTGGTCCTTGCGGTGGGTTGCCATACAACTTACTTTGCGGGACAGCACACCAAGGAAGGTCTGAACAATTCGATAGAGCAGCATTGATATATTCATAATTCATTGATTTTATTAATTTATATGCCGAGACGACAGAATTGATCAGAGGTTCCTCAAATAACCTCAAAGGGCCGGATCCAATGCCCCATGCCAGAGCGTGAACAGATGCCCGAAGCCCATATGTTTCGGGCCTACGGTATTTATCTTCTCAAGTCCCGACACCGGCTGATCCGTCAGTTGAGAAAGCGGCATCAGCCTTCGGTGCACGGACACAGAACCTGGAACTCCAGTTTTCTGTTGATGGATTACCTTTCTGAAAAATCCATCCGCAAAGGCGCGCGGGTTTTGGAGATTGGTTGCGGGTGGGCCGCGGCCAGCGTTTTCTGCGCGTCCCGATTCAAGGCGCGGGTGATGGCGCTCGACATTGATCGGGAGGTCTTCCCGTATGCGCACCTGCTGGCGGAGCTGAATGGTGTCGAGGTCGATACGCTAAGGCGCAAGTTTGAAAATCTTACCGGTGGGCAACTCGGCGGTTTCCACACCATCATCGGTGCCGACATCTGTTTCTGGGACAGTTTGGTCAAACCGTTGCAGCTCTTGGTCAACCGGGCATTTCGGAATGGTGCCCAGCGGTTTGTCATTGCCGACCCGGGGCGACCCACATTCTATGAATTCGTCGATCTGTGCCGCAGGAAGCACCGGGTCAACCTAGTGGCGTGGTATTCGCTGGAGCCCGAGCGTTTTGAGGGCGAGATTGTTGAAATAAGGCGTTGAAAACCTTTCGCGACGGCATTGCCTACCCCGAACCTCCATTGTTGACGAAGGCTTTGAGTTGGTCGGCAAGCGCCGAACAGGCGGAGGCTCGGACCCGGGCAAGAAAGGGAATGGGCACGATCACCGCCGGCATGTAGCTGGTGCCGATGGCCTCGGAACTGACCCTGCCCACCCCGGTGCGGCTTTCCACGTCCCATATGGAGGCTTCGTAGGCGGAGTCGTTTTCCCAGGATAGAAAGCCGAAGCATCCGCCACCCGCCGGCGTGACCGCGCAGCTTAGAGAGCCACCGGAGTCGGTTTGTTCCGTGGATCCTTCGATCCATATCAGATATTTCAACCTCATTTGGGATAGATGCTTCGCCAGTGGCGGGTAGTCGAGCAGGCGGGGCAGGTCGTTGGCGTGGGCGGGCGCGTTGCGTGGTTCGAACCAGGGGAAGGTGGTGTCCATAAATTGCTGTTCGGGAATGACGCTTACTGCGTTTGCGCCCCGGCCCATGTTGCCGGCCACGCAGGAAATGAAATCCAACTCGGTTTCCGCCGTGGCGGGTTGGCTGCGCCGGCCGAGCACGACGATTGAATCGTTCATGGACATGCCGGTGCCGGCCTCGCGCACCTCCTGTATCGTCGCGGTGACGCAGCCGCCGAGGGCGAACAATACGAACCCGCCGATGCCGCAAAGGCTTGCCGCCCTGGATTTCGGCCACCTGTCGCGCGTCCCTCTGGATGGCGATGGATATTGGGTGAAATCCCTCATGTCGTGTCCCCAAGCTCCGCTCGCAACCAATCGGCCACGCCGGGAAACTTGTGGAAACGCGTTGCGAAAACCGCCATCGCATCGCGGCAGGCATCAAGCGCCGCCGCCCGCAGCGATGCGGCGGCGGCCCCGTGGTTCTGTTGATGCGACTTGCCGTAGGCGGTGAGGCGCCAGTCGCCGATCGATTCGCCCTGGTTGTCCAACAATCGAAAGCGGTAGCGAATCCAAACCTCGTGGTACTCCGTGCGCGTTTGGCTCGGCAGGGTGAATTGCAGTTCCTCGATGGAGGGCACCAACACGCCGGCAATATTCGGATTGTCGCCAGCGGTCCGCCCCACAACGCGATGGCCAATGAACATGCCCGCCAGCAGGTTGTCGAACATCGAGTGTTGCGCCGAGCCGAGCTCGATTTCCCATGGGCCGTGCCCCTCGACCTCTTCCACATGGGTAAAGCTCGTCAACGCCTCGTCGAGAAGAATGCCCACCGGAAGTTGCACTTTTTCAACGAGCGGGACGGGAAAGCCGGACGGCACCGCCACGCTGCCGCCACCGGCACAACCGACTAGCCCCACAATGAACAGCCCCGATGTCAGTATGGTGGCGTAGCGGATAATAGAAGCTTGAAATACTTTTAATTTCAGAAAGCTAAATCCTTTTTTTGGGGACGTATATACGTAAGTTGACATGCCACACCATATGCTGAGGTTTTAGTGGCAGGGAACGACCACTTCTTGGGTTCTGTCAACGTATCGATATAATTCCCTTGTGTTACAATTTAACGTTTGTATGAACCGAGCAGTGCGCGAGTCTTGGCTCGATTGTGTCTTTCCCCCAAATTAGTTCATCGGTGCGGGCCTGACAATGGCCGAGGCGACCCGCCGCCGATTTTACCCATGATCGACGACGATGTACGTCAATGCAAAGGCGGCGCGAAGCCGGTTGTGTCACGGCTCGACAGGTGCGCGAACCGAACAGTGCGCGAGTCCTGGCGCACTGGTGCGGCATGATCAGTTGGATAGACCACTAGTTCGCAAGCCCCACAAAGGTGCCGTCGTTGCGATAGGCGAGTTCGCGCATCAGCGCGGCGAATCGATAGACGCGGGCATTGGGCCGTTGTAGGTGCACGGGAAAGCCCACCGCATTGATGCGCACGCGCCGTCGCCCGGATTCGTCGGCGACATTGATGCGATCCACCGCATCCACCACCGCCTCCACGGAGTTGCCGCTGTAATCGTCTCCAAACACGTACAGGCCGATACGCTTGTCGGGGCTATAATAGGTGTCGATTGCCGCCCGTATGCCCTCCACCGGGCTGGAATTGCTGAACGGGTTCCAGGTGCGCAGCGTGTTGAGAATACTCTGGCGGCGGGTCGGGGTGTCGGGAATCCACTGGCCCCGATAGCTGCTGAACATGTATTCGCCCATGTCGTTCATCACCTGGATGCCCTTGACCCTGGGGTAGACATCGAGCGTTTCCCGCACCTTGCGCAGTACCTGCGGCCAGGCGCCGGCAAACATGCTGCCGGATGTATCGATGATGAAGATGATGTACTCGCTGTCAACGGCGATGCCGCCAACCAAGTCGGTTTGACGGCGGAAGTCCGCGCCAAGCAGTCGTTCCATCTCATCGGTTAGGGATTGCCTTGCCGCCGCGAGTTTTTGCGTCTCGATGCGCAGGCTTTCATTTTGTTCGGTCGTTGCGGTGAAACGGCCGAGTATGTCGTTCAGTTCCCGCCGCAACCGGGCGAGTTGCAGCAGATTGTCGTCGAGCTGGCCGGAGGCGTCGTCGAATTGGCGGCGCAATTCATGGATTTGGCCACGAATTTCGAACAGGGTCCGTTCCCGGCTGGCCACCTGACCCTCCAGGTTGACCATTGTTTTCTCCAACAGCACCGGCTCCACTGTCTTGGTGATCATCAACAACAGGATGATGGCGCCGAACCCACAGCAGATCACATCCAGAAAGGAGACGCTGAACTCTTCCACGTTGCGTCGGTTGCGGGCACCCATCAGGGCCAATCCCGGGATGGCGCCAGGAAGGCCCCGCCACTCGTGCGGGCCAGATTCCAGAATGCCGCCGCGGCCATCGGGTCGCCCTCCATAGGGAACAGGATGACATTGATGGGAACTTGGTTCGGCAACTCACCCAACGCATCGCGAAACAGGCCGAGCCGGTCGGAGCCCGAAATCGTTGGCCGCCTGGGTGCCCGCCTGCCCTGGGTGGGCAGCGAATCGACGATGAGATAGATGTTGTCCGGCAATGGGTCGAGATCGCGCAACTTGGTGACGAGGCCGACGAGGCTGCTTCCCTCCGCCGGGATGATGTCGCGCAGGCGCTTGATGGCCGCTTCGAGAGCGCGCCCGTCACCGAGGGACACCCAGCGGTCGCCGCTATCTTCGATGAGCGATTTGGTCGTGGTGTTGAAGGCGAAAATCTGAAACTCCGAATCGAGCGGCAGTTGCGCGCCGAGCCACTCCACCGTGCTCACCGCGCGCTGCCACTTGGGCGACAGGCGCCGCCGCTCTTCGGGCATGTTGCGGCGCCGCAGCACATTGACGATGGTTTCGTCCAACATGCTCGCGGAGACATCCACGGCAATGAGTATGTTCCTGCCGCCCACCTTCAAGCCGGTTAGATATTGCCGGTCGCCCTCGCCGGCGAACCCGCGCACGCTCATGCCGTCGTTGGCGTCGTTTACGGAGCGCAGGCGCTCAAGCTCCTCCTCCCGATCCCGCACATCGGTTTTGAGTTCGTTGAGGCTTTCCACCTCGGCCCGGGAACGCTTGCTCAGTTCGCCGAAATCATCGCGTGTCCGTTGCAGATCCACTTCGGTGCCGGCGAGTCTGCGAGTGGAATCATCCAGGCCCGCCCGGGTGGCCTCAAGGCGCTCCCGCAACTCGAATAGATCTTCCTCGCCGTTGCGCACCTGATAGTCCAATAGACGAATCTCGGCAAGCAGGTCTTTGTTGACGACCTGGGCTTTTTCTTCCGTTTCGTGATTGATGATCAGAAAAATGAGCACGACGGCACCAAAGCCGCAGGACATGACGTCCAGGAATGACAGTGAAAAAACGTTGAGCCGCCGTTTTGTCCGCATTACACCGCTAGCCCGACCTACTCATGAATGAACGTGGCGAGGCCGGCAAGAGTGGTGAAAGCACTGGGTGCGCGGAGCAGGAGCGCGCACAGGCGTGCCTGACGGCACGTTGAGCACGCGGCGGGAGCACGGCCGGTGATTTCGCCGCTATTGACGGCCGCAGTGGTTTATTCATGAATAGGTCGGGTGGCCGATAGTGCCTTGGAACTCGCTTCGACACGGATCAGGCACAGCTTTCTGCCATCCTTTTCGATGGTATCGCCGAGGCCCCCCGTTGGCGGTAGGCCGAAGGGATTGTCCGTCAGGGGCCAGGCGCGGTTGTCGAATAAGACATGGGTTGCCCGCGGCCGGGCGCTCGGCCGCGGTACCGGCACAGCGGTCGCGCTCGGCAGTCGATTCATCACGGTCAACGGTCCGGCGGCAATCGTTTCGGCGTGGCGTTCAAAGCCGCGTTGCAGCGCATCCTTGGCCAGGCTTTGCGCCTGAATACCGAGTTCCGTAAGCATGGGTAGCAATTCGGGCAGGGCGGCACTGCGGGGCGCGAGTAGCAAGGGGGCGTTGTCGGGTAACTTCTGCGCCAATTGCCGGAAGCGCTGCGTCAGCTTTCGACGCAGGGCGTGACGCGGTACCCGTACCCGCCGCTCGTGGCCGTCGTGGCGGATTTCCGCCGCAAAATCGCCGTCCGACGTGCCGCCCTGTCCGCCGGACCGAGCCCAGTCGTAGAGCTGGTCGTAGAGTTGTTGCTCGGTGGCCGCCGCGTGCAGTGGGTCGAAGCGGGTATCCCGCAAAAAATGATCGGCGAGCAGATTTGCCCAGCCGTCCAGGCAAGAGAGCACCCCGCAGCCGGGGAGTTCCTGTACAGCCGCCGTTTCGATATCGGTGCCGACGCACAACTCGGTGAGGCAGGCGTGGGTTAGGTGTAGGTCCAATAGCCAGCATTGGGCGGGGAGGGGAGCGGCGCTGGCCATCAGCACGGCGCCGCTGACGAAGCCGTGGATGTCGATTCCGGCCTCCTGCGCAATGCCGAGCAGCACACCGAGCTGGTCGGTGTCGAGCGACCCGGGTATGGCTGTGATGAAACCCGATATGCCGGCATCGCCCATGCGGGCCTTGAGTTCCAGGAGATGCAGATACACCAGGTCGGCGTGATTCACCGCGAGTGCGCCGGGAACGGGCAATGGGTCGGCATTCAGGCGCGCCAGATAATGCTGATTGGCCTGTTGTGGGTGCAGCCGGGCGATGCGCAGCGCCTCCAGCCCGAACAGGCACCGCTTCGCGCCCACATGGGCGACGGCGGGTTGTCGATAGATGGGTGCGCCGTCCCGATACAGGCCGAGTTCCGCGTCATTGAGTTCAAGCAGATTCATCGATCGTCCCGCACCCGCAGGTGACGGAGCAGTCGCCGGTCGCAATAGTCTTGCACATCGCGCACCAGGCGTTCCTGAACGAGTTGCAATTGGTGCATCAGGAACATCACCACAATGCTGATAACCAGGGCGATGAAGGTCGAGTTGAAGGCCACGCCCAGATTGGCCGTCACGCCGCTGATGTCGCCTTCCACTGCCTTGTACGCTTGCCCGAGCGCCTGGCTGATACCCCGGACGGTGCCGATAAATCCAATGCTCGGTATGGCCCAGGCGATGTAGCGCACCATGGCCAATTCGCTGTCGAGCCGGTCGGATTCGGCTGCGCAGGCCTGGCGCACCGCCTCGGCGCTGTCCTGTACGTTGCGGGTGGAGGCGAAGCGTTGCAGCGCGGACATCAGCGCCCGGGGCAATAGATAGGACTGCACCCGTTCCGGCAGTGCCTGAATGGGACGGCTGTATTCACGGGTATCTTCGGGAAGAATGCCGACCCCCTCGGCGACCATCACCATATCCCGTTGCAATAGGTTGCGTTCCCTCAGTGCGCCGCGGGCCTTGTAGCCGATGATGGCGATGGCCCAAAACATGAGGACGAAGCAGGATTCCTGTTCGAAATCCTTGAGCATCACATAGATGGATTGTTCCTGCTCCGCCGGCTCGCCCGCGGCTTCCAGGGCGGCGCGCGCATCAAGTATGGCTTGGGCATTCGGACGGATGGCCGTAATGTAAATCAGGTGAACGATGATCAGGGCGATGACCAGTGCGCTCGCCTGAAAAATAAATTCGGAGGGGAGTTGTCGTTTCATCCGCCCAATTTCAGCAACCGTGACGATTCTTGCCTTCGAGTAGCTAAATGCTGCTCTATCGAATTGTTCAGACCTTCCTTAGATGTCAACGGGAAACGGCGCCGCATAGTCTTCCGAGATTTCTTCGGTCGGTAGAAATACCTCGCTCGACCGCTCCTCGCCCCCGTCGGAGCCCGCTGTGCCGGTTTCACGCTCCGCCGTCGCGGGTTCTTGCGAATCTTGCGCCGCCCCTGTGCTGCCCGGCTGGTCGCCCTCGGCGGCGTAGTTGGGCATGTGGGCGAATACCCCCAGTGCCGTAAGACCGAGTCTTCGGGCCCAACGTCCATACCGCTTTCGCATCCAAAACCATCGCATGACCACCATGGGGTCTGAATATGTCAGGCGGGTGAGAATTGCAAGTTCGCGGCCAACCTGCGGAACAGCAAGGCAATGCTTCGCGACCCGGTGTTCCGGCATAGCGTTGGCCCGACCTATTCATGAATAGGTCGGGCTGGGTGGCGGCCCGGTCACTCCGCGAATCGGGCGATTCGGAAGCCGATATCCCGCCTGCCGTCGATACCGTAGTCCCGGAAAGACAGGCGCAGTTCGGTGCTGGTGCCGTGCATCCAACTCGATCCACGAATCACGTGGTATTCGCCCCGGTGCGGCCCGAGCGGCCCGGATTGGGGGTCGGGCGGGTGCTTGTAGAAATCGTGTGTCCACTCCGCCACATTGCCGCCGATGTCGAAAATTCCCTTGGCGTTGGCTTGAAAGGTGCCGATCTGTGCCGCCACGGCGTAGTTGTCGTTGTAGCCGAAGATGATGCGTCCCAGCAAATGCGAGGCCGCCCGGTCGGCGTAGTTGCCGTGGCGTGGCGGCGGTGGTAGTGCGGGGCCCCACGGGAAGCGCAGTAGTTCTTTGGTGCCGGGGCGATGCCGGGCAACCCAGGCCCACTCGGCCTCGGTGGGCAGCCGATAGCCCGTCGATTGGGGGTCGAAGCCGATAACCTTGCCAAATTCCGCCCTGTAGAAGGGCGGCAGATTGTCCTGTTCGGAAAGCCAATTGCAATATAGGGCCGCGTCGTGCCAACTCACCTCGACAACGGGCTGGTTTTCCTTGTTGAGGCGTTGGTCTTCGTAGGAACCGCTGTCGTGTCCACTGGCGAACACCTTGAACTGGGCATTGGTAACTTCGTGAATGGCCAAATAGAAAAGTCGCGACAACGCCACCTCGCGCAGGGTTTCGTTGGGGCGCCGGCCCGGCTCGCGGCGCGATGCGCCCATGGTGATTGGGCCGGGCTCGAATATCTTCAGGCGCTGTCCCTGGGCGGTGACAATTTCGGGTTTCAGGGCCGCCAGACGCGCTTCCTCCAATGTCAGCAGTTTGATCCTGAGTTCCTGGGTTAGGCCGCTGCGTGGTTGGATTTCCTTGCTGTATCCGGCGTAACCGTCGAGCCGAATTTCGAGCCGATGGGGACGGACGGGCAGGGTCAGCGTTTGGTTTGCCGCGCCGACGGCACGCCCATCGATGAACAGCTTTGCCTGGGGTGGTTCCGCCTCGACGACCAGAAGCCCCGTCAACGCCCGCAGCTCGAGGTTCAGGATGCGCTCTTCGTCCGGTAGCAGGGTCACCCGGGCACCGCGTGCCGCAAAGCCACCCTTAAACGCCTGTATTTCATAGGGTCGGCCGGATTGCAGAGCGATGCTCACCGGCGTCTCGCCCTGAAATTGGCCGTCGGCGGTGACGCCGGCCTGTCCTGGGCGGGTGCGTACAACCAGGGTGCTGTCCGCCCGCCGCAGGCGGACGGTGGGTAGGGTGCGCTGTTCCCGGGCGGATACCAGTAGGCGTTGGCGATGGCTCTTGTGGCCGGGAAGGGTCAGCAGGATGTCGCGCTCGCCGGCGAGTATCGGCACCACGCCGTTGGTCAGAATGCCCGTGTCGATATCATCGACAACGATGCGCGCCCCCGGTGGTTCCGTTGCGATGGCGATGTCGCCCCAGTTCGGCAAGAGCGAAGCATCCACGGTTTGTGGGCGATTGCGCCCCTCGACCACCACTTCCCGTACAAACGGTTGATAACGGGGGAGCCCGAATTGAAATTCGCGGGCCCCCGCCTCGATAGCGATATCGACAAGCGGTGTTTGCCCCAGGGGTTTGCCGTCAACACTGACATTGGCGCCTTCCGGATCGGTGCGCACCGAGACCCGTCCGGGCAGGGGTACGAATTCGAACTCGAACGACTGGTTGCGGTCCGGCCCGATTTGCAATGTCAACTCCAGAGGATAGTAGCCCTCGGTTTCCGCAACCAGGGTATAGCTTTGCCGGAGCAGGAGGTGAATTTTCCCGAAAGCGAGGGCCGGCCCGCCATCGACATCGACTTGCTCGGCCGCCGGTGTGAACCGGAGTTCGACGGATCGGGCCGTGAAGAGAAAAAGCAGTATGGTCGCCGCCAGTACGCCGAGCGCGATCAATAGTCCGCGAACGGGCGTGAACCACCCGCGGCCGGTTGGGGCCGAGCTCGCGGGCCGGTACCGTACCGGCTGAATAATGGGGTCGCCCCGGTCTTCGGTCAACGCGCCAGCACCTCTTGACAACGGATATCCACCGGCGGCATGCCGGTGCGCACGGTGATGGTCGTACGCACATCGCGGCATCCGTCACGGCTACCGATGAGGGTGTAGGCACCGGGGCGCAGGTCGAGCCGCAGCTCGGAAAACTTGCCGAGCGGCCCAATGTTCGAGAGCAATATCTCGGTCGCGTTGTCGGATTGCAAAACAACCGGAACGGGGGTGGCCTGACGGTCGAGCAGCGCCCGTGCCTTGGCAATCGATTTCGCGAGCAACGGCCCGCGTGGGCTGATTTCCTTGGCCCGGGCAAGCGTCGCGCGGGCCTCGGCAAAGCGCCGGTCGGAAGAGAGGCCGGCCGCCTGAGCGACAATCGCCCGCAGCGCGGCGAGGGTTTCAGCCTGCAATGTCGCCTCGGCGAGCCCTGTGCGGGCAAATTGGATGTTCGCATCCATTGCCAGTATGGCCTCGAACGCCTGAATCGCCGCCGGCCAGTCCTCTCCGGCCGTGGCTTGGGTCGCCTCGCGTTGCAGACGGGCGACTTTCTTGACCAGCCGTTGCTCTTCGACTTGCTGCAACCCGCCGAGGGCGGCACCGTTTTCGGGATCCAAAGACAGTGCCTTGTTGAACGAGGCTTGGGCTGCCTGCAACCGGTCCTTGGACAACTGTGCGAACCCGGCGGAAAGAAATGACTGCAGGCGCTGTGCGGACTGCTCCCGGCGGGCCTTCGCCAGGGCCGGGTCAAGCCCCTGGGTTGCCGGGTCGAGGGCGCGAATGCGTCCATAGGTGGCGATGGCGTCATCCCACTGCCCGGCGAGTTCCTGATTGTGCGCTTCGCGAAACAACTCGATGATCTCCGACAGGTGGCCCGCCCGGACGGTCAGGGCAAGCAACTCGGCATCCTCGGGCTTGATCATTCTTGCCTGTTTCAGCCAATTCTCCGCTTCCCGCGGGTCTCGGTCCCGTAGCGCGCGCAAGGTGTTGGCGAGCGCGGCCTCAAATCGGCTATGCCCCTCGATTAGCAGGGTCGCCAGCGAATCGGCGGCGGCCCGGTAGTGTTCGATTGCCTCGGCGTGGCGCTCCTCGACAAAGGATTCATCGCCCCGGTGCGCCAGTTCCTTGGCGGCATCCAAGGCTTCGTCGGCCCAGCCCGCCACCTCCAGGCTATCGCGCAGTTCGATTTCCAGTTCGACAAAGCGGGCCAGTTCGTCCTGGGCTTCGGTGCGCGCCTGTTGACGCCGCAGTGCCTCGAAGGGTGGGGGTTTGCTGGCTCGGGTATCGGGTGGGGATCGAGTTCCCTCTCCGGTGATGTCGCCGACGATTGCACGGTCTTCTTTCCTAGTGCCGGGCACCGGTTCCGGTGCCAGAAATTGCGGCGCGAACGCAAATAGCGCGAAGAGCATCGCCCCGGCGAGCGGGAAAAGCAGATAAACGACCAGTTTTCGCAAATCACGCCCGCGGCCCCGTCGCGCCGCTGTGGCATGACTGAGCGGAACCGCCTTGGGCTTGATCAGCTCCGGTTGGTTGGACACGGTGGCAACCTTGCGCTAAGGAAGCTCCGAACAAATCGATAGAGCGACATTGATCTACTCGTAAGCTATTGATTCTATTGAATCGGATGTCCCGACTACAGGATTAGTCAGAGGTTCCTTAAATCAAATGCCGTGACTGCGGGGTTAATCGGAAGTTTCCCAAGGGAGTGGAATCTCAATTGTTGGCGTAACCTGCCGGGGTCAGGTGGATTCGGGAGTTTCCTCCGGCGGGACATCTTCCGCCTCAAGCCCCAGATCCTCGAAATACAGGCGGCGCAGAATACGGCGGAATTTCCGGTACTGCTCCTCGACGGTGCCCCGCAGATCCACGGTTTGGTTCTCCAGTTCGATAGTATGGGGTGTGATTTCCTGCTCCGCGGCCACACCGATCTCTTGCAAAACCTCGGCCTGCACGGCGGCTTCGTTGCGTTTTTTCACGGCGTTCTTGACGAGTGCCGCGCCGGCCGCGATCGATACCAGTCCGGCGGCATCGACATAGGCGTTGTCGCTTTCATAGATTGCGCCGATACCGCCGACGATGGCGCCGGCACCCGCCAATACCTTGCCCCGGGACTGGGCTTCGAGCTTGCGCAGCGTGATGGCCTCGTCGTAGGTGGCGGCCCGCCATCCGTGGTACGGCCGATACATGTTGCGGTGGAAATTGGCGTAGTACTTGTCGAGCGTATCGATAAAAAGATATTCCCGTTCCCGCACCTGGCGCACCCGCGCCAGCATCGGATCGTCCGACGCGGGCAGCCGCAGCAGTTCGAAATTGCCGTTCGGCAAATCCCGCACATGGGTTGCGAAGGCATCGGGAGCGAAGCTCCGGGCGAATTTCATTTCCGCGGTGGCGCGGATTTCGCGCACGGTTTCCGCATCCAGGGATTCGCGATAGGCGAGCATATCGTCGGCGAGATTCTTGTAGTTGGCCTGGAACGGGTCGATGCCCGGTGGGATGGTATCCGAGTAGGCGTATTTGCTGGCAATCGAGTGATAGGTTTTGGTGAACCAATCCACCCCGCGCGCGTCGGTCACGGTCATCTCAATCGTCAGCCGTTCGCCGTCCGATTCCACAATCTTTCCGGAGACGGTGACATCGACGGCGTGGGTCGGACGCGGCACCACGCGCACCGCCCCCCAGTTGCCGGTGCTTTGCAGCAGGTTCTTCGCAAAATAGGGGATGAATTGGGCTTCGGCACGGCGTAGGTCCGGGTGCACGAGTTCCTCGATTTGTTCATCGAAGGTCTCGGGAACGTTCGGATTGAGGATGGCGATGCCGACATCCAGGAGTTCGTCTTCGTTTTGGATGCCCTGGAATTGTTTGGGCGGCGTCATATCGACGGTTCGCACCTCTTGCGAGACGCAACCGCAGAGACCGCCGGCCAGCAAGATGGCCAATCCCTGGGCACCCATGCGCTTGGCGATGCGACGAGCCGCCGAACGGAATCGACGAGGATTCAATCGGTTTGTGCGGATGTCAAACGGATACATCGGGTTTGTCAAATGTTTAGCCCGACCTATTCATGAATGAACGTGGCGAGGCCGGCAAGAGTGGTGAAAGTCCTGGGTGCGCGGAGCAGGAGCGCGCGCAGGCGTGCTTGACGGCACGTTGAGCACACGGCGGGAGCACACCCGGTGATTTCGCCGCTCTTGATGGCCGCAGTAGTTTATTCATGAATAGGTCGGGTTAGGAACCCTTATAGCGACGGTACTCTTCCCAGAGTGCTTTGCGCAATTCCGGGTCGGATTCGGCCATCGCGGCTTCGCGCAATTGCCGCGCGATGATGTCATCGTCCCGGGCGTCCGGGATGTCCTCCGGTGCCCCGCCGCGCGGTATTGGCGGGGCTGGTCGGCTCGGCGGAATCGGCATGGCGGCGGTGCGCGTTGGCGCGTTGGACCGGCCACCCGCCGCCGCGCCCGTCGTACCGCCCGGTTGCCCGGTATCGACGGTGGCCGGGTCGGCCCGATTGCCCGCACCGCCGGGGGTTTCGTTGGAACGCTGCTCGAGTCCCTCGCGCTCGGAGAGAATTTCCCCGTCGAAAGTGCCGAGCGCCTCTTCGAGTTCCTGGTTCCCGCCCGATCCGGCCCCGTGTCCAGGCATGGGCGGTGCGGGCCTTGGTTGGTTGGGGGTTGGCAACTCATTGCTGGTTTCCCATCCTCCGGGCAGTGTGCCGGCTCCCGCCTTGCCCGCCCTGTTGTCGTCGGAATCGGGAAGGTCGCCCGGCATTCCGCCCGAAGAACCACCACTTGGGCCCGGTGTTCCCGGGGCGCCTCCCGAAGAACCCGGAATGCCACCACTCGGTGTCGATGCGCCACCCGAGGGGCCCTGCGTGCCGCCGGTTGGCGCGGATGGGCCTGGCGAGCCGCCGGAAGGGTTGGACGCGCCGGAGGGGCCGGATGACGACGGGGGGCTGGAGGGTTGGGGAAAGAGCGGCGTAATGGGTGCGCAGGCCCAAAGCAACGCCATGAGCAAGAGTGCGCCGGCACGCAGAACAAAGCTGGCGGGCCGGATGTTGGCGTTGCCTGCCAGGGCCGCGCGGCGGGCTTGGAGACGGGGACTATTAGGCATCTTCCACCTCCTCCTCGCGGGGCACATATTCGAACTCGTGCCGCCAAGTTTGATTTTCGAAGGGTATCGCCCTGCCGTTCTCCATCGCGGGGCGATGGCGCGAGTTGCGCACGCTACGGCGAGCTCGGAAATCCATCAGGCCCTCGGGGTCCGCCGCGACGATTGCAATGTTCTGTGCGCTGCCGTTGGCGGAAACGCGAAATGAGGTTTCTATAAATCCCGGCACCTTGTCGCTTTCCGCCACCGATTCCGTGGCTTCCTGGCGGAGAGGCTTCGGATCCGCGGGCAGCGGCATGTGCAACAGCCGGGGTTGCGCGAAATACTCGCGCGCGTCGATGCCGTCCGAGCCGTCCATCTCGGCGTAGACGAACTCGTAGAGGGTGTGCGCCTTGCTGAAGCGTTCCCACATGAGGTGCCAGTCGGCAAGATCCAGTATGGCGTCGAAGACCTCCATTTGGGTCGATTGTGGGTCTTCGCGGCGAATTTGCACGATCTGTTGCAGGGCGCGTTCGGCGGCGGGAAAGTTATTTATCCTAAACGGTTCGTCAAAGACCATTGATCTCGACGTCAAGGACATGGGCGCGGCGCGTAATGAAGGCGACCGGTTGTCGTCGACATAATAGGGTGGAAAGCGTTCTTCTCGGTAGGTAAAAACGAGCCCGTCCAAGGCGGGTAGGGCGGCGGGGGTGTTCTGCTTGCCGCTTGCTTCGTGGATGCGCATGGCCCGCTCGTAGAGGGCGCGCGCCGCGAAGATGTTGGGGCTCTCGCGATACCACTCGGCGAGCCGATAGGTGCCGGGCAGCATTGCCTCGCCAAGCGCGCCGTGGGCCTTTAGCAAAACACTATAGGCGTATTCCTCCCGGTTGCCGGCTTCTTCCAGGTTGCCTGTCGCTTTGAGTGCCTCGGCCTGCCTGTAGACCACCGCCACCTGCTCCGGCACGAACAGCCCGTCATTGACGCGCCGGACATGCAGGGCGCGGCTGTAGGCGTCAAGCGCCCAATCTGGCCGCTGTTGGCCGAAATGCGCATCGCCCAATAGGGTGAGGGGTTCCACCAGGTCGGGGTGGAGACGGTGGTGGGCGGATTCAACGGCGCGAATATAACGCTCGAGAAACGCCACCGTGCCGACAAACTCGCCCTGGTCGATGCTGAAGGCGACCGAGTCAAGCGGCCCGGCGGGCTCGTCGAACGCCTCCTCGATGGCCTCGTAGCCAACCGCTGCGGCGCTTGCGGAGGCGGAATCGAAAGGCGGGGCCGACTGGGTGGGTATCCCCTCGATAGATTGCGTCGATACCGTTGCTTTGACCCCGACATCCGCAACGGCATCCCGGGCAAGCTCGACAGCATCGGAATCCTCCGCCGATATTTGGTTGCTGCCGGCCGTGGCCGCGCTGGAAAACGCAAATAACCCAATGGCCACACCGATCAAGCCGTGCCCCGCAACGTATTTTGCGCACCCGGTTCTCATCTGCCTCAAGAATTGGACAGCCACGCTTTGCAAGCATTGGAGTGTGGAAGTCACCGTCCGGCAAGTCAAGAACAGATGCAAGGCGGCGGCACTTCCCGCTAACAATGCGCGATCATTTGTTCGGGCGCGAATACCCGGCAAATTGACCACCCGAGCTTGGTTGGACACCAATTTTCGGGCATTGCCACGCTTGGGGAAGGTCTGAACAATTCGATAGAACAGCAGTGGTGTATGAGAGCCTTGCTGGTTGGTTTAATATCGTCACGGAACCCAAGAGCGCCTGGTCGAACATTGCCTCCCGAAAATACCGATCACGAGCATTTTGTCGACGCGGTCGGCCTGGTTTGCCCGGAGCCGTTGATGATTGTGCGCAACAAGGTGCGGGAGATGCGGCCGGGGGAAGTCCTGTTTGTGGTGGCGACCGACCCCTCGACGGATCGGGACTTCCGGGATTTTTGTCGCTTCATGGGCCATGAGCTGCTGAGCAAGTCGGCGGTGGACGAGCGGCTCGAGTACCGCATCCGCAAGGGGAAGTAAAGGCGGGCCCCGTGCCACTGCGACACCACCCCATGCCCGTGGATCATTACTTCGCCTACGGTAGCAACATGAATCCCGACCGGGCGCGTACGCGGGGGCTGGGTTTTACCGCCATTTCACCCGCCCGTCTGCGCGGCATGCGTCTGGTGTTCGATAAGGTTTCCCGCGCTCACCCCGGGGTTGCGCACGCCAACATCGTCTATGCGCCGGAGGATACGGTTGAGGGTGTTTTGTACCGGTTGCGGTCGCCGGATGAGATTCTGGGGATGGACCCATTCGAGCGGGTGCCGGTGCACTATGGGCGCGATGTGGTTTACGTCGCGAGCGGGGGCGGGCACACCCCGGCCTGGACGTACTTTGCGAACCCGGCGGTGCGCAAAGACGGGCTCAGGCCGCCGTGTTCCTACCTCGGGCATCTGCTCGCTGGCCGCGACTATCTGACGCCCAGGTATTTTCGTTGGCTTGAGCGGACTCCCTGCGCCGACCAAACCGGTCCGTTACCACTCGCCTAGGGAACCTCTGATTAACTCTGTATTTACGGCATACGGTTGAATAAAATCAATGGGCTACGAGTGCCTCAATGCTGCTCTATCGATTTATTCAGACCTTCCCTAGTGTTCTGTCCCGCAAATTCGCTATAAAATATTCACCGGTCTATAAAAAATAATTTCATTTAAAATCAATAATATAAGATACATTACACGCAGGTTGAATAATATGCGCATTTCCGGGACAGGACACTAGTGCTCCATTCAACTGATGCGGCAATATCAGTTGGATGGAGCATAACAGCCCGTGATGAAGGTTTCGCGTCGGACTTGCCGGAACTCTCGCTCGGCGTTGGCCACCCATGTGGAAGCTACCGAATAGGGCAACGGAAGCCGAAACGGAATGTAGGCTGGATCTTGCCACATTAACTCCACCTCTGTCGGTATCACCTCTGCCGGTATCGTCCCAGGAACCGCCGGATGCGGTCCGCCGCCTCCTCAATATCTTCGGGGTGGGGCAGAAAGACCACGCGGAAATGATCCGGCCTCGGCCAATTGAAGGCGCTGCCCTGCACCACGAGAACCCTCTCTTCCCGCAGCAGGTCGAGGGCGAAACGCTCGTCGTCGGTGATGCCGAAGCGCTTGGTGTCGATACGCACAAAGAGATAGAGCGCGCCGTCGGGCTTCACGCAGCTCAAGCCCTTGATGTCGTTGAGCAAACGCCATGCCAGTTCGCGTTGGTCGTACAGGCGCCCGCCCGGGGCAACCAGGTCGCGGATGGACTGGTAGCCGCCAAGTGCGGTCTGCACGGCGTGTTGGGTGGGCACGTTGGCGCACAGCCGCAGCGAGGCCAGTATGTTCAAGCCTTCGATATAGCCCCTGGCGTCGCGCTTGGCCCCGCTGGCGATCATCCAGCCGGTGCGGAAGCCCGCGGCGCGATAGGCTTTTGAAAGGCCGCTGAAGCTGACCACCAGCAAATCTTCCGCCAAAGTGGCCACCGGAACATATTGCGCCTCGTCGTAGACTATCTTGTCGTAGATTTCGTCGGCGAAGACAACCAGCGAGTGGCGGCGCGCGAATTCCACCAATTGCTCGAGCACGGGTCGCGGATAAACCGCGCCGGTCGGGTTGTTGGGATTGATGATCACCAGCGCCCGGGTGCGTGGCGACACCTTGGTGGCCAAATCGTCGAAGTCCGGTGCCCAGGCGCTCCCCTCATCGCAGAGGTAGTGCACCGGGCGGCCACCGCACAGATTCACGGAGGCGCTCCACAGTGGAAAATCCGGTGCCGGAATCAGCACTTCGTCGTCGTTTTCCAACAGTGCCTGCACGGCCATCATGGCCAACTCCGAAACACCGTTGCCGATGATGATGTCGTCGATCTCCACGCCCGCCATGCCGAGTTGCTGGGCGTATTGCATGACCGCCTTGCGGGCGCTGTAAAGACCCTTGGAGTCGCAGTAGCCCTGGGATGCCGGCAGGTTGTGCATGACATCGACCAGGATTTCCTCGGGCGCATCGAAGCCAAAGGGTGCGGGGTTGCCGATGTTCAGCTTCATCACCCGGTGGCCCTCTTCCTCAAGTCGGTGGGCTTCCTCCAGAACCGGGCCGCGGATGTCGTAGCAAACATTGTCGAGTTTGCTGGATTTGACGATACGGGATTTTTCCCCTCGCGCTTGCAAGGGAGAGAGCGCCTTGATGTTGGGCCTGGGCAGGACGGTGGTACCTGTTGCTTTTGCTGTATCTTGCATTGTTCAATCCCTTCCGGCTCTGTTCGGGAATTTTCGTGGAGACATCGCCAAGTTCCGGCGCGAATATGCCGCGCCAATGCGGTAGTCTTCGCGGTGTAATTCCACAACCCCGCAACGACCGCGAACGGACAACATGAGCAAGTTATCAAAGACCGACCGGGAATGGCAGGCGCAATTGTCGCCCGAGGAGTTTCATATCACCCGCCGGGCGGGTACCGAGCCGGCCTTCAGCGGCGTCTATTGGGACACCAAAACACCGGGCATCTACCGATGCAAATGTTGCGACAGCCCGCTTTTCGATTCCAACAGCAAATACGATTCCGGCACGGGCTGGCCGAGTTTCTACGCGCCGATTACCAAAGACGCGGTGATCGCCCGTGCGGACGACAGCCATTTCATGCGCCGCACGGAAGTACTTTGCGCGACCTGTGGGGCGCATCTCGGGCATGTCTTCCCGGACGGACCCGACCCGACCGGACTGCGCTATTGCATGAACTCCGCGTCGTTGAACCTCGATGAGCAAGTGTGAGGGCGAGAAACGACAAGACACCGGCGCGACCGGGCGGTGGTGCCGCCATAGGCCACGAGGCCGAGGGCGTGAAACTGGTGCGGTGACTGTGGCCGCGGCACTAGCGCTACCGCAGCAGATTGGCGGGCGCGTATTGGTCGGTCAGCACCTGGGCGGTCGCATCCCAATCGATCTCGCCGAGCATCTGTTTGGGATATTTCAGGATATCGACGCCATAGGGCTTTAAGCTTTGGTCGAGTTGCGCGGCACGGCGTTGCAGGCTCAATACATTGGGCAGTGCGTCGGTCGTGGCGAGGATGACTCGATTCGCGGTATTGGCGAGACGCAGGTTGAAGAAAGGCCCAAAAACATCGGCGTAGGTTGCGGATTCATGGTCGTATAGTCGACTGGTTGCAAAGGTGTTGGCGGCAACGACACCCTGGACGGAAAGCAGGGTTCTGGTCTCGAGTAGAAACTCCCTGGTCATCAGGTGTTCGGGAATGTAGTCGCTGTTGAACGCGTCGAGTATCACCAGGTCGTAGGTTGCGCCGTTGCGGCCGGCGCGTTTGACAAAGGCGCGGGCATCCTGGACATGAACCCGCAGGCGCTCGCTTGCCCGGAAGCCGAAGTGGTGCTCCGCCACCTTAACCACGGCGGCGTCGATCTCCACGACATCGATCAGCGCTTCGGGATACAGTTCCGCGAGTGCCGTGGGCAATGTGCCGCCGCCGAGGCCGGCAAACAGAACCCGCCGGGGCGATGGGTTCAACAACAGCGCGGCCAACATCATGCGGGTATAGCTGAACACCATTTGTCGAGGCCGACGCTGATCGATGCAGGATTGGATGCGTTGATTGCGGCGTACCCCGAACTTCAGGCAGACCTGAGACCCTTGCCGGTCCACGAGCAGCGTCTGATAGAGCGAACGTTCCCTGTGCAGGATTTCGGCCGACAGGCAGCCGGGCAAAAGGGCGGCGAGCAGGATCGCGACAACGCCGCCGAATGTTGGGGATGGCCCAAGCGATTGGAATCGTCGGGTTGGCGTGCCCGTATTCATCGGCCCGGACGTCCCGCAACGACGGCGATTAGTCCCATCGACACCAGCGCACCGGTCAACAGGCCGAGGATGGTGTCGATTTCGAACCAAAGCACAAAATAGAAGCTGGTGCCCAGGGTGCCGAGTGTGCTGCCGAGGGTCGAAGCGAAGTACAGCCGCCCGGCGACATTGCCGGATTCCTCCGTGTTCCTAACCAGGAGACGCACGGAGTATGGCGAGATCATGCCAAGCATGACCGTCGGCAAAACAAACAGAAGGCACGAGGTGGCCAACGAGCCGTAGCGCGGATCCTCGATACGGTCGAATATCCACACCATGGCGGGTTCGCTGAAATGGACCAGGGGATAGAGCAGCGCCGCCCCGCCGAGAAACAGGTAACCGAACCGGAGCAGTGACGGGTTCGTCAGGGACCAGCGTCCACCAAGCAGGTAACCGATGGACAGGCTCGCCATGAACACGGTGATGATGCTGCCCCAAACATAGATGCTGCTGCCGAAATAGGGTGCCAGCACACGGCCGCCGAGCAGCTCGAGCGACATGATGACGAATCCGCCGACAAAGGCGAGGCAATAGATGAGAACCGCCAATTCAATCAGTCCAAACCCTATGACGGCGGGCATTTAACATCAACTCGTTGTCAATTTCCGGTGTTGTATCAATTTGGGAAGGTCTGAACAATTCGATAGATTGGCATTTAGCCACTCATAAGCTATTGATTTTATTAAATAGGGTGCCCCGACTATAGGATTAATCAGAGGTTCCTTTGATTTTTCGGATTGCGCCGAACCGGGGTCCGCCCGCTGCTCGGCTCGTGCGAATGTCGAGCCGCCGACACCGCCCAACTGCTCGGCTCGTGCGAATGTCGAACCGCGACACCGCCCAATTTCCGGTCCGACGGATTGAATTGGGACTTATATACATGGGTTGACATACCACTAATGCCGACGATTTAGCGGCTGGAAATTACCACATCTGGGTTTCGGTCAACCCATCGATATAATTCCCTTGTTTTTCTATACCGAGCAAGGAGTCATCTCGTATGTTGAAAGTAACCGTCGGATTTAACCTGGCTTTTGCCGCTGTTGCGCTACTCATCGCCGGTGGGCCGCAAACCGGTTTTGCCGGGCAGGCCGACCCGGAGGCGGCGATTGAGGAAGTGGTCGTCACCGGCTCCCGCATTCAGCGCCGCAACTTGGTCAGCGCCAGTCCCGTCACCCAGGTGGACGCCGAGGAACTGCTTTTCCAAGGCACCACCCGGGTCGAGGATATGGTGCGAACCCTGCCGCAAGTCTATTCCGACCAGAACACCAGCCAGTCCAACGGCGCCACCGGCACGGCGACGCTGAACCTGCGCAATCTGGGCGAGGAGCGCACGCTGGTGCTGGTCAATGGCCGCCGCCTGCCGGCGGGGTCGCCCATACAGGATGGCATCGGCGCCGACATCAATCAGATTCCGGGTGCCTTGGTGCGCAGCGTCGAGGTATTGACCGGCGGTGCGTCGGCCACCTACGGTTCGGATGCGGTGGCCGGTGTCGTCAACTTCCTGATGAAGGATGACTTCGAAGGTGTGCGGGTCGATTATCAATTCAGCCAATACTCGCACAACAACCGTTCCGACAAATGGCGGGGCATCGTCGAGGAGGCGGGTTATCCGGTGGCCGACGGCACCGAGTCGGATGGCGACACGTCCTACGTTTCGCTCATCATCGGCGGCAATTTCGATAACGGTCGCGGCAATGCGACGGCCTATGCCACCTATCGGGACATCCAGGCCGTGTGGCAGCGCAACCGGGACTACAGTTCCTGTGCGCTGAGCGACGATACGACCTTCTGCTTCGGCTCCTCGACCATTCCCCAGGGACGCTTCACCAACTTTGGTGTGGGCGGCGAGCCGGTCGACTTTATTGTCCAAGGGCATGAATTCGTGCCGCGCCAGGGTGAAACCTTCAACTATGGGCCGCTCAACTACTATCAGCGCCCGGATGAGCAGTACGCCTTCGGCGGCTTTGCCCACTATGACCTGAGCGACTATGCGGAGATCTACACGGAGCTGATGTTCATGGACGACCGGTCGGTCTCGCAGATAGCGCCCTCCGGCAACTTCTTTGTGACCGAGACCCTGAGCTGCGGCAATCCGCTGCTGTCCGCGCAACAATTTGAAACCGTTTGCGGTTCCATCGGGTTGACCGCCGAAGATACCCGCGACCCCTTCTGGATTGGCCGCCGCAACGTGGAGGGCGGCAATCGACAGCAGGATCTGCGCCACACCTCGTTTCGCGGTATTTTCGGCGTGCGTGGCGACATGAACGCGAACTGGAACTACGACGCCTCGCTCCTGTATGCGGAGGTGAGCATGGAAAATACCTACCTCAACGACCTTGGCACCACAAAAATTCGACGCGCGCTCGACGCGGTGCGCCATCCGGACACCGGTGAGATCGTTTGCCGTTCGGTGGTCGACGGCTCGGATCCGAGTTGCATACCCTGGAATATCTTCCAGGAAGGGGGTGTCACCCAGGAGGCGCTGGATTACATCGTGTTGCCGCTGTTTGCGCGCGGCACCACGGATCAGTTGATCGCCTCGGGATTTATCGCCGGCGATTTGGGCGATTACGGTGTGCGCTTCCCCACAGCCGACACCGGCGTTGCTCTTGTGCTCGGCGTGGAATACCGGGACGAAAACCTCGACTTCAATCCGGACGAGGGCTTTCGCAGCGGCGAAGGCGCCGGCCAGGGCGGGGCGACACCACCGGTCAGTGGCGGATACGGCCTCTTCGAACTGTTCATGGAAGCCAGTATCCCGCTGGTGGAAGGCAAGTCCTTTGCGGAGGAACTGAATCTGGACCTCGGGTTTCGCTACTCCGATTACGACTACGGCGTTTCCACGGAAACTTTCGGTGTCCGCACCGGCTGGGCTGTCAACCAGGATGTCAAACTGCGTGGTAGTTTCCAGCGCGCCATTCGCGGCGCCAATGTGCGCGAGTTGTTCCGGCCCCAGGGTCTCAATCTGTTCGATATGACCGGCGACCCCTGCGGCGGCCCGGTCACCGGCGGCACCACCGCGGCCGGGCGGACCTTCGAGGAATGCGCCCGCAGCGGCGTAACCCAGGCACAGTGGGGCAATATTCCGCATTCCCCGGCCGGCCAGTACAACTACCTACAGGGTGGCAACCCCGACCTGGAGCCGGAAACGGCCGACACTTGGACGGCCGGCATCGTTCTGACGCCAGGTATCCTTAGCGGCCTGACCGTTACGGTGGATTACTACAGCATCAACATCGAGAAGGGCATCGACTTCCTCACCCCGGAGTTCATTCTCAATCAATGCCTGGACGGCAACCTGTCGCAATGCAACAACGTTAAACGGGGTGCGCCGGGCGATCTTTGGATCGGTTCGAATGTCGGCAGCAGCGGCCACATTGTCGCCACGAACGACAATCTCGCCATCGAGGAAGTGGTGGGCTTCGACATAGTGGCGGACTATTCGTTCGATGTGGGCGAAATGGGCAGCATCAACATCGCCAATGTGCTGTCGCTGATCGACAGGTGGGATCAACAGGAACTGGCCGGTGCGCCCACCGAGAAATGCGCGGGCAAGTGGGGGTTTGTTTGCGGTTACCCGACGCCGGATGTGCGCAACAAGCTGCGCCTGATCTGGACGACGCCCTGGGATGTTACCGCCACGCTCATGTGGCGCTACACCAGCAGGGTGGACGACCGCAATCAAAGCGAAATCGACCTGAAGGCCATCTCCTACATCGACCTGTCGGCGATTTGGGATCTTACCGAGCGTGTCCAAATGCGTGCCGGCATCAATAACCTCTTCGACGAAGCGCCGCCAATAGCGGGCAACGGGGCAGGGCCGTCCATCAACGGCAACGGCAATACCTTCCCGGGCATGTACGACGCATTGGGCCGCTATTGGTTCCTTGCTGCCGCCCTATCGCTCTGAGTGGTTGAAAGCTAGGCGGGGAAGCGCATTGCGGCCTGCCCCGCCAATCCCGCCCCCCGTGCTACCGTCCCCGCCAATTGGGTTTGCGTTTTTCGGCGAAGGCTCTGGGGCCCTCGATGAAATCCTCGCTGTGAACCATGGCCGCCACCGAGTCGTACTGGGTGCGCATCGACTCTTCCAGCGATGCGGTGTCGAGGCTCCGATAGACGACATCCTTGCTGGCCCGGACCGACAGCGGCGCGCATTCGCAGATTTGGCGCGCCCAGTCCTGGGCTTCGCCCATCAATTCCTCGTGCGGAACCACGGTGTTTACGAAGCCGAGTTGCCGGCCTTCCTCGGCGGTAACGTGACGACCGGTGAGAATCATCCCGAGCGCCCGCTTGGCGCCAATTTCCCGGGCCAGCCGGTTTAGGCCACCCGCCAAGGCTGCTAGCCCGACCCGCGGCTCCGGCAGGGCGAACACCGCCCGGTCGGAGGCAAGGATGATGTCGCAGGCCAGCGCAATCTCGAAGCCGCCGCCCATCGCGACGCCGTTCACCGCCGCAATCACGGGCTTTTGCAGATCGAATCGCGAGGTCAGGCCGCCGAACCCCATCGGCATCGGCATTCGTTCACCACCCTCGGCCTGATAGCGCAGGTCGTTGCCCGCGCAGAAACCCCGGCCGGCACCCGTGACAATAGCCACCCACAGAGCATCATCGGCGGCGAACTCGTCAAATACCTCGCCGAGTTCGGCGTTGCCGGGCGGATGCATGGCGTTGAGCCGCTCCGGGCGATTCAGGGTAACCGTCATGACACGGTCGCTTTTGTCGATGCGGCAATACTCGGGCATGGGAAACTCCTTCAAGATTTAATGTTGCATTCCAGTGCTCCATGCAACCGATAATACCGCATCGGTGGCGGCGGGAGCGCTCCGGGCAAGGCGCGGCCGCGCAGCCGGAGGGGAACTACTGCAAGCGGACGCAATGCGGTCCGGGGTACTCCCGCCGCCACCCGGAGGGCGCGTCCGCGGGCGCCCATCCGTTTCATCGAGGGGTACCCCTCGCGCTCCCGGCTGAGGGCTCCGTTGTCGCCGCCGGATACATCGGCGGGGCTTAAGCCGCGCATCTGGACGCTTGCGGGTGCGCTGATGCGGCATTATCAGTTGGATGGCGCACTACCGACCCATTCATGAATAAACTACCGTGGGCGTTCCAGAATTGCGGGGTTACATGGTTGATCGACATGTCGGGTGCTGGCCGAACCCCGGTACCCTCGTTGGATACGCGCTGCTGCTCGTTGGCCTGCTTGCCCTGGCCGCTTGTGCGCCGGGCGCCCGCTACCATCGGTTTGGCGGACAGACCATGGGTACGGATTATGTGGTTACGCTTTGCGGAGGCAATACCTGTAATCCGACTTTGTCACAGGCGGCTGAGGCCGAACTACAACGTGTGAACACGCAAATGTCCACTTGGCAACCTGGTTCGGAAATCTCCCGATTCAACGCGGCACCCGCCGGCGAGTGGCTAGCGATATCAGAGGAGGTAGCTGAAATTGTTTTTTTATCACAAAAACTTGCACGACTTTCCGAAGGTGCTTTCGATATCACGGTTGGGCCACTTGTGGATCTTTGGGGGTTTGGCTCCGTCGCGCAACGGGCGGTTCCCACCGAGGCGGCGATTGCGGTGGCCGCCTCGCGTGTTGGTCATGGGGGACTACAGGCAAGGCGAAATCCCCCGGCATTGCGCAAGCGGGTGGAGGGGCTGCGCCTGGATCTTTCGGCCATTGCCAAGGGCCACGCCGTTGATCGCCTAGCCGCCTTGCTCGACAACGCGGGCTGCACCGATTACCTCATCGACATCGGCGGCGAGGTGCGTGTGCGCGGTACCAATCCCAAGGGCGAGGCCTGGCGGGTCGGAATTGAAGCTCCGACGAAAGATGGAGCAACGCTTGCCCGCCGGATGAAACCGATCGACCCCGCCCGGTGGTTGGGTACGGGGACGCGGCTGGGGGAGCCGGACCGCGACATTGTACGAATCCTGCGTCTCACCGATGTTGCCGTTGCAACCTCGGGCGATTATCGAAACCTGCGCAGGATTGGCGAGGCGACGTTCAGCCATACGATCGACCCGCGCACCGGCCGGCCCCTGGCCCATCGCATGGCTTCGGTGACGGTGATTGCCGAGACGGCGGCCCTTGCCGACGGGCTGGCGACCCTGATCAACGTATTGGGGCCGGACAACGGCCTCGATTTTGCCAACCGGACAGGGGTTGCGGCGCTCGCGCTCGTTCGCGGGGATGAGCGCTTCGAGGAGCGCTATACTGAGGCCATGCGTGAATATGTTGAATGACCATCGGACGGTGTGTGGGCGAGCCCTTGGCGTTCGGTAGGCGAACGCCGGTGGCCGAAACGCGATATGCGGTTTAGTTCCCTAGCCGCGGGTCTTGGTTGGCGCTATGCCTTCACCCGACACAGTTCCCTATCGTTTATCGGCAATGTTGCGATTAGCGGCCTAACGCTGAGCATCGCGGTTTTGATCATCGTCGTTTCGGTGATCAACGGCTTCGAGCGGGAATTGGAAAAGCGGGTCTTTGCGGTGTTGCCCCACCTCGGCCTATACGGCCGGCAGCCGGTTGCGAACGGCGGGGAGGATTTCGACCGGCTTGAATCGCTCCCCGATGTGGAGGCGGCGACACCCTTCGCGCAGGCGGTTGGGTTGGCGGCGGGAACCGAAAAGGTCCAGGGTATGCTGCTAACCGGCATCGACCCCGAGGGCTACGGCCGGGTTTCCCGATTGGAAAGCTTTGTTGAGGCCGGGCATCCACAAGGCGGACTTGAGGCGCTGCGTGCCGGTTCGTTCCGGGTCGTTCTCGGTGTGCGCTTGGCCACGCGCCTCGGCTTGGGCGTGGGGGACCGGGTGACGCTGGTTGTGCCGGAGGCTTTGATGACGCCGGCGGGCGCTTTTCCAAGGCAGAAGCGTTTTGAAATCGTCGGCCTGCTGCGTTCCCAATCGGAACTCGACAATCGTGCCGCCTTCGTACATCTCGGTGACGCGCAACGACTCCTCCGGCTCGGCAATCGCATTCACGGCTACCAGGTCAGGGTTCGGGATTTCTACGCCGCCCGCCAGGTGGGCTGGAGAAGCCAGGCGCTGCTCGGCAATGATCGGTTTGACGCGCGGCCCTGGATGCAGACACACGGCAACCTGCACCATGCAATCCGCGTGCAGAAAACGACCATGTTCGTGCTGCTTGCCTTTCTCGTTGCGGTTGCGGCCTTCAATCTCGTCTCGACACTGGTCATGGCCGTTGAGCAGCGCGGTGCGGACATTGCGATTCTAAAGACCATGGGCGCGGCGACATCGTCGCTCATGGGTGGCTTCGTGTTGCTCGGAGCCCTGATTGGCGGCATTGGCGTTGTCGCGGGCCTCGCCGTGGGTTATGCCGGCGCTCTCGCCTTGCCGGAGTTGTTTGCCTGGGCCAGCAGTACCTTCAATGCCGACCTTATGGGCCGCTATTTCATCAACTACCTGCCGGTGGATGTCAGGATCGGGGATGTGCTTGCCGTCGGTTCCACCGCCTTCACGCTCTGCCTGCTCGGCACCGCCTTGCCTGCCCGGCGCGCGGCGGGGGTGCTGCCGAGGGAGGTGTTGATTCATGAATAATGCGCCCGCGGCGGTGTCAATAACTATTTTGTGACTTTGCGATATTATCTCCAATCAGAGGTTCCTTAAACCAAACCGATATATCGCCGATTGCAGGGGACGGGCAATCAGGTGTGCAGGCTGGCCACCGGATTCTGACGCGCCGCCCGGCGGGCGGGAATCCACGCCGCCAACACGCACAGCAGCCACGACAGCAGTGCGATGCCCGCCAAGTCCTCGACCAGAACGAGGGCTGGCAAAACCTCAAAGTAGGAGCCCTCAAGCAGGCTGAAATCCAGCCATGTTTCGGCCACCCCCAACAAATATCCGATGTTTTCCGCCACCAGGACACCGAGCAGAATACCCAGGGCGATGCCCAGGGTTGCGATGGCAATGCCCTGCCACAGGAAAACACCGGTGACGAGGGCTGTATCGGCACCCATGGTTCGCAATATGGCGATGTCGCCGCGCTTGTCGTTCACAAGCACGGTTTGCCCCGAAACGATGTTGAAACCGGCGACGGCGACAACCAACAGCAGGATCAGGAACATCAGCCCCTTTTCGATTCTCACCGCCTGAAACAACTCGCCGTAATTGTCCTGCCAGGTTTCGATGACGAGCGACTTATGGCGACCGCGCAGTTCACGGGCGAACCCCTCCGCCTCCATCGGATCCCACAAGTCCACCCGCACACCGTCGCTGCCGAGCCGCTGCCGCTCGCGTTCCGAAAAGCTGTCGTGCCGGGTCACCACCAGATAGTGGTCGAGTTCGGCGCCTATGTCGAAGGTCGCCGCGAGGCGGAAGCGCTGAAGCTTCGGATGCACCGCGCCGCCTGTCGCATCCGAGACGATCAAAACAACCGGATCGCCAATTTGAAGATGCAAATGTCGCGCAATGGGCCCACCGACAACGATGGCGCCGGGCCGCGCGAGGGCCTGCTCGAGTGTGCCGCCAATCATGTTGGTATCCACCTGGGCCAACAGGTGGCCATCACGGGGATCCAGGGCGAATAGGGAAACCGGCACCACAGCACCTCCGCCCGCGACCATGCCGGACGACGAGAAAAACCGAAAGGCGCCGCGCACATCCTGTCGGCTATTGAGTGTCGCCGGCAATCCCGGAGAGGCCGGGGTGACAAGAGCGTGGGGCACCGTCCCCAGGATTCGTGACCGGAGTTCCTCGCCCAAACCGTTCATGACACTGACCACGACCGTGAGCACCAATACGCCGAGCGCGAGCCCAACCAGCGACATCCAGGCAATGAAGCGGGCATATCTGTTGCGTCCTCCCCACAGATAACGCAACGCTATGGCTGGAGCGAGGTTCAAGTGCGCGGCACCAGTACGCCATTGTCGAGTTGCAGTACCCGATGTACGCCCTCGATCATGCCCTCGTCGTGCGTAACCAGTACGAAGGCGGTGCCGGTTTTATCGCTCAGCCCACAAATCAGGCGGAACACCTGGCGGGCGTTTTCCCTGTCGAGGTTGCCGGTCGGTTCGTCGGCCAGGACAATATTCGGCTGCCCCACCAGGGCCCGGGCGACGGCCACCCGTTGCCGCTCCCCACCGGAGAGTTGTGCCGGCCGGTGTGCGGCCCGATTTGCCAAACCCACCGAATTCAACATGGCCCGCGCCCTGGCCCCCGCTTCCCCCTTATCGCGGTTGCGAAGCCGCAGGGGCATCGCAACATTTTCCAGCGCGGTGAATTCGGGCAGCAAGTGGTGCAACTGATAAACGAATCCCATGTGCCGGTTGCGAATTGCGGCGCGTTGGCCGGGCGATGCCCAGGTCATGGACGACCCGGCCACCCAAACCTGGCCCGCATTCGCCTCATCAAGCCCCGCAAGAATATGCAATAGGGTGCTCTTGCCCGCCCCGGAACGTCCGACAATGGCAATACGCTCACCCGTCGCCACCGTGCAACCGAGTCCATTCAATACATCGATACGCTGGCCACCCTGAACAAAGGACTTGCCGATGCCCTCGGCGCGCAGAACTTCCGGTCGAGCGGCATCATTCATCGATCAACATTTCCTCGGCGGCGGATGCTCGGTGGTGTATCGGTAATCGCGGCAAGACGTCGGGCGCGGCGTTCCCGCCACCGTCGAATGACGTGGAAGCGCCACAGAACCCGCACCAGGACGAATCCGGTCACGCCCGCAACCCATCCGCAAATCAGTGCGCCGAATACCATCGGGTAGCCGATGTTGTCGAGATTGGCCAGCCACCAGTCGAGGTCCATACGCACCGAGTCGGTTTCCAGCCGCATATCCAACAGCCAGGCTCCCAAGCGGTAGGCGAAATAGAACATGGGGGGAAAGGTGAGGGGATTGCTGATCCACACCAGGGCCACCGCAATGGGCAGATTGCAGCGAAAGACCACCGCCAGCACCGCCGCCAGCAGCATCTGCGAGGGTACGGGCAGAAAAGCGCAGAACAGCCCGATGAAGGTGGCGCCGGCGGCGGCGCGGCGGTGCAGATGCCAGATTTCCTTCCGGTCGAGCAGAAATCCTACGGGACGCAGGGCGGGATTCGCACGGATCTTGTCGGCATCCGGCAGATACCGGCGCAGCAACTTCTTTGGCATAACCCATTATGCCAAAGGGTGCGCCTCTTCGCCCCGAACCCAGGTGGGTTTGACGGCGGGAGCGCCCCGAGCCGCGTTGCGCCCGCTTGCGGTAGGTCGCCTACGACAGGATACGACGTATTTCGAGAAAATTTCCAAGTTGGGTTCGCGGCGGTGCCTGGGTTGCTGCGGCCATTGTTGCCGCCTGTTCGTTCATCATGGAGAAACACCGAGCCCTGGAACAGCGTGTGCCGCATTGCGCTGGCGAACAAACACGGAAACTCCTCGTCAAGGTGCGGGAAGCGAGGCCCGCCGACGGGAAAGCTCCCGGCAAAAGGGTGCGTCTCAATGTCGATGTACTCGATGATCGCCTGCCGCATTGTGTTGACCTGACCGGTCGACGGCTGCGGCTCAACTGGCATTTTCCACCCGCCATCGATGCCGGCGAGACCTGGCGCCTGACCGCGGAGGTGCGCGCGCCCTGGGGATACCGGAACCTCGGTGGCTTCGATTACGAGCGCTGGTTGATGGCCAACGGCCTGAACGGTACGGGCTATGTTCGCGGCGGCGAGTACTTGGCGAAGTCTGAGCCAACAGCACGGGCACGAGCGCGGGGCGCGGTTGCCGAACAGGTGCGGGACTATCGGAATAGGGCGCAGTTGCTGGCGTTGGCTACCGGCGACGGGCAATGGCTGACCGACGACGACTGGTCGCTGCTGCGCCGCACCGGAACCGTTCACCTGCTGGTTGTGTCGGGGCTGCATGTGGGGTTGGTGGCGATGTTCGGGCTTCTGTTGGGGCATGGGGTCGCGCGACTGTTGCCCCCGGGGCTGCTCTGGTTGCCGGCCGGGCGCGGTGCCGCGGTCGTCTCGCTCGCCGGGGCGGCGGCCTTCGTCTGGTTGTCCGGTGCCGGCATCCCCGCCGTTCGCGCCGGTGTAATGTGTCTTTTTGGCGTACTTGCGTTTGCGACAGGCCGGACGGTGCCGCCGGGACGTTGGTTGGCGTTGGCCGCGGTTGCGGTCATTTTGGTGGAACCCCTCGCGCCGCTCGCGAGTGGATTCTGGCTGTCGTTTGGTGCGGTTTGCCTGCTGCTCGTCGGATTCTCCAATCGGTCGCCGCCCTATGGTTGGCTGATGGGATTGACACGGGCGCAATGGGTCATGGTGCTCGGCATGACACCTTTGGTGGCTTTTATGACCAACGAGACGGCACCGGCCGCCGGGGTGGCCAACCTCTATGCCGTTCCCTGGGTGTCCCTGGTGGTGGTGCCGCTGGTACTCCTGTCGCTACTGGCGTCGCTGCTTGGCCCGGCACTGGCGGAATTCTGCTGGACCGCCGCGGATGCGGCGCTGTCGGCCCTGCTCGGTTTTTTGCATTGGCTTGATACGGTGGGGGTGCGCCGCTCGCCCATTGTTCTTTGGCAACTTGTGGTCGCCCTTGTGGCACTGGGCGGTGCCGCGTGCGCCGGGAACTGGCGGGCCGTGCTCGCCTGCCTGCCGCTTTACGCGGTCGGTTTTGTCATATTGGTGGAGAAGCCACCCTTTGGCGAAGTGCGCATCACCAGCCTGGATGTGGGGCAGGGTGCCGCCGTACTCATTGATACCCATCACCATCGGCTGCTATACGATACGGGGGCGCGTTTTCCCTCGGGGTTCGATCTTGGCGAAGCCGTGGTGCTGCCCGCCATCGCCGCCACGGGCCGGGCGCGGCTTGACCTTCTGATTGTCAGCCACGGTGATTTGGATCACGCCGGCGGGGCGCCGGCCATCCTTGAGGGCCTGCCGGTGCGGTCGGTACTGACCAACGTTGCCGGGTTGAACGGGCAGCCCTGTGTGCAGGGCCGACGCTGGATCTGGGATGGCGTGGAATTTGCCATTTTGCACCCGCCCGAGGGGTACAAAAGACAGGGCAACGATGCGTCTTGCGTGCTGGGCATCATCGCTGGGGGCGGTCGCGTGTTGTTGCCCGGGGATATCGAAAAACACGCCGAGTGGCGCCTGCTCGCGGGTGGCCCGCAGCCGGTGGATTTGCTGTTCGCTCCGCACCACGGCAGCAATACATCGTCTTCGCCGCGCTTCATCGCCGCCCTTAAGCCGGTCATCGTGGTCGCCATGGCGGGGCTGGGCAACCACTATGGTCACCCACATCCGGCCGTGGTGCGTCGATACGAGCGGGCCGGTGCCGTTATTTGGAATACGGGTCGAGACGGTGCCCTGAGCTGGTCGTCGAACCGACCGCACGAGATGCGTGCCCGACGATTGGATGATTGGTCTTTTTGGACTTGGTGGGTCAACCAGGCACCGGATGCGCGATAGGCAATATGATTTTCTATTTTTAGGCGCTGGACCCATTCAGTTTTGACGGATTGTGTCGCCGTTCGACATTTACGCGAACCGAACAGTGTGCGCGTCCTGTGGTTTGGCGAAAGCGCTTGGCGAAGGCAATTGAAAAAGTCGGATTCGGACTCATTGTGTGTGGTGAACAACTCAAAGAGCCGGCCGGTGGCGGGTGCGCGGAAGCAGGGCACGGCCGACGGCGAGGTTGGCGGTTTGTACACCGAGGTGAAGCCATGCGCATGGATCGAATGACAAGTCGGTTGCAGGGGGCCCTGGCCGATGCCCAATCCCTGGCGGCGGGGCGGGATCACGCTTCGCTGGAACCCATTCATCTGCTCGCCGTCCTGATCGAACCGGGGCCGGGTACGCTCCTGCCCCTGTTGGTGCGGGCGGGCGGGCGGGCGGACCAGATTGCCGACGGCGTGGCGACCGCTCTCGACCGGTTGGCAACCCTTAAAACCCCCACCGGAGATATCCAGCCGTCCCGGGAATTTGTCCGGACCATGACCCTTGCCGACGGCTTGGCGCAAAAGGCGGGGGATGTCTATCTCTCCAGCGAACAGGTGCTGCGCGCACTGGCCAGGGATGCAACGGTGCGGCGCGTATTCGCCGGGGCGGGCGTGGACCCGGCGCACCTCGACCAGGCGATTGAGACCGCGCGGGGCGGTGACAAGGTCAGTGACGCCAATGCCGAGGAAAACCGTCAAGCGCTGGCCAAATACACCATCGACCTCACCGAACGCGCCGAGCGGGGCAAGCTGGATCCGGTTATCGGCCGGGACGACGAGATAAGGCGCACCATTCAGGTTTTGCAGCGCCGCACCAAAAACAATCCGGTACTGATTGGCGAGCCCGGGGTCGGGAAAACGGCCATTGTCGAGGGGCTCGCGCAGCGCATTCTCAATCAGGAAATACCGGAGGGGCTCAAGAACAAGCGCATTCTGGCACTCGACATGGGGGCGTTGATTGCCGGCGCCAAGTTTCGCGGCGAGTTCGAGGAGCGCCTGAAGGCGGTGCTCAACGAGCTCGCCAAACAGGAAGGCAATGTCATTCTGTTTGTCGATGAATTGCACACCGTTGTTGGTGCCGGCAAGGCGGAGGGCGCCATGGACGCCGGCAACATGCTCAAACCCGCCCTGGCCCGGGGTGAACTGCATTGCGTGGGGGCCACCACGCTGGACGAATATCGAAAATATGTCGAAAAGGACGCGGCGCTGGAACGGCGCTTCCAAAAAGTGCTCGTCGACGAGCCGACGGTGGAGGACACCATCGCCATTCTACGGGGCCTCAAGGAACGCTACGAATTACACCATGCGGTTGACATTACCGACCCGGCCATCGTCGCCGCCGCGCGGCTGTCGCATCGCTATATCACAGACCGGCAGCTTCCCGATAAGGCCATCGACCTAATCGACGAGGCCGCGAGCCGTATCCGCATGGAAATCGACTCGAAGCCGGAGGCCATGGACCGGCTGGAGCGGCGTTTGATACAACAGAAGATGGAGGCGCAAGCGCTCGCGAAGGAAAACGATGACGCCAGCCGCCGACGCTTGCAAGATCTGGAACAGAGCGTGGCGCACCTGGAAAAGGAATACGCCGACCTCGATGAGATTTGGACGGCGGAGAAGGCGAGCCTGCGTGGCGCCCAGGACATCAAGGAGGAACTTGAGGCGGCGCGCACGGCCTTCGATTCCGCCCGGCGCGCGGGAGACCTGGCGCGCATGTCGGAATTGCAGTATGGCCGTATCCCGGAGTTGGAGCGGCAACTCGCCGATGCATCGGCACCCCAGGAGCGCCACCTGTTGCGCAATAGTGTTACCGAAGAGGAAATCGGCGAGGTGGTGTCGAAATGGACGGGTATTCCGATCGCCAAGCTGTTGGAAGGCGAAAAGGAAAAGCTGCTGCACCTGGAAGAAGCGCTGCACGAGCGGGTCGTCGCCCAGGACGAGGCGGTCGGCGTCGTCTCCGACGCGGTACGTCGGTCCCGGGCCGGCTTGGCCGATCCCAATCGTCCGAATGGCTCGTTCATGTTTCTTGGCCCCACCGGGGTCGGCAAAACGGAGTTGTGCAAGGCTTTGGCGGCCGTGCTTTTCGACAGCGAGGAGGCCTTGTTGCGTGTTGACATGTCGGAGTTTATGGAGAGACACTCCGTGGCCCGCCTAATCGGAGCACCGCCGGGCTATGTCGGCTATGAAGAGGGCGGCTACCTCACCGAGCGCGTCCGCCGCCGCCCCTATTCATTGATTCTGCTTGATGAAATCGAGAAGGCCCATGCGGATGTCTTCAATATCCTGCTGCAGGTGCTCGATGACGGCCGTCTCACCGACGGCCATGGCCGCACCGTGGATTTTCGCAACTGTGTGCTGGTGATGACCTCGAATTTGGGTTCCGACGCCATCCAGAACATGGCGGACAGCACCGACCAAGGGCGTCTTAAGGAGATTGTGCTCGGCGTGGTGAGCCAGCACTTCCGGCCGGAATTCATCAATCGCATCGACGACATGGTGGTTTTCCATGCCTTGGGCAAGGAACATGTGCGCCGCATCGCCGAGTTGCAATTCGATGTTTTGCGCAATCGCCTGCACGATCAGGATCTGGCCATCGAATTGTCCCCGGAGGCGGTGCATGCATTGGTCGAGGAGGGCTTCGATCCGGTCTACGGCGCCCGGCCCTTGAAGCGGGTCATCCAAAAGCACATTGAGAACCCCCTGGCGGCAAAACTACTGGCGGGCGACTTTGTCCCCGGCGAAACCGTGATGGTCGGATTTGCGGACTCCGAATATCGATTTGCAAGCCGTCCCGACCACCCTTGAGGCGCTCCTGCTCCATCCAACCGATAATGCCGCATGATCAAGAAATGCCTATTTCCGGTCGCGGGCTACGGTACCCGTTTTCTACCCGCCACCAAGGCGATGCCGAAGGAAATGTTGCCCATCCTCAACAAGCCGCTCGTGCAGTACGGCGTGGAGGAGGCCGTGGAGTCGGGGCTAACCGATGTGGGTTTCGTCACCGGCCGTGGCAAGCGCGCCATCGAGGACCACTTCGACCTGAGCTATGAGCTTGAGCATCAGATTCGGGGCACAGGCAAGGAGGTGCTGCTCACCGGCATTCGCGAACTGATTGAACGATGTACCTTTTCCTATACGCGCCAAGTTACCATGCGCGGCCTCGGGCACGCGATTCTGAGCGGCCGCACCATTGTTGGCGACGAACCGTTCGGCGTGGTTTTGGCCGATGACCTGTGCTTTGGCGCCGACGCTGGCGTTTTGGCGCAGATGGTGCGCATCTTTAAACAATTCCAATGCAGCATCGTGGCCATTGAGGAGGTGCCGGATTCCGAAACGCACAAATACGGGGTCATCGCCGGGCGGGCTATCGGCGAGCGTATCTTTCGAGTCGCCGATATGGTCGAAAAACCGGCACCGGGGGAGGCACCAAGCAATCTTGCCATCATCGGCCGCTATATCTTCACGCCGGACATCTTCGAGATATTGGAGACCACGGAGCCCGGCAAGAACAACGAAATTCAGATCACGGACGCCTTGTTGCACCAGGCCCAACAGGGTGCCGTCATCGCCTACAAGTTTGCCGGAAGGCGCTTCGACTGCGGCTCCGTGGAGGGTTTTGTTGAAGCGACAAATCATTGCTTTCGGCTACACGGCACCAAACGGGGCCAACCCCGATAGATGAGTCCATTGCGTCCGCATGGAATGGCCGATGCGCCCTGACGGCTGGGCGACCTACCGGCGGCTGCTCGGCTATGTGTGGCCGTATTCGTTCGCGTTTGCCGGCGCCGTTGCCGCATTCCTGGTGGGTAGCGCGGCAGAGGCCGTTTTTGTCAAGCTATTCGAGCGCCTGATCGACAGTTGGGACGAGGGACTTGCCGATGCCGCCCTGTTCATACCGCTGGCTATGTTGGGTGCGGTGTGCGCGCGCGGCCTGGGCGAGTTTGCGGGCGAAATGCTTTTAAGCCGCATCTCGTTTTCCGTGGTGCACAACCTTCGTGTCGCGCTCTTCGAGCAACTGCTGCAAATGCCCAGCGCCTTTTTCGATGCCAGCGCCCAGGGACATTTGGTTTCCAGAATCACCTATAACGTCGCTCAGCTTCGGGATGCCGGTACCGTTGCTCTGCGAGCGCTCGTGCAGGACGGCGTCAAGATTCTGGTATTTCTGGGCTGCATGATTTACTTGAGTTGGCAACTTACGCTGATTTTCGTGGCGGCGGTCCCCATCGTTGCCGCCGTGGTGCTCGCGGCCAGCCGCCGGTTTCGCCGCATCGCACGGCGTATTCAGGGTTCCATGCGGGATGTCACCCATGTGACGGGCGAGCTGGTTGCGGGCTATCGGGTCGTGCGCATTTTCGGCGGCGAACCCTATGAGCGCCGTCGGTTTGCGCGGGCAAGCCATGCCAACCGCCGCCAGAATCTGAAAATGGTGATGACCAAGGTGGTCAGCACCCATGTCGTTCAGATTCTCGTGGTGGCCGCCGTGGCGGTGCTGATCTCGCTGTTGGCGCGGCCGGAAATTGTTCAGGGCCTTTCCATTGGCAATTTCACCGGCTTTCTCATGTTCGCCGGTCTCTTGGTGCGGCCGGTGCGCCGCCTCACCGAAGTCAACGCGCGCCTGCAGCGCGGGCTGGCGGCGGCGGAGGATGTATTCAGCCAACTCGACACGGAGGTGGAGGCGGACAGCGGCGGCCACAGGGTGTCGCGGGTGCTGGGTCGCATTGAGTTTCGCGATGTGCACTTCGGCTACCAACAGGGGGTGAATGATGTGTTGCGCGGCATCAGTCTCACTATCGAACCGGGCCAGACCGTCGCGGTTGTCGGCCGCTCCGGCAGCGGCAAGTCGACCCTCGCGAGCCTCATCCCGCGCTTCTACGATGTGGCGCGGGGCCAGGTGCTGATCGACGGTACGCCGGTACGGGATTACGCCAAGGATAACCTGCGTAGCCACATCGCCCTCGTTTCCCAGCAGGTGACGCTGTTCAACGATACCCTGGCCGCCAATATCGCCTATGGGGCGCTTTCGAACGCCACGCCCGAAGCCGTTGACGAGGCCGTGGGGCGTGCGCGTGTGCGTACTTTTGCGGCACATCTGCCGGCCGGCTTGAACACCCTGGTGGGCGATGACGGTGTGCTGCTTTCCGGAGGCCAACGGCAGCGTGTCGCCATTGCGCGCGCAATTCTCAAGAACGCGCCGATCCTGATTCTCGACGAGGCGACATCGGCGCTTGACAGCGAATCGGAGCGTCACATCCAGGGTGCCCTTTCCGAGGTGATGCGGGGACGCACCACCTTGGTGATCGCACATCGACTTTCCACCGTGGAAAGCGCCGATGTCATTGTGGTGATGGATGAGGGCCGCATCGTTGAAACCGGCACCCACGAGTCGCTGTTGGCCTTCGGCGGCGTCTACACCAATCTGCACGAGGCGCAATTCAGCGATATCGAGCCCCGGGCGATGCCGGCGGTGGAGACTAAGGCCGATCCACCCGCAGTGACCGAAGGTGCGCTCCCCGAACCACCGGGCCCAAACTTGGTGCGCGGTTGGTACAGCGATGCCTGGTGGCTGCGCTTGCTGGTTCCACTCTCGTGGGTTTTTGGCCGTATCGCCGCCCGTCGCCGTCGTTTGTCGGTGGCTGGCCAGCGGCCATCTTGGCGCGCGCCAATACCCGTGCTGGTGGTCGGCAACCTAACGGTGGGCGGAACGGGCAAGACGCCATTTGTAATCTGGCTGGTGCGCCAGCTCCTGCGGCGGGGATACAGGCCGGGTGTGGTTGCACGGGGCTATCGCGGCCGAGCGAACCGCAACCCGGTCGCGGTGGCGGCGGCCGGGGCGGACCCCGGGCAGGTGGGTGACGAGCCGCCCATCCTTGCGCGGCGGACCGGCGTACCGGTTGTCATCTGCCGTGATCGGGTGCGGGCGGTACAATTTCTCGCCGCCGAATTTGACGTGGATGTCGTAGTCTGCGATGACGGCTTGCAGCATTATGCGTTGGCGCGGGATGTTGAAATCGCGGTTATCGACGGCTTTCGGGGTTTCGGCAATGGCCGGTTGTTGCCCGCCGGCCCACTGCGTGAATCGCCGGAGCGACTCCGGGAGGTGGATTGGGTCATTGCCAACCGCCAGCGTTCGGGCTTGGCCGAACGGGAAACGGTGATGCACATTCGCCCTTGCGCATTCGTCAACCTCCAAACCGGCGTGCGTATGGCGCCGGACCATTTCGCCGCCCAATATCCCAACGTCAATGCCGTGGCCGGGGTGGGCAATCCGGATGGATTCGCGCAAACGCTCTACGGTTTGGGCCTGAAGCCGACGCTGCAACCCCTCGGCGATCATCATCGCTATTTTGGCGATGAGATTCATTTCGACAACGACTGGCCGGTGGTTTGCACGGAAAAGGACGCCGTCAAATTGGACCGGCTCGATGTCCCGCTGGGGCATTGCTGGTTTTTGGAAACCGAAATCGAAATCGACGATGAGGGTTTGCGCCGCTTGGACGAACTCCTCGATGCCGCTGTCCCGGTGCAACACGGACCGCCTGCCGGGGGAGAGCGGTCTTGAGCGGCTTTCACGTGGTTATCCCGGCCCGTATCGCCTCGTCCCGATTGCCGCGCAAGCCACTGTTGCTCATTGGCGGAGAGCCCATGATTGTGCGCGTTGCGCGTTGCGCGGCGGTGGCGGGAGCGGCGGGTGTCGTCGTGGCGACAGACAGCAGCGCCGTATGCCGGGTGGTGGAGGCGGCGGGGTATCGGGTGCTGATGACGCGGCCGGACCATGATTCGGGATCCGATCGCGTGGCGGAAGTTGTGGCTAGGGAAGGTTGGTCCGACGAGGCGGTTGTCATCAACGTGCAGGGCGACGAGCCCTTGTTGCCGCCGCGGGTGGTGCGCCAGTTGGCCGATGCCATGACGGCAAACCCCGGTATCGATGCCGCTACCCTGTGCGAAACGATGAGCGACCCGCATGAGGCCGCGAACCCCAATAACGTGAAGGTGGTGCGGGATGCCCGAAATTTCGCGCTGTATTTCTCCCGCGCGGCGGTTCCGGTGTATCGTACCGACGGACGCGATGTCTCCTCCGGCCCCTGGTTGCGGCACATCGGTATCTACGGTTATCGCGCCCGGGCTCTGAGGCGGTTTGTGGCCCTACCCCCGGCGTCCCTGGAAACCGCCGAGCGCCTCGAACAACTGCGGTTTTTGGAAAACGGCATGCGCCTGCTCGTTCTCGATACGCAAACACCGGTGCCAGCAGGGGTGGATACGCCCGACGACCTCGCCCGCGTGCGGCGTTTGGTCGAAGCGGTGCCGTCCTGAAACCGTTATCGTTGGGGGGAGAACCCCGCCATCCTCAACTCCGGCAGTCCATCAGGTCGAGGGCCCGCTCAATCTCTGGACACGGCGATTCATCCGAGAAGAGGTATAAAAGCTCCCTGGCCCGGGTCATACCAACGTACAGGCGGTCGAGGTCGAGTTGCCGAGCCTCCCGTTGCTCCTGCGTCAATTCCTTGGGCGCATCCTTGATTTCTGAAATCTCAACCTGATCGTCCGGGGCATCCTCCGCCTTCGGAAATTGCGAGCCACCCAGCCGGGGAATCAGGACAGCGCGAAACTCCAGCCCCTTGCTGCGATCAAAGGTTCCTATCCTCACTCCCTTCGCCAACCCCCTATTTCGAAGATCCTTCAAGTCCACAGAGGGAATTTTGAAGGCATGTTCGAAGTATTTCTTGATTCTGCGACAGTCATCGTTGCCACGTGCCAACACGCCGATGCTCTCAGGGGTAAAATCCCGTTCGTCGATCAGCTCCTTGATCGTTTCCGCCATCGTCGGGGCCTCCTTTTTTTCGGCAACCTGCCGCCAAATCGGCCGCGCCCCATCTCTTTGATCGAACTCCCGAGGCGGGGGAGCGCCGTCGCCCTCGTCCCCCCCGACGGGCGATGCCTTGCCACGAACGGCATTGGCCGCTTCCACGATTTGTTTCGTGTTCCGATAGTTGGTCGTCAGAATCTCCGAGCTTCCCCTGACCGGGATCTTCGCCCAGGTCAGCCGGAAGCCTCCCGCATAGATGCGCTGCGCCGCGTCATCCAACAGCAGGATCCCGTCCGACGGGATCGGATTTTGCGGATCACCGGCAACCAGGGCGCGCACAAGCTGCATACCCACCTGTGTCATATCCTGCGCCTCGTCCACGATGGCGGCGCGGTAGGGCGGCTCGTTTTGGGCAATCGCTTGATCGCGAGCCGCAATCAAAATTTTTGAGAAGCTGATAATGTCGGCCGCTTCCATCAGGCCATCCCAGGTTTCCTTGAGCCGCCAGCAGACCTCGCGTTCCGCCCGGTTGAATTTGCGGCGACGACCCATTCGCTCGAACCGGTCCGTGTCGAGATATTGCTCCCTCGTCGCCGCCCTCCCGTCGATGACCTTGTCAATTTCGTCTCGGAGATATTCGTGACTGCACCGCTCCAAGACGCTCCCCGGGATAACAGCCTCGTATGCCCGAACAAAAGCTTGATCGACTTTCCGCCGCTCCATCCTTGGCTTCACCATGCTGTATGCGACCCTATCGATGTTGCGGAACTCCACGTTTGCCGGTGTGCCCGGTATGCGCTCATATAGCTGTTTCATGTGTTCTGACAGGGATCGGCTGAAGGTTGTGAACAACACCCGTTCCCCCGCATAGCGGTGCCCCAGTTCCTTGGCGCGATGCAGGGCGATAACTGTTTTGCCGGTCCCCGCGGCGCCTCTTATGCGCGCCGCGGCGGCGTATTGATGCTTTACCAGCGGTTCCTGATCCGGGTGCAGGAATACCTGCCAGTCTTCGAAGTGCTCAAGGGTAAAAGGCTTTTGCGTTGTGGAGCCATCGGTACCTGGCCGATTATCCATGTCCCGCGCGTCAACCGGGTCGGTGCGGTAACCCTGCCGCTCCGCCCAGTCATACATGGGGTCGTGGTGGCCCATGTTGGCGAATACGACGAGTTCGGGTGCCTGAAAATTCGGTTCCACGGCCAGAATCAGGCGTAATTCCTGCGACGCCCTTATTGAGCAGTGGTTGTGCCTCGGGTGCTTGCCAAGGCGCTCATAATTTAGGCTGGGATGGAAGATGTCGCCCTTGAATTGTTTGATTGCTTCGTCGCAACGCCGCGTGTCCTGATCGGACAGTCCCTTGCGCGCACGAAGAATCGTGGGATGGTAAAGATACCGCATAACCGTTCCTATGATTTTTCATGAACATGCCGAGAATTATATCAATGGGTTGACAGAAACCGGCATGCGCTAGTTTCCTGCCATTAAAACCTCAAGAAGGAGGCTGGGCGATTCAACGGATTTCCAACACGCTCGGCACGGCCTGCGCCGCGCGGCAGCTCATCATTGCCCGCTCGGAAAGGGAGTTAATCACCGCGCTCAGGCGGTATGGGCGCGACCTCCTTTTGCTCGCGGGATGCAGCAATGTGGTTCTGCCGGCTTGTTTGCGGCGACCGGTCTGTTTGGTGGCGACCCGGGGGGTGACAACAGGCCGCGATGGAGGAAGTGTTTTGGTTACCGCCGCAGCCGGTGAAAGCTGGCATGCGTTGGTCAGGCGGACCTTGGGCGCGGGGTTCGCCGGCCTTGAGAATCTGGCGTTGATTCCGGGCAGTGTCGGTGCCGCGCCCATACAGAATATTGGCGCCTATGGGGTCGAATTGGCGGGACGCCTGGATTCCCTGCGCGTATTTGATCGGCTGTCCGGTACGGTGGAGCAGTTTGGGCCCGAGGATTGCCGGTTCGGCTATCGAACCAGCATCTTCAAGGCCGAACCGGATCGTTACGCGGTTCTGGCCGTGACGCTGCGTCTTGGTCGGCACGGCCAACTCGTGCTGGATTATCCGGACCTGGGCCGGGAGCTTCATCGACAGGGGTGGTGGGATCCCAATCCCCGGCAGGTCGCCGAGGCCATCATGGGGATTCGACAGCGCAAACTGCCGGATCCGCGACGGTGGGGCAACATCGGTAGTTTCTTCCAAAATCCGATCGTCACCCCGGTACGCGCCGATCATTTGGCGCATTCCATCCCGGGCCTCGTGCGCCACATAGCGGACGATGGAATCAAGCTGTCCGCCGCACAACTCATCGACCAGTGCGGCTGGAAGGGTCGCCGATCCGGGCCTGTGGGTGTGTGGTATCGGCAGCCGCTGGTGTTGGTAAATCGCGGCGGCGCCTCGGCGGAAGACTTCCTCGCCGTGGCGCGCACCATTCGGGTAGCCGTTCTGCGGCGTTTCGGCGTACCCTTGCAATTGGAGCCGACGGTTGTTGGCGACTCAGGTATCCCTTGATTCAACCCCGCCGGTCGTCTCCTCCCGCTGGCGGCGTCGAATCTCTCGAGGATCGTTCAAGGCCCGGCGGTGGCGCGACTTTGATGTCGGCTGCCCATCCGCTTTGGACACCGACGCCGAGTTGTCCGGGGCGGACGATGGGCCAGTGGCGGCGGCATTGTCGATTCCAGCCGTATCGTTGCCGGCGGGTGCCGCTCCGCTGTCCCGGGCGGCATTGGATTTAGCCGTTGTGCCGCTCGGAGGGGATGCCCGCCGTCGACCGGTATCGTTGTCGGAATCCTGTTGTTGGTTCGCCGCCCCGTCACGGGTTGGGTTCGACGCGCCGCTCTTGACCGGCGGCGATGCGGGAATTTCGATGGTTGCAACCGGCGATGTACCGGCCCGGCCCTGGGCGTCGCCTTTCCGGGAGACATCCGGCCGGCTCTCGGCGGTATCGGTCGATTTGCCGGTGGCCTGGGCCTGCTTTTCCCGACCGGTCTGCGCGGCAATTTCGCTCCGGTCGCGGCGCGGGCGGCGCTTGCTCTGCGCCAAGGTGTCGTCACTGGGTTTACGGTTCTTCGGAGGTTCCCGGCTCGGCTCGGCTTCTGGAGTGCGGGTCTTTTGCTCGTCCCCGCGTTCCCGGTGCCTGGCCTTGCCATCGGATTTCTGTTTGGGCGGGCCGCCGGACTCCCTCGTCTTGGCCGCGGGCTGATCATTGGCCTTGGTGCCCGCACCCTTTTTGCGTGTTTTTTCCTGCTTGGCGTTTTTGCCGCCCTTGCGCTCCGCTCCCTTGGAGTGTTCCCCCTTCTTCTTATCCTTGTTGGCATTGCGGGTTTGCTCGCTGGGCCGGTCCGAACCGGTTCCCCGCCGACGATTGGAATGGCCCCGCGACCGGTGTCGGCCTGTGTCGGCATCCCGAACCATGGCCTTTGGCTCGGAACCCCCGGTGGCTTCCACGCCGCCGTCGGAGAAAAGGCTGGCCACGACCCGCCGCAATAGTCCCGGCTTGCCGTTTTCGGCTTGCGCCCGTCCGGCAGCGGGCACGGGTTCCGGTGCCGTGGGCTGCTGTGTCCGCACCGCCGCCTGTTCCCGTACCGGTTCCGCGGCGGTTTCCCGCAGCGGCGTATCAAGCGGCTGATTGCCGATTTCGGTGAGTTCATAGCTCGGGACATCGATTTCATCGACCGCGCGATCATCGCGGATGCGCTGCACCTCATATTGCGGCGTTTCCATGTTGACATTCGGCACGATGACGATGTGGGTTTCGGTGCGACGCTCAATTTCCGCCACATCCTGCCGCTTTTCGTTCAAAAGGTAGGTGGCGATATTGAGGGGCACGAGTGCTCGCACCAGGGAACTGCGCTCCTTTAGCGATTCTTCCTCCATAACCCGCAGAATCGCAAGAGCCAGGGATTTCACATCCCGAATCCGTCCTTGTCCGGCACATCGGGGGCAGGCCTCGGTGGTCAATTCCGATAGGGAGGGCCGCAAGCGCTGCCGGGACATCTCCAACAGCCCAAACCGGGAGATGCGTCCCAACTGTACTCGGGCGCGGTCCTGCTCCAACGCCTCGCGCATCTTGTTTTCGACGGTGCGCTGGTTTTTAACGCTCGACATGTCGATGAAATCGATAACGATGAGACCGCCCATGTCCCGCAACCGCAACTGCCGGGCGATTTCCTCGGCGGCCTCGAGGTTGGTATTCAAAGCGGTTTCCTCGATGTCGGTGCCCCTTGTGGCCCGTGCCGAGTTGATGTCGATGGAAACCAGGGCTTCGGTGGGATCGATGACGATGGAGCCGCCGGAGGGAAGCTTGACCGTGTGTTTGAACGCGCTTTCGATTTGACTTTCGATTTGATAGCGGCTGAACAATGGAACGGCTTCGTCGTAGTACTTGGTGCGGTTGCTGTAGTGGGGCATGACACCATCGACAAAGGAGCGGGCCTGTTCGTAGGCTTCCGGGCTGTCGATCAGAAGTTCGCCGATGTCCTTGCGCAGATTGTCGCGGATGGCCCGCACAATCACGTTGCTTTCGGCGTAAAGGAGCTGAGGCGCCTTTTTGTTCTCTCCCGCGGTGCGAATCTGTTCCCAGAGTTGCAGCAGGTATTCCATGTCCCAACCGAGTTCCTCGGTGCCGCGACCGACCCCGACGGTGCGGACAATCAGGCCCATGCCCTGGGGAATATCGAGTTGCGAGAGAACCTCGCGCAACTGGTCGCGGTCTTCGCCCTCAATGCGTCTTGAGACGCCGCCCGCCCTCGGATTGTTCGGCATTAGCACCAAATATCGCCCCGCAAGGCTGACAAAGGTTGTCAATGCCGCACCCTTGGTGCCGCGCTCCTCCTTGGCTACTTGAACGATGAGATCCTGGCCTTCGGTGACCGCGTCCTGAATTTGCGGACGGCCGTCCTCCGACCGGCGGTTCAAGTATTGTGTCGCGATTTCCTTTAGGGAGAGAAAGCCGTGCCGGGCGGTGCCGAAGTCAACAAAGGCCGCTTCGAGGCTCGGCTCGACGCGGGTGATTCGGGCTTTGTAGATGTTGCCTTTCTTTTGTTCGCGGGAGCGGTTCTCAATGTCGAAGTCGTAGAGCTTCTGTCCGTCCACCAGGGCGATGCGGACCTCTTCGGGTTGCGTGGCGTTGATTAGCATGCGTTTCATGTGGGGTTCCTTGTTGCCGCGCGATTGTCGGCCGGTCGGGAACGGATAAGAACAGTTGGGGGGTGTGCGAACGCTTCGCCCAAGCCGGGGTCAATGGGACTAAGCGGCCGTTTGATCCGCCGTGGCGGAGCGAGGTGCCCGTGGGTTGCCGGGCTGTTTGAACCTTCAAACCTCTTGGCTGGGAGGCCGCCGTGCTATGAACGCCGCCCTTGCAACCGGTGGCCGCGTCAATATCGGCCGGAGGCATCGCCTCTTTTTTAGCTGTTGTCACTGTTTCTTGTGGTCCGAACACGGCGGTAATGGGATAATCCGACCGTGTTCGGCAAATCCGTTCCAGTCGTGCCGGGTCCGGGATTGGGTTTTCCGGCAATACGCTGGTTTTAACTTGTTGTACCGTTTCCGTATTGGCTCGATCATGATGCCAATCGGAATCTTGCGGTCGTTCGACCCATTCGCTGCCGACCAATTGGTTCGAATCTGTTCCGTGTTCGAAAAGCGGGCGATGACAGGGGTAAACCTCCTTGCCCATCAAGTTTGCCCGTGTATTTCCGGCAACGCCGCGAGCGGCTATGGTCATCCGATCCGTCAAGACATCGGCACCTTAACAGTGCCGCCCAAGTCTTTCAATCTTGTTGTCAACATAGCAGCAATTCCCGCTCATGGCGCGCGGGTGCCACGACCGAAAAGTTGGTACTGTATCCACCTTGCCGACGAGACGGACCTGATGCCGACCTCAGTTACCTACATCGAAGTGGACGACCCGGGGCAACGGATCGACAACTATCTGCGGCGGCGTTTGAAGGCGGTGCCGAAGACGCGTATCTACCGCATGCTGCGCCGCGGCGAGGCGCGGGTTAACGGCCGTCGGGTCAAGCCGACCTATCGCGTCCAGGTGGGGGACAGGGTTCGTGTTCCACCGGTGCGGACCGGGCCCCATGCGACGCCGGCCGTCCCCGATCGGCCACTCATCAACCTGCTCCACGAGCGAGTTCTATTCGAGGACGCCGGGCTGCTGATTCTCGACAAGCCCGCCGGTTTGGCCGTGCACGGCGGCAGCGGCGTGGCTTGCGGCCTCATCGAGGCGTTGCGAACCGCCCGCCCCGGGCGCTTCCTGGAATTGGCGCACCGCCTTGATCGGCAAACATCCGGATGCCTGGTCGTCGCCACATCCCGCGGCGCTCTGCACAGGCTGCATGTCCTGCAACGGGAACGGCGGGTACGGAAGTCCTACGATTTGCTGGTTGCCGGGCGCTGGCCACGAGCCCTCGGCGCGGTGGACCTGCCCCTGCATCGATATGCAACCACGGATGGCGAACGCCGGGTGCGTGTTGCCGCGCACGGCAAACCCTCGCTCACGACCTTCCATCGTGAACGTGTGGGGCCGTCGGCAACCTGGTTGCGGGCGGTGCCGCGGACCGGGCGCACACACCAAATCCGCGTTCACGCGGCAGCGTCGGGCCATCCCATTCTCGGCGATGACAAGTACAGGACGGCAACCTCGACAGCATGTTCACGCAGCGTCGGCATTGGTCGGCTGTGTTTGCACGCAACCCGGCTGCAATTCGACTGGGAGGGGATGCCGTTGCGCATCAGAGCGCCATTGCCGCCGCTGTTTAAGGAGCTATGGGGGCGATTGTCGGCAAATCACGCAGACGTTTCGAGAACACTCAAGCACACTTCGCTCTGAGAAATGTCTGATCAACCCTATGGTTGGCGGCCAGCAATTCCGGCCAGGCATGGCGATGCTCGAAAATTAGCTCCGAAGCGAAGTCGGCGATCATCGCAATGGATTCAGCCCGGCCCGCCGAAGCATGCGGCAGAGCCGGATTAGCGGCAGCCCGATCAAGGCATTGGGGTCGTCACCCCGGATGGCTTCCACAAGCGTGATGCCGAGCCGTTCGGAACGGAACGAGGCAGCGCATCCGTAGGGCTGCTCCCGGTCTACATAGGTGGCGATTTCGGTGTCGGTGAGGCTGCGAAATACAACCATCGACTCCTCGATGCCCAGATCCGGCTCCTTGCGGGGAGCGATGACACACAACCCGGTCAGGAATTGGATGCGTCGACCGGACAGTCGGCGAAGTTGTTCGATGGCGGCCGGCCGGTCAACCGGCTTGCCGAGGATGGTTGGTGGCGTCTCGGTTGGAATAACGGCGATCTGATCCGATCCAATAACCACGGCGTTTGGATGTCGGAATGCGACGGCCCGAGCCTTGGCGACAGACAGCCGCTCAACCAATTTGACCGGCGTTTCGTTCGGCCGGGGTGTTTCGTCCACATTCGGCGTGACCGCCGCAAAAGCCAGCCCCAGACGGGAGAGCAATTCCCGGCGGTGCGGCGAAGACGAGGCGAGAATCAGGTTCATCCCGAATCAACAACACCGCCCGGAGCGGGGAGGGGAGCGCACAGCATACCTTTACAGCGTCATGGTGTGTACCTATGATGCGCTACCTTGCGACCGGGGAGGTGCCCTCCCTTGCGGCCGAGGACGCAAGCATCGGCCACACCGACGGTTTGGAGAATGTGTCGTGGAAGTGCTTGCGGCGGAGAACGCACGGCCGGGCGCGGCTGGGGGGGTCGGTGACTCACGCGGAAAGATTGCCACTGAGGTCTTTGGCGACCCGCCGGGAGGCGATCGAACGCCATGTGGACGCGGATGCGTTGCCGAGGTTCCGGCGGCTGTGCGAATTGGAGGGAAGTATCCATGCGCGTCTTTCCTTCGGCCTCGACGACGAAGGATACATTCGTATTGCGGGAACGCTGGCCGCTTCGGTGCGTGTCGCCTGCCAACGTTGTCTGGACGCAACGCCGGTCGATTTGAATGCCGGGGTTCGTGTGGTTGTCGCCACCAACGAAGCCGATGCGACCCGATTGGGCGGCAAGGGCGATGTGGTTGTTGTCGCAACCCCTGAGCCGACCCTGGCCGAACTCATTGAGGATGAATTGATATTGACCCTGCCAATGAGACCGTGCGCCCGCCGGAATTGCGGGAAGGCACCGCCCTTCGCCTATCCGTCGGCCGCACAGTGCCAACGCAACCCGTTTGCGTCCCTGGCGGAACTCAATAAAGGCTGACCAACGCGCAACGCTATATAACGCTATATAATGCTACGAGGAAACCCAAATGGCCGTTCAACAGAACAAAACCTCTCGTGCCCGTCGCGACAAGCGGCGCTCCCACGACCGCTTGCGGAAACCGACCCTTTCCACAGACCCGACCACGGGCGAAACCCATCGGCGCCACCATGTCACCGACGATGGTTTCTATCGGGGTCGCCATTTCGTCAACCGCGAGGAATGAGCGCAAGGCGTCGGTCGATGTGCTTGCGTCATACCCGGCTGCGCCGTGCCTGCGAGCGCTTGCCGAAACGCCGGTGCACGGCTATCGATTGGATGGAACACTAGTTGGCATGTCCTACGGCTTCGTTTTTCCAGGCCAGGGTTCCCAATTCGTTGGCATGCTTGGCGACCTTGCCGAGGCGCATGGGTCGGTTCGATCCCGGTTCGAGGAGGCGGGGGAGGCCATTGGCATTGATCTTTGGCGCATTGTCCAAGACGGTGACGAAGCGACGCTGGCCGGGACTGCGGTGGCCCAACCGGCGCTCTTGACCGCCGGCTTCGCGCTTTGGGAGCTTTGGCGCCACCGTGGGGGCATCCGGCCGGTTGCCCTGGCCGGCCACAGCCTCGGCGAATATTCTGCATTGGTTTGCGGTGGCGCGCTCGCTTTTGCCGACGCGATTCGGCTCGTGCGCCGACGCGGCCAACTCATGCAGGAGGCGGTGCCCAAGGGCCAGGGTGCGATGGCGGCCATTCTTGGGCTGGATGCCGAGGATGTGGAGGCCTGTTGCGCCGCCGTCGAGGGTGTGGTGACCGCGGCCAACTACAACGCGCCGGGACAAACCGTTATCGCCGGCACCGCGGCGGCGGTGGAACTGGCGGTGGCCCAGTGCAAATCCGCGGGTGCGCGCCGTGCCGTGCCCCTCGATGTGAGCGGCCCGTTTCATTGCGAACTCATGGCACCGGCGGGCAAGCGTTTTGCCGAAGCGCTTGCGCAAGTGGCCATCCGCCTTCCCGACATCGACATCGTTCACAATATCGACGCCCGGGTGGCCGAGTCCACGGCCGAGATCCGCGAAAAGCTGCTGCGTCAATTGACCACACCCGTTTTCTGGATCGATTGCGTGCGCAAGCTTCGGGCTCTCGGTGTCGATGAACTCATCGAGTGTGGGCCGGGCAAGGTTCTTTCCGGTATGGCGAAGCGTATCGACCGCTCGCTTCGGGCATCCGCAATCGGCGACCTTCCCGGTCTAACCGCCAGGTTGGCGGCATGTGCATGAGCGGGCCTTTGGCCGGTGCCGCGTGGGTCGCCCTTGATCGACGCCGATTCGTCTTGTCGACATACGGATCCTGATGTGCCTTCGGACAGGATAGCGCTTGTCACGGGTGCCTCCCGGGGGATTGGAGCGGCAATTGCCAAACTGCTCGCCGCCCGGGGATTTCGAGTGGTCGGCACCGCGACCAGCGACGCCGGTGCGGCCAACATCGAAAGCGTGCTTGCGCGGGCCGGCTCGGGCCGCCGTCTGGACATCCGCGAGCCGCGAGATGTCGACCGATTCTTCAAGGAACTCGGTGCCGACCCCGGCATGCCCTTGGTGCTCGTCAACAATGCCGGCATTAGCCGGGATAGCCTGATGCTGCGCATGGCGCCGGAAGAGTGGAACGCGGTCATTGACACCAACCTGGGTGGCCTGTACCGCATTACCAAGCCGGTGTTGCGGGGCATGCTGCGGGCCCGTTGGGGCCGGGTGGTCAACGTCAGTTCCGTGGTGGCGAGAATCGGCAATCCCGGCCAGGCCAATTATGCCGCCTCGAAGGCGGGCATCGAGGGATTCACGCGATCATTGGCCCAGGAGGTCGCCGCGCGCGGCATCACGGTCAATGCGGTGGCCCCGGGCTATATCGCGACGGATATGACCGCCGCGCTTTCCGATAGTCGGGCGGAAGATTTGTTGAGGCGCATTCCAGCCGGCCGCATGGGCACCACCCTGGACATCGCCGAAGCGGTCGCGTTCCTGGTAAGCGATGCGGCCGGCTACATCACCGGCGAAACCCTGCACGTCAACGGCGGATTGCATGCTGGTTAGGGCTTCTATAGAATGCGCTGCGCTCTGCCCCCAGCAACGGATCGGGAGACATCATTCAGCATGAGTAGCGTCGAAGAACGGGTCAAGAAGCTAATTTGCGAGCAACTTGGCGTAAAGGAGGAAGAGGTTAAGGATGAAGCCTCTTTTGTTGAGGATCTCGGTGCGGATTCACTCGACACGGTGGAACTGGTGATGGCTCTTGAAGAAGAGTTCGAAACCGAAATTCCAGACGAGGAAGCCGAGAAAATCACCACCGTCAAGGAGGCCATCGTCTATATACTCGCCCACCAATAGGCGGGATCGCCACCCGATCCAATTCCCTTAACCCCACCTATTCGCGAATACGTGGCGAGGCCGGCAAGAGTAGTGAAAGCGCTGGATGCGCGAACCGGGGTGCGCGGAGGTGTGCTTGATGGCACGTTGGGTACGCGGCGGGAGTGCGGCCAGTGATTTCGCTACTACCGACACGCGGTAGTTTATTCCTGAATAGGTCGGCTTGAGCCCCGGCCGCCTCGACAGCCCCGGCGGGAGCATGACAAAGCGCAGAGTGGTTATTACCGGGCTCGGTGTTGTATCACCCCTCGGCAACAGCGTTGACGATGCCTGGTGCAATGCCGTTGCCGGCAGGAGCGGTGTGCGCCGGCTCGACAAATTCGATACCGTGGGCTACCCGGTTACCATCGCCGCCCAGGTTCGCGATTTTGAGCCCGAGCGCTATATGGAGCGCCGGGAGCTACGGCGGCGCGACGCCTTTATTCAGTTTGGCATCGCCGCCGGTGTGCAGGCCATTGAGGATGCCGGCCTGCCCGACAAGCCCGACGACGCCCATCGCTACGGCATCGCCATTGGCTCTGGGATCGGTGGTTTGCAAACCATTGAGGACACCCACTCCGTTCTGGTCAAAAGCGGTCCGCGACGCATATCGCCGTTTTTCGTGCCCGCCACCGTGATCAACATGGTCAGCGGAAATCTATCCATTATGTACGGCTACACCGGCCCCAATTTGGCGCTGGCGACCGCCTGCACCACCGGAACCCACTGCCTGGGTCTGGCGGCGCGACTGATTCAGTACGGCGATGTGGACGTCATGATCGCCGGCGGTTCGGAGTACAGCACTTCGCCAATCACAGTTGCCGCCTTTTCCACGATGAAGGCTCTCTCCACCCGCAACGACGACCCGCAGGCGGCGAGCCGGCCATGGGATCGGGATCGGGATGGCTTTGTGCTCGGCGAGGGCGCCGGTGTTTTGGTGCTTGAGGAATTCGAACGTGCCCGTGCGCGAGGCGCGACAATCTATGCGGAACTTCTGGGATTTGGTATGAGCGGGGATGCCCACCATATCACCAGCCCGCTCGAGGATGGCGCCGGTGGCATCGCCTGCATGGAAAACGCTCTACGCGACGCCGGCTTGGCGCCCTCGGCCGTGGACTACATCAATGCCCACGGAACCTCCACGCCGCTCGGCGATGTTGCCGAAACAAAAATGATCAAGCACGTATTCGGCCGCGATACCCGGGTCGCCATAAGTTCCACCAAGTCGATGACCGGCCATCTGCTCGGCGCGGCTGGCTCGGTGGAGGCGATTTTCACCATCCTGGCCATCCGCGACGGGGTTTGTCCTCCAACCATCAACCTGGAGAATCCGGGAGAGGGCTGCGACCTCGACTATGTCCCCAACCAAGCCCGCGAACTTCCCCTGCGCATTGGGCTGAGCAATTCTTTCGGTTTCGGTGGCACCAACGGCACGGTGGTTTTCGGCGCGGTATGATCCGGAAAACCCGGCGGGCCCAAGGCTGGGTGCGTGGCTGGATTGGTCTGCTGGTCGTCCTTGCGGTCGGTTTCGGTGCGACCGCCCTTTATCTGTATCGTTGGTGGACATCGCCACTGCCCGTCGGCGCAACGACCGTGGTGGTTGTTCGGGAAGGCGATACCGCCGTCGACCTCGCCGTGCGATTGGCGGACGCCGGCCTGTTGCACCACCCCGGCCTGTTGCGTTGGATGACCCGGCTCAACGGCCTCGCGGGTGCCCTTAAAGTGGGCGAATACGAAGTAGGATATGGAGATACACCCCGGCGGCTGATCACGCGCATCGTTGCGGGGGAGGTGCTCCGCTACCGATTCCGTATAGCCGAGGGGGCGCGTATCGCCGATGTGCTCGAGAGCCTGCGCGCGCAGCCCAAAATTCTACAGACGCTCGCGACGGTGCGGCCCCAGACCCTGCTCGCGGCCCTCGGCGTAGAGGCGGAAATACAGGGCGATCATGGCGAAGGTTGGTTTTTCCCCGACACCTACAGCTTCGTGGCGGGCGATGAGGATTGGACATTGCTCATTCGCGCCCATCGGAAGATGCGTGAGGAATTACAGGCGGTTTGGGCTGCCAGGGCGGCAGGCCTTCCTTATAAAACGCCGTATGAAGCGCTGATAGCCGCGTCAATTGTGGAGAAGGAAACCGGCCTCGCCCCGGACCGCGCGAACGTGAGCCAGGTGATTGTCGCCCGCCTGCGTAGAAACATGCGTCTGCAGATGGACCCCACCGTCATTTACGGGCTCGGCGACGCCTTCGACGGCAATCTGACCCGTGCCCATCTTAAAACCCCGACCCCCTACAACACCTACATCCACAAGGGCCTGCCGCCGACCCCGATCGGGCTGCCGGGGCGCGACGCGCTGCAAGCCGCCGTCAAACCAAGCGGTGCCCCCTATTTGTACTTCGTATCTCGAGGCGACGGCTCCAGCGAGTTTTCGACAACCCTTGAGGAACATCAGGCGGCGGTCAGGCGCTATCGCCACTGATGTCGCATCATGGGGCACCAGCCGGGATTTCCATGCAACGACCGTATTGAATCGGGCTCTCGTATAAACTAGCCCTGTCAAGGCGGCTGCCGGAGAGAATCGCCGTGCGCGGTGTTTTTATTACACTGGAGGGAACCGAGGGGGTTGGAAAAACCACCAACCTGGCGTTCGTCTGCGAGCAAATCCGTGCCGCCGGAATCGATGTCATCCCCACGCGTGAGCCGGGTGGTACGCCGCTGGCCGAGGAGATTCGCGATTTATTGCTGAGGGTGCGCGAGGAACCCGTCGCCGAATTGGTGGAATTGTTGCTCGTGTTCGCGGCCCGTGGTCAGCATTTGGCGCGAACCATCGAGCCGGCGCTGCGGGTCGGAACCTGGGTGGTCAGCGATCGGTTCACCGATGCGACCTACGCCTACCAGGGAGGGGGCCGAGGTGTCGACGCGACGACCATCGCAGCGCTGGAAAGCTTGGTGCATGGGCATTTGCAGCCACAAATGACCCTGTATCTCGATGCTCCCTTCGACATGCTTGCCTCGCGTCTATCCGGCCGGGAAAGAGACCGTTTCGAGCGGGAACAGCAGAGCTTTTTCGAGCGGGTTCGCTCGAGTTATCTGGCCCGCGCCAAGCAATACGAACGGTTTGTGGTTATCGATGCCGCACGCCCTCTGGCATTGATACGGGACGACATCACCAAGGCGCTCGCCCCGCTCATTCGCATGGCAAGGGACGGCGATGGTGGCTGATGGTTTGCAACATTGAGGATTCGGGCAAATCCGAACAGGGTCCGGCGACCTTGGCAACCGTACGGAGGCTCGGCAGCGAGCAAGACATCACTGCCGAAACTGCCGCTCCCCGCCTCGATTTGGCAAGGAGAAATTGATGGATTTGCCCTGGCAGTCCGCAGTTAGGGCGAGCTTGGATACCGCCATCGATGGCGGGCGGCTGTCCCACGCCATCTTGGTGTCCGGCTACCCCGGATGGGGTGAAACGGAGCTTTGCGGTTGGCTTGGCTTGAGGTTGCTTGGCGTGCATCGGCAAGACCCCGCCCGAGGATTGGCCCACCCGGATTTCCGGTGGGTGGCGCCGGAGGGGGTATCGATCGGGGTGGATGCGATTCGGGCATTGGCGGACTTTGCCCTGGGAACGTCGCAAATCGCCGATGTCAAGGTGGCGGTGATCGAGCGGGCCCACAGCATGACCATAAACGCGCAGAACGCGCTGCTGAAAACGCTTGAGGAACCGCCCGGACCGATGCATCTCATATTGGGCAGCGACAGCGCGGGATCGCTTATGGCGACGGTGCGCAGCCGCTGCCAGATATTTACCGTTCCCCGGGACCGGGCGGTGGTGGCGGGGTGGCTAAGCGACCCCGCCGCGCGGTTGCTGCTCGACGACTACGATGGCGCCCCCCTGTTGGCCTTGCGGGGAGCCGAATCGGGAGAGCGTCCGATGGCCGAGATGCTCGCGGATCTGGTGGCCGGCCGGCCCGTTCTGGAGGAATTGCTTGGCTTGGATGTGGGCCTGCTCTGTACCCGCTGGACGCGCCTGCTTATTCGCATGCTAGGTGGCGGGAGACATGGGGGAATGGCCCCGAATTTGAATACGCGCCGGGTACTGGCCTTTGCGGATGAACTGACACGTTTTCACGACCAGGCCACGAGGTCGAGCGGCGCCAATATCCGGCTACAGTTCGAACGCCTCTGCCACCACTGGCGGTTGCTTGTCCGTTCACCCTAGCCCGACCTATTCATGAATACACTACTGCGGCCGTCAATGGCAGCGAAATCACTGGGTGTGCTCCCGCCGCGTGCTCAACGTGCCGTCAAGTACGCCCGCGCGCGCTCCAGTCCGCGCACCCAGTGCTTTCATTACTCTTGCCGGCCTCGCCACGTTCATTCATGAATAGGTCGGGCTAGCCGGTGGCGAGGTTGCATGCGGTGATTTTGCGTGCGTCTTCCACAATGGCTCTACGTGCTCTTTGACGATCACAGGTTCCTACGAAAGAAGTCCAGAATCAGGTTGAAGCGGTGAATGGATACGTCGGGCTCCTGCAGAGCGTGCTTGGCGGCGGGGTAGGCCATGAGTTCAAAGGGATGGTGGCGGCGTTGCAATTCGTGGATCAACTTCGATGTATGGGCGAACAATACGTTGTCGTCGGCCATGCCGTGCATGACCAGCAAGCTGCCCCGTAGTCCATCGAGCCATGTAAACACGGAACTCGCCCGATATGCCTCGGGGTCATCCTCCGGACGACCCAGGAAGCGCTCGGTGTAATGCGTATCGTACAGATGCCAGTCGGTGACCGGTGCCACACTGACCCCGGCCCGGAACAGTTTGGGCGCCTTGGCCAGACACATGAGTGTCATGTAGCCGCCATAACTGTGGCCAAACACCCCGATTCGGTTCGCATCGACCCAGTCGAGATGCGCGGCATGGTGGGTGCCGGCGACCTGGTCGCGCACTTCCGCATCGCCCAATCGGCGAAACAGCGGCGCTTCGAATATCCGACCCCGGCTGGCGCTGCCGCGGTTGTCCAGCTCCAGCACTCCGAATCCATTTTGGGCGAAAAGCTGTAGGGTCAGCGGTGGCCAGGCATTGCGGACAATTTGTGCGCCCGGACCGCCATAGACCCAAACGATCAGGGGAAAGCTCGATTGCGGGGCCTGTTCCCCATTGGCGGTGGGGCGTGTCAGGCGGAAGTGGAGTCTTTGGCCATCTTCCGCCTCGATGCTATCGAGGATCGGGGTTGCGTGGCTTGCCAGGTATTCGTGGTAGGGGTGGTCGGCATTGATGGTGGTTGAGGACAGAACCCGCTTTGGCCCGTACAACGGACCAAAACGAATGTCTCCGGGGCTTGTCAGGTCGCTGTGGCAATCCAGGACGGCATTGCCGCCTTTGCCGACCGAAAGTTCGTGCCAGCCGGGAGCGGTTAGCTGGCGCCCCTCACCGGTTTCGAGGTCCACGGCGATCAAATGCCGTTCCGTGGGTGCCTCCAACCAACCGGACACCAGCGCCCGCCTATGGTCGGCGTGCAGGATCTTCTCGATATACCCCGGACCTTGGGTAACTTGGCTCAATGTTCCCGCACGATGGCGGAATAGATGGCTGCTTCCGCTTCGCTCCGAGGTGAGCAGGTAGTCCGCCACGCCAATGGGCGTGAAATTGTGGTCCAGATTGATCCAGGTGTCCGAGGATTCCTCGAGTAGCAAACGGGGTAACGCCTCCGGAGAGGCGACAACTTTGATACGAAGCCGATTCTGGGCGCGGTTTTGTACACCGAGAATGAGATTGTCGTGCGCGAACCGAACTCTCGCGAGATAGTCTTCCGGCTCGTCGGCGTAGTCGAGCCAGTGTATTTCGCCGGAGTCCAGATCGTACCATCCCAGTGTCACGACCGGATTCCGCGCACCCGCAAAGGGATACCGCTGCTCGACCATCCGCAATGCATCGGCACCGAAACGACGAATAGGGGCGACCGGCGATTCATCAACACGGGTGAGGACGATGGCGTTCTCATCGGGGTGCCACCAATGCCCCTCGAATCGGTGCATTTCTTCCTGGGCCAGAAAGTCCGCGGTACCGAAATGGGTGGTTGCGTCTTGCGAACGCGCCACGGTGCGCTCAATGCCGCTGTCGAAATGCAGATAAAACAGGCTGCGGTCCCGGACATAGCTGATAAACCGGCCCTTTGGGGAGAGGCGAATATCGGAGTAGCCGTGGCCAGCCGGCGTGGCCCGGCGAATCGACCGGCTCGCCACCTCGAACAGATAGCCGGCGCCGGCGGCTTGGACAAGTAGCGTGCCGCTGTCCGCGCTCCAGGCATGGCCGCCTATCCCGTGGCCGAAAAGACGCTTGCGCTCGCGTTCGTTCCGCTCGGCGGCGCCGCTGTCCGCGCCGGGCAGTTCGGTCGCCGCCAGCCAGCACGCCAATTGGCCCCCGTCGAGGCCCGCTCCCCACAGATCCAGCCGCTCCCGGTCGTCGTCGGCGGCCTTGAGAAAGCTGGCAAAGCGTCCGTCCGGCGAAAGCTGAATGTCCCTGGGCGGACTTGCGGCGAGGGGCGGGTCGCTGAAAATCCGCTTGGGGGTAAGAGGATTTTTCATGCGGACAGGGCGGCGAACGCCTCGCGGGTGAGGTTGCGGCTCCCGCTTTCCGTAACCAGGATATTGTCCTCGATGCGGATGCCGCCAAAGGGTCGTAGCGACTCGACCCCGGACCAGTTGACCGCTGCTCCCGAGGCGCTGGCCCGCAGGTTGTCAAGGAGCATGGGAATCCAGTAAAGCCCCGGCTCGATGGTGAAAACCATACCCGTCTCCGTCGGGCGCGTGAGCCTGAGCGACGGGTATTCGGGGGGAGGTGGTGCCCGCTCGCCCGTCACTTTGATTTGGTGACCGGCGACATCGTGTACCTGCAGCCCCAGCAGATGCCCCAGCCCATGCGGTAGGAAGGTTCGCGATATTCCCAGTGCAAACGCCGCCTCGGCACTGCAATGTACCAAACCGAACTCGACGAGCAACCCGCACAGGCGACGGTGCATATCAACGTGCAGGTCGAGATATTCCAGACCCGGCCGGATGCCGTCGACCAGAGACCGCTGCTCGGCATCGAGCGCTGCGATTAGCGTACCGAAAAGATCGCCCTCGCTGGCGGTATAGGTGCGGGTGATGTCCGAGGCATAGCCACGGCAGCGCGCTCCGGCATCGATCAAGAAGCTGTGCCGCCGTGCCGGTGGCTCGGTATCGTAATACCGGTAGTGGAGAACGGCGGCGTGTTCGTTCTGGGCGATGATGCAGGGGTAGGGCAGTTCGGTTTCCGTGTGGCCCGATGCGGCAAGGTAGGCACCCAGGATGTCCCGTTCGGATGCGCCGGTGAAATAGGCGTCGCGCGCCGCCAGATGGCCACCCACACCCGCCTCGGTGGCGCGCATAATGCAATCGATCTCAAATTCCGTCTTGCGGCCCCGTAGGTAGTGCAGGTGATCGACGAGTGGGGGCGGGTTGCTCGACTGGCCGGCAAAGGTCGGGTCGACGCCGATGCGGGCGACCCTTCCCAAGCCGTCCGCCGCGGTTAGCGCCGCCCTGCGAAGCGCGGCCACATCGCTAAAAACGGCGAGTTCAAAGCAATCCGCCGCCCAGGCCGGCGCTCGTTGCGGCAGATGCCAATAATCCTGTGATTCGAGAAAGAAGAGCCTCGGCCGCTGCTCCGGCGCGAACAGCAGCAACGCCTGTTCGCAGCGGCCATCGGGAAACCAAAGCGCGAAGTGGGGGTTGGACCGAAAGGGGGGTGCCTCGTCGTCGAACAGGTAGTTGTTCGGACCGCCCGCCGCCACCATGACCGCATCGAAGCGCGTCGCCTCCAGCGCCGCCGCCCACTGGCGCGCCAACACCTCCAGATGCCGCCGATACCGTTGTTCGCTCTCCGGATTCACCAAACAATTATAACGCTCACCCACTATATATTTCGCCAATCAATTGTCTGGTTGCGGACTGCCCCGAATTGCGGCGATTCAGGGATGTGTGCCTGGGCATTGTTCAAGTCAACCGGGACAGAGGGTGGCAGTGTTCGAGGATACCTATTCGATGGGGACGGAAGGGCGGGCGCGCGGACCTTGGCTCGGCGGACTGCGCCTCTCGCGACTCAATGCCGGCCAGATCGAATGCCGACCCTGCGCGGCCGGTGGGCATAATGTGAATTGCTGATTGCATGCTGGCTTCCCAACGGTGGATTCTGGTAGATTGGACGCTGATCGATTCAACCCTATCTGCAACGAATCCGAAATGGAGGACTCATGGCGGAATACGCCTATGTCGCCCCTGTGAGCATTGACGCCGCGGTGGGCATTTTGCAAGACCACGCCAGCAGTGGCCGGCGCGCCCAATTATTGGCCGGCGGCACCGACCTCATCGTTCAGATGCGCGGGGCCGACCGGGAACCGCGCACCATCGTCGACGTCAAGCATCTTGAGGAAACCAAGCGCATTGATCTCGATGGCGATGAGATTTACATCGGCGCGGCAATCCCCAGCGCCGAACTCGACGAAAACGAAGAGCTCAAGCGCCTGTTTCCCGGCCTGATCGAATCGGCCTACCTAATCGGCTCGACACAGATTCAGGGCCGGGCCACGCTCGGCGGCAACCTGTGCAACGCATCCCCCGCCGCAGACACCATTCCGGCCATGATCGCCAATCAGGGCCTATGTGTGATTGCCGGACCCAACGGAACCCGGGAAATGCCGGTTGCGCAATTCTGCACCGGTGTGGGCCTGAATGCCCTACGGACCGGCGAATTCCTGCTCGGCCTCAAGTTCCCGCGTCCGGTGCCGAACACCAGCGACGCCTACCTGCGTTTCATTCCCCGCACGGAAATGGATATCGCCGTGGCCGGTGCGGGTGTGAGCGTTACCCTCAATACCGACGGCCTGTGTACGGCGGCCTGCGTGGGCATTGGTGCGGTCGCTCCAACCCCCCTGGCCGTACCCGCGGCCGCCGATGCCTTGGTCGGCACGATGGTGGACGATGATGCGCTCGCCGCCGCGGGCGATGCCTGTACGGCGGTGTCCTCGCCCATCTCCGACAAACGGGGTACCGTGGAATATCGGCGCAAGGTGGTGGCCGTGCTCTGCCGGCGCGCCGGCGCTATCGCCTGGGACCGGGCGCGCAACGCATCCTGAGGAGTTTGTTTACCATGGCCAAGATGCATGTACAAAGCAATATCAACGGCGAAGCCGTCGAGTTTCTGTGTTCACCCCAGCAGACGCTGCTTGAGGCCCTGCGGGATATATTGGGGCGTCAGGGTACGAAGGAGGGCTGCGGCACCGGCGACTGCGGTGCCTGCTCCGTGCTCGTCGACGGGCGTTTGGTGTGTTCCTGTCTGGTATTCGCCGCCGAGGCGGAAGGCGTCGAGGTAACCACCATTGAGGGCATTGCCCACGATGGCGAATTGCATCCCGTGCAGCAAAAATTTCTTGAGCATGCGGCATTGCAGTGCGGTATCTGCACCCCTGGCCTGATCGTTGCCGCCAAGGCATTGCTTGATCGGGATCCGGATCCGGACGAGGAAACCATTCGCTATTGGCTGGCGGGGAATCTCTGTCGGTGCACCGGTTATGACAAGATCATTCGGGCCGTGCAGGATACGGCCGCGGAACTGGCCTATCAGGCCTAGCCACAACGAGGCGATGCCGAAATTCCCGAGGTTAAGGAGCTCTATCGATAGGTTGGCGGCGGTCAACATGCGGTGGTTGCCTGCCGCTAAAGCCTCAACATATAGTGGTATGTCATCTTATGGATGTAATTCCCAAAAACTGCGATGCATCGCCTTTGCAAAGGCGCATTTGAGGGCGGTGCCTGCGAACAGAAGGGTTATTGAAGCGGGCACAATGGCCGATGAGTTGCAAACCACTGGCTCGACGGTTGGGTAACTTAAGGAAGGTCTGAACAATTTGATAGAACGGCATTGGTATACTCGTAGGCTATTGATTTTATTATCTTGTATGCCGAGACTACAGGATGAATCAGAGGTTCCTTTAAAGATATCGTTCGTGAACCAGAGGATCAGTCGAGATTAAGGTAAGGTTAGGGAAACTCTGATCAATTCGATAGAGCAGCATTGATCGACTCGTAAGCTATTGATTTTATTCAATCGGATGCCGCTGCTACAGGATTAATCAGAGGTTCCTTAAGGTTAAGGATAAATTAAAGGTAAAGGTTAAAGGTAAGGAGGTATTTCGTGGCTGAAGCTGTTGACTTTAAATATGTGGGTACCCGGCCAGTTCGCCCGGATGGGGTGGATAAGGTGACCGGACGCGCCCAATACGGCGCCGACCAAAATTTGCCGAATATGCTGCACGGCAAGGTGCTCCGTAGTCCCCACGCCCATGCCCGCATCAAAAGTGTGGATGTGTCCGGTGCGCTCGCTATGGAGGGTGTGTATGCGGCGGTGTCCGGGCGGGACTTTCCGGTTTGCGGTGAGGGTGCCCTGCTCGGCGGCGAGGGCGGAGGTTCCATCGGCGATGTGGCGAACAATGTCATGGCGCGGGACAAGGCTCTCTATCACGGCCACGCGGTGGCGGCGGTGGCCGCAATCTCGCTTGAAATCGCAGAACGTGCGCTCGATGCGATTCGGGTCGAATACGAGGTACTGCCGCCCGTGCTTGATGTGCTCGCGGCGATGGAGGAAGATGCGCCGCTGCTTGACGAGCAATGCTTTACGAAGAACCTGCCCGAAAAGCCGGATAAACCGAGCAACATTGCCTCGGCGATGACCCTGACCCGCGGGAATGTGGACGACGGATTCGAGCAGGCCGATGTTGTCGTCGAGGGCGAGTACCGTATCCCGATGGCGCACCAGGGCTACATCGAACCCCATGCCTGTACCGCCACCGTTAACGAGGAAGGCAAGGCAACCGTTTGGTGCTGCACCCAGGGGCACTTCGACTTTCGGGCGATGACCGCCAAAATTCTCGACTGGAAAATCGGCGATCTCAAGTTTGTCGCCAGCGAAATCGGCGGCGGTTTCGGGGGTAAAACCGTGGTTTACCTGGAACCTGTGGCCATCTTGCTGTCCAAGCACGCCGGGCGGCCGGTCAAGATGGTCATGACCCGGGAAGAGGTCTTCCGTGCCACGGGACCGACCTCCGGCAGTGTTTGCCGGGTAAGGGTCGGTGCCCGACGCGATGGCCGGGTCACCGCCGCCAAGGCATGGCTCGCCTACGAGGCCGGTGCCTTTCCGGGTGCGCCGATCGGCCCCGGGGCCATGTCGATCTTCGCACCCTATGATTTGGAGAACTTCCTGGTCGAAGCGAGGGAAGTTTTGGTCAACAAGCCAAAAGTGGCGGCCTATCGGGCCCCCGGCGCACCCCAATCCATGCACGCCATGGAGGTGGCGCTCGACGATCTTGCCCGCCGTCTCGATATGGATCCACTCGACCTGCGCATGAAAAACGCGGCCGACGAGGGTACCCAAGCACCCTACGGCCCCAAATTCCCCGCGATTGGCCTCAAAGCGTGCATTGAGGCGGCCAAAAAACACCCCAACTACCTGAAGCCGGTACCGAAAGGCGCGGGACGGGGGGTTGCCGCGGGATTCTGGTTCAATGTGGGCATGCAATCGAGCGCCGAGGTGCGTCTCAATGAGGACGGCACCGTGATCGTCATGGAAGGCAATCCCGATATCGGCGGCTCGCGCGCGTCCATGTGCCTGATGGCCGCGGAAACGCTTGGCATCCCCTATGAGCGCGTCAAGGCCTATATCGGGGATACGGAAAGCACCGGATTCTGCAATGTGACCGGCGGTAGCCGCACGACCTTCGCCACCGGGCTTGCCGTGGTGCGGGCCTGCGAGGACATCATTGGCCAGTGCAAGGCCCGGGTTGCCGCAACCTGGGGGGTCGACGAGGATCAGGTGGAATGGGAGGACGGCCAGGCGGTGCCCGCCGCGGGCGTTAACGCCGAGGTCACACCGATGAGCCTGGCCGACATCGCGGCCGGAGCACCGAAAACCGGTGGGCCGATTTTGGGACGCGCCTCGCTCAATGCACAGGGCGCGGGCGCCAGTTTTTCCGTCAACTTCGCAGACCTTGAGGTTGATCGGGAAACCGGTAAGGTCGATGTGCTGTCGTACACGGCGATTCAGGATGCGGGCAAGGCCATTCATCCGGATTACGTCGAAGGCCAAATGCAGGGTGGCGCCTCTCAAGGGCTTGGCTGGGCGCTCAACGAGGAATATATCTATGACGAAAACGGTGTGATGGAAAACGCCGGTTTCCTCGACTACCGCATGCCCGTGTCCTCGGATTTGCCCATGATCGATACGCAGATTGTCGAGGTGCCCAATCCGAGCCATCCCTATGGGGTGCGCGGTGTTGGCGAGACCCCAATCGTTGCGCCGCTGGCCGTTGCGGCCAACGCGGTGCGCGATGCCACCGGCGTCCGTATAAACGACCTACCCTTGTCGCCGCCGCGAGTCCTCGCCGCGTTGGATGGACATTGATAGGGACCGTCGAAGGATGTCTTCCCATCCATTTGTGCGGGCTGTGCGGTAGGTCAATACGATTGTTGCGCACAGCCCGCATTGGGAAGCCCCGCGAGACGCGCTGACTTGCCATGGCTAGGGTCGTCTTTCCAGACCACCTGCTGACGGCGACCGGCGGTCAGCGGGAGGTCGCCGTGGTCGCGGAAAACTATCGCGAACTCGTCGATAAGCTTGAGCAACGATGGCCGGGTATCGGTGAACGCCTGTCGAAGTCGGCGGTCGCCATCGATGGCCAGATCTATCAGGACGCCTTTCTCGAGCCCATCGAAAATGCCAGCGAGGTCTTTTTCATGCCGCGTATTGAGGGAGGCTAAATGAGTTCCAGGCTCGTGGCCGCCGCCAAATCCGCGAGGGCGCGCTCCTCGGAAACCACCTTGATGGTATGCATGCCGAGCGCCCGGGCGGGCTTGAGGTTGATACCGAGATCATCGAGAAAAACACAGACTCGGGGCGGCACGCCCAACCGCGAACAGGTCAGTTCGTAAATGCGCGGGTCGGGCTTTCGTATCCCTTCCACGCTCGATTCGACGATGAGATCGAACATTGCCATGACTGCCTTGGTTTCCGCCTTGCGCGCAGGCGTGCCCGCCATGGATGGCCCCAGCCCCGTTTTCATGTTGTTGGTGATGCAGGCGACCGCAAAGTGCTCTTTGCAGCGCCGCAGCGCTTCAACCATGCGCGGGCGCACGGCACCGCTCAGCATCTCAATGACACGCCTGCCCGGAATGGGGTGCCCGCGGGCGCGGGATTCCTCCTCAAACAGGACATCGAATTCGGCAAGGCCGATGACCGCGGACTCAAAACGCGCCCAGGCATTGGAATCCGGGTTGGTGGCATTGATCGAACGAATGAAGTCTTGCGGCAGCCCCCGCTCGGCTTCGTACCGATTGAACGCCTCGAACGGCGAACTGGTCAGCACACCACCGAAATCCCAGATTACGGCCTGAATGGTTGTCATCATTTGCAGCTCGAGAGGAGTGGACACGGGTGTCCTGTCCGAAAAATACGCCTATTATCGAGAATAATATTCTTCCTTGTGAACGGACACTGGCCTAGCAGCGAATTAACCGGACAGCGCACTGGCGGATCAATTGGGTCGTAGCATTTGCCCCATAGGGATATTGGAATTTTAAGGGAATGACATACACAGGTCGAAATGCCACCATATATTGAGGCTCTAGCGGCCGGCAACCACCACATGTCGGGCTCTGTCAACCCGTCGATATAAGCCCCAATTTTAAGGATGATGTCATGATGGATCTACAAGAAGGCGTAGTGATTGTTACCGGTTCCTCGTCGGGTGTCGGCGCGGCCTGTGTGACGCAGTTGGCGGAGCTTGGTTGCAACGTGGTCGTCAATTATGCAAGTAACGCGGAGGGTGCCGAGGCGTCGTCGTCGGCTTGCCGTGCATTCGGTGTGGAAACCGAGGTGGTTCAGGGCGATGTGGCGCGCGATGAGGATTGCCGAAAACTGGTCGCCGCCGCCGAGCGACGGTGGGGACGGCTGGACGGGTTGGTCAACAATGCCGGCACGACCAAGTTCTGCCCTCATGACGACCTTGAGGGCCTCAGCGGCCAGGACTTTCTGGATATCTACAGCGTCAATCTGGTGGGCCCCTATCAGATGGCCCGTGCCGCGGCGCCCCTGATGCGACGCGGCGGGCGGGGCAGTATCGTCAATGTCGCGTCCATCGCGGGCATTATGGGTATCGGTAGTTCCATCGCCTATGCCGCCTCGAAAGGTGCCTTGATCACCCTTGGGCTTTCCCTTGCCCGGACATTGGGCCCCGAAATCCGGGTCAACACGGTTTGTCCGGGCTTTATCCAGGGAGATTGGTTGGCCGGGGGGCTTGGGGCGGAAACCTACGAGCGCACCAAATCCTTTCTGGAAAGCAACACCCCGCTGCGTCTAACCGCCACCGCCGATACGGTTGCGGAATCGATCCTCTATTTTCTGAGGGGAGCGAGCGTTGTGACCGGAGAAACGCTGTTGCTCGACGGCGGCCACCACCTGACCCAAATGCCCATCGCCCGCCGCTAGGCAAGGCCTGTTGGGACTGGCAAATCGATGAACAAATGCAAACGGGCCTGTCTCGTCGCCGCCCTGCTGATTGGCGGCGGTGTCGCGCATGCCGACCGGGATGGAAGCGGATCGGGGGTGGGGGAATGGGTGCTTGAGCTGTCCGCGGGCGACGGCTCCGCGATTCCGGCCATCGGCCTGCCGCCGGGCCGGCTGGTTACCATTGCGTTCCACGACGCGCGGGGCGTGCCCTGGCCGACGGTTCAGGTCGAGGGGCCGGAGGCGGGTTGGCTGTCGTACCGTCCCGCGTCGGAACACCGGCATGTCGTGTTTGTCGAGGGTCGCGGGAGGCGGGGTTCGGGCAACCTGGTCGCGCTGCTGGACGGGCTGGCGGTACCGGTGCACCTAGGGCTGGTGGCGGACGCGTCCGCCGTCGCGACACGGGTGGAGGTGCGCCTGGCGGATGCGCGCGCGGCACCGGCGTCCGGGGCGGATTCGACGACCGGGGCGGGCGTGGCGGCCACGGCGGATATGGAGGCGGTCATCCGGGATTATCTGCTGTCCCATCCGGAGGTGTTGCGCGAGGCGCTGGATCCGGCCCGGCAACTGGTCTCGCGGGCGCGGGAGCACCGGGCCGAGCTGCTGGCGGGGGAGGGGGTGCCGTTGCTGGGCGACGCGGCCGGGGCGGTGACGGTGGTCGAGTTTTTCGACTACCGGTGCGGCTACTGCAAGCGCTCCCTGGAAGCGGTTCGCGCGATGCTGTCGCGCGCCGGGGTGCGGCTGCAAATGCGGGAGTACCCGATTCTGGGCGAGGACAGCGAGCGGGCGGCGCGCATGGCGCTGGCGGCGGCGCGGCAGGGTGCCTACGGGGAGGCGCATTTCGCGCTGATGGCGCACGAAGGGGATTTCGACGCAGCGTCGCTTGAGGGCATGGCGGTGGATCTGGGCCTCGACCCGGAGCGGCTGCGCCGGGACATGGCGTCGCCGGAGGTGGGGGCGCTGATCGAGGCGAACCGGGAACTGGCGGAGCGGCTTGGGGTAACCGGCACCCCGGCGTTTCTGGTGCTGGGTCCGGGGGGTGTGGAGATATCCCCGGGGCTGGTGGACACGGAGCGGCTGAACGCGCTGATCGATTCGGCAGGCTGACCGCCTGTCGGCCTTGCCCGTATCGAAAAAGTCCGACAGGCTGCCGACACGCCGTCTTGGCTGCTAGGTTCAGACGTATTTCGGAATGTTGGCCTTGGAGGCCTTGGCTCATGACGCGGCGTTGACTTGGGGCCGATGCGGGGTCTATCGTTGGGCGATGTTCAGGTGCCCGGGGTGGGTACCGGACGGTCCGCGCCGCCACGGATACCCGGGGTGCGCATGTATTTGAGGGAGGGGTTCATGTCTCAAAGACCGGGATGGTTCGCCGTGGCGTTGCTGTTGGCGGCCGCATCTTTTGCCGGAGAGGCGCTGCCCGGGGAGGTCGCCTACTACGACGAGCTGCCGCCCGGGCCGCCGTCGGAGGTGGCGCGCCTGTACCACGGGGCGCTGACGGTTCCGGGCCTCGCGTCCTGGGACGCGGCGGAGCGGGCGGCGCTTTTGGAGGCGGTGACGCGGCGCCACCGGGACCGCCTGGTGGACCGGGCGCCGCTGGTGTCGGAGGCGGCGGTTCTGGGGCATGTCGGCCGGCTGGCGGCGTCGGGGCCGGGGAGCGGGCGCCCGGAGCTTGTGGCCCGGTCCTGCGCGCGGTACGGACTGACGGACGGGCCCTGCGCGGCCCATGTCGGCTATGTGCGCCGCGCCCTGGTGCTGGAGGAGATGCTGGCGCAGGGCCGGCTGACCCTGGAGGCGCTGGAGACGGAGCTGGCCGGGGCGGCGCGGCCCGGTTTCGGGCGGACGCGCCGACAGCCGTGACGACCCCGATGGCCGACAGACCCCCGAACCGGGTCCATGGGTAGGCGGCGGGCCGTCCGGGCGGCGCGGGCGGTCGCGATTTGCGGCCTGGCGGCCGTGGCCTGGGCGCTGGCGGGCCCGGAGACGGCGTTGCCGACATCGACGGGCAACCGGGCGCCGCTGGTGGTGGCGGACGCGCCGGACGGCGGGGTCGCGGTGCGGGCGGGCGCGCCACCCTGGTTGTCGAGGCCCTGGACCCGGATTCGCCGGCGTCCGGCGGGCCGGAGGCGGTGTGGCTGTCGGCGGCGGCGTGGTCCGCGGGCCCGTCGCCCGGTCCGCGGATTGAAATCCACCTTTCCCCGCCGCGGGACGCGGCGCCGGGGTCGTACCGGCTGGTGGCGGGCGCGACCGACGCGCGCGGCCTGACGACGGTCCGGACATACGGGGTCGCGGTTCTGGGGCCGCGCTGCGGCGGCGCGCTGGAGATTCTCGAGGGCGGCGCGTGCCGGACCTGCGGCGAGCACGAGGTGCCGGACGCGTCGGGGACGGGCTGCGCGGCCTGTCCGGCGGGGACGGAGCGTTCGGCGGGCGCCGGGTCGTGCGCGCCGTGCGCGCCGGGCCGGGTGAGCGAGCCCGGCGGGGCGTGCGGCTGCGGTCCGGCGCACCGCCTGGAGGACGGGGCCTGCGTGGAGTGTCCGCCGAACATGGAGGCCGCGGCGGCGGGTGCCGCGTGCGCGGCCTGCCCGCTGGGGACGGGGCGGCCGGCCGGGTCGGCGTCGTGCGCGGACTGCGGTCCGGCGGCGCCGTGCGCGGTGGCGGCGTCGTTCCCGGCGAAGTCCCGCCCACTGGCCGGGGCGGCGGCGATGGGCGTGAGGGGGGCGGGGAGCGCGCCGACGGTGGTGGTGGGCGTGGAGCCGACGACGCTTTCCGAGGATGTCGGCCAGGTGCGTGCGCGGCTGACGCTCGAGAATCCGCCGGCGGCGGGCAACTACACCGGCTGCCGCCTGCGGCTCGGCGCGGGCGGCGCCGCGACGACGCCGCGACGACGCCGGCGGACGTGACGTTCGCGAACCAGAAGAAGCTGAACGCGGACAACGGCTGGACGGCGAGCGCGAAGCTGATGACGGTGGTGGACGACGCCCTGGCGGAGGGCGACGAGACGCTGGTGGTGGAGGGCCACTGCACGGGCAGCAGGGCGGGCGCGGTTCCGTCGCACACGGGGCTGCTCTCCCGGCCGCTGAGACTGACGATCGCGGACAACGACGCGCCGCGGACGCTGCGGCTGTCGGTGAGCCCGGAGAGGATCGGCGAGACGCTGGGGGCGCAGGCGGTGACGGTGACCGCGGCGGTGGACGCGGCGTCGTCGTCGGACATCGCGGGGACGCGGCGCGTGGTGGTCGCGGCGGGCGCGACGGAGGGGACGGCGAGGCTGGTGCTGACGCCGTCGGCGATCCGGGAGGGGACGGCGGGCGCGCACGGGGTGTCGGCGACGCTGACCGGGGTGCCGGTGCCGACCGTGGACGTGGCGCTGGTCCTGTCGGTCGGGGGCACGGCGACGGAGGGCGCCTCGCACGACTACAGGCTCGCGGGCGGCTCGGACTGGAGGAAACTGACGGTCGCGGCCAACGACCGGCACATGACGGCGTCGACATCGGTGCGGGTCTCGGCGCGCGCGGACGCCCTGGAGGAGGGGGGCGAGACCGTGGAGTTCGGGGTGTCGCGGGTGGTCTGGGGCACGACGGCGGTGGCGCTCGCGGCGCCGGCCGCGGCGACGCTGCGGATCACCGAGGCGTGGTCGGCGCCGCCGGCGCCGACGGGCCTCTCGGCGGTGCCGTCGGCGGGCGACGGGCGGCACGGCCTGGACCTGGCCTGGGACGCGGTCGCCGCGGTGCCGCCGGTGGACGGCTATGTGGTGCGCTATCGGAGGGTGACCGCGCCGGAGTCGGCCTGGACGACGCTTCGGCCGCGGCCGGGCTTGGCAGGGGTCGTGGCGGGCCTTGCGGCGGGCACGCGCTACGAGCTGCGGGTCCGGGCGCGCAGCGCGGCGGGCGACGGGGCGTTCTCGGGCAGCGTCCTCGCGCGCACGGTGGACGGCGCCTGCCGGGTCGGCGCGCCGCGGGTGTCGACGCCGTCGGGGCCGCGCTCGGCGACGGAGCTGGAGGCGGCGTGGGACGCGGCGTCGTGCCCGCCGGGCGCGGCGGCGGCGCGCCACCTGGTGCGCCACCGGGAGGATCCGGCCATCGAGGGCGTGGTCAACGCCTGGCTGGCGGACACGGCGTCCGGGCGGACGGCGACGCTCTCCGGCCTGACGCCGGACACCGCCTATGTGGTGGAGGTCCGGGCCGTGGCGGCGGACGGCGACCGGGGGCCGTGGTCGGCGGCGGGCCGGGGGCGCACCGGCCTGGACACGCGCCGGCCGCCGCGGGTGGGGGCGCCGACGGTGCGGGCGCACGCGGACCGCGGCGACGAGCGCCTGGAGGCGACCTGGACGCGCGTGGCCTGGACGGACGCCGGCGGTGTCGCGCGTCCGATTGCGGAGTACCAGCACCGATACCGGGAGGCCGGCGGCGCCTGGACGGAGGCGACGGACGCGCGGGCGCGGTCGGAGGAGACGGCGACGATGACGCGGACCCTCTCCGGGCTGGGGTCCGGCGCCTGGCACGAGGCGCAGGTCCGCGGGGTGAACCGGATGGGTGGCGTGGCCTATCCGGGCAAGTGGTCGGAGCCGGGGCGCGGGCGGACCTGGGGGGTGCCGGACCGGGTTGAGGAGCCGTCGGCGCACCCGACGGGGTCGGGCGTGGTGGTGGTCTGGGAGGCGCCGGACGACGGCGGCGCGCGGATCGCGGACTACGACGTGCGGTACAAGACCTCCGAGTCGGGCGGCTGGGCGGCGCACGCCTACGCGGGCTGCGGGTCGGGGCCGTGCGCGACCACGGCGACCATTCCGGCGCTGGCGAAAAAGGTGGGGGTGCGCGCGGAGAACGCGGTGGGCGCGGGCGAGTGGTCGCCGACGGCGCGGGTGGGGAGTCTGCGGCTGCTGCGGCTGTCGTTCGCCCGGGCGGGCGCCACGGTGGCGGAGGGAACCTCGCTGCTGGTGACGGCGCGCCTGGACGCCGCGGCGGACCGTCCGGTGTCGGTGCCGCTGACGACGCTGGGCGGGTCGGGGGCGTTCCGCCTGGACAACGCGGCGAACGGCATGATCGCGTTCGGCCTCGGCACGCGCGAGCAGACGTTCACGCTGGCGGCCCTGCAGGACGGGGACAGCGACGACGAGACGGTGACGCTCGGGTTCGGGAATCTGCCGGACGGGGTGCTGCTGTCGCCGCCGGCCTCGCTGGTGGTGACCATCGACGACGACGAGGCGTCGAACGGTGCGCCGATGTTCGCCGAGGGCGATAAGGCGACGTGCGCGGTAGCGGAGAACACCGCCGCGGGAGGCGCGGTGGGTGCCCCGGTGGTGGCGACGGACCCGGACGGCGACGCACTCGCCTATTCGCTGGCCGGCGCCGACGCGGCACTGTTCACGATCGACGGGAGGACGGGGCAGATTCGCGTGGGCGGCGGCGCGGTGCCGGACTTCGAGGGCGGCGCGGCAAGCCACGCGCTGATGGTGCGGGTGGGCGACGGCCGGGACAGCGGCGGGGCGAGGGAGGCGAACGTGGCGGTGGATGCGACCATCGCGGTGACCGTGCTGGTCTCCGACGAGCTGGAGCCGCCGGCGGTGCCCGCGATACCGACGCTGACGCCGGGGACGACCACTCTGGCGGTCGAGTGGGCTGAGCCGAACAACACCGGGCCGCGCATCACGGGCTACGACGTTCTGTACCGCGCTGCGGGCGCGGCGTCCTGGTCGGAGGCGACTGTCGCGGGCACGGACACAACGACGGTCCTAAGGGGCCTTGAACCGGGCACCGCCCACGAGGTGCGGGTGCGGGCGGCGAACGACGAGGGCGTGGGTCCGCTGTCGGCAACGGCCGGGGCGAACACGCTGCCACGGGTGACCCTCGGGGCGAGCGCGACCAGGCCGGTGATCGGGGCGGACAGCGCACCGGCGCGGGTGACCCTGACGGCGACGGTGGAGGCCCCGGGCGGGGGTGCGCTGACCGCGGAGTGGCTGCGCTTGGATGGCGCGGAGACCGTTCTGGCGCACGGTATCGAGCCGACATCCGGAACAGCGCTGACCCACGACGTGTCCTCCGCGTCGCCGGGCGCGCGTGTCTATGGCTACCGGGTACGCCACAGGCTGAATGGCCGAACGGGCACGGTAACGGCAAGCATTGGCATCGAGTGGCGGCCGGGCGTGGTGCTGAGTGTCGATCCGGCGACGATTCGGGAGGCCGGCGGCGAGCGCCGGGTGGCGGTGCGCGCGACCCTCACGGGCGACCCGCAGACGGGGGTGGCCAAGACGGTGAATGTCTCGGTGGTCGGCGGCACGGCAACGGCCGGGACGGATTTCGCGGAGGTGGACAACATCGTGATCGCGATCCCGGGTGGTGCGCGTGATGCGGCGGGCGGGTTCACGCTCGCCCCGGTGGTGGATGCCGTCGTCGAGGGGCCGGAGACGGTGTTGGTGACCGGCACCGCCACGGACGGGGCACCGCTCGAGGTAACCGGGACGGTGGTGACGATTGACGATGCCGCGGCGCGGCTGACGATCACCTCTCCGGCCAATGGCTATGTGACGGGCACGAGGGGTGCCGGCGCCTCGGCGGCGACGGTGATCGACTGCGGTTCGGGCAACCGCTCGGACTGCGCCGAGTCGGTGGCGGTCGCCTCGGTGGTGACGCTCACCGCGACGGCCGACGACGGCTATGGATTTTCCGGCTGGACCGGCGACTGCCGGGGCTCGGGATCCTGTGTGTTGACGGTGGATGCGGACAAGACCGTGGGGGCGGCCTTCGCGGCACTCCCGGCCCGGCCCGGCGCCCCCCGCGTCACACCGGTGGACCACGGGAGGCTCGCGCTGCGCTGGAGCGCGCCGGCCGGCGGCGGGGGGATCGTCGGCTACGCGGTCCGGCACCGCGTGGCGGGCACCGGTGCCTGGACGAAAGTCGCCACGGGGAGCGCGGCCACGACGACAACGGTGACCGGTCTGGCGGCGGGCGAGCAGTACGATGTGCAGGTCCGGGCGCTATCCGCGGCGGGCGGCGGTGTCTGGTCGAGGGCTGGGCGAGCGACGACACTGCCGCGGGTTGTGGTGGCCGTGGACAACGGGCGTCCATCGATCCCACGCGGCAACCCGAAGGTGGCCTCGACGGTGACCGTCCGGGTTGTCGCCGCCCGGGGGAAGCTCACCGGACGCTGGGTGCGCCGTGTGGGCGGGCGGCTGCGCGCGGTCAACGCCGGCGGCTTCGATAACGGCGGCGGGAGGATGACCGGCGGTCGGGAATACAGCGCGTCGTTCTCGTCCAACTCGCCGGTGGCGCATGGCTACGGGGTGATGGTGACGCATGGTCCGAACCGGGCCCACGGCGAGGTGGAGGGGGTGATCGCCATCGAGTGGGTGCCGAGGGTGGTGCTGGGGGTCGATGTGGTGGATGTTCTGGAGGGTGCAACCGCGACGGTGACGGTGACCGCGACACTGACCGGCGGGAAGGTCGCCGATGTCGCCAAGACGGTGACGGTGCGGGTTGGGGGCGGGACCGCGACGGTGGGCGGGGACTTCGCGGCGGTGGAGGATTTCAGGATCACGATTCCGCCGGGGACGCGGTCGGCGAGCGGCTCTTTCGAGCTGGCCCCGGTATGGGACACCGAGGACGAGGACGCGGAGACGGTCGGGGTGGGCGGTACGGCGGTACAGGGCGGGACTGTGCTGCCGGTGGACGGGACGGCGGTGACGATCACCAACAAGACCCGGCGCCTGTTGACGGTGACGGTGCCGGTGAACGGCCGCGTCACCGGTCCGGCCATCGACTGCGGCGGGACACAAACCCGCTGCGCGGTGGAGTTTCCCGACGGCACGACCGTGGAGTTGAAGGCGTGGCCGGACGCGGGCCACGCGCTCGGTGCCTGGACGGGCGCCTGCTCGGGACGGGGTGGCTGTGGGCTGACGATGGACTCGGACAGATCGGTGGGCGCCAGCTTCGGCGTGGTTCGGACACTGACGGTGACGGCGCCGACGAACGGCCGGGTGACCGGTCGGATCGGGGCGGAGCGGGTGATCGACTGCGGCTCGGACTGTTCGGAGACGGTGGCGGACGGCACCGTGGTGACCCTCGTGGCGATGCCCGCGTCCGGTCATCGTTTCTTGCGCTGGGGCGGCGCCTGCGCCGCGAAGTCCACGGCCGACTGCGCGCTGCGCCTGGACGGGGACAGGGGCGTGACGGCCACGTTCGCGGCGACCGCCATCGACGGCGGGTGCGACAACAGTGTCCGCAACGGCTGCGCGTCGGGGACGCCGAACGCCGCCGCCGTTGCGGACACGGACCAACAATACCGGTGGCGCTGCGACGGGATCGGCGGCGGCGCCGACTCGGGCCTGTGCGGGAAGGCGAAGGCGGGTTGCGCTTCCGGGGCCCGGAGCTGGAGTGTCGGCGGGACGGCGTGCCTCGGCTCGGTGGGCGCCGTCGGCAGCGGCCGGACGAGCACCGCGACCGACGACAACGGCCCCGCCCTGGGTTCCGCGACGTTCAAGTGTGACGACGGCGCCTGGTCGGAACTCTCCGGCGGCACCTGCGGCGTCGCCCTCCGGTGCGGGGCCTTGGAAAATAGTTGCTCACCCGCCGGCGCGACGGCTGTTCCCGGATTCCCCAACCCACCCGTGCATGGAGCCTGCAACAGGTACGGAGCGAATAATACATGCGACGCCGGAGTCTTTGATGACTTGCCGGACTATCCGTCCACCGATGGGGCATGCGGCGACGTCACAAATACCTGCAGTGCGGGCACCGTCAAGAAAAGGCCGGGCCCGCCCGGTACCAACCTGTGGGACTGCCTGGGAATTACGGGCCTCAGCAGGTGGAACTGCACTGGCCGGGACGGCTCGAAAAACTGGAGGTGCGTCAACGGATCCAGGGAGGCGTCCTGCAGTATTCCGGCCCCCGGCGGAGACTTGCCCTGCCGCTTTTCCCTACGCGCCACCGACGATAGGGGCTGTTTCACCTGCGAATCCACCTACGAAAGCTGCGGCGGCGGGTGCGTGGCGCAATGCGGTGCCCACGAGCTGCTCAACAAAACTTCTTGCGAATGCGTGTGTGAAGAGGGATACCATCGGCACAACGGCGCCTGCGTCAAGGATCCGTCATGTCCGGACTCGTCCGGGGAAAACAGGTGCCTGCCCTCCAACGCAACGGCTGTTCCCGGCCCCCCCAACCCGCCCGTGCATGGAGCCTGCGGCGGCGGAGCGAATAATAGCTGTGACGCCGGAGACCCTCATGACTTGCCGGACGCCCCGCCCACCAATGGGATGTGCGGCGACCTCGCCAATACCTGCGAGAAGGGCACCTTAAGAGACAGGCCGGATCCGCCCGGCACCAACCTGTGGGACTGCCTGGGAATATCGGGCTCCAGCAATTGGAAATGCACCGGCCGGGACGGCTCGAAAGGCTGGAGGTGCGTCAACGGATCCAGGGAGGCGTCCTGCGGTATTCCGGATCCCGGCGGAACCGCGGCCTGCGCCGTTCCCATATCCGCCACCGACGACACAGGCTGTTTCACCTGCGAATCCACCTACGAAACCTGCGGCGGCGGGTGCGTGGCGCAATGCGGTGCCCACGAGCTGCGCAACAAAACTTCTTGCAAATGCGAGTGCAAGCCGGGTTTCACGCGCCGCGATGGCCAGTGCCTGCTCAAGCTGACCATTGTTGTCAAACAGCCTTCCATCAAGGTGGGAGGCAGGGTGACGGGCACAGTGGCGGCTCAAAATATTGATTGCCGGAGCACCTGCACCTATTACGTGCCCCAAGGGAGTCGAGTTGATCTTTCGGCCAGCGTCAAATCCGGTTACCAGTGCGACAACATGGTTATCTCACCCGAGGTTAATCCACCCGTGATTAGACCGGGTCAAACAAGCTCGAGCGATACCTTCTATATGAGGCAAAACACGAGTGTGCACTTGAATTGCGACACCACACTGAAAGCCGAAGCGGGTGGCCCCTACAGGGCCACCTTTCACAACTATCATACGCCCTTCGGGCGCGTCTCCTACTATTCGGCGAACGTGACAGCATCGGCCACGGGAGGCGTAACCCCCTACAAATACAGGTGGGATGGGCATCAAGAGCGGGCAACAGCGACGGCGATGTACATATTCGCGACGACGGGCACCCACCGAAAGTCTGTCGCTGTCAGGGACAAAGATGATTTTCGGAAGAGCGACACAGCGGACATCATTGTGGGCGTCAGCGGTGGTGGCGGTGGCGGTGGTGCCGGTGCTGGCTCCGGCACTGCCACCACCTTTGCTTTCGAGGTGGCGCGCGGCGGCGAACTGTTTCTGGTTTGGGGCGAGGACAGCGATATCACGGCGACCTCGGGCGACACCACCGTCGTCACGGTGAGCGTCGCCTCGCCGACGATACGCGTGGCGGGCGTTGGCGTTGGCCGGACGGTTGTGATCGTGCGGACCGACGTGGGCGAGCTGCGGCTGCCCGTGGTCGTAAAATGAGATGTTGTTGAAGGCGGGGCTATCCATGCTTGGGGAGGGACCGATGACATTTGGACAGGGGCGCAATGCTCTATTCCGGCGGCGGGCGGCGCTGGCCTTGCTCGCCGCGCTCGTATCCCGGGCCCCGGTGGCGGAAACGGGCCGCCTGTCGCTGTTCACGAACGAGGCCGTGGCGCCGGAGCCGGTGGCCGGCGAAACGGCGGCATCCATCAACGCGAAGCGGGCACCCGGCCAAGTGTCGCCGGACACGGTGGTCGGCGAGGCGGCCGGGCATCCGCCAGCGCGCATCACCCGGATAGACTTCGGCGGGTTGGCCGGGATTCGCGACGGGGTGCTTTCCGGCCGGTCGGCCGGCCTGCGCCTGAACCTGCTCCATGGTGTCGAGTTCGAGGCGACGGTCGAGCGGAGCGCGCCGACATCGTCGGGCTACTCGCTGTCGGGGCCGCTGCGCGGCGTGCCGACCGGGTTCGTGGCGCTGGTGGTCAACGGCGACCGCGCGATGGGGCGGGTCTACGCGCCCGGGGGATGTACGCGATCCGCACGACCGGCGGCCTGCAGAGCGTGGAGCGCGTGGAGCCGGCGCCGGTGCGCTGCGCGGCGGTGGAGGCCGCGGCCCGCTCGGCCGGGCGGGACGATGTTGACGGGGTGCCGCTCATGGATCCGCGCAAACCGGAGGAGCGCGGGCTGGCGGCCGAGCGATCCGGGTTAGGAGGCGCGGCATCAACGGAATCGGCCGCGCACCCGGCCGGCGACGATGTGGTGGATGTGCTCGTCCTGTATCCGTCGTTCGTCCGGGAAATCGAGGGCGGCTACGGACAGATGCTGGACATCATCGACCTGGACATCGCGACGGCGAACGAGGCGCTGGCGGCGAGCGGGGCGGACCTGCGACTTGGGCTGGCCGCCGCCGTCGAGGTGGAATACGACTGGTTTCTGGACGAGGCGCTAAAGGTAGAGGAGAAGCGGCACTTCGCGGTGCGCTATGAACTGTGGGGGAAGGCCCTGGAGCATTTGGCCCACGAGGGCGACGGCTATCTGGACGAGACGCGCACGTTGCGCGACCGCCATGCGGCGGACCTGGTGTTGCTGCACCTCGGCGGCGATGCGCATCAGTTCTTGGGCGACTACAGTATCGGGGGCAATGCCTGGTGGTTGTCCAGCCTTTCGCGCGACGAGGTGGAAAGGCATGGCTTCGCGGTCGCCCGCTCCGGGCACGGTCTGGTGGTTGCGCATGAACTCGGACACAGCATGGGGCTGGCTCACGAGCGCTCCGACACCTCGCGCGGACTGCTTCCATACAGCCACGGCTTTCGCTATGTCGCCCCGGAAAGTCGCGAGCGCGATTACGAGTGGTGGAATGGGACGATCATGTCAAGTGTCCGTGACATATCCGACGTGCCGCTTTTCTCCAATCCGGACCTGGTCCATCCCGACGATCCCGGGCTGCGGCTCGGCGTGCCGGGCGACGAGCCAACCACATCGCCGGACGGCCCGGCGGACGCGGTGCGCCACCTGAACGAGGTGCGGCATATCGTGGCGAATGTGCGGCCGCGGTCGGACGCCGACACCTGCCGCTACGACGTCTCCGGGGACGACGGCCTGCTGCCGGCGGAGGGTGGAGCGTACCGCCTTCGGGTGGAGACGGGCGCCGGCTGCACCTGGCAGGCGTCGGGCGGCGAGTGGGTCGAATCGGTCGCGCCGGCGGGCGGGGCGGGGAGCGGCGAGATCGAGTACCGGGTGGCGGCGAACCACGGATTCGAGCGGCCGGTGGAGGTTCTGGCCGCGGGCCGGGTGCACGCCCGCCGACAGGCCGGCTCCCGGCCGATCAAGCCGATATGCGAGCGCAGTGGGTTCTGGTGGCATATTTTGAGCCGTCACCCCGACTACAACAATTTCGACTCGCGCTGTGAGGCAAACGCCCAGTTAGCTGATGCATCCTTCCTGGCCAGTCTGCGCCAAATCGGGTTCATGGATTTCGTTGTTGATTACCCAAAATATGGCCCGCTCGACGGCTCGGAGTTGCGGCCCGGCGACTTTGACGGCCTGACGGGCCTGGTGTCGCTCCACCTTGAGAATATCGAGAGTTTGCCCGCGGATCTTTTTTCGGGCCTGATCGGTCTACGGACTCTGCAATTGAGCTACGCGTGGCAGCAGAGGGAACCCCGGACGCTGAGGAACATTGAGCCGGGCGCTTTCCGGGGATTGCCGGGGTTGAGGGGGTTGTACATCAATGGACACCTGATACGAACCTTCGAGACGGGTACCTTCGAGGGCATGCCGCGCCTGAAGGCCCTGGAAGTGTCCGGTAGGGGTCCAAATGTGTGGGGTTATCCCGCGACGCCGCCGACGGTCACGACAATTGAGCCCGGGGCGATGGCGGGGCTTGTCAACCTGCGGGCCCTGCGTTTCATCGGGCACAGGATGGACGGTCTTCCGGCGGGCATGTTCGACGGTATAGGCGGACTGGAAGCATTGTACTTGAGCGACAACGGGCTGGTGTCGCTGCCACCGGGCATCCTCAACGACCTGGGCGGATTGGAGACTTTGGATCTGGACAGCAACGAGCTGGTGTCACTGGCGCCGGACATCTTCGGCGGCTTGGGTAAACTGCGGAGTTTGTATCTGAGATTCAACAGGCTCGAAACCCTGCCCGCCGGTATTTTCGATGGTTTGGCGAATCTTGAATTCATGTCGCTTTGGGCAAATCGACTGGAACGAATCGAACCCGGGCTATTCCGGGGGCTGGGCTCCCTTGAGCGTCTTAATCTAGCCGAAAACCACCACCTGGACGGTCCGTTGCGGGCCGACGCATTTGACGGGCTTGATGGCTTGATAATGCTGTCCGCCCCGCACATGGGCATCACGGCGCTGGAACCGGGCGTGTTCGATGTCATGCCGCGCCTTCGGTTTTTGAACCTCATCGGAAACAATCTGCTGGAACTCCCGCCCGGGGTGTTCGAGGGGCTCGTCGATCTGGAGGCACTTTTTCTTGGTGCCAATCCGGGCGCGCCGTTCACATTCGCGCCGGGGCCGGTTCGGATCCCGGATTCGGACCCTCCGGCCCGGGGGCGGCCCGCGACGGTCGGTGTCGGGGTGCCCCCGGGTGCGCCGCTGGATATGCGGGTGGACCTGACCGCCCAGGGCGGATCCCTGGATACCGGCGGGGGGCGGCTTGCGCGGATGACGCTTCCGACGGGCTCGGTCCGCGGCGGACGGATTGCGGTGACCCCGGCCGGTGACGGGCCGGTGACCGTCCGGGTGGCCCATGTGGACGGTCCGCCGCAGACGACGGCCAATCCGTGTCCCATTCTGCCCAAATTGACCATCAGCGTCGGAGGGGGAGCACCGGGAGCGCCTCCCGTGGGGCCGCGGTTGCGGGACTGTTACAGCGGCGTTCGCTTGGCGCCGGGGCCACCGCTGGTGCTGTACGGCATCGGGGACCGGGAACTGGCGCCGGGACGGGGGCCGGAGACGATCGACCTGGCGGATGTGTTCTCCCACTTTCTCGGCGCGGATGCCGAGTTCGCCGCGTCCTCCGGCGACGAGTCGGTGGCGACGGTCGAGGTCGTGGACGGAACGCTGACGGTGACGCCGGTGGCGGCCGGGACGGCGACGGTGGCGGTGACCGCGACCGGCGCGGACGGGGAGACGCTGAGCCGGGGGTTCGGGGTGACGGTGCGCGCGCCCCGGGTGCCGCTGCTACCTTCGGCCTCGGTCTCGGCCTCGGCCCCGGGGCGCGGGGGGTTCGTGCGGCTCGTCAACCATTCCGGGCGGTCGGGCGTGGTGCGCGTCACGGCGGTCGACGACCGGGGGGCGCGCCGCGGCCCGGTGACGCTGGAGGTCGCGCCACACGCCGTCGCCCATTTCAACTCCGGCGATCTGGAGCGCGGCGGCGGGGGTCTGGGCGGGGGCGTCGGCGCCGGGACGGGCGACTGGCGGCTGGAGTTCGAGAGCGCGCTTGAGATCGGGGCCCTGGCCTATGTCCGGTCGCACGACGGGTATGTGGCCAGCCTGCACGATGTCGCGCCCGAGGATGGTGATGGCCACCATGTGGGACTTTTCATCCCGGGAGGCGGCCCGTCGCGGGCGAGCCGGCTGCGGGTGGTCAACCCGGGCCGCAGACGGGCGGAGGTGGAGGTGCGCGGCGTCGACGACGCGGGCGGGCCGCTCGGCGGCGTGGTTCGTTTCGGGGTTCCCCCCGGCGCGGCGCTGACGCTGACGGAGCAGCAGCTCAGGGCGGGCGCCGCCTGGCTGGACGGCGCGCTGGAGGACGGGGAGGGCTGGTGGCGGCTGCGGGTGGTTTCCGACGAGCCGGTGTCGGTGATGAACCTTCTGGAGAACACGCGGACGGGTCTCCTGTCGAATCTGTCGTCCGGCCCGGTGGTGCCGGCCGCGGAAGGCGGGGCGCACCATGTGCCGTTGTTTCCGGCGGCGTCGCGCGGGCTCGGGCAGCGGGGTCTTGTGCGGGTGGTCAACCGGTCGCCGCGCGCGGGGGTGGTGAGGATCGACGCCTTCGACGACGCGGGCACCCGGCGCGGGCCGCTGGAGCTCGCCGTTGTTTCCGGCGGCGCGTCGCACCTCGACTCGGAGGATCTGGAGCTGGGCAACGCGGCCCTGGGTCTGTCCGGGAGTGCGGGTGCCGGGGAGGGCGACTGGCGGCTGGAACTGACGAGCGACCTGGACATCGCGGTGTACGCCTATGTCCGCGCCCGGGACGGCTTTCTGACGGCGATGCACGATGTGGTGGCGCCGCGGGACGGCCGCGTTGCCGTGCCTATGCTCAATCCGGGCAGCAATGGGCGCCAGACGAGCCGGCTGCGCCTTGTCAATCCGCATCCCGAGGCCGTGTGGGTGGCGATTGCGGGCACGGACGACCGGGGGCGTACCCCTCCGCAATGGCCTAGGGGTGTCGATGTTGAGATTCCCGGCCGGGGCGCGTTGACCATGACCGCGGCGGAACTGGAGGCGGGTGTTCCCTCGGACAGCGACAGCGTCGGCCTGGTCGGCCTGTTCGCGGAGCCGTTCGTGCGTTGGCCGCTGGGTTACGGGACGGGCAAGTGGCGGCTTACGGTGTCGGTGGGCAGTGAGACGTGGTCGATCAGCGGGATCAGTTTGGAGTCGCATCCGCTTATCGTCATGAGCCTGCTGGAAAGCCCGACCGGGCACCTGACCAACCTGTCCACGGCACCGGGCCATGGCATGTCCGTCCTCGGGGAGCACTAGTGTCCTGTCCGATTAACAAAAAAGGAGAGTTATATCGCAAAGTCACAATAACACTGGACGTTTCATCAATCGGACTTGAATCGAAACGGGCGCATGAACAACTACGGTGCCTTGTCCTCGTCGGCGAACTTCGCCGCGACCTCAAGCGAGGCCATGCCCTTGCGATGGGATTTGCCGGATGCCTTCTGCGCCACGCATATGGTCACATTTCGGAATTTCGGCGTAGCAAGACTGTCGGCGGTGTCAACAACTATTTTGTGACTTTGCGATATAATCCCTCAACTTATGTATATAAGTCCCATAAAAAACGCTTGTCCGTCGTCAAATTGCATTGGACCGACGGGGGGGTGTCCGTTGGGCGGGTGGCTCAATGGCGATTACTCGGCTGGGCTGAACCGATAGCCAACCCCGCGAACGGTTTGTATGAGCCAATCGAGGCCGTGTGGTTTCAGGGAACTGCGCAGGCGCAGAACATGTACATCCACGGTGCGCTCCTCAACGTAGATGCTGCGCCCCCAAACACGGTCGAGGAGTTGCGAGCGGCTGAAGGCCCGGTCCGGATGGCGCATGAACAACTCGAGCAGGCGGAAGTCGGTAGGCCCGACTTTCACCGCCCGGTTGCCGACCATCAGTTTGTGCGAATTGAGGTCGAGTAGCATATCGCCGGCACGCAGCACGCCATCGTCCGGATTGCCGGTACGGCGCAATAGGGCGCGCATGCGGGCGACAAGTTCCCGGGGAGAAAACGGCTTGGTGATGTAGTCGTCGATGCCCGAGTCGAAGCTCTTGAGCTTGTCGGTTTCCTCGCCACGGGCGGTCAGCATGATCATCGGCAGTCCGGCCGTGTGCTCGTCATTGCGCAGGCGGCGGGCCAGGTCGATGCCGCTCATACGCGGCAGCATCCAATCGATTATCAACAGCTTGGGAAGGTATCCCTCAAGCTGTTTCAGCGCCTCTTCGGCACTGGCCGCCTCTTCGACCTCAAAACCGTTGCGCGACAGGGTGAAACCGAGCATCTCCCGGATCTCCCGTTCGTCCTCTACGATTAGAATCGAGTTGCTCATGGCGATTGCCGGAAAGTCCTGTACCAACGGCAGTTTGAAAGAGGATTATTACAGTTTCATGAAACCCATGACATTTAAATGGGAATTATCCAGTTGACTCCACCTTTGGTTTGTTCCCTGGTGGATGACGGTAAGCCATCACCCACTTGATGGCTGCGTTCAGCACTGGCGGCGGCTTTGACTTCTTTGAAGCCTGCTTCGGCTGCTCTTTCATCAATTGGTGGAGTCAACTGGATAATTCCCATTCCTTTTTGTAAGGTTTGCCCGCTCTCCCTTCGATCCGTCGCAGCAGTTTCTGTCAATGGGTGTGTCTTGGTTGGATATTTGCGCGAACCGAGCGGTGCGCGGGACTTGGTTTGGTGGAATTTGAAAGGTCAAATTGTCCGGGTATGCGGACTCCAATGATCTATGACCTACCATTGGGCGGAAATCGTGGAATACGGCCGTGCGAGCTTGGTGGACGCCCGGGGTCTGTGTTAAAAAGTGCACCCTTTGAAGGAGGTGCCCCGATGGGAACGAAGATTCATTTGCAGGCCGCCGACGGGTTCGAATTGGCTGCCTATGCCGCCATGCCCGCTGGCGGGGCGAAGGGTGGGCTGGTTGTCATCCAGGAGGTATTCGGGGTTAACAGCCATATCCGCGAGGTGGCGGACGGTTACGCCGACGACGGCTATGCGGTGGTGGCGCCCCAGATATTCGACCGGGTGGCGGCCGATGTGGAACTCGGCTATGAAGAGGCCGACATGGCCCGCGGCATCGAACTCGCCTTCCAAAAGTTGCAGATGCCGAACACCCTCGCGGATCTACAGGCCGCGATTCGCCATGCCTCCCAATACGGCAGGGTCGGTGTCGTCGGCTATTGCTTCGGCGGATTGCTTACGTGGCTCTCGGTGTGCGAGCTTGAGGGCGTGGCGGCCGCCGCCTGCTACTATGGAGGCGGTATTGCCGGACAGGTCGAGCGTACCCCCAAGTGTCCCGTTATCATGCACTTCGGTGAACTTGACGCACACATTCCCATGACGGATGTCGCCAAAATCAAAGCCGCCCAGCCCAATGTTCCCGTCCATGTCTACAACGCCGACCACGGATTCAACTGCGACCATCGGGGCAGCCACGACCCGGCGAGCGCCGCCCTCGCCCGCGAGCGCACCCTTGCATTCTTTGCCGACAATCTCGGTTGAGGGTGATGTGGAAGGGCGGCACCGCTCTGAATCAAGCCGTTTCCGGCCAATACAAACGCATCGGATTGTCAACCAGCAACGCGTGCCGCAATGCCTCGGTCGTCGCAACCCGGGGGATCATGTCCACCAGCTTGCCGTCGTCCGGCATGTGCGACCTCATGTTGGGGTGCGGCCAGTCCGTGCCCCAGAGCACCCGGTCGGGAAAGCGCTCGACGAGGTGGCTCGAGAACGGTACGACATCGTCATAGGTGTCCGGTCCCGTCGATGAAAGCCTTTCCGGGCAACTCACCTTGCTCCGGATGTGCTCGTGCTCGGCCATGAGGTCCACGAACCCTTGGAACTCCGGACCATCCACCGGCTTTGCCACATCGGGCCGTCCCATGTGATCCACGACCACCGTGGTGGGGAGCGTCTTGATCAGATCTCGAATCTCGTCAAGCTCCGTGGCCTCGAAGTAGATCACGATATGCCAGCCGAGTGGGGCGATTCGCTCGGCAACCCGCCTGATGTCTTCATGGGGAGGCCTGTCCACGAGCCGCTTCAGAAAATTGAAGCGCACACCGCGCACACCCGCGCTATCGAGTGCCTCCAGCTCGGTGTCGGTGACGTCCGGCCGCACCGTGGCGATGCCTCGCGCGAGCCCGTTGCTGTGCTCAAGGGCATCGACCAGCGCACGATTGTCGGTGCCGTGGCAGGTGGCCTGTACAATGACATTGCGGGCAAAGCCCAGGTGGTCGCGCAGCGCCCAGAGCTGGTCTTTGCCCGCATCGCAAGGCGTGTATTTGCGCTCCGCTGCGAAGGGAAACTCGGCTGCCGGCCCAAATACGTGGCAGTGCGCGTCCACCGCTCCCCGCGGCGGCTGGTAGTCGGGCTTCGATGGGTTGGGATGAAAGGGTAGCCAGTGCGGGTCCATGGTATTGCGCGAGGTCGAAAAGCCTTGGTTTATGCGCCGGACAACATGCCGCGGTCAGCATAACAATACCAGCCCTTGCCGGGGCATGGTTGGCAAAAAAGATGCCGCGATAGGAGTATAGTGTTCGGCCAAGCCCATTCCCCGGACCCTCCCCATCGGGGGACGGGCGGGTGCCGGCATCGCCGAAAGCGTTTTCACCCGGGCTGGGAGAAGCTGGATGATCATCGACTGCCACGGTCACTACACCACGGCGCCCGACGAGTTGGGCGCGTATCGCGCCGCGCAGAAAGCGCAACTTGAGAATGATCCGCTAGCGGTCGGCCACAAGGGGCTCCTGAACATTTCCGATCAGCAGCTTCGCGACAGCCTGGAGGGCGCGCAACTCAGGATGCAGGCGGAGCGCGGCACCGACCTCACCATCTTTTCGCCCCGCGCCTCCTGGATGGGCCACCATATTGGCAACGAGCACACTTCCCGGCACTGGACCGAACACTGCAACGAGCTAATCCACCGCATCACGCAACTCTACCCCGACAACTTCGTGGGCGTCGCGCAATTGCCGCAATCGCCGGGCGCATCCATGGCCAGTTCCATCGTGGAGCTTAGGCGTTGCGTGAATGAGTACGGCTTCGTCGGTTGCAATCTGAACCCCGATCCGTCGGGCGGGTTCTGGAACGGGCCGGAGCTGGGCGATCGCTACTGGTATCCGTTCTTTGAGACGATGTGCGAACTCGACGTGCCGGCGATGATCCACGTCAGCGCCGCCTGCAACCCGAATTTCCATACAACCGGATCGCACTACCTCGGCGCGGACACCACGGCGTTCATGCAGATGCTGACCTCGGATCTTCTGCTGGATTTCCCGTCCATCAAGTTCGTCATTCCGCACGGTGGGGGTGCGGTGCCGTATCACTGGGGACGCTTCCGCGGGCTCGTTCAAGCCATGGCCAATAAGCCGAGCCTGGAAGAACTGGTGTTCGGCAACGTGTATTTCGACACCTGCGTGTACCATCAGCCGGGAATCGACCTGCTGCTGGACGTGATTCCGGCCGAAAACATCCTGTTCGCATCGGAACTGCTCGGCGCGGTGCGCGGCGTTGACCCACACACCGGCCACAACTACGACGACACGAAACGCTACATTGACGCCTCGCCCAATGCATCGGCCGACGAGAAGAAGATGATCTTCGCGGACAATGCCCGTCGGGTCTATTCGCGCTTGCCGGTATGACCGCCATTCCATGCAGCCTAATCCGTGGCGGCACCAGTCGCGGCGCGTATTTTCTGGCGAGCGACCTGCCAATCGATCCGGCCGCCCGCGATGCGCTTCTCACCCGCATCATGGGCGGGCCCGACGCACTGCAGATCGACGGCATCGGCGGCGGTCATCCGCTTACCAGCAAGGTGGCGGTGTTGCGGGTCTCCGATGCTCCCGATATCGACCTGTCCTACCTGTTTCTGCAGGTCGATCCGGCGACGCAGACCGTGGGCACCGCGCAGAATTGCGGGAATATTCTGGCCGGCGTGGGCGTCTATGCGTTGGAGCACGGCTTCGTCGCCGCCACCGGCCCGGTTACGGTGGTGCGGGTGCGCATGGAAAATACCGGTGCTGTTTGCCATCTCGAATTGCCGACGCCCGGCGGTGGATTCCAGACGACCGGCGATACGGCAATCGATGGCGTGCCGGGTGCGGCGGCGCCAATCGTCTGCAATTATTTGGACATCGCCGGTTCAAGCTGCGGGGCGTTGCGGCCCACCGGGCGTGTCGTTGACGATGTTGAGGGGCTCGACGTCACCTGTGTGGACAACGGTATGCCGGTGGTGGTGGTGCGCGCGGAAGACCTGGGCCTGGACGGAACCGAATCTCCGGATAGTCTCGATGCAAACGAGCCGTTGAAGGCACGGCTCGAGGCGGTACGGCTCGCCATCGGGCCGCGGATGAACCTGGGTGATGTGGCTGCGAAGACCGTTCCCAAGATGTGCATGGTGGGTGCGCCGGTCAACGGCGGGGCTATTTCGACCCGGATGTTCATCCCGCATGTCTGTCACAGGTCAATCGGCGTGCTGGGCGCGGTTTCCGTCGCCACATCCTGTCTTCTACCGGGTTCCGTGTCGGAGGGGATCGCCGATGTTGCGGACGGCAACCCGAAGATAATGGATATCGAACACCCGAGCGGTTCCTTGCGTGTGCGACTTGGCCTGGACGCCGGGGGGGAGGTGGACACAGCGGGCGTGGTGCGCACGGCACGCGTACTCTTTCGTGGCGAGGTATACGTATGAAGAGTGTGGCGGTTAGAAGCATTGAGCGGGCAGACCTCGGGACCATTGATGCGCTGGGGCGTTTCGGTGTCGCCACGGTGCACGAGGCCCAGGGCCGCACCGGGCTGTTGCAGCCCTACATGCGGCCGATCTACCCGGGCGCGCGCATTGCCGGCAGCGCGGTAACGGTCCTTGCGCATCCCGGCGACAACTGGATGCTGCATGTGGCGATCGAACTATGCCGGCCCGGCGATGTCCTGCTGGTGGGCTTGTCGGCGGCAAACAGCGACGGCATGTTTGGCGACCTGCTGGCCACATCCGCCCGGGTACGGGGTGTGCGTGGGCTCGTCATCGACGCGGGCGTGCGGGATCTGGCGGATTTGCGGGCCATGAATTTCCCGGTGTGGTCGAAGGCGGTCTCCGCCAAGGGCACGGTAAAGTCCACGCTTGGATCGGTAAATGTGCCCGTGGTATGCGCCGGTTGCCTGGTCAATCCCGGGGATGTCGTGGTGGCCGACGACGACGGTGTGTGCGTCGTGGCGCGCGATACGGTCGAGGACATACTGGCGCGTGCCGAACAACGCACGACCAACGAGGAAGACAAACGCACCCGCCTGGCGGCCGGAGAGCTGGGGCTCGATATCTACAATATGCGCGAAAAACTTGCGGCGGCGGGACTGGAGTACATTGAATGAGGATACGCGTGGTTGGCGAAGGCCTATTAACGTAGCTGGATGGATTGGTGAGCGAATCAAAATGAAGATATGCGTGGTTGGCGAAGGCGCCTTTGCAAACAAGCATCTGGATGCGATTGAGCGCATCGACGATGTGGAGGTGGTTTCCATCTGCGGGGGGGTGCGGGAAGCCGTCGAAACCGTAGCCGAGGCGCGCGGCATTGCGCACGTCACGCTGGATCTCGACGAAGCGCTCGGGCAACCCGGTGTTGAAGCGGCCATATTGGCCACACCCACACCGATCCATGCCGAGCAGGCGACCCGGGTGATGCGTGCCGGCAAGCACCTGATGGTGGAGATTCCGATGGCGGACAATCTTGCCGACGCCGAGGCGCTGGTCGCACTGCAGAGGGAAACCGGGGTCGTTGCCATGGTGGACCATGTACGGCGGTTCAACCCCTCGCACCAGTGGATGCACAACCGCATCGCCGCCGGTGAACTCAGCATCCAGCAGATGGATGTGCAGACCTATTTCTTCCGGCGCGCCAACACCAACGCCAAGGGCGAACCGCGTAGCTGGACGGATCATCTGCTCTGGCATCACGCCTGCCATACCGTGGATCTGTTCCAGTACCAAACCGGCGCGCCGGCCGAGCGGGTCACGGCATTGCAGGGGCCGATGCATCCGAAGCTGGGCATCGCGATGGATATGGCCATCGGCATGAAAAGCCCGGACGGCGCCATCTGCACGCTCTCGCTGTCGTTCAACAACGAGGGACCGTTCGGGACTTTCTTCCGCTATATCTGCGACAACGGCACCTATGTTGCCAACTACGACGACCTCTTCAAGGGCGACGGCGAGCAAATCGACGTGAGCGATGTGGCGGTGGGCACCGATGGCATTGAACTCGCCGACCGCGAGTTCTTCGCCGCCATCCGCGAGGGCCGGGAGCCGAACTCGAGCCTGGCCCAGGGGCTTGGCGCAATGGTGACGCTGGACCGACTGGAACGTCGGCTATGAGTTGGCGCAGGCACGACATTGCTGGCCTTCGGCTTTTAATCTTGACATCTTATCCGTGTATGCCGATGCTTTGCGCAATTACAGTGGGGGAGGCGAATTTCGCCGGCTGTCAGTGGGGCTGCCGAGTGGCCATCCCCTATAATAAGTAAGATAGACCCTTCGGGCTGCAATCAAACAACCCTGCAGGAATTCGTATGAAGAAAAGACCGACTTTTTGGCTTCCAATGTGGGCCTTGGCGGCCGCCACCGGCCTCGGCGGCGCCGCCCATGCGGCGACATTGGCGGACATCTACCAGGTGGCCGAACGCATCAATCAACAGGCCAAGGTTTCGCAAGCGAAAATCGACGCGCTGACCGAGGAAACCCGTCAGTTGCTCAACCAATACAAGACGGTGCTCAAACAGATCGAGGGATTGCGGGTCTACAACCGCCAGCTTGACAAGCAGGTTGCCGCCCAAAACGAGGAAATGCGGCAGCTCGCCCAATCGATCGACGAGGTTACGGTCATCGAGCGACAGATCACGCCGTTGATGTTGCGGATGATCGAGGGCCTCGAGCAGTTCGTTGGCCTCGATATACCCTTTCTGCTCGATGAACGGTACAGCCGCATTGAGACCCTGCGTTCGACAATGGACCGCGCCGATGTCGCCGTATCGGAAAAGTTTTCCCAGGTTCTTAGAGCCTTCCAAATTGAAAACGAATACGGACGCACGATGGAGGCCTACGCCGACACCATCGAAATTGATGGCGTTGCGCGTAAGGTCGATGTGCTCAAGGTGGGGCGTGTCAGCCTCGTCTACCAAACCCCGGACGGTGAGGAAACGGGTATGTGGAACAGCGCCACCGGTGCTTGGGAGCCACTGGACGACGAATACACCACGCCGGTTCGCAACGGCATTCGAATGGCTCGCAAGCAACTCTCCGTTGACATGCTGACCCTGCCCATCACCGGCCCGGAGGCCTAACCAAAATGAATCGAATTCAGCGAACTATCATTCTCGGCGGCCTGCTAATCGCCGCTCCCCTGGTGGTGGCGCAGGAGGCCGATAGCGGTGCCGACACACAGCCGGTTAAAGCCGATAGCCTCGACGAACTGCTGCGCAATGTTGAGGAACGGCGCATCGTCGAGTCCCGGGAACATGTCGAGCGCGAACGCCGCTTTCAAAACGACAAGACGGTTCAGGCGCAATTGCTGTCCGACGCGGAAGGGCGGCGGCGCTCCGAGGAACGGCGCTCCGATCGCCTGGAAACGCAATTCGAGGAAAACGAGATTCGGCTCCTTGATCTTCAGGAACAACTGGACCGGCGGCTGGGTTCGCTGCGGGAGCTGTTCGGCGTATTGCAGCAGGTCGCGGGCGATACCCGGGGTGTTTTTGACAGCTCCCTGATTTCCGCGGAATTCCCGAATCGCGGGGAGTGGCTCGGCGAACTGGCCGCCAAGATGGGCACCGCCAGCCAGCTTGCCACCATTGACGAGATGGAAACACTCTGGTTCGAACTGCAGCGCGAAATGACCGAATCGGGCCGGGTCAGCCGATTTCCCGGAACCATCACGATGCTCGACGGCGAACAGCAATCCGCCGACATCACCCGCGTCGGCTCTTTCGCGCTGCTCGGTGGCGGCGAATATCTGAAATACGACACCGATGACGGCTCGGTGGTCGAACTTGCCCGCCAGCCGGCGGCGCGCTTCACCAATACCGTTGAAGACCTTGAGGAGGCGGAGCCCGGCGAGGTGGTGGGCGTGGCGCTTGACCCGACCCGGGGCTCACTGCTGTCGCTACTCATCCAGGCGGCCACCGTTGGCGAACGGGTCGGCTCGTTCTTCGGCGGCATCGCCAAAGGCGAATGCTACCTGCCGTTTTGCGATGGCCAGGGCGGCTATGTGGGTGCCGTGATCATATTGGGCGGCATCATTGGCGTACTGCTGGCCATTGAGCGGCTGGTCACCCTATCCATCACCGCCACCCAAGTGAATGCGCAGAAGCGTTCCGATACCGCCAACAGCAACAATCCGCTCGGGCGCGTGCTCAACGTTTACCACCAAAACAAGTCGGTGGATGTTGAAACGCTGGAGTTGAAGCTCGGCGAGGCAATTATGCTGGAGACACCCAAAATCTCGCGCAACGTTACCCTGATACAGGTGATTTCGGTTGTCGCGCCGTTGCTCGGGCTGCTCGGCACCGTCATCGGCATGATTCTTACCTTCCAGGCAATCACCCTGTTCGGTACCGGAGACCCCAAAACGATGGCGGGTGGTATTTCGACGGCATTGATGACAACGGTGCTTGGGTTGTGCGTTGCCATTCCGACAACACTGCTGCACGCCATCGTGGCGCAGCGCAGTCGATCGGTTATCCATGTTTTGGAGGAACAGACCCAAGGCATCATCGCCGACCACGCCGAGCGGTCGGGGCAGGCGATGGCATAGGTTCACGCCATGTTGGGTGACGCCTATCTTGCCATCGTCCAGTTCATGGAGCAGGGCGGCAACGTACTTTTCCTGATTGCCGCCCTTACTTTTCTGATGTGGACACTCATCTTCGAACGGCTTTGGTACTTCAACACGGAGCACAAGCGGGTTGTTCGCAGTGCCGCCGACGCTTGGGAAAATCGGCCCGAGCGGCGTTCCTGGAGCGCCCACCAGATCCGCGACTGGATGATATCCGAGACATCCGACACCATTACCGGCAGTCTGCCACTCATTCAAACCTGTGTGACGCTTTGTCCGCTGTTGGGCCTATTGGGCACCGTAACGGGCATGATCTCCGTTTTCGACGCCATGGCGTCGCAGGGGGGCAATGCCCGCTCCATGGCGGCGGGCGTATCGATGGCGACGATTCCCACCATGTGCGGCATGATTGCCTCGTTGTCCGGACTTTTGGGAAGTACACTGGTGAAAAGGAAGGTGGATTTCGAGGTCGAATTGTTTGAAAGACAGCTAACCACCGATCACTGAGATAGCGGACATAGGGCGGACAGGGTAAACATGGCTCGAAAAGGAAGTCGATTCTCGCGCACCGACGATGAGTCGGACATTAACCTCACCCCCATGCTTGATGTGGTGTTTATCATGCTGATCTTCTTCATCGTGACAGCTTCATTTATCAAGCAGGCGGGTATAGAAGTGTTGCGGCCGGAGGCGGCATCCGCCAACCAAAAGCCCACCGTGAGCGTGCTGGTTGCCATCGGCGAGAACGGCGAGATCTGGATCGACAAACGCCGGGTGGAGCCCGGTGCCGTTCGGGCGCACATTGAGCGCCTGCACGCGGAAAACCCGAAAGGAGGCTTGGTGATACAGGCGGACAGGGGGGCTCGATACGAATTATTGAAGGCGGTTTTAACGGCGGCACGGGGAGCGGGTTTGAGCGAGGTGGCCGTTTCGACTGAGGATGCATAGCATGCTGGTGCGAATTGCTTTTGGGGTGGGGCTCGGAGCGGTGGCCACCTTCCTGCTGTTCCTCTTGATGCAGGCGCTCATCAAGAGCGACAAGAGCCCGTTCGACGATTCCATCCAAGGAAAGATTGTCGATTTCATCCGGGTCGAGGAGGACATCGCCGTCCAGGTAAAGCGGCGCAAGCCCAAGCCGCCGCCGGAGCCGGATGAACCGCCCCCGGATATGCCGAAGCCCCAATTCGATTCCAGTAATATCTCCCAAGGCGTCGAGATTGGCGCCGTTGATGTGCAGTTGGATCTCAATGTCGGCGGTACCGGGGGGTTCAGTTCCGACGGTGAATACCTGCCTATCGTCAAGGTCGCTCCGGTTTATCCGCGACGTGCGCAAACCCGCGGCATCGAAGGCTATGTGCTCTTGGAGTTCGTTGTCACCAAAACCGGCGCGGTACGCGACCCGGTGGTGATTGAGTCCAAGCCACCGGGTATTTTTGATCGTGCGGCCATCGGTGCGGCGCTTAAGTTCAAGTACAAGCCGAAAGTGGTTAACGGCGAGCCGATCGATGTGGGCGGTGTGCGCAACCTTATCACTTTTGAGTTGCAGGACGGATAGCGATGATGGGCGTTCTCATGCGATTCGGCGGATTATTTGGGGTGGTTTTGGTGCTCGCCACGGGCCTTGGGATTGGGCCGGTCGGCATGGCCACGGCCTGGGCCCAGGAAGGAAGCGAGCGGAGCGAACGGACCGGCAGGACACGTCAGGTACCCTCCATGAGCGAGGCGACATTCAAAAAGCTGGCCGAGGCCCAGGAGTTGATCGACGCCAAGGATCTCGACGGCGCCATTGCTGTGCTCACCGGTATGCTCGACCGCAGCCGGCGCTACAACGGCAATGAGATTGGCTCAATCCACAACATGCTCGGCTTCGTTTATTTTTCCAAGGAGGACTACGGGCGCGCAATCAGCCATTACGAAGTTGTCATCAAGCAGGGCGAGGACATCCCCGAAGGCCTCGAAACCACCACCCTCTACACGCTCGCGCAACTGAACTTCGTCTACGAGCGCTACAGCGAGGCACTGCGCTACATGCGGATTTGGCTCTCCAAGGCCAGCAACCCCGGTCCCGACCCGCATATCTTCATGGGTCAGGTCTATTACCAGATGGAGGACTACCCCAACGCGGCCACCCAGATTGAAACCGGCATCGCCGTCGCCCGGGAGCGGGGCACCGACATCAAGGAGAATTGGTGGGCGCTGCTCAGCTTTCTCTATTCGGAGCAGGAGCAGTGGCCCAAGGTTCTCGAGGTGCTTGAAATTCTGGTTCGAGATTTCCCCAAGCGCGCCTATTGGATCAGCCTGGCCGGCATTCAGGGTCAGCAGGGGATGGAGAAGGAGCAGGTTTATACCATGATGGCGGCCTATGTGGCGGGCTACCTGTCCATGCAGTCCGATCAATTGACGCTCGCCGGACTGTTGATGCAGGAGGAGGTTCCCATCCGCGCGGCCAATGTGCTGCAAAAAGCCTTCGATGAGGGGCTGGTGGAGCGGACGGATACGAATTTGCGTAGCCTGGGCCAGGCCTACCAATTGGCGCAGGAAGTCGACAAGGCGATTCCCGTGTTCGAGCAGGCGGGCAGGATTTCCGACGAGGGCCGCATCTACGAGAACCTGGCCCAGCTCTATATGGAGGATGACAACTTCGATGCCTGCGTGACGGCCGCCACCAATGCCCTGAACAAGGGCGGCTTGCGCAAATCGCAGAGTGTTTACATCGTTCGCGGCATGTGCGAGTACAATCGGGATGGGCTGGACAAGGCGCGCGAGTCCTTCGTCTCCTGCCGCAACGAATCCAGACGGAATAAGGATCAGGGCAATCAGCGCGTCTGCCAACAGTGGATCACCTATATTGACCGCGAGGCCAACCGGCGCCGCGAACTTGCCCGGACGAACTGAGGCCGCTGTCGTCGCTCGATCCATTCAGCAGCGAATCGAAGCCGCTTGGCGATCAAAAAATTCCCTTCTGTGCGTGGGTCTTGACCCCATTGCGGATCGTCTGCCCAGAAAGTTTCGGCACAATGCCGAGGGGTTGCGGGATTTTTGCTGCGCCATCGTGGATGCCACCGCGGATGAAGTCTGCGCCTTCAAACCCCAGATCGCCCATTTCGCGGCACGGGGGGCGGAGGATCAATTGGCCGAAGTCATTGCCTACATTCACGCCCGGCATCCGGATGTTCTCGTCATCCTTGATGCCAAGCGTGGCGACATCGGCTCCACGGCCGAACTGTACGCAAGGGAAGCTTTCGAGCGCTATGACGCCGATGTCGTCACCGTCAATCCATACCTGGGTCCGGAGTCCCTGCAACCCTTCCTAACCCATCAGGGCCGGGGTGTCGCGGTTCTTTGCCGAACCAGCAACCCAAGCGCCGGGTGGCTCCAGTGCCATCCGGCGGACGACCCGGCCTACCTGCGCGTGGCCCGCTCTGTGGTGCGGTGGAATGAACGAGGCAATTTGATGCTGGTGGTCGGCGCAACCTATCCGGACGATTTGGCCCGCATCCGCGCGGTTGCGGAATCGGTGCCGCTGCTCGTGCCGGGCATTGGCGCCCAGGGTGGCGACCCGCGCGCGGCGCTCAACGCCGGGTTGGATGCCCGCGGTCGGGGCTTGGTCGTCAACGCATCCCGCTCGATTCTCTATGCGGGCCGCGAAGATTTCGCCGAGGCGGCGCAACGGGCGGCGGCGGGTCTGCGCACTAGCCTATCGGCCCTATCCCGTGAATGTCGTCCGGCCGCGCGGTCGTAGGCAACCGGCTTCAAGCCGGCGCAATGTGGTCCGGGGCGCTCCCGCCGCCACCCGCATGATCAGTTGGATGGAGCACTATTCACCGCCAAAATGGCACCAGACCGGACAGTGGTCCGAGGGCTTGACCGTACCGCGAATGTCGTAGTCGATGCCGCAAGCTTCGACACGGTTGGAAAGTATCGGTGTGGCCAGAATCAGGTCGATGCGCAAACCACGTTTCGGGTCGCGCTCGAAACCGCGGGACCGGTAGTCGAACCAGCTATAAAGCCGCTCGTCATCCTCGACCCGGGATGCGTATACGTCCTTGAAGCCCCAAGCCATCACCGCTTCCAGCCACTCCCGTTCTTCGGGCAGAAAACAGGTCTTACCCTCCCTTAGCCAGCGTTTGCGGTTGTCCTCGCCGATGCCGATGTCCTCGTCCTCCGGCGCCACATTCATGTCGCCACTCAGCACCAGCGGCTCATCCGGGTCACAACGCTCTCGCAGAAAACGCAGTAGATCCGCATAGTACATCGCCTTGGCCGGAAACTTGACCGGGTGCTTCCGGTTTTCACCTTGCGGGAAGTAGCCGTTGACAACCCGTATGTGGTGCCCACCAATCCGATACCGGGCGGTGATGAATCGGCGTTGCTGGTCGGCTTCGCGCCAGGGAAAACCGCATTGCACATCCGAGGGTTCGTGTTTCGACAGCAGGGCTACCCCATAGTGGCCTTTTTGTCCGTGGATGAGCGTATGCGGATAGCCCATGGCCCGAACCGCCTCGATGGGGAACAGGCCGTCTTCCACCTTGGTTTCCTGGAGGGCGATGACATCCGGTTTATGGGCCTGGACAATGGCTTCCACCTGGTGCAGGCGGGCGCGAATACCGTTGGCATTGAAGGTAACAAAACGCATGGTTGAAATATCGGTCAATTTTGGTTGCTGGATACAGGATTGTCGGGCCGCAAGCTCAGCCCGGGAGCTTAGAATGCAGAAAAGTCGGGCCGATTGCCATCATTTCGTAAAATCATAACCATATTGAAAAGCAGCGTTGTCAGTTATTTGCCACGGAAATTGACTTTGGTGCATTGTGCGATGGACGCTCACTGTTAAGGTTCGATGTAACAGGAAGGTATCAGGGATTGGAGTAGCAATGATCAACATCCTTTTAGTTGACGACCATCGGCTGTTTCGCTTGGGTGTGACAAAAATGTTGCCGGAGAGAAAGGGTTTCAAGGTCGTCGGCGAGGCGGACAACGCAGAGGACGGTGTCAACCTGGCCCGTGAAATCAGGCCGCATATTGTACTCATGGACATCATGATGGCGGGAATCGGTGGATTGGAAGCCATTATGCGCATTCGTAGGATTGACGCTCACATCAAGATCATCGCGTTAACCGCCTGCACATCCAGTCCGTTTCCAATTCAGGCACTCAAAGCCGGTGCCGTCGGCTACCTCACCAAGGGGGTCGCTCCGGACGAGCTGCACACGGCGATACGCAAGGTTTATCTGGGCAAAAGGTATCTGTGCGCCGAGGTGGCGCAACAGATTGCGGAACTGGCGTTCGATTCCGACTCCAACTCGCCTTTCGATCTACTATCCGGGCGCGAAATGCAAATCATGCTGATGGTGATCAACTGTCGGAAGGTCAGTGAAATCTCGGCCGACTTGCATTTATCGCCGAAAACGGTCAATAGCTACCGATACCGCATCTTCGAGAAGCTCGGCGTGTCGAGCGATGTGGAACTGGCTTTGTTCGCCGTGCGTCACGGCATGACACAGATCGACCCATCAATGATGGGGGTCGGCGAACATAGTTTAGGGAAGGCCCGAACAAGTTGACATGCCGCTATATGTTGGGGCTTTAGCCGCTGGAAACTACTGCCTGAGCGCTCTTGTTGGTATTTCGGCTGTGCGCTCCCACGGTTAACGCTCGCGGATGTTCTACGGTGCCGGCCCTATGGAATTGAGCAGAGGTTCCTTGGGTACGAATGATCGTGCATCCCCGGCTGACATTGTCGTCCCTGGAGGGTGACAGCGGGGGGATTTTCCAGAATACGCGTTATAGTGCCGCCATGAAGGTCGCCGGTGACACTGTTCCGTTCGATTCCGAGGCGTTTCTTGCCAACCTGACCCGCAAGCCCGGGGTGTACCGCATGCTCGACGAGCGGGGCCATGCGCTATACGTGGGCAAGGCGCGCAGTCTTAAACCCCGGGTGACCAGTTACTTCCGTGCTTCGGGGCTTGCCAGCAAGACGATGGCGCTTGTCGCCCGAATACACGATATCGAAATCACGGTAACCAATAGCGAAACCGAGGCGTTGCTACTTGAGCAGAGCCTCATCAAACAGGAACGGCCACCCTACAATGTGGTTTTGCGGGACGACAAATCCTATCCGTACATTTATCTGACCGACCACGACGACTTTCCACGCCTCGCCTTTCACCGCGGTGCCCGCCGCAAGACCGGCCGCTATTTCGGCCCGTTTCCCTCGGCGAGCGCGGTTCGCGACAGTCTCAACGCCATGCAGAAGCTCTTTCGCATCCGCCAGTGCGACGACTCCTTCTTCAAAAACCGCACCCGACCCTGCCTGCAATACCAGATAGAACGGTGCAGTGCTCCCTGTGTTGGCTTTGTGACGCCCCAGGCCTACCGGCAGGATGTGGATTCGGGTGTGTTGTTTCTGGAGGGGCGCGGTGACCGCCTGCTCGAAACCCTGAAACAGCGCATGGATACCGCGGCCGCCAACCTCGATTTCGAACAGGCCGCAAAATACCGCGACCAAATCGCCCAATTGCGCCTTGTTAGGGAACAGCAATACGTCCATGCCGCGTCCGGGGATGTGGATGTGTTTGCGCTGGCGGAAGAGGGTGGCGTGGCCTGTGTACAGGCCCTCTATATCCGCGCGGGACGCATGCTCGGCCAGCGCACCTGGTTTCCGCGCAACGAGCTGCGCTTGGACCGCGCCGACTTGATGACGGCTTTCGTCTCCCAATACTACCTCGCCGGCGGCGACCGCGACCCGCCAAAAACTGTAATCGCCTCGGACGCTATCGTAGATACGGGTATCCTGGCCAATGCCCTATCGGAACGTTGCGGCCGCAAGGTGGCTCTGCTGACCGCCGTGCGCGGGCACCGGGCGGCGTGGCTCAAGCTCGCCAACGACAACGCCGTCATTAGCCTCGCCGCCTATTTGGCCGACAAGCGCAACATCTATGCGCGTTTTGTTGGTTTGCAGGAAGCGCTACAACTCGAAGATGTGCCGGAACGGCTCGAATGCTTCGACATTAGCCATACCATGGGCGAGGGCACCGTGGCCTCCTGCGTGGTGTTTGACACCAATGGTCCTCTCAAATCCGACTATCGCCGATTCAATATCGATGGGGTGGCGCCGGGAGACGACTACGGAGCCATGGAACTGGCGCTGCGTCGACGCTACACGCGTCTGAAGCGGGGGGAGGGCGCGTTGCCCGGCATTCTCCTCATCGACGGCGGGCCGGGCCAATTGCGACGCGCTCTCGAAGTGTTGGGTCAACTGCAAATAGAAGATGTTTTGATGTTGGCGATTGCCAAGGGCGCGGACCGCAAATCCGGGTTTGAACGATTTTTCACGGCTGCGGGGCAAGTGGTCATTCCGCCTCGGTCCGATGCCTTTCACCTCCTGCAACATGTTCGCGACGAAGCCCACCGCTTTGCGATTGCCGGACACCGACAGCGACGACAGAAACAGCGGCGGCGCTCCGAGCTCGACGGCATCGCCGGGGTTGGTCCGAAGCGGCGGCGGGGGCTGCTCGCCCACTTCGGCGGGCTGTCGGCGTTGAAGGGCGCCAGCCCCGAGGAAATTGCCAAGGTGCCGGGCATTAACCGCAAATTGGCCGATGCGGTGTATGGCGCGCTGCACGCCGAATGATATGCGCGACCACCCGTTGGGGCTTGAATGCCCAGTGACATTGATCATTCGGGTGTTGGCTGGGCACCAATTTTCGGGCATCCCAACATTAGGGAACCCCTGATTAATCCTACAGTCTGAGAATCTGGTTTAATAAAATGGGACTTATATACGTAAGTTGACATACCACCATATGTTGGGGATCCAACGGCTGGAAACTACCACCTGTCGGCTCCTGTCAACCAATCGATATAATTATCAATAAATTACAATTATATAAATGATTCTCTATTTATTTGTTCAGACCTTCCTTAGTGGGAATTACTGGGTAAAACAGTAAGTTGCCGATGGGTATTGACCAAACCCGTAAGATAGGCCGATGAACCTGCCGAACCTATTGACCTTGCTGCGCATCGTGCTGGTGCCGATTTTTGCATTGGTCTATCTTGCACCCGGGGAAACCCTGTATCTTTGGGCCGGCGTATTGTTCGCGCTGGCGGCCTTCACCGATTGGCTCGATGGGTACCTGGCCCGCAAACTCGGCCAAACGACCCGTTTCGGCACATTTCTCGACCCCGTGGCCGATAAGTTAATCGTCGTTACCGCTCTGATTTTGCTCATCGGCCAACACGCCAATCTCTGGCTGACTTTGCCGGGGATCGTGATTGTCAGCCGAGAGATATTCATCAGTGCGTTGCGCGAGTGGATGGCGGAGATGGACCGGCGGGGCTTGGTCGCCGTGACCCGGGTCAGCAAGGTTAAGACGACATTGCAAATGGTTGCCATCACCATACTGCTGGCCAATGCGCCGGATCTCCACGATCACTGGGTGATGTCCGGCTACGTACTGCTCTATGTGGCGGCGCTCATGACGCTTTGGTCCATGTGCATCTACCTTATGGCGGCCTGGCCGACCCTGGAGTTGGATTTGAGGCGCAAGCACTGAGCGCTCATGCCTTCCGCATACCTTTGTCGGTGCTGTAAAGGGCGCGAGTCCTTCGAATTCGTCGCCCAAGCGGCTAGCCCGACCTATCGAGGCCGGCAAGAGTAGTGAAAGCACTGGGTGCGCGGAGCAGGAGCGCGCAGACATGCTTGACGGCACGTTGAGTACGCGGCGGGAGCACACCCGGTGATTTCGCCGCTATTGACGACCGCAGTAGTTTATTCATGAATAGGTTGGGCTAGAATAACCGTTAGCGCCGTCCGCAAGAGCTAGGGACGCGCAAATCCTTGAGGCTGAGTGGCAGAGTGGCCATGCAGCGGACTGCAACTCCGTTTACGCCGGTTCGATTCCGACCTCAGCCTCCACTATCCCCTTCCATACCATCTGGAGTCATCGCCCATTGGGAAGCTGCCCGATGGGAAAAGAAGGGCATACATCGGAGACTGGTGCCCGGGGCGGGGCTCGAACCCGCATGGCCGCAAGGCCGAGGGATTTTAAGTCCCTTGTGTCTACCAGTTTCACCACCCGGGCGCTGTGAACCCTTTGCTTGCCAGTGTCCCGTCTCGCAAGTACGCATATCATTCGAACTGTGCACATTAAAACATAACTTATTTATTTTAAAAGATATTTTTATGTCTTGCCGACCCTGATCCGGCGCCGGATCAAAGCGGTCGGAACACTGGCCGGGACAGATTGTGAATAGCCTCAGCCGGGTCGGGGAGCGCCATCGCTCCAAACAAACAGGAGCGGAATTCATGCGACGCTCTGCATGCGGCTTGCGGCTTGGTGCCCAGGGCGAGACTCGAACTCGCACGCCTTGCGGCACTGGAATCTAAATCCAGCTTGTCTACCAATTCCAACACCTGGGCAGGATGCCGTTCGAGCGCTCATTCTACTCGGCATTTAAGCCGGTTGCCGCGAAATTGAGCTCAACGATGCTGTTGCCGTTCGCACTGCAGATTCACAGTGCACCCTTGTAGCGGGGCGGACGAGTACCGGGATTGCACTGGATACAACATCTGTTTTCTTGTGGCGGTCGGCAACCACATCAAATCTCAATTCGCGGGCGAACGCGGTAGTTGGCGGCAACCGGTTTCTATACACTGCGCCGCAAATTTTCCCGAGAGAAAGCATGACATTGCCGGAAATCTTAATGATCCTGGGCTTTGCGCTGGCCGCCTATTCGGTAATTTCCAACGATTCCATCCAAACACTCGGCACCTTTCTCTCCTCCAATGCTCATCGCCCCTGGTGGGTAATGTGGATATTCGGCAGCGGCATTTTGGTTGCCGTGCTTGTTTACGGCTGGTTCACCAACAGCGGCGACCCGGCCTACGGGCGCCTTGAAGCCTTCCCTCCACCGGCCGGTGGCGTCAACTGGCTGCATGTGCTGGCGCCTTTCACCCTGTTGGTGCTCACCCGCCGCGGCGTGCCTGTCAGCACCACCTTTCTGGCGTTGAGCGTATTTGCACCCGGCAATATCGGCTCCATGCTGGTCAAGTCCCTCTCCGGCTATCTGGTCGCCTTTATCGTCGCGATACTGCTCTATCTGTTGATCAAAAAAATGACCGACTATCTAAGCCGCGAGGCGGATACCAGGGAAGCCCAGGCATTCCACTGGGTCGTGTTGCAATGGGCAACCACGGCTTTTCTATGGAGCCAGTGGCTCATTCAGGATTTGGCCAATATCTTCGTGTTTCTGCCCCGCGTTATCGAACCCGGAGCGCTAATCGCCAGCATCGGGCTGCTGCTGGTCATACAGGGCTTTATCTTCTACCAACACGGCGGTGCCATTCAAAGAATCGTCACCTCCAAGACAATGACCGCCGATACACGCTCGGCCACCATCATCGACTTCCTCTACGGTGTGGTCCTACTGGTCTTTAAGGAATGGAGCAACATGCCCATGAGCACCACCTGGGTATTTCTGGGGCTGTTGGCCGGTCGCGAGTTGGCGATGACCCTGCAAACGCCTGGCCGCAACCTTATGGATACGGCAAAACTGGTGGGTATGGATGCGTTCAAGGCATTTACCGGGTTGGTGATCAGCGTGTTGCTCGCGCTGGCGGGTATTTCTTTTGCGGGCGGAACCGGCTAGCGCGCTGTCCGGCGCGGTAGGGAATTGCTGCCGAGAGGCTTCGGCGATACCCTCAAATACCATCGTCTGGTATAGGATTGGACATCCCAGATCCGTGCCGACAATGAAGAAATATCCGCCAACCCCGGAAGAACTTCGCGAGTGGATGGACCGCAAGGGGCTATCCAACAAAAAAGTAGCCAAGGCGCTTCGTTTATCGGACGGCCGGGTCGTGCGATTCTGGACATCGAAGAAGGATCCAAGAACCATTCCCTATCCCAGTTGGTACACCCTTAGACACAAATTCGGCAAATGACCGTGTAGGTTTTCCAGTGGAGGTCTGTGGATATGCGTGAAAACAAGGCGCTGGCCGCATGGCGGGACAACCGCCGAACCATTGGGTGCTGGCTCTCCCTGGCCAACACCCATTCGGCGGAGATCATGGGTGGCCTGGGATTCGACTGGGTGTGTATCGACCTGCAGCATGGGCTGCTGGACTATCGAGATCTCACCCACATGCTGCCGGCCATCTCCACCGGAGACGCCACCCCGATGGTGCGGGTACCCTGGAACGAACCCTACGAGATCATGAAAGTGCTGGACGCCGGCGCCTATGGTGTTATCGTGCCGACGGTCAATAACCAGGCGGAAGCGGAGCGGGCTGTGGCGGCATGCCGCTATCCGCCGGATGGCAACCGTTCCTTTGGGCCTATTCGCGCCGCCGTCTATGGCGGGTACGGGTATGCGGCCGAAGCCAATCGGCAAATCGCGTGCATCGCCATGATTGAAACCGCCGAGGGCGTCGACAAGGTGGACGAGATTGCTGCGACGCCGGGGTTGGATGGCGTCTACATCGGTCCGTCGGATTTGGCGTTGGCGCTGGGCCTTGCGCCCACTGGCGACAATGACCACCCGTTGCATGCGGAAACGGTGCTGCGTATCCGCGATGCCGGGCGGGCGCGGGGCGTGGCGACCGGCATCCACACATCGAGCTTGAAATATACGCGGCGCTATCTCGACCTTGGTTTCAATCTGGTGACGCTCGGTTCCGATGTGGGTTTCATGACAGGAGCCGCCCGCGCCGGTCTGGCCGCCGCGCGGGCTGGCTTGGCGCAGGCGCGCGAGGAAACCACAACAACATCCGCGACAGGGCAATAATGGCGTTCCGGCGCACCAAAATTATTTGCACGATTGGTCCGGCGACCACGAGCTATCCCGTCTTGGAACGGATGGCCCAGGCCGGCATGGACATGGTGCGCTTGAACATGTCGCACGCGGATCACGCCGGCGCCGAAAAAATCATTAATTGGATCAAGACACTGAACCGCAAAGGTCGGCGGCCCATCTCCATCATGCTGGATACCCAGGGGCCGGAGATTCGCACCGGCGACATCAACGAGCCCATCGATTTGGCGCCCGGCGAGGTGGTTACGCTTAGCGTCCGGGATCCGGACGAGGTGGAAACATCCTCCATCCATGTCAACTATCGCGAACTGGCGGAAATCGCCCGTCGAGGCAGCCGCATCACCGTGGACAACGGGCTGATCAACTTCAAAGTGCTGCAGGTGGAGGCCAAACAGCTTGTCTGCGAGGTCATCGACGGTGGCCAGCTTGGCAGCAAGCGGCACGTAAACCTACCTGGGGTGCGCCTGAACCTGCCGGCCATCACGCAGAAGGACCGCGCCGATGTGGAGTTTGGAATGGCGCACGAGATCGACTTTATTGCCCTATCGTTCGTGCGCTCGGCCGACGATGTGCATGAACTGCGCACGATCCTGGGCAATCGCAAAGGCCGCCCCTGCATCCTCGCGAAGATCGAAGATTCCGAGGGTGTTGCCAACCTGGAGCAGATTGCGCGGGCATCGGATGGGGTCATGGTTGCGCGCGGTGACCTCGGCATCGAGACCGATATCGCGGATTTGCCCAATGTCCAGCGCCGCATCGCCTACACCTGTGCGAAGTGGGGCAAGCGCTGCATCGTTGCCACCCATCTTCTCGAATCGATGATCGACAATCCCATTCCGACCCGGGCCGAGGTCACCGATGTGGCGAATGCCGTGTACGAGGGCGCCGATGCGGTCATGCTGTCCGGGGAGACCAGCGTCGGCAACCACCCGGTGCGCTGTGTTGAACAGCTTGACTCGATCACCCGCACTTCGGAGAAATACCCCGGCCTCGGCTATGAGCGGGATTTGGTTGCGGAAAATGACAAACAGCAACTCGCCATTCACGCCGTGGCACTCGCGGAATCGATCAGTGCGGCGGGTATTCTGGTGGTCACCCGCCGCGGGGTGATGGCCGATCTGGTCACCAACGCCAGGCCGCCGTCGGTGCCGATTTTCGCCTTTACAAACGACAGCCGCACCCGACGGCGCCTAACACTGAACCGCGCCGTGACGAGCTACCGCACGGAATTCAGCCTGGAACCCGAGAAATCCCTGCAACGCGCACTACGCGTCCTCGGGGTGCGCGAAGGGCTCGGTGAGGGTGCCAAGGTGGTGGTGATCTCCGATGTGTTGGCGGGGGCCAAGACCGACGCTATCCAAATTCGTTTCCTAGGCGATGAAACCGCAAAAACATCATGTTCAGGAAGTTGAATCTAGTGCTCCATCCCACTGATGCGGCATTATCAGTGGGATGGAGCACTCGTGCCCTTTGGGAAGATATTTTCGATGACTGGTACTGTCCCGATTGCGGCTTGGCGAAAAGCGATTTCGAGAGGGCGGCATAGATGAACTTTAAATCGAATGCCGCGCCGCACATGGGATATGCGGATCATCCCGCCCATGCGCCAGGCCGTAAAGCATTGAGCGGAAATTATACAGTGCCGAGCACCCCCGGCTGGTTGTTTGCGGCACTGCTGCTTTGCAGCGGAGCCGAGGCGGCCGAGCGCCGCATTGAGTATCAAAACGGCGATGTCTATGTTGGGCAGGTGGTCGATGGAGAACGGCAGGGACAGGGTGTCTACACCTGGGCCAACGGTAATCGCTACGAGGGAGAATTTCTGGCCAACCAGCGACACGGAATGGGCGTATTTACCGGAACGGATGGCCGAAGCTACGAGGGGCAATTTGCAAACGGCCGCAGAAACGGCAAGGGCATCCTAATCTGGTCGGGTGGCCGGCGCTACGAGGGACAGTTTGTGGACGGCAGGCGCTCGGGACGGGGAACGCTGCTGTGGTCCAACGGTGACCGCTACGACGGGGAATTTTCCAACAATCGCATGCATGGCCGGGGCGTGTTGGTGTTGCACGACATGGGTCGCTACGAGGGCCGATTCGACCGGGGGAAGCGCAGCGGCTCGGCGCGATTTGCCTGGGTGAGCGGGGAAACCTATGAAGGATCATTCGTTGACGGTCAAATGCACGGTGCCGGCGTCTTTAGCTGGCCGGACGGCCGTCGCTACGAAGGTCAATTCGTCAACGGCGCCAAGTCCGGGATCGGGACACTCACCTGGCCGAACGGCAACCGCTACGAAGGCCAATTCGAGAACAATGTGCGGGCTGGGTTGGGAACTTTGTTTTGGCGGGACGGCACCGTATTCAATGGCCAGTTCGCCAACGACGTCATGCACGGCTACGGTGTCAAGCGTACGCCCGAACGATCGACGGAACTTCAGCAGTGGGCCGGGGGTAATCTTGCCTGGTCTCGGCCTCTCGTCGAAAAAGCCACGTGCCGATTAACGCTGCTCGAACGACAGTGGATGTTTGACGAAAGTACCTGCATCAACGGTTTGGCGCACGGACATGGTCTGGCGGCAAGCCTCGACGGCGACTACGTGATCGTCAGCGGCTACTTTCTACTTGGCAACCTCGTGGAAGGGCGCCCGCAGCCGCTGAAGCTCGCGGGCACTTAGGACGCCCCATTGAAACGGCAGGCGCCGATGCCACTCGAAGCCAGCATTGATTTGCCCGGGTTTCAGATCGAGCGGGAACTCGCATCAAGCGCCGTTCGGCAAGTCTGTCTTGCTTGGCAAAAGGCTCGGGAGCGACGGGTCGTCCTGAAATTCACGCCTCTGGATTTCGACTGCGGCAAGGCGCCTCGGTACCCACTCAACAACCCGCCCGGAAATACCATCCCAAAGCTCCAACACCGCGACATCGTTCCGATATACGAAATCCTCCAGCACGGCGCGACCCGGGTTTTTGTGCTTGAGTACATTGTCGGCACCAACCTTGGCCAACGCCTGGGAACAGGATTGCGAATGCGCGATCTCGTCAGGGTAATGCATGTTGTCGGATGTGCCCTTGACCATGCGCACAACCGGGGCTTCCTACATTTGGATGTTCGACCCGAGAATATTCTCTTCCGATCGGATGACAGGCCGATTCTTACCGACTTCAGCGGCGGCTGGTGGACGGATGGGGTCCAACCGCCGGCTGGCTTTGCTGCCCGGGCCGGCTCGCCCGGATACATGAGTCCGGAACAGGTCGCGGGTCGAGCCGTCGACTTTCGAAGCGACCTCTATAGCCTGTGCGCTGTATTGCACTACGTAACGACAGGCCGAACACCGCGACAGGCCGGTGCCATCGCATTCGGTGATGCGGATCATTTTACCGAACGGCCATCGAGGCTACCCTCGCACCTAAGCGCTCTACAACCCATTGTCGACCGGGGGCTCGCCGCCGACCCGGAGCGACGATTTCAGCGAGGTATCGACTTGGCGGCGGCCTTGGAGGAGGCAAGCCACAACCCGTCGCTAAGCGATACCACGTTCAAGTCCGTGGCGGTCTCGACCGATGAGATTCGGGCGGTTACCGCCAGCCTCGTGACAGTGCCGGTCGATTCGGGGCGCCAGGAACAGCGATTGCGCCGCCGCCGGCGATCCACGGGGCACATTCTGGCGACAATATCGCTATTGATCGTGGCGGCTATTGGCGCCGTTTATCTGCTCAATGCCCCCCCGCCCTGGCTTGGTACCTTGCTGAGTGAATTGCAACTCACCGAGGACAGGCGGCTGCGAACAGCCTGGCTCGATGCGCAATCGCTACACGTGGATCCCAATCAAAGTCTGTCGACCATTGTTGCCGGTTATCGGCGTGTATTGGCGATTGATGCCACGCACGCGGAGGCCCGGGCATCGCTCGCGGGTCTCGCGGAACAGTGGCAGGCCGGCATCATCGAGTCCTTGCTAAGGAACGATCTCACCCAAGCGGAAGCGAAACTGGCCGAGATGTCCACCGCCTTTCCCAATTATACCGCCCTCGCCGATCTTGAGGGGCAACTCGCCGACCGTAGGGCTGCGGAAACCCTGCTGGCGAGCACCCAGGCCTTGCTGCAGAGCCACGGGCTCTCCGACATACCCACGGCAACGACGGCCATTCAGGCTTATCAGGAGGTCATGCGGCTTGCGCCGGAGCATCCGGTGGCGCTCAGGGAACTTGATGCCCTGGGAGAACATTATGCGGGTCTGGCGCATGAGGCCATCGAACAGGGTGATGTGCCGGCGGCGATCAGCTTTCTTGAACGGGCGACGGCCGCCAATAGCGATTCGCCCCTCTTGCCCGGGATTCGAGCTGAAATCCAACAGGCGACCACCGCTCAGGCGGCGATTGAAACATTGTTGCAACAGGCCCGCACCTATCGCGTCGCGGGTATGCTGGTAACCCCGCCCGGTGAAAATGCCGCGGAGTTGTACAATCGGGTGCTGGCCACGGCCCCCGACAACGCCCTGGCCCGGCAGGGCCTTAGCGAAGTGACCTCACAATTGTTGACCCAGGCGAGTCGAATGCTGGAAGAAGACGACTTCATTGGTCTCGGTAGCCTCGTCGATCAGACAAGCGCGGCCGGGGTCGAGTCGGACGAGTTGTTGCAAATCCGCAACCGAATGGACCAACGGATTGCCGACCTGGCGGCGGTTGCCGACAACCTGCGGGAGGCGGAGTCCCTGCTGCGACAAGGCTTGATTACAGATCCCCCCGAACAGAACGCCATTGCCCTGTTACGTGAAGCCGAGCGCATTGATCCGGGCAATGCACGAGCCGAAAGCCTCTTGGGACAGGCGGCCGCGCGCCTGGTGGAGGTGGCCGTGGAGGCCCACGCGGTTGGTCTTGACGAGGAGGCCAAGCAATACTTGGAACTTGCCCTGACCGTTACACCGGATGTGCCGACCTGGCGCGCCCTTCGCGAATCCTGGGAGTAGAGATGAACGTACGCATTCCTTTCCGCCGCGAGCTGGATTTCACCTACGGCGAGGTCGCCGAGGTGGCGCCGGGCATACGCCGGTTGGTGGCCCGCAATCCCAGCCCGTTCACGCTTTATGGCACGGGCACCTACATTCTTGGCCGCGGCAAGGTGGCGGTTGTCGATCCGGGGCCCGCCGATCCGCCGCACATCAGGGCCCTGCTCGATGGTCTGCAAGGGGAAACCATCACCCACCTTTTGGTGACCCACACGCACATGGATCATTCCCCGGGATGCCGATTACTCAAGGAGCATACGGACGCCAAGACCTATGCCTACGGCCCACACGGCGCCGGCAAGCTGGAGCCTGGTGTCCCGGTGGAGGAGGGGGGCGACATGGAGTTCGAGCCGGATTGGCGGGTGCGCGATGGCGATGTGATTCATGGCGATGACTGGGCGGTGGAATGCATCTATACCCCCGGCCATACCTCCAACCACATGTGTTATCAATTGCGGGGCAGCGCGGCCCTGTTTACCGGCGATCATGTCATGGGCTGGTCAACCAGCATTATTTCGCCGCCGGATGGCGATATGGCCGCCTACATGGCGAGCCTACAACGCCTACTCGAGCGGGACGACCGCGTGTATTGGCCAACACATGGACCCTGCATCGACGATCCAAAGCCCCTGGTGTCGGCCTTCATCGCCCATCGGCGGGAGCGAGAGGAGCAGATTTTTGCCTGTGTGGCGGACGGCGTGTTCGAAATCAAAGAGATGGTGCCTTTGATGTATACCGACCTACCGGAATTCATGCACCCCGCGGCCGCCCGCAGCGTGCTGGCGGCGGCGGTCTATTTGGTGCAAAAAGGCGAACTCGCGACCGACGGCGAGCCGGGTCTGGCGAGCATCTACCGGCCCGCCTGAACGGCATACGCAATGTTGCGGGTCTCGCCCACAGTGGTGATTCGCTGCGGCTGCGGTGCCTTTTCGGCGATGGGCAACTGCACCATGATGAGTACGCCGCTGCCGTCGGCCAGGTTCAGCGCGCGCACATGGCCGCCGTGGTATTCGGCAATAACACGCGCCACATAGAGCCCGAGGCCAAAATGCATGCGGCTTTGCGGCCCCCGGTGCGACACCATGGAGTCGAATAGGGATTTCTGCGATTCGTCCGGCAGCACCGGGCCCCGATTGGCCACGGTGATTTGCAGGTAGCCTCGGTTTGCATCGAACTGCACGGTGATGGGGCTGTCGGCGCGGTGGAAGTCGATGGCGTTGTCGATGATCTTGTCGAGCATCTGTTCAATGCGGTGGCCCGACACGCGGGCGTAGGCGTGTATGTCGGTGGCACGGTAAACAAACTCGCACTGCGGATGGCTCAGGCGGCAGTTGGCCACGTAGTTCTCGAGAAATCGATGGATATCCACCAATTCCAGCTCCTCGGTTTCCAGGGACTCCTCGAGGCTGGCGGCATCGGCTAGGTTCTGGACGATGGTGCCTATGCGCAACAGGCCGCGCTTGGCGCTATCGAGATACTTGCTGTCGCGCACATCGGGGTGCTGCTCGGCTAGGTTCTGCAGTGAAGTGCTAAGCGTGTTCAGGGGATTGTTGATCTCGTGACGCAGGGTTCTGGGCATGTTCTCCAAAAAATTGCTGTGTTGATGCAGCCGCGAGAGCATGTCGGAGACACTGCGCGATAGGTCGCCAATTTCATCCCCGGAATTGGTTTCACTGCGTAGTTGGCCGGTTCGCAGACGACCGCGGGCATCGATGGCGGCGCTTGCCTCCCGGCGGAGATTGCGAATACGCCAAGCCAGCCGGCCCGCAAAGGCAACCAGTGCCACCAGGACAATCAACAAACTCACCACCGACACCAAAATGACCTGTTCCAGTGCCGAGCGTTGGAAGCTCAGGATATCATCGATGTTCTGCTCGACAACCACCGTGCCGATTATCTTATCCCGGGAGACAATGGGGTGGGCCGCTGTGATGATCTCCAGCGAGTCGTCGAGATTTTGACGCACGGTATGGGGATTCCCGGCCAGCGACTCCGCAATGAGGGTGTTGGTGAAGGTATCCGGGTCGGCGTCGCCATCCCGTTCCCAATCCTCAAATAAACTCAACCAATGCAGCCAGAGACGAATGGCCTCGAATCCATCCTCGATTAGGCGCATCGCCGGATGGGACGGGTGCTCCGCGACCGCCGTAATGTCCGCCCCGGTCTCGGCCCGCACCCGCTGCTCGGCATCGATTACCAGAATACGGGCACCGGAATAGCCAAGCCCCTCGATAATATTCGCCACCTCCGGCGAGCGCAGCACCACCAGATCAAAGCTCTCCTTGCCAGCCTTGGGTAGCGTTTGCGCAAGGCTGACAACCTCCCGGGTCTCGGGATCGTCCACATCGGCTACGGCCACACCGAAATACCGCCGCGAGCCCAACAATTCCAAGGGTAGCCGGAATTCCATGCTCCAACCGGAATCGAGTATTTCCATATAACCCAGAATCGCTGTCTCCGGGGTGCCGGTGGTGGCAAATTGCCAATCGCCGTTCATGGCGTAGGCGGTGGTGGCACCGGGTTCCGCAAAGACCAAACCGATGCGTCCGTCCTCGCCGTCCGGGCGGATGAACGAAAGGCGCACATGGTCGGAATTGTCGAGGCGCAAATACTCTGGATCCCGATACACCAGTTCCCGGTCCCAAACGCGCAGATAAAGGTGCAACTGCCCCGCCCGTTCGCCGAGCAACAGTTCGAAGGCGGGTTCCGCCCCATCTCGCTCCGCGCCGAACCGGAGCCGTCTTGTCGCCAATTCCTCGCCCCAATCGTCGATGCGACCGTCAAGTCGGACATTGTTTGGCAGGGGATGGGCGAAGAGGGTTTCATAGTCTTCGATGGTGACCGGCAGGTCGTTGAACAGGTCTTCTCGCCCGTTGAAAAGGGTCGATATGCCCTCGGCCATGAGCAACTGGGCATGGGACTGGCCCTGGACGAGCAGGCGCTCCATTTCCACAAGCTGGCGATAGCTGAACCAAGGTACAACGAGCAGTGTCAAACCCAGAAAAATCAGCTTGGTGCCAAGTCTTGGACCGCGGATGCGCCCAGACAGTTTCACGAACGCCACCACCGATAGCCGAAACCGTACTCGCTCTTGATGCCGGCAAAACCGCTGTCCACCTTCTCGAATTTTTTACGGATGTTGCGCATATGGGTGTTAATGGTGTTGTTCGTCACCAGGCTCTGCATAGTGGCGTTCATGAGCGACTCATAGCTGACCGCGTGGCCGGGTACGCGCACGAGCTTGGCAAGCATGCGAAATTCCGTGCCGGACAGGTCGATGCGATGCCCTTTCCAAGACACCAGGAGCGCTTCCTGGTCGATGCTGAGGTCACCGACATGCTTGGCAGTGGAGCTTTCCTGTTGGGCGTTTTCGGAGCGCACCTCGTTGATGCGCAGCAGGGAGGAGATGCGCTCGGCAAGATAGTCCAGGGAAATGGGCTTGGGTAGATAGTCCCAGGCGCCGAGACGCAGGCCGGATATTTTATCGATTTCATTGATGCGCTCGGTCAGAAAGATGACCGGCAGCGACGGCGATTTGCCGAGCAGTGTCCGACACAGTTGAAAGCCGGCATCCACTTCCTCACCCAGGATGATGTCGAGGATGACGAGGTCGGGTAGGTTATCGCCCATCCCGCGCAACGCTTCCTCGCGGCTGCCGTAGGCCACCACTTCGTAGCCTTGCTTGGTGATGGCGTCCGTATAGTTGGCGCGCTGATCGGGGTCGTCTTCGACGATGGCAATGGTTTTGGCCATGGCGGGCTCTCCTTTGGTCCGAACCGATTCTAGCGGAAATGGCCGAAGCTCAAAACGGGAGGCTTGCGGGTAGCGGACTGTGCGGTATGACAACGCCAGCCGGCAAAGAACTTCGGGTCACGTCTGAGTGCCTCTACCCTGTGACACCCTGTGCATCCCCCTAATCTACCAAAATATCCTATTTATATTTTGAAGTGGGATAAAATGTAATATTCTACAAATTAAATTAAAGGTAGATATATGGAGAATATCCAGAAAAATAAAGATGTCCCAGAAATAAAAAAAAGAGGGGAATCCAGGGTTCAAGTAAAATCAGATGATCAGCCTCGCTGGAAATCGGTTAAACTGCCAGTTACCCGCCAAGCGGAACAAGTCCAAGTCGACAGTGCGGGTCGCGTTGTTCTACCCGCGCGTTTCCGACGGGCATTGGGTATCAAGGCTGGCGATCCGGTGACCATCGCGCTGGAAGACAACATGCTGAGGGTCCGCACGATTCGGTCGGCACTTGAGAAAGCGCGCGCCCTGATGCGCAAACATAACCCAAACAACGTCAGTCTTGTCGATGAGCTTATTGCCGAGCGTCGTGCAGAGGCTACAAAAGAATGACCACCCTATTGGACGCGTCGGCCCTGTTGGCTCTGGTGAACGAAGAGTCAGGCGCTGATAAAGTGGAGAAAGTTCTTGGGGAGGCTGCTGTCTCCACAATTAACCTGGCGGAAGTGGCATCCAAACTGACAGACCGGAACTGGTTGCCCGATGACATTGCGCCGCTTTTTCAACATTTGCAGTTAGAAGTACTGCCCTTCGAAATCGACACAGCCTTAATGACCGGTCAGCTTCGGTCACCCACAAAGGCATTAGGGCTTTCATTGGCGGATCGTGTGTGCCTTGCCACCGGCCTCCTGAGCAAATACCCCGTTCTAACGGCGGATAAGGTGTGGATGAAGGTAAAAATTCGCGGTCTGAAGATCGATTGTATTCGTTGAATCGCAGCGTGCGATGAGCATCACTTAGTCACGCCAGCTCAGATCTGGACATGGCCAAGAGGTTTGCCTTCCTGCTTGTTCCGCTTTGGGGAAGGTCGGGTCAACTCGATAGAGCAGCATTGATCTACTCGTAAGCTATTGATTTTATTGTCTCGGATGCCGCGACTATAGAATTGGTCAGAGGTTCCTTAGTTCAGTCCGACGACAAACGACAGGGTCGGGCCGATTTCCCGGTGAACGACAATGTCGGCAATGGGGTCGAGCGGTGTTTCCTCCCTGTTGAGGATAGCGAGACGGGCACCGATTCGCTTGGCGTGCTCAGGGAATCCGGCGGCGGGATGCACCATGAGGGAAGAGCCCGCCACCACCATAAGGTCGCAGGCTTCGGTGGCTTCCTGGGCCCGTTGCATGGCATCGTCCGGCATGGCCTGTCCAAACGAGATGGTTGCGGACTTGACGATACCGCCGCAGGCACCGCAGGGCTGCACTCGGCCGATTTCCCGAAATTGCAACTCCAAATCGGCCAGTTCGTAGCGTATCCCGCAGGATAGGCAAGTGGCGTAGCCGGCGTTGCCGTGTAGTTCGATGACCCGATCATCCGGGATACCGGCGTCCTGGAACAGGTTGTCGACATTTTGGGTGATGACCGTGCTGCATCGCCCCTCGGCGACCAGCCGGGCGACACCCAGGTGTCCCTTGTTGGGCTTGGCGTCTTCCAACGTGCGGTCGCCGTTGAAACGCCGCCGCCAAGATGCTTGGCGCGCTTCTTCGGAGGTAATGAATTCTTGGAATGGGATGGGTTGCATCTTCGTCCAAAGGCCGGTGCCGGGACTTCTGAAATCCGGAATGCCGGATTCCGTGCTAATTCCGGCACCGGTGAAGAACACCATGCGCTCCGCCGCATCCACCAAGCGCGCAAACGCCTCGACATCTTTGCTGGGCATGGTGGCTATTATAACAGAAGCACCTTTGACGGTGGCGGACTTGCGAGTACACTAGCCGCTCGCTTTGCATCTCTTGGGATATGGGATATGCGCAGGATCATTGGCGGCCATGCCGACGAAGATACCGAAGAACACATCAATCTAACGCCCATGCTGGACGTTGTGTTCATCATGCTCATTTTCTTCATCGTCACGGCAACCTTCGTCAAGGAAGTGGGCCTTGATGTCAATCAACCGGACGACGCCCCGAAATCGGAGGATCCCAACAAGCAGAGCATTGTGGTGCGCATCACCAACCGCGACCGCATACTCATCGCGCAACGCGATGTCGATTGGCGGTCTGTGCGGGCGAATATCGAACGTCTGCACGCGGAAAACCCGGAGGCGCCGGTGGTGATACAGCCGCACCCCGATTCGCAAACGGGCACCATGGTTCACGTCATGGACTCGGCGCGCCTCGCCGGGGTTGAAAACGTTTCTCTCGCCTCAAATTAGACGGCCAAGCCCGACAAGGCTGCTAGCCCGACCTATTCATGAATGAACGTGGCGAGGGCCGGTAGAGTAGTGAAAGCACTGGGTGCGCGGACTGGAGCACACACGGCTTTGCTTGACGGCACGTTGAGCATGCGGCGGGAGCGCGGCCAGTGATTTCGCCGCTATTGACGGCCACAGTAGTTTATTCATGAATAGGTCGGGCTAGGGAACAAGGAAGAGCGTGACCACCTGGTCGCCGACGAAGCGGAATCGCCCGTGGCCGCCGTCAAGCAGGTGGTTGGGTTCGTGTTCACCCCGATAGCGCATCCAGAACCTGCGTTGTTGCCAATCGATTTCGGTTTCGACCTCACGAAAACCGATGTATTTCCCCACCAGGGGGTTGACGGCCTTATATGCCGCTTCCTTGCCACTGAATAGCACCGCGTCAGCCCGGGGGTGTGTCCGATTTCGGGACTGTTCCCGCTCCGTAAAGAGTTTGCGGCGCAGGCGGGGGCTCGCTTGGTCAAATCGATGCGCGTCTTCCACATCAATGCCAAGGCCGCGCCAGGTTGCGCGGGACACCACCGCCGCAGCCAGGCTTTCACTGTGACTAATCGAACCGACCATGCCCTCCGGCCAGACCGGCCGGCCGGTTTTTTTGTCACGGGGGATTGGTGGTGCGACACCCGCCAACCGTGTGATGGCGAGCCGGGCGAAATGGCGGCCGCTGGCAAATTGGCGGCGTCGCTTTTCCCGTGCCCGCTCGATACAAAGCGCTTCTTCCACCATTAGGGGATAGTCCGCCACCACCCCGGACGCCATTGCGCAACCGTCCGGCAGGTCGATATCAACAACAGTCATGCACATCCAGCACAGTGCGGTGGCATCAGGGAACCTCTGATTAATCCTGTAGTCACGGCATCCGAATTATGAAGTGGGAATCATATCGATGAGTTGACAGAACCCGACATGGGGTGGTTTCCCGCTAGTAAAGCCCCAATATACAGTGGCATGTCGGCCAGGAAGCAAGAATCACTTTTCCCAGTATCGACGAACCATACTAGAATGCGATGATCACACTAGCGAAGCGAGACAACATTGTGGGAATCGCGAAATTGGTGACGCTTGCCGTGACTGTCATGGTACTGCTTGCCGGATGCGAAAGTTATCTATCCGGCACATCGCGCACGGTGGGGGAGTTAACCGACGACACAGCCATCCAGGCCCGGGTTAAGTCGAAGCTGATAAGTGCCTGGGATGTCAACGGCCTGTTTATGAACGTAGAAGTCAAGAAGGGCGTCGTGACACTGGTTGGTCGCATCAAGTCGGAGGAAGTACGGCGGCGGGCTGTGGAAATTGCGGAATCGGTCAAGGGGGTTGTAAGGGTGGAGGATCGTTTGCGGTTGAGGGCCAAGCGGGGCTCGGGCGACAGATCCTAACGTTCCATTAGGGGCTTACATACATGGGTTGACATACCTTCCCCAACTATCTGGAGTTATCCCACAGTGCAAGGCGGGGATGGCGGTGTTGCGATATTGGCTGGAGCCGGTCATGGATGGATATATCGGGCCTACGCGCCAGCGAGCCAATTACGGGGCTTGTCGATGTAGGAGGACAGTGCCGCCTCGGGTGACCCCACCTCCGGTATCCAGTTGTAGCGCCAGGCGGCCAACGGCGGCAGGGAGGCCAGAACCGACTCGATACGCCGCCCGCTCTGCAGACCATAGCGAGTCCCGCGATCGACGACCAAGTTGAATTCGGCATAGCGGCCACGCCGATATAGCTGCCAGCGCCGTTCGCGTTCACCGTAGGGTAGGGGAGCCCGGCGCTCGAAGATTGGACGATAGGCGGGCAGGAAGGCATTGCCCACCGCCGTCATCAGGTCGAAGCTCCGGACAAAACCTCCCTTTACCCAATCATCGAAAAATAACCCGCCAATGCCCCGCTGTTCGTTGCGATGTGGCAGACGGAAATAGGCGTCGCACGCGGTCTTGAACGCCTCGTAATGGCAACCGGCCGCCGCCCGGGCGGTTCGGTGCCAATGCGCGCAGTCATCGTCGAAAGCGTAGTAGGGGGTGAGGTCGAATCCACCGCCGAAATACCAGGTGGCCTGGTCTGTCGCATCCGCTCGTGCGGCTCCATCCGGCAGGCCCCCGTCAACCAAAAAGAAACGCAGATTCATGTGGGTGGTGGGAGCGTAGGGGTTGCGGGGATGAACGATCACAGAAATCGCCGCCGCCTGAAAGGCCTGTCCGGCAAGGTGCGGATTGCGGTCGGTGGCCGCGGCGGGAAGAGCGCTCCCGACGCTGTGGGTAAACTGCACCGCGGCCTTTTCGATGTTCCGACCGTCCGCCAGAACCCTGGGTCTCGCAAGGCCGCCAATGGCCCCGGGCAACTCTTCCCGGGAAAAGGCCACCGAGCCATCCATGGTCTCCAAGGCCTTGCAGAGATCGTCCTGCAGGGCCATAAGGTAGTTGAGGACGGGTTCTATGGAAACGTTCATGGAGTAGGGGGCCGACAATCTATTGCGGGCAAAAACATCGAAAATAGCGTGTCAAGGAATGCCTAATCAAATTTACAGCGTTTCGCCATAAACATGCCAAATTATTCATTTTAATACTAAATTCTGTGGAAATTCAGTCAAACCTAGCGTCTCGTCAAGTCTATTTTGTTGCTTCGGAACACATCATGGGTGTCAATGCGGAGCATGAGCGTATCGCCAAGGGCCGCAACATCAGCCTAAGGAAACCCTGATCAATTCGATAGAGCAGTATTGATCCACTCGTAAACATTGATTTTAGGAAGGTCTGAACAATTCGATACAGCAGCATTGATATACTCGTAAGATATTGATTTTATTGGGAATTATATCGATTAGTTGACAAAACCCAACATGTGGTGGTTTCCCGCCGCTAGAGCCTCAATATATAGCGGCATGTCAACTTATGTATATAAGTCCCATTTTATTAAACTGGATTCCACTGCTACAGGATTAGTCAGATGTTCCCTAAACTGGGCCGGTCGCGTTACGAATCCGCCATCTGCTAACCTCGCCCGCCAGTCAGTGATCGAATCCACATGAACGTCAGAAAAGGAATTGTGCTTGCCGGCGGCTCGGGCAGCCGCCTGTATCCGACGACGCTCGGGGTGTGTAAACAATTGTTGCCCGTCTACGACAAACCGATGATCTACTATCCGCTTTGCACCCTGATGCTGGCGGGTATCCGAGACATCCTGGTGATCTCAACACCCCGGGATGTGCCGCGCTTTGGACGGGTTCTCGGTACGGGCGGACAGTGGGGTCTTTCCATAGAGTATGCCGTGCAAGAGCACCCCGGCGGTCTGGCCGAAGCGTTCCTGCTGGGCGAGGCATTTATGAACGATGGTCCCTGTACCCTGATTCTGGGGGACAACATCTTTTTCGGTAGCGGGCTTTCCACCCTGTTGCGGGAGGCGTCGGCGGAGCGGCATGGGGCCACGGTATTTGCCTACCCGGTCGTCAATCCGCAAGCCTTTGGTGTCGTGGAATTCGATGCCAACAACAGGGCTGTATCCATTGAGGAGAAGCCAATCCACCCCAAAAGTCGCTATGCGGTGACCGGCCTATATTTTTATGACGAGGATGTGGCGGCAATGGCCAAAATCCTGAAACCCTCGCCACGCGGAGAGTTGGAGATCACCGACATCAATCGCATTTATCTGAATCGGGGCGACCTCGTGGTGCGTCGTCTGGCACGTGGCACCGCCTGGCTCGACACCGGCACACCCGACGCGCTTCTGGAAGCGGCGCACTACATTCAGACGCTGGAAAAGCGCCAGGGCATGAAGGTTGGTTGCCCTGAAGAAGTGGCTTGGCGTATGGGATGGATTGACGATACCGAACTGAAACAGCTTGCCGCCCCCCTGATCAAGAGCGGCTACGGTGAATATCTTCTGGAGCTATTGGCACACCCGGCCTGATTCACCAAGGGAACCTCCGATTAATTCTGTGGCCGTAGTATTCGGATAGGTTACGATTAGTTCAATGTCGCTCTATCGACTTGTGCAGACCTTCCCAAGGCGAGCGGATCCGCCTGCCGCTCGATTACATTGGGAATCATGAGGCCTTTCGATAACGGGTGCGGATGGTGTAGACGCTATCCCCCGTTAGGACACCACCGCGCCCGAACAGGCGCCCGTTTTCCCAGTTGGAGAGGCCCAACTCCGGCTTGTTGAGCGCAAATTGACCATCGACCCAGCGGGTATGGCCATCGCCGACAAAGGGTGCGTCGAGCCGGGCGAAAAAATGTTCATGCTCTGCGGGGTCGTCGGAAACCAAGGTTCCAACCAGGCGCGGACTCAGCGAATTGAACAAATCCACCGCCGCGTCAACGGACTCCACGGCGACCAGCGTGATTTCCGGCGTTTCCTCCCATTCCCATTCCGTGCCGAGGCCGTCCCGGCCGATGGTCTCGGCCTGGGGTTCGCCGACCGCACCGGTAGCGCGCGCCACCGTTATCGCCGTGGAGAACATCGCTTTGGGAACGAGGTGTTCACTGCCGCGCACCACATGCAGTTTGAAAGGCTGGTGTCGGCTTTGCCCGGCCTCCCGCAGCCCCTCGATAATCGCCTCAACACGATGCATCGAATCCGCCTCGGGATCCACGACACAGCAGGTGTTCAACGTATTGCAGACCTTGCGGTCCAGCGAGCGCCGCACAGCATTGCGCAATTCGGCAATCTCAGCGTGGCGGGAAACCACCATCCAGGCACCACCAGTCCCGTGCAGGCTGGCCGGAACCCCGGCACTTTTCGCCAATGAACCCAAGGTTTCAACCGCCTCACCGGAACCACGCGCCACCGCCAGCCCGAGGCGTTGGTCTAGAAACAACGCCCAACCCGCCGCATGGGCGCTGCTGTCCACCAGCGCGATGGCACCGCGCGGCAGCCCGGCGGACGCCAGCGCCGGCTCGATGACGAGGCGCACAATGGCGCGTGCCGTCGCCAACGCGTCGCGGCCGATGCGGAATACCACCGTATTGCCGCCCCGCAGAACACCACAGGCATCCGCCAGCACATTGGGTCGGCCCTCAAAGACAAATGCGACCACCCCGAGTGCGGCGGCGATCATCTCTATTTGAAAACCGTCGTGACGGACGGTTTCAAGCAGCGCACCCCGTCGGGAGGGGGCGGCAGCCCAACCGCGCAGGCCCTCGATCATTTTTTCACGCATCGAGTCCGATACGGCAAGCCGCGTTGTGGAACGGCCGCGACGCTTGGCCTCCGCCACATCGGCAGCATTGATTTCAGCGATCCGACACCAAACGCCGTCGTCCGCCAGCCTTGCCTCCGCGAAGCCGTAGAAGGCGACAATGGCTTCATCCGACAGATCGTGCATCGCGTCGAAAGCCGCCGCCGCCGCATCGACCGCCGTGCGCGCCGCTTCCAAATCTGCCCGGGGAATGCGCATCAATCCCGCAATCGGACTCGCGGCCAGGCGATCTCCGGGGCGGAATGCGGCCGCAAGTTCGTCACCGACAGTTAGCACGGTGCCGTCCGGCGCAAGAAGGGTCGAGCCCGGTGTCAGTTTTTCCATTGCCCCGAGGTCGTTTGCTTGCATCGGTCGTGTACTGCTCACAGTGGATATTCCAGCCGTCCTTAGTCTAAGTCAGGCGGGAGACCCTTTGCCATAGCGGCGGTTATAGAAGAGCGGCCCGCAGTTGCGCCGGCAAGGCATCGAACACCCTTCGAAATGTCTTCGTATCGAGTGCGCGTTCGACGAATGCGGGATTGAGCTACTCGCAATCCATTATTTAACATAATATATATTATGCGTATTTAATACAGGCCTTCGGTCCTGTGGTGGTTCGACTGGCAATACGCCGAGTATTCCGCAGGCCGCACCTGCATTGACGCCCATGACGGATTCCGAGACGACCAAACAGGCTTGACGCGGCGCCAGCGGGATTGGCCGAGACCCGCGGATTTGCCAGCCAAAAGGCCCCACCGAAAAAATGTCTGGACGAAGCCCCATGCGCAACGGTCTAATGCGCACCGAATCGACCCAACCCCCAACCCAACGCTATTGGCCCATGCCTTCCCACAATGCACTAAAGCGCCAAGATCCCGAGATATTCAACGCGGTTGTCGGTGAAATGCGGCGCCAGTCCGAAGGCGTCGAACTGATCCCCTCGGAGAACTACATTTCCGCGGCCGTGATGGAAACCATGGCCTCGGTATTTAACAACAAGTATTCGGAGGGCTATCCCGGACGCCGCTATTACGGCGGCCAAGAGTACACCGACCGGATTGAATCCTTGGCCATCGAACGCGCCCGGACCCTGTTTGGCGCCGAACACGCCAATGTGCAGCCGCACGCCGGCGCGCCCGCCAACATAGCCACCTATTTCGCCTTGTTGCAGCCCGGCGACACCGTTTTGGGCATGGATTTAAGCCATGGCGGGCACCTGACCCACGGACACCCGGTCACCTACATCACCAAGATATTCAACTTCGTGCGCTACAAGATGAAGGATGTCGAGACGGGCGAAATCGACTACGACGAGATGCGCGCCATAGCGCTTCGCGAAAAGCCCAGGATCGTGCTTGCGGGTTTTTCCGCCTACCCGCGCGAGATCGACTATGGCCGGATGAAAGCCATTGCCGAGGAAGTGGGTGCCTATGCGGTGGCCGACATGGCGCATATCGCCGGACTGATCGCCGGCAAAGCCATTCGCAATCCGTTCGACGATGGCTTCGATATCATCCTAACCACTACCCACAAAACACTGCGCGGCCCGCGTGGCGGCTTGATCCTGTCCCGCGACCCCCGCCTCGGCAAGCGTATCGACAAGTCGGTATTCCCGGGCTTTCAGGGCGGCCCCATCATGCAGATGGTGGCGGCCAAGGCGGTCGCCTTTGGCGAGGCGCTGGCACCCGAATTCACCGACTATGCCCGGCAAACGGTACGCAACGCCCGGCGCATGGCGGAGACATTCATGCAATCCGGTGCGCGGCTCATTACGAATGGCACCGACAATCACCTGATGATGATCGATTGTGTACGCTCCTGGGGCATTACCGGACAAGCAGCGGAGCAACTTTTTGACCGGGTCGGCATTACCCTAAACAAGAATGTCATTGCCGACGACCCGCGCAAACCGCTGGATCCGTCCGGCATTCGGCTGGGCACGCCGGCCGTGACCACCCGCGGCATGGGTGAGGCGGAGATGGACAGCCTCGCGGACTTCATGTTGCGCGCCGTAGCGTCGCGAGACGACGAAGCGGCAATCGATGCGCTGCATGAGGAGGTCAAGACCTTCTGCCGTCAATTTCCGGTTCCGGGTATCGATTCCGAGTGTCTTTAGAACATTCGCCGCAAAGGGTTGTGTTTTTAGACCGGGACGGCGTCATCAACGAATCTCCCGGATCTGGATCCTATGTACGCACTTGGCGGGAATTCAGGTTTCGAAAGGGTGCCGTACCAATGCTCAAGACTTTTTTTGTCAACGGCTACCGCCTGGTTGTGGTCACGAATCAACAGGGTGTGGGCAAGGGCCTGATCGAATTGAATGAACTGGAGCACATCCACGACACTATGTGCGCGGCTGTCGCGCGACAAGGCGCCCAAATCGATGGCGTTTTCTATTGTCCCCATCTCGAATCGGAAGGTTGCGACTGCCGCAAGCCCAAGCCGGGCCTCGTCTACAGAGCCATCGGTGCGCTCGGCTGCGGGGTCGATCTAGCGAGATCCTGGCTCGTCGGCGATTCCCCAAGGGACATTCAGGCTGGCCACGCCGCCGGTTTGCGAACGCTATTGGTGGGGCGACCACTGGAACAGACGCCTAGTGGCCTCTCACCCCCCTACCCGCCCCCCACATGCACCGTAAATAAAATTGACGATGTCGCAACGACAATCTTGCGCCACGAAGATGCGAATCAGTAATGTCGTAGTTCGATATTTGCGCGAACCGAACAGCACCCACTATTGACGATCGCGGTAGTTTATTCCTGAATAGCGTCCGGCTAGTGGCCGCGGGGCTGGATTGACGGCACCCATCGCACATGGTCACTGGAAAGGTAGCCATTCGACCAACCATTATTGAGGAGAACTTTATGAAAGTTATCATCGCCGGATTCATTGATCTTGAGGATCCCACCCAAGTCAAGGATATGTTGCTGAGCGCCCGCCCGCACATTGAGGGAGCGCTCAAGGAGGAAGGCTGCATCGCCTACGATTGGACCGAAGACCACCTCGTGCCGGGGCGGATACATGTCTTCGAGGAGTGGGCCTCATCGGAAACCCTGGAAGCGCATTTGCAAGGCCATTGGTACCGCGACATGGCGGCGCACCTGGCCGGCTATCCGCGCAAGCCGGTCACCAATATCATCAAGAAGTATCGTATCGACCACGAAGAACCGGTCTACGATGATACCGGCGTGGCCCGGGGGCACTTCCTTACAGAGCCGAATTGACGGGGGCGCACCGAGGAGCATTTGATCATCCCTGCGGTATGGTTTTTTGGGGAAGGAAAGCGGCCATTGTCGCCTGCATGTTTCGGAGTATTGCCACGCAAAGCATCTAATCCCGAGTGATTGGGCTACCGCAACCGGAGTTGCGCATTCACCAATCCCGGTGTCTCCTGGGCATCGATTGAGGCGCGTATAACGGTAATGCCCTGGGTATCCTGCAATTCGGCGATCCAGGCGATAAGGTCGTTGAAAGATTGACCCTGCAGTGTGACCCCGACCACACCACCGGACTCGGGTTGCAGTCGGCCCATCCTGATGCCCCGGGATTCCGCCGCACGTGCCACAACCGGTAAAACCGAGCGACCGGAATCCTCGACCCCTTGCGCCGCCGAGGCGGCCCGCACTCGGGATTCGTTGGCGAGCAGCCAGTCGCGCAGCACCTGGGCGTTGCCGTGACGATTGGCTTGAACGGTGCGCCAATCCGACAGCGGCTTCCAAACACCCGACCACAGTAAAACAACCGCCACAGCCACCGCCAAGAGACCATACACCAACCTCTCGCGGGGTTCTTTTCCAGCAAACCACCGCCCCAGGGGAGACGATTCAAATATTGCTTTCAATCGCTTCAACACGCCGTCAACTCCCTCGTATACGCAGGCGCGCCTGCACACCTTTTTCCACCTGCTCGGCGGAGGTGATTTCGGCTTCGACAGCACGCGCCTCCAGCGCCTCGCGAATCCGCTCGACATCGTCGTAGCGCCGGACCAGTATTTCCGTTGCGAACTCGCCCCGCGCCTCGTTGTAGTCGATGCCCATCAGTGTCATCGAACCATCCATGACGGCGGCAAGGTCTCCGGCAAAATCGATTATGGGGCGGCCAACAGTAGCCGGTCGCTCGCCCAATTGTGCCTGCATGCGGCGACGTATGTTCTGCACCGTTGCCGTCCGGTCCCCGGGGAAGATGTCGCGATAGACCGCCATCGATTCGTTTTCCAGGGCATCCGCCTGAATAGACGACCAAATCCCGCTCGCCGCCATGCCCGCCAAGCCGAGCACCAGCCATGCCGTCGCGAGCCACGCCACGCCACGCCAGCGCGCCGCCTCCACCTTCTCCGGCAGAATCGGCGCATGGTCGCCCTGCAGCAAATTGAGCGGGCTATCGGATGCTGGCCAACGTTGTGCGCAATAGGCCAGCACACCACCATCGCCCATTGATGCGTCGGGTTCGATTGTGCCGATTTCGAGGTCCAGTTGGCTGGCCTCAAGATCGGTCAGCTCCGTACCGATCAGAACCAGCCGATCCAGATCCAGAGAAGCCAGCACGGGTATCAGGTTACCCCGATCAATGCTCGCGGCCTGATCCTCGGCACGTAATAACACGCGACCGTTTTCACTCAAGAGGCTCGCCCCCTGTGGCTCCAGGGGCAGCATCTCGGTTTCGGGAACCAGATAGCCGGGATGAACGCCGAGCCCGGCCAGGCAGACCAACCAATCGCGCAGCAAACCCTCGTCGATCATGGCGCACCGAACGGGTTGCCCGCGCCGCGGGGCGCTGCTGGCAAGGTGGGTTCGGTCGATGTCGCTGGCGATAAACTCTTCGACCACATAGGGCAATGCGCGCCGGATCTGGCTGGCGCTGCGGCCGGGAACCTCGCAGGAAATGGATAGCACGTATTCCGCGGGTACGAATACCACCACATTGGTCGGGTTGCGTGTCCAGTCGTTGCTCGCCCCGCCGCCATTCGCTCCGTTTTCGGCATGGCCCTGGTGATGCAAAAAGGACGGGATTTTGTTTTGCGGCTCGGCGGGGCACGGGAAATCCCCGGTGCCCTGCCCTTGGCAGTGTCCGTTGTTATCTAGGATCAACCACTCGCAACGGAATTCAAATCCCGTATCCAGCGGCTGCGGGGGCGACAATGCTCTGATGAACAGGGTGGACACAGTTCAAGGCTCTTCAATGGCCACTTCGAACAGTGAATGAAATTCCTTGCCCAAATCTCGGGAAATCAGACTAATCGCGCCGGTCTCCGGGTTTCGGTGCAGCAGCGATGTTAGCACGGCCATGCTGTCCCCAACCTGTGCCCGCACCTGCACCTCGAAGTAGGAGCTAATCACCGCGAGCACATCGGTGGCATTGCCGAGTTCGGGAAGTTCGGCCAGAAGCTGATCCACATCCTCGAATGCCCGTGGTGATTCGACGATGGATTGGACAAGCACGGGATCCAGGTTTGGGTTGGCGGCGACCGCGAAAAACATGGGTGGTGTCGCTGTGTTCACGTTGATTTCCAACGATGTCTCCGGCAGGACACAGACATTTTCCAAGAGGACATCCAGATATTCGGGTTCCCATCCGGCCAGCAGTTGCAACTCGGAAACATGGGCGATAAGGGCATTGGGGGGGCGGTATGCGGGTTCGCGCAACAGATATTCCGAGTCCTCCGCGCCGAAACCGGTTATGGCTTCGTCGGCATCCATCCAATCCCGCGTCGCATCGGCAATGGCCTCGGGAATACCGAGTGTCGCAAGCAGCGTCCTGAAGCGTTGCAGATTTTGCTCACCGTTCTCCCCATCGGCCAGCGCATTAAGATTGAAGCAGCGGTTGAGATCCCTTGCCCTGATTTCGAGAAAGCCCTCCTCCTCGAGCTCGAAAGGAGGAATCACCTTCGCCCAGGGCTCTTCCAGGGTGTCGATGCCCGGTTCGGACTCCGAAAAGTCCTGATAGAGCGCTTGCCGGGCAAGGGCTTCGGCACCAAGCGCATAGGAAAGGGCCTGATCGAACCCTAGGGTGTTCTGACTTTGCGCAATGTTCAGACTGTGTCGGCCGAGCAATTGATATAGGACGGCGGTCAGAACCGCCACGATCAGCAAGACACTAATTAGCGCCACACCGGCTTGGTCGTGGGCTGCTGGTTTATGCATTGCTCAGAATCCGGCAACCGGCCATATGCGCTCCACAACACCGAATGGCATGAATTCCAGGCGCATGGCGATGGCGGCGAGGCGGCGGTCGGACTGTTCGGCGTCTTCGGCGAGTAATGGCCAGTAGGTGTGTTCCCGTCCGGATGCGTCCACGGCGAAGAACTCAATTTGCTCAATGTCGGTCAATAGCCGTTGCATCGCCGGCTCCGAATCCGGCGCACGATCGAGAACATTCCACCAGGCGCGGTAGAGGTCGCCGTCCTTCACGACATAGGCGACGCGCTGCACTTCCGCACGTCGTTGACGCAGCGGATTGCGCCAACCCAGTCGCGAGAATTCCATGAGGCCGTCGCTGCCGATGAGTACGGCGCCTCTGCTGTCGCCAAGCAGATCCCGAATCGGACGTTCTGTGAGCTGCATGATGTCCCGCTTTAAAACCAGCATCGCCCGCTGTACTTCCGCGACCCGATTCGAGCGCTCGCCGACAATCTCGTGATTGCTCAGCGTGTGGCCCATCAACTGCGCACCGAGCAATCCAATGATGGCGAATACGGTCAACGCAACCAGCATTTCCATGAGGGTGAAACCGAGTTTACGATGACCGCCATCATGCTCCGGCAATTTTGCTTCCAAGGTCCGAGGCGTCGGCACTGGCTTGGTAGCGAACTGATCGGACAACACACCGGCAACAAACCCCGCGCCGGCAAGGAGAGTACGGTTGTCGTCGGGGGCACCCATCAATAGCGGCCGAGGAAGCCCACCAGGGTATCCAGAGGGCCTATGTCATCGCCGTCGGTCACCTCATAGACCTCGACCTCCACCCGGCGCAGCCAGGGATGGGTGGTTTCCCCGACCTCCCGCTCGACACGCCAATTACGCCCGGACATGCGTACCCGCTCGGTATCCCGGCCGGTCGCCAGGGCGTCGGTATTGGCGATACGGGCAAGCCGTAGGCGCACCAGATGATTTTCGGCCACCCAATGGGCAACCAAGCGGCGTTCAAGGCCGTGGGTTTGCCCGACCATGTTGCCGACAGCCGTCGAAATGGCGAGCCCGACCACCGCAATGACAACCAGGGCGATCAACATTTCCAACAGGGTGAATCCTTGATGCTGCATCAGTTTGACACTTGCACGAGTCGAACAGTGTGCGGGCCTTGGCTCGGCGGAATCCGAAAAGTCAAATTGATGCACCACCGAATCCTTGTGCCAGAAATCGAAATGCTCTAATAAAATGTCTACAAGTAATTGATATCAATTCATTTAAATTGAATGGGAAAGAACTTTCAATACTTCCGCCATTGGCTGCTAGCGGGAACTGTTGACGCAATGCGACAACGGTGTCGCTGGATTCTATAAACGGTCACTGTCCCGCTCAGCGCGGGATTCGGACAAACCGTCGCTTGATACCACCCAGGGCACTGTTTCCCAAGCGGGCTCCAAGTACCACCTAAAGGGTGTGACCTCGCCGCTTGAGAAAACGATGATGTTAGGCAATTCCTTCTCGGAAACGCCCAGTTGCTCAAGATCGAAGCCTTCGATTTCGACGCGAAAGGCAATGCGCTCCGTTGGACCGTCGGCAATAAACGGCCGATACGCCTGTTCCACCCACTGCCCCTGCCGCACATCCAATTCGGCGAATCGGTATCCGTCGCGCTCCACGAACACCCCCCACTCGCGATTGCGCTGCAACGAGTACTGTCGGGCCAACTCGACCCGCGCACCAATTCTCTCCGCCATGCCGCGTAGATTCTGCTCTTCGTCGGCACCGGTAAAGCCGAGCACCACGGTGCCCGTCAGCATGGCGAAGATGACCAGCACCACCAGCAGCTCCAACAATGTGAAACCATTCGAACTTCGATGTGCGGTTTGTGCGGATTGCAAGCTTGCAGGGATCGGAGGCTTATTGCCCGTCGAGGGTAACATCCGCATTCGTGCCCTCCCCGCCCTCAACTCCGTCGGCGCCGAGCGAGAAGATCGTGAAGTCGGAGCTGCGTCGTTCGTAGACATAGGCGGAACCCCAAGGATCGGTGGGCAGTGACTTTATGTAGCCATCGGGATTCCAGTTTTTGGGTTCCGGGAAACCAGCCGGGCGGCGCACGAGGGCATCAAGGCCCTGTTCCGTGGAGGGGTAGTGAAAGTTGTCCAAACGATACATGTCGAGCGCGTTGGCGAGTTGGCGCAGGTCCGTCTCCGCCGCCGTGATGCGCGCCTGATCGGGGCGCGACAGCAGATTGGGTACGATGACGGCGCCGAGGATACCGATGATGACCACCACCACCAGTATTTCAATCAACGTGAAGCCACCCGAACGTTTGGCGGCACAATGGTTGTGGGATCCCCTATTCCCAAGTGCCGTTGACACCATCCACCGATCAGGCGTTCGTTTGGGAGAGTAGTGGGCGCATGTCATCATAACTGTCCCATCACTAGGCCACCACGCAAAAACCGAGAGTACCCAAAGATTGTACGCAGTTGCGCACGCAGTCCCCAACACTCAATGCATGGGCGGCCGTCGCACCACCCGCCATGATGATCCAGCCCGGCTCGAGCGCTAAATTGGCTTTCTCGACAAGACGGGACGCGGCAACCAGCGCCCGTACCGGATGACCGAGGATCGCGGCGGATGAACCGATCTGGATCGGCCGGCCATTGATTTCGAGCAACATACCGAGATTGTCGATAGCCGTATCCGGCGAGTGCCACTGCCCGACGACGAAGCCTGAAGACGATGAGTTGTCCGCAACGACATCGGACAGATTAAATTTAAAGTTCTCGTAGCGTGAATCGATGATTTCGACCGCTGGAGCGACCGCCTCCACCGCGCTGAGCGCCTCCATGCCGCTGACCGGTCCGAAGAGCTGGCTCTTCATCAGGAATGCGACCTCCGGTTCGATACGGGGATGCACATATTTGGCGAAACTTATCTCGCCGCCGTCCTCGACACGCATCGCATCGGTCAGGCAACCCCAAATCATCTGCGAAAGTCCCATCTGCTGCATCTTCGCGCGGCTGGTGAAACCCATCTTGATACCCGCGAGCTGCTCGCCGCGTTCTTGTCGTCGCTGAACCGATAGTTCTTGTACCCTGTAGGCCTCTTCGAGACTGAGTTCGTTCCCCGTCTTCGACAACTGCGGGATCGCCGTTGCATAACGGGCGGCATCATCGACGATTTTTGCGATTGCGGCGAGGTCGGTCGCGCCAGTTTCCCCGCTTCGGTCATGGCCTTGTTTTGACATTGCTATTCCTCGACGAATCGCGCGCGTACCGAACCCAGCCCATTAATGCGCAGCTCGTAGGTTTCGTTTGCCTGGACCGGGGTCAGTGGACCCAGCGCACCCGACAACAGGAAATCACCGGCACTCAAGGGACGACCGACCTCCGCCATCCTGCGGGCAAGCCACAAGCAAGCCGTCAACGGATTGCCGAGGCATGCCGCACCCGCGCCCGTGCATACGGGTTCGTTACGATGTTCGATCACCATCCCACACAATCGGTGATCGAAGTCCTTGAGCCGAACGGGTTGACTACCGACGACATACAGACCCGAAGAGGCGTTGTCCGCGATCGTGTCGATGATCGAGATTTTCCAATCCGCGATCCGACTGTCGACGATTTCGATCGCCGCGACCGCGTAGTCGATCGCATCGATAACGTCGTTGAACCCGATGTTCGGATCGTGCAGATCCTTGCCGATACGAAAGCCGATCTCACCTTCGATCCGTGGCTGAATCATACGCGAGAACGGCACCTCTTCTTGATCCCCGTACTCCATATCGAGGAACAGCATGCCGTAGTCGGGCTGTGACACACCGAGTTGCGACTGCACGGCCTGAGATGTGACGCCGATCTTGCGGCCCACCAGCACCCGTTGCCTGTCGAGCCAATGCTCGGTGTTTAGGTTTTGGATCGCGTACGCGTCGTCAAGCGTTGCATTGGCCAGATCGGCGGCGATGGGCTCGACCGGTTGGCGCGTCTCGTAAACCCGCCGCAGCGTTGCCGCCGCCGACTCGATTTGTCTCTGGTCTATGCCCATCGTTAATTCCTAGTCCGACCCTATTCATGAATAAACTACTGCGGCCGTCAATAGCAGCGAAAGCACTGGGCGTGCTCCCACCGTGTGCTCAACGTGCCGTCAAGCACGCCTGCGCGCACTTTGGTCCGCGCACCCGGTGCTTTCACTACTCTTGTCGGCCTCGCTACGTTCATTCACGAATAGGTCGGGCTAGCGACCCGTGGCACAAGTCCCGCGTCGCACCGAGAGGCAGGCGAAAAGCGGCATCCGACCGGCAAGGCACGAGGAGCGAGAATATCGGGAATATTCGAGCGAAGGACAACGCGGGCCGCCGGGATGCATCGTCGTTCGAGTGCGGTGGGGCTTTTGCGGCGGGTCGCTAGAACTTGACACAAACATTCTTGAGTTCCGTGTAAAAATCAAGCCCATGCACGCCGCCCTCGCGACCGACGCCAGAACGCCCCGCACCACCGAATGAGGTTCTCAAATCCCGCAGGAACCAGCTATTAACCCAAGCGATACCGACATTAAGCTGTTCTGCCACACGATGGGCGCGCGACGTACTCTCCGTCCAGACCGCTGCGGAAAGACCGTATCTTGTATCGTTAGCGCGGGCAACGACTTCCGCCTCATCGTCAAACGGGGCGATATGACAGCATGGGCCGAAGATTTCCTCGCGCACTATGGCCGCGCCGTCGTCGAGCCCGGTCCAGATTGTCGGTTGCACCCAGGCGCCATTAGCCAGTGCCCCGGGCATTTCAGGCACCCCGCCACCCGTGACCACCGTGGCACCTTCCGCAACGGCTTGGGTGTAATAGCCGAGCACTTTATCGCGATGATGCTGCGAGATCAGCGGCCCAATATCCGATTTCTCGTCGTGCGGTGGACCGAGTGTCAAATTCTCCGCCGCCACCTTTAGGCGAGCGACGAACTCGTCGAAAATCGGCCGTTCGACGTACACACGTTCGGTACCGAGACAAACTTGGCCACAGTTGGCGAACACCGACCGCGTCGTGCCCTCTATGGCCTTGTCGATATCGCAATCCGCGAATACGATGGCGGGATTCTTACCGCCGAGTTCAAACGAAACCGGGCGGACACCTTTTGCGGCTGCCCGCATGATCATCTCGCCTGTGCGCGTTTCACCGGTGAACGTAATGCCATCGACATCTGGGTGCTCGGTTAAGAACTGACCCGCACTGTCCGGCCCGAAGCCATGGACAACATTGTAAATGCCGGGCGGTACACCAGCCTCGTTCATGACTGCGCCGAGAAGCGTGGCCGTCGTCGGCGTTTCTTCGGACGGTTTGACCACAACGGCATTACCGCAGGCAAGCGCGGGGCCAACCTTCCAGGTCATGAGTAGCAACGGCAAGTTCCATGGGCATACAACGCCAATGACACCCCTTGGACTTCTGACTCCGTAATTGACCGCACCTCCACCGTCTGGCGTTGCCGTACGAAACGCTTCGTCCGCCACGTTCTTGATCAGGTCCGCAAACATCTTGAAGTTCGCTGCGCCCCGTGGAATATCAATCTTGCGTGCGGACGATATGGGTTTGCCGGTGTCAAGGCATTCAGCCTGCAAGAACTCATCGAAGCGCGCCATGATGCCCTCGGCGATGCGATGCAACACCTCGCCTCGTTCCGTAACCGACAGTTTCGCCCACGGACCCGAGAGCGCTGCGCGTGCGGCCGCGACCGCGGAATCGACCTCCGCACGACCAGCTTCGTGAACGTTGCTGATCACCTCGTTTGTAACGGGCGAAATGTTCTGATAGGACTTGCCTCCTACCGACGCAACATTCCTGCCGTTTATGAAGTGCCGCACCTCCGGGTAGTTGTTTTGAGAATTTTGCATTACGTCACTACCGGAAGGAAGGTCTCGTTGAGCGCGCGCTCGTAGTAGAAGATTGCTTTGCCGACCTGCTCTTCGTCCCATTGTCGCACCGGAGCATCGGGATAGAATTGGTAGCCGCCGCAAAACACCTCGTTGCGGTTACCCGACGGATCCCAGAAATATATCGTCTGCCCGCGGGTGATGCCGTGGCGCGTCGGTCCGATGTCGATTTTGACGTTGTAGCGCGCCATAATGTCCGCGGCATTGCCGACATCCGCCCAGCTATCCAGGAGAAACGAGGCGTGGTGGAATTTGCCGGGTTCCGGATGGCGAACGAAGGCGATGTCGTGTGCTTTATTGCTGCAACTGTAGAACGCCGCGATCTGGGTTTCGCCGTCGCCGGCAACAACCTGCTCAGTCAATTTGAAGTCCAGTATCTTGGTAAATAAATTGTGCACGCCTTCGATGTCCGGCCCGTACAATAGACAATGGTCGAAGCGGATAATGCGCATACCGCGAGGTTCTCGGCGCCAGATATCGGGGTTATCGGTCATAGGCCCGTTTTCCGACCGTTCCATATCGGCATAAAATTCCAGGGTGTGGCCGGTGGGAGCTTCGATCCAGATTTTACGACCAATCCCGGGCTGTTCGCCAGCAGCTATTTGTTCGACGACATAACCAGAAGCCTGCATTTTTTTCTGCAATTTATCGAGTGTTGCGTCCTCGTCGACTTTAAAACCGACCATGTCCAAGCCAGCTTGATCGGTCTCACGCAGTATCACGCTATGCCGGTCGAATTCATCAAATGCATGCAAATACACACGACCATCCGATTCTTGGCCAACTTTCTCCAAACCCATGTAATCGCAATAATGACGTAATGCGTCCTCCATATTCAGCACTCGAATTTGTATATATCCAGGGCGCATAACACCTGTGATAGCCATTAGCTCATCTCCTATGTCAATTGCTTTGCCGCATAAATCAAGTTGCGCCTCCGCATTTCGTCCTCTCGCGAACCGCCGACCGCCAATAATCCGCGAGAGCCTGATTTTTACTTCTAAGGATATTGTTCCGCAAAGGGCCCGCGACCCGCAGTGTCAAAGTGCTTTTCGGCACCACTTGACATGCCAATGCAAAGCCCTTCGCTTCTTCTACGAAACTTACGTGAGCGCGGCTCATTTTTCGGCAGCGATAGTCGCCCCCGGTCACCTGCACTTTGCAGACCCCACAGCCACCACCCCGACACCCAACCGGTATACCGCGACGACCTAATGTGATCATGGCGGTCAATACGGGTACGTCATCGGGGCACAGGATTGTATCGCCGGTGTTCTCGATATTGATTCGATGGGTTGTCATAGGCCGTTCAGATTCGCCTGAATAGAGGACTTTTTTTCGAGTCCTCGGCACAATCGGCCGCCGTAAAAAAGCGCTCCATATACATATCCTTTTCGAACAAACGACCACGCATCAATGCGGTAATACAGGCATCGATCATCGGCGGTGGGCCGCACATGTAGGCTTTGTGCTTTTGGAAATCGCCACCAAACTGCTCTGTGGCGATCTCATGGACAAAGCCGGTCGTGCCCGTCCAGTCGTCGTCGCCCGGCTCCGAAAGTGTGGGAATATAAGTGAAATTCTCGTGTTCGTCGGCCAATTTCCGGAACAATTCGTCGTAGTACAACTCACTAAGATTGCGGGCACCGTATATAAGCGTGATTGCACGCGTGTCGCGGATCTCGAGTAAGTCGAGAATCATCGATTTCGGGCTCGAGAGCCCAGTCCCACCCGCTAGGAATAGATGATTTGCATCTGCCGAACTACGCACAAAAAACCGCCCGTATGGTCCCGAGCCCTCGACGCGATCGCCTTCTTGGAGCTCGTTGTGGATGTACGAGGTCGCTTTGCCGTCCGGGACATGCCGTATGTTGAGCTCGATCACTTTTTTTTCGGAAGGCGCGTTGGCCAGCGAGAACGCGCGTGGATGCTTGCAGCCTGGAATCTTCAGATAAATATACTGTCCCGCTTGGAACTCGATACAGTCGTGCTCAACTTGAATGAACACCCCCTTTGCCGTTGGCGTCAAATCGACGATGCGTTTGACTGTACCGCTGAAGTCCCGCACAGGCAGATTTTTTGCGTCCGGATCCTCTTCAATGTCCGCCTCGATAACAATATCCTCGAGCGGATGACAACAGCAGGCGAGGGTCGTACCTTCATCGCGCTCAAAGTCCATCAACGCAAACGACGACGCATCGCCATGACTCACCTCCCCTTCGAGTACATCCACCTTACATGTTCCACACAGACCATGGCCGCAGGCGTGCGGCAGGTAAATACCTTGGCGAAGGCATGCGTCGAGGATCGTCTGGTTTTCCCCGACCTCGATGGTTTCTCCTAGTGGTTCGATGGTGACGGAATAGCTCATGACCCGTGTCTTAGCTGTATCTGTTCCTATAGCCCCTGAGGCCTGGTGTGACGAAACGAATCAGCGACTTGTGTCGCACACCCATCGCGTCGAGTGTCTTCTCCGGATCCGGTGTAAATTCCCTGCCGTCTAGCGTCCACCTGACCTTTTCCCAATCGACTTCGGAAAAATCCGGATGCGCTGAGTAATACGTCGGAATAATCTCACTCAATACCACGCCAAAGGGCATATCCGGGGGTAGTGGAAACGCGGTCGCGGTACAGAACATCAGGTGATCTTGCCAGTGGAGATACAGGACTCGATTGCCGTTGAAGTTCTCCTCACGATCCAGAACTTGCCCTATGTAGCGTTTTTCCAACGCAACTACCGCCATCGACTGCTCCTTATCCTGCTACTGCGTTACGGCGGTTCTGCCACTCCCGCCACAGCCTCTCGTCGGGTGATCCGACGTAATCCAAATTGTCGTTGCCATCGTCCAAGTGATACCATTTCAGCACATCCTTGAGATCGGTACCGCCGCAATTGCCCTGGAATATCTGATGCACCGGTAACCAGGCTTGCACGTACTTCTCGGGCTCGTTGTCGAAGATGTCCTTGCAGCCGTCCGAGCAGAAGTGATAGCGCATGCTTTTGTACTCGGAATCACGAAAGCAAATCGTCGTTGGATCGCCGGGTTCCGTGTATCCCATCGGAATCTGACATATCTGGCAGAGCTGCGGCAATGCGTTGTTGTAAAAGCGCTTGCCTTCGCGCGCCATCCCACCCCACATCTCGAAGCGCGGCCGATAGTATTGGTCGAATGTGTTCGGATATTTCTCCGACAACCATTCCATTTCCCCTTCATCCGGCAGCCAGGTGTGGAAGGCTGCGGCATGTGTGTACTGGTAAAAGATGCACCAGTTCTGATGAGAGATGTGCTCGGCTTCATCCGTTGCGATCTCATGATGCTTCGGCGGGCGAATACCGTATCGAGCCAGGTCGTTGAACAGTGCGCCGCCCGCTTCGACAAAGTAGATTTGCCAAGCTTCCTTCCAGGACATGATGCGCTTCGGCAACATGTAGTCCATCATCATTGCGACCAGGCCAAGCAGGCGGTGGCCGCGCCAGAACCATTTATCGATCCACTTTTGTACTATCGACACATTGTCGGGATGCTGCTCAAGCAGGAACTTGACCACCTCGATTCCAAGTGTCATGTGCCGAGCCTCGTCGGACTGGGCCGAAAACCCGAACGTTACGGTCGCTAGATCACCATTATGAGCGGCACCCGACATGAACGGCACAAACAACAAGTTCGTCAACACGTACTCAAATGAAAAAGAGATCGCCGTCATGAACTCAAACGGACCCGCCGTCATGGCATCATCGAAGAACGATTTCGGCACCGAAAGATACCAAACACGATCATGCATATGACGGTACTCGGAAATTCCGTCAAAGTACTTGTTGTAGTGGCTGATTGTGTGAATCTGTGTTTGCACATGGCGCAACTCGTCGAGCGACTGCATCTGTGCCGCGACACGCGGGCCAACCCCGCGGACATGTCTACCTATATGGGCGAATCCACGATGTGCTTGGTACTCGAGCGGAGACACGCCGGTGAGGAATAGCTTGACCGCATTGATATAGCGCGCATCCGTGATGCCGAGTTGACCGTTGTTTTGCGCGAATGAATCCAGCACTGCGTACAATTTTCGTTCCTTCTCCGCCTGGAACTTCCAGTAGGCATCCATCGTTAGTCGAAACGGGTCTTCCCAGCCGTCCCAGTCGGTAATTTTGATGCCCTCGAACCGATCAAACGGAAAGACCCTGTCCATCGGTTGATAGGACGTTTCCCAGCCCAGCCCTCGAGTTATTAGGCTGTAACGGTCTTTCAGGCTCAATTTCTTTGCTTTCATAATCGCTACCTCTGTTTCTCAACCCCAGGAGAGTGTGAGTTCCTCGTCATCTTCGTCGAGATTACCGGCCATGGATATGATCGTCAGGTGTATTTCCATTGGATCCCAATCGCGCCCAATTTTTTCCGAAACACTGGAACTCTTTATTACCATTCGATTGGGGCAATCGATCTTCGCCGCGCCGGGTATCCTGTTCACGACAGCTTTTGGGTTGTCTTCCTCAATGGACTCGATGATCGGCCTCGCGTCTTCGTTGTCCTGGAGTGTTATCGACACGATGTTTGACATGTTGCAACTCCTATACGTCAAGGCAAAGCCCACAAGCTCGCGAATCCGACCTTTCGGCGACCTTCTCCGTTGCGGCGACTCCCGTGGAACCGAGGATTTCCTTGGCAAGCGGTCGCACAGCCGCCTGTGCCGGCCGACTCCACTTCTTGTACCACCGATTCAGCAAGGCCTTATTCGCATCCGACTCCCGTACCGCGATCTTGACCACCGAGTCGACCCAGCGACGATGTTCCCTGTCCCAGTCCAGAAGGAATTCGCAGAGCATGGAAAGCGCCACGCCGCCATGCTTCTGCGCTTCTGAATCAATATGATCGTAAACCAATCCGAAAACGACGGTGTCGAACGCCAAATACTGGGCAATGAATACTTCGAACCAGTCGTCAACGACGAACGAGTTCTCGACGACTTCGCGCAGCCCCTGCAACGCCTCGTGATTGATCCAATTATCTTTTGCGCGCGTCAGCGCCTCACCGGTACCACCATCGAGCAAGAGGCCGATACGACTCAGAACCTGTGCATTGCCGAGCCGGTCCATCATGCTAAAGGCCGCCGCGGATGTGATTGCGGTACCGTATCCGTAGTCCGCGATCAAACCGGCATTCATGTTGGCCCCCCACTCATAATGTCGGAGCGGCAACAGGTACAGCTCGGTTTTGTCCCGCCACTCGGGCGTCAACATATCAAGCATGTTACGCTTTTGCACAAAGTCAAAGTTCCTTTCCGTCGCCTGATTCATATTCGAACGTGCGATCGTATAGGTGCCGTAGTAGAACTGGCGTGGATCGCGAAACGCATACCAGTCCTCCATCTGAATTGCCGTTCTACTCTTGTCGTAGAGTTCGAATTCCGGTGCCCAGAACGGTCGAAAGTGAAAATTGTCGGTCGGCTGTACGTCGTACATCGCCTCGTCGTAACGCGTCGGTGCTTTGTCGCCTAGCCGGCGTGCAACGTGCCCGAATGTCTGCCGCCTTTGCTCCAGTGTCGCCGCTTTAAGATCAATCGTCATTGACTTTCTCCTTGCGGATGCCTGTCACATGTGGCCCGCCATATTCCATCATTCCGAAATCCGAGATTTGGTCGAGGCCAGGCTCCATTCCGTTCTCCGTACCGCCATTGCGGGGAGGCAGTTCCACGGCATCGTATTTTCTGCAAAACTCTTCAAATGCGTGGAACGGCATGATGAGTTCCACCATCAATTGATCGGGATCGTTGATCGCGAACTCGAATTCGACGAAGCGATCGAGGCGCGTACCAAGTACTCGGACGTAATAGATACCAACATCCGGAACATACTGTCTTGTCGGCTTGGTCTTTTCGCCAGCCATTATATTGCGGTCTCCAGTCACACCCGCCACGGCCGTTCCGGCTCCGTAGCGATAAACGCGCGCCGCCGCCGCATGTGCTCGTACCAGGCTTTTAAGGTCGGGTGTTCGGTGTTCACCCCGACACCATAGTGATCGGCAAGCCCGAAGCGCGCAAGCAACGCGCAATCGGCAATACTAAACTCGGCGCTAAAACCCCCATGTCCAGCAAGGCGCGATTCGAGGTAGGCAAGACACTTGCGCCATGCGCGCTCGGATCTCTGGAGCAGTTCCTGGTCCCACTCTTCTTTGTCCTTTGATCGCTTTTCAAAAATCGTATCGCGCAGGGCCGGACCAATAACCGCGTCCGAATAATGCGCGAGCATGCGTAGCCCGGCCCGCTCCTTGCCATTCCGCGGCAGCAAGCGGCTTTGAGCATCGGTTTCCTGCAGGTACTGCACAATTACCGACGACTCCCAAAGCACGAGGTCTCCGTCGACCAGAATCGGCACGGTGCCCTTTGGATTCAGTTCAGCGACAACTGGATGGCACTCTCCGAGCGTAACGGTCTCGGATGCATAGAAAAGATCGAGTTCGTGGAGGGCGATCCGGACTTTCCAGCAAAACGGGCAATCCGCTCTGTAGTACAGCTTCATCACTGCCGCCCGAGTCCCAATTCTCTCAGGTGCTCCGCGACGAAATCGATTCTGTCATTGCCCCAGAATATCTGATCGCCGACGACAAATGTCGGCACACCAACAACGCCGACATCTTGTGCCTTTTTCCAGTTATTGGTCAGGATTCGACGCCGGGCCGGATCGTCGGCGGCCGCGATAAGCAACGCGGGATCCAGAGCGACTTCTTTCGCTACTTCGCGCAACAGGTCGTCATCCGAGATGTTCCGGCCATTCGCCCATTCCTCGTGCATCACCGCGACGAGGTACTCGCGCAGCCTCCCTTGTTCGTGTGCGAACGTAGAGGCAGCGCCGGCGCGTGTCGGTTCCGTTTCCTTCGGCGGTGGGTTGAATGGAATGTCGAGTCGCCTACACCAGCGCCCGACATCCTGTCGCGCTAGCGGCATCTTCGTTTTCGCTTGCTCTGGCGATGAGCGGCCGGCCCAGGAACCGAGCGGGCACCAGTCCAAGGTCACATTGAACTCGTCGAGCAGGCTGAACATGCTCTTCGAAGCCAAATAGCAATACGGACTTCTAAAGTTGTAGTAGATGCTCAATGCCGTGCGCGACATGTTTGTTTCCACTGTTTGATCAACGGCCCTTGGCGCGCATGTTCTGCACCGTGAATAAGCTCGCCGGATTCAGAGCTGGATCGACCTGGCCCTTGAACTGGCCGGTCGTGCAGTGGGTCGCCTGCACATCGACCATCGAAAAGCTATCGTCGATCGAAACACCACTACCCTTATTCTTCGGGAGATGATGATCTGGATGCGCTTGGCCGATTGTCCACGATTTCCATAAATCGCCCTTTCGGTCGTAGATCAGGGTGCGCGGCAATGTGAATGTCTGCGCATCGATGTAATGAATGCGTTTGCTGATGGGATGATTGTCATCGACCGGATCCGATTCCACGATATATGCCTTGCGCAACTGCCAGGTGATGTTCGGAAAACAACCACCCTTGCCACCAAATGCAATGAACTGGTAACCATCGTCTTCAATAAACTCGGTCGACAGCTCCATCTCATTGTGGTTATAGAATGGCAACAGAACATTTGTTGTGCCCAGATACTTCCAGTTCATATCCGAAATGCGATTGTTGTAGCCCTCGAAATCCTCGATCATGATATCCGCACCGAGAAACGAATCGGTCACCTGACCGGAAGCAAGGCGTCGAACGCGGCGTTGAAAACCCAGGTACAACCACGAGTTATCGCGTTTGGCGTCGTCCGAGAAACGATGGATCAACAACTGGGTATTTTTGACATCGAACGGTTCGAGCACCTGCACGTAGATCCCCCGATACAGATCCGACGGATTATTCGTGAATTCCGGAACCGGTTCCTGATTGACCCGGTGTTTGTAGTTTAGGAAGTGAAAATTGAACTTGAGTGTTCGTTCGACCTTGCCCGACTCCATGTCGCGGTATTTCCAGTAGAACGGATATATGGCGGCATTGTCCCCCCAATTGTAGCCATACTTGTAATTCCAGGCGAGCTTCTCGCCCGCTTTCGGATCGTCCGCATCCGGCTCCTCGGGAAACGGCCGGCCGGCAACGAAGTTCTCGAGTCCGCCCGCGCCTAGCACGGGCCCCCCGATGTGCTTGCGAGTCGCCTCGACATAGTTCGGATGCAAGTCAAACGAGGTGGTTTTACCCACCTTGATTTCAAGCCAACCGTCCTTGACGTGTTGATACAAGGCCGGATCCAGCGCACCCTTGACGGCTTCCACATTGGCCGCACTCACAACAGAACCCGCCTCAAGGCCCTCTATCTTTGGCGCACCTTCGTTATAGGGATAGAACGAATTGTCAACGTCTTCAGCCGTGGCGGCGGCTGCCCGCCCAAATGAGGCAAGCGCCAACATCAGTCCAAACAAGGTAATCGATGGTTTCATTTCATTGCTCCGTACATTCAGGAATTTCAATTGCCCTTAGACCCTTAGAAACGATACCGCAGCGTGATCTGGTACTCGTCTTCCTCAATGGCCATGCCGAGAGGTCCGGCACGAAAGCGAGCTAGCGGCTCCAGTCCCCCGAGTCCCAGCGAGCCTGGCGCGGCCTGTCCCGGCGATGCCGTAAACGGCGGGAACGGATTACAGCTTCGGCAGTCGTCGAATTCATCCTTGAGGCCATCGCCGGTCTTAATATTGGCGGCAATGATCAGTCGCCAATTGTCGGTGATGAGCCAGTCGACCGATGGCGCAATGGCCGTCGTTCCGCCTTCGAAATCGTGCGCCAAAATGATCTGGGGGCTAAGCCGGTCGGACTTGTACCAACCCTTTATCAGCAATGTCGCAGTGTAGTTGTCTTTCCAGTTCGGGATACCCACTTCCGTCCCCGGGATCGTCCCGGGTTGCAGTTCGTGATCAAGGAAGTGTTCACCGAACACCTGTGCCGAGATCAAGAACGCTCGATTCCTGTTCAGGAATGGGATGAAGGTGTTGCGATCAACGCCCAACACCCAACGGAACATATCCGATTCCGAAAACAGTTCGGGTCGCAATGTGTTTGCCACTTCTTCACCGGTCGTGTAGGTCGCTTCGACGCGGAATACGGTTTTGATCGGATCCACGTAGAAGTCGAGCGAACCGCCGAACAGATCGACCTCGGGGAACTCGATGTCGAAGGCGACCAGGTAGGGCCACGCCCGTATTTCGCCCGTAAACGGGTTCATCGCCGGGATGCCGCCCCGTAAAACCGGCAACTGCTGAAAGAAGTGGTAGTAGTTGAACGAAAACCCGATGCCCTTGAATACACCTTCGAGTTTCACGCCGCCCTGTGTGTTTGACGGCTTCCAATTCGGTAGGTTGACCCGCCGTATCCCGATAACGCCCGGAGCGAAGTCCGCGGCAATCAATCCGGGATCGGTCGTTAGGCCGATCGCCGCCGCCGGAACGAAATTGGACACGGTGCAGCCGTTCTCCCAGCAGTTGTTCATCGCGCGGAAGAACGAGCCCGCGTCAAGAATTGCGTATGGCGAGCCGCCCTGCCCCAGGTTGTTCGGGCGGAACTCGTCGAAGTTCCAGACGAATTGCAGGTTGATGTCGTCGAACAGCGCGGTCGCGCCCATGCGATATTCCGCTGTTAGGATCCACTGCGGAATGCGGATGTCCTCGAGTTCGTCATAGATATTGTGGCGGGCAAAGTCGACGGGATTGATGATGTCGAGCACACGAAAAAGATCGGTCCGCCCCCAAACGACCTGCTGCTTGCCAATCCTGAATGACCACTCATCGCCCGAACTCGTTGGAATGCTCCCTTCGAGATACAGTTCACGAATGAAATCCAGACGATCATTGAATTCCGGGAATCGAAGTTCGTCGGTGTCCGCATCCATATAATCCTTAAGGCCGCAGCCGCGTGGATCCACATCGCAGGGTCGCACAGGGACACCGAAGGTCACGCCGCCTTGCGGACCATGAAACGCCTCTCCCAAGACCAAGAGGCCCGCATTGGGATTTGCATTGACGTCGAACAGAAATCCCGGAGGAATCGGATTGCCCGCCGCCTCGCCGCCGTTGCCCAGTATTGATGCGCCCCAGGGTGAGGAAATCCCACCAAATAACGCTTTGGCGGTCGTGCTGCCGAAGTTCTCGAAGCTCCTTGGACCGCCCGCCTTGTCGCCAAACTCATCGTCGTTTAGGTCATAGACGGCATCATAGGTCGCGCGCAGTGTGCCGCCGATGCTGATATTCGAAAAAACACCGCCGCCGCCATAATCCTTGCTGAATTCGAATTGCGCCGTTACGCGGGACTTTGCGAGTCCGGCATCTTGGCGGTTGAATGTCGCGTTTTCAACGAATCCCGCCGTATCCCAGCCAGATCCTTGCGCGAGTGCTGTGGCACAGCAGAGCAACAAGTATCCGGCCCACGCCAGTTGACCGTCGAAGTTTCTCAGGGTAGTCATGCAAAGTTCTCCCATGTGGTGGTTGCTTTTTATCTCGTTTTCGTTCTCATGCCCGGGCTGTCCCAGTCGCCATTGCCGCGGCCTCCTCATTCGAAAGCATATTCGGAGTCGCGGCCGCGGACGATTTCCGCTCGCGTGATGAATCTCGGTTTGAATGTCGCGATCCAAGCGGGCACCAGGAATACCGCCGCAAGCGCATTTAGGATCAGCATAACGACGAGCAGCAGGGCCGCGTCTGCCTGGAAGCGCAGGTCGGATACGAATACCCACATCACCACGCCGCCAATCAGAGACATCGCTGTAAATGAAATGGCCTTGCCGGTTGTCACGATTGCGCGCTGACTACCGGCGTGGATATCCCCGGCCGCGCGCGACGTTTCTTCTCGTATTCGATCCATCATATAAATCGAGTAGTCGATGCCGACGCCAATGCCGACAGCAATGATCGGCACGGTATTGACGTTGATGCCAATGCCGCTGAGTCCCATGTAGGCATAGGTTGCCACGGTGCAGAACGTCATCGCGAGAAACATCAGCCAACCGGCATGCAGCGACCAATAGAACATGGTCACGAACAGGAAGATCAGTGCCATCGCCGCGGGGATGATGACCATGTTGCTTTGAAACGCCGCTTCGTTGATGGCCGCGGTGACGCCGATTGGACCACTGGCGGGAATCAACTCGAGACCCTCCACCCGGTTCGCCGGATCGTTGATCCATTCTCTCGCGCGGTGGATGGCACGTCGTAGCGTTTCGCCTCTGTGGTCCTTATAGAAGAACACCATGTTCGCCGTTTGTTCATCGGTGTCGACGAATTCCTTCAGCGCGCCCGGTATCGGACTCGACGCCATGAACGCAAACAACAGGCCACCAACATAGCTTGCCTCATCGGGTATCAGCGCCCAACGTGGATCACTGTTGTGTAGAATCCGGTTGACCTGCTTGACTATGTCGGGAAGGCCAACTGTGCCGCCGAGTTCCGGGTCGTACAGCATATGTCGCTGGAAACCACTCAGTGCACGTAGAACTTCGGGGCGCTTCATGCCGCCAGGTTCACTCGTGCGGGCTACAATGTACATTTCCTCCGAGCCCGGAAAGTTCGTGTTGATGTGCTTCGACGATACGTTGTAGTCATGGTCGGGATAGAGGATTGGAGAGCCGGGTTCGGACTCGCCCACCTGCACGAGGGAACTGAGGAATCCGCCAACGAGGTAGATGCCCACGGCGGTGACAAGCAGCGCACGTGCCCCGGCGCGTTGGCTTACGAAGTTGGAAACGGAAGCGAAAACACCGCCCGCCACCTTTATCGCGTCATTGGTTGCGACATCGGATTTTGCTTTCTGTAACAGCGACAGCACAAGCGGCACGGCGATCAATACCGTGAGGATTACGCTAATTGCCCAAATGGACGCGTAGATCCCCAGTTTGACATTGATTGGCGAAGAGCCAAGGGAAATCAGCAGCAGCCCCACAGCGTCCGAGACGATGCCGAGCGTGCCTGGGCGAAACAGTGTCTCGAACGTTCTGCGCGCCGCGTCGTGATTGTCCTTGGCGAACGGCACCTCGTGGTAGTAGCGCTCGACCAGTTGAATGCCATGCGACATCGCCCGCGCCGTTATGAGGAATGGGATGACGAGCGTCAGCGGGTCGAGGTTGAAGTCGAGCAGCGAAACAATACCAAGACCCCAGGTTGCGGAAATCATGACACCGATGAGCGGCAGCAAGACGCCATAGGTGCGGCGACGAAAGTACAGGACGAGCAATATAAGCAACACCGCTATCGTCAGGAACAAAATGTGCAGAATTTGCGACAGGTAGCTGTACACCCAACCCATCAACACGGGTTGGCCGGTAGCATAGATCCGAACGCCCGGCGCGGCCTCCCTTACCCGCAGTTGCCCTACCTCCTCTTTCAACTCCCCGAGTTGACGAAAGATATCCTCGTAGTTGAGCTGGCCCTCGTTGAACGTCGCCTTTATTAGGGCGGATTTGAGGTCGGGCGACACGAGCAGCCCGTACACGGCGGGGTTGGCCTTGACGTCGTTGCGCAGTTGCTCAAGACGCTCCGCCGTCATCTCTGGATACAGCGGATCGTAGTAGGGCTCCGAATTTATGCTGCCCACTTCGGTCAGCCATGTTTTTCGAACCGTTCGGTGGGTGAGGCTGCGAACCAGGTTGTGGTTGACGCCCGGAAGCTCGTCGACGCCCTGCGTCAGGCGATGTATTTTCGCGAGCGTTTCGTTATTGAAAATATCACCCTCGTCGACGGCGACAGCCATGATCACGTTATTGGCGCCGCCGAACCTGTCCTTCACTTCGTTATGTAGCTGGATATAAGGATGTTGCTGGGGCAGCAGGTCCGCAAAATTTGAATACATCTGTAGATATGGAACACGCGAAGCGAAAAAAACGGTTCCAAGCAGAATCACCCCGAGAAACGCCTTCGGATGATAGAAGACGAATTCCTCAACGCTGCGGAAGTAGCGACCAATTGCGCTATCTTGCCTCATCGTCAGGATCTCGATGCTGTCGCGTTGGTGAGCGGAATACGCAACAACGTACCGCCGCCGCCCGCGACGAGGACATCGCCATCCGGGAGTAGGCGGATACCGCGCAGGTAGGCAAGCAGCGGCGGCCTAATATCGAGCACAGTCCAGCCGTCGGCATGCAGTTGGGCGACCGTGCCGCCTTCGCCGACGGCGACAACGGTCTCCCGATTTGCGACGACGCCATAGATGGGCGCCTTATTCGGTGACTGCCCACGCTCCCATGTCTCGCCGCCGTCGTCCGTCTGCCAGATGACGCCGTCGAGGCCACCCACCCAGCCCCGCGATTCATCGATGAACTCGGCCGCCATCGAGTAGAACTCATTGGGTAGAGCATTGCCGCGCCGCCATGTCATACCACCATCCGTGGTCTTTAGGAATGTGCCGAACTCGCCGACCGCGAATCCCGTGTCGGCGTCGACGAAATCGATTGCCGTTATCTGCAGGTCATCGTTCAACGACCATTCCCGCCAGGTGTCGCCGGCGTCGCGGCTGACAAAGGTGGTGCCGAAACTCGCGCCTATCCAGAGATCATTCGCCGGTGTGCAGCTTATGGACAACAGGTTTTCAATCGTGTCGATCGAAGACCTTTCCCAAGTACTTGCTTCGCCCGACAGACTCCAAATGCCACGCAGGCTGTCGAGCGCGTGCAAGCCACCGTTGGGACAGGCCGCAAGGTCGATAAGCGCCGGCGCCCCATTGAGATCCTCGCGCGTCCAAGTGTCGCCATAATCCTCCGACAGCAGTACCGCGCCCGACGAACTGACCGCCGCGATGCGTTCTTCGGTGGCGGCAATCGCCTGAAACATGTCGAACCGCTGTATCGGTTTATTCCGCTCAGCGGCCACACCACTCAGATCCAGCGGGGCTTCACAGGCGATGAGGCTCAATCCACAAAAGGCCCACAGCGCAACTCTAAGGATGGTCCGCATGCATCGCTCTCCCTAAGTGCGATACGACGATAATCGATTTTTTCTCATTTCATCGACTTTGGGAATTAAAATCGATTTTATTACTCAGATCAAGCACCCCTTTCCGACCTTGAGACCACTATGCAGAGCCAGAATTTTTCAATTTAAATCAATAACTTGAAAATTAAACACCATAAAGCGGAGTACTTGGCGGTTCTGGCCAGCCTCAATTCGGAGAGGGATCGGGTATTTACAAACAACCCGTTTTTGACCAACAATTGAGGTTTTGGGAAGAGTTGCCATGCCGCAGGGCTCACCGACTAAAAGTGAATCTGCGTACCAGCGGCTACGTGCCGAAATCATTGAAGGTCGGAAGGTACCATCGGCGCGTCTTGTTGTTGGTTCGCTAAGTGATGAGTTTGAAATCGGCACAAGCCCAATTCGGGAAGCGCTCAGCCGGCTCGCGGCGGATGGCTTTGTTACTGCCACAGGGCAGCAGGGTTTCAGGGTTGCCGCGATGTCCAAGGAAGATCTCATCGATATCACCAATACACGGGTTCTACTTGAGACAGAAGCGGTCCGCCGCAGCATCGAATTGGGTGATGAGGAATGGGAGTCGTCGCTTGTGGCCGCCTTTCATAGCCTGAGCAATGTTGAGGAAAATCGGCAGGCGGAGTTCAACAAGTGGGAAAGGCGGAACCGGACCTTTCATGAATCACTCGTTGCGGCCTGTAATTCTCCGTGGTTGCAGCGCCTCCGAGAGGGGATTTTCGATTTACACCGTCGGTATCGGCATTTGGCCGCGCAAATTGCCGACGCGCGGGATGTGGCGGGAGAGCATAGGGAAATTTACCAAGCGGCGCTGTCTCGCAATGTCGATGCGGCCGCCGAGGTGACGCGCACTCATATCCTGAATACACTCGAGATTGATCTGGACCATCTACATGAGCGCCTGCCAAGTTAAACGGCCGCCACAAGGCACGTTGGGTTGAGGCATTACAGGGTGTTGAGGCTTGCCATGCGCAAGTCTGTCACACGCGGATCAAGGGCACATCGTAACGTTCGATCGCCGGGTCGGCGGTCACCAGCGTTAGATCTTCTATTCGGGCCTGAGCGATCACCAAGCGATCAAAGGGGTCGCGGTGGTGCGGCGGCAGAGCGACGACGGCGAGTGCGTGGGCCTGAGCTATCGGCAGGGCACGAACGCCGTTGGCCCGCATGCCCTCAGGAACATAGACCACGGGAGGATCGGGAGGCCATAGCTTGCCCCGGGCGTACTTGATGACGATCTCCCAGGCGCTTGCCAGCCGAAGCAGTCGGGAGAGATGGGTCTTTGTCCGATGAACACCGACTTGATGCATGGACAAGCAGGCTAGACCAGATATATGACTAAGGCAATCGTACCGCGCCAAGGCAATTGGGCTGTTCGTTCGGTGGGCAGGGCCGCTCGCGCTCATGGTCGAATTCGCGCGTCCGTCACATAAGTTGATTCATGTTCAATATGGGCAACAGCACGGCCATAACGATGAACATAACCAGCCCGCCCATAAACAACAGCATAAGCGGTTGCAGCAGTGTGACCAGGGTGGAGACAACACGCTCCACCTCGGCCTGCTGGTAGGCCGCCACACGATCGAGCATGGCGTCGAGTTCGCCGGAAGACTCGCCGCTTGCGACCATGTGCAGCAGCATCGGCGGAAAATAACCGACCCCCTCTAGCCCCATGCGCAAGCTGGCACCCTCGCTGACCCGCCGAGTCGCATCGCCAAGCCGCCGCCGCAACCAGGCATTGGAGACCACCTCGCTGGCGATGCGCATGGCTTCCACCAAGGGCACGCCGCTGCCGTTCAGGATGCTGAGCGTGTTGGCATAGCGGGCGGCGTTGCTGCTGCGCGTGATGCGCCGGACCAGCGGCAGACGCAATTTCTGGCGGTCCCAGGCAAGCCGGATCGGCTCTTGGCGAAGCAGTGACCGGATGCCAAAAATACCGACGCCCGCAGCGCCCAGCATGACCCACCACCACGCCTGGGTAAATTCGGAGGCGTCGATGAGGAAGCGGGTAATGACCGGCAGCTCGCGTCCCATGTTCTCCAGCACCCGAACCATATCGGGCACCACATAGACCATGAGCGCACCCACAATCAACACCGCCAGGGCGAACAGGATAATGGGATACATCAGCGCCATCTGCACATTGCGTTGCGATTGGAACTGACGCTCGATGTAGTTGGCCAGGTTGTCCAGCACCCGGTCGAGGTAGCCGGACTGCTCCCCGGCCGCGACGGAGGAACAGTAAAGCGCGTTGAAACTCGAAGGGAAGTCGCCGAGGCTCAGCGCCAACGAGCGCCCTTCCAAAACCCGGCTGCGCACGCCCATGACCAAGGCAACCACATGCTGCTTTTCCGACTGCCGCGCCACGGCATTAAGCGCTTCCTCAATCGGCAATCCGGCACCGACCAGGGTGGCGAGTTGCCTGGTGATGAGAACCCGCTCCAGCCCGGCCAGGCTCCGAGCGAACGAGAACAGCGGCTTACGGCCGGTACGCGCGACCGACTGGGCGGCAATGTTTACATCGAGCGGCGCCAGCCCCTGGTCGCGCAACAACTGCCGGATCTGGCGCACATTGTCGGCCTCCAGAACACCCTTGCACCGCTTGCCGCGCGCGTCAAGCGCTATGTACTCGAAAGCGGCCATCGATACGTGCCGGAAGAACTCTACCTGTCGCCCGCCATCCAGCCAGTTCGCGAATGAACATAGCCAAATGGGCAACCGCAGCGAAAACACCAAGTGCCTGGCAGCCCGTGGCGAAAGTTCCGCGTCGCAGCACCCTCTTTAAGACACTTTTGTTGGGGACTTATATACATAAGTTGATATACCACTATATGTTGAGCCCTTAGTGGCAGAAAACTACCGCCTGTTGGGTTCTGTCAACTCATCGATATCATTCCCTTTTGCGGGTATTCCGGTCGGCGCGCGTCACTCTTCGAGTGTAATCCGCAGCACTTCCTGAACGGAGGTGACCCCGGCCAGCACCTTGCTTTTGCCGTCATCACGGATGCTTGGGCAAAAACGACGCGCCTGACCCACCAGTGCCCGCTCCGACGCCCGGTCGTGAATGAGTTGGCGCATGTGCTCATCAATAACAACCAATTCATAGATACCGGTACGCCCCCGGTAGCCGGAATGGCCGCAAGCCTCGCAGCCCTGGGCCTCGAAGACGATAGTCGAGCCTTCCCGCAGGAAATCCAATTCCACCTGGGTCGCCGGCCGCTGGCGGCGGCAATCGGTACAGAGCATGCGCACCAAACGCTGCGCCAAACAGCCCACCAGGCTCGACGACAACAGGAACGGTTCCACGCCCATATCCATCAGGCGCGTGACGGCGCCAATCGCCGTGTTGGTGTGCAGGGTGGACATCACCAAGTGGCCCGTGAGGCTCGCCTGCACCGCGATCTCCGCGGTTTCGAGGTCGCGAATTTCCCCCACCATCACGACATCGGGGTCTTGACGCAGAATCGCTCGCAAGCCCCGGGCAAACGTCATATCCGCTTTGATATTCACCTGGGTTTGGCCGATTCCGGGCAGGTTATATTCGATCGGATCCTCGACGGTAAGAATGTTGATGGTGCGAGTCGACAACTCGGAAAGCGACGCGTACAAAGTCGTTGTCTTGCCGGAGCCGGTGGGGCCGGTGACCAAAAAGATACCGTGCGGGCGATGCACCACATCGCGGATACGCGCCAGATCGGTATCCGACATGCCCAGATTCGGCAGCGTCAGGCGACCGGCGTGCTTGTCGAGCAACCGCAGGACGACGCGCTCGCCGTTGCTCGAAGGCATGGTGGAAACCCGCACATCCACCTCTCGCCCACCGATACGCAATCCAATCCGTCCATCCTGGGGTATGCGCTTCTCGGCGATGTCGAGCCTTGCCATCACCTTGATACGGGATACCAGGAGCGGGGCCAATTCACGCTTGGGCTGCACGATTTCCCGCATCACGCCATCGACACGAAAACGCACCGCCAGGTTCTTCTCGAACGTTTCGATGTGGATATCCGAGGCATTTTCGCGGATGGCCTCGGTCAACAGCGCATTGATTAGCCGAATGATGGGCGCGTCGTCGCTCTGCTCCAAAAGGTCTTCGGTCTCCGGCACCGAATCGGCGAGGCTGGCCAAGTCGAGTTCGTCACCCATGTCCTCGACCATCTGCCGGGCACCGGAGGCGTCCCCCGCATAGACCGCGGTCAATACCTGCTCGAATTCGTCCTCCGCGACGATACGAAGCTGCAAGCGCCCGCCGGTATGCCGCTTCACTTCCGCAAGCGTGGTTAGTGACGGCGGACCCCGGCTTACCATTTCAAGCCGCCCAGGCCCCAGGTCGGCGTCGGTGATGGCGACGCCGAAGCGCCTCGCAAACGCGAATGGTAGCTTCGGCCCCACCATCGCGGCACCGGCCTCCATCGTCCCCTCACAACTTTCTTGGGCGAGATCGCTCATGCGGCGCTGTTCCTATTCCGGCTCTAAGGAACCTCTGATTAATCCTGTAGTCGGGACATAAAATATAATAAAATCAATAATTTACGATTATATAAATGCTACTCTGTCGAATTGTTCAGACCTTCCCCAACAGCCTGTTGGACTTTTATGACCAAGTCCGACAGCCTGCTAGCCCGACCTATCCGTGAATAAACCACTGCGGCCGTCAAGAGCGGCAGAATCGCCGGACATGCTCCCACCGCGTGCTCAATGTACCGTCAAGCACCCCTGTGCTTGCTCTTCTCGGCGACCCCGTGCCTGCACCGCTCTGGCCAGCCTCGCCACGTTACCATCTATGCCAAGCTGACGCATTGACGTATCCTGCGCACCGCATTTCGCTGCGGAGGCCCGCTTGCAATTCGTCGGCGCACACATTTTATCCGTGGGGCAATTCGACCGCGGTGACATTGAACGCATTTTTGCGGTGGCGGACGACCTGCGGCCCTATGCCATGCGCACCCGGATTACCCGGGTTTTACAGGGCGCTATCCTCTCCAACATGTTTTTCGAGCCGTCGACACGCACGCGCGTTTCCTTTGGCTCCGCTTTCAACCTGCTCGGCGGCGAAGTGCGGGAAACGACCGAGGTCAAAGCCTCGTCACTTGCCAAGGGGGAGTCGTTGCACGACACGGCGCGTGTACTTTCCGGGTACAGCGATGTCATCGTGATGCGACACCCCGAGTCGGGCTCCGTGGCGGAATTTGCCAAGGCCAGCCGCGTTCCCGTCATAAATGGCGGGGATGGACCCAACGAGCACCCGAGCCAGGCGCTGCTCGACCTCTACACGATCAAGCAGGAGATGGCCGGCCGGGGCAAGGGCATCGACGGCCTGCGCATCGCGTTGATCGGCGACCTCAGGCACGGGCGCGCGGTGCATTCGCTGTGCAAGTTGCTCGGGCGCTACGACACCATCCATTACAACCTGGTTTCACCTCCGGGTTTGGACATCCCCACCGCCATCGCCGACGAGTTGGTTGCCAAGGGACATCGCGTGCAAAGCTTCCATCAACTTGGGGAGGGGATTAACAATGTCGATATTCTCTACGTCACGCGCACCCAGGAGGAACGCTTTTCCAGTCAGCGGGAAGCGGACCGCTACCGAGGATTGTTCCGTTTGAACCAGGCGATCTACACCCGGCACTGCGAGCCCAACACGGTCATCATGCACCCCCTGCCCCGGGATTCGCGCAGCGCCGCCCAGGAACTCGATGCGGACTTGGACGAGAATCCGAATCTGGCCATATTCCGGCAAACGGACAACGGCGTGATCGTGAGAATGGCGCTGTTCGCCCTCATGCTCGATGTAACCGACGAGGCGCACAATCACGCGCAGCCGGTGACATGGTTTACCGCCAAGCGAACACCGCGTTCACCCTGATTGCGAAAGCAGCGCTTCGAACTCCGGCAGCGCCTTGAACAGGTCTGCGACCAAGCCGTAGTCGGCCACTTGGAAGATGGGCGCATCTTCGTCCTTGTTGATGGCCACGATGGTTTTTGAATCCTTCATACCGGCCAGGTGCTGAATGGCACCGGAAATACCAACGGCGATGTAGAGTTCCGGCGCAACGATTTTGCCGGTCTGGCCGACCTGCATATCGTTGGGAACGAAACCGGCATCGACCGCGGCCCGGGAAGCGCCGATGGCGGCACCGAGTTTGTCGGCGATGCCTTCCAGCAACTTGAAGTTCTCACCGCTGCCCATACCCCGGCCACCGGAAATGATAGTGCCCGCGGCGGTCAACTCCGGTCGCTCGGATTTGGCAAGCTCCTCGCGAATAAAGCTGGACAGGCCCGCATCCTGTACCGAGACGAGTGGTTCCACGGTAGCCTCCCCACCCTCCCCACCCTCCCCGGCCACCGGGTCGTAGGCGGTGCCGCGCACACTGACCACCTTGATGGGGTCGGTTGATTCAACGGTGGCGATGGCATTGCCGGCGTAGATGGGGCGCTTGAACGTATTTTCGTCAACCACCGCCACAATGTCGGAAATCTGTGCCACATTGAGCGCCGCCGCCACGCGCGGCAAAAAGTTTTTGCCGGTTGTGGTATGCGCGGCCAGAATATGGCTGTAGGCGGTGCCCAACTCGGCGCACAGGGGGGCGATGTTCTCGGCGAGTTGATGCTCGTAGGCGCTGTGGTCGGCAAGCCATATCCGCTTCGCCCCGGCGATGGTCGCCGCCTGTTTCGCGACTGACGCGCAGCCGCTGCCCGCGACCAACACATCGAAGCTATTCCCAATGGCTGTCGCGGCCGCCGCCACCACCAGGGTAACGGGCCGCAGCGTTTGATTGTCGTGTTCGGCGACGATGAGTGTGCTCATGAAATGACCTTTGCTTCGTTGCGGAGCTTGTCCACCAGTTCTTCTACGCTTTCAACCTTGATGCCCGCCTGACGCTCTCCGGGCGGTTCGACGGCCAGAATCTCGACGGTCGGGGAAATGTCCACGCCAAGCTCTTCCGGGGTGACGGTGTCCATTGGTTTTCGCTTGGCCTTCATGATGTTGGGGAGCGACGCATAGCGGGGTTCATTCAGGCGCAAATCGGTGGTGATAACGGCAGGTAGAACGATGGCAATGGTTTGCAGGCCACCATCTACTTCACGAGTTACTTCAATTTTGTTATCCAATACCTTCACTTCTGAGGCAAAGGTCGCCTGCGCCATGCCTGTTAATGCGGCAAACATCGGCCCGGTTTGACTGTTGTCGCCATCGATGCTCTGCTTGCCGAACAGGACGATGTCGGCACCTTCCCGTTCCTGCAATGCCTTGAGCGCCTTGGCCACGCCGAGCGGCTGCACCGCCTTCTCGGTTTTGATTAATACGGCGCGGTCGGCCCCCAACGCCAGACAGGTGCGTAATTGCTCTTGGCAGTTTGGTGCGCCCACCGCCACGGCGACCACCTCCGTGGCGGTGGCGGCCTCCTTGAGCCGCACCGCCTCCTCGATGGCGATTTCACAAAACGGATTAACCGCCATCTTGACGTTGGTCAGATCGACCCCCGTTTTGTCGGGTTTGACGCGAACTTTGACATTCGCATCCACAACGCGCTTTACCGGTACCAATACCTTCATGCAGATTCCAAGTCCTTGATTGATTCGATGCGGCGAAACGACAGGCGTTGAGGCAGCCCGCCCAACACCCCCGAATCAGGGCCGCGTATTCTGTATGCGGCTCCACTGGAGGTCAAGGCAAGGCAATGGCTCAGGAGATGTCGCAATTCAGGCTTGTCGGATCAGGTTGTAATGGTTCGGGGGATGGGGCTGGAAGGGGCGCTCCCCGGTTGTTTAAAGAGGCTCGGCCGGGGTCTTCGGGTCGAAAGCTTGGTGGGGCGGTCGACACAGATGGCGCCCGCCAACTGAATGGTCAATGTGCCCAGGTATTCGTCCCCAAACGAACGACCCTGTGTCGTTAGCAGAATTGCCGACATTGAGAGACGATACTTGAGGGTTGCGGTTGCCTGTGCTGAAGTTTGTCGGTGCTCAACAGAAAATGCGACCCCACCCCCATGCCAAATCACATAGCCAAAGCGACGGATCGGACCCCTCCCCTATGGCGCTGGCGCGAGCTTTCCACAGCGCTGGGGCTGCCACCATCCGACGGGCCGGAGGTATCGGGAATTTCCATCGATTCCCGCTACACCCATCCCGGGGAACTATTTGTCGCGTTGCCTGGCGACCCGGGGCCCCGATTTCACGCCAGCAGCCGTTCCAATCGGGATGGTCACGACTTTGTGGCCCATGCGGCCCAAAAGGGCGCGGTAGGGGCATTGGTTCATCGCAATATGGCCGCGCCCCTGCCGTTGTTGCAAACCGAGGATACCTTGGGCGGGCTTTGGGCAATCGGTCGGGCGCGCCGCGCCGCCTTTGCGGGCGATGTTGTCGCCGTTACCGGCAGCAGCGGTAAAACCACCGCAAAAACACTGCTCAAGGCCACCCTTGACGCCTTTGCCACGGGAGGCAGCCTGAACAACCATATCGGTGTCCCGTTGTCGCTGGCTCGTACGCCCCGCGAGGCGGGCACCGCCGTCTATGAGATTGGCACCAACCATCCCGGGGAAATCGCGCCACTATCCAAACTGGTGCGTCCAACGGTTGCCGTCGTATTGAACGTGCATCCCGCCCATGCGGAATTCTTTGCGGATTCTGATACGATAAGAAAAGAAAAATTAAGTATTTATAATGGTTTGGAAAAGAATGGTCACTTGATTGTTGAAGAATCGGTGGCCTTGGATGGATTGCCGGGACAACTTCGGATCCTAAGGTTTGGAGCCAGTGCCGAATGCGACATTCGTCTGCTCGGTCACGATGGCGGGCGGGCCGAATTTCGGCTCGGCGGCCAAACGGTAACGGCCCATGTTCCCGGCGGGGGGCCGCATCGCGCCCGGCTGATTGCTGCGGTACTCGGCGTCTGCTTGGCGTTGGAACGAAAACTCGCACCGGCTTTGACGCTGCCCGACAGCCTGATTCCAGCCGGACGCGGTACGCGGTCTCATGCCGGCGGCGTCACCGTGGTGGACGAAAGCTACAACGCCAATCCGGAAAGCATGAAGGCGGCGCTTAGGCAGTTCGGCGGCGAATCCGGCAATGGCAATGAGTCCGGCAATTCCGGCAATAATTCCGGCAATAAAGTGGCGGTTCTCGGAGAAATGCTGGAACTGGGCGACGACAGTTCCGTTTACCATGCCGGGCTCGCTGAATTCTGCGCGCCCATTGACCGCATTATTGCCGTCGGTACCGGCATGCGGCCCTTGTTTGATCGGCTGCGCCCGGAGCAACAATGGCTGTGGCTCGAACAAGCCGACGAGGGATTGCTGAAGACGCTGATTGTTGAATTACGAGCGGGAGACCTTGTGCTGGTCAAGGGTTCGAACCGGGTGTTTTGGGCAAACCATTTCGTCGCCCGTTTGATCAGGGGATTGGAACAGGGCGAGTAGGCCCCCAGCCTCGGCCTCAGTGTCAAACTGCGGCCCCGCCGTCTCATTAGTGCGCAGTAGCCATCTTGCGTAGACCACCCGTCCCCGGCCTCAATGTCGAACTGCGGCCCCGCCCCGCGCCCGGTACCGTCGCATCTCGCTTTCACAGTAGGCATACTATTGCCGTTGCATCGATCACCGGTCACTGCATTGATTGTCGATTCCCAAGGTCGCCGCTTCCGCAATTTGCGCATCAGCCTAACGGCGGCCTGCAATTACGCCTGTACCTATTGCGTGCCCAACGGCAAGCGTTTGCAGGCCGCGCGACAGGAACTCGACGCGAGCGAACTGGTCTACGCCACCGAACTGCTCATCGAGGCGGCCGGTATCGACAAGGTGCGCATAACCGGCGGCGAGCCCCTGCTTTCACCCAAGTTTGACGAACTGCTGCCGGCGGTGATGCGGTTGCCGCTTGCGGATGTTTCGCTAACCACCAACGGCCAACTGGTAACCCGCAAGGTGGCGGTGATATTGAATTCCGGCGTACGCCGCATCAACGTCAGCCTTGATACGCTCGACCCTCATCGTTTCCAGCGCATAGCGCGCGGCGGCGACCTGGCTACCGTGCTGCTCGGCATCGAACAGATGCTCGCTGCGGGCATTCGTATCAAGGTCAACATGGTGCCCATGCGCACCAAGAACGCCGACCAGGTGCTGCCGATGCTCGATTATTGCTTCGAGCGGGGCATCGAGTTGCGCTTTATCGAACTGATGAATATGGGACACCTGCGCTCGGGCAACCAATACAATCAGGATTTCTATGGCATGGAGGAAATCCTGGAGACCATCGGCGGGCGATACACGTTTGTCCGCACCGATGCGCCCTACGACTCAACCGCTGTTCGTTACGAAATACCCGGCCGGGGGTTCTTTGGCATCATCGCCAACGAAAGCGAGCCGTTTTGCAGTTCCTGTACGCGGCTGCGCCTGTCCTCCAATGGACGCTTGTACGGCTGCCTCTCCAACGCAAGATCCCACGACATCCAGGATCTACTGCATCTGCCCCCCGAGCAGGCAATGCCCCGCCTGTTGCATTTGCTGGGAATGGCCCTCGCCGACAAACAATCCCTGAGCTTTCGTGGCGAGGTCACTGTCATGAAGTTCATTGGCGGCTAGTGCTCCGCAACTTCCGGCGAGGCATGTCCTGTCAAATCGAGATCATGCATTCAACGCATTGAATACACTTTGGATGGTCTGAACAATTCGATAGAGCAGTGCCGATCTACTCGTAAGCTATTAATTTTAGGGAATTATATCGATTAGTTGACAGAACCCGACATGTGGTAGTTTCCAGTCGCTAAATCCTCAACATATAGCCGCGTGTCAATTTACGTATATAAGTCCCTAATTTTATTGACTCTTATGCCAAGATTACAGAATTATTGACACAACAACGAATGCTGATGCAAAGAGATTCGCAATGTCGGCCCGCTCCGAAGATTTGTTTGAGACGCTGAGGTCGCTGCATGCGGAGCGCCGGCTACCTCCGGTTGAAAGCTGGCATCCGCAACGGGAAGGACGCATCGACATCCGTATTGCCCGGGACGGAACCTGGTATCACGAAGGCCGGGCGTTCACGCGGATGCCGCTGGTACGCCTCTTTTCCACTCTATTGCGCCGCGAGGGAGAGTGTTATTTTCTGGTCACGCCCCAGGAAAAGCTGACCATCGAGGTGGAGGATGCGCCTTTCCTAGCAATCGATTTCGACTCTCGAGGCGATGGTGATGATCGGGAGATCGGCTTTCGCACCCACACGGACGATGTTGTGTTCGCGGGGCCCGGCCACCGGGTATGGATTGAGGAAGCCGACGATGGGCCGAGGCCCTATGTGCATGTGCGCTCGGGGCTCAACGCCCTCATAGTGCGCAGCATCTATTACCCCATCATGGACCTAGCGTTGGAGGCCGACGGGCGATTTTGGCTGCAATCACGGGGCGAACGGTTCGATCTTGGCCAAGCATATGAATAAAATCAATAATCTACGATCCATTACACACAGGTCGAATACTACGCATATTACCCGGACAGGACACTAGCCCGACCCATTCATGAATGAACTACCGCGGCCGTCAATAGCGGCGAAATCACCGGGCGTACTCCCGCCGCGTGCTCAACGTGCCGTCAAGCACGCCCGCGCGCTCCTGCTCCGCGCACCCAATGCCTGCACTACTCTTGCCGGCCTCATCACGTTCATTCACGAATGGGTCGGGCTGGGAATATCGGGATACCCCTACATATTGGGATAGTTCGGGCCACCGGCACCCTCCGGCACCACCCAGGTGATGTTCTGTGCCGGATCCTTGATGTCGCAAGTCTTGCAGTGGACGCAGTTCTGGGCGTTGATCTGGAAGTGCGCCTCGCCATTTTCCCGCAACACCTCGTAGACCCCCGCCGGACAGTAGCGCTGAGCGGGTTCGTCGAATTCCGGGAGATTGCGCTTGATGGGGATACCCGGGTCGGTGAGCTGCAAATGGCAGGGTTGGTCTTCTTCATGGTTGGTATTCGAGAGGAATACAGACGACAGTCTGTCGAATGAAATGATGCCGTCCGGCTTGGGGTATTCGATCTTTGCGGCCTTGGCGGCCGGTAGCAGCGTGGCGTGGTCGGGAACCGGATCCCCGAGCGTATAGGGCAGGCCCTTGAACCAGCTATCCACCAGGGCATGGGCGGAGCCGAGCAGCATACCAAACTTGTGCCAGCCCGGTCCGGCGTTGCGACTGCGGTGCAGTTCGTCGTACAGCCAGGACGACTTGAATCGGTCGGTGTATCCGGTGGCCTCCCCCGCACCACCGTCATCCTTCATAAGTTCCTCGGCAATGGCTTCCGCCGCCAACATGCCGGATTTCATGGCGGTGTGGGTGCCCTTCACCTTTAGCACGTTTAAAAACCCCGCGTCGTCGCCAACCAAAACGCCACCGGGAAAGGTGAATTTGGGCAGAGCCTGGATGCCTCCCTTCACGATGGCCCGGGCCCCGTAGGCGACTCGACGACCATCCTTCAGCACCTCGCTGACCAGCGGATGATGCTTCCAGCGCTGAAACTCGTCGAACGGGCTGAGGTGCGGATTTTTATAGGCCAGATCGACAATCAGGCCGAGCGCCACCTGATTGTTTTCCAAGTGATAGAGGAAGGAACCGCCGGTGGCGCGGCCGAGCGGCCAACCCAGGGTATGGACAACCTTGCCCGGTTTGTGCCGTTCCGGGGCCAGATCCCACAACTCCTTCAGGCCAATTGCGTAGTGTTGGGCGCCACGGCCTTCATCTAGGCCAAAACGGGCGATGAGTTGTTTGCCCAAATGTCCGCGGCAACCTTCGGCAAAGATCGTGTGCTTGGCGCGCAACTCATACCCCGGCGTATAGGTTCCTTTCGGTTCCCCCGATACATCGACGCCCATATCGCCGGTGGCAACGCCCGCCACCGCCCCGCTGTCGTCATAGAGCACTTCCGCCGCCGCGAACCCGGGGAAAATGTCGACGCCCATTCCCTCGGCCTGTTCGCCAAGCCAGCGGCAAAGGGTGCCCAAGCTGATGGCGAAATTGCCGTCGTTGCGGATGTCTTTGGCTATGAGCAGGGGTGGAACCCTGATGCCGGTGTCTTGATTGATGAGAAAGTAGGCGAGGTCTTCGGTTACCGGATTGTTGAGCGGCGCGCCGAGTTCCCGCCAGTTGGGAAACAATTCGTTCAAGGCGGTGGGCTCGAAGATATTGCCCGAGAGAATGTGCGCGCCGATCTCGGAGCCTTTCTCGACCAGGCAAACCGAAAACTCCCGCCCCGCGGATTCGCCCAACCGCATCAGTCGACAGGCGGCCGCGAGCCCCGCCGGTCCCCCGCCCACGATAACGACATCGAAATCCATCGACTCCCGTTCCATTCACTAGGCTCCATGCTGAACAGGCGGGGCAGTATAGCGTATCGTCAACATGCCATCCGCCCGCTTGATCCGAAGGGCGCGTACCATGCCGGCTGCGAGGTTGGACGAGGCTGGGGGAGTCCATATTTCACAGAATTGGTCGGCTGGGTACGGCGACGCCACCCTTGCGCTTGAACACGCGCACGACGAAATCAAGTATGCTGCGCCGATGGACAAGCCAAGCATTCTCAGCCGCATGGGCGCATTTTTGACCCGCGTCCGCAATTTCACCCTGAACGCGCTGTTCCTCGTCTTTTTGTTGATCGCGCTGTTCGCCGTGCTCGATGCGTTCGAGATGCCCGAAGTTCCCGAGGGTGGCGCTCTAGTGATCGATCCGGAAGGAGTGATGGTCGAAGAAACGCGGGCGCTCGATCCGTTTCGCAACTTTTGGATTTCCGACGAGCTGCCCGAATCCGGTGTCCATGAACTCGTGCGCGCCATAGATCGGGCATCCGGCGACGAGCGTATCGAGATGATCGTGTTGAAACTCGACGATCTCACCGCCGCCTCCGCCGCCCATGCGGAATTGCTCGGCGCGGCGCTGGCCCGCTTCCGGGAAGCCGGCAAGCGGGTTGTCTCCATCGGCAACAATTACAGTCAATCGCAGTATGCAATTGCCAGCTACGCCGACGGCGTCTACATGCATCCCGAGGGCGCCATCCTCCTGTTTGGATACGGTGCCTTCCAGTCCTACTACAAGGCGTTGTTCGATAAATTGAACCTGGATGTCCATGTCTTCCGAGCGGGGGAATACAAGGAAGCGGTGGAACCCTTCATCCGCGACGACATGTCCGAAGCGGCAAGGGAGGCGAACCAGGTCTTGGTGGATGGGCTTTGGGCAAGCTACCGGCAACGGATTCTCGACAACCGTCAACTTGATGCGGAACCCTTCGATCATTACACCGGCGCCTTCGACCAAGCCCTCGCCAAGGCGCGCGGCGACACCGCTAGGACCGCCCTCGAGTCCGGGCTGGTCGACGACTTGATGTCGGCGGACCAGATGCGCTCAAGCATCGCCGATACGGTGGGCTGGGATGGCGACGGCAACATCAACGGCATCGGCTATCGCCATTATCTGCGGGTACTCGGTCCACCCGTGGCCCAACCCGGCAACATCGGGCTCATCTTCGTACGCGGTGTTATTCAGATGGGCGATGATCGCGACGCGGCGGCGGCCGACAACCTTGTTGACTTGATTCGGCAAGCACGGGACGACGAGGCGGTTAGGGCGCTGGTGGTACGCATCGACTCGCCCGGCGGTAGCGCCTTCGCCTCCGAACTCATCCGCCAGGAATTGGAACTCGTGCAACTTGCCGACAAGCCGGTCGTTATATCCATGGGCAGTGTGGCTGCCTCGGGCGGCTATTGGGTCGGGGCAACAGCCGACCGCATCCTTGCCCACCCGACGACGATAACCGGCTCAATTGGCATCTTCTCCTTGCTCGTCGGCGTGGATCAGGCGATGTCCAACATCGGTGTGCATACCGACGGCGTGGGCAGCACCCCCTTCTCCGATGGATTCGATCCACTGCGGCCGCTGAGCGATCCTATGCGGCGGGTTATGCAGGCCACCGTCGATCATGGCTACCGCCAATTCGTGAACCTGGTCGCCAGGGGCCGCGATATGGATGCCGAAGCCGTGGAGGCGGTGGCGCAGGGACGCGTTTGGCTTGGTTCGCAGGCGTTGGAGGTGGGATTGATCGATGGGCTCGGCGGCCTTTCGGACGCGGTTGCGGAAGCGGCCAGCCTCGCCAATCTGAGCGACTACGCGACCAAAAGATTCAGTACGCCGCTATCGCCCAGAGATCTGTTGATTCAGCAGCTGATGGATGCCGCGGATATCTCACCGCCAACTGTCCTGGCCAGTGTACTGGGTCGGGCGGATTTGGCGCTTAAGGCATTCAACGACCCGCGGCAAACCTATGCAATCTGCGAGCCCTGCCTAAGCCTGACGAATCATTAGCGGGCATCAAACCCACCCCATAGCCGCGGCATTGGGTCGGAGCGGCAATTCCCCCTAACGATGCGTGATTATTCGTTTGGGTCCAAATACCGAGCGAAATGGACCATTCGGGCATTGGTCGGGCACCACGTTTTGGGCATTGCTGTGCTTAGCGGGAATTGCTGGGGTCGGAACACTAGAAAAGCCGGAAGCGTGGCCGGATTCCACGGGTTTGAGGCTTCGCCGGGGCACCCCGTCGGCGGCGACTGCGCTGTTGGAGATGCTGCCGTTTAGTGGCTAGATAATCTCTGCGGGAAACATTGGGGTTGCGATTGCGTGCCTTCTCTTCTTCCCGGTAGCGGCAGAAATCGGCAAAGGCTTCGATTTCGTGCTGCAATTCCTTCACCACCAATTCGATCATGATGGCGTCGTCGAGATAGCCAAGCACGGGGACATTGTCCGGGATGATGTCCTGGGGTTCGGCGAAGTAGGAAAGCGCCGAGAGAACATTTTGCCGTTCCGGGCCGGCAAGCGCCCATTCTTCATCTTCGGTCATCTTGATGAGGCTCTCGAGCTTCTCGACCCGCTGATGAACAAAGGCCGGCACGTCCGAGTTGCCAACCTGTTCGATGACCTCGCGTGCCTTGGCAACGATTTCCGCTTCGTCGGCATTTGCCGCGGCCACCTTCGCCCGCTTGAACACATCGCGGAAATAATCCAAGTCTTTGGAATCAAGATCGAAGGTAACTTTCATGGACATGATGGCATCATCCCTCTGGCACCGCGGCACTATACCAAATCAGCGGCCCCGGAAGTTGATCGAATCCACCGACCCTTCAGTGGTCGCGGCACCATCGGCTGCTGGCGAGACACCAGGCGGAATCACAAATCGCTTTTCGCATGAGTCCCGGTCGGTGTTTTGAATCTGGCCCAATAGGCAGTCGTCAATGCCCTGACTTCCCGGCGCATCAGCATGAGGCCAAGCAGGTTGGGCAGTGTCATCAGCGCCAGGGTGACGGCGGAAATCAGCCAAATCAGCGAGGTGTCCACAATGCTGGCGAGAAAGAATCCGACCACGTAAACAACGCGATAGGGCATAACGGAAGCCGTGCCGAACAAAAAGGTCATCGCCCGGTCGCCGTAATAGGACCAGGCGATGGCTGTCGAAAAGGCGAACAACACCAGCCCCAGGGTGACGGCGTATTGGCCGAATTCGCCGAAGAAGCTGCGTTTGAACGCCTCCGCGGTAAGCGGTACCGAGTGCAGCAGCGAGCGGCCACGGATATCGATATCCACGGCGGTCGGCTTGCCAGCCCCGACCTCAAGAACGCCAGTGAATGGTTGACCATCGGCGGTGAAATGCATGTCTTCCGCTATCGAGCGGTTGTGCAGCACCGTGATACCCGTCAAGTCCGCTACGCCATCGGTGATCCGCAGGGCTCCAGTGTAGGGCGTTACGGCGCCTTCCTCCGATTCGCCGGGATTCAGATGGGCAAACAGCGCACGCGCCTGCCGCGGGTTGGCTTCCGAGTATTCTCCCGCAATGAATTCGGTATCAAAGGGCGCGAAATCGGTTTCGAACTTCTCATTCCAAACACCCGAGGAGAGGATGACCAGTCCAGTGAGGCTGCAAATCACCAGCGTATCGATGAAGGGTTCGAGAATCGATACCATACCCTCCGCCACCGGTTCGTCGGTGCGGGCGGAGGCATGGGCGACGGCCGCGGAGCCCTGTCCCGCCTCGTTGGAAAAAAGGCCCCGATTCACCCCGCGATTGAAGGCGTAGGCGAATGTGGCACCCAAAAAACCGCCCGTTGCGGCCGATCCGGTAAAGGCGTCTTGGAAAACCGTCGCAAACGACGGCCCAATCTGCTCGAAATTGGAAATAGCCACCGCGATGGCGCCAATGGCGTACAGAACGCCCATCACCGGCACAATGCTCGCCGCCACCATGGCGATTCGGTGAATACCGCCCACAATGACGAGGCCGAGCAGCGCCGCCAACACCAATCCGCTCCCCCAGGGAGGAATGCCGAAGGAGGTTTCCAAGCCGGATGCCATATTGTTGCTTTGCGGCAGGTTGCCGCTGCCGAAGGAACTGACCACCATGGCGGCCGCGAAAAATACCGCCAGCCACCTCATGTTGAGCCCCCGCTCCATGTAATACATGGGTCCACCGGCAATGTGCCCCTCGCTGTCCACAATACGGTAGTGATGGCTGATGGTCACTTCGACAAACTTGGTGGTCATGCCGAGGAAGGCCGTTACCCACATCCAGAAGAGCGCGGCCGGCCCGCCAAGGAAGATGGCGAAGGCCACACCACCGATATTGCCGGTGCCGACGGTTCCCGACAGCGCCGTGGAAAGCGCCTGAAAATGCGTCGTATCGCCCTCTTTGGCATCCTTGCTGTATTTGCCGGTTACCACCCCCCAGGCGTGCCTGAAGAAGCGCACCTGGGGGAAGCCCAAGTACAACGTGAAGAAAAGCCCCACACCGAGCAGCAGGAAAGGAAAGTAGAAAGCGCCGCCGAGCAGGCTATCCAGGAAGCCGAGGGTGTTTTCGAATACCGCCATATCGACCTCTCGCAATCAATGACACACTAGGGAACCTCTGATTAATTCTGTAGTCGCGGCATGCGATTCAATAAAATCAATGGCTTATGAGTAGCTTAATGCTGCTCTATCGAATTGTTCAGACCTTCCCTAGCTCCTTGATTCCCGCATGGTTACGAATTCTTCCGCGGCGGTGGGATGAATGCCAACGGTGGCGTCGAACTGCGCCTTGGTGGCGCCCGCTTGCAGGGCAACCGCCATACCCTGAATGATTTCCCCGGCTTCCGGCCCGGCCATGTGGATACCCACCACCCGATCATCGTGCGGATTGACCACGAGTTTCATCAGCGTTCGCTCGGCCCGTCCAGACACCGTGTGCTTCATCGGTCGAAAACGGGATTCGTAAACCATGATTTCGCCAAATTGCGCCCGCGCCGCCGCCTCCGTCAGGCCCACAGTGCCGATGTTGGGCTGACAAAACACCGCTGTCGGCACACCCTCGTAGCTGAGGGTGCGCTTGGGCCGAGATGTAAACAAATTATTAGCGATGCACATGCCCTCGGCGATGGCCACGGGCGTGAGCTGCAGCCGGTCGATGACATCGCCTATGGCGTGGATATTCGCCGCTGAGGTTCGGTATTCGTCGTCTACCGCCACGGCACCGGAGTCGGTAAGCCGCACACCCGCTTCGGCAAGCCCGATATCCCCGGTGCGGGGATGGCGGCCGGTCGCATACATCACCAAATCCGCGCGCATCTCGCCGCCGTCGTTCAACGTCACCGCATATTCATCATTGGTTCGCTCAACGGCCGCGACCGTTGTGTTGAAATGCAAATTCACGCGCTTTTGCGTCAGTTCCGCGGCGACGAAATCCCGAATGCCATCGTCGAAGTCGCGCAAAAACAATGGCCCCCGGTAGAGTAGGTCGGTGTTCGCTCCAAGCCCTGCGAATATGCCGGCGAATTCCACGGCAATGTAGCCGCCACCGACAACCAGCACCCGCTTGGGAAAGGTTGGCAAATAAAACGCTTCGTTGGAAGTGATGATGTGCTCGCGGCCGGGAAAGTCGGGCACCGTCGGCCAACTACCGGTAGCGATCAGAATCTTGTCGGCGGTGGACACCATGCCGTTCAATTCGATTGTGTGCGCATCGGCAAGCCGCGCCCGCCCCTCCTGGATTGCAACACCCGCACCGCGCAGCAGGTTGCCGTAGATGTCATTCAAGCGCCGTATTTCGGCGGTCTTGTTGTCGCGTAGTGTTGCCCAGTTGAAGCCGTTGACCGCCACCGACCAGCCGTAGGCGGCGGCGTCTTCGAAATCTTCACCGAAGTGGGAACCGTAGACGAACAGCTTTTTCGGCACACAGCCGACATTGACACAGGTGCCGCCAAGCCAAGTCGACTCCGCGACCGCCACCCGGGCGCCAAAGCCCGCCGCCATGCGCGCCGCCCGCACACCGCCGGAGCCCGCGCCGATCACGTACAGGTCGTAGTCGTACTTCATGTTCGAGGCAATAGATGCAAACGCACAGTGTAACCCGATGTTGGGTGTTGTATCAGTTCGACATGCGCGGTCCTGAGCAACCGTTTCGATTCGAGAAAGCCAGTCGGGGGTTGCCGCATGGTCACGCCTCCCTGGCCGTTCAACACGCCTATGGACGGTTATGTAGTATTGGCTGAGGCATGTTGAGAAATGTAGGGCGGCGTGCATAAACTGCGTCGCATTGCGGCTCGGAATAGTGTCGATTGAACATCACGATGTTCGGAACAGGGTATGTCGGCCTGGTGACCAGCGCCTGTTTTGCGGAGATGGGCAACACGGTACTCTGTGTCGATATCGACGCGGAAAAGGTGGCTTCTCTAAGGGCGGGTCGGCTGCCGATATTCGAGCCGGGGTTGGAACAGATGGTCGTGAACAACGCCGGCGGGGGTCGTTTGAGTTTCACGACGGACGCGGCTCGGGGCGTCCACCACGGCAATATACTCTTTATCGCCGTGGGCACGCCGGCGGAAGAGGATGGCTCCGCCGACCTGCGTCATGTGCTCGATGTGGCGGAGAACATCGGCCGTCATATGCGAGAGCCGAAGACCATCGTCGGCAAATCCACGGTGCCGGTGGGCACGGCCGACCGGGTACGGCGGCGGATTGGTGAAATACTGGCGGCGCGGGGACAAAAAATCGATTTCGATGTCGTCTCGAACCCCGAATTCCTCAAAGAAGGCGCCGCCGTCCAAGATTTTATGAAACCGGACCGCATCGTCATAGGCAGCGGGCGGAGACAAACGCGCACAATGTTGGAGCGCCTGTACGCGCCCTTCAACCGCAACCGCGACAAAGTGGTGCACATGGACGTGCGCTCCGCCGAGCTCACCAAGTACGCCGCCAATGTCATGTTGGCGACGCGCATCAGCCTAATGAACGAATTGGCGACGCTGGCGGAGGGGCTCGGCGCCGACATCGAGGCCGTTCGCCGCGGCATCGGCACCGACCCGCGCATCGGTCACCATTTCATCTACGCCGGCACCGGCTACGGGGGCTCCTGCTTTCCCAAGGACGTGAAGGCGCTGATTCGCACCGCCTCCGCCGTGGGCTCCGCAAGCCGGATCGCCGAGGGAGTGGAAGCGGTCAACGAACGTCAAAAGGGCATATTGGTTGAAAAATTGCTGGACCACTACAGCGGCGGCATTGCCGGGCGGGCCTTCGCGCTTTGGGGCCTGGCCTTCAAGCCGAATACCGACGACATGCGCGAGGCGCCAAGCCGTACTGTAATCGATAAACTACTGGATCAGGGTGCCAGGGTAAGGGCCTACGACCCGGTGGCCGGCCCGGAAGCGAGACGATTGTACGGCGATGCCATCGAGGTCTGCGAGCGGCGGGACGATACCCTGGCCGATGCCGATGGGCTGATTATCGTCACCGAGTGGAATGAATTCCGCAGCCCGGACTTCCCTGCGCTGCGCGACACGCTGAGGGAGCCCACCATTTTCGACGGCCGCAATCTCTACGACCCCGCCTATCTGGCCGAACTCGGCTTTGCCTACCATTCCATCGGCCGCGGCCGGGTAGGCCCATCGACCACAGTTCGATAGGCGGGGGACGCATTGCCGTCCCGGCACCTTCCCTGGCCAGCGGACGGGGTTTTATGTCGCCGGAATGCCGGGGGGACGCGGAGAGGCATACAGCAGCGGCAACAGCGCTCGCCACATAGCCATTATATAGGGACTTATATACATGGGTTGAGATACACGTATTAGCCATGCGCAAGGCGGGTACTCACCGGCTCCGCCATCCAGATGGGCATCACGGCCCGCGCGGCCGCAAGTTCATTAAGTTCTTTCGCCGAAAGCCCGGGCAGAACTGCATCCAAGCTCTCTTTGACCTCTGCGGGACCTAGCCATGCCAAGGCTCGGATCACCTGGCCCGCCTTGCGATGCGGGGCTGCAAGCTGCCAGCGCGGCGCGTGGCGCAACTCGATGACGGACAAACCGAAATGCAGCCGCCGGTCGGGACCGGAGGTGAGATAGATCTCCCGCACCGGATTCTGCATGGTCAGGCCCAGGCAATTGGCCGCTGCGCCGCCGCACGGCACAATGGTCTCGCCCCACATCTTCGACAGTGCGGCCACTGCCTTGTCGGCGGGCGGCGAGCGAAGACCGAAGCGAGTTTCGATCGGGCGCATAATAGACGCCTTGGCATATCCGCATGAGCTTGCCAGATCGTGCGAGACGCGACAGCGCCTGATCGACTGCTGCCCGCTTGCCGAGGTGAAGCAGGGCGGCCGGACACAGCGGCGCAGCTTCCGGCAGGGCCTCGGCATACTCCATGATGCGATGGGAAAGACCGCGCATGTTCGTGTCTCCGTTGCCAATTGTCAGAAATTCGGTAGCAAGACCATCATAATACAACACCCGGAGAAAGCAATCCGGTGTATTGGCTCAGGAGATTTCGGAATTTAGGGTTGTCGGATCAGGCAGCCTCCTCAAGCTCGACAAGGTACTCGTTGGGGGTTCGGCAGTCCAGCGCCAGATGGGGCCGCTCGTAGTTGTGGAAGAACTCGTACCCGGCGAGCCTGGGTGTGACGTCGGCGACGGTGAGTGGGCCGTCGTAGAGGTTCCAGAACTCGATCCGGGCGGACCGGTTGGCGCGCTCGACATGGCCGTTGAGCTGGGGTCGCCGCGGGGGCAGGACATGGAGGGGGATGCGCCGCGCCTCGCAGGCGCGCTCGAAGTCGGCGCGGAACTCGGCGCCGCCGTCGACCTGTATGGAGGCGACGGGGAACGGCATGTTCTCGACCACGGCGGCCAGGAAGCGCCCGGCGTTGCCGGCCGTGGCCCGCGAGAACACCCGGGCGACCATGTGCCTGGTTGTCGGGCAGACGGCGCGGAATTCCTTGAGAACCCGGCCGTCGCGGCTGTATGTCATGTGGTCGACCTGGACCAGCTCGCCGGGGGCGCGCGCGCTGTCGCCGTGGCTCCAGCGCCGCGCCCAGGCGCCGTCGAAGGTGCGGCGGCGCGCGGGTTTGGGCCGGCCCTCGCAGAAGGAGGCGCGCCGGGTGCGGCCGTCGGCGATGGCCTCTTCGATGATGCGCCCGACGGTGGAGACGGACAGGCGGACGCCGCGCCGGTCGAGCATGGCCTTGAGTCTCACCTTGCCCATGAACGGATACCGTGCCCGCATGCCGAGCACGGCCCGGACATCCGGGTCGGTCCACCGCCGCCGCCGGACGGTGCGCGGGCGGGTGCTTCGGGGCTCGAGCGCCCGGACGCCGCCGCGGCGGAAGGCCTTGCGCCAGTCGTAGTAGGTGCTTTTGGGCAGGCGGATGGCGCACAGTGCGTCGCCGCGGCGCATGCCGCCGTCGACCATCTTGTCGACGAGTTCGAGGGCGCGCAGGCGCCGCCGGGCGGTCGCGCCGGTCTTGGTGTCGACGCGCGGGCGCTTGCGGGAGGGGGGACGGACATGTAACAGTTTCATGCTCGGGCTCCTTGTTTGGTTGGATGAAACAAGCATGCCTGAGCCGGCGGGGCGCGTCAGCGCGCACCGCCGGGCCTTGAACTCCGGTCGCTCCGCTCCCTCCGTTCAAGGCCCGGCGCCACCCTCCCCATGTCGACAAGCCATGGGCTTGGACACCGGAGGGTAAGTTCCGAAATGTATCTGAGCTAGAACATCCGGGCCTTGCCCGAACGGATGGGGAAGGCGCATCCGGGACGCTACCGGGGGTCGCGCCTCCTTGGCGTCGGCGGTCAACCGGGGATGATTCGCTTCCATTCTATCGACCTGTTTAGACCTCTCTTGGCGGGAGTTGTTATTGGTCCGTACCCGCGGGTGGTCGCACCGGCACCGGCGCAACATCCCGAAGGTTGGGGGATGCTGTTCGGAAATCCGGCATTGCGGAGGTTTCATCCTCTTCGCGCACCATGACCCGGACTTCCAGCGAGGATGTTCCGCCGCCGAGCACCACCCCGCGGGTGGGTGCCGCATCCGCGTAATCGCGGCCAATGGCTAGGCTCACATGACGATGGTCCGCCAGGGTGTTGTTGGTGGGATCCATGCCCAACCAGCCCACATTCGGCAGCAAAAATTCAGCCCAGGCGTGGCTGGCGCCCGCCGGGCTCTGTTCGCCCGGCGCACCCTCCCGGTGCAGATAGCCCGACACATAGCGGCTCGGAATGCCCCAGGAACGGGCAACGGCGATCATGACATGGGTGTAGTCCTGGCAGACACCGCTGCCCGTCTCCAAGATATGTTCAATGGGGGAGTCCACCGCCGTACTACCCGGCTCATAGCGAAAGACGGTGTGTAGCTTGGACATCAGGGTGCGCAGCGAAGCGAGTGGGTCATCGCCGCACACCAGGCCGTGGCGCGCCGCGAATTGTTCGAGGGTCGAACTCGTCCGGGCAAAACGACTCGGCGCAAGCCAGTGCCAGTGGTGCGGGTGTACCGATGATTCGGTCGTCTCGCCGCGGATTTCAGGCGGTGGGCGCTTGGGCAATATCGGTGTCTCCGCCGTCAGCACATCCGCTTGTGAATGAACGCGGGTGTGTCGATGCGCTCGATGAATGTTGAACAAATGGCACTGGTTGCCGAAGGCGTCCCGAAAGGCGACGGGTGCGGCGGACGGCTCTATTTTCAGTTGGAAGTGTCGTAGTCTCTGGCCTCCCTCCCGCCTCGGTTGTAGGCGCAATACCATCAGGCTGCCGCGGGCCGGCTCGTCGTAGCGGAAATCCGAAATGTGCTCGACCCGATAACGACGCGGCCCGGGGCGGTTCAAGGCGAATCCTCAATTTCATAATCGAAAAAGGTCGTCACCATGTCGTCGTGCAATCGGCGGCAGCCATCGCCGACCCCGTGCAATGCCCGGCGCGTGGCATCGTCGTCGAGCGGGTCGCGATTGGGCCAATCGTAGTCGATCTGGGCCATCATTCGGCCCACGCGGCGTCCGGCCTCGATACATAGCGAGCCGTTTGCCGAAATGGTGTCCAAGGCATCGGCTATGACACCAAGCGCGTAGCGAATGGAATGCGCCAGCCTGCTGTCGGCGACCAGAAAATCAACGATGCTGGTGGGCCGATGTTGCAGGGAATAGAGGTGGCGATAGGCGAAGTGCGCTTCGCAGATGCTGAGCAACGACCGCCATTCTCGCTCACGATGGGGGCTTTCGGTGGGAAAAGTGCCGATGTGGGCATCGATCAGGGCGGTGAGCAGTTGGGCGCGTTCCACAAAGCGCCCGAGTTGCAGGAAATACCAGCCCTCGTCTCGATACATGGCGCTTTCCGCGATGCCCGAAAAGGTACGGATGGCGTCTTCGGTACGCATATAGAAAGCATCCGGGCGATTATTCCAGATGGCGCCGATGTGCAGATTCCGCAAATCCAGATAAGCGAGATTCAGACAGGCCCACATGTCGCGGCCGATGACATTGCGCACACGCCGGGCACTTTCATGGGCGGCCGCGACGCAACTGCGGATGGCGTCTGGATTGGTCGGCTCGAAGGTCAGATCATCCGCTAGGGTATAGGATGAGGCGAGCATGAAATCCTCGTTGTCGACCGTATTGATATGGCCGCCGAAGGGCCCACGGCCCGCCGCCCGGTACAATCGCCGCCAGCATCGCTCAATTTCATCGATCGGCCGGTCCTCAATGGTCGCGAGCTGGTCGGAGAGCAAACGACAACAGTGCCTCGCCCGCTCCAGATAGCGGCTCATCCAATAGAGGCCCTCGGCGTTACGCGAGAGCATCGCCAACGCCCATCATTCCGAGAGCACCCACAGATCCTTGCCACCGCCGCCCTGGCTGGAGTTGACGACCAGCGACCCTTCCACCAGGGCGACCCGACAAAATGCACCGGGCACGAGGCGTGTCTTCTGGCCGTGCAACACAAATGGCCGCAAATCCACATGCCTTGGCGCCGCGCTTCCTTTCATCAAACAGGGAGAGACGGAGAGATTCAGCGTTGGCTGCGCGATGAAGTTGGCGGGGTTTTTGCGTACTTTTCCCCCGTAGGCGGCGCGCTCGGCGGGCGTGGCCTGTGGACCGACCAGCATGCCATACCCCCCGGATTCCCCCACCATCTTCACCACCAGTTTGTCCAGATTGTCCAGCGTGTAGGCAAGCGCCTCCGGTTCCCGGCACAAATGGGTTTCCACGTTGGCCAACAAGGGTTCCTCGCCCAAATAGTAGCGAATCATGTCCGGCACGTAGGCGTAGATGCTCTTGTCGTCGGCCACGCCGGTGCCGGGCGCGTTGGCGATGGTCACATTGCCAAGACGATAGGCGTGGAAGAGCCCGGGCGTGCCGAGTTGCGAATCCGGACGGAAGGCGAGCGGATCGATGAAATCGTCGTCGACACGGCGATAGATGACATGCACACGCCGGAGCCCGTCTGTGGTGCGCATATAAACGAAGCCGTTGTGCACCAGCAGGTCGCTGCCCTGCACCAATTCCACGCCCATTTCCTGGGCGAGAAACATGTGTTCATAAAAAGCGGAATTGTAGATACCGGGCGTAAGCAGCACGATACGGGGGTCGCTAACACCGGGAGGGGCGAGCTCGGCGAGTGTTTCCCGCAGCAATTGGCCGTAGTGGCCGATATCGCGCACCCGGTGGCGGCGGTATAGATTGCGCAGGCTGGTTTTCAAAGCCCGACGATTGGCCAGCATGTAGGAGACCCCGGAGGGAACGCGCAAATTGTCCTCCAACACGGCGAATCCATTGTTGGTGCGCACTATATCGGTACCGCACAGAGCCACATGGACCCCGTGCGGCACTTGCAGACCGCGCATCTCAATACGGTATTGCGGGCAACCGTACACCAAATCGGTCGGTATCACGCCGTCGGCCAGGATTTGCGCCGGCCCATAGACATCGTTGAGAAAGCGATTCAGGGTTTCGAGCCGCTGTTTGAGACCGCGCTCGATCCGATGCCAGTCGGCGGCGTTCAGCAACCTGGGTAGAAAATCGATGGGAATGATCCGTTCCCGCGCGCCCTCTTCCCCATAGACCGCAAAGGTAATGCCCTGGTGCAGAAAAGAGCGCTCGGCGAACGCTTGCATGGCGGCAATTTCTTCGCTCCGCATGGTGTTGAGCGCCGCGCAGAGGTTGCGGCAATGGGGGCGGGGCGTACCATCCGCCTCGAACATTTCGTCATAGAAGGCGGCGTTGATCGGATAATTGTTAAAAAGACGCTCACCGACCGTGCCGGTTTCCAATCCGCTTTCTTGCGTCATGGGTTAGCGGCTCCCAACCGTACTCGTTACAAGGTGTCGGTTGATCTTGCTTGGGATTGGCTTCTATCGCAAACCATTTCTGCGCCTGCCAAGCCGCTTCCCATCCATTGGCGGGAATTCACTGGGGAGACACTTCTACTGCAGTCCGGGGATTTCAGATAGGGGAGTTGGAATTTGCAACCAGGCGTCGCTGTTGTCGTCGGGCGAGTGCGTCTCGAAGCCTGTCGAGCCGTTTTGAATCGAGCGGATAGCGCCAAATCACAAAAACCGCTCCGCCATACAGGAACATGGGGATAATGGAGATATTGAGGGATAACGCCAATAATTCCCGAGGGCCGTTCTCGCCATTGGGATCAAATCCAAAAAACGCGAGCAAAGGCAATGCCGCCCCAATGGCTATGGCTTGGAAGAGTTTCTGCCCAAGCGACCAAACGGCCATGTAGGAACCCGCGACATGCTTGCCGGTTCTAAGAGAGGCGATGTCGATCACGTCCGCCTTCATAGACAGGGAGATAGCCGCAAAGTTGCCGCCGGCTATGCCGTAGAGTAGCAGCACAACCATCAACCCCACCAAATCGCCCTGCCCGAGCAGCGCATAGCCGGGGCTGGCTATGCAGTACACGGCGGCACCGAGGGCCCAGGTCTCCTTTTTGCCGAAACGGTAGGAAATACGGAGCCACAGGGGCAGAGAAATCAGTTGGATGAAGTAAAAGCCGAGCAGCATCGGCTGGGCATAGGCTTCCGCATCGACCACGTAGGTGGTTAGCATGAGAAACAGGGAACCGGCCCAGGTCGTGCCCATGGACAGCATCAGGAATCCGGTGAAGAGCAACATGAAGGAACCGTTGGAGAACATCTGCCGGCTGCTGATCCAAAGGTCGGTTTGAATCTCTCGATGCTTCTTTGGCTCCGGCACTTTCCATAACGCCACAGCCATCAGCAACGGCAGCAATACCAGCGCCATGAAACCGACGATGGTCATACCCTCCTTCGGCAAGGCCCCGTAGCCGAACATTTGGCCGGAAAGCGTCGGTACCAGCAGGACACTCACATTTCCGGAAAATCCGAACGCCTGGCGCCAGGCGGTGATACGCGTGCGCTCGTTGTAATCGTCGGACAGCTCGGCACCCCAGGCAAAATACGGGATATTGATCATCGTCCAACCAAGCCAGAGCAGCATCGACCAAATCAGCAGGTGCCAATTGCCCACGACGCCACTCGGCGCAAACAATTGCCAAGCGGAAACCATCATCACCAAAGCTCCGCCCGCCAGCCAAGGCTTGCGTTTGCCGAAACGGGAATTCGTCCGGTCGCTTAGGTAGCCGATCAACGGGTCGGTAACCACATCGCTGACCCGCGCCAGCATGAGGATTAGGCCGACATCCGCCAGATCCAAGCCCAGATCTCGCGAATAGACCAGCGGCAGGTACAACGATACGGGAATGGCGGCCAGATAAACGGCGTAGTCCGGCAAGCCGAAATAAGCGAGACGCGAGCGGGGTAGCCTTGTTGTGGGCACTGCGCCATCGCGGTGGTTATTGCTCAATCCGGTATTTCCAATGTGCTTGTGGACAACGGCATCGCCGCCCTACCCGTCCACATCGTGAACCACCGCGGTCTGATGTGCAAATGGTCATGGTGTCTCTCCCAAGTCCGTCAACCGCCTCGGACACTCAAGGACGACTACTCGGGTTGGTGGGCACTCGTTTAGGGAAACTTCGATCAATTGAGTCGTGAGACGATCAATGCTCGCTTTCAACGAATCAATTGGGGAAATTTCGATAGGTTCCGCAGGCCGCGGAGTTCATTTCCTCTTGGTCTCACATCCACTGATCCCATACAATGCCTTGCTCATAATACCTCAATGGGGTATATGAGCCATGCTGAATAAGGTGCCGGTCAGTGTTGTCGAGACACCGGAATTCATCGCGGCGACGCGGCGCATCATGGACGATGAGGAACGGGCAATGTTGATCGATTATCTCGCTTGCAATCCACGTGCGGGCGATCTCATTCAGGGGACGGGCGGTGTGCGCAAACTGCGCTGGGGCATGCCGGGCCGAGGCAAGCGCGGTGGCGCACGAGTGATCTATTTTTATCACAGCCCACAAATGCCGCTCTTCGCCTTGACGGCGTTCGCCAAGACCCGGCGCACCGACCTCAGTCAAACCGACCGCAACGGTTTCCGTGACCTGACGAAGGATCTGAGGGACTCTTACCTGACAAGGACCGGATCATGACCGACAAGCCAGCCGACAGCATCCGACGCGGACTTGAAGAAGCAATCGCCTATGCGAAAGGCACGGCAGACAAGAACCGGTATGGGGTTCACATACCGGCTGTGATCGATGTGAAGGCGATCCGCACCAGGCTCGGCATGACACAGCAAGAATTTGCCGGACGATTCGGACTTTCCATCAAGACGCTGTGTCAATGGGAACAGAAGCAACGCGTCCCGGAAGGGCCGGCACGGGCCTATCTGCTTGTTATTGATCGCAATCCTCAGGCGGTGCAGAAAGCACTGAGAACAGTGGCATGAGTGCATCCGCTGGAACGTGAGACCTTCGAGGCGGTGCAGAAATCGCTGAAGGCGCGCTACACGCAACAGCCGGTGGATCCCCGGCGGCAATCGGTGCGCCTTGTTCTGTTCCGAATTGGCGGAGGGGCAGGGATTCGAACCCTGGGAGGCGTTACCCTCGCTGGTTTTCAAGACCAGTGCTTTCGACCGCTCAGCCACCCCTCCGGAGCGAGTTATCTTGTCGGTATCCGACGACGTATCAAGCTCATATTCAATTGGGCACTGCCCACCTCTCTCGCGCTAGGGAAGGTCTGATTAATTCTGTAGTCGCGGCATTTATCTACTCGTAAGTTATTGATTTTATTGAACCGGATGCCCCGACTACAGGATCAATCAGAGGTTCCTTAGCCTTTTTGTATAACAGTGTCAATGCCGCTGCCGATAGCGCTTGCAACGGACCGGTCCATAGCCCGACAGCCAACCCAGAGTATTAGCAGCCCGGCCAGCATGCCGGGAAGCCCTTCGTAGATCGCTTCATGCCAATCCATGTGGCGCCATAACAGCGCAGTCGCCAGACCTGCGACCAAAGACAGGATGCTAACAGCTTGGGAGGGCTTCAATCCCAGACACAAAGCCACTAGCAGCGGTGCAAAGGCGCTAGCCAATGCGGACCAGGCAAGAACGACCAGGCTGAAAACACTTTGATTGTTTGCCAGAGTCAGCAATAGCGCCATACCGGTTATCGTGATCGTAGCCGCTTTAATGAGCAACGGATGCTCAATGCGATGAGGCAACAGATCATGGGTTAGTGCCGCGGAACAGCTCAGCACCAGGGAGTCGGCTGTTGACATCGTGGCAGCACAGATACCCGCCAGAATCAGACCGACCAGCACCGGTGGCAACAGCGCTTGCGCCATCGTCGGCAGCGCCAACTCCGCATCAAAGCTTCCGGTATCAGACAGATAAATTCTCGACAGCAACCCCACGCCGGTGGCCATACTGTAGAAAATAAAAAACCAGAGGTAATACCAAGATCTCGCGATGCGCATTTTATTGTTATCCTTCAATGCCATAAAGCGCACCATGATATGGGGCTGGCCGATGACGGAAAGGCCGGCGAATATCCAACTGACGGCAAATAATACGGCACCCGCTATGCTTGGCAGCACCAGATCCTTCGGGAACCAATCCAAAAAACCGTCAATGGCGGCCATCTCGCCGAGAACCATCTCCATCGAACCAAAGGACTTCGCGGCCACAACGAGCAACAGCCCCATTGCCAGCATCATCACAACGGACTGAGCCGCGTCCGTCCAGATGGATGCACGAATGCCACCGGCAAAACAGTACAACGTCACCATCACCGCACCCATTACAGCCCCTGCCCAGGTGGGCCAGTCAAATAAAACATGCAATGCCTTACTGCCGGCAATCAATTGGGCACTGGCATAGGCCAGCAGGAATACGAGCGATACCAAGCCCATGATGCGCTGTAGTTGGGTATTGTTGGCTCCGTACCAGCGACTGAGCACACCGGCGTAACTGACTTCATCACAGGCTTCCGTAGCAGCCCTTAACCGGGCATGGACAAACATGGATGCCAAAAAATCACCCAATATCCACCCCAGCATCAGCCAGATCGAGGCCAGCCCAGTGGCATAGGTGTAGCCAATCACACCGATAAACATATAACCGCTATTGTTGGTGGCAACGGCGGATAAACCAACGAGCCAGGGAGGAACAGAGCTATCGGCCAAGTAATAGTCATGGCGGGTATTACGGCTCTTGAAGGCAGAAGACAACCCAATCAGTGTGAAGGCCAATAAAAAGAATACGAATGCAGCGATCACCGATCCTTCCTTAATATTTTCAATTCTTCTATTTGGGACTTATATACATAAGTTGACATGCCACTATATATTGAGGATTTAGTGGCGGGAAACCACCACATGTTGGGCTTTGTCGACTAATCGATATAATTCCCTTCTATTTCTCTCATTACAGTACGCCAACCTTCGAGATACGGATAGGTACGATATTGTCTCGCGCACAAATGTATTGTGGCCGGGGTGGTTGCTGTTAGGTTATTTGGCAATGCCATGCGCCCTTAGGCCTAAACAGCCTCTGCGTTCAATTCGTAGCCCCCCTCGCTGTTGTGTACTTCTTTGCCGTTCAATGGCGGATTGAACACGCAAGCCATTTTCATTTCCTTAAAGGCGCGCAGCACGTGCCTATCATGCTTATCCAGAATATAAATCGTACCGGATGCAATGGGGTATTTCTTACCATCGGCTAGGGTCTCGACTTCACCTTCACCGGAGATGCAGTACACGGATTCCAGATGATTTTGGTAGTGCATCTGGAAATCGGCTCCTTCATAGATAGTAGTGATATGGAAAGAAAAACCCATATTGTCGCCCTTCAAAAGCAATCGTGTGCTTTCCCAGTTGCTGTCGAGGGAGACAATACGCCTGTTGGTTTTCTCGGCTTCTTCTAATTGTCTAACAATCATTTTATTTCCTTGTCTATTAGAGCGTTTACAGGAACTACCAATGCTGACATGATCTCTACACGGGACAGTGCGCTTATTATTTTGCCAAGAGGGTAGCCTTCTCCCTCATGGCCAAACACTAGCCCGAGCTATTGATGAATGAGCGTGGCGAGGCTGGCAAGAGCAGTGAAAGCACTGGGTGCTCGGAGCAGGAGTGCGCGCCGGTGTGCTTGACGGCACGTTGAGCATGCGGCGGGAGCAAGGCCAGTGATTGCTCTGCTCTTGACGGCCGCAGTAGTTTATTCATGAATAGGTCAGGCTAGGGATCTGTGTTGGCAGAATGGCTTGCTACCCTGCGGCGGTGCGCCCCTCGAAAAATTCCGTTTCTTCGGGGATCGATTGGTATCGTGCACACACCTCTCGAACCGCTTCTTCAACAATATCAATGCCGCGCTTGAGATTGATGTCGCTAATAGTCAGTGGGCACAGAAACTTCACTACATGGTCATCGGCGCCACTGGTTTCTATGATTAGGCCGCGCTGGAAAGCGTGGCGGGTAATCTCTCCAGAGATCTTTCCGCTAATGCAATTGATACCCTGAAACATACCCCGTCCCCGAGTGGTGAATTTTCCCCCACCATAAGCCGCTGCAATCTTTTCCAAGCGTTTCGATATATACCGTCCTTTTCTTTTGATTTCCTTTGTAAAGCTGCCATCGGTCCAGTAGTGATCGATAGCCGCTTTCGCTGTTACAAACGCGAGATTGTTCCCACGAAAGGTGCCGTTGTGTTCACCTGGCTTCCAGCGGTCCAGCTCCGGCCTGAACAATACGATGGCAAAGGGCAAACCGTAGCCACTCAAGGATTTGGAGAGGGTGACGATGTCAGGCTGGATACCAGCCTCCTCAAAACTGAAATAGGTGCCCGTGCGCCCACAGCCTGCCTGGATATCATCGACAATCAGCAGTGCTTCATGCTTGCGACAGACCGCCTCGAGGCTCCGCATCCATTCGATGGAGGCCGTGTTGATACCCCCTTCACCCTGTACAGTTTCAAACACAACAGCCGCCGGTTTATCAACACCGCTGCTGGAGTCGGACAGCACTTTGTCGAGATAGGCCGCCGTGTTGATGTGCTCACCCAGATAGCCGTCATAGGGCATGCGACTGGTGCCTCCCAAGGCAACCCCTGCCGCTCCTCGCTGATGGGAGTTGCCGGTAGCGGCCAAAGATCCCAGACTGACGCCGTGGAAGCCGTTGGTAAATGCGATAACATTTTCACGGCCTGTCACGTTGCGTGCGAGCTTTAACGCCGCTTCCACGGCATTGGTGCCAGTGGGTCCAGTGAACTGGACGACATAGTTCAAGTCTCGAGGCTTGAGAATCTTCTCATTAAAGCTTTCCAGAAACTCACCCTTGGCCCTGGTATGCAAATCCAGACCATGACTGATGCCGTCGTCGTTAATATAGGCCAGCAGCCGCTCTTTGAAGATTGGGTTGTTGTGGCCGTAGTTGAGTGTGCCCGCGCCGGCTAGAAAATCGAGGTACTGCCTGCCCTCTTCATCATAGAGGAATTCTCCATGGGCTTTGTGGAACACCCTTGGAAATGATCGGGCGTAGCTTTGTACTTCGGACTCAATCTCATCAAAGATTTTCATCATGTCTGTCTCCTGTGTTGCTGTGCTGGCTAAACGATGGGGATGTCGTTGGTTCTCAATCGGATTAAATGGTCCAATGCAAACAAGGTATTCAGTGTCTTGAACCTCATGGAAGTGTTCGGCCCGATCAAAAAACACCCGCTTGGTGATTGGAAAGCCCCGCTTGCTGGCAAAGCCCTCGAACAATGCCCAGGAAGCCTTGTTGCCTGGGGTGATTGTGGTTGCCAGCCGACGCACCCCTTGGCACACCGGCCGCGCGAGAATGTGCTGGATCATCCTGGTGGCCAGGCCTACCCCTCGGGCTGCTTCGTCTACGGCGACCTGCCAGATAAACAGCGTTGCGGGATCTTCGGGCTCCAGGTAGCCGGAGATAAAGCCGACCAATTCGCCTTGCGCCTCTGCGACTGCCGATGTCGCCGCAAAATGTGTGCATTGCAGCAGGTTGCAGTACATGGAGTTGGTGTCGAGAGGGGGACACCGAGAAACCAACCGAAAGACGGACGTACCGTCGGTCGGCAAGGGTTCGCGAAGCAGAATATCGCTGGCGGAGCGGAACATAGTTATGAAACTAATATTTAGAAACGTAAATAATTTTCTCGATGGGGAGCCATCAAGAGGCCCCCTAAAAATTACTCTGAGGTTGATATCATTAAGATGTCCCTAGAGCAACAAACATTGTACTCTAAGTATTATACCCACATCAAAACAGATTTTACCCCGGGTATATTAAGAACATTATAAATAACGAAGTGGCGGGAGAGCCTGATAATTCTCGCCGACCTAGTTGAAACCGCCACATGGGATGACCTCTGTGGATAGAACGGAGCTTTTGACCAATAATGGCGACCCAGTCATTGTCGATCTTGCAGGTAAGCGCTATTGAGCCGCATTGATGAAGTTCTGGTCTCGTTGCGACGCGTGATTCGCGCGACGGACCTCCATTCCAAACACCTGGCCAAAACAACAGGACTGACAGCCCCGCAGATGTTGCTCATGCAGACCATCCGGGACAAGGGTCAAGTCACCATCGGCGAACTGGCCAACGAGGTTAGCCTAAGCCAGGCAACAGTAACCTCCATTCTCGACCGACTGGAAAAACGAAACTTCATCTACCGGGAGCGCTCGGTCGAAGACAAACGCAAAGTACACGCCTATTTAACCGAAGACGCCGTAGAGACCCTCAAGGAATCGCCCACCCCACTGCAGGAACACTTCGCCCGCCGGTTTTCAGACCTGCATGATTGGGAACAGATGATGATTATTGCGTCTTTGCAACGCGTTGCCCAGATGATGGATGCGCAACATATCGATGCTTCGCCAGTGTTGGATGTCGGGATACTGGATCGCCTGAATGCGCCGGAAGATAGAACGGAACTATATCCCCAAAATGAACAGGGCTGAACGCCTCCCATAAAAGATTGCAGGCGGATAACGCCCATGCTCATCGCACTCGCCGTCCATGGCGCACCCTACTCTTCCGCAGCATCCCGCAGCGCGTTGCGGTTCGTCGAGCGGGCACTGGCTCTGGGCCACAGCATTCATCGTGTCTTCTTCTATCACGAGGGCGTGCTGGCGGCGGGTAGCCTGGGGGTCGCGCCCCAGGATGAAGAGGATATCCATGCCGGCTGGGTGGCGCTGCACGAGCGTCACGGCGTGGAGCTCGCCACCTGTATCGGCAGTTCACTTAAGCGCGGCATGCTCAATGAGGAAGAGCGGGAGCGATACGAGAAATCCGCGGTCACCGCGCATACAGGTTTTTCTGTCGTCGGGCTCGGACAGCTAATCGACGCGATAACCGCCAGCGACCGTTTCATCACGTTCACCGCATGAGGTTGGAGCGGCACCGATTTGGTGGCGAATTAATGGGACGAAACGCTGGCAAACGCATCCTATTTCTCCTGACCCAGGCGCCCTACTCCTCCACCCGCGCCCTGGAAACGTTGGAATCCGTTTTGGTGGCCGGCGTTTTCGATCAGGAGGTCAGCGTACTGTTCAAGGGTGCCGGACTCTATCAGCTTCTTGATGGGCAGGATGGCTCCGCGGTTGGGCAGCGGACGGTGGGCAAGGTTGTACGGGCGCTTCCGGAATACGATGTTGAGCACCTGTATGTTTGCCGCGATTCGATGGAGCGGCTTGGGCTGCGACCAGCCGACCTGTGTTTGCCCGTCGAGATACTGGACAGCAGCGAGCAGCAGGATCTGATCGCTGGCCAGCATGCGGTGGTTTCCGGTTGATGGCCACGCTGCACATCGTCAACGCGGCAGCCGCCCTGGATTCCTGTCTGCCCTTGGTAGGCGACGGGGACGCCCTACTACTAATAGAGGATGGTGTGTACGCCGCACGGCGCGACCTGCAAGTGTCGGCCTCTCTATATGTCCTGGAAAGCGACATGGAAGCCAGGGGACTCCCGGGGCGTATCGATACGGCCTTTCAAATTGTTGACTACGACGGATTTGTGCAGCTTGTCGAGCGGTATTGCCCGATAGTCACCTGGAATCGATAGTGCCTTGTGTCGCCAATGCGCACGGGCTGAATAGCACGCCTATTTTCGAGACAGCAGACCAATGACGAACAAGCCGTACATCGAAACCAAGAAAAATAACATGGTGCGCCCGCTGCGTACCGATAAGGAAGGCCACTTGGCCCGCCTGTCGGACTGGAATGAAAATGTGGCGCACCAAATAGCCGTGCATAGCGGCCTTCGGTTGACCGAAAAACACTTGGAAATTATTGGGTTGCTACGCAATTATTACGCAAAGTACGAGGTCAGCCCCGCCATGCGCCCGCTGGTCAAACACGTTCGCGAAACCCTTGGTCCAGACAAGGGCACAAGCCTGTACCTGCTACGCCTATTCCCGGGAAATCCGGCCAAATTGGCGGCCAAGATCGCCGGATTGCCGCGCCCCAACAACTGCCTTTAAGGCAGCACCCTAAGAGGCTGGTGCTCCATCCAACCGATCATGCCGCAATGCCACCACCGCCCCGACAATCACGATGGTCGGGCCGCGCACATCGCTTTGCGCAACCACATCCGCCAAGTGTTGAATCGGGGCGGTAATTTCCCTTTGCTCCGGCAATGTGGCCCGCTCGACAAGCAGCGCGGGCGTCTCCGGCGGCAGGCCGTTGGCCACGAGTTTCGCGCAAATTTCGGTTAGGCCAAGGAGGCCCATGTAGATAACAAGTGTTTGATTCGGGTCGATCAGCTCCGGCCAGTTCAGGTTGACTTGATCCTGGACGCGGTGGCCCGTGACAAAGCGGACCGAATGGGCTAAATCCCGGTGCGTAAGAGGAATGCCCGCGTAGCTCGCCGCTCCAAGAGCCGCTGTGATTCCCGGCACCACAACACAATCAACGCCGTGGGCGGCAAGTGTTTCGGTCTCTTCGCCGCCCCGCCCGAAAATAAAGGGGTCGCCGCCCTTTAGCCTTACAACGCGGCGACCGGCGGCGGCCTGTTCCAGTAACAGTTGGTTGATCGCTTCCTGGCGAGTTCCCTGGAATCGGCGGCGTTTGCCGACATAGATGCGCTCGGCATCACGGCGGGCATAGTCGAGAATGCGTTCGTTCACCAGGTTGTCGTAAAGCACGGCATCCGCCTGTTGCAGGAGGCGCAGACCACGCACTGTAATCAGTTCCGGATCACCCGGCCCCGCCCCCACAAGCGCGACCAACCCGGCCCCGCTACCCGTTCGTTCCAATTCCCGGAAGAAGTGCCGCTCGGCGCGTTCGATTTGATTGGCTATGACGAACTCGGCGACCGTTCCTCCCATGACGCGCTCCCAGAACAGGCGCCGCCCACCGATCGATGCGATCTTGCGGTTGACCTCGGCGCGCTTGGACGCCGCAAAGTCCGCGACACGGCCCAAAGACGGCGACAAATGGCTTTCCAACCATCCACGCACCTGGCGCGCCAAGGTTGGGGAACGGCCCCCCGTGGAAACCGCGACCAACACCGGGTCGCGATCAACGATGCTCGGGAAGATAACGGAACTGAGTTCCGGTGAGTCCACCGTGTTGACGAGCACTCCGGCGGCCCGACAATCTTCATTGACCTGTTCATTGACGGCGGCATTGCCCGTGGCCGCGATAACCAAAGTCTGGCCGTGCGCATCGCCCGATGCATAAGTCCGGCGCGCCAAGGTGAGATTGCCGGCATCAACCAGGTTTTGAACGGCTTGCGTACACTTTGGCGCCACTACCTGTACACGCGCACCGGCTTTCAGCAGAAGCTCGATTTTGCGAAAGGCCACGGTGCCACCACCCACGACAAGGCAGCTCCGGTCCCGTAAATCCACGAAGAGAGGCAGATAGTCCACACCCGATTCCGCACAGGCATCAGTCCGATGCAATGGAGTGTGGCAGAGACCGCCGATTTACGGAACAACCCCGAGGCAGGGGCTGTGTATCGGTTTGACTTTTCGGATTCCGCCGAGCCTGGACTCGCGCACTGCTCGGTTCATACAAATGCCGAACCGAGGCACTGCCGAGGCGGGGGACGCGGCGTTCAAGACACTGCCCCCTACTCGGTTTGCGGGTGGACTTGCGCGGTTCAAGTCACCGACAGATCAAGCCTTGAAGCACCGCCCATGTAATCGCGCAGCGCATCGGGGATTGCGACCCCGCCCGCCCCATCTTGGTAGTTTTCCAACACCGCGATCAACGTGCGCCCCACGGCAAGGCCCGAGCCGTTGAGGGTGTGCACATACTTCGGTCGGGCAGAGTCCGGGTTCCGATAGCGCGCCATCATGCGGCGGGCCTGGAAATCCAGAAAGTTGCTGCAGGAGGAGATTTCCCGATAGCGCTTCTGCCCGGGCAGCCACACCTCCAAATCAATGGTTTTCGCGGAGGCGAAACCCAGGTCGCCACCACATAAGACCACGGCCCGATAGGGCAATTCCAGTTTCTTGAGAATGGCCTCGGCGTGGCTCGTCAACTCGTCGAGCGCTCGCCAGGAAGCATCCGGGTGCGTAAGCTGCACCAGCTCCACCTTCTCGAATTGGTGTTGGCGAATCATGCCACGGGTGTCCTTGCCGTAGGTTCCGGCTTCGCGACGAAAGCAGGGGGTGTGGCAAACATGGCGAATGGGCAATGCATCCGCGTCCAATATGGATTCGCGATAGATGTTCGTGACCGGCACCTCGGCGGTCGGCACCAGATAGGATTCGGCGATTTCCCCAATGCGAAACTGGTCGTGCCCGAACTTCGGTAATTGCCCAGTGCCCTGGAGCGCCGCCGCGTTGACGATGTAGGGTACGTACACTTCCGTGTAGCCGTGCTCACCCACATGGGTATCGAGCATGAACTGCGCAAGCACCCGGTGCAGCCGCGCCACCTCTCCTTTCATCACCACGAAGCGCGCCCCGGCAATCTTCGTGGCCGCTTCGAAATCAAGCGCGCCGTCTGCGCCCAAATCCACATGGTCGAGTGGTTCGAAGTTGAAAATAGGCGGATGGCCCCAGGTACGGATTTCGAGGTTGTCCGATTCATCGCCGCCCTCGGGCACGGAAGGATCCGGCAGATTGGGGACGGTTTGCAGAAAGGCGCCGAGACGATCCTGAATTTCCGCAAGCTTCGTCCGCGCACTCCGCAAGTGGTCGCCAAGCCCACCAACCTCGGCCACCAGCGGATCGATGTCTTCGCCACGCGCCCTGGCCCGACCGATGGCCCTGGATTTTTGGTTGCGCTCGTGCTGCAGCTCTTCCGTTTCCCGCTGTGTGGCGGCGCGCTCCGCCTCCAACGAACGAAATTGCGCGGTATCGAAATCGAAGCCCTTTGTTTTGAGGCGCAAGGCAATCGCCTCCGGGTCTTGTCTCAGAATTCGGGTGTCCAACATGCTTCAATTACTTGGGGAACCTCTGACCAATCCTGTATTCTCGGCACCTGATTCAATAAAATCAATGAGTTACAAGTGCCTCAATGCTGCTCTATTGATTTGTTCAGACCTTCCCTAGTGCGGGGACAGGCGGCACCCCAGTCAAGCGGCTAGGAGACAACTCGCGAGGCTCGATAACACATAGAGGCCGACCAGTAACCAGTGTTCCACCCGCAGCAGCGACAACACCTCCAGGGAAAAGGCCGAGAACATGGTGAAACTGCCCAATAGGCCAACCGCGAGAGTGGCAAAAGATCCAAATTGCACCGAGATAGGAGCAGCCTCATCGCGCCGCCTCGGCATTCCGGTCAAGCGTGCGCAGCCGCTCAAGCCGTGCCCTAATCTTGGCCTCAAGCCCACGTTCGGTCGGGTAGTAGTAGCGCTGGTCCGACAATTCCTCCGGAAAGTAGCACTCCCCGGTGGCGTAGGCGTCTTCTTCGTCGTGGGCGTAACGATAGCGCTCGCCGTAGCCCATTTCCTTCATCAGCCGAGTGGGCGCATTGCGCAAATGCATGGGAACGCTATAGGACGGTGTTGCCCGCACCTGCTCCATGGCGGCACCGAAGGCACGATAGGCGGCATTGCTCTTGGGCACGCTTGCCAGATACAGGACCGCTTGGGCGATGGCGAGTTCCCCTTCGGGAGAACCGAGCCGATCATAGGTATCCGCAGCCGCCAGGGCTAGTTGCAACGCTCTCGGATCGGCGTTGCCAATGTCCTCGCTGGCCATGCGCACCAGCCGTCGGTTGATATAGCGGGGGTCACAGCCACCGTCCAGCATGCGGCAACACCAATACAGCGCCGCATCCGGGGCGCTGCCGCGCACGGCTTTGTGCAGTGCGGAGATCTGTTCGTAAAAGGCATCGCCACCCTTGTCGAACCGTCGCCAACGGCTTCCCGCCGCCTGTTCGATCAGCCTTTCGTCGATGGTTCCGTCGGCGAGCTGGGCCACGGTTTCCAGGATGTTCAACAACCGCCTCGCGTCGCCGTCGGCCAAATCGATAAGGCGTTCCTTGCCGGGATCGTTAATCGACACCTCCAATTCCCGCCCCGCGCGGTCGAGTACTTCCGCCAGGGCCGCGGCATCAAGGGGTTTGAGCACGTAAACGCGGGCTCGGGACAGCAGTGCCGCATTGACCTCGAACGATGGATTTTCCGTGGTCGCGCCGATGAACGTGACGGTGCCCTTCTCCACATGCGGCAAAAACGCATCCTGCTGGGCCTTGTTGAAGCGGTGCACCTCGTCGACGAACAGTACGGTACGCGCGCCGATTTGGAGCGCCCCCTCGGCGGCCCGCACCGCTTCGCGTACTTCCCGAACACCACCGAGAACGGCGCTGAGCGCAATCCAATTCATTCCCGCCCGCTCGGCAAGCAGTTTCGCCAGCGTCGTTTTCCCGGAGCCGGGCGGCCCCCACAGGATCATCGAATGCAGGCGCCCCTCCGCGACGAGTCGACCGAGTGGCGCGTCGCCGCCGAGCAAGTGGTGTTGCCCAACAACCTGCTCAATATCGACCGGCCGCATACGGTCGGCCAACGGCCGGCTTTCGTCCTGGGCCGGATTAATAGACATCGGTTCCGGGGGGTAGGTTCAGTTGGAAGTCGGCGGATTGTATCACCGAAGCATCCTGGAACCGGTGGAAACGAATAATGGTACGCTGGCCAAGGTGGTCATTAATACCGAGACCGACAAGGCCGGCCTCGCCGAACGTCAGTACCAACTCGTCGAACAAGGCATCGGGGGCACGGGGACGCACACTGAAGCGCTCGCCGTCGAGCCGCGCCACATCGTAGTTGTCGCCGAGCACCGCCGTACCCTGGGTGAGCAGTGCCAGGGGTGTATCCTCAAGCACATCGGCGAGTGGCCGTATCGTCACCTGTTCGAGATCGGGATCGTAGACCCGCAGTTCGTCCTCGGTGGCGACGAGCACCTGAACATGGGGCTCGGTCACTTCCCAGCGGAAATTGGGTGGCAAGAGCCGCACCCGGCCGGATGATTCCTCGATCACCCGTCCCTGGGCGTCCTCGAGCCGTTGCGTGAAATCCGCGGCCAAAAAATGTAGCTCACCTAGACGGCTACTCAGATCTTGGCGGACATCGCTCCAAGCCTGGGTACCGGCAAAGCCGATCCCAATCAATAGCCAAGCCGACCCAATGCGCCAAAATGCGCCGCGCACACCACTCCCGATCGGTAAACCGCAATCACGCATCGATGATCGTCAATAGGCGCGGAGACACTACCCTGTTCCCAGCTAACGACGATCCGGAACCAGCACTTCGCGACTGCCGTTGCTGTTCATGCTGGAGACGACCCCCGCCTCTTCCATGGCTTCGATGAGGCGCGCGGCGCGGTTATAACCGATGCGCAGCTTGCGCTGGACCGAAGAGATCGAAGGACGCCGGGATTCGATCACAAACTGCACGGCTTCGTCGTACATGGGGTCGTCCTGTTCCGTGGAGCCGGATTCGCCGCCATCGATTTGGAGAAAGGGATCGTCGCCACCGCTCAGCACATCGGTCGAGTAATCCGGTTGGCCACGCTTGCGCCAGTCATCGGCAACGCGGCTCACTTCGTCATCGGCAACAAAGGCCCCATGGACGCGGTTTGGAACACTGGTGCCGGGCGGCAGAAACAACATGTCGCCATAGCCGAGGAGTTGTTCGGCACCGCCCTGGTCAAGGATGGTGCGGGAATCGACCTTGGAGGAAACCTGAAAGCTCATTCGCGCTGGAATGTTGGCCTTGATGAGCCCGGTTATCACATCCACGGAGGGGCGTTGCGTGGCCAGAACCAAATGGATGCCCGCCGCGCGCGCCTTCTGGGCGATGCGGGCGATCAATTGCTCCACCTTTTTGCCGACAATCATCATCATGTCGGCAAACTCATCAATGACCACCACGATGAAGGGTAAGGCGGTTAGGGGAGACGGCGCTTCCTCGGTTGCCTCGCCGTCGGATCCCCACAACGGATCCGGGATTGGTTGCTGTTGCTCTTCCGCCTCGCGAATCCGCCGATTGAAGCCGGCCAGATTGCGTACGCCGAGCGCCGCCATCAACCGATAACGCCGCTCCATTTCGGCAACACACCAGTTGAGCGCTTGGGCCGCCTGTTTCATATCGGTGACCACCGGGGCCAACAAATGGGGGATGCCCTCGTAGCTCGAAAGTTCGAGCATCTTGGGGTCTACCAGAATCAGACGCACATCTTCCGGTGTGGATTTGTAGAGGATGCTGAGCAGCATGGCGTTGACGCCCACCGACTTCCCCGAGCCGGTGGTTCCCGCCACCAATAGGTGCGGCATGCGGGCTATGTCGGCGACCACCGGCGTGCCGGCGATATCCTTGCCGAGCGCCAATGTCAGGGGCGACTGCGCGGATACGAATTCTTCCGACGCGAGCAAATCCCTAAGGCGGACGATTTCCCGGTGTTCGTTGGGGATCTCGATGCCAATCACCGATTTGCCGGGGATGATTTCAACAATGCGCACACTGACAACGGCCAGTGAGCGTGCCAGATCCTTCGATAGCGAGGAGATTTTCTGCACCTTTGTGCCCGGCGCGGGTTGGATTTCAAACCGGGTAACCACCGGCCCGGGCAAAACCGACACGACTTCGGCATCGACGCCAAAGTCGTTCAGCTTCAATTCGAGCATTCGAGAGATAGCTTCCAGCGCTTCCTTCGTGTAGCCGCTCCCCGCCCCCGGGTTGTCGTCGTCGAGCAGTTCCATCGACGGCATGTCCGTGGCACCGGGAAATAACGGTTGTTGTCGAGGTTGTGCCGGCCGCGATGGCTCGATCTTGGGCTTCTTGGCCGTTTGGCGGCGTATCTTTTCCTTGGGCAGGGCAGCCCGTCGCTTGCCAACGCGCATCTTGGCGGCTTTCCGTGCGGCCCGCCTGTTGCGCAAGGATTCCAGGGGGCCGATCACATATCCCGCGAGCACCCGCGCCAGACCGTGCAAGTGTCGGCCCACAACCTCGGCGACATGCAACCAGGAAAAGCCGATGGCCGCTTGCGCACCGACAAGCATGCCGACAACGCAGACCAAAGTCAGGCCGATGCGGTTAAGGATGGGCACACCCAATTGCATAAACCACTGCCCCAGGAGGCCACCGGCACCCGCCGGCAGGTCCGTGTCCGGCGACACATGCAAGGCGATCATGCCGCAGGCACAGAGCACGACGCATAACCAACTTGTTGCGTGTACCGCAACCGACAGCCAGGCCGACTGCAAGGCCGACGGTTTCAGCAAGCTGAGGCCAGCCAGGCCGAGCGCGAGTGGAATGCCGTACGCCACCAGGCCCAATAGTGTCAGCACCCCGTCCGAGACATAGGCGCCGCTCATGCCCACCCAATTGCGAATCGAGCCGTTTTCGCCGCTGAAACTGCTGCTGAAACTAAAGGAGGGATCGTCCGGCGAATAGGAGACCACGGCCAAGAGGACATACAGCGCCGCGGCACCGAGGCCGATTAAGCCGACCTCTCGCATGGGAATGCGGTGGGCCGCCAAATGACCGGTTCCTGTTTTAAGTTTGCCGCTTTTCATTCTTGGTCCGGGTCGCTGTCCCGAGCGATTCGGGGGGCTAAGCAAGGGATGTTATCATGCCGCAATCACCACGACCGAGGCTTGCGCATGCGCCCGGACAAACAGAAGGTCGTCAACGAGGTATGGGATGACGCCCGTATTCGCGGCTTTCTCGACAAGGCGCCACTCGGCGAGAGGGTCGACCCCGATTTCAGCGCACTGCTTTACGCCTATCGCAGTATGCGGCCCGAAGATTTCGAACTATTCGTAGGCCTCTTCAAACGGGCTGGCCGCAATCTTGACGCTCGCGGCGAAGCCGGTGAAACACTGTTGGAATTAATCGCCGGGCACCGTTGTGCCGGCCCCTTCCGACGCATACTGGAAAACGCCGCCCGAATAACGCGATGACCGTCGCCATACTAAACCGCCGCTCCGGTGCCTTTCCCGACCCCAACGACGCGGACGATGCGGTGGGCGGTTTGCTTGCCATTGGCGGCGACCTGTCCGGGGCGCGGGTACTCGAAGCCTATCGCACCGGCATATTCCCATGGTTTGAGGATGACCGGTATCCGCTTCTCTGGTGGAGCCCCGACCCAAGGGCCGTGCTGTGGCCGGACGCCATGCGGGTCAGCCGCAGTCTCCGCAAACGGCTGCGCAATGCCGGCTTTGCGGTCTCCTTCGATCATGCCTTTGCCGAGGTCGTCGCGGCCTGCGCCGCACGACCAAGAGACGATAATGGCGCCCTGGGCACCTGGATTACGCCGAACATGCAACGCGTCTATCTCGCACTGCATCGATCCGGCTACGCCCATTCGGTGGAGGTATGGCTGAATGGCGAACTCGTCGGCGGCCTGTACGGGCTGTCGCTTGGCGAGATGTTCTTCGGAGAATCGATGTTCAGCCGCGTCCGCGATGCGTCCAAGGTGGCGCTCTATCACCTATGCCAACGGCTGCTAAGCTGGCAATTCCGTCTGATCGATTGCCAGATCCCCAGTCAACATCTGGCAACGCTTGGCGTGGCAACGATACCCCGCCGGGAGTTTCTGGTGTTGCTCGCGGCCAACGACGAAGCCAAAACGCACCGCGGTAGCTGGTCTTTTTGATGCAGGGGGAAATCGGCAACAAGCGCTGCCTGATCACGCCGCAACACCCGTGCAGCTATCTGCCCAACCGACAGGCGCGCACCCTCTTTTTCGACCCTCGTGAAACGGTAACCGGGGAAACCTATCGTCTCCTTACCGAAAACGGTTTCCGTCGCAGCGGCAGCCAGATGTACCGCCCCCACTGCCAAACCTGCAATGCCTGCATTCCGGTGCGCATTCCCGCGGCAACCTTCAAACCCAAGCGTCGGCAGCGACGGGTGGCGGCCCGCAACCGGGATGTGCAAGTGCGGGTGGAAGACGCCGTATTTCGCCAAAGCTATTACCAACTGTATGCGGAATATCTGGCTACCCGGCACATGGACGGCGACATGTATCCCACCTCGCCGGATCAGTTCCGGTCGTTTTTGCTGTGCCACTGGTCCAATACGTTTTTCCTGAACACCTATCTGGACGGCGAACTCATGGCCGTTGCGGTCACGGACTTCAACGCCGGAGGATTATCGGCGGTCTACACGTTTTTCGACCCCAGGCATTCCGCTCGCAGCCCCGGCGTGCTTTCCATCCTTAATCAAATCGAACTGTGCCGACAATTGCGCCTTTCCCATCTCTATCTCGGCTACTGGATCCGCGACTCCGCCAAGATGCGCTATAAAACCGAATACCGGCCCGTCGAGCTTTTGGTTAGGGGTCGCTGGGTTCCATTCAGCTAGGGAGCCAACCCACTGCTTCGCACGAAGCCGCAGCGGACTGGCCCGATGCCACTCTATCGACTTGTTCGGACCTTCCTTGGAGCGAGATGGTGGGATCTTGCTCGCAACCGTTGATTCTTGTTGCGGCGGAGGTCAGAATGCGCCCGCTTCGAGGACGCTGGAATCCATGGCCAAGGAAGAACAAATTGAGATGGACGGAACGGTGATCGACACCCTTCCCAATACCATGTTCCGGGTGGAGTTGGACAACGGCCATCGGGTCACGGCGCACATCTCCGGGAAGATGCGTAAAAACTACATCCGCATCCTCACCGGCGACAAAGTCAAGGTGGAACTTACGCCCTACGATCTCACCAAGGGTCGCATCACTTTCCGTATGTAGCCCATCCCACCCACTCGCGGGGGACCGGGCCTGGGCGGCAATCAGCTCGTCCGAAGCCGACACCATCCCGCCACTCGCGCGGAACCGGGTCAATCGCCGACGATGCCGTGGTTCAACATGTGCACGACCCGCATAGCGCGCGGGCTGTGGCGACTCGGGGGCTCATTAGGTGGTGACCGGTTCCTCGATCCTTATGGCAATGTCGCCGTCCTCGACCGTAACCTGAACCACGCCGCTGCCCTTTGACAGCGGGCCGAACAGCACCTCTTCCGCAAGTTCGCGCTTGAGCTTTTCCTGTATCAGGCGCTGCATGGGTCGGGCACCCATCTTATCGTCGAAGCCTTCCCGGGCCAGCCACTCGCGGGCCTCGTCATCAACCTCCAAAGTGATGCGCTTGTTGTCGAGTTGCGCCTGCAACTCGGTGAGAAACTTATCAACAATGGTCTTGACCACCTCCATGCTGAGCGAATTGAACTGCACGATGGTATCAAGGCGGTTGCGAAATTCCGGCGCGAACATCTTCCGGATGGCTTCCATACCGTCGGAACTGTGATCCTGCTCGGAAAAACCAATGGACGGCCGCGCCATATCCTGGGCACCGGCATTGGTGGTCATAATCAGCACAACATTGCGAAAGTCCGCCTTGCGGCCGTTGTTGTCGGTCAGGGTGCCGTGGTCCATCACCTGCAGCAATAGGTTGAACACCTCCGGATGCGCCTTCTCGATTTCATCGAGCAGCACCACGCTGTGCGGATGTTTGGTGACCGCTTCTGTCAGCAGGCCGCCCTGGTCGAACCCGATGTATCCCGGCGGCGCTCCAATCAAGCGGGAAACGGTGTGCCGCTCCATGTATTCCGACATGTCGTAGCGCAGCAATTCCACCCCCAAAATGATGGCGAGTTGGCGGCAAACCTCGGTCTTGCCGACACCCGTGGGGCCGGCGAACAAAAAGGATCCAACCGGCTTTTCACCGGTCTGCAACCCGGCGCGCGACAGTTTGATGGACGATGCCAACTGATCGATGGCCTCGTCCTGCCCGAATACGACCATTTTGAGTTTGGCGTCGAGGTTCTTCAGCGCTTCCTTGTCGGAAGTGGATACCTGGCTTGAGGGAATGCGCGCAATCTTGGCCACCACCCGCTCGACATCGCCGGCACCGACGCTCTTCTTGCGGCGGCTGGTGGGCAACACCTTTTGGGCGGCCCCCGCTTCGTCGATGACGTCAATCGCCTTGTCGGGCATGAACCGATCGGTGATGTACCTGGCCGCCAACTCGGAGGCGGAACGCAGGGCCTTGTCGGTGAAACGCAGTTGATAGTGGTCCTCAAAGCGCGATTTCAGGCCCTTGAGTATCTGATAGGTGTCGTCGACATCCGGCTCGATGATGTCGATCTTCTGAAAGCGCCGGGAAAGGGCCCGATCCTTGTCGAAGATACCGCGGTATTCCTGATAAGTCGTTGAACCCATGCAGCGGATCTGGCCGGAGGTGAGCAACGGCTTGAGCAGGTTGGAAGCATCCATCACCCCGCCCGATGCGGCACCGGCGCCGATGATGGTATGCACCTCGTCGATAAACAGAATGGCGCTTTCCTGTTTCGACAATTCGGCAAGCACCAATTTGAAGCGCTTTTCGAAATCGCCCCGGTACTTGGTACCGGCGAGCAAGGCCCCCAAATCCAAGGTATGGATGGTGCTTTCGGCCACCACCTCCGGCACCTGCCGGTCAACAATGCGCTTGGCGAGGCCCTCGGCAATCGCCGTTTTACCCACGCCCGATTCACCCACGAGCAGGGGGTTGTTCTTGCGACGGCGGCACAATACCTGAATGACCCGCTCAAGTTCGTCGTGACGGCCCACCAAGGGATCGATGCGGCCGGCCTTGGCCTGTTCATTCAAATTGGTGGCGAACACGGATAGCGCGCTCTTCTGGGCGGTCTCGCCCTCTCCCCGCTCGGCGGCGGCACCCTCCGTGGCGGGCTCATCACCGCCGACCTTGGATATGCCGTGGGCAATGTAGTTCACCACGTCAATGCGATTGATGTTCTGCTGTTTCAACAGGTAAACCGACTGGCTTTCCTGTTCGCTGAATATGGCAACGAGCACATTGCCGCCGCCGACTTCCTTGCGTCCGGAGGACTGCTGGTGGAAAACCGCGCGCTGCAGCACCCGCTGAAAGCCCAGGGTGGCTTGGGTGTCTCGGCCCTTGTCGCCAGCGGAAATCAGGGGTGTTGTGGAATCGATGTACTCGACGAGCTCGGTGCGCAGTTTGTCGATGTCGCAACCAACCTTGCGCAGAACCTTGGTCGCGTCGGAATCGTCGAGCAGGGCAAGCAGCAGGTGCTCGACGGTCATGAATTCGTGACGCTTGCGCTTGGCATCGCGAAACGCTTCGTTCAGGATGGCTTCTAGGTCTTTTCTAAGCATGATGTATTTATGGGGCCGTCAATCCGACATTTCCACCCTGGAGACGAGCGGATGTTCATTTTCCTGGGCATACCGGTTGACCTGCTCCGACTTCGTCTCCGCGACATCCCGGGGAAAGATGCCAACCACCGCGCTGCCCTGGGTGTGTACGGCCAGCATAACCTGGACCGCTTTTTCTCGATTCATGCCAAAGAAACGCTCAAGAATGTGAACCACGAACTCCATTGGCGTGTAATCGTCGTTGAGCAGTATGACCTTGTACAGGGGTGGGCGCTTGAGCTTGGGCTTGGCCTGTTCTTCGACAGTGCCGACCCCGCCGTGTTCGTCACCATATGGGTCACCCTCAATGCTCGCCCGTACCCACCGGATTCCACTCATCATCGGGACTTGAATACTCCATTCGTGGCGCTTTCGTCAACTGCGGGCGACTATGCCGGTCAGGCTGGTCAGGCCATCGCCTCGATGATGGCGTCTCCGAAGGCGGAACAACTGACGAGTGTCGCGCCCTCCATCAGGCGTTCGAAGTCGTAGGTAACCGTCTTGTTAAGGATGGCGCCCTCCATGCCGGCGATCATCAAATCGGCCGCTTCGCGCCAACCCAGGTGGCGCAGCATCATCTCGGCGGAAAGCACCAAAGAGCCGGGGTTCACCTTGTCGAGCCCCGTGTATTTCGGCGCCGTGCCGTGCGTGGCCTCGAACAGGGCGATCCGGTCGCCGATATTGGCGCCGGGCGCAATACCGATGCCGCCGACCTGGGCGGCGAGCGCATCGGAGATGTAGTCGCCATTCAGGTTCATGGTCGCCAATACATCGTATTCGTCCGGCCGGGTGAGTATCTGTTGCAGCATGGCGTCGGCGATCATGTCCTTGATGATGATCGTTTTGCCGGAAAGGGGGTTGGTCAACCGATGCCAGGGGCCGCCTTCGAGGGGCGTGGCGCCGAAATCCCGGGCGGCAACCCGATATCCCCAATCCTTGAAAGCCCCTTCCGTGAATTTCATGATGTTGCCCTTGTGCACGAAGGTAACGGATGTCCGGTCTTCGTCGATGGCGTACCGAATCGCCTTGCGGACCAGGCGTTCCGTGCCCTCCACCGAGACGGGCTTGACGCCGATGCCGCAATGTTGCGGGAAGCGAATCTTGTGCACCCCCATTTCCTCGCGCAGAAAGCGGATGACCTTGTCGGCCTCCGCGGAGTCGGCCGGCCACTCCACCCCGGCGTAGATATCTTCGGTATTCTCGCGGAAGATCACCATGTCGGTTTTTTGCGGCGCGACCACCGGGCTTGGCACCCCCCGAAACCAGCGCACGGGACGCAGGCAAACATACAGGTCGAGCTCTTGGCGCAGAGCCACATTGAGCGAGCGGATGCCGCCGCCGACGGGCGTTGTCATCGGGCCCTTGATGCCGACCAGGAATTCGCGCATGGCTTTGAGGGTTTCCTCCGGGAGCCACTCGTCCTCGCCATACAATCCGAGGGACTTTTCCCCGGAATAGATCTCCATCCAGGCGATTTTGCGCCGCCCACCGTAGGCCATCCGCACCGCGGCATTCACCACCTTGAGCATGACCGGGGTAATGTCGATGCCGATTCCGTCGCCCTCGATGAAGGGAATGATGGGGTGATCCGGGATATTTAGGGAGTTATCTTCATTGACGGTGATTTTCTCGCCGTCGGACGGCACGCGTATGTGCTGATAGGTCATTTGATCGGCTCCTGATATCCTTCGGAGTTCGCGCCAGGGGGACTTAAAAGGGCGGGATTATAGCAGCCCGTCGGTTTGGCCGTGCCGAATCAAAAATTCGACCGGCGGCACTATCATTGGCTCGCCGTCCAGTCCTCAGCGCGCCGTCGATCTCCCCGGGTGCTTTCTATCCATCGGCCGGTGTCTCCGGCCAACTCTTTTTTCCAGAAGATCGCATCGGTTTTGAGGAAATCCATAATAAATTCACAGGCCGCAAACGCCTCGGCGCGGTGGCCGGAGGCGCAGAGCACGAGAACGACCGGTTCCGCCGGGCGCAAACGACCGATGCGATGGACGACGCGCACACCAAGCAGGCTCCAGCGCGCCTCGGCCTTGGCAATGATCCGTTCGATACTCGCTTCCGTCATGCCGGGATAGTGTTCAAGTTGCAGTAGGGACTCGCCGCCGCCGGAGACCTCGCGGACCAGACCGATAAAGGCGGCGATTGCCCCCACATCATACCCCAGGCCTTCGCGTAGACGGCGCCACTCGATCTCGAGCGAAAAGCCCTCTGGCTGGATGCTTACCCGCCCCACGCCTAACCACCCGTCACGGGTGGCAGAAAGGCAACCTCGTCGCCCGCCCTTAGGGCCACCGTTCCCGCCACCAATTCCCGGTTCACGGCAATGCGCACATTTTCGGCGATAAGCGCCGCGTAGGCACTGGAAGTCAAACGGTTTTTTAATTCGGCCAGCAGCACATCAAGATCGCAACCGGGGCCGCTTTCGGTACCTAGGGGCAAATCAATTTCGGGAAATCCAACGGCCTCCCGAAGCGATGCAAAGAAGAGCACACGAATCACGAACCGGCTCCATCACGCCGCCAAGGGCCGCTTTTGCCCCCCTCCTTGCGCAATAGGCGCACCTGCTCGACCGACATGCCGCGATCCATCGACTTGCACATGTCATAGACGGTCAGGGCGGCAATGCTCGCGGCGGTGAGCGCCTCCATTTCAACCCCCGTCGGCCCGATGACCCGGCACTCCGCGACGATCTCCAATGCCGTTGGTGGACAGGGGCTGAATTCGATGGAAGCCCAGCGTAGCGGCAAGGGGTGGCACAGGGGAATGAGTTCCCCGCAGCGCTTGGCGGCCTGTATGCCGGCAACCCGGGCCACCGCGAGCACATCGCCCTTGGACGCGCCGCCGTCGGTGATTTCGGCCAAGGTCGCCGGTTGCATGCGAAGACGCGCCTCGGCAACGGCGACCCGCCGCGTTTCTGCCTTGGGGGACACATCCACCATGTTGGCTTCCCCCGATGAATTAAGATGCGTAAGCTTGCTCATCGGCAGGATTATATCCGCGTCAATCAAGCTGCGGGGCGGGACACTAGCAGCCTGTCGGGCTTTATGGCGTTTAATTTCATAACCCATTGACTCTACTTGATATTTTATTTTCGGGAATTATCCAGTTGACTCCACCAATTGATGAAAGAGCAGCCGAAGCAGGCTTCAAAGAAGTCAAAGCCGCTGCCAGTGCTGAACGCAGCCATCAAGTGGGTGATGGCTTACCGTCATCCACCAGGGAACAAACCAAAGGTGGAGTCAACTGGATAATTCCCATAAATTCGGCACAGTTAGGTCCGACAGGCTGTTAGCCCGACCTAAGCGTGAATGAACGTGGGGAGGTCGGCAAGAGTAGTGAAAAAAGCACTGGGTGCGCGGAGCGGGAGCGCGCGGGCCTGCTTGACAGCATGTTGAGCACGTGACGGGAGCACGCCCAGTGCTTTCGCCGCTATTGACGGCCGCAGTAGTTTATTCATGAATAGATCGGGCTAACCATGACAAGAGCGCGGGTCATCGTCGGCATGTCCGGTGGCGTGGATTCATCGGTCGCGGCGCTGCTGCTGAAGCGGCGGGGCCGCGATGTGCACGGCCTCTTCATGAAAAATTGGGACGAAGACGACGGCACGGAATACTGCACCGCCCGGCAGGATCTCGAGGACGCGGCCCGGGTCTGCGACAAACTCGGTATCGAGCTGCACACCGCCAACTTCGCCGCCGAGTATTGGGACAACGTTTTCGAAGCCTTCCTGCGCGACTACGCCGCGGGACGCACACCCAACCCGGACGTGTTGTGCAACCGGGAAATCAAGTTCAGGCAATTCAAGCACTATGCGCGGGCGTTGGGCGCCGACGCCATCGCGACAGGCCACTATGTGCGCATTGCGCATGCCAACGGAAGCCTCAAACTCTTGAGGGGTGTGGACCGCAACAAGGACCAAAGCTACTTTCTACAGGCGCTCGCACCCGATCAACTCGAAAATGTTCTTTTTCCCGTGGGCGAACTCAAGAAGCCCGAGGTGCGGCGTCTGGCCGCGGATCACGGCCTGCACAATCACCGCAAAAAAGACTCCACCGGCATCTGTTTTATCGGCGAGCGGCGTTTCCGCGATTTCCTGAGCACCTGGGTTCCGCCCAACCCCGGTCCCATTGTGGACGAATCCGGTCGGGCAATCGGAGAACATTCGGGGTTGGCCTACTACACCCTGGGGCAACGGCAGGGGCTGGGCATTGGCGGACGCGCCGGCCACGACGAGGCGCCCTGGTATGTAAAAGCGAAAGACCTCGATACCAACCGCCTGGTCGTCACCCAGGATCCCCGTGCGCTGCTCAACAACTGGCTGTCCGCCGCGCAGTTGAATTGGCTGGCCCGGGACATTCGCCCGCCGCTGCGCTGCACCGCGAAGATTCGCTATCGCCAAGCCGACCAGGAAGCAACCGTCACCATGCGGGCCGACGGCACGGCGCTGGTGCGATTCGCCGAGCCGCAGCGGGCCATCACCCCCGGCCAATACGTCTGCTTTTATCGCGGCGAGGAATGTTTGGGCGGTGGCATCATCAACGCTTTTGGAACCTCCACTTACGTATATAAGTCCCCTTAACAGCCCCAGGGTTTACTCTGAACGGGATTATACAAATGGATTTGACACCCCTAACCGCTATTGGCGCCGCCGACGGGCGCTATCGCGACAAAGTGGCCGAGTTGGCGCCCGTCATGAGCGAGTACGGTTTGATGCGGTTTCGAGTGCTGGTTGAATGCGAGTGGTTCGCCACCTTGGCGGAACTCGACGGTCTTGACGAACTGCCGCCACTGAACGATGCGCGGTTGCGGGCCTTGCGCACCGTTCACGAGGATTTTTCGTTGCGGGACGCGGAGCGGATCAAGGCGTTGGAGGCGCACACCAACCACGACGTAAAGGCTGTCGAGTACTTTGTCAAGGAGCGCGTTGCCGCGATACCGGGCCTGGCAGCGCACACCGAGTTCGTCCACTTCGCCTGCACCTCAGAAGACATCAACAATCTTGCCCACGCTTTGATGCTGTGCGCCGGGCGCACCCTGCTGCTTCGGGATATGCGGCGGGTGGTCGCGGCCATCGATGTTTTGGCCGAGGACGCGGGCAGCCTGCCCATGCTGGCTCGAACCCATGGGCAGCCCGCCTCGCCAACGACGCTCGCCAAGGAATTAAGCGTATTCGGCGCTCGCCTCGACCGCGCCGCCCGGTCCGTCGCAACGGCCGTGTTGCGCGGCAAAATGAACGGGGCCGTCGGCAACTTCAACGCCCACAGCCTAGCGTATCCGCGTATCGATTGGCCGAAGGTGGGCGAGGCATTTGTCGCCGGTCTCGGCCTCGACCCGAACCCGCTGACCACTCAAATCGAACCGCACGACTACATCGCCGAGTTGTTCCATGCCCTCATGCGTTTCAATGCGGTGCTACTGGATTTTGATCGCGACATCTGGGCGTATATCGCCATCGACTACTTCGGCCAGCGAGCCGTGGCCGGTGAAACCGGTTCTTCGACCATGCCGCACAAGGTCAATCCCATCGACTTCGAAAACTCCGAGGGCAATATCGGCATCGCCAACGCCCTGCTCGCCCATATGGCCGAAAAACTGCCGATTTCCCGTTGGCAGCGCGATTTGTCCGACTCGACGGTGCTGCGCAATATCGGCACCGCCTGCGCGCATTGCGCCATCGCCTACCAGGCGGCACGGAAGGGAATTGCGCGCCTCTCGATCAATCGCACCGCCATCGAGCGCGATCTGAGCCGCAATTGGGAGGTGCTCGCGGAGGCCGTGCAGACGGTGATGCGCAAGCATGGATTGCGCGAGCCCTACGAACGGCTGAAGACGGCAACCCGCGGGCGGCGGCTCGACGCCGAGTCCTACCTTGACCTGCTAGACCGGCTGGAACTGCCCGAAGCCGCGCGCCGGGAGTTGTTGGGGTTGTCTCCCGCAACCTATATCGGACTGGCGGAGCGCTTGGCCGAGCAACGGGTTTGACTTGCGCGATGTTGCGCAGGTCATGGCGTAATCAAGCATTCCCTCCCACAAATCGACAGGTCGCCAGCCCCAAATGCCCCGACGGAATATATTAGTAGCCGCCCATTCCACAAACTTTTGTATAGATTGCGCCCCTCGTATTCACCGGAGCAAGCCAGATGTCAACCTATCTTTCCAACTACCTGCAGGAAGTCCAACGAGTCCGGGGGGAGTTGTCCGAGCAATCGAATTGGCGGGCAATCAGCCCGGAGAACGTCGTGCGCATGCGGCTGCAAAACCGTTTCCGCACGGGGTTGGAAATCGCCGCCTATACCGCCGACATCATGCGCCGGGACATGGCGGAATACGACCGCGACCCCGCCAACTACACCCGGTCGCTCGGTTGTTGGCATGGCTTCACCGCCCAGCAGGTGATGATGTCGGTCAAAAAACACCGCCGCGCCACCGCGGGAACCTACATCTACCTGAGTGGCTGGATGGTTGCGGCGCTGCGCTCCCGCTTCGGTCCCCTGCCCGACCAGAGCATGCACGAGAAAACCACCGTGCCCGAGCTGATCGAGGAGATTTATACCTTCCTGCGCCAGGCCGATGCGCGGGAACTGCGGCATCTGTTTGTGGAACTCGATGAAACTCGTGCGCGCGGTGGCAATGTCGCCGAGGTGATTTCCCGCATCGACAACTTTGCAACCCATGTGGTGCCGATGATCGCGGATATCGATGCGGGGTTCGGCAACGAGGAGGCGACCTACTTGCTGGCCAAGCGCATGATCGAGGCCGGCGCCTGCGCGATTCAGATTGAAAACCAGGTTTCCGACGCCAAACAGTGCGGGCACCAGGCGGGCAAAGTGACCGTGCCGCACGAGGATTTCGTCTCCAAGCTCAACGCCGTCCGCTACGCCTTCCTGGAGCTTGGCATCAACAACGGGATTATCGTGGCGCGCACCGATTCCCTAGGCGCGGGCCTGACCATGAAGATCCCCGTATCAAAGGAACCCGGCGACCTTGGAGACCAGTATTGCGGCTTTCTTGAGGCAACCGAGGTGCGTGACCTCAGCGAATTACGCGATGGGGACATCACCATTCATCAAAATGGCGAGCTCCGCCGGCCGACACGCCTCGACAACGGGCTCTACGCCTTTCGTGAAGGCACCGGGTTTGATCGCGCTGTGCTCGACTGCGTTACCAGCCTGGAGCACGGCGCCGACCTGCTCTGGATTGAAACGGAGCGCCCAAACTTGAAGCAAATCAAAGCGTTGGTTGATGAGGTTCGCAAGACCGCACCCCACGCAAAGCTTGTTTACAACAATTCGCCCTCCTTTAACTGGACCCTGGCGTTTCGGGAACAGGTCTATGAGGAATGGTGCGCGGCGGGGAAGGACGTATCGGCCTATCCCGACCCGGATTTGGTGCCCAAGGGCTTAATGGCGGCCGAGTTCGACGACTCCGAATTGGCGCGCGAAGCGGATGCCCTGATCCAGCGTTTTCAGGGGGACGCCGCCCAACAGGCGGGCATCTTCCACCATCTAATCACCCTGCCGACCTACCATGAGACGGCGCTCGGCACCGATGTGCTCGCGGAAGGCTATTTCGGCGAATTGGGCATGCTCGCCTATGTGCGCGGCATCCAAAGACGCGAGATCCGCCGGGACTTGGCGGCTGTGAAGCATCAGGATCTGGCTGGCTCCAACATCGGCGACGACCACAAGGAGTATTTCCTTGGCGAAAAGGCGCTGCTTGCCGGCGGAGCGGCCAATACGATGAATCAGTTTTAGCGGGGGCGGCATCCCGAATCAACCGGAAGTTAGCTCGGAACTAACGCCTGAACAGTCAATCCAAACTCCGGCAAGTCATGTAGCATCCACATGAATGTAGAAGGGCCGCTTGGTGTCCATAAGCCAGACAACTATCTACAAGTTCGACGGAGATCGAGGTTTTTCCAATGAAATCGGAACGAGACATCGATCACGACATCCGCTCCAGAAAAAACCATTAAATCCATTCAATCTTTGATGCTCCTGGGTAAGTTTTCGGAGAACTCCCTCCACTTCAGCAACATTATCAACCAGAGGATTGCAGTTTAGTAGCAGTAGCCAGCGTTGGTCGAATTCATCGCTCCAACGGGACAAATCCTTTGTTTTGATCTGTAGCGGGCGATACAACATCATATCCATGCTCGAACTAATTTCAGTGGCGGGAGCAGCAATCATATTAACCCACTGCCCTCCAATTTTATCCGGCTGAAGCTTCCCACCATCGAATTTTAGTGTTTTGGTACTGTCAGACGCGATATGTCTTCGAATTTTCTCTTCTACTTCTTTTCTCCATTTCTTGAAAGATGTTGGCGATTTCCACGAGCTGAACGGGCCCAGTCCTTCCAGACAAAGAACATAGCCGCGTTCACACTTGTCTGCGAACTTGTTTCTCAAGCACTCAGCGAAATTTTCAAGAGGTAAGTGAACAGTCTCTGATGAAACAACTTTTGATCCCTTGATCGAGCGAACTTGCTGGTACGTTCGGGTAACCTCCACACCCCATCTCTCGCCATTCTCCCACTCTACAATCAAGTCAGGCGGATCATTCGCTTTTCCCATGCACTGGAAATTCAGTACCACATGGTCTGCCAAGTATTCTCTCAGCAATTTGAGAGCGAATATCTCGTCGGGATTTACTTCAGTGCTTTTGTTCACTGCTAATGTTAGTCCTTTCGTCACAAAGATGTCCGGCGCAGGGCCGGAGCGATGCCTAAATGACCTTCATGGGAAAAAACGACCGTGTAGGATAGTCTGATCCTAAAATAGGAATCTCAGGGTCGGGGTCAGTTCGCAACGCTTCTCTCGAGTAATTGGTCAACGCTGGCGGCGACCTTGTAGCGGGCGGGATTCTCTTCGACCCGAAGCGCTTGAAAATGTGCCTTGCCGCACTTGATCTTGGCTGACTCCGAGAGACGGAGGTCATCCAGGAGTGTACTGGCCTTGGTCTCAACGACGAAATAAAGCCGTTCGCCTTCATCCGTGTTGATAAGAACGGCCCAGTCGAGGTTGTAGCTCCCGAGCGGCGTCGGCACCTGAAACCAACCCGGGAGCTTGGCGTAGAGCTTGACGACCGTGTTCTTCTCCAAATCATTCGCGAACTGGGCCTCCGTGTCGGATTCGTAGATGACCTTTTCGTGAACCGACTTCTCTGCCTTGAGCATATTCTTCAGGTAGCCGGTCAATTCCTCTTGCTCGAAAAGCTCCTGGGCGTAGCAGTCCTCGTTCCCCATTCGTTGGTACTTGACGCCCGTGACCAGCGCCCGTTGCTTGCAGCCATTGATGACTTGCGCGGCAAGCTCGATGAACCGCTGCGGATTGTGCTTAAAGTCGTCGAGACGTCGGCTGCTGACAAGGATTCTATGGATGCTGCGCCGGGTGAGCTGCGTCCGGTACTGTAGCTCGGTGAGCAGGTCGGGTAGTTCGATGTCGGACTCTTTTTCAACCCGTACTTCTCCTCGCCCTCTTCCACGGTATCGCCGAGAAGCTGTCGCAGCACCTCGAAGTCCACCTTACCCTCGGTGAATGCGTCGGGGAACAGCGATTTCAGCCGTTCAAGGTTCTCGGTGAGGATATCTGCGGAGCGGGATTCCGGGTCGCCAGCGGCGATCTTGTTCATGGTGTGCCTCTCTCTTACAGTCTGCCCCGCATCGCGTTCTGGCCAGAAGCCGCCGCTGCCGTAGGGGGAAGGCGGAATCCGTCTCTAATCGCGGCCGTGCGAGATGTTAAGACGGTGTCGATTCAACCCCGATACAAGTCCTTCAGCGTTCCGTAGAACTGTCGTTCTAGGGAGAGGGCTGTTGGGATGTCCAGTATTGTAGCATGTGCGTTGGCCGGTTTGATGGGCACTGGAGAAGTACCCGATGACCAAGACCCAATTGCTACGAGAGACCCGGCGAATAAAATTCCAAGAGGCACACGGCGGTTGGCGGTTACGGCGACTGACGCGGGAGGCAGCGGCGTGATTGTCGAAAAGGTCGCGCAAGACACTGCACAGTGCGCTCGCAACCGCCCGAGAGCGGATGTGGCAGGTGATGACATGACTAATCTCTGTGATCTGAAGGCTCCCTTATATGGAGGAGCCGGAGTTCCGGGTGGAATGTACGCATGTTGATGAGGAGTATTACGCTGATCGAGGCACTGGTCCGCGTCCGCGCGGCGGCGAAGCTGACACAGGCGAAACTTACCCGGCGTCTCGGCACGACGCAGTCCGCGGTCGCACGGGTGGAAGGTGGCTGGATGTCGCCGTCCTTCGCAATCCTACGGCACTATGCCCAAACAACCGGCACGAGGCTGACCGACGAGTTCCAGCGCCGACAGATTTACACAGTAATACGCTTAGGTTCGAACGAATCCACTTTCAGAATAATTGCTGGATTCCCAGGGGACTTGCTGTCATAGTAAAATGCTAATAAAACAAAAAGTTACATAGACACGCAGGTTAGGATTTCGACTGAGCAATATCCAAGCACGGTTGCTTGCAAACCATTGACACAGCTCACTCAAGCCGATTCGACAAGCACCATCAGCTCCCCGTAATTCTCCGCCGCCGAAAAGTGTGGGAATTCGGCGCGGACCTTGGGTGGCGCACGGTAGAAAAAACCGGCATCGGCCTCCTCAAGCATCGGGATGTCGTTGTAGGAATCGCCCGCCGCAACGACGGTCATTGCCAGTGACTTGAAAGCCCTGATGGCGCACCGCTTTGGGTCCGGTTGGCGCAGGCTGTACCCGACTAGGCGGTCGTCTTCAATGTGGGCTCGATGGCAGAGCAAGGTGGGCCAGGCCAATTTGGCCATGAGTGGCATCGCGAACTCATAGAAGGTATCGGAGACGATGGCGACCTGATAGCGCCGGCGCACCCACTCGAGAAATTCGACGGCGCCGGGCAGCGGCTCCACCTCGTTGATTACCTCCCGAACGACGGAAAACGCCATGTCGTGCTTGTGCATTACACGCATACGGAATTGCATGAGGTCGTCGTAGACCGGAATGTCGCGGGTCGTCTTGTTCAGTTCATCCAAGCCCGTTCGTTTGGCAACGGCCTGCCAAATTTCCGGCACCAACACCCCCTCCAAATCCAGGCACAGTACATTCATCCGCCTTCTCCTATGCAGGGAAACTCTGACCAATCCTGTAGTCGGGGCATCCGATTTAATAAAATCAATAGCTTGCTGGTAGCCAAATGCTGCTCTATTGACTTCATTGACTCGGATGCCGTGAATACAGGATTAATCAGAGTTTCCCTAGGCCGTCCTGATAGGTTGATGACATTGAATGAGGAAGCACGGTGAACTTTCCGTGTTAAGCATATGCCAACACGGTATTTTTCACCTAGTGCGGGCAATTGATAGGGTGCGCTGCCTCATCCGACGATCGCGGAGCATGATAGATGGAAGCGCAAAAAGCCAGCATCGGAGACGATCCCCAATCCCTATTGCGGCACATCGCCCGCCGTTACAAGCCCGGAGAGGTGGCGATTTCATTCAGTGGCGCCGAAGATGTCGTATTGATCGACATGGCCCACCGGGCCGGTCTCGCCTTGGATGTCTTTTCACTCGACACGGGACGTCTGCATCCGCAGACCTACGAATTTCTCGAGCGCGTACGCAAGCATTACAACATCGCCATTGAGTTGTTGATGCCGGAACCCGCGGCGGTTGAAGCCATGGTCCGCGAGAAGGGGCTGTTCAGCTTTTATCGCGATGGCCACGGGGAGTGCTGCGCCGTGCGCAAGGTCGAGCCCCTGCGCCGCAAGCTCGGTGGCCTGCGTGCCTGGATCACCGGGCAGCGCAAGGATCAGGGCGCAACTCGGGTGGATTTGCCCCGGGAGCAGGAGGATCATGCCTTCTCCACCCCGGGCCACCGGCTGGTGAAATTCAATCCGCTGGCCGATTGGACATCCGAGGACGTGTGGGCCTACATACGCAACCAAGATGTTCCCTACAACCCGCTGCACGATCAGGGCTTCGTCTCCATAGGCTGCCAGCCCTGCACCCGCCCGATTGGCCCCCATCAACACGAGCGCGTCGGTCGCTGGTGGTGGGAGGACGACTCGGGCAAGGAGTGCGGCCTGCATGTCCAAAACACCATCAAGAAAATTGTCGGCTGACCGATTAGCGGCGACCGGGTGCGCCCGCTTAAAGTAGGTCGTTTGGCCGCACGATGCGCCCGCATGAAGTCGGATACCGAAATGAGAACCGCCGAGCTTGTGGCGGCTCCTTGACCCGGCGTGTACACAACGGTTTTTATGGCTGAGCGTCCTGTTGTAGCAAGCTGACTACTCGGTGGGGTACAGTTCCGGCCAATGATGGTGCCCAGGCGATGAAACTCCAGCAGCTACGCTACATTTGGGAGGTGGCGCGTCACGACCTGAACGTATCGGCAACGGCACAAAGCCTGTTTACCTCGCAACCCGGGGTAAGCAAGCAGATCCGTCAGTTGGAAGACGAACTCGGCGTTGAGATATTCGCCCGCGGCGGCAAGCACCTGACGCACATTACACCGGTCGGCGAGACCATTATAGAGGCGGCCGGCAACATTTTGCGCCAATCCGAAAGCATCAAGCGGATTGCCGAAGAGTACCGCAACGAACGGCAGGGCCAACTCGCCATCGCCACCACGCACACCCAGGCCCGCTATGTGCTGCCGCGCCTGGTGGCTCGCTTTCGGGAGGCGTATCCGGGCGTGGCCCTGCAGATGAACCAGGGTTCGCCCTCGCAACTGGCCGAACTCGCCAACGAGGGCAACGTGGATTTTGTCATCGCCACGGAGGGCCTGCATCTGTTCAAAGACCTCGTCATGATGCCCTGTTATCGCTGGTACCGGGATATCGTCGTGCCGAAAGATCACCCGCTCGCCAAGGTGGAGTCACCGACATTGGCCGATGTGGCGGCACAACCCATTGTCACCTATGTGTTTGGATTCACCGGGCGCTCGATGCTCGATAAAGCGTTTATGACCGAGGGTCTCAAACCCAACGTGGTGTTCACGGCGACCGACACCGATGTTATCAAAACCTATGTGCGCCTTGGCATTGGCATCGGCATCATTGCGTCCATGGCCTTCGACCCGGCCTTGGACGACGATTTGGTGGCGCTCGACGGCAGCCATCTTTTCGAACCGAGCGTTACCCATATCGGCTTCCGGCGTGGTACGTTTCTACGCAAGTTCATGTACGACTTTATCGCTTGGTTTGCGCCGCATCTGAACAAACAACAGGTGGACGACGCGGTGCGCTGCCCAACCCAGGCCACACGAGATCGACTGTTCGCCGATATGCTACTGCCGGTGCGGTAGCTGGGGCTAATTCTCCTTCGTTTGCGTTTCCTTGGCGGGTTCTTCGTTGAGCACCCCGTGGGGTACGTGGCCGGCGGTCACCTCGGTGGCGGCGCTTTCGCAGTGCTGTGCCCGATCATCGAAGAATACGTCGGTACCGAAAGCCTTGAGGAATTCTGTTTTTTGCATACCGCCAAGAAAGAGCGACTCGTCGAGGCGAATGTTCCATGCGCGCAGCGTACGAATTACCCGCTCGTGGGCGGGCGCTCCCCGAGCCGTGATGAGCGCCGTGCGAATCGGGCAATGCGCCTCGAATTCCTGCTGAAGATCGTGCAGGGCGCCGAGGAACGACTTGAACGGCCCGCCTTCGAGCGGTTCGGCCGCCGACGCCTCCGACATACCGAACGCTTCCACCCCCTGTTCCTGAAAAACGCGCTCCGAGCTATCCGAAAACAATACGGCGTCGCCGTCAAATGCCAGTTTGAGCGGACCGGAAGCCGCGCCGACAGTGCGGCCGGGCGTGGGCAACAAGGTGGCGGCGGCCACCCCATGTTCAAGCGCGTGCCGGACATCGGCTGCGTGGGTTGACAGGAAAAGGTCGCTGGCGAAGGCGTTGATATAGCGATACGGGCTATCGCCACCACAGAAGGCGGCGCGGGTAATACTCAGCCCATGGGCGGCGATGGAATTGAAGATGCGTAACCCGGTGTCGGCGGAGTTGCGCGACAGCAATATGACTTCAACCCGTTGCGTGTCGAGCAATTTGTTGATGTTGAGCAGCTTTTCGACAAGGACAAACCCGTCACCGGGCTCAAGCGTCCGGTCTTCATGCTCAATCTGGAAGCGCCGGTAGGCTTCGAGCCCCTCGGTTTCGAATATGTGGTCGCTCTCGTTGAGATCAAAGAGCGCGCGGGAGGAGATCGCAACGGTTAGTGGCTTGTGGGTCAAGCCTTCAGATCCGGAATCAGCCTGCTCTGCAGCTTGGCTATCGTGTCCTTGAGCTTGAGTTTTCGCTTTTTTAGGCGCTGTATGCGCATGGTGTCGTGGTGTCCGGTTTTGATCAGGTCGTGTATAACTGCGTCCAAGTCGCGGTGCTCGACCCTCAACTCTTCCAGCCGTTCGTTGATTTCGGCGTTATTCACCAAGCATATCCCCGCATAGCCCGCATGATACCCTATAGTCGGCATGATGCATCGGCCCGCGCAACTTTCCATCCCCGACCGATGGTCGGCACCCCGCCGCCATTTCGGAACAGGCTGGGCTTCTATCCCGATTGTGGAGCCAGCCGGGGCCATTGCGCAAGTTGCGGGATGCAATTCGAACCCATGTCGGCGCATTCCGCGTCCCCGTCCATCGGCAACACCCCTCCTTGGAACGGACAATGCTCTCCGCGCTAAGACGTCTGGCGATCGTCGGGCATCCGTGTCCAGCCGGCCCCGCCTTGGAATGGCCGACACCCCCCGCGCCGGGGCTCCAACTGTTTCGGATTGGGGGCGGCCATGCTAGCCGTGCTTGCCGGCATTGTCGCCCTGGTGGCCCTTGTGGTGTTGATGCGCCTGTTCTGGGTGTCGGCAAGGCCGAGCACCGCAACGAGCATCGCCACTTTATTGGCGTTGCTCCTGGTCGCCGCGCTCGGGTTGCTTGCCGCCACCGGGCGCCTGCATTGGCTGGCCGCCGTCGGCGCGGCGCTGCTGCCGTTTTTGCGACGGGGTTTTGGACTGGTGCGCTACATACCCTTTCTCGGGCGTTTGTATGCCCAATATCGCCAGCGGCAAGGGGGACGGGAACGACGGGAACAGGCGGGGGCGGCGCACACCGGGGGCGCAATGACCCGGCAGCAGGCGCTCGCCGTACTCGGCCTCAAGGCCAATCCAACCCGCCAACAGGTTATCGACGCACATCGGCACCTGATGAGCAAGATTCACCCGGACAAGGGCGGCTCAACCTATCTCGCCCAACAGCTCAACGAGGCGAAACGGGTACTACTGCACGACGGTTGAGCAAATTCCCAGCCACCAAGCCGATACCCAACCACTAGGAAATCACTGTTCAAGTCCGACAGGCCGCTGCCCGACCTATTCATGAATAAACTACTGCGGCCATCAATAGCAGCGAAATCAGCGGCCGTGCTTTTGCCGTGTGCTCAATGTGCTGTCAAGCACACCCGCGCGCGCTTGCTCCACGCACCCAGTGATTTCAACACTCTTGCCGGCCTCGCCACGTTCATTCATTAATAGGTCGGGCTAACAGTCTGTCGGACCTTATGGCGCTTAATTTCATAATCCATTGATTCTATTTGATATTTTATTTTAAGCCCGTCGCAAGGGAATTGCTGAAATATCAATAAAATCAATGGTTTAATAAATGCGGTGCAGTTAAGTCCGACAGGCCGCTAACGCAGTATGTACTCTTGCGGATCAAGATCGTGCACCCGCTCCCAGAACTCATGCAGGCTGAACGGGGAGTTGTTGATCACCCGCCCCCGGCTGTTCTTGTACCAGCTCCGCACACCGCCGTGGCCCCACGCCAATTGTGCGCTCCGTGCCCGCACCTCCCGGTTATAGGCGGCGTTTCTCTCCGCTGACGGCTCCATGGACCGCAACCCCTTGGAGATCAGCAGGGCGAGGCACTGCATGACATAGTGCACTTGGCATTCGACCTGATAGATGATGCTGCCGCCGTGCACGATGTTGGTGTTCGGCCCGTACAGGCAGAACAAATTTGGATATCCGGGCACCGTTGTGCCCTTGAACGCCTCCGGCTCGTCGCCCCAGCGTCGCGCCAAATCGACTCCGTCCGGCCCGGTTACCGTCAGCGGCCATAGGAGCTCGTTGGACTTGAAACCGGTGGCGGCGATGATGACATCCACCTCATGCGGGGTGCCGTCCACCGTCACCAAGCCATTGGGCACAATGCGTTCAATGCCGGTGGTCACCAGCTCCACATTGTCTCGTGTCAGGGTGCCGTACCAATTGTTGTCGACAACAAGACGTTTGCCGAACACCGGAAAATCCGGCGTGCATTGGCTTACCAGATCCTGTCGAGGACCGAGTTGCCGGACGATGTAGTCGCTCAACACAACGCGCAACCGATCGTTTAGTTCGCTGATCGAGCGCTCTTGATGCGGCCATTCGGTATCGGTGGTCACGGCCGGCCAAACTCGGTCCCCGTAGATATAGTTCATGCGCGCCCGATGCCATTCGGCGAAACTGGGGATGTTCTTCAAAGCCCAAATAAGCCCTTTTTCCACGGGGCGGTAGTAGTTGCCGTTGGGCGTAATCCAGTGCGGTGTTCGCTGGAATACGAACACTTTGTCCGCCGCCCGCGCGGTTTTGGGCAGCAATTGGACGGCGCTGCAGCCCGTGCCGATGACGGCGACCCGACGGCCTTGCAAGTTCACGTCCGAGCGCCAGCGGGCCGAATGGAATAGAGCCCCGGCGAAGCTGTCGATGCCGTTGATGTCGGGCATGGATGGACGATTCAACTGGCCGACGGCGCTTACCACGGCGTTCGCGGAAAGGGTTTCCACCGTGCCGTCCGACTTGCCGACCTCGACTCGCCAAAGGCTCTCCGCATTGTCGAAGGCCAGGCTGCGCACCTCGGTGTTCAGGCGAATGTTCGGGCGCAGTTCAAAGCGATCCGCGCAACGCTCGAAGTACTCGTGGAGTTCGTCGCGTTTGGAGTAATAACCCGACCAATCCGGGTTGCGCTCGAAGGAATACGAGTAGAAATGGTTGGGCGTATCGACGCCGCAGTCCGGGTAGCGGTTTTCGTACCAAGTACCACCGACGGCGTCGTTTTTTTCCAATATGACGAAAGGAATTCCGGCTGCCTTGAGTTTTACGCCGATACACAGGCCCGACATGCCGGCACCGACCACGATCACATTGAACGGCGCAATGTCGGTGCTACCCAAGCCCTCCGGCAACTGCCGCAGCCACTGTTCGTCCCGATCAACAAAGCCGGTCTCCTCCAGCAACATCCCGGCGTAGGAGTCCGATATGGGCTCGGCGAGGGAGTAGGACATCATTTCCACCATCCGCCGCCTGCTCGGCGGTGGTGGCATGGGTGGCCGTTCCTCACGCAGGCGGCGCAACGTTTGCAGGGCATCGGCGCGAATTTCCGCTGCGAGTTCCGGTGCATGGCCACCGCTGTCGTCCGGCGCAAACGCCCCATTGTCGCCGCTAATGGGATCCGGTGCGTAACGCTTGCTCAACCAGTGGCCGTCTCCGGTGAGATGGGCCAACACCACAAGCAGGGTAGGCAGGTTGACCTCGTCGAGAGCCGCCCGCAATTCTTCGTCAGTGCCCGCAATCTCAATGTTTGACATGGTGGATATTCTAGCGCATCAGGACGCGCGCCTCCTCTTCAAGGCTCAGGAATCTGCGGACCCAATTGTCGAGTAGGCGAAACTCCTCATCGTTGACGCCAAAAGTCCGGCAGACCTCCTTGAGCACGCACTCCTCCTCAATCTCAAAGGCGCCGTCCGCATAGCTCAGGCGTATCAGATTCAACAACGCGATGATGCGGGAGCGGCGCGTATCGAAGGTGGCCTCAACACCTTCGAGTTCCAGATATTCGGCCTCCAAGTTTGGACGCAATTCCATCTCGCGCCGAAATTCGTCGAGCATGCCCTCCTCGTTGGGGTCGAGCAGTCCGTCGGAAACCACGACATTGTGCGCCAGCCCCAATAGAGCCTCGCGTTGTCGGGCGGAAAGCGCCGACAGCCACATTGCCGCAATACCCGTCAGTCCGCGGCGCGGGCGAGAAGGGTTAGATTGTCGTAGAGGCTGGTGACCATAACCAAAACGCAGAGCCAGCCCCAAAGGATGATGGCTTTCATAATCCAGCTCTGCTCCATGAAGTCTCTGAAAAGTTGCCGCATTTCCGTTCGTCCACATCTCGCTAGTCGGTACGGCACATTCTAGGGAACCTCTGATCAATTCGATAGAGCAACAGTGATCTACTCGCAAACTGTTGCTTTTATTAGGGACTTATATACATAAGTTGACATGCCACTATATATTGAGGCTTTAGTGGCGGGAAACCACCACATGTTGGGTTTTGTCAACTAATCGATATAATTCCCTTTTATTAAATTGGATGCCGCTGCTACAGGATTAATGAGAGGTTCCCCAGTCTATTTTTTGCGCCGCCCTCCAAGCATCGCTCTATTCGGTAGTGCGTCAACCGGTCCGCCCGCTTGGGTGACTTTAGGATGGCCCTGCTGAGCCAGTACATGCAGTGGGACTTTTGCTGCGGGGTGCTAGAATGCCGCCGGTGCCCTCCCTGTTTTTCAAACTCTCGAAACGGCTCTTCAAAGCCTGCCCGGACGCTTGGGTTATTACGCCCAACGAGCGCCTTGCCCGAGAGTTCAACCGGGCCTACGAGGCCGAGCAACGCAACCGAGATCAAACGGACTGGATCACCCCGCGGGCAGTCAGCATCGGGCGATTCATCGGCAGCCACGCCGAGTCGTTGCCTGTGCGCGATGCCCAGCCCAAGCTGTTGTCAGCGGAGGCCGAATTACTGCTTTGGCAGGAGCTCGGCGAGCGCGACAGCGGGCCCCTCTGCGGACTGGCGGCCGAGGCGTGGCGGCTCATGCACGCCTATCGGATTAGGCTGGACGATGCGGCTTTCTCCGGTACCGGTAACTCCCGCACGTTTCGGCGTTGGGCCAGGCGTTTCCGGGGAAGATTGCAGGCCGAGAGGTTGCTCACCGAGGCCGAACTGCTTGATACGCTCCCCGGTGTCGCCGAGCCGCTGCACCTGGTCGCATTCGACGTGATCACGCCACAATTGGCGGATTTCCTGCGGCGAACCGAGCAAGCGGGAGGCTTGGTACGGCACCACAAGCCCATTCTAATGCGCAAGGGCCCACGCAAGCGGGTGGAAGTGGATTGTCGAGCCACGGAAATCAGCGCCGCCGCGCAGTGGGCCCGCGCTGTCCTGACCCGATATCCAATGGCCCGCATCGGTGTTGTTTTTCCCTATCTAACGGACGCCTATCACGCTATTGCGCATGCGTTCTTCGCGGAGTTCGCCGAATATCCGGCAGCGGTGAACCTCTCCGGCGGTATCCCCTTGAACCAACAGCCAATCTGGCGGGACGCGGAATTACTGCTGCGTTTCGCGGTCGACGAAATCGATCGCCGCGACTGGCGGCGTTTGCGGCGTTCGGCTTGGCTGAAGCTGGGTTCGCCGCTCGCAGTGCCCGCGGACCTCCCCGTGGCGTTGCAGCCGCGGCATTTGGCACAGGTAAATAAGGTTCTCGCAACCCTGGCGACCCATAGCGGACAAATCCCGGCACGTCAGCCGTTCGCCGCTTGGATTCGCGACTTTCGCACCCTATTGGCCATAGCGGGCTGGACCGGTGCGCAAGCCGCCAGCGCACAGTATCAGGCCCACCGAAAACTAACCGAATGTCTGGAGCAATTGAGCGTCTGCCTGCAATTGCCGCGTCTATCCGGCACCGAGGCGCTGCAAACCCTGCAACGACTTCTGGCAAGCCGCCTATTCGCACCGGAGCGCCCGCCCGCGCCGGTACAGGTGCTTGGCTACCTGGAAACCACCGGGCTCGCCTTCACCCACCTATGGGTCGCCGGGCTCCAGGATACGGCCTGGCCGGCGCCCCCGCTGCCCAATCCACTGCTGCCGATTCCCTTGCAGCGGCTGCACGGTGTACCGCGCACGGATCATGCGAAGGAGGCGGAATTCGCCCTGGCGCAGACCGAGCGATGGCAGCGAGCCGCCCGCCATCTGGTGTTGAGCCATGTCCTGGAGGACGGCGAGGAGCGGCATCGGGCCAGTAGCCTGATCGAATCGATTCCCGCCCTGGCCCTAAATCGGCTCCTACCGCGCTTCCGCAACCGCCGACATCCCTGGTTGGGCGGGTCGGCGGAAGCGGAATTGGAAACGCTGGTCGAGGGTTGCGGATCGCCGGTGCGGGGTATTGTCACCCACGGCGGCACAGCGGTGATCCGAAACCAGGCCCAATGCCCCTTTCGAGCCTGGGCCATGCATCGCCTCGGGCTCGAGGACAACAGGGAACCACAGACCTTCCCGGACGCACTTGAGCGCGGCACGCTCGTCCACGAAGCCTTGTTCGCGCTCTACAAGAATAGCCCGCCGCCCATCACCGAGGAGCGCATCGCCGAAGCGGCCGACACCGCCGTAAATCAGCACCTGCGTCAATCCCCAGAGTTGTATCGGCGCCACGAACGACAGCGGTTGCGAAACCTCCTGCGCACCTGGGTGAATCACGACGCCGAGCGACCGGACTTTTCGATTGTTGGTCTCGAAGAGGAGGCCGAGTTCGCCCTGCCCGGCTTCAAGCTCAGCCTGCGCATCGACCGCATCGACCGCGAGACGCACAGCGGCGCGACCCTGGTCATCGACTACAAAACCGGCAACGTGTCGGCGAAGCGTTTGCGGGAGCATCCCCTCATCGAACCACAGTTGCCGATGTACTCACTGAGCGATGCGCGTATTCGCGCCGTCCTCTACGCACAGATCGACGGCGAGCGAATTTCGCTAAAAGGCATTGCCAATGCGGAAGTCGATCTGGGCGCAAGGGGCATAGACAAACTATCCGAAGCGGACTGGCGGAACCTCAGATCCCGGTGGCGTTCCCAAATCGAGGCGTTGGCGCGGCAATACCGAGACGGCCAGGCGGCTGTTGCGCCGGCTTCCAGCGATATTTGCGACCGCTGCCATCTCCCCGCTTTCTGCCGTGTGCATGCGATGCCGTCGGACGCCAAGGTGCCGGGTGACAGCGTCATGCCCCGGCCGTCGGGTGATGCGCCCGCACACCGGCAACCGGAACATTGCTCTTCTGCTGCCGATGTTTCCGACCCTCGCCAAGTGCCCCGGCGAACGGCAAAGTGAACGGAGAAGCTCGCCCGCCCATTGATGTGGAAGCACGCCGACTGGCCCTGAACCCGGCGAGCTCCTACATTGTGCAAGCCCCCGCGGGGTCCGGCAAAACCACCTTGTTGGTCGGCCGCTTCATGCGCCTGCTCGCCCTGGCCGATTATCCAGAGCAGATTCTGGCCATCACCTTTACACGCAAGGCCGCCGCGGAGATGCGCTTGCGGATAACGGCCACGCTGGGTGATGAAGCATCCCCGGAAGGCGCGGAAGCCAGGGCGCGGGATGCCAAGCTGGGCTGGCAACTGGCCAGCAACCCCAGCCGACTTAACATTCGCACCATCGACAGTTTCGCCATGTCGCTAACGCGCCAAATGCCGGTATCGAGCGGCTTCGACCGGGCGGCGCGTCTGGTCGAAAACGCCGAGGATTTCTATTCCCTCGCCGCCCACCGCCTATTCCGGCGGCTGCACAACAACGACCCGCTTGCCGAGGAAATCGCGCGCTTTATCGCTTTGATCGACAACGACGCCCACAGGGCTCAGCGGCTTGTCGTCAATATGCTGGCGCGTCGTGATCACTGGCTCGACGAGGTCACCGAACTCGTTGCCGCCCACCAGCGGTCGCCCGATTCCGTTGGCGGCCTTCTGAACGCCGCGCTGCGGGGCCTGGTCGCGACGGTGGCCGACAGCCTGGAACAACAACTGTCCGCGGCGCTGCTCAATGAACTCGATTGGATGGTGGACCGCGCTCGCGGCCACAGTCGTGAAACCCCCGGAACGTTTTGGCGGGCGGCGGGGGAACTCGTTACAACCGCCCAGGGCGCGCCCCGCAAACAACTGACCGACCGGGATGGCTTTCCCGCCAATCGTCCCCGGGACAAGCGGCGGGCGCAGGGCCTCATCAATGCGCTTGCGGAGGCCGGTCGGGCTGGATATTTCGAGGCCCTGCGCCTGCTGCCACCGGAATGCCTGTCGTCGGAACAGGCGGCCGATCTGGTGGCGATCTGCATCAGCTTGTCGCTGGCCGTTCTGGATTTATCGGCCGTCATGCGCGCCCAGGGCCTTGCGGACTTCACCGAGCTGATTCTGGCCGCGCGCCGGGCGCTGCGCAGCGGCCAAACGCCCACGGAATTGGCGCTGGCCATCGACAACCGCATCCGCCACATACTGGTCGATGAGTTCCAGGACACCTCGGTCGTGCAATACCAGCTTCTGGAGCTGTTGGTGCAGGGCTGGTCCGGGGAAAGCGGTCTGAGCTTCTTCGCGGTGGGCGACCCAATGCAATCGATCTATCGATTTCGGGATGCGGATGTGGGTTTGTTCTATCGTGCGGAGGAGCATGGCTTGGACCAACTGCGCCTGCAACCGTTGCGACTCGCCGCCAACTTCCGTTCCGCACCGCAACTCGTGGACTGGTTCAACGACACTTTCCGCGACGTGATGGGCACCAAAACCGACCCCCTGCTTGGCCGCGTACCCTACAGCCCCTGCCAGGCCCGCGCCGACAGCAGCGGTTCGGCCGACCTGCGTCTATTCGAGAGCGAGGTGGACGAGCAACGGGCGCTTGTTGAGCACATCGGCAACCTGCTCGCCGATGAGCCCGATGCCAAAATCGCCCTGCTGGTGCGCAGCCGCACCCATCTATCCGGCATTCTGGATATGTTCCGTCAGGCCGGCGTTCGCTGGCAGGCAACCGACATCGACGCCCTGGCGGAAACATCGGCCGTGACGGATCTGCTTTCCCTCACAGCCGCGATTGCCGACCCGCGGGACCGCCTTGCCTGGCATAGCCTGTTTCGAGCCCCCTGGATTGGTCTTGGCATGGGGGACCTCGAAATTCTGGGCGAAACGACGCTCTGGCATCTCGCCTCGCTTCGCCAAGCGCTCGGGAACCTCAGCCAGGATGGACGGCCACGGCTCTCCCGGTTGATCTCGGCTTTGGCAACCTGGCTGCCCCTACTGCACGAAGTACCGCCACGTACCATTTTGGAATCCATTTGGATTCAGTGCGGGGGCCCGGTTGCCTACGGCACCGATATCGCCGTCGATCATGCCGAGCGGTTCCTGGAATTGGTGGACTCGCTCGGCGCGGACGGCTTGGATGTCGAGCGGCTGCGGCGCGGCGCGGGCAACCTTTTCGCGGTGGAAAACGCCGAGGCGAACCTGCAAATTCTAACCATCCACAAAGCGAAGGGGCTTGAGTTCGACCATGTTCTCATGCCATTTCTGGACCGGCGAACAAAACCCACGCAGGCCCCGCTGTTGCGTTGGCGGCTACAGGACGAGCGATTGCTCATGGCCTGCCGGAAAACCGGGCCGCTCTACGACTGGCTGGCCGAGGAGGACCGGCAGCGCGAACGGCACGAATTGCAACGCCTGCTCTATGTCGGTTGTACCCGGGCGCGGCGCACATTGTTGCTCACGGCCAAGCATCCGGGCGACGCGCCGGCGCAGGGTTCGCTGCTGCATTTGATTTGGTCTCAGGCGACCGAGGTGCCAGTGGAATCCCAGGTCGCCGCCGGGGCTGCTGTCGATCAACGCTTTTCCACCGAGTCGAGTTCCGAAACCGACACCCCGGCCGTGCCGGCTTTATATCGCCTATCCAACGATTTTCAGTGGCGGCCTCCGGCTCGCAAGCCGCTTCGTTTAAGCGGACTGGATGGTGGGCCGGTTTGAATTTTCGTCGGGAGCGCTGGATCCCGCTTGAAAATTCGACCCGAGTCAACAGGCGGACCCCAATGACCGATTGTGTGTCGTTTTTTCCCGGACTGATCGATCATTGCCAGACCCGATTCGCAGTGCCCATTTACCGACATATACGCCGACCCAATTGGGAATATCTGGGTCCAGTCAGCACTGAACATGAACACCGATGTTCATAGCTGCTTCGTTCGGTCAGCCGTTTTTATGGGGTCAGACATGTCTAGCCCAGTGTCATCGAAAATATGACTATCAGGCAGTCCTTTGAGTATTTCCTCTATCAATTCAAGCGCGGAATTGGGCGGCAGACTGGACACAATCGTGCCAAATGCTGATTGGACGGTGGCACGAGAGCTAAGGGGGATGTCGTTGAGCACCGGCTTAGAGCCGGTCTCAAGTGCGCGAAACTCGCTTTCGTATTGAAAAACCGTATCGAGAGCTGTTTCAGGCTTGTCTCCTCGGACTTGCGCTAAAATTTGTCGGATAGCAGGAATGCGATTCCGTTCACGTTCAATGAGCGCGGCAGAATCCCTAGGACGGAGATATCCAGAGCAAACGAGGTTTCGTGCGGCCTTAAGCCTGTTGATCGCGGTGTCGACGGTGCGTAATTTGTTGCGCTGCGATGAGGCACGGCGGCATTGTAAACTGATTTGCTGCGTGATGGCACCGACATGATTCTCCAAGTTACGAAGGTGGGGGCTAGGTTCGAAATAGTCTCGTTGGCCGTTGGGAACGATACGCCTGTCCAAAATATGGATTTCACCGACGCACCAGCCGTTGAACCTCGGTTCTTGGAAGAGGTGCTCAAAAACACGGTCCGTACCGATCTGCATGTTTCCGATTCGTGCGCGAAGACCCCGTATCCCTAACCGTCGAGGGATGGAGCCCGCGTAGGGTGTGTGCGCAAGCCAGAGCACACCTGCTGGATCCTCGCCGTCGATGCGCGGAATAATACGAGTTTCAAGAGTCTCGAAAGGGGCACCGAAATTATCTGTCAGCGGAATAACGTCTTGAAACGGACGCTCGATCAGCTGCGGATTGTCATTGATACGGATATCCAGAACCAAGTGGTCGATGTAACTCGTGAGGAACTCCTCGACATCCGCGGAAAACGGGAAGCTCGCCGTCATCGGAACGGGGCAAACTTCTGCAAGGTAGCTGCGGACCGCATCTTCATTTAGAAGAGTCGAGGCGGCATGACGGCTGATGCGATCCATGGTGACCTGGAAGAAGCGTTCCGGCCACTTCCCGCCCAAGACCTGAGACGTCGTGGTGGACTCTTCAATGGCGGTCTGGGCGTCCACACGCGTAAGGTCCAACTCCCGAAGTGTGCGAGCATTCCACGAAACACGGGTAGGCGGGTAATCCCCGCAGCTACGAGTTGTAAAATGCAGTTCTTCTACAAAGGCGAGTCCGGCGAGTCTGCCGATGCCGCGAAAGCCGCGATCAATCAAAACATCCTTAGGACTACACCCGACATTGATAAGCCGCCGAACAGCTTCGCTGGGTGACAGGCCTGCACCATCATCGAGAATGGTGATTTGGGAGTTCAGCGGATCAATCGTGATACGCACGCAACCACCGCTTGAGCCTCGGGCGGTGACCGCGTCTGCCGCGTTCTGCACATACTCCCTATAAAGAACAAGAGGGCTGTTGTACATGCCAGTGGTGAGGAGACGAAGCAGTTCACCACCAAGAATGGGCGGATTGGCCATCAAGCAACAGTGGCGTTGGGACGCGGCACCAAAACACTGTCGACAGGCGGTTCGTCGATAGGCTCGAATAGGCCTGCGTCTTCGACCGCGACATCGGATTCGGGAAGCAACTCGTCAGGCGTGAGTTCTGGGAACACGTGAGCGATGTCGGTAACTTTAGCGGCCTTCGTGTCGATAGCGTGGAAGCGCGTAAGCTCGCGAATCGAATGGCTCACTGATTTGTCGGAAACGAGCGCGAGGTAGGCCTCACGGCGGGGGCTCGCGAGCAGAATATCGCTGAGCAGAGCTATGAGCTCAGTTTGCTCGCTAGGAGCGAGACGCCGGAGGAGTGCTTGGTACTCGTCGAGCAACGGTCGGCCTTCGCCGTTCTCGAAGAAGTCGCGTTGAAATATGAATGCGTGTGGAAGGGCTAACAGCCGTTCAAATTCCTCGAAGCTGTTACCGAACGCCCTGTGAAAGAACTCGTCGCTTCCAGAAACGACGCCATGGGTGGCTTGGAGCATGATCTGGAAGGATCTGAGGTAGTAGCGCGTCCAGTGTTTGCCCACGTGCGAGCGATCTTTCATGGTGACTGGGAGATAGCGCATTGGAAATGACCAGATGCGTACGCCGAGGCGTGCGTTGAGTTCGATGTTGATTCTCATGCGCTGGTAGAGGTCACGCGGCGTGTCCATGAAGTTGTAAAGCATGTAGTTGGACAACGATGTCAGCCCGTAGTCCGCGGCCATTTCAACTGAGCGTTCATAGACACCGCGCATGCCTACATGGTCGAAAGCAATGCGCAGCGGGTCAATGCAGATCTTGGCCATCTCACGGAGATACATCGGAGTCTTCGCGAGAATGCGAGCATCGACCCCTTGGTTGAAGTCAACTCGCCGCTTGATTGCAGGGGTTCCCTCCCGTTGAAACATCGCGCCACGCTTGAACCCGAGGTCGCAGATTTCGGCGACCACTTCCTGATACCTACTACTCGCTGCGACATTATTGTCCATGAGTATCAGATCCTTCTTAGAACCCGACTGCTCTTCGATGCCGACAACGAGACTCGTGATGGGAGGCATCTCTCGTTGACCACCCTCTAGTTTCGGGACGCCGCAGAACGAGCATTTGCGTACGCAGCCGCGGGAGGCGTAGCCGAAGTAAGCGTCTCGGACAGGATAACGGTAGGTAACATCGTCGAGGATTCCGTAGTCGGGAACAAGTTCCTCAATAGGTGTGCCGAGGATGTCTTGGGCACCAAAGTCGCCGTCTTCCCCAGATAAGTGGAGGGAATGAGCTGGTGCCTGGTCAAGCAGGCCCCGAATGAATCGCACTCCGGCCCAACGTGGCTCGCGGATGAAGCTGTCGAACATTAGGGTAGCGGCGATTCCCCCGACGAAAACACGCTCGGCCTGTCCGCGAGCAGCACGCAAAGCGAAATCAATGGCCGCCGCCGTTCGCCGCCACTCGAAACTAAACAGTGTCGTGACATAAACGCGGTCCCAGACCTGTTCAAGGGCTGCAGGCGTGTCTCCCTTTACGAATAGGACATTGTCATCACAGCCACGGGGGCCGTGGTAAGCGGCGATCTTCATAAGGCCGAGCGGCGGGTATTTGTTCGGGTAGCCGGGCTCGACGAGAAGGATGTTCTTCTTGGGCATGACGAGGCTAGCCTATCCGTAATGATGCGCTTAGGTGAGCCTCGATAGCCCGTGTCATTAAGGTAGCCATCTTCAGCGGCTTCGGCCGCCGGGCCGCAGCGCAGCAAAGACACGTTGCTCAATAGCGGAGAAGCGCTTGTCGTCATCAAGTTCCTCCTTCACAACGGTTAGGACGGTGCGAACGGCACCGCGCGCTTGCTTATTTAAATGAGACACGGATGCATCGGCATCCGTGCGCTGAACTTTCTTGATTTTCTCTTTGAGTTCTTCCACTACGCGGAGCGTCTCCTCCAGTTGCATACGCTCCTCGTCTGTTCTATTGCGTACCTTGCTCGTGGCGTTGATCCGTTCAGCTTCTTCGTCCAGACTTTTGATTAGCTGCGCCTTCTCGTTGTGAGATGTCAGCCCGCTCTCAAGCTGGCGGCCGGCCCGCGTAGTTTTACGTCCCACCCTCTGGATGATCTTGCACACCGATGTGTTGCGGTCTTTGGATTCGTCACGAATCTCTTTTTCGATACGCCGTATCTCGTCGGCGATCTGTTTGTAAAGCCGAGAAAGGGCATCAGAGGGCTCGAAACCGTCTCGCTGGGAATTCGGCACAAGGGCCGGTTCCACAACATGTACCTCACCAAAGCACCACAGAGCCAAGTTACGGCTCTTCCAGAGCGCTTGCACGAGAGATTGGTCACCGACCGCAATGTTATGCATGCGGACGCGAAGTCCTCCAAAGGAGACATCGGCGAGAGCCCCACTCCTCGGGTGCTGGGCAAGCCAACCCCACCAGCCCCGATAATCGCCATTTCTGGGCAGAGCGACGACATCTGTGACTTCCACACGGCGGTGCCGCTGTCCACGTCCATTTTTAGTCGCAAACGAGTCCTTGAATGGACGGTAGACTTCGCGAAGGATGGCACCATCGGCGCTGCGGATACGGATTGTGACAGTGGCAAGGGACTCGGGGTGTCCGGCACCCTCGGCGAACGAGCGGATTTTGGCTTGGAACCTCCACTTTGTAGGATCCTGGCGCACAGGTGCCGTCTGCTCTAGGTAGCGTGACAAGGCATCCACATCAAGCAAGGCAGTATTAGTCACTTGCTCAAGAGAGACCTTCAGAAATCTTACATTGGAGTCGGATGGACGTTCCTTAAGCTCACAATTGCTATTGATCGCGTCGGCGATGGTGGTCGGGGCCTGTCCCGGACGAGTCAGCTGATTGATTGCCTGAGCGTCAAACGCGACGGTGCAGACACGGTCGCCCCCGTCGCTGGTTTCGAAGACGAGTCGGCTGCAGTAGCTGATCCCGGCCATGCGGCCAATCCCTCGGAAGCCGGCATTGGCAGTGGCTGCGTCAGCAGAATCGGCCTTGTCCGAGTAGCCAATGTCCACCAGCCTGACGGTGGCTTCCTCTGGGCTAAGCCCCATGCCGTCGTCGCAGATCTGTAGAGAACTGGTGTGGGGGTCGACCGTGATGTCTATGGAGCCGTCTTCGGGGCCCAGCAAGCCTTGGCGACGAGCAGTTCGTATGCTGTCGAACGCATTCTGAATGTACTCGCGCACACAGTGCAGCGGCTCGCTATACATTCCGATAGTGATGGTCTCGAGTAGATGGACGCCCAGTTGAGTTTTGGGGTTTTTAGACATGAGCTATCCCTGCCGGTAGGCGTTGCGCGGGAAGCGGAGTTTCAGCGTTCCCGCACTGAACCGGGTATGGCTGACAAGTAGCTCGCCCTTGCGCAGGAAAGGGACGCGCTTTGACTGCGGACGCGATCGAATCTCGGAGTCCTTGTGAGACTCCACAGCGGTCGTGCGACCGAAGACATGCGTACCAGAGTTTCCGGTAACGCGGTCGTCGACGCTCGTGCGAAATTGCTCGGCACCGAATAGGATGATGCCCTCCGAACGGCCGCGTTCGCTGATCTCTCTGAGGTGTCTGGTGAGGGACCGGGCTCCACCGTGCTTGGGCGCAAACTTGTTCAATTCGTCCGCGAAAAGGACGACAGTGCGACGGTCCGCGCTCGTTCCTTCTTCGCTTTCGTCTTGGTCGGGTGACTGCGGATCCCGTAGGGCATAAATGATGTCGCCGACGACGAATGCCTGCAGGTAGTCAGGGAGCTGCGCGATATCGACGACGGCAACATGACCCGGTTGGAGGCGGTGGAGGCTTTCCGACAAGGATACCTGTCGATAGTCCTCGGCGCGCCGTCCCAGTTCCGTAAACACTCCGTTGTGTGACCGCTGGCCAAAGAGGCGATAAAATCGACGCCAAGATCCGACCGGTATTCGGCTCTTGTCGGGTGTTGTCCTCGCCCATTCGGCGACTCTGCTGCGCAACGCATTCCAAGGGTCTCCTTTCGCGATCTTCTCTCTACAGTAGTCAACGCAACTGACGAGGGTTTGGTTGGGATCGTCCATGTCCTCGAAGAGCAAATGAAAGCGTTCGAGAGCGTTCTCGACATCGTAGAAATATCGATGGGCACGATCAGCGTCGATGTTGGCGGATACCTCGTCTATGCTCAGCATTGACTGAGTTCTGGCTGGCTTGTTAGCCGAATAGGGATAAAGATACTTCACGTCTGAAAGCGGCTTGCATTGCAAGCCGCATTTTTCCCATTGGCGTCTCGTGTGATCGTTCAAGTTCGGATCGAGTTCGTGAAGCCTAAGGAGGTCTGAGCCTTTGACATTAAGAACGACGAATGCCGGCTTGTTTCCGGCAGGCCATTTCTCCGCCCGTTGCTGGATGGCAGATAGGATAAACATCGCGTAGGAGGTCTTGGTCGCCAAGCCCGAGATGCCGGATATGTTGAGGTGCGCCCCCTCGGGGCCGATGAGGTAGTCGGCGTCCATGTCAACGCTGATGACGATGCTCTCGCCGTCGGGCCCAGACATGGTGATGTATCCGGCCGGGGTGTTGCGGTGGTACTCGTCGATGCCCAAGGCTTTGCGAACCCCTTCCTCGTCGGGCCAATGAACCTGCGATCCATGAGGCACCGGCATTTCAATGTCCTTGGTATTGTAAAGCACGGTAGCATCGGCGTAGGTGGTAACGACGCGGCCGACCCGGGGTGATTGGGAGGAGTTTCCGAAGTCAGAGGATATGAAACCACTCAGAGGGCTCGGCTCGTCCGAAACTTGGTGGATTTCGTCGATGATTGCGTAAAAACGGCCGATATTGGAATTCCCGTTTTCAGGCGGTAGCACCTGAACGAAGTCGAACGGCTTGAGGTTGACGCCATCGGCTAGCCAGAAACGGAACGAGCCGGTTGATGTCGGATGTTTCTCTGTCGCTACGACGCGACCTATGGGGGAGTCGGTGCTCATAGAAAACATCCCAATTTGGCGAGCAGAGGCAATCTCAGAGGCATGCTCGAATAGCCCGGTCACTGCGGAACTGTGTCTTGATGTAGCGCTCTGTAAGATGCACGGGATAAAGGTGGCTTGCCCATCGCGCATCAGTGTTGGGGGTGGCGGGAGCACGAAGCGCAAAGATGTGTTCGCTTATCCGGTTACACCTTGCCTCATCCATCGTGGGTGAGTCATGGGAAGGATCGTCAGGAAAGACCTCAAGCTTGACCACGCCGTCTGGGTATTCGAGGCCTGCCATGCGTCCGTGCAGCCGCAGATACCAAGAGGCAATAGTAAGATTACGGTGAGGTGTTCCGCGAGCTGGAGTTCGGTGGCCGGCAGGGAGGCGCGAAATCAAGCTGCCGACCCGTTCGGCACCACTGCCACTCTGATAGAGCCGGTGCAGGTCAAAGGACTTGGCGACGCCGACCACATTCCGGAATGCCTCCCTGTAGCGATCCATGCCGGAGTAAAATTCAATCGAGCCATCAATGAGCAGGAGTGCGTCTCGGGAGATTTCGCCAGCTTTGGCGAGCGAGACAATGCTGTCGACTTCCATTTCGTGCATCTTGTGGAGTATTCGCGCACGCGCACGGTCTACCGGCGGTCTGTTATCGGTGTCATCGGCCTCATAACGGTCGAACGAGAGATCCAGAGGGAGCCGCGAAGTCTTGGCAGCGCTACAGGCCATCTGTGCGGCTGCGGCGAAATCCTCCTCTGAGAACGAGTTCGGGAAGAAAAGGGTGTTGGTCGATTCGTAGTGCTTGATCCAGAGTCTGGTGTCCTTTAGTTCCGTGGTCGCCACACCGATCTGGGCAATAATCAGCGGAAGATAGCGCTTCTTGGGATCCACGATATAGCCCGCGTTAGTGACCCGTTGGGAGCCGTCAACGAAAAAACTGAAGAGCAATGGGTCTTCGTCGGTGATCTGAGAGATAGGCAGAAAGTGCCTCTGAGGACGCGGTGTCTCAAGAAACTTACCACGGGGCGGCCGACTGTCGTGTTCGTCTGCAATAGGCGAAAGATCAAAGTCGTCCACGCTGACAGGAGCGTAGCAGGTAAACTTGCCTTCCCGAAGGGCGGTAAGGATACCAGTCATAGCCTTGTGAGAATATACAATGCCTCATGGGTACGGGCCGTGTAATCCGGCATTACTACCTGATGCTGGCAGGGTGGTAGAGTCATCTCTTTTAGAACTGCTGGATTTTGAGGCTTGAACATTGTTTCTGTGTTTCTGTCCAGACAGAACATACTGATTATAAGTGAGCCAAGCCAGTTCGGCCAGCGATGGTGTTGTAAACAAATACATATGTCCGGTTTTAGAACAAATAAACTGTCTGGTTTGCCGAGTCGGATTCCGCCCCCCCAGGGGGCGCCGGGCGGGGGCGGAAAACGGCCCATCCTAGGCGACCTCCGCCAGCGGCTCCGGACGCGGCGTCCCGTCCGGCCCGTAGCGCCGGAGCAACCGCGGCCCATGCCACACCGACAGGCTCCCGTCCATGTGCCGCCGCACCCTCACCCGCACCCTAGCGTAGTGCGGGCGACCCCGCCCCGGCTCGAGCCGCAGCGCCAGCCCATCGGCACGAACGCCGAACCCGCCTCCCGAGCCGGACGCATGAACTCCGCGTTGAATGCCGGCCGGTGGACCTCCCGGAGGTAACGGTTCGCCTCCCCCATGTCCGCGGTCCCCTCTAGCGCCAGCTCCCCGACCAGACGGTCCCGGTGCGTGCCGAACATCCGCTCCGAGCGACCCCGCGCCTCCGGCGAGTACGCCGGGATCATCTCAACCCCCAGCCGAGCCATCGCACGACCGAACTGGGTCGGGTTCCCCCTGTCCACCCTCCCCCCGGCCTCCCGCGTGTGCCAGTAGTGCGAGCCCCGGTCCGTGTACAGCAAGCAGAACAGCCCCCTCGAACCGATGACCTCCGCGACGCCGCGGAAGCTGCTCGTCGTCCCCTCCTCGTCGCACAGGAACCTCGAGTAGTGCTCGTTCGTCGCGTCGTCCATCGTCACGATCAGATCCCACATCGCGCCGGGAACCCACTCGTGCGTGCTGCCGTCCCGGTGCGGCAGCATCCCCGGCCACGGCACCGGCTCCCGCCGCCGCCGATGGCCCCCCTTCCCGCGGCCCCGCGACACCGCCCCGTGCGCCCGCAGCCTGGTCCGAACCCAGTTGTAGCTCCGCGTCCCGCCGTCGCGCCGGTGGAAGGCGTGGAAGTGGCGGACGTTCCACCCCTCGTGCCGCGTCCGGTAACGGTCCACCAGGCGCATCACCTCGTCCACCGGCGCCGCCCGCGAAACGCGGCGGTCCCGAAGGCCCTCGATCCCGTCCGACTCGTGGCGCTCGATCCGGCGCCGGAACGTCCGCTCGCAAACCCCCAGAATTCGGGCCGCCTCCGACTGCGTCAGCCAGCCCTCCGTCCACATCGAATAGGTGTCCTCGAACACCGCCATCCTCCTGTCCCGGTTGACTTGAACAATGCCCATGCAAACCCCCGAATCACCATGATTCGGGGCAGTCTGCATTGCCGATACGGCCAACGAGCGATTGCTTGACCTGAAGGTTCCTGCGATTCAGCCTCGATTCGAGCATGGATCGCATCGGACCCATTTGGGCCGGAATACTCAGCAGTCCGAAGGGTCCAGTTAACTGCGAAAATGAGGTCGCCAACTTTCTTGGAGTTCGATTTCCGCCTCATCCTCGTCCGCGGAGAGACTGCTCGTCAGTATGGTGAGCGTACGACCGTATTGACCCAGACCAATAATTTCCTCGCGGAGCATTGCCGAACGGTTGCCGCCGAACCAGTCACCCATCGGCGTTTCGTGTTCCGCGTGTTGTCGGCTGACTACGTTTCTGGGTGTTCCGTTGAAGCGAGCAGTTGGCACAAGCGGCAATTGGCAGTCTCGCCGCGGCCAATCGATGTCGGGAAACTCCTTCAATTCATCCGATAGAAACGCATATCGCACCGTGCTTCCCTCCGACACTACGACAGCCATAGGCTCGTCGGTGAGGCGTGCGTACCGAATTGCCGTCGCGAGCGTCGATGTCCCACACAGATCGGCCAGCTTCAAAATCGCGGATAGGCCATCCCCCACTCGAAGCATCGCGGACTGGAATAGTCCTCTCGGCATCAGGAGGTTTGCCGCGAACTCATCTGCCTCCCGCTCTCGGGTGTTCGCGGAAGGGTCGCCCGCACGGGATTCGTGCATGGTGATGCCTGTTGGCAGCAGCGCATCTGCATGTCCTGGTATATGCAGGTGGCCAAGCTCATGCCCAACGCTAAAGCGTTGGAAGCCGACTGACGAGATGTGAGTTGCGTACGCAATCGCAAAGTGGTTGCCAATCTTGAGGAGCGCACCAGACACGCCGGCTTTGGCATCCGGCTTCTCGTGCACGGTAACTCCAATTCGCTCGGCGATACCAAAAACGTCCACGGGAAGGCTGTCGATATGCAGTTGGCCCAGCAAATCCTTCGCCGTATTCGCCGCTGTGTTGCGAGCGAGGGGGCTCACTATGGATGTTCCTCAATCCGCTTGGCTAAGTGGGATTTGATGACATCCAGAAGTTGCTGGTCTTCTTTTGAATAGAGACGTTCGTCACGGAACGCGGCCGCATCGACATGCGCCACTGGATTGTCTGTTCGACCGAGCAGGTAATCGATGCTTACCTCAAGTGCATCCGCCAAGTTGCGGAGATTTACCAAACTGGGTTTTCGCCGCCCGGCCTCGAAATGGGAAATGGATGTGGCTGGTATGCCACACAAGGAAGAGAGCTCTATTTGTTCAAGTTTGCGTTTCTCCCGCGTGGCCCGAAGCCTCGCAGGGAACTCCTCAGCGTGGTCGAACTGCGGCATAAGCTCTCCCCTTTTCTGTCAAAAGAGACAAGTTGACAAGTCAAAAACGACATCCTACTATGCTCTTTTCTCGACAAGCATGGATGACGGGAACGACAAATGCAAGAGGAAGGTCAGGCCGATAGATGTCCGCGTTTCCAAATTCTGAGCTTGGACGGCGGCGGGCTGAAGGGGCTTTTCTCCGCAGCCTACCTTGCGGAGTGGGAGGCGCATACTGGGCGGCGTGTGGTTGAGGCCATGGACATGATTTCCGGTACCAGCACTGGCGGTATCATGGCCCTTGCCCTTGGCGCGGGATTCAGTGCCCAAGACTTGGTCGACCTCTTCTGCGAACACGGCGAGGCTATTTTCCCAACAGAGAGCTTGGCGGCGATTGGACTTGTCCGGCAGGCCATTGGCAGCCGCTATTCCGATGAACCCCTAACGACCGTACTTCGTGATAGATTTGGAGACCGCCGCCTCGGTGACAGTGTGGTGCGGCTGATCGTGCCAGCATATCACGTCGAGTCGGGCATACACATCTTCAAGACACCCCACCATCCACGTCTGCGCATGGACTATCGGGAGCGGATGGCCGATGTTGCCCAAGCGACCAGCGCGGCACCAACCTTTCTTCCACCGATGGTGCTTGACTGCGGGCTGCGACTCATTGATGGCGGAATGTGGGCCAACAATCCGGTGCAGATAGCGGTAACCGAGGCACTCGGTTACCTCGGGAAGTCCAAGGAGTGCATTGCCGCTTTGCGGGTCGGTACCACAACCGAGGCGCTCCGCAAAGATGAGTATCCCGAGAATCCTGGTGGATGGGGATCCAAGTCCCTCGACCTATTCATCGGCACCATGATGCGTGGTCAGTCGCAAGCGGCAAGTGGAGGCGTGCAGCAGTTGCTGGGATCAGAGCGATTTATCGAAATCGACCCACTCGTTGCTCCCTCGGACTATCGCCTAGACCGATTGTCCAAGGAACTTATCGGCCTTGCGAAATCGGTCTTTCGCCACACCGTTTCTGAGCTCGGGGAAAAGCGGTTTCTGGACCACAAAGCAGCCCCATATTCTCCCTGCTACATACGAACGGAGGACGATTCACATGGATAATGCGCGTCGAGATGCCTTAAGTCGCCTGCTCGTGGCCGGGGCAAAGGAACTGGACCTAACGCCAAGCCAGCATGCGCGAGCTGTCAAACACTACGAGGCGGTCGGTGAGTACCTAGGTAAGCGCGAGTCGCCGATAGCGCAGTTCTCGCCACTCGTGTTTGCACAGGGATCGATGGTAATAGGCACGGCGACCAAACCAGTGGGCAGGGACGAGTTCGATCTCGATCTGATGTGTCGGCTGCTGATCCAGTCACAAAACGATCCAGCCGTAGTCAAGCAGCTTGTCGGGAAGCGGCTGAGATCACACAAGACGTATAGAAAAATGCTCCGCGAAAAGAACCGATGCTGGCGCTTGGTCTACACAGGTGAGTTTCATATGGACATTATCCCGGGCATACCGGATTCACACGGTCAAGCTGCAACCGCCCTACTGGTGCCAGACAAAGAACTGCGCTGCTGGAAGGAGACTGACCCCGATGGGTATGCGAATTGGTTTTTCGGTCGGGCCACATTGGCCACCTATTCCAAGGTCGATGTTCGAGCGGAAGTGGAGGCCGCACCGCCCGCGCCCGATGATGGCGCTAAGTTGCCGCTGCAGGTCGTCGTGCAGCTCTTGAAGCGGCATCGTGATCTAATGTTCGCTGACGACAAGGACGCGCCAATTTCGATAATCATCACGACGCTGGCCGCGCATGCGTATGATGGAACCCATTCGACTTCGGCGGCGTTGTCCGGCGTCCTCGAGCGTATGCCTTCCCATGTAAGGCGCACAGCGACCGGCACAGCGGTGGTTGCAAACCCCGTGAATCCACACGAGAACTTCGCGGACAAATGGGCGACGCATCCATGTCGTGAGAAGCGCTTTTTCTCGTGGATTGACCGGGCGCGCCGTGATCTGCGCAGTCTTGAGACAGCAAGGCTTCCGAACATTCAGGCTCCGCTTGGCGATTGGGTTGGAAAGCGCGCAGCGAATCATACCGTAACCGCGTTTGGCGACAAGCTGTATTGGCTCAGGAGATTTCGGAATTTAGGGTTGTCGGATCAGGCAGCCTCCTCAAGCTCGACAAGGTACTCGTTGGGGGTTCGGCAGTCCAGCGCCAGATGGGGCCGCTCGTAGTTGTGGAAGAACTCGTACCCGGCGAGCCTGGGTGTGACGTCGGCGACGGTGAGTGGGCCGTCGTAGAGGTTCCAGAACTCGATCCGGGCGGACCGGTTGGCGCGCTCGACATGGCCGTTGAGCTGGGGTCGCCGCGGGGGCAGGACATGGAGGGGGATGCGCCGCGCCTCGCAGGCGCGCTCGAAGTCGGCGCGGAACTCGGCGCCGCCGTCGACCTGTATGGAGGCGACGGGGAACGGCATGTTCTCGACCACGGCGGCCAGGAAGCGCCCGGCGTTGCCGGCCGTGGCCCGCGAGAACACCCGGGCGACCATGTGCCTAGTTGTCGGGCAGACGGCGCGGAATTCCTTGAGAACCCGGCCGTCGCGGCTGTATGTCATGTGGTCGACCTGGACCAGCTCGCCGGGGGCGCGCGCGCTGTCGCCGTGGCTCCAGCGCCGCGCCCAGGCGCCGTCGAAGGTGCGGCGGCGCACGGGTTTGGGCCGGCCCTCGCAGAAGGAGGCGCGCCGGGTGCGGCCGTCGGCGATGGCCTCTTCGATGATGCGCCCGACGGTGGAGACGGACAGGCGGACGCCGCGCCGGTCGAGCATGGCCTTGAGTCTCACCTTGCCCATGAACGGATACCGTGCCCGCATGCCGAGCACGGCCCGGACATCCGGGTCGGTCCACCGCCGCCGCCGGACGGTGCGCGGGCGGGTGCTTCGGGGCTCGAGCGCCCGGACGCCGCCGCGGCGGAAGGCCTTGCGCCAGTCGTAGTAGGTGCTTTTGGGCAGGCGGATGGCGCACAGTGCGTCGCCGCGGCGCATGCCGCCGTCGACCATCTTGTCGACGAGTTCGAGGGCGCGCAGGCGCCGCCGGGCGGTCGCGCCGGTCTTGGTGTCGACGCGCGGGCGCTTGCGGGAGGGGGGACGGACATGTAACAGTTTCATGCTCGGGCTCCTTGTTTGGTTGGATGAAACAAGCATGCCTGAGCCGGCGGGGCGCGTCAGCGCGCACCGCCGGGCCTTGAACTCCGGTCGCTCCGCTCCCTCCGTTCAAGGCCCGGCGCCACCCTCCCCATGTCGACAAGCCATGGGCTTGGACACCGGAGGGTAAGTTCCGAAATGTATCTGAGCTAGAACAAAGCTGCAGCAGGTTCGCCAGTCCGGCATTGCCGTTTCAGCAACGACAGGGGAACTCGCAAGTCGATCAACGCAAGCCAAGATCAGTCCGGAGCATACGTTTTATGGTGGATAGCGTAATGTCGATGCGCTACCCGCGCCCTCGCGCACCAACGCTTGCTCAGCAAGGCTGTCGACTACGCGCAGTCCAACCGAACTCCACTCTACATTTTGATCAGGCGGGAAATCGCTTGATCTGGATTGGACACTTACAGCCGACGGCGTTGAGCGACAGGTACCGGGTGCGCATTGACGTTAGGCGGTCCAAACGGATGATTCCCAACGTGTACGTGGAGGCTCCGAAACTCGAAGACCGCCACAATGGCAAGGTGCCCCATCTGTACGACCGCAAACGAGCGGAGCTTTGTCTCTGGCACCCAGAACGCGGAGAATGGACAGCAAGGATGTGGATCGTCGATTCCGTTTTGCCGTGGGCATCCGAATGGCTGTTTTTTTACGAAATCTGGCGGGCCACGGGAGGGTGGCTCGGAGGAGGAGAGCATCCCCCCTAGTCAGGCAGTAGGTAGTGCAAAGCTCGAAGTGCCGCCGGTCCGCCCTGAGTGTCCGAGTCGAGCCACCCAATGCCCATGAAGCGGACTCGAGCCGCAGAGACCCGGGTTGGGCTGAGCCCTCAGAAACAGAGGTGGCAAAAGATCAGAAAACGCGACAAGGCCAATTCCTCGCCGAACGAGAACGGAACTCGCCCGCCACTGCCGCCACCGGACCCGCCCGTGCCAAACCAAAGTGGCGAGGACGGCCGCTTAGGTGGTCAATTGCCATCAAGCGTCCTGTTGAAATGACCTTTGATTGAAGGCGTTGCATGTCGGCCTGCATAGGCGTAGTATCCGCCGCCTTATGAGACACGATGCTACTTTCATCTTTTGGTTCGCTTATTGCGGTCGCACCGCTGTGGGTTGGCATCGCGTTTAGCCGTCTCGAACCAGAGAAGCGCAAGGCGATTCAACTCGAGTCGCCTTTCGGAGGAAAGCCCCGCAAGGCGACGAGCGGGGTTTTTTTATGGCATCCCCGCTCGCTGCGCGTACCGAACCCGCCATTTGGAGATTGCAAGATGAACAAATTGGAAAACATCAACGTGACCGGACACGAAGTTCTGATTACACCGAACCAACTTAAACGGGAACTGCCCGTGACGGCGCAGGCGGCGGCGAGTGTGCAAAGCGCCCGCGAGCGGGTCAACGCCATTCTGCGCGGCGAGGATCACCGGCTGCTCGCAGTTGTTGGCCCCTGTTCCATACACGACCCCATCGCGGCACTCGACTACGGGCAACGCCTCGCCGCCCTCGCCGAGGACATCGCCGACGCCGTTCTCATCGTTATGCGTGTCTACTTTGAAAAGCCACGTTCCACCGTGGGCTGGAAGGGGTTGATCAACGACCCCTACCTCAACGATACCTTCAAGGTGGGCGAGGGGCTGACCATCGCCCGCCGGCTGCTCATCGACCTAGCGGAACTCGGCCTGCCGCTCAGCACCGAAGCTCTCAATGCCATTACCCCGCAGTACATTCAGGATCTCATTGCCTGGTCGGCGATCGGCGCCCGCACTTCCGAATCCCAAACCCACCGGGAATTGGCATCGGGGCTAAGTTCCGCCATCGGGTTCAAGAACGGCACCGACGGTTCCCTGGACGCCGCCATCAACGCGATGCATTCCGTGGCGGCACCGCACCGGTTCCTGGGCATCGATCCATCCGGGCAGGTGGCGGTGATCGAAACCCGTGGCAACCCGCACGCGCATCTTGTCCTCAGGGGTGGCGGCAGCGGCCCCAACTACGACGCCGAGAGCATCTCGGCCTGCGAACAAAAGATTGCGCAAGCCGGACTGAACCCCGTCATCATGGTGGATTGCAGCCACGCGAACTCCGGCAAGAACCCGGCGGCACAGCCAAGGGTGGCGCGCTCCGTGGTCGAGCAGATTCTTAACGGCAACCGCTCCATTGTCGGCTTGATGCTCGAAAGCCACTTGCATGCGGGCAACCAGAAAATCCCCGCCCGGCTTGAGGAGCTGCGCTACGGCGTTTCGATTACCGACGGCTGCATCGATTGGAAAACAACGGAAGCCTTGATGTTGGAGATTGCCGAGGCCTTGCGGCCGGCACTCATCCGCCGCGTCGCCTAACCCGTGGCAAAAGTCCCGCGTCGCACCGAGGGGCGGCGAATTAATCGGACGGGCCGCTAGCGGTAATAGGCGTGCTCGGTATAGGTGTGGTCGGTGGCGTCCCGGATACCGGCGAGGTCGGGTATCTGTTCCAGGAGCGTCGATTCCACCCCGTGCTTCAGCGTGATATCCACCGCCGCGCAACCCTGACAGCCACCACCGAACTGCAGCACGGCCACATTGTCTTCAAGCACCTCAACCAACGTCACCATGCCGCCGTGGGCTGCAAGGCCGGGGTTGATCTCGTTGTATAGCACGTAGTTGATGCGATCTTCCAGAGGTGAATCCGCGTCGACGCTGGGTACGCGCGCATTGGGTGCCTTGATGGTGAGTTGGCCGCCCATGCGGTCTTCCTGAAAGTCGACGACGGCATCCTCAAGGTACTTTCGGCTACGCTCTTCCACCCAAGCTCGAAAGCCCGTGTACTCGTGGGGAACATCGCCCTCCTGGGCTTCACCGGGCCGGCAATAGGCGATGCATGTTTCCGCTTGTGGGGTGCCCGGCTGTGCCACGAAGACGCGAATGCCCACACCCTCGTCGTCTTGTTTGGCGAGCAGCTCGCGTAAATAGGCTTGGGCGCTTTCGGAGATTTCGATCACGGCAATATCCGACTCATTTGGTCGGGTATCGTACATGGAGTACGCGCGGATACCAAGAACAGTAGCCAGACAATCGCAGACCTTCGCGGGTGTCAGCGTCCGCCAGAACTCCTCGGAGATCCAATTCCAGCAATCCGCCGCCATGGATATATTCCGCACCAAGTCCGGGAACCTGGTTGCGGCGGGCATCCATGGCCAGCCGCTGTGGCCACATCGAGGAGTTACCGGGCGAATGCGGCGTGGTGAAATGGTCGCTGCCCCAGATAACGCCCATCCGGCGGGGAGCCGTCGACGCAACCCGGCATGGCGAGAATCCGGCACTCCCGCATCGCCGCGGCCCATGTCCCCGGCCGACTCGCCAGGGAGGTGCAGGGAGGTGGCGGTGGCACCATCACCGTGCCGCGTGACCTCATGGATCTGTCGCCGTCTGATCCGCGCCGGCGGCAAGTAGGATTTCCGTCACGGCGGCGTTGACGTACCGTGCCGCCAAGTGCAGGGGCGTCATGCCATACCCATCCTCCGCGTCCACCTCCGCGCCCGCGGCAAGCAGGGCCTCCGCCACGGCGGCATGGCCGCCGTACCGCGCCACCCAGTGCAGGGGCGTTGTGCCATCCTCGTCCCGCGCGTTCGCGTCCGCGCCCGCCGCGAGGCAACGGGAGACATCCGCCACCTCCGCGTCGGAGAAGAAGCCCTCACTGTTCCAATCCGGGCAGGGGGACACATTGGCCGATCCGCCGCAGGCCCATAGGAGAAGCGGAATCCCCGGAATCCATGCCGCCCTCATTTTCATTCCCATGCCATCTCCCCGGAAATCATGCCTTAGCCCGCCCGTCCCCAAGCGCGTCGACTGTTCGGGGGCGGCCCGCCGAAATGGCCACCGGGACAAGGCCGGGATTAGGGACAAACGGACAATGCGGGATTCTGTGGCGAATGGCGTTGAAAGTCGAGTCGATCCCCCGATGAGCATCGCCGGAACGACATGCGCCGTTGGTTGTTGGCAATTCCGGTGCGGGGGGCGGCCGCCGCAACTAGGCTCCCGGACTTGGTGCGGAATACATCGGTGGCTAAAATGGAAAGGCCCGGGCCACAAATATGCGGAGGGTTCCGGGGGAAAATAGACGGGATTCGCCTTGGGTTAGGGTTCACAGTATTCGGAACAGATATCGACATGGTCTTTTGCGACTTCGATGTGGGATGTGGCGTAACCCCGCGGACGATCATTCCAAGAACGCCCCACATACGCGACTACGTCGCCCCATGTGCCTCCCGCCGTGGAATCGTAGTTGTTCCATGTCTCCGAATTGGCGGCGACTCTTTCAAAAAATTGCGCTGGCTTAATAACAGGGCGCCGTCCGACGGGATCCACCGTCCGCAATTCATGCACTCGGTGTCCCTCAGCTACCGTACGGGCCGCCGTGACCCCGCCCCAACTGTGACCGATGACGATTGCCCTGACCCCCTGCTCATTCTGGTGGTCGATCCAATCGCCAAGTTCTTCTCCCTGGCTATGTTCGAAGTAGGCGCCCACGCCCCCCCTCTTTTTGATGTATCGGTCGTAGATACCGAATACCACCTTACTTCTTCTGTCCCCGGCGCCCCCGACGAACGCCACCGCGACGCCACCCGAACCCTCGGCTCCGCCAGACTGTTGCGCAACATCGCCCGCCGAACTCACCGGCATTCCCGCGGGCTCCGGATCGCCTGGCATGGCGGCCTCGGTTGATGTCTGTCCGGTTGGAACGAAGCTCAGGACAGGATAATGTATCAGATGGAATCCGATGCCCCATTGCCACCCGTCCCCCGACGGGTACCTGCCGATGACCGGCACAAGGATCGACCGGAATCCCCAGACAGCGCCCAGGCCGCGGCCCAGGATGCGCTGCGTGGTGGATCCGAATCCGCCTCCGCCCCCGTCGAGGTTCAGGCATCCCCGCGCCGGACCGCACGCGTTGTTCTCCCAGGGAAGTGACGAGCGAACCAGGCCCGTCGGGTCCGTAAAGCTCATGGGACTGTTCCCGGCGTAGCTGTAGAGGTTCCACGACTGGCTGCCGCCCGGGTTGCCGATGACCGGGTCCGGACTCAGGAACCGCCCGAGGCGGGGGTCGTAGACCCGGCCGCCCATGTGAACGAGTCCGACGCGGTCTAGTTGCTCGTGGCCGGTGAACCCCCGCGCTCCGTCCAGGGTCCGGTCGCCGGCGGCACTCTCCAGCTCCGCGGCGCTCGACTCCCGGGTTCCATCGTCAAGCCGGCGCCCCCCGTACGGATCGTAGGACGCCGTCGAGACGGCCGATCCCGAGGCATTAGACCGTCGCTTCGCCACCGGTAGGTGTCGTCCTGGATTTCCGTCGCCGTCCCGAGTGTCGTATCGATGTCCGTCGGGTGGCCCGAGTTCGGGTCGAACGTCCGCACCGTTTTCGTCCCGTTGCCGTAGCTTTCCTCCGTTGCCTGTCCGCGGGCGTTCACACTTCCGTAGGTGATCAGGTTGGCGCCTCCCGCCCTATTCCTAAGCCTCCGCAGGTAACCGCGCGCATTGTACCTCCGCTCGACCGTCAGGCCGGAGGGATGGGTCACGGTCTTGAGACGGCCGTGCGTGTCGTGGGTGTAGGAGTGCGTGTAGTTCCTGACAAGTCCGCCCGCGCGGATCGTCGTCGCCACCCTGTCCAGCCGCGCATCGCTCCCGTAGGTGCGGGTTTCCCTGAAGTCCGGCGCCGTCATTGCCCTGCAGGTCGTCGCGCCCGCGGTGTCCTCCCGACAGCGCTTCGAGAGCGACCCGCGACCGTTCGCCGGATCCCACTCCCACTCCGAAACCCCGTCCGGATCCTGGCGCCTGGTCGGTCGGCCCAGCCCGTCGTACGTCCAAGTCGTCGTCCGACCCGATTCCTCCCGCCGCCACAGTTCCCCCGCCGCCGTATGGCGCAGCGTCACCGTTGAGAAGTTGGGGTTGGTCACCTCTGTTCGGTTGCCGGCCGCATCGTATTTGAATCCGGTAGTATAGTTTCCGTTGACGGTTGTCGATTTCAACAGGCCGGACCCGTACCAGGCGTACTCCGTCACCACGCCGTCCGCGGGCAGGGTGTCGTTCGGCCTGTTGTTGCTGTCGCCCTCCACCAGCTTGACCAGTTCGCCGGCGAGGTTGTATTCGCGCCTCGTATACAGTGTCGGGGATCTGGTTCCGTCCGGCACCCTCACCGTCTCGGCGCGCGTCACGCGCACGCGGCTATCGTTCGGGACGGCATCGTAGCTCCATGCCACCGAACCGCCGTCGGACGCCCCAGGTTGTCATGGGTCACACACCGGTGCGGCCTGCTCGACGCGTCGGCGCAAATGGTCGGGGAGGACGGCGCCGACGTGGGAAGGCCCTCGGCGGACGAATAGGGCTCGCTCACCCGGCGCACGAGCCCCCGGGCGTCGTAGCGCCGGTCCACCCGGTCCCAAGTGGTGTCGCTGCCGAACGACTGGACCTGTTCGCGGAGCAATCGGCCCAGTTTGTCGAAATAGCGACTTCGCGTCGGGCCCGCCGGCGAGGTCACCCGCTCGCGGTACACCGGTGAAACACCCCACACCGGGGCGCACGTCACCGCCGGGTCGCCGCACCACCTGTACGACGTCCTGATCCGCACACCGTCCGATGTCGTCAACGAGGTTTCCCGCCCGACACCGTCAGCGTTCTTTCCGTCCGCGTCGCTCCGAGCAGCGTGCCGTCCTCATGGTGAAACGACGTTCGATACCGCACGTAGGGCAGCGTCGAGGTCGCGCCGTTGGCATAGGTCAGCGTTTTCTCCGCCCGGGTCAGCTTGACCGCGGCCAGCAGGTCCACGCCCGCGCCCGCAGCTCCGTAATCGCCGTCGTACTGGCGCGCCTCGACCTCCTCGCCCAAGTGCGGAAAGACCATCCGGTAGCGGCGGTAGGTCACCACGCCCGTCGCGGAGTCGGTCTCGCGGATCGCATCGAAGCCCAGGAAACCCCAGTGTTTCGTGCTGCGGCGACCCCCGCCCCGGTAGGCGTACGACGTGTCCCGCCAGCCGCCCAATCCGTTTGATCGCCGAACCCGCGTGACGACCTCCTTAATTGTGCCGGCGTCGTCGGTCAGTTCCTCAGTGTCGGTCACCGCGCCGACGGCGGCGAACGGGCCATCCCTCAACCGCCAGGCGTCCGTCCCGGAATTGATGAGTTTGCCGTACTCGAACCGTGTCTCCCGCCCGAGCGGGTCCGTTACCCTAGTCACACGCGTCTGGAGCATCGACATCGCCGTCGACGGTTCGCCCCAGTCGATGTCCAGTGGCCTGAGGCACTTTTCGGCGCCGCCTGCCTCGCCATGGGCGCACAACTGCACCAGATTCAGACGCCGCCAGTTGGTCGAGGGGGCCGTTTCGCTGATCAGGCGATAGCGCCTCACATCGTTGTTGTCAAGCCTTACCCGGATGCCGTGCAGCAGCAGATGCTGCTCCTGCGTGAACGTGTCCAACCGGACCGGCGCCAGATCCGTGCGCCCCACATACTCGAACAGAATCTCCGCGTCCCCTCCATTGCCGTAGGTGATGCGCTTGGGGTGCCTCACCGCGGCCAATTCATCCTCGTAGTACTCGTAATCCATCTTGTTGCGATACGCGTCCGTCTGGCGGTTGACCGACCACAGGTACGGCAGAGTCGGAAAAGGGTACGCAACACCGTTTACCGTGAGTTCCTGTATGTGCCGAAGCTGGCTATCCTCGGTGCGACCATACTCGAGCCTCATCCCATCCGGCATGAGAACCTCGAACTAGGATGTGGCCATGTTCGGTGTCCCATCGTCCAAAGCTTCCGCCGTCCTGAGCGTAATCTTGATGAAGCTTTCCCGTAGCGTCCGGTACTTCGCACCGTCGTTGAGATGGGTGCCGCTCACCAGCACCAGCGGTTCGCCGTCCAGACACAGACTGTGACCTGTATTGGTCAGGTCGACCGTGGCGGTCGACGGCTGGTTCTTTACGCACCGGCGAATTGCCGACAGCCCGGTGACCTGCCAGCCGTAGCCCAGAACATCCCCGGGCAGCGACTCGTTGATGCGCTGTCGCTCACGGCCCCCGCCGTAATCGATCGAAAGGCGTGGTGCCAACCCATTCACCCCCGGTGCCGGCTGGATCGGCACGTTGACGTACGCATCGCCGCCCCGCGTCACACCCGCGACATACGGCAGTGTGCCCGGCTCCGTGGTCGTCTCCTCGGTGGGCTCGGCCATGCCGACAACGGTCATCACGGTATTCGAATGGGGGCTGCACACCTTGCCCCTGCACGCCTGAACCTTATAGTAATACGTCCCCATGGCCGTACTCGTGATCGCCCTGGTCAGCAGTGGGCCCTCGTAGATGGATTCCCAGTCGCCGTTCGGTTTGCGCTCGTGGAGGCGGTACTCAATGGTTCCCATGGATGTCGACGACGTCCAGCCCAGCGTATAGTTTTTGTCCGTCCGTCCCCTTGTTAGCCTGAGTGTCATCGGTGCCGCCGGCGCCCCCACAACCGTGGTCGCCGTCCAGGGCCCGTTCAACGGAAACGGCAGGCAGACCTCCCCACCCAGCCGCGGCAGCGTCCGGCAGGTCGCGATCTTGTAGGTGTACCTCCCCGCCACCAATGGTGTGCCCAGGGTGATCCTGTGTGGGCTCGACCGCACGTTTGACACCTCCGCGAACGCGCCCCCGTCGCGGCTTTGGGTGAGGCGGCAGCGGCGGGAGCAGTCGATGCCGCTCCAACTCACCTCAAAAGTCCCGTCGTCGTCCGTCGCGGGAGAACCCAGGTCCGCCCCGGCCCCGCCCGCTCCGAACAGCGCCAGCAGCGCAACCACCCGCACAATCATTCCGGCCATCGGTTTGCCAGCCCGGATTCGCCCCGCCACCTCAGTTCCCCCCCACTTCGACCGCAACCGTCGCCGAGCCGTCGGCGATCGAGGTCGACGCCGCCGATGCCGCGGCCGCGTTCCGGGTCCGCCCCGTCGTCGCGAACGTGAAGTTGCAGCGCAGGTTGTTGCCCGAGAGCATCACGCCGGCCACCCGGAATTTCAGTTCGCGGCCCGACATCCTGTAGGTCAGATTGACGGTCGAGCCGGCCGTCACCGCACTGGCCAGGGCCCGATGATCGGCGATGTGATTGACCCCGTTGCGGTCCGTCACCGCCACCGACACCCCGGTCGCGTTGCTGTACAACTCTCCCCAGTTGGGGGTTTCGTCACGGACGTTCGACAGCGCCCGATCCGTGGCGGAAAGCGAATACGGATGGCCACTCCTGACGAATGCGTAGCCGCCCCGCCCATTGGGTGTCGGCGGCCGGTGGTTGTTGATCGGGAAGGTGTATGTCCTGCTCTCCGTCGTCACTGGCGCGGCCACCTGCGTGACGCCGCCCCACGCGGACGACAGAAGAAATGTGGCGTTGTTCCGGTACAGGGGGTATCGCACGGCGCGGTAGACGCCCTGCGTGGTCGTCGGGTTGGGCTGCGTGGTGGACCACCCGCTTGGAACATGATTCTCGCTGCTTTGCCCGCCGGTCGGTGTCGAGGGTGTCGAGGACGCCCGGCGGTAGACAAACTGGCGCCGGCCCGTGGCGTAGTTCGTCACGGAGCCCCAAGCCGTCGCGGAGTGAAAGACGCCGTTGTGGTAGGTCACCGTCCGCAGCGACTGGAACATGGTGCCCGGCCCGGTCAGCGTCGGCCGGCTCGTCGACCAGCCGGTCGGCACATGCGTCTCCCTGTCCTGTCCGCTGGTCGGCGTGGCCGGCGCGGCCGGATCGTTGCCCACCAGATATCGGTAGATCGCCTGGAGCCGCGTACTCACCCGAATCGGCCCCTCGACGAGTTCCGCCGCGCCCCAGGCCGAGGCACCGTCGAACGCGCCGTTGTGGTAGGTCACCGTCCGTTCGGTGCTGTACACTCCTTCGCCCACCGTTGCGCTCGGACGTGTCGCGGACCAACCGGTGGGCGTGTGGGATTCGGATGACTCGCCCCCCGTCGGCGCAGCCGGCATTGACGCTCCCCGCCGAAAAACCGTCTGCCTCCAAATCGTCTCACCACCCACCACCGTGTCGACCCGCACGGTGGCATTGCCGTCCGCAATGGACCGGGAAGCGACGGAGGTCGCCGCCGTGTTCATCCTCCGGTTCGCGTCCGAAACCTCGAAGAAGAGGTTGCACCGCTCCCCGTTCGCCGATATCGTGGCGGACGACACACGGAACCAGAGTTCCCGGGTTGCTCCAATCGCCGTCACCCGGTAGCTCAACGTCACCTCGCCCTTGCTCCCAAGCGCCGCCTTGATGGCATCGTGTGCCGACCGTTGGTTCACACCGTTGCGGTCCAGCAACGCGACGCTCACGAGTGATGCATTGCCGCGCAACTCACTCCAGGTCGGAATCTCGTCGCGAATGCTTGATGTGGACCGTTCGGTCGCGGAAAGCGAATACGCACTGCCGTCCCGCCCGAACGCGTAACTGCCCGCCGCGGAGGGCATCGGCGGCCGGTGGTCGTCCACCAGAAACGTGTGGCTCGCCCGCGTGGTGCCACTGGTGTCGTTCTGCTCAGTTTGTAGATTTTTTCGACGACCGTGGTGATGACCGGTTGGTTGGGCACCACCAGCGTCAGGTGGTTCCAAGCGGTTGCGGCAACAAATGTCCCATTTCGGCTGGCTGAGTTGCGACTCACGCTGAAAACACTTTCCGTCGCGGTGGGGGCCGGCTTCGTCGTCTGCCAACCGGTCGGCACATGATTCGCGACCGTCGCCCCATCCGTCGGCACCGTCGGTAGATCGACCGAGAGGCGGTAGACCGTTTCCGCAACGATCTCGTGATCGTCCAGATAGGCGTCGACCGCACCCAGCACCTGGGCCCTCACATCCGCCCGCGATCCCTCATACAACAGGACCAGCGTGTCATTGAGCTGCGCCGAGCAATTTGCTTTGGCCCGCACCGGATTGCTGGCCAAATCCAGACTCTCGACGATACAAGCCTCATAGCGCGCCAGATTCGTCATCATGTCTTGGACTGTCACGGTGCCCTGCGCTTGGCCCGTTACCAGAATCGCTAGAACAACCAGAAGGCAATGGGCTAAGGAACCTCTGATTAATTCTGTAGTCGAGGTATCCGATTGAATAAAATCAATAGCTTACGAGTAGATAAATGCTGCTCTATCGAATTGTTCAGACTTTCCCTAAGACGCTCCCGCCCGTGGACATCAAGCGCGGCTTCCGCAATCTTTCGTCGGGGCGACACCTTGGGGCTTTACAGGCCGAAAAAAGACTGCCCCACTTGGCTACGGCAAGGAAAAATTGTGCCCAGCTCATACGAAACGTTTGTTGCGGCGGCGACCGGAAGACGATTGCCCGCGACAGTTGTCATTTGTTCTCATGGCAGCGCGTTCTCCCATCCTAATCTGCACTTCCATTCGCCCTCGCCCCCCCAGACGACTGTTGCCCTGAATGGGGCCATAGGTACAGCCGGACCCACCAACCGCGCTGTGCGAGCCAGCGCAACGTATCACGACAACATCTCGCTCAGCAAATCTGACGGTGTTCAACGCCATCCTGTATGTAGTTTTTCCAAGCCCTAAATAGCATGTTGCTTTGATTTTTCTTCGATTAACAAGCAGACCCCAGCGCTCCCCGCCCTAGCCTTGTTGTCCAGTTGGTCAATGCCCGCGAATAGCCTCGACGAGCTTGTCGCTAGGCACTCTACGACATTACCAAGTGCAGGCTTGGAGGAGTGCGCGTCCCCCGGCAAGGCCGCGCATGAATCTGATTCAAGTTCAGGTGCAACGACTTGGATTGCGTCGCAACTCGACCGGCATAGACTTCCATCATCGCATCAAGGCGAAAGGCGGGTCGGCCCTCATCCACCAAGGGCTGCAAACCTTCATGCAACACCTCGAAAACGCACTGCGCCAGCGCTCGATGATCGGGTGAAAGCGCTTGATGTCCTTACATGCAACACCTCGAAAACGCGCTGCGTGAGCGGATACTGATTTTGGACGGCGCCTACGGCACCATGCTGCAGGCTCAGAAGCTTGATGAGTCCATCTATCGCGGCAGATTGTTCCAAGACCACGATCAGCCGCTTGCGGGGAATTACGACCTACTCTGCCTCACCGCGCCGGATGTGATTTCCGACTCGCACGCCGCCTATCTCAAGGCGGGGGCCGATATCCTCAAGACCAATTCCTTTACCGCAACGGCTATTTCCCAAGCGGATTACGGCGTCGAGCAGCATGCCCCCGCCATCAACCGGGCCGCCGCCCAACTGGCGCGGGTCCAGGCGGACGCCTTTTCGACGAAGGCCCGGCCTCGATTTGTAGCGGGCGTGCTCGGGCCAACCAATCGCACCGCCAGCCTGTCGCCGGATGTGAACGATCCGGGCAAGCGCAACATCACCTTCTCCGAACTCTACGATGCGTATTTCGCCGCCGCCCGGGAACTGTTGACGGGCGGGGTGGATATCATCCTGATCGAGACGGTCTTCGACACCCTAAACGCCAAGGCGGCCATTGCGGCGGCCCATGACGTCATACAAGCCTCGGCAGCCCCTACGCCTCTCATGGTTTCCGGCACCATAACCGACGCCAGCGGCCGCACACTTTCCGGGCAGACCAGCGAGGCCTTTTGGATATCCATTGCCCACGCGAAGCCCTTGGCGGTAGGGTTCAATTGCGCCCTCGGGGCGGAGCAACTCAGGCCCTATGTGGATCGCCTGGCACGCATCGCCGATACCTTTGTCAGTGTCCATCCCAACGCCGGACTACCCAACGAGTTCGGCGGCTACGACCAAAGCCCGGAGGACATGGCGGCCATCATCGGCGAATTCGCGGCGGACGGCCTGGTCAATCTGGTCGGCGGCTGCTGCGGGACGACGCCGCAACACATAGCCGCGATGCGGGCGGTCATTGGCGACCACCCGCCCCGTTCGTTTCCAAAGGTTGCCCCGGCGCTGCGGCTGGCCGGGCTGGAACCGCTCAAAATCGATGGCGAATCCCTATTCGTCAATGTCGGCGAGCGCACCAATGTTACCGGTTCGGCGCGGTTCGCCCGACTGATTCGGGACGCGGAATACGAGGGTGCGCTCAAGGTCGCCCGGCAACAGGTCGACGCGGGCGCCCAAATTATCGATATCAATATGGACGAGGGCATGCTTGATTCCAAAGCCGCCATGGTCCGCTTTCTGAATTTGATCGCCGCCGAGCCCGACATCACCCGCGTACCGATCATGATCGATTCCAGCAAGTGGGAGATCATTGAGGCGGGCCTGCAATCGGTACAGGGCAAGGCCATCGTCAACTCCATCAGTCTCAAGGAGGGCGAAGCCGCCTTCATTGCGGCGGCACGGGCCTGCCTGCGCTATGGCGCCGCCGCGGTGGTGATGGCGTTTGACGAAGCAGGCCAGGCCGACACCCCGGAGCGGCGCATCGAGGTGTGCGCCCGGGCCTACCGGATACTCACCGAAGTGGTGCGTTTTGCGCCCGAGGACATCATCTTCGATCCCAATGTCTTCGCCATTGGCACCGGTATCGAGGAGCACCGCAACCACGCCGTCGATTTCATCGAGACCTGCCGCTGGATTCACCAGAACCTGCCGGGCGCCAAGACCTCCGGTGGTATCAGCAATGTCTCGTTCGCCTTCCGCGGCAACAATGCGCTACGGGAAGCCATGCATACCGTCTTCCTGTACCACGCCATCAAGGCGGGGCTAACGATGGGCATCGTCAACGCCGGCCAATTGGGCATCTACTCCGACTTGCCGGACGACCTGCGCGAACGGGTCGAGGATCTGGTGCTGAACCGGCGTGCCGATGCGACGGAGCGGCTCATGGAGGTGGCCGAGCAGTTTGACGGCGGTGGCGGACGCGGGCCGGTCGACGAGGCAGCCTGGCGACATTTGCCCGTTCACAAGCGCCTTGAGCATGGACTGGTGCACGGCCTCGGCGAACACATCGTCGCGGACACCGAAGAGGCGCGCCTGGATGTGTCCGAACCCATCGAGGTCATCGAAGGCCCGCTGATGGACGGCATGAACACCGTCGGCGATCTCTTTGGATCGGGGAAGATGTTTCTACCCCAGGTGGTAAAGAGCGCCCGGGTCATGAAACAGGCGGTGGCCCATTTGATTCCCTTTATCGAATCCGGCAAGAGCGGCGGGCGCAAGGCCAAGGGCACCATCGTCATGGCGACGGTCAAGGGCGATGTCCACGATATCGGCAAGAACATCGTCGGGGTGGTCCTGCAATGCAACAACTTCGATGTCGTCGACCTGGGCGTGATGGTGTCGGCGGAAAAGATTCTCGAGACGGCGCTGCGAGTTAATGCGGACCTGATCGGGCTCTCCGGGTTGATCACGCCATCCCTGGATGAGATGTCCCTAGTCGCCAGCGAAATGCAGCGCTTGGATTTCCATCTTCCCCTACTCATCGGTGGCGCCACCACATCAAAAGCGCATACCGCCGTAAAGATCGAGCCGAACTATCGCAACGCGCCAACCGTATACGTGCCGGATGCCTCCCGAGCCGTAAGCACGGTACAGCGGCTGATCTCACCAGAGGCAAGGGCCGCGTTCGCGGTCGAGCTACACACCGAATACGAGACGATACGCAAGCGCACCGAAGCACGCCGCCGCCGCGTGGAGCTGCTTGATCTCGCCGACGCCCGGGCCAACAAGCTGCGCCTCGACTGGTCCGCATTCGAAGCGCCCGTGCCGGCCGCACCCGGCATGCACACCGTCTCGCCCGAGCTCGAGACACTGGTGCCGTACATCGACTGGACGCCATTCTTTATGGCTTGGGAACTGGCCGGAAAGTATCCCGCGATTCTCGACGACGCGGTGGTTGGCGACGCGGCCCGCAGCCTATTCGAGGATGCAACGATAAAACTCGATGAATTGATCGACGACGGCACCCTCGGCGCCAAGGGCGTTCTGGGCATCTGGCCGGCCCGACGGCAAGGCGACGACGACATCTGCCTGTACACCGACAACTCCTACCGGTCGGTGCTGGCTACACTGCACCATCTGCGGCAACAACGCCTGCTGCCGGAAGGCAAGCCCAATCTTTGTTTGGCCGATTTCGTTTCGCCGGAGGGCGACTATCTCGGCGCCTTTGCCGTGACCGCGGGACTCGGTATCGATGATGTCCTCGCCAGCCATGCCAACGACGACTACGCAAGCATCCTGGTCAAGGCTCTCGCCGACCGCCTCGCGGAAGCCGCCGCGGAATATCTGCACGAGCGCGTACGACGCGAACTCTGGGGCTACGCGACCGACGAAGCGCTCGACAACGACGATCTCATCGCCGAGCGCTACCAGGGCATACGACCCGCCCCCGGCTATCCGGCGTGCCCGGAGCATAGCGACAAAACGACCCTGTTCGAATTATTGGACGTCGAAAATCAAGCCGGCATCCGCCTGACGGAGAACTTTGCCATGCTCCCCGCGGCCTCGGTATCCGGCTGGTACTTCGCCCACCCCCGGAGCCGCTACTTCGGCGTGGGCAAAATCGGCGACGACCAGGTTGCCGACTACGCCGCCCGCAAGGGGGTCGGGGTGTCCCAGGCCCGGCGTTGGTTACAGCCAAACCTGCGCTGATAACCCCGCGTTCTTAGGTTAGCAATAAACATCATTTTTGGGTTTAAACACCCGCTGCTAAGGTGCGCTGTCGGCATTGGGCGTGCGATGTATCTTAGAGAGCGCAAACCGCTAGCCCGCCCGGTGATTTCGCCGCTATTGACGGCCGCAGTAGTTTATTCATGAATAGGTCGGGCTAGGGGCCACTTGCTGTCGAGCAAGTTGCACACTTACATTTTTTCGCACCGGGGTATTTATCGACCCGGTATGAGGCGTCTTCCTCCCAGTCATGTACCGTTACGACAGCTTCGACCAACAGTTCATCGACGAGCGCGTTGCCCACTACCGGGATCAGACGCGGCGCTATCTGGCCGGCGAACTGAGCGACGAGCAATTCCTCCAGCTTCGGCTGCGCAATGGCCTGTATATTCAACGTCTCGCGCCGATGCTGCGGGTCGCCATTCCCTATGGCACCCTGTCGAGCCGACAACTGCGCATGCTCGCGCACATCGCCCGCCACTATGATCGCGGCTACGGCCACCTGAGCACACGCCAGAACATCCAATTCAACTGGCCGGAACTCGAAGAAGTACCGGATATACTCGCCGACCTCGCCACCGTGCAGATGCATGCAATCCAAACGAGCGGCAACTGCATTCGCAACGTCACCACCGACGAATTCGCCGGCGTGGCCGCCGATGAGGAAATCGACGCCCGCCCCTTCTGCGAATTGATTCGGCAATGGTCCACATCGCATCCCGAGTTTGACTGGCTGCCGCGCAAATTCAAGATCGCCGTCACCGGCGCTCCGGTGGACCGGGCGGCAATCCATGTTCACGATATCGGCATTCGCGTCTATCGGCGACGGGTGGCGCCGATCGACAACGCATCCGAGGCGGTGCTGTTCGACATCAGGGTCGGCGGTGGGCTCGGACGCACACCGGTCATCGGCACCCTGATCCGGCAGGCCCTGCCGGCACGGCATCTGCTGACCTATCTGGAGGCCATCCTGCGCGTCTACAACCGCTATGGCCGTCGAGACAACAAATACAAGGCGCGCATCAAGATTCTTGTACGGGCGATGACGCCGGAGGGATTCAAGGCGAAAGTCGACGAGGAGTGGGCCCTACTCAAGGATTCCGCCAGCACCTTGACGACGGCGGAGATTGCGCGCGTGGCGGGTCATTTCGAACCGCCCGCCTATCCAAGCCGCCCGAACACAATGGAGCAACTAGCCGCGCAACGGCTGGCCGACCCGGCCTTCGACCGCTGGGTGCGGCTGAACGCAAGCCCGCACAAGCACCCCGGCTATGCCATCGCGACCCTGTCGTGCAAGCGCACCGGCACACCACCGGGCGATGTAACGGACCGGCAAATGGAAGCGGTGGCCGACTGGGCGGACCGGTACGGGTTTGGTGAAGTTCGCGTCAGCCACCAACAGAATTTTGTCCTGCCGGATGTTGCCGCCGATAAGCTTTACGAGCTATGGCGGGCGGCCTGCGACCTGGGCCTGGGCACCGCCAACCGAAATCTGGCAACGGACATCATCTGCTGCCCCGGCGGCGACTATTGCTCGTTGGCCAACGCCAAGTCGATTCCCGTCGCCGAGGCAATTCAGCGGCACCTTCAAGATCAGGACTACCTCTACGACCTGGGCGAGATCGACATCAACATTTCCGGCTGTATGAATGCCTGTGGCCACCATCACGTTGGGCACATCGGTATTCTCGGGGTGGATAAGAAAGGCCGCGAGTACTACCAAATTTCCCTGGGCGGTCATTCCGGCGACGACGCCTGCCTCGGACAAATCATTGGCCCGTCGGTGTCGCGGGAGGAAGTGACCACCGTTATACAAGACATGTTGGATGTCTACCTGGCGCACCGCATCGAAAACGAGAGCTTTCTGCACTGTGTGCGTCGCATCGGTTTGCAGCCCTTCAAGGAACGCATCTATGCCGAAGCTGCTTAGGTTGAACGGAGGGGTCGGGCGGGTCGCCAACGGTTCGGTGAATTGGCGGGATGCCAACAACCGGGCCGTCATCCCGCGCCACGACATTGCGGGTGTCGCGCCGGAATTGGTGGATGCCGAACACTGGACGCCGGATGGCGGCAAGGGCATTCGCCTAGCCGTCGATCAACCCATTGAGGAACGTTTCCTGGCGGCGCGGCTTATCGCCATTGAGTTCCCGGCGTTCAACGATGGCCGCGGCCTTTCGCTGGCGGTCCTGCTGCGCACCCGCCACGGATATGGGGGCGACATCATAGCGACGGGCGATGTTCACGAGGACATGCTCCACTACCTGCGCCGCTGCGGGTTCACCAGCTTCCTGATGCCGGACGACCGCAACCTGGACACCGCACTCTCAACATTTGCACCCTATTCCGATTACTATCAGGCTTCCGCAATCGAGCCGCAGCCCGCATTTCGTCGGATAGGGAGAGATGGCTGACCCGCATCTACTCGACTCTTTTCTATTGATATTCGTCGGGGCCGCCCTGCTGGCGACAGTGGCGTTGTATGGCCGCCAGCCGCTGTTGGTGGCCTACATCGCCATCGGCTGCCTGCTCGGCCCACACGGTTTGGCGCTGGTCGGCGATGCGGCGCAACTGACCGAAATCGCGGAGATCGGCATCATCTTCCTGCTGTTTCTGGTCGGCCTGGACCTGCAGCCAAGCAAATTGAGCAACATGGTCCTGAAATCCACGTTGACGGCACTGCTGTCGAGCCTGGCTTTTTTTGCCGTCGGATGCGCCATCATGCTGGCCTTTGATTTCAGCTATTCGGAAGCGATCATCACCGGTGTCGCGGTTACCTTTTCAAGCACGATTCTCGGCATAAAGTTGCTGCCGACCACCGCGCTGCACCACCGCCACATCGGCGAAATCGTGGTGAGCCTGCTACTCATTCAAGATTTCATCGCCATCATTGCGCTCTTGTTCATCGCGGGCCATGGGGATGGTTTGCAAGGTCTGCTTGCCAACCTGGGCACCATCGCGGTCGCGCTGCCATTGCTGTCGGCGGCCGCCTGGCTTGCCGTGCGCTTCGTGATTCTGCCCCTGCTCAAGAAATTCGATGTCTTCCACGAATTCACCTTTCTACTGGCCATCGGTTGGTGCCTCGGGTTCGCGAGCGCCGCGGCGGCCACCGGGCTATCCCTGGCCATCGGAGCCTTCATCGCCGGCGTCGCGCTCGCCACGAGCCCCATCGCCCTCTACATCGCGGAAAGCCTGCGGCCGTTGCGGGATTTCTTTTTGGTGCTGTTCTTCTTCACGGTCGGAGCGGCGCTCGATGTCCGGCTGCTACTCGAAGTGGCGCTGCCAACCGGTTTGCTCGCCCTTGCCCTGCTGCTTATCAAACCGCCCGTTTTCGCCGCGCTTTTGCGCTGGCGGGAAGAGAACCAGGCCGATAGCCGGGAGGTGGGCTATCGGCTGGGGCAGGCATCGGAGTTCACGTTATTGGTGAGCTATGTCGCCATAACCGCCGGGCTGCTCGGCAAGCAGGCGGCGCATGTCGTCCAGGGCGCCACCGTGCTGACCCTGGTGGTTTCCAGCTATCTGGTGATATTCCGCTACCCAAGCCCCATCGCCATCCGCCCGGAACTGCGTCGGGATTGACAGTCAGCCCGTCCGCTGGAAGAGCCGCCCCAATAGCCGATCAGCGCTGTTTTCCACTTGGGCAAGCATTTTTTCCAGTGGTTTTCGCGGTTCTACCCAGCGAATTTCAAAGACATCGGTCTCGGCGCACCGATTCAACAGGTACTCATCGCTGGTTTGGATTTTGTCCACCAGGTTGAGATCGAGGGCCCGCTGGCCGTACCATGCCTCGCCGGTCGCCACCCTTTCCAAATCCAGGGCGGGTCTCTTGTCGGCCAGGAATTCCTGAAACAGCGCGTGCAGATCCTCCATATCGTCAATGAATTTCTGCCGCCCCTCCTCGGTGTTTTCTCCAAAAACCGTCAGGGTGCGCTTGTATTTGCCCGCGGTGAGGACTTCCACATCCACATCTTTCTTCTTCAGCAGGCGATGTATGTTGGGAACCTGTGCGACGACGCCGATAGAGCCAACCACGGCAAAGGGCGCGGCGATGACTCGATTGGCAACCGCCGCCATCAGGTAGCCACCGCTGGCGGCCACCTTGTCGACGGCCACAACCAAATTCAGGTTCCGGTCTCGAATGCGCAGCAATTGCGAGGCGGCCAGGCCATAGCCGTGCACCAAACCGCCGGGGCTTTCCACCCGGGCGACCACTTCGTCGCCCTCGCGGGCCTCGGACAGAATCGCGTTGATCTCATGTCGGAGTTGGGTGACGCGGCTGGCCTGCAGATCGCCCTTGAAGGTGATGACAAAAACACGACCCCGCGGCTTGTCGCTTTCGGATTCCTTGCGTCCAGCCTGTTTCCGATCTTGTTTCTTGCGCTTGGCGGCGGCCTTGGCGACCTTACGATACTCCGCGGGCGGCAACAGTGCCTGTTCAATGGTTTGACCAAGATTGTCCAAATACTCGTTCAAGCGGACGACTTCGAGATGCCCCATGGCCATCGAACGCCGTTTCTCGGCCATCGACGCGACCGCCGACAGAACGATCAAAAGCGCCGCGACAACGGTGACGGCCTGCGCCAGAAAAATCAGATATTCGTATACGTAGTCCATGCGGGTTCCTGTACCTTGCCTCTTACCTTGTTTTGCAAACACTATTCCCGAGCCGGTCCCATTGGATATACCCGGGCAACCGCTGTGAAACTCTTTGGGCCACCAGCTCCGCCGGTGCTGCCAGGCCCGCCTACCGGCAGGCAACGCGGGCGCAACCCGCCAATCCGTTGAACACCAATGCGAGCCGGATAGGCATCGGTCGGCGAGAGCGGCAACCCCGTTTCACGGGAGGGCCGTCAACCGGCAAAATCCGGCGAATGCGTACTCTACTGGCTCGCTCGGATTCGGGTCCAGACACAGTTGTCGCCTAGGCGTTTCAATATCGCCTCGTGGGCGGCGACTTCCTCCGGGCTGGCCCGAATTACCCGCAGTTGTGGACGGTTCTCGGGCAAGGGTGGGAATTCCTCGCCACCGGCAACCAAATGGACCTCCCGGCCGTGGGAATTGGCGAACATGGTGGTCTGGCCACCGGTCATCGCCAGGTAGACATCCGCCAGAATCTCGGCGTCGACAAGTGCGCCGTGCACCGTTCTCGCCGAATTGTCCACGGCGAAATGCCGACAAAGGGCATCCAAACTATTCTTCTGTCCCGGCCGTAGCCGACGCGCCAATTCCAACGAGTCTTCCACCCGGCAAAGATCGCCAATGCGGAGGTCGGCGTCCGCAATCCGAGAAAATTCCGCATCGAGGAATTTCACGTCGAAGGGCGCATTGTGGATGACGAGTTCCGCGCCGCGGATGAATTCGACGAATTCCTCGTGCACATCGGCGAAGGTTGGTTTATCCGCAAGCCAATCCCCCGTGATGCCGTGTACCCGAAGAGCGCCTTCGTCGATCTCCCGTTGCGGATTCAGATATTTGTGGAAATGGGTTCCGGTACGTTTCCGGTCGATCAATTCCACAGCGCCGATCTCGACGATCCGGTGGCCCTGTTCCGTTTCCAAGCCCGTGGTTTCTGTATCAAGTACGATCTGGCGCATAGAGGTCGCAGCTACCCTTTGGTGCTTTGATTGTCCGTGTTCCCAGACTTAAACAGCGCATCAATGGCCTCGTTGGCAAGCCGGTCCACCTGTTCGTTTTCCGGGTGGCCGCTGTGGCCCTTCACCCACCGCCAGTCAATTTGGTGCGTTTGCGACACCGCGTCCAGCCGCTGCCACAGGTCGCGGTTCTTAACCGCGGTTTTGCGGCGGGTGCGCCATCCGTTGGCGCGCCATCGGGGAATCCATTCGGTGATACCCAGCCGCAGGTATTCGGAGTCGGTCGAAAGCGTTACTCGACAAGGTCTTGTCAGGCAATTAAGCCCTTCGATGGCCGCTGTCAATTCCATGCGATTGTTGGTGGTTTCCGGCTCCGCACCGGAGACAACGCGGGAATTGCCCCCCTGAAGCAAAAGCGCCGCCCAGCCGCCGGGCCCCGGATTGCCGCGACAAGCACCGTCCGTGAAGATTTCAACGACAGCGCTCAAGCGGTTTCCAGGCGGTTGGTTTGGGATAGGCCACCGGTGCGACCTTGGGTGGGCGCCGCGTATCACGCCGGCCCGCCCAGCCGGCACTGTGGGCCTGCTTTAGCGCGGAAACAACCAGAACACCTCCGGTCGGCGGCTGTACGCTGTGCAACCAGCGCCGCAGTTGTACCGGCTGCCGCCAGCCCAAATTCAGCGGCAGTCCGAAACCGAGATAGGTGGTACGGCCTTCCACCTTGAAGCCAAGCAACGTCAACCAATCAAGCAATCGTAGCGGATTGACGAAGCGCATGGCCGAAAAAATATCACCGTGCAGTCGGCCGTACAGCGCCCGCAATCCCCAAAGACTCATGCTGTTGAAGGCACAGATCAATAGTCGACCGCCCGGCGCGATAACCCGGCCCACTTCGCGTAACGCCCGACGCGGGTCATTCTCCAATTCAAGGCTGTGATGCAGCACAAATCCGTCCACCATCCCGTTTGGTAGCGGTAGTGCGGCCAGCTCGGCCCGGAGGCCCGCCAAGTCCGCGGGTATCGGCGCCCCTCCCACCGCTAGGTAAAAACGGTTACGAACCATACAACGTTTGACGCCATCCGTCGTTGTCGGCGTTGCGCCGGACCAGACAAGGGTGTCACCGTGAAATCGCCGCACCAAGTCTGTCAACACAGGTTGTTCTTCGGAGAGAATCCACTGCCCGAAAGCGCTGTCGGACCAGGGTGCGGATGTGTGGTGATCCATTTCAGTAAACAGATTCCCTAAGCGGCTCGATTCTCAGAGCCGCTCAATGCTGGCCCGCGCGTCCAACGTCGCCTGCAGCGCGGCAAAGTCGAGCCCGCCGCTGCGGGATACGAAATAATCCCGAATAGCTTCCAAATCGGCATCGGAAAGTGCGGCAAGGTCGGCGTCAACCACCCGGGTAACCGTCACCAGTGCCTCCCCCTCCTCGCCCAGGCTGGCTTCGCCAACGGTTCTGCCGTCCCGCCCGGGCCTCGGCAAAGCAAATGCGGCGGCCTGCACAGCCTCGGGCAGAACAGCCCCACCACGACCGACGAGTTCGAAGGTTTCCCAAGTCAAGCCGTGCGCATCGGCCACATCGGTAACACTGGCGCCGTCCCGAATCCGTTGCAGCGCATCGTCTCTCGCGATCGACAGGGTTTCCCGCGCCGCCTGTTCGACAAGCTGCGTTTCAATCTCTTCGCGAACCTCAGCGTAGGACTTGATCACGGGGGGATGGTATGTGCGCACCCGTGCCACCAGGGCGCGGCCGTCGCCGTATTCAACGGCCGGGGTATTGTTGCCGTCCTGTAGTACATCCGGCGCAAAAAGGGCAGCCCGCAATTCGGCTTCCACAAAGATGCCCTCCCCCGCATCGCGGGTGACGCCTTCAAGATTGTGTTGCTCCAGGTCAAGCGCTTCGGCGATGCCACTCAGCGAGTCGTTCATCTCGAACGCAAGATTGTCCAATTCCCGCAATCGATCCTTGAACAGCTCGCGCGCCGCAGTTTCCCGAAGCCGTTCCTCAATACCCTCCCGCTGCTCGTCGAAACTCGGATAGGGTTTGATTTCGATACCGTCAAGCCGGATCAGGTGGTAGCCGAATTGCGACTTAACGGGCTCGGAGAGCTGCCCATTCTCTTCGAGTTGCCATAGCGCCCGCTCGAATTCCGGGTCGAATATCCCCTTGCCGACGCTACCCAATTCACCACCGTTCGTTGCCGAACCCGGATCCTCCGAGTATTCGCGAGCCAGTTCCGCGAACGATCCCCCGGATTCAATGCGCGCCCGCAGATCGTTCAACAGGTTTTTCGCTTGCTCTTCATTCCGCTCTTCGGATGTTCGCAGGAGTATGTGGGAACTGCTGCGCTGTTCGTCGCTGCCCGCATTTTCCTTGTCGGTCTCGTATTCACTCAACAGAGCGGCCGCATCGATTTCGATGGCCGGATCGTCCAAAAGCATCTGCCAGGTCATTTCCAGATAGGCGATGTCCACCGCCTCTTCGGTCATGAAGGCTGCCTGATGCTCCTGGTAGTGGGTCTCCACCTCCTCCTCGGCTATTGTGATGCCCTCGCTAAATTGTTCCACGGTAAAAGGCAGATAGGCGATGTCGCGTTGCTGGTTCATCAGTCCATTCAGCAGGCGCGTTTCCCAAAGCGGCAGTACCGCGGTATCCACCACGGCGTCGCGCAATTGATTGATGCGCAACCGCGCTCCGATTTCCTGTAGGTACTCCGCTGCGGAATAACCGAGCGCGGAGACGCCGCGCCGATAGAGATTCTCGTTGAACTGTTCGTCCACCTGAAAGTTGGGATCCGAGGTCACCGTTTCATCGATGAGGTTTTTTGTCGCCTTGAGCCCCAAATCGTCGACGGTGTCATTGATGAGGGCGCGTTCGATCAATTGCTCCAAGGCGGACTGCTGCAAAACCAGGGGATCCATCGTGTCTGGGTCCGCCTGATCACCGAGTTGCAGCAGAATGAGCCGCCGCCGGCGTTCTGCTTCCACCTCGACCATGCCGCGGGTGATTTCCGTGCCGTTGACGCTGGCGACTTCCGGGTCGCCCGGGGCGAAGACATTGAAGGCACCGAACCCAAAGAACGCAAGGGCGAAAACGAGCACCCCAATGACAATTTTGAAACCCAGGCTCTGGGTGCGGTCTCTAAGCCTTTGCAACATGCCGTGAACCTTGGAATGAAAAAAGGCGCAGAAACCGCGCCTTTAGACGATAGAACAAATCCCCCGCCATTGGGGACGGTATCCCGTTAGTTCAACGCGTCTTTCAGGCCCTTGCCCGGCTTGAACACAGGAATCCGCGCCGCGGCGACATTTATGGTTTCCCCCGTCTGTGGATTGCGACCAAGACGCGCGGCGCGGTCTCTCACCGAGAAGGTGCCAAATCCCACAAGCACCACCGGGTCGGATTGTTTCAGTGAGTCGGTGATGGCCTCAAGCACCGAGTCCAGTGCCCGGGCCGCGCTTGCCTTTGAAATATCGGATGCTTCCGCGATGTGATCCACAAGTTCAGATTTGTTCAAGAGCTTTCCCCTCTCTGGCGACGCCGCCGGTTCAAAGTTATTCCGTTACGTGACAACGGTGGACCGCCGCTTTATACCAACAAGGCATTTACACCGCAAGGCCCATGTGCGGGAACTTTTGGCCGAACACCCACCAGTGGCGACGGGAGCGTTCCGGGCAAGGCGCGGGCGCGCCGATGCGGCATTATCAGTTGGATGGAACACTAGTCATCGGGTGCCGCGCGAGCCTTTTCCCGATTTTCGTACATCAGCATCGGTTTGCTCTCGCCGGCGATGACACTGGCATCGATGACCACCTTGGCAACCGTGTCGGAAGACGGTAGGTCGTACATGGTGTCAAGCAGCACCGTCTCGAGTATGGAGCGCAAACCCCGCGCGCCCGTCTTGCGCTCCATCGCCTTTTGCGCAACGGCTTTCAGGGCGTCTTCCCTAAAATCAACCTCGACGCCCTCCATTTCGAATAGCTTGGCGTATTGCTTGGTGAGGGAATTTCTAGGCTCGGTCAGAATACGCATCAGCGCATCGATGTCGAGTTCATCGAGGGTGGCGACCACGGGCAGCCGCCCGACGAACTCGGGAATTAGTCCATAGCGGATGAGATCCTCCGGCTCGACGAGGCGCAGCGTCTCGCCAATTTTCTTGCGCGATTCGCTGCCCCGCACCTCCGCGCCAAAGCCGATGCCGAACTTGTCGGAACGTTCGAGAATCACCTTGTCGAGGCCCGCAAAGGCACCGCCGCAGATAAACAGGATGTTCGAGGTATCAACCTGCAGGAATTCTTGTTGCGGGTGTTTGCGCCCGCCCTGGGGCGGCACGGACGCCAGTGTGCCCTCAATCAATTTCAAGAGGGCCTGCTGTACCCCCTCGCCCGACACATCGCGGGTGATGGAGGGGTTGTCGGACTTGCGCGAAATCTTGTCGATTTCGTCGATGTAAACAATGCCCACCTGGGCCCGCTCCACATCGTAATCACACTTTTGGAGCAGTTTCTGAATGATGTTCTCGACATCTTCGCCGACATAACCCGCTTCGGTGAGCGTGGTGGCATCGGCTATGGTGAAGGGTACGTCGAGCAGCCTGGCGAGGGTTTCGGCGAGCAGCGTCTTGCCGCAGCCGGTGGGGCCAATAAGAAGGATATTCGACTTTGAAAGCTCGACATCGTTCTTTTTGCCGGAATAGTTCAGCCGCTTGTAGTGGTTGTAGACCGCGACCGATAGCACCTTTTTGGCTTGATCCTGGCCGATGACGTATTCGTCGAGAATGCCGTTGATTTCAGCGGGAACGGGTAGCTTTTCACCGTCGCCATTCTGTGCGCTATCCGCAACCTCCTCGCGAATGATGTCGTTGCAGAGCTCCACGCATTCATCGCAGATGAATACGGACGGACCCGCAATGAGTTTACGCACTTCATGCTGACTCTTACCGCAGAAAGAGCAATACAGAAGCTTGGTGGTGTCGCCCCGCCTACCGCCGTTGTCCGCCATGCCTACCTCGACCGCTGTTCAACGCCCGTACCTTGCTGTTAATCCGGGTTAATTTCAAGCCCATCCCAACATGGGGTCCACTACTGCCCGACAACCGCCCTGAGCGCCTTGCGCGGCTGATTAACGGTATCGACCAGCCCATATTGGCGCGCCTCGTCGGGACTCATCCAATAGTCGCGGTCGGAATCGGCCTTGATGCGTTCCGCCGTCTGGCCCGTATGTTGGGCGAGCAGCTCGTTCAATCGTTCCCTCATGTGCAGGATTTCCTTCGCCTGTATCTCAATGTCGGCGGCGACCCCCCGCGCACCGCCCATGGCGGGCTGGTGGATCATCATGCGCGAATTGGGCAGCGCGAAACGTTTTCCGGGTTCACCCGCGGCGAGCAGAAAGGCGCCCATGCTGGCAGCCTGGCCGATACAAAGGGTGCTGACGTTGCAACGCACGAATTGCATGGTGTCGTAGATTGCCATTCCGGAGGTGACGGCACCGCCGGGTGAGTTGATGTACATATGAATGTCCTTATCCGGATTTTCGGACTCAAGGTAGAGAATTTGGGCGATGACGAGATTCGCCACCTGATCTTCCACCGGTCCAACCACGAAAACGATCCGGTCCTTCAAGAGCCGCGAATAGATGTCGTAGGCGCGCTCCCCGCGGGAGGATTGTTCGACCACCATGGGCACCAGGCCCAATGCGCTCGTTTCATTCATTTCGCTCAGCCTCCCTAGTTTGTTCGGGTGATTCGTCCGCCATGATGTCCGCATAGGCGCATTCCCGCAATCTGACCTCGGCCTGGTCGAGTACCATATCGACCACCTGATCCTTGAGAACGTCTACCTCTATGTCGGTGAGCTCTTCTTCGCTTTGATAATACCAGTCAATCACCGCATCACTGTCGGCATAGGGTTCGGCGAGTTCCTCGATCCGCCTGCGGATGCGTTTTGAATCCGGCGTCAACCCGTGGACGCGGATGATTTCCCGGCTGATCAGGCCTAGGGCAACACGTTGTTCGGCCTGCTCCCGGAACAGGTCGTCGGGTAGGGAGAGCGGTGCGCGGCCTCGCTGCACAAGCTGCTGGAGTCGATCTTTTGCCACATTGATCTCTTGGTCGACCAGGGTCTGCGGCAAGGTTATCCTGTGGCTCTCCACCAATTGGTCCATGACGCGCCGCCGCAACCGGGCGCGGATCTTGATGTCGAGTTCCCGCCGCATGTTGCCGAGAACCCCTTCCCGGAAAGCCTGAATGCCGCCCTCCTCAACATCGAATTCACGAAAGAACTCCTCGTCGAGCTCCGGCAGCCAAGGGGCCTCCACCGAAATGATGCTCACCGAGAATTGCGGAGTTTTACCAGCCAGTTCGCTATTTGGGTAGTTCTCGGGGAAGGTGGCGGAGAATGTCTTTTGCGCACCCGCGGCCAATCCACGCACCGCTTGGTCGAAAGCCTCGATCATCTGCCCGGAGCCGATTCTGAAATAGACATTCTTGCGCGCCGCGGCCTCCACGGGCTCACCGTCCAATGTGGCTTCGCAATCGAGGGTGATTCGGTCGCCCTCCTCGGCCCCGCGCTCCACTGCGTCCCATTGCCGATGCTGCTCGCGCAGGCGCTGCACCATATCGTCGATGTCCGCCTCGGTGATTTCACAGGTGGGCTTGACGATCTCGAAGGTGGAGAAATCGGCAAGCTCCACCGGCGGAAACACTTCGAAGGTGGCGGTGAATTCGAAGTCGGCGCCGGGATCGAAGGCTTGGATTTCGAGAGCCGGGGTACCGACCGGCGTGAGTTCTTCCCGAGCGACCGCCTCCGAGAAACGCTCGCGCATTACATCTTTCGCAGTCTCGGCGCGGGCAATGGCGCCAAGACGCCGACGCACCTCTTTCAACGGGACTTTTCCCGGCCGGAAGCCGGGTATGCTCACCTGCCTGCGGGTTGCCACGAGATTAGAGTCAACCTCGCTTTCAAACTCGTCGCCGGGAACGACGATGGTTAGGCGCCGTTCCAACTCAGAGGTTTTTTCGACCGATACCCGCATGGTTGGCAAGGCAATCTCAACATTTCAACATATTGGGGTGGACGATGGGGTTCGAACCCACGACCACCGGGACCACAACCCGGAGCTCTACCGGCTGAGCTACGTCCACCATTATACAACCGGCGACAAGACCCGACCCGAAACGCGACATTCCGAACCTGCCCGTCGCCCCCCGCGGCCGCTGGTACGCCCGGAAGGACTCGAACCTTCAACCCTCTGCTTAGAAGGCAGATGCTCTATCCTGTTGAGCTACGGGCGCATTGGCGGGTAATCAACAAACCCCCTGCCCGAGCCGTCCAACCTGGTCGGGGTAGAGAGATTTGAACTCCCGACACCCTGCTCCCAAAGCAGGTGCGCTACCAGACTGCGCCATACCCCGCTAAAATCGCCACCCTGCCGACGGGGCGCGGATGATACTGGCGACCCGCCGCACGGTCAAATTGAGCGCGGCATCCATGGTGTCGCAGTTCAACATCTGTGTAAACCGAGCAATGCGCAAACCTTGGCTCGGCGAAATCCGGAAAGCGAAACCGATACGCCGCCTCGGCACCGATGCCATCATCGCCCGACGGCACACCATTGGCAACAATGGGTGCGACAGAGCAAATGCTGTAACTATAGGGATTGAACGGACGTTCTTTGGCGGAAATTTTTGGGGAACCTCTGATTAATCCTGTAGCAGCGGCATCCGATTTAATAAAATCAATAGCTTACGAGTATATCAATGCTGCTCTATCCAATTGATCAGAGTTTCCCTAGGCCGGCCTATTCGTGAATGAGCGTGACGAGGCCGGCAAGAGTAGTGAAAGCACTGGGTGCGCGGAGCAGGAGTGCGCACGGGTGTGCTTGACGGCACATTGAGCACGCGGCGGGAGTACGCCCAGTGATTTCGCTGCTATCGACGGCCGCAGTAGTTTATTCATGAATAGGTCGGCCTAGATTGAACGGGCCGGCAGGCTAAAATAGCGGTTTTTCGGGTGGCTCATGGCAGCAAGGATACTTGACGGTGCGCGGCTCGCGCGCGAACTGCGAGAGGCAATGCGCAAAGCCGTCAACACGGGTGTGGCGGCGGGTCGGCGCCCGCCGGGATTGGCGGTGGTGCTGGTCGGCAACGACCCGGCATCGGTGGTGTATGTCAATGCCAAACGCCGCGATTGTGAACAGGTTGGCTTTCATTCCGTTGTGCAGCACGTATCGGCCAACGTCACCCAGGCGGACTTGGAAAATCGGGTGACGACCCTCAACGAGGATGCCAGCATCGACGGCATTCTCGTGCAACTGCCACTCCCCCCCCACATCGATGCGGATCGCATCATCGACCGTATTGACCCGCTGAAGGACATCGATGGCTTTCATCCCTACAACATCGGCCGCCTTGCCCTGCGCCGCCCGGCCCTGCGCTCCTGCACACCCAGGGGCATCATGCAGTTGCTCGATAGAACGGGTATCGAATACAAGGGAGCGGAAGCCACCGTGATCGGCGCATCCAATCACCTCGGTCGACCAATGGCTCTGGAATTGTTGCGGGTCGGCTGTACCGTAACGGTCGCCCACAAATTCACCATCGACACGGCGGCCAAGGCGCGCATCGCCGATATCCTCATTGCCGCCGCGGGGGCGCCCGGTTTGGTGCGGGGCGATTGGATCAAGCCCGGCGCCATCGTCATCGATGTCGGATTCACCCGGGATGCCGACGGCGGGCTGCTCGGTGACGTCGCCTTTGAAGAAGCCCGGGAGCGGGCCGCCTGGATCACGCCGGTACCGGGCGGCGTGGGGCCAATGACACGCTTGGCACTCCTTCAAAATACTTTAATTTCATCAGGTTATGATTGAGGAATACTATATAATTGTCCATATTCGTGGGTTCGCCAATCGGGCTGAGGCTGGCTTAGAGGCATGATTATCCATTATCCGAATCGAGCCCACCGTGCTTAGACGCCGTATCTTTCTGTCCGACCTGCACTTGGATTCTGTGCGGGATGCCCGCTTCGCCCGCTTCCGGGAATGCTTGCAAAGCGAAGCGGAATGGGCGGATGAGATTGTTATTTTGGGCGACCTGTTCGAGGTTTGGATTGGTGACGACGACGATTCCGAATTGGCAAACCAGGCTTGCGCGACGCTGCGGGAAGCGGCGGAACGAACCCGGATTCTGGCCATGGTCGGCAACCGGGACTTTCTGTGCGGGGTGGGTTTCGCCATGCGAACCAACATCGTACCAATCGACGACCCATTCCTCACCCAAGACGGTCTATTGCTTACCCACGGGGATGCGCTCTGCACGGCGGACACCGCCTACAGCAATTTTCGCGCCTGGGTGCGGGCACCCGCTTGGCGTGAGGCGATACTGGCCAAACCGCTCAGCGAGCGGCGGCGTATCGGTGCCGAAATGCGCACCGGCAGCATCGCCAATAGAGCGAATACCATGGAGAGCATCACGGACGTAACACCGCAGGCCGCGCTCGGCCTGGCGGCCAGCCACGGATCAACGACGATGGTTCATGGCCATACGCATCGCCCCGGGGTGCATCGAAACGGTACCCTTACCCGTTACGTACTCGGCGACTGGGCGCATTGCGGTTGGGTGCTGCGCCAGCGCAACAGCCGTTTCGACCTCGAGTGCTTTTCGCTATCGGTGCCTTATGGGACAGCGGCATCCGGCCAGAGGTCGCCGAGACCGAAAGTGGCCGCATTGCGGGGCGGCAACGCTATTCGGCGAGAATCCTGAAGCTGCGCTCGTAGGCCGCTAGGGAACGGTTGCGAAATTCCCGGTCGATGCGGGTCAACAATGCGCTCGCGGCGGACGGCGCCCCATCCGCCTGCCACGGCAGAGGCAGGCGGCGCACCGCCAACCGCCGCAGCACCTCATGGGCGAGCCCGGCATTGCTCAGAGCGGACCGATCCGCAATCTTTATGACGGTCTCCATATCCCGGAGCGCCATCATTTGCGCTACGGACAAAAAACACTGTACGGCGCCATCACGCAGTTCGTCGAGGCGCCGCCGGATCATCTCGCGCTGCGCCTCGTTATAGGCATTCCATTCGACCACTTCATGGGCGAAACGATTGCAGCCGCGGCAAACCAGATCGCCGTAGGTGGTGGAGCACACCCCAATGCACGGACTGCTCCGCCGGTGGGTCACTACAGGCAGCGTCCCACTACGCTTGATTATGCAGTTCGATGACGGTCTGCCCGGATTCCACGACGGCCTCCCGCCGTCGCTTCATGGCATCGCTGCGGTGGCGCGAAAGGCGTCGCAGATAGGCCGCATCGATATCGCCGGTAACGTAGCAGCCGTCGAATACCGAGCAGTCGAACCGCTTGATGGTCGCGTTGCCTTCCCGCGCGCTGCGCACCAGATCCTCAAGGCGCTGATAGACAAGCCAATCGGCATTGATGAGACGCTCAACCTGCTTTTCGGAACGGCCGAACGCCACCAATTCATCGGAGGCGGGCATGTCGATACCATAGACATTGGGATAGCGAATCGCGGGCGACGCCGACGCCATGAACACTTTGCGCGCCCCCGCCTCGCGGGCCATCTGAATGATTTGTCCGGTGGTCGTGCCCCGCACAATGGAATCGTCCACCAAGAGCACGTTTTTTCCGCGAAATTCGAGATCGATGGTGTTGAATTTCTGCCGCACGGATTTTTCGCGCATGTTTTGGCCGGGCATGATGAAGGTGCGCCCGATATAGCGGTTCTTGACGAAGCCCTCCCGATACTTGACGTTCAAGCGATGCGCGAGCGGCAACGCACAGGTGCGACTGGTGTCGGGAATCGGAATAACAACATCAATGCCGTGGTTTGGATAGCGGGCGAGGATTTCATCGGCCAGATATTTGCCCATGCGCAACCGCGCCCTGTAGACGGACACATTGTCGATTATGGAGTCGGGCCGTGCCAGGTAGACATATTCGAAAACACAGGGCATCAACATAGTATTTGCCGCACAGACCCGGGTGTGCAACTCGCCGATATTGTTGATGAACACCGCCTGCCCCGGCGCCACATCGGCCATGTAATCAAAGCCGAGCATGTCGAGCGCCACGCTTTCCGAGGCGATCATATACTCATAGCCGTTCCGGGCACGGCGTCGCCCGTAAACCAGCGGCCGGATACCGAAGGGGTCGCGAAAACCGACGACACCGACGCCGACGATCATGGCGATAGCCGCATAGGCGCCCCGGCAGCGCCGATGCACCCCGGCCACCGCCCTGAACACATGCTCCTCGGTCGGCTCGTGGCTATGGACGGATTGCAGTTCGTGGGCGAAAACGTTGAGCAATATCTCGGAATCACTCGACGAATTGACGTGCCGCAAATCGTCGCGGTAGAGATCCGCCTTGAGGCCTGTGGCATTGGTGAGATTGCCGTTGTGGGCCAGGGTGACGCCGTAGGGTGAATTGACATACATCGGCTGCGCCTCGGCGGAACTCGACGTGCCGGCGGTAGGGTAGCGAACATGGCCAATACCGACATCGCCAACCAGACGATCAATATGGCGCTGCCGAAACACATCCTGAACCAAGCCGATGTCCTTGCGCAGGTGCAGCCGCCGACCGTCGCTGGTAACCATGCCGGCGGCATCCTGGCCACGGTGCTGCAGAACGGTCAGCGCGTCGTAGATGTCCTGATTGACCGGGTGCCTACCGACGATACCAACAATGCCACACATTAGATGGACTCCTCCCGGATCGGTTTATCCTCATGTGCCGTCCCGGGCGCCGAGGGCGCGGCGGGCTCGGCGATCAGGTTACGGGTTTGCCCCACGATGACCAAAACGCTCTCTTCCACCTTGGCAAGCCGCGGACGAATCACCGAGTCCCGCCACCAGGATGAATCCTGAAAGTACGGACGCAGCAATATCAGGGCAACCGCACAGACAACGACGCCCCGTGCGCCACCGAACAGAAATCCAAGGAAGCGGTCGGCACCGCCCAGCCCGGTTGTTTGAATCAACGCCGCCAACAACCATTGTATGGCGGCACCGACAACCAGCACTGCGACAAACACCCCCGCAAAACCGAGCAGCCCGCGCAGGGGTTCCCCCACTTGCGCCAGCAAACGCATGCCGATCAGATTGCCGAAGGCCAGCGATGCAACCAGCGCACCACCCCAAATCACCAGCGATAGCACCTCCCTCCCGAATCCTCTGGCCAAGCCGATGAGTGCGGAAAGCAGAATGACGATAACAAAGATCAAATCCGAGGTCGGAACCATGCTCATGTGGGCAAGCCCCCCGGCCCACTCTCCACGCCCACGGTATCGCTACCCACGATGCTCTAAACCCCCGCGCGCTAATTACCAAACGCCATAACGCGAACTTCGACGCCATAGCGCCCGGACAATTCCCGTTGCAGGCGCTCGGCACGGGCGAGATCGAGAAATGGCCCAATCGCCACCCGATTCATGACCTCGCCGTTCGGCGGTTTGTAGGTCGTCAGAAACGCCTCGTGTCCGTCGTTGCGCAACCGGTCGCGATAGTCCAGGGCGTTGCTTTTTTCGGCAAAGCTGGCCATTTGCAATGCCCATGCCCCGGTCGCATCGTCCGGCACACTCAACACCGGTTCGCCAACACGGGTGCCGGTATCTCGATGAAAGCCCTGTTCATCGACCTCTTGGCGCAATTCCTCGACCCGCCGCGCAAAATCGCTTGGCGGCACCACCTCCGCAAAACGCGGCACCGCATTATCGGGGACGAAGTCGGCCTCGATGGGCTCAACCCGCACGGCCGCAATATCATCGCCATCGAATAGCATCGGCAGAAAAATAACCGCCAACGCCAGCAGAAACAGGCTGCCGATAATGCGGTGCCGCGTTTGCTCACTCATCGAAGGTTTTCACTACGCCTTGTCGGGCGTTGCCAAGGCATTCGACAACTCCAATCGCACGGCTTCCGCTGTGGCGAACGACCCGAAGGCGAGAATAACATCACCGGATTGCGTGAGCGACAGTGCCATCTCAAGACCCCGCGACACGCTACCCGCGACCACTACATGCCAACCTGTGCAGCGCTCGGCAAGGGCTGTGGCGGCAAGTCCCCTGGGCGGCGGCGCGTCCACCAATATCCAACGTTCGACGATGGTGTCGAGCGCCCCGAGCAAGCCCTCCACATCCTTGTCGGCCAAGGTTCCCAGCACGGCGAAAATCCTTCTGTTCGGGTATCTGCGGGTCAACTCGCCGCGCAGGTAATTAGCGCCCAGGGGATTGTGCGCCACATCGACCAGCCAATAGCGGCCACCATTGAAAAATTCCTCGCAGCGGCCCGGCAGCCAAGCCCGTTCCAAGCCGGTTCGTACCGCGCTCGCTGCCACCGCGAGCTTTTGTTTGCGTCTCGTGGCGGGCCGCGCTGCTTCCGCAGCCCCGGCCCCGGTGTCCGCTTCGGCAACATCGCCTGCGGCCGGCCCGCCGGTTGCCCGCTCCGGCCCGGATGCACCCGACCGGCCCGCGAGAACCGCATCCGCCGCCACAATCGCGAGCGCACAGTTGGCCATCGGCAGGTTCCCCAACGGCAAATCGGTCAGGGCTATGCCCTCGAGGTCGAGCCGCCAGCCGCCGGATGGCTGCCGGTCGCACTTGAATGCCCCTCCCGCTTGGAGCAGCGGGCGGGCCAACTCGGTTGCCGGGCGAAGAACACTGGCGGGCATGTCGGCACCGAGTACGACCGTTTGGTCGGGACGCAGGACGCCGGCCTTCTCGGCACCGATTTGTTCGGGGGTTTCGCCCAGCCACTCCGTGTGGTCGATGCCGATGTTGGTGATGACGGCGATATCGCCATCGACAATGTTGAAGGCATCGAGGCGGCCGCCCAAACCGATTTCCAATACCGCCACATCCACCGCAGCGCGTTGGAAACAGTACAGCGTGGCCAGTGCCGTGAACTCGAAATAGGTGAGCTGTGTAACACCGCACGCGTCCTCAACGATCTCAAAGGCGGTGCACAGGCTCTTGTCGTCGAGTTCCGTGCCATTGATGCGCACCCGCTCGTTGAATCGATGCACATGCGGCGACAGCGTACACCCGATGGTCAGACCCGAAGCCAACAATATCTGCTCCAGACAGACGGAGGTGGATCCTTTGCCGTTGGTGCCGGCGACGATGACCGAGGTGGGCGCGGGCTTGCGCAACGCCAGCCGGTCGGCAACCGCGCCGATACGTTCAAGCCCCAGTTCCCAACTACTGGGGTGAATCCCCTCAATGTAGTCGAGCCACTCCGCAAGTGTGCGGGCCATCAATCAGCGCACCTGCCCCGCCATGATGGTCCAGCAAAGGGCGCGGGGGTTGAACAGCCGTTATTCCGATAGGGGGTCATGGCGCATCCCATTTTCACGGTGGCGTCAAACCTCAATCCCGACCAACATGCCGCGTTCACGCATCGAGCGCCAGGCGGATGTCGCGGACGGCGTTCCGTAGCGCGTCGGGTATTGCGGCGGGTCGGTTGGTCAATGCGGCCATACGGGAAACCAGGGCGGCGCCCACAACCACGCCATCGGCGTATTCCGCGATGGCTCTGGCGGTTTGCCCATCCTTGATTCCGAAGCCAACCAACACCGGCAAATCGGTTTTGCGCCGCAGGCGGGCCACGTTTTCGGCAACCGGTGCCAGGGCAATATGATTGGCACCGGTAATGCCCTTTAGGGAAACGAGATAAATAAAGCCGCTGGCCGCCTGTCCAATTAGCCCAAGACGCTGCTCGGTGCTGGTTGGCGCCGCCAAGAAGATGAGATCCATATTGTGGGCGACAAGGGCGGTGCGCAATGGGCCCGCCTCCTCCGGCGGCAAATTCACCACGATAGCGCCATCAACGCCCGCTTTCGCCGCCCGCTCGGCGAACTCGACCTCGCCCATAGCCAATAGGCTATTGAGATAGCCCATGAGAATAATCGGGGTCTCGGTGTCGCGAACGCGGAACTCGGCAACCAGCCCCAGCACCTGCTTGAGTGTGACGCCGCCGGCGAGCGCCCGTTCCGATGCCGCCTGTATGACGGGGCCGTCGGCCTCCGGGTCGCTGAAGGGAATGCCCAATTCCAGGAGGTCCGCCCCGCCCTCGACCAGGGCGTGCAGGGTTGGAACCGTGGTGGCCGGGTGCGGGTCGCCCGCGGTAACGAACGGTACCAGGGCGGTGCGTTGCGCGGCGCGCAACTTCGACAGAGTGCGGCCGATGCGGCTCACAGCTCGATTCCGTCCAATTCGGAGACGGTATGAATGTCCTTGTCGCCACGCCCCGACAGATTGATCACGACAATCTCATCGGCGTTGAACTCGTTGGCGTGCCGCATCATCCAGGCCAGGGCGTGGCTCGACTCCAATGCCGGCATAATGCCCTCGGTCCGATTCAGCATTCGAAACGCCTCAAGGGCCGCATCGTCTGTTACCGCATCGTAGTGGGCACGCCCGGAGTCCATCAAATAACTGTGTTCCGGACCGACGCCGGGATAGTCGAGTCCGGCGGAGACGGAATGGGTTTCGATGATTTGGCCGTCCCCGTTCTGCATCAGGTAGGTGCGGTTGCCGTGCAGCACGCCAACCGCTCCGTCGTTCAGGGGAGCGGCATGCCGCCCGGTGGCAATGCCGTGACCCGCGGCCTCGACGCCGATCAGGCGCACATCGAGGTCATCGATAAAGGGATGGAACAGACCGATGGCGTTGGAGCCGCCGCCCACGCAGGCCACCAGCGCATCCGGGATCCGGCCCTCCACCTCGATGCATTGGGCGCGGGTCTCCAAGCCAATCACCGATTGAAAATCCCGCACCATGGCGGGATATGGGTGCGGCCCGGCAACGGTACCGATGATGTAGTGGGTGTCGTCCACATGGGTCACCCAATCGCGCAGCGCCTCGTTCAGGGCGTCTTTTAGTGTTTTGGAGCCGGAGCGCACCGGGGTGACTTCGGCCCCAAGCAGCTTCATACGATAGACGTTCAAAGCCTGACGGCGGATGTCCTCCTCGCCCATATAAACGTGGCATCCCAAGCCGAAGCGGGCCGCGACGGTTGCCGTCGCCACGCCGTGCTGGCCGGCGCCGGTTTCCGCAATGACCCTGGGTTTGCCCATGCGCCTGGCCAGCAGCGCCTGCCCGATACAGTTATTGATCTTGTGCGCACCCGTATGGTTCAGGTCTTCGCGCTTGAGGTAGATACGCGGCCCACCCAATACTTCGCTGAGCCGCTCGGCGTAATACAGCGGTGTGGGACGACCCACGTACTGGGTCAGATAGTGATCGAATTCCGCCTGGAACGCCGGGTCGTCCTTGGCCCGCCTATAAAACACCCGCAATTCGTCGAGGGCATGCATGAGCGTTTCGGCGACAAACCGCCCGCCGTATGGCCCGAAGTGCCCGTCCTCCGATGGCTGCGCGTAGTTGCTACCCGGCTTCGGCACGGCGCACCTCATCGACAAAACGGCGCATTCTGCCGGGTTCCTTGATGCCTTTCATCCCACTCTCCACGCCACTGCTGACATCGACCCCCCAGGGACGCAGGCGCCGCACCGCGCCCCGGACATTTTCCGGCGTCAGGCCGCCGGCCAACAGGTAGTTTAGCCCGGGTCGTTCGGGCCATTGCCGCCAATCGAAACGGTGCCCCGTTCCGCCCGGCAGCCCGGTTACGGACGCGTCGAGCATGATGGCGAGCGCCCCGGCATAATCCCGTTCCAACAGCCTGTGGTCAACCGGCCCCGAAATCCGTATCGCCCGTACATAGGGCAGGCCAAAGGACGCGCAGTAGGCGGGCGATTCCGCGCCTTGGAACTGCAAAATATCCAAACCAACCCGATCAATCGCCCGTCGCACCCGGGTGTCCGGCGCGTCCACGAACACCCCGACCCGCTCGACCACACCCGCCACCAGCCGCGACAGTTCGCCGGCCGTCTCAAGGTCCACGTATCTCGGGCTGGGCTCGTAGAACACGAGGCCCATGGCATCGACGCCGAGTTCGATGAGCGTCTCGGCGTCTTCCTGACGAGTGATGCCGCAAATCTTGAGGAAGGTCTGAACAATTCGATAGGGCGGCATTTATCTACTCGTAAGCTATTGATTTTATTAAATTGGATGCCTCGACTACAGGATTAATCAGAGGTTCCTTAATTTTGGTGGACAAGGCGATACGGTTCCGCAGGACGGGAGAAACGCCCATCGCAAGGCCGCTCAGCCCCCGACACTTTCCCGCAGGTAGGGGTTGTTGTCGGTCAGACCTTGGTGGATTTGGCCATCCTTCACCACGGCGGTGATCCTGTCGTGATTCTGGAGGACGCCGATATCGGTGACCGGGTCGCCGTCGACAATCACCATGTCGGCGCACTTGCCCTCTTCGAGCGTGCCCACCATGCCGTTCGGATCCGCGGTCGCGCCGCCGTCGCGGGTGGCGCACAACAGCGCCTCGGTTGGGGACAAGCCAAAGTAGTCGACGAAGTACTCCAAATCCTTGGCGTAGGTTCCGTGCGGGGTAATGCTGAGGCCGTAGTCGCCCCCCACCAGCACTTTGACGCCCACGCCGCGCAGCCGCCGCACCGCATCCACCGTCGCCTCGACTTCGCGGACATACCCCCGCGCCTCAACGTCCCGCCGCGAAAAGCCCATGCTTTCGCAGTTTTTCAGGAACTGGATTTCCCAGGCGATGGCCGGGCCCACGGCCAGCCGATGGCGGTTGCGGCGCAACAAGTCAACGGCCTCGTCGTCGAGGTAGTTGGCATGGCCAATGACGTCCACACCGAAGCGCACCGCCTGTTTCACCGCCGCCGCCGACCGGGCGTGGCAGGCTACCCGCATGTTGCGCCGATGCGCCTCGTCGACCGCCGCGGCGACTTCCTCGTCCGTATAGGTGAGTTCTCCCGGAGGGGCATGGTCGGAAAGGCCCTCCCCATCCAAAAAAATCTTGATGATATCCGCGCCATTCTTCTTCAGGCGGCGTACTGCCGAACGCACGGCCCAGGGCCCGTCCACCAATAGGCCGAGCCCCTCCATCTGCGGTTTGGCATGGTCCGGATGCAGGTCGGCATTGCTTGATGTGGCCCCCAGGTCGCGCCCGGACGCCACCAGTTTGGGTCCGGGGATCGTGCCCGCGTCGATGGCCCGCTTGAGAAAAACATCGATGCGGTGCACCGAGCCGAAACTGATGGCCGAGGTGAAACCGGCGCCCAGCATTAGGCGGGCATTGTCGATAGAGTGCACCATCGCCTCTTCCACCGGGGTTTTATCCAACTCCGTCGGCCCATTGCCGGTATAGGATATGTGCGCGTGGGATTCGGTCATCCCCGGCATCAGGAAGCGTCCGCCAAGATCAATGCGATCCACATTCTCATTGACACCGCGCAGGTCGCTGGTGGGGCCGGCGAATCGAATGTCCCCTCCATCAATCCAGACACTGCCATCCTCCAGAACCTCTCCATCGACGCCTGTGAAGAGGCGCGCATTGGTGAATACCCGTTGCTTGCTCATCGCGATTCCTCCCAACGTTGTTGGCGTTTTGGCCGCTGATACGGCGCCCCGCCGCATCTAAATCGAAGACTTTTGGATAACGCGCATCGTCGGCCTAGCGTACCGCGAGGCGCAACAGTTTTTCCGCATTCGGCGTCAGGCTCGCATCGAAATCCGAAGTGGCCGACGGTGTATCCCAACCGCCGAAGTTGGTGCCGTAAACCAGCCGGTCGCGGCCGACGGTATCGACCAGCAGGTCGCGGGCACCCTCGCCCTCCACATGCGCATCGAACCAAAGCTTACGCACCTCGTGGCGAAAACCGTTCTCCCTAACCGATTGCGGTGCCCAATCCCGAAAGCGGGCGATGCCCTCGTAGCGCCCAATCAAAAATGGCAAGGCGCCCCCGCCGTGGGAAATACAGATATCCAGTTGCGGATGTCGCTCCAATACGCCGCCGTAGATGATAGACGCCACCGCCAGGGACTCATCGTAGGCGTAGCCGACAATCAGGCCGAGGTCGAACCGGCAAAGCCGCGGATCCGCCGGCATGCCCGCGCCGTCGGTGGAGGCCGGATGCAGAAACAGCGGCACATCGAGCGTCACCAGGGTCCGATAAAGATCGTCCAAACAGGGGTCGTCGAGCGGAAACGGATAGTCGGTGCCCACATAGGCGGCCACCAAGCCCAATTCTTCGACGGCCCTTTCGAGTTCCCCGGCGGCCGCATCCGGATCCTGCATGGGCAGCGCCGCGGAGCCGAGGAGTTTATTCGGATGGCGGGCCACCAGTTCCGCCATGGCATCGTTATGCGCCCGGCAGAATTTGAGCGCCACGTCCGCCTCAATGCCGTGGAAGAATGTCAGCGGGTTGGGCGAGAGCAATTGCAGGTCGATACCAACCTCGTCCATCAACTCGAGCCGCTTGCCCACATCCATGAACGGGGTGCCGCGGTAGGACATGGGTTTCATGCGGTATGCACCGATACGGAAGTAGGACACTCCGTCGCTGTCAACGGCCAACTCCGGACCGTAATGGCCCGCCACACCGAATCCCGCTTCGAGGACGGCGTGGGCGTGCAGGTCGATGACACGCTTTGGGCTGCTCATGTGCTATTCATAGAGCTAATGCCGCATCGTAATAACCATCGAAAAAGGTTTCGCGAGGCATGCCGTCGCGGTCGTAGACCGGCTCGTGGGCGCTGATTTGGTACATGCGATTATCGTTGGCGACAATGCCGTGCTTGCCGAGCACCGTCTTCATATTCTCATAGTTTTGGTGTTTGAAGTGGGCGGCGAGGGTCGGTGCGTCGTCCCACAATTCGTAGACTTGAATGCGCGTGGGAACGCAGGGATCCGCGGCGAAACAATAGGCTCGGCAGCCGGGTTCCTCGTCTCGAGTGGCGTTTTGCACGGGCGCGCACTCCGCCACCGCCCGGTCGCGGTCCGCTTGGATGGCGAAATCAAGTGTTGCGGAAATAATAATCATGCTGTGGTGGTCCTTGGCATCTGAGGTTGCAAGTCGGTTGAGACGCAATCCCGCGGTCTGAGCGAATTCGCGGACGCGGGGTTCTTCTTAGGTTCCGCCCGTCACATACAGGCACTGGCCGGTGATCCAGCCCGCGGCGGGCGATGCCATGAACACCACCGCGTGGCCGATGTCTTCCGGTGTGCCCAACCGGCCAAGCGGGATGCCGATGATTTTCTCGATCGGCTTGTCGTCGGGAAAGTTGGTGGATTGCATGAAGTTCTCGGTGGGAATGGGGCCGGGCGCGACCGCATTGACCCGAATGCGCGGCGCCAGTTCCACAGCCAGCGTTTGTGTCAGGCTGTTGACCGCCGCCTTCGAGGCACCATAGGGGCCGTTCTTGAGCTGCGGCCCCAGCGCCGCCCGGGAGGAGATATTGACGATACAGCCCGCCTCCATGGCCGCCGCCGCCCGCACCGCGCCCATCCAGACCGCCTTTAGGTTAAGATTTACTTGGGCATCCCAGCGGTCTTCGGGAGTACGGGTCAGGTAGCGCGGGGTGGCGTCCGGCAAGCCGCCCGCATTGCTTACCCAAATGCTTAAATCGCCCAATTCGCCTGCCGCGGCAACAAGGGCGTCGAGTTGTTCGCCATCGGTGACATCGGCCGTTACCGCCAAGGCTCGCCGGCCGGTCGCGCGCACGGCGTCGGCGACCTCGTCAATATCGGATCCCGTGCGTGCGCTTACCACCAAATCGGCACCCGCCTCGGCCAAACAAAGGGCGATGCCCCGACCAATACCCTTGCCGGCACCGGTAACCACCGCCACCCGGCCATCCAATCGAAATGCGCTCATCAACCTTCCTATTTTATTTTGGGAATTATATCGATTAGTTGACAAAACCCAACATGTGGTGGTTTCCCGCCACTAAAGTCTCAATATATAGTGGCATGTCAACTTATGCATATAAGTCCCTTTATTTTCTTTAATTTTTCATTCATCTTTCATTCCAAGGACAAGGCCCCGAAACACCCAAGGTATGAACTCATGGGGAATTAAAAGGGAATGATACCAATGGGTTGACAGAAGCCGACATGTGGTTGTTTTCAGCCGCTAAATCCTCAACATATCGTGGTATGTCAACTCATGCATATAAGTCCCTGTGTTTCTGACCCCCGACTCAATTTCGGTGCGCGATTCAGGTGTCCGACGCATCGAATATGGCCTGAACGGAACGGTCGAGCCGGGCATCGAATGCCGCGTCGCTTTGGCTTGCCGTCAGACCCTCCGTCAGCGCTCGTGAGAAACTTGCGATCATGCCGTTTTGACGGGTGAGCCGCGCATTCGCCTCGGCGCGGCTATAGCCCCCGGAAAGCGCCGCCACGCGCAAAACCTTGCCGTGCGCAACGCAATCGGCATAAAGATTATCCACTTCCGGCAGGGTCAGCTTAAGCATGACGGGGCGCTCCCCCACCAAGCCATTGAGCGCATCAATGATCTCGGCATGGAGCATCTCCTCGGCCCCGGCCTTGTCCGGGCAGTGAATGTCCACCTCGGGTTCAATAATCGGTACCAGCCCAGCTTCGAGAATATGTGCACCGATAGCAAATTGCTGTTCGACCACGCGCGCGATCCCGGACGCGCTGGCCTGTTTGATTACCGAACGCATCTTGGTGCCGAAGACACCCCTTGCCCTGGCTTGGCCGAGTAGTGCGTCAAGCCCCGGCATGGGTTGCATGACCTGTACGCCGTCCTCCTCCGCCGCGAGGCCCCTGTCCACTTTCAGGAAAGGCACCATGTTCTTGTCTTCCCAGAGATAGCTCGGTGTGGGTCGCCCCGCCACATCGCGGTTGAGGGTGTCCTCGAACAGGATAGCGCCGAGTATGCGCTTGCCGGTGAAGCCCGGACTGGTGACGATGCGGGTGCGCATGGCGTGCACGATGTCGAACATCTCCTCCTCGCTCGACCAGGCTTCCGGCCCGATGCCGTAGAGCCCCAGTGCCTTGGGGGTGCTGCCGCCGCTCTGATCCAGAGCGGCGATGAAACCCCTGCCGGTACCTATTTTTGTCAGTTGTTGCGGGTCGCTCACATCCTCATCCTCTGCTTATCCCGATCAGTGCAAACCGAGCGTTTATCGGGCTCTAGCCCAACCTAATTCATGAATAAACTATTGCGGCCGCGCAATAACCGGCCGTGCTCCCGCCCTGTGCTCAACGTGCCGTCAAACACGCGCGCTCCAGTCCGCGCACCCGGTGCTTTCACGACTCTTGCCCGCCTCGCTACATTCATTCACGACTAGGTCGGGTTAGCGGGGCGGCAGCCCGCGCCGGGCCCGTTCCGCGTTCATGCGGTCCCGGTCCACGGCCAGCCGTTCGCCAAGTTGGTCTTCCGAAGCGGCGCCGGCCATGTGGGCCCCCGCCGTCTTGCTGTTGTACATGATCTTCTTCACCGGCGTGACGGCCAGGATAACCCGCAACGGCGAATCGAGCAGGCTATGGAACGCCGCCTCGCCCTCGGCGCTGTCGGGGCTGACTTTTTTTGCCAGGGCGGCATAAAACCATTTCTTGGTTTCGTCGTCCTCAAAGAATTCGCCGGTACCCTTGAAGGTAATGGCGCCGGTCGGCAGTTCCTCGGACGCATCCGGACGGTAGCTGGCGCTGCTCACATTCACCGAAACCCGGTTGTCCCGCCGAATGGCCGTCGCGCGGTGCCGGTGGACCGCAAAGGTGATCCAAAGCTTGCCGTCACGCCAAACGAAGGCATGGGTTACACCGACCGGCCAGCCGTCCCTGGTCCCCCACATGAGCACACACTCGTTGGCGTGGGTCAAAAGCTGGTCTACCTCGTCGTCGGTAAAGGGGTAGATGGATACGATCTCATGATCGTGCGTCTGTGCCATGGGAGATTCCTTAAATTTGGGTGTGGAAATTTGCCAGCCGCGAAGGTTGCCGAAGCCGGACCGAGAACGCAACCGCCGGTGCGACTTCACCAATAACATCTTGAAGTCGCCTGCCCGGCCCAGTCATGAATAAACTGGCGTCCATCAGCCGAACTGGATACGTTTGGCAAATCAAAGATGCTTCACATGGCGCAAAATCGAATCGCGGAAATTCCGCGCCAGCGGCTGCGAGAACATGGATTTCCGCGCCACAAAGCGAACCGGACGATTGAGGCCGTGGGCGTCGAGCGCAATGAGCCGGTCGCTCGGCGCGCCAAGGGTGGTGGCCACGCCGGCGGGCACCAGGCCGTGGCCGAAACCGGCCAGCGCCATTTGCGCGGCACTGAAAAAGGATTCGAGCGAGACCTTCCGATGCAGGCGCAGTCGCCGCATGTCGTCCTCGATGGAGGCCCAGGCACCCGACCGGCTTTCGATGGTGATGACATCGAGATCTTCGCCGACACTGTAATCGAACGCCGCCAGGCCGGAGGGAATGATCACCATCGGCTCCAGCCGCACAATCTCGCTTTGCAGGTCGGTATCCACGCCGGAGGCGCCCGTACAGATACCCACCATGTATTCCCCGCTGCGCAAGCGATCAAGCACGGTCGGCGAACGCTGCGCGTGAAAGATGAATTCAACTTCCGGCATGTCGCCGCGTACCGCCGCGAAGAGCTGCGGCCCCCAGCTCGCCAGTATGGCCTCCGAGACGCCGAGTATGATCTTGCCGCTCGGCAGGGCCCCGCCCTCCAGAAATACGGTGCGCAGCTCGCTAACCAGCGGCGATACCTTCTCGACCAGGTGGGTGCCGTGATGGGTCAACACCACCCGTCGCCCGTAGCGTTCGATCAGCCGGCGGTCGTAGTGCCGCTCCAGAGCCGCAATGCGCTTGCTCACCGCCGATTGTGAGATTTTCAGCACGGTGCCGGTTTCCATCATGGTGCCGGTTTTCGACAGCGTGATGAGCGTTTCGAGATTCTCAATCACGGCGGCCGCCAACATGGACCCAATAGGTTTTGGTCGGCAAACCCGGCACCCCGGCACTCAACGCCCCGGCGCGACAGCGTTCGCAAGGGGTTTAACGACAAACAGGAGGTCGCCCACATTGACCTGCTGGCCGCTGTCGATGTTCATCCGGGTGATCTCGAACGCGATGTCCGGGTCGTACAGATCCTGTTCGGCATTGAAGTCCTTGAGTGCCAGTGGTGTGAATATCTTCATCGCCTCAAGTTGGCAGAGTGTCGTGTCCACGCGAACATGGTCGCCGACGGCAACATATTCGGGTTCGCTCGGCGAGGGCGCGGCATAGAATATCCCCGCCGACGGCGATAGCACCTTCAACTCGACGCTGTCGTCGATGCGGATCGTTTCGAGGTCGATCATGGAAACCAGGTCGCCAGCCGCCGCCTCAACCTCGTCGATCAATGTGTGCGCATCCGTGCGCGCAAGAAACTCGGGCAAATAATTCGTATCGTAGTCACCCCCCTGGAATTGTTCGTCGGCGAGAATGCGCCGAAGCAGCGCGATGTTGGTGCAGATGCCCCGAATACGCACACCTCCGAGGTAGTCCGACAATTTGGCGATCGCCGCCTGCCGATCCTTGGCATGCACGATTATCTGCGCCACCATGCTGTCGTAATAGGGCGAGACGAACTTGCCGCTGGCGGCGGCGGCAATGACCTCCACATTGGGCGTCTCCGGGAAAACGGCTTCGGTTATTTCGCCTGGATGGGGTCGGAAGGTCAGCGTGCCCCGCTCTGTCAGCCGCACGCTTTCCGCATTCACCCGCGCCTCGATCGCATAGCCCCTAGCACGCGGTTTGATATGGGATATAGACTCGCCGGAGGCGATGCGAAACTGCTCGCCGACGATGTCCACACCCGACACCCATTCCGTCACCGGATGTTCCACCTGCAGCCGCGTATTCATTTCCATGAAGTAGACGGCCCCGGCCTTCAGGTCAAAAATGAACTCGACGGTACCGGCGCCGACATACCCCACCTCGTCGGCAATGGCCGCCGCGTGCGCGAGCACATCCTTGCGCAGATGCCTGGGCAGCATGGTGGAGCCGGATTCCTCGAAAACCTTCTGCTTGTCGCGCTGCACGCTGCAATCGCGCAGGCCCAGCACTCGGGTGTTGCCCTTTGTATCGCGCAAAATCTGCACCTCGATATGGCGCAGGGATGCGACGTATTTCTCCAGATAAACATCGCCGTTGCCGAAGGCGGCGCGGGCCTCGGCGGTTACCCGGTGAAAGAGTTCATGGAATTGATCGGCCGTCTCCACCATCTGGATGCCCTTGCCGCCGCCGCCGTGCACCGCCTTGACAAGGATGGGATAGCCGAGCTCGGCGGCCACTTCCGCCGCACGGTCGGCATCGGTGAGAATGCCGTGGCTGCCGGGCACCACCGGCACCCGCAACTGTGCGGCCGTGGCAATGGCGTTGGACTTGTTGCCCATGGTTTCCATGGCGGACACCGGCGGCCCGATGAAGTTGATGCGGTGGCTGCGCACGAGTTCCGCAAAGTGGGCGTTTTCCGAAAGAAAGCCGATGCCGGGATGCAGTGCGTCCACACCCTCGTGCTCGGCAACGCTTAAAACGCTGCGCGCATTGAGATAACTTTCGTCCGGTGTGTTGCCGCCGATGCAAACGAGGGTGTCGCGCTCGGTCAGGCTATCGACCACCGCCGATTCCATATCCGGGTCGGATTGCACCAAAACCACCTCGATACCCCGCTCTTGGGCGATGCGCACCAATTTGGCGGCGGTGCAGCCACGGGCGTGAATCAACACCCGTCTCACCGGCCTGACCAGTTCCGCTTCCGAGTATCCCGGCCGGGGCGCCACGGCAACCGGACGCTCGCCAATCAGCTCACCCGACATTATCCGCCGCATGACCTGCGGGACGGATTCCTCGGCAATCGGAATTTCCGGGTCGATGCGGCGCAGGTCGGCATCCAAATCGCCATGAAACGGGTGCTTGACCAGCCCTTGCATGGCGGACTCGTTTACCGACAGATAATTGGCAAGAATCGCGTTCAGCGGCAGGTTGCTCGGCACCACAATCTGGCCCGCGAACGGCATGCTGGTTCCAGAGAAGTAATAGGTTTGTACCAGCGGATGGGTAACAAAACTCGCCTGGGCACCGCCGGTACAATCACCGTAGCCGAATACGATCAGCGGCAAATCGTGATCGCGCACGAAACGGGTGATGCGGTCGTTGACCGCGGCCATGGAGAAGAGCGCGCCCGCGCCCTCCTTGGTTTGCATGCCGCCGGAACACACGAAACAGACCACCGGCACATGTTCGATAGCGCATTCCACCAGAAGCTTGCAGAATTTTTCGCCGCTCGCCATGTCGAATGCGCCGGCCTGGAATCCGACATTGGACAGCACCACGCCAACGGGCAGCCCACCGTGGACATCCTTGAATCGGGCCATGCCGGTGACGATACCGCAGGGCGGCATGCCCTTGTTCAGCGCATCCTCAATGGCGTGGCGAAAGCCGGGAAAGCCGCAGGGGTCGGAGCTGATCAGGTCGCCGAAGCGCTCTTCCCAATCGCTGAAGAACTCGCTCAGGATATCCCGATAGGTAAATCGCCGCTCCCGCTTGTAGCGGTTCAGCACTTTCTGCATCAACAGGTCGCGATAGGCGCGGGTCAGCCGGTACCAGAAATCCTTGCGTCGGCCGATATTTTTCGGCGCGATGCGGCCATTGTACGCCTTGCGTTCCCTTTCCGATTGAATCAGCGACCGCAACAGATTCTGGAACAGATAGGTCACCACCACAAACAGGACATCGGCCAAATGGGGAAAACTGGCGCGCTTCCACTCCTCCACGGTTCTGAAGAACTCGGTGCCCTTGGGCAGCCGGCCCATGCGGCGATACCATTGGAAGAACCGTTGGCGCGGCGTCTGCGTATTCCCCGGGGTGGTGCCGTCATGCGTCGCCGGCGCGGACACGGCAAGCGCCCCATCGATCAGGGCGCGCAGCGTTTTTCGCGACAATGATTGACCCGCCTGAGCTTCCTCGGCGATCAGATCGAGGTTGGAGACGATGTGGTCGTATACCGAGTCAAACAACAATAGTTTCGCGCACTCGCCGATGAACTCCTGGCGCAAATCGACATCGATCAGCAGATCAAGCACCGTCATGTCGCTGGAGGAAATCAAACCGGGCCTCTGCCGGGCGGGCCGAATAAAATCCGGATAGCGGTGTGCGAGAATCGCCCGGTTGACGCGGATTGCCGATGCGCCGCCGGCCACCAGCACACCGGTCTCGCGCGGCAATGCGTCCGCCAGCGCATCGGCGAGACTCGGACCCGTTATCACCAGATTGAGTTCCGTGGTGAGCTGCGTCGCCAACCAGCTTGCCGATTTATCCCTGGTTGCGCCGGCCCGGAGCAGTTTTTTGCCCTCGTGGGTGAATCGCTCGCGCATGGTGCCAACCAGGGCGGCATCGCGACGAATCATACGGATCAGCTTGACCGGTTCGCCAACATCCTCCGCACACAGTATTCCGTGGGTATCCTCGGGCGCTTTGAGAAAGCCCACGAGCGCCTTCAAATTGCTGGGCGCGTCGCCCTTCCAACGGTTGTAGAGAAAAGCGCCAACCGTGGAAATCAGCCGCATTCGGGATTGTTGATAGTTCCTTCTAGGCTCGCCGAATATCAATTGGGCAATGCGCCCGCGCTCGTCGTGCTCCGCCTGTTTCGCATCCCGGTAGGCACGCGTCGCCTTGACGAGCGCATCGTCGTACACCACTTTGTCCGGATCCTGGAGCCACTTCAGGAAGGTACGCCGCCGTTCGAGTTCGGCGCGGCGCGCCAATTCGCCCTCCGGCAGATCCCTGGCGGCAAGGCGACCGTACTCGTGGGTGCTCGTCGCCCGAATGCGCCGCCGCACCTTGAGGTAGCGCAGGTAGCGGAAGGCGACGCCAAAGACATTGTGGTACTCGGTGGGATTCTGAACGATCTGCAGGAGTGCGCTTTCCTGCATCAACTTGAGTTGCGGGGAGGGATTCACATACCGCCGCAGGCTCTGGCGGTAGTGATCCATAATGTAGGGGCTTTCCGCCACAAACTGCCGGGTGCGCTCTTCGACGGACAGCAGGCCGCCGACTATGGCCAGGCGCAAATTCGCAATCTTTTCCGGCTCGTCCGGCGAATAGTCGATGACCCCGTCGATATACCCCTGCATATAGAGTTCGAAGGGGGAGAGGCCGACATACTTGGCGCATTCCTGCCAGGAAAGGTTGAGACGGCGGGCGATGTTGGCGAGACCCGGCGGCTGAATGGTGCTGAACACGCCGTCGCTGACCGACAGGATCATGTTGCTGGCCGCCAATGGGATGGCGCCGCCGGAATAGCCAAGCCCGTAAATAATGCCGACATTGGGCACATCGACATTGCTCGCCTCGGCAATTAGGCGGGATATGCTGTGCGCCTGATTGTTGCGGTTCGCGTCTTCCCGGGCATCCGCGCCCGGGGTATCCATGAAGGTCACCACGGGTATGCGCCGCTTGGCAAATTCCGCCAAGTGGTCGGCGGTGCGCAGGTGATCCGCCGGCCCCCAAATTCCGTTGTCGCTCGCCCGATTCTGGCCGATGAATCCCACGAGGCGCGTATTGCCATCGAAGTCCAATGCCACGGTGGCGCTGTGGAATGGACCGGCCAGTTCCTCTTGCTCGACTTTGCCGAGTTGCCGAATCACCTCCGGGGCTGGCGTTCTCGCCTTGTTTTCCGCGGGGGCCACCACCCGTTCGATGTAGGAATCGATGTCGAGATTGGCCAAATGGCGCGTGCGGCGGGAGATTTGGGAACGGGTTAACAGTCCGGGCAGCCGATCATTGCGCCGCACCGTCGGGAACAGCGAAAAGTCCTCGGCCAGACTTTCGGCTATGAGATAAAGACGGTCGCCTTCTATGGGTTGTTTGTCCGCATCCAACAAGAAACTGCCTCGGAACTCAACAAGGGCGGCCGTCGGCTCGTATTTTGGCCCGCCCCGAAACCTCGCCCGGCCGCCAACCCGCTCCGGGGCGGCGGATGATTTCAAAGCGGGCAGATGGCGTCAACGCTACAATGTGATCCAACGCATCGAAAAAAACCGCCCATGAACTGCCTAACCTGCGCTGTACTCACCGTCTCCGACACGCGAACCCCGGAAAACGACACTTCCGGCGATCTCCTGGTTTCCCTACTCGAGGAGGCCGGTCACCGGCTCGGCGACCGGGCAATTGAAAAGGACGACATCTACCGAATCCGCGCCAGGGTGTCGGCTTGGATTGCCGATCCAACAATTCTGGTGATTTTAACCACCGGTGGCACCGGATTCACCGGGCGCGACACAACGCCGGAAGCGCTTGCGCCGCTTTTCGACAAAACCATCGACGGCTTCGGCGAACTGTTCCGACAAGTGTCTTACGGTGAAATTGGATCGTCCACCATTCAGTCCCGCGCCCTGGGAGGACTCGCCAACGGTACGCTGATATTCGCATTGCCGGGTTCCGGCAATGCCGTGCGCACCGGCTGGACGCACATCATCGAGAAGCAACTCGACATCGACAACCGCCCCTGCAACTTCGCGGAGTTGATGCCACGGTTCCGAGAGGCGCACTAGCGGCATTTGGGCTGGCGCGCACGGAACAGATGCCATGACCACGCCAACTCTTTACCAAGTATCCGGTGCTGTTCTCCCATGTCCCCATGTGCGCCACACAGCTCCGGTGGCGCAGGAAGCCAGTTGGAATGGTCGCGCCCGCGAAGTATCTCCCCTACAATCCGGCCTCGACCCGGAGCTTGCCCGACTTGAGGGATGCCGTGGAAAGCGGCAAGGGGGAGAAATTTCATAAAATCAATGGGTTACGAGTAACTCAATGCCGCTCTATCGATTGTTCAGACCTGCACTTAGGAGTTAAGGTGTCTCGACTTCCAGTCATAGTCGGCTTTGGCGGGATCAACCCGGCGGGCCGGGTTTCATTCCATCATGCCTACCGGCGGTTCGTGGTCGACGCACTCGGAGAAACCGACCGCGGCCCCACCTACCGGAGCCTCGCCACCCTAATGAATCTGCGCGAGGATCCGAGCCTGCCGAAAACCCGGCGGTACATTGACGACCACACCCTGATCCGCCGCATAGAACGGTTCGACCCGGAGGCGGTTCGTTGGAACCGCGAGGTTTCCCTAGACGGGCCAGATGCCCCCATCGAATTCGTCATCGCCAAACGACAGTTGCCGGAACAGGTGCCCGAAGGTTGGATCGTGCGCGAACAGGACGCACACTCCATGCGGGTGAGGGTGACGGGCAAGTTCAAGACACTGCTGCCCGACCGGCGTGTCTCAAGGGTATCGAGCGCGGGCCAAGCGCCGACCGGCTTCGACCCGGCGACCCTATATCCGGCGCGCAGCCACCCGCGTGGGCTGCAACTCGCCCTGTTCGGCGCCTCCGATGCGCTGCGCTCGTCGGGCCTATCGCTGGAGAACCTGAAAAGCCGGGTTGCCCCGGACCAGTTCGCCGCCTATTCAACAAGTGCTCTTGCGCAAATGGATCCGGAAGGCTATGGCGGCGTTTTCCAAAACACCCTGCTTGGCAAACGTGTGGGATCCAAATGCGCCGCCCTCGGCTTGCCGGAAATGCCGGGCGACTTTATCAACGCCTATGTACTTGGCTCCGTGGGCGGTACCGGGGGCATGCTTGGTGCCTGTGCCACCTTTCTGTACAGCGTCAAGCAGGGCATCGACGACATCCGATCCGGTACCAGGCGGGTGGTGGTGGCCGGCAATGCCGAGGCCCCCATTGTACCGGCCGTCATCGATGCGTACCGAACCATGGGCGCGCTGTCCGAAGACGAAGCCATCATGCAAATCGACGGTACCGATACACCCGATCTGCGCCGAACAACCCGCCCATTTTCAAGCAATACGGGCTTTACAGCCGGCGAAGCCGCCATTTATGTGGTCATGATGGACGACGAGTTGGCGATGGAGCTCGGCGCCGATATTCTCGGGGCCGTGCCCGCCGTGTATATTAATGCGGACGGCTACAAGAAATCGATACCGGGGCCCGGCGTCGGCAACTATCTAACCGTCGCCAAGGCGATGGCGATGGCGCGCAGCATCCTCGGCGAAAAGGGCTTGCGCGAGGGCACCCACATACAGGCGCACGGCACGGGCACGCCGCAGAATCGCGTGACCGAATCCCACATCCTGAATGAGTTGGCCAAGTGCCACGGCATTGGGAAGTGGCTGGTCGGTGCCGTGAAGGCCTATGTTGGGCACACCATGGCCGCCGCCGGTGGTGATCAACTCGCCGCCGCAATGGGCGCCTGGGAACATGGCTGGATGCCGGGCATCACCACCATCGACCATATCGCCGACGATGTTTACGACAGCAACCTGCATTTGCCCATGCGTCATGTCGAAATCGACCCCACCGCCATGCCCGGCGCACTGATCAACTCCAAGGGCTTTGGCGGCAACAACGCAACGGGGTTGTTCCTGTCGCCCCTGTTCAGCCGGGGGATGCTGGAACGGCGATGGGGCAGGGCGGCCTTCGTGGATTATCTAAAACGCAATGAGGCGGTGCGGGAATCCCGGGCCGCCTACGATACGGCAATGCTCAAAAAAACGCTGCCGTCGATTTACCGCTTTGGCGAGGATGTGCTGGAAGGCGAAGATTTGAGCATTACCCCCGAGCGCGTCAAATTGCCGGGTTTTGCCCTACCGGTGAATCTTGCGGTCGAGAATCCCTACAGGGATATGCTTGATCCGGTTTGATGGGCGCGGGCTAACCTAGGGAGCCCCTGATTAAACCTGTAGTCACAGTATTCGTGATAATAAAATCAATAGGTTACGAGTTTCTCAATGCTGCCCTATCGAATTGTTCAGACCTTCCCTAGTACTCCAGTGATTTCACGACTCTTACCGGCCCCGCCACGTTCATTAACGAATAGGTCGGGCCCAGCAGCCTATCGGACTTCGACTGTGTGGCGGCGAGAGCGTTCCAGACAAGGCGCGTTAGGGCGTCAGCCCCCGCAACAACCGCCAGAGTTGCGACTTGGCCTCTGCGTCGCCCAAAGACGGCAGGTCCGGTACCCTGATGAAGTCATCGGCATCATCACCGAGACGGCTCGCCGTAGATTCGGCGATCAACAGGCGTTTCGCTCCGTAGTCTTCCACCTGTTTCTCGATAAAGGCGGCCAACGCCGGGGCGGACGCCCCCGATGCGCCCGGCTGCGGCCAATCGAATCGTGCCTGGCCAACGGCCCCGGCCCAATCACGGCACACGGCTCGAACAATGTCCCGGGCGAGGATGACGCCTCCCCCACCCTCTAGCGCATCAACCACCAGCAGGACACCCGGCGCACCGTGCGCAACCACGGTGTAGGGGGGGTCGGCGGCCCGCGCCGGTGGGGGTGCGGTCGATGGCCCGCGTAAATTTGACACATCCGGTTCAACATCTACGGACGGCATTCCCACAGCCAGGGGCTGTCCGGTGCTTGGCGGGTCGGTTGGCGCATCCTCGCGCGACAAGTTGGATGCGGGCTCCGCGGCATGGCCGACGGCGGTTTTTTGGGCCTCCGCCCGGATGTACCAAACCTCAATACCCATATCGTGCAACAGGCGTCGGCGCAGACCCGACCGCGCCCCATAGGCCGGTGTCTTATCGTTCACAGCGCCTCGAATCGTCCGCTATATGTCTGTTGGCGCCTCAGCATCCTACCCGGTAAAGGCCCGGTCGCTGCGGGCCGCCATGATGAAGTCGTTCAGATGCAACCCGCCAATCGAGTGCGTCCACCAGCGCACCTCGACACGGCCCCATTCCAAAACCAGCCTCGGATGGTGGTTCTCGGCCTCGGCCAAGTCACCGACCCGCCCGACAAACGCCAGCGCGGCAGCGAAATCGGGAAAGCGATATTCCGCCGCCAGTTGGTCGACACCATCGACGCAATCAAGCGTCCACTGGGCGAGTCCGGCCAGCAGGTCGGCGCGCTCCGCCGCCGTCACGGGCCGCGAATCCGCGTGACATGCCGTGCATTGCCGGTCTGCAAGTACATTGGTCATTTCCATATCTCCACAGAACAAGTGAGTCGTAACGGAAACACACCAAGCCGCAAAATCCAACCGTCCAGCCCGACCTATTCATGAATGAACGTGGCGAGACCGACAAGGGTGGTGAAAGCACTTTCAGGCCGTCGATTTCCCGCCGTGCGCACGCTTTGCGCGGACATCGAGCGCCCGGTCGAAAAAGAGCAACGCCAGCCAAAGGCCATGGAAAAGCACTTCCCCATAACCCGCCTTGGTTAACCAATAAAAGTGTACGATTCCAAGTACGGCGGCGACATAGGCTAGGCGATGCAACTGCCGCCAGCGTCGGCGCAGGCGTCTCTGCCAGCCATTGGTCGAGGTCACCGCCAGTGCCGCCAGCATGAGAAAGGCCGTGAATCCCACCGTGATATAGGGGCGTTCGACCAACTCCTCAACAATGAGCCGCCACTCGAATTCCGTGAAAAACCAGAGATAAAAGAGGAAGTGCAGAGCGATGTAGACGAAAGCGAACACCCCCGCCATGCGCCTGACCCGGAGAATCGGCGCATAGCCAAGCCGCCGCCCAATCGTTGAAATGCTCAGGGTCGCCAACAGCGCACGTAGACCCCAATCTCCCAAATGCAATAGCACCGCCTCGGGCGGGTCGGCGCCGAGCATGGAACCCGGGCTGCGAATTTCACCGAGAATGGCAAAGACGAGCCATGCAAGCGGCAAGCTTAGCAGGGCAAAGGCAACGACCTTAATCCACACTGTTCGCAATTGTGCCGCCGTCCTCGGATCGGTGGTGTATCGGCGCGCCCGCGGGCCACCTCAGAAATATCGGGTCAGATCCATGCCTCCGTACAAGCCCGCCACCTGTTCGGCGTAGCCGTTGAACGGCAGCGTCGGCCGACGGTTGGGGGCGAAGAAACTGCTCGGCAACCGTCGTTCCATCGCCTGGCTCCAGCGCGGGTGGTCCACTTCGGGATTGACATTGGCATAGAACCCATACTCGCTCGGCGCGGTCAGGCTCCAGGAGTTTCTCGGCTGGCGGGCGGCAAAGCGAATCTTGACGATGGACTTGATGGATTTGAAGCCGTACTTCCAAGGCACGATGAGCCGCAGGGGCGCGCCGTTTTGGTTCGGTAGCTCCTTGCCGTACACGCCGGTCACCATCAGCGTGAGTGGATGATAGGCCTCGTCCATTCGCAAGCCTTCGACATAGGGCCAATCGATACCGCCGAACAGGGAACGCTGGCCACGCATCTCCCGGGGCCGGAGCAGCGTGGTGAATTCCACGTACTTGGCATTGCCGTTCGGCGCAAATTGCTCAAGCAGTTGTTTCATCGGCACCCCGCGCCAAGGCACCACCATAGACCAGGCCTCGACGCAACGGAACCGATAGACGCGGTCCTCCGCGGTGAGGCCGCCGAGCAGTTCCTCAAGGGCAAAGCGTCCCGTCTTGCGGGCTTCGCCCACAACCTCCACGGTCCAGGGGTCGATGGTCATGTTGTGGGCGAATTTGGCCGGGTCTTCCTTGTCGGTGCCGAACTCATAAAAGTTGTTGTAGCCGGTGACGATGGATTCCGGCGTCAGCGGCTCCTCTTCGGAGGGCAGGTCGCCAGCGGGCAAATTGGCGCGGGCGGAGGGAGGTGTTGCGAGCAGGCCCGCGCCCATCGCCAAACCCAATTCCTTTACAAATCGACGACGGGAGCGGTAGACGGATTCCGGCGTGATCTCGGAACCCGGTATGGTGCCGGGTTTGTTTAATCGAACAAGCATTGCGGCGACTGTAACCTAAGGAACTTCTGATTAATCGTTGAGTCGAGACATCTAGTTTAATAAAATCAATAGCTTACGAGTGGCTAGCTAAATGCTGCTCTATCGAATTGTTCAGACCTTCCCTAATGACCTCCGATTAGGGAAGGTCTGATCCGCTCCTACCCGAGCGTTATCCCAACCGGCGCGTTGCATGCCGCGCGGGATGCCCTGTTGTCGCAAGGGCATCCCCGATTTAGCCATTCACGGGTTGGACCGCCCCCTCCGCCTGCTCCATACCCAGACAAACCGCGCCGGGGCCGACAAAGCGTAAAGGCTCGACAACGCCAACAAAATACTCGGTGGATCCGCCAACAAGACGGCAAACGCCAACACCACCAGCACCAGAGTCACAAACGGCACTCGGCCTTTCAGGCCAAGCTGTTTGGGCGAGTAGTAGGTGAAATTCGAAACCATGAGCAACGCGATGGCCATGGTGATCAAGCCAAGTATTGACGAGGCGAACTGGCTGGGGGCCGCGACAGCGTACTCTTCCCACACCCAGACCGTACAGGCGATAACCGCCGCCGCCGCGGGCGACGGCAAACCCGCGAAACTGGCCAGGGCGCTGTTGGTATTGAACCGGGCAAGCCGCAGGGCGGTGCAGGCGATGTAGGTGAAAGCGACGACCAGACCCATTTGGCCCAGTGTCGACAGCCCCCAATGAAACGCCACCAACGCCGGTGCAACACCGAAGGCCACCAAGTCGGAAAGGCTGTCGTATTGGGCGCCGAAGTTGCTTTCGGTACCCGTCATACGCGCCACCCGCCCATCCGCCGTATCAAGGACGATGGCGGCGAAGATGGCAAGGCCCGCCGCGCCGAAGCGGCCGTTGATGCCGGCAATCGTGGCGTAGAAGCCGGCAAAGAGGGCCCCCGTTGTCAACAGGTTCGGCAACAGGTAGATGCCCCGCCGCCGGGCCGAGGCGGGTGCCCGCGGCGAATCCGCACTCGCGTGGTGCTCCGACTGTGACAATGCGGCTGTCGGGGTTTCCGAATCGTGGTCCGGCGCAGTCCGGCCCGGCGCGCCAAGCTCGGCCACACGCCGCCGCAAACCCGTCTTCACCGCGCGGAGTTTCGGTTTGTTCGGCCTTGGCCCCGCCATACGCGCTCTCAGTTCTTCGATCGATCCACCAACCGGTTTTCCTGAATCCAGGGCATCATGTCCCGCAGCCTGCCGCCCACCGCTTCAATCGGGTGGGCTGCGGTCAATCGACGCCGCGCCTTGATGCCGGGCGCGCCCGCCTGGTTTTCGGTAACGAACTCCCGGGCGAAGGCGCCGCTTTGAATTTCCGCAAGGATACGCTTCATTTCCGCCTTTGTCGCCTCCGTGACGATGCGCGAGCCTCGGCTCAAGCCCCCGTATTCGGCGGTGTTGGACACCGAATACCACATGTTGGCGATGCCGCCCTCGTAGAACAGGTCAACGATAAGCTTCAACTCGTGCAGGCATTCGAAGTACGCCATTTCCGGCGAATAGCCAGCTTCCACCAGGGTTTCAAAACCCGCCTGCACCAGCGCCGCGCTGCCACCGCACAACACCGCCTGCTCGCCGAACAGGTCCGTCTCGGTTTCCTCGCGGAAGGTCGTCTCGATAATGCCGGCCCGTCCCGCGCCTATGGCGCAGGCATAGGAGAGCGCCAGATTCTTGGCCTGGCCGGTCGCATCCCGGGCGATGGCGATCAGGCAGGGCACCCCGTTGCCCGCCGCATAGGTGGCGCGAACGGTATGGCCGGGGCCCTTGGGTGCGATCATCAGGACATCAAGATCGTCGCGCGGCTCGATCAATTCGAAATGAATGTTGAACCCATGGGCAAAGGCGAGGGCGGCTCCCTCCTTCAGGTTGGGTTCGAGATGGTCGCGATAAAGAGCCGGCTGCAATTCATCCGGGGTGAGGATCATCACCAAATCCGCATCGGCCGCGGCGGCGGTGGCTTCCGCCACCGGAAAGCCGGCGTTCTCGGCCTTGATGCGTGAGCCGGAGCCGGTCCGCAGGCCGACAACCACCTGCTCCACGCCCGAATCGCGCAGGTTGTTGGCGTGCGCATGGCCCTGGGATCCATAGCCGATGACCGCCACCTTCTTTGTTTGGATGATCGACAGGTCGGCGTCCTTGTCGTAATACACCTGCATGTTCATTCCTCCATCATGCGTCTTTGCTTGCAATGCCCGTCGTGGGACTATCATCGATTAATCCGCCTTGTTGCGACTGATATTTTCGCATCTGCGCGCCCGCAAGCGTCCAGATGCGCGGCTTAAGCCCCCGCCGGCGTATCCGGCGATACGACAGGGGGCGACAACGGAGCCCCCGGCCGGGAGCGCGAGGGGATACCCTCGCATGAAAGCGGATGGGTGCTTGCGGGCGCACTGATACGGCATTATCGGTTGGATGGGACACTAGACGCCCAGCACCTTGTCCCCCCGGCTAATTCCCGACACCCCCGAGCGGACCACCTCCAATATCATGGCCCCGCCCAGTGCCCGCACAAAGGCATCGAGCTTGTCGCTGGTACCGCTCAATTGCACCGTATAGGAATCCGCTGTCACATCGACAATCTGCCCTCGAAATATGTCGCTGGTGCGTTTCACTTCCGCCCGTCCCGAGCCCTCGGCGCGCACTTTCACGAACATGAGTTCACGCTCGATGTGGTTGGTTTCCGATAGATCCTGGAGCTTCACCACCTCGATCAGCCGGTGCAGGTGTTTGGTGATTTGTTCGATCCTCCTATCACCCCCCTCGGTGACGATGGTGACACGGGAGAGCGTGGGGTCGTCCGTTGGCGCCACGGTAAGCGTTTCGATGTTGTAGTTGCGCTGGGCAAAGAGCCCGACCACGCGGGACAGCGCCCCCGCCTCGTTTTCCAGCAGTACGGCGAGGATGCGGCGCATCACATGTAGTCTCCCTGCTGGCTGGTGGTGATCTTGTCGAGATACATGTCGCGCATGGAGCCGCCCTTGATGGCCATCGGATAGACATGTTCGTCCGGATCCACCCAGGCATCCAGGAAAACCAGCTTGTTCTTGAGCGCGGGGCTGAAGGTTTCACGCATGGCGTCGTGCAAATCACCCGGGGTTTCGACACGGAAACCCACATGGCCGAAGGCTTCAACCAGCGTTTTGAAGTCCGGCAGGGAGTCACTATAGGTACTCTGCGACAAGCGGCCGCCGTATTGCATGTCCTGCCACTGCTTCACCATGCCGAGCGCCTGATTGTTGACGCAAATGAGCTTGATCGGCAAACCGTATTGCAGGCAGGTGGACAGTTCCTGCATGTTCATCATGAAGCTGCCCTCCCCCGTCACGCAGGCGACGGCGGCCTCCGGGTAGGCGAATTGCACACCCATGGCGGCGGGCAGGCCGAAGCCCATCGTGCCGAGCCCACCGGAATTGATCCAGCGGCGCCCTTCGGGAAACTTGTAGTATTGGGCGGCGAACATCTGGTGCTGCCCCACATCGCTGGTGATGTAGGCATCGCCACCGGTAACGCGATACAGGCTCTGCACCACCTGCTGCGGCAGAATGACGCCATCACCCTCGATGGGCAGGTCGTGGTCGAGTCCGTGGGCCGCCCGCCAATCGTGGATGCGGCGCCACCAAGCGGCCAAGGCCTGCCGGTCCGGCAATTCGGGTTTCTTGGCGAGCGCCGTGTCCACAGCTCGCTCAAGATCGTCGAGCACCGGGCGCGCATGGCCAACGATGGGAATATCCGCGGGAACGATCTTCGAAATCGAGGCCGGGTCAACATCGATGTGAATGATGGTCGCGTCGGGGCAGAAAAGGGTGGGGTTGTTGGTCACCCGGTCGTCGAAACGAACACCGACGGCCAGTATCAGATCCGCGTGATGCATGGCCATATTGGCTTCGTAGGTGCCGTGCATTCCCAGCATACCAACAAAATGATTGTCCTCGCCCGGAACGCCGCCCAGGCCCATGAGCGTATTGGTGGTCGGGTAGTCCAGCCGCCGCACAATGCGCGTGAGCACATCCCAGGCATCGCCCTGGATGACACCACCGCCGGCATAGACAACCGGACACCGGGCATTAACCAGCGCTTCCGCCGCCTTGCGAATCTGCCGCCCGTTGCCTTTCAGGGCGGGTTTGTAGGAACGCAGGGCCACCGACCTGGGGTAGTGATAGGGTGCCGTGACGTCCGGATCGGTGGTGTCCTTGGGAATGTCGATCACCACGGGCCCGGGGCGCCCGGTGGTGGCGATGTGGAAGGCCTTTTTTACGGTCTCGGGAATTTCCGAACAGTCGCGCACCAAAAAACTGTGTTTAACCACGGGGCGCGACACCCCGATCATGTCGGTTTCCTGGAAGGCGTCGGTACCGATTTGGGTGGTGGGCACCTGCCCGGAGATAACGACCATGGGCGTGGAGTCCATGTGCGCTGTGGCCAGCCCCGTTACCGCATTGGTGGCGCCGGGGCCGGAGGTAACAAGCACAACCCCCGGCTTGCCGGTGGCCCGGGCATAGCCGTCGGCCATATGGGTGGCGGCCTGTTCATGCCGTACCAGAATGTGCTGTACCTTCTGTTGCTTGAAGATGGCATCGTAAACATGCAGGGCGGCGCCGCCCGGGTAACCGAAGAGATACTCGACCCCTTCGTCCTGCAGCGCCCGCACCAGCATTTCCGCTCCTGAGAGCATCTCGGTTGTGGCCATGGCCTCTTGCCCGCTATCCCCAATAGCGCACGCGGGCGTGCTTGACGGCACGTTGAGTACGCAGCGGGAGCACACCCGGTGATTTCGCTGCTATTGATGGCCGCAGTAGTTTATTCATGAATAGGTCGGGCTAGGGCTCGCGCACTGTTCGGTTCGTGCAAATGCCGAACTGAAACGCCGCCAAAAAATCAATCAGCCTTCTTAATTACCCTGCAAGATCAAACAGGGCAGATGCAAAGGGCGGCTATTCTTGGGGTTATGCGCATCGCTGTCAACGTGACGTGCGGGTTTACGGTAATTTCGCGCGCCGACGAGGGCGACCAAGTGGCGGCCAACGCCGCTCACCGGGTTTTCCAAACGACTGTGGCCATGCGTCCGGATGTGCTATTGCGCCGATAGGAATAGAAGCGTGGATCGGCAAATGTGCAAAGACGGTCTCCGTACACCTCATTCACCCCCGCCGCCCGCAGCAGCCGCACCGTCAATGTGAAAAGGTCGAGCTGCCATTTGCCGGATTCCGGGCCGGGGCGACACACCGCCTCGGTCAAGGCCCGGCCAAAGGTGGAGCATAGGGTGTCGAATAAGTCGCCACCCACCTCGTAGGCGTCGCGGCCGATGGCGGGGCCAATCCAGGCTAGCAGCGGCGCGCCGCCGTTGATTGATGCGACCAACCGTCCAACCACGCCACCCACCAGGCCGCGCCACCCACCATGCGCCACGCCAATGCAATGGCCGAGGCGGTCGGTTATCAAAATTGGTACACAGTCCGCCGTGCGAACCACCAGTCCCAATCCCACCTCGTCGGTCCAGGCGGCATCCGCCTCCGGCACTTCGGCGCACCGCGCGGTGGTGGCGTGAATACACTGGTTGCCGTGCACTTGGCGCAGCCACTGCAAGCGTCCCGACTCGCCGGTCGTAGCGGTGCGCAGCCGCTCCCGTGAATCGAAGGATGCCCATCCCGTCAACGCCCGTATGTTGGCGTCTCCGGCCGCGCTGCCTTCCCCAAGAAACGTTCGCACCGTCGTGAGCGCCCGGAGGTGCTGCGGTGCGGGCCAATTCGCCTCGATCCAACCGACACGTTGTTTGGGAATTCTATCCATTGTTGTTTGGACTGCTCAGGCGCGGCTTTCACGGTCTTGGCGCAGCACGGCAATGAGTTCGGCCAGATCCTTGGGCGGCGGTACCTCGAAGCGACAGCGCTCGCCGGATGCCGGATGCTCGAAGGCCAGTTCCGCGGCATGCAGCGCCTGACGGGCAAACCCGCGTACGACGAGAATGACCTCGGGATGGGGTGCCCTGGGTAGCCGTCCCCGCGCCCCATAGAGCCGGTCTCCAACCAAGGGATGGCCGATACTCGCCATATGCACGCGAATTTGGTGGGTGCGCCCCGTCTCCAATTCGGCGGTAAACAGGGTGTGTGCCCGAAACCGTTCACGAACCCCCAGGTGGGTCAGCGCCTGCTTGCCGTCCTCGCGTATCCACCGGCGCGTTCGTAGCCGGTGGTCGCGGCCAATCGGCCTGTTGATGGTGCGGCCCGCGATCAGGACGCCTTCCGCAACGCCAAGGTAGCGGCGAACAACTCGGTGCGCCGCGATAGCCGCGCCAAGGTGCCGCTGCGCCATTGCCGATGCCGCCACGACCAGCAGACCGGACGTGTGCATATCGATACGATGCACAATCCCCGCCCGGGGCAGTTGGCCCAGGCCGGGGCGGTGATGGAGCAGGCCGTTGACCAAGGTGCCATCGGCATGCCCGGCTCCGGGATGAACCGGGATACCCGCGGGCTTGTTGACAACCAGACAATGCTTGTCCTCGTGGAGGATCCCAAATGCAACGGGTTGGGGTGTTGCCCACCGCTGTGCCGACGAATCGGTCGCGGTCGGCTCCGCATCGACCGCAATCGCCAGGCGTTCGCCGCCCCGTAATTTCCTGTCCGGCGCGGACGGTTGACCATCGACCGTCAGTGCGCCTTGACGCATCCAGCGGGTCAACCGTGCTCGGGAATACCCTTCGAACAACAAGGCGGCGGCCCGGTCGGTCCGCTGACCGGCCAAGTCGGGGGGTACATCGACAAACGTTTTCTCGAAATCCATCTGCGGCTGGTTCAGCAATTCCCGCTAAGCACGGCAATGCCCCAAAAGTGGTACCCGACCAATGCCTGAATGGTCCATTTCGCTCGGTATTCGGACCCAAGCGAATCATCACACATCATTAGCGGGAATTGCTGTGGCTGGTTTGAGTGGCGCATCACCGACTTTGGCATGGCCGGGTGTTAGTGATAGATTAACATTATGAGAACCGCAACCGCCCCGCTCCCCCGTCTTCTGTTGGTGGCCACCCTGATCGGCATCCTCGGTGCCTGCCAGTACATTCCATTTATCGGTGGGGGCGACAAGAACGAGGACGAAGACCTCGATACCACCGAACAAATCCTCTACGGCAACGCGCAACGCAGCCTCCGTTCCGGCAACTATGACCGCGCCATCGAGGTTCTAGAGCGGCTTGAAGCACGCTTTCCGTTCGGGCGCTACGCCGAGCAGGCGCAACTCGAACTCGTCTACGCGCGCTACCAATCCTCCGATCATGACACGGCCCGCGCCGCGGCCGATCGTTTCATTCGGCTGCATCCGCAGCACGACAATATCGACTACGCCTACTACCTCAAGGGGCTTGCGGCCTACAACAAAAACCGCAGCCTGGTCGACCGCGTGTTTTCCTCGGATGCTTCCCAACGCGACATGACTTCGGCCCAGCAGGCCTACGCGGACCTCGCCGAGCTACTGCAACGCTTTCCGCACAGCCAATATGCCCCGGACGCCCGGCAGCGCATGATTTACCTGCGCAACCTGCTCGCCGCGCACGAACTGCATATTGCCGACTACTACCTTCGGCGCGGTGCCTATGTGGCGGCGGCAAATCGCGCCCGCTATGTCTTGGAAAACTACCCGACCGCCGACGAGCCCATTGCCGAAGCGCTCATCGTCCTCGTCGAGGCGAATCACAAACTCGGCCTTGACGAAGCCGCCAACGACGCCTTGCGGGTGTTGGCGATCAACTACCCCAATCACTCGTCATTCGACGCCAACGGCGATTTGATATTGGCCGAACGCATCCGCGACCGCGACCGCTCCTGGATGAACCTGATGACCTTCGGTGTACTCGACCGCCCCGAAGTCCCACCGCCGCTCACTTTGCAACACCCGGAAGGATTCACGCCGCCGCCGGCCCCCGCCGCGGAGCAGGCCGACAGGGAGGAAGATAAGGAGCAAAAAGAAAAGAAGAAAAAACGGCGCTGGCTGCGGTGGCTGCCATTCGTTTAGCCACCCCGAGCCGAAGGGCGCGGCGGACGGAACGGATCCCAGTAGTTACAGGATTAATCAGAGGTTCCCCAAGATAGGCGAGGCTCGTTCGAGCAGCAACGAGCGATCCCAGCGGACGGTGCGGGGCGTCAATCTCTCAAATGAAAACGGGCCATTTTCCTCTGCAACCTAGACGGAACGCGCTCTACACTCCCCCGATGAACCGCCTGTCCGCCAACTAATTGGTGCTCAGGCTCCCAGTTCAACAACCAGGATGGTGGGTTGATCCACACAACCTATTTATATCATTCCCTCGCATTGGGTCGGCGTAACAGCGGGTTCAGCCTGAATGAACTGATGGCGACCCTCGCCGTCGCGGCTGTGCTCATGAGTATCGCCGTTCCCGAATTCACCGAGATGGCGGCCGCCCAGCGCGCATCCGCCCGCATCAACGCCGTTGCCGGCGCCGTGCACACCGCCCGCCAGTTCGCCGTTCATCACCACCGGGCCATGACGCTCTGTCCGGGTCAGGGACCGGTTTGCGGCAGGCGGGAAAGTTGGCATGAGGGCATGTTGATCTTCGCCGATGCCGATGGCGACCGGCGGGTCGACGACGGCGAGCTTGTCGGTGCCCGGCTAGCTGGGCTGGACACCGGAGAAACCATCACTTGGCGATCCTTCGGCAACCGAAGCTACCTGCGTTTCACGGCAACCGGTGTCACGGATTGGCAACCCGGCAACTTCCAGTATTGCCCCGCCGATCGCAATCCCCGCTTCGCAAGGCAATTGATTCTAAACACCCAGGGCCGCGCACGACATGCGGCCGACCGGGACGGCGACGGCATTCGCGAGGACGCAAGAGGTCGGCCACTGCGCTGTGACCCGCTATGACAGGCCCAAAAGTCGCTTGGTGGTCCGACAATCGATACGCATCTGCGCGATGAGTTCGTCCACGCTCGCAAAACGCGCCTCGCCACGAATTTTCTTGACGGGCCGTACCCGCAACGTTTTGCCGTAGATGTCTCGGTCGAAGCCCAGGATGTGGGCCTCCACCTGACCGATGGGCAGTTCGAACATGGGCCGGATACCGATGTTCGTGGCCGCCGGACGCCAAGTCTCCTCCCCCGGCACCAAAGCCCAGGCCGCATAGATGCCGTAGGCGGGGTGCAGGGTTTCGCCAAGTTCCACATTGGCGGTTGGAAACCCCAGGGTGTGGCCGCGGCGATTACCGACGACGACCTTGCCCTCGATTTCCCATTCCCATCCCAACAGACGGTTCGCCATGTCCAGGTCGCCATGGCGGAGCGCGACCCGAACATGGCTGGAGGAATAGGCCCGGTGTTCCTCATCGGCGAGTTCCTCGACAACCCGAACCGCGAATCCGGCCTCCCGCATCGTCTCGGCCGTGCCGGTGCGCAATTGGCCGAAGCGGAAGTCGTACCCAACCACGATATACGATGGCCGAATACCGCCTTTCAACACGTTGGCGATAAAGGCCTCGGCGGGCTGGCTGGCGAAATCCCAATCAAAGCGCAACGAAAACAGGAGGTCGATGCCCAGGTCGCGCAACAGACGCTGTTCGACCGCCGGAGGCGTGATGCGGAACGGCGGATCGTCCGGACGAAACAGGCGTCTCGGATGCGGCTCGAAAGTGAGCACGCCGAGTGGCCGCCCCGTCGTTCTGGCAAGCGCGCGCGCCACTTCAAGCAGCTTACGATGCCCCAAGTGAACACCGTCGAAGTTGCCGATACAGAGCACACAGCGGGTACCGCCGGCCCGATCAAGATTTCGGTGGATTTCCATGCAGCGCGACATGATGTCCGCAATTGATCTTTCGGGCAAGGTTGCCGCCGACAGGCTACGGCAGCGCGATTTCCCGCCAGGATAGACGACCGACATCGGCATCGCTGGCCGGTGTCTTGACCAAGGATGATCGGCAGTCCGCGTCACCGGAGTAGAATACCGACATTCCATCGCGGTTCGGGGCATGCGGCGTTTCCGGGTAGACCCCGGAGCATTCGCCTTCGTCCCGAATCAGGATGCCGTAGGTGCTCTGGACCATCGCATGGGCGGCTTCGGTGCGACCAACACCATGCGCGGTGATGCGGAAAACCTCGATTCGTTCCCTGGTTGTTTCGGCCGGTTCCTCGTCGATGGAGCCTTCCGAGGGAGGCGGCTCGGTGGTGGATTCCAGGGTCGCCAACCACTCCACGATGTAGCGCGGCTGCCACGCCACCGATTCAAGGCGTGTTTCCGCGACCCGGCTGCGACGGCTGCCGACCGCCCAAATTTCCGCGAGGGACCAGCGTTCGGCTTGGCCAAGGGGGGCAACCGTCCACAAGCCGGCCAGCCCCGCGTCGGTAAACACCCCGGCGTCCCCGATTCCATCGGACACATGGGCCTCGCCTTCGCGCAGCGCCGCCTCGGCCGCCTGGAAAGCCAGGAGCGCGTCCTCCGCGTTGCGAACCATCCGCGTCTCCAGCATGGTCGTGCGAACCGCCGAGGTTGCCGCGATTGTCAACAGCAATAGCAACGCCAGGCAAGCGAACAGGGCGACGCCGCGTTGCACGGGCATTTGCGCCATGCCCACCCCGTTATCCGGCATTGCGCAGGTTGAAGGTCTGACTGAACGCGCGCGGCTGTATGGGATGGTCCGCCACCACCCGTACCCGCACGGCGCGAATCATTGCGCCCGGCGCAATGGTGTCAAAGCCCACAAAGCGGCTCACCCTCGCCAAGCCATCATCCGGCCGGGTGTCTATGCCGAAGGTGACCTGCAACTCCCCTATGCCCTCGACAAGTTCCGCGGGGGCATCCATGCCGGAACGCCGCCAAAGGGAATAAAGCGTATTGCCCCGCCGATCGACACTTCTTCCCCGGGCAATGAAATAGGTCTCCGCCACCACCCGGCCCACCATGGCGGCTCCGTCCGCGCCCGCCGGACCATACAAACCGCCAGCGTCCGTCAGGGGCTTGGCCGCCGCGTTCGCAAACAGCCCCTGTCCGTGGCCGCGCAGGAGCCCGATGTGGCCGGCGCCATTCACCAACCCGGTGATTCGAAACAACGAAACCTGTTCGCAATCGCCAATGAGCGCGAAATCATCCTTTTTCAGGCCAATCGCTCCGCGGCGCTCCACAGTGGGATTCCCGTGGGGGTTCACCGGAGCGGAAACACGCAGCAGTGGCCCCTGTACGCGGCGAAAGACAACCATGTCGGCTCCCGGCACAATACCGCTGGTGCCGATCCCCGCTCGTTGGGCAAATTCCGTGGCCGAACCGCCACCGTCGCTCTCAAAGGCCTCCACCGGCTCGGTGATGTTGAGCGGAAACAGTGCAGCAAGTTCGCCGTTGAGCATATTCACAATGCGCCGGGGCCGGCCATTGCAACCGAGATAGCCCGCGCCCCGGGCGGACCGGCCGATGAACGCCAACGCATAGCGCCCACTTTCCTGAAGCCTGGACTGGCTTTGCAACGATGCATAGCCCTGCCCGCCACCCACAAACAATTGCGCCAGGCCGGCCATCACAATCAAGCCCAGGGCGAGGGCGAGCATCAACTCGATGAGGGTAAAGCCAAGGGCGCGCCGATGCAGCATTATCAGTTGGATCGAGCACTCGCCCAACCTATTCGTGAATAGGTCGGGCTAGAGACGGCTGGCGACGGAAACGGACCGAACATGGCTGCCCTCGCGCCATTGCACATGGATACCGACCACAGTTCCCGCGCGGTTAAATTCGATGGCGCCGTCACCATCCGGCAACGGCGCCTGGTCCAAATCCCCGGCAACAAGGCCGGAGCCGGCGACACCGATCAGTTCGGCACAGGCGGGGTGGTCCCTGAACCGTCCCAACCGGCATTTCCACAGAGCGCGGTCAAAGTCCGCCACCTCCCGCGCGGTGCAATCCCCGGCACCGCAATCCGGCGGGTTGGGTGGCGGGTCTCCCAAAGCCAGGCCGCCGTAGTGCTGCGCCGCACCCACACCCACCGCATTGGCGCGCATGCGTTCCAGCATGTCGTGGGCGATGTGCACGGCTTCGGTGCGCAGCAGCGCCGCACGATTGGACTGCATGCCCAGCATCTGCAATCCCGCGACACCCAATACGGCGACACTTGAGACAAGGACGGCGATCAACACCTCGATAAGGGTGACCCCGGATTGGAAAAGGCGATGCGACAACGGCTCACTCCCAACGATCTTCGCCAACACCGATGACACCGTTGCCGTCCCGGTCCCATTGGCGATTGCCCGCCGCATCCAAAGTCAGAAACCCGTCCGCCGCCATCGGCCCAGTCGGCACAGGACGGGCGATTAGCAGGAATGTTCCCTCCGACCCCTCCACCGATATGGCATAGCGGCCCTGTGCAACCGAGCGCGGTTTGCAAATCGTCCGGGCCACGGGGCCGGAATCCGCGTCTCCGATTCCATCGTCATCGGCATCGGCCGCGCCCCCATAGGTAAATTCGATACCGGCCCAGTGCTCCATACCGAGAGCGCAGGCCGACAAATCTCCCTGCGCCTCGGCACGAAAGGCTCGCTGTGAATAGCTCGAATAAAGGGGAACGGCCAAGGTGGCAACGATGGCCAGAATGGCGAGCGCGGCCAGCAATTCCAGCAGGCTAAACCCCCGCTGTCGACGCAAACCGAAATCTCCGGCCATGCGCCGCGCTATGTCGTTCGTTCGGCACGCGCATCCCGGATCATGCAGCCGATCCACAACACCGCGCCACAGGAGAGGGCCGCATCGGCGACATTGAAGGCGGGAAAATAATAATGACGCCAATGCAACAGCACAAAGTCGACCACATAGCCGTTCAACAACCGATCAATCATGTTGCCGAGGGCGCCGCCCAATATGAGGCCGTAGGCCAAACCCTGTGCCCAATCCGCAACCGGCAGGCGCCGCAGTTCGTAGACGATAAAGCCGGCGAATGCCGCCGCCAATCCCACGAAGAACCACCGCTGCCACCCACCCAAATCCGCCATCAGCGAGAAAGCGGCGCCGTCGTTGTGCCAGAGAACCCAACTGAAAAACGGCAACAGTTCGATCCGCTCGCCCAGGTTCAGCGTACCGCTGACCAACCACTTGCTGAACTGATCCAGAGTGATCGCCCCGCCGGCGACCCAATACCACCTACCGCGCATGCCGCACCCATCAAAATTGCATACTCTACCTTGCACCCCTTGGCGCGCTTTGCCAAGCCGATATTCCCCATAGGATCCGTAAGCCAACAGCCTGTCGGACTTTAGTGATGCATCACCATGAGCTGCCAGCCCGACCTATTCATGAATGAACGTGGCGAGGCCGGCAAGAGTAGTGAAAGTACTGGGTACGTGGAGCAGGAACGCGCACAGGCGTGCTTGACGGCACGTTGAGCACGCGGCGGGAGCTCGCCCGGTGATTTCGCCGCTATTGACGGCCGCAGTAGTTTATTCATTAATAGGTCGGGCTAAGTCCATATTACCCGTGATCTCGACTTTGGAACTGCGGCGAACGATCTTTCACACCCGATGCCGAATGTCTCCGACACGCAGCCCGCCCACAATCAAGGCCAGCGCGTAAATAAAACCACCGACGGCGACCAGGCCGCACAACCATAGGATCCGGTCCAGCGCCGGCGCCTCCAGCCAATAGGTGTCGCTCGGAACGGCGGCCGCTAAAGCCAGCGCCATACAAACCACCGCCAACCCCACGCGCATGCCCGCCCGCACCTGTCCACGCGCAACCAAATAGGCGCGCGCCGCAGCGCCTCGCCAGAGCAACCAACAATGCACCCAGGCCGCCACCGATGTCGCCAACGCCAATCCGACATGCCCGAACCAACGGAACATCGACAGGTTCAGCGCCACGTTGATAGCCACCGCAACCGCCGCCATTCGAAAAGGGGTGCGCGTGTCCTGATGGGCGAAAAAGGCGGGCGCCAAAATCTTGACAAGCACCATTGGCAGTACGCCAATCGCGAATGCCCTGAGCGCCAAGGCAGTCATCGATACATCCATAGCCGACATTTCGCCATGATGAAAAATGGTCGCGATCAGCGGCCAGGCCAGCAGAAACAACGCGACCGAGGCGGGCAACCCGAGCAACATCCCCATCCGCACACCCCAGCCAAGCGTTCGACGAAAGCCGCCTTCATTGGCGTTGTCGGCCAGGCGCGACAGATTCGGCAGCAGGACGGTTCCAAGCGCCACGGCCACCAAGCCAATGGGCAGTTCGAGCAAACGGTCGGCGTAGTAAAGCCAGGAGACGGACCCCGTTGCCAAGGTAGACGCGAGCACCGTATCGATCAACGAATTCAACTGCCCAACCGACGCCGCCAATACCGCCGGAACCAAGAGGCGCCCCACCCTGCGCACCCCGTCGTGACGGGCACCGACCCTGGGCATCGTCAGCAATCGCAACCGCGCCATGAATGGCGTTTGGAAACAAAGCTGAACCGCGCCCGCGACGAGCACACCCCAAGCCAGCGCAAAAGCCATATCGGCACCGGACGCCGCCGCCAGAACCATCGCCGCGATCAAGGAAACATTCAGTAAAACAGGTGTGAAGGCGGGTATCGCGTAGCGGTCATGGGCATTGAGGACGGCACCGGCAAATGCCGTTAGAGCAATGAAGCCAAGGTACGGGAACGTCATGCGCAACAGACCGGCAGCCAAGCCGAAACGCGCCGGGTCGCTCCGGAATCCAGGCGCGAACAACCCAACCAGCACTTCCGAAAACACAATTCCGAATCCAACGAACAGCGCCAGCACGAGCCCCAAATTGCCTCCAATCAGGGCGATGAAGCGTTTCAGTTCCTCCGGGCCCCGAGCCTTGTAGCTGACGAGAACGGGTACAAACGCCTGGTTGAAGGCGCCCTCGGCAAACAGCCGACGGAAGAAGTTGGGAATGCGCAGGGCAACAAAAAAAGCATCCGCCGCGCCGCCCGCACCCAGGAAGTGCGACAAGAGCACATCGCGGGCAAATCCCGAGAGTCGGGAGAGCAACGTCATCGCCGATACAACCGCGCCCTTGGCGGTGACGTTCGTAGACCGGCCATCGCCCACCGGGGCTTGCGGCGGGCGCGTGACGGGTGCTGTATCCGTTGGAACTTTCCGCATTCTCAATGTTGCGCCAAAGGGTCCGTCCAGTTGACCCGCTTTTAAATCGGCGACACTATCCGTGCCGGTGCCGACACCCGAAAATTGGCCCCCAACCAACGCCTGAATGATCAATTTGTCTGGGTATTGCGGTCCAAACGAACAATTGCACATCATTGACAAGAATTGATACGCCACCTTGGTGCCACTCCGTTGACATCCATGGTTCTCGGCGGCATATTAGTGCGCCTTTCAGCCCCCCGGGAGACTCCCCATTGGCGAACAGCGCACAGGCCCGTAAACGTGCCCGTCAAGCGGAAAAGCGGCGGCGGCACAACGCCAGCCGACGCTCCATGGTACGGACGTACATCAAAAAGGTGCAAGCGGCCATCAATGAAAAGGATGCCGAGGCGGCAAGAGCCGCTTTGGATAAGGCCATCCCCATCATTGACCGCATGGCGACCAAGGGCATCTTGCACAAAAACAAGGCGGCCCGGCACAAGTCCCGCCTGAATGCCGCTATCGCCTCGCTCTAACGCGGCAAGCCAACGCCCCATCCAAGCGCATCAGCCGATCATTGCGGGGTAGCAACTCACCCCAAAATGACCAAATTGTCCCGGTGTAGGAGTTCCGGCTCCTCCACATAGCCCAATATATCGAGTATTGCATCGGTTGCCGCTCCGGCCAGACGCCCCGCTTCGACACTGGAATAGTTGACAAGGCCTTGGGCGACCACCTCTCCGTCCCCGGTAATGCAACGAACCACATCGCCGCGCACAAAATCGCCGCGCACGGCCACAACTCCCACGGGTAGCAGGCTAACGCCCCGTTGACGCATCGCCGTCGCCGCGCCGGCATCCACCACCAGTTCGCCCCTGGGTTTCAACTGACCCGCTATCCACCGCTTGCGGGCCACCAACGGTGGGACAGTCGCGGCAAGCAGGGTTCCCACCGGCTCACCGGCCGCAATCCGCGTGAGCACCGACCTGTCCCGACCGTCCGCAATCACCGTGTGGGCACCGGAACGGGCCGCCGTGCGCGCGGCGCGCACTTTGGTAATCATCCCGCCCCGTCCCAACGCGCCGCCCTCCCCCGCCAGCGTATCGAGCCCGTCGTCCCCAGCCTCGGCGTAACGCAACGGCTTCGCCTCCGCAACGGTGCGCGGGTCGCCCTTGTGCAATCCATCCACATCCGTTAGCACCACCAACAAGTCCGCCACCACCAGGTTGGCCACCAGCGCCGCCAGGGTGTCGTTGTCGCCAAAGCGAATTTCGTCGGTCGCCACGGTGTCGTTTTCGTTGACCACGGGAATCACACCCATGTCGAGCAGTTGCGTCAGGGTGGAGCGGGCGTTCAGATAGCGTCGGCGATTGGCCAGATCCTCATGGGTAAGCAAAACCATTGCCGTGTGCCGACCGTGCCGCGCAAAGGCGGCTTCATAGGCTTGCACGAGACCCATCTGGCCGACAGCGGCGGCCGCCTGCAATCGCGGCAGGTCGGTCGGACGCTCGGACCAGCCAAGTCGCGCCATGCCTTCGGCCACGGCACCTGAAGAGACCAGCACCATCTGCCCGCCCCGCGCCGATAAATCGGCCAACTGCTCGCACCAGGCATCGATATTGGCGGACGACAATCCCGCCACGGGATCGGTCAGCAGCGAACTGCCAATCTTGACGACCATGCGCTTTGCGGCCGCAGCCTGCCGACGGGCCCGATCCTCCGTGAGCTTCATGATCCTTTGGCGGCCAGGGCACTTTTCAGCACATCCTCGTGGATGCGCTCGGCTTGTGCCTTTTCCAAAGCGCAGACAGACTTGTCGGCGGCCGCCTGATGCCGCATTTCGGCGAGGCTTGCCATTATCCGGTTCTTCAGTGACCGCAACCCCCGACGCTCAATCGCCGCAACCGGCTGGATTTCCCGGTCCGGAAAGGCCCGCCGCAGGCGTTCGACCAGTGTGTTCAGCGATGCGTCATCAATCAGGTCGGTCTTGGTTGGTACGAGCCAAATGGGACGTTCCGCCAAGGTTTCACTGTAGGCGGCCAATTCGGCCTCGATGGTCGACACATTGCGCACCGGATCGGAGCCATCGGCGGGGCGGACATCGATCAGATGCAACAGTAGGCGTGTCCGGGCGAGGTGCCGGAGAAACTGAACACCGAGTCCGGTACCACGCGCCGCGCCGGCGATCAGGCCTGGAATGTCCGCCATGACGAAACTGGCCTCGTCATCCACGCGCACCACACCCAGATTGGGAACCAGGGTGGTGAAAGGGTAATCGGCGATTTTCGGCCGGGCTGCCGAAACGGCGGCGATCAGGGTCGATTTGCCGACATTGGGCATGCCGAGCAAACCAACATCCGCCAATAATTTCAATTGCAGTGACAATTCCCGTTGGTCGCCGAGGGTGCCGGGTGTGGTTCTGCGGGGGGCCCGGTTGGTGCTGGATTTGAAGCGGGTATTGCCCAGCCCGCAACGGCCACCCCTGGCAACCAATAGGCGCTCACCGGGCTCGGTGAGGTCGCCGAGTAACTCCCGGGTATCCGCATCAATGGCGGATGTACCGAGCGGCACCCGAATCTCCCGGTCTGCGCCGCGAGCGCCGGTTTTGTTGCGTCCACCACCGGGTCGGCCATTGCCAGCGTGATAGCGGGGTTGGTAGCGGAAGTCCACAAGTGTATTGAGGGCGGCGTCCGACACCAAGATGACATCGCCGCCATCGCCGCCGTCGCCGCCGTCCGGGCCGCCGCGAGCGATGAACTTTTCGCGCCGAAAGCTCAGCGCGCCATCGCCGCCCTTGCCGGCGTAAACGTGAATGGTCGCTTCATCAATGAACTGCATTGGCAAGAGTGGCTTGGCGACCGTTGCCCCGACCCGCGGCGCGGACGGAGAACCTGTTCCGGGGCGGTTGGCAATCAAACCACCGGGACGATGTTCACGTACTTGCGCTTCCTCTTTCCTCTCTCAATAAATTTGACGCGTCCATCCCGGGTAGCGAAAAGGGTGTGGTCGCGCCCACAACCTACGTTTTCCCCGGCGTGAAAACGGGTGCCGCGCTGCCGAACCAAGATGTTGCCGGCGCGTACGAATTGGCCACCAAACCGTTTCACACCGAGCCGTTTCGATTGGGAATCACGACCGTTGCGGGTGCTGCCGCCCGCCTTTTTGTGTGCCATGCGTCTATCTCCTCCTAGCCTGACCCATTCATTAATAAACTACTGCGGCCGACAAGAGCGGCGAAATCACTGGCCGCGCTCCCGCCGCGTGCTCAACCCGCCGTCAAGCACGGCTGCGCGCTCCTGGTCCGCGCACCCGGTGCTTTCACCACTCTTGCCGGCCTTCTCGCCCCGTTCATTCATGAATAGGTCGGGCTAGTGTGCTGTGGCGGCTTGGATACCGGTAATGCGCACTTCCGTATACCACTGCCGATGCCCCTGGCGGCGCATGTAGTTCTTGCGGCGCTTGAACTTGATCACACGAATCTTTTTGGCCCGCTCGTGGCCAACCACTTCGGCCATGATGCGGCTGCCATCCACATAGGGCTGCCCCACATTGACATCGTTGCCGTTGGCCACCAAGAGCACCTTGTCGAACACCACTTCCTCCCCAGGTTCGGCATCAAGCAACTCAAGCCTGAGCACATCGCCCTCGGTGACCCGATGTTGCTTGCCGCCGCTCAAAAAAACCGCAAACATGATGTCGCTCCTTAAACACTCGGCCTGCAATATCCATTGCGCTGAACTACAATGCGCGTCCGGTGCCCGACCGCTGCGTTTGTCGGCCAGGCACCTAGCGTTTCACCCAAAATCCGGACGGCCCGGAAGGGCAGCGTATTCTAGATTCGAAGTTGTGGGATTACAACGCGTGAACTTGGCCACCGCAGTCGACACCCAATCACATAGCGTCGCCCCCGATACCGGCAGTCTGGCGGGGCTCGACGGTGTATTTCACCTGGTCGGCGAGGATTTCGCGGCTATCAACCAACTGATCCCGGAGCAGCTTTCCTCTGATGTGGCGCTGGTGGAGGAAATCGGCCGCTATATCGTGGAAAGCGGCGGCAAACGCCTGCGGCCGCTACTTGTACTGCTGAGCGCCCGCGGCTGCGGCTACGACGGCGTACACCACAGGGTACTCGCGACGGTCATCGAATTCCTGCACACCGCGAGCCTTCTGCACGACGATGTGGTAGACAACTCCACACTGCGCCGGGGGCGGCTCACCGCCAATGTCCGCTGGGGCAACGCGCCCTCGGTGCTGGTGGGCGATTTTCTCTACTCCCGCGCTTTCCAACTCATGGTATCGCTGGAAAACATGCCGATTCTGGGCATTCTGGCGGACGCCACGAACCGCATTGCCGAAGGCGAGGTGATCCAATTCATCAATGTCGGCAACCTTGATGCGGACGAGGCGGGCTATATGGAAGCCATACGCCTAAAAACCGCAATGCTTTTCCAGGCGGCCGCCCACACCGGTGCCGTCCTCGCCAGCAAGGAGGCCGACACCATCGATGCCCATCGACGATTTGGGGAGCACTTCGGAATGGCCTATCAACTTGTGGACGACTGGCTGGACTATGCGGGCGACACCGCCACCATGGGCAAAAACATCGGCAACGATCTGGCGGAGGGCAAACCGACATTGCCCCTGATCCACGCGCTGGCCCATGGCACCGCCAAGCAGGCCGCCCTCATTCGCGACAGCCTGCTCTCCCGCTCAAGAGCACGCTTCGACCAGGTGGCCGAGGCGGTACGCGCCTGTGGCGCCATGGACTACACCCACGCGGCGGCGCTCAAACACAGTCGGCTGGCCCTTGAGTGTTTGCGGGAATTACCGCCAAACCGCTACCGGGACGCCATGGACGCCATTACCCGATTCGCCGTTTCAAGGTTGGCCTAACGCGATGTCGTTCTTTCGCAAATGGGTTTGCAATCAAGCGTCATAAAATCCAACAGGCTGCCGAGAGAGTTGGTCGGAGTGAGAGGATTTGAACCTCCGGCCCCTACGTCCCGAACGTAGTGCTCTACCAAGCTGAGCTACACTCCGCACAATCGGCCCGCATCAAGACGGCAACTTGCAAAGGCCAAGCCCCGAAGATGTGCGCATTCTAGAGAAGCTGCGCCAGTCGGGCAATTTTCTGTGCGGCCTCCAGCCATTGGGAACCACATGTCCCAATAAATTGACCATCCAGCCATTGGGGTGTTGTATTTTTTACGCAGGCCCATGTTTAGCGGGAATTGCTATTATGCGCCGACCCTCCTTCAAAACGGAGCCACCAACGGATTATGTCGGCGACATACCCAGTCCGCCGGCGAGGTAGGCCATTGGGGCAACTGGCAAAATGCAGACCTATTCGTGAATGAGCGTGGCGAGGCTGGCAAGGGTGGTGAAATCACCGGGTGCGCGGACTGGCGTGCGCCCGCAAGCGTTCAGGTGCGGGGCGGAACCCCCGCCGGCGTATCCGGCGATACGTCAAGCGACGACAACGGAGCCCTCGGCCGGGAGCGTGAGGGATACCCTCGCATGAAACAGATGGGCGCTTGCGGGCACACCCCGCGGGTGGCGGCGGCAGCGTCCCGGACCGCGTTGCCTCCGCTTGAAGTAGGTCGCCTACGACTGCGCGGCCGCGCCTTGCCCGGAACGCTCCCGCCGCCACTGATGCGGCATTATCAGTTGGATGGAGCACCCGCGCTCCGGGTGACCGGTGTCGGCCGTCCTTCTTGGAATAACCTGATTCGGACAGGCGGGTGACCTACGATCCCATCATTCCGGGAGCCGCCGCTGTTGTCCTCTACTTGGCCGGTGCCTGGTTGCAAGCACGGGCGCTGGTTCGCAACAAGCCGCTCCCAACCCGCGTGCTGTGGTCCCTCGTCCCGCCAACGCTGATTCTGCACGCCACGGCGGCCTACGCGACCATAAACCTAGTCGAAGGCATCAATCTCGGCTTGGCCAGCACCGCCAGCCTGACGGCTTTGATCGTGCTGGCGATGGTGGCCGCCACCGGCATCGTTCGACCCGTGCACAGCCTCTTCGTGCCGCTTTTTCCGCTAAGCGCCCTGATATTGTTGACATCGCTTTTTACAAGGCAAAGCCAGCCGGCGCTGGTCGGCATGGGCGATGCCTTGGCATGGCACGTGCTCGTCTCCATCATCGCCTACAGCATGCTCACGATGGCGGCGCTGCAATCGATCCTGGTGGGCATCGCCGAGCGCAACATCCGCACGAAAAGCCGCATCCTCATGCTGCGCATACTGCCGCCTCTGGAGACCATGGAGCACCTATTGTTCGTGATGTTGTGGGCCGGCTTCGCGGGGCTGACCATCGCCATTGCCAGTGGCTTCATCTATCTCGACGACATGTTTGCGCAACAGGTGGTGCACCACACGGTACTGTCGTCGGCCTCTTGGCTCTGTTACGTCACACTGCTGGTGGGACGCGGTATCTTTGGCTGGCGGGGCACGGCCGCGGTACGCTGGACACTCACCGCATTCGCCCTGCTGCTGCTCGGCTATTTCGGCAGCAAGTTTGTGCTCGAAGTCTTGTTGGGGCGCGGATAGTGCCGTTTCGCCAAAAATGCCGTCCCGTCTCAGTGTTTCCATCGGCGATTCATGGCGGCGACCACCGCCTGCAGGGATGCGGTTATCGTATTGCGACTGACCCCCACGCCATAGTGGCGGCCGCTCTTGTCAACCTCAATCGCGAGTAGGCAAATCGCCTTGGCGTCGTTACCCGTCGCCAAGGCATGTTCATGGTATTCGACGACGCTAATCCCCTCGTTGAGTGTTTCCACCAGACCCTTAACAAATGCCTCGATCGGGCCCGTTCCCTCGCCGTCGATCGTGACCTGATGCTCGGCGGCCTCGATACGGGCGATGCATCGCTGATCGGCCTGCCGCCCGGTCAAAATATCGAAGTCGATCAGCCGGTACGGCCCGGATTCAGGGGCGTATTCATCGAGCAGCGCCTGGAATATTTCGACCGTCTTGATCTCCCGGTCGAGGCTTTCCGTCAACTTTTGAACGATGCCACTGAACTCCACCAGCATTTCCCGGGGGAGTGCGATGCCGTAGAATTCCTCAAGCAGAAAACCGACCCCGCCCTTGCCGGACTGGCTGTTGACCCGCACGGTCTCCTTGTAGGACGAGCCCACATCCGCCGGGTCGATCGGTAAATAAGGCACCTCCCAACGATCCCGCTCCACCTTGGCCATACCTTTTTTGATGGCATCCTGATGCGATCCGGAAAAGGCCGTGAAGACGAGGTCGCCGGCATAGGGGTGACGCTCGTGGACGGGCAATTTGTTGATCGCCTCAACAGTGCGGCGAATGTGCGGCATATTGCGGAAATCCAGTTCTGGATCAATGCCCTGGCTAAACAGATTCATGGCCATGGTGACGATGTCGCAATTGCCGGTGCGCTCGCCGTTGCCGAACAGGGTGCCTTCGACCCGCTCGGCGCCCGCCATGAGGGCAAGTTCCGTGGCGGCGATACCGGTGCCCCGGTCATTGTGCGTATGCAGGCTGATCACCGCCTTGTCGCGATGCGGAAAGCGCTTGGCAAACCATTCAATTTGGTCGGCGTAGATATTGGGCGTGGCCATCTCCACGGTCGAAGGCAGGTTGATAATGATCGGTGCCGCAACGGTTGCGCCCCACTCCTCGGCCACCGCCGTACAGATATCCACGGCGAAATCCAATTCGGTGCCCGTGAAACTCTCGGGCGAATATTCAAAACTGATGTTTGAATCGAGGCCGCTCAAACCCTGCTTGACGATGCGTGTGCCGCGCACCGCCAAATCGATGATGCCGGCGCGGTCCATCTCGAAAACCACGCGGCGTTGCAATTCCGAGGTGGAATTGTAGAGGTGGAAGATGACGTTGGGCGCGCCGTCGAGCGCCTCGACCGTGCGCTCTATAAGCTCCTCGCGAGCCTGGCAGAGCACCTGGACGCTCACATCCTCCGGGATGCGCTCCTCCTCAATGATGCGGCGGATGAAGGTGAAATCCGGTTGTGAGGCAGCCGGAAAGCCCACCTCGATCTCGGCAAAACCAACTTCAAGCAACAGTTCATACATCCTGAGCTTTTCATCGACATTCATGGGATCGATCAAGGCTTGGTTGCCATCCCGTAAATCAACGCTGCACCAGCGCGGTGCCCGCTCGATCACCTTGTCCGGCCACTCTCGCTCCGGCAGCGGGACGGGTTGAAAAGAACGATACTTGTGGAAGGGCATACTGCCCGGCGCCCGCCCCGCAATAGCGGAACCGGCCATTCGATCAATGGTGGTCTGCTCGCTCATGAGCCTGGCTTCCTGGTTGTTTCAGGTTTAGGGGTCTTGTTTGGTTGGGCGGTAGGCCCTTGGGGGGAGTAATAGTCGCCGGCTACGCCGGCAGGAGCAGGATGGAGAGAGAAAAAAGCGATTGGCGGGATGCCTGTTTCATGGTGCGCACTATAACGGCGGTGGATTCGCTTGCCAAGCTGAATTTCGACATTTGCACAAACTGGGCAGTGCGTGGGCCTTGGCCCGATGAAATCCAAAAATTCAAATTGATGCAAAACCTTCCCATCAATGGCATAATAATGTGTTCAAGCCCATGGTGCATGCTGGACATCTAGAATTTCTAGCTGAAAGGGGTAACCATAAACGACAGTCCAAACAATTCCATCGATGCTTCCCAGTCCGCCGGATCCGAGTTGTCAGCGGAGCAGGCGGATGCGCTGACGATAGCGGAAGAAGTCCTCCTACTTATCTTGGATAGCGAGAAGGGCGAGATCCAGTCCTCGCTTCCGGCGCATTCCCGCGACATCGTGATGGCTGGCGCAGCGCTCATGGATCTGACTCTAGAAAACCGTATCGACACCGATCTCGAGCGCTTGGTTGTCGTCGACCCGGCATCCACAGGCGACGACTTGCTTGATCCGATCCTTTCCGACATCAGGACACAGACGGAGGATCGCGACACCGCCTTCTGGCTTAAGCGGATAGCCGGGCGCGGCGACGAGATCCGCCGCAAGGCGATCGACCGGCTGGTCGAGCGCGGGATTCTGGAAGCCGAGGTCAACGGCCTCGTTTTTCTCTCGCGCCTAGTTGTGCGCGCGCACCGTTATCCGGTCGCAAGCGAAAAGGCCACCGAGGAAGTCCAGTTCCGGATCATGCGGACGATATTCAGCCAGGACATTCCCGATGCGCGCGATATCGTCATCATCAGCTTGGCCGCGGCCTGCGGCGTCTTCGAGACCATTCTTTCCCGGGAAGAACTGGCTGATGTGCGCGATCGGATCGACCAGATCGCGAAGCTCGATCTGATCGGCCGGGAGGTCGCGGCGGCGGTCAAACAGATTGAGCCAGAGGCACCGGTGAGGGAGATAGCGGCTCGCCCCTATGAGGAAATTCCACAGGCGTCGGGACCGCCACTGATCGGCAGTGCTTTCGAAATGTCGAGAGACATCGGGGCATTTCTCGCCAGCGGATACCGCAAGTACGGCCCAATTTTCCGCGTCCGGGCTTTCAACCGACGCTTCCTTGCATTCGTTGGCCCCGAGGCAGTCGCGTTTCTGACAAAGATTGGGAACACTCATCTTCGCTCCCTCGAATCCTGGCGCGAGTTCGTTTCTGCCATGGGCTCCGCCCACTCGGTGTTGAGCATGGACGGTCGCGAGCATCTCCAAATGCGCAAGTTTCTGACCAAGGGGTACGCACCCACAGTCATCGAGGCCAAGATGGATGCATGCATCGACGTCACCCGCCGCCTCGTCTCCGAATGGCCCCTTGATCAGCCGATAGGGGCCCAGAAGGCTATGCAAACGATCGTCGGCGAGTTTATGGGCGAGGCGCTGACGGGCGTATCTCCGCGGGAACATCTGGACGATCTGATTTTCTATCTCGAAACGAACCTGATGGTTTATGTCCTGCGCAATCGGCCAAGGCTGATGACATTATTGCCCCGCTACCGACGCGCCCGGCGGGGCGTGATGGAACTATATTCCAAGACCCTCGAAGCGCACCGCCCGGAGAACCGCGCAGGAAAGCCCCCGGACTTTATCGACGAAATTCTGGCGATGAACCGTAAAGATCCGCAATTCCTTCCCGAGACCGACCACCTGATGACCTCTCTCGGACCCTATATCGCCGGCTTGGATACCGTCGCGAGTGTCTGTTCGTACATGCTCTATGCGCTGCTGAAGCATCCGCATCTGCTCGCGAAAATGAGGGAGGAAGTCGACGCCCTGTTTGACCGGGGAACACCCATCGCGAAGGACCTGAGCACACTCGACGTCACGCACCGTATCATACTCGAAACGATGCGCATGTATCCGATAATCCCGGCGGTCACGCGCATCGTTTCCAACTCGTTCGAGTTTGGCGGATTTCAGATTCCGTGCGGCGTGCAGATCATCGTCGGCAATTCGGTCGGGCACCAATTGCCGGAGTATTTTCCGGATCCGGAACGTTTCGACATCGAACGTTACCAACGGAAGCCCCCGGAACACCGGCAGCCGGGCGCATACAATCCCTTCGGTCTGGGCAGGCACCGGTGCCTGGGCAGCAGCTTTGCCGATGTGCAGCTTATGCTCACCATGGCAACCATCGTCCACGAGGTCGATTTCGCGCTTGAGCAGACCGACCGTCCCATCAAGATCGAATACAACCCGATCCCCCATCCCGCCGCCTCGTTCAGGTTTCGGGTAACAAACAAGCGTAGGCGTACAGCATGACAGACCATTCACTGCTCTGCGACAACCCGGAAGAAATATCGGCCGAATGGATGCAGGAAGCGCTGATCGCCGGCGGAAAATTCGATTCGCCGAAGATCGAGGCGATTGAGATCGAGACCATGGAGGCGGTAACCAATGCGCTAGGAACCCTTGTGCGTTGCCACCTGACCGCCAGAGATGACTCGTCTCCGGTGCCTGGGACAGTCATAGTCAAGCTGCCGACGACCAATCCGGGCTTTATAAAGCTCGCCAAGTGGCTATTGCTGCACAAGCGGGAGTACGATTACTACTACCGTTTGGCGCCGCATTCGCCAATGCGCTCTCCTGCTCTCTACTATGGCGCGTACGATACGCGCAGCGACCGCATTGTGCTGATTCTGGAAGATCTGCGCCCGATGGAGACGATCCCACAAGTGAAGGGTGTCGAGGGTGAGCAGGTGCGTCTTGGCGTCCGCGAGGCCGCCCACCTGCACGGGCAGTTTTGGGACGCGATCGACCGACCGGACCTTTCATACCTCTATAACAGCTTCAACTCCAGATACACGCGGATCATGCAGGCCGCCTACCTTGTTGCCATTCTTCCCACACTCGAACGCTTCGATGCCCTTTTCTCGACTCAGATGCGCACGCTTTCCGAAGCACTGGGCCCGCGCATAAGTGTCCACTACACGAGCATCGCGTCCGGCCCGACGACAGTGGTCCATGGCGACTATCGCGCTGAGAACATGTTCTTCGGTGCCGAGGCAAAGGACAATTTTGCTGTGATCGACTGGCAGGGCTTCGGCTCGGGCTGCGGCCTCTACGATGTGGCCTATTTCCTAGCGAGCAGCGTTTCCATAGACACCCGCCGCCGGATGGAGCGAGAGGTCTTGGAGGAATACCACGACATCGTCTGCCGCATGGGGGCACGGAACTATACATTCGAAGATTGCTGGCGCAGCTACCGGCAGAACATGCTCAACGCCTTTGTGCCTTGCGTTCTGGGATGCGGCGGCTTAGACGTGATGTCCGACCCTCGGCGCGTCGAGTTGGCGACCGCCCTGCTGAGCCGGGCTATAGCGGCGATCGAGGATCTCGATGCCGATGAATTCCTGCCGGAGCGCGAACGGATTTTGACGCCCGGGTACACCTTCTCGACCCTGTCTCGCTGGGGTTACGGTGCCTACAGAATGGCGCGGCGCATGGGTCGCAAGAAGGCCCAATGAAGACCGACCCCGTGTCGAGCCTGAAAAGAGAGGTAGCGGCCACTTTTCCGGTGGACGAGGATTTCGTGGCGCCCCCCGCTCGTTTGGTGAGGCTATCCATGATCTGCGTGATGCTTGCCATGATTCTGGCGGCACTGAGCCAGACTGTAGTCACCACGATCCTGCCGATGATGGTCGCCGACACCGGCGGATTCGAGCATTACGCCTGGGCCGTAACCTCCTACATTGTCGCCGCAACCGTCGCCTATCCGGTTGTGGGCAGGCTGAGCGACATCTACGGACGCAAGCGCTTCCTGATCATCGGCATGATGGTCTTCACGGCTGGCTCCGTACTCGTGGGCCTCAGCGCTTCGATGACCCAGGTCGTCGTGTTCCGAGCCCTGCAGGGGGCTGGCGGCGGCATCGTCATGACCTGCTGCTACATCTCCATTGCCGATCTCTTTCGACCCGAGGACCGAGGCAAGTATCACGGCCTGATTGGCGCCGCTTTCGGCGTCGCCTCCGTCGCGGGGCCGATCCTGGGGGGATTCGTCGCCGAGCGTCTTTCCTGGCAGTGGGTGTTCATCCTGCTCGCCGTGTCCGGCATCCCGGTCTTGGCGTTGATAGTGAAGATCTATCCCACGCACCACCGCGCATCGGAGACTCCACAACTCGACCTTCCCGGCATGATCGCACTGATTTTGGCGGTCGTCCCCATCCTTTTCGCACTCTCCTGGGGCGGCGTCCAGTACGCTTGGAGCACACCGCTCATCATCGGTCTGCTGACTTTCGGGCTGACGATGAGCGGACTCTTCACGATCATTGAAACCAGAGCGTCCGCGCCCATCATGCCGTTGGGAATCTATGCGGACCGGGTGGTCGGCCTGGCCGTGATTGTAACGTTGCTGACCAGTCTGGGGCTCTACGGAAGCGTGCTTTTCCTGCCGCTGTTCTTCCAGGCCGTACTGGAGGTGTCCGCGACTGTCAGTGGTAATCTTCTGATTCCCATGCTGCTCGGCATGGTCGTTGGCGGAATCGTCTCGGGACAGTTGCTCTCGAGAACCGGCGGACACTATCGGAAACAGACGCTGGCCAGCACCGGGATCATGGCGGTCGGCATGTATCTGCTTTCCACCATGAACGAGACGACGAGCCAGCTCGCGTCCGCATTCCATATTTCAATCGCCGGACTCGGCTTCGGCGGGACCGTGGCCACTCTCTCGGTCGCGGTGCAAAACACAGTCCCGTTCGCTCTCGTGGGCGCGGCAACCTCGGCCCTGCAATTCTTCCGGTCGCTCGGCGGCATGCTGGGTATCGCCGTGCTGGGTGCGCTGATGGCGAGGAACTTTTCTCTGGCGCTCGACCAGACCATTCCCGACCGTGTCAGGGAAGTGCTTCCGCAGGACGCACTCGAAGCTCTCAAGAGCCGCCCCGCCGCACTGGACGATCAATTCGCCACCGAGTCCCTAAGGACGCAGCTCGCGGAAGCCGGGCCGGACGGGCACACTCTTGCGGACATGTTGCACGATTCCTTGAACTCGGCATTGGCGGGGGCGCTGAACGATGTGTTCTCTATCATTGTGGCCGTGACAGCCCTGTCGTTCGTGGCCGCCTTCTTCTTTCGTGTGCCCTTCCGGCCAGCGGCCAAAATTGCGGAGTAGCGTTGCGCGGAACCAGGGCGTATCGGCCATGTGGAACCCATTGAACAGTGCGGGCACCGGATGGCACTCTGGTTCAGACACATTTGGCACTGTGCAGCAGGTGTGACCGCATGTAACTGCTTCCCAATCAGGAACCCCCTGATTAATCCTGTATTCGTTACATCCGAGTTAATCAAATAATAGTTTACGAGTAGCTCAATGCTGCTCTATCGATTTGTTCAGACCTTCCTTAGAAATTCGCGGTGAACTTAAGTAGGATTCGGCGTGGCAGACTCAACTCGGCAAGGTAGACGGACGAGCCGGGGCTCGCAAGGCCGAACCGACGGTAGGCCGCCTCCGTAAGATTGCGGCCAATCAGTCCGATTCGGTAACGCTCGCTTGGGCTTGTGAACCAAACAGAGGCGTTGATTACCCGATAGCTCTCCTGCAATGTGCCGGGACTTAGAGGGGAATCCGTGTAGTACTCATCCGAATGGGTGAAGTCGGCACACATTTGCAGGCCCCATTCGCCCATGATCCGCGTTGTGAATTCGACGAACAAGGTGCCCTTCCATGCCGGCGCGAAGATCAGCGGCTTGCCCTTGAGATCCTGCGTACAACCAGGTCCGCCAAAGGCCGCCGCCTGGCCCGGCGTGCAGTCGGCGTTCGGGAAACTGTCATAGTAGGCATCTGTGTAGGCAAGGTTGCCGCCAAGCAGCCATTGCTCCCCCAGAGACCAGCGACCGTCCACCTCCAATCCCCGACCCACGGCCTCGGCCGCATTCTGCACTTGAAAGGCCACCGTTCCGGGAATCGACGAGGATACCTGCAGATCGTCGATTTTCATGTGAAAGAGAGCTGCATTGAGTTCCAACGAGCCATCGAGAAAGAGCCCCTTCGCACCCGCCTCAATGGCATCGACCACCTCTTCCTCAAATTGGATCGAGTCGTCCGGGTCGCTTGAGACGCGGTCACTGAACCCGCCAGCCTTATAACCCCGGGACGCCGTTGCGTAGATCATCACCGTATCCGACACCTGATACTGTACGTTGACCGACGGTGTGAATCGAGTTTCCGAGCGATCCTCGATTGGCCGGTCGATGGCCGCCTCGAGCGGCCCGAAGGGTCCGGGAGGAAACGGCAGGACAGTGTCGGGATCGTAGGGTGTGCCGAAGGGCTCGTAGTAGCGATGAAACTTGTAGGTCTTCTTCTCGTCGGTAACACGGCCGCCAACGGATACCGCCAACCTGTCGCCAAAGTGACGGCGGTACTGGCCGAACAGCGCAAGCGTCTCCGTCTCCTGATCGAACACCTCGTCTTGCTGGAGTTTTAGCGGCAGGCCGGGGAATTTCGTAAGGTCGAAGTCGGTGTTGCTGAAGCGATGGAGATTCGATTTCTCATAGAACAGTCCGACGATGTAGTCGGAGTTGCCGTCGGTGTCGGAGGTGAACCTTAACTCCTGCGAGAGCGCGTCATAGTCCTCGTCGCGAAGCGCGTTATACGCGCCTCCGGCAATGCCCATGTCAATCGCCATGAACCGGTCCAGAAACTCGTATTTCTGATACCCGGTGATGGACAGGAGTTCGCCGGCCGCGAAGTCATGGGTCAAACGAAGGACGGCGGTCTGCACATCCTGTTCCCGGCCCGGGCAAAAGCCGGGCAAACTGTGGACGACCGGCGGGTCGTCGGCGCAGGTGTAGTCGGCCTCCCAATCCAAGTCGCCGCTCCAACCCGGCGATAGCATTCGAAACACATTGGCGATGCCTGGGTTGTTCTCCGGAGGACCGACGATTTCCATCGAGGTATTGCCCTCGGTTTCGTATTCACCATGCTCGAGCTTGAGTTGCAGCATGGTGTTGGCGCCGATGTCCTGCTCGAGTTTCAGCCGCACGCCAACATCCTCCCGTATCCCGCCATCCGGGCCATTCAAGCGGTTCTCGACATATCCATCGCTATCGGCATAGCGAAACGCCAGCCTCGCTCGTGTGTTCGCTCCGAGCGGTCCGGAAGCGAACGCATCAACCTCCGTAAAGTTGCCCTGGGTGCCATACCATCCGTATGAGACGTTGGCCCGACCCCTGGGTTCATCGGTTGGCTCGCCGGTGCGAATGATCATCGCCCCGGCCAATGTATTCTTTCCAAACAAAGTGCCCTGGGGTCCGCGCAGAACCTCGACGGCTTCTATATCAAGGAAGCCGAGCATGCTGGCGGCGCCTCGGCCTATGTACACATCGTCCACAAACCTTCCGACCGGCTGCTCGATGGAGTGGGAGGTGCCCGTGCCAAGCCCACGAACATAGAGATTCGGCAGGATCGTCGATATGGCCGCCTCGAAGTTGGGTATGTGCAGCGAGATTTCTTCCATATCGACAATGCCCATGTCCTCAATGGTCTCAACCGTCACCGCGGCGACCGAAACCGGTACATCCTGTAGGCTCTCCTGCCGTTTGGTGGCCGTGACAACCACCTCTTCGAGCACCTGTGCAAAGACATTGCCCCCGAGCAGCGTCGAGAGCGCCACCACCAACGCCAATAATCGTTTCATCGCGACCCTCTCCAGAACGTGAACACTTGGAAAATCCGGTTTGGCGCGGGCACCTATATCTTCAACCCGTTCAAATGGAGCGACGTTACCGCCGGCGTTGCGTTGACAATGGATTGCATCGCCATGCAGGCAGCCTCCGATTCCCTCGCGAGCGCGCGGATGTCTTCGGCGTCGTGATCGCCTTCGACGAGAATGTGTGTCTCAACGCCATGACACCGTCCGCGAAAGTCACCGTCCTCCTCGGCCTCGGTGACCAATGTGGTCGCGAACTTCGTTCTTTGCTCGAGTTTTAGGCTTGAGATACGCATGCCCCTGGACCGGATGAACGCACTCAGGTGTGTCAGCAGGCAGAAGGCGATTCCGGCGGACAGGTACCCAAGTGGTGGCGGTGCCGTGTCCGTACCGCCGAGCGCCGTGCCTTCGTCGCAGCGGATTTCGAAGGGGCTCCAGGTGGGCAGATTCGGCTCCACCACAGCCACCTTCTTCATACCGTCCCGCGACTCAGCCACCAGGTTGACCTCAAACGACATTTGTTCGCCGAGCTTTGGTTTGACGAAGGGTGTCACGTCGATCTTTTCAAATTTCGGGCTGGTGCTTTGTTTGCTGATGATCATGTCGGTTTCCTCGACTTAGGTATGGTTGCACAGGGAATGCCCGGACATCGGCGGGTCAGCCTCGGCCCAGTACTTTGGCGAGCGCATTGCGGAGCGCGCGGCCGGGATCCGCGGGCAGAGCGGCCGAGCGCCAGGCGATGATGTTGTCCGGCCTGACCAGCAGCGCCCCGTTCTCTTCGATTTCGCGAATGCGGGCGTAATCCCCGTAGGTGTCCTGATACTCCTTGCCGGGGCCGACCACCGCCACCCGCACCTCCACACCGAACTCGGCGGTGGCGGAGGTAGCCGCATCGATCCATGCCTCGCCGCCCGTTCCGGTTATCAGGGCGAAGCCGCCGCTCGGGCGCACATCCAGGGTTGAAACCTTTCGGCATTCCTTTTCCAGCCAGACATGCGGCAAAGGCGCGCCGGGGCGGCTGCTGTGCTGATGATAGAGTTCGGGGTCACGCTCGAATTCGGGTACCGGGCCGCCGTCGGGCACCACGGCGGCCGAGGCGTACCTTTGATTCATTTCCACGCCATGGGCGTTGTACACATAGTGCGTTGCATTGATGGCATGGATGAGCGCGGCGCGCTGCCTGGCCGCTTCCGGCGTGGATGCCTTGCGCCCGGCGATGTTCTCGACCATTTGTTCGGGGTCTTTGGTATCGAACAGGCCAAGCGCCTGCAGAATCGGTGGGAAATCATCAAGACTCTTGTTGGCGCGTTTGACGATCTGCTCCGCGACCGGGGTGCGCTCGGCGTCATAGGTTTCGAGCAGGCTTGGCGCTGCCTTGCCTTTGAGCACCAGGGCCAATTTCCAGCACAGATTGAACGCATCCTGGATGGATGTATTGGAGCCGAGCCCATTTGTTGGCGGGTGGCGATGCGTCGCATCACCCATGCAGAACACCCGTCCACGGGAATTGCGGCTCACGTGGGCGTTGTTGACCGTCCAGGTCGAGGTCGATTCGATCTTGATGGGAATGCTGCTGTCGCCAATGAGATTGTGGACGATTTGGGTGGCGAGCTTTGCATCGAGCCTAGGCGGGCCTTGCTCGATTTCATACCCCCAGATCGCGAGCCAGCGTCTCCAGGGTCGCACCATTCTCACCACGCCGATTCCAAGGCCACCGACATCGGAGCCCGGCTGAATCACCCAGTACAGAACACTGGGACGATAGGCCACGTATTTCGACAGGTCCGCTTCAAACACCATGTTGATCGAACCGGATAGGTTCATCTCGCCTTCCACCGGCAGACCGGCGTCCTCGACGACCTGTGAATTTGCACCGTCCGCGCCAATGAGGTACTTGGAGCGGACGGTGAAATGCTCGCCCGTGATGCGGTCGAGCAGCCTCGAGCTGACACCGTTCTCGTCCTGTTCCATGCCGATGTACTCGGTGTCGAACCTCACCTTGGAACCCCGATGCGCCGCGGCCCGTATTTGGATGGGCTCCAAGAGGTCTTGCGGAATATCGGCGAGTTTGCAGGGGCTGGCGAGTTCAAAATCCGCGCGGCGAAGCGGATGTGTGCCCCAGGTCTTGATGCGCCCCAGTTCCTCGCCCGCAAGGCTCGTGCAATAGGTGTTCTCACCCATCAAATCCGCGGGAGTCGCCAGGTTCAGAACCTCGGATTCCAAGCCGAGGTCGCGAAACACCTCCATGGTTCGTTGATTGGTGATGTGCGCCCGCGGTGTTCGCGCGGTCCAGCCGAACTTGTTAACCACCAGGTTGTCGATGCCGTAGGTGGAAAGCAGCGCCGCGGCACTGCCTCCGGCCGGACCGGTACCGACGATGAGCACGTCGGTTTCGAAGTGGGGTTTCCGCACGGGTGGGCTCTCTTAACTTTCCCGTTCAAACGCCTCTTCAATGTAGTATTGGGTTAAGGGGCCTGTCCAATACCTTTGCGCGTCCGCATCAATACGTTTCCAATATGGTCGGACGCGAGAAAAGGTATTGGACAGGCCTTTTGCCCCCCGATACATTGCAACGGATATCATTGCGAGGCTTTTTCAATGTCGGCCAGTCATGCCACCACCCTTGAGAATCGGCAGACGCTGTTTCGGCGCGCGACCCCGCGAGAGGGGTATTTCGCCCGGGTGTGCCGCATCCTGAAGCTTAGGCTGCGTATTCGCACATATAATTTCTTCGCACGATTTCCCGGGCTTGGTGGTTTGGCGGACAAGTCCAATCAACCGCGCCTGATGCCACTGAGTTCCGAGGCGGGTTTCATGGCGCGGTGGTATCACAAGGCGTATGGCACTCCCGATAAGCCCGACTTCCTGAAGGAGATGCCTTGGGACTACATCGAGGCGCACCAGGAGGTTGTTCCTTTCTTTGGGCTGCGGAACTATTGGTATCCCGCCATCCTGTCGCATGAACTGAAGCACAATGAAGTCAAGGCCGTGCAGTTGCTCGGCGACAATATCGCTCTGTTTCGGGGCGGGGATGGTGCAATCGGGGCGCTCGCAAACCGGTGTCCGCATAGATCGGCGTTGCTTAGCCTTGGTCAGTCCAAGGGTACACCTTTGCTCTCAATAACGTGGTGCCATACAGCTATTTGAACCTCGTGGACAACGCCACCGACATGACACATGTCGGTCGCCTGCATCGCACCTGCGCACTTTTCGGTGATCAGAAGATGGGTGGCGGTGTGGCATGGGAGAGCCTTGGTGGCAGGGGTATTCGCGCCAAGCTCGGGGACATGGGTGGCCACGATGGCAACCATGCCATTGACGGGATTGAGTGGTATATGCCCGGAATGGTGTTCCATGGCCGCAAATTCATGGGCGGTGTATTGCATGGCCTGTGGTTCTGGTGGGTGCCGAGGGCGGTAGTGTCCCGTCTGCAAAATACGCATGCGATTCAACCTGTGTATGCCGGATCGCAGCTATTTCAATTCAAAGGGTATTTTTGTATCTGGCCCGATCTATTCGTGAATGAACGTGGCGAGGCCGGCAAGAATAGGTCGGGCTAGACCGATGCCGATTTGGCGGCGTATTAATCGGACACAACAGTAGTGGGCCGGTTTATTACGTACATAATCCCGATTCAAATAGAGCATTGGAGACGACGCGAGTGGGGCCATCGATGATCGCGAAGCAACAGGCGGATGGAACCGGTTGGGAACGGCCGTTGGAAGCGGGAACACAGCCTGTGGACCGGGTAATTCCTAGCTATAGATCCTTTAAGGATCAATTTCAATCAGGCATCGCCGCAAACTGCGCCCTGCTGTCCGTTCGGGAACGGTTCATCTCAGTGCTCGCCTCGCTGACATTGCTGCGCCAGCCAGGGTGTCTCCGGGAAAAGCTTGGAATTGCACTGGATCAGGGCTTGCCAGCACGCGCCATATCCGAAGTCATACTGCAAACGGGCATCTATGGCGGCTTGCCTATCACCGAGGAAGCATCTCTCGTCGCGGATGCGGTATTCGCCGAACGAAATATCAAACCAGACCCGGAGAATTTGCCGCCCGAAAGCATCGAGATGCTCAAGAGCGAGGCGTATGCCTATAGGTCGGTGCTGCACGGCGACCGGGCGGCCGAGGCGCACGCCGACCCGGAAGACCACCTTACGAGCAAGTTGTACCAAATTGCGGCCACCTATGGCTATGGACTGGTCTGGCGACGTCCTGGGCTTAGCGCGAGAAATCGAATTATCGTGGCGCTTGCGAGCTTTGCCACCCTTGGCTCGCTTGACGACTTTTTCGCAAAGTTCGCCAACTCGGCGATCAGCCATGGATTTAGTCGGGATGAAATCGTTGAAATCGTCATCCAGATTTCTCCCTACATCGGATTCCCGCGAGGACTCAGGGCGCTGAGGGCGCTTGGGTCGGAGACGGGGTGGAGGGGTTAGACGGCTTTTCCAGCCCGCGGGGTCTTACACCCCTACGGTCCATGTCAAGAGATTCCTTAGCCCGATCCATTCATGGGGAATTATATCGATGGGTTGATAGAAGCCGACATGCAGTAGTTTTCAGCCGCTAAATCCCCAACATATAGTGGTATGTCAACCCATGTATATAAGTCCCTTTATTAGCGAGCCATGGGCTGCTCGATCAACTCGATGCCGGCATCAATCATTCTTGGCAGCGCCCACTTGGCCGTTTCCTCGTCCCAGCGCTCGTTGATGTCGGCACGCACGCCGGCATGATCCGACAGTGCCCGTGCGACTTCACAAGCGCACCCTACATCTTGGTATGCGCCAATACGCATTTGATATAGTCCGACGACAGCGCTCGGTTTTATAGCCCCAGGAGAAGAGACGACATTGGAGCTACGGCAGATTCGATACTTCATTGCCGTTGCTGAAGAAAACAGCTTCAGCGAAGCCTCTCGACGACTGTTTGTGTCTCAACCGCCAATCTCACGACAGGTGCGCCGGCTTGAGGAGGAACTTGGTGTGCGGTTGTTTGAGCGAAATCAGAAGGGGGTCGAGCTGACAGCGGCCGGCGCGGCCTTTCTGGAGGAGGCAAGGCAGATACTAACCCATACGCGCCTGGCGGCGGAGCGCAGCCAAGCGGCGGGACAGGGGCAAATTGGCAAGTTGGAGATCGGCTACTTTGGTTCCCCAATCTATTGGGACTTATATACATGGGTTGACATACCACTATGAGGTGGTCCCACTTTTTTGGACAGGTCGCTAAGGTGTACTCCGGTGTCGAGAGGAGACACTGGAATGACCAGGAAGAGGCGCCGTTTCACGGCGGAGTTCAAGAAGCGCGTGGCGCTGGAGGCGCTGCGGGAGCGGGACACGGTGCAGGCGATCGCGGCGCGCTACGAGGTGCACCCGAACCAGGTGAGCGCCTGGAAGCGTCAGGCCGTGGAGGGCCTCGAGGAGGTGTTCTCGCAACCGGGATCGAGGCGCGACGGGGAGCACGAGGCGACGATCCGCAACCTGCACGCGAAGATCGGCGAGCTGACGGTGGAACGGGATTTTTTTCTGCGCGGGTTGGAGCGCTGAGCCGTGCGGAGCGTGCCGCGCTGGTCGACCGCGGCTGCGGGCTGTCGCTGTCCCGGCAGTGCGCGCTGCTGGGCGTGAGCCGTTCGTCGCAGTACTACGAGCCGCTGGGCGAGAGCGCGGACAACCTGGCGCTGATGCGCCGCCTGGACGAACTGCATCTGGAGCACCCGTTCTACGGCAGCCGGCAGATGGCGCGGCACCTGCGCCGCGAAGGCGTAGTCGCCGGACGGCACCGGGTGCGCCGGCTGATGCGGCTGATGGGCATGGAGGCGGTTTACCGGAAGCCGCGCACCAGCGTGGCCAACCCGGAGCACCGCGTGTACCCATACCTGCTGCGCGATCTGGTGATCGACCGCCCGGACCAGGTGTGGTGCGCCGACATCACCTACGTTCCTGTTGCGCGGGGCTTTTTCTACCTGGTGGCCGTGATGGACTGGGCCAGCCGCCACGTCCTGTCGTGGCGGCTGTCGAACACCATGGACAGTGCCTTCTGTGTCGAGGCGCTGGATGCGGCGCTGCGCTACGGCACCCCGCAGATCTTCAACACGGACCAGGGCGCGCAGTTCACCAGCACCGCGTTCACCGACAGGGTGCGCGCCGCTGGCGCGCTCTGTTCCATGGACGGCCGCGGTCGCTACCTCGACAACATCTTCATCGAGCGGTTGTGGCGCTCGCTGAAGTACGAGGCCGTGTACCTGCACGAGCTGGCGGATGGCCGCGACGCCGAGCGCGTCATCGGTTCTTGGTTCAGCTTCTATGGCGAACTGCGTCCGCATTCGTCGCTGGGCGGCCGGACGCCCGGCGATGTCTACCGGGGCACCTTGGGAGAGGCCGCGTGAACCAGCCGGGGAACATGCGTGCCGGGAACGCCACGGCCCTCGCCGCGTCAAGCCGCTACGCGGCTGCTCCACTGCGTTGCGCCCCTTCGGGTGACACGGCGAGTGCCGCGGCGCATTGGTTAGCGACGACCGGAAGGGTACTTCCGGTCGTCACCGACCGGCTCTTCACAACGACGGCCGCAGCCGCGTCGACGATGCCGTTGACATCGTCCCGCCGGGTCGGCACGTTCTATTCACCGAGGGCTCAGAACCACTCGGAGTACACCTTATTCTCGCCCTCGGACTGTCCAACGAACCAGGACCACCTCACTATATGTTGGGGATTTAGCGCCCGAAAACTAACACATGTCGGCTTCTATCAACCCATCGATATAATTCCCTAAGGAAGGTCTGAACAAATCGATAAAACAGCATCAGGCCACTCGTAAGCTATTGATTTTATTAATTCGGATATCGAGACCATAGGATTAATCAGAGTTTCCCTAAGGCAACTTTGATTAATTCGTCCCGCTCATTTCATACGTTTAGGGCATGGCGCAGGGGCAGTACCCGACGGGATTCTGCCGGGGTCACGAAGAGGCGTATTCTGTTCTGACTGAACGAATGAAAGACTTGAGCAACGGAGAGTCATCGTTGCCGAGGTAGATGCAACTTACTGGTGACTTTGCGGATACATCGCGTATTTGCGGATAGCACAGGTTCGGCCAAGCAAGCTTGGTGACAGATTCGGGGATTGGGCAAACCCCCTGTCCGGCGGCGGTCATCGCCATCGCCGACGACAAATCGGCCGCCTCGTACACAACCTCCGGCTCAACATCCTGTTCTCGCAGGAGTCGAATGACCTCATCGGCGAAGCTCGGTCGCCCCGCTCGTGGGAACACGATCATTGGCTCGCCCCTTAGTTGTTTAGGGGTGATTTCCATGTCTCCCGCCGCGAAGTGACTATTGCTTGTCGCTAGAACGATGCTCTCTTGAACGACCGTTTCAATCTCGATTCCAGAGGCGTTTGGATAGTATCTTCCGAAGCCAACATGTATTCGCCTATCCCGCAGGGCATCCGGTTGGTCGCGCTTGCTGATGGGTTGCAGCGAAACACTGGCCCAGGGGTTGTCAGTGCAGTACCTGCGGACGATTGCGGGTATAACGGAATAGATTGGGAATTATATCGATGGGTTGATAGAAGCCGACATGTGTTAGTTTTCGGGCGCTAAATCCCCAACATATAGTGGTATGTCAACCCATGTATATAAGTCCCTTGCCTTAGATAGGAAATCACGGGCACCGAATGGGAATCGAAACGAACGCATCCTTCAGATACTTCCTCTAAGGAACCTCTGATTAATCCTGTAGTCGCGGCATCCGAGTTAATAAAATCGATAGTTTACGAGTAGTTGGATGCTGCTCTATCGAATTGTTCAGGCCTTCCCCAAGCGACCCCTTCTTGAAATCCCGCAAGCCGCCCCCATCTTTCGGTCAACGGCCGGAGCAATCCGGCGCAACAGTAACCGAGACAGGAGGAACGACGACATGACTATTACTCGTTATGATCCCTTCAACGCCCTTGCGCACTGGCAGCGCGATATGGGTCGGCTGTTCGATAACCGTCCGCGTGCGGTCAACGACGATTTGGCCGCGGACGCGTGCGATTGGACCCCGGCCTTGGATATTCGCGAGGTCGACAACGCCTATGTCATTCGCGCGGATTTGCCCGGTGTGCGGCGCGACGATGTTGATATTACAGTGGACCGCAATGTTCTGACGATTCGCGGCAAGCGCCAGGAAACGGGAACCAACGGCGACGGCAGGGTGTTGCGCAGCGAGCGCATCGGCGGGAGCTTCCACAGGCGTTTGACCCTACCGCAATCGATCAACCGGAATGATATTTCCGCGCAGTACGAAAACGGCGTTTTGGAGGTTGTGCTCCCCAAGGGAGCGGAGGCCCAGCCGCTCAAAATCGCCGTTGCCGGCTGAGTTCGCCGCGCCAAACGGCCTAACTACGACCAAGAAGCCGATCCACGCCCCCTCCGTGACGCCCTGACCGGCGTTGCGGCGGGGGCGGGTAATTTCCAATTTCCCATGCTCGACCTTGCGCGGTTCCCCCCTCGCCAGGGGCGCCCCTGCAAATGTGTCGCACAGATCAATCGGCCTCTCGCCTCCCAACGCGGCAATCTGAGTCACAGGCGACCGGCAATGCCGCCCCATGTCAGGGTGCGAGTCTCCCGCTTGCGGTTTCGTTTGAATCCGCGAGAATACAATCATGAATGCATGAGGTGGCCGTGAGCGAGAGAATCAAAGCAGCGATTATTGGGCCGGGGAATATCGGGACCGATCTATTGATGAAGGCCATTCGCAGTGACCTGATCGAACCGGTGTGGATGGTCGGCGTTGTTGCGGAGTCGCCCGGATTGTCCCGCGCCAAAAAGATGGGGCTAAAAACGACCGCCGACGGTGTTGACGGCATGCTTCCAACCATGCGGGACGACGGCGTACAGATATGTTTCGATGCGACCAGCGCGTCCGTGCATGTCGAGAACAGTCGCAAGGTCATCGAGCGGGCCGCGGTAATGATTGATCTCACACCGGCGGCGATTGGGCCGTTCTGTGTTCCGCCGGTAAACTTGGCCGATGCCGTCTCCGAGAGGAGAATGAACGTCAATATGGTAACTTGCGGTGGTCAGGCGACGATTCCGCTGGTGGCCGCCGTAAGCCGTATTCAGGAGGTGTCATACGGTGAAATCGTGGCTACGGTCAGTAGTAAATCGGCGGGACCGGGGACACGCAAGAACATCGACGAATTCACGCGCACGACGGCCAAGGGTATTGAGGTTGTCGGCGGTGCGCAGTCGGGAAAGGCGATCATCATCATCAACCCGGCGGAACCGCCATTGATCATGCGAGACACGATCCACTGCCTGACCGCGCAGCCCCCGGATGAGGGCGCTATTACGCGGTCGATACAAGACATGATCGAGGAAGTGCGAAAGTATGTCCCCGGGTACAGGCTCAAGAACGGCCCGGTGTTCGAGGACAATCGTGTTTCGATCTATATGGAGGTCGAGGGACTCGGCGACTTCTTGCCGACCTACGCTGGCAACCTCGACATAATGACCGCGGCGGGCCTGCGCACGGCGGAACTCTACGCCGAGGAAATCCTTGCGGGTACGTTCGTGCCCAGGGCGGCCTGAGCGCGCGGCACCGATAGGTAGGGATCCGATGGACTTGAAAGGAAGAAAAATAGTCGTGCATGACATGTGCCTACGCGACGGCATGCACGCTAAACGTCACCAAATTACCGTTCACGAAATGGTTGAGTGCGCCAAGGCAATGGACGATGCCGGCATTCCCCTTATCGAGGTGACACATGGGGACGGGCTGGGCGGCGCATCCGTAAACTACGGCTTTCCAGCGAATTCCGATGAAGAATACCTGGGTGCCGTGTGCAAAGAAATGAAAAACGCGAGAATCTCGGCGCTGTTGTTACCGGGCATCGGTACCGTGGATCACTTGAAGATGGCCGTTGATTGTGGAATATCGACGATTCGGGTGGCGACGCATTGCACCGAGGCGGATGTTGCGGAGCAGCACATCAAAATGGCGTCGAAGGTGGACGGGCTCGACACAGTAGGCTTCCTGATGATGGCCCACATGGCGGTCCCGGAGAAACTTGTCGAACAACTCAAGCTCATGGAAGCTTATGGTGCCAACTGCGTCTATGTCACCGACTCCGCCGGATACATGCTGCCGAGCGATGTGGCGGACCGCATCGGGATGGCCCGGTCCGAACTCGACCCGGAAACAGAAATTGGATTCCACGGTCATCACAACCTAGCGATGGGCATCGCCAATTCGTTGGCGGCCGTCGAGGCCGGCGCCACCCGGATCGATGGTTCTCTGGCGGGTCTCGGGGCGGGGGCGGGCAATACGCCGTTGGAGGTCTTTATCGCCGTGTGCGAGCGCATGGGTATTGAAACGGGGGTCGACTTGTTCAAGGCGATGGATGTTGCCGAAGATCTGATCGTGCCGCTGATGGAGCACATGATTCGGGTTGATCGGGATTCCCTGACCCTGGGCTTTGCCGGCGTGTACTCCAGCTTCTTGCTGTTCGCCAAGCGCAGTGCGAGGAATTACAACCTTTCCGCTCGCGATATCCTTGTCGAACTGGGCCGGCGTCATACGGTCGGTGGCCAGGAAGACATGATCGAGGATCTGGCGCTCAGCATGGCTCGTGAGCGCGACAGCACTAGACATGCCGCCACCAAGGTTCGAACCGCCTAAAATTGGTGGCCAGGGGCAGAGGCGCGGTGGTTCTCTGTCCGAAATCCTTCGGACGAGACCCAACGGCAGCACCCCTCAACAACAGATGGACTGCACCTTAATTTTGCTGCCGAGTTGTTCAAAGAATGGGGGCCACCTCTGTCGTCACCGCAGTTGCGGTGTGCGTAGTAGACCAATTCCCGCCTCCGGTAACTATTCGCGATTGCTATGGTGCGGATGACGAAAAAGTATTGGACACACGTTCGGGCAATGCCTAACGTTCATGAGCTATTTGCTCGGGATCCAGCCGATTGGGGAGAGGCGCCATGTCGCAAGAGTTTCATGCAAGAGTTCAAGAGGTCGCATCGGCGATCATTGAAAGCATCCGACGCACGCTCGACGATAAAAACGTCACCATGGAAGAGTATCGTGCCGGTGTTAATTACTTGAATGCAACAGCCCAGGCGGGCGAGTTGCCACTCATTTGCGATGTGTATTTCAACATCACCGTCGTCAACAATCGGAACAAGCTGCATCAAGGCACCGGCTCCGATCTAGAAGGCCCCTATTATCTGCCGGACAGTTCCTTCGTGGAAGATGAAATCAAGACCATGGAGGAGTTCGAAGGCGAACCCATGGTCATTCAAGGTCGGGTTACCAACACCGAGGGCGAGGCATTGGCGGGTGCCGTGATCGACATTTGGCAGTCTACCCCCCACGGGAAGTACAGCGGCTACCACGACAATATTCCGAGGGAATACTACCGCGGCAAAATCAAGACCGACTCGCACGGCCGCTACCGGGTCAAGAGTACAACACCGGTGCCTTATGAAATTCCCAATCAAGGCCCGACCGGCGCGCTACTCAGAACGATGGGCAGTCATACCTGGCGACCAGCCCATATCCACTTCAAGGCCCACGCCGAGGGACATCGGGATCTCACCACCCAAGCGTATTTCGAGGGTGGCGCGTATAACGGCGATGACTGCTGTTCCGGCAAGAGCATTGATGGTCAGAACATCATTCCCAAGAAATATGAAGATGGTGTTCGGATTATGGATATAGATCTCGTTCTGGCGAAAGCAGCCTAGGGAACCTCTGATTAGTTCTGTAGCCACGGCATACAAGTCAATAAAATCAATGGCTTACGAGTAGTTCAAATGCTGCTCTATCGAATTGTTCAGACCTTCTCCAAACTTTGGGCATCCTGAATCATGTGTCATGGCGAACCGAGCCCCTCATTTCCCGATCCGTTAGTTGCCGGCGACATCTCCGCCGAAGTTGAAGCCTTGGTTTTCGGTGCGGATTCCGCGCCAAGGCGTATTGCGGTAATTCCGGACATATACGGTCTCAATCAGTTTTACCGAGGCCTGTGCACACATCTCGCGTCCAAGGGCAGCCGGGTATTTCTTGTGAATCCCTTTGCTGGCTTGGGCGGGCTGCCGGAGGCGACGAGAGAAGCCGCATTCGCTCGCCGAGCGAGGGTCCGCGACAAAGACTTTGTTGATCGATTTGAAGCCTTTTGCAACACCCAGGAAATTGACGGAGTCCTCGGCTTCTGTCTCGGTGGATTCTATGTGTTCGAGCTTGCGCGCCGAAATGTCCGCCAAAACCTTGTGGGCTTCTACGGCTTCCCGCAAGGCATGCAAAATGAAGACCCTCTTCCCGTCCCATTCGAGTACCTGGGCTCGATAGCCAAGCCACACACCTGCCTGATGCCGGGTCGGGATCAGTCGGTGGGCGTCGAGAACGTGACGCGCCTTGGCGAGATTGCCGCAACCAACCCAAGCCTGCGCCTGAAGACATATGACGAATCGGGCCACGGCTTCTTGAAAGATCTGGATGGTGAGGATCCAAGACTTAGGTCCAACGCTGTTGACGCCCTAACGATGTGCGAATCGGCACTCGGACTTTAGTGCGGCATTGTCAGTTGGATGGAGCGCTAGGGAACAGCATGGCTGTGCTTGAGCCCTTTGTTTATCAGAGTGCGCCGGTCAGGGTCATTTTCGGCGTGGGCACGAGGTCGCATGTCGGCGAAGAGGCGGATCGACTGGGCATGCGCAGGGCGCTTGTGCTGAGCACGCCTGAGCAGGCCGAGATGGCGGCGGAGATTGGGCGCCACCTCGGCCGACGCAGCGCGGGAACCTATCCCCACGCCACCATGCATACGCCTGTGGAAGTCACCAACACGGCCATGACGCATGTCGCGGAGCGCGGGGTTGACGGCCTTGTCTCCATTGGTGGAGGCTCCACCACCGGACTCGGCAAGGCCATCGCCTACCGCACCGACCTACCACAATTGGTACTGCCAACGACCTATGCCGGCTCGGAGATGACAGATATCCTCGGGCAGACGGAAGACGGGCTCAAGACCACTGTTCGCGGGGCAAGTATTCTTCCCGAAACGGTGATCTACGATGTTGACCTCACGCTTGGGCTACCCGTTGGATTGTCCGGTGTCAGCGGCATCAATGCGGTTGCCCATGCGGTCGAAGCTCTGTACGCAAAAGACGGCAATCCCATACTCTCCCTGCAAGCCAAGGAGGGCATTCGCGCCCTTTGCGGCAGCCTGCCAAGAATCACCGATGATCCGGCCGACCGCGAGGCTCGCGGCCAAGCTCTCTATGGCGCCTGGCTTTGCGGCCTGTGCCTCGGCAACTCTGGGGTCGCGCTGCACCACAAACTTTGCCATGTGTTGGGGGGCTCCTTTGACCTCCCCCACGCCGAGATCCATACAGCGGTGCTGCCCCATGCACTCGCCCACAATGCACCGGAAGTACCGTCGGCGATGGCGCGACTGCGGGAAGCGATGGAAACCCAAACACCGGCGGGCGCGCTCTTTGATTTGGCCGAGCGCGTCGGGGCGAAAACCGCCCTGCGCGAGCTTGGCATGCCCGAGAGCGGGATCGACAAGGCTGTCGAAATCACCTTGGCGAATCCCTACTGGAACCCGCGCGAGCTGCATGCGGATGGTATACGGGAGGTCATTCGCTCCGCGTGGTCGGGTGCGCGCCCGAGCGTTTAGCTTTCTCAAACAAAAACCACATGAGACGGATACCGAAACTCAATCCTATTACAGCCGCTCGCCTGGTGGCGAGTGGCGACACCCTCCTGGTGGGTGGATTTGGCATGACCGGGAATCCCGTGAATCTTCTGCATGCCTTGGCTGAGCAAAAGGACATCGGGAATCTGACTTATGTGGGCAACAATGTGGGCGAAGTGGGACTCGGCGGTGGTCGACTGCTTCGCAATGGCCAGCTCCGGAAGGCGATTGGCTCGTTTTTCACGAGCAACCGGGAGGCCGTTGCCGCGGCCCTTGCCGGCGACTTGGAAATCGAGTTGCTGCCGCAGGGCACCCTGAGCGAAGCCTTAAGAGCGGGGGGCGCGGGTATCGGCGGGTTCTTCACGCCGACATCGGCGGGCACTTCCCTCGCCGAGGGACGCGAAGTTCGAGTCCTCGATGGAGTAGAGCAGGTGTTTCAGCCGGCTATCAAAGGCGATGTCGCTTTCGTGCGCGCCTGGGTTGGCGATGAGGCGGGCAACCTGCGGTACCGCATGACGGAACAGAACTTCAACCCAGCCATCGCCTCCGCCGCCAGGGTGGTGGTGGCGGAAGTCGAGAAGATTGTGCCTGCCGGAGACATCGATCCCAATCAAATTCATACCCCCTGCTGCTATGTGGACTACCTCGTTGAAGCGCCGATGACGCTGGAAAATCTTGGCAGCTCCGCATCGGTCGCTTCGAGTGACAAGGTGGTGTCCCCGGAACGCATGGAAATGGCCAAGGCCGCGTTGGCGGAACTTGAGCCCGGGGACATCGTGAATCTGGGCGTAGGCATTCCAACACTTGTCGCGGATCTGATCACAGAAGCGCGCGGCATTATCATGCACAGTGAAAACGGCATGCTGGGGGTAGGCCCGGAGCCGGAAGAAGGCGGTGCGCTTGTCTTTCCAGTCAACGCCGGCAAAATTCCGGTCACAGCACTGCCCGGGAGCAGCTACTTCGACAGCGCGACCTCCTTCGCGATGATTCGCGGACATCACGTGGATGTTGCGATCATGGGGGGGCTACAGGTGGATGAAGCCGGCAACCTCGCCAACTGGGCGGTCCCCGGCAAACCGCTCCTTGGCGTTGGCGGCGCAATGGATCTTGCCCTCGGTGCGCGTAGGCTGATCATTACGATGACCCATACAGATAGGGCGGGGCGGTCGAAGCTTGTACCCACATGCACCCTGCCGCTGACCGCAAGCGATGTTGTTGATGTGGTCATTACAGAGTTGGGCGTCTTCCGATTCGTTGATGGCGCGCTTCACCTTGAGCGTCTCATGCCCGGCGTCTCGCAGGAAGAGGTCGGGAAGCGCACCGAAGCCTCATTCAGGACTTCATTGAAGGGTTAACCCGAATTTTACGGGAGCCACCGCGACTGCATCGGTAATCCAACCGATGCACTACCGAAACCTAGTGTCCTGTCCCGGAAATGCGCATACTATTCGAACTGTGTGTAATGTATCGTATATCATTGATTTTAAATGAAATTATTTTTTATAGGCCGGTGACTATTTTATAGCGAATTTGCCGGACAGCACACTAGGGACGGTCTGAACAATGTGATAGAACGGCATCGATCTACTCGTAGCCTATTGATTTTATTAGATCGAATGCCGTGACTACAGGTTTAATCAGAGGTTCCCTAGAGAGATTGGCTTCAAGGCATGTCCGCGGTCTCCTGAACGCTTAATCCGGCGGCAAACCTGCGGCCATTTTCAACGTAGTGCCGGTAGTTGCGTTTCAGGCTCTCAAGCCGCGCTGCCGTCAGCGTGGCGACGACCCGGCCCGGCGTACCAAGAACCAAGGAGTTATCGGGGATTTCCTTGCCCTCCGCGACCAGCGAATTGGCACCGATGAGACAGCCCCTGCCCACCCTGGCACCGCTGAGGACCACGGCGTTGATGCCGACAGTGGTGTTATCGCCGATTTCACAGCCATGGACGACCGCCTTGTGGCCGATGGTGACATTGTTGCCGATAATGCACGGGCGGGCCGGGTCCGTGTGCACCACGGCGCAATCCTGAATGTTGGAATTTTCGCCGATTAAAATGGGTTCGTCATCGCCGCGCACGACGGCGCTGAACCAGACGCTCACATTGTTCCCAAGCCGAACCCTGCCAATGACGGCGGCACTCGGTGCCACGTAATAGTCGCCTTCCGCCACAACACGGCGATCCTCAAAGTGATAGAGCATGTGAGACTTCCCTTATTTAGCCAACCGCGGATCGAGCGTTCCCGAATAGCCGCATCCAGGGCCCATCCTCATGCCAGGCGGGATCGGGACAGGTGTTCTGGCAAGCCCGGAACGCCCGTTCCGGATGCGGCATCATGATCAGTACGCGACCGGACGCGGCGGTGACCCCCGCCAGACCCAGTGGCGAGCCGTTGGGATTCGCGGGGTAGGTGTCGGCCAGCTCATGCCGATTGGTCACGTATTGTGCGCAAAGCTGCCCGTGGTCGACCAGGGCGCTCGGGGCTGTCGCATCGCGGAACTCGGCCCGCCCCTCGCCGTGCGCAACCGGCACTGGAATAACACTCCCGGCCATGCCCTCCAACCAGGGTGAATCGATATCGTTGATGCGCACCAGCACCGTGCGCGCCTCGAACTGATCGGAGCGGTTGCGCACGAATCGCGGCCAGTATGCGGCCCCCGGAATCAAATCGGCAAGACCAGCCATCATCTGGCAGCCGTTGCAAATACCAAGCGCCAGCCGGTCGGACGCAAAAAAGGCCTGAAAGGCATCGCGCACTTCCCTGTGGAACAGGATGCTTTTCGCCCAACCGCCACCGCCACCGAGCACATCGCCGTAGGAAAATCCCCCACAGGCAGCGAATACCGGGAAATCGAGCAGGTTGACCGTGCCACCGAGCAGCTCGCTCATGTGCACATCAACACTGGTGAAGCCAGCGCGGTCGAATGCCGCGGCCATTTCCAATTGGCCATTAACCCCCTGTTCACGCAGCACGGCGACCCGCGGCCTTGCCTTGCCGATGGCGAATGTCCCCTCGTCCGGGTCAAATGTCAGGGTGGCCCGCAGCCCAGGGTCCGTGTGATCGTCGATGGTTGCGTATTCCCGATCCGCCGTTTCCGGGTTGTCCCGCAGGCGCTGCATCCGATAGCTCGGCTCCGCCCAACGGCGTTGCCAATCGGCGCGGTCGGCATCAATCACCGAAACCCCACGATGGCGGAGGCGCAAACGCTGATCGGAGCGCACCCTGCCCAAATTGACGATCCGGATACCGGCAAAACGCTGCACAACATCGTCAATATCGGCCTGCGCCACCTGCAACACAAACCCCAGTTCTTCACTGAACAACGCACCGAGCAGGTCTTCGTCCTCGATCCGCAGATCCCAGCCCAGACGGCCGGCAAATGCCATCTCGGCAAGCGTCGCCAGCAAGCCGCCATCGGAACGGTCGTGGTATGCAAGAATGCGACCCTCGCGATTCAGGGCCAATACCGCTTTCAGTGCCTGGGCCAGGGCCGGTGCGTCATCGACATCCGGACAGGCACCGCCAAGCCTGCCGAAACACTGCGCCAGCGCACTGCCGCCCAGGCGATTGCGGCCGCCACCCAGATCTACGAGCAACAATCTGGAAAGATTTGAGGGTTCTATCCCCGCACCCTCCGGCTGGGTACCCCCGCGTTGATGCCCGGATGCCAGGCCGCTATCGGGGTCGGGAGCCGGGTGCCGAAGTTGCGGGGTGAGCGTCCGGCGGGCGTCCACGACCGGCGCGAAGGCGGAAACAATCAATGTCATCGGCGCCGCCACCTCGCGAACGCTGTCGCCCTCGCGCCATTGTGTGCGCATGGAAAGGCTGTCCTTGCCAACCGGAATCGCGATACCGAGAACCGGGCACAATTCCATGCCGACAGCCTGAACCGCATCGAATAGCGCCTGCTCCTCGGCCTCCTCACCCGCCGACACCATCCAATTCGCCGACAGCACCGTGCGTTCAAGGGATGCGATATCCGCCGCAATCAGGTTGGTGAGCGCCTCCCCCACGGCCATGCGCGCCGAGGCGGCGGCATTGATCAGTGCCAGCGGCGAGCGTTCCCCCATGGCCATAGCCTCGCCGCGATGGGTTTGATAACCCGCAAGCGTCACCGCCACATCGCTTACCGGCACCTGCCAGGGGCCAACCATCTGCTCCTGGCCAACGAGTCCGGTGATGCTGCGGTCGCCAATCGTAATCAGGAACTGCTTGCTCGCCACGGTCGGAAATCCGAGCACGCGGTGCATGGCCTCCGCCAACTCGATATCATCCAGATTCAGTGACCCGACGGCCGTTGCGCGACGGCGAAACCGGCGCCGCATCTGCGGCGGTTTGCCGAACAGGATGGAAAGGGGCAGATCGACCGGGCGATTGTTGAATGTCCGGTCGGCAACCCGCAGGGTCCGCGCGGCGGTTGCCTCCCCGATAATCGCGTAGGGGCACCGTTCCCGACGGCACAACGCTTCGAAGTGCTCGGTGCGCTCCGCGGCGATACCCAAAACGTAGCGCTCCTGGGCCTCGTTGCACCAGATTTCCAGCGGCGACATGCCGGGGTCGACGTTGGGAATGTCGCGCAGCTCGAAGCGGCCGCCGGCGGCGCCATCCCTAACCAACTCGGGCAGGGCATTGGACAACCCGCCCGCCCCCACATCGTGAATCAGCAGTATCGGATTCTCGGCGTCAAGCGCACAGCAGGCATCGATCACTTCCTGGCAGCGCCGCTGCATCTCGGCGTTATGCCGCTGCACGGAGGCGAAATCCAAATCGGCTGAACTGGTGCCCGAGGCCATGCTGGACGCGGCGCCCCCGCCGAGACCAATCAACATGGCCGGACCGCCGAGCACCACCAGCCGCGTACCGGGCGGGAAGGACCGGGGCTGAATATGGCCGGGCCGCACCGTGCCCAAGCCGCCCGCAATCATCACCGGCTTGTGATAGCCGCGTAGACGCCCCGCGGTGTCCCGCTGCTCGAAGGTTCGGAAATACCCGGCAAGCGCGGGTCGGCCGTACTCGTTGTTAAAGCCCGCGGCACCTATTGGCCCCTCAAGCATGATCTCCAGAGCGGAGGCTATGTGCTTAGGCTTGCACACCCCATTTTCCCAAGGCTCCGGCAGCCCGGGAATATTTAGATGGGATGTGGTGAAGCCGGTAAGCCCAGCCTTGGGCTTGGAGCCCCTGCCCACGGCGCCCTCATCGCGAATTTCACCGCCACTGCCCGTCGCCGCCCCCGGGTGGGGCGCGATGGCCGTGGGGTGGTTGTGGGTTTCCACCTTCATCAAAACGGGTGCCGGCTCTTCGATATAGCGGTATTCCCGATTGCCCGGGCCGGCAAAAAAGCGCCGGGTTCGATGGCCCTCGATTACAGCGGCGTTATCGGCGTAGGCGCTTAAAATACCCGCGCCGTTGATGTGCGCGTGGGTGTTGCGGATCATGGCGAAGAGCGAACGGGGTTGGGCGACGCCGTCCACCCTCCAGGCCGCGTTGAAAATCTTGTGGCGGCAGTGTTCCGAGTTCGCCTGGGCAAACATCATGAGTTCCACATCACTCGGGTCGCGGTTCAGACCCACAAAGGTATCCGCCAGATAGCGAATCTCGTCATCCGATAACGCAAGGCCCAGTTCCCGGTTGGCGTTTCTTAGGGCGTCATCGCCATCGGTCAATACCGGAATCCGGACGAACGGCCTCGGGGACAGGGTGGTGAATACCGATTCGTAGTCATCCCCATCAATGACGCATTCCGTCATGCGGTCATGGAGCGCCCCGACGGCGGCTTCGTCGAGCGGACCGGTCGCATACCACCGCATCCCCCGCTCCACCCGGGCAACATCTTGCAGATCGCAGATATAAAAGATGTCGGTGGCCTTGCTTGACCAGGGCGAGACCGTGCCGAGGCGTGGTAAAACAGTGCACCGCAACTCACCCCGGCGTTCGGGCAAATCGGTTGCCGGACCATAGCGCAGCAGTGCCTCCGCCCGCCCCCGCCGCTCCGGATCCAGCGCCGCGCGCAGTTTCAGAAGATGAACGAATTCCGCATACAGGCCTTCGACACCCAATTCGTCCCGAAGCTTCTCCAGCCGAAACCTCGACATCGCCGGCGGACCCCTGAGCACCCATAGGTCAGTCGTTGCCATCAACCCTAGTGTCCCGTTCGATTAATTCGCTACTGGACGAATGTTGGCGCCTTTCCCGAAAAAAACCCCGCATCAGTGAGGCGCACTCCTCGGCCAACACAGCCTCCGTGACTTCGACCCGGTGATTATGCGCCGCACTTTCAAGCGCCCGGAACTGGCTGACCACCGCGCCGGTACGCGGTTCGCGGGCACCGAACACCAGCCGCTCGACGCGGGCATGCACGAGGGCGCCCGCACACATCAGGCAGGGCTCCAGGGTCACGTACAACGTGGTGCCGGACAAGCGATAGTTGCCGAGCCGCTTCGCCGCGTCGCGCAAAGCGTTGATCTCCGCGTGGGATGTGGGGTCAATGTTGCCGACCATGCCATTGCGGCCGCGCCCAACGACCGAGCCGCCCTGCTCATCGCGTTGCACGAGTACCGCACCAACAGGCACCTCGCCGTGATTGGCCGCCTGTATCGCCAGTTCCAATGCCTGACGCATCCAATCGGTATCCTGCGACATTATGCCTTCTTTACACGACATGATTTCCCTTGAGGTGGCCTTGATGGGGTCGCCCTATATCAATCATGGTCAGCTCAAGGCTGTCGGCTTTTCAACATCAGTGAGAACAGAGCGCGTTTTTTATGGCTTCTTCCTACATCGACAGCCCGGGGTTGGGCGCTTATTTTGGCTTGGGTTCACCCTTCGGCTGACAGTCGATCAGGAAATCCATCATCTCGGTCGCATCTTTCCCTACAAAGAATCGCACCATTTTCTCATTGAACTCTTCCGCTCGTTTGGCGGGCACGGAGATTGCCTCGATTCCGTGCGACATGAGAATGCCATTCATCATAAAGCGAGACGTGCGTTTGTTGCCGTCGAAATAGAATTGCTGCAAAGCGCCGAACAGGAAGAAGGCCGTCCCGCGTTCGCGAGGATCGGAAACCTCAGCCTCAAGCACTTCGACACCCTCGGCAAAAACCCGGTTGAGTTCCGGCGCACCCTCAATAGTTACCAGCGGCTTATGTGGCTCGTGATGTCCCAGAGATACGAACGGCGTGTAGTGGGCTTCTTGCCCCTCCCCTCGAAAGTGCCCCCACTCAAGCGCCTCCTCCCTGGCTACGAGAGCATGAAGTCGATCAAAGGTCGCCTTGTCCACCTTGAAGTCAGGTTCCTTTACCAAGGTGAGTAGAGCCTTAGAGGCGGCAGCGAGATTCAAGACCTGCTGTTCGTCGGAAATCCTGTGTCCCCCAACCGTCACGCCGTCCAGCAGGGTCTTAACTTGGGGAAAGGTGAAAGGGTTCCCTTCGAGGAAGCTGGCATCAAACACGAACTGCGCCAGCATCTGCTTGTAGCGAAACATGGCGCGCTCAACAGAGACGGACCCAGCGGCCGGGATGGAGGATCGGTTCCATGAAAAGCCCAATTTTTCGAAGAGTCGTGTCATCAGCAACAGATCATGCTCAGCAGCGCACGCGCCCTGCTCATCCCAACATAATGAAGCGAACGCATGGTCTCGCTGTGTCCTGGTCTAGGCATATCGACAAGAACAACGACCTCGCTCTCAAGCCCCTTGAAATCTCCAATCTGTGCAAAGCCGGTGGTATGACGATGCATGTTACGAGGCGAGGCATCGTCCAGAACGGAGATTGAATCTCGCAAATCCTCGGACAGAGAAGATGTCCAGGAATGCGTAAACGGAAAGGGTGAAAGAACGACGATATCGCCCAGGTTGAATCCCTCGTCAGCCACTAGGCCACGCAGTTCTTTCCCCAGAGCTTGGACAGCGCTTTCTGTATCGACGACGCGAACCTCACGTACCGCAGGGCCATCACCAACCCCCGAATTGCCCACATCAGCGTCTAGGTCGCCCTGTATCCGTTGCAGGATTGGCAGTGAATTCCGGCAATTCGTCTTCAGTGGGATTCGCACCGGGCAAAAACTTTCCAGATAATCATAGGCGTCTGGCACATAGGAGCCGCACAGGCCGGACTGATTGTTGACATCGTGAAAGAAACACCATTGTCCTTCGCTTATTCCACCTCGTAAACAGGCATCCAGTTGGGCCAGCGCATCCATGTTCAATATGTCCTGGCCCTCATCGACGATCAATGCATCGAATTTTTCAATGCCGACACGCTTGGCGGCGACATGAATCGACTCCGCCAAGCTGACAATCAGCCCGGACACCGCGTTCCGTTCCAAGAAGCGCTTGAGCCAAGGCGAATGACAGGCCAGCGCGGTCTTCATTCCAGATGCGCCCCAGCGCTTCGCCAATTCGAGCGCCAGCATTGTTTTCCCTGTCCCAGCACCGCCGGAGCATATCACCCGCGGGTTGGCTTCGACGACATCGATCAGCCTCAGTTGATCATCTGTCAGTCGAGCAATACGAGTTTCAACATCATGGGCAGAAACGTGCAGTGGCACGACAGCCTCGAAGTCGGGTCGCAAGTGTTGCCGCAATACATTTAACTGCGAAGGGGTCACCGCAGCCTTGCGGGTATCCTTCGCACGCCAGTGACGAATAAATCGCTCCAGCCACTTTTCAAACTGCCTGAAGTCCCGACCGTCCGCGAGAACGGCGCGATCCCACTCCGCGCTATCCGGAAGTGGATCAACATCCGGCATGCGATCCCACTCCGCGCTATCCGGAAGTGGATCAACATCCGGCATGACAACACCGTAACCGGCCACGAAGATGTTGGTGATAGAAGCAGGCAACTTTTCCCGCAAACCATGCAACGCCCCTTCCGCTTGTTTAAATGGTGACTCCCGCAATCGCTGGGTTTCGCCATACCGATTCGTGGTCTCCCAAATGCCGCCATGACAGGAAACTCCGCCGCCTTTGACCTCCACTACGAAAAGGCCTTCCGGCCCACATAAAACAAAGTCGATTTCGCCAAACCGCTTATACTCATGCCGTGGGAGGTTGAGTGAGTGCATGGCAAACCAACCGGTCTGGTCCGGCCCGGAAAATACCGTACGCAACAGGTCGAACATGCGTATTTCCGCATTGCTTCCAGTGTCCAGGGGCTGGCTGGGAATCATCCGCATGATGAACCGTTTCTGTTTACCTTTTCTAGGGAAACTCTGATCAATTCGATAGAGCAGCAGCAATCTATTCTATTGATTGTATTAAATCGGGACAGCGGACAGCCCGCAGCCGCGGTAGGCTATTGATTGTATTAAATCGAATTTCACTACTACAGGATTAATCAGAAGTTCCCTAGGATTTCCTAGGTAAGATATGAACAAGCCGATAGGACGGTTTCGAACTACTCGTAGACTATTTATTGTATTAAGGAACCCCTGATTAATCCTGTATTCGCGACATCCGGGTCAATACAATCAATGGAGCTTATAAAGAAACGTTAACAGAAACCGACATGTGATGGTTTTAAGCCGCTAAATCCTCAACATATAGTGGTACGTCAACTTACGTATATAAGCCCCCAATCAATAGGTTATGAATGACTCAACGCTGATCCATCGATTTGTTCAGACCTTCCTTAACTCAAATTCTATGACTCATGGGGTTGGTCATATGTTCCTTTGGTACTTTCAAGTTTCTTGCGCACTTCGGATTCGGTCTGGCGGTCTATCGGTGGCCATTGTCCCAAACAGCGTAGAAATTTGGCCTTATCCACTTCTTCAACAGTCTCTACCCTGCCTGGCAACACCAACTGCGAGCCTTTTCGTTGGAAGCTTTCAGGAACATTATCCTCCAGGTTCAGGGTGATGCGTGTCTGAATGCAATCATTCCAATCGCATTTTCTTGTAAGCTCTACAGCTACTTCCTTCTGCATGCTGTCCCACTCATCGCTTGGCGAAGTAAAAAATTCTCGCAAGGGTTGCGGACGGGGTGGTTTATGTTTATCCACGGCAAGGGTAGTGTCACTGTGTTTCCGGTACTCGGCATCGGCCATCCGATAAGACACATAGGCGGACAGATCCGGATGGCGCAGTTCCCTGGGCAACTGCAGCCAACTATCCCGCACACCGAAAAGAATGCCGGCAAGAAGGTAATCGGCATCACTCAATGACGAATGTGGAAACTCCAGCAGGTCTGTGCAGTGCTCGCGCAGGCAGAACAACAGCAAAGATCTCGACAAAGATCCCTTATGCCGCTCAAGCAGTTCAGTGATTGTTCCGCCACCGAGGCCGGAGGAGCCCCGCATGTCCGTGATAAATTGTTCCAAGCGTGGCTGGAGTTCTGGATCCTGCAGCCGGCCAAGCTCATTCTCCAGATAAGCCAGCGCCACATCGACGGGTGTTTGCGGGCGTTCCTGCTTCTGCGCGGTTACCAACGATCGGATCACACCCCAAAAGAGCTGTGCACGAGTACCTGCCTGCTCGGATATCTTCCCCCTATCCATCCAGTTGGGAAGCTCTTTCAGTATGGGATTGCTCTGGATCGGCTCATCATGTTTATCGCGAGCGGCTCCAGTTTCTAACCGGAAGGCCGCAAGCCCCAGATCGCTACGATTGGCAATGTGGTAAAGCATCGCAAGCACACCGCCAAGCGCCTGTCCAAAAGAAGGGGTGCGGTCATCATTATGCGACGGGATTCGGAACTCTTGGACAGAATACTTGAACAATGCGTCTTGCTGCCGCGTGTCTTGCCGCGGCAATGGCCACGCGATCTCCTTGTCGTTGGAAAACACCGATTCCCTAGTCTCAATCTGATGGGAGGACAGATCGACATTCGAGACATTATTGGCGGCTCTTGCAAATGCTTGCCTGTCCTCAGACGAGCGAAAGTTAATGCTGGATAGCAAGCTCAGCGGTAATGGGGCACGGACGAGGATAGCAATGTCATTTGGTCGTTTCTTATCGTCAGGTAAGTTGAAAAATCGCAGATCGCCATCCCGCCTTAGCATCGGAACGGAGCCGGACAGGTCACTCAAATCGAATGAAGCGATGCAGGGCAACAAATGCTTACGTTCACTGGTAGCCTGATCTATGGCCTTGCCTGGAATCTTTTTGTCTCGGAACAAAGGAATCCAACCTGGATAAACATCCAAGGGATCGGAATAGTGCTTGCCTCGGAAACCGGCGGGGCCCATCACCATGCCGGCAGCCAGCATGTAAAGCATGTTTTGATGGTTGGTTACCAAGTGCCCTATGTATTTGGATTTTGGTTGTCTTCGTCGCTTCTTCGAGCCACTTATTTCTGTAGCCATGACTTACTGCTTCCTGACAAGAATAGTTGAATCGGTGGGCAGCAATCCATCGACAATGGGACAAATATTGCCGGTACGGAGCAGAATGGCCTGTTCTCTGGCACGCGCCACCATCACATAAAACCTTGCCTTGAGCGTACGCAGATCGCGTTTGGGTTGATGTTCGTCTATATCAGCCAAGATGACGGTATCAAACTCCAAGCCTTTGCAGGATTGGACGTTTATGATCATGAGACCACCCTGACCGAAGTTCGGCAATTCCCGCTGGCCGGAAACAAAGGTCTGGATCGGTGGTTTGTCATTGTCAAGCCTTGGATTGGCACGAAGGAGAGCATCGTTGAATGTCTTCCGCACTGTATTGTTTGGAGTAATGATTCCAATCAGCTTGCGCGGATTACGGTCGCTCAACTGGAGGATAGTATCTGCAATCGCGGCCAGCGTTTTTGTGTTTGCCGTACCATAAGTCCATAACTCGGGTGTTCTAGCACCAGCTATGGGATGGGGCAGGTCGGGCCTTGGACTGGGCAGTTTGTCTGGGTCGTCTGGGTCGTCTGGGTAAAAGTGCTGGGCAAGCCGTGCGATAGGGTGCGTGTTTCGGTAGTTGATTTTCAGTTCCAGCGTGTCGCCCGGTTCGATTACAAGGAGGTCTTCGAGACATTGGCGTGAGCTGTGCTCGCCCTCCATGATCTTCTGGCTCTGGTCGGCCGCCACATAGAAATTCTCGAAGCCAAGACTGATCAGCGTTCGATAAAAGGCTGGCGGCATATCCTGCCCCTCATCAATAACCAGAAATTCATCACTATGAATTTTGACATCATCATTCAGAGATAGAACCTGTTGTTCGACGGCGTCCCAATCTATGGGTCGATAACCTTCGGGTTCGTCAGATGCATGTGTTGGGACGGCACCAAAAAAATATCTGCAAATACCACGAAACCAAGAGTCCCACGTCCTGGCCGCGAATGTTTGATCGCTGCCGAATAGATGTCGGTTTGAGTGATCCAGCAAGCGGTTGTATACGAGAGTGCGGTAAGCCCTGTCGTTCTGAGCAAGGAGTCGCGCTCGCAACAGCGCCACTACCGACTTTCCGGTACCGGGGCCACCGACAATCAGGTGTCGCCCCTCCACTGGCAATGCCAACGCTTCATCCTGATCCTTGTTCAGACCCTGAATGTAGGGCAGGCTGAATTCGCGGGTGCGATCAACTGGCATGTTCAGGTTACTCCAAAGAATGAGGGCATTCCGTTGGCGGTATCGCCCTTGACAAAGCCGCGGTCCAGCAAGGTATTGCCGTATTCGCAGGCGGGCTCGGGCACCAGCGCACAGGCATGGCAGGCGGCGCGATTCAGCAAGCCAGGCCCCTGACCTTCATGCTCGCTGCAAACCGGGTCGAGCGAACACCAGCGTGCATGTTCCAGTGCTCGGGTCAGGATGCCGAGAAAGCGCCGGGGTTCGCTCAGTTCAGCCAGGCCACCCAGTGAACCGGCGATGTCGGGAACGGCCACATGGATGAGGATACCGGCCATGGGCTCCGGTGGTGCCTCGGAACAATAGAGACGCTCAATCAGCGACGCCGCGGGATAGCCACCCTCGGACTCGATTTGTCGCATCAGCAGGTGTGACAACATATGCAACAACATGAAGCGTGTCGTCAGTGGGTTGGGGGCATCGCGACCGGATTGGACAAATCGGGGAAGTAGTCGATGCAGTCGCGCAACAACCGCCGGTGTTTGCTCCCAGACCTTGAGCCGGCTCTCATCGAGCGTGAAGAAGATGCCCTCTCCGTACAACTCGATGGCTGGTAACCAATCGGATTTTCCCACGATGTCCGGCGGTACTATTGCTTCCCCACCCAGACGGGTGAAGCCCTTGAATACCTTCACCGCCTTGAGGCGGTCCACGCGGACAAGGTGACGGACGCGGTCGATAATTTCTCGTTTATTGGTGTCCAGATCGGTGGCCCCCCGCAGTTCGCGCCACTGGTCACTTCTGTCGCGGGTCACCAGGTCTTCGTCCTCACGCCGGTCGGGTAGTACCTCCAGGAAAGCCTTAAACTCGCTTTCCCGTAATTTTCCGGGCGTAAAGCTCTCGTCGTACAAGGGATAGCCACGGGCAAGGTCAGCCAATGCGGCTTCGATATCGTTGGATGTACAGCGATATTTCGTCGCGAGATCCCGTATGGCGCCTCCCCTCGCCAATGGCGTTCGTGCTCCGTCGATGCGTCTGCGCTCACCAGAATTGCGATACAGGCGATCCACGACGGTTCCCTTGCGCACACGGGATTCCGGTGGAATCACCAGAACAGACTCAGCGACGGGCGCGTAAACCCGGGTGTCATTGATCACCAGCACCTGTGGGTGTTTTTTGTCGTCTTCTTGCACCGCTTCTCTCGGCGGGGCTAGGTCGTCCTTGGTCCATGGCTGCATACGGCCTTGGCCGAATCCTACTCGTTCATCACCATGAAACCGAGTTTCGGCGTGGCAGGCATCGCACCGTAAAATGCGCTCTTCGTAGCTGCACTCAATCAACCGCAATTTATTTTGTACCTTACAGTGGCGCTGTTTAGGTTCACGCATGTACCTATGCACGAGAAACTGCCAAGGCACATCGGCAAGGTATCCCTCCGGATGCGCGAGTACCCAGGCCACCTGCTCCAACTCCGGGTGCCGCTTGCAGTCTTGATGATTGCAACGGGGTTTGTAATCGGGTTGATCATGCCGCCACGGCCAACGATACATTGCGCCACAGTCCGAGGTCGGGCAGCGCATCCAGGAAGGGAATCGCGTCGCCGGTACACAGGTGCCATCCACCTGTCCATGCGCCAGCTTTTTCGCCACAGGCGGCTCGCACAGTTGCTCCTTGATGCCCAGCGTGGCACGCACACGCTCCACGTACGGAATTCGCTTGCCGGCGGCCATGCCTTGGCGATCCGTCCACTGCCGGGTGTCCTGAATGACCACCAGCCCCCTCTCCCCACGCACTATGGCTCCGACACCGCTATGACCGAGCAGGTGTGAGAGGCGTATCGGAATCAGTTCATTGGACATGGCTCATAGCGCCTTGAGCAGGGCGCTGTTTTCAACGTTGCGCAGGGATTGCAAGGTCGGCCACAGGCCGGGAGGAATCCGATCATCATGGTTATACAACAGACAATCACGTCCATTGTCCTTATCGGGGACTTGATACTCCAATGGTCTTCGACGGAGATCGACCTCTCTCTGCCAATCAGCAATTAGGGCATCAATATGCTTGCTCACCTCATCTTTACTGTTCGGAGCCGACAGTTCGCAACGTCGCTTGAGTTGTTCGATAGCTTTGGAAACTTGCGGATCCTTTGGATCAAACCTGGCGGCCGCGCCGTTTTTCAACAAACCAAGCCCGCCGTGTCGCATCACGATGACCAGCACCGCGTGTAGGGCGCGCAAGCGAGCTTGATAAGTATAGGGCGTGACGCTGGTGGGCTCGACGAAGCGGTAGAAGGCTTCATGGTAGGAGCGGAAACTCTCGTAGTGTGACAGGCTGCGCGCTTGTTCACGGTAGTAGTTGGTGAACACCACGCCCGGCACCTCGCTGCGTCCCACGCGGCTGCTGACCTGAATATATTCCGCAGTGGTCAACGGCTGGCCGTTGATAATCATTAGTGCCAATCGAGCCACATCAAGCCCGACGGAGATCATATTGGTGGCGAGGACGGCGTCCAGGCAGCCATCCTCTTCGCGCGTCTTGCTCAACCGGGAAAAAGTCTCTGTATTCTGCGCCGCTGTCCGCAAGCTGGTGAGTTCTTCAGTGCTCGGAATCAAACGCTCTTGTTTATCAACCTTTTCGTTGTTTTCCTGAGTCTGTACATCCGTTGTGCTAGACAACAACCGCATGAAATCGCGCACATCGCTGGCAAAGGCCGTGTGGCTGTTGCTTACCCCCCTAAGACTGCCGTGATACACCACCTGCGTCCACCAGGCATCCAGCAGTTCCCGCTCGTTCTGCTCACCCTCGAACAACAGGTGCGGGGCCAACAGCAAAGCCGCCGCCAGCGGCGCCAAGCATTGTTGGCGGTTCAGCACCGGTGCCAGATAGCCTACGTAGATTCGGCCGGGGCGCTGCTCCAGAGGCACGGCACGAGCGAAATAGGCATCGTCGTAGTTCAGCCCCGGCGGCGGGAACACGGCGACCTCACGTCCATACAGTCGCTTCACCTGTTTATCCGCCATGCGGATGGTGGCGGTCGATGCGATGTACTTTGGATAGACGCCACGCAATTGAAGCACGGTGTCGATAGCGGCTTCATACAAACCAGCCACCGAGCCCAGCGCATTGGCGATCAGGTGCAATTCATCCTGGATGATGAGTTCCGGCGGTAGATGCTGTTGCTGTGTACCGCCAAAGAATGCATTGGCGCGTTCTTCCCAAGCCAGTCTGGCGAATTTATCCACCGTGGCGACCAACATGGTCGGCGGTTCGGCATACAAGGCTTCATCAACGATATTACAAGGCAGTACGCTATCCTGGGATGCGCCAAATCCGCAATTGGGGTTTCGGCAAAGGAAATGGAAGCGTTGTGCGGTGCTGTCGTAGTTACGGCCGACCTCGAAGCCCTGTCCACACCAAGGGCACTGGTCGAGCACCAGTTTGGACCTTTGACTGGCGTCAATCGGCTCTTTTACAAGTTCAGCCGCTTTCTGGAAGGTGTTGGGACTGGCGGCCTCCCCCACCCACATGCCTATGGTAATGGGCGCGGAACCGAGATCATCGCGTTCACGCCTTATCAGTTCCAACGCACAGATCAGGCGGGCGGCGCGTATGAATTGGTCACGGGTCAGCAAGCGCAGGGTATAGCGCATCAGGATAGCGGTTCCGCCCCCTCTATCGGAATGGCGAAGACGCCGCAGCGTTATCTGGAATGCGATCAGGCCGAGGTAAGCCTCGGTCTTACCGCCACCTGTCGGAAACCAGATGAGGTCAACCGTTTCGCGGAATTCGCTGTCCTCACCCGCCGTGGATTCCAGTGTGGTCAACAGGAAAGCCAACTGAAACGGACGCCAGCGATAGGTATCGTCGGCGCCGGGCCTACCCTGGAGATGATCATGCTGGCGCATCTGATCCAGCATGGCGCGATTGGCCAAGGCAAAGGCCAGCCTTACCTGCGCATTGTCGCCCAGTAGACGCAAGCCCGCACGCATACGCGAGACGGCTGTGTTCATGCGCTCGACCATGCGGCTTGCGGTTGCACGGTCGTCGGCTGGAAGGTTTGGGATCCCATTCTTTTGGTTGGCAACCCAGTTCGTGTATTCGCCTATAAAATCGTCCAACTCGGGCAGAAGGATTGCGTGAGTGTTGTCGATATCAGCCAGTCGTGCCAGTGATAGCACAGGCTGGCCCTCCGACCCGGTATCGGCCGTCATCTGCGGTACTTCCACCACCGGCATCGTTTCGGAACGCAGTTCGACGACCTTGCCGTCTCTCACCTCCCAGTCGACGGCACAGCCATGCCCAATCGCGTAGATGTGTCGGTGGGCGTACTGGAGTTCGATCTCCTGTTCTTCCTCGTCTAGCAGGCTCCGGTCGACGCGGGGATAGACACCTATCTCACCGGCATCGATCACGCAGCGGAGACCAGCCTCGAACAGGGTCTTTTTGGCACGCTCTGAGACATAGTATCTGCCTTTCTGGCCGTCTGAAATCCTTTGCTTGTCGTCTGGAATCCTTTGTGTATTGCAGAGAGAAATTGTCACGATCCAGCCATCGGCAAAACGCCTCCACAACACGTCCATGCGTGCAACGGCTTCGGTATCGTCGTCTGCTTCGTTTATCTTATCGGCATACCTCCACGCTGTGCTTCCTTCCAGCTTGTAATAGCTCTGGCGCTGGCTTTTACCGGGACAATCGATGTTCACGAAATCCTCGTCGTCGCCTTGTCCAGGAGCCAGTTCGCTGCGTTTCCAAGCGTTCTCTATAAATCGTCCACGTTCATCTCGTTCTGTTTGCTTATACCTAACAGCGCGGCTCAACACTTGGAACTCGATCTCCTCGCCCTTGATAAAGAACGAGAAGCCCAGCGACGACGGTGGGACGTAACGTCGCACAACGGCAGGTTCGGCTAGGCTTTCATCCGCATCATCGCTGCTTGCTTCTGTCTCATGGTCTTTTTCACTGGCGGGATCGACGCCCTCGTCCCATTTGGATGAGGGGTAGAGCGCACCGCAGGGGAACCGCTCCGTGGGGAGCACTCGACGGAGGTCGGGGCCATCGGGCACCGGCTCAGGCGGGCCGATTAGTTGCTTGCGCACCCAATCGATCAGCTTCTTGCGTGGTTCAGTGAATATCGTCGAGGCCAAAGTCTATATCTTCCGAGAAACGTCCAATCGGATTATAACCGGTACCGCCCTTGAACATCAGCAGCCGGGTAGCCCTGTTCATCAGTCAGCCTCTTCTTGCAGATCCGTTTGATGGCTTCATAGATCCAGCCAGTGGCCAAACGGGTATCCCTGAGAATACGGGAATATGCTTTCGGCTCCAGCTTCAACTATGCACTCAATCAGACCTACACCGCTTCTGGAGATTTGGTTTTCCTTGGGGAAGGTCTGAACAATTCGATAGAGCAGCATTGAGCTACTCGTAAGCTATTGATTTATCGACTTGGATGCCGTGGCTACAGAATTGATGAGGGGCTCCTTAGCTCGGTGCGAACAGTCATTCGGGTCTCGCCGAACACGTTTCTACCGACCCCGTTGCAGACACTCCAGAGAGCGTCTCCCCAAGTGTTGCCCTTGATCAGTATGTCAAATCCCGTTCGAAGCAACTTATCGGCCATCTCGGAACCGCTGAATTTGGCGCGGAGGATGCTCAGCATCATCCTCTGCCGTCTGCGTAGTCATATGTGTATCTCCTTACACAACAGTGCCCAGCCGGCCAATCCAGCCGGGCAAAACCAAAAACGGGGACAGACGTTCGGGCGGCAGCCCGAACGCTCATCGAAACTCGTCGAACAGGCTCGGCGGGAGCTCGTCCCTGGGCGGACGACGCCGGAACAGGTCGGCGAACGACTTCTTGTTCTCGCGCACGGCGTCATGGCTTTTGACCAGGACGCCGGCGATGAACAGGAACAGGGAGAAGAACAGCCCACCCCAGATGGCGGCGGACACGCCGCCGAGCGTGTCGCCGCCGGGGATGAAGAACAGGCCGACTGTCACCACAATGTCGGTGATGGCCTGATGCTCCACGGCCCGCCGAAGCTGGCCGCTTTTCACAATGACGATGAATACCGAAAGTGCCAATCCAATTGCCAACATGTCATATATCCTCTAGTGCTCTGAGAACGGCCTCGACCAGCTCGTTCTCGTTATGGGGCGAAGCCCCGTGGACCTGAATCTCCCCGACCTCGCCGTCGGGGTACCTTGTGGCTCGGAATTCGTAGTTGTTCAGCGGGCGGCCCACCCGCCCGTGATACGTGATCTCCATCCCGCCGTCGACCGTCGGTTCCTCGAAGGTGAAACCAACGGTCGCCGTTGTCGGTATGGGTCCATCGCCGTCGTATGTGGTCATACTCGCTCCTCGATATCCAGTTTGAACACTTCCGCCAGATCGACGGCAACCCGTCGAATGGCGGCCCTGATGTCTCGGACCACGGCGTCCGTGAACGGTCCATCCGGGGACACGACACCGTTGCCGCTGTCGTATTCCCAGGGGAACACGTCGTCCGTACCGGGCGGGACGATGTAGCTGTCCACGAACCCGTCCGTACCCAAACATACAACCTTAATCTTCATTCGATATCTCCCTTCAGTATCTCGGACAGTACCTGCATCAGGCACTGGCCAAGGTGGTTATCACCGATGCCGTTGCAGACACCCCAGAACCGTTCACCCCAATGATTGCCCTCAATGAGGACATGGGAAGGCTGTCCCGGCCAAGAGGCATCGGAGCTCCGGGTCGGTGAACTTTGCACGGATAATGCTCAGCGCTGGTCGGTCCTTTGAATTATCTCGACGGCCCGCCGCACTTCACACCACCCCTGAACTACTCCCGCCGCGCGTGATAGGCTATCAAGTCAGTCGATAATTACCTTCCTGCCGCCCCCGCGCCGCCTCCGCATGAGTTCCGCACGCATCCGCCGTCGGGAAAGCCTAGCGAGGTTGCCGCCACGGCTTGACCCACGCACACCCATCTCTTGCAACTGAAACGCGCACAGATGAACCACCCTATCCCGCGCGCTGAGCGCTCCACCGGCCAGGTCGAGGCCACTGATACGGATATCCTCACCCATGCCAACCGCCGGATGCTCCGAGCCATCGGCCGCCGCGACCGCTGATAGAAAGCGCGCAACATCGGGCGGACCGCCATTCGCACTGCCGCCCTTTTCGTCGATCGCATCCAGCGCATAGCTGCGCAACAGCTTCGGCATGAGCTTGCGAAACGTCGCCGAAAAATCGAACAGCTCCACGCCCCGAATCTCGCCGTTGATGGCGAAAACCGCCCCCACCTGACCCTCCAACACCTCAAACGCCCGCAGGTACTCTTCCACCTGATCCTGGTAATCGTCGTACAGACGTTCCATTGCCGACGTATCGGAACGGCTTTCCATTCGATTAAACTTCGCGGCGATGTCCGCCCAGACTTCGCCTTGCCGTGAGCGGCGCGTGCCGCTTGTCCGCAACGACATGGTCACTTGATCCGCCTTCCGTGCGCGGCCCGCGGCATAAAAAGCGCGACCCTTCGTGCTGAATTCCCGGCTTGTGCGCGACCAACGGCCCGCCTCGACACAGGACACAGGGATCGTGATGGTGCTTTTCGCCGGGGCCAGAATGGTAAGATTGAGCACCCGATTCTGCTTGGCGCCCACCAACTCCTCGCCATCGAGCAGCAATACGGGCAGTGCGCCCGAGTTCTCCAAACGAAGCTCCGGCACATGGCCCGCCTCGGATGTCTCGGTTACCCTCACCTCCCCCTTGGCAAGCCCCTCATCAAGTGTGAGGTAGTCCGGTTCGGCACCATTCGCGGAAACCAGCGCGGTCACTGATAGATTGTTAAATGAAACCTCGGCACCGGTTTTTACACGGGTGAATGTTTTTTCGATGATCTGCATTACACATCTCCTTTTCTAGAAGCCATCTCGTAAATATTTCTTGGGAAGGTCCGAACAAATCAATAGAAATGAAATTCCAGTCGGTTGTCTTCAAGTACGATCATTGGGCGTGTTCCTCCTCGCCAATTTCACCAATCTCCATCGCGCACTTCGCGCACCACCCGCAGCAGCGCCTCGTCGGGCGCATCCCTCAATTCACGGATCAGGTCGGCAAACACCCGGGGCCGTTTGCGTATGATCGCCTGCAGGTCGGCGGACACCTTGCCGGCAAGCGCCAGCATGACATCCGGATCCTCGCCGAGTTCCCTCGCGAGCCTCACCGTGGTCGCCTCCGAGGGCGGCGGCACCTCGCCGCGCTCGATCTTGCTCAGGTACGCCGGCTCGACGCCGACGCGCCCGGCGACCTGGCGCACCGAATAGCGCCGGTCGTCCTCGCGCAGACGTTCGCGGATCGCTCGGATGGTGGGGCCAAAGTGCTTCATGTGTCATACATAGTACACCATTTGCCGAGTATCAAATCCTGAACGGGCTCGGATCATGTGTTGATTTCCTACCGAAGCGCCCGGGACAACGCCAGAATCCCCGGCTGTTTCGATGCACCGCGACCGCGTGCAACATCGTGCGATTGCGGTGGCTGGCGGCATGAACGGCTAGATGGGGGCCGCGAGCCCGATTTCAAGGCATGGGCGTGAATGACCATCAATGGGGACGGGGCCGTCACCGGATTTGGCGGGCGGCCGTCCCGCGGCTCATCGGGCATCCATCAACTGTACGAACAGAACTTTGGCGGTGTACACGGTGTTGTAGGCTCTAGAAACGTGTTCAAGAAAGGCTGTCTGACAGCGTGATCAGATTCAAGTAGACACCACTAATGTTTTACAAAAATATTTATATTCATAGAGTTATTTGAGAGATCGATTCGGTTTTTATACTCACCCATCCCGCTTCGACCTGCCTTCTAAAAATTTCAACAGAATTCTGACCATGGCTGTTATGGGGCCGGCTAGTCCAAGCATAATGCCAGCCTCAAGTAGACCTTCGTAAATTGAAAATCCTGCAATCCCTAATAACAAGATATTGGTAAATAAAGCAGCATTTATTCGATGCTTATCGTTTCGTATAGCCCCCTGCTGTGCATCATTGCGAATCCGTTGCTCATTTTCCGCCATCCGAATTATTCGGTCCGCTGCATCGGGTTGCACTTCATTGTATTTTTCGAATGCTTCTGGTGTCGGCAGCGGGCCAGAGAAATGTTTCATTTCGACCGTTTTAGTGATTTGAGGATAAGCATCAAGAATTTGTTGTAGTTGCTCTGAAGACAACTTGGCAAGCAGTTGCATTAACTCCTCGGCGGACTCAGACGGAATTACTTCAGTTCTTTTCTCCTTGATTCCCGCTACACTCGAATCCTCTCCATCGGATTCCACTTTTTTCGAATCCTCATCGTTCGAATCAGGCACGCTGAGTCCCTCCCCCACTTGCACTGACAAAATCAACCGCTTTTCGGAAAGACTTCTGTATGCGACCAGCATCCATCAATCTTCCCTTATACCCAAAATAAAGCGGGGTCAATTCGACATCATCGGGTGATATCCAAGTAGCCGAAAATGTATCGAAAAGATTCGTCTCTGGAATGGGCAAGTATGTTGATTGCCCCATAACTACAATATCGGATTCATCCATTTCACACCTCCTGAGAAGATAGGTTCATATTTTGTTGTATAGGGGTTACCATAAACCTACCTGATCGGTTTGCTTGACTTGAGAGGAAGATTTAGGATTGACAGAAGCATGCTAAAGAATATGTCGCATCGTAGGGTAGGACATTGCCAACTACCATATGAAATACGTGTCTCATAACATTGTCGCCTGTCGGTTTTATCGAGTGGCATAGGATAATTTTTACAGCTTTCATGCGGACTGTAAACAATACCAGCCTCGCCTCCTCGCCGGCCCCCTTGCGGAACAACCGCGCATCCGGGTCCATCGTCGACCGGTGGATTGCGTTGCCGCGACTCCAGAATCCATATGGCTGAACCGCTCCGGCTGGGGGTCGTCTCGCCTCTCGTGGGTCCACTCCGTAAAACGATGCGCTATTATCGCCCGGATGGCCTTTTTTCAACAGGCTGATAGTCCGTCCAACGACCGTTGTTCGTTCTGTCGCTCGCGCATGTTCATGGCAGACGTCCATCGGGACCGTCCATACCAGCGGTGCTTTCCCGGACCGGCCGCCCCCGTGTCTTCCCAAGCATAATCACGGGCGGTGCCGCAATCGTCTCGTTGTTCGGCACCGGTTCCCGCCCCTTGGCCTCGGCCTGCTGGACGACGCTCTTGAGCCCCCCCAGCTTTTCGCTGCCGGCAACCGCCCGCGCATCCCCGCCATAGTGGTCGAACCAGGGCAGGCCGCGGGCGGCGTAGTCCCGTGCCGTGGGCGGCTCGGTCGGCGGAAGCTCGCCGGTCACCGCCATCCATTGGGCGGAGTTGAGCAGCGAGACAAAGCAGCGGCTGCCGTGCCGCTGGTCCCAGGCGTCGAGGCCGTGGGGGTCGTCGTAGATCCTCTGCCTCATCCGGCCGCCGGGCGCAAGGCCCATGGCGGCATCCGGAGCGGACTTGCTGCGGAGAACCTTGATGTCATCAGCTAGAGCTAGGAAACGATGTCCTAAACGCAGTTTTCCCCGAGCCGGGCGCAGTTTCTCGTAACGTTCGGCCTTCATGGGATAGGCGACGATCTGCAACCCGCCGTGCGCCGCCGCCCCGGTCAGTTGCTCCTCCACCGTGTATCCCTCGCCGAGCGGCATGGCGACGAACTGGCGGATCGTCCCCTCCTCGACGCAATAGCCGTCCAGCCAGGGCTGCTCGGGCAGCGCCGCGTAGTCCTGCGGGTCGCGGTTCAGATGGTTCGCCCAGGCATCGCCCGTGATCGCGCAGACCTTGCCGGTCGCCACCTTCACAGCGAACGGATAGCCCGAGCGGAAACGGATCCACAGCGCCTCGGCCTGGTGCATCGGCATGATCACACCGCCCCGCGCCCGCCACGCCTCCGGCAATCGCGTGGCGTAGTCGTCCAGATGCCGCAGCGGAAAGGCACCGAGCCCCGGCGGCAGCGGATGGTCGTGGCCGTCGTCCGGGATGCGCAGGGTGCGCTGAAACCCGATGCGGCAGCGCGCCGCCTCGTGCACCTCGTCAAATCGAAATTCCAGTCGGTTGTCTTCAAGTACGATCATTGGGCGTGTTCCTCCTCGCCAATTTCACCAATTTCCATCGCGCACTTCGCGCACCACCCGCAGCAGCGCCTCGTCGGGCGCATCCCTCAATTCACGGATCAGGTCGGCAAACACCCGGGGCCGTTTGCGTATGATCGCCCGCAGGTCGGCGGACACCTTGCCGGCAAGCGCCAGCATGACATCCGGATCCTCGCCGAGTTCCCTCGCGAGCCTCACCGTGGTCGCCTCCGAGGGCGGCGGCACCTCGCCGCGCTTGATCTTGCTCAGGTACGCCGGCTCGACGCCGACGCGCCCGGCGACCTGGCGCACCGAATAGCGCCGGTCGTCCTCGCGCAGACGTTCGCGGATCGCTCGGATGATAGGGCCAAAGTGCTTCATGTGTCATACATAGTACACTATTTGCCGATTATCAAATCCTGAACGGGTTCGGGTCACGTGTTGATTTCCTCCTGAAGCGTCTGGATTAATGCCAGAATTCCTCCAAAATCAGGCACTTCGCCGAAGATCATGTTTTCCATTGCTCGATAATCGGACCTGACCGAGGCCAACACATGTCCTTCAGGCACCAGCACCAAGGTACCCGGCTTCGCCAGATCGTATCTGGCCCAACCCCGAGGATAGAATCGCTGCTTAAACGCCACTACGCTGGCCAGCAACTCCGGGGCGGCCAAAGCTTGTTCCCTGACCGGTGACTGGGCCATCTTGGCCAGATCGTAATAGTGGCGTGAATAGCGAGGCGGCTGGGCATTTCCTCTGGGGCTATGGGCCTCATGGTGCAGAATCGTAGCCTTCTCCCAGAATGTGCGTTCCGACTTAATGACTTTGACGACACATTCTCGTTGCTCAAACAACTTGGGAAATGCCTCCGCCGCATAACAACTGATAGTGCGATCTTCATACGGCAACCATGACGCCAGTGGGCCGACCTCCAGCCGTACTTCGGAACGGAGGTAATCATCAGAAGTGGCCGCAGGGTAGTTGATATCAATCACAAATGGATCATCGACGTCTACACGACAACCACACACACCGTCGAGTGTGGCTTCGACCAATCTCAACAGCTCACCACCAATGTACTTTTGCGCCCGCCCGTTGATCGCCGCATTCAACTGAGCCTGTTTGGTTTTGGAGCGTTCAGCCAAGGGGTTATCTCCACCCAGAACACGCCAGTCGAGGATCAGGTCGATATCCTCCGAGAAACGTTCAATCAGGTTATAAACCTTCGATAGGCTGGTGCCGCCCTTGAACATCAGAAGCCGCGCAAGAACTGGCTCCCGGAACAGTCGGCTCAGTACCCAGGTAACCCAAAAGTCCTTTTCGACAACAGCCGGCGTGGTGCCTTTCTGAGCCGCCGTCTCCGAAAACAGTTCGCTACGTTCCTGCACAGGAAGCCGGGCAACCCTGTCCATCAGCCAGCCCCCTTGCAGATCCGTTTGATGGCTTCGTAGACCCAGCCGGTGACCGAACGGGTATCCCTGAGAATACGGTCACAGGCTTTCGACTCGAGCTTCTGGCGGATACGCTCGACCACCTTCTCGTCCACATGCTCCCGACCCAGCGCTTTCAGAGCCTGGACCACCAAGCCACTCTCCCTGTATTTGAAGCCCACATCCTTCAAGGCGGATTTCTTGAAAACCAGGGAATGGTCCCCTATTTCGTACTCACGGTCTGGACCATCGGAGAGGTAAACCCAACGCCCCGGAACCTGAGTGGAGAGGCCCAGCAGGTTTAGAGCCGCATCGCCGGAAGGCTGAATGCGCCAATTGAATTTGCGGGCCAGAGCACGGGCTACCTGTTCGAGATCCGGGCTCAATTGACGATTCAATAACTCGCTATAGCGAGGATAGTCGTAGACCCCCCGGCAGACACGGCGGATTTTGCCAGCCTTGGTCAGGCCGGAAAGTGCTTGGTGGATATTGGCCTCACCAAATTCGGCCACAAAATCTGTCTTGGTAAAAGCCCAACCCCTACCACGGCCATATATCCTAGAAATAACTTTATTTTCAATATTTTGTGTCATTTTCAAATGCCATATTTTTTAGATAAAGATAAATTTTTTTCTGAAAGATTAAGCTGAGCAAATCCACACTAGCACGTGCAGTCTGATGTCGCAGTATCCTGAACAATAGGGACATCCTCCGTCTCCGAAAACAGTTCGCTACGTTCCTGCACAGGAAGCCGGGCAACCCTGTCCATCAGCCAGCCCCCTTGCAGATCCGTTTGATGGCTTCGTAGACCCAGCCCGTCCAACGACCGTTGTTCGTTCTGTCGCTCGCGCATGTTCATGGCAGACGTCCATCGGGACCGTCCATACCAGCGGTGCTTTCCCGGACCGGCCGCCCCTGTGTCTTCCCAAGCATAATCACGGGCGGTGCCGCAATCGTCTCGTTGTTCGGCACCGGCTCCCGCCCCTTGGCCTTGGCCTGCTGGACGACGCTCTTGAGCCCCCCCAGCTTTTCGCTGCCGGCAACCGCCCGCGCATCCCCGCCATAGTGGTCGAACCAGGGCAGGCCGCGGGCGGCGTAGTCCCGTGCCGTGGGTGGCTCGGTCGGCGGAAGCTCGCCGGTCACCGCCATCCATTGGGCGGAGTTGAGCAGCGAGACAAAGCAGCGGCTGCCGTGCCGCTGGTCCCAGGCGTCGAGGCCGTGGGGGTCGTTGTAGATTTTCTGCCTCATCCGGCCACCGGGCGCAAGGCCCATGGCGGCATCCGGAGCGGACTTGCAGTAGAGAACTCGCTCAATGTCGTCATCTAGGAAACGATGTCCCAAGCGCAGTTTCTTCCGAGCCGAGCGCAGTTTTGCGTAGCGTTCGGCCTTCATGGGATAGGCGACGATCTGCAACCCGCCGTGCGTCGCCGCCCCGGTCAGTTGCTCCTCCACCGTGTATCCCTCGCCAAGCGGCATGGCGACGAACTGGCGGATCGTCCCCTCCTCGACGCAATAGCCGTCCAGCCAGGGCTGCTCGGGCAGCGCCGCGTAGTCCTGCGGGTCGCGGTTCAGATGGTTCGCCCAGGCATCGCCCGTGATCGCGCAGACCTTGCCGGTCGCCACCTTCACGGCGAACGGATAGTCCGAGCGGAAACGGATCCACAGCGCCTCGGCCTGGTGCATCGGCATGATCACACCGCCCCGCGCCCGCCACGCCTCCGGCAATCGCGTGGCGTAGTCGTCCAGATGCCGCAGCGGAAAGGCACCGAGCCCCGGCGGCAGCGGATGGCCGCGGCCGTCGTCCGGGATGCGCAGGGTGCGCTGAAACCCGATGCGGCAGCGCGCCGCCTCGTGCACCTCGTCAAATCGAAATTCCAGTCGATTGTCTTCAAGTACGATCATTGGGCGTGTTCCTCCTCGCCAATTTCACCAATTTCCATCGCGCACTTCGCGCACCACCCGCAGCAGCGCCTCGTCGGGCGCATCCCTCAATTCACGGATCAGGTCGGCGAACATCCGGGGCCGCTTGCGTATGATCGCCTGCAGGTCGGCGGACACCTTGCCGGCAAGCGCCAGCATGACATCCGGATCCTCGCCGAGTTCCCTCGCGAGCCTCACCGTGGTCGCCTCCGAGGGCGGCGGCACCTCGCCGCGCTCGATCTTGCTCAGGTACGCCGGCTCGACGCCGACGCGCCCGGCGACCTGGCGCACCGAATAGCGCCGGTCGTCCTCGCGCAGACGTTCGCGGATCGCTCGGATGGTGGGGCCAAAGTGCTTCATGTGTCATACATAGTACACCATTTGCCGAGTATCAAACTTTGAACGAGTTCGGATCACGTGTTGATTTCCTGCCGAAGCGCCCGGGACAACGCCAGAATCCCCGGCTGTTTCGATGCGCCGCGACCGCGTGCAACATCGTGCGATTGCGGTGGCTGGCGGCATGAACGGCTAGATGGGGGCCGCGAGCCCGATTTCAAGGCATGGGCGTGAATGACCATCAATGGGGACGGGGCCGTCACCGGATTTGGCGGGCGGCCGTCCCACGGCTCATCGGGAGAGTCCGCTCACTACATCGCCGGGGTGCGTACACGACCGTCTCAATCCAGAAAATGTTCAGCGGGCTGATAGGCGGCTCAGGTGGGATGGACGGGCGGCTCCGCTTTGAATACATCGACTCGAAGGCTGGATCTAACTCGACCAGAGCCTCGCCGACATTCCGTCAGCCGCCATTCTCCCTTTACCGACCAAGCTCCTATTTGCATTCACCGAGAAACCGGCTGTTGTATTCGTTTTCACCGTTCACTACCAGTTCAAGCCGGACTGTCGTCCGAGTCATTCCGCAAAACAAAATTCTTTCATCGCGCATCAGGTGTTCTGTATTCGGATCTACATCCACCAGAATCAACGCCGGCGCTTGCAGCGGCATCAACAATACGCTCGGCATTCAGTCCGGCTGCATTTATTTGTTTTACCCGATAGTCAGGACAATAAATAAGATAATCGACTACGAGATTCCGATTTTTGCCATTCAGCCAATTGAATTTTTCCCTTACCTTGGCAATGGATCGGTGAACTTGTTGGGCGACATTCTTTTCATCAGAGTCATATCGTTTGACAAGACCCTGGTCTGTTTCTTCTAACCCACCATTCTTCTGTTCTATAAAAAGGAGTTCTCCAGATCGATTGAGAACGACGAAATCTATTTCTCCAAAATGTGTCCACGCCTCATACTCTCTTGACCAGTGAACACCATGAAAAATCGTAAAATCGTTGGGTAGACCGACCTTGAGCATTTGCAAAGTTCTAAGCTCAGCATTGCGCGCACCGGATAGAGACAGGCGAGACAAGTCGGATGGGACTATGTATGCCACATGGGTATCCTGTATCTGTTTATTCCGAGAATTTCTTGACCTGTAGGCTAAAATCAATCTTCAGGCTTCCGATTAGTTTGTCCATCCCATCCTTTGAAACATGCTTTGTCAAGTACTCAACATCGGATTCCACTTTTTTGAATCTTCATCGTTCGAGTCAGGCACGCTGAGTCCCTCCCCCACTTGCACTGACAAAATCAACCGCTTTTCGGAAAGACTTTTGTATGCGGCCAGCATCCATCAATCTTCCCTTATACCCAAAATCCCGTCGACCGAGAAGTGGTCGCACGAGAGCAGGTGCTCCGAGTGGCCCCACTCCCGGACCGTGAACAGGATTTGAAGAAGCAGGGCGCGGAGAATCTGCTCGGGGGAATGGGCGGGCGGCCACGCGTCGAATACATCGACTCGAAGGCCGACTCGAGCTCGGCCAAGGCCTCGTCGACAAGCCGCCGGATCTTCCTGATGAGACGGCTCTCCGGAATTCGCGACTCCAAGTCCACATAGCTGAACAGCTCCGGCTGGGGGGGTCGCCGTCTCGCCTCTCATGGGTCCACTCCGTGAAACGATGTGCTACTGTCGCCCGGATGGCTTTTTTCAACAGGCGGCCAATCGCCCCCCCTTGTCGTCAACAACAGTGATTTTAGTTGCCAACCTTGGGTTTGGCGGGTAAAGTCCGATCAAGCAAAAACAGAGGCGACTAAAGATGAGAATTAAGCAATTTGGCGGCCGTGGCGGCGATACGCTGCATGGTGGTGATGGTAGGGATATGTTGAAGGGCCGCGACGGGGATGACACCCTATTTGGCGGTTTGGGAGACGACCTGCTGAGAGGCAACGAGGGCGATGACATCCTGTGGGGGGGTGATGGCGATGACATCCTGCGGGGTGGCAAGGGTGACGACTGGTTTTCGGGTGACGACGGCGATGACAGGATTTATGGCGGCGAGGGCAACGACAGCATTTATGGTAGCGACGGCGACGACGTGTGTTATGGCGGCAAGGGCAACGACCAGTTTTGGGGCGATGATGGGGATGATGTGATTTATGGTAACGCTGGTAATGACTTAATTACGGGCTGCATTGGAGATGACAAACTCTATGGTGGTGCCGGCAACGATATCTTCGTGGGCGAATACGGTGCCGACACGCTTGACGGTGGCGAAGGCTGGGATGTTTCATCCTACTTGTGGTCACCGGCAGGCGTCACGATAAATTTGCAAACCGGCAAGGGCTATGGTGGTGAGGCCGAGGGGGATACCTTGGTCAATATCGAGTGTATCGTTGGTTCCCACCATGCCGATGTATTGACTGGCGACTCGGAAGCCAACGAGCTTTGCGGTAGAGACGGTGATGACCGGCTTTATGGTGCCGGTGGCGATGGCGATATACTCCGGGGCGATGCTGGCAATGACGTGTTTGTATTCGCCCCCTCTTCCGGAGTGAGCATCTCTTCAATAGGGGATTTTGGCGACGGGGCTGACCGGATTGACCTGACCGCCTTTAATTTGGATAGTCTTGAAGACATTGACATGAGCTTGATCAATGGGGAGGTTGTCATCGACCTGACAGGTCTGAATGGCGGCAAAATCTATCTGCAGGGAGTAGCCGACACACCCGATAGCGACAGTTTCATCCTTTGAGAAAAGCCTGATGTCGGGTGAGTGAGGACGACCATGATCCAAGACGCACCGGTGCCGTAAACTTGGGGAACCTCTGATTAATCCTGTAGCCGTGGCATCCGAGTTAGGGCACATCCCAATCCCGCGGGCCGAAAACACGCTCAAGTACTGCTCGAGAGACTACTCCCACTCAATAGTAGCTGGCGGTTTACTGGAAACATCGTAGACCACCCGCGAAATCCCAGCGATCTCGTTGACGATGCGGTTGGAAATACGTTCGATTAACGCATAGGGCAAGTGTGCCCAGCGGGCGGTCATGAAATCCACTGTCTCTACCGCGCGCAATGCGATGATCGGTTCGTAGCGGCGGGCGTCTCCAACCACGCCTACCGACTTAACCGGCAAATAGACGGCAAACGCCTGGCTTACCCGGTCGTAGTAATCGGCGGCCTTGAGTTCCTCGATAAGGATCGCATCGGCTTCGCGCAGTATCTCGCAATAATCGGGCTTGATTTCGCCAAGCACGCGCACACCGAGGCCCGGCCCCGGAAACGGGTGTCGGTACACCAGCTCGCGGGGTAAACCGAGATGCATGCCGACGCGGCGCACCTCGTCCTTGAAGAGTTCGCGCAGCGGTTCGATCAGCTTAAACGACATCCGCTCGGGCAGCCCGCCCACATTGTGGTGCGATTTGATGACATGGGCCTTGCCGTTGGCACTTGCGGCGGATTCGATGACGTCCGGATAAATGGTCCCCTGGGCAAGCCAGGACACACCGTCTAGGCAACCCGCCTCCCGCTCGAACACCTTGATGAAGGTATTGCCGATCACCTTGCGCTTGGCTTCCGGATCCTCAACACCGGCCAGCCGCGCATAGAACTCCGCCCTGGCATCGACGACGACGAGATTCAGATTCAGGGCATTGGACGGTGCGAAGGCCGCCTCCACCTCCGCGCGCTCCTTCTTGCGCAGCAGGCCGTTATCGACGAACACACAGATCAGTTGGTCACCGACGGCCCGGGCAAGCAGGGCCGCCACCACGCCTGAGTCAACACCGCCCGACAGGCCGAGGACAACACGATCATCGCCAAGCAGCCGTCGAGCATTCGCCACCGCATCGGCGACGATATTGCCCGGTGTCCACAGGCCGTCGCAGCCGCACAGATCCCGGGCGAAACGCCTGTAGATCTCCCCACCCTGCCGGGTATGGGTCACTTCGGGATGGAACTGCAAGCCGAACCAGGGTTTGCTCTCGTGCTCCATGGCGGCAATGGGCGCGTTGTCCGTCGATGCCGTCACGTGGAAGCCCGGGGGCACGGCGGTGACCCTGTCGCCGTGGCTCATCCAAACCGGCAGCCGATTGCCCGGGTCGCAGTCGAGCGTGGCCAACAAACGCGAGCCGTTCGTCACCTTGATGGCGGCGTGGCCAAATTCACGGTACCCGGATGCACCCACGGTGCCGCCCAACTGCGCCGCCATTGCCTGCATACCGTAACAAATGCCCAGTATCGGGCGATCTATCTCAAATAAAATATCGGGTATCCGTGGAGAGGCGCCGTGGACGACCGATTCAGGGCCACCGGAGAGAATGACCCCACGCGCCGCGGTGACTCGTCCGGCCAGCCCATCCGGCGGGAAATCGAACGGCAGAATCTCGCAATATACACCCGCTTCCCGCACCCGGCGCGCAATCAACTGGGTATATTGGGAACCGAAGTCGATGACCAGCAACTGCTGATCGTGAATGTCGCTTTGCAATGGCGTGTTCAATCAGGGTACCCACGCGAACCCGCTATTCCGGGTACGGGTGAAGCAGGGAGCCACCACCTGTTGGGTTCTGTCAACCAATCGATACAATTCCCTGTTAATCCTATGAATATTGGAACATAATTTATCGATATTAAATGCTATTTAACGCACAGAGCGACACCGGTGCGGTCGCGGACCAGCCGAACGGGGCATACGCATCAACTGAGCGGATAGTTGGGTGCTTCCTTGGTGATGGCCACGTCATGCACATGGCTTTCCGTCATGCTCGCGGCGGTAACCCGCACCAACTCGGGCTTGGTGCGCATGGTTTCGAGATCCGGTGATCCCGTATAGCCCATCGAAGCCCGCAAGCCGCCAATCAACTGGTTGACAATTGGCCCCATCGGCCCCCGGTAGGGCACGCGACCCTCAATGCCCTCCGGTACCAGCTTGCGTCCATCGCCCTCCATCTGCTGGAAGTAGCGGTCGCTGGAGCCGTGCGCCCCCTGCATGGCACCGAGCGAGCCCATGCCCCGGTAGGACTTGTAGGTTCGGCCCTGGTACAGCTCGACCTCCCCGGGCGCCTCGTCCGTGCCGGCAAGCAAACCGCCGATCATGACGACGCTCGCACCAGCGGCGATGGCCTTGGCGATGTCACCGGAATAGCGAATGCCACCATCGGCAATCACCGGGGTGTCAACTTCCCGCGCCGCCGATACAGCCTCCGCCACGGCGGTAACCTGGGGAACGCCAATGCCCGTGACAATCCGCGTGGTGCAAATCGAGCCTGGGCCGATGCCCACTTTGATCGCATCCGCGCCCGCCGCGAGCATGGCCTGGGCCCCGGCCTTGGTCGCGACATTGCCACCGACAACCTGCATTTCCGGATAGCTCTGTTTGATCAGGCTCACCCGGTCGAGCACCGCCTTGGCGTGGCCGTGCGCCGTGTCGACGACGATGACATCGGTGCCCGCCTCAATCAACGCCGCCACTCGCTCCTCCGTATCCTGGCCGGTGCCGACGCTGGCACCCACCCGCAACTGGCCCTGGCTGTCCTTGCAGGCGTTGGGGAATGCCTGGGCCTTGTTGATGTCCTTGACAGTGACCATGCCCTTAAGCTCGAAGCCGCCGTTGACCAACAGCACCTTCTCAATGCGGTGCTTGTGCAACAACTTGGTGATGGTGTCGAAGCTGGCGCTCTCGGGTGCCGTCACCAATCGCTCCCCAGGCGTCATAACATCCCGAACCTTGGCATCAAGGCGCTTCTCGAAACGGATATCCCGGGCGGTGACGATGCCAACCAGCCTCCCCGCCTCCACCACCGGTACGCCGGAAATGCGATTGTCCTGGGTCAAGGCCAGCAAATCGGCGACGGTGCGCGTCGGCTCTATGGTGATGGGGTCGCGGATAATGCCGGTTTCGTACTTCTTCACCGCCCGCACCTCCCGCGCCTGCGCCTCAATCGTCATATTTTTGTGGACAACGCCAATGCCGCCCTCCTGGGCCATGGCAATCGCAAGCCGCGACCCGGTGACAGTGTCCATCGCCGACGACATGAGCGGTATGTTGAGATCAATCCTCCGCGTTAGGCGCGTTTTCAGATCGACTTCGGAAGGGAGAACCTCGGAATGGGCGGGCAGGAGGAGTACATCATCGAAGGTGAGCGCGTCCTGAGCGATACGCAGCATTTTGAAGCCCCGCAAAAACGGAATTTTAGCGACGGCTCTGATTTATGTAAACTTAGTTGTGTCGCAGCGGTTTGATCGACATCCGAGATGAACGATAAGGAGCGGCGCCTAGCCCTGTCGGAATATGCCGACGAGGGCGCTCGTATCCAGCCGCGTGACACCTGGCCGGATTTCGACCGGCGGAACACAGAACCCGAAAACACCGTCGGAAACCGATAACCCACATTTATTAAGAAACCTCTGATTAATCCTGTAGTCGGGACATCCAATTTAACAAAATCAATAGCTTACGAGTGGCTAAATGCTGCTCTATCGACTTGTTCAGACCTTCCTTAAGGGAATTATATCGATGAGTTGACAGAACCCAAGATGTGGTAGTTCCCTGCCACTAAAACCTCAGCATATAGTGGTATGTCAACCTACGTATATAAATCCCTTTATTACCCCGGATGCCGCGACCACAAGATTAATCAGAGACCCCCAGGCATGCAGACCGCTCCGCTTCCCCAAACCGATAGCCGCGTCCTAACGGTGAGCACACTAAACCGCCAAGCGCGGCTTCTACTCGAGGGTCGCTTCAACCAAGTTTGGGTGCGTGGCGAAATCTCCAACTATCGGCGCCCGGGCTCGGGGCATTGGTACTTCACGCTCAAGGACGACAACGCCCAAGTGCGCTGCGCCATGTTCCTCAATCGCAATCGCACCAGCAAATCGCGGCCTGTCGACGGAGCCGAGGTGGTCGTGCGCGGCCGTGTCAGCCTCTACGAGGGCCGGGGCGACTATCAAGTAATCGTCGAGCACATGGAGCCAGCGGGCGAAGGCGCGCTGCGGGCCGCATTCGAGGCGTTGAAGAGCCGGCTGGCGGCGGAGGGATTGTTCGACCCCGAGCAGAAAAAGACGTTGCCCCGATTCCCCGCCCATCTCGCCATATTGTCGTCGCGCAGCGGTGCCGCGCTGCGGGATGTGCTGAGTATCGTTGGGCGGCGCTTTCCCTGCGTGGCGGTGACGCTCCTGCCCGTCGCTGTACAGGGGGCGGATGCGGAACGGCAGTTGCTTGGCGCCCTGCGGCGGATACCGGCGCTGAATCCGGATGTCGTGCTCATCACCCGGGGTGGCGGCTCGCTCGAAGATCTGTTCGTCTTCAATTCGGAACCGCTCGCCCGAGCCATCGCGGCCTGCCCCGTCCCGACCGTTGCGGCCATCGGCCACGAAACCGATTTCACCCTGGCGGAGCTGGCCGCGGATCTGCGTGGCCCCACCCCCTCCGCCGCCGCCGAATTGTTGACACCGGACGGTTTCGCCCTCGCCAAGCATATTGACGGCTTGAAAAACCGCCTAGGCGGAACCTGTACGATCCGTATCGAACTGGCACGACACAGCCTAGCGGCACTGCAAACCCGCCTGAGCGATCCTCGACAACGGGTGCAACAGCTCATGCTGCGCGCCGACGAGTTGGATGAGCGCCTGCGTCGCGCCGTCGCCGACCGATTGCAATGGCTTTCCGGCCGCCTTGAAACGCTGCGTCGGTCCCTGTGGCTGTTGCGTCCGGCGGAGCGCATCACAAGGTATAGAGGAACCTTGGAGCGTTTGCTGGCCAGCGCCCGATACGCGACCGCGAACCGCATAGAAACCGGCCACGCCAATCTTGCCGCTCTGGTCCGAACCTTGGAGGCGGTCAGCCCACTGGCCACCCTGGCGCGAGGCTTTGCCATCGTGACCCGCCCCGACGGCCAGCTGGTAACGGAGGCCCGCAGCCTTGATGTGGGCACCGAATTTCAGGCTAATTTCGAAGATGGCGCGGTGGGTGCCATCGTGCGGGAAAAGCGACCCACCCCGGAACGTTTACGCCCTATTGAAACCGATGAGAGTGCCCAACCCGGCCCGGCGGGAGGCACTTAAGGAAGATCTGAACAAGCTGATGGTACGACAAAGCGCCGCCCTTGAAGAAGGGGTCGGCCTGCTGGCGGGGGTTGTCCAGCGAATTATGTCCATGCGAACTGATTCGGATCATTTGCCGCCGACAACGGAAAGGCACCGGCCAAAGTTAAGGGAACTGGCGCTAACCGTCCTATCACTAGCCGCCCTATTAGTTGTCGCAACGCCGTCCCTCGGCAACCCCCAACCATCTGCCGACGCGGCGGAGGCAAGCTCGTCTTCGGCCAACGATCCAGAATCAACCGCCGATCAATCCACCACCGTACCCGGGGGCGTTTTCCGGTTGTCGCTGCCGCCCTGGGCCAACCGCGCCTCCTATGCGGGCAAGCCGGTTCTTATCCATCGCGGCCAAGCGATAGTCGGCATCCCCATGGATGCCGACCCCGGCCCGCACAGCGTCGTGGTATCCGGCACCTCGGGTACCGCGAACCTGGCGTTCCAAGTGGTGGCCAAGGCCTATCCCGAACAGCGCATCACTATTGCAAACCGGCGTATGGTGAACCCTTTGCCGGATGATCTGGTGCGCATTCGCGAGGAGACGCGACGCCAACTAGAGCAATACGCCCGATTTACCCAGCGCGAGGTCGATATCGCGCCGTTCCTAAAACCCGTCGAGGGCATCACCTCAAGCCCCTTTGGACACCGTCGCATCCTGAATGGCCAGCCGCGCAATCCCCACAGCGGCTTGGATATAGCGGCGGCGGCCGGCACCCCAATCCGGGCACCCGCGACCGGTCGGGTGGTGTTGACCGGCGATCTTTTCTTCAACGGCAAAACGGTCTTTCTAGACCACGGGCAGGGGCTCGTGACCATGTACTGCCACATGAACGCCATCGGGGTAAGCGAGGGCGAAGAAGTACGGCGCGGCGAGATAATCGGCGAGGTGGGCAACACCGGTCGCTCGACTGGCCCACACCTGCACTGGTCCGTGAGCCTGAATGGCAATCGCGTCAATCCCGTTGATCTGATGGCGGCATTGAATGCAATTGATGGGTAAGAGCCGAATAGGAATTATGTCCGGTTTGAACAATTCGAATTCGATAGAGCAGCATTGATATAATCTTAAGTTATTGATTTTATTTATTTTAATGCCGTGACTACAGAATTAATCAGAGGTTCCTTATATCGATGGGTTGACAGAAGCCGACATGTGGCAATTCCCCGCCGTCAAAGCCTCAACATATAGCGGTATGTCAAGCGAATTTCGAGGGAAAACCAAGGATGTCTGCGCATCAATGCGATAGGTGCCGGCAACCCCGACGGGACGTTGGTTATACGAAAGCCGGCAGTTGCCCGGCAGAGGAAGCCGTCAGCGGCGGTGCCCGTGGCGTATGACACGCTTGCGGCGAAGGCGTTGACGGCGGGTCAATGCGTTGCGCTTGCCGGCGTAGGGATTGACACCGGTTCGAAATTCCAGCCGCACCGGATTGCCCACGAGGTCAAGCGCTTCCCGAAAGCCGTTTTCGAGATAGCGGATGTAGCTATCCGGCACGGCGCCGGTCTGATTGCCATGCACGAGAATCCGAGGCGGATGATCGCCCGCCTTGTGCGCGTAGCGCAGTTTGATCGGTCGTCCTCTAACCATGGGCGGGGGATGCGCGCGCAAAAGCCCCTGAAGTATTCGATTCAGGAGCATCGTACCCACCTCGAACGCACCGGCTCGGTATACCGCCCTCAGATCCGCCATGAGGCGCCCGATGCCACGACCCTGTAGGGCAGAAATAGTTTGCACCGGTGCCCAAGGCACAAACCCCAGTCGTCGCTCGAAGGCCGCCCGACGTATCCGGCGCACCCGCGCATCAAGCCCATCCCACTTGTTGACCGCGACAACCAGCCCCGCGCCCGCATGGACACCGTGTTGAAGCACATGCAAATCCTGATCGACCAGGCCTTCCCGGCCATCGACAACGACAATGACAACATGCGCCCGCTCCATTGTCCGCAGCGCCTTGATAATGGAAAACTTCTCGACCGCCGCCTCGACTTTCCCACGCCGGCGAACACCGGCGGTATCGATAAGCAGGAAGCGGTCGCCGTCACGTTCAAAAGGCACTTCGATGGCATCCCGGGTCGTGCCGGGCCGATCAAGCACCACTTGGCGCTCCTCGCCGAGCAGACAATTGATGAGCGTTGACTTGCCGACATTGGGGCGCCCCACCACCGCGGTGCAAATGGTTCCGGGCGGCGTTTCGGCGAATTCGGCACCATCCGGCAAGCGCGTCGCAAGCCGTTCGCTCAATTGCCCAATCCCACGCCCGTGACCGGCGGAAATCAGACAGCACTCCGCAAAACCCAAGGCCGCGAATTCCGCCCGCACCGTATGCGGGTCGCACCCGTCGATCTTGTTGATCACCAAAACCACATCGCAGCCGGCCCTTCTCAGGCGCGTGGCAATCGTCTCGTCGCCGCCGGTCAGCCCTTCGCGCGCATCCACCAGGAACAAAACGGTTTGCGCTTCGGCCAGGGCCACACCGGCCTGCCGCTCGGCGGCGGCCGCAAAGTCGTCATCGCCAAGCAATCCGCCGGTATCGACTAGAATGCAGGGCCTGCCCCCGATAATCGCGCGGCCATAGCGCCGGTCGCGCGTCAGGCCGGGCACGGCGGCCACCAGCGCATCGCGCGTACCCGTCAGGCGATTGAACAGCGTCGACTTGCCAACATTGGGTCGGCCGACCATTGCGAGATGCGGGAGCATGGGCTCACCGAGCGACAATCTCGACGGCTTGCAGCGACCCCGAATTACCAAGCAAATAGAGTGTGCGTCCCTCCGCCACGGCCATTGCCGAGCGAATGCCCTTGCCGTCGAGTTTCTGTCGGCCGAGAAAGCGGCCATCGCTCTGGGCGAGCACATGCAGATAGCCATCGTCGTCGCCAACCACCAAATAGTTGCCGAACGTCCGGGGGCTGCTCAACTTGCGACGATAAAGGCCCTCCTGGCGCCAAACCTCGCGGGCGGTCTCTTGGTCGACGGCAATGACAGTATCGGTTTCGTCTACCACATAAACATGGTTGTAACCGGTCGCGAGGTCGAGGTGGCTGGAATGATCAAGTTGCCAAAGCTCATTGCCATCGGCGCGCCGCAGCGCCTTAAGCCGACCCTGGTACGCCACCGCGTAGATCAATGCTCCCTCGATCAACGGCGAACCATCCACATCGACAATACGATCAAGCTCGGAGCGACCCTCGGGCAGCATGACCCGATGCTGCCAGATCGGCTCGCCGTTCTCGGTGCGGATGGCGCTGACCGTACCGTTGGCGAAGCCAGCATAGACGACGCCGTCCCGGAATACCGGCGAGGCGGTACCGCGCAGTGTCAATACCGGCACCTGTATATCGAAGCTCCAGCGCACGCTGCCGTCGGACTCCTCCAACGCTAAAAGACGGCCATCGATGGTCTGGGCGTAGACCGCATCGTCGCCATAGGCTGGGCGGCAAACGACCTCGCTGCCAACGTAGGCGCGCCACAGTTCCGCACCGTCGGCGGCGGACAGGGCAACCACCGTGCCCCCTGTCGTGCCGATCAGCACCATGCCGCCACCGCTGCCGACGCCACCGCTGATGAAGCTCGGATCGGTGCGATCAAAGAAGTTGAAGCCCAAGAACATGCCTCCCCTGGCCGCACTGTGGGGGGCGATCTCGGACCGCCAAACACGTCGGCCGTTGAAGCGGTTCCGCGCTTCCACCACACCGTAGCCATCCGCGGCGTATACCCGGTCGGCCAGCACCCTGGGGTTCAGCCGCAAATACTTGCGTCCCAAACCCTTGCCGATAGAGGTGCGCCAGCGCCGCTCAATACGCACCTCCGGGACGAAATCAACCAATTCCGCCGGCTTCATGGGATCGGGGCCTTCGTCCTTGTCGCCGATCCAGGGCATCCAGGAAAACCAGCCGCAACCCGCCAGGGCAAACGCCAGAATACCAACGAGCAGCGGCCTGGCGGCCCGTGGCGAAAGTCCGGCCGCATGCCTCGCCACCCTCAATACGACGCGGGATTTTCGCCACGGGCCGCCAGTGTTCTGTCCGGTAAATTCGCTATAAAATTGTCGTCGGCCTATAAAAAATAATTTCATTTAAGATCAATAATCTACGATCCATTACACACAGGTCGAACAATATGCGTATTTCCCGGACAGGATACCAAGAGCCTGCTCCGTAGAACACCCGCGAGGGTTAAGGAAGGTCTGAACAAGTCGATAGAGCAGCATTCGGCTAATCGTAAACTATTGATTTTATTAAACCGAATGCTCCGACTACGGGATTAATCAGAGGTTCCTTAATGGTAGGAATATGCAGACGAAATACCCTCAAAAGCACCATCAAAGTGGGGATGATGCCCAAAGTTCTTCGCGATTTTATCCCGGGCATGGTCTTCGGTGGGATGTGCTCCCGCGAAAATTTCCTACGGCGCAGGCTCCCAGCGAGCCGCCGCATTGTCCGGGGATGGAAAAGGCCGTTCATGGCGATTGCCGCGGAGGAGCGGTGTCGTCGACCTTGAATTGGAGAATGGGCCGCTCCTGGTCTTCGTCGGTCTCGCCGAGCGCCGACACATAGGCCGCGTGGGCCAGAGCCCGATCCCCCCCCGTCAAATGAATATCGCCCTTCAACTCCAGCACCGTGGCGCGAAACCCCTGTTGTTTGACCTCGGCCAGTGTGGCCAACGCCCCTTCGGCGTCGTCCTGCTCGTAAAGCAGGCGGGCCAGGCGAATGCGGGCCAGATCCCGGATCAACGGATGCCCCCCATCATCGGCGACCTGTCGCAACGTGTCGATTGCTGCCTGCAAATCTTCGGCCTCCCACGCCTCCCGCGCCTGGTAAAGCAATGTGAAGGTCGCATAGCTCGTATCGCCAAATTCCGTCTCAAGCGAAGCCGCCAGGTCGGAGCGAGCATCGCCCTCGGCAGCCAGAAAGGCCTCGTAAAGATCGGAAGCCGCCTCCAATTCCTCGGACCTGGCCGAGTCGTACCAGCGCCAGCCAGCAAGCCCGCCCACGACCAACACGACGCCAACGACAATTGATGTGCCATTCCTGTCCCACCAATTCCTTAGCCGATCAAGCTGTTCTTCGTCGCTGAGATAGTCAGCCACCCTCTACTCCCGCAATGAATGAAAACGGACGACCACCAGAGGCCAGGAACCCTCGCCTCATGCTAATCACCGCTTGATTGCTCGCCGACGGCAAGATGGGCCGCCACCTGCTCAGCCGACAGCAGCCGCTGCGGCGCGGCCGAGCGCAGATCCTTAACGGCAATGCCGCCCTCCTCCACCTCTGTCTCGCCGATCAGCAAAGCCCAGCGGGCACCGCTGCGGTCCGCCCGTTTTAGTTGAGCCTTCAGCCTGCCGCCCCCGGCGTGCACACGAAAACGCATGCCCGGCACCAGCTCGCGCAGTCGCTGCGTTACGGTCAGCGCCCGGGCGTACAGTTCCGGTTGTGGGACACAGCAATAGACATCCGCCGGAACCTCCGGGTCAATGCCATGCACCGCATCGTGAAGCAGCAACACTCGCTCCATGCCAATGGCGAAACCGGCCGCCGGCGACGGTTTTCCTCCCAAAAGTTCAACCAGACCGTCATAGCGTCCTCCTCCGCAGATTGCGCCCTGGGCACCAAGACGGTCGGTCGTCCACTCGAAAACGGACTTCGTATAGTAATCCAGGCCGCGCACCAGCCGGGGATTTTCCACGTACTCGATGCGCAAACCCCGGAGCGTTTCCCTGAGTTCGGCATAGTGCTCGGCGCTTGCGTCGTCGAGATAGTCGTTGAACGACGGTCCGTTGTCGAGCGCACGCCGCGTCTGCTCGGACTTGCTGTCGAGAATACGCAACGGATTGGTTTGTAGCCGCCGCCGGCTGTCCTCGTCGAGCTCGACACTGCGGGGTTCGAGCCATTCAACGAGTGCCCGGCGGAAGGCGGCCCGGGCGGCCGCCGAGCCGATGCTGTTGATTTCCAGCCGCACCTCGGCGGCAATGCCCAGGGCTTTCCAAAGCTCGCAGCCGAGTTGAATCAATTCCGCATCGATGTCGGGCCCGGCGAACCCAAATGCCTCCACGCCAACATGGTGAAACTGCCGGTAGCGGCCCTTCTGCGGCCGTTCGTAGCGGAACATCGGACCCCGATAGAACACCCGCTGGGTTTGATTGAACAACAAGCCATTTTCGTCCAATGCCCTTGCGCAGCCGGCCGTTCCCTCGGGCCGCAGCACCATGGGGTCGCCGTCGCGGTCGGTCAGTTGGTACATCTCTTTTTCCACGATGTCGGTTGCCTCGCCCACGCCGCGCCGGAACACCTCCACGGCCTCAAGCACCGGCAACCGCACTTCCTGGTAGGCGAACCGGTCGAGCAGATCCACGATGACGTTCTCGATATTTCGCCAGCGGCGGGCCTCGTCCGGCAGCACATCCTTCATGCCCCTGACGTGCATCGGTTATTGGCCCACCACCAGCGAGGCCGCGGTACCGCTTGTATGCGGCGCCAAGGGCACCGGCTCGCCGTTGTATTCCACAGAAACACCCGGCGCATATCCCAACCGAATTTGAAACGGTCCCTCGCCCAGAAGCCGCAGGCTCTGCCGCCCACTCAACAGATCCTCGTAAAGAAAAGCACCCTCCATATCGAGAACCGCAACCCGACAATCCTCGGTGGATTCGAACCACAACTCATCGTCGCCATCGGGGGTGATGCGCCGGGCTCGAAACAACTCCCGTGGGACGGGGGGCTCACTTTGCGCACCTGCGGCAGGCGGGTGGGGCGCACTCAAGCCGACATCGGATTGCCGCCCCGGAACGGACGCCACATCGTCGGATGTCCCGGCATCGGCAGCGGCGGGTTCCGTAGCGCCGCCGACAGACAAGGAATCCTCATAGACGGCGCTGTTTGGTGGATTGCCGCCGCTCCCGCCCCCGCCGGACAACTCGGCAACGGTATCGCCCCGCCCCGCCCGCACCCGCTCGGGAGGGGTCGGCCAACCGGAAGCTGTCCCGCCTTCGCCAGCCCCCGCACCAACGCTTGCGGGCGTGGTCGGCCCCGGGGAGACTTCCGCCGCCGGGGAATCTTGCGATGCGGACCCATCTTGTGACCCGACGGTGTCTTCCGCATTCACATCCGCCGTCCGCTTTGGACCATGCACGGTGGTCGGCGCGGTCTCGTCAACGGCGGGAGTCTGGTTGGGGCCATTCCGGAAGGTTTTTTCAACAACCGGCCACTGCCAAACGAGCAGCATCAAAGCCGCCAAAAGCAGGCCGACCCACAACACCGTCAGCGACCGTCCGGCTCGTTGTTCGACATCGGCCGAAACCGGCCCCCCGCGCTCGACCACGGCGGGTGCGACCGAATCGGCTTTGAGAATTGAATAGTCCCTCAGCAACGGCGCGGGGTCGATCTTCAAGAGTTTCGCGTAATTGCGAATATATCCCCGCAGATAAACCGGTGTGGGAAACCTGCGCAGATCATTCGCCTCGATCGCCTCCACAACACGCGTCGGCAATTTCAGCCGCTGCGCCACGTATTCAATGGAATAATGCGCCGCCCCGCGCGCCGCGCGCAGTACCGCGCCGGGGTCCATGTCATCGCGCTGGTCGGTATCCTCCGGCCAATCCCGAGAGGGGTCGATGCGTCCCGGCGGGTCCGCCTGGCGCTCTGACCGCTTGATCGGTTTGTCTACGGACATGCCGATGTTGCCTGTGGATATTGATTCCGGAGCCGCTGCGCATGGTCCGCGGATCGCCTGGTGGCACCGGGCGCGCCACCAAGCCTCAAGCCAAGGCACAGGCTCCGCGACGTTTCGTCGGCCTGGGCCAAAAAGGCATGATAGTGATGCTCGGCGGCCTTGTATTCGCCGCGCAAATAGAGAATACCGGCAAGTTCCAAGCGGCTTCTCGGCTGACTATCCGCCAAGGCCAGGGCGCGCTCGAAGGCGAATTTGGCCGCGTCATCCCGCCCTAGGCCGAGCTCGGTGAGGCCGAGGTTCTCGAACGCCTGGGCGCGCAGCCGATATCCTGGATCGGAAGCGGCGAGCCGCAATGGCCGGAGTGCCGCCTCAAGGCGCCCCTGCCCGTAGAGGAAGGCGCCGTAGTTGTTGAGCGCCTGCGCATGGTCGGGGTCGAGATTGAGGGCGGCGTTGAAGTGATGCTCGGCCAACGCCGTTTCCCGTGTGCGTTCATACATCACGCCCGCCAGCACATGCGCTTCCACCAGTTCGGGGGCGAGTTCCAGGGCGCGTTCTATCGGGCCGCGAGCACGGGCAACATCGCCGTCATTGAGATAGCCACGCGCCAGGTCGACCTGTGCGCGGGCACGTTCCGACACCGGCGTGGACACCGGCGGCATGGTATCGGGCCGACCGGCGCAACCGGATAGCGTCGCGGCAAGAAACAGCAATGCCCAGATCCCCACCCTCATATCGCGGCCGCCCCGGCCAAGCCGGCCCGCGCAAGATAGCGGGCCTGGCGACGCGTCCGGTCTTGAACCACGCCCGTCAACTGCCCGCAGGCGGCGTCGATAGCATCGCCGCGGGTGGCTCTCAGCATGGTTGCCAGGCCGGCATCCATCAGGGTTTTCCGGAAAGCGTCCACCCTTTCCGGTTGCGGTCGCTCGTAGCCCGCGGCGGGAAAGGGGTTGAAGGGGATGAGATTAATTTTGCAACGTACCGAACGCAGCAGTTCGGCAAGCTCCCTCGCCTGCGCCAAGCTATCGTTCACACCCTTCAGCAGCGTGTACTCCATGGTCAGGACACGCCGGTCGCCCAGGCCCCGCACATACCGGTCGCAGGCGGCGAGCAACTCCGCAATCGGGTACTTGCGGTTGAGCGGCACCAGCCTGTTCCGCAAGGCATCGTTGGGCGCGTGCAGCGATACCGCCAGGGAGACATCCGAGCGGCCGCAAAGCGCATGAATAGCCGGCACCACGCCGGCCGTGGAGATGGTCACGCGCCGCTTGGAAAGCCCAAAGGCGAGATCGTCCATCATCAGATTGGCGGCGCGCAGCACCGCATCGAGATTCAGCAGCGGCTCGCCCATACCCATGAACACGACATTGCTGACCGATTCGCCCCGGCCGCGTAGCTCCTCGTTTGCCAGCCAAATCTGGCCGATGATGTCGGTGGTGCCGAGATTGCCGTTGAACCCCTGTTTGCCGGTGGCGCAGAAGCTGCAATCGAGCACACAGCCGACTTGGCTTGAAACGCACAGCGTGTTGCGCCCGCGGTCGGGAATCAGAACCGTTTCAACGCAATTTCCATTGGCAACGCGCACCACCCACTTGATGGTGCCATCCGGGGATTGTCGCCGGGACACCGCCCGCGGCAACTCGAAACCCGCCACCTCGCGAAGCCAGGCGCGCAACGACTTGGAAAGATCGGTCATGCCCGCGACATCGAGCAGAGCCCGGTGGTAGACCCACTTCATAAACTGCCGTGCATGGAATGGCTTGTGGCCGGCGTTTTGAAAAACGACCTCAAGTCCGGCGCGGTCGTGATCGAACAGGTTGATTCGTTCAGGCACCGGTGCTCCGGGGGTGAATGTCCGCATCGTTGAAGAAATAGTCGATTTCGCGCGCCGCCGACTTGGGTGAATCCGACCCGTGCACCGAATTCACGTCAATCGACTCGCCGAAATCCGCCCGGATGGTGCCGGGTACCGCCTCCCGTGGATTGGTGGCGCCCATGAGTTCGCGGTTCAGGCCAATGGCACCCTCGCCCTCAAGCACTTGAATCATAATGGGCCCGGAAGTCATGAACGCACACAGCCCCGCATAAAACGGCTTGCCCTCATGCTCGGCGTAGAAACCGGCCGCGGCGGATTGATCGAGATGCCGCATGCTTGCCGCAACGATCTTGAGGCCGGCCTTTTCGAAGCGACCGTAAATTTCGCCGATCAGGTTCCTGGCCACGGCGTCGGGCTTGATGATGGACAGGGTGCGTTCAATCGCCATTTAACCCTCCGCATGCAATTGGTCGAAACCGGGGTTGCCTGAACCGGCCCCGGAAGACGGCGTATTATACGCTCTTGGCGCACTGCCCACAGGGCCGATGGAGCGGCGCAGGCCCGCTCAGCGGTGCCGGCGGGTTTCAGCCACCAAGGCCTTGAAACAATGGGGATTGGCAGCCACGATATCACCGGATTCAAACCATGTGTCGCCGCCCGCCAAATCGCCGACGAATCCCCCCGCCTCGCGCACCAACAGAGCACCGGCGGCCACATCCCAGGGCTTGAGCCCCATCTCCACGAACCCATCGAGCCGAGCGGCCGCGGTATACGCCAAATTCAGTGCGGCGGACCCCTGCCGACGAACGCCGCGACAATGCTCGGTAAAGAACCGCAGCGACGCCATGTATTCGTCCAAGCGTCCACGGGCGCTTGGTGGAAGGCCCGTGGCCAGCACAGCGGCGTTCAAGCGCCGCACCTTGCCCACACGAATGCGTTTGCCGTTCAGATGGGCGCCCGCGCCGCGGCTCGCCACCCATTCCTCGTTGCGCACCGGATCCACAATCGCGCCATGCTCGATTTGCCGACCTCGCTTGACCGCAATGGACACCGCAAAATGGGGGATGCCGCAGAGGTAGTTCAGCGTCCCGTCCAACGGATCGACAATCCAGGTAAATTCCGCGTTTTCCGCACCGATCAGGCCGCGCTCCTCGCCGAGCACGGCATGGTCCGGATAGGCCTTGTGCAACTGTTCCACAATCACATCCTCCGCCGTGCGGTCGATATTTGAAACAAAGTCGTTGGGCGCCTTTTCCTCGATCCGGATCCGGTCGAGGCGGTCCATGCCCTGCAGCAATACCTGTCCGGCACGGTGGGCGGCGCGCAATGCGATATTGGCCATCGGGTGCATGGGCCGTTAGCCTACCGCACATGAGCCTTCGGAACATCCGCATCGTGCTGGTCGAACCAAATCACCCCGGCAACATCGGCGCCGCCGCGCGGGCCATGAAGACCATGGGAATCGGGCAGTTGGCGCTGGTCAATCCACAGCGTTTTCCCGACCCGCAGGCCGAATGGCGCGCTGCCGGCGCCGCCGACATCATCGACCGCTGCACGGTTTATGAGAATCTCGACCGGGCCATCGCACCATGCCGCTGGGTGGTTGGAACCAGCGCCCGCCCAAGGCGTATCCCCTGGCCCGCCGGGGATGTGCGCGAAGTGACGGCGGAGCTTGTTCGACATGCCGGGGCGAGCGAGGTGGCGGTGCTCTTCGGGCGCGAAACCAGTGGCCTGACCAACGACGAATTGCAACGCTGCAACAAGCACCTGCGGATTCCGGCATCGCCGGACTATCCCTCCCTCAATTTGGCGATGGCGGTTCAGGTGGTTGCCTACGAGCTATTTCGCCAAGCCAGCGGCAGCGCCTCCCCCGCCAGCGAATGGGACAGACCACCAGCGACCGCCGGGGCTGTCGAAGCGTTGTTAATCCATCTGGAAACCCTGTTGCGCGAGACGGAATTTCTCGACCCGGAAAACCCCGGCCAAACCCTAACCCGGCTGCGGCGGCTCCTGACACGCGTACAGCTCGATGAAACCGAAGTGGGCATGCTGCGCGGCATCCTGACCCACCTTGGGCGGAATCGGATCTAGCCGGGAGGGCAAGCCAGCCCGCAGCGGTATTGCTCGAATAGCAGCAATTACCGCTGCACCGGGCTACGCCCCGATAATTATTGGGGCACTATTGTACTTGATCCCGCCGATCCATTACGGTTCCCCATCATCTCTTGGGAGATGCTAAGAAATGTCCGAGAAGGCGGCGGGCCCAAGATTCGTCTTCCAGAAAATAAACACCCTGTCGTTCCCATTGCTCTCGGCTGCTCAGCTTTTCTCCAATCCGGTCTCGCGGTGTGACGGAAAGGACATAGGCGTGAAGACGCAGTTTCGGGTCATCGCTTCGGACACGCGCTTCGACTTTTTTGATCTCGGTATGCAGCCGCACCTTCCCACCCTCGCAGACAGGGGTCGCTGTTCTTCGCCAAATCGGTCAAGCACTCAACAACCCGCTTCTCATCAATGTTCAGAAGCACGGGCTGGACGGTGACGACGCTCTTGCCGACCGCATGGAGCAAAGGCTTATAGGCGTGCTCGTCGCGCATCAGAATGCCGAATCCTAGTGTGGGGACCGGGCCTTCAGAGGGGAGGCTGGTCGATATCGCGTGGATGTCCTTAATCAAATGCTCCTCGCGGGCATCCACCGACAACCTGTATTCGACAATATTGTTTGGATCGGACTTGTCGAACTTCCCCACTTCCAGATTTTCGTATTCCCATTCGCGCCGCCGCCCGCGCCAAAACTTGGCGGCATAATCGGCGATTAGCTCGACAGCGACATTAACGGTTGAATCCGTTCGGTCCACATCGGCAAACCGCCGCGCGCGCCAAGCCTTGCCAGACGAGCCGAGATGCCCCTCGTCCACCAACACAAGATTGTTGTCGCCGAAGTCGCGAACGGCGACCCGTTTCACGCCCTGTTTCTCAGCGAGCTTGTTCACATCGATAATCTCGACCGGCGCCAGCAAATCGGCAACGGCCCCGCTGGAAAAAATGCGTGCTGGCAAGTTGCTAGCCAGTAATTCTCGTTCATGCTGTTCGGACAACTGCTCGTTCGGCGTCACCAGGATAACATTGCGTGGTGGGCGACCCGCCGCACGGGCGATGCGCCGGTATTGCAGGATATGGGCATGCATGACAAGCGTTTTGCCAGAGCCGGTAGCGCTCTGCACGGCGACGGTGCACAAGTCGTCCAGGGTAATGGTTCATAGCCGTGGCGCTGCGAGAAGGTAAGGTGATTGGGAAGGTCGCCTTGGTCGGTAATCATCGATTTTCTCTCTCGAACATCAATTCGCGAAACAGCGGCTCAATGACTTCGGCTCTCCAAGCCTCGTCCTTTTGCCGAACGGCGTTCAGCGTGTGGTCGCCATTGGCGTAGATCAAGTCGAGCGTATCGGGAAGGCTCTTGCGATTGTGCCGCAGCCAGTCGTTGAGCGCCTCATTGCCAATCTCATCCAGATTGCGCCAGAGAACGAGGCAGCTTTGACCCTGGGGATCTTTGCCTGCGATGGCAAGCAGACCATTCAGACATCGGCGGGAGTCGACGCGCAGGCCAAGCAGTAGGTTAAAGGTCTCCGGTAGATCGACCGGCGTCTCCCGCCGCATGCCGTCACGGACGACAGAGAGCTTGTAGGCGAAAGGGTCACTGAAAGTTTGACCCAGCAAGCACGGGCTGTCCGCAGTCTCCGCGTCGAGTGCATAACGTAGCCTGTAATCCTCCACCAACAAGGGATCGTTTTCCGCCAAAAGATCATCTGCCGACGGCATTATCACCAACCCGTCTAGCGTATCTTCATAGGATTCGAGGCGGACATAGCGGATAAGCTGGCTAATCCCCTTGTCGCGCGACACTGGCCTGCCGTCCTTCCAGCTCCGGTGCATAGATAACTTTCTTGATGCGCGGCAGCATCACCGTATCGAAATGGTCGCCCATCTCCACAAGGATATATTTACGGTTGCCACCATCCTCTCGGTTGAGGGCGATAACCGCATGGGCAGTGGTACCCGAACCAGCGAAATAGTCTAGGACACATATATTTTGGTTCGATGCGCCAGCGATCCATATTGAATCGCTTACCGCGTGGATTGATTTAGGGTACGAGAAGATGGAGTTGCCGAACATCTCCTTCATGTACTGGATGCATGTCCGCTTTCCTTGCTCCGCCCACCCAAGAAAAGGACTCGACCACTAGGTTGATTTTGGCTTTGAGGCCGGTTGTATGGATGACTGCTTCAGCCGGTAGACCAGCATGCAGTTTGAGGAGGGTGGTGTTGGTTGGGAGCGCAATTTTTTCTTGTGCTTCATAACAATCAACTCCATGCAGGTGATCCGATGCTGGAACGCTCGTTCAATCAGCGCGGCGGTGCGATTATTGGTATGTACTTTAACATTGCCTTCGTTGTGCCAGAAGGCGGATTACTGTCCAGTGTAAAATGAGCCTCAACGCAAATTTCGATCCCAGCGCAAAGCGAGCCTTTTTCTGTATAGATGCGCATCGCTTTGGCGGCGAATTTACCGGATAGCACATTAATGCCCTGTCTCGAAAATACAAATACTATCCGAACTGTGCGTACTCGACCCTAATTGGTTCATCTCGCCGGACACTCGGACCCCAACACATGATTACGCGTGGTTGGCGGGAATCCCTGCTCGAATAGTGGACCGTTCTGGTCGGGTATCGCATACTCCGCCGCAACACGCTCAACCGATCCGGTGAAAGGCCGGGGCCGTATCACCATGCGCCTGACAACCCGGGGCCGCTACGCCGTTACCGCCATGCTCGACATCGCCCTGCACCGCGACGGGGGGCCGGTTCGTGTGGCGGACATCGCCCACCGGCAGGGCATTTCGCCATCCTACCTCGAACAGATATTCGGCAAGCTCAGGAACGCCCATCTGCTTGACAGCCTGCGCGGGCCTGGCGGGGGCTATCGCCTGGGTTTGGATGCCCGGTCAATCAACATTTCCGACATCATCACGGCGGTTGGCGAGGGTGTCGATGCCACCCGTTGCCAGGGTACCGCCGATTGCCAAGAGGGGCTTACTTGCCTGACCCATGACCTCTGGGCCGATCTGTCCGTCGAAATCGACGCCTTCCTGAAGGGCATAACCCTCGCCAACCTGGTGGCGCGCAATGAAATTCAGTCGATCGCGCACCGCCAGGACCGACTGGCGGAAACGTTGATCGCAACCCGGGCCCTGTAATCCATTACCGGGTATTCGCTTGATAAACCGTTATGAAAGACCCCGTCTATCTCGACTACGCGGCCACCACCCCCGTTGACCCCCGGGTCGCCGAGCAAATGTGGCACTGTCTCGATGCGAGCGGCAACTTCGGCAACCCGGCCTCACGCAGCCATGTCTACGGATGGCGCGCCGAGGAGGCCGTTGAGGCGGCGCGCGCGCAAGTGGCGGATCTCATCAAGGCGGACCCCAGGGAGATTGTCTGGACCTCGGGAGCCACCGAATCCGACAATTTGGCGATCAAGGGCGTGGCCGAGGGCGCGACGCGGCGGCATATCGTCACCAGCGCTATTGAGCACAAGGCCGTGCTCGACACCTGCGCCCACCTTGAAACCCAAGGCTTCGAAGTCACCTATCTCGTACCCGGACACAAGGGCATTGTCACCCCCGACCAGGTTGCCGACGCCCTGCGCCCCGACACCCTCCTGGTTTCCCTCATGCAGGCCAACAACGAGATCGGCGTTGTCAACGATGTGGCGGCGGTGGCAACGATCTGCCGCAGGCACGGCGTACTGACGCATGTGGATGCCGCCCAGAGCGTCGGCAAGATTCCACTCGATGTGCAAACCATGCCGGTCGATCTGATCAGCCTATCCGGGCACAAGATCTACGGCCCCAAGGGCATTGGTGCCCTGTACGTGCGACGTAATCCGCCGGTTCGTCCGAAGGCGCAAATTCACGGCGGCGGCCACGAACGGGGCATGCGCTCCGGAACCCTGGCCACCCACCAGATCGTGGGCCTGGGCGCGGCGTGCGAGATCATGGGGCGCGAGATGGAAGCGGAGAACGAGCGCATTCTCACCCTGCGCCGACGGCTCTGGTCGCACCTGCAACAGATTCCCGGTACGGTTTTGAACGGCGATGAGCGCCAACGCCTGCCCGGGGTTCTGAACGCGGCCTTCGGCGGCGTGGACGGGGAGACCCTGTTGCTCGCCCTGGACGATATCGCGGTTTCCAGCGGCTCCGCCTGCACCTCCGCCAGCGTCGAGCCCTCCTATGTGCTGCGTGCCCTGGGGTTGGCCGACGATCTCGCCCATGCGAGCCTGAGATTCAGCATTGGGCGCTATACGACAGCGGAGGATGTTGACTATGCGGCAAGGCGGGTCGGCGCGGTGGTGTCGGGCCTGCGGGGGCGGGGGTATTAGGGATAGGATTCCTTTTCCCGCTCCTTTTCCGGCACCACCAGGTCTTCCCGGGAGAGATTCATCAGCAACAGAACATTGGCCGCCACATAGATCGAGGAATAGGTACCGATCAGCACACCGATGGTGAGCGCGGCGGCGAAACCGCGAATGCCTTCCCCTCCGGCAATCAGCAGCGCGAGCAGCACGAACAGCGTCGTCATCGAGGTCACCAGCGTGCGGCCCAAAATCTGGTTGAGCGACGTGTTGATGACATCGACCGACGATCCCTTGCGGATGTTGCGGAAATTTTCACGAATCCGGTCGGAGACGACGATGGTGTCGTTCAGAGAATAGCCCACCACCGCAAGAACCGCCGCGACCACGGGCAGGTCGAAATCCCAGCCAAAGATCGAAAATATCCCCAACACGATGAGCACATCGTGCGCCAGGGCGGCGACGGCCCCCACCGCAAACTGCTTGGTGAAGCGAAACAGGATGTAGAGCATCACCACGCCCAGGGCGGTGAGAATGGCAAGCCCGGCGCTTTCGGCCAACTCCTCGCCCACAACGGGGCCAACGAAATTCGATTGGCGCATGACCGCGTCCGGCTCGTCCGCGCGAATCGTTTCCAGAATGCGGTCGCCCAATGTCGCCTGGTCGGTACCCGGTTGGGGCGGCATGCGGATCAGCAAATCGCGGTCCGTGCCGAAATGCTGCACCACCCCATCCACAAACCCGGCCGACTCCAGCCGGCCGCGAATCGCCACCGGATCAACCGGTGCTTGAAAACCCACTTCGACGAGCGTGCCGCCGGTAAAATCCAGTCCGAAGTTCAGGTTCTTGAAGCCGAGGAACACCGCCGACAGCACCACCGCAACCAGGGACGCCGCACCCGCTATGCGACGCTTCCCCATGAAATCGAATACCGGCAGCTTCATATGCGCAACGCCTTGAGACTGCGCCCGCCATACATCAGGTTGACCAGCGCCCGGGTACCCATGATGGCGGTGAACATGGAGGTGGCGATGCCGACCGCGAGCGTGACGGCAAAGCCCTTGACCGGCCCGCTGCCAATGGAAAACAGGATGATGGCGACAAAAAAGGTGGTGATGTTGGCATCCAGGATGGTCAGAATCGCGCGGTCGAAGCCCGCCTGTATCGCCTGCTGCGGGCCGCGGTTCCGCAACTCCTCCTTGATGCGGGAAAAGATGAGCACATTGGCGTCCACGGCCATGCCCACGGTGAGCACGATGCCGGCGATGCCGGGCAACGTCAGGGTCGCGCCGAGCACCGACATTACGGCAATGAGCAACACCAGGTTCGCGGTCAGCGCAAGATCGGCGGCAAGCCCAAAACCCTTGTAGTAAATCAGCATGAAAATCATCACCAGAATGAATCCAGCCATCACGGATTGCCGACCCCGATCAATGTTCTCTTCGCCAAGGCTCGCGCCCACCGTGCGCTCCTCGACAATGTACATCGGCGCCGCCAGCGCCCCGGCCCGCAGCAGCAGCGCCAGATCGCGCGCCTCACCGATATCCAAACCGGTGATGCGAAAGTTGAAGCCGAGCGCCGACTGAATGGTCGCCACGCTGATCACCCGCCGCTCCTCTTCCGTGTAGCGCTCAACGGTCTCTTCGCCATCGACCATCAGCACGCGGCTGCGCGGCTTCTGCTCGATGAAGATGATCGCCATGGAGCGGCCCACGTTGTCCCTGGTGGCCTCGTTCATACTGATGCCGCCATCGTTGCTCAACTCGATGCTCACCTGTGGCTGGCCGGTTTCGGGGTCGTAGTTCTGGGTGGCGTTGATGACCTGGTCGCCAGTGACGATATTCTGCCGCAACAGCACCACCGGCGCCCCCTGATGGGAATAGGTTTCGGTGAGGGCGCTGCGGTCGTTGCCCATCGCCACCAGACGGAAATCCAGATTGGCGAATTTGTTGATTATGCGCTTGGCCTCGGCGCTATCCTGTATACCGGGCAGGTCGAGCACGATGCGCTCCCGCCCAAGGCGTTGCACCAGGGGTTCGGAGACGCCGAGTTCGTTGACCCGGTTGCGCAAACTCTGGAGATTCTGGGAGATGGCGGAATCCTCCAGTTCCTGGATATATTCCTCCGTCATGGTGAATTGCAGCAAGAAGCTTCCCGTCTCGTTCAGGCTCTCGATGGCGAATCCGTCAAACTTGTCCCGCAACACCTCGGCGGCCTGATCGCGCACCTCCGCGGTGCGGAATGGAATCCTGAGCAGCGTACCCTCAACCCAATCGCGCCCGACATAGCGCAACCGCGCTTCCACCAGGGCGTCGCGGACGGTTTCCTGCATGCTCACCATGCGGTCTCTCAGGAACTTGCCCATATCCACCTGCAACAGCAGGTGCACACCGCCCGACAGATCCAAACCCAACGACATGGGTTTCGCGCCCAAATCCTGCAACCACTGCGGCGTTGTGGATGCGCGGGTCAGGGCAACCACATAGTGCTCGTCGAGCGTCTCAAGCGCCCGGACGACCACTTCGCGCCCGCGCAACTGGCTGTCGTCGTCCGGCAGGCGCACATACACCGAGCCATCGGCGACCTCGGCGCCAATCACCTCGATGTTTGCTTCCGCAAGCGCGGAGCGGGCCCGTTCCAAAAGTGCCGGGCCGACGGTAACGGCGGTGTCCTCCGGCTTGATCTGTAGCGCCGGATCGGGTTGAAACAGGTTGGGCGCGGCGTAGATTGCGCCGATCGCAACGACGATGAGGACAAAAAGATAGCGAGCCGGCGAGGATGTATTGGGTGCCCGCCGGCTGGCTTGCGTCACCCCAAGCACACCCTGGCCAACCAGACCCGCGCCACGACCCGTTTGCATGGGTCGCCTACCGGCCCATGCAAAAAGTCCCGCGTCGCGCCGGGAGGGGGACGAGGGGCGGGCGACAAGCCGCGCCCGGCCGACAAGGGGCGAGGAGCGGGAGTGTCGGGAATATTTGAGCGACGGGCAATGCGGGCAGCCGGGATGCGTCGTTGTTCAAATGCGGCGGGATTTTTGCCACGGGCTACTACACCTACGAATCCTAGGAAAGGTCTGAACAATTCGATAGAGCAGCATTGAGCCACTTGTAAGCTATTAACTTCATTGACTTGTATGCCGTGGCTACAGAATTAATCAGAGGTTCCCTAGGGTTGGGTTGTCAACGGAGACTTAGTGCTCCGCCCAATTGCGGTTGCGGGTTAATCCGCCTCATCAAGCGACTTCAGCGTGCCCTTTGGCAATGTGGCGCTGACGGCGGATTTTTGAATGCGAACCTCGATCTTCGAGGCGAGCCGCACCTTCACGAAATCATCCTCGACCCTAGTGATGTTGCCGACAAGGCCGCCCGCCGTGATCACCTCGTCGCCCTTGGAAAGCCCCGCGACGAGGGCGGCGTGCTCCTTGCGGCGCTTGCTCTGGGGACGAATGAGCAAAAAGTAGAAGATGAGGACGAAGCCGCCCAAAAAGAGGAGGTTCATCCAGCCCGCATTACCTCCCCCGGCACCGGCATCGGCGGCATGGGCCAACTCAAACAAACTCATCTTGTGTATTCCAACCGTCGAGTAGGGTTTTGGCGAGGCGGAGCAATGTACCCGTTTCGATAGACCCGCGCAATCGACCCATGAGTTCGTGGTAGTAGAACAGGTTGTGGTGGGTCATCAGTATGGGACCGAGCAGCTCGTCGCAGCGGTCGAGATGGTGCAAATAAGCGCGGGAGAAATGGGCGCAGGTGTAGCAGGCGCATGCCGCGTCCAGGGGAATATCGGCGTTGCGGTGCCGGGCATTGCGAATCTTCACGACACCCCGGCTCGTGAACAGGTGGCCGTTGCGGCCGTTGCGGGTGGGCAGCACGCAGTCGAACAGGTCGATGCCGGCCAGGACAGCACGCAACAGGTCTTGCGGGGTGCCGACGCCCATGAGGTAGCGCGGCCGGTCCGCGGGCATCAGGGGGGTGAGATTTTGCAGCACCGCGTCCATCTCTTCCTTCGGTTCTCCAACGGAAAGCCCGCCGATCGCGTACCCGTCGAATCCGATGTCGATCAAACCCGCGAGGCTGGCCCGCCGCAAGCTGGTGAACAGGCCGCCCTGGACGATGCCGAACAGCAGTGCCCCCGGCTCGGGGAAAGCCGTCTTGCTGCGCATCGCCCACTTCAGGGAAAGTTCCATGGAAGCCCGGGCTTGCGTCTCGGTTGCCGGATAGGGCGTGCATTCGTCGAATACCATGACGATGTCCGCACCCAGGTTGCGTTGCACTTCGATGGACCGCTCGGGTGTCAAGCGAACGCGGTCGCCGTTCACCGGGGAGCGAAACTCGACGCCATCCGCGTCGATACGGCGCAACGCACCGAGACTCCACACCTGGAAACCACCGCTGTCGGTAAGAATGGGTCCGTTCCAGTTCATGAAACGATGCAGGCCGCCAAGGTTGCGAATCGTCGCATCGCCCGGGCGCAACATCAGGTGGAAGGTATTGCCCAACAGGATTTGCGTTCCCACCGCGCGGAGTGCGTCCGGGGTCATGGCCTTAACCGTGCCGTAGGTACCGCAGGGCATGAAAACGGGTGTTTCCACGACGCCGTGCGCCGTCGCAAGCCGCCCGCGCCGCGCCGCGCCCTGGGTGGCGAGAAGCTCAAACATCCTCATGGCGCTCGGTGAACATGGCATCGCCGTAGCTGAAAAATCGGTAGCCGTGGGCGACGGCCTCGGCGTAGGCCGCCATGATGCGCCGGTGGCCGGCGAATGCACAAACGAGCATAAGCAATGTGGATTCCGGGAGGTGGAAGTTGGTCACCAATGCATCCACGATGCGAAACCGGTGGCCGGGCCTGATAAACAGGCGCGTTTCCGCCGCCCCCGGACCAATACCGCCCCCGGCGTACACCGAGCTTTCCAAGGCGCGCACCACCGTGGTTCCCACCGCCACGACGCGACCGCTGCGTTCCCGGCAGGCAAGAATGCGCTGCGCCGCGTCCTCCGAAATCGCATAGCGCTCGGCGTGCATGCGATGTCGGCTCAAGTTCGCCACGCGCACGGGCTGAAAGGTACCCGCCCCCACATGCAGCGTAATCCTGGCCACATCGATCCCGCGCTTTTCCAAGGCCGCAAACACCGATTCCGAAAGATGCAGGCCGGCCGTGGGCGCCGCCACCGCGCCGGGGTGGGTCGCGTATAGCGTCTGATAGCGTTGGTCGTCGTTTGGATCGGGGGGCCGTTCGATGTAGGGCGGCAACGGCGTTTCCCCGTATCGTTCAAGAAATTCGGCAACCGGCAGCGGGAATTCCAGGCGGTGGAATTCGTCCTCGCGCTCAAGAACGGCGATGGGATGGCCACCGACCGTAACCGACCTACCCGGCCGCAACGATTTACCCGGCCGAGCCTGGCACAGCGCCTTCCATTCCGATTCGATGCGCTCAACGAGAAGCTCGACGGCACCGCCGCTGTCTTTGCGGCCACGCAACCGAGCCTTGATGACCTTGGTATCGTTGACCACCAAGAGGTCTCCGGGTGTCAGCAACCGGGGTAAATCATGGAAGCGCCGGTGCTCCAGCGTATTTTCCCCGACACACAGCAGGCGGCTTTGCTCCCGCTCCGGCGGCGGCCTTTGGGCGATCAGGGCTTGGGGAAGATCGTATGCGAAATCGGATTTTTGCAAGGAGCCCCCGGATCAGGTGCCGCATCAATTTCAACAGTTCCCGCCATAGAGTGGCAATGCCCGAAAACTGGCGTCCGACCAACGCTTGGGTGGTCAATTCCGTTGGATATTCGAACCCCGGAGAGCATTTTACTTCCCTCCGCTCCGGGGTGGTATAATTCGCGGCGCGGCGGCTCAATCCGTCAACGCCAGAAGCCTGGGTGGCGAAATCGGTAGACGCGCCAGACTCAAAATCTGGTATGGGAGACCATGTGAGAGTTCGAGTCTCTCCCCAGGCACCAGCCATGTACCGCACGACCGCGAATCTCCTTCCAAGACAGGCGCATCAGTCTGGATCGACCACACCGATGGCGGGAGCCTCGGTCATGTTGCGGCGCCCTCGTCTGCCGTCCCGTAGCCGTCCGACGCCTCGTGAAGACGGGCACACAGCAGGTGCTCGCCACAAAAGATATACAAGGGCGGATAGCGGCCGTAGCTTGCGTATATAAGTCCCAAACGAAAGGGATTTCGGGTGATGGAGTACTTGGGGCTTGGCCGGTTTACCCGAAATCGAAGTCGCTGGCATCCAGCTCCTCGGCAGCCACCTGCCTAAGCACGATCAGGCCGCCGCCCACATCCGTCAGGTCGATGACTGTTTCGACGCCGTGTCTCATGGTGATTCTGCCCTCGAGATCGCTGAAGCCGTCCACGCCGGTGAAGCCGGAAAGTTGGATGGTGTCCCCGCCTCCGAAATCCACAATCGTGTCGACATCCCCACTGCTCGACGAGTCGTTGGTGAAAACGAATGTATCGTCGCCCCGGTCGCCTATCAGAATGTCGTCGCCATCACCGCCATACAGGATGTCGTCGCCCTGGTTGCCATACAAGTAGTCGCGGTCGGCACCGCCGTGGAGGGTGTCGTCACCCGCACCGCCATGCAAGTAGTCGCCGCCAGTGCCGCCGTAAAAGGTGTCGTCACCCGCACCGCCATGCAAGTAGTCGCCGTCGGCACCGCCGTGGAGGGTGTCGTCACCCGCACCGCCATACAAGTAGTCGTCGCCAGTGCCGCCGTACAGGGTGTCGTCACCCAAATAGCCAAGCAAGTAGCCGCCGCCAGTGCCGCCGTACAGGGTGTCGTCGCCCGTACCGCCATGCAGGGTGTCGCGGCCCGCACCGCCATGCAGGATGCTGCCGTAAGAATGGTCGCCTTGCACAAACAGGGTGTCGTCGCCCTTGCCGCCGAGCAGGACACCAGACCCGTGCAGGATGTCGCCGTCGTCAGTGCCTCTATGTACGGTGTGCCCGGTGCCCTCGCCATCCCAGTCGTCGTCGTGGGGGGTCGTCACCCTCTGGCTCTGGCCGGCGCCGTGTGGCTTGTTCGGGGTCTGGGCCTGGCCGGTGCCGCCCGGGAGAGGCGTCGCCTTCTGGCCGGCGCCTTGCGCGGGCGGGCTTCCTTGGGTGCCGGGAAGGCCCGGGGCCGCGTCGGGGAGCAGGAAGTCGTCCGCGCCCAGGGAGTCGGCCGACACGCCCCGCAGGGTGATCGTGTCGCCGGTCCCGTGGTGGATGACGGTGTCGGTGCCGTCCCGACGGATATCAAGCGCCCCAAAGCCGACCGAGACCCCGTCCAGACGAATCCGGTCGCCCTCCCCGAAATCGGTGATGGTGTCGCCGCCGTCCCCCGACCGGAACACGAAGGTGTCGGAACCCCTGCCGCCGGTCAGGATGTCGTCGCCTCGGGCACCCCGAAGGGTGTCGCCGCCGCCGCCGCCGTCCAGGGTGTCGTTGCCCCTGCCGCCCCCTAGGGTGTCGTCGCCCCCGTGGCCGTTCAGTGTGTCGTCGCCCGCGCGGCCCCTCAGCACATCGTCGCCGGCGCCGCCGTCCAGGGTGTCGTCGCCGCTGCCGCCGCGCGGCCCGCCCCCGCCGCTGGAATCGTCGGTCGTCGCGTCGCCGACGGACGCGACCTGCGCAGCGACGCCACCGTCGTTGTTGCCGCTCGGAACATCGCCGGGGGACGCGCCCTGTGGAGCGCCGCCGCCACCGCCGTTGCCGCTCGGAACATCGCCGGGGAGCGCGCCCCGCGGGTCGCCGTCGCCGCCGTCCCGCGGGGCGTTCCCGGCCGCGGGGAACTCGAAGTCGTCCGCGCCCAGCGAATCCGCCGACACACCCTGCAGGGTGATCGTGTCGCCGTCGCCATGGCGGATGACGGCGTTGTCCCCGATCTGCTCAATGACCAGACCCGCGAACCCGCCGGGCACACCGGAAATCCGGATGGTCTCGCCCGCCTCGAAATCGGCGACATGGGCGGAGCCGTCCCCCGCCGCGAACACGAAGGTGTCCGAGCCCTCGCCGCCATACAGGGTGTCGTGGCCGCCGCCGCCGTGAAAATCCCACGGACGATGTGGCGAGCGTCATCGCCAATGCCAGGATCGACGGCGAACCCGTTCCCGAGTTCGAGACCAACGGTTACTACATCATCATCGCCACGGCCGGCCACGACACCACCAGTTCCACCATGGCGGGCGGCCTGCTGGCGCTGATCGATCATCCCGACGAGATGGCGAAGCTGCGCGCCGACCCGGGTCGCCACATGGCCACCGCGCTGAACGAGATCATCCGCTGGGTGACCCCGGTGCGGCAGTTCATGCGCACGGCAACGGCCGACTGCCGGGTTGGCGACATCGACATTGCGGAGGGCGAGGCCTGCGCGCTCTGGTACCCGTCGGCGAACCGCGACGAACGCGTTTTCGACGCGCCCTTCGAGTTCCGCGTCGACCGCCGGGATGCCGGTCATCTGGCCTTCGGTTTCGGTGTGCATGTGTGCCTTGGCCAGCACCTGGCCAAACTGGAACTGGGCATCCTGTACAGGGAACTGCTGCGGCGCCTCGACCACATCGAATTGAACGGCGAGCCGCGATATACCCAGTCGATCTTTGTCGGCGGTCTGAAGAGCCTGCCGATCCGCTACCGGATGAAATAGCCGGAACGGCGTAACCGAGGGTATCGTACGCTACCAGGTGAAGAATCCGCAGTCTCAGGGCTTAGTGTCGATCGTCCCAGCAGTTAATCCTTCCGTCAAAGGGTCGGATACATGGTGCCCTATCAAAGTCGGCATCAAGCCCACTCTATCTGCCGGAGTGGGTGGATGAAATCGAAAACGTCGCGCAGGCGCTACGCGGTCGATTGCCCCACAGGGGTCGCACCCGCCGCCTCGTCCTAGGTTACCCCCTGCTCCTACGTCAACAAGCCCCCAAGCCCGGCTGCTGCGCGATAACAGGATGCTTAGATCGTGAGCGCCATGTTTCAGATCGCCAACAATCAAAGGCTTCGCATTGCGCGTTCTACACGTGACAACGTGTCGTCAATATCTCGTTGCTGCAAACCATCCGTCACAACAAAGCGGCTCCCGCCGCCAACAACGATCCGCTCCTCAAGTAGAAACTTGTTGAACCTATCAAGCTTGTCCCAATCGGCCGAGTTCAGATCACTCGGCGTGTATGCCAGATCCCAATCGATAAAGTTAAGGAAGGGCTGAACAAATCAACAGAGCACTATTGAGGAAATCATAATATATTGATTTTATTGATTATTATTCCTTAAATACAGGATTAATCAGAGGTTCCCTAAAGCACTCTGTTCAGATCGGTGGTGGCAGCCAGACCACCTCGACAATATAATGACAGCCGACTCGGCCCCTATTGAAACCCTTCGGACATGAACGAGATTCGGGTTGCCCTTGCGGAGAAGGATGACGGGAGCGAACGCGGCTCCCCGGACGTGTTCGTGGGTCGGGAGGCCGAAATCAGGCGGGTGATGAGTGTGGCGAAACGGCTTCCGCCCGATGGTCCCCCCGGGAAAACCCTTCTCATTGAAGGGGCGCCCGGAGTGGGAAAGACCGCCATGATCGAGGAGGTCGCTAGACGGCTGCCGGAACTTGGGCTGATGCCGCTGGTGCTGACCGGGGTTCCCGATGAGGCCGACGCCCAGAGCGCTTTTTGGGGCATCGCGCAGGCGCTGTACGAAGTCGAGCCCGCCGATGCCCGAATCACCAAAACCAGGGGCAGAGAATTTTTTCTGAATCTTAACATCTTCAAGGGCCGCAGAGCCGAGCAGCAGGTCGAGGCCCCGCCTCGGCTCACATCCGCGTGGCAAACTCAAAATCTTTTCGGATCGAACGGAGCGAAACCCAAGGGCAGCGTCCTGGTGTTCGTCGATGAAGTGCAGAACGTTCGCCCGAACACACCCGGGGCGAAGTTTCTGTTCGACCTTCATACGCAGCAGCACCTCCCCGTGCTTCTGGTCTGCGCCGGACTCTCCGACAGCACCGAGGCACTGGACGATGCGGGGATATCCCGTTTGGGGGCGGGGAACCGCATTGTGCTGGATGCTCTGTCCAGCCCCGAAGCGCTGGAGTGCGCCCGGAGAACGCTGGATGGCACCCTGTCCCAATTCGGCCTGCCGTCTTCCGAGGTGGCCCTTGACGAATGGGCGCAGACACTCGCCAAGGCGTCTGACGGCTGGCCGGTGCACCTGCACAACTACCTGCGCGGTGCCTGGATAGCGCTGTCCCGAGCGGATGACCCCTCACTTGAAACGGTGGCTCCAAAGGAGGCTGTGCGGGAAGGCGACCGGCTACGCGACGACTACTACCAAGCCCGACTGAAGGCATCCAAGATGCCGACGAGGGTGGTCGGGGAAATATTCCGGAAGATCGGAGGCGGACGGCGGGTCAACGAGTCGGATGCCAAGGATCGGATCAAGGAGATCTTCCGCAAGCTGCCCACTGACGACGAAGCCCGGGGCGCTTATTCCAACGGAGCAGACTGCCTGAACGGGTTGCTCCACGCCGGCGTCTTGACCATCGACAGGGACCACTGGGTCGTCCCGCCCATTCCGACATTCGAGGACTATGTGCTCAGCCGGTGCCGAACGGATCCCGAATGGGATCCAACCCCGACAGATTGACGTTCCCTTCCCTATCTTTCCTCTCCATTGGTGCCGCCTCCCCGGATTTTAGCGTGACTCAAACCGGCAACACCAATACCATCGGCCTGAAAATTGATTCGTCCGCGATTTCCGAATGAGCGACTATCAGACCATCGCCAAAGTGGCGGACATTCCACCCAACAAAAGCCGGGCTGTCGAACACGGTGGCCTAAAGCTGCTCGTCTGCAACTCGGGCGGCGACTGCTTTGTGGTGGAGAATCGCTGCTCCCACCAGGATGAGCCGCTAACGCTTGGCCGCGTCCGCAACGGCTACATCATCTGCCCGGTGCACGGCATGCGCTACAAGCTCGAGTCGGGCGAGCCGGTGGGACGCCTCACCCGCCTGCCGATCCGATGTTTCGACACCCGCGTGGTGGATGGCGCGGTGCAAGTCCGTGTGTCGGATAGCGGATAACGGCAACGCCACCTTCTGACCGCGATTGAAACAAGGAAGAGTCGTCGATCTCGCATGGCCGGACGGCCTACGGGAGTTCTGTGAGGAGTTGCATTGGCTCATTTGAGGTAATCCTCGACGCGCTGATGCACATGCCGGATGCGCACTTCCTGATAATTGCCGAGTGTCTGCGAACCACGGCGGCAGGTTTTGAATCCCCTGGTTTGCGCGGCCATGTTGTCGGTGTCCTGGTCATACACCACACCCAGCCAACCGAGACCCTCCGCCTTGGTGTAGCTGTCGTCCACATCCAGATAAATCGGGTCGGGCGGTGGAGGCGATTCCTTCTCCGGGTGTTTCGGCCGCAGGAAATAGAGGTCGAACAGCGAATGGTCCGGATCCTCCGGATCGGGCCGGAAGCGGTACACCATGGGCAGCGACAAACCGGGAAACACGAAAAGATTGGGAAACAGAAAGTACTCGATGGAATCCAGTGTCTGTGCCGTGGAGTAGTGCGAAAAGTCCTGCTCGTAGCGTTGGCCGAGTTCCTCCTTGACAATGTTGGCGTAGAAATCCCGGGCCGTCATGCCCTCCGGCAGATCGGGTACGCCCTCACCGTTCGTCGACCCGCGCCGTCCCCACAGTTGCTCAAGCAATTCCTGTTCGGAGAGCGGCGTCGGGCGACGTGGATTGGGCGACCCGACGGTGTGAATGAAGCGGTTTACGTTGTCCGGAAACACATCGTAGGTGGTGATGGGCTCTGAATAGTCCGTGCCGCCGGCGTGGGTTTCCTTAACGTGATAGGCCTCCATGAAGGCTTCCTCCGCCGCCTTCCAATTCACCGGCAACCGCTTGCATACGTGGGTTTCAATGTAGCGGTCTTCAATGCGGAAGTCTTTGAAATGCTCCGGCAGCACACCCAGAAAAGCCTCCAGCGGCTCGGCGTCGTCATCGAAGTTGACGAAGACAAAGCCGCCCCACAAACCCACCCGCACCTCGCGCAGGCTATGGGTCGCCTGGCTGACGTGGGGAAAGTCCCAGTCCTCGGGCACTTCAATCAGGGTGCCGTCGAGGGCGTAAACCCAACCGTGGAAGGGACATTTGAAATTCTGACAAAAACCGGAGGACTCCCGGTCTTTCAACGCGGTGCCGCGGTGCATGCAGGCATTGTAGAACGCCTTGATTGCGCCGGGTTCCGTGCGCACGACGAGAGCGGAAAGGTGGCCGATATCGTAGACATGGTAGTCGCCGGGTTCCGGGATATGTTCCTCACGGCAGGCCATCTGCCACACATTGGGCCAAAGTTTCTCGAACTCCCGGTTGAGGTATTCCTTCGAGGTATAGTGGCTGTAGGGGATATTCTCATCCCCGACAAATTCGTAGGAGTACTCCAGAAACGGCACCGGTGGGGGTGAGTTGTCCCGCAGAATCGCCTCTTGGTACGTGGGGCCGGGTGCCCGCGCCTCGCCTGCTTTTTGGCCGCTCATCTTAAATCTCGCCCCCAAATGGTCGTCCATCGAACTCGGGATTTTCCATCGAATCGTTCCCATATTTCCAGAAGCCCGTACCAAGGTATCATGCCCCGCCTGGAATGAAAGGAGTTAATCGGTGAACAGGCCCATCCTGGTCGGCATCAGCCAACTCGAACAGCGTTCGGACGACCCGCTCGCGGCACGGGAACCCATAGAATTGATGATTGACGCCGTGCGGGCGGCGGCGGCGGACGCCGACAGTGCCGAGCTATTGCGGCAGGCCGGCTCCGTGCGGGTGATTCGCGGGTTTTGGCGATATGAAAATCCAGCCGGCGCCGTATGCGAAGCCATCGGCAACACCCGTGCGGAAACGGCCCTGACACCATTCGGCGGCAACTATGTGCAAAAGGTGCTCAACCGATCGGCGCTCGACATTCAGGCGGGCAAGCACGATGTCATCGTTATGACCGGCGCGGAATGCGGCTACAGTCAGGCTAGAGCGCGCCGGGCCGGGGTGAAGTTGCAATGGCGCCGTATCAAGGGCACACCGGACCGGTATATCGGCACGGACGGGCCAATGGGTCATCCGTCGGAAAACGCCCTGGGCATACGCCGGGCATCGCAGATCTACGCCATTTTCGAGACAGCACGACGCCACCATCTCGGCGAGAGCGTGGACGCCCATTTGCGGCGCATTTCGGAGTTGTGGGCGGGGTTCAGCCAGGTGGCCGCACGCAATCCCCATGCCTGGATTCGCGAAGCCAAGTCCGCCGAGGAGATTCGCACCCCGTCGCCAAGGAACCGGACCGTGACCTTTCCCTATCCGAAGCTGATGAACGCCAACAACAATGTCGACCAGGCCGCCGCCCTGATCCTGTGTTCGGAAGCCAAGGCATCGGCGCTGCGCATCCCGCGCAGTCGATGGATTTATCCTTGGGTGGGCACCGAGGCCGACGATCATTATTTGGCTTCCAACCGAGACTGCTTTTTCCGCTCGCCCGCCATTCGCTTCGCCGGCCGGCGCGCCCTGGAATTGGCCGATCTCACCGTGGACGACTTTGATTTTGTCGATGTCTACAGTTGTTTTCCCATCGCCGTGCAGGTGGCCGCCGCGGAACTCGGCCTCGATCCGGCACGGCCGCCAACGGTAACCGGTGGCCTCACCTTTGCGGGCGGCCCACTCAACAACTACGTCATGCACTCTATCGCCCGTACTGCGGAGCTGTTGCGCGAAGCGTCCGGTGCCAAGGCCCTGGTCACCGCGAACGGCGGCTTTTTGAGCGGCCACGCCATCGGCATCTATTCCACGGAGCCGTCGAGCGCCGGCTTTCAACACGCCAATCCACAGGATGCCGTGGATGCGGATGCGCCCGCCCGCGAGGTTGTGGCGGAGTATCGCGGTTCGGCCGAAGTGGAGGGCTATTGCGTCCTGCACGGCGCGGAGGGTCCAGAAGTGGCGAATATCGCTCTGCGGTTACCCTGCGGACAACGAACCTGGGCCAATTGCAGCGACCCCGACACCATCGCGGCCATGCAAACCGACGAGTTCTGCGGCGTCGGGGCGCAAGTGCGGGATGGTGGCGCCAGTTTTTGACCAAGAGCCGAATGCCCGCCAATTCGCAAGCGTTGCAACATCACGCGGCGGGATTGCCGCGCCGTCTAGCCGCGATGGTCTACGACGGCCTGCTGGTACTGGCGCTTTGGATGATCACACTCCTGGTCATGGTTATCGCCAACAACGGGGAAGCCGTGCTGGGCGCCTTGGTGCAATCGACACTGTTGCTGGAGGCCTTCGTCTTTTTCGCCTGGTTTTGGATGCGGGCCGGCCAGACCGCGGGCATGCGCGCCTGGCGGCTGCAACTTGTGTCGAGTGGCGGCGGGCGCGTTACCCTCAATCAGGCGACGGTGCGCTTCTTCGGAGCGATGCTTGCGTTGGCCGCATTGGGGGTCGGCTATTGGTGGGCCCTGTTCGAGCCGGGGCGCAGAACCTGGCCGGATATCCTGAGCGGAAGCCGTGTCGTTTATGTCGCCGGCGATTCTCATTTTGGCGCCTGACTTCACCACAAGGCGCTTGTGCACCCTTCGCGGCTCAATTCAGGCTAGCAGCCTGTGCCGCAGAACAACTGATTTCCTACGGCGCAGACCCCTAGCCAGCCCGGCGCAAACCCCAAATCCCCACAATCCAGCAAGCCAGGATGGGCAGCGCCACCGCAACCGGAGGTTCCAGTCCATAAACCAAGCTCATCGGAGCAAACAGATCCTGAAGGTATTTGAAGCAGAGCCCAATGATGATACCGGCGCTAATGCGGACACCCATGCTCACTTCACGCAATGGCCCGAGCACGATGAAGAGCGCAAGTAGCACCAGGGCAAGGGTGGCCACCGGTTGCAGGCATTTGCTCCAGAACGCCAGCCGATACCCGGTGGTGTCGAGCCCCTCCCGCCCCAAATAGTCGATTCGATACATCAGATTGCCAATCGATAGGCGGCGCGGATCCACCAACGCCTGTTCGCCCAGCAACCGTGGATCGATCATGCCTGGCCAGCGCACCTCCGGCAGACGCTCGACCTCAACCCCGGCGGCACCGATGCGGGTTTCAACCACATCTCGCAGCAACCAGTGCGGGCCATCGTCCTTCACATAGGTGGCCTTGGCCGCCTCCCTTATCCATTGCAGCGCACCCGATTCATCCAGCCGATACTGGCGGACAGCAACGAGGTCGCCCTCGGGAGAAAGGGCGTCGACACGCATATAAAGCGGGCCTTCGCGGTACCAGCGGGACATTGCAATCGTCTCGTCTCCGCGCAAGATCCGCGCTTTACGTGCTTCCGCCCGCGATTCGGCTGCCGGCGCGAGCCACTCGCCAAGGGCGACACCAGCCAGCGTAATTCCCAAAACCACCCACGCCAGCCCCACGAAAAGCCGGTAAACCGAAACCCCCGCCGTGATCAGCGAGACCAGTTCCCAACGACTCGCCAAATGGCCGAGCCCGATGAGACTTCCCAGGAACACCGTGTAGGGCACCAGTTCGTAACCTCGCCTCGGCAGCGTTAGGGCCACGTATGCCAAGGCTTCCATCAGCGTATAGCCCGTTTTGCCCTCGCCGATTTCCTCCACCAGCGCGAAAACGGAAAACAAGCCGAGGAATACTAGGAACACCGCACCAGTGGTTAAAAGCACTGTTCGGCAAAGATAGCGTTCGAATCGCTTCATCGGGCAAATCGTCGAAGGGGTGCATTTTCCGGATAGGGCACTAGGCCATAGGTATTGCTTGCGTTGCGTCGGTTGTCCTGAGCATTGTCGGTCTCACGCTTGAATAGATCCCGCCACAATCCGCCCTCACTCCCGGTGTACAAGTTGTCCTGAGCATCGTTGGTCTCGCGCTCGAATAGGATCATGTACCCAGCTCCCCAAGTGAACAGCCCAAGGGTGGCGAAGAGCACGATGAGCTTCAGCACGGTGACCAGCAGGTTGGTGTCGGAATGCGTCGTGAAATAGTAGGTTAACGATTTCTATTACGCCTTTCCTATCGAGAAGAGATGGTGACTCCGGCGTACACGCTCCTCGAATCTCAGAAATGAACCCCCGCAAGATCGCCCGACGACGCAACCACTTACTTAGGGAACCTCTGATCAATCCTATGGTCTCGGTATCCTAATTAATAAAATCAATAGCTTACGAGTGGCCTGATGCCGTTTTATCGACTTGTTCAGACCTTCCTTAGCATCTTTATTGGCATCAGCGGTTCCCGTCAAGCATGACGACGCCCGAAAATTAGCCGCGAACCAATGCCTGAGTGGTCAATTTGCCAAAACCGGTTTGCCGGTGCGGGCGAAGAAAACCGACCCCACCACATAGAACAGGACATGCGTCGGCCACAAACCAAGCGGCGGCGGCAGCAGACCCGCGAGCAACGCCCGCTGATTGCCGAGCAAAAAGAAGTAATAGGCCAGCAACAGCAGCACAGCGGGAACCATCCGCGCAAACCGGCCCCGGCGTGGCTGTGCCCGCGCAATTCCCATCGCCAGCAACGCGCTTACCAGGCAAAAGACCGGCATGGCCAGACGCCAGTGCAACTCGGCCAGTGCCCGGGGGTCGCCACGCCGCCAAAGATCGGCGGTGGATAGGGCATCTTCCCCAACGCGCCGCGCGGGTTGCCTGTCCTCGGCCAGCCGCTGGCTCAACGTTTGGAAACGGGTGATGCGAAAGTCCCTGCCGCCGCTGCTGCGCAGATAGCGTCGCCCATCCCTAAGCACCAGGAAGCGGCTGCCGGTGCGCTCGTCCAGATATTGCCGACCTTCTCCCGCCCAGACCGTGACCACCGGTTGACCGGCCCGATATTCCGATATGAACACGTTGGTCAGCTTGGCCCGGTCCTCGCTGACGGCCTCCGTATAGATGACCCGGCTATCTCGATCAAACACATTGAACACGCCCGGAGCAATCGCCTCGAAGGCGTTGCGGGTGCGCTGTTCCGACATGACGACCACGAGTTCCGCATTGCTCGCGGGCGTAACCCGCAACGACAACCAAGCCGTCACAGCCACCATTATCGCAACCGGGGCCGCGACCCACACCAAGAGTCGGTTGGGGCTCAAGCCACCATACTGAAGGACACATATTTCCCGCTCGGCATGCAGGCGGGAGAACGTCAGCAACAGGGCGATGTAGAATGCAAAGGGCAACAGCAATTGCAGGAAGCCCGGCATCCGCAACCGCAGAATGTCGATTAGGCCCTCGGCGGCGTATTTCCCCGCCGCCGCATCCTGCAGGTAGCCGATAAACCGGCCGCCCACAGCCACCACCAACAGCACCAATGCGGTAACCGCGAACACCGCCAACAGTTCCCGGTTGATATACCTGGCAGCAACCATGCCTTAGAATCGCCGGTTAACCTGAGTGGTGGGATTATGAAGTATTCGACAAAGACCGGCAGCCTGGCCGCCGCGACACACTGTCTGATCGGCAGCCTGGAGACCGCAAGGCGAACGGCCGCGGAGCTGAATGCGAGCGAGTTGTTCGACGCGGCAACCCAGGATTTCAAAGATAAGGCGGGCGCCAACCTGACGGTGCGGCTCCCCGCGGACAGCCGCGTGAAACGCATTTTGGTGGCGGGCGGGGCCGACGGCGATGTCGAGGAAAAGGCGTTTCGGAAGGTGGCGAGAGCCGTTGCGGCAGACTTCGCGAAGCTCTGCGATTCCGGTTTGCGCAACGCCGTTTGGGGCCTCGCCCCGGCGCGGGTCAAGGGTCGCGACCGCCACTGGCGGACATTCGTCGGTGCCTATGAGCTATCCCTTGCGCTGTATCGATTTCAGACTCACAAATCCAGCACCGAGGGCACGCGCCCGACCCGCCTCCAATTCCATACCGATGCGCGGGGCAAAGCCGCCGTTGCGCGCGCCGTTCGGGAAGCGCAGGCGCTGCGAGAGGGCCTTGAACTCGCCCGCAACCTGGGCAATCAGCCACCCAACATCTGCGACCCCAACTTCCTTTTGAAAGAAGCGCGCAAGCTTGGTCGCGTATCCAACGTTTCCGTAGGCAGCCTGGGTGAGCGACGCATAGCGGAGTTGGGCATGGGCGCCTTTATGGCCGTTACCCAGGGCAGTGCCAAGCCGGGGCGCATCATTGTCGTCAACTACCGGGGCGGCAAGGCCAAGGCGCCGCCCATTGTCCTGGTCGGCAAGGGCATTACGTTCGATACCGGCGGCATCAGCCTGAAGACACCCAGGGCCATGATCGGCATGAAATTCGACATGTGCGGCGCCGCATCGGTGCTTGGCGCAACCCGGGCGGCCGTGGCGGCGGAGTTACCGGTCAACCTCATTGCCATTCTGGCGGCGGCGGAAAATATGCCCAACGGCAACGCGACCCGCCCCGGCGACATCGTACGCACCCATTCCGGCAAAACTGTGGAAATACTGAACACGGATGCCGAGGGCAGGCTGGTGCTGTGCGATGCCCTATCCTACGTCAATCGCTACAAGCCGCGGGCTGTCATCGATGTGGCGACCCTTACCGGTGCCTGCATCACCGCGCTCGGCCATCACGCCAGCGCTGTCTACGCCAACGACGATACTCTGGCGGATGCCCTGCTCGCCGCCGGTGAATGGACCGGTGACCGAGCCTGGCGAATGCCGCTCTGGCAGGAATACCAGTCCGGCCTCGACAGCGATTGCGCCGATATGGCCAATGTCGGCGGCGATGGCGGCGGCAGCATCGTCGCCGCCTGCTTCCTGGCGCGCTTTGCCGAAAACTACAGGTGGGCGCACATGGATGTGGCGGGCAGCGCCTTCGGCGGCGGGGCCCGGGGCGCAACGGGTCGTCCGGTTGCCCTGCTGTTCAAATATCTGCTGGATGCCACGGCGTGACGCGGGTCGATTTCTACATTCTCCAGGATATGGAGCAAACCGCCCTGCACCGCTTCGCCTGTCGGCTGGCCGCCAAGGCGCTGCGACAAGGCCACCCATCCTATCTGCACACCGCCACCGATGAGCAGGCTCGCGAACTCGATGAGCTATTGTGGGTCTATCCACCGCACCGCCTGATTCCGCACGGCTGTCTCGGCGCATCCGCGGCCGAGGGTGCGCCCGTGGTCATCGGCCGGTGGACGGACGCGCGGGACGATTTGCCGACCGACGGGCTGCTCATCAACCTGACTGACGAGGTGCCGGCGTTTCCGGGTTGGTTCGACCGGGTGGCGGAAATCGTCATCGGCGAAAAACGCGCGAACGGCCGGGAACGCTATCGCCACTACCGGAACCAGGGCTATCCGCTGTTCCACCACGAACTGGACGACTGGGAAGCGGGTTGACGTGGAGCGCAGTTTCGATCCCCATGCCATAGAGCGCAGCCTGTACGAGAACTGGGAGGCCGCCGGCTATTTCGCGCCCACCGGCGACGGCGACAGCTATTGCATCGCCATCCCACCCCCCAACGTAACCGGCAGCCTGCACATGGGGCATGCCTTTCAGCACACGCTGATGGATGCCCTTGTTCGCTACCACCGTATGAACGGCCGTCGCACACTCTGGCAAATGGGCACCGACCACGCCGGGATCTCGACGCAAATGCTCGTCGAGCGCCAGTTGCACGCCGAGGGCAAATCACGGCGGGGGATCGGGCGCGAGGCCTTTGTGGAGCGGGTCTGGCGGTGGAAGGAGCACTCCGGCGGCAATATTTCCCAACAGTTGCGGCGCCTGGGCTCTTCGCTGGATTGGTCCCGCAACCGATTCACCCTGGACGAAGGGTTTGCGAACGCCGTCATCGAGGTGTTCGTGCGCCTCTACGACGATGGATTGATCTACCGGGGCAAACGGCTCGTCAACTGGGATCCGGAACTGGGAACGGCCATTTCCGACCTGGAAATTGAAAACCATGAGGAAGATGGCCATCTCTGGCACTTCCGCTACCCCTTGGAAAACGGCATCAAAACCCGCGATGGCAAGGCTTATCTGGTCGTCGCAACCACCCGCCCGGAAACCATGCTCGGCGACACCGCGGTGGCGGTGCATCCGCATGACCAGCGTTATCACGACCTCATCGGCAAAACCGCAACACTGCCGCTGGTTGGCCGCACCCTTCCCATCATCGCCGACAACCATGTGGATCCGACGTTCGGCACGGGCTGCGTCAAGATCACCCCGGCACACGATTTCAACGACAAAGAGATAGGCGCCCGGCACAACCTGCCGCTCATCAATATTTTTACGGCCGAGGCCACCATCAACGACAATGCGCCGGACGCCTACCGGGGCCTTGATCGATTCGTGGCGCGTCGGCAAATCGTCGCCGACCTGCGGGAACTTGGCCTGCTCGACAAGATTGAGGACCATCGACCCACGGTGCCGAGGGGCGACCGTTCCCAAGCGGTCATCGAACCCTGGCTGACCGATCAGTGGTTCGTGAAGATCGCACCGCTCGCCGCACCCGCCGTGGACGCCGTCCGCAACGGCAACATCGAATTCGTGCCCAAACAATACGCCAACATTTATTTTGCGTGGATGCGCGAAATTCAGGACTGGTGCATCAGCCGGCAACTTTGGTGGGGGCACCGCATTCCCGCCTGGTACGACGCCGACGGCAATGTCTTTGTTGGCCGAACCGAGCATGAGGCGCGCCGCAAGGGAAGCCTTGATGACAGCGTCGCCCTGAGGCGGGATGAGGATGTTCTCGACACCTGGTTTTCCTCCGCCCTCTGGACCTTCGCCACCCTCGGCTGGCCACGGCAAACCCGCGACCTGAAGCGCTTTCATCCGACGGATGTTTTGGTAACCGGCCACGACATCATCTTCTTCTGGGTTACGCGCATGATCATGATGACCCTGAAGTTCACGGGGGAAGTGCCCTTCCGCAAGGTCTATATCCATGGCCTGGTACGCGACGCCAAGGGCGAAAAAATGTCCAAGACCAAGGGCAACGGACTCGACCCACTCGATCTCATCGACGGCATCGGACTTGAGGAATTGGTGAAAAAGCGCACGGCAAACCTGACACAGCCGCATATGGCGCCCAGTATTGAAAAGGACACCCGCCGAGACTTCCCCAACGGCATTCCTTCGTTCGGTACCGACGCGCTGCGCTTTACGTTCTGCGCGCTGGCCTCCACCGGCCGCGACGTGCGCTTCGACCTGAGCCGCACGGAGGGCTACCGCAACTTCTGCAACAAACTCTGGAACGCGGCGCGGTTCGTGTTGATGAACACCGGCGAAAAGCCGCCGGACGGCACGGCGGAACCTGGGCTGGCGGATCGCTGGATCCTGTCGCGCGCGAAGCGTCTGGTGGACGATTGCCATCTCGCCGTCAACACCTACCGATTCGATCTATACGCCAATGCGCTCCACGAATTCGCGTGGCGCGAATACTGCGACTGGTATTTGGAATTCACCAAGCCCCTGCTGTGGGACGCCGACGCCAATCCGGCGCTGCAGGCCGGAGCGCGCCACACGCTGCTAAGGGTGCTCGAACTCCTGCTCAGGGCGGCGCACCCCATCCTGCCGTTTATCACCGAGGCCATATGGCGCGACCTGGCGCCCCTGTTCGGCAGAGAGGAGCCGAGCATCATGTTGCAGCCCTTTCCGCACAGCGACGAGTTGGCCTCGGATTCACAGGCCGAGGCGGCTATCGATTGGCTGAAGGGCGTCGTGACCGCATTGCGCAATATCCGGGGCGAAGCGGGCATCAAGCCGGGCAGGGAAATCGAAGTGTTGCTGCAGGGGGGCGGCGAGCAAGACCGCGACCTGGCGGCGGCGACACGGCCATTGTTGCGGCGCATGGCCAAGGTGGGCGCGGTCGACTGGTTGCCACCCGGCGAGCGGCCGCCCGCCAATGCGCTGGCCCTAGTTGGCGATCTCAGGGTGATGGTGCCGCTCGCCGGTCTGATCGATATCGAAGCCGAGCGCACCCGCATCGGCCGGGAAATCGACCGCGCGCGAGCGGGGCTCGAACGCATCAAGGCGAAATTGAGCAACGAGAACTTCGTGCGGAGGGCACCGCCGCCGGTGGTCGAAAAAGAGCGCAACCGGGCCGCCGACGCCCGCGCGACGCTTACCGCCCTGGAGAGGCAGCTTGATTCCCTTGTTTAGCGGCGAGGCGAGTCGTTACAACTCCAGCAATACCTTGCCGACCGTATCGTTGTCGGCAATCAGGTCGTGAGCCCGTTGCGCCTCGGGCATCGGCACAACGGTTTCGATAATGGGTTGAATGGCGCCCCTCTCCATTTTCGGCCAAACGTCCCTTTGCAAGCCGTCCATCACCGCCGACTTGGCCGCAATACTACGCGCACGGAGCGTGGAACCGACGACGCGCAACCGCTTCATCAAGAGAAGACCCATATTCAGTTCGGCCACCGCCCCGCCCATCAGCCCAATCAAGACCAGGCGACCATCCAAGCGCAGGCTGGCCAGGTTAGCGGCGAGGTAGCCGGCACCCACCGGGTCGAGAATCACGTCGAAACCCTCTTCCCCGGTCCAGGCCGCCATTTGGTCGGCGAAGGATTCCTGGTGGCGGATTGCGCCGCCCGCGGCACCCAAAGCTAGGCATCGTTGCAACTTGGCCCGGCTGCCCACGGTGACGAAACAGGGGTTGCGGCTCTCGCGACAGAGTTGAATCGCGGCGGTGCCCACGCCGCTCGCCCCGGCGTGCAGCAGCACCCGCTCGCCGGTCATGAGGCCGGCTTCGCCATAGAGGTTGAGATAGGCGGTGGCGAAAACTTCGGGCAGGGCCGCCGCTTCCAACAGCCCGATGCCCTTGGGAATGCGCAGCACCTGGCCGGCGGGAGCGACGACGGTTTCCGCATAGCCACCGCCGGCCAACAGGGCGCAGACCGCATCGCCCGGCACAACCCTTTTGACGTGTTCGCCCACCTCAACCACTACGCCCGAGCATTCCAAGCCCGGTATATCACTGGCCCCGGGGGGCGGCGGATATCGCCCGAGCGCCTGCATGAGGTCGGCGCGATTCACGGCGCTGGCGCGAACCGCGATTTTCACCAAGCCGGGACCAGCCTCCGGCTCGGGCGCCTCACCCCAACGGAGTCGGCCTTTTTCAATGGCAATCGCTTTCACACAGTTACCCAAATTTCCCTGGGGAACCTCTCATCAATCCTGTAGTAGCGGTATCCAATTTAATAAAATCGATAGCTTACGAATAGTTCAATGCTGCTCTATCGAATGAATCAGAGTTTCCCCCAGGAGCCTCCACCTTGCCCTGCCCCACTACCATGACATGCGCATCTTTACGCCCTGCTCGTGCAGATAGCGCTTGAGCTCGCTCACCGAATAGTCGCCGTAGTGCACCATCGAAGCCACCAAGGCGGCATCCGCGCGCCCCTCGACCAATACCTCGTGAAGATGGCGGGGTTCACCGGCACCACCCGAAGCGATGACCGGAATGCGCACGGCATCGGCAATCATGGCGGTGAGCCGTAATTCGTAGCCATTCCGGGTGCCGTCGGCATCGATCGAATTGACCACCAATTCGCCGGCTCCGAGCCGCTCTCCCTGCAAGGCCCACTCAAGCGCATCCATACCCATCGGCGTTCGGCCACCGTTGACAACGATTTCATAGCCGGACGGAAACCGTTGGCAAAGTTCGACACGGCGAATATCCATCGACAGCACGATGTTTTGATCGCCAATCGCCTCCGCGCACTCGGCGATCAACGCCGGTCGTTTAACCGCCGCCGAATTGACGTTGATCTTTTCGGCACCGGCCAAACGCAGATCGGTGGCATCCCGCACAGACCGCACACCGCCACCAACGGACAGCGGAATGAACACCTCCCGAGCCACCGCCTCCACAACATTGAGCATGATTGAGCGATTGTCGCTCGACGCCGTGATGTCGTAGAAAACCAACTCGTCGAGCCCGTCGGCGTAGTATTCCCGTGCCTTTTCGACCGGGTCGCCGATGTCTCTCGTATCGACGAACCTGACGCTCTTAGCGAGCTTGCCGTCGCGCACATCCAAGCAGGCAACAAGGCGTTTGCTCAGCATTTCTGTGGGTCCAACGAGTGTCCTCTCTCGCAAATACGCATGCTATTCAACCGTCATGCTTCGAGAATGCTTGGAGCGAACCGTGGAATCGATTGGCCTATGGAAACTCAAGCGCTCCCCCCGCCTCGCCATTGGCAGAACTTCTCCAACAACCGCAACCCCACTCGACCGCTTTTCTCGGGATGGAACTGGGTGGCGAAGTAGCTGCCCGTCCCCAACGCCGAGGCAAACTCGGTTTCGTAGTCGGTTAGGGCGTAGACATGTTCTCGGCACGCCGGGGCCGGATAGTAGCCGTGCACGAAATAGAACTCATCGCCCGGTTCGATACCCTCAAGCAGCGGATGCGCCTGGGCGGGCCGCACCTCATTCCAGCCCATGTGGGGGATTTTGAGTTCCGGCCGGTCAAACCGGAAGCGCTTTACCGTGCCGGGCAGGATTCCCAAAGTGGCCGTGTCCTGTTCCTCAGAGCACTGCAGGGAGATTTGCAGACCGAGGCAGATTCCCAATACCGGCTTGCCGTCGGCAATGACCGCATTCAGGGCCGTGTCGAGCCCGGCCCGGCGCAGGCTGCGCATCGCGCTACCTGCCGCTCCCACACCGGGAAAGATCACCCGGTCCGCATCAAGCAGGCGCGCCGGATCGCTACTGATCACCGCCCGCGCACCGACTTCCGCGCAGGCGCGCTGCACGCTTTTAAGGTTGCCGGCATCGTAGTTAACGATGCAAACGGAATCGAACATCGACCTCATTGGCCACAGGATGTATCAGGAGCGACGATTACACACCGGTCGGTCTAACGCCAATCAAAGCGAATGTACAGATGCGCGAGATTGCGCAGTACGAAACTCGGTTCCGCCTCGGGCGGCGGCTTGTCGGGATCAAGCCGGATATTTTCAACGCGCCGCAACAGGGTTGCAAAGCCGAGGTTCAACTCCTGGCGGGCAAGCGGGGCGCCGATGCAATGGTGCACACCGGAACCAAAGGCCATTTGCATGCCCGCCTTGTCTCGATCGAGATTGATCTCGTCGGGGTTCTCGAAAGCCCGCTCATCACGGTTCGCGGCTCCGTAGCGCAGCATGAGCACATCGCCCGCCCGCAAGGAATAGCCGCCGAGCTCTGTCTCCCTGGTCACCACCCTGGGCAACCCCTGCACCGGCGACTCCCGACGCAAAACCTCTTCCACAAACGTCCGTACCTTCTCCGGATTGGCGCGCAGTTCGTCCTGTAGGCCGGGGCGCTCGCACAGTGCCAACATGCCCCAACCGAAGGCGCTGCTCGTCGTTTCGTGACCGGCGACGAGGAACTGGCGCAGGATGCTCGATACTTCCCCGTGGGCGAGCGGCCGATCATCCGGTTGCAACCGGGAAGTGGCCAATACGGAAATCATATCGTCGCGTGGATTGGCGCGGCGCTCTTCATAGATGCGCAGCATCAACCGTTGGAGGTCGAGTTCGAGCTGCATGCGCCGCAGTGTTTCTTCATCATCGTAGAAATTCAGGCGCAACGCATCGGCGGCATTGCTGGCGCATTGGTCGAAAAGAGCGCGGTCCTCCTCGGGAACTCCAAGACGGTCGCCAATGATTTTTAACGGGATAGGCAACGCGAATCGAGCAATAAACTCGATGGCGCCGTCCCCCGTCAACGCCTTGATGGTGTCGTCGATGACCTGCTGCACCGCTCCTTCCGCCCGCTTGATGCGCGATGCTGTGAACAGTTCATTGACCAGGGTGCGGTACCTGGTGTGCTCGGGGCGGTCGAGCGTCAGCATGGTGGGCGGTTCGAAGATCAACCGCGCCGAAATGGCAAGGATTGCCGCCTTGGTTTCCTCGGATGCCGCCTCGAAGCGTTGCTGCTGCGGCTTCTGCAGAAAGTCCCCGAATTGATTGGAGTAGGTCTCGGGGTCGCGCAGCACCTCGCGCAGCAGTTCGTAGCGGGAAACCACATGCACCCCGAGCTCCTTGGCGAAATACACCGGTGCTTCGTCGCGCAGTCGCCGATGGGCGGCATGTGGCGATTTCAGCGTTTCAATATCGAAGAGTTGAATTTGGCCCATCGCACTCATCTCCTTTGGCGTTTTCTATCGTCTACCCTGCGGCACAACCGAGTACAGAGTTGATCGGACCTTCTTTAGGAACCTCTGATTAATCCTGTAGTGGAGGCATCCGGCATAATAAAATCAATAGCTTACGAGTAACTAAATGCTGCTCTATCGAATTGTTCAGACCTTCCTTAGTAGGACCGGGGCAAGCCCAGCACATGCTCCGATAGGTAGCTCAGGATCATGTTGGTGGAAACCGGCGCCACCTGGTAGAGGCGCGTTTCGCGAAACTTGCGCTCCACATCGTATTCTTCCGCGAATCCGAACCCGCCATGGGTCTGCACCGCCGCCTCCGCCGCCGCCCAAGACGCATCCGCCGCCAACATTTTGGCCATATTGGCTTGCTCGCCAGCGGTCTCGCCCGCTTCGAACAACTCGGCCGCGTGGCGGACCATCAGTTCGGCGGCGCGCATTTGTGCGTAGGCCTTCGCAATGGGGAACTGCACCCCCTGATTCTGGCCAATCGGCCGGCCAAACAGTTCGCGCTCGTTGGCATAGTCGCGGGCTCGCTCGATGAACCATTTGGCATCGCCGATGCATTCCGCCGCTATGAGTATGCGCTCGGCATTCATGCCGGAGAGTATGTAGCGGAAACCCCGGCCCTCTTCGCCAATCAGGTTTTTCGCGGGCACCGCCACATTGTCGAAGAAGACCTCGGTGGTGGAGTGGTTCATCATTGTGCGAATCGGCCGGATGCTGAGCCCGCCCGCCGCCCGCGCCGCGTTCATATCGAGAATGAAGATGGAGAGGCCGTCTATGCCGCGCGCGGTCTGCTCGCGCGGGGTGGTGCGCGCCAGGAGCAGCATCAGGTCGGAATGCTCGGCACGGCTCGTCCATATCTTCTGACCATTGACGATATAGGCGTCGCCCCGGCGCACGGCGCTCGTCTTCAGGGCGCCGGTATCGGTGCCGCTACCGGGCTCGGTCACCCCGAATGCCTGTAGCCGCAAATCGCCACTGGCTATGCCCGGCAGATAGTGTTGCTTCTGCGCCTCGCTGCCATGCCGCAAGAGCGCGCCCATGATGTACATCTGGGCATGACAGGCGGCGCCGTTGCAGCCCGCCCGCTGCACTTCCTCGAGGATTGCGGCCGCGGCGGCAAGCGGTAGGCCGGAGCCGCCATAGGCTTCGGGAATGAGCGCGGCCAGATAGCCCGCATCGGCAAGCGCCCGCACGAAATCGGTTGGATAGGCCATTTCCCGGTCGAGCTTGCGCCAATATTCGCCGGGGAACTGCCCGCACAGTTTGACGACTTCCGCACGAATTTCGGGATAGTCGGTTCCCTGAAGGCTAGTCGCGGGCATGCATTTGTCAACCGATCAGGCGGCGCCCACTATGCAAACAGCAGCGACATTCTGGTTGGGCGCGCCGCCGAGATTGTGCGTTAGGCCAATACTCGGGTTGGGAAGCTGGCGCTCTTCGGCGCGGCCCTGCAATTGCAGATACATCTCGTAGAGCATGCGAATGCCGGATGCGCCAATCGGGTGTCCAAAGCACTTGAGGCCACCGTCAATCTGGCAGGGAATCCCGCCATCGGCGTCATAGAAGCCGTCCATGACATCCTTCAGGGCGCCGCCCTCGGGAGACAGTTGCAGGTCTTCGGTGGTGACAAACTCGGTGATGGAGAAGCAGTCGTGGCATTCAAACATGCTGACCTCCTCACGCGGATTACGTATGCCGGCCTCGGCGTAGGCCTTGGTGGCGGCGATGCGCGTGGTATGGAAATAGCTGCCGTCCCAGGCGGTATGCCCGGCCTCGGAGCCATTGGAGAGCGAGAGTTGCAGTGCCTTGATGGTAACGACATTCTCCTTGCCGAGACGCTGGGCGATTTCCGGCGTGGTGACGATGGCGGCCGCGGCCCCGTCGCTGACGCCACAGCAATCAAAGAGGCCGAGCGGCTCGGCGATCATCGGCGCGTTGACGGCGTCTTCCTCCGAAATGGCCCGACGCAGATGCGCCTTGGGGTTCTTGGTGCCGTTGGCGTGGCTCTTGACGGAAACATGGGCGATAGCGCGCTTCAGGTCATCCTTGTCAACGCCGTGCTTGGCGCGGTAGGCGCTGGCGAGCTGCGCAAAGCTGCCCGGTGCCGAGCCGGTTGCCGTCCAAAGAGGAGGCAGGGTGCCGGCATTGCCGCCGGGGAGCCCGCCGTAGCCGGTATCCTTAAGCTTTTCGACACCAAGAGCGAGGGCGATGTCCGCCGCGCCGGAAGCCACGGCGTAGACCGCGCCGCGGAAGGCTTCCGAGCCGGAAGCACAAAAATTCTCGACCCGGGTGACGGCGATGTTCGGCAAGCGCAGGGAAACGCTTAACGGCAGGCCGCTGCGCCCCACATTGACGAATTCCATGGCCGTGGAAAGCCAGGCCGCATCGATTTCGTTGCGGTCGATGCCCGCATCATTGAGCGCTTCGTCGAAGGCCTCAACGATGAGTTCCTCCGCGCCCACATCCCAACGTTCGCCGAATTTTGAGCAACCCATGCCGAGAATTGCCACCTTGTCCTTGATGCCCTGTGCCATTTCGAATGCCCTCTCGTGTGATGATTCAAGCGGAGCAACGGGGAACCGCCTTCCAGAAATACCGCGGCAAGCCGCGCGGCCGATCCATCGACTTGATGCGGAACCGCATCTCGACCGGCATGCCGACATCGATTTCTCCGACATCGACATCGGTAAAGTCGGTCATGAGCCGTCCTCCGTTCTCAAAGTCAATCATGCCATAGTGTGACGGTGGATTGGGAGTGAAAGCCAGATAGTCGGCGGACCAGCTCGATATCCTGGCCGGCTCGTCGCGGAATGAATACGGCTCTTGCGTATCGGTGGCGCGGCATTGGGGATTGACGCAAACCCGCGCCCGGGGAAATTGCAGCGTACCGCACCGGGTACAACGCCCGCCCACGAGCCCAAGCAACATGTCGCGCTCGCGATAGGCCGTGGATAGCGATGTTTGATACTCCGACGCCTCGCCGCGCTTGCCTTCTTCGACAAGAACCAAATTGTTGAATGCGAGATATTTGAGGTAGTTCTCCTCCGGCCGGCGGGCCGCCAGTGCCGCGGCCACCGATTGCGGGGATCGATAGTTGGCGATCACCTCGGTCGCCTTGAACAGCAACGCTTCACAGCCGTGGCCAAAGCTGCCCACCAGCAAGTGGTCGCCCGGTTTCACCCGGGTTTCCAGAGCGTGCAGCGCCATGAACAGGGGATGCGCGGTGCCGGTTTCACCGAGTTGTCCGGCCAGGTTGTCCACCACCGTCTCGGCCGCCAGACCGGCCCGGCGCGCAACCAGCCCGGCGGCTCGGCCAATGGTGCTTGGCAATACAAAGTGCGCGATGGCATCGGCGGAGATGCCGGTTTTCCGCAAGAGCGTTGCAATGGCGGCCGGCACAATCTTTGCCAGGCCCTCGTCGCGAATCCAGCGTTCCTCCCAATCGTAGTCGAATTCCTTCCCCGCGGCGCGATAATGGCCGAGAAAATCCACCGTATTGACGGTGCCGCCCACCAATTCAAGCAGTACATTCTCGGAACCGATGGAAACGCCCACCGCGCCATCGCCCCAAGACAACTCGCCCGCGCTTTTCGCCAGGGCGCGGCGCTTATCGGCGGCAACCAGCAATACCTCGCGGGCACCACCCCGCACGGATGCGCAGGCTTGCGACAAGGCACCCAGGGCGGCGCGCTGCGACGATGTGATATCCAGTGTGCGGAGGTCGCCCTCCAACGAAAGCGCCGTGGCGATGATGCCGGCCTGCTGGCGGTCCGCGAAGGGCCCCGAAGTGGTCGCAAACAGCAGCGCGTCGGGCCGGTCTTCCCCCACCAGCGGTCGGGTCGCCTCCACCCCCATGGTGATGGCGTCTTCGTCCCAATTGCAGATCGCCCGCTCACCGCGTCCTTTTCCCGCATAGGACGGATCGCTCCAAGCGTGGGCCGCGGAAATCGCGCTTCTTTGCAGGCGCAGCCTCGGGACGTAGGCGCTGTATCCAGTGATTCCGACCATATTCAACAATTCCTTAAATGAGCTTCGGAGGTCGCCAAAGTGGATTGTGGAACGATAGCCCCCCGCTTGGCCAAGATGCAAGTTGGGATATTCCTTAACGACACACTGATATTTCCACCGCGTCGGCGATTTTCGTGTACTCGATATTTGCGGCGCGGTGCTCGCTGTCGTAGCGCCCGGATGTGCGTACATAGTGCAGGTACTCGTCGGGGTCGAAGAAATCGCCAACATTGTCCGCCACGACGATCGTGCCGGAAGCAACGAGACCCCGCTTCTCCATCAGCAGAAGATCGGTCTTGTACAGGTTCTTCCAATGATCGAGAAAAACCAGGTCGAAGCGCCCTTGCAAGGTGGCAAGAACCTCGGTCGATGGGCCCTGGAGGAAGGTGATTCGGTCGTCGAGCCCCGCCACCGCAACGTTTGCGCGCGCACTTTCGACGCAGGTTTTACTGATCTCGATAGAGGTAACACGCGCCTGGGATCCGAGCGCGTTCGCGAGCATGATCGACGAGTAACCGCAGTACGCCCCCAATTCCAGCACACGCGCCGCCGACGGTAGGCGCAATGCCATATCGGCGACCAGCGGACCCTTGTCCGGCCCCACGTTCATCAGCCAGCGCTTCTCCCGCGCAAAACGGTCGAGGATGCGGAGCACATCCTCCGGGTCACCGCGCGTAGCATGCTCCGCGACATACTCGGCAACACGCACCGGGCGCGGCGGGGCGCCGGTGAGCTTGTCGATGAGCGCATGCGCCGCGTTTCTCAGCGTAAAGCCGGGCACGCCCGGTCTCAGAAATTGCGACACTGGCATAGTGGTCTCCCGATGTTTTTGGGCCAAATTCCGATTCGCAAGGCCCGTATTAATGTACTCAATGGTTCACAAGTAGTTCGATCCCGCACGATCAACTTGTTCAGACCGCCCATAGTGTTCCGTCGCTACGAGGGAACTCGATTCGTCAAGCGGATAATTCCGCAAATTGAGACGATCCAAAATCAGCTCTCTGAGGGCGGCTGCCTGTTTCCATAGCAATCCGCTGGTCTCATGCTTCCGGGGCGGTTCGGCAACATCAAGCGTTGCCAAGTAAAGGGACTCCTGTGCATTCTCCTTCGCGATCGAATACTTGTTCAGGACCGGACCCGGAGGCAGACCACCGTGGTGCGGATAGAGCAACACGACATGCGGACAGTCGTAGACCCGGCCGTAGGCCATCGCTTGGTAGATATCGGCCTGACTTACGTTGCGATTGGGATTTTCGGTGCCCTTGATGCGAATGAGCTTCCACTTCGTGTCGATGATGAGGACAGGTCGGCGGCCATGTCGGACAATCAGGTCGGGCCGTGTCTGGAACCGGCCCCTACTCCCCTCGAACAGGCAATAGCCGTGTCCGCCCTGAGTTGTAACCACGAGGCCAGTATCCACTAGGGCATGTGCGAGCAACCGCTCCACATATTCCTCAAATAGCACGTTCATCTCGAACAGCAGGGCGTAACCATCAATGGTGCCCAAGCTCGTCTGCTGATGATGGGAATCTAGAAAGAGGCGCGCCAGAGACAATAGTTCTCGCCATCGCCGGTTCGTCCGGTCGAGCACGATCAGATCCCAGCGTAGGGCACCCGGAGACACCTCCGAGACATCCGCGTAGACAAACGCCAGTTCACGTAGAACGCGCTGGTTGTCCGCTGCCTGGGCAAGGCGGAACAGCTTCCCGACGGTAGCACGCATGACCTGATTAAGCGCAATGTCGGGCGACCAAGCGTCGAACCGGCAGGCCAGCTTCTGCGGGGAGGCCGCCAAGATAGAAAATTGCCGCGTAACATCAAGATGCCCGCGCAGGATGGGCATGTCGTCTTGTTGTTGGGTGTAATGCCGCGGTATTCCCCGGCGCACCGCGTCGGCGAGCTTGCCGCAATAAAGCCGGATCAACAGTTCCAGGATCGTGTCGCGCTGCCAGCCAAGCCGTGTGACCACACCGACATCAATGCGGATGTCCCGCGCTAGAGCCAGCATGTGGATAAGCCGGTGGCGCAGCGTGGTGTCGTCCACACCGCTTTCGCCGGCACCTTCAATCTTCGGCAGGATTTCAAGCTGGCAGCGAGGCGTGGCGACCACCCCCACTACGCCACGGGCACTCAGCTTTTTTCGGCCATGTTCCAGCACCTCGCTAACACCCAGCCCCGAGGCCGATACCCGTGCTTGTGCCATGAGTTGATCCGCATACGACTCCGGGATCTGGTTTGCCGCTGTTCCATAGCTGATCGACCCCCATTCGCGGATGGTGCGGTGGATCATTCTTCGATCAGCCCTCCATAGTCGAAGCCTTCGTCTGCGGAGCGAACCTCCCAGCGGAACCGGGGAGACTCATCATCAAACCCCGGCGGTGCTTTGAGAGCCGTCCGCCTAAGGAAGCCGCCCTCAATTTCCCGATCATGCGCGGCTGCGTCGCCAAGCGCAGCCGCGACCTTCCCCCAGTCTTCAAAGAAGTACTCGGCCAGCAGGGGAATCACCCTGTGTCGCATAACCCCATCCAAATCGTCCCTTGATTTGCAGTCGATGAAATAGGCATGGCCGATCTGGTGCTCGCGGTCGTAGAGGTATTCAATCCGCTCGTTGAGGGTTGTGAGGATGCGAGGCAGGTCGAGCCCGCACCTTTCGGTTGCCTGGGCTAACAGTTCTGGCTTGGGCATCATCTCGCGGAAAGTGAAACGGCGGCGCAGCGCCATATCCAACAACGCGATTGACCGGTCCACAGTGTTCCGGTCAGTCCTTTCACATCTATCAGTTTACCCAGTTCCTCCGGATAGCGGCTGATCGTTATCCCGAGATAAAGGCGGGCATCACGGAGATAGAGAAGAGCCTGCGCGAGGATGAGCAAGCCAAAAGGCACATCGACGGCACCGCCAAGGCGAGAGCGCTTAGACAACGCATCAACGAGCTCGAGAACGAGCGCGACCTCATTATCTCGACGCTCTCAGGCACCCCGACGCACGGCGAACTGCCACAAGCGCCTGCGGACCGGCCCACGCTCCGCGTTCGACTGGAGGCATTGCGTACCCAACTCGAACAGATGAACGCCACCCTGTCTCTGGAGTCGGCCTCGGACACGTAGGTCATGTACTCGCAAGCCAAAGTTCCGAAATCTCCCGAGCCAGTACACACCTTGACCCAGTCTCTTGTATCTGAATGGCACCATAACTTCCCCCTTTCAGTAGGACTTGGGCATCCCCAGTTCTTTCTCTGCGATAAACGACAGAATAAGTTGTTCGGTAATGGGAGCGAGGCGTTGCAACATGGCCTCGCGGAACAGTCGCTCCACCTGGTATTCCTTCGCATACCCCATGCCGCCATGGGTCAGCACGGCCTGGGTACTGGCATCAAAAGCAGCGCGTCCCCCCAGGAACTTGGCGGCATTTGCATAAGCGCCACAGGATTCTCCCGAATCATACAGGGTGGCGGCCTTCATCATCATTAACCATGCCGCCTCGATCTGGCACCAGTTCTCGGCAAGGGGATGCTGGATGCCCTGATTCTGGCCTATCGGACGGCCAAACACTTCTCTCTCCACGGCATACCGGGAAGCGCGTTGCAAAGCATCCTGGGCAATCCCGATCGCCCCTGCGGCAATGATGATGCGCTCTGGATTCAGGCTGTGCAGGAGGTAGGAGAATCCCCTGCCCTCCTCCCCAATCCGATCCTCTTCGGGAACAAACAGGTTATCGATAAAAACTGTATTGGAATCCACCGCCGCACGGCCCATCTTGGGGATCCGGTCCACGGTCATTCTCTTGCGATCCAGCTTGGTAAAAAATATGGACAGGCCGTCGGTGGGTTTATTGCATTCTTCTTTCGGCGTGGTGCGGGTCAGCAACAGGATGTTGTCCGCTTCCTGGGCCGTGGAGGTCCAGATCTTGCTCCCATTGACCAAGTAGCCGCCATCCACCTTTTCCGCGCGGGTCTTGATTTCAGTGGTATTGAGACCGGCGTTGGCTTCGGTCACGCCAAAGCATGCTTTCTCCGACCCGGAGATCAATGGCAACAGCATGCGCTCTTTCTGCTCCGGCGTGCCCAGCACCACGATGGGGTGGGGCGCGAAGAGATTGATTTGCAGCGTGGACATTGCGGCGGCACCGCCGCCACCCTTGGCAACGGTGTTCATCATCAGCGCCGCCTCGGTCACGCCGAGACCGGAGCCGCCGAGTTCTTCGGGCATGGTAATACCCAGCCAGCCGCCTTCCGCCATGGCCTGGTGAAATTCATGGGGAAACTCAGCCTTACTGTCTTTCGCCGTCCAATACTCATCGTCAAACCCCTTGCAAATACGGGCAATGCCGTCTTCGATTGCCCTGTGCTCTTCGGTCAGTTGAAAGTCCATCGCTATTGACTCCTCCAGTCAGGCGCGCACGCGGCCGATGATTGCTACTTTATCTCCAATTCCTTCGTCATTCTCAGATTCCCACATCACATTTCCGCGTCCGCGCCAACCGCGCCCACATCGGGTACGGCCTTGCAAAAGTAGCTCTCGGAATTCGACGGCCCAACATTTACTTGCCAACCAGATGTTGAGATACTTTGCGTTGCTTATTTGAGATAAATCTTCGCAACATATAATTGATTAAGATTTGCAAGGGAGAATTCGATGGCTTACGACCTGATTATCCGAGGCGGCACGGTGGTTGACGGCACCCGTTGTGGCTGGTGCGCGATACGAAGACCCTGACGCTGGAAGAGGCGCACTATCATCTGTCGTATCTGCCCGCCCAAGCGGCCGGTTTCCTGGACCGTGGCTATCTGCGTGCGGGAGCCCCAGCGGATATTGTGGTCTACGACCTGGAGAAGCTGCACATCAGGCCGGAAGGCGGCCACGATGTGGTTCACGATTACCCGGCGAACGAGTGGCGTAGGGTGCAGCGGGCCGAAGGCTACCGCTGGATTCTGGTCAATGGCGAAGTGACCTTCGAGGACGGCAATGCCACCGGCGCGACCCCGGGACAGTTGTTGCGCAACCGGGAAGTGGCCGAGACAACACTCGGCATCGCGGCGGGCTGATGGTTATCGTGGCGTTTGGAAGAGTACGCCACGGACCCCTATGTCTAAACTTCGACCGCCCGGGATACGACCACGCCAATAATCGTGATGGTGTAGGGCACCTGTGCCTATTTTCTCCGCAGAATCCGTTCCGGGGCCTCGAAATAGCTCAGGTAGTGTTCGTACTTGATGTTGGCGACCAGTATCTGTGTGTCAATACGGCGCACACCGCGTGTCGGCAGCAGCTCGTTATCCGATATGTCGCCCAGTGATAGGTTGTCGGGGGTAATGAGCAGGGCCAGGAGGTTTGATTGGCCGGCCACCTCGGCGACGAAGGCGACCGCATCAAGGTTCTTGAGACGTTGCACGATCTTGCCGGTCTCTTTCGCGTCGGTCGTGATGCGCAGAATCGCGGTGGTGCCCAGGTTCAGGGCCAGCGGGTTGCACACCACCTGAAACTGCATCTGACCGGACTGTTGGAGTTTTCTGAGCCGTTGGCGGACCGCGCCTTCCGAAATGTCAAGTTGCCGGGCGATTTCGCGATTGCTCTGCCTCCCGTCCCGGTACAGCGCATGGAAGATGCGATTGTCCCTGGAGTCGGAACGGGAGACCGGGGGACGACCTGGATTCACCAAGTCACCGAAAGTGGAGGCGAACTTGTGGATGCGGAAGCAGGGCATGGTTTCGACAGTCGCCACGCCACCGATTCGCCCAATCTCCCCGGCAAGACGCTGTGCGTCTTCCATTGACCTGACCCTAGTGGTGGCAAAGATGTCCGGGGTGCCGATGCCCTGCGAAACGCCGAATACTCCGTCAAGTTTCGCGATGTCCGCCCCTACGCGTTGCACGGTGCGCCCGGATGTGGCCACGAAAAAGAAAACGACGTTCGTATAGCCGTCGGAGAACATATGTTTCTGCGCAACCACCCGCATAACGTGGCGCTCGGCCATGCTGCGGATTCTCTGCGCTACCGTCGATTCGGCAATATCCAAGCGCTTGGCGATTGCCTTGTTGGTGATGCGGGGATTCGGTTGCAAAACCTCAACAATGTTGGAGTCCGTCCGGTCCAATGTCACATTCACGATCTGTAGGCCCCGCAATCCCCACCGGGCTCAGGCGCTCGGTCAATCCGTCTTCTTCCCGAGCGGTTTCGTCAGCGAACCCGGAATCCCTCCAGATTACCCTGCTCGCGCCATTCCGCCAGCAATGCGTTAAAGGCATTGAGCCCTGGCGCGTAGGCCTGGTTCGCAAGGCCCTTGCTCGGGTCGTCGAGGTGCCCTTCATTATTGTAATACCCTGGGGTACACGACTCTAGAAACTCGCGGTTGGCGAAGGCAAGCCTGCGAATTTCCGCCACCCACCCCGCCTCCGCCTCCGGCGTCACCTCGGCGACCGTGCGGCCACGTTTGAGCACCTCGTCGACAATGTAGGCGATGTGGCGCGCCTGGTCGTCGAACATGGCCGTCATGTTGACCGACAGGCCGCTCTGGTTGACGCCGATGAAGAACCAGTTCGGGAAGCCGTGGCTCGCCATGCCGTGCAAGGTTCTCAAGCCCCCTGCCCAATGCTCGAACAGCGACTTGCCGCTCCGCCCGATAATGTCGAAGCAGACGCGACGCCGCGGCGACGAGGAGATCTCGAAGCCGGTGGCGTAGATGATGCAATCCATTTCGTACTCGATGCCGTTGGCGACGACCCCCCGCTCGGTGATCCGGTCCACGCCCTGGTTCGCGCTCACGTCAACGAGATGCACGTTGGGCCGGTTGAAGGTCTCGAGATATTCATCGTTGAAGGTGGGACGCTTGCAGAACTGGCGGTACCAAGGTTTGAGCGCCTCGGCGGCCGCCGGGTCGTTCACCGTGCCCTCGACCCGCGCACGGATCTCGTTCATCTTGCGGAAGTCCTCGATCTCCGCGGCCAGCGCGAGTTCCTCCGGATCGCCTTGCACCGCCACCTCGGGAGGCAGCGATGTCCGCACCCGGCGGAAGATTTCGGTCCACGAATCCGCCACGAGGTCTTCGGTGAACGGGCGGCCCGCCAAGATGTCGGCGAAGTTCTCACGCCGTGCGCGTTGCCATCCCGGTTTCAGAGACTTATACCAGGCTTCGTCGGTCGGCTTGTTGCGGCGCAGATCCACTGAGGACGGCGTGCGCTGGAAGACATGAAGCGCCTTGGCGTATTCGCCGAGATAGGGCACCGCCTGGATGGCGGTGCAGCCGGTACCGATGACGGCGACGCACTTGTCCGCCAGTCTCGTCAGACCGCCCTCCTGGTCGCCGCCGGTGTAGTCGTAATCCCAGCGGCTCGTGTGAAAGGAGTGGCCCCGGTAGTCATGGATGCCTTCGATGCCCGGTAGCTTCGGCACGTTGGCCGTACCCGCCGCCTGAATGACAAAGCGCGCGCGAATGTCGTCTCCGCGGTGGGTGGATACCTGCCAGCGGGCGGCCTCGTCACTCCACCGGAGTTCCGTGACCCGCGTCTGGAAGAGCGCGATGTCATAGAGGCCGTAATGCTCGCCGATACGCTGGGAGTGCTCGAAGATCTCGGGGGCGTAGGAGTATTTCTCCTTCGGCATGTATCCGAGTTCTTCGAGCAGCGGCAGGTAACAGTAGGACTCGATGTCGCACTGGCAGCCGGGGTAGCGGTTCCAGTACCAGGTTCCTCCGAAATCGGCGCCGGATTCGATCAGTAGAATGTCCTGGATCCCCCGCTCCCGCAACCGTGCGGCGGCCATCATGCCGCTGAAGCCACCGCCGACGATGACGATGTCGACCTCCCGCCGCAGCGCATCCCGCTCCACGAGCCCATCGGCGAACGGATCCTCATCGGCGTAGTGTGCATAGTCGCCTATGGTGCGCAGGAACTGGTCGTCTCCATCGTCACGCAGGCGCTTGTCGCGCTCGATACGGTATTTCTCCCGCAATGCGTCCGGATCGAAACCGAGGTTTGAGTATTGCTTCTTGAGTACTGTGGCCATACTGCCCGCCTTTCCGTCGTTCGATCCATTTTCGCGGCATTTTCCACGACCCAGGGCGCAGGCCCTAGGAAAGTGGACGCTGCTACGGCCCGAATTCAGCCAAGCCCGCCGGATCGAAAACTAACGTCCGGCGCCAAATTTGGCGGAGACCCGAACCCCCCAGGTGCGAGGACGCGAAAACATGCCGATCACCGCCCCGGTGGTTCCCACCGCCACCCGGGTTTCGGCATACAGTTTGTCGGTAATGTTCTCCACGAAGACCATCACCTCGTAGCCACCCCGGGCGGGCAGCCATGAGATCCGGGCATTGGCGATGGCGTAGGAGCCCTGTTCCATCTCCGACTGATTCGGCAGACCCGCCTCGAATACATCGAAATAGTAGCTGTCCGAATAGTGAACATCGCCGAGAAGGAGAATTTCCCCGGTATCGCCAAGTCGCAAGCCATACTGCGCCGCCAGTGAGAACTTCCAGTTTGGCGCTCGCAGCAGATCGTTGCCCGAAACGTCGATTGCCGGGCCTCCGCCGATGGGATCTGCGAAGGTCGCATCCTCGTATTTCGTGTCCAGATAGCCGATGCTGCCCGATAGCCGGAGCCCTTCCGCCGCTCGAGGCGCGATGATGAATTCGGTTTCCAGGCCGAAGAGCTTCGCTTCCGCCGCGTTGGTGACCGACGCGGCGTTATTGATGAAGCGATTGATCTGGATGTCCTTGTAGTCGTAATAGAAGATCGCCGAATTAAGTTGCATCTGATCATCGAAGACCCGGGTTTTCAGGCCCGCTTCATACGCCCAGATGATCTCCGGGTTGAAACTGCCAAGGCACTCACCGGGGTTGAAGCCGCCAGCCTTATAGCCACGCGAGATCTTGCCGAAGAGCAGCGAGTCCTCCTCAATCCGGTATTCGGCGATCAGGTTCCCCGTGACCTCGCTCCACTCATCGCCATCCGGGGAATCGATGCATAATCCCGCCGGCGCGAGGAGCGAAACGAAATTGGAGGACAGGCTGCGCGTTGTGTCCTTTTCGTCCCGGGTCCAACGTGCGCCCAGGGTCAGCGAAAAGTCTTCGGTCAGATTGTACCTGCCTTCTCCAAAAGCGGCATAGGACTTGGAGTCCTGTTCCATGGTGAAATGCAGGAACGGCCAAGGCGAGATCTGGCCCTGGCGACGGCCGATCCCCCGACCGAGCGGGTTGTTGGCCGACAGGGACTGCAAGCTGCCCGAGGGGAGGGGCGAGCCGGTACCGAAAACACCGATCAACGCCTCGTAGAACAACTGGAATGCCCGCAGGTCGTAGAGGAACTCGGCACTCGCGTCCTCGTTGAAGTAATACCCGCCGACCAGCCAGTCGAGGCGGCCCGTGGCACTCGTCCCGGACAGGTTGATTTCCTGTGTGAAGGTCTCGGCGCCCTGGATGCCGTCCTGTGTCAGCAACTGCAGATCGGTGCCGTCCTGGTCCGACAGGCGCTTCCATTGAATGTCGCGGTAGGCGGTGATCGACTTGAACATCATCTCGCCGAGATCCCACTCGATAGTGGCGCTGGTGCCCCAAACGTCGAACTCCTGCTTGTTGCGCAGTTCTCCGGCCACTTCGAGGTCATCCGGGTCGGTTGGTATATTTCCCGCCATGGCAACCGGAAAGTCGAGGTTGAAGACCTTCGCCAAACTCTGCCCGCCGAAGTTGGGATCCGGGAAAGTAAAGAAGCCACCCACATTGTTCGGCGTCAAGAACGTGCCCCCGGCCGGCGCGAACTGCAGGTTCTCGAAGGTGCCGAAGCCCGTCACCGAGTCGGAAAAGTTGCCGCGCAACGTCATGTCGAAATCGTCTGCGGGCGTGATCAGCATCGAAAAGTTTCCCACAACCGATTCGTCGCCCCGGGTCTTCCGGCCCAGGCTGACCAGGTTCCGGTAGCCGTCGCCGCGCTTGTCGTACACGATGCTGCCGCGCGCCGCAACGGTGTCCGATAGTCCCGTACCCCCCCCCACCTCGATCTTGATATGGTCATAGTCCCCATAGCTCAGCGCCAGGTTGGCGTCGGGTTCGAAACTCGGACCGTGGGTCACCAAATTCACGGCGCCTCCGGTGGCGTTGCGACCATAGAGGGTGCCCTGCGGGCCGCGCAGCACTTCGATTCGCTCCAGGTCGAAAGCGGGCATCGATAGGGTGAAGGACTGGCCCAGATAAACGCCGTCCCGGTAGGCGGCGATGGCTGTCTCACCACCGAGGCTACTGATGTCGAGGCCAACGCCGCGCAGGGCGATGATGCTCATGGCATCGGTCTGCGCGAATACCAAACCGGGTGTTCTTAAGGCGATGTCGCGAAAATCCTCGATCTGGTTGCGTTCGATCACATCGCCGTCGAACGCCGTGATGGCTATCGGCGTGTCCTGCAGGTCGCTTTCGCGCTTCTGGGCCGTCACCACGATTTCTTCGATGACCGCCCAGGCATTCAAGCTCAGCGCCATTCCCAAAACCCCACTTGCCAAGACGCCCGCATACCTACCCCGCTTGCTCATCCGCACCCCCCTGCAGTTGCACCTGATGTGTGCAATTCCCTTGCTTGCCGGATTGGGTCTGCAGCACTTGGGCCAGTACCTGCATACCCCTGCCGTCCTTGCACAAAACACGGCGAACTTAGCATGTTTTAGCGATAATGCGCTAAATTTTTTCGCAACATCAACGTAAAATCCATGCGCCACGGCCATCATGCGCTTGATCGTCATTTTTATCGATCCCATGTCCTACCCACAAATACGTTGCGTTTCAGCGCCTGCCGCGAATCAGCCGTCCCGGCCGCGCCCCGGAGTCTTCATCGTGCTCGCGCGTCACTTCGCCGTTGACCAGCGTCGCAATGTAACCACTCGCCGACTGCAGGAAACGCAGACCGCCCGCCGGCAAGTCGTTGACGGCATAGGGCAGTCCCAGGCTCAGGTTGTCGAAATCGATCACGTTGATGTCGGCGCGCTTGCCCGGCGCGAGCAGACCCCGGTCGCAGAGGCCATACAGCGCGGCGGTTTCCGCGCACTGTTTCCTGACCAGGTATTCCAGCGGCAGCCGGGGGCCCCGCCGGTCGCGCGCCCAATGGGTGAGCAGGTGCGTGGTGCTCGAGGCGTCGCAGATCAACTGACAGTGGGCGCCGCCGTCGGCGAGGCCGATGACCGAATGCTCATCGGCCATCAGGTCGTGGATCGCATCACAGTTGCCGCGGGCGAAGTTCAGGCCCGGCATCATCAGTATGGCGCGGCCGTCCTCGGCCATCATCTGGTCGTAAATGTGCGATTCGACATCGATTCCCCTGCGCCGCGCGTCCGCGGCCACGGATGTTTCCGGCTTCGGCTCGTAATTGACCGGGTTGCCGAGCGGGAACAGGTTCTCAATGTTCCGCGCGATCAACAGGTGCATGACATCGTTGATGGATTCCGACAGCGGCGGTGCATTGTCCTCGCCCAGTATTGCCGCCCGAACCTCGGGCCTGCGCAACGCATCCAGTCGCTGCCGCGGCGGAAGGTCCGCCACCCGCAGATAACTCGGACGGCGCTGGAACAGGTGATTCGACTGCCAGGAGAGCAGTATCCCCCCGGGGCGTGAGGCGGTCTGCGGGTACAGACGGGCGCCGTTCGCGTTCGCCTGCGCCACGTATTCCATCACGCGCGTCCAGGCATCCGGGTCTTCGACAAACTCGGCGATCAGGAAGGTAATCGGCAAGGCCGTTTCCCGTGTCAGGCGGTTCATCCAGTCCAGTTCGCTCCCCAGGCGCGCCTCGTTCGACCCCAGCGTCAGGCCACCCTGTCCGACGGACCCCCCGGGAACCAGTTCGAACACGGCACCGGAGCGCCGCATCGCGCGGCCGATGGCGAATACCTCGTCTTCGGTGGCAAAGGTGCCCGGCACCGGGTCGCCGTTGATCGACTGGTGGCCGAGAATCCGCGAAGTGGTGAAGCCCAGCGCGCCGGCATCCAGTGCTTCGGCAGTCAGAGCGGCCATCGCCCGCATGTCGTCGGCCGTGGCGGCTTCGTTACGGACCCCGCGCTCGCCCATCACATAACTGCGCAGCGCACCGTGAGCGATCTGCGCCCCGACATCCATGGACCAGCGCTTGGAGTCCAGCAGATCGAGATATTCCGGAAACGACTCCCAGTTCCAGTCGATGCCCTCGTGAAGCGCGGTGCCGGGAATGTCCTCCACACCCTCCATAAGCTCGATCAGCCCATCCTGTTCCCCCGGCCGCACCGGCGCGAACCCGACGCCGCAATTGCCGGTGACCACGGTGGTCGTCCCGTGAGACGCGGACGGGTCCAAGCAGTCGTCCCAGGTGGCCTGCCCGTCGTAGTGGGTGTGGATGTCGACGAAACCCGGGGTGACGATGGCCCCGGCCGCATCGATGCTTCGGCGGGCGGGAGCGGTGATGCGTTCCTCGACCGCGGTGATGAGGCCGCCATCAACGGCGATGTCGGCGTGGCGCGCAGCGTTGCCCGTACCATCAACGACTCGCCCGAACTTGATCAGCAGATCGTGCATGTTTCGATTCCTCCGTTTCGCTACCTCTTTCGCTATCAAAAAAGTCTACGTTTATTGGCGTTGCAAGTCAATTTTATAACTCTATGCGTTGCTTTTTTCTTTAAATATATGTATGAAATGCGGTCATGAAAAGCAAATTCATCAATACTCCCGCCCTGCGGATGCATTTTCTGGAAGAGGGCAAGGGCTCCCCGGTAATCGCCATTCACGGCTGGCCGGAAACATCCCGCGAGTGGACCGCGGTCGCCGGGGATCTGGCCGGAAACTGGCGCGTGCTGGCGCCGGACACACGAGGCCACGGCGACACGGAAGCGCCACCGGACGGATACGACCGGGCACGGCTGGCCCTCGACATCGTTGATTTCATGGACGCGCTCAATGTCGAGCGCTGCCCGATCATTGCGCACGACTGGGGCGGGATCATTGCGGTGAAGCTGGCGCTGGATCACGGCGAGCGCGTGGAGCGCCTTTGCCTGCTGGACACCATCTGCACCGGCTGGCCGAAATTCGTGCAGTATTTCTACTGGTTTATGGATGGTGATCGTGCGGAGCGGTTTTTCGGCGCCAGGGCGCGGGATTTCATCGCGTCCACCGTGGGCGGCCAGGATCGGGGCCTCCCGCCGCCGCCGGGTTGCCCGTTCGAATTCCAGTCGCCGGATCTGACAGCGCCGGAGCCTTGGGCCACGGACGAGATACTCGATGCCTACACGACCCCCTACGAGCAGGGCGATGCCACAAGGGTGAGCTGCGGCTATTACCGAAGCCTGAAGTTCCATCGCGTCGTGCCCGATTCGGGCGCCTCGAACCGCGAACGTTACGAACTGGTCCCGCACGAGGAGATGGGCCGGATGTGGCGCAACGGCGAGGTTCCTGTCGAGTACCTTGACTTCGCGCCCGAAGACCGTCACAAGACCTACGAAGGCGAAACCCTGTGGCTCTATGGCCGATACTTGGTCGAGGCCGTTGGCGGCAGCCTCAATGAAGCAGGCATACCGGTGGGCGATCCTTCTTTCGATTCGTTCAGCCGGCACTTCCCAAACCTCAGTGCCGAGGGCGTGGACGGCGGGCATTTCTTTGTCGAATCCCAATCGGAGGGGACGGCGACGCTTCTCGACAACTTTCTTCGGGGCGAATAGGGCCCACCATTCGACAATTCGCCATATCGCGGTCGTCGGTGCCGGCATCGGCGGCCTGATGAATGCGCCGCTCTTTCCCGGCGGGTAATCTCCGTTACGATCTTTGAACGGGACGCTCCGCCGGCAGAGGCAGGGGGCGATGTCCGGCTGTCAGCCACCTTAGCCTTCCGATTGCGCGAGATTTGGAGGGGGTTCCAGTCCGTGCTTCCCAGCCGCCTCGATTTCTATGGCCCTTGCACGTTTCGCGCTGGGATGGTCCGTGGCCCTTTGCCGCAAGTCCCGCACCTTGGGATAACCATCCAAGGAGAATCCACCACTGGCCGCCGTGTTGGTAAGCCAAAGCAGATACATGTCCATGATCGACCAAGCGTCGCCGTACCACCATCGGCCTCCTGCCACACGACCCTCCACCAGACGCAGCGCATCATGGAACATTTCCTCTCCTTTTGCCTTGATGCCGCTGGTCTCGCCATCCGTGAATCGCATGGGCATGCGGACCTGCCGGACCATGGGGTGCAGCCCACTGGAGCACCATACGAGGTCGGAAACCTGTTGGGCGCGTTCGATGGGGTCGTTGGTTTCGGGCAGGAGACTCGAGCCGGGGGTCGAGTTGTGCAGATACAGCAGGATTGAGGCGTTCTCGGTGATGACCTGGCCGTCCACACCAAGTGCGGGCACCTTCCCGTTTCGGTGAATCCGGAGATAGTCCGGATGCTTCTGCTCGCCCTGAAAGATGTCGATCACATGATAGTCGTATTCGAGACCAAGCTCTTCGAGTGCGCAGAGGGTGACGCCGGAGCACGCCCGCGGATACAAATACAAGTCGAGTTTGGACATGGGGAGTTCCTCAAGACACTGTAATCTGGGTTTAGGTGGCGTCCCCTAGGGGAGTCGAACCCCTGTTGCCAGGATGAAAACCTGGAGTCCTAGGCCTCTAGACGAAGGGGACATCGGCGAGAGCGGCGCATTCTATGGACGCATAATCGCCTCGTCAACTTCATTCGATTGCCGTGTTGTCAACAAATACATATGTCCGGTTTTAGAACAAATAAACTGTCCGGTTTGCCGCGCCATCAAAAATCCCAGCCCAACCGCGGCGTCGGCATGCATAGGGCATCGTCCAGGCGCTCATACAGGTTGGATGGGCTCGCATCAGGCGCATCGGGATTGGTCGCTTCCTCCATTCGCAATCCATCGGTGATGGCCAGGCTCGAAGCCGGGGCGACGCCAAACCAGAGCCGACTAAAGGCGCCGACCGTCGCATGGAGGGTGGGCAGGTCGTCGCGATGGCCCGGTGTCGCATGGGAACTCGGGCCAACCGAAATCCAATAGTCGCCGCCGCAACCACCCCAAGTACCCGCCGGGAGATGGTCCGTGACAGGGTCGGTAAGGGTCAGATTGAAGCGCACCGGTTCCCCGGGCCAATAGCGTCGCTCCACGCAGGCGGGTAGATCGAGCACCCGCAGTTGCCACCAAGCCTCCGCATCGTGCGCGGCCGCGAAATCGGAATTGCGCGTGTTGCGGCGATTGCGGAACGGCTGTCTCAAAAGGCTTTGCAACTGAATATCCGGCGGCTCGGGCATGTCGATTAGGGAGACCTGATCGCCAAGGGATTTCAGCAGCGCCATGAGTTCCATCAACTGTCCGCCGTCCTGGTAGGCCAGCATCTCCACACGGTAGGGGCCGTGTTCGGCATTCTTCTCCCTAAGCCAAACACAATGGCTCAGTGCTCCGTCCGTCTCAAAACCAAAGCCGAAGCCGTTTGGGCGTAAACCCAACTCCGCTTTCATCAGTACCGGTTCGTTCAGCACACAGCCCCCGTGCCCGCGGCGACGCCCCACCATGGCACCGTGCACGGCCTGCCAATCTTTTGCGGTCAAGCGCTTGGGGGGCCGAAACGGCACATCGACACCCAAGGTCGCCGGGTCGAAGCGGATGAAGTGGTCATAGCTGCCGGTACCGAACCCCAGACGATCATAGAACCCTTGGTCGAACGCGCCGAGGACAGCCAAGGCCGCGCCACCCTGGGCACCGGCGGCGAGTTGCCGGGCGGTGAGCCGCAGCGCCAACCCCAGCCGGCGGGCAATGCGGCTGGTGGTGACGGCGGTTACCGCGCACATCGGCAGGTCGTCATCCACTTCGGGAGCCAGCGACGGATTCAGGCGTCGGTTGCGCAGTGGATTGACGTAGCGCATCGCCCCCGGCGAGGTATGCACAATGCACTCCGCCTCGCCGTTCAGGACGGCCGTGAGGCAACTGCCGGTGGATAGGAAATCCGCCAGTGCCCGCTCGCCCCTCTTGCTGTCGATCCAACCGATTTCATACCAAATTCGCTGGATTGCTCGAAGGTCACGTTCGCGCTTGTAACGTCTGATTTCCATATTCGTCAGCCTGTGGCGGTGTATCGGTTTAACTTTTGGGAATTATGCATAAAAATCCGCAACTGGCTCGATAATACTATAATTATCAAATGCTTAGAACACTGACATATCGAGTTTCCTTATCATCCGGGACTCACTTGAGGCTCGAGTCTTTTTTTGAGCGGCAAAGGGGGTTGTGGAACGCCGCTCTCCATGAGCGCATCGTCGGGTTGCCGGGACAGGACGCGGAAAAATGTGAAAAATCCAAAGTCACTCAGACTGCGGATTTTGATGCATAAGTCCCCAAAAATTAGCGCGCAATTTAGAGCTTGAATCCCACACCCAGGTTGTAGGAAACATCGGTTTTTTCAGCGCCTTCCGGCGGCTTTGTATCGATCCGGTGATCCACGCGCAAGATGGTGTCCAAACGATCGTTGATTGCGAACCGCAGGCCGGTTGAGGCCTCAATGATTTCGCCGCGTCCACTATTCGGAATCACCAGCAGGCTATGCCGGTGGAAGAGTTCCAACTGCTTGCCCCGGAAAAATCGGTTGTAGTCCAATTCCCAACGCCAAGCCGGATTCTCCGCGGCCTTGGTGCCGAGTTCATCGAAGACGACACTTGCCCCCGTTCCCAGGGACAATGCGCCCAGGCTGTTCCGCCACGCCTGATAGCCGATGCCGCCGCCGAGGGTGATGCGCAGGTCGATGTCCTTGAGTTCGTCCCGATAGTATTCGGCATTGCCCAGGGCGAACCACTTGTCGGTGAAGGTGAAGTAGCGCTTGTAGCCGTAGTCGAAATCGAGCTGCTCCTTGGTGCGCACGCCATCCGCCTCCTCACGACTCACGAGCAGCAACCCATCGTGCTCGGACCGCTCAAGTGTCAGCGTTGAGTGCACCAGTACATTGAGCGCCTCGGTTTCGCTGTTGCCGCTCGACAGCGACGCGGACAGGTCGGCTTCGGTGCTCCAGCCGCGCACCAATTCCGCCAGTGTATTGCCACCGCGGCTGGCGCTTGTCACGGTGGTGAGGTCCAAGAGCCGCGATTCGTCGTCGGCACCGAGAAGATGTTGCACGGAATCGATCACCCCAAGCCTGCCTTGCACATGCCCGCCCTGCCGCAGCCGCAAACGCAGCACCGTCTTGGAGGTCACAAGCTCAACAGCGTCAAGCTTGATGGGCAGACGGCCCGCATAACCGGTTTTCAGCAGCAGGCGGCCACCGGCAATGCTGTCGATCTCGCCCGTCAAGCGGTCGCCGTTCTTGAGCAGAACGGTGTCGGCGAGAACACCCCCGGAGCAAGCCAGTGCCAAAGCCAGCAACATCAATCGACAACGACCAATACAAGGAACGAAATTCATGAACATCACAACCATCCCCACGGACCAGGGCTACGTCAACCAGAACGGGCCTCGTCTTGCCGCAACAAGGCCCCACCAACCCAGTGGCGCGCGAAATGTTCGGCGGTGCGGCCACTGCGCACCCCACGCCCGAGCGCCCAACTCAGGGATGCTCTTTCCACCGCGTCATCCCACCCCATCGTCGGCCCATGCTGTTCCGCCAGCGTATCCACCCAATGGCGCGCGACAGCGAGATACTCCGCTTGCTTGAAGGGATAGAACGAAAGACAAAGGCCAAATCGATCCGACAGCGAAATCTTTTCCTCCACGGCTTCGCCGGGGTGCAACTCCCCCTCAACGACGGTGGTGTCCTGATTGTCCGACATGCTTTCCGGCAAAAGATGCCGACGGTTGGAGGTGGCGTAGACCAAGGTATTGCCCGAAGACTTGAATATGGAACCCTCCAGCGCACTCTTCAGTGTTCTATAGGTGGAGTCGTCCGCGGCAAAGGACAAATCGTCGCAGAACAACACGAAGCGAAACGGCTCATCCCGAAGCTGGCGCACAATCTCCGGCAGCATCGTCAGGTGCGACTTGTTGATTTCCACCAAACGCATGCCCCCGTCGGCGTATTTGTTGAGCAGCGCGTGCACCAGTGACGACTTGCCGGTTCCGCGCGCCCCCCAAAGCAGCGCGTTGTTGGCGGGATAGCCAGCCAAAAACTGGCGCGTGTTCCCTTCCAGCAGTTGTTTCTGGCGATCAATTTGCAACAGGTCGCGCAACCCGATGTCGTCGCGGTCGCGGTGGGCAACAAAGCCCTTGAAGGGGCCGTCACTCCGCCAGACAGCCGCGCTTTCGGCTTGCCAATCGATCGGCTCCCCCTCCGGCACGATGCGCAGCAAGCGCGTCGCCAATGTGTGGGCGGCATCTAGCAATAATTTCTGGGATTTTTTCACGGTTTGTTAAGGAATACCCGATCAACCCTGAGGAACGAAGCTCGTCCAAGTGAGCTATCGCCCCTGAGTTCGCAACGGCACAACGTTATCGGCTACCCGTTCATAGACACGTCTTGGCAAACCGGGTCCGTCGATACCGATCTTGCCGGGGCCAAAAAAACGCAAATCATGGCGCGTGGAACCGGTCACCCGGTCGGAGACCAGCAGGAGGTCGTTGCCTTCCAAATGCCACCGCCCAGCCTCGTCCCGGGTGCCGTCCCTAAGCCGATACCTACCGCCGTTCAGTTCGCCTTCCAGCGCGAGTTCACCGGCGTCACAGCGCCACCGGCCGGGCAGGTTCAGTTTCCTAAGCCACGCAAGGCGATTGCGTCGCGCACCCCGGACCCAAAAGGTGGCGATGAGGACGACGACGAAAACGATCAACAGCGATGCCACGATTACGATATCTCTCGGTGCCGTTTACTTGATGAAGTGGATCATCTCAACCATTCCCTATGCACCCCGACGAGTTCGGCATCCACCGAAAGTTGCACGGCGCGCTCCACTTCCGCCAGCATGCGTTCCACCACCACCGCATCGGCCGCCGCCGCAATCACAGACCACTCGGAGCGCCGTTGCGAATCCTGGTGCTCACTTTCACAGACCGCGACATTCACCGTTCGCCCCAATCGATCCTTCAGGCCCTTGAGGCGTTGGCGCTTCTCTTTCAGCGACCGGCAGCCAGCGAACCGCAAGTCGAATTGCAACAGGCAACATCTCAACATTTGAGAATCCCCCGGTTCTAGTGCTTCATCCAACCGATAATGCCGCATCAGTGGCGGCGGGAGCGTTCCAGACAAGGCGCGGCCGCGCAGTCGAAGCCCTAAGCCGGGGAGCGCTAGGGGACACCCCCTCGCATGAAACGCACGACCTACTTCAAGCGGACGCAACGCGGTCCGGGGTGCTCCCGCCGCCACCCGCAGGTCGTTGTATCAATTTGACTTTCCAGATTCCGCCAAGCTACGACCCACACTCCAGCCTTTCCCGCCATACTTGATTCTGCGTGAAAATCCTCTTAAAGCAAAGGGAGTTATATCTATAAGCTGACATACCACTATATGTTGAGAGCCGAGCGGCAGGAAACTACCACATGTCGGTTTCTGTCAACCCATCAATATAATTCCCTTATTTTCCCCCAACCTATGGTGGTGTATCCAGTCAAGTAAATGATCCTGAATCATCGGGTTGCGGGCACCGGCACTGCAATGGTGGAAATATTCGCCTATGCGGGAGGCTATGGCAAACTTGCGGGTGGGTAGTGTCGTGGTTAGCGGGAATTACCGGATGAGTCGCAGAGAGACAGGCTCATTGGCCCGCAAACCGATACAATGGTATCGGCGTTGGTGCTCGTAATGAAACTTCCTATGGCTTGCAAGCCTAAACGCGCAATCGCGCTATTGCTCCTGATTGTCGGCCTACCCGCAAATTGCCTGGCCGCGACCGATTCCAGCCAGGAAGAATTGCCGTCGAGCGTCGAAGAGATTCTCTCGGGCGCACCGCGGCCGGAAGACTATTCGGACTCCGTCACATGCCTACAGCGCAACGACTATCAACAGGTTGAGGTACTCAACCGGGAATTGCTGCTGTTCAAGGGCCGTCGCGACAAATTCTGGCTGAATCGGTTGCGCCAGCCCTGCATCGGGCTGCGCCGAACCGACACCCTGGCGTTTGAAATGCGCGACAACCGATTGTGCAACCTCGACACCTTCAGCGGTATTGGCTCCTTCGGCAGGCCACTTGAACGCACCAGCGCCCGCTGTGGCCTAGGCAAATTCGAGACGATCTCGCCCGAACAGGTGAAGCTTTTGAAGGAAAGCCTCATACAGTAGCCGCTATCGGCCCGATGGCACCGTTGCAGTTGATCGCGGCCAAACCCCCATCCCAACCTCGGAATCGGAATAACCAAAAGACCCCGCATCGTTTTCGTGGAAACGACCTCCTGTTCAGCGCTCACCACCAACCAGCGGATGGTGCATCAGTTTGGCTTTTGGGATGCCGCCGAGCCGAACTCGTGCACTCTTCGGTTGGCGCCAACGTAAACCGACATACCACCAACCAGCGGACGTTCGGTCAGGAAAGCCGAATCGTCATATTCGGGCCGCTAGCCGGCGTATCGTCGAACCAGCGGGCCGTTACCGTCTTGGTTTCCGTGTAGAACCTCACGGCCTGCTTGCCGTAGGCGTGCTGGTCGCCGAAGAACGACTGCTTCCAACCGGTGAAACTGAAGAACGGCAGCGGCACCGGAATGGGAATATTGATGCCCACCTGGCCGACCTCGATTTCGTGCTGGAACTTGCGCGCCGCGCCGCCCGAGGAGGTGAATATCGAGGTGCCGTTGCCATAGGGATTGGCATTGATAAGGCCAATGGCGTCATCAAGACTCCCGGACCCCGCGCACAGCAATACCGGGCCAAAGATTTCCTCCCGATAGATCGACATATCCGTGGCAACATTGCTGAACAGGGTCGGGCCGACCCAATTGCCGTCCGGATAGCCCGGCACGGTGCAGTCGGAGCCGTCGAGCAGGCAGTCGGCACCCTCCTCCTTGCCGGCGGCGATGAAACCGAGAATGCGCTCCTTGGCCTGGGGCGTAATTTGCGGCCCGTAGGCGGAGGATTCGCGGTCCCAGGGCCCGGGACGCAGCTCGGCCATAGCATCCCGCACCTCGGGAATCCACTCGGCGGCCTGCCCAACGAATACGGCGACGCTGATCGCCATGCAGCGCTGACCCGCCGCACCGCAGGCGGAGCCAACCAGGTTATTGATTACCTGCGCCTTGTTCGCATCCGGCATAACGACCATATGATTCTTGGCACCGGCCATGGCCTGCACCCGCTTCAGGTGATGGGTGCCCGTACGATAGACATGTTGGGCGACCGGCACCGAGCCCACGAAGGAAATCGCCCGAATATCCGGGTGGGTGAGCAGGGCGTCGACTTGTTGCCTGCCGCCGTGGATCACCTGCAATACCCCTTCCGGCGCCCCGGCCTCGACAAACAGCTCGGTCAAGCGGTTCGGCGTCATGGGATCCTGCTCGGAAGGTTTTAAAACGAAGGTATTACCGCAGGCAATGGCGACCGGGAACATCCATAGGGGAATCATGGCGGGGAAATTGAACGGTGTAATGCCCGCGCAAACCCCGAGCGGCTGGGTATAGCTGTAGCTGTCGATGCGGCCCGCCACATTCTCGACCGTTTCGCCCATCATGAGGCCGGCGATGTTGCAGGCGTGTTCCACCACCTCAATGCCGCGCCACACATCGCCCTGGGCATCCGCGAAAGTCTTGCCGGTTTCCCGGCTCAAAATGCGGGCGATATCGTCCTGGTGCTTTTTGAGTAAATCCTGATAGCGCAGCATCAGCCGGGCCCGTTCCGGCGTCGGCACTTCCCGCCAAGCCTCGAAGGTTTCCCGGGCACTGGCAACCGCCCGCTCGATTTCCTGGGGCGTAGCAAACGGCAGGTCCGTCAACACCTCCTGGGTTGCCGGATTGGTTACCGGCAAGGTTTCGTTGCTTTCGCTGTCGATGAATCGTCCGCCTATAAACAGCGGCAACCGTTCGGCCATCAATGCCTCCTCAAATGGTGTTGTATCAATTTGACTTTGCGGATTCCGTCGAAGCCAAGGCTCGCGCACTGTTCGGTTCGTACACATGTCAAATCGCGACGCTGCCTTTTCGCGGAATCAGCGACCGCATTGGCGTTGCCGCATTCGGTTCGTACAAATGCCGAACCGCGACACTGCCTCCCGCTGCGCCCGACTCGCGAAAAGCAGTGCAGCCTGAACGACTCGAACGGAGAAATCAATAAAGCCATGCCCCGGCCAGCAATTCCCGCCAACGATGCGCGATCATTCGTTTGGGTCCGAATCAAGGGCATCCGAGTGCCGGCCCGCCTACTTATAATTGTTGCCGCCGGCCGACGACAGGTTGGTTATGCCGCCGTTTGCGCTTTCAAGCAAATTCAGCACGGTCAGATTTCCATCGGCCTCAATGAACAGCCGCCACTTGCCCCAGCCGTCACCGAGTCGACCGGAAATGTCGTCACCCCCCGTTTCGAGTTCGTTCGCATCCAGGCTACGAGCGGCGCCGGGTGCCAACCGGAGCGCAACGGATGAGTCGCCCGCGATGCCCGCGTCGTCAAAGCCGTTGATCGTTACGTTCAGGAATCGGTTCGCATCACCATTGATCAGGCGAAGCCGGCTACGCTGATTGGTATTGCTGGCGGGATTGAAACTGTGCACGGGATAGGCGTTGGTCCGATCCTCAAAGATCACCATATCGTGGACAGAGGCCAGCAAACCATGGCGCGTACGGATGTAGGCCGCCACTTCGATGTCCAGATTCGATTCGAGCCGCAAACGCCAATGCCCCGTGCCCGGCAGCAGGCGGACGGCACCGGAAAGGCCCTTGAAGGCATCAACCGCCTCGAAATCACGGGAGTTGAAGCCTCTGGTTTCGTACGCCTTGATGTCGAGCGTTAGATTCGCGGCATTGCCGTCGACATCCCTAGCGGTGGCACCCTCGTCGTCGACCGCCGTGATGCCCACCTTGCCGGATCGGTTCGAGCGATTGGCTATCCGCACCACACCTTCCCGTCCGGCATCCGCATACTCCGACGCGGCCAAAAACAACGGAACCAATACAGTGGGCGCCGCGCTGGCCTCAAACTTGACATGCAGCCGATAGTCGCCCCTGTGCGTATGGTCGTAACCCGTCACCTTGACGTAATAGGTTCCCGGATCCAGGGCCGCAACGATTCGAAAATTCCCGTTCTGACCTTCGTCGTCCCCTTCGGCGATAGAGGTTCCGTCCGGTCGCTTGAGGCGACCGTAGGTGTCGAACGGGCTGGTGGTGTAGACCGTTAGCCTACCGAACGCCGGAACATCGATCCGAAAGACATCGGCGTCGGCCCCGTCGTCGATGGAGCCGCCGACCTCGGAATTGAGGAGAACACCGGTTGCATCGGATGCCGAGCCGCCGTGGTCGTCCCCGGGCAATGCGGTGGTGGGCCCCAGGTGCGCTTGCGCACGGTTCGCGAAAAACCGATCAAAGCGCCCGTAGAAACCCACCGAGCACGAACCGGCCAGGCGGCGCGAGTACACGCCGATCAACTCGTCCACGCCATTGACGTTGGTGCGGAACAGGCCAGAGCCGCTGCTTCCCGGCAGTTTTCTGCCGTCGGTCCAGACAACGCGAATCGTGTCCAACCCAACCCGACCCTCATCAACCAGCAACACACTGGTCCTTCCGGCAATGCCACTCGCCCACTCTTTGGGGCGACCACCGGGGTGGTGAAAAGAAACGACCGGCGTGTTGGTCAGCAAATCGTCGGCGGCACTCCAGTCCGCCAAACAGGCGCTCGCCGGCAAAGCATCCCGCAACCGGAGCAGTGAAATATCCACATCCCGATCATCGACCAGCAAATCCGCACCGCCCCGCCTCTCGACATACGCGGGATCCAAGCCCGTGCCGTCACAGTTTTGGTGTTCGTAGTGCCAGGAGGCTTCGACGGATTCGGCGACGCCCTGCGATTCGATGCAGTGCTGGGACGTCAGGAAAAAAGGATTGTCGCGGTTGTCGAATGCGGAACGCCCGGACTTGATCGCCGTGCCGGTACACACGTAGGAGCCGCCGTCCATATCCGTGAACGAAATCGACGCCACCGCGCCGCGCGGACAGGACGGCGTCGACTTGCATGCCACATCGACCGGTCGTGGTCCGCATTCCACCGTGGTCACCGGGGAATGCTTCGCGGTGGGTGGTGTCGTCGTGGGCAACGCCCAAATGTGGGAGGCGCGAGCGATGCCGAATTCGACTTCCGCCGGGCTCGCGGTGTGGGGTATTTCGATTTCAATGCCCACGGCATCGCCATGGATGGTTGGCGACCAACGCAGACGCGATGCCGGAGCGGCCAACGCAGGGTCCGCTTGACCCGAACCCGCCCCGCCCGCGAAGTCGCCCTGTTTGAAGACAGGATAGCGGGAGCCGCCCACGCCCGGTCGAAAAAAGCGCACGATGGCACCCTCCGGCAAGGTTGCGCGCAGGCCGAGCCGCAACGCTTCGGCGCCTGGGGACCGAATACTGAACGATGCGACCCACGCGCCATTCGGCAACTGGGCCCATTGTGCCGTTTGCGCCACGTTTCCCCGATACACCTCGGGCAACTCCCGTCCGATTCCATACCGGCGGGGTGTACCGGGACTGGCCGCTTCCAAGGCTGCGGCGGTTTCCATGTCGGTCAGCGTCGGCAGCGCCACCCGCGTGGAGATGGGAACCTTGGAATAGTCCCGCCGGGTCTGCCAAGAAGCCGGGGCTGGCAAAGCGCGCCCCGTCACAGCGGGCTTGGCCGCGCCAATGCGCTCCGAATGCGCCGCCGAAATGGCAAAACCCAGAGCGACCACTGCGAATATCACCCGCACCGACGCCTTGCTGTTCGCTCGATTCACGATGGGTTGTGCGGTATTGAGTCTAAATTTCAGCATTTCTTTAGGAAACCTCTAAGGAACCTCTGATTAATCCTGTAGTCGGGACATACAATTTAATAAAATCAATAGCTTACGACTGGTTCAACGCTGCCCCGGACCTACCGGATGGGACTTATATCCATGAGTTGACATACCACTATATGTTGAGGCTTTAGCAGCGGGAAACCACCACATGTCGGATTTTGTCAATCCATCGATATCATTCCCCACCGAATCATCGAAGAATACGTTTACTCGCCCGCCGGGACATCGGGCCCATCGAGTGCGCCAAGTGCTCTTGCGCGCCGAGCCCGATGACGCCGGGCCAATTCGCGCATGTCGATCGCCCCATCGGTTTCGTCAACAATCTCCAAGCCGAGCAGTGTCTCTATGAGATCCTCCATGGTGACGATTCCGGCTAGGCCACCAAAGTCATCCATCACGACCGCCAAATGCTCCTGGCGCGTGCGGAACGTCGCAAACAGCTCGGTGATGGGATAGGTCTCGCCCACCGTGACAATCTCGCGGCGCAGACCGGCAATCGGCTCCTCGCCGCGCCCGTCCACCAAGGCCGCGAGTATGTCGTCCTTCAATACATATCCGGTGATGTGATCTATGGAGTCACGGAAAAGCGGTATCCGTGAAAACCATTGCTGTTTGGCATTGCCGTAATAGTCAGCAATGCTCTCGTCTTCCGACGCCAGGGAAACAACCGTCCGCGGCGTCATGACATCCCGCACCTGAATCGACTGAAAACGAATCAGGTGACCGATCATCTCGCTTTCCTCCGCCTCGAAAACGCCTTCCTCGGCCCCGAGTTCCGCCATCGCCAACAGATCCGTCCGGTTGAACACGGGAAGCGCGGCTTCTCTCTTCAGCCGCCGGGTAAACAATTGGCTCAGCCATACAAACGGCGCCAACACCACCGTCAGCAGGCGCAGACAGTGCACCGTAAAGGTAACGAAGTGCCGCCAATAGAGCGCACCGAGGGTCTTGGGCACAATCTCCGAAACCACCAATATCGCAATAGTCATCACCGCGGGAACGGCAAGCCGCGTTACCCATGGATTCGCCTCCGCCCAAATGGAGGCGGCTTCCTGGCCTACCCCGATGGCGCCAACCGTGTGCGCCAGGGTGTTGAGGGTAAGGATTGCGGCAAGGGGGCGATCGATATTGGTCTTGAACTCTTCGAGATATTTGCCGACACGGGTGCCGCTCCGGGGTTCCGAGCGTGCGTGGCTCGGCGGGACGCTTAGCAAAACCGCCTCCCACAGGGAACAAAGGAAGGATAGGCAGAGCGCCAGTAAAAAGAAGGTGACTAGCAGCGAATACATGGAGTCGCCAGGAAGCGCCCTTGGGCATACAGGCGAGAGATTACAACAGAACGATGGCGATGAGGCATTGGTGTGTGATGGTGGTCGGGGCGGCGGGATTTGAACCCACGACCACTTGACCCCCAGTCAAGTGCGCTACCAGACTGCGCCACGCCCCGCCGAAGCCTACCGAATAATACCCGGCCCAGTGCGTGTTTAGAAGCCGGTTCCCGTCTCGATGTTGGGTAATGTCGTCAACACCAGCCCGCATCGCTAGATAACCCCCAGGGTCTTGTGAATCCGGCATCAGACCTTCCCTAGGACTTGAGAAGCGCCAGCAGACCCTCCGCCTCCGCAATCATCTGCTTGACAAGCAACCGGAACTGGGTTTGTTCCTCCCTACCCTCGGAACTCTTCAGGTATTGCCGCGCACCGTCGATCGTAAACCCTTGATCGTATAGCAGCGAGCGAATCCGCCTGACGACCAGGACATCCTTATATTGATAGTAGCGCCGATTACCGGTTCGCCGCACCGGCTTGACTTGTGGAAATTCTCGCTCCCAATAGCGGAGCACATGCGGTTTAACATCGCAGAGTCCGCTAACTTCGCCGATCTGGAAATACCGTTTATCCGGTATGGGCGGTAATTCAGACGTCGACGTTTCGCCCACGGTAACCTTCCACTCGGGCTTTCAGCTTTTGGCCGGGGCGAAAGGTAACCACGCGCCGGGCGGTGATTGGGATTTCCTCTCCGGTCTTGGGGTTCCGACCGGGCCGTTCGCCCTTCTCCCGCAATTCGAAATTGCCGAAGCGCGAGAGCTTCACGCGCTCGTTACACTCCAGTGATTGGGCTATCTCATCGAAGAACAGTTCCACGATTTCCTTTGCCTCCCGCTTGTTGAGACCCAGTTCCTCAAATAGGCGGTCGGCCATTTGTGCCTTCGTGAGTGTACCCACAGATGTTCCCCCAGTATGCGAACACGCGACTCGGTCCGTCAATCGTTTCACGCCCTAGCGAAGTTTTGCCCCCAATTGCGCTCGCAGGGCCGCAACGGCCCGTGCCACATATCCCGAAATACGCTCTTCGGTCAGGGTCGCCGCCGGATGCTGAAAGGTCAATCCGACAGCCACGCTTTTTTCATTGGAATCAATGCCTTTTCCACGATAGACATCAAAGATTCGCAAGTCTACCAGAATATCGCCCAAAGCCTCGGCCAAGGTCGTCCGTACCGCCGATACCGGCACCTTTTCGTCAAGCACCAGCGCAAGATCGCGACGAACGCTCGGCATTCTGGAAATCGGGCGGAATCTTCGCGGCGCATAGGACAACACCGCTTCGCTCCGCAACTCGAATACATAGACGCCGACGCCGATGTCGAGCCGATGTTCCAATTCCGGGTGGAGTCGTCCCAAGCGACCCACGGGCCCGTCTCCACCGACAATCGTCGCCCGCTGTCCCGGATGCAGAATTGCCTCATCGCCGGGCTCGAAAGCAACTTCTCGCAAACCGGCCCATTCGAGCAACTGTTCCACGCACCCCTTGGCATCGAAGAAATCGACCGTCGCCGACCCCCTGTGCCAACTCTGGGTGCCACGGTCGCCCCACAGCAGGCCACCGAGCCATGCAACCTGCTCGGCAACGCCTCCACCGGCCTTGTCCGCCGCTCTGAAACAGAATCCGAATTCAAAGAGCCGCGCACTGGTTTGCTGGCGTTGCCGATTGAAACGCAGGGCATCGACGAGCCCCGGCAAAAGGTTCGTCCGCATGGCGGATTGCTCAACGGAAATGGGATTGGCCAGGGACAACGGCTTGCCGCCCGGATCAAGCAAATTCTGCACCGCCGGGTCGACAAAGCTGTAGGTTATCACTTCCTGAAATCCGGCGGCCGCCAGCAGCCGCTTGACAGTCAGTTCGCTACTCCGTTCCCGAGAAACCGACCGCAACGCCAGGGGAGCGGCCGGCCGCAGACCGGGTATGCGATCATATCCGTAAATACGACACACCTCCTCGATCAAGTCCGCCTCGATACGAATATCGAATCGATGGCTCGGTACGCCCACTTTCCAAACGACACCAGCGGTTTCGGTCTCGGAGCGTTCGAGAATGGCGAAGTCGAGACGGGCCAGCACAGGATCCACCTCGCCAGGCGCGATCGTCACGCCCGCGAGTGCGTCGAGGCGGGTCTGTCGCAACGTGACGGTCGGGCAGACCGGCAAATGGGCACGGTCGACAGCTTCCACGACCGGCCCGGCTCGTCCGCCAACAATGTCGAGCAACAATTGCGTGGCGCGCTCCATGGCCTCGGCCTGCAATTCGAAATCCACGCCGCGCTCGTAGCGGTGCGAGGCATCCGTATGCAAACTGAACCGCCGCGCCGCGCCGGCGACAACGAGGGGCGTGAAAAAAGCACATTCGAGGAAGATATTCGCCGTATCGGCACCGACGCCGCTCCGCTCACCCCCCATGACACCGGCCACGGCCACCGCCCCAGCCCCGTCGGCAATCAATAGTGCATCGGCATCGGGGGTAATTTCCCGGCCATCAAGCAGCTTGAGGGTATCACCGGCCCGGCCGCGCCGCACCACGATGCCGCCAGCCAGTCGGTCGAGATCGAAGGCGTGCATGGGCTGCCCGAGTTCGGCCAGTACATAGTTGGTTACATCGACAACCGGATCAATGCTGCGGAGTCCCGAGCGGCGCAATCGCTCCTTCATCCAAAGCGGCGTCCTGGCCTCCATGTCGATGTTCTCGATTACCCGGCCCAGATAGCGCGGGCAACCGGCGGGGTCTTCGACCATCACTGGAAAAGTGGTGGCCACCGTTGCGGATACCGGTTCGGCTCGTTGTCGGCGCACGGGCAAATCGTTCAGAACACCCACCTCCCGCGCAAGCCCGCGCAAGCCCAGGCAGTCCCCGCGATTTGGCGTTAGGTCCAGATCAATAGCGACATCGTCCAGTGCCAGGGCATCAACCAAATCGGTACCGATGTCGTGGTTCTCCGCCAACTCGACAATGGTGTCCGCATCCGTGCCCATCCCGAGTTCGGCGGCGCTGCACAACATGCCCGCCGAGCGCACACCGCGCAGATCCACCCGCTCGATTCGCACATCCCCCGGCAAAACCGCACCAACACGCGCATAGGCGGAAAGAAGCCCGGGTCGCGCATTGGGCGCGCCACAAACCACCTGATGTCGCCCCGCTCCGTCGAAGACGGTGCAAACCTGAAGTTTCGCCGCATCCGGATGCGGCCGAGTGGATTCAATGCGGGCAACCACCGCTCCCTGTGTTGGGCCGGCGACGCTTTCCACACCATCCACCTCGAGGCCCGCCATGGTGAGTTGTTCGAGCAGCGCATCGCGACCGATACCCGGATCGACCCATTCCCGCAACCATGCTTCGCTGAATTTCACAACCCGAACAAGCGATGGGTTCGGAAAGGTCTGAACACATCAATAGAGCAGCATTGATCTAATCGTAATTTATTGATTTTATTGAACATAACGCCGAAAATACACGATTAATCAGAGTTTCTTTGGGGAATTATATCAATGGGTTGACAGAAGCCGACTCGTGGTAGTTTTCAGTCGCCAAATCCTCAACATATAGTGGTATATCAACCCATGTATATAAGTTCCTTTCTTTAGGGCCTGCTAACACTATCGGCCATGTTGGGTTCCACACTAGGGAAATCAATGAATGGCCAAGTGATCGGTTCTAGAAAACACGAAGATGGGGCGCATGTTGACGACCTGTCGGAATCAATGGTAACTCATTGATTTACATACGTTTCATGAAGTTTGTCCATCTTTAGGGAACCTCTGATTAATCCTGTATTCGTGGCATTCGGCTCAATAAAATCAATAGGTTACGAGTGGATTGATGCTGTTCTATTGATTTTTTCAGACCCTCCTTAGTATTAACAGGCCCTAGTTGAATTGCCTGAGAAAACGCAAATCGTTTTCAAAGAACAGGCGGTTGTCGTCCACTTCGTAGAGCAACATCGCCAGCCGGTCGACACCCATGCCGAAGGCAAACCCGGACCACAGCTCCGAGTCGATTCCCGACATCTCCAAAGCATTCGGATGCACCAACCCGCAGCCCATGATTTCGAGCCAACCGGTGTTGCTACACACACGGCAGCCCTCGCCAAGGCAATGTACACACTGCATGTCCACTTCCGCGGAAGGTTCTGTGAACGGGAAATAGGATGGCCGGAAGCGCAAGGCGAGGTTCTTGTCGAAGAAGCACTCCACGAAATCCGTCACGGTGCCCTTGAGGTGGGCAAAGCTGATGCCGCGATCAATAACCAGACCTTCAATCTGGTGGAACATCGGCGTATGGGTCAGGTCGCTTTCGCGCCGATAGACGCGACCGGGGCAGATAACGCGAATCGGCGGCGCCTGTGTTTCCATCGTATGCACCTGCGCCGGCGAAGTATGGGTGCGCAGCAGCCTACCGTCGGCGAAATAGAAGGTATCGTGCATGCTCCGCGCCGGGTGGTGCGGCGGAATGTTGAGCGCCTCGAAATTGTGGTAGTCGTCCTCGATCTCAAGGCCGGAAACAACCTTGTAGCCCGCGCCCGTGAATATCTCCTCGACCCGGGCCATTGTCTGGCTAACCGGATGCAGGCCACCGGCTGCGGCGCGGCGCCCGGGTAGCGTGACATCCACCGCCTCTCCGGCAATCGATGCGGCGAGTTGCTCTTGAAGCAACGCCCGCCTGCGTGCCGCAATGGCGGTTTGCAGGCACTCTTTCGCGGTATTGATGGCGGCCCCGGCTTGGGGACGGTCCGCGGCATCCATGCGTCCAAGGGACTTCAACAGCGCGGTCAGTTCGCCCTTCCTGCCAAGATAGCGAACGCGCACTCCCTCCAGTTCCGCCTCGTCGTCAGCCCGCTCGACGGCGGCCATGGCACCATCAAGCACTTTCTCGACGTTCACGCCGCCAAGGCGGCCTTGGCCCGCTGCGCGAGCGCTTGAAACGCCTCCTTCTCGTGCATGGCGAGATCCGCCAACACACGCCGGTCCACATCGATATTCGCATGCTTGAGGCCGGCTATGAGACGGCTGTAGGAAAGCCCGTGCTGGCGGGCCGCGGCATTGATGCGGATGATCCAAAGCGACCGGAACTGGCGTTTACGCTGCCGGCGGTCCCGGTAGGCGTACTCACCGGCGCGAATCACCGCCTGTTTGGCGACCTTGAAGGTGCGGCTGCGGGCCCCCTGGTAACCTTTGGCGAGCTTCAGGATTTTCTTGCGGCGCGCGCGGGAGGCGACGCTGCGGCTTGCTCTGGGCATTGATGGCTCTCCTGTCCCTATTTCACGCTCAGCGGGCCTTCTTGGGCAGCATGCGCCTGAGGCTCGCCGTATCCGCCGCGGAAACCCTCTCGAAGCCGCGCAGTTGTCTTTTCCGCTTCTGTGATTTCTTGGTCAAAATGTGGTTTCGGTTCACCCTGCGGTGCTTGAAACCCGAGCCGACGCGCCGGAACCGTTTGGCGGCGCCCCGATTGGTTTTGAGCTTAGGCATGGTCCGCTCCGTACTCCAAAATGCTTATTTCTCTTAATAATTAGGGGCTTATAGACATAATCTGACATATCACTATATATTGGGGCTTGATGTCTGGAAACCACCACATATAGCCTTCTGTCAATCCATCAATACGATTCCCCTGACATACAGGGGCGATCCTATTTGCGGTCAAGCGACCGAAAGCCTTACCATGCGGTCCCGACCTTAGGATTGGGCCCTCTTGGCCTTCATCCGCTTTTTCGGCGCGAGCACCATAACAACCTGACGGCCCTCGAATTTCGGTTGCGCCTCGACGGAACCGTATTCGGCCAAGTCCGATTCGACGCGCTCCATCAGTTGCATCCCGATCTCCGGGTGGACCATTTCACGACCGCGGAAGCGCAGCGATACTTTCGCCTTATCGCCGTCCTCCAGAAACCGAATCAGATTGCGCAGCTTAATCCTGTAGTCGCCCTCATCCGTACCGGGCCGAAATTTCATTTCCTTGACATGGATTTGCTTCTGCTTTTTGCGCTGGGCCGCCCGAGTCTTCTTAAGATCGAACAGGTGCTTGCCGTAGTCTAGGACTTTGACCACAGGGGGATCGGCATCCGGTGCGATGAGAACGAGATCCATGCCGTCTCGCTTGGCCTCGCTCAACGCCTGCTCACGGGAAACGATGCCCACCTGGTGGCCGTCCGATGCGATCAATCGAACGCTTCGAGCCTGAATTTCCTCATTGAGAAGGGAGCGCTCGAATCGCTTGCCGCCCTTTTTAATAGGTGCTCTCCATATATTCCTTTAATACCCCTAATACCCACAACAACCAAGCTTGCAACTTGCCCGGCGGAGCGCGGCATTTTACCGCCGCGCCCCGATCTGTACAACACATGAATCGACCAACGACTCAATGGTTTGCAAATGGCCTTGAGGAACCTCTGATTAATCCTGTAGTCGGGACATACGATTTAATAAAATCAACGGTTTACGAGTAGCCAAGCGCTGCTCTATCGAATTGTTCGGACCTTCCTTAAAATGGCCCCGACAACATATTCCATGCTCCGACCAATACTGTATAATTGTCCATGTTCGTGTTGAACGGCCAATGAGGCGTGACCATGCGGCAACCCCCAACCGGCTTTCTCGCATGGACGCGAAAGTTCGCCACCGAGGAATCCTGCCTTGCCGAGCCTGCGCGGCGCAAGTGACCCGACGGCTTTATTTGCCCGCGCCGCGGCACTGTCACCCATGTGGCCGTCGCGCTCAGGTTAAGGTATCCGGGCTAGAATTAACATACGCAGTGACGCATGACAGTGGACGAACAGATGGACATGCCGTTTGGTGGCTTGGATAGTCCCCAAGACAAGAGGAAGGCAGTCGAGCCATACCGCATGAATAAACAGGCCAACGTTGTCTGCTCGGACAACATCCAATTCATGCGATGTTTGCCCGATACGATGTTCAAATTGATTGTCACATCACCACCCTACAACCTCGGAAAATCCTACGAGGACAGGTCTGGACTCGATGAATATCTCGTTATGCAGGAACCTGTCATAGGGGAATGCGTACGATTACTACATGATCGGGGTTCCATTTGTTGGCAAGTCGGTAACTACGTGGAAAATGGCGAGATTATGCCTATTGACACACTCCTTTACCCGCTATTTCGGGACCAGGGGCTTAAGTTGCGCAACCGGATTGTCTGGCATTTCGGCCACGGACTTCATTGCAAGAATCGGCTTTCGGGTCGCTACGAAACAATCAACTGGTGGACAAAGGGAGACGATTACACCTGGAATCTCGATCCTATAAGGGTTCCGTCAAAATATCCCAACAAGAAGCATTTCAAGGGGCCTAACGCGGGGAAATTGTCGGGCAACCCCAAGGGGAAGAACCCGAGCGATGTCTGGGAGTTTCCAAACGTCAAGAGCAATCACCCGGAAAAGACAATCCATCCCTGCCAATTTCCTGTCGAATTGGTGGAGCGCCTGGTACTGTCGCTGACCGATGAGGGAGATTACGTGTTTGATCCCTACGTGGGCGTAGGGTCGTCAGTGATCGCGGCTATTATGCATAACCGCAATGGTTATGGTTGCGATGTGATCCAGGAGTATGTCGATATCGCCCAATCTCGTCTCGACGCGCTAAAAGCTGGCGCGCTCCGCACTCGTCCGATGGGGAAGCCGATATATAACCCCAACTTGCCGAATGGCGGCCATTAGTGCGGATCGGCGCGAAATATTCCCATCTCAACGGCGAAGAATACCTGCTTGTCCACAAGCCCAAGTTGTGGCAGGAGGTTCAGAGCGTGATCTCAGGTGTTGATGCAACCGCGTGCAAGACCAAGGTTTCGAGGGAAAGGACGATGTCCGGGCGGATTCTGTACTCGCCTGCCGACATGAATGCGGCGTTCAAGAGAGAGCTTGAGGCAATCGGCTGGAAGGAGCGCCGAAATACCTTTTGGGTTACTGATAACGAAAAGCTGTTACGTCGCACATATGGACTCTCGTCAGAAGCACAAAAGCTGGCGATACAAGAAGCAGGGCATGATCCGATCATGTCGTATAACCAAACTGATTTCGTGAAGAAGCGTGTGGCAGTCGAAGTTCAGTTTGGCAAGTACGCGTTTGTAGCGCATGACCTGTTTGTCAAACACTTGAGCTTTTATGTTTCGGACATTATCGATGTAGGGATCGAAATACTCCCGATGAAGAAATTGGAGAAGGAAATGTCGAGTGGCGTACCATATTACGAACGTGATTTGCTGAACGTGCTGAGGCAGGGGCGAGGCGTACCCGCGATGCCTCTCGTCTTGATTGGAGTTCTACCATGATGCGGAACCTGCCAGCGCCATTGTAGATGGTCTCGGCCTCGCGATGCTCGTGCAAATGTCGAATTGTGACACGACCGGATCGTCGCCCAATTTGAAATCCCGGGGATCGGCCGGATACTATCCGGTCATTGGCTCGCAGGCGCGTAGCTCAGTTGGTTAGAGTGCTACCTTGACATGGTAGAAGTCGGCGGTTCGAGTCCGCCCGCGCCTACCAGCTTGCCAAAACAGGCCGTTTCATGGCTGTAGTCGCCGCACGACCCATCCTCTCGTCGTGCTCTTTGCGTATTGAAACCGGTCGTGCAACCGGCTTGGCCGCCCCTGCCAAAACTCGTATTCGTCGGGACAAAGCCGGTATCCGCCCCATTGTGTCGGACGCGGCGCGCCGCCGGGATAGCGTTGCCGCAGCCGGGCGACCGCTCGCTCGAGCGTTTCCCGGTTGCCAATCGGAGCGGACTGCACGGCGGCGGCGGCGGCCAAGCGGCTCTCATCGGGACGATTGTTGAAATACTGCTCCGATGCCGCGGCGGCAAGTTTCTCCACCCGCCCCCGGATGCGAACCTGCCGGTCGAAGTCTCGCCAATAAAAGACGACCGAGGCGTGTGGATTTTCCACAAGTTCCAAGCCTTTGCGGCTGCGGTAGTCCGAGTACCAACAAAAACCGTCGGCATCGAAATGCTTGAGCAGCACGATGCGCACCGATGGAGCGCCGTCGCGCCCCCCCGTGGCCAAGGCCATCGCCGTCGCATCTTCGACACCCCTGTCCATCACGGCTTGCAACCAATCGGCAAACTGCCGCAGGGGGTCCGGGTCGAGATCCGCACGCCGCAGCGGTTGCCCCCGGTAGTCACGGCGCAGGCCCCGTTGATCAAATGAATCCTGCACGAACTTTTCAGCCGAACGGCATGTCAATGCGCCAACCAACGGATAAATGCGGACCAGAATGTCCGCAAGCGCCCAAATGCATGGCGAGAGGCCCGCCAGTGTAGCCGGAATACATATCAAGGGCCGACAGCGAAGCCCCGCCGTCGCCGCCGATCCATACCCATCCGTTGGACGGAGACCAAAACCTTAAGGAAGGTCTGAACAATTCGATAGAGCAGCATTGAGATAATCGTAAGCTATTGATTTTATTAACTCGAGTGTCGCGACTACAGGATTAATCAGAGGTTCCTTAAGGGACTTATATACATAAGTTGACATACCACTATATGCTGAGGTTTTAATGGCGGGGAACTACCACATCTTGGGTTCTGTCAACTCATCGATATAATTCCCTTCCTTAAAGCAATCGCTCATCGCGAATGGACTGAATGCGATCGCGCACTTCCGCGGCCTGTTCAAATTCCAGATTTCGGGCGTGCTCCAGCATTTGCTTTTCCAACTCCTTGATGAGGTTGCCGAGCGCCTTGGGGTCGTCCGGCAGCTCCGTCTCCACACCACGACGGCCGCGCGCCGGCCGCGCCACCTTGCGCGCCTCCCCGGGTCCGGGTGCGCGGGCACCCTCCATGACATCCGCCACCTGCTTGCGAATGGTCCGCGGTGTAATGCCGTGCGCTTCGTTGAACGTGAGCTGCTTGGTCCGGCGGCGGTCTGTCTCGTCGATCGCCCGCCGCATGGAACCGGTTATTTGATCGGCATAGAGAATAGCCCGGCCATTGACGTTGCGGGCCGCGCGCCCGATGGTCTGAATCAACGACCGTTCAGCGCGGAGAAAACCCTCCTTGTCGGCATCGAGGATGGCCACCAGCGAAACTTCCGGGATATCGAGGCCCTCGCGCAGCAGATTGATGCCCACAAGCACATCGAATCCGCCCATACGCAGGTCGCGCACTATCTCCATGCGCTCCACCGTATCGATGTCGGAGTGCAGGTAGCGCACCCGAACACCGTGGTCGTCCAGATAGTCCGTCAGATCTTCCGCCATGCGTTTGGTCAAGGTGGTTACCAAGACACGTTCTCCACGCCCAACCGTCGCGTTGATCTCACCAAACAGATCCTCCACCTGGGTCGAGGCCGGCCGCACCTCGACACTGGGATCCACCAGGCCGGTCGGCCGCACGACCTGTTCCACGACCTGCCCCGCATAGTCTTCCTCATAGGGACCGGGCGTCGCCGAAACGAATATGATCTGCGGGCTCAATCGCTCCCACTCATCGAAACGCAGCGGCCGGTTGTCGAGCGCCGAGGGCAGGCGGAAGCCGTATTCCACCAGCGTTTCCTTGCGCGAACGGTCGCCACGATACATGCCGCCGATTTGGGGCACCGTGACATGGGACTCGTCGATGATCAGAAGCGCGTTCGTGGGCAGGTAGTCGAACAATGTGGGCGGTGGCTCCCCCGCCTCGCGGCCGGAAAGATAGCGGGAATAGTTCTCGATGCCGGAGCAATAGCCCAGTTCCTTGATCATTTCCAAATCGAAGCGGGTGCGCTGCTCCAAACGCTGGGCCTCCACGAGTTTGTTCTGCCCCCGCAGGTAATCCAAACGCTCGCGCAATTCCTCGCGAATGTCGTCGAGCACACCGAGTATCCGCTCCCGGGGGGTGACATAGTGGGACTTGGGGAACACCGTAAAACGTGGCACCCGATTGATCATCTCGCCGGTCAACGGATCGAACACCGATAGATTTTCGATTTCATCGTCGAACAGTTCCACCCGCAAGGCTTCCTTTTCCGACTCGGCGGGGAATATATCCACCACATCGCCGCGCACCCGATAGGTGCCCCGTTGAAAGGCGACATCGTTGCGGGTGTATTGCAATTCGGCGAGACGATGCACGATATGGCGTTGATCGACGTGATCGCCCCGGTCGAGGTGCAGCACCATTTGGAGATACGACTGCGGGTCGCCGAGCCCGTAGATGGCGGATACCGAGGCGACGATGATGGTATCCCGGCGCTCGAGCAGCGCCTTGGTGGCCGACAGGCGCATCTGCTCAATATGGGCGTTGATGGAGGCGTCCTTTTCGATGTAGGTATCCGACGCCGGCACATAGGCCTCCGGCTGGTAATAATCGTAGTAGGAAACGAAGTACTCCACCGCGTTGTGCGGAAAGAAGGCACGAAACTCGCCGTAGAGTTGCGCGGCAAGTGTCTTATTGGGCGCCAGCACCAGGGTGGGGCGCCGCACCGCCTCCACGACATTGGCGACGGCAAAGGTCTTGCCGGAGCCGGTGACGCCGAGCAGCGTTTGATGGCTCAAGCCAGCCTCCAGCCCCTCGACCAGCTCGGCGATGGCCGACGGCTGATCACCGGCGGGTTTGTAATCGGCAACGACCTGAAAGTCTGCAAGGGAGAGCGCCATCCTTCTCCCTTCCGCTATTTTGCGGTGGTCCGGTTCATCAAGTGGTGAATCCTAATTCCGTCCCCCCTACATTTCACCACCGATTCCGCTAGAATCCGGGCACTTTTGACAGTTTTGACAGTTTTGGCACTTTGACACCTTTGCCGCCCTCGGGCGGATTGGAGACACCCTTGGCGAACAAGTTTGCCGGACAACCCAAGCATGTGGTGCGTTTTGCCGGGGATTCCGGTGACGGCATTCAGTTGCAGGGACAGCAATTCACCGCGGCCTCCGCCCTGGCTGGCCACGATGTTGCCACCCTACCCGACTTTCCCGCGGAAATCCGCGCCCCGGCCGGTACCCGCTACGGGGTCTCCGCCTTTCAGATTCAGTTTGGAGGCGAGCGCATCACGACGCCGGGGGATGCGCCGGATGTGCTGATCGCCTTCAATCCGGCGGCGCTCGTCGTCAATCTATCGAATCTGCCCCCCGGCGCGCTCACGATTGTCGATGAGGGCGCCTTCACCGCGCAGCGCCTGAAAAGGGCGGGCCTCGCAACCAATCCGCTGGAGGACGGTTCACTCGAGCCCTACGAAGTCTGCCGCATCGATATCTCTCGTCTCAACCTGGAAGCGGTGCAACCGTTTGGCCTGGGCGCAAAGGATTCCGCCCGCTGCAAGAACTTCTGGGCGCTCGGGCTCGTGCTGTGGATGTTCGACCAATCCCGCGATGCGGCGACGCATTGGATACGGCGGCGATTCGCCAACAACGAAGCCGTGCAAAACGCCAATTTGGCGGCTCTGAACGCGGGCCACGCCTTTGGCGAGACCGCCGAGATGGGGCACATCCTCGCACGGCACCCGATCCCGGAGGCGCCCCTTGAAGCCGCGCAGTACCGCACCGTTACCGGCGCCGAGGCTCTGGCACTGGGTCTTGTGGCGGCGGGAGAGCTTGCCGATATCGAGTTGCTGTTCTGTTCCTATCCCATAACCCCGGCGTCCGCGCTGCTGCATCATCTTTCCGGTCTCGCCGAGGCGGGTGTGGCAACCTTCCAGGCCGAAGACGAGATTGCCGCCGTATGTTCCGCAATCGGCGCCTCCTACGCGGGCAAACTCGGCGTGACCTCGAGTTCCGGCCCCGGCATCGCCCTCAAAACAGAGGCATTGGGTTTGGCGGTGGCCACGGAACTGCCGTTGCTGGTGATCAACTCCCAACGTGCCGGGCCATCCACCGGGATGCCGACAAAAACCGAACAGAGCGACCTCTACCAAGCGGTCTACGGCCGCAACGCCGACACACCGCTGCCGGTATTGGCGCCCTATTCGCCATCCGACTGTTTCACGACCGCTGTTGAAGCCGTGCGCATCGCCCTGCGGCACATGACCCCGGTCATCCTGCTCACGGACGGCTACATCGCCAACGCGTCGGAGTTGTGGCCAATCCCGAATATCGATGATTTCGAACCCATCCCGCACAATATGCCAACCGCCGCCACCACCTCCGGCATTTGGGAGCGCGACCCCGCGACGGTGGCGCGGTTGTGGGCCACGCCGGGGGACGACCGATACCCGCATCGCGTCGGTGGCCTCGAGCGGGATATCGAGACGGGCCACATTTCCTACGACGCCGCCAACCACCAAGCCATGACGGACATGCGCAAACGGAAGATCGACAAGGCCGCCGGCTTTTTGCCGGATCAAACGATCGGCCAGGGGGTGCCGGGTGGACTCGCCGTGGTCGGCTGGGGTTCGACCTACGGCGCCATCCATCAGGCGGTCGGGGAATGCCTGCGGGATGGCTTGGCGGTCGCCCACATTCACCTGAGGCATCTCAATCCATTGCCGCCCAACCTAGGCCGGTTGCTGGCCGGATTCGACAAGGTTCTGGTGCCGGAGTTGAATACCGGGCAGCTCGCAACGCTGCTGCGCGACCGGTTGCTCGCCGATGTGACACAACTCAACAAGGTCACGGGACAGCCGTTCCAAGTCGCCGAGTTGAAAGCCGACATTGCCGCTCTCGCGAGACCGCGCATCCGGGAGGCCAGCAATGCCTAAACCGAACTACAAGGATTTCGCCACCGATCAGGAGGTGCGCTGGTGCCCGGGATGCGGCGACTACTCGATACTCAAGGGGGTGCGGCGGTCGCTGGCGGAATCCGGCGCCAAACCGGAGAACACCGTATTCGTCTCCGGCATCGGCTGTGCGTCGCGCCTGCCCTACTATATCGAGAGCTATGGCTTTCACACCATCCACGGGCGGGCACCGGCAATTGCCACCGGTATCAAGCTCGCCAATCCAGAGCTTGATGTTTGGGTGATTACCGGCGACGGTGACGGGCTTTCCATCGGCGGCAACCATCTCCTGCACGCGCTGCGCCGCAATGTGAACCTGAACATCCTGTTGTTCAACAACGAGATCTACGGCCTGACCAAGGGCCAGTATTCACCCACGTCGCGCGTCGGCACAACCAGCCCGTCGAGCCCCGGCGGTTCGGTGGACAGGCCGGTGCAACCCTGTCGCTTTGCCGTCGGCACCGGAGCGACCTTTGTGGCAAGGGCGGTGGACATCGACCAAAAAAGGCTGCCGGGTCTACTGAACGAAGCCCGCGTCCACCACGGAGCGGCCTTTGTGGAAATCCTGCAAAACTGCATCGTCTACAACAAGGATGTCTTTGACGACATCGCGAATCGGAAGACCGCCGCCGACCGTCAAATTCACGTACAACACGGGCAACCGTTGTTGTATGGCCAGGACAACCGCAAGGGCCTGCGCCTAAATCCAAGAACGCTCAGCCTGGAAACCGTGGTGGTTGGAGAAAACGGCGTCACCCAGGCGGATATTCTCGTCCACGATGAAACGAACACCACGGCCGCAAACCTGCTGCTCGGCATGGAGGCGCCGCTGCCGGCCGCAATGGGCGTGATTCACCGGCGTGGCGGCGAGAGCTTCGAGCGGTCATTCTGGAACGCCAAGTCCCCGACCCGGCGGCGGCGGGTGGTGGATTTGCTGCACCGGGGCAATCTGGTTGATCGGCGTTAAACCTCTTGCGGAGCGCCGCGCCAAACCAAAGCTATGGGAGCCTGCGCCGTAGGAAATTATCGGGAGAGCACATCCCACTTCGGACCATACTTGGGAGAATAATGGTGAGGGAATTTGGGCATCACGCCCACTTTGAAGCGCGTTTGATGGTATTTCGGCTGCATATTCCCACCGTTTATTTTCGCAGGTGTTCTGCGGCGCAGGCTGCCATGGCGTCAATGTGAATTATTGGTTGGCGCGATGGGCACATATCGCTATAGCTGTGTATCCAATGGCAGTTCCGTGCTGTTTTTGATCTCCGTGACCGCAATGTGCGAATGCAGTTCGCTGATGAAAGGAGTGGCGAGCAGGGTATTGCGCACGAAGTCCTCGTAGTGGGCGATGTCCCGGGTAACAATCTTGAGCAGGTAGTCCCAAATACCCGCCATGGTGTAACACTCCATCACCTCCGGGTGGCCTGAGACGGCTCGCTCGAACCTGGCAAGGTCTTGTCGGCCGTTGGCGGTGAGATTCACCGTCGCAAAGATCACCACCTCCATACCCAAAGCACGGCGGTCGAGCAACGCCACCCGCTTGCGGATCAAGCCCGCCTGCTCAATGCGGTTGATGCGCCGCCAACAGGGCGATTGCGAAAGATTGAGACGCTCGGCGATGGCGCCGGTGGTGAGACTCGCATCGCTCTGCAACAAGCGCAGAATTCCGACATCGGTTTTGTGGAGCGGCGTTGCCATAAATATTCCCCAAAAACAAAAAATTTAGAGTAAATCATGCTATATAAAACTAAAAATGGATAACAATAGAATAGAAATCCTGCGCGGGCGGAGTAATATCTTGGTAGCTGATCCTCCGCGAATTAGGAATCTGGAATGATGGCATCGCCCGCCCCCGTTTTGCTCCCGGTGTCCCTTGACGACAAATACGCTCTGCGGAAGGGACGCGCCTACCTGACCGGCATCGAGGCGCTGGTGCGGCTACCGATCATGCAACACCAGCGCGACCGGGCCCGGGGGCTTAACACCGCGGCATTCATTTCCGGCTATCGGGGCTCGCCCGTCGGCGGGCTCGACCAGGCGCTCTGGAAGGCCAAGCCCTGGCTCAAGAAGCACGACATCCACTTCAACCCGGGCATCAACGAGGAATTGGCCGCGACCTCCATATGGGGCAGCCAGCAAACCAACCTCTTCGCGGGTGCCCGCTACGATGGCGTGTTCGCCATGTGGTACGGCAAAGGGCCCGGTGTGGACCGCAGCGTGGATGCCTTCAAGCACGCCAACGCCGCCGGCACATCCCGCCACGGCGGCGTACTGGCCGTGGCGGGCGATGATCACGCTGCCAAATCATCGACTTTGCCGCATCAGTCGGAACATGTCTTTATCGGTGCCTCCATTCCCATTCTGAACCCGGCCAATGTGCAGGAAGTGCTGGATTTCGGCATCTACGGCTGGGAACTGTCGCGCTACAGCGGCTGCTGGGTGGCGCTAAAAGCCATCACCGACAACATGGACTCCGCCATATCCGCCGACATAGACCCGGCCCGCATCCAGATCGCCATCCCCGAAGACTACCCGTTGCCGGAGGGTGGCGTACATGCGCGCTGGCCGGATTCCTGGCACGAACAGGAAGTACGCCTGAACAAATACAAGATATACGCCGCCCGGGAATTCGCGCGGCTCAACCCGCTCAACCGCATCGTGCTGGACAGCCCCCGGGCGCGTTTCGGCATCATCACCACCGGTAAGGCCTACTTGGACGTGATGCAGGCATTGCAGGATCTCGGCATCGATGACGGTCGCGCGGCCGCAATCGGCATCCGCGTTTACAAACTGGGCATGAGTTGGCCGTTGGAACCCACGACCACCCACACCTTCGCCGACGGGCTGGAAGAGATTCTGGTGGTGGAGGAAAAGCGGTCCATCGTTGAAGATCAACTCACCGGGCAACTTTACAACTGGCCAGTGGCGCAACGACCCCGCGTCATCGGCGAATTTGATGAGGAGGGACGCGGGTTGCTGCCCAACTACGGCGAATTAACACCCGCCATCATCGCCCGTGTCATCGCCGGCCGCATTCAACACTTCTACAACTCCGACGCCATGCGGGCGCGCATCGAATTTCTCGACCGCAAGGAGCGCGCCCTCGCCCGGCCCCGCAAAATCGCCGAACGCACCCCCTATTTCTGTTCCGGCTGCCCGCACAACACCTCAACCCGGGTGCCCGAGGGCAGCCGTGCCGTGGGTGGAATCGGCTGTCATTTCATGGCCACCTGGATGCCCGACCGGCCGACGGCAACCTTCACGCAAATGGGCGGCGAAGGCGCCTCCTGGATCGGTCAGGCGCCCTTCACGGATACCCCCCATGTTTTTCAGAACCTCGGCGACGGCACCTACAACCACTCGGGCATTCTCGCCATCCGCGCGGCGCGGGCTGCGGGGGTCAACATAACCTACAAGATACTTTGCAACGATGCCGTGGCCATGACCGGGGGACAACCTCTGGACGGCGCGTTCTCCGTTGCAAACCTCGTCTATCAGTTGCGCGGCGAAGCCATCAAACGCATCGCCCTGGTAAGTGACGAACCCGGCGCCTGGCAGGGCCAGTTTCAGGATGTTCCCGGCTTCAGCCTGCACCACCGGGACGAGATGGATGTCCTGCAACTCGAATTGCGCGATATCAAGGGCGTCTCGGTACTCGTCTACCAACAAACCTGCGCGGCCGAGAAGCGCCGCCGTCGCAAACGCGGCCTGATGGCGGATCCGGCGAAGCGGGTCTTCATCAACGATGCGGTCTGCGAGGGCTGCGGTGATTGCAGCCGAGCGTCCAACTGCCTCTCGGTGGTGCCACTGGAGACGGAACTCGGGCGCAAACGCAAAATCGATCAAAGTGCCTGCAACAAGGACTACAGTTGCGTGCAGGGCTTTTGCCCCAGTTTCGTGACCGTGCTCGGTGGTGAATCGGCGAAGCGTTCCGGGCTTTTCGAGAGCGCTGGTTCTTCCCATGCGGCCGCCGACCCATTCGAACCCCTGCCCGAGCCGGCATTGCCAACATTGGAGAGGCCCTGGAGCGGCGTCGTCACGGGCATCGGTGGAACCGGCGTGCTTACCGTCACCGCCCTGGTCGCCATGGCCGCGCATATCGAGGGCAAGGGCTGCGCGACCATGAATCAAACCGGCATCGCCCAGAAATTCGGCGCCGTGGTCAGCCACGTTCGAGTGGCGCGGGATCAAAACGAAATCAAGGCCGTGCGCATCCCCGCCGGCGAGGCCGACCTCCTGCTCGGCTGCGACCTCGCCGTGGCCGCCGGGTCCGAGGCGCTCTCCAAGGTCGATCTGGACCGCTCGGTCGTCGTTGCAAACTGCGCCGAGGTGCCGAACGCGGGCTTTGTGCTCAATCCCGATGCGGAATTTCTAACCGCTGAAATGCAACAGGCGATCCGCGAGGAAGTCGGAGCGGAACGGTGCAATTTCATCGACTCCACGGGCATTGCCCTGGGCCTGCTCGGCGACTCCATTGCCGGCAATCTATTCCTTTTGGGATTCGCCTGGCAGCGGGGCCTGATTCCCGTGAGCCGCCAGGCACTGGAGCGCGCCATCGAAATCAACGGTGTCGCGGTGCAACTCAATCAGCAGGCGTTTTTGTGGGGACGGCGCGCCGCCCAGGATCCCGAGCGGGTCATGGGCCTGGTCGAAAACCCGTTGCGCAAGCCCCGGCGATTAACACTTGACGAATTGATCGCCGACCGCGAACAGCGGCTGACGGCCTATCAAGACACCGCCTACGCCAGGCGATTCACCGACCGGCTGGCGCAGGTCCGAGCACGGGATAGCCAACCGGATGGGCGATTGACCGAGGCCGTTGCCAAAGCCCTTTACAAGTTGATGGCCTACAAGGACGAATACGAGGTGGCGCGCCTCTACAGCAACGGTGATTTCAAGCGCAAGCTCGACGCGCAATTCAGCGGCAACTACAGGCTGCGGTTGCACCTGGCACCGCCCCTGCTCGCCAAGCGCGACCCCAACACCGGCCGCCCCATCAAGCGTGAACTCCCCGGTTGGATCCTGTACGCATTCGCCCCGTTGGCGAAATTCAAATTTCTGCGCGGCACCGCCCTGGACATCTTTGGCTATTCCAACGAAAGGCGGCGGGAGCGCCGGGACATCGCCGAGTACCAGGCCCTGCTTGATGACCTGGTCGCCAACCTGACGCCAACGAATTACGACATCGCCGTACAACTTGCCGAATTACCGCTGCAACTGCGCGGTTTCGGCCACATCAAGGACGAAAATCGCACCAAGCTGGACTTGCAGCGCAAGCCCCTACTCGCCGCGTTTCATGGGGAAAGCGCCGTTAAAGTTGTCGAGCAGGCGGCATAGGGGTAAGCCATTGATTTATTAACCTGAATGCTGCGGTTACAGGGTTGATCAGAGGTTCCCCAAGTATGCGCATTCGCTTCAAAGAACGCTGCAACGCCATCGGCCCGGATGCGAACTCCACCAAGAAATTGCAGCGATCAGTGAGCCGCAGGTAATCAAACTCGCTCCAACAGCCTTTACGTGTCATCCCGTCCATCCCGCGGATAGTGCCTCCGCCTGTTCGAGCACGGTGCGTGTCGCCTTCTCCTGTTTGTCGGGCGGATAGCCGTGCTTGCGCAGGACGCGCTTCACCAGTCGGCGCAAGTGGGCGCGGGCATTCTCGCGCAGTGTCCAATCGATGGTGACATTGCCACGTACAGTTTCGACCAGTTCGCGCGCAATGCCGCGTAGCGACTCGTCGCCGAGCACCCGAACCGCGCTGTCGTTGGTCTCCAACGCGTCGTAGAAGGCGAGTTCGTCTTCCGACAACCCCAGTTTCTCGCCGCGGGCAGGCGCAAGCGCACGAGTGCTCGGTAGAGGTCAATACAAGGGCATCGCGCATGTGGCGGGCATATCCGTCGATGAAATCGTACTGGCTGCGATGCGCCTCGTCGGCAATCACCACGATGTTGCGGCGATCCGACAAAAGCGGGTGCCGGTCGCCCTTGTTCTCGGGAAAGAACTTCCGGATGGTGGTGAACACCACGCCGCCTTGCTTGACCGCAAGCCTGGCCCGCAGATCGGCGCGGCTTTCCGCCCGCACTGGTGACTGGCGCAACAAGTCGCAGCAGTGGGTAAAGGTCGCGAAAAGCTGATCGTCAAGGTCGTTGCGATCGGTCAGGACCACGACCGTCGGATTGCCCATCGCTGGCTCGCGGACAATCCTCCCTGTATAAAAGGCCATGGTCAGACTCTTACCCGATCCCTAGGTGTGCCAGACGACGCCGATACGCCGGTCGCCGGGCCTGCCGTCTGGCCCGCGGCCGGACTCGTAGCGGCCGATCAACTCCCGAACGCTCGAAACCCGCTGCGCCTCGGCCGCCCGCAGCGTTTCCGCAACCGCCGTCTCGACGGCATGGAACTGGTGATAGCCCGCCATCTTCTTGGTGAGCGCTTCTCCATCGTCCTCGAACACGATGAAATCGCGAAGAAGGGCGAGGAAACGGCGCTTTTCGAACGCTCCCTCAATCACCACCTGGAGTTGGGTCAGAAATACCGGGGCCAGATCTTCACCAGAAACGGTCCGCCAAGGCTTGAACCACTCCAGTCCGGCCGTCAGCGTGCTCGACAACCGATTCGGACAGGTAGGCCACACTCAGCTTCAGGGATGCGGGGGAGGAAGCCTTTCCACACGCGCTAGCCAGCCGCCAAAATGACTGCACTCAGCGCGTATGCGATCAACGCCAATATGGGCCGATACAGCACTCCCATGACGCACTTTGTTGTAACGTGGCCGAAGCAGATTCCGCAATCGGGCCGAAGTCGGCGAGCCTGATTGACTTGAAGCCGCGGATTTCCAGACGATCCAAAGAACGCATGCGCTATCTTCCGGGTTGCGAACAGACGCGCTCTTGCCCTTGGGGGGAATGTCCGCTCTTGCCTGTGAATTTGACACTCGGCGTGTAGCAGATACCGGAAAAGTCGAGCCACGCGGTTACATCTTCCTGAAACAGGCTTGCAATGGCCGGTGAGGCCAAATAGAAGAGATCGTTGACCGCCAGCATCGCTTGCACAAGGTTGTGCTTTTTACAGGGAAATTGCTCGAAGATGCCTTCACTTCAAGCGCCTTTCCATTCACCTGCACACCGAATCCGTTCAGCGTTGTCCTGAACATGGCTTGGCGCTTCCGACTGTCGATAGAAAGGATCACGTCTTTCGAGCCAGATGGGCACAATTCTCCAACGTTGTGTGCACTGTATCGCAACTTCGGCTGGTAGTTTTTCGGTCATCCATTGAAGCCATCTCCACATGCTCCCGCTCGATCTCCCGGTGGAACCGTTCCGGTACCCGCGCCCAGTCACGGGCTTCGATCAAGAAGGGAATTTTCGATTCCCGCAATGCCTCTTCAAAGCCTCGAAGCTGGTCAATCGGAATCTCCTTCAGACTCGGTCCGCGCAGCACCAGATCAAGATCGCTACCGTCATGGCTCCGCCCGTTGACGCGGCTGCCATAGGCCCAGACCTCGACATCGGGCAAGTGCTCCCGCAACAGCACCGCCAGCACTTCGCGATGCCTTGGCTTAAGATGCAGCCGATCAGTCATCCGGTGCCGCATCAATCATGCCCGCCAGAGCCTTGGCGTCGGCAATGAATCCAGGAAGCAGCTTCAGCGTGGCCTCGGCGAAGCCCTCGCCGTAGTCGTGCACAGTATCGTTGCGATTGTCGCGATACCCGAGCCAGCGCTCCGCCGCATCGGCCTCGATCAATCCATGGCGGGCGGCATGGCGGAACAGATCCTTGAATACAAGCCGGTCGGCCTGCCTGTTGCTGGCGAAGAAGGCGGCAAGCCGCTTGCGCAAGAGCTTGCCGCTCTGTTCCAACACCAACTCGAACTCCTTCACGCAGGCGGCGCGATAGATGTCGTACATGAAGTCGTCCGTCTTACGATGCTTACCAATCTCGCCGACAGCAGTCTCCAGCGCACCAATGCAACGTCGCAGGAAGGTAGTGTCAATGCTCATATGCCGCTTTCCCACCTTTCGAGTGTTGGTCGTTGTGGTTCATGCATGAACAGCAAGCTGTTTTTCGGCCATTGCCCACAGCTCTGCCTCGTAGCCAGTGGTGGCGTCGCTATCCGGCTGAGGTTCCGTGCCGCGGAGCCGGTTATCCTGTTTTTCTCGGGCCATGCACATCCCTTTTCCGATTCAACATGGAAATATACAGAGTATGCATCGCGATTACCCCAGTGCTCGCGGTCACCCAGGCGTTGAGCCCTTGCTTTGTCCGGCGATTCCCGCAATCCGGCTTGCGATGCGATTGGCGGTGGATTTCGGCGGATCGCTCGACCATCCCGTTCATATCGAGTGAACTGTAGTTCTCGACGCCGAGCTCCGCGCGAACGCCCCTGAGATAGGCTCGCAGGTCGTAGTTCCCGCGATCGCCTTCCAAGGCGAAATCCAAGTCTTCGGAGTAGCCGGGGAGACCGAAAACAAAACACAGACAGGTACCGCCCTGGAATGCCAGGCAAGTCATGGCGCCGGCACGCTGGAACGCGCTTAAAATGTAGCTCTGAAGATATTCCCGGGCGAGATTTCGCCCTTGCGGCGGCGCGCTGCCTTGCACGAGCTGCGCCAGATGGTCCTTCACAATGTCTCATACCCCAGGGTTTCGCCGGCCAGCCCGCGAATTCTGGCGGCGGCGCGCAGCAACTTGGGAACCGCGCACCGCCGGGCGAAACCCTCCAGCCGTTCCGGGCGCAAGATGTCGAAATTGAGTCGCAATTCCTCCAGATAGGCGGCATCGTCACCGCCGGGATGCAGGTACACAAGATCCAGCAACGCCTTTTCGGGTTCCGCCACAAGGGCTTGCTGCCTCGCGCCCAGCGCTATCCGGCGGTAGCCGAAGCGCAGGCTTGGCTTCATTCTACGAAAGGAGAACCGTCCGAGGGGCGTGTGCCAGGTTCGTGGCCGCCCACCGGTACAACTCGTTACCTCGGCGACAAATTGCGGAATGGCCTGCGCAAAGGCCAGGGCGGAAAGGCTCGTGACATAGGAGCCGGGCGCCAGACGATTGGCGACCAGGAAGGGCTGGGGCTGTTCCTTCTGCCAGGGTGGTGCCAAAGCGTACAGCCCACGCCGCAGTTGCAGGAGTCGTCCGGCGCGCGTCCATCGCGAAAGCTGCCGGCGCAGATTGACGGCATCCACGCTGCCCGCCAGCAGCAACCCGGTCTCGAAAACCGGCTCGTCGGCGACGATTTCCAGCAATTCGCCGAATTTCATCGCATGAACATACCAAATTTGGCAATCTACTGCGACAAAAATGATCAAATGCCAGCAGTCCCCGCTAACAGCCTGTCGGACTTAGCTGCGCCGAATTTCTTAAGGAAGGTCTGAACAATTGGACCCAAACGAATAATCACGCATCGTTAGCGGGAATTGCTGGTTGGATCCAGATCACCTTGACAAATGGACCGTTCAGTCTCACCACGCTGTGCGGGTGTCTCGACAGAGAGCGCCCTGTCCGTGGTGCGGCGCACCGTCTTCGTGTCATGCGGAGTTTAGCCTTGTGCCGGGCTGCGTCGCCAAATGTAGACGTGGCAAAACGCTGGACATCCCCCGCCTCGCCACTACAATTGCCCGAACCAACTTGGTCCGACCAAATTCTTGGGCGCATGCAAACCAAGCACGAACACTTGGCCGGCACCCTGACGGACGAATTTCCTTCCGGCCGCTATCGTCCCGGTGACCGGTCGCCCTCGGAGCGCGAACCCGCCTTGCACTTCAACACCAGCCGCGTTGCACAAAAGCCATGAAGGAGAAATTCATCATCCCCGCGCTGGTGATCCTCGCCTCGCTACTCGGCGGTGCCGTGCTGATGGCCACCAGGCCGCAGGTGGAACCCGACATCCCCGTCCCCGTGCCGCCCACCGTGCGCGTCCGCGACATACAACCCGAGGCGGTGCGGCTCAAGGTTCATTCGCAGGGCACGGTGATGCCGGATACCCAAAGCCAGCTTATCCCCGAGGTATCCGGGCGCATCATCTGGATATCCGATGCGCTGGTCAACGGCGGTTACTTCAAGGCGGGCGAAACGCTGCTCAGGCTCGACGACACGGACTATCGCTCGAACCTGAAGCGTGCGCAGGCCGCCCTAACCCGCGCCCAAGCCCAGTACGAGCATGCAAAATTCGAATTCGAACGCATGCAAAGCCTCGCGGAACGACGTTTGGCGAGCCGCTCGCACCTGGAGGCCACGCAACGGGATTTCCGGGTCGCCGAGGCAACACAGCAAGACGCCAACGCCAATGTCGAACAGGCCGCCCTCGACTTGCGGCGTACCACCATCACCGCGCCGTTCACCGGCCTGGTGCGGGATGAATCCGTGGACATTGGCCAGCTTGTCGGCCCCGCCTCGCCCGTCGCAACCATGTACGCCATCGACCGATTGGAGGTCCGCCTACCCGTGGCGGACCGGCAATTGGAGTTCCTCAACCTGCCCGTCGGCCATCGTGGCGAACTGCCCGCGGATCAACAGCCCATTGTTACATTGACCGCGGACTACGCGGGGCGGCGGCTTTCCTGGCCCGGCAGGATCGTGCGCGAGGAGGCGCAAATCGACACTTCGAGCCGCATGGTCAACATCGTCGCCCGCATCACCGACAGCGAGGGGGCGGAATTGCCCGCAGTGGGCCTGTTCGTCAACGCCGACATCGAAGGGCTTCTGGTGCGGGATATTGTTGTGCTTCCCCGCAACGCGCTCCAATCCGGCAACCGCGTGCTGGTTGTCGATGCGGAAAACCGCCTGCGTTTCCGCGCCGTGGAGCCGCTGCGCCTGTACCAGGACGATGTGCTGATCAAGGCTGGTCTCGAAACGGGCGAGCGGGTTTGCGTATCGCCCATGCAAACCCCCATCGACGGCATGCTCGTCAATCCTATCCCCGACATTCGGGCGGCGGACTGATCCCATGCACACCGCTATCGCCTGGTTCACCCGCAATCCCGTTGCGGCCAATCTTTTAATGGCCGTGCTGTGCGTTGGCGGCCTGCTCGCGGCGCTAACGGTGAATCAAGAGGAATTCCCCTCCTTCGATGTTGGCGTTGTCAATATCAAGGTGCCCTATTTGGGAGCGGCACCGGAAGAAGCCGAACAGGGCGTTTGCATCCGCATCGAAGAGGCCATCGAGGCCGTGGAGGGGATTAACAAAATACGCTCGGTGGCCAGCGAAGGCGCCTGCCAAGTCAGTGCGGAATTGGAGATGGACACCGATTCCACCCTGGCCCTCAACGAGATCAGGGACCGGGTGGACAGCATCGACAGCTTTCCGAACGAAACCGAGAAGCCCATCGTCTCCATGATGGGGCTCAAGCGCACCGTGTTGCATGTGGCGCTGTCCGGCAATGTCGAGGAGCGCATTCTCAAGGAGGTCGCCTACCAAATCCGCGACGATATTGTCGCCATTGACGGCGTCTCCCAGGTCGGCATCAACTACATCCGCCCCTACGAGATTTCCATTGAGGTTCCCGAATACGCGCTGCGGCGCCACGGGATAACGCTCGACCACATCGTGAGCGCCGTGCGCAATAGTTCGCTGGACATGCCGGGCGGCACCATTAGGGCGAGGGACGGAGAAATCCTGATTCGGTCGAAGGGCCAAGCCTATTGGGCGCGTGAATTTGAGGATATCGTGGTGCTGACCCGCCCCGACGGCACCAAGGTGACCCTTGCGGAAATAGCCGAGATTCGCGACGGTTTCGAGGAGGGCGAGCTCTTTGCGCGTTTCAACGGCAAGCCGGCGGTGGTGCTGGTGGTGTCGCAACTCGACACCGAAGACCTCATGCAGATTGCCCGGAACGTCAAAGCCCGCATCGGCGGCATGCGCGCCACGCTTCCCGAAGGTTTGGCGTTGACAGTATGGTCCGACTCGTCCCGCGATCTCGCGGCGCGCATGGATGTGCTGCTCGCCACCGCCATCGGCGGGCTCCTGCTGGTGCTTGTGGTGCTGGCGTTGTTTCTCCGCTTTCGGCTGGCCATGTGGGTCGCGGCCGGCATACCCATCGCCCTGCTTGGCACCCTCGCCGTATTTCCATACACGAGCATGCACATCAGCACCTTGACGATCATGGCATTCATTCTGGTGCTCGGGGTGCTGGTGGACGACGCCATTGTTGTCGGCGAACGAATTCACAGTCACGAGCAGGCCGGCAAGAGCCGCATTCGAGCCGCGATCGACGGTACCCGAGAAGTTTCCATTCCCGTGATTTTCGGGGTGCTGACCACCATGGCGGCCTTTCTACCCATCATACTTGTTCCGGGCAGATTGACCGATATCTTCGGCAGCATCGGCTATGTGGTGCTGCTGGCACTGGTATTCAGCATCGTCGAATCGCAGTTGATTCTGCCGGCGCACCTCGCCCACCGGCAACGGGGCAAGCCCCGCCGGGACATTGGGCGCTTTTGGAACCGCCTCCAGGGCAACCTATCCGCCTGGCTGCTACACGTGGCCACCGACTATTACGAGCCGCTTGTGCGCCGCGCCATCGCCAAGCGCTACATTACCGCCGCCATCGGTGTGGCCACGCTGATCCTGGCTCTCGCCGTTATTGCAAGCGGACGATTGGTCTGGGGGTTCTTTCCAGACATAGAAGGCGATCGAATCTTCGCCACGTTGGAGATGCCCGAAGGCGTGTCCGTGGAGACGACCATCGACGCCGCACTGCAAATTGAACGGGCCACAGAGGTGCTTGATCGGGAGCTGAGCGAGGAACTTGGCCGCGATTCCCCGGTGATAATCAATCAACTCACCAGTATCGGCAAGCCCGCGCAACGGGACGGGTTTCGCGATCAGCCGCAGCCCGGCCGCAGCCACTTCGCGGAAGTCGTGATTGAACTGCCGCCAGCGCGCGAGCGCGACAACCGCAGCACTGTGGAGATCGCCAATCGTTGGCGCGAAATCGTTGGGCCGGTGCCCGACGCGGTGAAGCTAGCATTTTCCTCCAGCCGTTTTTCCACCGGGGAAGCGATCAACTACACGCTGACCGGCGGCAATGTGGACGATCTCCGCCAGGCGGCGTCGGCACTGCGCGCGGAACTGGCCCGCTATGCCGGCGTATTCGACATCCACGACACCTTTCGCGCCAGCAAACATGAAATCCGGCTAAGCCTGCTGCCGGAAGCGCACAATTTGGGTCTTACCCTGGGCGACCTTGCCCGCCAGGTACGCAACGCCTTCTACGGCGCCGAAAGCCAGCGTGTGCAGCGCGGCCAGCACGATGTGCGGGTAATGGTGCGCTTCCCCGAAGCCGAGCGGAAATCCATCGGCAACCTTGAGGATATGTATATCCGCACCCCGGATGGCGGGGAAGTACCTTTTTATAGTGTTGCCCGCTTCGAATTGGATCGGGGTTATTCCACCATCCGACGAACGGACGGGCGTCGGGTCGTCAACGTAATTGCCGATGTCAACCGGGGCGTTATGTCGCCGGATGAAGTGTTGCGGAGTGTCGATAGCACCCTGGTTGCGCAACTCAAGGCGCAATACCCCGGTCTATCCATCACTCTAGGCGGCGAACAGGAAGAGATTGCCGAGGCGATGGGTGGCCTAGCCCAGGGTGCGCTACTGGCGCTGCTGATCATCTATGCGCTGCTCGCGGTACCGCTGCGGAGCTATGTGCAGCCGCTCATCATCATGAGCGTCATTCCATTCGGCGCGGTCGGCGCAATCGTTGGCCATTGGGTCATGGGGGTGCCGCTTCAGTTTTTCTCCGCCCTTGGCATCGTCGCACTGTCCGGGGTGGTGGTGAACGCAAGCCTCGTGCTCGTGGATTACGTCAATCGCTGCCGCCGCCAGGGCATGGATGTCGACAAGGCGCTGGCAACGGCCTGTACCCTGCGTTTCCGAGCCATCATTCTGACTTCGGTAACCACCTTCGTCGGGCTAATCCCGCTCATGGGCAACCCGACGCCCATGACCCTTCTCTTCATACCAATGGCCGTATCGCTGGCCTTCGGCGTACTGTTCGCAACGTTTATCACGTTGATTTATGTGCCCGCGCTGTATCGCATCGTGGAGGATATCTTCGGTTGGAATCCGGTGACGCAGGGCGTTCAGGAGGACGACGAGCCGACGGAACGCGCCCCCGAGCAGGCGTAAAGCAGGCCAGGATTTCCGACCCGAATGGTGTGCTGTCCGATTAATTCGCCATCAGTAGAGCGGCATTGAGATAATCGTAAACTATTGATTTTATTAACTACTATGCCACGATTGCAGGATTAATCAGAGGTTTCCTAAAAATTACAGACCCGCATGCACGGGTCGAGCCGCATGCTTATTTTTCAGACGGGACACTGGCAATGAGTAGGCAGTCCCGCATCAGGCGGCCCGCAACAGCGTTCCGGTACCGAGCCCGCCGCCGCAGCACATGCTGACCAAACCATAGACACCGCCGCTTCGCCTGAGTTCGTGCACGGCCTTGGTGATGAGGAAGCAGCCGGTCGCACCAAGGGGATGGCCAAGCGCTATGGCGCCACCATTGGGATTGACCCGGTTTGGATCGGCACCCAGGGTTTTCGCCCAGGAAAGTACAACGGAGGCGAATGCTTCGTTGACTTCAAAGACATCGATGTCGTCTACGGTGAGGTCGGCGGCCCCAAGCAGCTTTTCCGTGGCGGGAATCGGGCCCTCGAGCATCAACACCGGGTCACAGCCCACCAGCGCGGTTTCGACAATACCCGCTAGGGGCGCAAGCCCTAGCGACTCGGCCTTCGCGGCGCTCATGAGCAACAGGGCGGCGGCGCCATCGGCAATCTGCGACGAGGTGCCGGCGGTGTGGATGCCATCGGCACGCGCCACGGGCTTTAGGCCGGCCAGCGCCTCCAAGCTCGTATCCCGGGGGATCTCGTCCTTGTCGAACCGGCGGGTTGCACCGGTGCGCTTGCCGTCCTCGTCGACAACAGGAACCTCAAGCGGAATGATCTGGGCGTCGAACCGCCCCTCCTCCACTGCCCGCGCCGCGCGTTCCTGGGAAGCCAAACCGAAACGATCCGCATCCTGCCGGGTTACCTGATACTTCTCCGCCATGCGCTCGGCACCCTCGAACTGGCTGGTGAACTCGTAGTGTTCGAAATAGCTGCGTGCGATGGGCTTGCCGTAGCTGTCCGGCAAACCGATGGAATCCGAGCCGATGCGCAGGCGTGTCATATTCTCCACGCCGCAGGCAATGACAACATCCGCCATACCGGACCGGATCAGGCTGTGCCCGAGCATGGTGGCTTCCTGGGACGATCCGCATTGGGCATCCACGGTGATGCAGGGGGTTGCCTGGGCGCCGCCATGGGCCAGCCAGGCGGTGCGGATAATGTTCATGCCCTGGGCGCCGAGCTTGTTTATGCAACCGCCGACCACCTGATCCACCCGATCGGAAGCCAGGCCATTGCGATCCAACAACGCCATGATCACCGGGCCGAGGGTATCGGTGGGATGCACAAAGCCAAGCGTACCCTCCTTCCGGCCCACCGCCGACCGGGCGGCATCGACAACAACGACTTCATTCACGGGGCATATCCTTAATGTAGATGGTGGGAGCGCCTATCTTAGCGACCTGCGGCACAATTGAAACCGTTGCCCCGGTAATACCCGCCAACAACAGGCCACAGGCGGTTCGGACCGGCATACCCGGATAAATTGGCCATCCAGAAATTGGTTTGGAGCGCATTTTCACGCAAGCCATGCTCGGTGGGAATGGTCGGTTGCGCCCGATGCAACGACAGGGTCGCCCCGCCGGGCATCAGCCGACAATCGGACGGGGAATTATATCGATGAGTTGACAGAGCCCAATATGTGGTAGTTTGCGGCAACTAAAACCTCAACATATAGTAGTATGTCAACTTATGTATATAAGTCCCATCGGACGAGCCCTTGCGCCCTTGCGCCAATCCGGATCCGGAGAGCGGCAGGCCGAGGACGCGTAGTGGGTGGAAATGGCCCGGCGCGGCGCATCGCTCGTATTGCGCCCGGAGCCGTGGATCAACAGGGGATGAAAAAACAGCGTGTCCCCGCGCTGCATCTCAACATGCCGTCGCTCGTCGAAGCGCACGGCCAGGTCTGAGGTTTGCGGGATTCCGTAAAATCCATGGTTCACATACTCCCAATCGGGCAAAACATGGGGCAGCAACTCGCCCTTGTGACTACCCGGCAGCACGGACAGGCACCCGTTGGCCCGCGTCATTCGCGTAAGCGCCGTCCAGGTGGCGACGATGCCGTCGGCGGGACGAATGCGAAAGTACCGCAAGTCCTGATGCATGGGATGCCGCCCGTCGATGCCGGGCGGCTTGTTGAAAAGATTGGTGGCGACGCTATAGACCGACGGCCCGATCAGGGCACGGACCACATCGAGCAGGGCCGGTTCCCGGCTGTAGGCGTACAGTTCCGCATCATCCTCGAAATTGAACGCCTTGTTGACGGCCAACTCCGGCGATTCAACCCGCACCGCGCCTTGCACGACCATCAGCTCGCGCATCAACTTCAGACCCGGCGGCGGTTCCAGTATCCCCCGCGCATAGTCCAAAAAGCGCCGCTCGCAGCGCACGAGGCATTCCTCCGCCACAAGACCGGGAACCAAGAGAAAACCCCGCTCCCGATAGCCGTCAACCTGTTGCGCCGTCAACGGCATGGGGGCAATCGTTACCCCATTGCGAAGTCAAAGTCGTAGAAGCACAGCTTGTTGCCATCGAGGTCGCGTGCGTAGGCACCGTAGAAAGTGCCGCCACGCACACCGGGCGCGCCTTCATCGGCACCACCGAGTTCCAACGCCTTCGCATGGAGTCGGTCAACCTTTTCCCGGGAACCCGCCGGAATGGCGACCATGTTGCCATTGCCGGGGTGCTGCGTCTGCTCGTCGTAGGGAATACAGATGGCAAGCATGGCGCTGTTCGAGTCGGTTCCGTAGAACTTGATTCGATCCATGCCCCCGAGCTGTTTCGCCCCCGCCTCGCCAAGCAGCGCGTTGTAGAAGGAAACGGCTCGTTCCATGTCGTTGACACCAATGGTGCAGTATCCAAGCATTTCTGAAACCCCGTGTTAATGATTGAGTGGCCCGCCATTCAACGTGCTTTGGCTTCACAAATCAACGGAAAATTCGGCCACCATCCAACAACCCCGTGCCGGTAAAGTCCGAAAAAGTCGATAGAGCGACATCAAGCCACTCGTAGCCTATTGATTGTGTTCGCCCAAATGCCATGACCATCGGATTGATCAGGCGTTCCCCAAACAGTTGCAACAACCCCGTGGTAAATTAGCCCCCTTAGACGATTTTAAGGAGCCGGCCAGCATGAACGCGCCCTTGCAGGACATCACCGTCGTAGAAGTCGACAATTTCATGGCGGCACCAAGCGCCGGAGCAATTCTGGCCGACATGGGCGCGCGGGTGATCAAGGTTGAACCCTTGCGGGGCGACCCAATGCGCGGCCTAAGCCGGCCACTGAAGATCGAGTCGGCGCTGCGCGGCTACGACTTGCAATTCGATGTGGACAACCGCGGCAAGCACTCCATTGCTATCGACCTGGGCAACGCAGCCGGGGTTGCGGTGGTGCATCGACTGGTCGAGGGCGCCCAGGTATTCCTCTGCAACCTGCTGGCGGAGCGGCAGCGGCGATTTGGGCTCGACCCGGCAACGCTTGCGAATCTTCGTCCCGGCCTGGTGCACGCCACGCTAACCGGCTACGGCACCACCGGGCCCGAAGCCTGGCGCCCGGGCTACGACGTTACGGCATTTTTTGCCCGCTCGGGCCTGTACGACGCCATGCGCGAAGGCGAGGACGGCGTCGTGCCCATGGCAAGGCCGGCCCAGGGCGACCACGCCACCGGTCTGGCTTTGACCGCAGCCATCCTCGCCGCCCTGCGCCAAGCCGAGCGGACCAGCGAAAGCCAAACGGTGGAAACCTCCCTCTATGAAACCGCGGTGTGGACCCAGGCCTCGGATTTTGCCGTGACCGCCCTCGACAAGGCTCCCGTGCGCCGCCGCGCCCGCAAGGAGCAACTCACCCCCATGACAAACCGCTACCCCTGCAAGGACGGCAAATGGGTGGTGTTGAACATGCTCGACACCGGTGCCTGGGAACGCCTCTGTGGGGCGCTCGGCCGGGAAGAATGGCTGCGCGACGACAGCCTCGACACGCCTAGGAAACGCTATCAACGCATGCCGGAATTGGTGGCGGCAATCGATGCAACGCTATCCGCGCGCACCCGCGACGAGTGGGGCGAGATATTCGACAGACAGGGTGTGATCTGGGGGCCCGTGCTCGGGTTGCACGAAGTGCCGGACGACCCGCAAGCGCAGGCCATCGGGCTGTTCCCAGCGCTACGGCATCCGCAACACGGCGACTACGTGACCGTCAACGCCCCGATGCGCTTTGCGACCGCGGATGTGCACCCACGCGGCCCGGCGCCCGCCATCGGCGAGCATACCCGGGAATTGCTCATTGAGGCGGGATACGCCGATGACGCCATCGAAGGCCTGTTCAAGAATGGCGTAGTGGCCTGAATGCCGGTGCCTGGGCCAACATTCGGTTCGATTGAGCGGGTGTCGCGGCAAGCCTGTTTTGTCGCGATACTAAATACGATGCACACGAACCGGTAGTTCCGTATAACCCTTGACGAACGAGGACAGCGTGCGCACCGGCTGGCCCACGACCTCAATGAAGCGGAAGCGCCGCATGATCTCCTCCCAAAGCAACCGAAGCTGCATCTCGGCAAGACGATTGCCCATGCAACGGTGAATACCGAACCCGAATGAAAGATGGTGCCGCGCATTCCGGCGGTCGATTTGAAACGCATTGGGATCGTCGATCACTTCGTCGTCGCGATTACCGGATACGTACCACATCACCACCGCGTCACCCGCCTCAATGCGCTTGCCGCCCAATTCCGTATCCTCCAGCGCCGTGCGCCGCATGTAGGCCAGCGGCGTCTGCCAGCGGATGATCTCCGAAACCATGTTGGGAATGAGCTGCGGGTTTTCACGCAGTTTCCGGTATTCGTCCGGGAACTGGTTCAAAGCCAACACACCACCGGATATGGAGTTGCGGGTTGTGTCGTTGCCACCGACGATGAGCAGAATCAGGTTGCCAAGGAACTCCATGGGCGCCATCTGTCGCGTGTTCTCGCCATGGGCAAGCATCGAAATCAGGTCGTGCGTCGGGGGTTGATTGACCCGCTCGTTCCACAGCCGCGTGAAATAGGCCAGGCACTCGTGCAATTCTTCGGTACGCTGCTCGAACGACACGATGATGCCGGATTCCGGCCCGGCCGTCGCGACATCGGACCAGCGCGTTAGCTTGCGCCGCTCCTCGAACGGAAAGTCGAACAGGGTGGCCAGCATTTGCGTGGTGAGCTCGATGGAAACGCGATCCACCCAATTGAAGGTTTCGTTCTCCGGCAACGAATCGAGTATGCGTCCCGCCCGCTCGCGGATGATGCCTTCCAGCGCCTTGAGATTGCGGGGCTCCACCACCGGCTGCACGGTCGCCCGCTGCACATCGTGCTTGGGCGGATCCATGGCGATGAACATCGGCGTCTCAAGGCGCTTCTCCTCCGGCACGGTGATCGGCGGGCCCAGCGCAATACCACCTTCGGACGAGTAAATCTCGTGCTTCCTATCGACATGAAGAATGTCGTTGAACTTGGTGACGGACCAATAGGGCCCGAACTGGCTTTCCCGACAGTAGTGCACCGGATCTTCGCGGCGCAACCGTTCGAAGAACCCCCAATGGGCATCCTGTTGAAACAGGTACGGATTGGAGGGGTCAAAATCCTCAATGGGCATTTCAAATGGATCTGGAATTAGGTGGGGATTGGGTGCGTTCATGAGAAAATCTAGTTGTTAATGCAATACGGACGCAGAATACGCCAAATTGGGTTCAGCGGAAATATTGGATAGCCTATCGGTTTGCAAACCGAGCCAGTTGGGTACGCTGGAGGGTTTATGCCTTGATGCCACTTTGGGAAAGCTTTAAGGCTCTGACCAAGCCGGTTCGCATCAAGTACATCGACCGTCCTGAAAGTTGTGACTAAGCGGCTTTGAGGTGGTCCTGGTTCGTTGGACAGTCCGAGGGCGAGAATAAGGTGTACTCCGAGTGGTTCTGAGCCCTCGGTGAATAGAACGTGCCGACCCGGCGGGACGATGTCAACGGCATCGTCGACGCGGCTGCGGCCGTCGTTGTGAAGAGCCGGTCGGTGACGACCGGAAGTACCCTTCCGGTCGTCGCTAACCAATGCGCCGCGGCACTCGCCGTGTCACCCGAAGGGGCGCAACGCAGTGGAGCAGCCGCGTAGCGGCTTGACGCGGCGAGGGCCGTGGCGTTCCCGGCACGCATGTTCCCCGGCTGGTTCACGCGGCCTCTCCCAAGGTGCCCCGGTAGACATCGCCGGGCGTCCGGCCGCCCAGCGACGAATGCGGACGCAGTTCGCCATAGAAGCTGAACCAAGAACCGATGACGCGCTCGGCGTCGCGGCCATCCGCCAGCTCGTGCAGGTACACGGCCTCGTACTTCAGCGAGCGCCACAACCGCTCGATGAAGATGTTGTCGAGGTAGCGACCGCGGCCGTCCATGGAACAGAGCGCGCCAGCGGCGCGCACCCTGTCGGTGAACGCGGTGCTGGTGAACTGCGCGCCCTGGTCCGTGTTGAAGATCTGCGGGGTGCCGTAGCGCAGCGCCGCATCCAGCGCCTCGACACAGAAGGCACTGTCCATGGTGTTCGACAGCCGCCACGACAGGACGTGGCGGCTGGCCCAGTCCATCACGGCCACCAGGTAGAAAAAGCCCCGCGCAACAGGAACGTAGGTGATGTCGGCGCACCACACCTGGTCCGGGCGGTCGATCACCAGATCGCGCAGCAGGTATGGGTACACGCGGTGCTCCGGGTTGGCCACGCTGGTGCGCGGCTTCCGGTAAACCGCCTCCATGCCCATCAGCCGCATCAGCCGGCGCACCCGGTGCCGTCCGGCGACTACGCCTTCGCGGCGCAGGTGCCGCGCCATCTGCCGGCTGCCGTAGAACGGGTGCTCCAGATGCAGTTCGTCCAGGCGGCGCATCAGCGCCAGGTTGTCCGCGCTCTCGCCCAGCGGCTCGTAGTACTGCGACGAACGGCTCACGCCCAGCAGCGCGCACTGCCGGGACAGCGACAGCCCGCAGCCGCGGTCGACCAGCGCGGCACGCTCCGCACGGCTCAGCGCTCCAACCCGCGCAGAAAAAAATCCCGTTCCACCGTCAGCTCGCCGATCTTCGCGTGCAGGTTGCGGATCGTCGCCTCGTGCTCCCCGTCGCGCCTCGATCCCGGTTGCGAGAACACCTCCTCGAGGCCCTCCACGGCCTGACGCTTCCAGGCGCTCACCTGGTTCGGGTGCACCTCGTAGCGCGCCGCGATCGCCTGCACCGTGTCCCGCTCCCGCAGCGCCTCCAGCGCCACGCGCTTCTTGAACTCCGCCGTGAAACGGCGCCTCTTCCTGGTCATTCCAGTGTCTCCTCTCGACACCGGAGTACACCTTAGCGACCTGTCCAAAAAAGTGGGACCACCTCACTTGCGGAAATTTGCTGTATAAACATCCCTTTGAGAATGAACATTCCGCAGTTTCCTGACAGGAGAAAAGAAAATGTCTTGGCTTACGTTTGAGCAGCTCCGGGACGCCGTTGCCGGCGAAGCGGTTGCGCTGCGCTCCCGAATGACCTTGCAGCCCGCTGGAGGTGTGGGAGACAAGGTCTTCCCACCATCCTACGCCGTTGGTGACCGTTCCGATCACAAGTACGCCGTGGAGGAGCGGCAGGTCAATAATAGCGACAATGTATCCACCACGGTGCTGCTCGATTCGGTCGCGTCGCAGGCAAACCGTGCGGAACTGGCATTGCTCGACGGATGGGAGCAGGGCCAACTGGTTTTTCCCGTACCCTATGTCGATTTCTCCGACGACGGAGGCACGACGGACTACGAGAAGCTGACGGTGTTGGAAGCACCCCATCGGTTAGCGGATGCGATCTTCCGCGACAGTTTGCTCGACGGTACGCTGTTTCGCCTGTCCGACATCGGCCGGGCGATTACCGACGCCACGCCGCGCAACGCTACAAACCTGTTTCGCTACTCCCCAACCTCATTGCTGTTCGGCATGTGGGATTCGACCGGCCCGAAAGGTGGGCTGGGGTCGAAGTTTCAACGCGCCTATGTGTCCGAGATTGTGGGCTTTGATGCCAAGGTGGGAAAGAAGGTCGGTAGCCGCCTCGATCCGTTGCAAATCGAGAAAGTTGCCTCCGAAGATCGTGTATACAACAGCGTGGATCGGAGCGAGGTATGGACCGAGGATCCAAAGCGGTCAGAAAGGGATAAAAAAGGGGAGCCCGTTCCTGCCTCGCGTGGCGGCGAGAGCGGCGAAGCCGGACAGCCCTCAAAGATCAACCATGGCAACATCGCTCCTTCGATTGACCCTCGGGCCGGCGGTGTCACCATTTCGAGCGCCCTGCAAACTACCCTGATCTCCTTCGCCGCCCTTCGCCAGTTACGGTGCAGGGGTCATTCCCGAGAGGCGGGGGCTGCTGTGCACTTGGCGGTTGCGGCGCTTGGTGTCGCGGCCATCGCCTACCAGTATGAAATGGACTTCGACCTTCGGTCGCGCTGTCTGTTGCTTCCAACGCATCCTCCCAAGCTTGAACTGCTGCGCCGCAACGGTTCCCCGGGAGAAGTGGTGGAAGTGGATCAAGCCACCTCCGCTCGAATTCTTGAGCGCGCGGCAGAACAGGCGAGAGTTGCGGGGGTCGGTTGGGAGACTAATGAGATTCGGCTCGTGCCCGCGCCAAAATTGCTGGAGCTGATTCGGCGCAGCCGCAAGGTGTCCGCCGCCGAACCCACGGCGGGGTGACCGATGCCCCCCTACGAAAACATCGGAATCGAGGTCAACTTCCTGACCGGCCGGTTCGTCGCGACATGCCACAATGATCGTCGGCAGCCCGAGTGGCCACCGCACCCGGCACGTCTATTTTCGGCTCTCGTCGCCGTGTGGGCGGACGCGGACGAACCGGATGCCGAGGAGCGCACCGCTCTGGAATGGCTCGAATCGCAAGCACCGCCGGAAATAGCAGCGTCCGAAGCTGTGCCGCGCAAGGCGGTTTCGCATTTCGTACCTGTCAATGACACTTCCATTCTTTCTAGAAGCTGGTACGAACAAAAAGCCAATAAGGTCGTCGATTTGGCCATCCAACTTCATGCCGAACTCACAACTTCCGACGGGGAGGGGGAACTGACGAAGGCAGCGGCACGGGTTGAACACAAACTGAGCAGGGAACTCAATGTCAAGGGGCAAGTTGAACGCGTCGGCAATACAAACCCGGAGTCCGCAGTGGCAATGCTACCAGAGCAACGCGGGAAGCAGGCGCGGTTCTATCCTTCCGTCACGCCCGACGAGCCTCGGGTGAGCTTTCTGTGGGACGTGCCGGCGCCCGATAAAGTGGCCGAGGCCCTTGATCGTTTGCTCCGGCGGGTGACTCGACTGGGTCATGCATCCTCGCTGGTCTCGTGCCGATTGATCACGAATGTTCCCAAGGCCACGTTCGAAACCGGCGAGGGTGGACACAATATGCGGGGTGTTCGGCGCGGACAGCTCACTGAATTGGAGCGGCACTTTTCACGCCACAAAGGGTTCCGGCCCCGTTCATTGCCCTATACGGATGCTCGGTATCGAGTCGTCGCGGAATCGACGCAGCAGTCGGAAGAAAAGCATAAACCGAATACCGCCGGCCAATGGATACTGTTCGAGTTCATGCCTGGATTCCGGTCCTTCCCCGCCATAAGGGCGGTGGAGTTGGCAACCACGATGCGCGCGGCCCTGTTCCACCATGTTGAAGACCCGATACCTGAAGAAATCAGTGGCCATTTGCCGGATGGCGGACCGACTGTTGTGCCGCACGTAGCTTTCCTCCCCATTCCCTATGTGGGGTTCGAGCATGCCGATGGACGGCTGCTGGGACTGGCGGTATCAGTACCGGATGCCATCGGCATCGATGTACATCAAGCGGTTTATCGGGCAATTGGCAACTGGGAGAGAGCGGCCGGATCCGACGCATTGAAACTCACCTTGGGCGCACAAGGAGTGGTCAGCCTTTGCCGACAGCGTGGGCCCGCCACACTGATATCTCTTCGTCCAAGTGCCTGGAGTCGAGCTTCCCACCGATGGGTTTCCACTACCCCCATCGCGTTGCCGAGACATCCTGGTCGGCTCGGCGGAGGTACTGCGGCGGCGCGAGCCAAGGCGTGGGCTTCGGCTGAATCCGCTGTGATGTTGGCATGTGATCATGTCGGGTTGCCCGAGCCGATAGCTGTGGAGGTCTCCCGCAACGCCTTCATCAAAGGTGCCCGCCCGGCAAATCGTTTTCCGGCATTCAGCCAGAATAGACGGAGTGGCCGGCCTGTGCGCCGCCAACTGCTCCACGCCTCGGTAACCTTCGAACATCCCGTAGCGGGTCCGTTGATGCTCGGCACGGGACGGTTCCTAGGCTTGGGCTTGATGCGACCGGCCCCCATCCGCGAACCCGCGGAAGCCAGTGGGCACAGTCCAGATGAGTAGCTCCAATTCCAGCCCGCACGACGGTATCGAGCCGCGCAAGACAGATGGGCAGCCCCTTGCGGATTTCACAGCATTCTTCAGGGATGTCCATGGCTACGAACCATTTCCGTGGCAGCAGCGATTGACGATGCAGGTGCTTGATCGGCGAACATGGCCAAAAGTCATCGATCTCCCAACCGGCACTGGCAAGACAGCGGTGCTCGATACGGCGGTATTCGCCATGGCCGTACAGCCGGAAACCACTCCCCGACGGGTCGTGTTCGTCATCGACCGACGGATTGTCGTCGATCAGGTCTACGAACGGGCCCGGCGAATTCGAGAGCGTATAGAGGCGGCTGACACCCCTGTGTTGGAATGCATCAGGGATCGATTGCGAAAATTGAGCGACGAGCCCCTAGGCATCGCCGCGCTGCGCGGGGGCATCCCCATTGACGGCAAGTGGACGCACCGCCCGGATCAGCCATGGGTCGTGGTCTCCACGGTGGATCAGTTCGGCTCCCGGCTCCTGTTCCGGGGCTACGGAGTCAGCCCGGGCATGAGGCCGATTCATGCCGGGCTTACCGGCAACGACTGCCTCGTGATCCTAGATGAAGTGCATCTGAGTGTACCGTTCGCGCAGACCCTCGCCCGGATATCGGCGCTGCGCCCGGGACCACTGCCTCGGAGGTTCGTCACGGTTGAAATGTCGGCCACGCCCAGTGATCGGGAATCGACTCCTTTCGTCTTGGATTCCGAGACGGATCTGGACGGATGCGCAGAGTTGCGGCGCCGCGTGAAGGCCAAAAAGCAGGCACAACTCGTGCCAGTGCAAAATCAAGAAAATATCCCGGCCGCCGTGCGGAAGATTGTCGGGTTGTTTGAGAAGTCTATTCGCAGAAACGGATATCAGGCTCGCAGTGTCGGTGTCATCGTGAATCGGGTACGAACGGCTCGCGATACACACGCCATGCTCGCAGATGCCGGCTACCCGACGCACCTGATCACCGGACGCATGCGGCCATTGGAGCGGGTCGACGCTCTGGATCGGATCGGCCCGGCTGTCGACCCCGATAGCGACCAGAGCGAAGACCGACCCACCGTCGTAGTCGCAACCCAAGCCATTGAGGTCGGTGCGGACTTCAGCTTTGACGCCCTCATCACCGAATGTGCCGCGGTCGACAGCCTCCGACAACGATTCGGACGCCTTGATCGTCGTGGAACCCATTCGGAGCGTACCGAATGTCCCGCCCAAGCTTGGATCATCGGTCCTAAGTCGGTTGTTGGCTCCAAGAAGCCCGACCCGATTTACGGAGAATCGGTCAGAGCGACATGGGAGGAACTCAAGCGCCGTTGCAAGGACCACGGACGACTGGATATCGGCCCGACAGCTTTGCGAGACTTTCCAGACAACGCAACGGCACCGAGATCAAGTGCGCCGCTCCTTTTGAGAACACACTTGGATGCGTGGGTTCAAACCCGACCTGAGCCCATGGTTCAACCTTCCATCGATTGGTTTCTTCACGGCATTGAACGGAATCGCCCAGCGGACATCTCGATCCTGTGGCGTGCGGATCGGACTTCGGAAGCGCTACGTCTGGTCCCTCCCCGGCAAGCAGAATTCATCCAAGTACCCATCGGGGCGGTCAAGTCATGGCTGGCGGACAACGAGAAAGAAATGGACATCGCCGATGTTGGCCAAGCGCAGGAGCCGGAGAATGCTCACACCTCGGACGAAGCAAATACCAAGGATTGGGTGCGCTGGGAGGGATTCGGCGAAGGTGCAAAGGATAATGTCGGGATCGGGGACATCCGTCCAGGGGATGTGCTCATAGTCGCCCCCGAGAGCGGCGGTTTGACGGCGGGAACCTGGGATCCTTCCTCGGAAGAGCCAGTATCGGACTTCGGCGACGCGGCACAGATCGAGTCTGGACGGAGGGCTACGCTGCGCCTCGACCCGAATCTCCCTCATGTGGTCCGCCCTCCCACCCCGGCTGGCGAAGTTGAAGCGGACACATCACCCTTCAGCCGAGTCACCACCTGGCTCGAAGCCCAAGTTTCCGAGCCGAATGGACTACCGCACTGGATGCGCGAGGCTATCGAGAGATTGGGAAGCGACTTCGACGTGAACGCGGTGGGAATCGGCAACGATCAGCCTAGCGGGAGCTATTACATTCTGACTGCGCGGGATCCGAAAACGAAGAAACCGGTAGTGGATGCAGGGACTCTGGATGGTTCGGACGAGGCGGGATCCTTCACGGCGACGGGCATAAGCTTGAGCCAGCACCTCAATGGCGTCGGAGAGCGCACCGGACATATCGCCGAAAGGCTGGGATTGCCGCCTGAGATCGTGCGGGATCTTCGATTGGCTGGCCGACTCCACGATCTTGGGAAGGTGGACAGCCGCTTCCAGTCGCAATTGGTCGGCGGCGACCCGGTCGAGTTGGCCATGCGGCGTGGAGAGCCGCTGGCGAAGTCACTGCCGGGAACTCGCGGGATCGCGGGATATCCCACGGGAATGCGGCACGAGATGGCAAGCGTTGCAATGATCGAGTCGAGCGCCGATGTTCTCGGCCTCGCTCACGACGAGGATCTGGTGCTCCATCTGGTCGGGACGCACCATGGCTGGGGGCGCCCGCTGCCACCAATCATCGAAGACCCGGATCCGCAGATGCTCTCGTACGCATGGGACGGACACTGCCTGACCACGAGTTCCGATTTGGTGGAAGGTTCCCTAGCACTCGACATGGCCGACCGCTTCTGGCGTCTGGTGGAATGCTACGGGTACCACGGGTTGGCTTGGCTTGAAGCAATCCTGCGACTGGCCGACCACCAGCAAAGTGCCGAGGAGAGCAAACAGGCATGAATGGAACACATTTGCACGGGCTCGAGGGTACCAATCCTTTGGGCTTTTTCGCGGCTCTTGGCGTACAGGTGGTTTTTGCAACCGAGGACCGGCAACCGCGGCTGTGGTGGAGCGACGACATTGTGCCCCATGCAATCGTGGATGAGGAATTTACCGTCGATTGGATCGTGGAACGGGTGTTGGTTGCATTTGCTTACTGGAAGGACAGCCCGGCCATCAATCCAAGAAGAAGGGATGGCTCGGCGATGCCCAAGGGTGATGAGCTCAAGCTGAAACCCGATGATATCGAGGAATATCTCCTCCAAGCGGTACGGTGCGCCCGAAGCGGTGGCCTAGCCACTGCGCTCTTGGCGCAAGGGAGCCTAGACAACAAAGGTGTCGCGAAACCTTCCGACTTCTACTTCACAGCAGGACCCCAGAAATTCCTGGATATTGCCCGTAAAGTCCTGCTTGCCGCCGATGGCGATGCAATCAAGACGGGTCTCGAAGGTCCATGGAGCTACGAAAGCGACGCACCTTCCCTCGGATGGGATGTCACTGACGACCGCGTGTATGCGCTCAGGGCCAACAATCCTAGTCCAGAGAAGAAGTTAACCAACCCTGGACCGGAAGCGCTGGGCCTTTTGGGGCTCAGCCTGTACCCGGTTTTCGCGGGCCGGGAGGGCACGGACACACAGGGATGCTCAGGGAAATGGAAGGACGGCTGCTTCTCTTGGCCGATTTGGCGAAAGCCGGCTTCTCCGCACGCCGTCCGGTCACTCTTGGCCCATGCCTACGACCATAAGGCGGCCTCGAATCGTCACCGCTGGTACGGTGCCTGGGGTGTATCAACCATACTCCGATCACCGATCCGCCGAACCGATCAGGGAGGCTATGGAACATTCGGACCAGCGGCGGTCACCTGGCAGCAAGCACGATGAACGGCTGCGTTATTCGACGGTGCCGCAGCGGTTGCCCATGCAGAAACTACTCATAGCCAATCGCGGCGAAATCGCCATTCGTGTCATGCGGGCCGCGGCCGACCTGGGGCTTGTCACTGTGGCGGTGCACAGCCAGGACGATGCGGCGGCGCTGCATGTCTTGCGGGCCGATGAAACCGTGGAATTGCCGGGGCGGGGCGCGGCGGCCTATCTGGATATCGAACGGATTATCGATGTCGCCAGGCAGCGGCAATGCGATGCCGTGCATCCCGGATACGGATTTCTGAGTGAAAACCCGACTTTCGCGGCGGCCGTAGAAGCGGCCGGAATGCGCTTTGTCGGCCCCACCCCCCACACCCTCGGCCTACTCGGCGACAAAGTGCGGGCGCGGGCATTGGCTGGAGAATGCGGCATTCCCCTTCTGCGAGGCAGCGACGGCGCGGTTTCGCTGGACGAGGCGATGCTGTTTTTCGCGACGCTGCCCGAAGGCGCGACGGTCCTCGTTAAAGCTGTGGCGGGTGGCGGCGGGCGCGGCATGCGCCTGGTAGCGGATGCGGCGCAATTGGAGGAAGCCCACCGTCGCTGCCAATCCGAGGCGAAGCTCGCCTTCGGTGACCCAGGTGTTTACCTGGAAGAGGTTCTGCCGAATGCCCGCCACATCGAAGTACAAATTCTGGCCGACGGCGGCGGCGCGGTGTGTCACCTTTGGGAACGCGAGTGCAGTATCCAGCGCCAGCATCAAAAGCTCATTGAGATAGCCCCGAGCCCAACCTTGGGGCCGGAGCAGCGCGAGGCTCTGACAACCGCCGCTGCCCGCTTGGCGACCGCCGCCGAATACCGGGGCGCGGGCACGATCGAATTTCTGGTGGCGGACGAGCGTTTCGCCTTCATCGAAGCCAACGCGCGTCTTCAGGTCGAGCATACGGTGACCGAAGAAATTACCGGCATCGACCTGGTGCGGGCCCAGTTGGAAATTGCCGCCGGAAAGTCGCTGGCGGACTTGCGCCTTGCGCAGGCGGATGTGCCCACCCCGCGCGGCTACGCAATCCAGGCGCGCATTAATACGGAAACCATGGCCAGCGACGCCACCGCGAAGCCCGGCGGGGGCACCCTTTCGACCTTCGAATTTCCGGGCGGACCGGGGCTGCGCATCGATACGTATGGCTATGCGGGCTATACCACCAACCCCTCCTTCGATTCGTTATTGGCCAAGCTAATCGTTCATACACCGCGGGACGACTACGAAGCCGCGGTCCGCAAGGCACTCCGCGCTCTCCGGGAAACCCGCATCGAGGGTGTGCCGACCAACCTCGGCTTTCTCACCAATGTATTGGACCACCCACGCCTAAAGTCCAACAACCTGCACACCGGGTTTATCGAAGAGTGCATCGGTGAACTTGCCCAACCCCACGCGCGCCGGAGCACCACTTTCTCGGGCGGTCAGCCCGCCGCAACGGCGCAATCCCTGGCCGGAGCAAGCGTCGACACAGTCGATCCCCTCGCCGTTCTGAACCACGGCACATCCGCCACGGCCAACGCGCCAACCGCCTCGCGAACTCTGGCATTGGTGCAAGAAGAATTGCCCGAGGGCATTGTCGCCATTCGGGCACCCATGCAGGGCACCGTCATCGGCTTCGAGGTTGCCGTCGGCGATGCGGTCCACCCCGGCCGCCCGGTGCTCGTCATCGAGGCCATGAAGATGGAGCATGTGGTGAGTGCCGAAGTCGGCGGCATCGTGCAACGGCTGGGGACTGACGAGGGCGACACCGTATTCGAAGGGCATCCGCTCATCTATTTGCGGGAGGCGGACATTGCGCCGCCCGCGACGGCAACGGGCACAACACAGGATCTCAACCGAATTCGACCGGACCTGTGGGAAGTTCACGAGCGCAAAGCCATGGGATTCGACGAGAACCGTCCCGCAGCCGTCGCCAAACGGCGCCAGACCGGGCACCGCACGGCCAGGGAGAACATCGCCGACCTTTGCGACGAGGGCACTTTCGTCGAATACGGCTCGGTTGTTATCGCTGGACAGCGCCGCCGTCGCGATCTGGAAGACCTCATCAAAAACACCCCGGGCGATGGCATGGTCTGCGGACTGGGGCAGATCAACGGCCACCTGTTCGGCCCGGAGCGGGCCCGCGCCATGGTGATGTCCTACGACTACATGGTGTTGGCCGGCACCCAGGGCATCAAGAACCACGAAAAGAAGGATCGGATGTTCGAAATCGCCCGACAACAGCGGTTACCCACGGTGCTCTTTGCGGAGGGCGGCGGCGGCCGTCCGGGCGATACCGACGGTTCCGGCGTGGCGGGCCTGGACTGTTGGGCGTTCACCTACTTCGCCCGGCTCTCCGGATGGGTGCCCGTTATCGGCATCACCACGGGCCGCTGCTTTGCCGGCAACGCGGTGCTGCTGGCCTGTTGCGACCTGATTATCGCCACCGAGGATTCCAACATCGGCATCGGCGGCCCCGCCATGATCGAGGGTGGGGGCCTGGGTGTATTCAAACCCGAGGAGGTCGGCCCCATGGATGTGCAGGTGCCGAACGGCGTCGTGGATATCGCGGTGCGCGACGAAGCGGAGGCCGTCGCCGTGGCGAAGCGATATCTGTCGTATTTCCAAGGTTCCGTTGATACTTGGGAAGCGCCCGACGAACGCGCCCTGCGGTTCGTGGTGCCCGACAATCGGCTGCGCTACTACGACATGCGCACTGTCATCGAGGGCATCGCGGACCTGGGTTCGGTTCTGGAACTGCGCGCAGGCTGGGGGCCGGGCATCTGCACGGCGCTTATTCGCGTCGCGGGCACGCCGATGGGCCTGATCGCCAACAACCCCGGCCATCTCTCGGGAGCAATCGATACCGAAGGCGCCGACAAGGGCGCCCGCTTCATGCAATTGTGCGATGCCTTCGACCTACCCATCCTGAGCCTCTGCGATTGTCCGGGCATCATGGTCGGCCCGGAGAGCGAGAAAACCGCGCTGGTGCGGCATGCCGGACGCATGTTCGTGGTCGGCGCCAATATCGACGTGCCGCTCATGACCGTCGTCATACGCAAGGCCTATGGACTCGGCGCCCAGGCCATGGCCGGAGGCAGCTTCAAGGCACCATTGTTCACGGTCAGTTGGCCAACGGGCGAATTTGGCGGCATGGGTCTGGAAGGGGCCGCCAAACTCGGCTATCGCAAGGAGTTGCAGGCCATCGACGATCCGCGGGAACGGCAGGTCGCCTACGAGCGGATGGTGCGAGGTCTGTACGAACGCGGCAAGGCGCTCAATACCGCCTCGCATTTTGAGGTGGACGAGGTAATCGACCCCGCGGATACCCGCAGGTGGATCACGAGCGCCCTACGGTCGGTGGCGCCCCACCCGCCCCGCACCCATAAGAAACGGCCCAACATCGATACTTGGTAGATTGCATCGAGCCAAGAGCGGCGACACCGGCTACCGGCTGGACCATTTTGGGTTTTACAATGACGCACAACGCGACGAACCCTGTGGATTCCCGACAATGACCTATGCGGGCCACCGACGAATTAATGATGCCGACAGCCATCTGATGGAGTTGCCGGACTTCCTCATATCCCACGCAGACCCGAAGTGCCGGGGGGACATTGAGCCACTGCTTGAACGGGACATCGGTTTTTTCGACCTCGGCACCTTTGCGGGACAACCTGGTCATACGACGGCACGGCGGGCGGAGTTGATCGCTCTGGGAGACAACCTGACCCGGGGCCCGAAGTGGCATGCCGCCCTGGGCGCCTTCAATGGCGAAGAGCGGGGGGAGGCGCTCAATCTGCTGGGGTTCAAACGACAGGTGATCTTTTCCTCGTTTTGTGCCCGTCCGATTTTCGCGGCTCCGAGCATCGCGCTGCGCTACGCGGCGGCTCGCGCCCACAACCGAGCAATGGCGGCGTTCTGCGACGGCGACCCACGCCTCGTTGGGGTGGGGATGACGACCCTGGACGAGCCGGACCAAGCGCTCGTGGAAATTGCAGCGGCGCTCGACCTGGGCCTCGGCGCAATCTGGATACCCTCCGACCCGCCGGGCGGGCGCTCGCCGGGTCATCCTCTGCACGAACCGATTTGGGCCTTGCTCGCGGAGCGGCGGGTTCCTTTCATTCTGCATGTCGGCAGCGCCGATTTATCGATCCCCGCCCCCTGGATGAACGATGGCCGCCCCGACCACAAAACGGCTCGGGGCGGCGCGGAAGTCATCGGCTCCAAGGACTTGACCGTGATCCACCACCCCGCCCACCGCTTTATTTCGGTATTGGTGCTCGACGGCGTGTTGGAACGGCACCGCCACTTGCGGGGTGGCGTGATCGAACTCGGCGCGGGCTGGGTGCCGGACATGATACGGCGGCTCGACCACGCCGCCGCCATCTGGGCACGTTCGGAACCGCATCTGGCGGAGATGACCCGCACACCCGGGGAGCAGATTCGCAATCAAATTAGATTTACTCCTTATGCGTTTGAAAATGTAGGAAAAATTGTTCGAGAATCTTTCCCGGAACTGTACTTGTTCTCGTCCGACTATCCCCACGCCGAGGGCGGACGAGACCCCATCGGACGTTTCGAGCGTTCAACTGAAAACCTTTCTGCCTCCGAGCGGGAACAGTTCTTTTTCAAAAACTTCGAGGCGCTTTATCCCGCCTGACGCCGTTTGCCCATGCTTGCGTCACCAAGGCTGAATCGCCTGCCAACCCGCAAGGACTTCTCGGGCAATTGGCGCGTGGTGTTTTACTTTAGGGATGGCAAAGCCGTGGATGTGGACTTGATCGACTATCACTGACCGGAAGGAGCCTTGACCATAACCGACATCACAGACGAGCGCATCGGCCCGATGCGGAATCCGCCGCACTTGGGCGAATTGATTCGCAAGAGCATGGACGACGAGGGCTGGAGTGTGATCGAGACCTCACGCATGACCGAGGCTCCCACTGTTGGTGCGGTCGGGCCAGACTGATGCGCCTATCCTAGAACGAAATTCGCGCCCGCGCGGCCGAGTTCGCCAATGACTGGCGGGGCGTGACCCACGAGAAGGGCGAGACGCAGAGTTTCTACAACGACTTTTTCGGGGTCTTCGATGTTAGGCGGCGCAGCGTGGCGCGCTACGAGGAGCGTGTCAGGAAGCTGAACGACCACCCGGGCTACATCGACCTGTTCTGGCCGGGCGTTCTCATGGTGGAGCAGAAGAGTGCCGGGCGCGACCTGAATGAAGCCTACGAGCAGGCCGGGGGGTATTTCGACGCGCTACCCGAGCTTGACCGTCCTCGCTACATCTTGGTGAGCGACTTCCAGACCTTCGAGCTTCACGACTTGAGCGAGCGGCGAGAGGTTGCTTTTGCGCTGGCAGACCTGCCCGGCCATGTGGAGGAATTCGGTTTCATCCTAGGCCGCGAACGCCGAACTTTTCGCGATCAGGATCCTGCCAATATTGAGGCGGCCGAGCTGGTCGGTCGGCTTCACGACGCACTGGCGGAGACGGGTTACCGGGGCCACGATCTCGAACGCTTTCTCGTTCGCATCGTGTTCTGTCTGTTCGCGGACGACACTGGGGTGTTCGAGCCTCGCGACATCTTTCTGGATTTCGTCGAAACCCGCACAAGTAAGGATGGCGCGGACCTAGGCGCACTGCTGGCGCAACTGTTCCAAGTGTTGGACACGCCGGAGGCCCAGCGGGAGACGTCGCTTGACGAGGATCTGGCCCGCTTTCCCTACGTCAACGGCGACCTGTTCGACGGGCCGCTCCGCATTCCCGCCTTCAACTCGGACATGCTCGAGAAGCTGCTGGATGTCTGCCGCTTCGACTGGTCGCACATCTCGCCGGCAATCTTCGGCGCACTGTTCCAGTCGGTGATGGAGCCGGCGGAGCGCCGCACCCAAGGTGCACACTACACAACCGAGAAGAACATCCTCAAGGTGATTGAGCCGCTGTTCATGGCCGACCTACGCACCGAGTTCTCGCGCTTGATGTCTCGCAAGGGCAGTCCGCGTCTGCCGGAGCTTCGCAAGTTTCAGGCAAAACTCGGACGACTGAGGCTCTTCGATCCGGCCTGCGGCTGCGGCAATTTCCTCATCATCGCCTACCGGGAGTTGCGACTGCTCGAAATCGAGGTCATCCGCAAAATTCGGGACGTGACTCACGCGGCCAAGCAGGATGTGCTCGATACGGCTTGGCAGTCGGTGGTGGATGTGGACCAGTTCTACGGGATTGAGCTTGGCGAGTTCCCGTCCCGCATCGCACAGACCGCGCTGTGGATGATGGACCACATCATGAACAACCGCCTGAGCTTGGAGTTCGGCCAATCCTTCGCCCGCATCCCGCTTGCGAAGTCGCCGCACATTGTGCACGGCGACGCGCTGGAGGCCGACTGGGAGGACTTGCTGCCGCCGTCCAATTGCTCCTTTGTGCTGGGCAATCCGCCGTTCGTCGGCGCGAAACACCAGACGGAGAAACAGCGCACCCAAGTTCGCAGGATCGCGGCGCTCGGCGGGAGCGGCGGCACGCTCGATTACGTGTGCGCGTGGTTTATCAAGGCCGGAGAGTACGTGCAGGGCAGCAATACCCGGATCGGCTTCGTGGCCACCAACTCGACCACCCAGGGCGAGCAGGTCGCACAGCTCTGGCCGGTGCTGTTCGGGCGCTGCCAACTGGAAATTGCATTCGCACACCGCACCTTTGCTTGGGGCTCGGACACCCGCGGTCAGGCGCATGTACATGTCGTCATCTTGGGACTCGACCGCCGCCAGAACGCGCCGACGGAGAGACGTCTGTTCAGTTATCCAGACATCAGGGGCGAGCCGGAAGAGAGCCGCCACCAGGCGCTGTCGCCGCACCTTAATGATGCCAGCGGGCTGTCGGATCCGCATCGGGTCGTGAGGGAAGAAAGCACGCCGATCAACGGAATGAGCAAGCTGATCATCGGCTCCAAGCCCATCGACGGCGGCCACTACATATTCGACGCCACGGAGCGTGACAAGTTTCTGGACAGGGAACCAGAAGCCGCGCCCTGGCTGCTCCGACCGTTCGTCGGCGCACGGGAATACCTGCAAGGCGGCGAGCGGCTGATTCTGGCCCTGCATGACACACCACCCGGTGTGCTGGCGCGATTGCCGGGGGTGCGGGAGCGGATCGCCGCGGTCCGCGCTTATCGGGAAGATAGCAAGAGCGAACCAACCCGCAAGCTCAACGTAATTCCGACGGCACCATTTTTGCTGATACCACGGGTGAGTTCCGAACGACGAGACTATATGCCCATCGGCTGGCTGGAACCGCCGACCATCCCCAGCGATGCCACGCTTGTGCTGATAGCAGCCTGTTGAAAAAAGGGCGTCTGGGCGACAATAGCACATCGTTTTACGGAGTGGAGCCATGTGTATTGGCTCAGGAGATTTCGGAATTTAGGGTTGTCGGATCAGGCAGCCTCCTCAAGCTCGACAAGGTACTCGTTGGGGGTTCGGCAGTCCAGCGCCAGATGGGGCCGCTCGTAGTTGTGGAAGAACTCGTACCCGGCGAGCCTGGGTGTGACGTCGGCGACGGTGAGTGGGCCGTCGTAGAGGTTCCAGAACTCGATCCGGGCGGACCGGTTGGCGCGCTCGACATGGCCGTTGAGCTGGGGTCGCCGCGGGGGCAGGACATGGAGGGGGATGCGCCGCGCCTCGCAGGCGCGCTCGAAGTCGGCGCGGAACTCGGCGCCGCCGTCGACCTGTATGGAGGCGACGGGGAACGGCATGTTCTCGACCACGGCGGCCAGGAAGCGCCCGGCGTTGCCGGCCGTGGCCCGCGAGAACACCCGGGCGACCCTGTGCCTGGTTGTCGGGCAGACGGCGCGGAATTCCTTGAGAACCCGGCCGTCGCGGCTGTATGTCATGTGGTCGACCTGGACCAGCTCGCCGGGGGCGCGCGCGCTGTCGCCGTGGCTCCAGCGCCGCGCCCAGGCGCCGTCGAAGGTGCGGCGGCGCGCGGGTTTGGGCCGGCCCTCGCAGAAGGAGGCGCGCCGGGTGCGGCCGTCGGCGATGGCCTCTTCGATGATGCGCCCGACGGTGGAGACGGACAGGCGGACGCCGCGCCGGTCGAGCATGGCCTTGAGTCTCACCCTGCCCATGAACGGATACCGTGCCCGCATGCCGAGCACGGCCCGGACATCCGGGTCGGTCCACCGCCGCCGCCGGACGGTGCGCGGGCGGGTGCTTCGGGGCTCGAGCGCCCGGACGCCGCCGCGGCGGAAGGCCTTGCGCCAGTCGTGGTAGGTGCTTTTGGGCAGGCGGATGGCGCACAGTGCGTCGCCGCGGCGCATGCCGCCGTCGACCATCTTGTCGACGAGTTCGAGGGCGCGCAGGCGCCGCCGGGCGGTCGCGCCGGTCTTGGTGTCGACGCGCGGGCGCTTGCGGGAGGGGGGACGGACATGTAACAGTTTCATGCTCGGGCTCCTTGTTTGGTTGGATGAAACAAGCATGCCTGAGCCGGCGGGGCGCGTCAGCGCGCACCGCCGGGCCTTGAACTCCGGTCGCTCCGCTCCCTCCGCTCAAGGCCCGGCGCCACCCTCCCCATGTCGACAAGCCACGGGCTTGGACACCGGAGGGTAAGTTCCGAAATGTATCTGAGCTAGAACACATGAGAGGCGAGACGACCCCCCAGCCGGAACTGTTCAGCCATGTGGACCTGGAGTCGCGGATCCCGCAGAGCCATCCCATCAGGAAGATCCGGCGGATTGTCGACGAGGCCCTGGCCGAGCTCGAGCCGGCCTTCGAGTCGATGTATTCGACGCGCGGCCGCCCGTCCATTCCCCCCGAGCAGTTCCTCCGCGCCCTGCTCCTGCAAATCCTGTTCACGGTCCGCTCGGAGCGGCAGTTGATGGAGCGCATCGACCACGACCTGCTGTTCCGCTGGTTCGTGGGCCTGGGGATGGACGGGAAGGTGTGGGACCACTCGGTGTCCGGCAAGAACCGGGACCGGCTTCTGGGCCACCGGATCGACGAGAAGCTGTTCGACGCGGTCCGGGAGCGGGGCCACGCGGAGCACCCGCTCTCGCGCGACCACTTCTCGGTCGACGGGACGCTGCTGGAGGCGTGCGCGTCGATGAAGTCCTATCGGCCAAAAGACGGGGGCGGCGATGGCGACGATGGCGACGGGGAGGACTTCCGCGGCCGGAGCCGCGGCAACGCGACGCACCGGTCGACGACGGACCCGGATTCGCGGCTGTTCCGCAAGGGGTCCGGCAAGGAGGCGAGGCTGGTGCATATGGGCCATATATTGACGGAGAACCGCAACGGTCTGATTGTGGAGACGGCGGTGACGGAGGCGGGGACGAGCCGGGAGTGGGAGGCCGGCCTGGAGATGCTGGGCCGGGGGCCGCGCCGGCGGGGCCGGACGGTCGGCGCGGACCGGGGGTACGACGTTGGCCGGTTCGTGGACGGCTGCCGGGCGCTGGGCGTCACCCCCCACGTTGCGGTCCGGGCCCGTCACAGCCGCCTGGACGGGCGCACGACCCGCCACGCGGGCTACGCGGTCAGCCAGCGCCGGCGCAAGCGGGTTGAGGAGCCGTTCGGCTGGATGAGGACATACGGATTGCTGGGGAAGCTGCGGCACCGGGGCCGGGAGCGGGTCGACTGGCTGTTTCGATTCACCGCGGCCGCCTACAACATCGCGCGCTTGCGGGCGCTGGCGGCGTGAGCGGCGCGATGGAGGGATCCGCGGGCCCGGTTGCGGGCCGCATGGGCGGGCGGCCATCGATTTGGGCGGTTCCGGCGGGTGGCCGGCCCGGGATTCGCCGGGAAGCTCGCCCCGCCGCGTCGCCGTGGCGCGCCTGCGACCGCCCCGACCCGCCCCAATCCAGCAAAATTTCAACAGGCTGCTAGATGCTACGCTAACCGACTTCGCGCTGCTGACCTCGGCGATGCACATGGCATGGCTGCGCCATATCGGCGGGCGACTCAAGAGCGACTACCGCTATTCCATTGGCCTCGTCTACAACACCTTCCCGCTGCCTCCCGAGGATACGAACCTTGCGAAGCTGGAACCGCTCGCCCAAGCCGTGCTCGACGCCCGCACTACCCATCCGGGCGCGACCTTGGCCGATCTTTACGACCCAGACCTGATGCCACCAAATCTGCGCCAGACGCACCAAGTCCTTGACCGTGCCGTAGACCGGCTCTACCGGCGCAAAGGATTCGCGTCCGAACGCGAGCGCTTCGATCACCTGTTCATGCTGTATGAGAAGATGCGTGTGCCTTCGGATACTGTCGCACGACAGAAATCGACACGGCACCCCAAGCGTCGGGCACACGGATCGGCTTGAGGTGACTTGGACAAAATAGGCCGCAATGCCGACCTTGAAGTGAGTTGCTCTTGTGGGAGGGCGCTGGTGAATGCCGGTTGGAGTGACGGCCAACTCGCACTGTGGATGATACTGCCACTCCACCCACGGCTCTTGTCTTTTACTGGAGCGGTCTCCGTCCGGCAGTTATTCCCTTAATCCCCTGATAGGGAATGGTCCGGCACACCGGAAATCCCCCCGGGGGTGGGACTACTCGATCAGCGTGACCAACGGTGCTTGGCGCGGGCCCGTACCCGAACAGATCAAGGGTCTGGCAGCGGTGTTGGCCACGGACCATCCCGACGGGTGGGGCGCGGAGCAGCACTATGTCGTGGTTCACCGACGCACGAAAGGAAGACAAACCTCCGGCTCAATTGGCTGTACAGGGCGATGGTCTCGTCTCGTTGGAGGTGGTGACGCCGACGCCCGGCACAGCCTGATGAGTCCCCTGTCCGGCCTTTCCAAACGGACAGCAGCGAGCCAGATTCTACTCATGCCTTTTTAAAATACATAGAATGTCATACAATATTTTTGTATATCAGTGTTGCACAAACACTTGGAACGTAGTACATTCATTCCTAATGAGCGATGCAGGAGTATAAAGGTGGCAGACGATCAAGATGTCGGTCTCAAGGAAGAAGCGAGTTTGTCATTTCGGGCCAATGCGGCGGATATAGCTTCAATGCTGGCCATCGGCGAGCACATTACCGATTTGACGCGAAATATCGACCCTGATTCTTCTGTGACGGCCACAACATCTCGCACCGGGATCATCAGGTATGCCATTCGACAGGTTGGTCATCTCGTTCAGACACCGGCGGGACGGCGTGTGTTGACCTATGCGGGGCGCAAGGAGCTTCGGATGTACCGTCGTGGACAGACCGTCTTTGGCCCGTGGCATTGGGTTGAGACATGCTCCGGGTGGCCCAAGATGAACTTCCTAGAGCAACTTGATCGTCCGCCGGAGGAAAGTCTCTGCCCTACATGCAGAGCACTAGAAAACAACGACACTAAGACATAGCTAGAAAGAAGGAGGAATCTAACATGGTGCAAGAACTTGGAAACGACGATGGCCCCATCGGACCGACGGGGGTTGTCAAGGAACCGACCATTTACATCAACGCACGATCAGTGCAGTGGAATAAGCCGACCATTAGCTTCGCGCAAGTGGCCGAACAGTGGAATAAACTCGATCCAGATCGATGTGTAATAGGTAATCTACCGGGAATCGACTGGACGGCGAAGGACAACACAAAGGGGATTCTCTATCCGTCGGATGAGCCAATGGCCGTGGTTGATGATCTGTCGTTCAATATTGACGACTCATATCTCGCATAGGAGAAAAGTGTGTCGGATCATGAATCACGGGTTCGTCATGAAGCAGAGCGGCGTGGGTGGACAATTGAACGTCGAGATCTAGAAATAGGCGCATTAGGGGTACCTTGTTTTATCGCGCCGAATACCGCAGGCAATTGTCAAGTCTGGGTAGGAACCGCATCTAACTCGGACGAACTCAAAACAACTCACGACTGGCAGCAGGGTGCCTTGCACACGGCCAATGTACGAGGTCTTTCTAACGGAAGATTGTATGATCGATCTGGCAAGGAGTTGACAGACGGGGTGATTGGGCGGTCTCATTCGTGCCTTGTTCTTTCCATCAAGCTGAGAGGCCGCGATTATGAGGATGCTTGGGAAGCATTAAACAACTACGTCAGGCAGATATACGCGCTGTTCCTTGACCGACCCGTATCAAGTAAGGAAGCAGTTCCTCGCCCTTATACGTTCGATGTGCTTGGTGACCAACTGCCGGAGGCAGTGGATTGGAGGAGCTTAGTAGCTCAAGAATGTGTGGCCATCGTCGGACTTGGTGGTGTCGGCGCATGGATAGCAGACTTTGTTGTCAAGGCCGACCCTCGAGAGGTACATGGTTGGGACTACGACTGCATTGAACCCAAGAACATTCTTCGCATGCCCGGTGGAATCGATCCAGACTTATGGATCGGTAGACCAAAGGCCGACTGGTTCCAAGAGACCTACTCTCTCATCCACACGAACGCACATGGACACAATGTAAAAGTGCTCCCTACAAACTGGCAGGAGGTCATTGAAAAATTTACTTTCGCCTTCGTAGCTGTGGACGACGCTCACGACCGGATGATGGTGTGTGACGCTCTGGCCGATGCTGAAATCCCATTCGTCGTGGTAGGACTCTCACTAGTGCGTAAGGACAAACGGGTCAAGGTTTCCATGCGGATTGTAACCGCCTATGTTGGTGTGTCCTCTTGGAGGGAAGCCATCCCTCAAGTTGGCCAAGCGGGGCAGGACGATTACGGAAGCCTTGACTTGCCCGATGTCTATTCAATGGCTGCAGGCTGGGCGATTCAGTCGTGGCGAAAGATGCGCGGTCAATTCTGGCAGAAGAAAAGGGAAGAGTGTCTAAACTATAGCGCTAGTGATCAATCCCTCATAGTGAGAGGAGTCTAAAGTGCGCTTTTGGAGACGGAGTAAACAGAGTTCACGTAATTTTCATCCTAACCATGTTATTAGGAGCCGAGAATCAATCGTACTAAAGCCAGTGTTTGTTGAGACAATCCCGCGCTTACCCGAAATGGAAGAGAGTGTACTTTACGTCAGCATGAGATTCGCCACCCTTTCCCATCTATGTCCATGTGGGTGTGATCGTTTGGTCGACGTGGTGTTGGATCCTGCGACTCGTAGCCTGACCTACGATGGCGAGCACCTAACTCTAAAACCATCGATCGGGGTCAAATTCCCATGCAGAAGCCATTACTCGATTATTAAGAATGTGATCATGTGGCACCCGCCGATCTCGAAATTGGAAAGTAAGTGGTACAACCGTGTTAGGAAGGCATTGTCTTAGACTGACGGATGTTACCTACCGAGCGTTTATAGACTCCATCTGCTAACCCGCCTCGTTGGTAAAACTTGTTCAACCATAGGACTTTCCATTCCTCAAGGTGTCTAGGGAATCACCATGAAGAATCACGACTTGTTCGACGATCAATCAGGATTAAAGCAGTTTAGCTCAAGGGTAATTTGTGGCGATGCTCTCGATGTTCTTAAGAGATTTCCATCGTCTTCAATCGACTGCTGCATAACATCCCCTCCATACTGGGGACAGAGAGAGTACAGCAACGGAGGGATTGGGCTAGAAGCAACGCATGAGGAGTACATCGATCATCTTTGCACAATTATTTACGAAATTAAGCGGGTTATTACTCCAACCGGATCATTTTGGCTCAACATCGGTGATGCCTATCGAGGCAAATCTCTTGTTGGGATACCATGGCGTGTAGCCATCAAACTCATTGATGAACAAGAGTGGATTCTCCGAAATGACGTTATTTGGCATAAAGTGAAGGGAGCACCAGACAATTCCAAAGATAAACTCAGGCATGTTTACGAAGACATGTTCCATTTTGTTCTCCGCAAGAAATACTACTATGACGTAGACGCTATACGCTCGAAACCTCGTCGTGCCCGAGTTCAGAACGGGGCTGTAATTTCCGCAACTGGTGTATCGGGGGTGCGATACAAGCGACAAATAGAATTATCAACTGTCTTGACGGATTCAGAAAAGAAAGCTGCACTATCATCGCTCAGCGCGATTCTATCGGATGTGGCCGCAGGAAACTTGTCCGATTTCCGCATGATCATTCGAGGCCAGCAACGGGCAACTCATTCGGACAGTGAAAAGCTATCTGGACGGGCAAAGGAGTTGCGGGATAGCGGATTTTACTTCCTTAAGTATCATCCAAAGGGAACAAAGCCCTCCAACGTATGGGACATCCTCCCAGAGGATACGCAAAAGAGGGCCCGTCATTTCGCGCCATATCCTGAGGATCTTTGTCGGATCCCCATAATTGCAACCTGTCCTCCTAGAGGCGTAGTGCTTGATCCATTTTGTGGCACAGGTACTACTCTTGCTGTTGCCATTGATCTCGGTAGAACCGGTATTGGTATCGACATTTCTCCCGAATATGTTACGATGACCAAAGACCGCATTGGTCTCTATCATGACTAGGATAGTTGATCTGTTTGGTTTTGACATTGCGGAAAGTCACCATGTGGACTGGAAACGTGTCATTACAGATCAATTCTGCCCATTTTCAGGAAAGAAGTGTTTCAAGGTTCGGAAGTCGCAACCGGATATTTCTATCGGTACATGTACAGTAAGACACGGTCGAAATTCGCTTCCGATTGTGATCTGTCCGAATCGTTTCCTCGAGAGGCAGCAGATTTTCGTTGACTGCCTTCACCTTCTGCAAGGTCATTTACCAGGGAATGAATTACATATAGTTCCCGAAGTGCGTGTTCCAGGAGGTCGCGTGGATTACTTCCTTGCCTCCACTCTAAAGAGAAAGGTAAAAGATTTCGTCGGAATCGAAATTCAATCCTTGGACACTACCGGAACCATATGGCCAGAGCGCCAACGATTACTCGGGGAATTGGGGCTCAATGTGGAAGAAGCTGATGCCTCCTCAAGAAAGCCCTATGGCATGAATTGGAAAATGACTGCCAAAACGATTCTTGTTCAGCTTCATCATAAAGTTCGCACATTCGAAAATATGAACAAGCACCTTGTTCTTGTTATTCAGAATAACCTCTTGATATACATGAAAAACGAATTCAGTTTTGACCACCTGAGCAGAGCCCGAAATGCGGATCCGATGCATTTCCATTCCTATAATTTCTTCAAGGAAACAGACGGGCATCACATCAGGTTGGCTGATCGTTATAGTACCGATACAGAAGGCATTGCTGTTTGTTTGGGCCTTCAGGCCGAGGCTAACATAGAGCTCGCGGAAATTGTGGCAGCCATCGAAACGAAGATTTCGGAAACCACGTTGTTGCAAATTTCCGGGTAATAAATACCCAAGCTGAATGGGGTGGAACCCAGTGGAATTCCTCCAATCCGAAAACATGGACGACCGATTTCTTTCCATCGCCGGTTGGTTCGATGAGCTCGCGTCCTGGTCGATGGAGCACCTATTGACCTGGGCGACATTCTGGCAACTGGCGGGGCTTACGACCCTGGTCGTCGTCGTTTACTTCCTGGCGCGGCCCCTGCGTCCGATTATTGAGCGCTGGATTGGCCGGCACCGGTCGGGTTCCGGTGTTGGCAGGCTGGCGCAAGCGGTTCTGAATCAGCTCACCGTCATTTTGTTTCTCATCCCGGTTTGGTTGACTATCGGGATACTGGTGCGACTTGGCCTCGACGACGAGAACAATCTCCTGGTGGTGGCCGCCAGCCTTTTGAATGCCTGGGTGCTCATTCGGGTAACCTCGTCGCTCATCGCCAACCGCTTCGTGGCGAACCTGATCTCCCTAACCGCCTGGTCGGTGGCCGCGCTCAATATATTGGGCCTGCTCGGCGCCACGATTGACACCTTGGATGCCGTGGCGTTGCCCGTCGGCAGTTCCAGAGTATCCCTGCTCACCCTGCTGAACGCCGCCCTGCTGCTCGCGGCGCTGCTCTGGGTTGCGTTGACGGTTAGCCGGTTCATACAAAACCAAATTCACGATCACGCCGACATTAGCCCGAGAGCCCAGGTTTTGCTCGGCAAGGTAGTTCGCTTTTCGATGATTGCGCTGGCGGTGATTGTCGCGCTGGCCAGCGTGGGCACCAACTTCGCCGCCTTGGCCGTATTCACCGGCGCCCTGGGTGTCGGCATCGGCATCGGGCTGCAGAACCAGGTGTCGAATCTGCTGAGCGGCCTGTTTCTGCTGCTCGATAAATCCATCAAGCCCGGCGATGTTATCGAAGTCGGCCAAACCTTCGGCTGGGTCAAGGATATGCGCGCCCGCTATGTCGGTGTGATAACCCGCGACAACAAGGAATTGCTGATTCCCAACGATGACTTTGTGACCAACCAGGTCATCAACTGGTCGCACAGCGACATCGATGTTCGCATGGAGATCGAGTTTGGGGTTTCCTACCGGAGTGACCCGCATTTGGTGCGGCGTCTCGCCGCCGCGGCCGCCCTGCGGGCGAGCCCCCGTGTCGTTCAATCCAGGCAGCCGCTTTGCCATCTAGTGGGCTTCGGCGACAGTTCGCTGGATTTCGTGCTGCGTTTTTGGATCAGCGACCCGCAGAATGGCGTCACCAACGTGAAGGGCCTGGTGTTTCTGGCGCTGTGGGATACCTTCAAGGAGCACGACATCAAAATCCCCTACCCGCACCGGCGGATCATCATGCAGGGTCTCGATGAGCCCACCTGACCAGAACGGCCCCGTGCCACCGCTCAGGCTCTGTCGCCACGATTATTGACTCGTATGCCGCGAATACAGGATTAACCAGGGGTTCCCCAATATCTGTCAATGGTGACGGCGGATGCTGAGCGGTGCATCAATTTGACTTTTCGGATTCCGCCAAGTTCTTTCCTGAGCCGGTACTTGCCACTTAACCATCACAGGTTACACTAGGGAACATCTGATCAACCTTGAGTTCCCCGGGTCTGAATCAATGCGATCAAATGGATTGCGAGTAGTTCAAGCTCGCGCCATCGCTTTGCTCAGACCTTTCCCAATCGTATCGTTACACCGGAGAGAGCATCGGAGGAATTGTGGAACAGCACGAAATCGACAGCCTGCGCAACCTGATGGAATTCGAGGCGGCGCGAACCGCCCCGCCGGAGGGATTCCCCCTGTTGCCCGACATCCCGGGCGGACGCTATACCGATCCTCGATTCTTCGAACTCGAGAGGGAACACATTTGGCACCGATCCTGGCTGCTCGCCAGCCATATCGACGAGGTTCCGGCACCCGGCTGTTTCCGTCTTTGGGAGAACGCCGGCCAACCGGTGCTCATCGTGCACGCCGAAAGCGGCGCAATCAATGCCTTCTACAACACCTGTAGCCATCGCGGCGCCCCCATCGTCACCCAAACGTTCGGCCAACGGCGGCGGCTCGTCTGCAAGTACCACGGCTGGACCTACAACCACGACGGCGAATTGCTCGCCATCCGCGACCCCGAGGACTTTCGTGGCCTGGATTTCTCCTGCCGGAGCCTGAAACCCATTCGCTGCGAGCGCTTCGGCAACATGATCTTCGTGAATTTCGACGACGGCGCACCTAGCCTGCTGGAGTGGCTGGGACCCATCGCCCGCGAATGGGAGGAGTTTCAGTTCGACAACTGCCGCCTGGCCGCCCGTCATTCCTTCGACCTCAACTGCAACTGGAAGATCGCCATGGAGGCGAATACCGAGGTCTACCATGTGCGCAGCATTCATCCGAAAACCGTCCACCCGATTCTGGACGACCGGCGCAACGTCAACACGCTTTATCCCAACGGCCATGGCCGCATGGTCGCCCCGGCGCCCAGGGGTGTGAACGACCCGAGGGCGTACCGCATGCCGGACAGCGCCGAAATCGAAACGGTGGGCGAGATCGGCCGCACCTGCACCCAATCCTACGGTATTTTTCCCAACTGGGTGTCGCCCCTGAGCCAACGGGCGCTGCCGCCGCTGCTGTTTTGGCCGAGCGGCGTCAATAAATGCCGATTGGAAACCTGGACCATGGCACCGGATTGGGGTGACGGCCCGAGGCCCGATATGTGGACAATCAACGACGGTGAACGCTTGACCGAGGTATTGATCGAGGATACGGAGTTCGGCGCCTGGATTCAGAAATCCGTCGAGTCCTACGGCTTCAAGGGCGTCCCGTTGAGCTATCAGGAGGCGCGCATCTATCACTGGAACCAACACGCCGACAAGATGATCGGCATTGAGAAAATCCCGCCGGAACTACGTGTCGAACAGGTGATCGGCGAAGAGTGGATGTACCCAAACGACCCGCGCCTCAAGCAAATGGAGCGGCCGATGGAGGTTCGGGCGGCGGGCTGAATTCGCTGCCGTGCCGCATCATTGGATAGCGGCACGGCAATTTCCGCCAAGTGTGGCGATGCTCAAGGGAAATGGATTCCAAACCAACGCCTGAATGGTCGGTTTGTCTGGGTATTCGGCCCCAAACGAACGACCGTGTATCGTTGGCGGAGACTGCTGATAGCGGCCTATCGTCATTGCGGTTGCAAGCATCGAACCGATACATTGCCTTGCGCCGTAGTTGGGCAGCCACAATTAAAGAAGGTCTGAGCAATTCGATAGAGCAGCATTGAACAACTCGTAACTTATCGATTTTATTACCTAAAATCCCGTGACTACAGGTTTAATCAGAGGTTCCTTAGGTTGTCCCGAGACATCTGGAGATTCGCATTATGGTCCGTCACCGTTATCCAAATATCACGCTGTTGCGGAACGTTCCGCTGTTGGCCCTTGGCGTCCTGTCGGTGGGTGCGTGGGCCCAGCAGGAACTCGAAGAGATTATCGTCACCGCGACCAAGCGCTCCGAATCCGTGCAGTCCGTGCCGCTGAGTGTATCGACCATCTCCGGCGACGAACTGCGCGAGCGCGGTCTCACCGAGTTTTTCGACTACGCCGTAACGATCCCGAACCTATCCTTCGGCGCCGTGACCGACGGCATCCTTTCCAATCGAACGGTGTCGCTGCGCGGGATTGAGGGTACCAACACCACCGGCTTCTACATCGACGACACCCCCATCACCGAAACCATCGACCCTAGAATTCTCGACCTTGAACGCATCGAAGTGCTGCGCGGCCCATCCGGAACACTTTATGGCGCCCGCTCTTTGGGCGGCACCATCCGCCAAATCACCCGCAAGCCCGACTTTGTGCGCACAGAGGGGTGGGTGCGCACGGAACTTTCAACCAGCCGGCGTTCCGACGACCTGAACTATCTTGTTTCCGGTTCAATCAATGTGCCGTTCAACGACCGGGTTGCCGCCCGCTTTTCCGGGCTCTATGAGGATCGGGCCGGCGTTTTCGACCGTCGTGTAGGCACCATAACCAACCACCTCTCCGCACCGGCCACGCTCAGCGGGTCGCCACGGTCCGTTATCGAAGACATTGACAGCCAACAGGTTGCCGCCGCGCAGGCGCACCTCCTGATTGAACCAACGGATGAATTTTCCATCACCGCGCGGATCATGCACCAAAATACCGACCTCGACGGCTTCCCACTGGCCGATGTCGAGCCCGACAACTTCGACCAAAACCGGGATTTCGATGTGGACGAGGGCGGCGAGGACAAGTGGACGCTTTACACGCTAAATCTCAACTATGCGTCCAGCCATGGCGAATTCACCTCGGCCACCTCCTGGTTTGATCGGAAAACGTTTGAAATCGAGGCCAGCGGTTCCTTTATCAACTTCCTGCAGGCATTGCCGGGGTCGGAGGGTGGTTTCGGTCTCTTCGACGTCATTGGGGCGCGACCCGTCACCTCGCCGATTTTTCAAGAACTGAACTTCGAATCCCTCGTGCAGGAACTGCGCTTCGCCTCCGATCTGAACGGCCCCTGGAACTTTGTGGTCGGCGCATTTTATCAAGACACGGATGATGACGAGTCGTTTCAACCCCGAAACTACGCGCGCGGCCTAAACGACAATTTCGCCGAATTTCAGCGCGTTATGGGTATTTCCGGGCCACTTGAGGCGATCTGGCCGTTTGGCGACCTTGTATTCACCAACCACAACCCCACGGATGTGGAGGAACTCGGCATATTCGGCGAAGCGACCTTTGCGGTAACCGAACGTATTAGCGTCGTATTCGGCTCACGATGGTTCGATACCTCCGTCGAGTTCACGGACCGTGAGGCCGGCCTAGCCGCCGGCGTGCCCCTAGGCGAGGACGAGCCGCTATCCAACATCCCCGCCGTGGTGGGCAAACAGAGCGACGACGGCTTCATCTTCAAGGGGGCGTTGGAATTCCAGGCCAGCGACGACCTATTTCTTTACGCCGCGGTCGCCGAGGGGTTTCGCCTCGGCGGCGCCAACAGCCCCATCCCCAATACGTTGGGGTGCCCCAAAAACCTCGCCGATCTCGGCCTGCAAAACATTGATACGAGCGCCTACGATTCGGACGACCTCGTTAGCTATGAGGCGGGTGTCAAGGCCAATCTGAATCGGGCAACGCGACTGAACGCCACAGTCTTTCAAATCGATTTCGATGACATTCAGCAGCGGGTGCAACTGACCTGCGGATTTCAGTTTCGCGGCAACTTCGGCGCGGCGCGCAGCCGGGGCGTCGAACTCGAGTTAACCGCCCGCCCGGCGGACAATCTGAATCTTGCCCTCAATGTCGGCTATACCGATGCCGAGTTCACCGAAACCGTCGCCGGCATCAACCAGGACGGCGACCCGTTGCTATTCGTGCCCGAGTGGACCGCCTCGTTGGTGGTGGACTACCTCCTCCCGGACGCACTCTTCGACATGGACCTGTTTCTGCGCGCCGACATCAGCTATGTGGACCACAGCCTCTCCCAGGTAAACGCCATTCCCCGGCGGCGCGATGCCTACGAGCAGATTGGTTTGCGCGCCGGACTTTCCAGCGCGCGCTACAAAGCCGCCCTCTTTGTACGCAATCTCACCGACAAGATCGCCAACCTGGGCGACAACCGTTCCATAGCCGCCGAAACGCCGGGCCGGCCGCGTTGGGTGGTGAGCCGCCCGCGCACCATTGGTGTGGAGTTCGGGGTGTACTTCTAAGTCCATTGATTCTATTTGGGAACCTCTGATTAATCCCGTAGTCACGGCATCCACGTTAATTGATACAACACCGCAAATTCGTCAATTGGGCCGGGTTGGCCTACGGCGTTGCCCCCCAGCCCGTTGAGGGATGAAACAGCCGGCAGACCTTCGCGTTATCTCGTTGCAGTACGACGGCCGCTGCCGGTCGTGCGGGAAAGGGCTGAGCGCAGGAGAGCGGGCACACTGGTCGCCAACGACGAAGGACATCCTTTGCGATGCCTGCGCTGCCGATCGAAATGCCCCCATCCAGGCTGCATCGGCAACGACACCCCGGGATCCATGGTGGCAACTGTGCGAATACGCCCGAAGGTGCGTCGAAGCGGAAGCGACGCAATCGCTGGTTTCCCACAACAAGAGATCCTCTGAGTGGTTCTTCCATTCCGGGGAAGAAAAACTCGTGGTTGGGGACGATGATTCAGTACCCGCGCCCGAGAACCTTGCCGGCAAACTAGGCTCCGCCACCGGTTCGGGGAATAGACAATCGACCCTTTACGGCTGGCCAACCGTCGTCATAAAAGGCCGCGACCATACGTTCAAGGTGGCTCCTCTGTTTGTCGTCCAGATCGAGCCGAAACAGGATCCCGCCAGCCTGTGGCAACTCCACGCAACCGGAGAGCCGGAGTTCAACCTGGCCATCACGGCCAGCAGGCTTTTCGACCGTTCAATCGTAGAAGACATCGACGAGGCTCTCGGCGATGCGCTGCCGTTCGGTGATGCGGAAGCGTTTGCCAACCTTGCCGAGAAAATCGCTGGGCGGCTTGGACTGGACATACTTTCGCCACTCGATCCAGGGGGCCTTGACCCTGATGTTGGCCGCAAGCAAGGCGTCTACAACGCCGCCATATCGGTTCTGGCCGAGAAATCCGACTACAACAGCGGGCTTCTTGAGGAACTGCGGTTGCTGCAAACCCGAAACGACTGGAAAACCACGGCGGCGGCGTATCTCGTTGCCGGCGAATCCGCTCCGAATCCGGGTGGAAAAACCTCGACCGGCCCACTTGCCGCGCCGCTTCCCTGCAACCGGTCGCAGGAAGAAACGCTTCAACACCTCCGCCGGAAGCCGCTGACGGTCGTGACCGGCCCGCCCGGCACGGGCAAGACGCAACTCGTCGTGAACGCGGTGACCAACGCTTGGCTGGACGGCGACAAGGTGCTTGTGACCTCGACCAATAACGCGGCCGTCGATGTGGCCGTCGGCCGGGCGACAAAAGACATTTGCGACGGACTGTTGATACGGACGGGGAATCGTTCGGAGCGGGAGCAGGTCTCAACACGCATTACCGCCGCCTTGGACCAAGCGAAAAATCATAAGGGAAGCCAAGCCAAAGTAAATGCCGGATTAAAACAGGCGGCTACCCGGCGCATGTCGTTGATGGAGAATCTGACGCGGCTCGACGAACTTGACGATAGGCTGTTATCGGTCGCCAAAGAACTGGAGACAACCCGATCGGATCTAGCGGCTTCGGCGAGAAAGCTATGGCACGGCATCAACCCTCCCGGCCATCTGCCCGATTCCGACAAGATCGAGCAACGGGCCAGACGACTGCTGCGGACACGGTTCTTTCCACGCTTCCGTGCGCGGCGCGTGCGACAACAACTCGGTTGCGCCGAAACCACTTCCTTGGAGCAGATCGCGACCTGGGCACGGCTTGACCGGCACCAAGCAGCGCTGAACCGCAAATTGGAAGCCGGACGCAATGAGTATCGACAAATTGAGGAGGATCTGGGCGACCCCGCAATCAGCATCCCAGAGGAAGACCGGAAATGGACGGAAGCGAGTCTCCAAGCAATCCGTGCGGACACTGCGGCGCACATCCGCGTCGCCTCAGGCCGATTGGATGTCTTCGGTGGAGCCCCCAGCGGTAGGGCATTCCAGAACTTTGTCGGCAACGCGCTTCATGACTTGCGTGGCTGGGCGTGCACGGCGCTATCGGCAAACCGGAATTTCCCTCTTGACGCCGGGCTGTTCGACCTCGTCATCATCGACGAGGCCAGCCAGTGCGCTCTGGCGACCGTGCTGCCGCTGGCCTACCGCGCCAAGCGACTGGCGGTAGTGGGAGACCCTTGCCAGTTGCAGCCGATCATCCCTCTCGGTGACCGGCTTATGCACGGTATCTCCGATGAGGCGGGGCTCGACGACGGGGATCTGCGTAGGCGCGGTATCCACCACAAGTCCGGTTCGGCCTACTTGGCGTACGAATTCGCAGCGCGGCCAAACCCGCCCATCCTCCTCAACGAGCACTACCGCTGCCATCCGCGCATCGCCCGCTGGTTCAACCGAACCTTCTATGGCGACGAGTTGGCGGTGCTGACGAGCGTCGAGGAAAAGGACCGTGCCATTCTGTGGCGGGATGTCGAGGGAACAGCGGCACGCCCCCAATCAAGAACAAGCTGGCACAACCGCGCCGAAGCGGAGCAGACGGTGGCACAGCTCGGTATTCTGCTGGATTCCGGCTTGAGCATCGGCGTCGTCACGCCGTTCGCCGCACAGGCACAACTCATCGATAGTCTTGCCGAAAGACGGTTCGGCCGTCCCGTTCTGGACGAGGCCGATTTCGTATGCGGAACCGCACACCGCCTTCAGGGGGACGAGCGCGACGCGATCCTCATCTCCACCGTTCTGTCTCCCCAGATGTCGGAGAGCGGTGTCCGCTGGATGGAAAAGGAACGAAACCTCCTGAATGTCGCGATCAGTCGCGCCCGCCGAGCCCTGATCGTTCTCGGCCACCCCTACGTCGGCGCATTGGGAAGCCCAACCCTAGCCTCTCTGCGCACCTATCTGCGCGAAGAGGTTGACCGTGACAAGGGCAACGACGAGATGCCCCATGCCAACTATCATCTTGCCAGCGAATCCGAGCGACGGCTGCTCGACGCCATGCAACTCGATGGCCTTGAGCCCTATGCCAAGCTCAATGTGCAGGGGTATGAACTGGACTTCGCACTGATGGGCCGGGGGATCAAACTAAACATAGAGGTGGACGGCGATCAGCATCTCGATGTTCGAGGCCGGCAACGACGCCAAGATCTCACCCGCGACCGGGTGCTTGCCGATCTCGGCTGGACGGTCCTGAGAATACCGGCCTGGCGGTGCCACGAGGAGGATGTCGGCCCGATCGTCACCGAAATCAAGGAAACGCGAGACCGGCTGCTTGCAGGGCCTTGTCAGCCGCTACCCGCATGATGGAAGTCGAATATCAGTGTGACACAAACCTGCCCGCGGACAGGGTATGGGAGGAAATGCGGCACTTCGACCGAGTGCTGAAGTGGGTGCCGCGCGGGGATGAAAGCACGATCTCCGTTAAGGGAAAGGGCATCGGCGCCGTGCGGGACATTCACTTGGCCACCCAAGGCTATGTACAGCATCGTTTGGTGGCCTGTGATCACGAGAAAAGGCTGCTTTCCTATGAACTGACGGCGGGCAAACCCATTGGTATGCGGGAGTACATCGTTGTCGCCACCATTACCCCCATTGATGATGACCATTGCACGATTCGTTGGATGGGCAGGCTAGGGGCCGATGCGAGCTTGGATGAAGCCAAGGTCGGCCGGGCCTTGAAGGTGGCGCTCCGGAACATGACATCCGGCATCATCGCGCGCTTGAAGGGCGAGGTGCCGGAATTTTGGCGGCAACCGAACGAAGACTGGCAACTGCGCAACGAGGGAGCAAAGCAGCCAAGTTAGCCGGGGGCCATCTGGAGCCGAACGAAGACCGGCGACCGCCAACAGTGGGACGGGAGCACCTGATCGGATGTGCCGCGTTCCAACTTGCCGTGCGGTCTCGATTCAGCACCTGAAACGTCAAAAGCTCCAAATGCCGGGGAACGCTCCCAACACTCGCGAAATTCCGCTAGGGAATCTCTGATTAACCCTGTAATAGCGGCATCCGAGTCAATAAAGGGGACGTAATATTCATAAGGTGACATGCCACTATATGATGTTGAGGCCACCTTAGCGGCAGGAAATTACGAAGTGCCGGCTTCTGTCAACCACTCAATGTAATTCTATTATAAAATCAATGACTTGGGTGTGACCCAACGCCGCTCTATCGACTTGTTCAGACCTTCCCAAGCGATTGCTCCGACAGCTTCAGCGATAGGCCGATGCGCTCGCGCATTTCCTCCAGGTCAACACCCTCGGTGCTTTTCTTGCCGGCGCGGTAGCGGGCGTAGACACCGTGGGTGATGCACGCACTCTTCCAGCGATTAAAACCCGCATAGAAATCGAGCCGGGACAGATCCCGGCCGGTGCGGGCGGCGTAGCGTTCGGCCAGTTGCGTGCGGGTTGGAAATCCGGGCGGGGCGGTTGCGGCCTCGGGACGAACGGGTTCGGTGTCGGTCGGGTCGGGCCAGGCATTAAGCGCATAGGCCAGGTCCGCCAAGGGATCCCCCAGGGTGGAAATCTCCCAGTCCACCACGGCGGCGACCGTGCAATTTGGGCCGATTAGACAGTTGTGCAAACCGTAGTCGCCGTGGACCACCCGGGCCGGCCCCTGGTCTGGGATATTGGCGAGTAGGTATTCGCGCAGTTCGTGGGCACGTGGGTCGTCGTATTCGGCGGCCTTGATCGACGAAGTCCAGGAACGGTACCAGGTATTGAGCTGCCGGCCCACATAGTTTCCCTTCTTGCCCAGGGCGCCAAGGCCCACCTCGTCCGGATCCACGGTGTGCAGGTCGCCAAGTACATCGATGAACGACATGGCCATCGTGGTGCGCCGGTGTTCCGGAACCAGCCGGTTGGTGTCGTCCGAGTTGTAGAGTGGCTGCCCGTCGATCAGCCCCATCACATAGAACCAGGCGCCGGTGACATCCGGGCTTTCGCAGAATCCCAGGGCTTTCGGTACGGGCACCGGCGTGGGGCCGAGAGCGGAGATAAGCGCCCACTCGCGGCTCATGTCATGGGCTTTAGGCAGCAACTCGCCTTGCGGGGGTCGGCGGATCACCGCCTGCCGACCCTCGGCATCGTCGAGCCGATAGGTGAGATTGGAGTGTCCGCCCTCGAGCCGGATCCATCGAAACGGTGGTGTTAGGCCCGCGATGTTGTCGTTGATCCAGGCTTCCACGGCTTCGACGCGGTAACCCTCCGGGCCGTTGCTTTCGTCATGTGTCATCGCAATGTTCCGCGGTCCATAAGAAGATCGATTCGTTGTGGTGCCACGCCGGCTTCAAGCAGTACTTCCCGGGTGTGCTGTCCCGTATCCGGGGCCGGGCCGCGCACGGCGATGTCGGCATCGCGTATGTGGAAGGGCGCGGAAACCACTTCCAGGGCGCCAGCCTGCTCGTGTACGACGAGAGAGAAGGCGCCTCGCTCGACGAGCGCTGGATCTTCAATCACCTCCGGCAACTCCGCCATTGGCTCCCAGACCATGCCGAAGCTATCGAGCTTTTCGCGCCAATACGCCAAATCCCGGCTGGCGAAGAGCTCCGTGATCCTGGGAACCAGTTCGGTGCCGTGCTCCATCAGCCCGGCCAAGGTTTGCAAGCGAGGGTCGCGGGCCCAGTCGTCACGCCCGACCATGGCGCAGAATTTTGGCCAGTAGGGCGTTGCCAGGGGCGAGATCAGGGCAATCCAGCGATCATCGCCGGTGCGGTAGCAGTTCCAGATTGGGTTGAGGGGCTCGCTGCGGCTAACCTTCTCGGGTTGGATTCGCTCGGCGAGCGTGTTGGTCACATCGCTGGCAAGCGCCCAGATTCCGGTGCGTTGCAGCGTCACCTCCACATACTGGCCCTTGCCGGACTGCTCTTGCAAACGCAGCGCCGCGAGAATACTGGCCAACAGGTTAAGCGCCGTGACGCGGTCTCCGTAGCCGCCGCGGCAGACTTGGGGCCCGTCTTCGCGGTCACCGAAAACCGACATGGCACCCGAACGGGCCCAGAAGGCGCTTTGGTCGAACGCCTGGCGGTCGCTGTCCGGCCCGTCGACGCCGTAGCCGGACAAAACCGCGTAAACAGCTTTCGGCGCCAGTGTGTGGATGTCCTTGTCGGTCAGGCGGTAGCGCTCCATGCGTGCGCGAGTGAGATTGGTGATGAACACATTCGATTGGGCGGTCAGGGCATGGACCATTTCCACCCCCCCGGGATCTTCAAGGTCCACGCAAATGCCGCGCTTGCCACGATTGTCAAACTGGAAGCAGGGATGTATGTGGCCGCTTCCGTAAATAGCCTCGTACATGCGGCGATAGCCATCGCCGGTCAACGGTTCAACCTTGACGACATCGGCACCCATGTCGGCCATAAGCGCGGCGCAACTCGGGGCGGCCAGCCAGTTCGCCACCTCGAGTACCTTGACACCCTCGAGTGGTTTCATCTACGGACCACCACCGGCACAAAATGGCGAAGAAATTGGCACATCAGGCCCTAACCGCCGCGATTCAGGATTTTCCGCGGCGTTTCAGTTCCTCCGGCATCCGCACCGCATCGGACTCAAGCAGCGGGCCACGTTCGTCGTCGGTGAGTTCGCCGGCGGTGTCCCTGGCCATCTTGTCGCTGTCCAACATGATCCACTTCTCCGGGACGATCTCGATGACAACCCGTAGCGGTGAGTCCAGGCGCTTGGCGAAGGCCTCCGCGGCCGCATCCTCCTCGGCGGTCAGCGTGCCTCCGAAGCGGCCATAGGGGCCTCTTGCCAGAGCCGGGTAAAACCACCGCTTGGTTTCCTCATCGTCGTGGATGATGGCCCGGCCCTTGAAGGTGACCGCGCCATTCGGGCCGCCTTCCGCGGCAATGCCGCTCACCACGACGGAACAACGCGGATCGCGGCGAATGGCGGAAACCCGATGGCGGTGCGCCCCGCAGGTGATCCAGCCACGGCCATCGCGCCACACAAAGGCATGGACCACGCCGACGGGCCAGCCATCCTTGGTGGACCAGTTGAACACGCACTCCCGCGCCTTACTCAGCAATTCCTCTCGCTCGGCGTCGGTGAATGGGTAAATTGAGACGACTTCGTGTTCGGTGCTGGACATTTCGATCCCTCCTCGTTCGCAAGAAAGCTAAGCATGCCGCATAACCCACCAATGATGCCAGCCGGTTTTGTTGGTTATTGCGCGGGCACGACCTCAATTTCGAACAACCTTGCCCAACGCTTGCCGGTGACGAAGAGACGGCGCGATTCGGGATCGTAGGCAATGCCGTTCAGCACGCCTGTATCCGGCCTTTGGAAGACCACCGGCAGGATTCCCGATAGATTGAGCCAACCGCGTACACGGCCGGAGCTTGGGTTGATGATGGCGATGCGGTCGGTTTGCCAGATGTTGGCGTAGAGGTCGCCTTCCACCGCCTCCAATTCGTTGAGCCTGTCCACTGCGCCGTTTTGATCCCGAACCCGCAATGTTCGACGCACTGCGAAGGTGGCTGGATCGAGAAATCGCAGGACGGCGCTGCCGTCGCTCATGACCAGATTGCCATCCTGTAGCGCCAGCCCCCAGCCTTCGCCCGCATAGCGAAACTCCGCGACGGGTGCCAGGGTGGCGACATCCCGCACATAGCCGATACCGGCCCGCCAGGTGAGTTGCAGCAACCGGTCTCCGGCGAGCGCCAGCCCCTCGCCGAAACGATTGTCGGGCAGGCGGCGTTGCCGCAGCACACGCCCGCTCTCAAGATGCACAATGCGCACCGACGATTCGCCATAGCCTCCTGTACTCTCGAACAACCTGCCGCCGGAGATGAGCAGGCCCTGGGTGTATGCCGAGGTGTCGTGGGGGTAGCTGGCGACAATCCGGTAGCCGTAATCGGTGGCGGGCGGCCATGGGGATTGGCCTTCGGCGGCGATAGCCAAACCGGCGTATTGCACGGCCAGTACGAGTAGTGCGCCCCTGCTTGTCAAGTGTCTAAGGAAGGTCTGAACAATTCGATAGAGCAGCATAGAGCTACTCATAAGCTATTGATTTTATTTACTTGAATGCCGCTGATACAGGATTAATCAGAGGTTCCTTAGAGGCATGTTAGGGCAAGTACCTTGCCTGTCGTATGTTGCTGATGCCATGTGCGTCCCAATTATCTTGCCGTTAAACGCTCAACAATTCGGTGAATCGCTTCAGCGACATCTGTTGCTGCCTGCCGGTTCAGTCCGCTCTGGCTCAGATCACGCATTATGTGGGCGAGTATCTTCTCGGGGTCTTTCGATTCCGCGTGCCGCCTGAAAAACATTATCCAATGATCAGCCGGGATCCCGGCGATCTGTCGTGATCGTAGCGCCTTAGTGTAGTTGTCCATGAGACCCGCGAGGCGTGCAATTCGGCCGAAGTTATTTCCACCATCCTTCGCAGGTCGATCAGCAATCCGTACCTTGGGTGCCGGGTAGGGATTCACTTTTTGCACTGGAGGTGTTACCAACCGCTGGCTCGCGCTGTCGCTAGTCTTTCTCTGGGTCATCCACCACCAGTTTCGAAATTCGGCGGCATAGCGAGCCTGCTCAATGTAAGGCTCATGCACGATCGGCTTGCCTGACAAGACGTTCTTGAGATGCCAGGGAACGACGACCAACAGGTCTTGAGGAGCACATGCCGCTGGAGTCACCGCATACCTGAAACTCGGCTCTCTCTCCCTAGAAAGCAGGTACCACCCCTTGAGTTCGATCCCAAGTGCGATGTCAGCGACGCCACCTTGTCCGTGAGCCACTAACCTTACATCGGGGAAAGTTTGTGCCGAGCGCACGAAACGGTGTCGAGGCCAACGGTCATCGGGATCCCAGACCTCCCGAATGCCGTTGAGGGTCTCCACGACTTGGACTTCAATCGCGCTGCCCAGAACCGCACTGAGGTTGAATAACTCGCCCCCATCAAGACCTTCGATCCGCGTTGCGGTCCTGAAATAGACCGGAAGTGCGCCAAGCGCATCCCTCACGTTGCCGACGAGTTCCCCAAGATTGTCGCCTTTGGGGAACGCATGGCGCTGCGGACGTGTCGTAGTCACGGGAGAAGCGTCACATCTGCAGTGGCAACTCATCGCACACGAATCGACCGGCAAGCCGCTGTTCGGCGAGCGATGCGAAGTATGGGTCGGGCTCAGCGGCAAATGCATTCCGGCCCACTTCTACGGCAGCAACAGAAGCGGTGCATAATCCCCCGAACGGTTCCCAAACCGTGTCGCCTTGATTCGATGCTACTTTGACAATGCGGCGCATGAACTCCAGAGGCTTTTGGTTCAGGTGCGCCGTGGCGTTTCTTCCGGGATTGTGCACGCGGGGAGCAGCCCTGTGCCCATTGCCTCGGTAGCGCTCTGCGCCGTTCAGCGGCGGGCGCGACCAGACGTTGGTAAGGCCATGCTCGTGATTCCATGGATGGCGCAGCCGCGCCCATTCCGTGGCGGTCAAGGGTCGTTTCCCGTCCATGGAGAAATAGGGACGTCCTTCGGGGTCGCCCTGCGCATTTGCATAGGCAACGAGCCGGTCCATCATCTCGGCTGGCGGAAAATACCATAACCAATCTTGAGTAAGGTATTTCCGGGTCGCTGCGTTCTTCACACCGCACGCCTCGTTGGCGCGATACAATGGCATTCCGGTGCGCTGCCATTCCGTCCGCAGCCACTGGCAGGCAGATACCGGCCCCTTCGCAGTTGCGAACATCAGCCGTCGCCGATAGAAGACACAGACCTCGGTCACCGTCGGCAGTCGGCGAATCGTCTCGCCATTCACATTGCCGGCGATATGGCTAATGCCCTTGTCCCACAAAATCGTTTGAACATACTCCCAGCCTTCCCGGGCTAGAAGGGGGTGCACAGTTGCCCAGCCGATCTCCGTATTCCAGAACCACAGTGTCGTAGCGGGGTGTGCACGCTTCGACCATGCAATGACATGCTCGGCATACCACTCTTCTAGCCCATCCGGTGTCCTAGGATCGCCCGGGAACCCGCCAACCCCATAAGCACCGTCGGACACGATCAGATCTGGTGGAGGCCAATCATCATAGACCACTTGGGCTGATCCAAGATGTAGAGTGCTGCGTCCTCGTACCACCTTCAGAAGGCTCTCCACCGGTCAGCTACGCAATCGCAATGCTATTGGACATCCATCCTGCCGCCACAATCAGCCTAGTATTGGTCGAGTATGGCTTCCACGATTTCGCCATCGTTCAATTGGGCCCGAATTTTCAACGAAACTGACTATTTAGACAATTGGATGGCGGTAACCGGATCAGGGCTTCTGGAACAAGAGCGTGAAGCGGTCCGTGTTGCCGCTGACGGAGCGGCGTCCCACCTCGTAGCGCAATTCATCGTCGAAGCGATAGTGCAGGGTTGAATAGTCGACAAATTCGAAGCCGGCGGCCTTGATTTCCTTAATGGCCAATACCGGGTCCATGCGCCGCCAGTTCTCGTTGTCGTCTTCCTGCATGTGGCGCCGGGTGTGATCGACGACACCGTAATACCCACCCGATTTCAGCGCCGCAAAGGCCGAGGCGTTGAGCGCGGCGCGACCATCCGGTGTGAAATTGTGCAGATTGCGGAAGGTGAGGACGAGATCCATTCCTTCCGCCTTGAACGACAGCCCTTCGAACAGCCGGCCCACGCGACGAAATTCCCCGTCGGCCTCAATCACCTTGACACGGTCGAAGCCCGGCTCGCCCAGCAAACCCTCCCGCACACGGTCGGTCCCGATGGTAACGAACAATCCGCCCTCGTCATACAGAACGGGCGCGAGAACCTTGGTGTACCAGCCACCGCCCGGTATGAGTTCGAGGACGCGCATATCCGACCGCATACGGAAAAAGGCCAGGGTCTCGGCGGGCTTGCGGTTCGCATCCCGAGCTTGATCCTCCTCGGTGCGGATATCCGCCTCCAATGCCCGCGCAACGGCTTCGGACAGGTCGGCCTGGGACGGGGAGACCAAGATAAAGGCAACCAGCAAAGCGATGCCGGCACGGATCGAATAAATCATGGGGTTGGTCCACCTATGGGGTTGAGAATCGCCGATTGTAGGAAATCGTTCCCCGATGTCCAAGCATAGAAGCCTGAAATTTATAATCGGAGACAGGCCGCACCATCACCGCATCGCGCCGCCGCTAGACAGTATAACCGCCCATATTCGTGTTGAACGGCCAGGGAGGCGCGACCATGCGGCAACCCCCAGCCGGCTTTCCCAAATGGACGCGAAAGTTCGCCGATCAGGCTGAGGCAGGCTTGGAGAACCTCTGATCAATCCCGTAGTCGCGACATCCGATTTAACAAAATCAATAGCTTACGAGTAGCTAAATGCTGCTCTATCGAATTGATCAGAGTTTCCTTAGAGGCGTGTAGGAAATTATATCGATATAGCCTACAAGTTTCTCATTCATGGTCTTGTTCAGACCTATCGATATAGCCTACAAGTTTCTCAATGCCGCATCATGGTCTTGTTCAGACCTTCCTTAAAGTTCGATGCCGAGCGTGGTGCCCGTCACATAGCCTTGCGGCCGCCGCAACAGACGCGCGAGCATTGCCGGAAGGCTTGCCGACGTACCGAGCCCCGTTTCACCGGTGACATAAAGCGTGTTGACCAGCATCGGCGGGTCGAGTGGGCCGCCCTCCGATGCGGCGACCAGGCTCATCTGTCGCAGCGCCCCATTGCGAATATCGGCGGCAAGCGCCAACTGTTCCTGCCGGGCGGAAGCCGATGCCAATGCAATCACATCCGTCGCCGCCCTCGCCCGCAGGCGTTTACCGAGCTTCAGGCAAAAATGATAGCCGGCGATGCTCTCCTCAATGAACTGGGGAACGTCTTCACCAAGGTGGAGGTCTCGCGCCACAAAGACGATGGCATCCGCATCGCCGAGGGTGGCCTCGACACGTTCGAGTGCCTCGACAACCCGCTCCTCCACCTTAAGACCCGCAATGTCGGGCCCCGTAACGGCATCCCATTGCAGGCTTACGCAGGCCGCGCCAAGAGCGCCAAGACAGCCTGCAACATCGTCTTTCAATGCGCCGGACTGGCCCACCACGGCTATCGTACGGTTTTCCAGTTCAGGCTTCCTCATGGCTTCCTCATGCGGCACAGGCCAGGGGTCAGCTTGCGAGAAATCCACCATCGACGAGCACCTCACTGTCGCCAAGTTGCACGGACGGGTCGAGCATCATCAACAGCGCCTCACCAATCTCCTCGGGTTCGGCCCAACGACGCAACGGTATCGTTTGCCCAATCCGCTCAATCAAGGGCGAGTTCCGGCCAATCGCCTTGTCAACCTGGGGTGTCATCGTATAGCCGGGCAGCAGGCTCTTGACCCGCACCCTGTGCGCCCGACCCGCGAGCCTACGTTCATAGGCGCGATTGAGACCGGCCATCCCCCCCTTGGCCGAACAGTAGGCGCTCGCCCCGTCCTGGCCAATGCGGCTCAGAACCGAGGAGATGTTGACCACCATGCCCGGAAATCCGCGCTGCTCGTAAGCCTCGGCAATCACCGGCACACAATATTTGACCCCATAGAAGGCACCGATGAGATTGACCCGCACTATGGACATCAGGGCCTCCGCCGTCGTTTCCTCAATGGGGCTCAGGTGTGAAATGCCGGCGTTGTTGATCAAAAAGTCAAGCCGCCCGAAGCGCTTGATCGTTACTTGGGTAACCGGTCCCCAATCGGCCTCGCTGGCGACATCCTGGCGCAGATAGAGAGCACTGATGCCGGTTTCCCGCAGGTCGGCTTCGGCTTGCCGACCATCCACTTCGGTTCGGGCCGTGATCACCACATGCATGCCCGCGCAACCCAGCACCCGCGCACATCCGTATCCGATACCCGTGCTGCCGCCGGTGATGAGGGCAACACAGTTTTTCAAGCGATTCACCAACATCCGTGAACATCCCCACAAAGTGCCACGCACCCGCCCAAACACAGGCATTGGATCATTGCATCCCGCCAATCCGGGCCATTGCGCACGACGGCAGCCGAGATTAGGTTTGCGCTCCCGCCGAATCAACCCCTTAATCCCCTGATAAGGGGTTGGTGGATTTTCCGGAAAAGTCTACCCGGCGTGGTCTTGCGTCCGAAAATGGGGTCTTCGGAAGACTCACCCGCCGAGTGAGTTACCGGAAAGCCTTTTTTCGCACGCCAGCCCCGATGGTGCGGGGATTTCCGCTGTGCCGGACCATGCCTTATCGGGGGATTAAGGCTTATGGAACCTCTGATACCCACAATCCGGGTTGCTTTCACCACCGCCAAGCCTTAGTTTTCTCGCGATGGAGGGATAATCATGGCAGCACTCGACGGATTGCGCATACTCGACATGACCCAATACGAGGCCGGCACCGCCTGTACACAGTGCCTGGCCTGGCTGGGGGCCGATGTGGTCAAGGTCGAACCGCCCGGTACCGGCGACCCCGGTCGCTACATATTCAACAACGACGATGAATATTTTTACGTCTGGAATAGCAACAAGCGCTCCATCGCCCTCGACCTGCGCAATCCCAGGGGACGCGAACTGCTGCTGGAGATGGTGCGCGGCTACGATGTCTTTGTCGAAAACTACGGCCCCGGGGTTATCGAGAAACTGGATATCGGCTACGAAGCCATCAAGGCCGTCAAGCCGGACATCATCTACGCCCGTATCAAGGGTTTCGGTCTGGATGGCCCCTGGGCGGACTACAAATGCTACGACATGGTCGCCCAGGCCGCGGCGGGCGCTTTCTCCATCACCGGTACGGCGGATGGGCCCCCGATGCGTCCGGGGCCAACCACGGGCGATGCGGGCACCGGTGTACAAATGGCGCTGGCGATCACAGCCGCGTACGTGCAGAAGCTGAGAACCGGCAAGGGCCAGTGCATAGAGTTGGCAATGCAGGAAGCCATGACCTATTACCTGCGCACAGCCACCGCGCAAACACGCTATGGCCGGCGACCGACCCGGCGCAGCGACACCAACGAACTACCAAGCATGGCGCTGTATCCCTGCAAGGGCGGCGGCGCCAACGATTACGTCTACCTCATGGCGATAACACCGAGAATGTGGCAGGCGCTGTGCCTTGTGCTCGGGCGACCGGAGCTGGCGGACGATCCGCGCTATAACACCCCCCCGCTGCGCGCCAGGAATGCCGACTCGCTGTGCGATGAGATTAGCGCTTGGACGATGGCCCGGGACAAGTACCAAGCCATGCGCGAGCTGGCGGAAGGCGGCGTACCGGCCAGTGCCGTGCTTGATACCAAGGATTTATACGAGAACGAGCATTTGCTCGAACGCGGTTTTATTCACGAAATCGAACACCCGAAGCATGGCAAGGTACACCTGTTGGGTTGGCCCGCGCGCATGTCGGAAAGTCGCGTACCCATTCGGGCCGCACCGAAGCTGGGCCAGCATTCGCAGGAAGTGCTCGCCGCCGACCTCGGTCTCGACGAAGCCAAACTCGCATCGCTTGTCAGCAGCGGCGTGATTGCGGAACCGGCGGAAGGGTAACGCCTCCCCGGCCTCGCAGCCCTAGCCCGATGGACTACATTCGATCTGTATGAAATGAACCGCAACTAACCCGACGCCGATTTGATGGCGGATCAATGGGACGGAACAACAGGAGTAATCGTGGAAAAAATCGACGGTGCCACCCTGATGGCGCAAAGCCTCAAGCAACAGGGTGTCGACTATCTTTTCGGTATTGTCGGCTTCCCCGTGATCAGCACCGCTTTCGCCGCCCAGAAAGCGGGTATCACCTTCATCGGCATGCGCAACGAGCAATCAGCGAGTTACGCGGCCCAGGCGGCCGGCTACCTCACAGGCCACCCGCAGGCCTGCCTCACCGTATCCGGCCCGGGCGTCATCCACGCCTTTGCCGGCTTGGCCAATGCACAGCAGAATTGCTGGCCGATGATCCTGATTGGCGGCGCGTCGCCCGTCTATCAAAACGGCATGGGCGGCTTCCAGGAGGAACGGCAGGTGCAACTGGCCGCGCCCTACTGCAAATACGCCCATGCCATTGAGCACACCGAGCGCATTCCCTACTATGTTGAACAGGCCGTGCGCCACGCCAAGTTTGGCCGTCCCGGGCCCGCCTACCTCGACTTTCCGGACGACATCATTCGTGGCCAGGTCGATGCGGAGAAGGTTGTCAAAACGGCCACGGTCGGTGCGTCGCCGCGCAGCATGGCCGATCCGGATGCGGTCGAAGCGGCGCTCTCCGCATTGGAATCCGCCGAACGGCCGCTTGTTATCGTCGGCAAGGGCATGGCCTGGTCCCGCGCGGAGGACGACGTGCGAGAGTTCATCGAACGCACCCAACTGCCGTTTCTGGCGTCTCCTCTGGGCAAGGGGGTGCTGCCCGACGACGACCCGCTTTCCGTCGGCGCCGCCCGCAGCACGGCGTTAAAGGAGGCGGATCTGGTTCTGCTGATGGGTGCGCGCCTCAATTGGATCATGCATTTCGGGCAACCGCCCCGCTTCCGCTCCGATGTGCGCGTCATACAAATCGACATCGCCCCGGAGGAGATCGGCACCAACGTACCGGCGGAAGTGGCGCTGGTGGGCGACGGCAAGGCAATCGTTGGGCAACTCAACCGGGCACTCGACAACCGCCAGTGGTTTTACCCGGCCGAAACGGCCTGGCGCGAACTCCTGCGGGCCAAGGCACAAGCCAATCTCGACGCAGTGCAATCCATGATCGACGACGATTCATCACCGATGAATTACTATCGGGCCTACCGGGACATCGAAGCCTGGCTGCCGGACGACGCCATCATTATCGGCGAGGGCGCAAATACGATGGATATCGGCCGCACCCGCATGGCCAATCGCGCACCGCGCCACCGGCTCGATGCCGGCACCTACGGTACGATGGGGATCGGCCTGGGCTTTGCCGTCGCCGCCGCCGTAACCAATCCGGACAAACCGGTGGTGGCGGTACAGGGCGACAGCGCCTTCGGTTTCTCGGGCATGGAGATTGAGACCATGGTGCGCTACCGATTGCCGGTGAAGATCGTGCTTTTGAACAACGGCGGCATCGGTGGCGGCGTGGGTCCGATTGCGGATGGCAAGCCCGTACCGCCGCCCATTCTCACCTACGGCGCCCGCTACGACGGCATGATGGAAGCGCTGGGCGGCCTGGGCCTGCATGTCGAAGACCCGGCGGACCTGCGCGGAGCACTGGACAAGGCGATGGCATTCGACGGGTCGGCCTTGGTCAATGTGCTCATCCACCCCAGAGCGGGACGCAAACCCCAACAGTTCGAGTGGCTAACCACTTGAGCGCCGCGCGGCATTCATCGACAAATGGGTAATGGCCCGGTTTGAAGTTTCAGCGCCCGAAAGCCGCACCGGCAAGGATCTTCGGCGACCCCCGGATTGCAAATTGGGCCACCACCGATAAGGACAGTATGTTGACAAAATTCAAGCCTGGCCAGATCGTCAAGCATTTGAAGTTCGGGTACCGGGGGGTGATCTATCAGGCGGACGAGGAGTTCCGCTTGGGCGACGACTGGTACGAACAGGTTGCCCGCAGTCGGCCTCCCAAAGATGCGCCCTGGTATCATGTGCTCGTTGACCAGGGCGTTCACACCACCTATGTGGCCGAACGACATCTGACGACCAGCGCGGATCGCAGCCAAATCCAACATCCCGCTCTCGGCGATTATTTTGAGAGCTTCGATGGTGCGTGCTATCGACCGCATACGCTGCATTGACCCGGAGCAACCGCGGCAATCGTTGCCGGGCGCCGGATGAGCAACTCGCACAGCAAAAGACAGCGTGCTCTCGTGCGCCTGGCACCGGAACAAATCGGTAGATCGCGCACCGATTGGCGCTGGGGCGCTGCGCTTGGGCTCTTTCTGTGCGCACTTGGCGCTCTTTTGGCGGGCGTCTCGCTCACCGAAAGACCCGATGTTGGGGATGCCAGCCTGCTTACCAAAACATATTACAGCTTGGGATTGTTCGTGGTCGGTGGCCTCGACATCGGCACACCGACCGGGGGGCCGCCGATTGCCCGAGCCTTACTCTGGATTGCCTATTTCGGTGCCCCAATCCTGACCGCATCGGCGGTGATCGAGACAATGGCCAAGATCCTATCCCCCCGTCCTTGGCAATTGCGGCGCATGCGGCATCATGTCGTAATCGTCGGCACCGGCGCGATGACCGACAGCTACTTGCGGATCCTACGCCGCCGCGAGCAAAATCGTCCTGTGGTGGTGGTCGACGAACACATTGGGATGATTCGGCGCAACGAGCTTCAACACATGTTCAACGCAACGGTTGTGACCGGTGATATCACCCATGAATTCTTGATTCGAGCACTGCGACTGCACCGCGCCAACAAGATCGTGCTGCTTGGTGAAAGCGACTTTCAGTCCTATGAGGCGGCAAGCCGCATGCTTGCGCAGTTTCCCCGGCTCGCCGGACGCATCGTCTTGCGCTGTCACAACCTACGTTTCATGCGGGCTCTGCAGGACACCGCTGTCGCCCGGCAATGCCTGACATTCAATTCCTATCAACTGGCCGCCGCCGGACTGGTACGGGATCATCTCATCAATCATTTTCGTCGCACCAGCGGGCGCGACACCGTGGTCATTGCGGGATTCGGGCGATTCGGCCAAACCGTGCTCGAAGAACTCCAGGCCCACGCGGAGCGGGAAATCGCAACGGTCGCGCTAATCGATAAGGATGCCGCGCGCCGCCTGTTGGTCGCCGAGGAACAGCGTCTCATCGACGGCAGTTACCACCGGGAGATTCTCGAAGGCGATATTTCGCACCCCGAGGTCTGGCAAAAGCTGGAAGGAGTATTGAATCTCGCCGCCGGCTCACCGACCATCATTCTTGGTACCGGCAACATCGAAGAAAATCTTCGCGCGGCTCTCTGGATCAAGGGCGAATACCCGAATACCCAGGTGTTTTCGCGAACCACGGACACTTCCAAGCTGGCCCTGCAAGTCGGCGCGGAGCGCGACATCAACTATTTCAGCATCCGCCAACTGGTGGAGGAAAATATCCCGGATGAATGGCTGAGATGACGGTAGAAGAACTACTCGCCAAACAGGAGATCTACGAACTGAGTTGCACCTACATGCGCGCCCTGGACCGCTTGGACGGCGACCTGATGCATACGGTGTTTCACGACGACGCGACCGTCGATTACGGCTTCTATGTCGGCTCCGCGAAGGGTTTTGTCGACTATGCCCAGGACGCGCTGAAGGACCATGTGGCCAATCATCACATGATCGGCCAAGCGCATATCCGGGTGGATGGCGACACGGCCACCGGCGAGGTCTACTTTCAAGCCTTCCACAAAGTCAACCAGGACGGCGAACTCAAGGATCTGTTCATTTCGGGCCGCTATGTGGACCGCTACGAGAAGCGCGCCGGGGTCTGGAAATTCAGCTTCCGTTCCGAAGTGAACGACTGGTCGCGCACCGAAGCGGATGCCGACCGCCACCTAAGTTCGCCCACCAACAGTTCCCTCGTCGGCGCGCGCCAACCCGAGGACTATTCCTACGGCATTCTCGGTACCTGAGCGGCAACTTCCGCTGGCAGCCTGTCGGACTTAGCCGTTCGGGCTAACCGGCGAAGCCCGCAAACAGTGCGGTCATACCTAGTACGGAAATCAGCAAAAATGTTCCCTGGGCGCCAATGAGCCGAGCATAGCTGGCACCCTCGTTGCGACTCATGCCCCAGGCATGGAGGAGCCGGAACAGCACCAAAGCACCGCCGAGCAGATGAATCACGAGCGGACCAACGCCACTCACTTCCACCAAGTAAAGCAGCACCAGCGCCAGCGGCACGTTCTCAACAAAATTTGCTTGAACCCGAAGCGCATGGTCCGGCTTCCACTTGGGCATGCTGCTGGCGCGCAGGCGCACATAGAGCACCTGGTTGGCGAGCAGGACGCTTAGCAAACCGAGAATGCCCGCATAAAGCAGGGTTACCGGAATCATCACAGTATCCCCAGCAACACGCTCGCAAGGCCGAGCCCGAGCAACGTCAGACCAATCCATCCGTATTGATCCAGCCAAAAGAGCATATAGGCGCGCGCGGGATCATCCGGCACGGGCCGCCTTTCCGATCTTAGCTGCCTTGGCAGCGGTGCCGCCCAAACTATCTGCCACCCGAGCCAGCAAGCACCGAGCCCGACGATCAACAACCAGTTCATTCATACCTCCTGAATCTATTGGGGATTATCTACTTGATGAACCGTGTTCCAATATACAGGGAGATGGCTTCTAGTGCTCCGGCCAACTGACAATGTCGGTTGGATGGAGCAGCGGGCTTTGAGCATGTATTTGGTCGGCGCCCATGAGGATATTCGCCGACATTGCGGACTTTCTGGCGGCACCGGCGGGCGCGGGCAGCTATGCGGCGAGCATCTCTCAGAGACGAGCGGCACATGGGCGGGCCAATAAAAAAGGAGGCCGCTACTAGGTTGGGGAATCTCTAATTGATCCTGTAGTCGCGGCATCCGATTTAATAAAATCAATAGGTTACGAGTATACCAATGCTGCTCTATCGAATTGTTCAGACCTTCCTTAGTTGACCAAGGCCCCGTCCACCGAGGCGTAGACCACCGTGTCCGTGCTGCCGTTGGGCGCGAGAACGGTTTTGTTCGTCTCGTGCAACTCGTGCAAATGGAACCACGGGTTCCCCGATGCCTTGGAAACCTACACCGGCGAGGGTTTTGCGTTGCATGTGCCCGTGCGAAAGCGGGCACCTGGTGCATCGACCGCTACAGAATCCTTATGAGACCGGGGTCGGGCACTCGCCTCGCCGTGGTAGGATACCCAAGCTGCAACACATTGTCGGTTCCACGCAATCGCTGATGCAACAGGCGCCGTCTCGCTGGGAACAAATATTTGATTCCTTGGAAGCAAGTGAATGATCGCAACCCGTGCGCGGCTTGAGTTGAATAGGATGGGAAGTTTGTTCGATGGAAGTTAGGAAGGTTCCGGAGCGCATGGCCAGCGCTTCAACTGGCTGTACCTTATCAGGGTATTGGGGCATTCGCGCGCCCTCCCTCGTCCTACTGCTATGCGCATTGGCCAGTTGTGCCGAAAACGGGGGTGAACCGACGCCGCCCGAGACATTCCCGCCCGCCGCAACGCAAGCCGAGCCGACCTCTACGGATGCCGCCGCCAACGAAAGCTCCGCCCAAACAATACGGGATATGTTCGTGGCAAAACAGGCCATGCCCGGTCGGCCGATTTATGACGCCTCCTGCGGCACCTGCCACGACGGTGCCGTCGCCAAGGCACCGCACCGGGATATGCTCGGCCTGATGCCGCCCCAAATGATCCTGCGTTCGCTGACAGACGGTATCATGCGGGAAGAAGCCGCGGCATTGAGCGATGAGCAAAAGGTGCTGGTGGCCGAATATCTGGCCGGTGCGGAAATGGGCGAGGCGCCCGCCGGGATTCCAGTGTGCGGGGACGAGGTGCCGCCCATCGAGCCCCAGGCCATCGCGACGGTGCGCAACTGGGGTTTCGACCTGGGGAACACCCGCTCTATTCCCGATACGGTGGCCACTTTGGAGCGGGACGACCTTGATAACCTAGCCCCCCGTCTAGCCATTCGTTTCCCCGGAGCAAATCGGGTCCGCTCGCAACCAACTTTGGCCGCCGACAGCATTTTCGTGGGCTCGCACTCGGGCCATGTTTATGCCCTCGACGAAGAAACAGGCTGCGCCCGATGGGAATACCCGGCCTCCGCGGAAGTTCGCACCGGCATCGTGCTCGCCCCCGCCGGCACCGATGGAGAGCCGCCCCTGGCCCTGTTCGGCGATGTGCTCGGCAATGTCTATGCGGTCAATGCCGTAACCGGCGAGGGTGTTTGGCGGCAACGGCCGGACGACCATCCGAACGCAACCATCACCGGTACCCCAAGGCTGCACAACGAGCGCCTCTACGTTCCGGTGTCGAGCTTGGAAGTCAGCCTCGCGGTTGACCCATACTACGAGTGCTGCACCTTTCGCGGTTCCGTGGTTGCCTATGCGGCGCGCACGGGCGAGTTTCTCTGGAAGACCCATACCATCGACGAGCCCGCTATCGTGCAAAGCCAAAACCGGGCCGGCACCAACATGCGCGGCCCCTCGGGCGCCGTGGTTTGGAACAGCCCCGCCATCGACGTGAAACGCAATCAACTCTTTGTGGGCACCGGTGAGAACATGTCCTCGCCGGCAACGCTCACGAGCGACGCCATTTTTGCCATCGACCTCGACAGAGGCACGGTGAATTGGGTATTCCAGGCAACCGCGAACGATGTCTGGAATGTCGCGTGCGACACCGAGGCGGACCACAGTTGCCCGCCCGAACGGGGGCCGGATTTCGACTTCGGCGCCGCCACCATGTTGGTGACCACCAGCGACGGTCGAGACCTCGTGCTCGCCGGACAAAAATCGGGTGTGGTGCATGCGCTGAATCCCGATACGGGCGAGTTGATTTGGCAAAACCAGGTCGGCCGCGGCGGCGTCCAGGGCGGCGTGCACTTCGGCATGGCGGCGGCCGGAGACATGCTGTTTGTACCCATCTCCGATATGCCCGACGGCCGCGAGTACCCAAGACCGGCCAAACCGGGTTTGCACGCGCTTGATCTGCGCACGGGCAAATTGAAGTGGTATACACCCAATCCCGACCGCTGCGACGCCAGGCCGTTCTGCCACCCCGGCATTTCCCAGGCGGTCACCGCCGCTGGCGGCTTGGTCTACGCGGGTGCCATGGACGGCATCCTGCGCGTATACGACGCGCAAACCGGAGCCGTGCTGTGGGAAACCGACACGACCGGCAACTTCACGGCGACGACCGGAGAGGAGACCTTCGGTGGATCGTTCAGCGGTGGTGCCGGCCCCGTTGTCCACAACGACAATCTGCTGCTGTCATCGGGTTACGGCATTTACGACCACATGGCTGGTAATTTGTTGCTGATACTAGAGCCGGAGGACAATTTCTGACCCGCATGTCGCCGCAGTGAGACGTCAATCCGTTTCACGTCCCAAGGCACGACAATACCAATGCCGAGGCGATGTGCATTCGCTATATGTCGCGGCATCCGCATTAATAAAATCAATGGTTTACGAGTAGCTAAATGCCGCTCTATCGATTTGTTCAGACCCTCATTGACGGCGTGGCGGTTCGGACTGTTCGAACTGCTGGACGAGGCGGTTTCCGTGAAGATTCGCGACCGCGGCACCTCCGACGCGGAAACGCCGCGGGCCAGATTTCACGTTGCCCTGAACCGCACCGGCAGGTGCCAGCAGGTATGCATCTCGCCGATTTTACGGCAGGTTTGGAAGGGTTCGACACCGGATTCGAGTTGCAGGTCGGCGACGGCGTCGATCAGCACCCGTGACGCCGTAACCAGGGCGTCGCGGGTCATTGCATAGAGTGACGGGGGCCGGTCTTCGGGAATTGCCGGATGTTTCGACGGCGGACCAAGGCCAAAGGTGATGCCCGTCGCCAAGCCGTCCGCGCGGTACTGGCCCCGGGCCTCGCGATGACACAGATCCTTGCGATTGACGATGAAGCGATCCGGCTCATTGAAAATCCGCGGGTCGCGGTTGCCGGCGGCGGCCGAGCAAATCACCAGCCCGCCCTCCGGGATCAGGCGCCCGAACCGTTCCACCTCGTGCCTTGCGAACCGCATGGCCCGCAGGACCGGTGTCGAATGCCGGAAGGTCTCCAAAACGGTCAGCTTGACGAAACGGGGTTCGTCCAGCACCGCCCGCAGCCGTTCGGGTTCCTCCAGCAATCGGAACCAGAAGTTGGCAAGGGTTCCCTGCAGGGTGTCGAAATCGAACTCGAGGATTGTGGCCACCAGATCCTTCGCCCGTGCCGGGCCATCCTCCAGATTCAGCGTCGCCACCGCGGAAATCAGGTCGTCCCCCGGCTCGGCGCGCCTTTGTTCGAGCAGAAGCGCAAAATAGCCCTCAAGTTCCTCGACGGCGGTCAGCCCCGCCTGTCGCATGCGGGGTTCCCAAGTGACACCACGCCGTATTCGCTGATAGCGGGCGGCGAAGGCATTGGCGTCGGCCGCGGGCAGATCCAAGACGGCAAGCAGTAATTCGAGGGCGAAGCGCGCGGCGAATTCGATGGCCAAGTCCGCACCCCCCCTCGTGGCAAAGTCGGCCACCGCCCGCCGCGCCAGCCGCTCCGCATTGCGGTTTATCCCCGTCGCGAGGGCCGCATAAACCGGCGGTTCCCCGCCGAGGTCGCGGGCACCGTTATCAAGGCCGAGCATCCAGCTTTTTGGCCGCGTCTCGAAATTCGCGTCGTCCGTGAAAATGGACGTGACATCGTTGTAGCGCGTGACCCAATAGCAATTGCCCAACCAGTCGCGATAACAAGGATAATTTTCGCGCAGAATCGCAAGCACCGGATACGGGTCGCGCGCAAATTCCGGCGAGACCAGTTGGATGGGCTTGATCTTTTCCGTCGATTGCCCAACCCGCTCGCGCTGATGGACTTCATAGGTGCGAAAACCCGCGTTGCCGTGGGTTCCCTCGGGAATGACGACGCCGTTTGCGCCTATGACTTCGGTGCCTTTCATAGAGGGATTATATCGATGGGTTAACAGAAGCCGGCATCTGGTAGTTTCCTAAAGATATGCTTATCGCCTCCCCTGCCTAGGCCAAATCGTAGTCCAGATACAGCTCGCGCACCGAAACCAGGCCGATGGGGCGCAGGGTTTCGCCGTCGATGTCCTTCGGCATGCGCTCCATGTTGATGCGCGGGTTCTTCAAGTGCCGCAGAAGTATGCGCGACCCCTCGACGGTCTCCTGGTGGGATATCCAGGCGCCAGGGCAAAGATGCGGGCCGACACCAAAGGCCATATGGTTGCGGCGACCATCCTTGTTATAGCCGCTGCGCAGGATTTTGCCGCTGTACAAATCGTCGCGGAACAGGTTGAACGTTTCCGGATCCTTGAAGATGCGTTCGTCGTGATTGGCGGAAAAGTCGACCATCTGCATAAGTGAACCGGCGGGAACTCTCACCCCGTGCATGACCACATCATAGGTGTTGTGCCGGGGCTGGCCACCGATGGAGGACGAATGCCGCAGGGTTTCGTGGAAGGCCGCATCCCATAGGCTATCGTCGTTGCAGACCGCCTCGAACTGATCCGGATGCCGCAGCAGCAAGTACCACATGTTGAGGATGGCACCGCGGGTCGTCTCGCCGCCGCCGCCAACCACCAGGGCGATGTTGGAGGTGATTTCCTCGGTGGATAGGTAGTCTCCGTCCACCCTGGTTTCGCAGAGTTTGGTGATGATGTCCTTGGAGACCGGATTGCCCGCCTCGTCGTAAAGCCAGGTGGGTTCCTTGCGACGCGCCTCAACGATGCCCTCGACATAGTCCTCAAGGTGCTGGCGCGCCTCCAGTCCCTGCCGATGCGTCTCCGAACCGCCAAGACCCGACATCATGGAGTTGTACCAATAGTAGAAATCGTCCTGCGCCTCCCCGGGGAAACCGAGCACCTCGCAGACAACGCGAATGGGGAACTCGTTGGCGAAGGCGCGGCCGAGCTCCACGGTGCGCACACCGTTTTTCTCGGATACCACATCGGGGTCGTCGATCCCACCCCAAGCCTCAATCATCTCCCGAGCCTGGCGCTGTATGGCCGGAATGCGGTTTTTCAGCGATTGCCCCACCAGGTGTTGCCCATACAAATTGCGTCGCCGCCGATGCTCCACCCCGGATAGCTCAAGCTGGGTGTTGCCGAGCACACCGCTGGAACTGCCCTTGGGAATGGTGTTGAAGCCCTCGTCGTCGAAATAACAGCGGGTGATGTCCTCGTAGCGCGTGACGTAGTAGGTATTACAGAGCCGGTCGTGAAACACGGGGTAGTGGTCGCGCAGGATGCGATAGTAGGGGTAGGGGTTGCGCATGAATTCAGCGGAATTGAATAGGCGCGGATCGAACAGCGGGGTGCCGTCCGGTGCCTGGCCCATATCGACCGCCTCGCCTTCCGGCATCAGGGGGAAATCAATTTGCGCGCCCGGATCGTCCGGTGGCGTTGATTCCGCGAAAACATCCAGTGCGAATGGGCAGCCGCCGTTCATCCCTCACTCCTTCCCACCGATCAAAAGCTGTAGGTTGCCTGAGCCGTGACCAGCCTCGGCTGCGCAACCTGGGCCATCATATCCCCGGAAACCCCCGCGTTAATCTTGGCCAGCGGCCGGTTGCCAATCGCCGTTACATAAATTTCGTTGAAGCAATTGGAGCAAATCAAGGCCATATTCCAAGGCCCATCACTCTGCCGCAGATTCAGGGCAACATGGGTGACCGTGCGGCTCGGCACCTCCGTGAATGGCTGATTGAGGACACGCTTGCCCTTCGAGCGATGAATGGTGTCCCAGGAGAACGCGAGGCCCCAATCATCCGCCAGCGGATGGTCGTAGGTGAAGCCCGCGTTAACCTGCAGGGGGGCGTTGCCATACCGAACCCCGGAAAGATCCTGAATGGTCACCCCCTTCCGGGGCTCGTGGCAACCCGGACCCGTAGTGGGTTTGTTGACGATTTCGGCATCGACGGGATGACATCCGGCATCGGGCCATTCGTCGTATTCCAAGTGATTGTATTGCCCCGCGAATCGGAGTTGCAGCCGCTCGTTGGCTTGGAGGATGCCGGATGCCTCAAAACCCCAATTGTGCGCCACGGCGGCGTTTTGCAGCGTGAAGGTCGTGGTATTGGAGTTGAAGATGCCAACCTGCAAGTCCTTGGCCTCATACCAAAATGCCGCCAAGTCCACCCGCATGCGGCCCTCGAGGAAGGTGCCTTTGAGCCCTCCCTCAAAACCCTTGATGGTGGTTTCATCGAAGATCAAGGTCTCGTTCTGCACTTCCACCGGCAGTGCCGACAGGTTCGGCACCGTTCCGGGATTGGATATGCCCGCCGACTGAAAGCCGGTCCGATAGGACACATAGGCCATCAGGTCGTCGTTCAGATGATAGCTGGCCGTCACCTCGGGCGAGAGGTTGTCCGATTTGTCCTTGGGGTTATAGACGTACCCGGCCGGACCGAAGCCAAAGATGCTGCTGTTCTCGAAAACATTGCCGCCAACGGCCTCCCGATCTTCCTCGGTGTAGCGCAGGCCACCCGATAGTTCCAGATCCTCTGTAACTTGCCAGTCGACGCTGCCAAACACGGAAATGGTCTCAATGTCGTTGTCCCAAATCTGGTGGTAGTTGATGTAGGTGCCCTCATAGGGCCCCGGATGCGGCCAGGGCGTAACGTTGAGTCCGAGAATGTTGAAGAACCCGGATGGAACAAGCTGCACCGGAGCATTCAGGTCACGCTCGGTTTTCTCGTAGAAACCGCCAACGGTGAAGTTCACCGGCCCGTTCAGATTGGATGCGAGGCGCAATTCCTGAGTGAAGGCGTCGCCCGATTCTCCCTGCTTGGAGACCACCACCCCCCAACTCGTATAGCCGTAGTTGGTGTACTCCCGATGCCGATAATCCCAAAGACCAGTCGCGGATGACAGTGTGAAGTCGCCGAGTTCCAGATTCATCTGCAGGGTGTGCACGTACTGATCAAGCTTATAGTGGAATCTGGAATCTTCGGAGAGGTGCGGAGCGGTCCTGGCTATCTCCGCCGGCGGCAGCGCGCCCGTACGCTTCAACTTGGGGCTGTGGTCCGGGCAAATTTGCGTCGGATCCGGCCAGATGCCCAGGTGCGTGGGATGCACGCCGGGCCCATCGGCGCAGGCATAGAGAATGGTGGTGCCGCCATCGTTGCGCTTGGTGTATGAACGGAAAACCTTCAGCGTCGCATCAAAGCGCTCGTTCGGCTCCCACACGGCGGTGGCACGGAAAACCGATTGCTTCTGGGCCGGATACTCGTCGTAGGAAGCACCGCGCGTCATGTAGTGGGTTCCCGGATAAAGGGCACTCGCATCGAGTGGCTCCGCGACATTTTCGATCCACCCGCCCTGCATGTCCTGCCGCCGACCCGCCAATCGTATGGCGAATTGGTCGCCAAGCGGCAGGCTGAGGCCCGCCTCGACAACCGGGTCTTCCGAGACGAATTCGTATTGTGCCCTCACGAAACCCTCCATGGGCCCGCCAACATCCGGCGATTTGCTGCGGATCGCGATAACGCCCGCCGGGCTATTCTTGCCGAAGTAAAGCGCTTGCGGACCCTTCAGCACCTCGACCGCTTCCGAATCGAAAAAACCAGTGAGGATCATGTGGTTGCGTGAGAAGGGCATGCCGTCGACGACCAGCGAAACCGGGGCGTCGATGCCGTAATCCACAGTCCCCGGCGGCTTGCCAATGCCGCGAATGGTCATGTTGCCGCCCGCCCCACCACCGGCGGTATGGATGATTTCCAAGCCGGGGATACGCTCTGTAAGCTGGGTGAGATCGCGGGTGTTGTAGAGGTCGAGGTCGTCCTCGTTCATGACCGATACCGCAACCGGTGTGTCAATGGCCCGCTCCTCCCGCTTGCGGGCGGTAACGAGGACTTCCTCAATGGCGTCTTGATCCGCGGCCCGCCGCCCGCCCTCCCCGGCGACGGCGGACACCGTTGCCGCCATACCCGCGGCCCACACGGCCGCCGTTGCGAACCAAACAAATCCTTTGTGCAATGCATGCATGATGCCCCCCTACAATCAACAACAAGCAGCCGTCCGCAAAACATATACCATTCACCGGGAACTATTCAACAATAAAGCACAGCCATTCCCGCTAGCCCGACCTATTCGTGAATGAACGTGGCGAGGCCGGCAAGAGTAGTGAAAGCACTGGGTGCGTGGAGCAGGAGCGCGCGGGTGTGCTTGACGGCACGTTGAGCACGCGGCGGGAGCACGCCCAGTGATTTCGCTGCTATTGACGGCCGCAGTAGTTTATTCATGAATAGGTCGGGCTTAGGCATGGCGACGCTCAAAATTAGCTCCGAGCCAACGCCTGAATGGTCGATGCGTCTGAATATCAATTTGACTGTTCGGATTCCGCCGAGTCGAGACTCGCGCACTGTTCGACTCGTGCAAATGTCGAACTGCAACACAATCACGAGCATACCGATTGGCGCAGCCTCGTTGCCGCCGACAAAGCAACAAAACAGTCTTGGCATACCGTTTCGAATTGGCTAGCCTAGCGGTCCATTCGAGGGTGGCCGGTAGTTTCGGGGCGGGCATACATGACCTTCGTCATCACCAACGCGTGCATTGATGTGCGGGACCAATCCTGCATCGAGGTGTGTCCCGTCGACTGCATCCACTTCGATGAAGACAATGACCGCATGTGCTACGTGCATCCCGACGAATGCATCGATTGCGCCGCCTGCGAATCCGCCTGCCCGGTCGGGGCAATCTTCGCGGAAGATCGGGTGCCGGCCGATGTGGAGGAATTCACCGCAATCAACGCGCAGTGGTTCAAAGACAGGGAAGCCACCCGGCGGCGCATTGACGAAATCGTGAACGGAAATTAACGTTCCCAGTCGGCGAGGGTTTCCTTATGCTCCATTTGCCGCAGCAGGGCCGCGACCACATCATAGGCCGAGCAGGATGCACCGGCTTCCGCGCTAATCCGCGGGAACCCATCGGGTCCGGCGGCCCGCACCCTGTCCCGCAAGGAATCATCCGATTTGAGTGCGCGAATGAATCGCTCGCCGTTTTCTATGGACATGAACCCCTCCGATTGACACTTGTACGGTATGAAAGTCTAACACGCCACTTGGATGGTGATGATCCCCTGCTATCATGTTGTTCCCGCAGCAGCGAAGGGAGCGAACCATGAGCATCATCCGGCATCCGATCTGGCAATACGCCTACTTCGTAAACGACATCGACGAAGCCTGCGTGAAATGGAACAAGATGGTTGGCGCCGGCCCCTTCCATGTCGTGCGCCACCACATCGCCGAAAGCTTCCGCTATCGGGGCGAGCCGGTCGAGGCCGATGTTAGCTACGCCTTTGGCCAGGCCGGACCCGCACATATCCAATTTATCGCCCAGCACGACGACACGCCGTCCATCTATCGGGAGATGTACAAAAAGGGCGAACAGGGTTTTCATCACGTGGGCTTGCTCATCCACGATGTGACCAGCGAAATCAAGCGGTTCAACGAAGCCGGGTATGAAACCGCCTGCACACTTTGGGGTGGTGACTATGTGGCCTACATGGACTGCCGCGGGGATCTCGGCTGCTATGTGGAATTGCACGGCGACGCACCGATCATCGTCGACTTGTTCAACGGCTGGAAACGGGCGCACGAGGAATGGGACGGCGTGACGGATCTGATTCGCGAAAACAGCTAGGGGAGGTTCCCCAACCAAAGGATTCAGGATGACTGAAAAAAAACCATGCCGGCCGGTGCGGCCGGAATCACTCGACGACATCAATCTACTCGATGCGGACCTGCAAAACTGCCCCTATCACGCCTATCAAAAACTCCGTGACGAGGCACCGGTTTGGAAAGACCCCCAGACGGGTTTCTATGTCGTCACCCGTTTCGAGGATGTGCGCCAAATCCTGCTCGACACCGATGGATTCCGCAGTGGCATGCGCGAAGGCCAGGGCGGTGGACGGGGCCGTATCGATGCCGAGCGCGCCGTGCGCATGTTGAGGCTGTATCAAGACAACGGCTGGGTGCCGGCACCCACCCTCGCGGGCCGGGACGACCCCAACCACAAGCAGATGCGGGCCATGTTCAACGAGGCTTTCCGGCCCAAAAAAATCCAACAAATGGATCCGTTCGTCGAGGCAACCGCCTACAAGCTCATCGACGCCTTTATCGACGAGGGCCGCTGCGACTGGGTGGGGCAGTTCGCCGTACCGCTGCCGCTGATCATCATCGGACGCCAAATGGGCGTGCCCGAAGAGGATATCTGGAAAATCAAGGCATGGACCGACGCCTGGGTGCAGCGGCTCGGCATGATGCAAACCGAGGCGGAGGAAAAGTGGTCCGTCGAGATGGAAATTGAGGCCCAGCACTATTTCCAGCCCATTTTCGAGCGGTTGCGCAAGGAGCCGGACGATACACTGCTATCCGAATTGGTCAACCGCGTCATTCCCGAATGGGGACGGCCCCTGAGCGACAACGAGCTGCACGCCGAGATGATGGCCGATACCTTTGTCGGCGGCTCGGAAACATCGACCAACGCCATCGGTTTCGGGGTCAAGCTGCTCATCGAAAATCCCGATGCGTGGCGCAAGCTCAAGGCCGAACCGGAGAAGTATCTGCGCACTTTCTGTGAAGAGGTATTGCGTCTGGAAGGCCCGGTGCAAGGCTTGTTCCGCAACACCGGAAAAGACATCGAGCTACAGGGCATCACGATTCCGAAGGGCGCGATGATCAATATCCGCTACGCCGCCGCCAACCGCGACGAGCGGGAGTTCGAGTGTCCCGAAACGCTGGATCTCGAGCGCGACAAACCGGGGCGACACCTGGCCTTCGGTTCCGGCATCCACCATTGCCTCGGCGCCCCACTGGCGCGGCGCGAACTCTACTGGTCTTTCAAGGCGCTCGTAGACCGCATCGATGACATGTGGTTCGCGCCCGGCCTGAACGATTTCACCATCGCCCCCAACTTCGCACTACGGGCGCTGAAGGAATTGCATATCGAATTCAAGCCGAAAAATTGATGTGGCTGTACTTAAGGATGCTGTATGAACGTTTCGATGGCCCGCCAGAGTTCCGGCGTTTGCAGAGCAATATTATGTGGGCCAACGAATTCGACAACTTCCGGCTCCATGGGCAGCATCTTCAGGAAGGCTAGGGTCTCCGCCGTGGGCACGACCCGGTCGCGGGCGGAGTAAAGCACCAACACCCGCTCGGGAAGCGACTCGACGCCGAGGGTCGCATCGATATTCTGCCGCAACAGCCAGCGAACCGGCGCGAAGGGATATCTGTGCCGCGCGATGTGCTCAATGCTGCGGTAGGGACTCATCAGGATGACGCCGTCCGCCCGCACCGAGCGAGCCGTCACTGCGGCAATGCCCGTGCCCAGGCTGCGGCCAAAAAAAATGACCGGACGGTCGCCGCCAAGCCGTTGGCGCATTTCCTTGACCACCGCCGCGGAGTCGTCGATCAAATCGCGCGTGGTGGGTTTACCGCCGCTCTCGCCGTAGCCCCGGTAGTTGATTAACACACTGACGGCATCAAGCTCCGCAAACGGACCCGTCAGTTCCGAAACCTCTTCCGCGTTGCCGCTGAAGTAGAACAGCAACGGTCCGTCCGAGTGGCGGTTAACCACCCAGCCGCGCAAGACGATATCCCCGCGTTGCACCGCCGTCCGCTCGATGTTCACCCCGCTTGGCTCCCCCTTGAGGGGCTGGGGAAAGAAGAGCATGCGGTTCTGGAGAAGGTAAAGCAGCAGACAGACACCGAGGTAGGCGGCACCCACTACGACGACGATTCGGAAAAACATATCGAAAGGGACATCCACCAGTTTGACGGCAGCACCTTGTTCGGACCTTGTTCAGCCCGTCACTGTTCTGTGCGCGGGCTTGCGCGGCCCGACCACAACCGCCTCCCCCACCCAGGCACCGATGTTTTCACCGCTGCGCCCATCGCGCAGCAACTCCAATAATTGTCCGGCAATTTGCTCCGGTTGCATCCAGGTCGACACCATGTCCGCCGGCGGGTCTTCCGCCCAGAGTCCACGCAGCATGGGGGTGTCGACCGCCCCCATGCACATCCCGTTGACCCGTATGTCGTGCTCCTCGAGTGCCCGCGACCAAGCCTGGGTAAAGCCGTTCAGCGCCCACTTGGAGGCGTTGTAAAGGTCGGTTTCCGGGCTGTTGGTGCCAGGGCTCTTGGCCGGCAACACATAGTAGGTGCTGATATTGACGATGTCGCCGCCGCCACGCTCAATCATCGACGGTACGCATAGGCGAGAAAGCAGCAGCACGCCCATGAGATTGGTTTCCATCAGGAAGTCCCAATCCGCCACCGCCTTGTCGTAGCTGTCGGTCACCGGCGTACGCCGCCAGCGACCGGCGTTGTTGACGAGCAGGTCGACACCGCCGAATGCCGATTTCGCCGTTTCCACCAGGCGTCGCAGGTCTTCTAGTTTGGAGACATCGGCAACAATGCCGCGAACCCGGCCGGGGCCGGCCATGCCGGCGGCCACCTCGGTAATTTCTTCGCGTAAATCGCAGGCGGTGACATCGGCGCCCTCGGCGGCCAGCGCGGCGGCAAAAGCACGCCCGAGGCCCTGGGCAGCGCCGGTAACGATTGCGGAACGCCCTTCCAAACTACCCACGATCAACCTCCTCGGCCGGTATGAAATAGGGGTTCCGGTCGTGCGGTGGCGGCAGAACCACGGGATGTCCGACGCAGAAATTGATGTTCTCGCCGGTACGCCCCTCCGGACCCTCGGCAATCAGCTCGATCAACACCCGGGCAATATCCTCGGCGCTCATCCAACCCGCCTCCTCTTCCGGCGGCGGGTCGAAATTGAAGAAACTGCGCAGCATGTGGCTGTCCGTCGCACCCATGCACAATCCGTTGACCCGGATAAGGTGCGGTCTGAGCGCCTGGCACCAAGCGAAGGTGAGGCCGTTGATCCCCCATTTCGCCGCATCGTACAAATCCATCTGATGGCCACCACCGGTGGGACGTGGCGCGATATCGAGAAACGGACAGTTGGGCGCGTCGTCGTGGGAAAGTTCGTAGGGCGATCCGCAGGTGTGCACATGGTCGGTATTGATGTTGATAATATGGCCACCACCCCGCTCGATCATCGACGGAATCGCCGCGCGACCGCACAGGAATACACCCTTGAGATTGGTGCCGACAACACTGGCCGCATCGACAAGTGTTTTATCGATGCTGTCCGTGGGCAGGGAGGCCGCCCAAACACCGGCGTTGCTGACCAGAACATCGACGCCGCCGAAGCGTTCAATGGCGGCATCGAAGAAGCGGCGCACATCCCCCGCGTCGGATACATCCGCGCGCATCGGCAAAACGGGCGCATCCACCTCGTTTGCAAGATCATCGATCTCCCCACGCACATCGCACACGGCGAGCGATGCGCCCTCGGCGGCGAGCGCCTTGGCAAACGCATTGCCAAGACCAACCGCCGCGCCGGTTACCACCGCTGTTTTACCCTCCAGAATTCCCATTCATCGCCCCCTCTTCCGAAATTCCAGACACCACTAACGCTAAGGCAGCCCTTGTCAACCCTTTAGTCGCGGCATCCGGGTTAAGGAAACTCTGATCAATTCGATAGAGCAGCATTGATCTATTCGTAAACTATTGATTTTATTAACTCGGATGCTGTGACTAAAGGATTAATCAGAGGTTTCTTAATCAAATCAATGGGGAATTATATCAATGAGTTGACAGAACCCAAGATGTGGTAGTTCCCTGCCACTAAAACCTCAGCATATAGTGGTCTGTCAACTTATGTATATAAGTCCCAATCAATAGGTGCGAGTAGCTCAACGCCGCTCCATCAACTTGCTCAGACCTTCCCCAACCAACTCAATTCATGCATGGCCCCGGCCAATGCCTACCAAGGATGAATCTCACCATTCCATTTGTAGAACTTGCCGGAGTCGGCCTTGGTGAGGCCAGCAATCACCGCGCGGATACCGGAGGCGCTCTCTTCCGGCGATATGGCCGCATTGGGCCCGCCCATATCGGTCTTCACCCAGCCCGGGTGCATGAGGGCGACGGTTATGGGCTCGTCTTTCCAGTCGATGGCCAAAGCCTGTGCGACCTTGCTCAAGCCCGCCTTGGTCGAGGAATAGATGTACATGCCGCCCATGGGCCAGGTTGATGCCGCAAGTTGGCTGGTGACGTTCATCAGCCTGCCGTCGCCGGATGCGGCCAGATTCGATTTGAACGCCCGGGCCACGAGCAGCGGGCCGATGGTGTTGATGTCCAGGGTGCGATGCCACTCCGCCAGATCGAGATCGTCGATGCCTTGCCTCATGCCGCCGACCGCCCCGGCATTGTTGATCACAATATCGATAGGGGCATCGCCAATGGCCTCGGCGGCGGCCTCAATCGATTCCGGGCTGCCGGTATCCATTTGTCGTACTTGGATGCTACCGCGTATCGCGTCGATTCCCGGTGCCGCCTCGGGGTCGCGGACACAGGCGATAACCTCGTCCCCGGCGGCGGCGTACTGCCCAGCCAGTTCCGCGCCGATACCGCGGCTTGCCCCGGTGATCAATACTCTGCTCATGGTTTTCTTCCTTTTGGTGGATTTTTCCCTTTCTCGGGTTGAAATTGCGGAACACACAGATCCGCTCCGCGCGATTCAAAGGTTACCCGAACCCGCTGGTCCATGACGAGGCTTTTCGGGTCGCAGGACACCAGGTTGGTCATCATGGTCGGCCCCTCGTCGAGTTGGACGAGGGCCACCACATAGGGCACATCCGCCTCGAATGCCTGGGAGACGGCGCGGCGAATGACCGTCCAGCTCTTCAGACGGCCGCCGCCCGAGGCGTCCACCCAATCGATTTCCGAACTGCCGCAGGCCGAGCAAACCAAGCGTGGATAAAACTGATGCGCACGGCAGCGACCGCAACGTTGAATGACCAAACGACCTTCGGCACAGGCCCTCCAAAACGGCACCGTTTCGGCGTTTACCGGAGGGAGCGGCTTGTCTACCGTCATCCTTTAGGTTTCCCGTCCAAGTATGACTGTGCAGTGGCTCGACATGATGCCGCCCTGCGCATGTACCAGGGCGGTTTCGGCATTCCGCACCTGACGTTCGCCGGCATCGCCCCGGAGTTGGCGCACCGCCTCGGTCAACGCGAACATCGACCCCGGATTGCCGGGGTGGCTGTGTGCAAGCAGCCCGCCGTGCGTGTTCATCGGCAGCCCGGCTCCGATTTGCGTATTTCCCTCCGCCACAAACGGCCCGGCCTCGCCCGGCGCACAGAACCCCAGATCTTCGAGTTCGATCAATACCACGGGCGTGAAACAGTCGTAGAGCTCCGCGAAGTCTATATCGTCGGGCCCAAGCCCCGCCATGGCATAGGCCGCCTCCCCCGCTTGCCGCGCGAAGGATGCGGTCAGATCCCGAGCCTGGCTGATGTGCTCGTGGCCGTGGCCTTCGCCGGCACCGAGCAGATAGACGGGGGTCTGGGGATGATCTTTGGCGCGCTCGCTGGCGGTGAGCACCACCGCGGCGCCGCCGTCGGAGACCAGGGAACAGTCGAGCAACCGCAACGGATCGGCAATGGGGCGGCTGGCCATGACATCCTCGATAGTCAGTGGCGCGCGCATCTGCGCACCGGGATGCAGGGCGGCGTGCCGCCGGGCGTTCACCGCCACCGCCGCGAGATGTTCCAGGGTGGCGCCGTAGCGGTGCATATAGGCTCGGGCGACAAGGGCGTAATAGCCCGGTACCGTGGCCCCGTAGGGCGTTTCGAATTGCGGATGGCCGGATGAGGACTGCATGACCATCGCCTGTTCCCGGGAAAGGCCGGTACGCAAACTGTCGGCCATGGAAATAAGGACGGTGGAACAGAACCCGGCCCGAATCGCGAGCGCCGCCTGATAGAGCACGGTGAATGTGGTGCCGCCACCCGCCCCGGCACTGACGCAATAGCCGGGGCGGATTCCCAAATATTCCGCCATGGCTTCGGCGTGATACATATGCGGCTCGGCCATGCTGTTGCAGGTGACCAATCCATCGACGGCATCCTTGTTGAGGCCGGCATCCGCCAAGGCGCGCCGGGCCGCGTCGATGCACAGCCCGGTGGCGCTGCGGTGCGGGACTTTTCCCACCTCCGTGTCGCCAATGCCGACAATGGCCGTCCCGCCCCTAATAGAGTCCATGCCCAACACCGCCTGGGTGAGCGGAACCCATCCAATCAATCACGCTCTCACCCATCGGCCCGAAGCCGCACCAACGCTTTGCCCGGGGTGACAACGGCACCCTCTTCGTTCTTTACATACAGTTCGACCGTTACTTCGCGGACCTGGGCTTCAACGGCGGCAACCGTCCCGCCCACGCTGAGGGTATCGCCGGAATAGGCCGCCAGACGATTGGAATATTCCAAGCGAACCAAGCGGCCGCGACCCGCCAGCCATTCGTCCACACACTGACCCAGCCAGTCGCCCATCAGCGGGCCCGGAACCACCAGGCCAGGATAGCCCTCGACATCCGTTGCATAGGGAAGGTCGAAGTGAATCCGATGCGCGTTCCACAGGGCCGCGTTGTAGAAGAACAGATCGATGTTGTCCGGCAAGACGACGCGTTCCGGCAGGACATCGCCAATTTGCACGGCAATCAACGCAGGATCCTCGTCGTCTTCTCGGTGATTACCGGGTCGCCATTTTCACGGACGATCTCAAGGACCACTTCGTAAAAGATAAGCGGACCGGAACGCCCCCGCTTTTCATAGATATCGGTGAGCGTCCGGGTTCCGGTGAGCACATCGCCCGGCCGAATGCTGTCGTGATATCGAATATCCAAACCGCCGGCCATGGCGCGGGTCAGGGGGAACCGGGGTAGAAGTTTGTCGATGGCAACGCCGTCCGGCGTGAGTTGGTTCCGCTCCACGACATCCCAAAACAGCGCGACATGATAGAGGGGCGGTGCTTCGTCCCCGTCAAGATATTTACGCCGCCGTTGACCGGAGGCGATGGCGTACTTGCGGATGTCGCGCCGGGTAACCACCTCGGTGCGTGGCGGCCCCTTTTTGCCGATGTTGGCGAGCAGGTCAGGGATAAGGACGCTCATACCCGGAACCCGCCCTTCTTCATCGGGAAGCGGAGCCGGTTGGCGAGCGGACTGGATGTAGGAACGCTCATACCCGCCGGTTCCGCTTCCGCCAATAGGGGTCGCGCAGCTCGCGCTTGAGTATCTTGCCCGTGGGCGCCTTCGGCAGACCGTCGACGAACGCCACGGAGCGGGGTTTTTGATAAGAAGCCAGATGCCGGCGCGCGGTGTCGATGATTTCGCGTTCCGTGGCAACCTCCCCCGGCTTCATCACCACCACGGCTTTCACCGACTCGCCCCATTCCTCGTCCGGCACCCCGACCACCGCCACCTCGAGCACACCGGGATGCTTGTGAATCGCCGCCTCCACCTGGGTGGAGTAGATATTTTCGCCACCGGAAATAATCATGTCCCTGGCCCGGTCGACAATGAAGACATAGCTGTTTTCGTCCCAGGTGGCAATGTCGCCGGTCCACATCCAGCCGTCGCGAATGGTCTCGGCGGTGAGTTCGGGCTTGCGCCAATAGCCGAGCATATTGGCTTCCGAGCGCACGACGATCTCGCCTGGGGTTTGGCCGTCCTTCGGCACATCGGTACCGTTCCCATCCACGACCCGCACCCGGGTGACGAACCCCTCGCGGCCGCAGGAATTCAAGCGGTGCGGCCGATTGCCGGCCACGGCCTCACTATGATCCTCTTGGGAAAGGAAGGTCATGGTCATGCCCTCGGTCTGGCCATAGCCCTGGATCAGGGTGCAGGGAAAGGCGTTCAACGCCGCCTTGACCACCGTTTCGGGCATGGGGCCGCCACCGTACTGAATGTTGCGCAGGCTGGAGAGGTCGTAATTCTCGAAGCCCTCCACGGCCATCATCCAGTTCAGCATGGTGGTGATGCCGAGCAGGGCCGATACGCGCTCCGCCTCGATGATCTCAAGCGCCGCCCCGGCCTCGAAATTCATCAATACCACCGGGCAGCCGTGGGCCATGTAATTCATGGCTAGTGCCACCGGAATATGGAACATCTGCCCGGTAAGCATGTAGACATCGCTCGGCACAATTCGTTCGGCAACGGTCTGGTTCAGCATGCCCATGTAGAGGGTCTTGTGTGAGTGCAGCGCACCCTTGGAAAGACCCGTGGTACCGCCGGTGTAGAGAATGAGAACCGGGTCGCCGCCGCCGGCGCCATGCGCCCGGGCACCCTCGGGCGCACCCCTCTTCATGCGTTCGAAGGAATCGTCGCTATCGGACCCGTATTGCAACCAGTGAGCGATTTCAACCTGATCGCGCAAAGCCTCGCGCTCCCCGGCAAACTCGTCGGAAGCGAGCAAGGCGCTCGGCTCGCCGTCTTCGAGAATACGAGCCAGCTCCGGCACGCCAAGCCGCCAGTTCAGTGGCTGCGCAATCAGTCCGGCGCGGGCGCAGGCGTAGTAGGTTTCAAAATACTCGATGCTGTTCTTGGCGAGAATAGCGACCCGGTCGCCCTTGTTCAGTCCAAGCCCAAGGAAGCCGTTGGCGACCCGCCGCACCGAGCGTTCGAGTTCGCCAAACGACACCCGGCGCCCCGTGGGAATATCGACAAGCGCGGGCCGGGCGGGATCCAGGCTGGACCACTTGGCGGTGATGTCGCTAATGTTCATACAGACTTATCTATTTGACGAACCAAACTACCCTATGTGGTGGAAGCCAACGTCTGATCAACACAAAACTCGCAGCATCCAAATTGCCGCCAGCGATTCCCGCTAGTGTGCCGTCTGAAAAATACGCAGACGATTCATCCTGTTCGTGTCAGATCGTAATAATTTGATTTTAATGGGTATTTTTTATATAGATCAAGGCCGATTGGGCGGCGAATTAATCGGGCGGTGCACTGGGCATGCGCCTGCCGGGGGTCCGGTTGACTACCGGCGGAAGACCTCCACCTTATCCACATTGCCAGCCTCATCGATAACCAGTATCTGTGTCCTGCCGCGCCGCTCAAGTGCGAATGGAATGACCTTGGTGGGCGACGCACCGTAGCTTGGCCTGCCATTGATATACCAATGCAGCCGTCCCTGTCCACCCAGGGCTTTCAGATTCAGGCTTGGCGGAGTAACCGGATCGGCGGAATGATAGACCGAATCCGGTTGGATACCCGCAATTTGCAGGCTGCCACTTGGACCCACCACTCGATGAGGGCAGGCGGGATCGGTTTTTGGCACCAGGTTCCGTCGAGTCTGATAACGAGGTATCCAAGGTTCAAGCACTTTGGGCCACAGGGCTACCTGGCGTTGTTCGATTTTTTCCACCCCGCAATGGGCATTGACCCGCAGGCCGGTTTCAGTGTTGACCCAATAGCTCATCAGATTGCCCTGCCAGTCGTTGTCGTCCAACTGATGCCAGGTTGGAGGAATCAGTCCATCGATAACATAGGCCCGATGTCGGATCTGACAATAGTTTTTCGACTGCTCGTTGGCAGCAGTACCCAAGGGCCAGCAGATAGTGGCAAGTTCAACTTTTTCGGGCCGACCAACCTCCGTTTTATCCGTTTGCAAATGATCGGCGACCGCGAACAATAGTGGTCCCGCCGTAATTCTGCCGCTATGCCCAGGCATGGGAGTTCCATCCGGACGCCCCACCCAAACACCGATGGTATGGTCGGGATTGACTGCGATGGCCCAGGCATCCCGAAATCCATAACTGGTGCCGGTTTTCCAAGCCCATTTGGCCCGCGCCAATGTATGGCCAAGGGCATTGAGACCATCGGGTCTGGCGATACCCGTCATAATATGCTGGACCACCCAGGCACTTTCCGGCGATAGCAAATGCCGCTCGGTGATTTGTTGGGTTAGGTTTTCCTGGTAATACCGCAATGCAGTGGTTTTGCCAGCGCGAGCAAATGCCATGTATCCGCTTACCAAGCGTTCAAGCGAAATACCAGAACCGCCCAGAATCAATGACAAATTGGGTGAATCGGCGGGGACTGTCAGCGCCAGCCCGGCATTCTCCAGCCGATTGGCAAAACGATTTACGCCGTACCTTTCCAGCAGACCGACAGCCGGCACATTGAGTGATCGCTGTAATGCTTCGGTAACAGAAACGGGGCCACTAAATCCCTGATTAAAATTGCTCGGCCTGTATTCCCCCCAAAATCTGGGAACATCGGCGAGCAGGGACTTTGAGTGAATCAGACCTTCATCCAACGCCAAGCCATAGAGAAAGGGTTTCAGGGTCGAGCCGGGGGAGCGGACAGCCCGCACCATATCCACATGGCCAAAACGTGTTTGATCAGCGAAATCCGCGGAACCGAGATAGGCTTTAACGGACCTGTTCTTGTTGTCCACCACTAGGATGGCCGCGGAACTTTTCGGCGGCAACTGAGAAATATAACTGCGTAGATAATCCTCCAGACCCTGCTGGAGATCCGCATTGATAGTGGTTCGTATCGCCCTTTGTCCATCACCACCGGCCACCAGGCGCCGGGCCAGCAGCGGTGCGAGCTGCGGACGCCGAATTTGCAAGCCTTGAATCGGTTCCAGTTTTGCCTCCGCAACTGCTTCTTTGGACCAGACACCGAATGCGGACATACGGTCAAGCACTTTGTCGCGCGCCCGTTGAGCGCTCTGGCTGTGTTTATCGGGCCGGAATCGGGTGGGAGACTGCGGCAGCGCCACCATGAGAGCCGCTTCGGCATGGGTGAGTTGTGCGGCAGGTTTATTCAGATAGGTATAGCTGGCCGCCTGCACACCTTCCACGGTACCGCCAAAGGGGGCAATATTGAGATATAGCGTCAGTATTTCCTCTTTATTGAGATGCCATTCCAACTGTATGGTACGCAGCATCTGCTTTAGTTTACCGTTGATGGTCCGGCTATGGGGATGTAAAAGGCGGGCCACTTGCATCGAAATGGTTGAACCTCCCGAGACAATTCTCCCGCTGACGATATTTTGGATCAGGGCGCGACCCAGTGCTCCGGGGTTTATACCCGGGTGGTACCAGAACCAGCGATCTTCATAATTCAGCAGGGCTTCGAGGTAGCGGGGCGAAACCTCTTCCAGTGAAATGGGATAGCGCCAGATACCATTTTCGTCGGCAAACGCACGCAATAGGCTGCCGTGTTCATCAACGACCAAGCGGGCAAATAATTCGTTCTCAGAAGGCAGATCGAGAGGAAAGTAAAAATCAAGTATTCTTGCGCCGATCAATACAAGACCGACGATGCCACCACAATACGCTAAGGAAGGTCTGAACAATTCGATAGAGCAGCATCTAGTGTGCTGTCCCGCAAATTAAGTTGTATAGCGGTTCACCGCAAGGACCAACCGTTTCGTCGCCCGCCACAACGATAGCAGCCGACCCTTCGCCTGGACCACCACCGCCGACCCCATCCTCGAAAAAGCGGAACGATTAAGT